>CAWBOG010000001.1:0-5123 GCA_963790385.1 uncultured Ignavibacteriaceae bacterium
AAAGCAATACCTGTCACGGTTATCACTGCTGTTAGTTTACGGGCTTTAAAGTTTCTGAAAGTGTACTTAAATGGTATTTTCTTTTATCCAACAAATCTAAATCCTTCCACGATTTTAGTTTTCAGCGTTCGTTGAATTGGGAATATAGCTGCAAATATTCCAATTAAAATGGCAGCACTAAGCGCCATTATAGTTGTCTTTGGCTCAATGAAAAAGAATGGGAAGAATCCTTTTGGTATTGCTTGCTCAAATGCTGCAACTATTGGATAAGTTAAAGCAATCCCAATTCCACCACCTAAAAAGGAAATCAGAAGAGATTCACCAAGAATTAAACCTGTCAGATGATAGGTTGAAAAGCCTAAAGTTTTGAAAACAGCATATTCTCTTGTTCTTTCGCGTGCAGCCATTATCATGGTGTTTGCAAGTACAAGCATTATTATTCCAATTATCATAAATGACATAAAGTTCATTGCAGTGATAATTGCTCCAGAAGCAGAAACAAACCCTTGAGTGAAAGCTTTTTCAGTTTCTGTTTTAGTTTCAGCAGCAGAATTTTTAAACAATACATCAATCTGATCTGAAATTACTGCTGATTTATTAGGATCTTTATTGAAACTATGTACCAGCCAACATTTCCAGCCCGGACCGGAGATTCAATTTTCATTCTTTCGTCAACGTACTGCCAGTGAAACAGCATTTGCGTTGCATCGGTATTTTTATTTTGAGGTCTGTAAATTCCTCTACGACAAAATCCCATCTGCCGGGATAAATATCCGCCTTCTAATGTCATTTGATCCCCAACCTTAATATTGTATTGCTTGGCAATTTCTGAACCAATTACACAAGAGTTTCTTTCTTTTTTAAAGGTTGCTAACTCTTCAGGCTAATTAAAAATTCGGGCATAGACATCGAAAATTGTTTCAGCGTCAACAGCCATCCGTGCAAAGAAATTATTTTTATCTTTATATACGCCGCCAAACCAATTTGCAAAACTTACAGTTTGGACACCGGGCACATTTATAATTTTCTCTTTGTATGAATAAGGAAGTGTAAAAATAAATGACACTGCTTGCCTGGTGATTAATCGATTTGCCGATGCTCGCATCAACACTGGAATCCCAAACAGTTACTACTGTTCTTAATAATCCAAATGCGATAACCGCAATTGTAATTCCCAAAATTGTTAAACTTGTCCGAAGTTTATGGCGAAGCGCATTTTTAAGTATTAATTTCAGTACTTTCATATTAAGCTCCTACCAAATCGCCTTTTTCAAGATTTCGGATAATACTGGCTCTCTCGGCAGCATGAGGATCATGAGTAACCATCATAATTGTCTTGTTGAACTCTTTGTTAAGCCGCTCCAAAAGAGTCAAAATTTCATCGGCAGAGTTTTTATCCAAATCTCCAGTAGGTTCATCAGCTACAAGCAATACCGGATCAGTCACAACTGCCCGAGCAATTGCAACTCTTTGTTCCTGTCCGCCGGATAATTGCTTTGGATAATGTTGAATATGACTTCCTAAACCGACAATATTCAGCACAGTCTCAACATGCTTTTTTCTCTTCCTTAGATAATTTTGTGAGAAGAAGAGGTAATTCAACATTTTCAAATGCTGTAAGGACAGGAATTAAATTATAAAATTGAAATACGAATCCGATATTGTTCGCTCTCCATTTTGCCAGTGCAGATTCACCAAGATTCGAAATTTCAGTTCCTGCAACAACAACTTTACCGGCAGTTGGCTTATCAATGCCTGCTATTAAATTTAATAATGTCGTTTTACCTGATCCGGAAGGTCCCATCAATGCCATGAATTCACCTTGCTTAACACTTAGCGATAAATCACTCAGTACTGGAATTTCGAAGCTGTCACGCCAGTAAGATTTTGAAACATTATCAACTTGAATTAGTTCGGTCATTTAATCTCCTTAAGAATATAGATAATTATAAAACTTTAACTTCAACACCGTCTTTTATTTTTTCGGTTACTTTATCAATTATATTTTCGCCGGCGTCAATACCTGAAATAATCTCAACACTGTCACCAAATTTTCTTCCTAATTTAACCGACACTTCAACCGCTTTATCATCATTAACTATAAATACTACTTCAATTCCTTTTCTTGTGACTACCGAAGATGAAGGTACAAGCATAATCGGTTTCTCTTCCATTTTGACTTTATCATTTTTTTGAGCTAAAAAAGTAACCTTTGCACTCATCTCAGGCAGCACACGACTGTCATATTCTTTAAACCAACTTTCACTAAAACAGTTGCTTTAGTTCTATCTGCAGTGGGAACAATTTTTGCCACATAACCCGGATAACTTTTTTCGGGATATGCATCTAGAACAATTTCGCACTCTTGATTCAGCAATATCTTTTCGATATTAGATTCTGAGACATCGGCTTCAACTTGTAAAGATGTCATATCTGCCATTGTTACAACCGCCGCTCTTGATTTATACTTGCTCCAAAAGGTGCAACGATTTCACCAACATCAGCATTTTTTGTAAAAACAGTTCCGTCAAATGGAGCTCGAATTAACGTGTTCTCCATTCCAACTTCAGCACAGTACTTGTGCCTTTGCAAGATCAATAGTTGCAAGCGTTCTATTATAGCGAGCTTCAGCCGTTTCAAATTCCTGCTGTGAAGATAAACCTTTAGAGTATAATTCCTTCTGTCTATTATAAAAATTTTCAGCATCTTTCAAATCTGCTTCAACCAAATTCAAATTGGCTTTCGATTGGTCAAGCTGCGCTTTGATATCATTATCTTCAAGCCGGGCAATAATTTGATCTTTCTTTACCCGGTCACCTTCAACCACTCCGAGGTAAACCAACCGGCCGGTTCCCTTTGAAGCAACTGCAGCTTTACGCTGAGCCACAACATAACCACTGGCATTAAGCACGGCACTTGAATATGATCCGGTTTGAAGTGTTACTGTTGTTAGTCTTACTTCTTCTTTTTTATGCAGCAAAGAATTGACGTAATTATATCCTAAAAAAATAATCACCAATAAAATGATAGTAATCGCAACCCGTGTGATAATTTTTTTATTTTGCCCCGGGGGTCGTTTTTCTTCAGATCGATCAATTTTTAAAGAGTTTAAATCGGCTTTTTTAGTTTCCACAATAGTTCTAATTTTTTATTTAGAATAAAAATTCAAATTGGGTGTAAAATATAAAAGAATCTAGGATAAATTTTAAATTTTTAATGATGTAAAGAACGAAAATGTGATGAGGTACTCATAGTTTAAACTTATTTAAGCCACCACCATACGTAGCTATCCAGATTAAACCTTCTTTATCCCTGACCACAGCTTTTACGTGAGAAAAACTAATAAGGGAATTATTCCGATTATAAAAGAAAAGCGGAGTTTCACCAACAATTTGGAATAAACCTTCATTCGTTGATATCCACTTAGTATTTGAATGATCAACATAAATATCTTCAATAAGGTTTCCTTCCGAACCAATAAAAATGGATCTCCAGGAGCTGCCATTAAAAATCGAAACTCCCCCACGTTTTCCCGGTCCCGGTAAATGACCAAACCATTTTTCACCATCTTGAGAAATAGCTGCAGTGGATATTCTATTCGAAGGAATACCTGGGATTGAATCACGAAATGGCTTTCCAAAAATTCCATCTTTAAATTTGAAAATGCCGGCGTTAGCAGTTCCAAGCCACTTATATCCTTCAGAATCGACAGATATGTCATTAACTGCTGCAAATTCAGGTTGGGGATTTACAATTATGGTATCATACAAAACCCAATTGACTCCATCAAATTTTATCAATCCAGCAGGTGTTCCAATCCATGCAGTATTATTCTCAAATTTTATCGAGTTAACATTATTGTTCGCTAATCCGGAATTACTTTTAGTATAAACAGTCCATGAAGAGTTATTAAACACTGCAATACCTGCATCGGTTCCGATCCATTTGTTATTATTCTGATCAACTGAAATACATAAAATGTTATTGCTTGGAATCGGAGAATTAGCTGTTGAATAATTCTTAAAATTTTCACCATCGAAACTTATTATTCCGTTGTCAAAACTTCCTATCCATTTTATGTTATTTAAATCCACGTCAATACACGTCAAAAGATTTGAGGCAATGTTGGAATTGTAAATTTGATAGTCGACCCATTCCGATGTATCTCTTATTTTAAAATATGCTGAAGAGGTTTTATTACTTTCAACAATTAAATTGAAATTATGGCATCACGGTGATTATCTTTTTCATACTAATAATATAACTTCCTGGTTTTACATTTTTTTGAACAATTGGTGTAATTGCTTGAATGCTTGAATCATTTATGAAAATTTTTGCTCCAGGAGGATCAGATGTAAAATTGATACTCCCCAACATTAGAGGATTTGATAAGTAGTTTATCATATATTCTTTCAAATCCGGATCGCTAAGTTGAACAGAGAAGCTTGTATCTCGATAATATTTAAGTTTTAAGGTTACTGTATAACTATCGCTTGGTAAATATCTCAAGCTATCCGGTGTAAATCGCCCGGTATTTTTACCATTCTGATAAATTGCTGCTCCTGCCGGATTTGAATCGACGTAAATAAATCCATAATAAAAGTTTCCTGACTCGATTAGAGTCACTTGTTTTTCGCAAGAACTAGAAGATGAATGAAAGGATCGAATAAACTTATAATCCAAAAGTACTTGCAAGTTTATTTAAAATTACGTTGATCAACATTCCTTCAATTTGCCAATTAGTATTTTATAACCGAGCGACTGGATGTACAAGGGTAGGAACTTAATTTTGTACTCTCCTTTTATGTATGATGCAAAAATCCCATATCCGCCTTCAACGTTGGTATAATCAGATTCATCAATTCTGACGGTCAGATCATCAAGTGAACCATTCGTTGTTGAGTAATATCGTGACAGATTTTGGTCGAGCGAAAGAACTTGTACGGTTGCAAATTCATAAATCGTATAGTTTTGTTTATTCGGATCACCCTTAGAAATTTCATTTAGTGCTTTGGTTATTGCCTGTCTTTCTACACTTAGCGTTGATTGAACTCCGACAGGTGGAAATATTCGGAATCTCCTCATTCCATCCGAAAAATATGTGTACGGAACCTCTTTCTTCA
>CAWBOG010000002.1:0-630000 GCA_963790385.1 uncultured Ignavibacteriaceae bacterium
TAGGGGCAGGATTGGTCTTGCAACATCAACAAATGATGGAGTAACTTGGGCTAAATATTCAGGTAACCCGGTATTGAATTTTGGTGCAGCAGGAAGTTGGGATGAAGATTATGTTGAAGCAGGAACAGTGATACTGGAAGGAAATACTTTACGAATGTGGTACGATGGAAGCAGAGATAATACAGTTACAAATCTTTGGAGAATAGGTACTGCAACTTCGACACTTGTTGTGCCTGTTGAACTCACATCTTTCACAGCAACAACAAACGGTAAAGAAGTAACCCTTAACTGGTCAACTGCAACAGAGCTTAACAATCAGGGATTTGAAATACAAAGAAGCACGGAAGGAAAAGAATTTTTTACGATTGGATTTGTTAATGGTAAAGGAACAACAACTGAGCAGCAGAATTACAGTTATACAGATAGAAATTTAATAACGGAAAATATTTCTACAGATTAAAACAGGTTGATTATGATGGAAGTTTTGAATATTCAGATATAGTAGAAGTAGAGTAGGGCATTCAATTCATACCTGCTTGAGCAGAATTATCCTAATCCCTTTAATCCATCAACAACAATTGGTTTTGGATTACAAAATAAATCCAATGTTAAGATTACAATTCTGAATTCAATCGGTGAAGAAATAGCAATTGTATTGAATGAAGAAAGGGAAGCTGGATTTCATCAGGTTGAGTTCAATGCAATCAACTTGCCAAGCGGAGTATATTTCTATCAACTAAAGGCAGGCAACTATGTTGAGACAAAAAAAATGTTGTTGTTGAAGTGACAAAAGTCATCCGGTCAGTGCAACCTTCGAGGTTGCTGGTTGAATAAGGTATTTTAACCTAGAAGGTTACGCACCGGTAACAAACAAAGAAAATAGTTTTACTGCAATAAAAAAGCCCCGATTAAAATAATCGGGGCGGATAAAATTAATATAATTTCCGATCAGGAAATCTCGATTGACCGAGGTATTGCTTTGGCACTCTTTGGAAGATAAACTATCAACTGACCATTATCATATTTCGCATTGATCCTCGCCTTATCAATTGAATCGGAGATTTTAAATTTTCTGAAATAATTCCCAATTTCGTTCTCGTTAAGAATATAATCTCTGCTCACTATCTCGTTGTAATCAATTCTACCAAAGACGATAAGTGATTCATCAATAACTTTAACCTGAATTTCACTTCTTGAAACTCCCGGCATATTTGCAACTAAAATATATTCATCAGCATTTTCATAAATATCGGATGAAGGCAAAATATTATTTTCCTTTCTCAGTAGCTCATCAATAGAATTATTATTAAGTGCTTTTACTGCAATTATTTCTTTATTCTCAGACATTATGGACTCCTATTTTTATAATTCTAATTTCTAAAGAGGGAGCAGCGAAATTCTGATCCCTCAATAATTAATATTACTTATCCTTATTATCGTTATCGTCTACGACCTCATAAGAAGCATCCTGGACATTTTCTTTTTGTTCCTTCGGTTGTTCTCCACCTCCAGATGCCTGATTCTGCTCCGCAGACTGTTGACCTGCTTGCTGATAAAGCTTCGATGCAATTTCATTCCAGACTTTATTTAACGATTCTGTTGCAGTCTTTATTTGGTCTGAATTGTTTGTAGCAATAGCATCTTCAACTTTTTTGATTTCTGTTTCGAGTTTTGACTTATCATCCGCAGAAAGCTTATCCTTCATTTCTTCCATCTGCTTCTTTGTCTGAAAGACAAGACTATCTGCCTGGTTACGAATTTCTACACTTTCCTTCTTCTTTTTGTCTTCAGCAGCATGCTCTTTAGCATCATGTTTCATCTTTTCAATTTCCTCATTACTCAATCCGCTTGAAGAAGTTATTCTAATACTTTGCTCTTTATTTGTTGCTTTATCTTTTGCGTTAACATGAAGAATACCATTGGCATCAATATCGAATGTGACTTCAATCTGAGGAACACCTCTTGGAGCCGGTGGAATTCCGTCTAAATGAAATCTGCCAAGTGTTCTGTTATCATTCGCCATCGGTCTTTCACCCTGAAGAATATTAATTTCCACAGATGGCTGACTATCAGAAGCTGTTGAGAATACTTCACTCTTCTTTGTCGGAATTGTTGTGTTTGCATCAATCAATTTTGTCATTACACCGCCGAGAGTTTCAATTCCAAGTGACAACGGAGTTACATCAAGAAGCAGAACATCTTTTACATCACCTGCTAAAACTCCACCCTGGATTGCTGCTCCAACTGCAACAACTTCATCAGGATTAACACCTTTATGAGGTTCCCTTCCAAATAAATCTTTTACAAGTTGCTGAACCATTGGTATCCTGGTTGAACCACCAACGAGAATTACTTCGTGAATTTCCGAAGGTGAAACGCCTGCATCTTTTATTGCCTGCTGACAAGGGATTTTTGTTCTATCCACCAAGTCGTGAATTAATTGTTCAAATTTTGAGCGTGATAAATTAATATTCAGATGTTTAGGCCCATCCTGAGTAGCAGTTATAAACGGAAGATTAACATCAGTTGAATTTGAAGAAGATAATTCAATTTTTGCTTTCTCAGCAGCTTCTTTCAATCTTTGCAAAGCCATCGGATCTTTTTTAAGATCTATACCTTCAGCTTTTTTGAATTCATCTGCCAGGTAATCAATTAATCTCTGATCAAAATCATCGCCACCAAGATGCGTATCACCATTTGTAGATTTTACTTCAAACACACCATCACCCAACTGAAGAATTGAAATATCAAATGTTCCACCGCCTAAATCATAAATGGCTACCGTATGATCTCTCGTTGTTTTATCTAAACCATACGCAAGTGCTGCTGCTGTCGGTTCGTTAATGATTCTTCTAACTTGTAAACCGGCAATCTCACCTGCATCTTTTGTTGCTTGTCTTTGGGAATCATTAAAGTACGCCGGAACAGTTATTACTGCTTCAGTTACAGGTTGCCCGAGATAATCTTCAGCAGTCTTTTTCATCTTCTGAAGAATCATTGCACTTATTTCTGGTGGTGAGTAAACCCTGTCATCAATTTTAACTCTTGCAGAATTGCTATCACCGGGAATAACTTCGTATGGCACTTCACCTTTTTCAGTTCCAACTTCGTTTATGAATCTTCCCATAAATCTTTTTATTGAAAAGATTGTGTTTTTTGGATTAGTAATCGCCTGTCGTTTTGCAGGCTGCCCAACAAGTCTCTCTCCGGATTTTGTAAATGCAACCACCGAGGGAGTTGTTCTTCCACCTTCAGAATTTGGTATCACAACCGGATCATTTCCTTCCATAACCGCTACGCAGGAATTTGTAGTTCCTAAATCAATTCCTATTATCTTACCCATTTTATTTTTCCTTCAATTAATATTTATTATTAGTTTTTATCTTTTATTTAAAATCTTTGTTTATTCAACTGTTATACTTTCCAATATGAGTGCCAGTTGGTCAAATTACCCGTAAGTTGTTTGATCTTATGAATTTAGGTCTATCTTGAATCGTTGAAGGAAATATCTGTACGGACAGACATTTTGCCAGAATGGCACTTTTAGTTGACAATAGTCAAGTTCAATGACGGAATTGCCCGACCAGCTTACTCAAAACAATTAGGACTTTGTGAAGACGGGATCTCCACTATTCAAAGTCAGGAAAAAGAAATCAAATAATTTTAGATGGCCTGGTTGAAAAATAACTTGAGCGACAGATGAGAGAAGTTCTGACTCAATTGATTAATTTAGTTAAAACGAATTGGAGATTAAATGCTCAATCTGGAAATTTTCGATATAAAACTTGAAACAGACGTGATTGGAAGACATTTTATCTATTGCGATGAAATTGAATCCACAAATACGGAATTGCTTTCCGGCAAACAGCTTTACAAAAAAAACGGGACAGTCTTTTTTGCCGAGAAACAAATTTCGGGTAAAGGAAGAAAAGAGAGAATATGGCAAAGTGCAAAAGGGCTGAATCTTACTTTCTCGATTCTATTAACAAAAGAAACCGTATCTGAACTAAATATAAATCATATTAATTTGATTGCATCATTAGCTGTTTCAATGGCAATAGAAAATCTTTATCAATTAAAGACAGAACTTAAATGGCCAAATGATGTGTTAATTGAAAGAAAAAAAGTTGCAGGCATATTAATCGAAACATCCATCAAAGGAAAAAATGTTGAAAGAGTTGTAATAGGAATAGGGATTAATTTAAACCAAATTGCTTTCCATGGCGATTTCAATTTACCACCAACATCTTTAAAACTTGAATTGGGCACTGACATTGACAGAGAAAATACACTCGCTGAAATATTAAATATTTTTGAAGAACTTTTAATGGAAGTTGAAAACAAGCCAGGAATTATTTTAAAAGACTGGCGTAATAGATGCAGCATGATAGGAGATAAGATTACAATCACAGAGAACGATCAAATCAAATCGGGAATTTTTTATGATATAGATGAAAACGGATATCTTTTACTGAAAAAAAATAATACGATAGAAAAAATACATTTTGGTGATGTGAGTTTTGTCTAATGCTTATCGCTCTTGATATAGGTAATACAAATATTAAATCTGTTTTATATGAAGAAGATCAGTCGCGGGATCTCACTATTCATTCCAGTTTGGATGAAGCAATTGATTATATTAATAGAACTAATTTCAACGAAGCAGCTATCTGTTCAGTAAATCCTGTAATAAATAAAATACTTTCCGAAAGATATTTCATCAAGAAGTATATCAACATTTCAGGCAGATATTCAACAGAAATTTAACTTGACTATCCAATACGAAACGCCTTCTACTTTAGGAATGGATAGAGTTTGCTCGGCGGTTGGTGCTTTAGAAATTGCAACCAAAAAAAATATAATTTCAAAGGATCAATTTCTTATCACTATCGATTTGGGAACCGCTACTACTATAAACATAGTTTCACCAGATAAACAATTTATTGGCGGATTAATCGCACCGGGTATAAATACAATGCTAAATTCATTAAATGATGAAACTGCACAGCTTCCTCTAACAAAAGCAGGATCGTACAAAGGTTTAATAGGTAGCTCAACAAATTCATCAATTATGAGTGGAGTTATCACATCAACAATCGGTTTGATAAATGAAAGTGTGAACTATTTATATCGTGAGAGTAAACATTTCCCACTGGTATTTGCAACCGGCGGAAATGCTAAAATCATAATACCCTACCTGAAACACCAGCTTATATATGAAGAATCCTTAGTATTAAGAGGATTGAAAGTTATTTACGATTTGAATAATTGAGGCTTACTTATGGTCAGACAGTAATAAGTATATTATCAATCAATCTCGTGTTACCAATTTTACAAGCGACCAATACATAATAATCTTTTCCTTCAGCTAACTCATCGACAAATTCAAAAGTATCTGCTTCTACGATTCTAATATAATCAGGTTTTGCTGATGGGATTTTTGAAAATAAATCTTGCATATCCGATAGAATCATACTGACTCTTCTTTCACCAGAGGAAATATTTTGCTTTGCTAATTCAAGAGATTGAAAAATTACAATTGCTTCTTCCCTCTCTAAAGGCGACAGATAAACATTCCTTGAACTCATTGCTAGTCCATCCGGTTCGCGAATAATCGGACAGGAAATTATTTCTACATTTAAATATAAATCATTAACCATCCGTTTTATTACCGCAAGCTGCTGTGCATCCTTCTGACCGAAATAAGCAAAATTGGGTTGAATAGAATTTAATAATATCAAAACAACCGTTGATACACCGCGAAAATGAGTTGGACGTATTTCACCTTCGAGTTTCTTTGTTATGTCTTCAACGTTTACAAATGTCTGAAAATTTTTCGGATAGATTTCTTCCGCAGACGGGAAAAAAAGATAATCTACTCCTTCATTTTCTAAAAGTTTTTGGTCTCTTTCAAAATCTCGTGGATAGCTGTTAAAATCTTCGTTAGGTCCAAATTGTGCTGGATTAACAAAAATAGAAACGACCGTTACATCACATTTTATTTTTGATTGTCTGAATTATGGAGAGATGACCTTCATGAAGAAAACCCATGGTGGGAACAAAGCCAATTGACTTACCGGCTTTCTTTAGTGATTTGGAAATAGCTTGGATTTCTTGTTTGGAAGAGATTGTTTTAATTCTTGCCTCAAGTCATTAATTCCAGCAGATTGCTTATTGTCTGCTTCAGATTTTTCCGGTGAGAAATCACATCAATAAATCCTTTCTCCAACAAAAACTCTGATCTCTGGAAGCCCTCGGGTAAATCTCTTCCGATAGTTTGTTTGATTACTCTAGGACCGGCAAATCCAATAAGCGCATTTGGTTCAGCAATATTTACATCACCAAGCATAGCATAACTTGCAGTAGTTCCTCCTGTGGTAGGATCAGTAATTACAGAAATGTATGGAACTCCGACATCAGCTAACCGGGTTAAACGAGCACTGGTTTTTGCTAATTGCATCAGTGAATAAGCAGCTTCCATCATTCTTGCACCCCCACTTTCAGAAATAATGATCATAGGAATTTTATTTTTCACAGCTTTATCAATACACCGAGCAATTTTTTCTCCAACTACCGAACCCATACTGCCGCCAATAAATTGGAAATCCATGCAGGCAAAAGCAACATTCCTTTCATCCATTTTGCCAGTACCAACTCGGACCGCTTCATACAGTCCCAATGCTTTCACTGTGTTTGCTAACCGGTCTTTGTATTTTTTCGTATCTACAAATTTTAGGGGATCAGGCGATCGCATCTTTTTATGCATTTCTTTAAAACTTCCCTCGTCAAGAAGAATATCAATATATTCCTGGCTACCAATTCTAAAATGATGATCACATTTAAGACATGTCCACAAGTTGGCTTCAAGTTGTTTTTTATGAATTATTTCTCCACAACTTGGACACTTTTCCCACAAACCATCAGGTAAATCTTTTTTCTGAGAGTCAGGTGATATATTATCTTTCGATCTTTTGAACCAAGGCATCAGTTACCTTTTTTTACGATGTCTGCATAAATAGTTAACACTTTTGTAGGATCTTTTGGATCATTTGATGTGATAGTAACAGTACGACTCATTTTACCAGATCTGTTTTTTGTATCAAGCTCAACTTTTATTGTTCCTTCCTGACCTGGTTCTAAATTATCCTGACTGAGTAAAGCTGCAGTACATCCACAAGAAGTTTTAATATCTTTAATTGTTAAGACTGATGACCCTTTATTTGCAAAGCCAAATGTATAATTAACCTTATCGCCTTCATTCACACTGCCAAAATCATGTTGGGTTTCCGTAAAGTAAATTGTGGGTGTACCTGCACTGAATTCACTTGCAGAGACAACATTTCCAGCAATTGTAATTACATTTCAGGATTTTCCGGATCGTTTGAATAAATTCTTACAGTCTTCGATTGTTTACCCATTCTACCGGCTGAGTTAAAAGTCACAACTAAATTAGTCGATTCACCTGGTGCAAGTTCATTTTTATCAGGTGCTGCGGCTGTACAACCACATGAAGCTTTTACATCTGAAATTTTTAATAAATCTCCACCGCCATTCGTTAAAACAAAAGTATGCGAAACTTTATCACCCTGTTTGATGTCACCAAAATCAAAACTGGTTTGCTGTAGTATTAATGTTGGTTGAAATAATTGTGCGAATACAACTGAAGAAAACAAAAAGAAAACTATATAAATATTCTTGATCATTTATTTTTTCTCCTTTACAATAAAATCTTTTAAATAATTAGGTTCTAAAAAATCGTAATTGAATGTCTTTTTCTTCATTCCAAATTCGACTGCCCATTTTGCCACAAATAATGGTTCTGGTATTGAAGGATAACTACCTTGTTCACCATTTAATGATTTAGAATTGCCAAACACCTTAAAGCCTTTAGATTTCTGAATAAAAAGCTCGTTGGTCAAAATGGTTAAATCCTCCACAAATATATAATTATTGCCCTTAATTTGAAACTTGCTAAAAAAGACCTCATCCTTATTTATTTTATTTGAAATGATGAATTCGTCATTTTCGTTCAAGACTTTTTTCAATTGGAAAGCAAGAGCTTCATACGTAGGAACAGGAATAATTGGAAGATGAGAGCCATAAGCCACGCCTTTAGCAGCAGAAAATCCAATTCGTAATCCTGTAAAAGAACCGGGCCCTTCAGAAACAGCAATCGAATCAAGATCTGTTGTGTGTATTCCGGCAAGTTTAAAAAGTGAATCAGTTATTTCAAAAATCATTTCTGAATGCGAGTGTTTTAAATTGATTGCCGACGAAAAATACTTTTCATCAGAGAAATAAATGCAAACACCACAAATATTTTCTGATGTTTCAAACGCAAGTATGGGTTTATGCTCAGCTAAATTTTTCAAAGCTGAATTCCCTTTCCGACTCATTCATTATCTCAATATTTATTTCGATTCTTTCAGATGGAAGTACAGAGGGGAACCGCATTCCCCATTCAATAAAAATAATAGCATCTTCATCGTTTAAATAATCCTGCCAGCCAATATCATAAAGTTCAGAAGTATTTTTCAGACGGTAAAAATCAAAATGATAAACTTGAAAATTGTTCGAGTACTCATTTACAATTGCGAATGATGGACTATTAACATTTTTTATTCCGATGGATGAAAGAGCTGCTTTTATAAAAAAAGTTTTACCTGCACCAAGATTTCCATTCAGAATTATTCTATCTCCTTTTTTGATAGAAAGCATAAATTCAGTAGCAACTTTAGCAGAATCATCTTCGCTATTGGTTTTGATCTTTGATGGATAATGAACCAATTATTTTGGCTCCATTGTTATTACAGGCAAAATCATTTCCTCAAGAGATATTCCGCCGTGCTGGAATGTGTCCTTATAATGGCTAAGATATTTATGATAATCTGTTGGATAGACAAAATAATAGTCTTCTTTGGCTATTATGTAGTTTATCGTAACACCACGTTTAGGAAGACGATATTCTTGAGCATTTTTAATATAGATTGCATGCTTATCATCAACTTTAAGGTTTCGACCATATTTAAATCTGAGATTAGTTGATGCTTCTCTATCGCCAAGTACCTTAGCTCCACGCATCGAACGAATGCTTCCGTGATCCGTTGTTATTACAATTTTAACTTTATCCATTTTAGCGATTGCTCTGAAAGTTCCCAGCAAGGAAGAATGTGTAAACCAGCTATTAGTTAAAGAACGATAGGCAGGTTCATCCGGAGCAATTTCTTTTAGTATATCTGAATCAGATCTTCCGTGTGCAATCATATCCAGAAAATTTACAACAACCGCAGTAAAGTGATTGTTCTTATATGAAAGAATGTTCTGCTCGAAATTTCTTCCAACATCAGGATCAATTATCTTAATGTACTTCAGATCATTTCTAAGTTTAATTTTCTTTCTATCGAGTAAAAGCTGAAGCAGTTCCTTTTCATATTTGTTCATGCTGTTTTCATCATCGTCATTTTTTCCAGCCCAAAGGTCAGGATAATATTTCTCTATCTCTGAGGGGAACAATCCACTGAATAGTGCATTTCTTGCGTAAGGTGTGGAAGTTGGAAGTATGGCGTAGTAATAGTCTTTTTCAATTTTAAATAATTCACGTAAATGTTTTTCCATAACCAACCACTGATCCATACGCAAACAATCAAGTACAAAATAAAATACACTAACACTTTCATTCTTCACATGATTCAATACATATTTTTCAGTTATTTCTGTAGTAAGGTTCGGTGTATCAACACTTCCGATAGAATTAATCCAGCCCTTATATTTTTTTTCAACGAACTTGGAAAATTCTTTATTCGCTTCTCTTTTTTGGTCGTTCAGGGTTTGTTGAAGACCAATTTCTGAATGAGCATCGAGTTCAATTTCCCAATTAACAAGTTTCAAGTACAGATCAATCCACTCCGCAAAATCAGGATTACTCGTTAAAGCCTGTGATATCTGGTTGAAATCCTGAAGGTAGTCTTTTGCAGCATATTGCCCCGAGATTTTTTTCCCTTCAAGAATTTTTTTACAAACGAGTAACACCTGGCTCGGATTTACAGGTTTGGTGAGATAATCTGAAATTCTTCCGCCAATTGCATCATTCATCAAAGTTTCTTCTTCGCTCTTAGTTATCATTACTACGGGAATATTTGTGTTAATCTCTTTGATCTGTGCAAGTGTTTCAAGTCCACCCATACCAGCCATCATTTCATCAAGAAAAATGAGATCGTATGTTTTTTCTTTTACCGCCGAAATAGCATCTGAACCATTCATTGCAGTGTCAACTTCATATCCTTTTTCGGAGAGGAAAATAATATGTGAACGCAATAATTCAATTTCATCATCTACCCAAAGAAGTTTTTTCTTATCCATAATTCCTTAAACAGTTTTTATGATAGCAATTAATCCTTAATTAGAAAATTATTAAAAAGTGACGAATAATTATATTTAATAATTACTGTATCACAATATTAACATCCAGCCCGGCTTCATTAGTTGTAGTGGGGGGAATTCTTGCTGCACCTTTCGGTTCAACGCTTGAATGCTTATAGTAAATTGATAACGAAACTTTTGAACTGATCGTATATTTTATACGTGGTTCGATAGAAGATCTCGTTGTTCCGTCCTGAGGTACGCCCTCTTCTGTAAAATTATTCATATCATATCTAATAACTTCATTACTCGTACTTGTGTATGATATAAGAAATTCAACATCGTTCTTAAGTGAAATTCCAAATAGAGGAACATCGAACCCTGTCTTAGAATAGCTTGCTGTAAACCCAATATCTGTTGATGATGTTTCAGTTATGTTAGTAGTGCTTACTCCAAGATCATAAGCTGTTCTTGAACCAAATTTAATCGTACCTGATAAATTTCCACCCCATAATTCACCGAATGTAATATTAAATCCCAAAAAAGGTGTAAACCCATATTCAATTCTTTGAGTCTGAATTTCTTCAGTTCCATCAGTGGTGAGTTTCCAACCTTCAACGTATGTAGACGTGTAAGCATGATCAAGAGAAATTCTCTGAGCAATAGTTTTAAAGAAAAGAAACTTTTCTAAACCATCCCATGTAAATCTCCAGTTTGGTCTTGGAATATATTGCTGGATATCTTCAAAGATTGGTAAGCCCGAAATAAATGGCACTGCTTCGAGCCCATCAACAAAAGCGTTTGTAAGGCTTTCTCTTGGATTAGAAGCATTAGGATTGTAAAGCGAATTAACCTTGTCGATTCCCGATTCTATGAACGGAAATCCTGCAGGTAATGATAAAAATGATTTATTATTACTTCCGGTTGCAGTAGTATTTGAAACGGTAACGTTACCAAAATCATCCGAAGTGAGTGATACATTTTTATTTTCAGACCAACTAATGTTCCAGCTTATATCAATCTTAGCGCCTTCCCATAAAGGTCTTGATGTTTTCATATCAATATTATTTTTTTCAGTATAAACATCGCTCAGGGTAGAACCGCCGGAAAATGCTCTTGGCCCAACATCGGTATTATCGAAACCAAGCTGGAATGCACGACCGGGTCCGTTTGCATAATCTTGACTCAATCCCCAAAAATTATAAAATCCTGTCCCAGATGCCTGGATACCGGATTTTGCGTAACTGTAATCATGAGCATAATTAATTGTAAGATTATCCCAATCGAAAAAGACAGCTTTTATTGCACCTTTGAAAAATTGCCAGGCTCTGCCTAACGAGGAAGGCTGATTGGCATCCGTTATCGTTGAATCATTTACTGTTTTCTTCGTGGTTTCTGTTGGTTCATCCGTTCCAAATAATGGTTCGGTTAGAGATTTCCATCTGAGAATAAGTCCGGTTGTAAATTTATTACTTGCACCAGCACTTCTTCCTGAAATTTCATTTCTCAAATCGTAGTCCCACCTGTAACCAACTGAATAACCGGCAGTAAGCGTAAAGTATCGATTAATATCCCAAAGAGAAGGAAGTCTTGGAGAGGTTCTAATATCAATCGTTTGCTGATAGCGGTAGTCCTGACCAAATCCGGCACCACCAAAGATTTCATTCCATATTTGATCTTCACTCTTTTCAGATCCATCCGGATTTGTAAGTAGATATGCTAGTGACGAATTCATAACCAGGTTGTAATTTGATGTCAGATTTATCAAACCGCCTTCGGTAAGTTTCCAATTATAATTGAATCCTCTCGTAGTTGAAAAATCCTGTGAGATAATTGGTGTTGTTGTGTTAGTACCAGTTGGTCGAGATTGACTGCTATTCTGGTTACGGTTTGCACTGGCATTAGCAGCAAAGTTTTGCGGAGCAAAATAAAATTTTAAATCTTTATAGTCACTGAATAATGCGAAGAACGGCCCGATAAGAGGTATATCAGCTAACTTAATATAAAGGTCGGGACTAAAATTAAATCCATAATTAATTGATGCAGTCCATAACCAACCACTTGATACAAGAATTGTTGGACTTCGGTTAAACCTGTTGTTATAATTAAACCCATAACTTAATGCATTCCATGTATCTCTAACATACCAGACTTCTGTGGGTAATTTTAATTTTATATTTGATGCAGAAAATGTATTTGAGACACTCATAGTTTGTGTGGAAACTACCAACTGTTCAGGTGTTTGAGTAGCAGAATCTGGAGGTATTTCTAACAGTTGTTTCTCAGCCTGTGCAACACTTATGTCTGTTCCAGGAATGTACAGTGGTTTACCCAAGGATTCCGTATGAGAATAATTAATCCTGAGATTACTACCCTGCATATTGAACGGTACAAGTTTTAAAATATCTATATCTGTCGACATAGACCAGTTCTGAGTTTCAACTCTTGACCCAAATCTTTCGGGCAGCCTGTGGAAATACGGATTTGTATAACTCATGTTGTAGTTTACCGTCATCAAATCAGCAAACTTAATTGAAGTACCCAAGCTGTAAGCCCACCCATTTGTATCATTTGCACCTATAACTCGTAATTCATTCATCCAGACTTCACCGGATAATTCACCCGGATTAAAAGAATCGTCAATGTTATAAACTCCAAGTGAAAAAACTTTAACAGCAGTTAGTGTTGGATTACCTTTAACAATGTAATAATGTCCCGGCAATCCCGGAACTGGTTGTTTAATAATTCCTCCAATGGAATCAGGTTCACTTGCCTTAAGTGCAGTTATTTCGCTAAATGTAATCGAGATACTGTTCCAACCAGGTTGAACCGGTTGACGATACTCATAGTAGTTATCACCGTCGAGACCAAACTTGAAAGAAACTTCTGCAGAATACTCACCTGTTTCAGAATTATAATATGAAAGGTCACCCAATTCTGGATTTTCATCACCGTGAACAAATAATTTCATTTGTGTATAGTTAAAAACATCCAGAGGACGGAAAAGATATCTTTGTGCTTCCCGGGATTCTCCTTCAGGAAGACCAGAATAAATAAGATTCAAAGATTGTTCGTTATTATAAATTTCTTCATCGGGCTGTGTTCTGTCTCTTTCCCTAAAAACTCCCGGCGGGCTGGTATAATCTTCATTTTCTTCAAAACTAACTGTTGAAACAGAAAGAACAGTATCCTCTGTATCAACCTTCTGCCATTGGTTTCCCACAAGGTTAAATTCTGTTATCCTGAAGTGTACGGCCGTATCAACTCCCTGAACATAGAATCTTATCGTCTCCACATTTGAAAAACTCGGACTACCTACAACATTAGATGTATCTCTTAACGGTATCCGGTACAGGTACCAGGAAGTTTTTCCATTTGGAGTATCAAATCCGCCGTCAACGACAAAAGGATTTATAGTCGAGTCTGTTGAAAGAGTCATTGAGTAGCGATAATAATTATTTGCAAGATCTACTGAACCGTTTAAATTCAAATCCTCAGTATCCGGTAGTAACACCTGCATCTGTACTTATTGAATTTCCTTGAGTACCATTAATATTTAAGTAGTCAAAAATAGAGATTGGATTTCCTTCAAACAGAAAATTATCCACCGCAGGGTCACTTTTAGTTGAGGGATAAAATGTTCGCTCATCACTATCAAATATTCCGTCAATACCAGTATCCTCTCCCTCATCAATAGCCTGGTTATTATTTTTGTCTTCAGTATTAAGAATATTGTTTGGAATTACATCTTCACTTATAACCCCAAGATCAATATTTAAAACAGCATCAGAAGGTGTTAGTGGCTCAATTCTCATCCAGAATTCAATGAACTCAATATTCTGTTCTATCAGGTTGTTTGCAGTTGAAGAAAGAAGTCTTTGCATTCCTCCCCAGTTAAGTTGTTTATTCTGTAACGTCGGATCGCCGTTGTAAGAACCGGGAGTATCAGGTAGAAAGACATAATCCAAAACATTCAGTTGCTGTTCAGATCGTGCAACTTGTTTCCTGCCTGCATAAATGCTGTCAACTACAACATCAGACGGTGATACAGTATACCAAAAACTTTTTCCTTTATAACCCATTCTTTGATCACGCGGTAATCCTCCAATGCCATTCAATTCTTCGGGAACGCTTAAATCTTTCCAGCCTGTGTAATTAATTCCAATCGGTATCAATCTTTTTGCTCCTTCAAAATCGTCTATATAAGCAATGCTTTTACCTGAATCTGATGGTATCGAACTTTTCTTGGTATTTGGATCAGGAATCATATAAGCATATTCACCATTCAAACTAAACGTGGACATTTCTTTCGTTGAGATGAGATAATCCAGACTGTTGGTTAGGAATGGTAAATCTGCAGCAGTTTTAAAATCAAGACCCATAATAGTATTACTCAATGGTTCTTCACCAATTCTGACTTTATCGCTAAGTGTTTCCTGGTTGAGGTTCATGATAGTAAAACCAAGCTGAGTTTTATCAGAGAAATCATAAATACCTCTTGCACCGAGCATAGTTTTAGATGCAAGCTGGAAAAGATCATTCTGTTCGTACGTAATTTTTAAATCTGCGCCGGGAACTAATGCAGCATCGTTTCTGATGTTAAGTTGTCCAATGTTATAATCAACTGTATAATCAACACCTTCTCTCAATTCACGACCATTCAGGAGTACCCGTACAGAATTCTCCACGACATTAAATCCAAGCTGATAACTTGCAGAACTTTCACCGGTGTTCTTACCTGTTAGCTCCCACTTGTCTTGAGCTTTATATTGCTGCGCATAATTTTTAGTTGTGTCATAAATCGGTTGATATGTGTAATCCTGAAGTGAAGGATTTATATTTTTTCCAAACGGCTGAAGTACGGGAAAAATAATTTCACCGGTTTCAGGAAAGATTGTTATACCGGGTATGTAGTCAAATTTATTATCGGGTATTGACTGACCAGCTTCGTTCACTTTATCCAGTCCCAAAGCCTGAAGCAACCAAATGTTTCCATTAGCTGTTTGTAACTCATCTGTCGGATCCTGTCCAACTACTTCATATTTAATTTTAAATTCAAATCCTTCTTTCTGAATGTTACGGGCACCAGTTGGATAAATATTTTTCAGTTTTAGCTTCCAGGCTTGTTTATACTGTGGCTGAAGATTTTTTGGTTTAACAAGTTTAAGAACAATAACTGTATCTTCCTGATCAACCGTCTCCAAAAACTGACCGTATGTACCTGTACTTCCATTTTGTCCTTGCTTAAAGGCTACAGCAATAATATCCTGTTCATTAACAGCTGTCTTCATGGTTATAAAGCCTGTTGATGATCTTATTTCATAATCAGTTCCTTCATGAAGTAGTAAAAATCTCCCTGTTTCTTGTTGACCAGAAATAGTAATAAATGAATCCGGATTACTCAAGATTTCAGGGTATGTACCACCATAGGCCTCCAAAGTAGGAAGATTTATGTAACAGTTCGCATTTCTTATTTGTGATTGGTCTGCAATAATTTGGTTGGTGGATTTCCAAACTTCAATCTGAGCTACCTGGTATGTTAAATTACTTTGCGGAGGATTGTTGTTGTAATAATTTTCAAAGAAATTATATGAAGATGAGGTATCAGCGTAGATCGAGTCAATAAAGTAATGGTTGTCGGAATAACTATAAGCCCTGATCGAATAATCTTGTGCAGTTGAACCACCGGATACAGAAACTTCTTTTGTTTCACCTTTCTTCTGACTCGCTATTGTAGTCAGTCTCAACGGCCCCATTTTAAATTGTGCTTTTATACCGAAGAGAGCTTCTGCTCCACCAACCAAAGGCGATGTTTGCATTGAGACATTTCCGGCTTCAATTTTTTGAATTATTTCGTCTTCATAACCGGTGTAAGTTATTTTTAGTTGATTCTCATATTCAAATGTTCTTTCAGTATTCCAGTCAGCACTTATATTAAGTTTATCACCAATAGTTCCGCTAACATTTATCTGAACCTGCTGTTTGAAATCGGGTTCATTTCTTGTATTACCTAATCGTGAAGCGGTAACACCTTCAGTTGTTTCACTTCGCCATGCACCATGAATTTGAACTGAGCCTCCAATCTTCAAACTTATTTTTGGTTCACCGAATATGCTTAACACACCAACACTTGGTAATGGAATTTCAAAATCAGTAAAGCTGGTTATGAGTTCACTTAAAGTTACATCTCCGCCAGTCAGTTCATAAGCATAACAAAGTTTTTCCCACTCGTCTCTTTCATTCAAAGCAATTTTTAAATTGATATAGTCATCAATAGGCATTCTCAAAACCACTTTAGGTTCGTACGTTCCTATCTTTTCGATTATTTCTACAAATTGTCCGCTGGAGTCTATTCGTACTGTTCTTGTTTTGTATGATGAAGTAGGTTCAATAAAAAATTTTGATTGTTTCTTTCTTTGTAGTTCTACATAAGATTTATCTTCGCGCTGAAATCTGAACTGTTCCAATCTTGCAGTAGAGTCTGATAATCTCCAATCAACTTTAATAGAGTCACCACTCGTCTTGAGTGAATCAGAACTTCCTTTTGTTGAATCAATTTTTTCTCCGGTTGAATCATTCAGAAAATTTGTTGGATCAAGTAAAATTTCCGATTCCTCTTCCGATTTCTTTTCTCCGGAATCGGCAGGTGGATATTCGAAATCAATTTCAGGTGGTGAATCAGGCGGCATCAAATAATCCATTAGGTTTATTGACGCAAGATTATTTTCAGGCTTGTCTAATTGGAAGCTAAACTGATTTTCTTTTTCGTGTTGAAAATTTTGATTGTTTTTAGCTTGTAGAGTTTTGAAGACAACGTCAGACCACATTGCCTGATTTAGCTGAGGCTTTTGAGGAGAGATAAATCCAAGATTAATTCCCACAATAAATACAACCAAAGCAAACAGAATGATGCGGAGAATCTCTTTAGCCAGATTTGCGATCCCGTGTCTGATGAATTTTCCTTAAGGATATTTCCGTTTTTGAGCAAATTATATCGTAGAAATTATTCTATTTAATATCCTTTCGTTGTTGATATTTAAAAACCCGCTAAATCTTAATTATTCACCAAGCGAAATTTAAGCCAAACAATCAAAATTACAAGGAAATATTACGTCCTATTATCAAGGTGGTAGGGTGAAAATATTGCCATAATATTTGGTTGGTTAGTAAGTTTTACTCAAAACAGTTTATCGTTTTGTCAGCCTGTTAATTAAAATTTTATGATGTGGGAATTTTTTAAGCAGCTCTGCCCTCTTTCCCAGTTCAAAGTCATCAAACTCAAAACCCGGAGCCACTGTGCAACCAAAAATTGAAAATGATTTTTTGTTTTCTACTTCCGCTGCAAACCAGTTTTGTTTATCAATGGTTAACTGAAGTTCGAAATCTTTATTTCTTCCAAGTTTTTTAACTGTAAGTTCTCCATTTGGATTGATGATGTATACTAAGATTGAACTGCCATCATAAAAATGCCAGAGTTCATCGGATTTTAAAAGATGAAATGCTGAAAATTGTTTTCCTTCCAGTAAAAAATAAATAGAGGTCGAAAAATTTCTCGATGTCTTATATCGTTTTGGCAAATGTGCCGGCAAAATTATTTCACCTGAGCGATAAATCTCTCTGAAGTAACCACCTTCTGGGTGTTTTTTAAGATGAAGCTGTTTAATGTATTTAATTGCTTTCGGATGCATTCAAATAATCCGTAAATTTTATTTTAATAACATCATCTTCTTTGATTCAATAAATGATCCGGCTTTCAAAACATAAATGTAAACTCCACTCGATAATCCATTAGCATCAAAAGCAACTCCATATTTGCCTGCATTTTTTTCTTCATTAAGTAAATTCGCAACCTCATTACCAAGTATATCATAAACTTTCAGAGTAACGTAACTTCGACTACCTACTACATACTGAATACTGGTTACTGGATTAAAAGGATTTGGATAATTTTGAAATAAATTAAATTCTTCCGGCACAATAGATTCAGTGAAATCTGTAACTGAATTTCTTACTAAAAATTTGTAAAACCCATCCGGGGCAACAATTGGTTTTGTCACAGTTCTTCCTTCGTTGGATGTTGCAGAGATATAATAGTAAATTACTGTGCTGTCCATTTGAGCAGGGACATAGCCAACTGCCGAATCACTTGAAACAAATTGCATACTCGATGAACTGAATCCCAAAGTAGTGTCTGTCGTCCAATAGATTGATGCATCAGCAATTCCAGATTTAGTTTTTATCACCGCGCTTATTGCAATTGAATCTCCCTCAAATATTTCATCATTCATTTTTGCGTGTGAAATCCAAATTGGATTTACTACACCAACTTCCTTCATAATGCAATGAATCGCTCCGAGTGATCCTATTATCGAATTGCAGTTTATTCCAACAACATTATAACCGGGCATTGCATCTCTATAAATTCTTAGTGCTGTAGTGTCATATTGATATTCATAAGTCGGGACTATAATTGTTTTGTTAACGAACATTGAATTTGTGTAAGTACGATATTGACCGTTTGGTGGATATTGCCCGTTCTGATCCGGCGGCATTGGAATTCTTACTACCTTAAACTCTTTGCCAAAACAAGTTTGAAAATTATTTATAACATATTGAAGGTTTGCTTCGATCTGTGGTCCATCAGCAACTCCAGTCGGATATTGTCCGACAAGTAATGTTTCTTCATCGAGAAGTTTAATATGCATGTCAATATGATGAATTACATCGTATGGCAAATTATCCATCTTGATATATCTGTCAATTCCTAAAAACTTATTCATTATTTCATCAATCTGTGTTTCTGTTTTTGTAGAATTTTCATTTAAAATTAATTTGGATGAAAACGCAGTTCCGTGTCCATCGACCATTAGATTTCCACCAGTATGAGTAAGATTGTATGGAGGAGTTGTTGTCTGATAAATCGGTGCTCTGATATAATCAGCAAAGAAAACCGGAGTAACATCATCAAGCGGTCTTGGTCTGTTATAAATCCAGTCGATAATATTCAATGTATCGAAATCATTTGTGTACGCATTCCACGGACCATAATCTCTAACCCAGATAGAGTTAAAAGAAGTAATCAGGTATTCAATATTGTATAATGGTACGCCACCTGACTGCAAATAACTTTTCACGGAATTTGAGTCGGTGCAAATTATATAAACAGTACCTTCCTCCTGTGCGTAATCTACAATCTGTCTTAAAATTGATAACTGAGAAGTCCAGGTTATTATAACACCTTGAAGTTCTTCCCATTCGGCCATGCCTCTTACCGGTAAAGCAGGTGGATCAGAAAAAAGTGGATTAGTCGGATGATCATAACTTTGCCAAAGTAAAGATTCTTCCTTAGTCATCCAATGCGGTAGATCCTGTGAATAAAAAGCAGGTGCTGCTATAAAAATAAAAAGAAAGATAAAAGTTGGTTTCATTTTGAATGCTTTCTTAAATTTCATTACAATTTTAATTTATTTTGTGATGAAGAAATTTTACCCCCTAAATATAACTAACGTAAGAATTAATCACCTGTCTGATTATAATTTAACCTGAGAAACCAATTGATCCGGTGAAACATTATTATAAATATTTTTTCATAATTAATTTCTTACTTATTCAAACATTTTATTCTAGAAGTATTATGCCTCAATCAATTACGGAAGAAAAAGTAAAAATTCAAAACTACAACAAAATAGCACAAATGATAGTCGAAACTGCATTAAGAGAGCAAATTGGTTACGAATATCTTGGTGAGTTATGTGAAATCGGACCAAGACTAAGCGGCTCAGAAAACTCAATGGTGGCCATTAACTGGGCATTTGAAAAGATGAAATCGCTTGGATTCGATAAGGTTTGGCTTCAACCTGTTATGGTTCCACATTGGGAAAGAGGAAATATTGAAAGTTGCACAATTTTAGATTTGAATAAAGAATTATCTGTCCTTGCTTTGGGTGGTAGCATAGCTACTCCGTCAAATGGAATTACCGCTGAATTAATCGAAGTGAAATCATTTCAAGAACTTGAAAAAAGAAAAACTGAAGTTAATGGTAAAATAGTTTTCTTTAGTCGAGCTTTGGATCCGAGCAAAATAAATACTTTTGCGGGCTATGGTGGTGCAGTTGATCAAAGAGTGAACGGCGCAATTGAAGTTGCCAGATATGGTGGCGTTGGAGTTGTTATTCGATCCATAACAACAAAATATGATAATGTACCACACACAGGAGTTATGGATTACAGAGATTCTATTCCAAAAATACCAGCCGCTGCTTTGGGAAATATTGATGCTGATTTTCTAAGTACTGAATTGAAACGAAATCCTCAATTGAAATTAAATTTAAAATTGAATTGCAGGACTTTACCTGACGCTCAATCCTATAATGTAATCGGTGAAATTAAAGGAACAGAATTTCCAGATGAAATAATATTGGTTGGCGGACATTTTGATAGCTGGGATGTTGGCTGCGGTGCTCACGATAATGGTGCTGGTTGTATTCAAACGATGGAAGTTCTTGATTTGATGAAACGTCTGAACATTAAAACTAAAAGAACATTGAGATGTGTGTTTTTTATTAATGAAGAAAATGGCACTCGAGGTGCAACCGAATATGCAAACTTCGCTGATACCTCAACGCAAATTCATCTTGCAGTAATTGAATCTGACCGAGGTGCATTCACACCAATTGGCTTTTATGTTGAAACGGATTCGACAGAAATATTGGAAAGGTTACGAGACTGGCTTCCAATTCTTGAAAAAGCAAACATTGAGTGGATAAGAAAAGGTGGTAGCGGAGTGGATGTTCAAAAAATTAAAAATGCTAAACTGCATATGGGTTATGTTCCTGATGATCAGCGTTATATGGATTATCATCATTCTGCTAATGATATTTTGGAAGCAGTTCATCCGCGGGAATTTGAACTTGGATCAGCGGCAATAGCAATTATGGTTTATTTGCTTTCTGAGGAAGGTTTATAATTAATTTTGTTGCATAATTATTTCAGCAGCAATTGTTCCACTTTTTACTGCGCTTTCAATGGTTGACGGTAATCCTGTTTCAACCCAGTCACCAGCCAGAATAAAATTTCTTAAATATGTTTTTTGAGACGGTCGTTTATCAATTGTATCTTTCGAAGGAATGAAAGTAGCACGTTTTTCTTTTATGATTTTATAATTGGATATTAATTCAGGATCTAACAAAAAGAATTTTTTCATTTCATTCTTGACCGTTTCTATTAATTCATTATCCGGAATACTCATCAATTCATCAGCATCACTTATCACCACATTCAAGTGAGTTCCCTTATTGAAGACCCAATGCAAAGTTGAGTTAATAAGTCCGAAAAATCCAGCAGGAATTGAATTTTCTTTTAGCCATAAATGTATATTTAGTATAGATGAATATTTTAAATCAGGAATTTTTATTTTACTATTATTTTCGATTATTCTCGAAAGTGCATATGAAGGAATTGTCGATACTAAATAGTCAAAATCGGAGAACACGTTTCTGGATGATTGCAAGCTTGTTACAATGTTATCGGATATATTGATTTTTTCGACTGTTTCCGATAAAAATATTGCTCCACCATTATCTAAAATAAATTTTTCTGCAGCTTTGCAATACGATTCGCTTAAGCCATACCTTGGTAAGATGATTACAGTAGATTTATTACCTTTCAGGAAAATTTGTTTAAGAATATCTATAAATATTTTAGCTGATGCTTTCTCAATATTTGTGTTCAAAGCTCCTACTACCAGTATTTTCCAGAAGGCATCCTGAAGAGTTTGAGATTGATTTTCATGTTCCAGCCATTGCTTCACATTCACGTTAGAAAACTTATCTGAAGAATAGAATGGTAATTTAATAAACACTTTCAATAGATCGATCCGTTCTGACAATTTAATAGTTTTAAAGTTCAACAGACCAAAAATTAAATTAAATGGATAGATTAATCGGGCACTTTTTAGCTCTGAAAGCTGAAATCCTTCTTTTACAAAATTCACTTCAAGTTGCTTTTGAAAATAAAAATTTTCTGTTGCCCCAATGATTGCCAGAAATTGCAGAGTAAAATTATAGCAGCCCATTAAAATATGTTGACCGTTATCTATAATTGAATTGGTTTCCTTATCAATTAAAGAATAAACTCTTCCACCCAATTTTGGTGAAGCTTCTAAAAGTGTAACTTTAAAATTATTTTTAGTCAGATATGCTGCTGCGGTGAGTCCTGCAATTCCTCCACCAATTACAATAACTTTTTTTTGCATCCTGACGGGTTAGATTATATCAATAAACGATTCTGTACTTAGCCCAAACTCCAAGAGAAATTCCAACTTTTTTAACCGTTGAGATTTTGATCTTGCTTTGATAAACATCGTAATCAGCGTCAACAATTTTGTTCAGCATGCGAGAATAAATGTGCTGCATGGCTCGTGCAGCAAACATTGCTTTTTTGTCTTCTCGATTTAGACAAGCGGTCGCAGCATTGAAATATTCTCTTGCACGTTCCACCTGATATTCCATCATTCTCTGAAAATTTTCGTTATAAGTATTGTTAAATACATCGGATTCCTGATAGTTGAATTTTTCCATATCTTCTTTCGGCAGATAAATTCTTCCTTTTTCTGCATCCTTCTTGATATCACGTAATATATTAGTCAGTTGAAGTGCAATACCGAGGTTGATGGCAAAATCTTTTGCTGAATGATGTCTGTACCCAAAAATTTCAATGCACATCAGTCCTACAGTTGAAGCAACATTATAACAATAAGTTTGCAGATCCATGAAAGTGAGATATCTTTTTTTCTGCAAATCCATTTCCATTCCTTTAATGAGATCGAAGAATGGTTCCAGAGGAATTTTGAAGTGCTGAATGGTTTTTGAAAGTTTATTGATTAATGGATAATCAGATTGGCCGATCAATGATTTCTCCAATTCGACTCTCCATTTTCTTAATTTATCATGCTTGATATCATCTGAAATTGTGCCTTCATCAACAATGTCATCAGTCTCCCGGCAAAATGCATAAATTGTGTTCATAGCATCGCGCTGCTCAGCCGGTAATAAATTAAAAGCATAATAAAAACTGCTTTTACTTTTCTTTGCTATTTCTTTTGCTATATCTCTCAATGCGTAATAAAGGATTTAATACATAATTTCAAATAATCAGTTTTAGTTAAGGTCGCTCGTTTTGTAAAAATATCAAAATCAGCGCCACGAATTTTATTTAGAATTTCCTCACCGCCCTTAATCGTCCAGGCAATTTCATACTTAAATCTACCGGAAAGAAATTCAAGTAAACTCTTTCCCTCATTAAAATAATTCTGAACTCTGTCAACACTGAATTCAATAAGCTTCTTGAAATTAGGATTAATTCCACTCATCTCAAACACTTTTTCATCAACTTCAAACTTTTTCATTTCATCCAGGGGGAAATATATTCTTCCTTTTTGATAGTCTAATTGCGAATCCTGAATGAAATTTGTTATTTGTAATGCAGTACAAATTTTATCTGAATAATAAAATGCTTTCTCATCTTTTATATTAAAAAGTTCCAGTAAGATTCTTCCCACAGGGTTTGCGGAATTGGAACAATAATCAAGAACTTCTTTAAAATTTTCATAACGATTTTTATCAACATCTTGTTTGAAGGCTTTTAAAAGATTAAAAAAATTTTCGGGACTTAATTTCTTAGTTATAATTGTTTCTTTTAAAGCTGCTTCTAAATTACTTTCAGGAGGACCTATTAATAAACCACGCAAATTGTTTTCAAATGTCTGAAGCTCCTGTAACCTTTGTGAATTAGAAAAATTTCCTTCATCAGAAAAATCATCTGCTGTCCTGGCAAACCAGTAGATAATTGCTACATGTTTTCTAAGATTACGCGGAATCAGAAAAGAAACCACGGGAAAATTTTCATAGTGTGTTTTTGCAACCGTAATCGCTTCTCTATATCCAATTTCTGCTACATATTTCAATTCAGGACCTAGCAATTAATTGGTCCTTTAGTTACTAGTTTATTAGAATAAATATTTGTCGTCATAAATCTTTGTCATTATTATTTAAGGTAAAAAAGTTTATTTTGGGACAAGAAAGATTAGTTCTTGTACTAAAATGAGTCTAAAAATAGCATTTTTAATAATAATAATGATGCTATATCCCGGAATATTCTGGCACATTATTCTTAGTAGATTAAGAAAATAAATCTAGTTTGTAAGGAAATATTGTTTAACAAATTGCAGAACCTTAATGGATGATTTCGAAAAGAAAATAGAAAAAGACGTAGTAATTGAGGTAGTAAATCTCAGTCGCGCAACTTATAAAGAAGCACAGGAATTTAAGAAAATCCTTGAAGAAGATGTTGAAAAGAAATTCAGAAAACTGGTAGTAGATATAAGCCAATGTGAATTTTTGGATTCAACTTTCCTGGGAACATTGGTTTTCGGTAAAAAATCGGTCAACAGGATAGGTGGTGAACTTAAAATTGTTGAGCCAGAATCAATCTTTAGGGTATTAAGAGAAAAGACAGCCACACTACAGGTATTTGATTCTTATAAAACAGTTGGCGATGCAATAAACAGCTTTAATTAAAAGCTGTTTCATGTAATCGTCGATTGGCTGAACTTTATTACAAAGTTTATCTATAAGTAATATCTCCAATCGAATTCCATGGTAAGTCCAATGTTCCAGACTGCTTTTAGTTCTGGAAGCATTGCACCTTCTGGTAATATGATCTCCTCATCATAGGGAAAATCAACACCAAAACTAAGTTTAAAACAAAGGCTGGAGCTTTGGTCTAATGAAAAGGTTCGGAAAGGTCTGTACTCAACAATAGGAAAGTCTAGTTGAACAGATTTATAAGTTACTAAATTTGTTACATCATCAGTTGGGACAATAATTGCATCCTGATCCTGTCCACTCCCATATAGTGAAACACCAACTTCTCGTCCAAGAATAAACTGGAATCTCCCGAACGAAGTTGCAATACCAGCCTGCCATGCAATTAATCCTCCGTTTCCAGCAGTAACAGCCATGCTAGTAAAAGTACCCGGTGAAGCCCACAATAATATTGGCGCTGTTATCAAAAGATCAAAAGGTAAAACATAATAAGGCATGCGGATTCTAAAATTTAGGGCGTCTCTGCCTGGAATCGCAGATGCGATCTGACCAGATCCAAGCGGACTTGGAACATCACCAAATTTCATGCTTGATGGACTATCCTGTCGCCAACCAATAGCTAAAAATACCAACCCATCGCCTGATTCATTAATAACTCCTTCAATTCCTAATCCGATTCGTGCATTTAAATCTAAACCCCCAACCGCACCAGCCGTATTTTGATCTACACCAAATCCCCCATTTAAACCATTGGTTCTTACATCAGAAGCCATCCCAATAAACACTCCAAGTTCAGCTTTGAATCTGGGAAGTTCTCCCAATCCCGTTGCAAGTCCTGGAACCGGAGTTTCAATTAAAACTTCTGCCAGCAAAGGAATAGTTTCAGGGTTATAATTTCTGGCTACTTGATAATTATTCTTACAAACATTAAAAGAGTCTGGTAAATTTTCATGAGTAAATGGATCACTAGCATAATCTAATTTCAATTTACCGCTTGCTACTTTAATAAATTGTTCCAGACTTCGCTGGACATTTGCTGCTGCTACTTCAGCATCTTCATTTCTCATATAAGCATCACCTGTTATAACCATTATTTTTCCACTCCAAGTAACAACTTCGAGCCCTCGTTCATTGTAATAATCGTGTGTACCTTTTCTTTGAGAAGCATTTCCCCAGGTTCCAGCTGTGTGTCCGGCAGCATAAACGTCTTCAAGAAAATGTAATGCAAAGGCTTCATCAGCTAAAGCACCCAATATCAAAGCCGATTTTTCAGTTTCTGAAAGATTCTCATCTGCATATCTGGCTGCTTTCATCAATGCACTAGTGTGAAACCAACAATAAACTCCTAGCGCATTTAAATCTACGCCTTCTGTTACACAAGCTCTGATATAAGTCTTTGTATCAGTTTTGGCATCTGGTCTAGCAAGTAAAAAATGTACGTTATTAGAGCCAGCACGCGTTGCATACTCGGGATCAGCTCTTTGGAATTGAATATCAGAATCGCGAAGTGAATTAATCAAATGACTTCTATCTTTCGCTTCAGCCAAATTAATCTTCAGTTGCGCTGCAATATTGGCAACTTGTAAAATCCATTCTGTGTGAACAACATTGTACATCAGATTTTCTGGTGAACAGGAATGATCTCCAGAAATAGCTGGCCAGGAAGCATAATCAAGTTGAGTGAGATTAACGGTTTGAGTTGCATCAATTACAGATTCAGTCAGCCTCTCCTCATATCCTTTCCTCGCTTCAGACCAGAGCTGGTCAAGTATTGAGCGGTATTCAGGAGTCAGATTTTCAATTGCAAGAAGTGCAATATCTCTATGCTCTGGATAAATCCATGCACGAATATTTGATGTAATAACTAATAAAAAAATTACTAAGAAAACAAAAATTCTCATCGCTTCCTCAGCAGTTATGATGAAATAATTTTTAGATTGATAGAAAGCTAAACAAATGAAATGATTTTCAAAAAGTAACTGGATTATTTATTAAGATAAGTTGGAGAGCATGAATATTTAATCAGCAAACTAAAATCTTAATCTAATATCTTGAGCCCGGAACAGAACTTGAATCTACCTGTCGGTAGACAGGCCTGCACTTTACTTTCGTGCCCGAAGGGGGACTTGAACCCCCACCCACTTACGTGGACTAGCTCCTGAAGCTAGCGTGTATACCAATTTCACCATCCGGGCTAATTCAATGAATAATTTATAATGTAAAATTAAGAATTAAATTCCTCAAATAATTTTACATTGAATGCTTTAACTAAAAATTATTCATTCTACATTCTACATTCTAAATTCTAAATTATTACTCACCAACCCGTTTCTCCAGATCGCTCTTCTTTGATAATAACATTCTTATCTGTGTGAATTTCGCAAGTCATTGGAAGATGTTTCGAATTTACAATATCGTAAATTACTTCGGGACAGTAGTGATTTGCTAATCTTGAATCTCCAAGTTCCATTGTCTTTTTACAGAAACCAACAGTATCAATTCCTTCTGTATATTCAAAATATCCAACAGGAATTTTTATTTCTTTATAAGCATCTTCCATAAACATTCCCCAGATCGGAAGCGCTGCTCTTGCACCCTGACCATACCAATCTGTAAACTTCACCCTGTGATCATCAAATCCCACCCAACATCCGGCAACAAGTTCGGGAGTATACCCAACAAACCAGGCATCAGAAAAATTTTGCGTTGTTCCAGTTTTGCCAGCAGCCGGATATTGGTAATATCTTCTGACTCCAGCACCAGTACCGTAATTAACAACATCTTCCATCATGCTTTCCATGATTGAAGCTGTTTGAGGTGATATTGATTGAACATATTCAGGAACAAACTGATCAATTAAAATTCCATTTTTATCTTCTATTTTCAGTATTGAAATTGGTTCAACGTGAACACCCTTATTTACAAATGTACCAAATGCAGAAGTCAATTCAAGTGGTGTAACTTCAGAAGTTCCAAGTGCTATGGCAGGGTACGGATCAATATTTGAAGTTATTCCCATTCTTTGAGCAATTTTAACAACCTGTTTTGGTGGAGCTATTTCACTTATTGTCATCCTTCCTGTTATTACGTTTAATGAGTGAGCTAATGCAAATCTCATAGTTTCATACCCAGTATATTCATTATCTGAATTAGAAGGGCTCCAACCATTGTAATCAAATTTTTGATTTAGAATTGTATATGATGGATAATAACCATTTTCCATAGCAGTTGAGTAAATGATTGGTTTAAATGAAGAACCCGGTTGTCTTTTTATTCCGGATACATGATTTAATCCTCTTCCAAAATCCTGGTTCGTTCCGCCAACCATGGCTTTTATTTCTCCAGTGAATGGATCGATGACAACAAAACCAACTTCAATTCTTGTAGCCACAAATTTTACTGAATCAATAAAGTGTTCATCTTTCTTCAAGCGATTATAAATTGCAGCTTTTTCTTTCTGTGAATCTTCGCTCCTATACTCGCGGGATTTTTTTATAGCTTCATCAATTAATGATGCAAGAAGTTCTTTGTTTTTATTCCAGCTCCAGTTCTTTTCAAATAATTTTTGATACTCTTCTATGTGTTTTGCAGAGACTTCATTTGCTATCTTCTGCATTCGTGAATCAACTGAAGTGTATATGTTCAAACCATCGCGATATAAATCGTAACCATACTTATCAGCAAGATCAGACATTTGCAGACGGACGTACTCCATAAAATATGGAGCAATTGTTTTCATAACACTTGGTTTTTCAGAAGCAAGTACAATTGGTTCCTGCTTTAGTTTTTCATATTCATTTTTGTCAAGAAAACCTGTTGAAACCATATTATACATAACAAGATTTCTTCGCTGCAAAGAATTTTCATAATTGTTGACCGGGTCAAAATCTCGTGGAGATTTAAGCAATGCAATAAACATTGCTGCTTCCGGAAGAGTTAATTCATTTGCACTTTTTCCAAAATAAACACGACTTGCTGCTTCAATTCCATAAGCACTTCTTCCAAAATATGAGACGTTTAAATAAAGTTCTATAATTTCATTTTTTGTAAAATTCTTTTCTATCTGGATTGCTGTTATCCATTCACGGATTTTTCTAATTCCCTTATCAAGTTTTGTCTCCCGCGTTACTTTTAATTCATAGAGATTTCTCGCTAGTTGCTGAGTTATTGTACTGGCACCTTCGCCCAGTGAAAGAGAAAAAACATTTTTAATCATTGCTTTAATGAATCTTGTAACATCAACACCCCAATGGCTATAAAATTTTCTGTCTTCAGTAGCGATTAAAGCTTTAATTAAATGATCGGGAAGTTTGTTGAGGTTTGTCTCAATTCTATTTTCGATAAAATATTGACCTAATAATTCACCATCAGAAGAAAATACTTTGCTTGCAAGTTGTGGCTTTGGATTTTCAAGATCTTCGAGTGAAGGTAAACCGCTATAAATAATGGCTAAAAATATTCCAAACAAAACTAACGCACTTGCCCCGATTATGAGCCAAACTTTACTTCTTTTTTTATTTATACTTTTCTTTTTCATCTTCTTATTTCTGAAAGAAGGATCGTTAAAATATTGTTCGTAATCTGTTTCTGTCATATCCCCTATTAAAAAAATAAAATTTATAAGTCAACAATTTCAAAAGTTTGATTTCTTAATATTCCAAAACATGGTTTATCAAGCCAGGAACCAAGGTTTATGTAATTACCTTGTTTATAAGATTTCCAAATATACTTATGCAAATGCCCAAACAGGACAAAGTCATATCCTTGATCAATTTTTTTCTTAGCAGTCTCGTATAATCCATCAACTTCCCCGTAGTTTTTTTTATCTGTATAGTTGCGACTGGTTTTGCTTGTTCTGCTCGCAATTGCAATTCCAAGATCAGGATGAAGCAACGAATAAAGTGATTGAAAAAATTTATTCCTCAATACCCATTTAAGAATATTGTAGCCTGTATCATTGCTTACCATTCCATCGCCATGGGCAATGAAAAATTTTTTCCCGTTCAAATCGATTGACAGCCCGTCACCATACATTATGGCACCAAATTCTTTCTCAAAAAAATCACGGTGAAGAAAGTCGTGGTTACCAATAAAGTAATGCAATTTAATTTTCGCTTCGCTTAGATCTTTTAATGCCGTAAGAGTGCGGTAAAATCCTTTTTGATAAACACGTCTGTACTCAAACCAGTAATCGAAAAGATCTCCAACGATAAAAAGTTCATCGCAATTTGTTTCTGCGAATTTCAGAAAGTTGACAAGTTTTTTTTCTTTCGCTTCTTCCTGAGCTTTTTCCTGTAAACCTAAATGAATATCCGAAATAAAGAAATATACTTTTTCCACAAGCTCAACTAATTTAAGATGTTATGAACAAAAGTAAGTATATGAGGAAGGAAAAAAAATTCACTCATTCATCTATCATATTAATTTGAGCCAAGAGCCAATTATCCGGGTCGAGTTCAATACTTTCGGGAATTGCTTCTGTTGAAATCTCAAGAAGAGTATCCCGGGACATTATTTCATAACGAAACCTTTTTTCGATACGTTCACTGAAGATCATTTTTATTTCAAGTGGAAAATAAAAGTCTTCATATTCTTCCTGAACCTGTTGCAAAGAAATTTTAGTCAGATATCCATTTTCTGATTTTACTATTTCTGTTTTGTATTCCAGGTCTATCTGCCCTTTGCCATAAACCCATTGTTCAAAAAATTTCTCAAGATTTAGTCCTGATACTTCTTCACAAACACTTTTAAAATCACCTATCGAAGCATTTGAATATTTGAATTTCTGGTAATACGATTTCATAATATTAAAGAAAGCTGAGTCCCCCACTTCCCATCTTAACATGTGCAGTACCCAAGCACCTTTATCATACATAATTCTTGTAAAAAGATAAGGTCCGGGTTCAGCAAGAATTCCTGAAAAATTGCTACTGTATTTACTCATCATTGTTGATTGAAGTGCTTTCTTTCCTGAAACCGCTTCATAATAAAGTGCTTCGGAATAAGTAGCAAATCCCTCATTCAGCCAAATATCTTTCCAGGATTTTGGGCCAACAGCATTTCCCCACCATTGATGGGCAAGTTCGTGAACATACGTGTCTTCGTAAAAATTTTTCCCGCTGATCATATTTGATGAGACGCCTGTAATTGTTTGATGTTCCATTGCTCCGGGAAACCAAAGAAATTCTGCAACACCATATTTTTCTTTCAGGAAAGGATATTCACCAAACAATCGCGAAAGTATCTCCAGCATTTTAACATGCCCTGAAAAATCTATTTTTGCATTTTCATATTTGTCGGGAAGAACAAAGTATTCAACTTTCATAGTATCTGTTCCATCGAGAGAAATGTAGTTATCAGAAAATGAAAGATAATCTGAAGAATAGATTGCAATCAGGTAAGTGGATATAGGATATTCAGTTCGCCACGTGTAGGTTCTTCTGCTGCCGTTAGTTTTTATATCAACCAAAACACCATTTGATACAGAAACTGCGCTCGAATCATTTGTTATGCTCATTTCGAGTAATGTTTTATCGAATGGTAGATCATTACAAGGAAACCATGTTGATGCATAAGTCGGTTCACTTAAGTTATAAATTAATGATTGGTCATTCCTTTTACCAAAAACAAAACCATCTAGACCTGCCTTCTTTGGTGTACCTTCATAATGAACTTCAACAATAAATTCTCTTCCCATTTCTGAGTTATATGGAATTGATAACCTCGTTCCTTCATTCTCATATTCAGTCGAAACACCGTTCAATAATATTTTTTCAATATTGAAATTTTCATAAAAATTAAGATCGATTGATTCGATATTTTGATCGAGAACTTCTCCTAATAATTTTGCCTTTGCAATAAACATTTTCTCTTCCGGATAAAGATCAAATGACAGATTATATTTGTGAACATCAATTTTTCTTTGATTTGGAGTGATATAATTTTCATCCAGAACACGAAAATGAGTATGAAAATATGTCAAGTAGTAAAGCTGAATCTTGTAATAAACTGCTCCGGGTAAAATTAAAATAAGCAGAAACAGAAAAATGAGCAGTATTATCTTTTTTTTCTTCATTTAGCTTTTGCCAAACAATTTGTTAATGTAAAGGAATAAATCATCGTCCTAAAGTTACAACTTTTGAGAATTAACTATTTCTTAAATTGCCAATGAGACCATATTTATATATCTTTGAAAAGAAATTAAAGAGAGAAAATGTCCCTTCAAGGTTCATCCATATTAAGAGATACAATTACAATGCTCCTGGCTGGAGGTCAGGGTGAAAGACTGGATCCACTTACAAAAGTGCGAAGTAAGCCAGCAGTATCTTTTGGGGGTAAGTACAGAATAATTGATTTTGCTCTTTCAAATTGCCTCAATTCCGAGTTAAGAAGAATTTATGTTTTAACTCAGTATAAATCTGATTCTTTAAACCAACACATCTTTGAAGCATGGAGTATATTCAATCCTGAGCTTGGAGAATTTATTTATTCAATTCCTCCTCAAAGAAAACTTAACAATGACTGGTATCTTGGAACAGCAAATGCCATCTATCAAAATATGAATTTGTTTTCATCCGATAGAAAAGCTAAGCAGGTTTTAATATTGAGTGGTGATCATATTTACAAAATGGACTACCTTAAATTGCTTCAATACCACACTGATAAAAAAGCTCATCTTTCAATGGCTTGTATAGAAGTTCCAAAATATGAAGCTACCAGATTTGGAATAGTTAGTGTTAACTCAGATTATAAAGTTGATTCGTTTATAGAAAAACCGAAATCTCCGCCTGAAATTCCTGATAATCCGGGTCATTCATTTGTGAACATGGGAATTTATGTTTTTGATGCAAATGCATTGAGGGAAATATTTACAGAGATGGAAGAAAAGCATATTCCTTCAAATGATTTTGGACTGGATGTAATTCCATACATGGTAATGACCGGAAGAAATATTTATGCTTACAAATTTATTGATGAGAATAAAAAATCTCAGCCGTATTGGAAAGACATTGGGACAATAGATAGCTATTACTCTTCTAGTATGAACTTGTTGAGTGTGTCTCCTGATTTTAATATGTACGACTCAGAATGGTATATAAGAGGATTCCAGTATCAATTTCCACCAGCCAAAACTGTGTCGCACGAAGGTGAGCGAGTTGGTCGAAGTTTGAACTCATTAGTTTGCGATGGTTGTATAATTTCCGGCGGTCTTGTTGAACGTTCTATTCTTAGTCCGAATGTGAGGGTGAACAGTTATGCTTACGTAACAGACTCAATAATAATGAATAACTGCAAGATTGGAAGACACGCACGTATACGAAGAGCGATCATTGATAAAAACGTAAATGTTCCAGAAGGTTATGAAATTGGCTTTGACCTGGAAGGTGATAAGAAAAAATTTACTGTAACAGAAAGTGGTATTGTAGTAATCGGCAAGAATGAAGTTTTGACTGCAGAAAAGGCATAAACCTAAGAAGTAGCACTCCACTCATTTGAATTTTTCAATTGATTTAATCCCAAAATATTTAAAGATTCATCAGGGGATAAAAATTATTTATAACTATTAACTGATGAATCCTGAACTCCAAAATAAATTAACCAACCTTCCTGCCAAGCCGGGAGTTTATCAGTTCTTCAACGACAAAAAAAAAGTAATTTACGTTGGTAAAGCAAACAACCTCCGCAGCCGTGTAAAAAGTTATTTCCATTCAAAAAATCCAAACGCAAAAACGGAAGTACTTGTAAGTAAAATTGCTGATCTTGAAATGGTAATTACTGACTCGGAAGTTGAAGCACTTGTTCTTGAAAATAATCTAATCAAAGAATTAAAACCCAGATACAATGTAAATTTAAAGGATGACAAATCATTCCCATTTATTAAAGTAACAAATGAACCTTACCCGAGAATTTTTTCAACCAGAAGAGTGGTGCGAGATGGTTCAAAATATTTTGGACCGTACACAAGTGTAAAAAATATGAAATCGGCTTTGAGGATGATCAACCAGGTTTTCAAAATCAGAAGCTGCAAGTTTGATATTAATGATGATTCAATCGCAAAGAAAAAATTTAAAGTGTGTCTGGATTATCATATAAAAAAATGTGATGGACCCTGTGAAGGACTTGTTAGTGAAAAAGACTACAACGAAATGGTTGATGAAGTTGTAAAAGTTATTCGTGGCAGAACCGATGACCTGATAAAAGATCTTGATCAAAAAATGAAATATTCTTCTGCGAATATGGAGTTTGAAAAAGCTGCCGAGATACGGGATAAAATTGATCAGCTAAGAATTATTTCATCAAAGCAAAAAGTTGTCAGCAATGATTTTGAAGACAGGGACGTTATCTCACTGGCATTTGAAGACAGAGATTCTGCTTGCTCTGTTTTCAATATCAGGAGTGGAAAACTTGTTGGGAAAAAACAACTTCATTTAAGTCTGCGAGGCGGCGAAGAGTTGGAAGAAATTTATAACGCTGCAATCAAATTTTATTACGGCGATCATGTTGAAATACCAAAAGAGATTCTGATTGAAGTCGAACCGCTTGAAAAGGAGCTTCTGGAAAAATGGCTGAATCAAAGATCAGAAAAGAAAGTAAAAATATTTATTCCTCAGCGAGGTGAGCTTAAAGCACTTGTGATGATGTGTAAAGAAAATGCAATTCTTCAGCTCAAAGAAATTCAGCTTCAAAAAATGAAGAAAGAAGGAAATGTTCCTTTTGCACTTTCAGCTTTGCAAAGAGATTTGAGGTTAAAAGTTCTGCCGAAAAGAATTGAGTGCTTTGATATTTCAAATATTCAGGGCTCTGATTCTGTTGCAAGTATGGTTGTGTTCGTTGATGGCAAACCAAAGAAAAGTGAATACAAAAAATTCATCATTAAAGAAGTTGTAGGTCCGGATGACTTTGCAAGTATGCAGGAAGTGATCCGACGACGATACACTCGTCTTCTTGAAAGCAAAGAATCAATTCCGGATTTAATTATTGTAGATGGTGGTAAAGGTCAATTATCAAGTGCTGTTGAAATTTTAGACAGTCTCGGAATAAAACAATACAATATTATTGGTCTCGCAAAGAGACTCGAAGAAGTATTTTTTCCTGATAATTCAGAACCGGAATCGATTCCAAAAACATCTTCAGGATTAAAGCTTTTACAGCAAATTAGAGATGAAGCACATCGTTTTGCAATCACTTTTCACAGATTAAGAAGATCGAAAAGAACTTTTACGACAGAACTGACAGAGATAAAAGGAATAGGAAAAGCAACGGCATATCAGTTGCTCTCCGAGCTGGGTAGTGTTGAAAAAATTAAAAATTCAGACACTGAAACTATTTCAAAAATTATTGGAAATAAGAAAGCCCAACTTGTCGGAGAGGTACTTCAAAAATGAAAAGAACGAATAAGATATTTTTAGGATTATTAGTAACAACATCCATTCTATTTTTTAATAGCGCATACTTAACTAAAAGCTCGGAAAACATTTCACCGAAGAAAGTCAATTACTCATTTCATCCTTTAGCCGGTTACGACTTCAAACAATTACGCGATACTGTTTACACGAACAAAAATCATTTCATTGAAGTTAATCTTTCTACTCAGCAAGCAACACTTTATTCAAGAGATGGTTCAGAATTTCACTTTCCTATTTCTTCCGGAACTAAGAGAGTTGAAAAAGGAATGGAAACAAATCAAGGATTGTTTGCAATTCAATGGAAAGCAAAAAAACAATATTCAGTTCAGTTTGACAGTACAGTCATGCTGAACTGGATGGGGTTTAACAATGGAATTGGATTCCACGCGTTGCAAGGAAAAAGTTATTATAAATATCTTGGTAAGAAAAATGTATCTCACGGCTGTGTTCGACTTTCAAGAGAAGATGCGCAAATCGTTTTTGATAAAGTTGAAAGAGGAACTCCTGTTCTTGTGCACAAAGGGACTAACGCAATTAAATTGGCTTTTACAAGTGAGGGCGAAAGCTATACTCAATATTCATACTCAGAAACTTACAAGATATTGAAAGAGAGATACCAAATTATTTATGATGGTGATTATTTAATTTCTACGAACGGAAAAATATTAGTTGATGAAAAAAATATTTATTCCAGCGGTTTGCCAATTGGTAACTCAGAATTAATTCCTGCAAAACAAAATCTTAAACCAACAACTCTTTGGGTTGATAATACACTCTCTGAAACTGAAAAATTAAATGAGATTTTAAAAGGAAGAGAAAAATCTGATCTTACCTTTAATCCGTTTCTTGATTCCAGAAATTAATTTGTAGGGATCGGTCTCCCGATCGATCCGTAAGTAAAATTAAAACAAAAATTAGGAACGGATGGGAATCCGTTCCCTACAAATTAAACCGAATCAACTCTTTTTCCCCACAGATAAATAATTCCAACAAGAACAGAAGCGATAAGTAGCAGAGCAATAACCGGTGATAAACCAAATGCTGTTAGAATATCACCAATCAACATTGTAACAATTCCAACTGTAATTGCATAAGTAAGCTGAGTACGAACGTGATCTATATGATCGCAACCGGAAGCCATTGAGCTGAGAATTGTCGTATCCGAAATTGGTGAGCAGTGATCTCCCCAAACACATCCTGCAAGAACAGAACTAACAACTCCAACTAAAATTAAATGAGTATCTTCAGGTGAGTAGTTGTTCATTCCAGTTATGGCTGCAGAAAGCGGAATTACAATTGGAAACATTATTGCCATCGTTCCCCAGCTTGTTCCGGTTGCAAAGCTTGTTAATCCACAAACAGCAAATACGATAACAGGAAGAAATCTTGGGTCAATTGAATCGCTGATTAAGCTTATAATATAATCTGCTGTTCTTATTTCACTCGTGACTGCACCAATACTCCAGGCAAGAGTTAAAATAAGCACTGCTAGAAACATAGAACGAATTCCGGCAAACCATGCATCAACTGTTTCACGAAGAGTTAAAATTTTTTGTATCAATATCATCAAACCTGCAACAACACAAGCAGAAAAACTTCCCCAAAGTAATGCAAGATAAGAATTGGAATTGCTGATGATATCTCTGATTACATAATCGCTTATTCCCTGTTCTCTCAACGAATCAATTCCGGTAAAAATTAATCCGATCACGGTTACAAAAATTAAAACAAGAATTGGTATTACTCCGTTGTACCATTTAGCTTTATCCTCATTTCCAAAAAGCTCACTCTTCTCTGCAAATTCTGCATTGGTAAATGAATAGCTGGATACTTTACCTTCTAGCACTGCTCGCTGTTCAGCTTTAAGCATTGATCCAAAATCTCTTTTTGTTATTGCAATGAGAAAAACAAAGAAAAGCATGGCAAGTGGATAGAATCGAAAAATTATAGTATCAAGAAAAACCGAATAACCATTGAGTGAAGAGCCAATTGTATTCAAACCATCCTGAATTAATCCAACTTCATAGCCAATCCATGAGGAAACGATAAATATACTTGCAACAGGTGCTGATGTTGCATCAACAATGAATGAAAGTTTTTCACGGGAGATTTTCAGCTTATCTGTAATTGGTCTCATCAGATTACCGACTACAAGTGCATTTGCATAGTCATCAAAGAAAATAATTAATCCCGAAAGCCAGGCTGTGAGCATTCCGGATTTTCTAGTTCGTGCAAATTTTGAAAGTGAGTTAGCAATTCCGGTTGTTCCACCACTTCGTGAGATCAAACCAATTACTCCACCAAAAAGCAAAGTGAAAACAATTATCTGAGTGTGAGAAACATCGCTAACTGATTCGATAATATATGTATCAACTAATCTTAATAAAGCTGTAAGTGGATCAAATCCATAAATGAAAAGAGCACCGGAATAAATTCCGAGAATCAGTGAAATAATAACTTGTCTGAAAATCAATGCGAGTGCTATTGCTAGTAGCGGTGGGATAATACTTAAAATTCCAGGAATGACATTTACTGATGTTTCTCCGGTTTCAATTCCTGAAAAAATTAGCTGATATTTACCGGCGTTTGGAATTGTGAGTATTGTATCAAATGAACCTTCAGTAAGAATTAAATTAAATTCGTGCGTAAAATCATCACTGAAAAATTTCATACTTATTGAATTTAAACTATCAGGTAGTTCGTCACCCTTTATTTCAAAGCTAATTCCTGAAAGCACAAGAGCGGGAGTTTCTATTTTCTGCCCAATCAGGTCAGTGCTAAAAGCAATGATGCAAAAGAAGAATAAAATGATTTTATTCAATGAATTCGTTCAAATTTAAAACAATACTTAATTGAATCTCTTTAGAAATATAGTCCATCAAATAAATATTTCAAAAATAATTCTTATTTTTACAATTGATAAGAGAGGATATTTAATGCAAAAATTCTTATTTGCGATTCTTACTCTGGTTGCTTTGTTTATTTCTTCTTGCAGCTCAGATAAAGAGCAAGTCAATAAATCAGATATTGAGAACTTAATAACTGACGCAATCGCGGGTGATCAAGCTGCTAGCACCAAGCTCCAGGGATTGCTGAGTTCCAGACACATTGGTAAAAATGATTACAATCAATTGTACATTGATGAACTCCAGAATAATGATACCACTTACTATTCGGTTATTCTCGAATACTCTGATCCGAAACTAAATATTTTTGCAATTTATGATAACAGCCTGAATTTATATCTTCTTGATAAATCACTTAACGGATACTTAAATACTAAATGGATAGAATCTGGAGAACGAAAATTTGTTTTTCTGCAAGAACGATTTTTCACAAAGGATGTTTTAAGTATTGATCGACTTTCAATATATGAATTGGGTAATAATTCCGCTTCATTAGTTTACAGATCATTGAGTCGTTTTGCAAAAGACAATCTTTTATCTTACCAGACAGTAGAATCAATTACACCTAACTACATCTTAACCAATATTAGTGAACCCATAGAAAGTGGAATTAATAATCAACCAGATACATTTTATTTCAATTCAGATTTAAAAAAATATTTAAGCAAGACTGACCTGTTTGATAATTATGTTAAAAAAGAAATAGAAGATTTTCAAGGAATAATTATTAAACAGCAGATTCCATCAAGCAATTCCACAAACAATCCGTTACCTTAGTAATATGAATATTTACCTTATCAGACATGGTGAAGCAGAAGAAACATCAGAAGGCAAACCTCACGAGGAAAGATCATTGACCTTGAATGGGGTTGAGACAATAAAGAGTTCGATAGAAGTGTGGGAAAAGTTTATTAATAATTTTGATATTATTCTAACCTCACCATTAAAACGTGCAAAGCAAACTGCTATAATCATTAATAGTGTTTTTAAACCGTCGTTTGAAGTAGTAGAAGAAATATGTCTGTTAAACGGAGGTTTGACCGAAGATCTACTTTCGATTGCAAGGACATTAAGTTTGGATGATATTGCAATGGTAGGACATCAGCCTGATTTAGGAAATCATATTGCTTCGATGGTTGGTTCAAATGATAAAAATTTAAGAATACCTCCAGCAGTAATCGCAAAAATTTCTTTTAAGGATAAACCGGTAATTGGGAATGGTGTTCTTGAATTTCTGTTACCACCAGTTATTAAAAAAGGGTAACCAGCTACACAAACTATTGCTTACCACTGCTTCCTTCCGGACCTGGTGGAGTTGGGCATTTGCCTGTTAACTGGCACCCAAAATAATTTAGAATGAATAATTAAAAATTTATAATTGAAATTTAACCATTAAAGCTGACAATAAAGATTCATTTTCGTTTGGCTTTTGATCCCGAATCATTTTCGGGACGAGCTCTTTGACTTTTGACCTGTTCTATCAAAGTATTTCGTTCCCAGAAGACCCCATCTTCATAACCCTGAATTCTACTCTCTGTTTCAGCTAATTCCAATCTCTTTTGTGCAAGGCAACAATAATATTCATCTACTTCAACCCCCACATATTTTCTTCGCAACTTTTTAGCAACTACTGCGGTAGTTCCTGAACCAAGAAAAGGATCGAATACTAAATCACTTTCATTTGTACCGGCAAGTATAATTTTAGCCAAAAGCTTTTCTGGTTTTTGCGTTGGATGCTCAGTATTTTCCGGCATTGACCAGAACGGTATTGAAATATCGTTCCAGATATTGGAAGGATATGTATCTCTGAAATTTCCTTCGGCATTTTGCCCCCAATCTTTTGGATTTCTTTTTTCATCTCTGTATGGAGCCAGAACTTTTCTTCTAAGTTTTACTTTTTCAACATTAAATGTATAATCAGTAGAATTTGTGAAAAACCAAATATCCTCCGTGCAATTTTTCCAATTTGCTTTTGCACCTCTTCCCTTTTCTCTCTCCCATGTAATTCTATTTCTAACCTGAAAATATTTTGAGCCGACTTTAAAAATTGATGATGAAGATTTCCAATCACCGCAAATATAGATTGAAGAATTCTGTTTTAATATTTTTTTCAATTTATTTAGCCACGATTCAAGCCATTCTTCATATTTAATAATTTCCATCTCTTTGAATGACCATTCGTTAAATTTTTTTGTCAGGTTATAAGGCGGATCGATAAATAATAGGTCAACAAATTTTTCCGGAAGAATATCTATTACATCGAATAAATCTTCATTAATTATTTTATTAGTGATGGATTTTAAATTTACCAGTTTATCCAACCTAACTAATTGTGATTTATACTTCTTAATTTCTTCACTTTTAATTTGAAGTGTACGATTAAGTTTAGCAGGCTTTTTCATCTGGCTGTCTGAATTGGGATAAATTTATATTCCATATCGAAATATATTTCATAATTGTGTTAAAACTTATCTTTAATTAGAATTAATCTACATCTCGAACCGCTATCTAATCTTGTTTAGCTAAGCCCATTTATCTAATTTTCCTATACAATTTTTTCACTTTTTCAGGATTAATTTTTATGAAAAGAACAGTAGTAGCCATGCCCGGAGATGGCATTGGTAAAACAGTATTACCAGAATCAATCAGAGTTTTAGATGCAGTAGGATTTGAGGCTGAATATGTTCACGGAGATATTGGTTGGGATTTCTGGTGCAGCGAAGGAAATGCACTTCCGCAGAGAACAATTGACTTGCTAAAAAAACATAAACTTGGTTTGTTCGGCGCCATAACTTCCAAACCTAAAGATGCAGCAGAAAAAGAACTTGATCCATCACTAAAAGGGAAAGGATTTTCTTATTTCTCTCCAATTGTTTCGATGAGACAGTTATTTAATCTTGATATTTGTATCCGTCCTTGTATTTCATTCAAAGGAAATCCTTTAAACTTTATTCGAAAAAATGGCAAAGGCAGTTACGAAGAACCATTAGTGAATACAGTAATATTCAGACAAAATACTGAAGGTCTTTATGCAGGTATTGAGTGGACGAATCCTCCCGCAAATGTAAGAGCAGCATTCGAGTCTCATCCAAAGTGGAAAGCATTCAAAGATGTTCCAAATGAAGAACTTTCAATTTCAACAAGAGTGATTACTAAAAATGCTGCGACAAGAATTATCAGAGCAGCATTTGAGTATGCAAAAAAATATGAGTATAAAAATGTAACTATTTGTGAAAAACCAAATGTCCTCCGCGAAACTTCCGGTATGATGTTGAAAATCGGAAAAGAAGTTGCAAAAGAATTTCCGGGTATTGCTATGTGGGATACAAACATAGATGCACAAATGATGTGGCTAACAAAAAATCCCGAAGACTACGGAGTTGTTGTTGCTGAAAATATGTTCGGCGATATTATTTCTGATGGATTTGCTGGATTAGTCGGCGGACTTGGCTTTGCTTGCAGTGCAAACCTCGGTGATGAAGTTGCAGTCTTCGAACCAACTCACGGAAGTGCACCAAAATACCAGGAATTAAATCCATCAATTGTAAATCCAATTGCAATGATAATGAGTGCTTGTATGATGCTCGATCATATCGGAGAAAAAGCGAAAGCTGATAAGATCAGAAAGGCAATATCTAAAGTTGTTGAAGAAGGAAAAGTAAAAACTTACGATATGATGAAATTACGCGGTGGTCCAGATGTATTTAAGAATGGAGCTTGCACAACTCAACAAATGACAGATGAAATAATTAAAAAAATGGTTTGATTGCTATATTGTTTTATTGTTTGGCAATGCTAAATGGAAAGTAAAAAATATCTTAAACTAAATGATATTGAAGCCTATAAAATTGCTTTCAATCTGAGTAATTATGTTTGGGATTTAGTAGTCAAATGGGATTACTTTCCGAAAACAACCTTGGGACTACAATTTGTTCGAGCGGTTGATTCTATTTCGGAGAATTTTACTAAGAAAGATAAAATCAGATTTTACAGGATTAGTTATGGTTCATTATTTGAATCCTTAGATGAGAATGAAAAAGCTAAGAGAAGAATGTTATTGAAAAAAGAAGAGTACGAACACATTCTCTCTGAACTACAAAAACTTCCTAAATCAATTCATCATCTAATTAATTATACGCAGACCAAATTAAGCCATTAACAATACAGCAATGAAACAATACGACAATAAAACTTTATGAACGGAATAGAATTAGTCCTGATTGCATTAGTAATGTATTTTGTTGCATACAAGTTGTATGGCGGATTTTTAACCAAACGACTTGAGGTAAACAACAGCAAAGAAACTCCTTCACATACTATGTATGACGGAGTTGATTACTGCCCGGCAAAAGCTCCCGTTTTGCTTGGGCATCACTTTGCATCTATCGCTGGCGCTGGTCCAATTGTTGGCCCTGTGATAGCCGCAGGTTTCGGCTGGATTCCTGTTTATCTCTGGGTTGTATTCGGAGCAATATTTATCGGCGGAGTTCACGATTATTCATCTATTGTTGCATCAGTTCGTCACCAGAGCAAATCAATTGGATTTATAATTCAATCATACATCGGAATTAGTGGTAAAAAACTATTTCTAATTTTTGCCTGGGCAACTCTGATTCTTGTAATCGCAGTTTTTACAATAATCGTTTCTGACACTTTTACTCATATTCCAAGCGCTGGTACCTCGTCAATACTCTTTATGATACTTGCAGTGCTTTTTGGAATAGCTATCTATAGATTGAAAGTTAGTCTTTGGCTCGCAACAATAATTGGAGTGATTTTACTTTTCCTTTCTATACCGGCAGGAAATTTATTTCCAATTCAGCTTGATAATTTTAGCTGGCAACTAATTTTATTCGGATACATTTTTATTGCATCAACAGTTCCTGTCTGGATATTACTTCAACCGAGAGATTATTTAAACTCATTTTTTCTTTATGCATTAATGTTTGGTGGATTGGTCGGTATCTTTTTCGCAGCACCAGCAATTAATATCCCCGCATTCAATTCTTTTTCATTAGATAAAGTTGGATATCTCTTCCCTGCCTTATTTGTTACAGTTGCTTGTGGTGCCATCAGTGGATTTCATTCAATTGTCGGAAGCGGAACAACGGCAAAGCAACTCAACAAAGAAACTGACGGAAGAATTATTGGTTACGGTGGAATGCTGATTGAAGGTATGCTCGCGGTTTTATCTTTGATTGCAGTTGCATCAATGGTAAATGAAGAATTTATTAATATCCTTACCACGAAAGGACCGGTCACAGCTTTCTCAGTTGGAGTCGCAAGATTTATAAACGCGATTCCTCTTTAAATATTTCAATCCCTCTTGCTCAAACATTTACTGCACTTGCTGTCTCTGCATTCGCTTTAACATCACTGGATACAGCTACTAGATTAGCAAGATTTATGTTCCAGGAATTTTTTGAGCATCAAGAAACTACAAAGAAAGTTGTATTTATCACTAACAGATATGTATCAACCGGAATTACTATAATTGTTGGAGCCGCATTAACATTCAGTGGCCAGACAATGTCTATCTGGCCTGTCTTTGGAAGTGCAAATCAGTTACTTGCTGCATTGGCTCTTCTTGCTTTAACAGTCTGGGTTGCAAATTTGAAGAAGGGATATCTGTTCGTACTTATCCCTATGATCTTTATGTTTGCTGTTACTTTAACTGCACTGGGAATGTTGATATATCAAAATTTTATGATCGATAATTATACGCTAACTATCATTTCAGTATTGTTATTTACGCTTGCTGTTTTGCTAGGGATAAAAGCTTATAATGTTTTAGTAAATGGGAAAACCTTAGTTAGCGAAACCGTCAAATAATTTTTTTTTGGAGATAATAAATGCGCGAAAAAGTTTTAAAAATCTGGCCTGAAATAAATTGGATTCAAAATAAAGAATTAAGAGAGAAAACTCTTGATTGCTGGATATATGCAATCGAGAATTCTGTTTTAACTGCTGAGGACCTTGAAGTTATACCATTTTCACTATTGATTAAAGATTGCAAAATCACATTTATGAATCACAAACGAACTGCTGTTCAGCTTTCGGTTGAAATTGCAAAACGAATGAAGGAAAATTTTGGTGATGAAATAAAAATTGATATGGATCTACTGATTTCAGGTGCAATCTTAATTGATGTCGGAAAACTGATCGAGTACGATAAAGTTGATGGAAAATTAACAACAAGCAAAGCAGGAAAACTTTTGCGTCATCCTTTCAGCGGTGTTGCAATTGCTGACCGTTTCGGTTTACCACCAGAAGTTCAGCATATAATTGCATATCATGCAAAAGAAGGCGATGATGCTAAACGAAGTGTTGAAGCTATAATAGTTCATCATGCAGATTTTGTTTCATTTGAACCGTTTAAAGCGTGAGAGGTTAGAGGAGAGAGGTTAGAAGTAAGAATGCTGGAACTTAGTCATAAAAAATTAGATATATGGAATTTCAGTTTAGAATTGGTTTCAAAAATTTATTTTTTGACTTCTCAATTTCCCAAAGAAGAATTATTTGGATTAGTAAGTCAACTGAGAAGAGCTTCAGTTTCTGTAAGTTCAAATGTTGCTGAAGGACTATCACGAACTTCTAAACTTGAGAAAATCAGATTTCTTGAGATATCTAGATCATCATTAGTTGAGATTGATACTCAATTAGAAATAGCACTTAAGTTGAAATTATGTAATAAGAATGAGTTAGTAGAAATTGAAAAATTACTGAACAGTTTATTTGCAATGATAACTTCATTAAAAAAGAAAATTAAATAAAAACCTCTTGCTTCTCACCTTTTACCTCTTGCTGAGAACAAGATTACGGAGAATAATATGAGTCAAACACTAACAGAAAAAATAGCCCAAAAATATGCAGTTGGTTTATCACCTGATCACGAAGTTCATTCCGGTGATTACATAATGATTCAACCAGCTTATGTGATGACACACGATAACACAGGTGCAGTCATTCCAAAGTTTAAATCTATTGGTGCAAAAAAACTTTTTAATCCAAGACAGGTTGTTCACACACTCGATCACGACATTCAGAATAAAACTGAAAAGAATTTAGAGAAGTACAAAAAGATAGAAGAATTTTCTAAGTCGATGGGAGCTGATTTTTATCCTGCTGGAAGAGGAATCGGCCACCAGATTATGTGTGAAGAAGGCTATGCCTGGCCGGGAACAATGGCAGTTGCATCAGACAGTCATTCTAATATGTATGGCGGATTAGGTTGCTTGGGAACTCCAATTGTTCGTACTGATGCTGCTTCAATCTGGGCAACCGGAAGAACCTGGTGGAAAGTTCCTCCGATTGCAAAAGTTGAGTTAACAGGAAAACTTCAAAGCGGTGTAACCGGAAAAGATGTGATCATTTCTCTCTGCGGATATTTTAATAATGATGAAGTTTTGAATCACGCAATTGAATTTGTTGGAGATGGAATTCAAAATCTCACAGTCGAGGAAAGATTAACGATTGCAAATATGACAACAGAATGGGGTGCACTTGTTGGTTTGTTCTCTATCGATAAAAAAACAATTGAGTGGTTGAGAGGAAGAGATAAATACATTCAGAAGAGAGGACTTGAGGGAGTTTATTCTGATAGAGACGGACATGGAAAACATCCGAGAATAAATGAGAATAGAATTTCTGAATTTAGAAAAAAATATTATTAAATCGGATACTGATGCTTTCTATTCTAAAGAATTAAAGATTGATCTCTCGACAATTGAGCCTTATGTATCGGGACCAAATTCTGTCAAAGTGATGAACTCGGTTTCAGAATTGAAAAAGAAAAATCTGAAAATCAACAAAGCATATCTTGTTTCATGCGTGAACAGCAGACTTGATGATATAAAAGAAGCAGCAGAAGTTGTGAAAGGCAAAAAAGTTGCAGAAGGAGTTGAGTTTTATATTGCTGCTGCATCAAGCGAAGTTCAAAAAGAAAGTGAACTCGCTGGTTACTGGCAAGCATTAATTGAAGCTGGGGCAAAACCATTACCACCGGGCTGTGGTCCTTGTATCGGACTCGGAACCGGTTTGCTTGAAGATGGTGAAGTCGGAATTTCTGCAACCAACAGAAATTTTAAAGGAAGAATGGGTTCACCAAGTGCGTTTGCATATCTTGCTTCACCTGCTGTAGTTGCTGCATCTGCAATTGCTGGACAAATTGATTACGATTGGAGGAAATGGAAAGACAAAAAAATCAAAGCTGAAATTAAAATCAATAAAAAATCTTCAGTCAAAAAAATCTTCAGTAAAAATTCTCTCGGAATTTCCTTCTGTGATTGAAGGGAATCTTTTATTTTGTCATCAGGATAATTTGAACACAGATGGAATTTATCCCGGTAAGTATACTTATATGGATGACTTCACTCCCGAACAGCAAGCCGGAGTCGTTATGGAAAATTATGATCCAGAATTTGGAAAGATGGCAAAGAAAGGTGATGTTGTTGTCGGCGGATTTAATTTCGGAACCGGAAGTTCTCGTGAACAAGCAGCAACTGCATTTATTTATAAAGGAATTGCTTGTGTAATCGCCGGTTCATTTAGTGAGACTTATGCACGTAATGCAATCAACAATGGATTTTTAATTATTGAATGCTCTGATTTGGTGAATGATCTGAAAGAAAAATATGGAAAAGAAAAACTTACAGTCCAAACAAACAAAAATGTAAAAATAGATTTTGAAAACTCTTCAATCAATTTTGATGGAAAAGATTATTCAATCGATCCTGTTGGTGAAGCCGCACAAGAATTGATTATCGTTGGTGGACTTGAAGAGTGGGTGAAGAAGAATTTATAAAACGAATGTCATTGCGAATTCCGATGAAATCGGGATGAAGCAATCTCTTTCAATGATTAGATTGCTTCGCTTCGCTCGCAATGACGATAAACAATTTATCAAATAAGTAATTCGGAAATTATCTTTATGCAAAAATCAATCTCAAGAACAATCTCAGAATTCGCAATCAAACTCAAGTACGAAGACTTACCCAAAGAAGTCGTTAACGAAGTCAAAAGATATTTGTACGATTCAGTCGGCTGTGCGTACGGCGGATATCATACAAAAGATGTAAACATCATCAGAGATATTTACAAAGAAATGGGAGGAAAAGGTGAAGCCACAGTTATCGGATTTGGTGACAAGCTTCCCGCAGTAAACACAACTCTAATAAATTCTTTGATGATTCGTGCATTGGACTTTAATGATATTTACTGGAAAGAAGACCCATCTCATCCATCAGATATAATTCCTGCTGCTCTCTCAGTTGCTGAAATGGTTGGTGCTTCGATGAAAGAAGTAATTACTGCAATCGTTCTTGCTTATGAATTTGAACAAAGACTTTGTTTGTTTGCTTCTCCGGGAGTTCGTGAACGCAAATGGCATCACGCAACATTAACTCAGTTTGTATCTCCCATTGTTGCAGGAAAGATGCTCGGACTGAATGCCGATCAAATGGTGAATGCAATCGGAATAAATGGAAGTCACAATCATACAATCGGTTGTCCAACTGCAGGCAAATTAACGATGATGAAAAACACTGTCGATCCTATGGCTGTTCAAAGTGGAGTCTTTGCAGCATTGATGGCGAAAGAAGGTTATTCCGGAACCGAAGCAGTATTCGAAGGCAAAGAAGGTTTTATGGATACATTTCTCGGTTGGAATGCCAAAGAACAGAAAGTAGAACCGGTGAGTATGAAAGGAAGAGATGGAACATCAGAATGGAAATGGAATCTTGAAAAGCTAACCGGCGGACTTGGTGAATCATATAAAATAATGGAATGCAGTATGAAAGCTTTCCCTACTGAGGCATTAACTCACACACATCTTTCCGCAACATTGAATGCTGTAACAAAAAACAATATTACTTACGATCAGATTGAAAGTGTTACACTTACTACTCTTGCGCAGGCTTATGATATTCTTTTTGATCCGCACAAGTATCGTCCTGAATCAAGAGAAACTGCTGATCACTCACTTCCCTACTGCATTGCGGCTGCGCTAGTTGATCATAAAATTACAACAAGCTCTTTCAGTGATGAGAAGTTCAAAGATCCGAGAATCTGGGAAGTTATCGATAAAATTAAAGGTGAACCTTCAAAGGAATTTGAAAATATGTTTCCTGCAAAGCAGCCGAGTAAAGTTGTTGTTAAGACAAAAGATGGAAGAGAGTTTTCTGAATATCTTGAATATCCAAAAGGTGATCCGAGAGAACCAATGACAATGGAAGACCTTGATAACAAGTTTGAAGGACTATCAGAAAAACTTCTTGTATCAGGACGAAGAAAAGAAGTTAAAGAAGCAATTTTTAGCGCTGAGCAGTTAACAGCAAAAGAGTTTATGAAGAAATTAAATGTCTGAGGGAAGGTCATTTGTAGTCATTAGGTCATTGATGTCATTAATTTTCAGTAATACGGAGGTAAATTGAAATTGAGGAATTACAAGTTTAGCAACTATCAATGGATATTGCTGAAAGAATTTGGGACATCGTAATTAAGTGGATTATTTTTTGAAGGATACAATTGGGAAGCAACTTGTAAAAGCTTCAGATTCAATTGCCGCAAATTTAAGTGAAGGATTCGGGAGATATTTTATAAAGAAAACAAACAATTTTGCTATTATTCAAGAGGATCATTGTTTGAGACAAAGACGTGGATAAGAAAAGCAAATAATCGAAAATTAATTGATGAAAAAACTTATTTGGAATTTATCACTGAACTTGATACGATCGGTGTGAAACTAAATAATTATATTAAAACTATTGGTAAAACTCCTAACAACGAATGACTATAAATGACAATTCAATGTCGCGAAGCAAATGACAGAACTCTATAAATACTTATTTATTACTTTAAAATTTCACAAAACAAAATATGAATACTAAGAGTAAAAGAAGTTCCGCAGGACCTAGAGGCGAATCCGTTCGCTCTGATTGTTACGTAGAATTCGAACCAAAAGAGAGCGGTGGGATCAAACTCAATCTCCAGAGCAAAGTTGAATCTATGTACGGAGAATCAATCCGTGAACTGATTCTGGATATGTGCAAATTCTTTAATCTAAAAAACGCAAAAATAAAAATTGAAGATTACGGTGCACTTCCATTTACAATGGCTGCCAGATTTGAAACAGCACTCAAAAGAGCTTTACCTCAAACAAAAAAAGAATATCTGCTTCCAGTCAATGAGAAGAATTTTAATGGTAGTAAAAAAAATCAATTAAGAAGAAGCAGACTTTATCTTCCCGGCAATGAACCAAAATTTTTCGTTAATGCAGGACTTCATTCCCCCGATGGAATTATTCTTGATTTAGAAGACAGTGTTGCACCATCCGAAAAAGATGCTGCTCAATTATTGGTAAGGAATGCATTGCGATCAGTTGATTTTTACGGAGCAGAGAGGATGGTCAGAATTAATCAACTTCCAAAAGGATTGGATGATTTAAAGTTTATTGTTCCTCATAACCTGAATGTAATATTGATTCCTAAATGCGAATCGGCTGGACAAATCAAAGATATTGAAAAAGAGGTTGAGAGATTAAGTAAACTCCATAAAGTAAATAATAATATTTTCTTTATGCCGATAATTGAAAGTGCGCTTGGAGTTATAAAAGCCTACGAGATCGCTTCTGCTTCTAAAAATAATTGTGCACTCACAATAGGACTTGAGGATTACACCGCAGACATTGGAACACAAAGAACGTATGAAGGAAGGGAAAGTTTTCTTGCAAGGCAGATGATTGTAAATGCAGCGAAAGCAGCAGGAATACAGGCGATTGATTCTGTTTTCTCTGATGTTTCCGATATGGAAGCTTTACGCCAAAGTGTTATAGAAGCAAAGTCACTCGGATTTGAAGGAAAAGGATGTATTCATCCAAGACAGATAAAAGTTGTACACGAAGCATTTGCACCAACAGTTGAAGAAATTGAAAAAGCAAAAAAGATTGTTCTTGCATTTGAAGAAGCTGAGAAAAAAGGATTGGGTGTTGTTTCTCTTGGAAGCAAAATGATTGATCCACCGGTTGTTAAGAGAGCAATAAGAACGATTGATTTAGCTATCATAAATAACTTGTTAAATAAAAATTGGAAAAAACAATAGAACGCAGATTAAACTAACCTACCTGCAGAGGCAGGTTTAACAGATTTGAACTGATCAGTTTTAATCCGTTCGATCTGTTAGATCAGTGTTCCATTTCTTAAAGGATTTAAATATGAAATTAGTAAAAAATGCAGCAGGGCGATTAGTCCCAACAGAGGTAAACGGACAACAACAGATTCCCTTTCAGGGAATTAATAAGTACAAACCGAAAGGTAATAAAGCAAAACCTCCAATTCGATCCTGCATCGATTTTCCGAAAGATGGAAATAAGGTTGTTAAAGATTTAAAGACCGCTTTGAAAAAAGCAGGATTAAAAAATGGAATGACGATTTCAACTCATCATCATTTAAGAAATGGTGATGCAGTTACTAATTTGTTATTCGATTCAGTTAAAGAAATGGGAATAAAAAATATTCGCTGGTTTCCATCTGCTTCATTCCCCATTCATTCACATTTAATAAAATATCTGGAAGATGGAACAATTCATCACATTGAAGGAAGTATGAACGGACCTCTCGGCAAATTCACTTCTGAGGGAAAGATGAAGGGTGTTGGAGTTCTTCGTTCACATGGTGGAAGATACCAATCAATTCAGGATGGAGAAGTTCACATTGATATTGCAGTTATTGCAGCACCAACTGCCGATCCTTTTGGAAATGCAACCGGAGACCGAGGAAAATCTGCTTGCGGATTAATCGGATTTGCACTTGGAGATTCAGAATATGCAGATCGTGTAATCATTGTAACAGATAACCTGGTGCCCTTCCCCTGTGTACCGTGGCAAATTCAGGGGAACAATGTTGATTATGTTGTTGAAGTTGATTCACTCGGCGATTCAAAAAAAATTGTATCAGGTACTACTGAAGTAACAAAATCTCCTGACCGATTGCTAATCGCAGAATATGTCGCGGATTTTATTGAAGCAGCCGGAATAATGAAAGATGGCTTTTCACTTCAGGCAGGAGCCGGCGGAACTAATCTTGCATTTGTACTTTTCCTTAAAGAAAAAATGAAAGCCAAAGGTGTTAAGGCAAGATTTATGCGCGGCGGTAGCACAAAGTATCTAGTTCAATTACTTGAAGAAGGTTTAACCGATTATATTCTAGATGGACAAACTTTTGATCTTGAAGGTGTTAGAAGTATGAGAGAAAATGCAAATCACATAAACACATCTCCATTTACAAGTTACAACTTTCACGGCAAAGGAAATTTTGCTTCAATGGTTGATGTTGCAGTTCTCGGCGCAACTGAAGTTGATATAAATTTTAATGCAAATGTAGTTACTCATTCTGACGGTTATTTGCTTCACGGAATTGGCGGCTGGCAGAACTGTCTTTATTCAAATTGTACGATTCTTGCAATTCCTTCTTTCAGAGATCGGATTCCTGTTATTGTTGATGAGGTAACAACTCTTTGCGGTCCGGGTGAACTGATAGATGTCATTATTACAGAAAGAGGAATAGCAATAAATCCAAAACGAAAAGATTTAATTAAAGCAGTTAAAGATTCCGGACTTCCAATTAAAGATATTAAACAAATAAAGAAAGAAGTTGATGAGATTTGTGGTGGCGTTCCAGCAAAACCCAAAGTGAATAAAGATAATGTTGTTGCAATAATTAAATGGGTTGATGGGACAGTACTTGATTCAGTATTCGCAGTGGAAAAGTAGAGTCCACCTTAGAGGTGGGCTCTACATAGAGCCAAATGCATTTAATTAAAAATAAATATTATCACCTGTACAACCGTTCGAATAATAAAGAAGTAGTTTTTAAAGAGAACCGAAATTATTTGTTCTTTTTGGAGAAGTATCGAAAATATCTCAGCAACTACGTTCAAACTATTTGTTATTGCTTAATGCCCGACCACTTTCATTTTCTAATCAAAATAGTATCAAAGGAAACTGATTTAATTAAAACAAATATCGGCATATTGCTGAGTTCATACACAAAAGCAATGAACAAATCATATGCTAGAACCGGAAGTTTATTCCAGAATCATACAAAAGCAAAACTTGTTGGAGATGAAGAATATATGTGGAATCTAATAAATTATATTCATCAAAATCCAGTACGAAGATCGCTTGTAAATAAAATTTATGAATGGAACTTTTCCAGTTATAAGGATTTAGCTGGTTTAAGAAATGGAAGTTTAGTTGACAGAACTTTATTCAAGAATAAATTTAATTCTGAAAAAGAATTTATTTTCTTCTCCTCTTCAAAAATAGAAAAGTTTGATTATATGTTCGGCAAGATGGAGTCCACCCGAAAGGTGAACTCCATTCTACGGTTTATACTTATTCAATCCGCTTGCAAAGGTTGTAATCCAAACATTTCCGTTAAGATCTCGAACACAAGAGTTGATAATATTTGAGCTTATTAATGAATTATTTGTCCTGAATGCAGTAGAAATATTTTGTGCATCATAAACAATAAAACCCTCTGAAGAAGCAATCCACTTAATATTCGTATTATCAATAAATATTTTGTTAACATTTACTTGCGGTGAACCAATAAAATAATTGTTGAATGAAGTTCCATCCCAATAGGAAATTCCACCTCTGCCCGCTGTGTCTGGCAAAAAGCAAAACCAGATATTATTTAATTGATCGCGTTCTATTGAGGTTATTGTATTTGAAGGATATCCATAAACCGGCTGTAACAATCGTGTGTGAGTTCCATTTACAAAATTAATAATTCCATCTGCAACTGTGCCAAGCCAAATTTTATTATCCGATTCTTTATAAATGCTGTTGGACCAATAGAATTCATTTTGATCTTGATATATCGTCCAGCTAATACCATCAAACTTTACAAAATTTGCTGAAGTAGCAATCCAGGCATTCCCAACATTATCGAAATCAATTTCATTAATAATTTCTGCTGTTAACCCTGAATTATTTCTGTTATAGATAATCCAGCTTGTACCATCAAAAACTCCAATCCCAAAATCGGTTCCTACCCAGACTCTGTTCTGAGGATCAACTGAAATACAGTTTATCCGATTATCGGGTATTGGAGAATTAGCAGTATTGAAGCTAACAAAGTTGAGCTCATCATATTTTATTACTCCCTTTTCCAACGTCCCAATCCACTTTGCATTATTTTGATCAACTGCAATATCAGTTAACGAATTTGACTGTATTCCAGAATTAAATACTTGAAAGTCCACCCAGACTGAAGTATCACGCAACACTTCCGTGTAACTATTGGACTTACTACTTTCCACAATTACTGGAATTATTTTATCCCTGTGGTCATACAATTTGAATTTCACATAGTAAAGTCCCGGTAACAAGTTTTGAAGTGTAATGGGTGTAACCTGATTCAACAATGAATCATTAAAAGTGATTGAAGCTCCGGCAGGCAAAGTTGTCAATGATAATTTCCCATACATTGATGGATTAGAAAAAATATCTATGCTCAGGTTTTGTTTTTCATTTTCGGCAAGCGATACAACTACAGAAGTATCTTTATAATACTTTTTCTTTAAAGTAATTTCATACTCTCCTTCTTCAATGTATGAAATGCTATCTGGTGTTTGTCTTCCGGTGTTTCTATCATTCAAATAAATTGTAAATCCCTGCGGATTTGAATCAACATAAATAAATCCTTTTGGTGCTTCGGATTCAACCGGTGACCGGGATACTTCTTTATCACATCCTAAAAGAAATAAAACAAATACAAGGAATGAAATGAGATAATAAATTCTAATTTTATTTTTATTTGATACTTTCAATGTGCTCATTTCTAATTTTCAACTATAAAATTATAACCGAATGTTTCTATATAACTCTGTAAGAATCTTAGCTTTGTATAACTCTTTTTTGAATACGATCCAAACAATCCGAATCCACCCTGGATGTTCGTATAGTCAGCAACATCAACACTGACTGTAAGATCATCAAACGAGCCGCCTGTGGAAGAAATATATTTTGAAACAGCTAAATCAAAAGTATAAACGCCGAAAGATATTTTTTGAAGTATAGAATAATTTTGCTTATCAGGATCTCCTTCAGATATTTCCTGGAGTGCTTTTGTAACAGCATCAAGCCCATAAACTACCGATGGAGATGAAGTTGGAACAGGATAAAAAGGGATCAATTCCCCATTCTGTTCAACATATTCAACCGGTACTATTTTGGTTTTTTCAATAATTTCTCCATTTACATTCTGCTTGTAACGGATTGTTAAACGAGGAGCAAAATATGTCCCTGTATTAAAAGTATTCCATAAAAACTGAATAATATTGCTTGATACAGGTGGGATTAAAACTTCGCTGTCATCGTCAAATGTTATACTCTTTGGAGTAACAGAGGATGAACGCAATCTTTTTCCATTCGGAAGAATAACTTCCAATTCAATAGACTTTTCATTTGCAACTCGAAAATTTCTGTTGTAATAAAAACTAAAAGGAGAATTGTATCTTGACGTATCAGTCCTTGCGACAGATGAATCTCTGAAAACAAAAACTGAATCATTATACCATACTCTCACATCAGCACCAATTACGGAAGGATCAGAAGGAGTTGTTAGATAACTTTTTAATAGCGTTGCAGTCTGAAAGCCATCATCATTTTTCAGGATGCAGGTGAAAGCATATTTCTCCTGGTAATCTCCATAAGGATTAAAATCTTCTTCACAAGAAATAAAACTGAGTGTGAATACCGTTAAGATTATTAATTTTAAAATTTTCATATCTCTATCATTACTGTTCCTGTTATAAGAAAAGGTAACATATTTACTGTTTCTCCCGTATCGCGATTAAAATAAAATATATTCTGTCTATCGTATAAGTTTATTACGCTGATACCAAGTTCCATATTCATAAAGGATAAGTTTAATTTTTTCAAAAGACTAAGATCCATTCGATGATATGAAGGAAGTCTTCCAAGATTTTTATCTCCCAGGTAAGTATATTGTTGAAACTCTCCACCAAGAATATCATCTGGAATACCACTATTGAAAAAGAACTTATCATAATAGCCAATTAATTCTGTAAAAGGATATCCGGAAGAATAATTCCATGCACCGCTGGCAATCCATCCACTACCAAAATTGAATTCAAGAATTAAATTCAATGAATGTCGTGTATCATATTTTGGATAATAAACCCAGTCTTCTGTTTGTCTGTAAGCCCAACTTAATGTGTAGGATGTGGTTACGTTGAAAGGATCAGCATCATAGCCGAGTAAAAATTCCCAGCCATAAGAATCACCCTGTCCGGAAATCAAATCAGGATCGGATTGGGCAAATTTTTCATCATTAACTATTGGAATATTCTGAAGGATTTTATAATAGCCTTCAACAGAAAATAAAGTTTGATCTGTAATGTCAATATCAACTCCGGCAATATATTGAATTGATTTTGCGGCGTTTAAATAATCGGGTGTGATGATCCACGGTTCGAAGATAGAAATAATTTCATCTTCATCTGAAACAGTTAAAAGTTCCTGGAGATAAATTCCCCAGGCAGCTTTAAATGCCATCGTTGGAAGGAAACGATATGTAAGGCTAACTCGCGGCTCAAATGTTCCGCTTCCGGAAGTGCTCAACCCGGTAAGGTTAAACCTGGCACCTGCATCCAGACCGAAATTTTTCCAGCGAAGAAATTTATATTTTCCGTAAACACTAATATTGCCCGCAAAATCTGCAACATTACTTTCAAGACCAACAAAGTTTACCTGGCTGAATTCCGAATTAACAGTTTTTATTTTTAATCCCAATCCGATTTCATCACGATTATCATACACGTAATTCATATCAAAACTGATCGTAAAATCTTCCAATGAATTATATCGAGGTTTAAGACTGCTGAGATTCGGAATTACTTCTCCTTCAAAAGTGCTGAGTGAAATTCCTAAACGAGAGAACAAAGGAATGTCATAAACCTGCAGCCATTCGAAACCCAGTAAATTATTTTGCCACGAAAATTCTTCACGCAAAGGATTATCGTAATCAACATTATCATTAGTAAAATAACCGAAGACTGAAAATTTTGCATTGTTAAAAATGTCTGAGCTTGAATACGTCAGTTTAAAAGAAAGATCATAAAAATCAATTGGGACAGTCTGATCATTAAAAAAGTTTTTAAGCACCTCAGTGTTGTAACTTTTTCTTCCGGTAATCATAAACGAGCCGTTTGGGATCGGACCTTCAAGCAATGCTTTAGCAGTTAAGAAACTAACACCACCCGTAAAACCAAACCGGTTTATGTTTCCGTCTTTTGAAATAATATTCATCACTGATGAAATGCGACCTGCATATTCAGCAGTGTATCCACCTTTGTAAAACTCCATACTATTTATCATATCAGGATCAACAACACTGAATAAACCAAGTGAGTGAAAAGGATTGTAGATTTCAACTCCATTCAGCAAAACCTGATTTTGATCTCCACTTCCGCCACGGACATAATATTTTGCTGTAACATCGCCTGTCGTATTTACTCCCGGAACATATTGAAGCATTCGGAAAATATCGGTTTCCACTCCTTTGGGCAGGACTTCAACCTGTCTTATAGAAATTCTGTCAAGACTAATATCAATTTGATTTTCTCTTACAATTCTTTCACCAACTTTTTCAATTGTTTGAAGTTCTACACTCAATGGCGTGAGTTGAACATTGAGTTGAGTTATCCCTTCAGGTTTAACAAAAACACTTAATAATTTTAGTTTTGTAACCAACATATGAAACAGTTACTTCGTATTCTTTGCCTGAAGGAATTGATTTTACGAGGTAAAGTCCCCTTTCGTTTGTTGATGCGCCTGTGTTTATGTCTTTAAGAAAAACATTGCAGAAAACCAGTGCTTCACCATTTGTAGAATCAGTTACAAAGCCACGTAAGTCACCGGATTGTTGGGCATAACTCTGGTTAATCTGAATAAATAATAAACTTAAGAATAGTATAAATATTGCAGAAGTTTGTTTTAAAGAAGTTGTTGAGATAAACGGAACCCTGATTTCCTTATGATACAATAATTTTCGGGTTCAAATATATAGTAAAGTTAAATTTGTTTACACACCAGAAATTTGCCGGTAAAAAAGAAAGGATATTTAGTATGTCATAAAAAGCCCCGAATGGTTTCGGAGCTCTTAAATAAACTACAAAAAGAAAATATTTTTTACTTCAAAAGAATCATCTTCCTCGAACTAATAAATTTCTCTGCAACTAATTGATATATATAAATACCACTTGCAAAGTTGGAAGCATTGAATTGTATCTCATACCTCCCTGCTTGTTGCTTTGTGTTTACGAGTTCTTTCACTTTTCTACCAAGTACATCGTAAATGATAACTGAAACATCTGATGTATTCGGTAAATCATATTTAATTGTTGTAGTTGGATTTAAAGATTTTCGGTAGGTTATCTTAGAAAAGAATTATAAAGATTAAATCCCATCCATTCAAAATCATATGGTCTTATAACAAGCCACGATTCCGATACAGGATAAACACTTAGATATATTTTTTCCGGCTTTGCAATATTATAAAACATCTCCATCTCATCTTCGCCATTTACATCAATGGTATGCCACCAGGAAGGATCGAAATGAACTACCAGAGGTGGTATCTGAACACTTTTTATTAATTCATCAACAACATGAATAGGTGTATAGCAATCAATTGAGTATGGCTCATCGACTCCGATCCAATATTTTAAGTTGGGCCATTCTGTAATTGGAAATCTTTCTGCATATGTTATTATCTGATCTTCGACCTGAATACGATCTTCAATATATTTATTCCATCCATCGTTATCATAAACCTCAGCATAGTCTATATATAGTGTGCAAAGAGTATCATCTCTAAGCCAATCCACCCAGAATTGTATTCCCGTATAAGATTCCCAGTCTATATATTCAATAGGGGATGGTGAATCAACCATTTGATTGATATTTTTTGGCAAACCAAATTCTTCTGGATATGCATACCATCCAGAATCACGGGAAGCGTGCGTATAGAAATCGTCAAAATTTCCGTTAGCATCAAAATCCCCGACTTTTAAAGTTCTTGCTATAAAAGGGACATCGTGATGTATATCTACATCCTTCTCTCTATATCTGAAAATCACTTTTATTATACAAACATCTTCACTCGCATCTGCACCACCGTGATTATCAAGGGCCATTCGAAATCTTGGTGTATATGTAACACATCCCGGCTCATTAAAACAAGGATAATAGAGCCACCGTTTATATCTTTTATCCTGCCTGTAATGCGGACCATACATCAATGAACAAGCCGGTTCAGTCAATCCTTTTGTTGACCAGCATAAAACTGAATCACTTAATTCTGTGTCGTACCAATAAGCGGTTTGCCCTCTATTATGTTTTACACCTACCCTTGATTGGTCAGTCTGATTTTGTTCTGCTTCCCATTTCGAGTAATAGGCTGTTGTATAATAACATATATATTCTGAATCAGTGAGCGCATTAACCGCTAGCAGATTGTAATCTTCTAGAAGCCCCTTTGTTGTATCATCAGCCCGCTGCCAAACTGTATTAAACCCTGTACTATTAAAAGTTTCGAATAGGTTAGGTCTCGTACCTAAGGTCTGCTGGATTGGGGCTCCAACAGGAAACTCATTGAGCTGAGATGGAGTTTCTTGTGCAGTTGTATTTGAATTAATCAGCACCAATGCAATTCCGATCAATCCAATTGAATAAAAGAGCTTCACAAATCGTCCTTTGCGAAACAAGCAGTAAAGAAAACGTGTTTTGTGTTTCATATGTCCTCCACGAGTTATGTGAATGTATTGTGATTTATTTTATTATAAATTGCCACGACTTTTAAGTCGTGGAATTATAATTTAATCTATTTAATCCAGGTTTTAGCCCAACTTCTTAATTCATTTTGGCTAAAGCTATTTTTTCTATCTCTCATTTACTCCACGAGCTAAAACTCGTGGCTATTAATTTTTTATTTCCCGAAACCTTCGAGGTTAAGGCAGCATTACAAGTTTCCTAACCTCGAAGGTTGCTTGCCTATTTAATATATATCATCTTTTTTATGTCTGAAAAAACAGGGATGTTGTTTTCACCATTTATTAGTATTTGATATATGTAAACACCACTCGCTAACTGTCCTTTGACATTTGACATTTGACCTCTGAGTTCCGCATTAAACTCCACCTCATAATATCCTGCTTCTTGGGTTTGATTTACTAAGACGGAAATTAATTCTCCTTTCACATCATACACATACAGCTTCACATACCCTCTTTCCTTCAGCTTGTAACCTATTTTTGTACTTGGATTGAATGGATTCGGATAATTCTGGTAAAGAATGTAATTGTTCAACGGTTTCCATTCGTCTTTCACTGATGTTACTAAAACTCCAACTTCCTCTGAAGGATTTGATTCGTTCCCCTGGCTATCAACTGCCGTTAGCTTAAAGTAAAGACTTTCAACTTTCGAAGGTATGATCTGGTAGTAAAACGTATCTGTAATTGAACCAACCAATTTTGTTGAATCAATCTGAAAGTTGTTAGTTGTGTCTCTGTATAAATTATAATGATTGAAATCAGCCTCAGTATTTTTGTTCCATTTTAATTCTATTAAGCTGTCAACATTGACTGTAAGATTAACAGGAGGTCGGGGTGGAAGATCAACATAAATATAGCTTTCACCGTAAGGTCCGCCATAAAGTCCAATGTCGCTTCTTGTGCTGTCTTTATCAAGAATGTTTGGATCACCAGCGTCTATTAATGGAGAAAACATTTGGAGATGAAAATCTAGTTCTCCTTGAGTTGTGTCGTCATTTACTATCATCGGATCCACTGACAGGTTTGTTGTGTCTGGTGTAAAACCTGAATAATTATTGTTGTTATTCCATAGGTTATTGTACTGAACCACAAGATTTTGTATCCCCCCAGCAGAGATTCCCGTTACTGTGTTTGTAACAACATTGTTTTTTATTGTATTTGATCCACCTACTACCATACCTGATGGTGAGAGGATAGATCTTCCTTGTATATAATTATTCATTACCTGAAGGTATGGGACAGATGAATTATAAATACCTCTTATGCCTGTACCAATTAGTATCAAATTATTATAAATATATGTAGAGTCAGACGAAGTAAGAAAAATAGCATCTCCTCCGAATTGTGTAAATGTAATCACATTATTTGTTATTTTTGGCCTAGCGCCAATTGATTTATCAATACCTTTACCGCTTTTTACCTCAATATAGTTTGAGTCTATTATGGGTCTATAATTGTTGCTAAGTGCATCGAGAAAAATGCCGGCTGCCGCAGATTGAGCTGTTTGGAAAATCTCATTCTTTCTTACAGAAGAATTTGAATTTACGACGGATATACCTCTTCTCACATTGAAAAAATAGTTTTTATATGCTTGTATATTCGTGAACCTAAGCATTATACCAGTGTTGGCATTTGAAAATTTGTTTTCTGTTATTAGTCCAGATTGTCCTATCGTATAAATTCCATAACCATAGTCAAAATTATTAGAAGTACGGATATAGAAACTTTTTATAAGACAACTATCCGCTACTTCAACAGCGTGTAAACCTTGAGGAGGAAAATTTCTACAGTCTACTATACAAGAATCTGTTCCTGCTCCTATAAGCGACAACCCTGGTATCATCACAACCTGTTCCTCGTAAACTCCGTTGGCTACGTAAATTGTATCACCAAAAACAGAAATGTTAATGCACTTTTGTATGCTGTCGGCGGCTGTTTCCCAGGTTAAAAATGGTGGTGTGCTGTTTCCGGTTTTGCTTACGTATCTTATTGTAGCATTAAGCGGTAAGCTGTAAGCTGTAAGTAAAATAATTGTGAAGAAGAAGAGGATAGTTATTCGGTGTTCAGTAAGGCTCATAAATTTACCCTGTTATATTCAATTTTTATCTAAACTTATTTCAGGGTACAGTTACAAGATTCTGAAACGAGTTCAGAATGACTGATGTGCAACTTAAGAAATTATTTTGAGAAAGGCGAGAGGTTGCTAAGAGTAATAATTACACCAGGTCGCAATCAGTTTAGAGTAGAAATTATTATTTAGCTCTAAACAGCTCTCAATGCATTTACAATTTTCAAACGTGAAGCACGAACAGAAGGAAGGAATCCACCGATAATTCCCATTGCTACGGCAAAGATGAGTGAGGTTATAATAATTTCGGGTGAAAGGCTAAAGCTAAATGCAAGTTCAGAAAATGATTGGAAGTTTAATGTGGAGATATTAAAGAACTGTAAGAATGATGCAAGAAAAATTCCGATTACTCCACCGGTTATTGCAATTACAAGTGATTCGATCAGGAATACGACGAGTATGCTTCTTCTTTTAAAACCAAGTGCACGGAGTGTTCCGACTTCAACTGTTCGGTTGGCAACTGCAGCATACATTGTAATCGTTGCACCGATCATAGCTCCGAAACTAAATATTACTGTGATTACAATTCCTATAATTCTAATAAAGGCAGCCATAAATTCTGATTGCTCTTCAAAATACTTTTGCTCAATCTTCGGTTCAAATTGCTGAAGTCTTTTGTCAAAATCAAATTGTTTTTTAAACTCATCAAAATTATTTGCATCATCAAGCTTTAATGTCATTGAGGAAATAGTATTTCCCCTGTTGAATGCGTTTAGAAGTTGTTTAGAATCGCCCCACATTTCAGAATCAAAACCACTTCCATCAGAATCAAAAACACCAACGATCTTCCATTGATCGCCTGCAAACTTTACTTCATCTCCTATTCCTGCACCTTTAAATTTTCCTGTAACTCCTGAGCCGACAATTAATTCACGCAAACCAAAACTGAACATTTTCCCTTCAATAATTTTAACGTTTGGTCTTAATTCAAGTACGATATCTGAAACACCTCTTACAGTTACATTACTCATTCCACCGCTAAACTTTTCAAGATTAATTACAACGACAGGTTCTTTTGAAATAATTTGATTGCCGCCTTTATCAACTGCAATGTGTGAAAGAGTTCTTATTACATCCTGGGTTTCGCCATCAACTAAACTTGAAATTTCACCGGTAGCTGCTTTTCGTGTTACTATTACATTATCCGGCTGTCCGGTTGCAGTGAGTGTTTTCTGAATTCCGTACGCCATCATCAGAACGGCAGTAAAAACGAATACAACTAATGCAACACCAAAGATCGTGATGAAAGTTGTAAGTTTTCTGGAGGTGAAATTTTTTATTGTATACTTAAATGGAATTTTCATAATTATTATTTTTGTGTCATTGCGAATCCCGACTCGTCGGGATGAAGCAATCTAATATTTTGATAGATTGCTTCGTCACGATAACTCGTGACTCGCAATGACGGTGAAAAAAATTATCCCATAAACCTTAATCCATCAACAATGCTAGTTCTTAACGCTTTCATAATTGGAAAAATTGATGCTGCTGCACCAATCAAAATAACTGCAGATACAGCAAATATTAATGTAATTGGTTCCAACTCAAATATTGGGAACATTCCTTTTGGAATCGCCTGACTGACTCCTTCCACAATTGGAAAAGCAAGGAACAATCCCAGTCCTCCACCAAGTGCAGAGATGAAAAGAGATTCGCCCAAAATTAATCCAACCATATGTTTTGCAGAAAACCCGAGAGTTTTAAATACTGCGTATTCCCTTGTTCTTTCTCTTGCAGACATAATCATAGTGTTGCCAAGAACGAGCATTATTATTCCAATGATCACAAATGAAATTACGTTTATTGAAGTTAAGATCGCACTCGATGCAGCCACAAATCCTTGCTGGAATGCTCTTTCAGATTCTGTCTTAGTTTCAGCACGTGAGTTTTTAAATAATGCATCGATCTGCTCAGAGATCATTGCAGTTTTTTCAGGATCATTTATTTTAACTATATACCAGCCAACTTCGTTATCACGTCCTGTCTCCCATTCTTTCATTTGTTCATTTAAATAATCCCAATGAAAAAGCATTTGTGTTGCATCTGTGGTTTTATCTCTCGGTTTATAAATTCCCCGAATAACAAACTGCCAGTCACCGGGATAAATATCTCCTTCGATGGTCATCACATCTCCAACTTTCAGTTTATATTGATCTGCAGTTGCCTGACCAAGAATGCAGCTATTCCTTTCTTTGAGGAAAGATTGATATTCTTCATCGCTGATCACAAATTCCGGATAAACTTTAAAGATAGTTTCAGCATCAACAGCAAGTCTTGCAAAGAACTGATCCTTATCAATATAAACTCCCTGGAACCAGTTTGCATAGGTAACATCGTCTACTCCGGGAATTTTTAATATCTGATCTCTGTAAGCAAGTGGAAGCGGAAAAATAAACGAAACAGCTTGACGCGTAATCAAACGATTTGCAGCAGAAGCTTCAACACCTGCATTCCAGGCAGTTACGACGGTTCTTAATAAACCAAATGCAAAAACAGCAATTGAAATTCCAATTATGGTCAGGATAGTTCTTAACTTATGCCTGATTGAATTCTTAATTATTAATTTTAAAATTCTCATAACTTTTAAACAAAATCTCCTTTTTCAAGCTGCCTTGTGATGCGTGCTTTTGAAGCAGCATGCGGATCGTGAGTAACCATAATAATAGTCTTTTTAAATTCCTTATTCAGTCGTTCCATCAGGGTTAAAATTTCTTCGGCAGAAGTTCTGTCAAGATCACCCGTTGGCTCATCCGCAACAATGATCATCGGGTCGGTTACGATTGCTCTTGCAATTGCAACTCTTTGTTCTTGTCCACCGGAAAGCTGTTTCGGAGAATGATGGATTCGATCACCAAGTCCAACTACACCAAGTGCAAATTCAACACGTTTTTTTCTTTCTGCTTTAGAAAGTTTTGTTAATAATAGGGGAAGTTCAACATTATCAAATGCAGTAAGAACTGGAATCAAATTATAAAACTGGAAAATGAAGCCAACATTGTCCGATCTCCATTTTGCTAATGCTGATTCGCCAAAACTTGATATTTCTTTATCTGCAATAACTACACTTCCTTTTGTAGGTTTGTCTATTCCTCCGATAAGATTAAGCAAAGTTGTTTTGCCGGATCCTGAAGGACCCATCAAAGCAAGAAATTCTCCTTCTGGAACTTCCATATTAATATTATTGAGAACAGGAATTTCAAGACTATCCCTGTAATATGATTTCGAAATATTATTTAATTGTATTAGCGATGACATTTAAACTCCGATTAATTCCTTTATAAAACTTTTACCTGGATACCATCTTTTATTTTTTCATTCAGATTATCGATTATCTTTTCCCCTTCTTCCAGACCAGAAATTATCTCAACATAGTTACCGAATAAACGCCCGGTTGTAATTTCCTTTTGAACAGTTTTTTCGTTGACAACAATATAAACAATTTTTTTTTCTTCAAAATTTTCAACCGCAGAAAGTGGTACAGTCAGAACGGCAACCTGGTCTTTTTCAACATTATTCTCTTCTGAAAGGAAAGAAACTTTTGCACTCATTTCAGGAAGCACACGATCATCATAACTTTTAAAACCAACTTTTACCAAGCACAGTTGCTTTGGATCTGTCAGCAGTTGGAACAATTTTGAAAACATAACCCTGATAAGTTTTTCCCGGGTTTGAATCAAGAACAATTTCACAATCAAGATCCTGCTTAATTTTTTGAATGTTTGATTCGGAAACATCAGTCTCAACCATCAAAGAATTCATATCCGCGATTGTGACGACTGCAGCACGTGAAGTTGTACTCGCACCAAACGGTGCAACGATTTCTCCGACTTCCGCATTTTTTGTTAGAACAGTTCCATCAAACGGTGCCCGGATTATCATGTTCTCCAAAGCAACTTCAGCAGCTCTTATCCGTGCTGATGCAATATCTATATTAGCCAGTAAAGAATTATAGGCTGTTTCCGATTGATCTAAGGACTGCTGTGAGGAAAGTCCTCGAGCAAAAAGTTCTTTTTCTCTTTTATAATTATTTTCGACTTCGTTCAGTTGTGCCTGGTAAAGCTGCAAACTGTATTTTGCTTCATCAAGCTGCGCGACAATGTCTCTGTCATCAAGTCTTGCTATGATCTGACCCTTTTTAACCTTATCGCCTTCAACAACACCAAGATAAACCAGAACACCTGTTCCTTTTGAACTGACAGAAGCTTCTCTTTGTGCTACAACATAGCCGCTTGCAGTTAAAACTGCGCTCGATCTGCCGGGAGTTTGTTTTACAACTGTTGTAAGTTTCACTTCAAGTTCAGAACTTGAAAAAGAGCCTATTGCAAAGTATCCGGCAGTAATTATAATTATTGCAACAATAGCATAAATAAAATACTTGGATTTGCCTTTACCGTTATTATTTTCTGAACGATCAATCTTGAGTGAAGAAAGATCTGCGTTTTTTGAATCCATACCTAAATACTAAAAATTTGTGCGGAAAACTTAAAAAAGTGTGCTGCTAAAACAAAAATGAAAGTGATTTAAATAACACTTTCTTAATAAACAATAAATGGATCAGAAAGGTTCTGCTTTATTCTTCTAAAGTAGAAAGATTTCCAGGATCAATTCCCAAAGCGCGTGCTTTCAAAACCCTTCTCATAATTTTTCCGCTTCTTGTTTTGGGAAGTGAATCAACAATTTCAATTTTTTCAGGTTTAGCTATTGGTCCGACTTCGTGCCCAACGTGTTGTCTTAATTCTTCAATCAGCTTATCACTTTTTTGATAACCGGTTTTAAGAATTACAAACGTATGAATTGCATTTCCTTTTACTTCGTGAGGTAATCCAATTGCTGCCGCTTCTGCAACTGATTGATGACTGACTAATGCACTTTCAATTTCTGCAGTTCCTAATCTGTAACCTGAAACTTTAATTACATCATCAACTCTTCCGATCACCCAGTAATATCCATCTTCATCTCTTCTTGCAGAATCACCTGTCATATACATTCCAGGGAACTTAGTCCAATATTGTTCTACATATCTATCAGGATCATTCCATATTGTTCTCAGCATCGAAGGCCAGGGAGTTTTTATAACAAGAAATCCTTCTTCGTTATCTTTAACAGATTTTCCTTCTTCATCAACAATATCCATCTTCAACCCGGGAAATGGTTTTGTTCCCGAACCCGGTTTCAACGGAGTGCAAGGCATTGGAGTTATCATAAACATTCCGGTTTCAGTTTGCCACCACGTATCCATTACAGGACAACGTTCTCCACCAATAACTTTATGATACCATCTCCACGCTTCAGGATTTATCGGTTCACCAACGCTTCCTAATAATCTTAATGAAGAAAGATTGTGACGCTTGACCCACGCATCTCCGAATCTCATAAATCCTCTTATTGCTGTCGGAGCAGTGTAAAGAATATTTATTCCGTACTTCTCGATCATTCCCCACCATCGACTTGGATAAGGATAAGTTGGTGCGCCTTCATACATAAACGATGTTGCGCCATTTAATAATGGTCCATAAACAATGTAGCTATGTCCCGTAACCCAGCCTGGATCGGCAGCACACCAGAATCTATCTTCTTCGTGAATATCAAAAACATATTTTAATGTTGTATAAGTTCCAACCATATAACCACCATGAGTGTGCATAATTGCTTTTGGTTTTCCGGTTGTTCCTGAAGTGTACAGAAGATACAGAGGATCTTCCGCATCCATAATTTCGATATCACTATTTCCGTTTGCAATCGGAAGCGACATTAAATCATGGTACCACATGTCCCTTCCTGTTTCCATATTAACTTCGTGACCGGTTCTTTTAACAACTAAGACACTTTCGACTGTTGCAGCTCGTTGAAGTGCTTCATCAGCAATCTTTTTGAGTTCAACAATTTTTCCTCTTTGATATGCACCATCGGCTACGATTAAAACTTTTGATTGACTGTCTTCCAATCTTTCGTGAAGTGCTTCAACAGAAAAACCTCCATAAACAACAGAGTGAATCGCACCGATACGTGCACAAGCTAACATAGCTGTTACGATTTCAGGAATTCTTCCCATGTAAATTGTAACTCTGTCCCCTTTTTTAACACCAAGACTTCGAAGAACATTTGCAAATCGGCAAGTTTCTCTTCTTAATGCAAAATATGAAAGTGATTTGAAATCTCCATTCTCACCTTCCCAAATCAGGGCAACTTTATTTCGTCTGAAAGTTTCGCAGTGAACATCGAGACAGTTGTAAGCAATGTTTGTTTTTCCATTTACAAACCATTTGTAGAATGGTTTCTTCGAATCATCAATTACTTTATCCCATTTCTGAAACCAGTGAAGATTTTTTGCTTCATTCTCCCAGAATCCTAAATAATCTTTTTCTGCTGATGCATAAAGTTGTTCACATTTTGCATTTGCACTTTTAATTATTTCTTCTGATGGGTAATAAACATCGCCGGTAAGTTTTTTTTCTGCCATTAGATTATCTCCACTAATTATTTTTTTTGAAGAGTAATTATCAAAGATTTGCGTGTGAAATTATGATAAGATTAGTTGAGAATCAACCATCCTGAAACAGCAAATTTGGGAATCGTAAGAGTCAAATGAATATTTTTAATTTAGTCCTTATCTTCATCCGTTTTGTATCTGACAGGATCTTCCAGTGCTTTATTCGAATTCACCCAATCTCTTATGATATTGATTTTTTCTGAATTCAATTCAGCATCAGGATGTGTAATTAAGTATTTTGGCAGCGGCATTTTTCCTTCCTCAACATCTTCTAACATTGCATCCATTTTTTTCTCTCTTTTCTTTTCATCGTATTTATCCCATTCAGAAAAATTAACTCTTTTTCTTCCGTTATGAACATCGGATGCAACAAGGAAGGAAACGGGAGCAACATATGAATACCAGGGCCAGCTTGATTGATTGGAGTGACAATCATAACAGGAAGTTTTTAGAATTGTCATTACATTTTGTGGAGCATCTATTTCCTGAGTCACAGGTGGATTGGTTCTATCAACGGGAATGAATTGTATGCCGATAACAATGACTGCCACTACAATTAAGATTTTTTTCAACATATCTCGAACTTTCTATTTAATGAATGATTGCATAAATGGATAGCTGTATGATATGTATGATTGTTTGTATTCATAATCTTTCAAGCTATCATACACCCATACAATCATACTTTTCTATACTTTTGGACCAGCCGATGAAATTTCTTTTTCAGTATCGGCTTCATATTCTTTAAAATTATTCACAAACATTCCGGCAAGTTTTTTTGCCATTTCATCATAAGCCTTTTTGTCTTTCCAGGTATTTTTTGGATTAAGCACTTCAGATGGAACACCATCACAAGATTTGGGAATTTGCAAATTGAAAATCGGATCAGTTTCATATTCAACTTTATCCAGCTTGCCTTCCAGTGCAGCATTTAACATAGCACGAGTATATTGAATTTTCATCCTGGTTCCGATTCCGTACGGTCCACCTGTCCAGCCTGTGTTAACAAGCCAGCATTTCGCTTTATGTTTTTTTATTTTTTCACCCAATAATTTTGCATAAACTGTTGGATGCCAAACCATAAACGGAGCTCCGAAACAAGTACTAAACGTAGCTTTCGGTTCTGTAACACCTTTTTCAGTTCCTGCAACTTTAGCCGTGTAACCTGAAATAAAGTGATACATTGCTTGTTCTGTTGTTAATTTTGAAATTGGAGGCAGAACTCCAAAAGCATCTGCTGTAAGCATAACAATATTTTCGGGATGACCTGCTTTTCCTTCCTCTACAATATTATTTATATGAGAAAGTGGATAGGCAGCTCTGGTGTTTTCTGTGAACGTGTCATCATTTAAATCTATTCTTCTCGACTGAGAATCGATCTGAACATTTTCTAAAATAGTCCCAAACATTCTTGTCGTTTCATAAATATCTGGTTCAGCTTCTTCTGAAAGTCGAATAACTTTTGCATAACAGCCTCCTTCATAATTAAAAACACCATCTTCACTCCAGCCATGCTCATCATCGCCAATTAATTTTCTTGTTGGATCGGCTGACAATGTAGTTTTTCCTGTACCTGACAATCCAAAAAACAATGCAACGTCTCCTCTGTCACCAACATTTGCTGAGCAGTGCATTGACATTACATTTTTGATCGGCATTAAGTAATTAAGAATTGTGAAAATAGATTTTTTAATTTCGCCAGCATAACTTGTTCCTCCAATCAGTACAATCTTTTTTCCAAAATTAATTATAACAAAAGCTTCTGAATTCGTACCATCATTTTGAGGATTGGCATGAATGTTTGGCATTTGAATAACAGTAAACTGCGGATCATGTTTTTCTAATTCAGCAGGATCAGAATATCGTCTGAACATATTTCTGGCGAAGAGATTATGCCAGGCCGTTTCCGTTATCACACGGATAGGAAGTCTGTATTTCTCATCAGCACAAACAAAGCAATCTTCTACATAAAGATCTTTACCTTGAATGTAAGCCATCATTTTTGCGAAAAGTCTGTTATACTGATCTTCAGTCATTGACTTATTGACTTTTCCCCACCATATATTTTTATCGCTAGATTCTTCTTTGATTAAAAATTTGTCATTGGGACTTCTTCCGGTATGATTGCCTGTTCTAACAACAATGGGTCCCAGATGGGCAAGCAATCCTTCTCTTCTTCTTACGACCTGTTCGTAAAGTGCTGGTGTACCATAATTATAAAACACTTCACGGATGTTAATAATTCCTTGTGCTTGTAATTCTTTTATAACCTTATCTTTAAGAATCATTCACTGCTCCTTGTTTTTGCTGCTATGTAAGTATATTATTTTAAAAATCCAAATAACTCTAATCAGAGAAGATTAGCAAAATCATACTCGATATCTTCTTCGCAATAAAATGGCTCACCATACTTTTTTCTGATCTGAAAGCCGTAAAATTTTGCACGCGCTTCCACATAATCCAGAAATTCGGGTTTACTTATAAAGGTATCTTCTTTTTTAAGTGAAGGATTATGAAACTGACTGGCAAATGCTTTACAAGATTTCATCTTAGTCTGAAAATGCTCTGAGATATCAACAATAAAAGATGGTTCGAATGTATATGTCTGCATATAGTAAAAAATCTTTCTCGGTCGGTATGCTGTTTGTGATTTACCAGCTAAAGATGTTTTAAATTTTTCTAAACCCGAGCTAAACATAGCCCTTTTAATAAGATTGCTTACATCGATATGATCAGGATGTCGGTCATTAAAATAAGGAGCAAAAACAATAGATGGTTTAAACCTCCTTATAACCGAAACCACTTTCTTAAGATTGTCGGATGAAATGGATATTCCTCCATCTTCAACACCAAGATTCTCACGAACTTTCAACTTTAAAATTTTGGTTGCTAATTCGGTTTCCTTTGCGCGTAATTTGACGTTTCCTCTTGTGCTCAATTCTGCCCTGGTTAGATCAATTACTCCAACTTTCAGTCCATTTGAAGTAAATCTGGCAATAGTACCACCCATTGATAGCTCTGCATCGTCAGGATGCGCAGCAAAGACTAAAACATCTAAATTCATTTAAAAAAATTTTCTTTCTTAAAGTTGATATGAATGAATTCAAATATACTTTTAGTAAACAAACGCTCAAAGTGATAAAAAGTTTATTTTCACTTTATTATAGTAAGAAAATAATGGTTACACATAATACTTAGTGCTAACAAAAAATATTTGTTTTTTATCAACTAATGCTTAATTTCGATGCAATTATTTTTGAACTTCCCATCTTTAATCTAAGGAGCTATAATGAAATACTTTCTTACGGTAATTTTTTCTTCCATGATTTTTATATCAATGATAAACGCACAGCCTGCTTACCAGTGGGTTCTTAAACAATCAGGCGGAAGTCTTGGTGGTCCGATTGATTATAATCAGTTCAACCCGAACATAGTTTATTTTGGTTCAGGTGCTACTATTTATAAAAGCACTAATATGGGTGAAAGTTTTTCTATTACCGGTACAAGCATTCCCAGCTCATCGGAAATTAAAAGCATTCTTCTGGACGATAATAATCCCGGCACTTACCTCGTCGCTATTGAATCATCCCCTGATAAAATCATGAAAACTACCAATGATGGATTAACCTGGACAATATCTCTAAACAATGCTACTTTTTCATACTATGGAATTCCGATGACACAGGATCCATCTCATCTCTCCGACATATACACTATGAATGGAATAAATTTTTTGCATACATCAGATTTTGGTGATAACTGGACAACTTTATCAACAACCACCGGTTCGAATTCTGCACCTTGTGATATAGAAGTTTTTCCGGATACAAGTATTATTTTAATCGGTGATAATGGAACGGGAATTTTCAAAAGTACTGACTATGGTTTAACCTGGTCTCAAAAATATTTTACTGGTGGTGAGATACCTACAATTTCAGTTGATTACACTCATCCAGGCGTTGCATGGGCAACCAAATGGGGCGGTGGTAATGGATTATTAAAATCAACAGATTACGGAGAAACCTGGACACTTCAACCGGGCTTCACATCAAGTATGTGGGGTGTTTATGTCCAACCAACTGATGGCAATGTCATAATTACAGGATGCTATTCTTGCGGCAGTTCCTGGAGAACTAAAAACGGTGGACAAACCTGGACACAAATATCTATCAACTCATCCAACTATCAATATTCGATAGTCGATTCTATGAATCAATTTGCAGCTCAGGGAAACGGTTTTTATAAACTTGAATCAGATTATTTTGTTCCCGTGGAACTTGCATCATTCAATGCACAATTAGTTGGTAGCGAAGTTATTTTGAATTGGACTACTGCAACAGAATTAAACAACCAGGGTTTTGAAATTGAACACAGTTTTGATAACGAAAATTTTAATAAAATTGGATTTGTTCCCGGATTCGGAACCACAACTGAAATGAAATCTTATTCCTTTTCAGTTTCTGATGTTGCTTCAGGGATTAATTATTACAGACTTAAGCAATTAGATTTCGATGGAACTTATACAATTTATAATTCAGTCGAGGTAGATGGACCAATTCCAAATTCATTTGCACTCAATCAGAATCATCCTAATCCATTTAATCCTTCGACGACAATTTCGTTTTCATTGCCTGTCGAATCCAATGTAAGCATAAAACTTTTCAATATGCTTGGTCAGGAAGTCACTCAGATTACTCAAAAAGATTTCCAGGCTGGTAATCACAATGTTGATTTCAATGCTGCCAACTTATCCAGCGGTGCATACATTTATACTCTTGAAGCAATAGGCACAAATGGCTCAACTTTTAAATCAACAAAAAAAATGTTACTGCTGCGTTGATGATTTTATATTGATGAAGTTTTGACTTTTCTTTATTTTAAAGTCCCGAATATCGGGACTTTTTTTTGATTCAGGAGATAAACAATGAAAATAAATATACTACTTGCAATTACGTTCCTCTCATTTATAATTTATGCTAATATTGATGAAGAACACGGAATAGTTGGTCTCACAAAATTGGATGGCGGTGTTGGATGTGTTTGCCACGATTTAAGTCTGACTTCTTCTGTTAATGTATGGATTGAAGGTCCTGACAGTGTTTTAATAAATAGTACTGTTCAGTTCAAACTCTTAATGACTGGCGGACCAGCGGTTGCAGGTGGTTTTAATATTGCAACTTACTTTGGTGAAGTTGATTCAGTGGATACGTTAACAAAAGTTTTATTTGGACAATTAACTCATACAGCTCCGAATCCTTTCCAAAACGATACCGTATCCTGGAATTTCTTATATACAGCACCTGACAGCATTTTAACAGATACAATCTATTCAGTGGCAAACAGTGTTAACAGTGATGGAATTCCCTCGAACTTAGATCAATGGAATTTCGGAGAAAATTTTGCAGTTCGTATTTTTGATGATCCAGTACCTGTTGAGCTTTCTGATTTTATAGCAACCGCAAATCTTAACAATGTTCAAATTAGCTGGAGAACTCTTACTGAAACAAATAACTCCGGTTTTGATATTGAAAGGAAAACAGAGTCATCCGATTGGATAAGGATTACATTTATACCAGGGTTTGGAACTTCAACTGAATCGCATTCATATATATACAATGACAATCACCTTCAGGATGGAAGCTATTCTTATAGATTAAAGCAAATTGATTTAGATGGAAGCATTGCTTATTCAGATATTGTAAATATTGAAGTCAGTATTCCAGGCGAATTTACACTTGAACAAAATTACCCGAACCCGTTTAATCCATCCACTAATATTGAATTTCGGGTTGGAGAGTTCGGATTTGTGAGTTTAAAGGTTTATGATGCTTTAGGAAATCTAGTGGCAACTTTGGTTGATGAACAAAAACCTGCTGGTAAGTTTCAGGTAGAATTTTCAGCTATTGGATTAACAAGTGGAATTTACTTTTACAAAATTATTACTGGCAGTTTTTCTGAAACAAAAAAAATGATATTATTAAAATGATTTAACCTTTGATTAAAGTAAATTGAAGTTGCACAGATATAATTAGCTGTTTTATTTCTCCAGATATTTACCGGATAAAATGTACGGTTCAAGTTGTTCGAATATAAAATGATCCCAAACTTGTTCCACCAGGGCAGGAATTCCTTCATCAACTTCTCCAGCACCATGAACCGAAACTTTAAATAATGTTGAATCATTTCCCACGGGTTCAAACTCATATGTAGTTACAATCTGAATCGCTTTTCCAGATAATCCAAGTGGTCCATCAAACCTCAAAATTTTTCCTCTGTCAGCATAAATCACTGTTGCATGCAGAACACCATTTCCTTCATCATCAAAAATTTCCCAGAAACCCCCGCCTGGCACTGGTTCTATATAAAATTCTTTTGGATTCTCTGACATCGAATGATCCCACCAACCACTAATATCACCCGTAACAGCATCAAAAATTACTACTGGTGTTCCCGGCAAAGTAACTACTTTTTCAAAAGAGAAAACATCGTAATTAGCTTTCGATTCTGATTCACCTTGAGCAAATAAATATGCGACTGAACTTATAATTAATAATAAAACAATTTTTCTAATCATTTTTTACTCCGATTTATTTTTAACATTCTATGATAAATATAATGAGTGCAAATCACTCAACCAATTGCTGTATGTAATATAGTCCTTACTTCTTTTCAAGTACATTTTATGTGTTATTAACTATCAACCTTTTTCACAATAAAAGTCTTTACTAACTTTAGATATGAAAAATAGAATCGGAATAATGCGCGAAGGGAAAAGTAAACGTGGCGAGAAAAGAACTGCTATTCCTCCCTCTGTTGCAAAATTGATTGTTGAAATGGGACATAAAATGATTGTGCAATCCGGAATTCATCCAGAAACGGGAGAAGAAAAAAGAGCATTTAGTGATTCAGAGTATCGCAAAGCTGGAACGGTTATTAGTGAAGATCTTTCTTCTGCCGATGTAATTTTTGGTTTAAAAGAAATTTTTCCTTCGAGAATTTTACACGGGAAAGCTTACTACTTTTTCTCTCACACACACAAAGGTCAAATTAAAAATCGTACGATGCTAAAAAAACTTGTTGATTCGAAATCTACGCTTATAGATTACGAGTTAATAACTAATGACAAAGATCAGCGACTTATAACTGCGTTTACTTATAATGCAGGTTATGCGGGAATGGTAGATTCTCTTTGGACTTTGGGAAAACGTTTTAAAATCTTCGGCATACCAAATTTTTTTGAGGCTATTCCACAAGCGGTTGAGGGACAGGACTTGCTTTCAGTAAAATCTATTATTAAAAAAGTTGCTTCAAAAATTGTAAAAGAAGGAACTCCAAAACAATCTCCACCGGTCATTGTTTGTTTTCTTGGGAAAGGTAAAACTGCGTTTGGTGCACGCGAAATATTTAATCTGCTTCCTCATGAAGATATTTCCATTAGTCAGGTGGAAACAATTTTCAAGAGTGGAATCAGAAATAAATTATATTCCTTGCAATTAGGTATTGGAGATATTTATCGTCTGAAGAAAGACACTAACATAAAATTAATTGACTATGAAAAACTTCAGATAAGAAATAAGCGGCATTTTTATCTTGAACATCCGGATTATTTTGAATCAAACCTTGATCAAATCCTTCCATTTGTAACAGTGCTGATGAATTGCGTTGTGTGGTCGAGCAGGTATCCAAGATCAATAACAAATTCAATGATGAAAAAGTCGTGGTTGTTAAATCCAATTTTAAAAGTGATTGGAGATATTACCTGCGATCCCAATGGCTCAATTGAATTTTCCAAAGAAACATGGATTGATGATCCGGTTTATATTTATAACCCAATTACCGAATCAATTGAAAATGGTTTTAAGGGTAAAGGTATCGCCGTTATGGCTGTAACTAACTTACCCTGCGAATTTTCTGCCGATGCCTCAATCCAGTTTAGTGACGATTTACAACCATTTCTGCAAAGGATGATTAGGGCTAACTACAAAGATTCTCTTTCTGAATCCAATTTGCCTGAGGAAATAAAGAGAGCAGTTATTTTGTGGAAAGGTAACTTTACTTCAAAGTATTCTTATATGAAAAAATATATAAACTGAAAAACGAAATAATATCATTTCGAATTTTCAATCTGCACTTCTGTAATCTCTTCTTTAAATACAATTCCTAACTCTGCAAGTTCTTTAAGCGCAGGTTCATAAATGTCAGGATAGATAGGAATGATCACACCTCTTTCGCTGATTGTATTACTTAGAATTAAATTCACACCAACACCCATTGGTAAACCGACGGTTGTTGACATAGCCGTATTAAAATTTTCTTTCCCGTAAATAACAAGAGTCGACGTAATTTTCTCAGAACTCTCATTGATTAAATATTCAATTTCTGTATGAAGGATAACCATATCCTTATCCTTTTCGGTGAACTTCCATTTTCTTTGCAACAATTCAAGTAGTATATCTGCGGGTGTTGAGTGAGTAAGTTCAATTTTATCATCTGAGAGTAAACCAAGCCATTCAATTTTTTTTAATATTTCACTTTCATTCGACTCATTTAAAAATCGAACAAGTTTTTCTTTTGTAGTTAAATTATTTTTTCTTGGTAGATAAAAGGATAGCCATTCTTCGTAAGTCAACTTATTAGCATCCGGAACAAAATACCTGTTATCTGTTAAACCAATTTGAACAAGCGCATTCCATGCATTGCAGAAACCAGGTTTTCTTAAAGAACCTCTAAAAACATTTGGAATACTTGGCACATTATAAATTCTCCGGTACTTGATTGAATCTCTATTCGGGTACGACTCAAACATACCGATACCCGGAATCTCAACGGGATGTGTATCCAGAAAAACTCTGTTGTATGGAACAATTCTTAATTTTCCATCCTGAACGTACCGGGCACCAGCCATTCCTGCAATCACAACATTCATAGGGTTCCAGGTTATTTTGTAGCCCCACGGATTATCATCACTTTCAGGAGACACTAATCCCCCACCGAATGACCGAAGTGAAATTAATTTACCGCCTTTGTGCTTAACTTTATTAATTAACCGAAGCGTGTCCATATGATCAATACCAGGATCAAGACCCATTTCATTTAAAAAGATTAATCCGGCTTTTTTAACCTGCTCATCGTACAGATTCCATTTTTGGTGAAACGTAAGACGCAGTAACCAGATGAACCTTGTTTAACAGGCAATCATTGACGAGATGAATATGGAGAGTTTCCGGTAAAAGCGATACAACAATATCCGCTTTAGAAACTAAAGTTGCCCGTTCTTTTTCATTAAAGATATCAAACTGAATAGCTTTTGTACGTGGATGATTTTTTGCTTTACTGGTTGCAAGTTCCAATGATTGATCAGCAATGGTTATGAACCAATCGCGATCAGCAGATTTGTTAACAAGATAATTAATTAAAGAGGATGATGTTCTCCCGGCCCCGACTATAAGTATGTTTTTCATTTACTTAGAATAAATATTTTAAAAGAGTTGTTTTAAAATAGGCATAATATTTTCTAACACTTAATGTTTCAACAAAAGATTGAAAATTATTTCTGATTATTAATAATTTTTTTGTTCAACTAAAAGTTGTTTACCGTAAATGAATTGACCGCAAACGACTCCATTGATGTATGCGATATTTGGTAAATGACCCCATCTCTCAAAACCAAATTTTTCAAGGATATAAATACTCGGTAGGTTTAAATCCAGCAGAATTGAAATCAGATTTTTGAATCCAAGTATTTTGGCTGATTCTATTGTATGCTGTATTAATTTATTTGCAACGCCCTTTTTCCTGTGGTCTTTGTGCACATAGTAGCTAATCTCGGCAACAGTTCTCAAAGCTTTTCTTCCGGGTCTGTGCGGACTCAAAGAACACCAACCAATTACCTGCTCGTTTTCTTCCGCTATATAAATCGGATAAGCTTCAGGTGAATGCTGATTAAACCACTCATTTCTTGATTCGATTGTGATGTGTTCAATATCTGCAGTTGCAAATTTTTCATCAACTGCGTGGTTGTAGATTTTTATTATTTCGCCGAAGTCTTTTGAATCTGCAGTTCTGATTTTCATTAGGAATCAACCCGACTAATCAATTCTGAAAAAAGTAAATTCTCTCTTCATTAATTCACCATCAATAATTCCTTCAATTGAAGCATTTAATTTACCATCGGGAGTGAATTCATAAATAATTCTTTGAGGAAAATCGTGCTCTCCGTTTTCAAATATGAATTTGTTTTGTGTAAAATCACTCAGGGCAAAAAGTGTAATTGCCTGATTTTTAGGAATGGCAACATAAGCCCAGGTGTCAGCAAACTTTTTTAAATAAATTATTTCACTTTCAATTACTTCTCCGTCTTCTACGCTGTATCCTTTTCCAACTAATTCAGTTGAATCAACCGCCATCCATTCTTCAAATACTTCAGCATTATCAATTTCCATTTTCCACTTACCGGAAAATAATTTTAAAATTGATTCATCCTGTGCAAATAAACTCATTGCAAAGATTATTAATAAAGGAATTAGTTTCATTATCATTACCTGCTTTTTAATAATTTGAATCGATATATGAATATATCACAAAGATAGAAACTTGAAGTTTAGAGTTCAAGAAGCTTTACTTGCGAGATAAATAATCCGGTTTAAACATTTAAAATTATTCTTTAGTGTAAGTCCTGTTCTTATTTTCTGCAAAAACTTGATTTAATATTATGCATCCCTGATTTAATCAACAATAAATAATTTAGCACCGGTTTTAGTTGATGAACGATGAGCTAAATCGTTATCTGCAACCTGGTAACTCATACCGGATTTTAAAATATGTTTTCGACCGTCTTTTGTTTCTGTGTGGAGTTCGCCTTCAAGGCAAAGTAGAATGTGACCTTTTAAGCACCAATGATTTGCAATGTATCCCGGAGTATATCTCACAAAGCGAACTCTTATTCCTCCAAACTCTTGTGTTTTCCAAAAAGCAGAACCCTGTTCTCCCTTATGTTCCACTTCTTCTATTTTTTCCCAATCTGTAATTCCGAAAGGAATGTTTTTCATTTCCATATTTTTATCTCCATTTACCTGTTGGGATAAACAGTTATTTTTCTTAACCGTCTGCTTTTAGCTGACCGGCAAAAATTAAGAAATTAATTCTGCATTTCTAAAAAAATTATTTTTTTTGGATAATTTTGTAAAAGATAAAATTTAATTGGACCAGTTACTAAAAATTGGTGAATTAAATTTTTTAAAACCAATACCGGAGTGTCATGCTTTAACCCAGGATAAAGCTTCTTCAAGGTTAGTGAATACTCTGCCGTTCACCCCAAGATTACGCGCAACAGTTTCACCAAAGCGATCGGGATCTACCAATGGTACATTACCTGCAACTGCAATTCGAAATGGTTTTTCATATTTAAAACATAGTTCAGCTACATACTCACCAATATTGAAGAGTTCTATAATTGTTGGTGGAGTTCCATATACTTCAATTCCATCGATAAGAATTTTTGATTGGTTATTTTCAACTGCCAGCTCAAATGCTTTTGAAAAGATCTTTTTCATATCTTCAATCCCGAATGAGCCTCGACAAAAGATGTGTAAATACGATTTATGAATTTCAGATCGTGTTTCCATTGCCATAAATTATTCTACTCCAATTGATTGAATATATTCAAGACTTGAATTAATATTAATGTAAAGTTATATATTTCTTTATTCAACTTTACTCAAAATAAATAAATAACTTTAGTTGCAATTTTTTATTTCAGAAATCCCAAAAACTATTAATCCGCCGAACTAAAATGGCGGTCGGCGTTGAGGCGCTGGTTAGGTGTTACTGATTAAAAAATGGTTTAACAATTTCCCAATTAGGATCTTGATTTATTTCATAGCCAAAACCTCTAATTAATCCATCTTTGTTAATTTGAGTTTGCAAATATTTATGAACCTTTTCAGGTTCATTCAAATAAATATAAAAATCAAGGAAAGTATCATTGAAAATATGGCCAATATAATGTGCGATTGATAATTTTTTAATTTCTGCAATTAACTCATCTTCAAGTTGAATTGCAATTTGACTTTCATCTGGAAGAGGTAATCCATTTTTATAAATCTTAGTTGTATCCAAGGCAATGTATACCTTCAAGCACCAAATATAATTCTCTTTATTTGAATAATTTTTATATGACATATTAATTGAACCGACTAAGGGATTACCATTGTCCAATGTGGCTTCAATTACAGAAAATTTTTCCTTAGGATAAATTTTTGAAGAATCACTTGATTTATCTTCTTTATTACAACCGAACAAAATTAAAGGTGAAGAAACCAATATTAAATAGACTAAAAATTTATTCATATTTAACACCTAACGACGTTGCGCCTAACCCGCCGCCCATAACAAGGAAGCCGAGTAAAACACAACTGACAAATATTAAGCCGAAGGTGTTTAAATTGCGTCAGCAAAAACACCGAAGGCAAGTTAATTAATTAGAATGAACACTTTGAACAAAATCTTTAACAAAAACCAAACGCCAAAAATTATAAATCCGCCGAACTAAAATGGCGGTCGGGTTGAGGCGCTGGTTAGCCAGCCATTATGATAAACCATATCTATCTGCAAATTCTTCTCTAATAGTTTTGGTATACCATTCATTAAATGAAATGAACTCATTAGTAACATTAAAATCATTTTTATCTAAAATGACATACTTTTGGTCTGACAATCTTACTGCGGATAAGAAAATACCTAATTGAAATATTACATAATCATTGGGCAAACCTTTTAGTTGATAAGATTTATTTACTTCCCAAAAATCTAAATCATAATCTGGGACATTGATTGGGCAAAGAAAATCTTCAGATTCAAATGCTGATCGACCACCTGTAATTTCTAAAAATTCTTTAGGATCTTCAGGTAGAATTAAATTATGTTTATTAAGCCAATTGTTGAATCTATCTTTTTCAATTCTCCCGAGCCAATAAAATGCAGAAGGCAAATTTCGGTATCAATTAAAATAATAAGCTTCATATTTAAAAATGGCTAACGACGTTGCGCCTAACCCGCCGCCCATAACAAGGAAGCCAAGTAAAACACAATTGCCAATGATTAAGCCGTAGGTGCTTATCTTGTTTCGTAAGCACCGAAGGCAAGTTAATTAATTAGAACGAACACCTAGAACAAAATCTTTAACAAAAACACAATTTCAAAAATCACAAATCCGCCGTACTAAAATGGCGGTCGGCGTTGAGGCGCTTGTTAGGCTGTGTTTTTATTTAAAGAAGAAATAAAATTTTGTTTTATCTTTTTGATATAATTTTTGAAAAATTTATCATTGTACATAAAATAAATATTAGTTGGATTCACTAATATTTCTTCACAAATCCTAATACAAATTTGTGAAACATAGAGTAAATCATTAATTGGTGCGCCATAAGCTTTTGGTATAAAATGTTCATACTTATTTCTTATTTCTTGGTGAAGCCATTCTAAATCTTTTAATTCGCTTTCATTAATAATAACCGTTGTCGCTTGTGTATGATATTTCATAAAATAATCACATTGAATCATTGCTAATAAATCATAAAAGCCAATCAAATAATCATTATCCTCAACATCCCTAATGTCACTATTTGAAATTTTATAATTTGAAATTATTTGTGGTGATGAAAAACGCCAAGCATATTTACAACCTTCAACATTAACCTTTTTTATTAACACCTCTGGTTTATTCCCGACTTTGAATACCATCTTTTTCTCTTTGTCGGAAAATTTATTTGTTACGATTGAATTAGAAGTGCCCCGTAAAACTTCAACCATTGTTCTCAGAAGTGAATTGTGAGATTCTAAAGCTATTCTGAAGTAGCTTGGTTTGCTTAACTCAAACTCGTGGAGAATATGGTCAAAGTTAATTTCTGATTAAATCAATATTTTCTATAAACTCAAATTCTTTTCCCATATATCAGCAGCTAACTATTACTTATACCGAATTTGTGGTCGGCAATTCGGTTGTTATTTAAGAATTTAATTCTCATCTATCGACCACTTAAATTTTTATATTATCATTATAACTAATTTAATTAGTATTAGTTATAGATTAACTTCATTTAAAATTTAGGATGATATTCCCGAATATTTTTCTCATATATCTACCTTTAATCCAAAGGGCTTCTAACACCTATACCCCTGTTGAGTACATGCGTATAAACCATTGTTGTCTTAATTCCTCGAAATAATTTATTATTAAATAGAGAAGTCGCTTTTTGAATTTCTACAAGGAAAGCATTCCCGTAGAAGTACTGAAGATATTTATGGAACTCAATCATCTTTCCCCGAATTTAGTTTTAACTGGTTTAAACTTAATTCATATTCAAAATAGAATCAATCTCTTTTTCTTAAATATTCGCTCATCATTCAGCTAATTTTTATATTTGCACAGCAACAAACAATCAAAGAATATTATGAAAAATTCATTAACAGTTTTTATAATCCTTATGGCAATTCATTCAATCGCCCAATCATTCAATCATTCGACATTGGCACAAACAACCCGCAAAGTATTTATCAACGGAAAAATATTTACGGCAAATGAAAACCAGCCTTATGCCGAAATGGTGATGACAGAAGGAAATAAAATTACTTACGTTGGAAAAACCAATCTTAATATTGATGCTCGTGCTTCGATTATTGATCTTGAAGGAAAACTAATGCTTCCCGGATTTAATGATAGTCATCTCCATTTTACTTCCGGTGGAAATTATTTGCTTGGAATAAATCTTCGTCCTGCTTTTTCAAAAGAAGAGTTTGTTCAAATAATTGAGGAGTATATTCTTTCCAGAAGTCTTCCTGTCGATTCCTGGATTACTGGTGGAAGATGGGACCACGAACTCTGGACTGATAAATCTCTTCCCACAAAAGAATTAATTGATCCGGTTACTAAAAACACTCCGGTTTTTGTAAGCAGGATTGATGGACACATCGGTCTCGCAAATTCAAAAGCACTTGAGCTTGCCGGAATCACAAAAAATACTCCCGATCCTGACGGCGGATTAATTGAGCACGATCCTGAAACAGGTGAACTAACAGGAATTTTAAAAGACAATGCAATGGATCTTGTTTTTAAAATCATTCCTCCTCCATCGCTTGAAGAAAATATTGAAGCAGCTATTCGTGCACTTGAAGAAGCAAGGAAATTTGGAATAACAAGTGTGCAGGATATGACTCAACCCGGCGAACTCGAAGCATACAATCAAATAATGAAGAATGGAGAATTAACCTGCAGAATTTATTCCATCTGGCCAATTGACAAATTTGAAGATATTGTTCGTGCCGGTGTAACAGCAACAACAGAAGAAATATCAATTAAACGCGGTGGCGTAAAAGGTTATGCGGATGGTTCGCTTGGTGCAAGCACTGCATGGTTCTTCGATCCTTACTTCCAGGATCAGACTAATTACGGATTAGCAATAGATGTGGTTACAAACGGCAATCTTGAAAAGTGGGCAATGGATGCTGACAGGAATCGTTTACAGCTTTGCATTCATGCAATTGGTGACAAAGCGAATTCTTACGTACTTGATTTGTATGAGAAAATAAAAAATATAAATTCACCATGGGACAGAAGATTCAGAATTGAACATGCTCAACATCTACGAAAGAATGATATCAGTCGCTTTTCTAAAATCGGAGTGATTGCATCTGTTCAACCGTATCACTGTATTGATGACGGAGTTTGGGCAGAAAAAAGAATTGGACCTGAGAGAATAAAAACTACTCACCCTTATTATTCATTACTGAAATCCGGAACTGTTGTCGCTTTCGGTACTGATTGGCCGGTCGCACCACTTAATCCACTTTTTGGAATTTATGCAGCTGTCACTCGCCAAACCGTTGACGGAAAAAATCCCAACGGTTGGATACCTGAAGAAAAAATTTCTGTTGAAGATGCAATAAAGTGTTACACGCTTAACGCAGCGTACGCTTCATTCGAGGATAATTTAAAAGGAAGTATTGAAGTCGGTAAACTCGCTGACTTTGTTGTGTTGAGTGATGATATTTTAACTATAGAACCGGATAAAATAAAAGATGTTAGTATTGAGATGACTGTTTTTGATGGTGAAATTGTTTATGAGAAATAAATTAATTTAATCAATGTAGAGGCTCAATAATTACTACGGGTTTGAACACGAAAATTATATGTAGGGGTTCAAAATTTTGAACCCCTACAATAAAAATTATTAATCTAATCACATTTGCATTTTTTTATGAAGAAAATATTCAGACGACGGTCGATTCGTTTACCTGAATACGATTATTCCAAACCAAATGCATATTTCATAACCATTTGTTCATATAACAAAAAACAAATTTTCGGTAAGGTTTCTAATAGTAAGATTATGCTATCTAAAATAGGGAAGATATCTGAAAAATATTTAATAGAAATTCCTAATCATTTTAATGATGTTTTTATAGATGAATATGTAATAATGCCAGATCATATTCATTTAATTATATCCATTGTAGGGGTTCAAAATTTTGAACCCCAGCGAAATGAATATCAAAAAATAATTCCAAAATCTATTGGTTCAATTATCCGAGCATACAAATCATCTGTTACAAGATGGTGCAGATTAAATGGATTCAAGAATTTCAAATGGCAGAGAAATTATTTTGAGCATATAATCAGAAATGAAGAAGATCATTTCAGAATCAAGGAGTATATTCATAACAATCCTTTACGATGGGAACTTGATGAAGAAAATCCTGAAATATAAAAATCTGGCTAAATCCGGAGAACCAGTCGGATCCGTTTTCTATAAATTAGAAGAGTAAAAATTACTCTAATTTGTTAAAAACCAGCACACTTTGATTTAATTTGGTTGGCATTTAAGTTGACTTCATAATAATCTAATATAATTTAAAATAGGAGGTTTAAATGAAAAATAGATTACAGATTACTTTATCAGTAGCGCTTTTCTTTTTGGTATTCATCACAACAATGAATGCTCAATCAATTTACTTCTGTGAAGGAGTGGACGATGACGGATATGCAATTAATGATGCATCCTCATTTACAATTCCAAGTGATGGTGGGTATCTTTATGTGTTGGTAAGGTTACCTTACGAAATAGCCTGCGAATCTGTACGGTTTGAGATTTACAGAAATGGAAATTATGATAATACTATCTATCTGGATACAGAAACTGATTGGGTTTGGTTCTGGAAGCAAATTACTTTTTACAAACGGGGCACATACGAAATTTATGTTTACGATTGTTTCGATTATGAATTGACGGCCGGCACGGTTAAAATTAATTACGATTAATTATTTAGATAAATTTTCGGGGTGACGATCATTTGTTGCCCTTTTTATTTTTAAAGATTGAGTGATATCGCAATCCACTCGTCCATCTGTTCAACACGTTCAGTTTTAAATCCAAGTGAATGATATTTTTGTTCAATTGGATTTTTATCTGAGTCAAGTAAGCCGGATAAAATCACAACTCCGTTTTGATTTAAAAGTGATTTGATTTTATCTGCAATTTCCAGAAGAACATTTTTCTGAATGTTAGCAAGTATCAAATCGAAATTATTTTCAGCTACGATTTCAATTTCACCTGTTACAACTTCAACTGAATTTTCAACTTCATTTAGGACACAATTCTCTTTACAATTTTCCAAACATATTTCATCAAAGTCAACAGCGATTGCTTTTGATGCTCCAAGTTTAACAGAGGCAATTGCAAGTATTCCTGTACCAGAACCAACATCCAGTACTTTCATTCCGGGTTTTACGATCTTTTCAAGGAGTCGAAGCATTAATTTAGTTGTTTGATGCTCACCCGTTCCGAACGACATCTTCGGATCGATCGTTAAGACAATTTCATTTTCTTTTGCTGAGTAATTTTTAAAAGTCGGCTTTATGATAATCCTATCGGATACTCTGATAACTTCCCTGCTCTCTTCCCACAACATATTCCAGTTCTGATCATCGAGCAATTCTTTTTCAATTCTAAATGACTCTATTAACTTATCTTCCTTTAATTTATTTAAAACTTCGGCGAATTGGGTTTCTGAATCTTTAGAATTTCCTGAAGTGAAAACGGTAATATGATCTTCATCCTCCTGCACTCCCGTAATATCAAATACCCACATAAGTCCCGAAAGAAGCTCGGAGTTAAAGGGTTCGCTGAATATTTTATAATTAAAAAATTTTTTCATTTTGATATCCTATAAGTTTCTGGTGAAACCTTCGAGGTTTACATGCGCATAAGGAATTGCAACCTCGAAGGTTGCTCGATACTTTTATTCATAGTCTGCAAGCAATTCACAAATTTTATTCTGAAAATTTCTGGCTGTTGAGTATTGATTTACAAAATTTTGAATCATGATTGAAAAAGCAAGCAGGTGACCATTCCTTCCAGTCGCATATCCGGAAAGATTGCTGACTCCTTTAATGGTTCCGGTTTTTGCGTACACGTTATGTTGAGCTGATGTATTTTTCATCCTGTTTTTTAACGTACCATCGACTCCTGCAATTGGCAGCGATTTATAAAATAAATCAAATAATTCTTTTCTATCGAAATACATATATTTTAATAATTCTAAAAGAAGTTCGGAAGAAACTAAGTTATAATGAGATGCCCCGGAACCATCTGCTATAAAATAATCTTCTGAATTAAATCCAAGAGAATCGATAAGTCTTTTAATTGATGCAAGTCCGTTATCAGCATTCGCAGGTGCCCCGGAATCCAGATATGCCATTGCATAAATAAGCATCTCTGCATTCAGGTTGTCACTGTCTTTATTTAAAACTGAAAGCACAGTATCTATTGAACGATTAATACTTGTGAGATATACTGAATTCTCCGGCAAGTCTTTTATCTCAATAGGTTTCTCTACCTTAATATTTTCACTCTCAAGTTTTTCTTTGAACAAAGTAAGAAAATATTTTTCGGGATAAAGCAGATTTAATCTCGTTAAGTGACTGGATGAATCAATCACCGAAGTCTGGCTTATTTTACCATTAATAATTATCGTATTCTTTCTGCCAATCCAATCACGAGTAACATAAAAATCTTCTATTTCATCACGGCTGATAGTAATAGAATTATTCTCAATTGTTACAAATTTTGTTTTCGGAATTAAAGTAACTGTTGCTTGTGAATCAATTTTACCACCTTCAATAAAGACTTCAATTGAATTGTCATTAATGTTTAATGCACTCAGGTAAGGCTCAGTTGGATCAGGCTCATCATCCCACATCCATCCTTTGCCCCAATACAAAGAGTCCTTTTTTGAAATGTCTCCGTAAATTCCTCCGGATATTTCTTTTATTCCAAGAGATTTAATGATGGAAACAAGTGAATTCAAATCACCTATTGAAAAATCAGGATCAAAACCACCAACCACATAAATATCACCGTACAGTTTACCGTTTTCGATAACACCCGTATGAAATAAATCTGTTTGGAAAGAATAATTTTTACCCAAATTTATTAAAGCTGTTGCCGATGTAAGTAATTTCATGTTTGAGGCAGGACAAAGCAGTAGTTTTTCATTTTTATTAAAAAGCGGGATACTATCTGTTAAGTCGAAAATGCTAATTGCAATTGTAGTACTCGCAAAAAAGTTATCGTTTATAATTTTTTTAATTTCAGATTCGAGCCGACCGTTGTTTTCTGACTTTGGATTTTTATTCGGCTGTGAGAACGAATCATGGAAGGAATGAAACAGAAAAAATAATATCAAAAAAATTCTTAATGCAGATTTCAAATTAGCCTTCCGATTCGAAGAATTCTCTTACTCTGAATTCCGCTCCAATTTCTTCCTCCGTTATTTTGCGGGCACGTTCAATATCAACTTCGTCGATTGATACTATTGTCATAACGACTTTCTCAACAAAAGATTTTGATTTTTTTGCAAAGATAATCATCTCATCAAAGTGAGATGATTCAAGCCCAACAAGTTCTGAGTATTGTTTGGGGTCAAATGTATTCAGACTTATGGAAACAACATCAATCAAGCCTTTCATTTCGGGTGTAATATCTTTCTTATTAATGATGTTGCCATGCCCGTTTGTGTTGAGGCGAGTTTTTCCTCCATTTGCTTTAACATATTTAGAGATATCTTTAACAATTTCCCATCGAATTGTTGGTTCACCATAACCACAAAAAACTATCTCAGAATATTTTTTCGGATCACCAATTTCATCTATATAAATTTTTGCGTCTGGTTCTTTGCTTCTTTCCATTCCGAGATTATATCCTCTCAGGACAGGATGTTCTTTCCTTTTGCAAAAAACACACTGGGCATTACACCTATTCGTAACATTAATATATAATGAATTACCCAGAGTATACGTGAATGCTGATTCTGCTATTACTTCCAATTCCAAAAGTTCTGAACGCATTAAATGAAGTTATTCTTGCAACATCAAGAGGTCGTAATTTGTGGAGTTCAGCAATTTGTTCTGCAACATATGTGACATACGATGGTTCATTTCTTTTTCCTCTGTGAGGAACTGGAGTCATAAATGGCGAATCAGTTTCTAGCAATAAATTTTCCAGGGGTATATTCTTCAAAATTTTTCGAAGATTATCGGCTTTTTTAAATGTAATATTTCCGGTAAAGGAAATCATATAATTCATCCCGACTAATTCTATCGCATCTTCCAGTGATCCATTGAAACAATGGAATTGAGCTTTTAATCCTGCACCACAATAACTTCTGATTATTTCCATCACGTCTTCATCAGAATCCCGGTTATGAATTATCACAGGAAGATCTAATTTTAATGCCAGTTCGATCTGAGATTTAAATGCATCAATTTGTTTTTCTTTTGGTGAGAAATCGTAATAGTAGTCCAGACCTATTTCTCCAATCGCAACAATCTTTTTATGCTTTGCCAATTGTTCAATTTTAGGTATTAAAGATGACGTCCAATTTTTTGTATCGTGAGGATGAACTCCAACTGCGCCATAAATCATTTCATATTTTTCAGTAAGATCAATTACCTGTTCAGCAGTTTTAATATCAGTAGCGGGAACAAGTATGTAATCAATCCCATTCTCTTTTGCTCTCGATATTACTTCATCAAGTTCGCCATCAAAGTTAGGATAGAAGAGATGTGCGTGAGTATCAATGTACATGTGTTCTTAATTTTTCTGTTTTACTAATTAGAAAATCCAAAGTTTTGTTTTTTTAGTTTGTAAATTTTAAAAATTGATGATTGGACATTGTCTGATATTTGATGTTTAGTCAATTAAATCATTAATTATTCAACTTCTCCAATTACAATCGGCTTCTCATTTAATTCCGTAAGCAACTTCATAGTTGTCTCAACATTATCTTTTGAGACTACAAATATTAGCCCAATTCCCACATTAAAAACCTCTCTCATTTCTGCATCGATTATTTCACCAGCATCCTGAATGAGTTTAAAAATTTCAGGAACCTCCCAGTTATTCCAATCAACTTTAAGCTTTAATCCTTCCGGTAAAATTCTTTTCGTATTTCCAATAATTCCACCACCGGTTATATGCGACATTCCATTTATTTTTATTTTATTCTTTACGGATTTAATGAGTTGAAGATATGATCTATGGATGGAAAGCAGTTCTTCGCCAATTGTATTTTTAAGTGAAGGGACTTTATCACTTAAGTTATATTTTTCTTTAAGTACTTTTCTTGCAAGTGAATACCCATTTGTGTGAAGTCCTGAGGAAGGAATTCCAATCAACATATCACCAATGGAAATATTTTCTCCTTTGATGATTTTTGATTTTTCAACCACTCCGACAATTGTTCCTGATAAATCATAATCTCCAATTTGATAAACACCCGGCATTTCTGCAGTTTCTCCTCCAATCAATGCGCAACCATTTTCTTTACAGGCAATTGAAAAGCCTTTCACAATCTCAGATGCAATCTCAGTATCAAGTTTTCCGAAAGCCATATAATCCAAAAAGAAAAGTGGTTCAGCACCACAAACTGCAATATCATTTACACAATGATTTACCAAATCCTGACCAATGGTATCATGCTTATTAAGTTCGATGGCAACTTTTAGTTTTGTTCCAACACCATCAACACTTGAAACAAGAACCGGTTCTTGATATTTAGATAAATCTGGTTGGAAAAATGCACCGAAATGTCCAATACTTGTCAGAACTGAGCTATTAAATGTTGATTTTGCATAATTCTTTATTTTCTCGACAGTTTCTTCACCTGCTTTTATACTTACACCGGCATCTTCGTACTTTTTAGCCAAATTCAATTTCCTTTATTTAAAATTAGCGAAGTAAAAAATTCCCTCTTGAAAATTTAGCACTTAACCTCCCCTATTCAAAATGTTCAACTTTGAATGACAGTAATATTTAATTGATAATTTGTAATTTTTATTGGTGACGAAGTGATCCATTCATCATCTCATGGGTGCAAATATTGGCTTAATTTTAATATATTTGCCCCTTGATTTTGTGCAGTACAGAATAGGAAAATGGAAACAGAAGAATTAAATCAAAGAGAAAAAGCAATACTCCGCTCGATTGTCCAGCAGTTTATTTTGACTGCTACACCAGTCGGATCAAGAAATATTACAAAAAAATATGATATTGGCTTTTCGCCTGCTACCGTAAGAAACATTATGGCGGACCTTGAAGACTCTGGTTTTATAAACCATCCGCATACTTCTGCAGGAAGAGTCCCAACGGATAAAGGTTACCGGTATTACGTTGATTCTTTGATGGATATTGAAAAATTAAACACAAAAGAAAAGGGATTGATCGAAAACAGTTTTAAATCCAGCATCGATGAAGCTGATGAGCTTGTTAAAGTAACATCAAAACTCCTTAGCTCAATAACAAGACAAATTGCATGCGTTACTTATCCTAATCTTGAATCAGGGATTCTTGAAAAAATTCAAATCATAAGTCTCACTTCAACCAGAATTCTGGTTGTTATCAGCATAAAATCAGGAGTTGTTAAAACTATTACTCTTGAACTGATGACGGAGTTGAAAGAATCGCAATTAGAATCAGTGCAATCACTTTTAAATGAAAAATTATCAGGTTTAAGTCTCGAAGAAATTAGAAAAACTTTTAAAGAAAGATTTATAGATACGGATGAAGAACAAAAACCTATAATCAGACTATTCGTAGATTCGGTTGATAAGCTGTTCAAAGATGACTTTAAATCAGAAAGGATGATTGTAACAGGTGCAAGAAATATTATTCAACAGCCTGAATTTGAAAACCCGGATAATTTTCAGAGCATCATTGAATTGATTGAAGATAAGGATGTCATCATTCATATTATGGAAAAATCTTCTGAATCAAAAAATGAAGAAGTATATATCTCAATAGGAAGTGAAAACATTGAAAAGAAACTAAAAGAGTACAGTTTTGTAAGTAAAGAATATAAATTTGGTGAATCAAGCGGAACACTTGGTATCATTGGACCTAAAAGAATGGAGTATTCCAGAATTGTTGCAATTGTAGATTACCTTGCAAAAATATTATCAGAACAACTAAAACAACGTTAACAATAACAGGAGTTGATGAAATATGACTAAACATAAAAAAGACAAACCTTTTGATGAACAAAATAATATATCAGAATCAGAAGAAAATAAATCGGAAGTGTCAGAACAGGATACAAAAATATCTGGTGAAGACATTCAGCAACTTGAAGCCAAAATTGTAGAACTTGAAAAAGAAGCTAAGGATTGGCAGGAAAAGCTATTAAGAAAAGCAGCAGAATTTGAAAATTATAAACGAAGAACCGAAAATGACCAGTTCAATTTAATTAATTATGCAGCTGAATCATTCATAGTTAAGCTTCTGCCAATAGTCGATGATTTTGAAAGATCAATGTTGCATATCGAAGATTTGGAAAATAATAAATCTGTAAAAGATGGAATCAAGCTGGTGCATGATAAGCTGCAAAAATTATTGACTGAACAGGGTGTGAAGAAAATGCAAACCAAAGGAGAACCGTTTAATGTAGAGTATCACGATGCATTGATGCAAAGAAAAGATAATTCAGTACCACCACACACTGTGTTGGAAGAGGTTGAATCCGGTTACATTTATCGTGAAAAAGTAATTCGACATGCAAAGGTAATTGTTAGTGAAGATTCATCTTCTGATGAAAACCAGATTTCAAATGAAGATACTTCAGATTCCTCAATAGAAAATGAGAAATAGACTAAATGGCTAAAAGAGATTATTATGAAGTACTTGGTGTTACAAAAAACGCCTCGAAGGAAGAAATAAAAAAAGCATATCGAAAGCTTGCAATGCAGTATCATCCGGACAGAAATCCCGGAGATAAATCCGCTGAAGATAATTTCAAAGAAGCTGCAGAAGCATACGAAATACTTAGTCATGATGATAAAAGAAATAATTATGATCGATTTGGACATGAGGGTGTCAGAGGCAGCGGATTTGGTGCTGAAGGATTTTCAAATGTTAATGATATTTTCTCTCACTTCTCTGATATTTTCGGTGGTTCATCAATATTTGATGAATTTTTTGGAGGAAGTCAAAGAGGCAGATCAAGAAGACGTGGTGCCGGAACTCCTGGTTCCGATTTACGTGTAAACTTAAAACTCACACTTGAAGAAATTGCAGTTGGGGTTACAAAAAAAATTAAAATCAGGAAACAAGTCAGGTGTAATGAATGCAATGGAACAGGTGCTCAAGCCGGGACATCATTAAAAACTTGCCCTGCTTGTAATGGTGCCGGTGAGGTTAAAACTGTTTCGAGGTCTGTGTTTGGACAATTTGTTAATATTCAAGCTTGCCATAATTGTCAGGGTGAGGGTCAGGTAGTTGATTCTCCGTGTAAGGTTTGTGCTGGTGATGGAAGAGTGGATGATGAGGCAACAATAAAAATTGATGCACCTGCTGGAGTCGAAGATGGAAATTATATGACTCTGAGAGGAGAAGGTAATTCAGGTAAACGTGGTGGCCAGCCAGGAGATGTTATAGTTGTATTCCAGGAATTACGTCATGAACATTTCATTCGTGAAAAAGACGATATTATTTATAACCTGTTTATAACATTTCCACAAGCTGCTCTTGGTTCCGAGGTAGAGGTCCCTACACTTACAGGGAAAGCAATGTTGAAAATTGACCAGGGAACTCAACCTGGAAAGATGTTAAAGATGAAGGGTAAAGGAATCAGACATTTAAATTATTCCGGAAGTGGGGATCAAATAGTACGGGTAAATGTTGCTATCCCACAAAAATTAAATTCTAAAGAAAAAGAATTGATAAAGCAACTTTCTGAATTGCCTAATGTTAAAACATCTTCCGAAAATGAGAAGAAAGACTTTTTCAGCAAATTCGGGTTGTAGTTTTTCACTAATTATTTTTTATAAATCATTACAGATTTAATTTATCTGTTAGAATTGATTCACATATCTCCTCGTTTTGACTGATGTTTGAAAAATTTTCTAAAAAAATTGGCTTTACTCAGACTGAGGTAATCGTTATCCTTTTTTTAGCTTTATTATTTATCGTCGGTTACACTTATGTAAATTTTATAAAAAATAATGAGGGTCCGGAAAGCAAATACATAGATTATTCAAAAGAAGACAGCCTTTTCGCAATTTACTCAAACACCAATACTAAAGATTCTTCAGCAATAAGCGATCTCGAAATTAAAAAAAGTGTTTTAGAGTTATCCGATACAATAGCTTATACTAAAAAAGATATCTCTTCTTTAGCTGAAAAAAGTATCAATCTTAATACAGCAGGGATTGAAGAGTTGGTCAGGTTACCGGGAATTGGTGAAAAAACAGCTGAAAAAATAATTAAGCTTAGGGAAGACAGAGGTAAATTTAAAAGATTAGAAGAATTGATGGATGTGCCTGGTATCGGTGAAGTGAAGTTTAACAAAATTAAAAAGTTTTTATATATTAAATAACCAAACAAAAAAATTTTTCCCGGAGGAATGATGAAATCCCAAGCAGGCGATCCCTGGTATATTCATGCTGCTTTGTACCTTGTAATTGCGATACTTTCTGTAGTGCTTATTAAAGTAGCGATCATTGATCCTAAAAATGCAGTTGAGCAGGATAAATTTTGGAAAACTGAATCCAGGCTCAGAATGAATAATATCAAAGCTGCTGAAATATTATATCAAAAGAAATTCGGGAGTTATACAGATAATCTGGATAAATTACTTACATTCATCAAAACAGATCGGTATGTTGATAGTGTAGTAAATTCTTTTGATTCATTAACAATGAAACCAGCCAATCCATTTAAACCATTATCCAACGGAGTATTTACACCGGACAGTTTAATGCGTTCGCCAAAAACTTTCCAGATGTATATTGTCCAAATTGATACCTCAGTTGCAGTAGATACTACCATTAACAGGCGTGGTGTAGTAATTGATATTGATACAACACTGATTGTTGGTACAAAATATTTCCTTGAAGATCCGGATGGTTACGGAACCGTTGGTGATCTTCAAAACGATGCTTTGAAAAACACCTCTTCCTGGGAGTAATCCTGGATAAATGAATGACACCCAAAGATGTGTTGGCATAAACCTCACAACTTCAAAGTTGCAATTTGTAGAAATAGAGAAAGAATCAGAACAGCTTAGGGTTTTTAATTTTGGACAGACATTTATAAGTCCACCTATTGATTACAATTTGCAGAATGCTATTCTGGTTGAACAACAGTTGCAATCCGCTTTTGAAGAATTAAAAATTAGAAATCCAATATTAAGCGATATTGCTTCATTCATACTACCACCTGAACTTTTTATCACCATCCAACTACCTTATGAAACAAATCTTACTCAAAAAGAAATAAGGGAAGAATTTAACTGGGAAATTTCACAACTTTTTCCATTCATATCGATTGATGATTTAGCTCTAAAGTTTTATGAACTCGAGGGCAGTTTTTTACCTGGCAGAAATAATGCACTTATTGTTGCATTAAATAAAAATTTCTTGTTGATGATAAAAGATTTTTGCTCAAAAAATAATTTGACTCCAAAACTAGTTGACAATGCTTCAATTACTGCTAATAGTTTTATAAATAGTTATCTGTCCATTGCTAAAAAATCAACGAATATTAATGTTTTCAATTCAAAAAATTCAGTTACTTTATTTATTAACGTTTTTTCAAGACCTGCATACGTAAAAGTTTATTCGAAGCATGATGACTACATAAGAAAAATTATCGACGAGTTATCAAAAAGTAATTTTAAAGAAGTTATAGCTCGTTCATTTAATAGTGCAATTTTATCCGGAGAAGAGATCGAGGGAGATTTACTTTCTGAAATTGGTAGAGGTACAGGGCTTGTATTCGAAAAATTCAACCCGTTTGATGTTGTAAGGTTTAAATCCGATTATCAGAACCTTGAAATAACATCCGAGGATTATAGTTCATTCACGTCCGCAATCGGTATTGCATCACGATTCAACTGAAATAATTTTTATGCGACTAAGAATAACCGCAGGGCATTTGAAAGGAAGATATATCAATGTTCCAAAATCTGATTTGGTAAGACCAACTACTGAAAGAGTACGTGAAACTTTATTTAATGTTCTGAATAATAAAATTTCATTTGATGGGATTAAAGTACTTGATCTTTATTCTGGCTCGGGTGCATTGGGTTTTGAGTGTTTGAGCAGAGGTGCCGGAGAAATTCATTTCGTTGAACAGAATTTCACTATTTACAAAACTCTAGAAGAAAATATAAAACTGCTCCAGGTGGTTAACCAATGCACAATTTTCAAAATGCCAACAATAAAATTTTCATCCTTAAAAGTTGGTGATGGATACGATTTAATACTTGCTGATCCTCCATTCTTTAAAAATGATATTTATAATGTTGTTGTAAATCTATTGAACAATAAATACCTTCGTAACCAATGTTTGATGATAATAGAAAGATCTATTCAGACTAAACAAAAAGATATTGATAATTTTAAAATTGAACCATTTAAAATAATTGGAGATGCTTGTCTTTACGAATTAACATATTCAAACTAACATTATCAGCTTTTTTTTTGCTATCAACAGTCCTCGTTCTTCCTCAGCCATATCAGAGAGAATTAAATTTAATTCCTGTAAGTGACTCTGCTGGATTGTTAAATAATATATTTAGCGGAGGACATAATAATTTAGAATACCAGTTTATTGATATTGATAATGATGATGACCTCGACATCTTTTATCTTGACAGCGATCAAACTTTCGGCTGGTTTGAAAATACTGGCTCAAAATTCAGTGCTAATTTTAAATATTCCTTAACTCTTCCGGAAGGGCTAAACTTTTCCAATTGGTTTTATTTTATTGATATTGATAATGATGCGGATCTCGATTATTTCACAAGTAATAATGATCAAATATCATTTTACAGAAATGTTGGGAATATAGTTTCCCCTTCTTTTGTACTTGCTCAGGATACAGTTCGGGATAACGATGGTTTACCTATTTACAGTGAGTTCTCCTGCAACCCAATATTTGCAGATGTTGATGGCGACAATGATTATGATTTTATAAGCGGAAACTCAGCCGGAACACTTACCTATTATGAAAACATCGGCAATCCTCAAATTTTCAGTTTAAAATTTATTACTAATATCTGGCAAAACATTATAATTATTGGAACCGTGGTTGATAATCCTCTGCACGGGGCAAGTTCAATAGATTTTATCGATATTGATGGCGATAGTGATCTGGATCTTTTTTGGGGGGATTTTTTCAGTAAAAGTCTATACGTAATTGAAAATCAGGGCTCACCAACAAGTCCAGACATGAAAAGAATATCAAATATTTATCCGATAAATTCGGATAGCATTTTTACCAGCGGTTTCAACATGCCAAGGTTTACAGATATAGATGCTGATGGTGATTTCGATTTATTCGTTTCAGTACCTCTATGACCCGACTGTCCCTCAATCTTTATTGTACTTGAATAACATTGGAACCCAACAAAACGCAAACCATCAGTTAATCACCGAAGACTATTTAAAAACTCTTGATGTTGGAAATAATAGTTCACCTGTGTTAGTCGATATTGATAATGATGACGATCTCGATTTATTTATGGGTTCGTTAAAAAACCCAACAGGTTCGGTGATTTATCTGCAAAATATTGGAACCAAAATTGAACCTGCATTTCATTTAATTGATACAACGTATTTCAACATTACCGGTGATCTTGGAGTTACACCATCATTTGGCGATATAGATAATGATGGCGATTTTGATCTCTTACTGGGAAAGTTTAACGGTACACTTACGCTTTATATCAATACTGGAACATCCTCAGCTGCTTTGTTTACAACCGGTGATACATTGAAGAATAATTTTGGTCAAATAATTGATGTCGGTTCTTCATCAGCTCCGGTTTTAATGGATACCGACAATGATTCTGATCTTGATCTGATCATCGGAGGGTTCAACGGAAAATTTACTTATTATGAAAATACCGGTGATCCTTCATCGTTCCAGTTTGCATTAAACACTCTATATTTTGACGGTCTCGATGTCGGTGATAATAGTTCACCATTTTTAATTGATTATGATAAAAATGGAGTGCTGGATTTGTTCACCGGAAATAGAAATGGATCACTATTTTATTTTAGAAATGATGGCAGCAATTTGACTCCAATCTGGTTTCAGGTTACAGATAAATTCATTTCCGACAAATTAGGTGGAAGCACTTATCCCTGTTTTGCAGACATTGATAATGATACTGACACAGATTTATTACTTGGAAATGTTAAAGGAGGGTTATATCTTTACATAAATTATGAAATATCTAACGTTGATGAAGGGAAAATAACTCCGGTTGATAATTTTGAAATAGCTGCTTATCCAAATCCTTTTAATCCGGAAACCAGCATAAGGGTCGAATTATCTATCGGGCAAGATATCAAAATTGGAGTATACAATTTGTTGGGTGAAAAAGTAAAATCGTTGTATAGTGGTTTTACTCCCGCGGGCACTTTTAATTTTAATTGGGACGCAAAAAACAATTCAGGCATAACTCTCCCTGCAGGCATTTACTTCGTCATTGTTTCTTCTGACGAAACTCGAAAAGTAATTAAACTAGCTTTTCTTAAATAATATATCAGGCTTATGAAAAAACTTATTCTTCTAATAAGTGCATTAACGGCACTTACAATTTGTTCTGCATTTGCGCAGACTGTAACCTTACTCGGCTCACTTAATCCATATCCCGGTCAAAAATATGCAGATATTTGGGGATATGCAGCCGGTGGAAGAGAATACGCTATAATGGGTGCTACTGGAGGTACAACATTTATTGACGTCACGAACCCTTCTAATCCAGTCGAAATTATTAAAATTCCAGGCCCAAACTCTTTTTATGAATGGAGAGATATAAAAATTCATTCTCACTACGCTTACATTGTAACGGAGGGATCTGGTTCGGGTGCTGGTATGCAGATAGTTGACCTTTCCCAATTACCTGTTACGGCTACACTTGTAAATACTTATACTGCCACATTCACCACCGCTCATAATTTGTATATTGATAATGGTTATGCTTACATAGTTGGAGCAAGTCCGGGAAGCGGTGCTCATATTCTGAATCTTGCAAATCCTGTGAATCCTGTAGAAGTTGGATATTATGGTTCAAGCGGGTACATTCATGATATTTACGTTTGGAATGATACTGCATATGTTTCATCTGAAGGTGAATACGCGACGGTTAACATGTCAGTTAAAAGTAGCCCCACGCTATTAGGTTCAAGTACTAATTTGCCTGGTATATATGCTCATAGTGGCTGGTTGACTGAGGATAAAAGATATTTTATTGCTTGTGAAGAATTTAATGCAAGGGATTTAACCGTTTGGGACTTGAGTGATAGATCAAACTGGGATCTGCAAGTACCTCAATGGCAAAGCAGTTCAAGTTCACCAATCCACAATGTTTTTGTCCGTGGTAATTATGCTCACATTTCCTATTATGAAGATGGCTACGTGGTTTTGGATATTACCAACCCGGAAAATCCTCAAATTGCTGGTCAGTACGATACCGATCCGACTCCCAGTACCGGCAATTACAAAGGTGCCTGGGGATGTTACCCATATTTGCCTTCAGGGAATGTATTAGTCTCTGATATGCAAACTGGTTTATATATTTTTCAATTTGATGATGGTACACCAGTTGAACTTTCTTCATTCACCGCTTCTGCTTCTGGAAACTCTGTCAATTTAAATTGGAGTACAACTACTGAAACGAACAATTCAGGTTTTGAAATTCAAAGAACAGTGAGCAACGATTTCATGACTATTGGATTTTTGCCAGGAGCAGGAACCACCACTGAAACTCACAATTATTCGTTTACTGATGACGGTCTGAATGACGGTGTCTACTATTATAGATTGATGCAGGTTGATTTTGATGGAACAGTTAGTTATTCCAAAGTAATTGAAATTGAAGTATTTTCTCCAACCAGTTTAAAACTACAACAAAATTACCCTAACCCATTCAATCCTTCGACGATGATTAAATTTGCTGTAGCCGAACAAGGACTAGTAAATCTTTCTATATATAATATACTCGGTGAAACGGTAAGTGAACTGATCAATGAAATTAAATCGAGAGGAGAATACAGTATTAATTTTGATGCTACGGGATTGCCTTCTGGAATCTATATGGCAAAATTAAGTTCTGGAAATAACGTGCAGATGATTAAAATGAGTTTAACTAAATAATAAAGGAAAACAATGAAAAATTTTGTTATAATTTTTTTTTTAAGTTTTGTAATCCAAGTTTTCGGACAGAATAATGTTACCCTGCTAAGTCATCTCGATCAATATTCAGCTGCTGGATATAATGATATTTGGGGTTATGTCGATGGTTCAGGTACTGAATATGCTCTCCTTGGTGTACGAACAGGTACCTCAATCGTAAATCTTTCTAATCCTCAGAATCCCATAGAAGTTGCTTTTATTCCTGGACCACAATCAATTTGGCGTGATATAAAAGTGCACAATACATACGCATATGTTATCACCGAGCAAACTGGTTCAGGACAGGGTCTTCAGATAATTGATTTATCTCAGCTTCCAACTACAGCCACACTGGTAAATACTATTGACACATGGTTCACACGGGCTCATAATATCTATATCGAGAATGGATTTGCTTATGTCATCGGAACAAACAATGGTGGAGGTATGCATATATTAGATTTAAGTGATCCTGTTAATCCAACAAGGACCTCTTATTATACCGGCAGTGGATACATCCACGATGTTTATGTTTGGAATGATACTGTAGTAGCCTGTGCTGAGGATGTCTATGATCTTGTTGATATAACGGATAAAAATAACGCACAATTAATTTCCAGAAGTATAGCTTTACCTGGGATATATGCACACAGCGGATGGATGACTGAAGATAAAAGATACTTTTTAGGAACAGAGGAATTTAACCAGATTGATATTACTGTGTGGGATTTACAAGACAGATCAAGTTGGGACCTTGTTGTTTCAAGCTGGGAGATGCCCTCAAATTCAACTGTTCATAATTTGTATATCAAAGGTGATTATGCTCATATTTCTTACTACAGTGACGGATATGTAGTGCTGGATATCTCTAATCCTTTAAATCCAACCTTAGCCGGACGGTACGATACTCCCGATATGTGGGGTTGCTATCCTTATCTGCCTTCCGGTATTACAATCTGTTCAGATATTGATAATGGTTTATGGGTATTCCAATTCAATGGCAGCATTCCTGTTGAATTGAATTCATTTACAGCCAACGCACATGAAAATTCGGTTGATCTTAGTTGGGAAACAGCAACAGAAAAAAATAATCAAGGTTTTGAAATACAACGTAAATATGAAAATGAGTTCATTACAGTTGGATTTGTTTCCGGATTCGGAACTACTACTGAACCAAAATTATATTCTTTTACCGATAAAAATTTAGAAAATGGAATTTATGTATACAGATTAAAGCAAGTCGATTATGATGGTAGTTTTAGTTATTCTGACGTGATTGCTGTGGAAGTTATTGCAGTAACTTCTTTGGAACTAAAACAAAATTACCCTAATCCGTTTAATCCTTCAACTAGTATTAAATTCAGCTTGCCATCATCAGGTTACACCAATCTATCTGTTTACAATCTGATAGGCGAAAAAGTTGGCGAACTCATAAATGAGATATTGACCGAAGGTGAACACAATGTAAGATTTGATGCATCAAATCTTCCTTCAGGAATTTATATTGCAAAATTATCGTCGGATAATTATAATCAAACAATTAAAATGACTCTTTTAAAATAAGGGATTAATAATGAGAATCGGTTCATTAATATTTTTATTCATTTTTTCATCCATTGTAATCTTCAATGCGTGTGATGAAGAAACCGTCATTCCACTAGTTGATGAAACAAACAACGGATTTCAATCAAAGGCAGTCGCAGAGATTTTTATGGAAAGTTGTGCCGATGCAGGATGCCACGGTATTACCGATCCGCACCACGATTTAAAATTTAATTCTTATAGCGAAATGATCAAGGGATCTATTGGCAGACCACTTGATACAGCAAGTCACCATAGTTCAATGTATAAACTTATGCATGGCGATGAACCATATGGTGGAAGTCCGGTTGTGCCATTCAATGCTGAAAAAAGTTTGGTTTACAATCTCTTGATTGGGAACATCGAAGATCAGGAGCAAAAGATGCCTTACTTAAAGAGCAGTCTGCCTCAATCGGATATAGATGTAATTAAAGATTGGATTAATAATGGAGCCAGAGATTACAATGGAAACGTTCCTTATACTGATGGTCAAAAAGTTTTTGTCTGTAACCAGGGCTCTGATGAAATTTACGAAATCGATGCTAATTATCAAGTTGTATCCAGTATCGTGGATGTCGATTTCACTGCTCCAACAGACCAACCTCACAATATTCAGATTAGAAATGGATACTATTATGTCACTCTAATTTCAACCGGCAGGTTTTTGAAAATTGATGCAACAACAAACCAGTTAGTCGGGCAAGTTGGAGGAATTGAAAATGCCGGAATGATTCAGATTACGAGCGATGGAAAAACTGCGTTTGTTTCTCGATCATCAAGCGCACCTAGTATCTATAATATTATCTATGCAGTCGATACTGAATCGATGACTATAAAAGCAGAAATTAGTTTACCTGCAACCGGATTGCCACATGCAATCTGGTTAACCAGCGATGATAGTAAACTTTATGTTGGAAATATGACACTTGATATTATCTCCATAATTGATGTTGCATCACTTGAATGGGAGGACGATATTGTTTTACCAAATGATAAAACCTACGAACCGATGCATCTCTACTTATCACCTGATGATAATTATCTTTATGTCAATTGCAGAACTTCAAGTAGTATGCTTGTATATAATCTTGTGACCAAACAAAAAATTCAGGAAATTGCAATTAAAGAACATCCAATGCAATCTGCTGTTTCAAGTGATGGGAATAAAATTTATACGGTCTCACATCACGAACCTATAATAACTGAAATTACTAAAAATGGCGAGAGTTGGAGTATTACCAGGGAATTTACAAGTGAAGCATTTCATCATTTGTATGGAGCCGATTTATCACCGGATGGTAAATATTTATATGTAACCTGTTCGAACAACGATCCTGATCATCCGTTTGAACCGCATTATAAAATTCCCGGCACAACAAGATCGTCACTTGTTTGTATTTACGATGTCGAAATGAATGAAATTGTAAAAATAATTGATGTTGGAAGTTTTGCTACAGGCATCGCAGCTAGAGAGAATTGAGTTAAATTGTCATTTTAATTTCAGCCCATCCTCCGATGGGCTTTTTTTATTTTTGTAACTATAAGTAATATTTAAGTAAAGTTTTCAATAATTATTAATTATATGAATTATGCGTAAAGCAATTTATCCGGGTACATTCGATCCTGTTACATACGGACATATTGATCTTATCAAACGAGCTATAGAATTATTCGACGCAGTGGTTGTTACAGTAGCCATCAATCCTGGAAAAGCACCTTTGTTTTCTACCGATGAAAGAGTGAATATGTTGAAGGAAAGCTTGAAAGAATTCAAAAATGTTTCTGTTGATTCATTTGATGGACTGGTTGTAGATCATGCCAAATTTGTTGGTGCTGGTGCTATCTTAAGAGGTCTTCGTGCTGTAAGTGATTTTGAGTATGAATTCCAGATGGCACTAATGAACAGGAAATTGGCAAATAATATCGCTACTGTTTTTCTTATGCCGCACGAAAAGTTTACATATCTTAACTCAACCATTATCAGAAATCTGGCAGGCTTAAAAAGTGATGTGAGTGATTTTGTTCCGCCAATTGTTGTAGAAGCATTGAAGAAGAAATTTCAGAAAGGTTGAATGTTCATTAATAGAATTTGTCCAACAAAAAAGGTGTCTTCGGACACCTTTTTTAATTAATTTAAAAATGAATAAATCAGCTTAAAAAAACGATTGTGACTAACAGGAAAAGTGCACTAAAAACAACGCTTGTTAGAATTCTGACAAGAGTATCACTCACAGTATCATTACGCATATTTTTTGACCAAATTTTGTTTTTAATTGCCTGAAATTTTCAATAATTATACCGTGAAATTTTGTTAGCATTATACATTTTCTTTTTGAAATCGAAGAAAATGAGGTAATTTCTGCTAATTTAAAAAGTAATAATGGGTGCTTGCAGATTTGTTAATTGATTGAAAATAAAGTGTAGTGTCAAAAATGTCATCAATAGCGTGTTTAAACTTTCGTTCGTATCCATCACAAATTCGAAATGTTTTTTTCTCGCATAAAAGATATAAAAGAATTTTGGAGTACATTTAATTTCTTCCCTTTGCTTTTCACGCTTAAGCTTTAAGTACTAAAATTAATTTATTGTCTAAAAATCATCTAAATTACTTGTTTATGTTTCTCAGTACAAATAATTTTCATAGGTAAATTTTTATGATTAATCTATTCATCAAATTAGGGGCTGAAAAATGAGTCTAAGTCATATAGCCAAATCAATAAAGCCCTCTCCTACCCTTGCACTCAATGAAAAGTTTGCAATCCTTAAAGAGAAAGGTGATCCGGTAATTCACCTTGGTGGTGGAGAGCCAAAAACCAGAGTTCCTATGGAAGCAATTATGGCTACAGTTGCTCACGTTAATACTGGCGAAGTCAGATACGCACCGGCTGACGGAATTCCTGCTCTAAAACAAGCAATCATCAGATACACAGAAGAATTTTACAGCAGGAAAGTTACACCACAGCATATCATTGCATCCAGCGGTGCAAAACAAGCATTGATGGTTGCGTTGATGGCGATACTTAATCCACAGGAGGAAGTTATTTTTCCTGCACCTTATTGGGTGAGCTATCCTGATATGGCAAGATTGATTGGAGCAATTCCCGTTCCTGCATTGCCTGAAGATGGAACTTTCTATCCAGGAATAAAAGATATTGAGGATAGAGTTGGTTCATATACAAAAGCAGTTATCATTAATAGTCCGAACAATCCAACCGGTGCGATGTACTCGGAAGAATTTATTTCCGATGTTGTTCAGTTCTGCGAGAAGAAGGATATCTGGCTCATTATGGATGACATCTATCATCGTTTAATTTTTGATGGTAAGAAACCGATAAACCCATTTAAGTTTGCCAAGAAGCATGATGAGAATTCTAAGATGATCATCATCAACGGAGTTTCGAAACAATATGCAATGACTGGATTCAGAATAGGCTGGGCTGTAGGAAATAAAAAAGTAATTACGGCAATGAGCAATATCCAGGGACATCAAACTTCAGGTCCTTCTGTTCTTTTACAGAAGGCTGCTGTTGGTGCGTTAAACGGGATTCAATCTTCTGTTGAATCACTTCGTGTTACACTGGAGAACAACAGAAATGTAATGATTGGTCTTTTAAAATCTTTTGAAGGTGTAAAGATCACTAAACCCGATGGAACATTTTATTGCTTTGCAGATTTCAGTGCATACAATAAAAGTTCAAATGCTCTTTCAGCATTTCTTATAGATAAAGTTCAAGTGCTCACAGTTCCCGGTGCTGAGTTTGGATTGGAAGGTTATTTGCGATTGAGTTACTGCGGTACCATAAAAGATATCCAGGATGGAATTGAAAGAATGAAATGGGCGCTTGATCCAAATTCACCTAACGAACTTTACATTGGCGACAGAAAATTAGTGAGGGATTGGTCATGAGTAAATATTTAGAATTCGATACTCCGGCAACAAAACAAGCAATGGAACTTGCTTCAGATTTCAGATTGAAGAACCAGGGCTTCACTGATTTAGACAGAGTTTTTTGGAATCTTCCCGATGAAGCACTTTATGAAGAAGCAGTTTTCAGAAATGAAGGAAAGATTACAAAATCAGGTCCATTACTCGTAAATACAAAACCACACACTGCACGTGCAGCTTCTGATAAATTTGTAGTTGAAGAAGAAAGTACAAAAGATAAAATCTGGTGGGGAGTTTATAATCGTCCGTTCAGCCAGGAAAAATTTTCTGCACTGATGGCAAGAGCAAGAGCATTTTTGCAAGGCGAAGAACTTTTTGTGCAGGATGTTTATGCAGGAGCCGATCCAGATTACAGATTGAAAGTAAGAGTGATAACTGAAAAAGCATGGCACAGCTTGTTTGCAAGAAATATGTTCATAAAAATTTCTGATCGCGATGAACTAAAAAACTTTATTCCGGATTTTACAGTTATTTCTTTACCCGGATTCAAACTTGATCCTTCAATTGATGGAACAAGATCACAAACAGGAATCATTCTTAACTTTGCTGAAAGAACAGCTATAATAGCAAACTCACTTTACGGAGGAGAGATTAAAAAATCTGTTTTCACTGTATTGAATTTCCTTTTAACTTTTGAAGATGTGCTTCCAATGCATTGCTCTGCAAACGCCGGAAAGAAAGGCGATGTTGCTTTGTTTTTTGGGTTAAGCGGAACAGGTAAAACTACTTTATCTGCCGATCCAAACAGATTGCTCATTGGTGATGATGAACATGGCTGGAGTTCAAATGGCGTCTTCAATTTTGAAGGTGGATGCTACGCAAAAGTCATTCGACTATCTGCTGAAGCCGAACCTGAGATTTATGAAACAACAAGAAGATTCGGGACCATTCTTGAAAATGTTGTTTTTGATCCTGTCAGCCGTCATATTGATCTTGATGACGATATGATTACTGAGAACACTCGTTGTTCTTACCCGATTGATTTTATTCCAAATATTGTTCCTGAAGGATATATTCACAAACATCCGAAGAATGTAATCTTTCTTACCTGCGATGCTTCAGGAGTCATGCCTCCGATTGCAAAGCTAAGTCCTGAGCAAGCACAATATCATTTCATAAGCGGATACACTTCCAAAATTGCAGGAACTGAAATCGGACTTGGTATTGAACCACAGATTACTTTCTCAGCCTGTTTCGGGGGACCATTTATGGTTCGTCATCCTTATGAATATTCTCAAATGTTGAAAGAAAGAATGTTAAAGCATAAAGCAAATGTCTGGTTGGTAAACACCGGCTGGGTTGGTGGTAGATTTGGAGTTGGGAAAAGAATAAGCATTCGTCACACCAGGAATCTTTTAAATGCTGCCCTTGATGGAAAGCTTGATAAAGTTAAATACAGAAAAGATAAGCTGTTTGGATTTGAAGTTCCCCTCTCTTGCCCTGATGTTCCTGAAGACGTACTTGAACCATCAAACAGTTGGGGAAATAAAGATGAGTACTGGAAAAAATACGATGCACTTGCTGCAAGGTTTGTCGAAAACTTTAAACTTTTTGCTGATGGAACTGCAGAAGAAGTTAAGAAAGCTGGACCGATTAGGTTAAAAACATAACGCAGTTGTCATTTCTGCGAAAGCAGGAATCTCTATTGGTTAAGACGAGTCTCCGACTCGTCTTTTTTATTTCAGACAGTTCGTTTCCATTAATAATTCACCGGACCTACTGTTGTAAATCAAAAAATCAAAAATAAAAATTGAGCCCAAGTCCAATCCGGGTTATGAATTCTGAATTTGAATATTCAATATTCTGAGTAATGGTTTCAAATTCAGTTATTGCACGATAGTCACACTCAGAACTTACACTTGCATATATAAATCTGATATTAGAATTGAGTGAAAGCGATTCATTAAATAAATATTCAACTCCGAAGCCAAAATCAAAATGCCAGGGTGAATTTAAATCCTCAAGATATTCAGCTAAATTATCTTCAATGATCGGGTCGGGCTCAGGGCCTGGATATAAATCTTCTGAGCTTGCTTCAGCAGTTGCAAATTGCTTCCCAAATCCTGCTAATGCATAAATGTTAACATTGCCAGGAAGGAATTTTAAAAAATAATATTTAATACCTAAACTAAAATCAAACAAATATAGTCCATCTGTAGTTTTTGAACCATAGTCGTACTGATTGTATTCATTACGCGTATGACTTTCAGGACCTCCTCTCACTGTAAGAAGAAGAATAAGTTACATCGAGCGTTAACATAACATTCGAAGCTAGTGAGTACGCCAATTGACCCTGCATATTAATTTCATTATTTGCGTAACTGCCTGTATAAAATTCCGGAGGATATGATCCCGTGTAATAAATTATTTCGTAAACCGTCCCTGAGTAATAAGGAATTAAAAATACACCGAATGACCATTTCTTCATTTTAAAAGGTTTTTGATATTCAAAATATTCTGCTAACTCCGTGCTACCGGAATTACCTATATGTTCAGAATTTGAAGCGGCAGTAAGTTTTGCAAGTTCTTCTTGCACTAATTGTTCCTCAGCTAATTTTTCCATTCGTTCATTTGCGAATTTATTTATCTGATTAATATCATTAGTAAAACCCTGACCGGCAGAGTAAACAATTCCCAATTCTTCAATTGTAAGTTGATCCACTGCGATCAACACTATTGACTCACTTTTATTGTTGAGGTAGAAAAAATCCACTTTTGAATCGTCAATACTTGTAATTAAACAAGGATATGCTCTGCCATCTGTTAAGAGAAGAGTATCAGGAAATGGATTTTGTGCAAGGAGTAAAACCGGGACAAACAAAAAAAGAACTGTTTTCATAAAAAACCCCATGATGATTTTGATAATAATAAATATTTAAATGATAGATATTTAAATTCTTTTGAATAGAAAGTAAGAATTTTTGTTTAGAGGGATATTTCTTCTGGAAAAGATACTCTGGATAACAAGGAAATGTAGATAACAGAAAATATTTTATTGCTTTATTCACCAGGATTTTGCCAGTAAGATAAAGTTAAATGAAAATAATATTCTAGACCGCGTTTATAAAATTAAATATGATTTATAAACTACATTACTAATATAGTAACACCACTTTTTACTTAGCTTGGAATTATTAAATATTCCGGTGCAAAAATATTTCCCTGATATCAATTGGCAATCGTCAAGCATTTTTATAAGAAATCATTTTCCCTTTGATCAATTACTAATTTTCCAGTATATACTAACAGTTTAAAAATAATTTTAATTGTATTGATCTTTAGTCGAATACCATATCAATGATTATGAAGACAATCGCATTATTAATCATCATTTTTCCTACTTTATTTGCACAAACATTATCCAACGAAAGAGCGAAAGAATTCATCAATGCTTTAATTAACGATAGTGATTCTTTAGAATCATTTGTTCTGCCAGAAGAACTGGCACTATCAAAACGTCTGAAAATAACTTATGAGGGTGTAAAAAATAAATTCCTTATCTCTTATGAATTTCCCCATGAAATAATAAACGGGATCAAGAATGGACAAACGAAATACAAAATAAATATTGAAAATCTGGATAACGAAAAATCCATTTTACATTTTGAAGTTGCAGAAAAGAATTATAGAACCAAATACTATTTTCAAAATGGTTATCTAGTTTCTCCCCCATTCTTCTATTACAAGGACTGGCAAAAAATTGAAAGTGAACATTTCATATTTTATGTGAGCGATTCAATCTACTTCAATCAATATTCAATTAATAGGCTTGAAGACTTTTTACAAAAAATATTTATCATTTTAGAATACACCGATGAAGAGATAAACCTCTTAACTAATGAAAAATTGATTTATGTTCTTTGCAAAGATGAAGATGAAATCGAAAAGCTTACGGGTTACAAAGCACGTGGTATGGGTAATCTCGCATACGATTACGTGATTACAACTTATAATTGCCATTATCACGAACTGCTTCATATCTTAATGAATTTCAAAATAAGAAGTCTTCCGTTATTTACTCACCCATTTTTACAGGAAGGTTTTGCTGTCGCTTTTGGTGGAAGAGGAGGATATGAGCCAGGTATAATTCTTAACCTGGGGAAGTTTCTTGAACAATCTGAGTTTCTAACTGCTAATTTACTTTTCAATGCTAATGAATTTAAAAATTACGATGCTTCAATGAGCTATCCATTAAGTGGTTTGTATAATTTATTTTTAATTAATGAATTTGGAATCAGTAATTATCTAAAGCTTTATCTTAAATACAGTAATGAAACAAGTATTATTAACTCAATAGACTCTACTGAACTGCCGTCAGCAAAAAATTGGAATAATTTCGTCAGTAAATATTCCAACAATGAGCAAATTATAGTTAATTTTTCAAACGATGAATATCAAACTTTGGTTGAAGATTCATTATTCGTCATGAAGGAGAATGGAGAATATTATCTTTTTGAAACGAAAGGGAATGTTTTAATTTCAGTTGAAGCAGATCAAAGGGACTATTCTAGTAAAGTTTTTCAGGAATTTTATAAGGACACAACTTATACAGGTGAAAAATATTTGATCCGCATAACTGAGAGTGAAGTTGCCGTATATAATTTGTATTCGAATAATTTAGTCGCAAATTATGTAGTTGGATTTACGCTCGATATGAAACCAGTACCAAAAGAAAATGATTTTTTTAAATTTTGTGTTCGTAAAAATATATTTGATGAACAAATAGAAAATTGGTCAATTAAAATAATGGAGGATAAATGATTGAAACACTAACAAAACTATATCTTCGCGATCTTGAAAAACTGAGAGTAGAGATCACTTCTTATAAAAAAGAAATAAATCTCTGGAAAATTTCGGGAGATATAAAAAACTCAGCAGGAAATCTTTGTCTTCATATTTGTGGAAACCTTCAGCATTTTATTGGAGCAACACTCGGCAATTCAGGATACATAAGAAAACGTGATGAGGAATTCAGCAGAAAAGAATGTCCCGGTAAAAGAACTAGTCGAAGAAATTGAATTGACAATGGAGGTTGTGCAAAAAACATTATCTGAATTGAAGGAAGACGATCTTCAAAAAACTTATCCAATAAATGTCTTTGGAAATGAAATGACAACAGAATTTTTTCTTGTTCATCTTGCAGGTCATCTTAATTATCATCTGGGACAATTAAATTATCATAGAAGATTGCTGGATCACTAACCAATAGATAGTTATTAATCTTCTCTATTTTGTAAATTTGTGCGAGACATATCTCTTCAATTAAATTTTTTAAACCGGAGGTACTCTATGAAAATAATTCAGGAATTTAAACAATTCGCCATGCGTGGAAACGTAATGGATATGGCAATCGGTATAATTATCGGTGCTGCATTTGGGAAAATTGTTTCATCAATTGTAAGTGATGTAATCATGCCACCAATAGGATTAATACTTGGCGGTGTTGATTTCTCAAGTCTGGCAATAACATTGCGCGAAGGTTCTGAAGGAGTTCAACCAGTTCTGCTGAAATATGGCGTTTTTATAAATACAGTTATTGATTTTATAATTATCGCATTTGCAATTTTTATGGTTGTTAAAGGAATCAACTCAATGAAGAAAAAAGAGGAAGAAAAACCAGCCACTCCTCCAGCTCCAACTAAATCTGAAGTTCTTCTTGCAGAAATTCGAGACGAACTGAGGAAAAAATAAACGATCTTTTTATCTTTGTGCCACGGAATCGCCGTGGCTTTTTATTTTTAAACTTTTTATGGTTATGAAATTATATCAACTTATCATTTTGACTTTTATAGTTCTTCTGATTTCCTGCGGCAGAAAAGAATTCACAGAGAAAGGTATCCTGGAAATCAAAAAAGAAATTGACTCTCTTCTATATAATCCTGAAGGAGAAGAACATTTTAACTGGGGTTCCGGAGAAGCTTACTCAAACTTCAGAGCATATTTTCATAATTCAAAATTAATTTTCATTAATGAAGATTATCGCTACAGACAACCCGGCGAGGAATTCAATCGTTATTATTTTAAAGATGGGAATTTTCTCTACCTTGTTGGAAGACAATTGATCTATGTGCCAGAGAAGCAATTCACAAATATTGAAATGATGGTCGATCCGGATGGAAATGTAATTGCTTACGATAAAATAGTTAATGGACAGAGGATGAATTTAGATGGTGTTGAATCCGATAAAATCATCCAGCACGCAAAGGAGTTAGAAAAAATTGTTTCTGAAAGATCAACGATAAGTCGTAAATAATTTATTGAAGAAAATTTCTTTATCTGCCAGCCATATAATATCTCACTCCAAAAGTATAGTTCATTGCACTGAATGAACCATGTCTGTAAACTGCATCACTTTCGGCATAATTGTATTGAGCTTCGACGAATGTTGAAAAGTTACTATCATCAAATCGCTTCTCAGCAACAATACCTCCAAATGCACCCCAGATATTTTCATTATCAACATTCGAAATAACAGTCCCGGTTCGAAGTCTTGCTTCCTGGTTCACAACCATAAAAGTTAAACCACCGTTCACACCGAGGACTACCTCATCAGTTACAAGAAAGTTGTAAAGTAAGCCGCCATTAAGAATTAATTGACTGAACGAGGAATTTACCTCGACAAATTCATCTGAAAATTGAACGGAATAATTCAGGTAAGAAGTATTATAAAACGATTGAAAGTTTGATTGAGATGTGTAAGAAGTTCTCGCATAAAGAAAAAGATTTTTTACAAATGGAACAGGAACACCAAAACTTCCTCCAACAACAAATGATATTGGAGTCTGCCCATCATTGCCTGAAAAATTAATTTTCGCAGCACCACCCATTCCCCCTAAAAATGCAGAATTATTACTTCTGTGTAATTGTGCATTTGTCGTTGCAGTGATCATAAAAATTATCACTAAAGAAAGTATTACTTTTTTCATATTTCACTTTCGCTTTTGGCAAACGTAATAAATTGGGGAGTTTAAGTCAAACTATTTTATTATCGGGATGAAATTTTGAGAATAGATCGCTCGAGCTTATCCGAAATGTCAGTGGTTGGCATTTCAACTCCGGTCCACAGTTCAAACGATTTAGCAGCCTGTGAAATCAACATCTTCAATCCACCAACGACTTTTGCTCCTTGCGCATCGGCAGTTTTTAGAAATTTTGTTTTGGTCGGATTATAAACGAGATCGAATACAATTTGATCTTCGTTAAAGGATCCATCAATATCTGTAATTGTATCGTCGATTTCAGGAAACATACCCATTGTAGTAGCATTAACTATTAATCGTGAATTGCTTAAGGTTTCAACATTATCAGGTGGAAATAATTCGAAAGTATGAAATGAATCGTATCTCATCTTTAATGAAAAATCATTGGCCAATGAATCGGCTTTTTGCTGAGTCCTGTTTATGATATTAATCTCTTCCGGTTTGAAATGACGCAGTAGCGTAAAGATAACAGCTCTTGCACTTCCACCAGCACCAATAACAGTCATCTTGGTTCCTGAAATTTTCTCTTTGTAAGGAAGCAAAGTCTCAAGGATTCCATACGCATCGGTGTTGTAGCCCATTAGTTTGCCGTGGTCATTTACAATTGTGTTTACCGCACCGATTATTGAAGCTTCTTCAGAAAGTTCATCGAGAAATTTGATAATTTTTTCTTTATGCGGAAGAGTTACATTTAATCCTTTTAGTCCGAGTGACAAAACTGCTCTTACAGCATTTTTTAGATTCTCAGCAGGAACATCAAATGGTAAGTAAACATAATCGAGATTCATCAGGTCAAGGGCATAGTTCTGTATAAATGGAGAATAGGAATGTTTAATCGGATGTCCGATCAGTCCGATCAGTTCTGTATTTGCAAAATAGGAATCTTTCACTTTGCTCACGGTTGGTTACTTCTAGAAATAAATATTCTTTTTCATTTTTGAAATAGGTTAATTCTCATCTAAAAGTTTTTTGAACAACTTTGAGGATTTGATTTCAGGGTAATCTTTAGTGAACTCTTCTTCAATACTTGGGTCAAGCTCAAAAGCAAGTTTCAGGCATTGCAATGCTTCTTCAGTTCTGCTGAGAATAAAATTTACTTTAGCTTTTTCGTAAATCGCTTTTGCATCATCCTTTTTGAGAATAATACACTTATCAAAAGCTTCAAGAGCACTTAGCCATTCACCCATTTCAACATAAGTCTCTGCGAGTGTAAACCAGATGTCATAGTTAGCCGGACTTATTTTTAAAGCGTGAATATAACTTGCAACTGCTTCTTTCAATTTACCAAGTGAATACTCAAGATCAGCTTTTGCATACCAGGCTTCAGCACTATCCTGTGTAAGTGTAACTGCTTTGTTGAAATCTCTTAAAGCGTGTTGATACTTTCCGGCAGAATCGAAACAATACCCTCTTGCAAGAAATGCCTCAAAGTAACCGTCATTATTTTTTATTGCTTCGCTGTAAAATCTTAAAGCATTCTTTAAATCGCCAAGTTCTTCATAAAGATTACCAATATTAAAGCACGTTGTTTCATCGCTCGAATCTAATTCATATGCTTTCCTGAAACTTTCAAGCGCTTCCGTAAATCTATCAAGCTCAGCGAGAATGTTCCCTCTGTTGAACCATGCACTCGTAAAAGTTTCTCTGACAGAAACTGCAAGATCGTAGCTATTTATTGCTTGTTCAAGCTTATTCATTTTTGAGAGAATAACTCCGCGGTTGTACCATCCATTTGGATTATAGGGATCAAGCTCTAAAAATTTATCATACGAACTTAAAGCACTAATAAAGTTCTCAGTACTTTCATAGCAATATCCTAATTCATAATAAGCTTCAGAGTATTCAGGATTTAACTTGAGTACCTTATCAAAATATTTTATTGCTTCCTCAAATTCTTCATTACGTTGATGAAGAATTCCGAGACTGTAGAGTGCATCTTCATTATTTGGATCATTGGACAATGCATGATGAAGAGATTCTTTTGCCTGGGTAAATAAGCCAATGTTTTCTTCTGCTATCGATTTGTCAACCAGTGCATCCGAATCACCGGGATTTAAGGAAAGAGCTTTATTGAAACATTCAATCGATTCGTTAAAATATCCAAGTGCATTGAGGAATAAACCTTTTCTAATCCAATATTCTGAGTTGTATGGAGCAATTTCGAGTAATGCGTTTATTAAATACAAACCATCTTCATTCATATCGTTATCAAGGCAGGATTGAATTACATCATCGAACTTATCGAGGTATCCGTAAACAGAACCATCGTCAATTAGTTTTTTACACTCATCTATCTGCTCCCGAAGATTTCCGCTACCGGATTCAGAAGATTCATCAAAATTAAATTCTTCGCTAAAGAAGCTCATCCTCTTTCCATATAAATTTTAAACACACAAAAAATGTATGACTAAAAAAAACTAAAAACAAGAACTCAAACATTTGACAGATTAAAAAAATTTTACTAAGCAATTATCAGGCACAAAAAAGCCCCGAATGATCGGAGCTTAAAAGAGTTTTGTGCAACAAGTTATTATTTTTTTAAAACCGCCGTCACTTTTTTCGCAGCATCATCAAATGATTCTGCAACTTCAAAGTTTAGTCCTGATTCTCTTAAAAGAACTCCTGCTTCTTTTGCATTTGTTCCTTCGAGACGCACAACAATCGGGACATCAATATTCATATCAAGCGCAGCATCAATTACACCTTGTGCAACACGGTCGCATCTTACAATACCACCAAAAATATTAATGAGAATCGCTTTGACATTCCTGTCTGAAAGAATAATTTTAAAACCACTTGCCACAGTTTCTTTATTTGCGCCACCACCAACATCAAGAAAGTTTGCAGGTTCACCGCCGGCAAGTTTAATTATATCCATTGTCGCCATTGCAAGTCCGGCACCGTTAACCATACAGCCAACATTTCCATCAAGTTTTATATAATTCAGATTGTATTTGGATGCTTCAATTTCCAGATGGATCTTCTTCATACAGATCACGGTAAGCAGCAATTTCAGGATGACGGAAAAGAGCATTGTCATCAAAATTCATTTTTGCATCAAGGGCAACCACTTTGTCGTCATTTGTAATTACTAGCGGATTAATCTCAAGCATTGATGCATCTGTCTGTTCATAAGCATTGTAAAGACTTTTGATAAATGGAATAAAACTTTTAAAAGCAGTTCCTTCAAACCAAGATGCAAATGCAAGCTTACGAGCCTGGAAATCTTGAAGACCAATTGAAGGATCGATCCATTCTTTAATAATTTTTTCAGGAGTTTCTGCGGCAACTTTTTCAATTTCAACTCCGCCTTCAGTGGAAACCATAATAACATTTTTTGATTCCGCACGGTCAAGTAGAATTCCAAGATATAATTCTTTTTTGTAATCAAGTCCTTCAGTAATGAATAATGTTTTTACTATTTTTCCTTCCGGTCCGGTTTGATGTGTAACTAAAAGATTTCCAAGTATTTTTTGAGCATAGTCTTTTGCTTTTTCTACTGACGTTGTAAATTTAACTCCGCCTTCGAGAATAAGCTCACTTCGTTTTGAAGGATTATACAATTTCCCTTTTCCTCTTCCACCAGCGTGTATCTGAGATTTAACAACAAACTGGTTTATTCCTCTCTGTTGAAGCTCGTTTATCGCACTATCAAATTCGTTTATATTTTTTATCGCAATTCCTTCCTGAACCGGAACATTGAATTTCTTTAATGTTTCTTTTGCCTGATACTCGTGTATTTTCATTTATAATCCTTTTATTTAATTCAATAATTCAAAAGTTATAATTTAGAAATGAACTAAATTCTAATTACTAACTACTTTCGACTAACTACTTACTTTTCACTCATAAACGGATAACGCCAGTCTTTAGGCGGATCGAAAGTTTCTTTTATTGTTCTGGCTGTCATCCATCTCATTAAGTTCATTGCACTTCCTGCTTTATCATTTGTGCCCGAAGCTCTTCCTCCGCCAAACGGCTGCTGACCAACAACAGCGCCAGTTGGTTTATCATTAATGTAGAAATTTCCGGCTGCATTTCTTAACCGGTTTGACATTTTAACAATTACTTTTCTGTCCTGTGCAAAGATTGCACCTGTTAATGCGTAAGGAGAAGTTTCATCACAGAGAGTTAATGTTTCATCAAGCTTGTTATCATCATACACATACATAGTCATAACCGGACCAAAAATTTCTTCTTCCATTGATTTGAATTTTGGGTTGGTCGTTACGATTGTAGTTGGTTCAATAAAATATCCTTTTGAATCATCAAAATTTCCGCCGGTAATTATCTCTGCTTCGTTAGATTCTTTTGCATACTTTATATATTCTGTTATTGTTTTATATGCTCCTTTATCAATTACAGCACCCATAAAGTTTGTGAAGTCTTCAATATCTCCCATTTTAATTTTTCCGACTTCAGCAACATACTTTTCTTTAAATTCTTTCCATAAAGATTTTGGAATATACATTCTTGAAGCAGCAGAACATTTTTGTCCCTGGTATTCAAATGCACCTCGCAAAGCAGCAACAACAAGAGCATCGACATCTGCAGAGTTATGTGCAAATATAAAATCCTTGCCGCCAGTTTCACCAACAATGCGCGGATAGTATTTCATATTTTTAAGATTATCGGAAATAGTTTTCCACATACCTTGAAAAACTTCTGTTGATCCTGTAAAATGAACGCCTGCAAGATTTGGATTTGTAAAAGCTGGTGTTCCAACTTGTCCACCGGAACCAGGAACAAAATTAATTACTCCTTTTGGTAATCCGGCTTCTTCAAATAATTTCATCAACCAATAAGCCGAATAAACAGCACTCGATGCAGGTTTCCACACACTTACGTTTCCAACAATTGCAGGAGCTGTTGGAAGATTGCCGGCAATTGATGTGAAGTTAAATGGAGTTACAGAAAAAATAAATCCTTCAAGCGGACGGTACTCCAACCGGTTCCACATTCCGGCACCGGAATATGGTTGTTCTCCCATCAGTTGAGCCATGAAGTAACAATTGTATCTGTAGAAATCAACAAGTTCTGCAGCGGAATCAATCTCAGCCTGGTAAACGGTTTTGGATTGTCCAAGCATTGTAGCAGCATTTATTGTTGATCTCCATGGTCCGGCTAACAGATCAGCTATCTTTAAGAAAACAGCAACCCGATGTTCCCAAGGCATTTCTGCCCATTCTTTTCGGGCTTCAAGTGCAGCTTCAACAGCCATATCAACTTCTTTTTTACCTGCTTTATGATAAACTCCAAGAACGTGACTGTGATTATGTGGTATCACCATTTTTTCAGTATTGCCGGTTTTAATCTCTTGACCGCCAATTATTATGGGCACTTCAATCTGTTTCGACTTTAATTCTGCTAATTTCTTTTTTAATTCTTCTCGTTCCGGGCTGCCCGGTTTATATGATTTTACTGGTTCATTAATTGGTTGTGGTACTTTGAAATATGCGTTTGACATTGTATATCCTAATTTTGAAAAATTGTAGTAGTAAAATTACCGTTTTTGGTTTTGAGATACAATTTAAACTAGCAGGAAAACCTTCGAGATTTGTGTTCTTCAAGCAACAAGCAACCCTGTCTACCGAACAGGCAGGCTCGAAGGTTGCTCACTTCATCGCTTCTTCTGGTTAAAAATTAAGTTTGCATTTAACATATTCGGCGTTATTTTAAATGGAGTTAAATGAAATGGAAGCGCAGAGAGAGGGTTTGCTTCCCGATCATTCCTTATTCAAAAAAAACATTCAGGAATTATTCGGAGTAATTCATGGCATCATTGAAAGCTTTTTACACCATACCTGAACTTTATAAGTATCTCACGGAAGATTTCGGACCTAAAAAAGGTGGATATGCAATTCAACGAAAAGTTGATGATGTTTATAAAGGAATATCCTACAAAGAACTGAAAGAAGAAACTGATGCATTTGCTTTTGGACTTGCTGCACTTGGATTAAAGAAAGATGATTCTGTTTCACTGATTTCCGAAAACCGACCGGAATGGGTTTATGCAGATTTTGCAATGCAGTTGCTTGGAATAATCAACGTACCTCTTTATCCTTCTCTTACTTCAGATTCAATTGAATATATCTTGAATGATTCCGAATCGAAAGCGATAATTGTCTCAACAGGTTTTCAGTTGAACAAAGTGCAGAAGATCATGAAGAACTGCAAGCATCTTAAGCACATAATAATTCTTAATGATCACGATGATGTGACTTCATCAGAAAATTTATTTACTTTTAAACAGATCCAGGAAAAAGGAAAAGAAATTCAAAATAGTAATCCTGAACTCCTTAAAAAATTCTCAGCCGGAATAAAAGAGGATGATGTTTGTACAATAATTTACACTTCAGGAACAACCGGCGAACCAAAAGGAGTTATACTCACTCACGAAAATATTATTTCAAATGTGAATGCTGTGTTAGATGTTTTTCCGATTACTAAGGAGGACATCTTTCTTTCATTCCTTCCGCTTTGTCACATCTTTGAAAGAATGGGTGGATACTACACAGCTTTCGCCGCAGGTTGCACTGTCTATTATGCAGAGAGCATAGAAAAAGTTGCATCAAATCTTCTGGAAGCCAAACCAACATTGATGACATCCGTACCAAGATTATTTGAACGAATTCAATCCCGAATTATTAAAAATGTTGAAAGTCAATCGGTAACAAAACAGAAGATTTTTTACTGGGCATTAGGCATCGGAAAAAAATATTATGCAGAAAAACGAAAAGCCTCAGTCTCTATGGCACTTTCAACAAAATATAAAATAGCTGACAAATTAGTATTCAAAAAAATTAGGGCTCGTACTGGTGGAAGATTAAGATTTTTTATTTCAGGCGGAGCTGCACTGTCAAAAGAACTCGGTGAATTTTTTGAAGCCGCGGGCATCAAGATTGTTGAAGGATATGGATTGACAGAGTCTTCACCTGTAATAACTGCAAACAGATTTGATGATTATAAATTCGGAACTGTTGGTAAACCATTGCCCGGTGTTGAAGTCAAAATCGCCTCGGATGGTGAGATACTCGCACGCGGTCCTAACATTATGAAGGGTTATTACAAAAAGAAAAAGGAAACTGAAGAAACTGTAATTGATGGCTGGCTTCATACAGGAGATATAGGCACATTTGACTCTGAGGGATTTTTATTGATAACCGATAGAAAGAAACATTTGTTTAAAACCAGTGCTGGGAAATATATTGCTCCAACACCAATAGAAAATATTTTTATGGCAAGCAAATACATTGATCAGTTTGTTTTGATTGGTGATAAGAGAATGTTTCTGAGTGCCTTAATTGTTCCCGATTATGAAGCGCTTAAAGAGTACGCTGACGCTCATAAAATCCCATATACAAATGAATCTGAACTTACCAGCAATGAACAGATTTACAAATTAATTGAAGACGATATGGGAAAGCTCCAGAAGAAATTAGCAAATTATGAGCGTGTAAGGAAGTTTGCTCTGCTGGATAAACCTTTCACAATTGAAACTGGTGAAATAACACCGAGCTCTAAAAATCAAAAGAAAAGTCGTGGAAGAAAAATACAACTACCTAATTGAGCAGATGTATTTCAGTGGGATAGAAAAAAATTAGCTTTGTGATCCTTAGTGTTCTTAGTGTCTTTGTGGTAAAAAATTTTTCTTCACCACTTAGGCACTAAGAGCACTTAGTTACACTAAGAATGGAAACGACTTAAACACTTCTCATCACTTCAATCATTTTTTGATGGACAAAAGCGTTTGTTGCAAGTATTTGTTTTGAATAAATGTTTATTGAGTTACCATCAAAGTCAGTAACGAGTCCGCCTGCTTCTTCGACAATCAGTTTGCCTGCACATAAATCCCACGGATGAAGAGATACTTCCCAGAAACCATCGAACACACCGTTTGCAACATAACAAAAATCAATTGCTGCTGAACCAAGTCTGCGGATTCCACGCGCGTGTTTCAGAAACTCGATGAATCTTTCAAATGCTTTATCAGGATTTTCTCTAATATCATAAGGAAAACCTGTAACAAGTATCCCGTGACCAAGATTTTCATTCTTGTTTACATTTATTCTTTTTCCATTTTCAAAACTGCCGCTGTTTTTTTCTGCTGAAAAAATAACGTCACGCATAACATCATAAACTACTCCAGCAACGGTTTCACCATTTTTTTGAAGCCCGATTGAAACTGAAAAAATTGGAAGTCCGTGTGCAAAATTTGTTGTGCCGTCAAGTGGATCAATTACCCAAAGATATTCAGTCCCGACTTTGTCGTGATTTGCTTCGCTCCCCTCTTCTGCCAGTATTCCGTGTGATGGATATTTCTTTTTAATGAAATCTGTTATCAGTTTTTCGGAAGCTTTGTCAGTTTCAGTTACAAGATTCAGTTCGTTTGTTTTAAACTCAATTGAATGAGTTTTACCAAATGCATTCCTTATTAGTTCGCCTGCTTCTTTTGATATTTGGACTATGTCATCAATCATAAAGTCAATTATTTTTATTTCAAATATAAAACTATGTTCTGTAACCTTCGATGTTTATTCGTGCAATTTGTAACCTTAACCTCGAAGGTTGCATTGGCAATTGCACTATTACTTCCTTGATAGCAGGATGCGAAATTGATATATTTCGACCCGAATTTATGTTTAATAAAGGAGAAGTTTTTTGGAAAATTTGAAGGAAGTGGATATTCATCCACCCGAAGTTAATTCAATTATAGATAGCATACCCGGCGAACTGCCAATTTTACCGCTTAGAGATATTGTCATTTTTCCATATATGATATTTCCAGTACTTGTGGGAAGAGAGCAGTCAATCAGAGCAGCAAATTATGCTGCAGAAAAAACGAAATATATTTTCTTATCAACTCAGAAAAAATCTGCCGTTGAAGATCCTTCTGAAAAAGATTTATATACCGAAGGCACAATTGCAAAAATAGTTCAGATATTAAAGCTGCCAAACGGACTGATGAAAATTCTTGTTGACGGTTTATTCCAGGCAAAGATCATCGAGTTTACAAACAACAAAAACTTTTTTGAAGCTAAAGTTGAGATTGTAATTCCTGAACTCGACAATGATCACGAAATGAATGCGATGATCCGCCAAATGACACAGTTATTTAAAGACTATGTAAAGATTAGCAAGAATGTACCAAAAGATACGATTACAGCGTTTGATAATATTGAGGAACCGGATAGAAAACTTTTTTATGCAGCAGCAAATATCAATCAGACCATCGAAGTCAAACAGGCAATACTATCAAAGTTTACAATTAAAGAGCAGTATCTTGAAGTTATCAAAGTGCTCAACTCAGAAATTGATATTCTGCGAATTGAAAAAGAGATTGATAATAAAGTTCAGGAAAACATAGCGAAGACACAGCGCAAATTCATCATCCAGGAACAGATTAAAATTTTGCAGGATGAATTAGGCGAAGATGAAGATGCTTCACCTGAATTTGCAAAGATGAGGACACAAATAAAAAAAGCTAAGATGCCGAAGGAAGTTGAGGATAAGGCCCTAGAAGAATTTACTAAGCTGAGGAAGACTCCCTCAATGTCTCCTGAATCTACTGTTATCAGAAATTATCTTGATTGGCTGGTTGGAGTTCCGTGGAGTAAAAAGTCAAAAGATAATTTAAATATTAAGCACGTTCAAAAAATCCTTGACGAAGATCATTTTGGTCTTGAGAAACCAAAAGAAAGAATAATTGAACACATTGCTGTTCTGAATTTAGTAAAGCAAATGAAGGGACAGATTTTATGTTTTGTCGGACCTCCCGGAGTTGGAAAAACTTCGCTCGGTAAATCAATTGCACGTGCGCTCGGAAGAAATTTTGTCCGCATCAGTCTTGGCGGAGTTCGTGATGAAGCCGAAATTAGAGGACACAGAAGAACTTACATTGGTTCAATGCCGGGCAAAATTATTCAGTCAATGAAAAGAGCAGGAACCATAAATCCTGTTATTCTTCTTGATGAAATTGATAAGATGAGTATGGACTTCCGTGGTGATCCATCTTCTGCAATGCTTGAAGTTCTTGACCCCGAACAGAATAATACTTTCAGCGACCATTATCTTGAGGTTGATTACAATCTTCAGCAGGTTATGTTTATCACAACGGCAAATATTCGTTACAACATTCCACTTCCGCTTCAGGACAGAATGGAAATAATTGAACTACCCGGCTACCTTGAATTTGATAAGCTTGAAATTGCAAAGAAGCATCTCATACCAAAGCAATTAAAAGCTCACGGACTAGAAAATAAACATGTTGAGTTCAGTGAAGCTGCAATCAAAAAAATTATAAGTGAATATACTCGGGAAGCCGGCGTTAGAAATTTAGAGAGAGAAACAGCATCGATTTTAAGAAAATTAGCAAAAGAGATTGTTGTAAAAGAATCTTCAAATGGAAAAAACAAAAAAAGATCAAAGCATTCAATCACCGAAGAAATGGTAGAAGAGTTTCTCAAAACTCCCCGATTCAGATATCAGCGTCACAATAAAGGAAACAAAATCGGCAGTGTTACAGGATTGGCATGGACGAGCACTGGTGGTGAACTTCTTTCTGTTGATGTTACAATAATGAACGGTGCAGGAAAATTAAATTTAACAGGTCAACTTGGTAATGTGATGAAAGAATCGGCTCAAGCTGCATTAAGTTATTTGCGGGCTTCTGCAAAAAAACTTGGACTAAATCCAGACTTTTTCAAAGGAAGAGAAATTCACATTCATCTTCCTGAAGGCGCAATTCCTAAAGACGGTCCTTCGGCAGGAGTTGCAATGGCAATGGCAATACTCTCAGCAGTAAGTGGAAAACCTGCTTCCAACAATGTTGCGATGACAGGTGAGATAACTTTAACGGGTTCTGTACTCGCAATTGGTGGCCTAACAGAAAAACTCTTAGCTGCCAAAAGAAATGGGATCAAAACCGTTCTTATTCCAAAAGAAAATGAAATTGATCTAAAAGAAATTTCCGACAAAGTTAAAAGTGGTTTAAATATCGTAACCATGGAAAAAGCCGAGCAAGCGATTCCTTATATTTTTGAAGGAGTCAAGAAGAAAAAAACTTCTGAGAAGAAAAAGAAAAAGTGATTTATGTCTGAAGAGATTCATATTGAAAGACATCTTGCTGAAGAAGAAAAATACAGGTTGCTAAACGCTCAGCTTAAAGCTTTATTGGTTGTGGAAGACAACTTAATTTCCAACTTAGCAAATTTTACAGCCGCAATTAAAGTTACATTTGAAAAAGTAAGTTGGGTTGGATTTTATCTTTATGATGGCAAAAAACTTTATCTCGGTCCATTCCAGGGAAAAGTTGCATGCACAAGTATTGAAATCGGTAAAGGCGTTTGTGGAACTTCAGCAGCAAAGAGAGAAACTTTAATTGTTCCTGATGTGAATAAATTTCCCGGTCATATTTTTTGTGATAGTAATTCGAGATCAGAAATCGTTATTCCACTTGTACAAAAAGATAAACTATTAGGAGTACTCGATCTGGATAGTCACGAGTTTAATTCATTTGGAAATATTGATAAAGAATATTTAGAAGAAATTTGTAAATTTCTATGCGATGAAATCATTCCATCAAATCATAATCTGAAAAGTTAGATGAGCAACTTTGTAGTAACAGCAAGAAAATGGAGACCACAGCGTTTTGAAGATGTTGTTGGGCAGGAACACATTACAAGCACATTAAAGAATGCAATTAAGGAAAATAGGATTGCTCATGCTTATCTTTTTACGGGTCCTCGTGGTGTAGGAAAAACAACCACCGCAAGAATTCTCGCAAAAACTTTAAACTGTGAAAACAGTAAGAACTCCGAACCTTGCAACGAATGTGAAATGTGTAAGTCAATTCAGAATTCTCAACTGATTGATATTATAGAAATTGATGCAGCCTCGAATAGAGGAATTGATGAAATAAGATCGTTAAGAGATTCAGTTAAGTATGCACCGAGCCGTGGAAAGTATAAAGTGTATATAATTGATGAAGTACATATGTTGACTAAAGAATCATTCAATGCATTTCTAAAGACACTTGAGGAACCACCGGAACACATAATATTTATATTCGCTACGACTGATGTTCATAAGTTACCGCTAACGATTGTTTCCAGGTGTCAGCGTTACGATTTTAGAAGAATTCAACTTGATACTATTAAAGAAACATTAAAGATGATCGCTGATGAAGAAAAAATAAAGATTGATGATAAAACTCTTACTATAATTGCCAAAAAAGCGGATGGAGCATTGCGTGATGCTGAAAGTTATTTTGATCAGGTCGTTGCTTTTTCAAAAGGAAAGATTGATGCAGAGCTTGTAACTCAAATGCTCAACTTAATCGATGAAGAACTTTACTTTAATATTTCTGAAGCAGTTATTGAAAAGGAGTTTAAAGTTGTTTTTCAATCTTCACAAAAAATTTACGAGAATGGCTGGGACTTCGCAGATTTCATGGAAGGATTGATTGAACATTTTAGAAATATATTGTCCGTAATTATCACAGACTCGTCAAATGCGATTGAAACAGCTGATATTTATAAAACACGATATCTTGACTACAAAGGAAAATTCTCCGAGAGTGATATACTTCGAATTCTCAACTTCCTGAGTAAATCCCAGCAGGAACTTCGCTTCTCACAAAATCAAAAATTAAAGATAGAAATAATTCTAAGTCATCTCATCGCACTTGAAGGTTCAAAAACTATTTCAGAATTAATTTCTGAAGTGAATTCGGAAAACTCTGACACAAAAAATATCATCCAATCCCCTGCAGCTTTTTACAAACCAACTGAAACTCCTAAAAAAAAAGTAGATAGTTCTTCGGCTTCTACATTGAAGTCAGAACAGAAAAAAGACAAAGTTCCATCTTTCACAGCAAGTCCATCACAACAGCCGTACTTAAGTTTTGATGATGTCGTAAATAAGTGGGAAAATTTTATTCAATCAATCAATATAGAAAAAGGATTGACACTTGGCCCGGCTCTACAAGGTTTCAATCTTCTTTCATTGAAAGAAAATAATTTATTCTTCTCAACTGAAAAAGGTGAAGACCTGAACACATTCAAATTGAATGAAAAATATCTTGCAAAAAAATCTGAGGAGTTCTTTGGACGAAGGTATAACTTCATTGTAAATACTCAACTAAATTCGGTTCCGTTGAAGATTAACAATGAAAGCGGCCAAGAAACCAAAAAGTCAGGCTCTGGAGATCAGTACGAGGAAATCATAATAAATGAGCTTGGTGGTGAGAAAATAGCATAAATTGAAGCCATCTATTCTACTTGTCTTCCCCTCTATTCACTATTAGTTCCGTTAAAATTCCTTTGATGTAGGAATAAAAATCAATATTTTTACTAACTATGTCAAAAGGACTTATCATCGCAATTGATGGTCCTGCCGGTTCCGGAAAAAGCACATCGGCTAAGCTTATCGCAAAAAAACTCGGTTATCTTTATATAGATACCGGTGCAATGTATCGGGCGATAACATTTCTCGCTTTGGAAAACGAAGCGATTAATGATGAAGCCCAAATTGTTGAACTGGCAAGGAAGTGTAAAATTGAACTCAGGTACGATGATGGTGAGGTCATTGTTCTTCTTGATGGCAGGAATGTCTCCAAAGAGATTAGATCCGCTGTTGTAAACTCAAATGTTAGTAACGTCAGTAAGATAAGTGAAGTAAGAAAATTATTGGTCGTTAAGCAAAGAGAAATGAGTAATATTGGAAATGGTGTTGTTATGGAAGGAAGAGATATCGGGACGGTAGTTTTCCCAAATGCTGATGTCAAAATTTTTCTTACTGCAACACTTGATACACGTGCAAACAGAAGAGCTAACGAGTACATAGAAAATGGTTCGAAGGTATTGGTTGCTGATATTAAAAATAATCTGTCGAACAGAGATAAGATTGATTCAAGCAGAAACGACAGCCCTTTGACAAAAGCAGTTGATGCAATTGAGGTTGATACGACTAGTGTGACAATTGATGAGCAGGTAAATCTTATTCTTGATGCAGTAAAAAAAGTAGCTTATAAAAAAAATATTCAATTAAAAATTGATAATTAAAAACCGGTTAATTAAATATGTTAAATAAAACAAAAAATATCTCCGCTGTTCTTCCGGTTTGGAATAGTAAGATATCTAATTAATTTCAGGAGGATAAATGACCACTGATGTAAAAGAAAAGCCAACCAATGTTTCAGAAGATTTTGAGAAGGCAAAAAATAAATTTAATACATACGATTATACCCAGGCAGAATTTGAAGAACTTGCAAATCTTTATACCGTTTCATTCAGAGACGTAAAACAAGGTGAACTCGTAAAAGGTAGACTTGTAAGAATCCAGGATGATAATGTAATAATTGATGTTGGATTCAAATCTGAAGGAACAATTCCAAGAAGTGAATTCGGTGAAGATGCAAAATTAGAAGTTGGACAAGAAGTTGAGGTAGTTCTTGAAAGTGTCGAAGATCTTGAAGGCAATTTGGTTCTGAGTAAGACCAGAGCAGACTTTTTAAGAATATGGGAAAAAGTATTACGCGCACATGAAACAGGTGAAATCATTGATGGAAAAATTATTAAAAGAATCAAAGGTGGAATGGTTGTGGATTTAATTGGCATGGAAGCATTTCTTCCAGGCTCACAGATAGATATCAGACCAATCAGAGATTTTGATGCGCTGGTTGGACAAACGATGGATTTTAAAGTTGTAAAGGTTAACATACCAACGGAAAATGTGGTCGTCTCTCATAAAGTTCTGATAGAAGAAGAAATTGCTGATCAGAGAACGGCAATTCTTGAAAGCCTTGAACGTGGACAAATTCTTGAGGGTGTTGTTAAAGCTGTTACAGATTTTGGTGTATTCGTTGATCTTGGCGGAGTTGATGGTTTAATTCACATAACAGATCTTAGCTGGGGAAGAATCAATCACCCGAGTGAAGTCGTAAAACTTGATGAAACTCTAAAAGTGGTAGTTACAGATTACGATGAAGCTAAGAAAAGAATTTCGCTCAGCCTTAAAAAACTTCTTCCTCATCCATGGGAAAATATTGATGAAAAATATAAAATTGGAGATAAAGTTACAGGCAGAGTTGTTTCGCTTACAGAGTATGGTGCATTTATAGAAATCGAAAAAGGTATTGAAGGATTGATTCATAATTCAGAAATGAGCTGGACCCAGCATATTAAGCATCCTTCACAAGTAGTTGCGATGGGCCAAATGGTAGAAGCAGTTATTCTTAGTCTTGATAAAGAAGAGAAAAAAATCTCACTCGGCATCAAACAGCTTGAACCCGATCCATGGCAAACATTAATGATAAAATATCCTGTTGGATCGAAACATTCAGGTGTTGCACGAAACCTTACTAATTTTGGTGTATTTGTTGAACTTGAGCCAGGTGTTGATGGTTTGGTTCATATTTCTGATCTCTCATGGACAAAGAAAATCCGCCATCCCGGGGAAGTTGTGAAGAAAGGTGAATCGCTTGAAGTCGTGGTTCTCGGAGTTGATGTTGATTCAAGAAAAATATCTCTCGGGCATAAGCAAATGATGGATAATCCGTGGGATACATTTGAGCAGAAATTTTCAATTGGAACAATCTCTGAAGGCAAAGTTGTTAGAATTATTGAGAAAGGACTCATCGCTGAGCTACCGGAAGGTGTAGATGGATTCGTTCCGGCAAATCAGTTATCAACATCAAAATTGAAAAACCTGGCAAATCATTTTCCGGTAGATGATATTATTCCAATTAAGGTAATTGAATTCGACAAGAGCAATAAGAAGATTGTTCTTAGCACTATCGCTGCTTTAAAAGATAAACCCGATAATGAAATAGAAGCATATCTTAATAAGCATAAACTTGATAAAGTTTCTTTAGATAGCATCAGGACTGCGGACACCGGTGTAATCGATTCTTCTGAATTTCCAATATTTGAAATACAGGATAATTCCGAGGCAAAGAAGACAGATAGTCCTCAATAAATAAATAACATTTATTTTGAAAAGCGGGAGTATGCCCGCTTTTCTTTTAAATACCTATTATGCAGAAAAAAGTTGCGTTACATACACTCGGCTGTAAGCTGAATTACTCGGAGACTTCTTCTATCGGGAGTCAATTTCTGGGAAATAATTTCCAGGTCGTTGATTTTCAGCAAACAGCAGATGTTTATGTACTTAATACTTGTTCGGTTACAGAATCTGCTGAGAGAGAATGCCGTCAAATAGTCAGACGTGCATTGCGTCAAAATCCTGAAGCATTTATTATTGTTACAGGATGTTATGCTCAACTCCGCCCGGAAGAAATAGCTAGAATAGAAGGTGTTGATGCAGTTTTAGGAAGTAATGAAAAATTCAAATTATTTTCACTGCTTGAAAATTTTAATAAGAGAGAACTTACCTGCATTTCAGTTACTCCCACCGAAAACTTAACTGAGTTTGGTGTTGCTCATTCGACCGATGCTGATAGCCGAACAAGAGCTTTTCTAAAAATTCAGGATGGTTGCGATTATACTTGTTCATTTTGTACAATTCCTTTAGCCAGAGGTACAAGTAGAAGTTTGGAAGCTGTAAAAGTTATTGCAGAGTTTAAGCAATTACTTGCCGATGGTTACAAAGAAATAATTTTAACCGGAGTTAATGTTGGAGACTACGGGAAGAATATCGGCACAAACCTTTTCAATCTGCTGAATGAATTGATCAGGATTGATGGTGAATTCAGAATTCGTATAAGCTCAATCGAGCCAAATCTTTTGACTGATGAAATAATAAAGCTTACTTCGGAATCGGAAAAACTTTGCAATCATTTTCATATACCTCTTCAAAGCGGAAGCCCACGTATTCTAAAAGCAATGCAAAGAAGATATTCGCTGCAGGATTACGAAAGTCTTATTCACAAAGTGAAAAAACTTTTACCAGACTCAGCAATTGGCGTTGATGTTATTGTTGGCTTTCCAGGAGAAACCGAAGAAGATTTTATACATACTCATAATTTTCTTAGAGAACTTCCAATATCCTATCTTCATGTTTTTACATATTCTGAAAGACCGGATACAAAAGCAATCTCCCTTCCGGGAATGGTTGAAGTGCAGGAGAGAAAAAGAAGAAATAATATCCTCAGAATTTTAAGTGAGAAAAAACGCTCAAAGTTTTACACCGAAATGATCGGATCAAGGCAAGAGGTTCTGTTTGAAAATGCCAATAAAAATGGCATAATGCAAGGATTTACCTCAAATTATATAAAATTCCAAATCGATTTTAATGAGGAGCTTGCCGGTCAGATTATGCCTGTAAACTTATTAGAGTCAACAATGGAATATTGTACAGGCGAAGTTTTATCCATAAAAAATTCAATTGATTTAGTCACTTCTTAAGACTAAAATTAAAATAAAAAAATATGAAATTATTCTCCCTACTACTCATTCTTTCTTCAGCCATATTGTTTGCACAAACAGATGATTACAAATCAATTCAGGAATTAAAAAACTCACTTAAATTATCAGATGAAAATTTCCAGAATGAAATTGTCAGTTTTAGTTACGATTATGAAAGTGAAAAAAAGAGTGTCGGATTGGGAATAGTTTATTCATTACTTCTTCCCGGAATGGGAGAACTTTATGCCGGTGCATATGACGTTGGTAAATACTTTACAATAGCCGACGGTATTTTGTGGGGAACATTCATTGGAATGGAAGTTTATTCAAACTGGCAGGAAAATAATTATCAGACTTATGCTGCGGCAAACGCCGATGTAGATAATAACAATAAAGATGCTGATTATTATTCGACAATAGGTAATTATACAAGCGTGTTTAGTTATAATGAAGAAAAAGCTTTAGAGCGAAACTACGATGAGATGCTCGACCCTGAAACTGATTTTTGGAAATGGAATACTACCGATGATCGGCAAACTTACAGAGATATGTGGACGTCAAGCGAGCAGACAAGTAATGATATACAATTTGTTGTTGGTGGATTAATTCTGAACAGAGTTGCAAGTGCAATAAATGCGGCAAGATTGGTTACAGCGTATAACAATAAATTAAAAGAGGAATTAAGCTGGAATTTTTCTGTTGGATTTATGAATCAGCAGAGCCTTCCAACAAGTCTGACCTTTATCTTTCAGAAATCACTTTAATAAAAGCATTTTTTTAGTTTCCGAAAATGTTCCAATGCTGAGTTGATAAAAGTAAATACCACTCGTTAACCCTAATGCATTAAAATTCGTATAATAAGTTCCGGCTTTTCTATATTCATCAACCAATACTGATACTTCGTTACCAAGCATATCATAGATCCTTAATGATTGCCAACTATCTAATGATGATTGCCAACTGATTTTTGTTGTTGGATTAAACGGATTGGGATAGTTTTGATATAGGACAAAATCAGACGGAGATGTTTGCTTTTCAACTTCTATTGTTTCCGAAAATGAATAACTTCCATTATGATCAATCTGTTTTAATTTATAATAACTTTTGCTAATACTGTTATTTTGATCATCAATAAAACTATAAAAATGTTTTTCGGTGGATGTCGAATGTCCAGCTACAAAACCAATCTTCTGCCAGGATGTATTATCAGGAGATTTTAATATTTCAAAACCATAATTGTTTAGTTCTGTTACAGTGATCCAGTTCAAAGTAATAAAATCTTTGCTCGTCACTGCACTGAAGCTAAATAGTTCGACAGGAATTGGTGCATCAACTACTACGACCGGAAACTTTGGACCGAAATTCCATCGATCATGAAAATCAGGTATTGAATCCCACACCAAACTCAAACCACAAGAATAAATCGTGTCCAAAGCAAATGACGAATCAATGGCTTTGTATCCGAATTCCCAATAAATAGTATCTTGAGTAGTTGGGAATGGAAGCGGGAAGGCTTGTGTAAGTTCATTCAGAGCCAATGGATGCCGGAAAGATAATGTATCCACCAGAACCATCTCGCCAAACCTGCCTGCAACATTATAACCGCCGGCTTCTGCCGGACCGCCAGCCATAAACATTTTATAGAGACCGGTTTGTCCAACATATAAAGTATCAGGACCTTCGACCCAAACATCAACTGAATAATCTCTTTCAACTGTATGGCAAACGCAGCCGTATCCGTTGAGTTCTGTACAATTAATAAGATCAGTATCGTTTACGTTTGCAATTACAACAATCGAAACGAAAGCTAAAAATAGAAAAGCTAAAAAGTAATTTATTTTCATCATTCAATGGTTTTGTTTAATTCAAGGCAAAGATATAAAATTTCAAGTATAAAAAGCGACTCAGAATCATTGAGCCGCTTGTAATTTATCTTAGTAAAATCATCTTTTTGGTGGATAAATAGTTGCCGGAGGAAAGTGTGTAGAAATAAACTCCTGAAGATGGATGATGGTTGATGGAAGATGTATTGAACTCAACTTCATAACTCCCTGCTGTTTTTTCTTCCTTAACTAACGTAGCAACTTCATTTCCTAGAACATCGTAAACTTTCAATGTAACTAGTAGAGACGCATCGCGATGCGTCTCACCAGAAGGAATACTATATCTGATTTTAGTTGTTGGGTTAAAAGGATTAGGATAATTTTGTTCTAATGAAAACTCTGTTGGCGCTGAAATCAAGATTTCAATTTCATCTGAGTATTCAAATGTTCCATCAAAATCAATTTGTTTTAATCTATATAGATATTTATTCGCTTTTAAATCTTTGTCAATGAAGACGTAAGCATTCTGTTCAGTCGTCGTACCATTGCCCGGGACAAATCCAATCGATTCCCAGCCGCTCCCGGCTTCACCACCCTCTCCTTGGTAAGGAGAGGGAATGGGTGAGGTTCTTTCAACTTCAAAACCCTGGTTGTTTAATTCTGTCGCAGTAATCCACTCCAAAGTAACTTCATTTCCTGAGACTGCTCCTGTAAAACTGATAAGCTCAACAGGAATACTGGCAGGCACGTAAGCAGTTGCTTCATTTCCATAACTGCTTAGTTCATCAAGACCAAATACGGTACAAATTCTATAAGTGTAAAGTTTATTCAACTCAACATTCTGGTCTTCAAAAGAAAATGTTAATGAATCAACATTAGCAATAGTTTGATAAGATGATGAATTTGTAGGAAGACCATCTTTTCTTTGTAACTGATATCCCGTTATTGGAGCTGGAAACGGACTTGAGCCAGGATTCCACTGAAGATTAACTTTTAGGTTTGTTGTATCTGCCATTGCTTCTAAAAAGGATGGTGGATATGCAACCGTTAAGGTAGTTGTCATCGTGAGGTCATCAATATAGAAAAAATCTATATTGTTTGAATCACCTTTGTAATAAAAACCTAATCTGAAATTTCCCGGTGCATACATCGGGATGCTAACTGCTTCCGGACCGACATTACCCGTTGCGTGAAGTTCCCAGATTGATGTCCAGGTATTTCCGTTGTCCATTGTGTAGGCGCAACCTACTACGACTGTATCTGACCACCAATCCTCATAATAATTAAATGATAGCCACATAAACGAATTAGCGGCGGCTGGAAATTCGGGAGACATTATGTAAGAATCTCCAATAAAAATTGGATTCCATCGGAAAACCATTTCTCCTGGTGAAGATCCCTGTATGTGTACTATTTGACCAATACCAGTTATTAAATCCATAAGGACCAAATATCTCCCACCCTTCAGCATTTGAAGTAAAATTATTTTCATAATAGAAAGACGCAGGTGATCTTGATTTGAAATACCAAACAGGCGACGAAGTGTTACCGGAAGTATTATATTCAACAATTCTCCAATAATACTTTGTATTGCTGCTGATCCATCCATAAACACTTAATGATGCAGAATTATAAACAGTCGAAGGCGAACCGTTATAAATTCTTGCGGTCGGGTCTAAATTTGCTACCAGAGCTGAGTCATTACTAAAATAAACCTCATTGTAATCAACATTCTGTGGGTTTGTCCAAAAAAGAATGTGCCCATCCGCAATTCCTATTGCTCCAGATGCTGTCATTGGATTGGAAGCAGGATCTGGACTCTGCCCGAATATTTGGATAGAGATAAGAAACAGAATGCTAAAAAAGAATATCTTTTTCATTTGATTGCCATGGGATTATTAATAATACAATTAGGTAAAATATAGAAAAATATTTTTAACAATAAAAAAGGGAGCCGAAGCTCCCTTAAGTATTTAAACAATTTGATATTGCATTATTTGACTCCGAAAAGTTTTTTAAACTCATTTGTATTATTCAATTCGTCAATTCTAAGTTTTTCTTCGTCAATTCCTGAAGCTGAAAGTTGTTTTGAAAAATCTTCGCTTTTTATTACCAGGCAACTGCAAACACGACCAAATTCAGCAAGGTTGCTATCCGATGTAACGAGAATAATATTCTTTGGGTTTATACTTTTTTCAATCTCAATTTTGATCTTCTCATCCGCTGTTATGTTTCCTGAATAAATTATTTTGATACCAGTTACTCTGACTACATCTGGTTGAACTCCATCAAAGTGTAAACTAACTGTTGCTTTTCTTCCATTAAAAAATCTTCCCACCATAAACGCAAGTTTTTCTGCACTTTGTTTTTTATTCTTCCTGTGAAGGTGATTCAGGCTTTTGATTTTCCCGATCAAATTATTTCCATCAATTATATAATGTTTCAATTATAGTTATCTCTCATATATAATTTTTCATTTTTCACTGTTAATTTTTCATTGATCGTACTATCTCGTATCAAAAAATTGATCCTGCTTCGTAATCTTAAGATCCTGAAGTTGAGGTGCTTTTACTCTTACTTCAAACTGGAAACCTGTATAAGTACCGATGGGATTCCACGTAAAGTTCATTATCCAGCAATGAAGATCACGCGATATTCTAATCTGTGGCGCAGCAAATTCTTTGGCAATAAAATCATAACTTCCTGCTAAATCGAGTTTCCAATTTCTTGTCAGACTAACACTCAAGTTTCCACTGATATTCGAATAATATGCTGGATTGTCCGGATTAATGCGGTTTATACTATAATTATAACTTAAAGCTATTTGCCATGGGATTGTGAAGTCAGGATCTGCTTCGGAATAAATCCCCTGGTAAACATTGTTCTTTTGTTCTTCGATTTGTCCAAATTCATCATCGTCAATATTTGTTTCCGAAATATCTTCCTCCTTTTCAGAAGCAAATTTTTCTCCTGAAAGACTTGTTGAAACAGAAAAGTTTAGAAAGGTCAATCGTAATAATCCTTTCCCTTCATCAATTAAATACTTATTAATTTTTGCGGAAGTTTCTGAATAGTCATAAGGGGTGAAAGTTGAACCACCCTGGAAATCAAAATAATCACCGACCTGAGTTCTGTATGTCAAACCGATATCGGCAAAGTTCAATGAATCTGCAGCAAAATTGTAACCTGTCCCAAGCGTTAAGTTAAGTAACTGAATTTTTTGTTCTTTTGATGTTGTATCAGTTGGGTCGGCAAGAGTCTTCATCTCAAAATTATTTCCCAGCGAAAAATTAATATTCTGTCTCTCGCCACTTGGTGCCCCGCCATAAACTTCATTCTGGTATTTGTTGTATTTAACTGGTGTGCCATTCAGCTTATAGTATTCACCATAATATCCCCATTGTGGTTCCGAAAAATCCGGCTGATAACTGTAAGAGATATTTGGTGTGACTGTATGCCTGATTGCATTTATTCCCAAAGAATTAATATTAAACATTCCATAAAATTTTGTGGATGAACTTATTCCAAAATCAAAAGTATTTACTATACCAATCTTATCAATCGTATTTGTAATGATCGAATCTGTGCCCTTTGATGATGGGACTGAATACTGCTGGATCTGTTTGTTATACCATCGGGAATTAATGACAAGTCTCGGTGCGATGGTAAAATATCCTAACTTAGGCGACATATCGGTACTTAAAGTATTCAGAAATCCTGCATCCGTAGTTAAATTACCGTTTACTTTATTGCGTTCATTTTGGAATTGACCTGTGTATGAATAACCGAATAATTCGTACCAGGCTTTGCTGATATCGCTTGAAGATGATCTGAAAGGATAGTCCTGAGCTTTTCTAAAAAGAAAACTTGGAAGCACTTCATAAATATTATTTTCTTCCAGAGTCTGTCTTCTGTTGTAATTCAGTGAAGCACTGTTGCCGGATTCATCCCAGGTTTTAGATAATGTTGCGTTTGAAATAATTTCATTTCTTAAAATGTCATTAAAATTTGTCGTTCCTGTTTGAAGAAAATCCTGTGAAGCAAATTCAAGATTTACATCAAGTTTTAATGTTGGTGTTATAGTTTGATTATGAAATACTTTTAAACGCCAATTAATTTGTTCACTATATCCGGGATCACCGGGTTCACCGTTATAAAAATTGCGATACTCACCATCAATATTTCCCCTGTAATTATATCTTTCTGCATACCTGAAACGTGAATTTAAACCATAGCTTCCGTTTGTGTAATAATCGAAAGTTGCGTTCACATCAGTATAATCACTTATAACATAGAAGTAGCCAAGACGCTGAATATATGTCCCGTAAGTTTGGCTATATCCAAAAACCGGAGTTATCAATCCTGATCTTCGTCCCGATTGCAATGGTATTACTATGAATGGCAATGGTATTGGAACCGGAACATCACCAAAATTCAACCAGATCCATTCTGCAGCAATCTGTTCCTGCTGAATTACTTTCATTTTAGGAGAATAGAAATAATAATGAGGGTCATCTTCATCGCAGGTTGTGTAAATACCGTCTTCGATAAAGTAAGTATCCTTTGTTACCTTTTTAATTTTTTCACCATGGTAAAATCCACCTTCCATTTCAGTATCGAAAGCGGTAAGATTCCCCTGCCCGGTTTTGAAATTATATTTCATACTTTTGCCTTCATAAACCTCACCGGCATCTGTAAGAACAGGAGTTCCAATTATTTCTCCTGAAGCAGAATCTTTTGGAGCACCAACTGCTTCAATATTATAATTTTCAAAATCGACGACAATGTTAGCACTTTTTATTTCAGATTTTTTGTAGTTGATCTGTGCTTCACCATAGATTGACATTTTCTTCTCTTTAACAAAAAATATCAACGAATCGGAGCCGCTTGCATAAACAACAGTATCGAGGTCTGACTTTTTTTTCTGAACTGCTGCTGAATCTATTACAGAAGTGAGTGAGTGAATCCGGAGTAAGAGTCTGAGTTGAATCAATATTGAGGGTTTGAAGTAAATCATCCTGCTGTGCAAATGCACCAAACTGGAAGGCTGAGGCGAAGGCTAAAGCTGAAACTAAAGACAGAACGATTTTCATATCTGAAAGATAAAAATATGAAATGATTATGGGTAATATATAATCATAAGACGAAAAGCGAGGATGAAATGTTTTATCTAAATAATTTTTTATTTATGATGAAAAACCAAAGCAGAAGCACCCTTTATTCCAGCATCGTTTTTAAGTTTTGCCGGGAGAACCCGAACTCTTGGTTTTATTGGAGCTAATACTCTTCTTGAAATTGTTTTCTCAATTGAGTCAAAAAGAGGTTTACCAAAACCAGCAATTCCTCCGCCTATTATAAACACACTTATATCCAGTACATTACATAAAGAAGCAAATGCCGAACCAAGATGAAAACCAAGTTCATTAATTACTGACTTTGCAAATGCATCTCCTGATTCTGCCGCATCCTGAATATTTCTCGGAGAAACTTTACTTAAATCGTTTCCAATTAGTTTCCAGATTTTTGACTCAGGATGTTTTTTTAATTCTGTTCTGACTCTTTCTCTTAAATATAAATTTCCAGCATACGCTTCAATACAACCAAATGAACCGCAATTACATTTTGGTCCGTTGTAATCAATTGAGATGTGTCCTATTTCTCCTGCAGCACCAAAATCACCGTGATATATTTTTTTATCGATCACAATTCCGCCACCCACCCCGGTACCCAAAGTGATCATTATAAACGATTTATATTTTTTCCCACTGCCAAAAGTTAGCTCGCCGATAGCTGCTGCATTTGCATCGTTATCAACAAACACAGTTTTACTAAATTCCTGTGATACAATCTTTCCAATATTTACCTTATCCCAGCCGGGAAGGTTCGGCGGATTTTCAACTATTCCTTTGCCGGGAGTAACTACGCCGGGACAGCCAATACCAATACCGGATATTTTATATTTTGAATTTTCAATAAGCTCTTTAATTCCGGAAATTATTTTTTCAATTACTTTTTTCGGACCCTTTTCCGCTTCAGTTCGAAGAGAAATCTTCTTAATTATTCTGCCGGTGTTTGTAACTATTCCGAGTTTAATACTGGAACCACCTAAATCAACACCGATTGCGTATTTCTGTTTTTATTCATTTTATAATTTGCCTGTTGTCAAGCTGAACTTGTTTCAGCTTCTCAGGAGAACCTTATAATTAAAAATAAGATTCCGAAACAAGTTCGGAATGCAAAGTAAGATCCAAAGATTTCTTCGCTTCGTGCGCAATAACAGAAGAAAATCAATTTGTAAAACTTTGTTCAACAATTTTTAATTCTCCCGGATATTTAATATCTCCAATTGGAGAAGTAACCGTTGGTGTTGCAAATAATGCTAACTTTGATGATGAACCTTGTTGACCGCCAACTGTCAAAGCTAAGTTCAAAAGATTTTCATATCCTTTATTTCCAAAGAATTCAATCAGATCGATGTTCATAGTTAACGGAATATTTTGAATTTCTCCTGTTCCGGGAACGGTAACCGGTGTTCCGATATTTCCTGCAATTGTTTCAACATCATCTACTTCTAATCGCCATGGAAATTCTTTTATTGTTGCATTGGTCTTTGGATAACCACCAGTTCCATCATTTGGATTTTTTGCTTCGACGTTAAGTGTGAACGAAGCTGGTAATTTTCCCGTGGCGATTGTCTGCGTCAAATTCAATATTTCAAGCGGATTAAAATCATTCAACGATTTTTTACTTGAGATGTTTATTCCACTAACAGTAAAACTATTTACATTACCAAGTTTAAATTGTAATCGCGAAAGATTTACTACCGTTTCGTAAACGCTGCAGCTCGAACTTGTAAGTAATATTGCGATTGATAATAGAAGTAGTTTTTTCATTTTAACTATATTGTTTTATTGTTGTATTGCTTTATTGTTAATGACTTAATTTAGCTTCTTTAAGATTCAAGTAATTTTTTGCCCTTCTATTTTCTTAATTATTAATTGTGCAACTTTTAAAGCTCTCAAGCCATCGGTACCTGAAACAATCGGTTTCGTTTTATTCATAACTGAATTTACGAATAGCTCAAGCTCGTACTGAAGCGCATTTAATTCTTTTTGTTCCGGCTGTTCGTAGACAAGTTTTTTTCGCTTTTCACCAATGCCAATTTCCCCAAAAGAAATTTGTGACTGAATCACTTCCGCATTTGGAGCTAAAAGTCGATAAGCTTCGGAAACACCTGTTATAAAATCCAGTGCAACATAAGTATCCTTTTGAAAAATTCTCATCTTCCTCATTTTCTTCTGAGAGATACGACTTGCTGTAACATTTGCAACTGCACCATTCTCAAATTGTAGTCTTGCATTTGCAATATCGAGATGATCAGATACAACGGCAACACCATTTGCCTGAATATCCACAACATCACTCTTAACTAAACTTAGGATAATATCGATATCGTGGATCATCAGATCTAACACTACAGCCACATCTGTTCCACGAGGATTGAACTGTGCAAGTCTGTCTGTCTGAATAAACTTTGGATCATTAATATATTTTTCCATGGCAACAAGTGCCGGATTGAATCTTTCAATATGACCAACCTGCAGATTCAATTTTTTCTTTTCGGATAATTCAACAAGCTCTTCCGCTTCTTTAATGGTAGCTGTTATTGGTTTTTCGATGAAGACGTGAACTCCTTTTTCAAAACATTTTTTTGCAAGTTCGTGATGAGCCGTTGTGGTTGCAGCAATCGATACCGCATCAACTTTACTTAATAAATCCTCAAGCGAATTAAAACCTACAACCCCGAATTCTTCACTGACAGCTTTTGCCTGTTCCGGATTGGCATCATGAACACCAATCAGATCACAATTATTTATCGATTTAAACATCTTGGTATGAAGCTTACCGAGATGACCGGTTCCGATAACACCTACTTTTATTTTACTCATAATTTTATACTCTTTGATTTGCTGCTTTAGTTTTTGGTTTATTAGTTGTTAGTTATAGTTGAATAGTTCTCTGTTACAGTTTTTTATATAACTGCTGCACATTTTAACCGGTAACAAATAAACTCAAACCAAGATCCACCTGCTAAAAACTAATTATTCATCACTCATTAAAAATTCTTTTATAACCAATTATTCTTTCGTATCCACCGTTATCCTGTTCATTGTAATAAAGAAAAACATCAAACTCTTTTCTGTTTGTCCAGGTATTGCCTTCAAGGATTAACCAATCCGCATTAACAACTGAATCATCTTCAATTTCTCCGACAACGTACTGGTAATCATAAATTCCTCTTTTTAAATAAGTCGTGAATGAAAATACACCATCGGAATTATATAATTGATAATCCGGAGAAATCAACCAATCATTGAAAGCACCGACAAGAAAAATATCTCCGTAAACATCATCCGGAGGTCGGATGGAAAAAGTAACGTTGTGATATGTTGAATATGCATCTCGGTAATTTTCATAAATTTTTCCACCATTAAGATCATTCTTTTCATAATCAAGAAAGAATCTCGAATATTCTAAACCATCGATATGAGCATCAAGATTTCTTCCACTATATAAATTAGAATTCCTAATATCCACTTGTCTGAATTCATTTCCAGCAGGAATATCTCTTGCCGTAAAAGTAAAATGTCTGTTCGCATCCCATTTATAAAATCTGAATAAAGTGTTCACGTTTCTGTCAACATCAATCGGGTATTGAATTCTCTGGTTATCAATAATTACCATTTTATCAACGAATGCAGGATAAAATTGTTCAGGCAAATAAAAGTCAGAAGTTAAACTAAATCTTTTTGCAAGCTCAACTGGCCAATAATTTTTATCTTCAAGTTCATCTCTTTTCAGAAAAACATCCATTTCGATAAGACCTTCCACCACAAAAAATTTTCCTGTACCATAAACTATTGAAGAATCCTGCGTATCAGTTAAATAATATCTCCACTTGCCGGAAAAAGGAAAACGAACTTGACCCCGGTCATCGGGATACGTACTCCTATGATGATAACGTGCGTCCTCAACAAGAGTTACAGGAAGATCTTCAAAATCCAGGAAGTAAGCTGTGCTGTATGATGTATTAAGCAGGAAAATATTATTTGTCGGTGTCCAGCCTTTATCACAAAATCTGAAGACGACATTCATGTTTGGAATATATTCTGCCTGGACATCAAATTCTATGACAAGTTTATTTCCCCCGGTTAAAACCGGTAACGCTACTTCATCACTTGTTGTATAAGTGTTAAGGCTTTTAATTATAAATTCGTCACCGATGGATTGTGAGTATGAATGTGTGAAATGAATAATAAGAATTATTGCAGACAAAAAAACAGTTTTCATTATTCCCCCATTTTAAAAATCAAAAATTTCTACGCACTTAATCGAATTATAAGGTATGAAAATTCCAATGCTTTGGCCTTCTCTTTCTGTTTCGAGGATGAGACCGTCGTCATATGCATTAACTAATTTTCCTGTTTTAAAAACGATTTCGTAAAGTGGTTGGTCTCCTTTGGGATCTTTTATAGCACCGTAATTTTCGTGCATTGTAACATTTAAAATACGATTGATGTATTCTGACCAGTCCAGCTTCATCTCAAATCCTTTCGAAGTTAAAATTGATGATGCAATTTAGTTTATTAGAAAATAAGAGTCATGTGCTATTTATATGCAATAAAAATGCCCCTGAAACCCTGAAACTAAGAATTCCAGGGGCTCAATGTCTTTCGTCAGTCAGTCAAACTATAGTGCTTTGATTTCATGAACAAGTTTACTCATTGCTTCTTTAGAATCTCCGAAATACATGAGTGCATTCGGATAGAAGAATAGCTCGTTATCAATTCCGGCATAACCAACATTCAGTGAGCGCTTGTTAATTACTACAGTCTTTGCATAATCAACATTAAGAATCGGCATTCCATAAATCGGACTGCTCTGGTCGTGTCTTGCTGCAGGATTAACAACATCGTTTGCACCTATAACTATTACAACATCTGTATTCGGGAAGTCATCATTGATATCTTCCATTGCAAGAAGCTTATCGTACGGAACCTGAGCTTCAGCAAGAAGCACATTCATATGTCCTGGCATTCTTCCGGCAACCGGATGAATAGCAAATCTTACATTGATATTTTTCTTTTCAAGAATATTCATCAAATCTCTCACTGCGTGCTGAGCCTGTCCGACAGCCATTCCATAACCCGGTACAATAATAACACTGCTAACACTATCAAGAAGCATTGCGAGTTCTTCGGCATCAACAGATTTTGCAGTTCCTTTATGTGTTTTAGTTTCAGCAGCAGGACCTTCAGAACCAGCAGAAGCCCAACCACCCATAACAACATTTAATAAAGAACGATTCATTGCTTTGCACATAATATTTGTAAGAATAATTCCTGAAGCACCAACCAGTGCACCCGCAATAATTAATTCATTATTTCCAAGCACAAAACCTGTCATCGAACCTGCTATACCTGAATATGAATTCAATAATGAAATCGCTACAGGCATATCAGCACCGCCAATCGGAAGAACCAAAAGTACACCAAGTATCAAAGAAACCAGAGTGATTAAGAGAACGATCATTATCATTGATGGATTAAGTAACACATAAACTCCCGCAGCGAGAACCAATATTATAAGCAAGAGATTAAATGGATGCTGAAGAGGATATTTAACCACCTTTCCTGTTACGAGTCCCTGTAATTTTCCAAAAGCAATCATTGAACCGGTAAACGTAACACCGCCAATAAAAATACTAAGAATGATTGCAACTCCGGTATTAACTGGAAGATCAAAAAATAGTCCCTGATCAACCGGATAATTTGGATTAAGTTTAAAATACTCTGACAACGCAACTAGTGTAGAAGCGCCACCGCCAAATCCATTTAACACTCCAACCATTTGTGGCATGCCGGTCATAGGCGTTTTTACTGCAAGAAGTACTCCTATTGCAGAGCCAACAAGGGCACCGATAATAATCCACTCGAATGTAAGTACGTGCTGATCAAGCAAAGTGGCAACGATTGCCATAAACATTCCAATAGAAGCAAACAGGTTTCCTTTTCGCGCAGTCTTTGGTGAACCAAGAAATTTAATTCCAAAAATGAAAAAGACAGATGAAACGAGATAAGTAATTTCTATAGCTATTAACATTTTTCCACCTTACTTTCCGTCAGAGCCGGACCGGGACGGCTTCTTAAACATTTTTAACATTCTGTCAGTTACCAGGAATCCGCCAACAACATTTATCATCGCAAAAATCACAGCAATCATTCCGAGTATTGTACTGATAGTGAACTGCTCAAGTCCTGCACTAAGAATTGCTCCAACTATTGTAATACCTGAAATAGCGTTTGATCCAGACATAAGCGGAGTGTGTAATGTGGGCGGAACTTTTGTAATCAACTCAAAGCCCACAAAAATTGCGAGCACAAAAACATATACGTGCATCAGAAATAAAAAACTTTCCATAATTATTTCCCTTTAATTATAATTTTAAAATTCATTTTGCTAATCCCTTAATCCTTTCGTGAATAACTTCTCCATTATGAGTAATAAGAGATCCTTTAACAATTTCATCTTCAAGCTTCAGTTCAACTTTTCCGTCTTTGCCGATGTGTTGAATTAAGGCAAGAATATTTTTTGAATACATATCACTTGAGTGAGTAGGAACAAGGCTCGGAAGATTTGGTTCACCAATAATAGTTACACCATACTTTTTAACAATCTTTCCTTTTTCACTTACTTCGCAATTACCACCAAATTCAACCGCCATATCAAGTACAACGCTGCCCGGTCTCATATGCTTAACCATTTCTTCTGTAACAAGAACAGGAGCTTTTTTACCTGGAACTAAAGCAGTAGTAATCACGATATCAGCTTCAGTAATATGTTTGAAGATTAATTCTTTCTGCTTTTTCAAAAATTCTTCAGATGCTTCTTTAGCATAACCACCAGCATCCTGCATATCGGCGGCACCTTCTACTTCAATAAATCTTCCACCAAGGCTCATTACTTCTTCTTTCACTGCTGCACGAATATCAGAAACTTCAACAACAGCACCTAAACGTTTTGCGGTTCCAAGTGCCTGAAGTCCTGCAACACCGGCACCCATAATTACAACTTTTGCCGGCGAAATAGTTCCGGCTGCGGTCATCATTAATGGAAAAATTTTGCCAAGCGTATCTGCACACATTACAACACTTTTATAACCTGCAATGTTTGCCTGTGAACTTAGAGCATCCATTTTTTGCGCTAATGTTGTTCGAGGGATCATATCCATCGAGATAACATTAATTTTTTTCGCGGCACATTTTTGTGCAAGGTCCGGATAATTCAACGGATAAAGAAAAGTTATTAGAATAGTACCTTCTTTTAGTAAGTCTAGTTCATTTTTACCTGCTGTGGGATGATCGAGCGGACGCTGAACTTTTACAACAATATCTGCTGATGAGTAAAGTTCATTAAGATTAACGATTTTTGCCCCTGCTTTTTCGTACATTTCATTTGTGTAACCGGCAGAAAGTCCTGCATCTTTTTCAACATGAACCTGGAAACCGGATTTAATGAATTTGGAAGCTACATCGGGGATACACGCTACTCGATTTTCGCCAGGCAGGATTTCCTTTGGAACTGCTATAACCATACCTGATTCTCCTGTGTAAATATTTAAAAACAATAAAAATTGATAGATGAAAATTAAGCTCATCCTGTGCGAATTCCAAAAAAATAGCTAAAATTCGCAATATTTATTACACAACAAACAGAATTAAGTGGAAGGCTGCTCTTTGGTCAGGCAGTGAAGTGTGCCTAATCCCCAGACAAGATCAACTGAATGAATACCGATTACTTTTCTTTCAGGAAATAATTCAGATAATATTCCGAGGACAATTCTGTCATTCGGATCATTAAAGGTTGGAACAAGTACAGCATAATTTGAAATGTAAAAGTTGGCATAACTTGCTGGCAGTCTTTGTTTTTTGAAGATGACAGGAGAAGGCATAGGCAAAGGCACAACATTTAGTTTTGATCCATTCGATAAACTGATATTTTGAAGTCGCTCTCTATTTTCATTTAACAAATTGTAATTTTCATCCGATGAATTTTTCTCTTCGACTAGTACAACTGTATCTTCACTAACAAATCTGCAAAGATCATCAACGTGACCATGAGTATCATCCCCAACAATTCCCTTTCCAAGCCAGATGACATTTGAAATGCCTAAATATTTCTTGAAGACCTCGAAGTAATCCTGTTTTGTAAACCCAGGATTGCGGGTTTGAACTTTTTCATCAAGTAAACATTCTTCTGTGGTGATTAAAGTTCCTTTGCCATTAGTATCAATTGCACCACCTTCAAGAACTATTTGTTTACCTGTGCGTTCAGCAATAACTTTTTTGAGATTTAATTTTTGAGATATGAAGGATGGAATTTTATCATCGAGTTTATAATCATCATACTTGGCCCATGCATTGAATTTAAAATCTAAAGCAATTATTTCATTTCCATTATTTACAAATATCGGTCCTGAATCTCTTAGCCAGCCACGATCAGTTTTCTTAATGAAGAATTCAACATTCGATAAACTCACGTCACTATCATTTAGAACTTTTTCCGCTTTGAGTTTATGTTCCTTAGATTGAACGAATATTCTAACTTTCTCTCCACGTGAAATGTATTTTACAATTTCTGCATAGACATAAGGAATTGGGGAGAACTTACCCGGCCAATCGCTTTTATTGTAAGGCCAGCCAATCCAGGTTGCTTCGTGATTGCTCCATTCTGCGGGTAGTATAAATTTATTATGCATTATTCACCACTTAGACACTAAGAGCACTCAGTTTCACTAAGTGTTTCTTAGTGAGCTAAGTGTCTTAGTGGTAAAATTTTATTCAATAAATCTTTTTGTAATATCTTGATAAGAATCAATTCTTCTGTCTCTTAGAAATGGCCAGTTATGCCGAATGTATTCAATTCTTTCAGTATCTATTTCTGCGAGCAGTATTTCTTCTTTATCAATTGAAGCTTGAGCTATGATCATTCCCTGCGGATCGCAAACAAATGACTGACCCCAGAATTCAATTCCTGGCGAATTATCGTCAACTTTTTCTAATCCGATTCTGTTAACAACTGCAACATAAATTCCATTTGCAATTGCGTGACCTCGCTGCACCGTAAGCCATGATTCGGTACTGCGCTCTTCCGTGTTTTTCTTTTTCGGACGGATGCCAACCAATTGCTGTAGGATAAAATAAAACTGCAGCACCTTGTAAAGCAGTTAATCTTGCAGCTTCAGGATACCATTGATCCCAGCAAATTAACGTACCTATTTTTCCAAATGATGTATCAAAGTTCTTATAACCGAGATCACCGGGAGAGAAATAATATTTTTCATAAAATCCCGGATCATCAGGAATATGCATTTTCCTGTAAGTGCCAAGTAGTTTTCCATCACTATTAATTACGACCAAACTATTGTGATATACTCCCGATGTTCTTTTCTCAAACAATGGAACTACAACACTAACTTTATTTTTCTTTGCTGCTTCAGAAATAGCATTGGTTGAATGTCCGGGAATTGTCTCAGCTAAATTAAAATTACTTATATCCTCTGTCTGACAAAAATATTGTGATCTGAAAAGTTCAGGAAGACAAATAACTTGAGCGCCTGACTTTGCAGCTTTTTCAATCCAACTGACAGCTTTCTTTAAATTCTCTGAAGCATCTTTGCTAAAAGAAAGTTGAATTAATCCTACGGTGAATTTTGTACTCATAATTGTCCTGATTCTTTAATCTAAAATTAAAAAATTATTCACAGTACTGAAATTTATTGGAAAGTATCGGGGATTTCTGATTACTGGCAGGATATTCACATTAATAACCGTAAGTTGAAACCAGGTAACCTTCTTCATTAAAATCTTTACTTCTTAAAATTTTTCCGTCTTTATAATATTCTTCTCTTTTAATAAAACCATTTGAGTAATATGTACGGACATAAGAATCCAATTGGCCTTTATAGTAATTCTCGACTTTCAGGAATGCACCATTTTCATAATATGAATTTTTCTTACCGTCAATTTGACCATTTAAATATGTTGCATCAGATTTGGGCAATCCGTTTTTGTAATATTCTTTGTAATCTCCTTCAAGAATATCATCAACATAAGTCCCCATGGATTTTAGAGAACCATCTTCGTAGTAATTGACTACCAGCCCGGTTTTCATTCCATCTTTTATTACTGTCTCAAGCTTCAGATGACCATCGGGATAATATTCTTTTATCATTCCTTTTTGTTCGCCATTAATGTAATCCACTTTTGTCTTAACAATTCCATCTTCATAATAAGTAATATATATACCGTCGATCACTCCATCTTTATATGGAATTTCTTCTTTTAAAAATCCAGAGTCATAATACGTTTTTGCGACTTCCTGCTTAACACCATCCTTTGTAAATGTTTCATCAAGCAAAGCTCCGCCATCGGTGTAATTTTTTAGCATCTCTTCTTTAGATTCAAACTTGCCTTCAAAATCATAACGTTCACGATTAAGTAGTTCATCATTCAAATACTCATCTTTTACACGAAGGTTGCCCGACATATCATAAAGTCTGACGGTACCTTCAATTCTGTCATTAATAAAATTGGCTTCAACAGCAACCATTTTGTTTTCATGATAGATTAATATTTTTCCGTTCTGCTTACCATCAATAAAAGTTCTCTCAACTTCTACTTCACCAGTTTTGTAATAAGTTCTCGAGATGCCCTGAAGCATTCCCTCTACATATCGCCATTCACCCTGAAGCTCTCCGGTTTTGTAATAAGTGTAAGTTATTCCTTCGAGAACACCATCAGAATAATTTTGCTCAGCCCACAGTTCGCCGCTTTCATAAAACCAGCGTGAAATTCCTTCCTTCACACCATCTTTGAAATTCCATTCAATGCTTACTAATCCATCTTCAAAATACCAGGTTGATAGCCCATATTCTTTTCCATTGCTGAACAGCCAGTCTTTCCAAATTTTTCCGTTTGGATAATATTCTCTGTAAAAACCGTTTAGATTATCATACCAATACTGACCTTCAGTTTTAATAATTCCATTTGGATAATAAGTTTTAACTACTTTTGTCCCTGGCAAATCCTGTGAATGCAATATGGTTGAACTGATTAGCACAATCATCATCATCAATAAGAGCTTTAAATATTTTTTATTCATTCTTTGTGATCATTTTTTTTGGAATATGAAAATAGAGGATTTTATTTTAAGGATAAATTCAAAATGCAGTACCATAACGATTGATAAGCTTAGAAAAATCTGATGAGCGATATGCATTAATGGAAATTTTTCTCGCCTGCTTCAATTTCTAAATCTATATAATCTTCTTCCCGAGGAATGGGGCAAGTAAATAAAGCCGTGTAAGCACAATACGGATTATATGCCCGGTTAAAATCAATCGTGTAAATAAAATCAGGATCATCATTTAATTCGAATTCAAGATACCTGCCAACTCCATAAGTTTCTTTCCCGGTTGTTCTGTCCGTAAACCAGATGCTGTAGTATTCTGTTCCGGTTCTACCGAAACTTTTATATACATTAAGTTTATAAATCTTCTCTTTATAATTTAACCCAAGGTAGCCGATTAAAATAGATGGTCTTTTTTCACCCTTCGTACCTAAAATAGTGATCGTGTCCTGAATTTCGTTTAAAAACAATTTCGATTTGAAAATAAAGTCGGGATTTGGTTCATAATAGTTCAATGGTTTAAAAGTAATTGAAGTATCAACGATAAAAGGAGAAGCTTTATCAAACTGCATACTGTAATCTTTTTCTTTTCTCTCTTTGTTTAATTCCTCAATATACTTTTTCATTTCCGGATCATTCGACATGTTATTATTACAAGCTACAATCAAAACCATTGCTGATAATAACAACAAAGCTGATCCAAAACCGGCTTTGAATCAACATTAAAATATTATCCTTCTTTCTTTACTTTCTTTTTTAGTTCATTGAGTTTATTTAGTGCATCGATCGGAGTTAATTTTTCGATCTCGAGATCATTTAATTCTCCTCGGAGCTTATCATCCTGGATATTCGAAAATGCTCATCTGGTTCTCCGGGATTTGCAGTTTTACGGAGTTTTTCTTTCTTTAATTCGTAAGGAGTTAATTCTTTGCTTTCAAGATTACGAAGAATTTCTTTTGCACGATTCGTAACGAATGCCGGAAGTCCAGCCATTTGAGCAACTTGAATTCCATAACTGTGATCAGCACGGCCAGGATTTACTTTATGAAGGAAAATTACTTTGTCATCATACTCTCTAACTTCAACTTTATAATTTTTTATTTTGGGAAAAAGATCTGCCATCTCGTTCAACTCGTGATAGTGAGTTGCAAAAAGAGTTTTTGCTGCAACATCATTATTATCGTGAAGATATTCTGTTATTGCCCAGGCAATTGAAATTCCGTCGAACGTGCTTGTTCCTCTTCCAATCTCATCAAGAAGAATTAAACTTTTTGAAGATGCGTTGTTCAGAATGTTCGCTGCTTCCTGCATTTCAACTAAAAATGTACTTTCACCGGAAGTAATGTTATCGCTTGCACCAACACGAGTGAAAATTCTGTCAACCAATCCAATCTTCGCACTTTTCGCAGGAACGAAAGAACCAATTTGTGCCATCAGAACAATCAATCCTATCTGACGCAGATAAACTGATTTACCAGCCATATTCGGACCTGTAAGCAAAATTATCTGGTCGTTTTTATTATCAATCACACAATCATTTGGTTTGAACTTTTCTCCCGGAGGAAGAATCTGTTCAACAACCGGATGTCGGCCATCAATTATTTCCAGCTCTGCTCCATCTTGAACGACAGGCATTGAATATTTATAGGCTTCTGCACATTCAGCAAATGAAATCAAACTATCAATCAACGCAATCAGTCGAGCATTATTCTGTATTGCAATGGCATCAGTTGCCACAAATTTTCTAATTTCATCAAAGAGTTCTGCTTCGAGTTCGTAAATTTTTTCTTCCGCATTAAGAATTTTATCTTCATATTCTTTCAAATCAGGAGTAATGTATCTTTCAGAATTAACAAGCGTCTGCTTTCTGATATAATTTTCAGGGACTTTATCCTTGTGAGCATTGCTTATATCAATGTAATATCCAAAAACATTGTTAAAGCTGACTTTCAAAGACGAAATTCCTGTTCTCTCTCTTTCAGTTTTTTGAAGTTTTGCAATCCAGTCTTTTCCGTGATAAGCTATGTTTCTCAACTCATCAAGTTCAGGACTAAAACCATTTCTAATAACACCGCCATCAACAAGCGTTGCGGGAGGAGAATCAATTATTGCACTTTGAACTCGTTCAACTAAATTTTCAAGTGGATTAAGTTCTCTTGAAGTTTTAGATAATGCATCAGTTTTAAAATTTGAAAGATGCTCTTTGATTGCAGGTATTTTTTTGAGTGAAGTTTTAAGTGCAACAACTTCTCTCGGATTTGCTCTGCCAGTACAAATTCTTGAAATTATTCTTTCAATATCACCGACTTCTTTTAATTCAATTTCAATTTTTTTTCGCTGCGATTTATTCTTGAGCAATTCTTCAACACTATCAAGACGACTTTGTATTTTTTTCAAATCTCTCAATGGTGCAGAAATCCATTTCTTTAAAAGTCTTCCGCCCATTGCTGTAGTTGTTTTATCAAGAATTGAAATGAGCGAACCTTCTCTTCCATCTCCGTGCATTGAATAGCTGATCTCAAGATTTCTTCTTGTCGAAGAATCAAGAATCATATATTCAGATGGATTGTAAAGCGAAATTCTATTAAGATGGGTTAAGTTTACTTTCTGAGTTTCCTGTAGGTAATTTAATGCAGCACCGCTTGCAACAATTCCGTTTTGCAAATGTTCAATTCCAAATCCTTTTAAAGTGACTGTGCTGAATTGATTGAGAAGAAGTTCATTCGCATAATCAAAATTGAAAATCCAGTCATCCATTTTTGTAATTCTGATTGATGGATTTATTTTGCTGATAACCGGAGTGAGATAATCTTTTTCTTTTTTTTGAATGAGAATTTCTGCGGGAGCAATTGATTCAATCTGCTGTTGAAGGTCTGATTCTGGCACTTCGAATGTGAAGAACTCACCGGTTGAAACATCCGCGAATGAAATTCCGGCTACTTCATCTTTAATAAAGATAGAAAGCAGGTAATTATTTTTTTTATGATCGAGCAACTTGTCGGAAAGAGTTGCACCGGGAGTTACGACTTCAATCACTTCCCTTTTTACAATTCCTTTGGCAAACTTTGGATTTTCCATCTGCTCACAAATGGCAACACGGTAACCGGCACGAACAAGTTTTGGTAAGTAAGAATCAATTGCGTGATGTGGAAACCCGGCTAAAGGAACTTCACCTGCAGCTCCATTTGCTCTTTTAGTTAATGTAATTCCCAGTACCTTTGATGCAGTTTTGGCATCTTCTTCAAATGTTTCAAAAAAATCACCGACTCTGAAAAGCAGAATTGTATCGGGATTTGCTTCCTTAACTTTGCGGTATTGCGCCATTAAGGGAGTTACCCCATCTCGTCCAGCCTGAGTTTCTTTGGGTAATTTATTGGTTTGTGAATCCTGTTTACTCATCGGGCTAAAAATAGCTCAATCGTAAAAGAATATCAATTTAAAAGCTATATTCTTACTCATGCATTCGTTTCCAATTTCAGTTAGAAGATTCTTGAAAAACTATTACTTTTTGATATATTTGTCCGTAAGTTATAAGAGAAAAACTACTCTCTTAAATGGCCCATATCGTCAGATTAAAAAATAATTTTAGTTAGAAAGTTCAGGATACTAAATGAAAAAAATAGGAATTTTGTTCGGGCAGGAAAATACTTTTCCACCGGCATTTGTTGAAAGAGTAAACTCAAAGAAAATAAAAGGCATAACTGCGGAGTTCGTAAAGATTGATAAAGTTGTTCAGGGCGAAGCAAGCGGTTACGATGTTATCATCGACAGAATTTCTCAGGATGTTCCTTTCTACAGAGCTTTCTTAAAAAATGCTGCGTTGAATGGAACTGCAGTGATCAACAATCCATTCTGGTGGAGTGCTGATGAAAAGTTTTTCAATAATGCTTTGATGACAAAGCTCGATGTTGCTGTTCCAAAAACTGTACTGCTTCCTTCAAACCAGCATCCTGATGATACGAATGCAAACTCATTCAGGAATCTTGATTATCCTTTAAATTGGGATGCAATGTTCAGTTACGTTGGTTTTCCGGCATTCTTTAAACCTTTTGCAGGCGGTGGATGGAAAAATGTATATCGGCTCGAATCACCTGACGATTTTTTCAAAGCTTACAATGAAACCGGTCAGCTTGTGATGATGCTTCAGGAAGAAATTAAGTTTACAGAATATTTCAGATGTTATGCTCTTGACAGAAAAGATTTCCACATAATGCGTTACGATCCAAAACAGCCTCATCATTTAAGGTATGTTATAAATCCGGAACCAATTGAAAAGTCATTGATTGGAAAAATTGAATAAAGCAATCACAACTATAAGTAATTCACTCGGATATGATTTTAATACTATAGAACTTGCTGTTAGGGATGGTGTTCCTTACGCAATCGATTTCTGTAATCCTGCACCAGATGCAGATAAAAATTCTGTCGGTGAAGAAAATTTTGAATGGATAGTTGAAGCTGCTGCTAATATGGCAATCCGAAGAGCAAAAGCTCACAAGGCAGGACAAAATAATTTAACCTGGGGAACATTTATAAAATCATACACGGCTAACATTCCTTTAAGCGAAAGTTAAAAAATCAAACCTCCGAGGTTTTGAAAACCTCGGAGGTTTCTAAAAAGTTTTTAAAAAAAGATATTTGAGAGCAGAATAAATGACAGAACCCGGCTTGTTTACATTAGGTGTTGAAGAGGAATTTCAGATTGTCGATCCGAAAACAAGAGAACTGAAATCTCACATTCAGCAGATTATTGAAGACGGCAAAATGGTGATGGCTGAAAAAGTGAAAGCCGAAATGCATCAGTCTGTTGTTGAAATTGGTACCGATATTTGTAAAGACATTCACGATGCACGTAGCCAGGTAACAAAACTCAGACAAGAACTAGCAAAACTTGCAATGAAAAACAATCTGAGAATTGCTGCTGCAGGCACTCATCCCTTTTCTCATTGGAAGGATCAGCAGATAACAGAACATCCACGTTACCAGGAAATTATTACTAACTACCAGCAAGTGGCAAGAGCAAATTTAATTTTTGGACTGCACGTTCATGTTGGAGTTGACGACAGAGAAACTGCTCTTCACGTTATGAATGCTGCAAGATATTTTCTTCCTCACATTTTTGCTCTTTCAACAAACTCACCCTTCTGGCTTGGAAGAAATACCGGATTCAAATCATACAGAAGCAAGGTGTTTGATCGTTTTCCTCGTACTGGAATCCCGGATTACTTTGGAAGCATTGCTGAGTATGATAATTATGTAAAACTTTTGGTCAAGACAAAATGTATTGATGATGCTAAGAAAATATGGTGGGACATTCGCGCACATCCTTATTTCAACACACTTGAATTTCGTATTTGTGATATACCAATGCGGGTGGATGAAACTATTTGTCTGACTGCAATTATGCAGGCTATTGTAGTAAAGCTTCACAAACTCATAAAACAAAATCTGGGTTTCAGACTTTACAGAAGAGCATTGATTGCTGAAAACAAGTGGCGTGCTGCACGATACGGAATTCACGGAAAGCTCATTGATTTTGGCAAACAAGAAGAAGTGGAGTTTAAGAAATTAGTCGGCGAGCTGCTTGAATTTATTGACGATGTGGTTGATGGTCTCGGTTCAAGAGACGAGATTCAATACGTTTACAAAATTCTTGAAAATGGGACAGGAGCTGACCGTCAATTGGCAGTTTATGAAAAGACAAATGACACAAAAGCTGTTGTTGATTATTTAATTGAAGAAACTCACGTTGGACTCTAAAACTATTTCTTAGTGGAACTTTGTGTACTTAGTGCCTTCGTGGTAAAAGTTTTTTATCACCACTAAAACACACAGAGCACAAAGAAACACTAAGACATTTATAAATTAAAATCAAAATTGATCTTGATTAAAATTGCAACAATAGATCTTTACAACAACGAACGCAATGAAGGAATGCGATGTATTCGTGAAATTGTTTCTGAAGCTCAAGCAGGGAAAAATGAAACAAAAATTGCATATGAAGTTTTTGATACAAGATTTAAAGATGAAATACCGGGAATTGAAAATGATATCTTCATATCATCTGGCGGACCTGGAAGTCCGTTTGAAGGTGAAGGATCGAAATGGGAAAAGGATTATTTTAATCTTATTCAGAAAATCTGGGATCACAACCAGAATAATCCCGAAAGAAAAAAATATCTTTTCTTCATCTGCCATTCATTCCAGATGATGGGAAGATTTTTCAAGTTCGGGACTGTTAATCAACGTCACTCAAAATCATTTGGAGTGATGCCTTTCACGATAACAAAAGAAGGGAATTCAGATCCAATTTTAAATGGATTATCGAATCCTTTTTACGCAGCAGACATAAGACAATTTCAGGTAGTTGAACCAGATAAGAAAATATTAAAAGAGCTCGGTGCGAAAATTCTCTCTTACGAAATCGTTGACGATGATGAAAAGGCACAAGCCGCAATCGGGGCGATTAGAATTTCAGATGAGATTGCTGGCACACAATTTCATCCTGAAGCGGACCCTGATAGTATGCTTTATCATTTCAAACAGGATGAAAGAAAAAAACAGGTTGTAGAAAAGTATGGCGAAGAAAGATATTACGATATGATAAAGATTCTTGAAAGATCTGATACGATTAAAAAAACCAGGAAGACTGTTATCCCTTCGTTCCTGAATAAAGCAATTGAGGAGTTAAATCGTGTAATGGTTAAGTAATTGTTCATATGTCATTGCGAGCAAAGCGAAGCAATCTATGGATCACCAATATTTTGTTTATTTAATGACTAATAAAAATAATAAAGTTATTTACACTGGTGTTACAAACGATTTGAAGCGAAGAGTATATGAGCACAGAGAAAAGTTGATTGATGGATTCACTAAAAAATATAATGTAAATAAGCTGGTTTATTTTGAATTCACTTCGGATATCAACTCTGCAATTCAAAGGGAAAAACAGATAAAAGCAGGTTCTCGAAAAAAGAAGATTGATTTAATTAATTCCATAAATATGGATTGGAAAGATTTGTACGATGAAATATAGATATCTCACTAATAAATTTTTCTGTCATTATGAGCGAAGCGAAGTAATCTCTGAGTTGAAGCTTGAGTTAAAAGATTGCTTCAGTCGCTCACTGCCTACCGGCAGGCAGGCTTCTTCGCAATGACAACACAAAGGTAACTATGATCCCCGAACTTCGTAAGAAATTTAATACAGAATTCACAGAAGAGAAATACAAAGCTTTTCTCAATGATCTTGATACTTCGTTTAAGTATCCTGTTGATTTCCGGATTTCTGAGACTCCTCTTTTTTTAAGTAACGATCTTAAAAATAAATTACTGAAAGCCTGCGATGAACTTTGTAAGCAGGTAAAGAGTCCGGACTTCAAAGTAAAGATGAAAGATGCAGTGCCAGCACATCTAAATATTCCCGGGGAAACTGATCATCCTGAATTTTTTGTTTTTGATTTTGCCATTTGTAAAAATAATTCCACTGGTGAATTTTATCCAAAGCTTATTGAACTGCAAGGATTTCCCACACTTTATGGATACCAGTATTTCTTCGAAAGGAAAATCAGAAATCATTTTGATATTCCCGAAAACTACACGTCGTATTTTAACGACATTACCCCTGATAAATATGTAGAGAAACTTCGTGATGTAATTGTCGGTAATGCTGATCCGGCAAATGTAATTCTTCTGGAAATCGAACCAGAAAAACAAAAAACCAGAGTAGATTTTGCGGCAACAGAAAAATTGTTGGGTGTGACAGAAGTTTGCATCTCAGACGTTATCAAACACGGTAAAATTTTATATTACAAAAAAAATGGTAAGGAAATCCCAATAGAAAGAATTTACAATCGGGTTATCTTTGATGAACTTAGCAGAACCGAAAAGAAATTTAATTTTAATTTGCAGGAAGAGCTAAATGTAACATGGGCTCCTCACCCAAACTGGTTTTACAAAATGAGTAAATATTCTCTGCCAGAACTAAAGGGTGAGTTTGTACCGAATTGTTTTTACTTACGTGATCTTACTTCCTATCCTGCTGACCTGGAAAATTATGTTTTAAAACCTCTCTTCTCTTTTGCAGGACTCGGAGTAAAGATTGATGTAACAAAACAAATGCTTGATGAAATAAAAGATCCGGAAAATTACATTCTGCAGGAAAAAGTTGAATATGCACCATTGATTAAAACTCCGGATGAATTTGCAAAAGCTGAAATAAGGATGATGTTTCTTTGGCCTGCCCTCCGAAGTCTTGACGAAGGAGGGGACAAAGAACCGATACTGGTTAATAATCTTGTTAGACAAAGCAAAGGAAAAATGCTGGGAGTTGATTTCAACAAAAACAAAACCTGGGTTGGCGGGAGTACGGCGTTACATAAAGCTTAACTCTTATTCTATTTATCTTGTTAATAATATGATAAAGGCATAGCTACCTTTATCTCCAACTGAGCAAATACTCGTTGCCAGTTCTTAGAGGTGAGTTCGTTCCAAATTGTTTTTACCTTCGTGATCTTACTGCCTATCCTGATGATCTTGAAAATTATGTGTTAAAACCTCTCTTCTCTTTTGCTGGACTTGGAGTAAAGATAGATGTGACCAAAGAAATGCTCGATGAAATAAAAGATCCCGAGAACTATATCTTGCAGGAAAAAGTTGAGTATGCACCTCTGATTGAAACTACCGATGAATTTGCAAAAGTTGAAATCAGAATGATGTTCTTAATGACAAGAGAAGGTTAAAACAACTCCCGATGAATTTGCAAAAGTTGAAATCAGAATGATGTTTCTTTATGACAAGGAGCCAATTTTGGTTAATAATCTTGTCAGACAAAGCAAAGGAAAGATGCTGGGAGTTGATTTTAACAAAGATAAAATCTGGGTTGGTGGAAGTACTGCGCTACATAAAATTTAATATCCCTCAAAGATATCTGACTTACATTTCCTGTTCATTTTTGTATATTTGCACACAAATCTCGCCTATTCCAGCTAAATTCATCACAAGATTTTTAGTTTAACAAAATGATAAAATTTGATTTTCACATATCAAGAGCAGCAAGAGAGAAATACAATATTGAGCAGTCGCTTTTCTCTATCACCGGCAAAGTAATTTTTGCTGATTATCAGCAGGCGCGAATTCTTTCTGACAAAATAAATTCAAAAAGAAGAGATGAAGGAAATGTTGATCAATTTGTAACAGCAGGACAGATAAACGCACTGGGACTTCTTCACGAAATTTTTCATTTGTTAATTAGGAAATATGAAGAGAGTGATAATCCCGGTGTTTTTGCAAAAGCGATCAATCATCTTAAAAATGAAATTAGTGAAACCGGATTAGAAAAAATTCTTCTTTCTTTTGTTGAAGAATTCCCTCTCCTTTCAGTTTATAATAATGAAGTTACGTCAGAAGAATATTTGAAAAGTTCTTCTTCGGGAAAACCTAATTCTGAAATTATTCTTGAAGAGATAATTCTTCTGCATATGGAAAACAGCAATCCTGCAGCTTCGAATCTTCGTGAACTTTATGCTGATGATAATCTTGTTCTCAAAACAAATTACAAGCAATTGATTGAAAAGACAGAAGTATTCTTTGATAATGAAATTCCAACTCGTTTTGGAGGTCTTTCACTTTTCAAACTTTTAAGAAAACCAATCTCGTCAAATCCTTATGATCTTGAAAAACAGCTTGAGTTTATCAGAACAGAATTCGGGACTTATCTCGGGGAAGATATTTTAAATAAGCTGTTACGTGGTGTTGATCTGATTAGAGAAGATTACAAATTATTTGTTCAGCACGGAGGAGGAGAAAAAGGAACTCCTCCGGTTCCCACTTATGATGAAGATCTTGAAAGATTAAAAATAATTAAAGAGAAACTCGAAGCTGAAAAGAAACTTTCGGAAGATGAAAAAAGATTCTATCTCGAGTACGAAAAATTTACAGAAGATGTACAATGGATTCCTGAAGTGGTGATGATTGCAAAAAATGTATACGTGTGGCTTCATCAACTTTCAGAAAAACATCAAAGAGAAATTAAGAGACTCGATCAAATACCCGATGAAGAACTTGATAGGCTTGCTAAATGGAATTTTAATGCGCTCTGGCTCATTGGAATTTGGGAAAGAAGTCCAGCTTCACAAAAAATTAAACATCTCACCGGGAATATTTCTGCCGTTTCATCTGCTTATTCACTTTTTGATTATGTAATTGCTGAAGAACTCGGCGGAGAAAAAGCATTTCAAAATTTGAAAGATCGTGCGTGGGTTCGTGGGATCAGAATGGCAAGCGATATGGTTCCCAATCATATGGGAATATATTCAAAATGGGTAATTGAAAAACCGGATTATTTCCTGCAAAGAAATGAACCTCCTTATCCGAATTATTCTTTTGATGGAGCAAATCTTTCGGAAGATGACCGTGTAGATATCAGAATCGAAGATCAATATTACACAAGAAAAGATGCTGCTGTTGTGTTTCAGAGAAAAGATAGATTAACCGGCTCAACAAAATACATTTATCACGGTAATGATGGAACAAATATGCCGTGGAATGATACTGCACAATTGAACTTGTTAAATCCCGAAGTTCGTGAATCGTTGATTCAAACGATAATGCATGTTGCGCGCAAAACTCCCATCATTCGTTTTGACGCGGCAATGACGTTGGCAAAAAAACATTATCAAAGATTGTGGTTTCCAAATCCGGGTTCAGGTGGAGCAATTCCTTCCAGAACTGATTACTCGATGACACTCGAACAATTCAATCAAATTATGCCTACTGAATTTTGGCGTGAAGTTGTGGACAGGATTAATTCAGAAATGCCAAATGTTCTACTACTTGCTGAAGCATTTTGGCTAATGGAAAGTTACTTTGTCCGTACACTCGGAATGCATCGTGTTTACAATAGTGCTTTTATGCATATGATGATGAAAGAAGAAAATGAAAAATATCGACAGCTTATTACCAACACGCTCGAATTCAATCCTGAAATTCTGAAACGTTACGTAAATTTTATGAGTAATCCCGATGAAGAAACAGCGATAAATCAATTTGGTAAAGGAGATAAATATTTCGGTGTTGCTGTAATGATGCTGACCATGCCGGGTTTACCGATGTTCGGGCATGGACAAATTGAGGGATTTTCTGAAAAGTACGGTATGGAATACAAACAGGCATATTACAATGAAACTCCTGATGAACATCTTGTTTGGAGACATAACAAAGAATTATTTCCACTGATGAAGTTGCGTTATCTTTTCAGCCAGGTAGAGAATTTTGAGTTCTATGATTTCATTGAAAAAAATGGAGAAATAAATCATAATGTTTACGCTTTCAGCAACCGTTCAGGGAATCAGAGAGCACTGGTTCTATACAACAATTCATACTATGAAACTGAAGGAAGCCTGACATTTTCAAACCCGAAAATGATATCAAGCACCGGGAATATGAAAAGAGCTCATCATCTTACTGAGCTTTTAAACTTCAAGCCATTTAAAGAATATTATTACATTTACACTGATCACAGAACGCAACTCCAATATTTGATTTCAGGAAAAGTAATCGCCGAACAAGGTTTTAAAATTCAACTTTTTGGTTATCAGTATAGGGTTTGCCTAATATTCAGAGAAGTTTTTGATTCAGAAGGAAATTATGAAAAACTATATCAGCTTTTGAACGGCAAAGGCGTTTCTTCAGTTGATGAAGCATTAAAAGAAATGGAATTGCTTCCACTACATAGCAGATATGAGAATTTCTTCTCGTATGATAATATGGAGAAAATAAGAACTTATCTAATTCATAAACCTGAGAAGAAAAAAAAAGAAGAGCAGCCTGCTTTGCCGGGAAAATTAGATAAAGAGCTTAATTTACTTGTATCGGAATTCAATCACTTTCTGAATGGAAAAACATCGAACGAAAAATTTGAGAAGAAATTTCATGATGATCTATTTGCCAGCCGTATTTTTTTACAGTTCTGGCTGACAAATAACAGTCGTAAAAGTGTCGCAAAGTGGATAAAAAGTTGTGATGAAATTCTTCCAGTTAAGAGCAAAGTTGAAACAAACAGAGAATATCTGACATTTATAAATTTGATTTTGCTCAAACAGTTGTTCAGTAAAAAATCAGATAGTAAGCAGATTAATATTTTGTTTGATGAACTGCTTCTTTCAAAACCAGTTACAAATATTCTTCAGAACCAGGCAAACGGAACAAGCGTTCATCTTAGAATCGAACTCATCAAACTTTTATTGACGGCTTTTCTGATCGGAAAGAAAAAATCAGGTAATTATAGCAACGACAAAAAGTCAAAAGTGACCGTTGATTCTGACTTTGAGAAAAGCAATATATTACCTTCGATTAGAGTATTGCTTGGAGAGGATATTGTTCTTAACTTTCTACGGGTTAATGAGTTCGATGGTATTACCTACTTTAATAAAGAGCGATTTGAGGAACTGTTAAAATGGATTTTACTGTTTAACCTAACTCAAATACCGTCACATCTTAATGAAAAACCCGATGGTAAAAATCAAATAAATAAAACTGAGTTTGACAAAGAAATATTAAAGATATCAAAATATAATTATGAAAGATTTATTGAGCTTATAGACAAAGCTCAGTCGAGTGGATATGACTTTAACAAGTTCAAAACGGTACTGGAAAAAATCCCAGTCAAAAAAGAAAAGACTAAGAAACTAATCAAAAAAAGGAAAAGGCTATGATAAAAAATCTTTTATATGTGTTCGCTATTCTCGGATTACTCAGCGGAAGCACATATTCACAATACTCGCTACAGAACGCTTTCCCGAATTTAACATTTTCCAGTCCGGTTTTTTTAACTCACTCTGGTGATGGTACAGACAGAGTTTTTGTAGTTGAACAAGCCGGAAGAATAAAAGTATTTCCAAATTCTTCAAATGCTTTATTAGCTAAAGAATATTTGAATATAACAGATCGTGTTTCTTCAGGTGGAGAGAAAGGCCTCCTTGGACTGGCGTTTCATCCCGATTATGAAACCAACGGTTACTTTTATGTTAACTATACTAATGCAACCAGTACCGTTATTTCAAGATTTCAGGTCACTTCCAATCCAGATTCTGCAGATAAAAATAGCGAGTTTCTTATACTTACATTTACTCAGCCGTATTCGAATCATAATGGCGGTTGGATTGGATTCGGACCAGATGATGGTAATTTGTATATCGCTACCGGTGATGGTGGCTCGGGCGGCGATCCTCAGAACAATGCACAAAGGATTAACACATTTCTGGGAAAAATACTTTGTATTGATGTGGATGGTGGAACCCCTTATGCAATTCCGTCCACAAATCCTTTTGTATGACAGCACAAATGTGCAAGTCAAAAAAGAAATTTATGCCTGGGGACTGAGAAATCCCTGGCGATGTAGTTTTGATCCTGTGACTAGCTGGTTGTGGGCAGGTGATGTTGGACAAGGTGAATGGGAAGAAATCGATTTAATAGAAAATGGAAAGAATTATGGTTGGAGTTGTTATGAAGGAAATCACAACTTATAATACATCAGGTTGTAATTATCCTGAATACATTTTCCCGATCTGGGAGTATGGACATGGTCACGAGTGTTCCTTAACCGGAGGATATGTTTACCGAGGACCCAGTGTTCCTGGACTGGAAGGTAAATATATCTATGGTGATTATTGTTCGAGTAAAATCTGGTCGCTGAATATGATGGAATTAATCCAACCGTAAATCAATACCTCTTAAATGTGACTGGGTCGCTTACATCCTTCGGTATTGACCAACAGAATGAATTATACATTACTTCGATTAATAATAATATAGGTCGTATATATCGTTTTGTACCAACTGTGACTTCAAGCGAAGATGAATTTTTTGTGAGTGAATATTCTCTTGAGCAGAACTATCCTAATCCATTTAATCCTGCTACTATAATAAAGTATAATCTTCCTGAAGATAGTGAAGTCTCCATTAAGATTTACGATGCACTTGGCAAAGAGATTGATTCAATCACTACTGGCTATCAACCAAAAGGAACTTATCAAAGAACCTGGAATGCAAAAGGATTTGCATCAGGAGTTTACTATATGAAGATGAATGCACAATCGCTTTCATCGAATAAAACTTTTTCAAGAACAATGAAGATGCTTTATTTGAAATAGAAATCAATAATCGAATTCCAGAAATTATTTTAAGGCGATCAGTTGATCGCCTTTTTTATTATTAAACTCAATTGTCAATTGAAGTTGGACACAAGTGATCTTCGAGGCAACCTGAATTTTAATTTGGAATTTGGAAGCTTAATTACGAATTTTATCCAAGGATTTTTCATCGAGTTCAAAATGATTCTGAAAGAACACAAATTACAGATGTTGAAAAAAATGAATCATTAAAGAGATAAATATCAATTGGGAAAAATTCATGAATTGTTAAAAATTGATGCTTTGTACCGATTATATTATATTAAAACTTAAAACGAAATGATAAAATCACTAAATAAAAAAATAATTTTTCTAGCACTCTCATTATTCTTTTATGTTCCAAATATCAATGCACAATTTACACTTGAGAATGCTTTCCCAAATTTAACATTCACCGGTCCATTGTTTTTAACTCATTCAGATGATAACACTAACAGAATTTTTGTTGTTGAGCAAGCCGGCATAATAAAAGTCTTCTCAAATTCTTCAACTATTACATCGGCAAAAGTATTTTTAAATATAACTGATCGTGTCTCGACAGGTGGTGAGAAAGGATTACTTGGATTAGCATTTCATCCGGATTATGAAACGAACGGATATTTTTATGTGAATTACACAAACTCAAGCAGCACAGTAATTGCAAGATTTCAGGTTACTTCCAATCCAGATTCTGCTAATAAAAATAGTGCGTATCAATTACTTTACATTTACTCAGCCAACGTCAAGTCATAATGGCGGTTGGATGGGATTCGGACCGAACTGATGGATTCTTGTACATATCATCTGGTGATGGAGGTGATAATCCCAGTTCCCAGGATATAACAAAATTCCTTGGTAAAATCTTAAGAATTGATGTCGATGGTGGAGCACCTTATGCAATTCCAACAACAAACCCTTTTTATGACAGTACTGGAAATGTGGTGAAGAGAAATTTATGCCTGGGGATTTAGAAATCCCTGGCGTTGCAGTTTTGATTCGGTTACAGGAAATTTATGGGCAGGCGACGTTGGAGAAAATTTATGGGAAGAAATAGACATTGTTGAAAATGGAAAGAATTACGGATGGAGATGCTATGAGGGAAATCATTGTTACTCACCAGCTCGTTGGCTGCAATTACCCGGAATATACTATATCCTGATCTGGGAGTATAGTTCAAGTTCTGGAGGTGATTGTTCAATTACAGGAGGTTATGTTTATAGGGGAGTAAATGTTCCGGAACTTGAAGGAAAATATATTTATGGAGATTTTTGTTCACGGAAAATTTGGGCACTTACGTATGATGGAATTATTCCCGCAACAAATCAATTATTAGTAACTGCAACCGGGTCGATCACATCTTTTGGAGTTGATCAGAATAGTGAGATACACTTTACATCTTCCAACTGGTACGATATATCGATTTACACCAACCATCACTCCAGTTGAACTCTCTTCATTTTCAGCAGTACTTTTAGAAAATAGAATTAAATTATTATGGAGAACTGAAACTGAAGTAAATAATTATGGATTTGAAGTTCTTCGATCTGTTGATAATGAAAATTGGGATAAAATTGGATTTGTTGAAGGTCATGGGAATTCGAATTCACCAAAGGACTATTTCTTCTTTGATGAAAATGTTACATCAGGAGAGGTATTCTTATCGTTTAAAACAAATAGATACCGATGGTAATTTTGAGTTTAGTAGAGTCATTGAAGTTGAGTTTGGCTCTGAAATGAATTTCGAGTTAAAACAGAATTTTCCGAATCCTTTTAATCCAAGTACAGTAATACAATACAATATTCCTGAACAGAGCAATGTTCAGATAGCTATTTATAATTCTCTTGGAATGCAGATTGATATAATTGAAAACGGAACAGAGCACAGTGGTTTTTATGAAAAAACCTGGAATGCTGAAAGATTTGCCTCCGGAATTTACTACGCAAGAATTACGGTTCAATCAACTTTTTCTGGAAAAGTTTATTCAAATGTAATCAAAATGCTTTATGTGAAGTAGCAAAAAGTTTTTCAGAGTCTTGTAAATTTTATTACAGCGATCTTCTGTTGACCTTTTTTTATGAATAATTATTCACCCTCGATTCTTTTAATTTAATTCTTTAAGTTTCATTGGCAAAGAATTAATAAAATCTCATCAACTTAAAATCTAATTTCGTCATAAAATGTCTTTAAAATGTAAATCAAGATTTTTCATCGTACTTGTAATTTTAAGTTTTTCAACTTGCAAACAAAACCAAACTTCTGAAACAAGAGATGACTTTAAGAAATTTTACGATGGATATAATGTTGATGGCTCATTTGTTCTATATGACCGAAACAATGATAAATATTTTTTTTATAACCAATCACAATTCAAACAACCATTCACACCTGCTTCAACATTCAAAATCTGCAACTCATTAATTGGATTGGAAACCGGCATTATTAAAGATGAAAACTTTATTATACCCTGGGATAGTGTTCAGCGTCGTATACCTACTTGGAATCAAGATCAGGATTTGAAATCCGCTTTCAAGAATTCTACGGTTTGGTATTACCAGGATCTGGCCAGGCGAGTCGGAGGTGAAAGGATGAAATACTGGCTTGATAAAGCAAATTATGGAAATGCTGATACTTCCGGAGGAATAGATAAGTTCTGGTTAACTGGCGGACTCCGGATTACCCCTGAACAACAAATTAATTTTTTAACGAGACTTCATGATAACAAACTTCCCTTTTCGCAAAGTTCAATTGATATTGTAAAAAAAATAATGATCGCAAAAGACACTTTAGGTTACGTCGTTAGAGCAAAAACCGGATGGGGCTTTCAAGATAGTCTTAATGTTGGATGGTACGTTGGTTATGTTGAGAGTAATAATAATGTTTATTACTTTGCTAATTGCATCCAGACTTCATATGATAATAATCCTTATTTTGCAAAAGCCAGAATTGAAATTGTTTATCAAATATTAAATGAATTAGAACTAATCGAGAAATGAAAATTTCAACGATAAGAATTACTTTTTACTTTAAATATTTTGAAACTGCTTCCGCACAATTCTCGCCATCAATTGCAGATGAAACTATTCCACCTGCATAACCAGCTCCTTCGCCACACGGAAATAAGCCTTTTACATCAATATGCATAAAGCTTTCCCTGTCCCTTGGAACTCTGATTGGTGAGCTTGTCCGGCTTTCAACACCAACTAAAATTGCTTCATCTGATAGATAGCCTCTCATTCTAGCGCTAAATTCCTTTAAAGCTTTCTTCAGTTTTTTAACTATAAAAGGAGGAAGTTCTTCATCCAGCCTTGAAGATGTTATTCCGGGAATATAGGAAGTTTTAGGAAGAGTCTGTGAAAATTTTCCCTCTACAAAATCTTTTGCTCTTTGTGCAGGTGCAGACAAAGAAGATCCCGCAAGCCTGAAAGCCAATTGCTCAATTTCCTGCTGAAGTTTTAGTGCGCTGAATTCTGGGAATTCACTGTCATTATTATCCCACTCGTTTTCTTTTATCTCAACTACGAGACCTGAATTTGCATAAGGTGAATCTCTTCTGGACATAGACATTCCGTTTACAACAATTTCAGTTGGTGAAGTCATAGCCGGCACTATTATTCCACCCGGACACATACAGAAAGAATAAACGCCTGATCCATCAATATTGGTGGAAAGATTATATGTGGCAGCCGGAAGATTTTCAGGTTTAATTTTCATGTGATATTGAATCTCGTTTATTAATGGCTGCGGATGTTCAATCCTTACACCCATTGCAAAAGGCTTCGCCTCGATTTTAATTTTATTTTTATGTAAAACATAAAATATATCTCTAGCGGAATGACCTGTTGAAAGTATTACTGCATCGGCTGAAAATTCTTCCGTAGAATTGACAACAACACCTTTTATTTTTTTATTCTTTATGATGAAATCTGTAACTCTTGAACTATAGTGAATTTCACCACCTGCATTAAGGACGGTTTGTCGGATTGCTGATATAATCTTAGGTAATTTATTTGAGCCAATATGAGGATGAGTATCTACCACAATATCCGGATGAGCACCGTGTTGAATAAAGACTTCCAGAATTTTCGAAACATTTCCTCTTTTAACTGCGCGAGTATAAAGTTTGCCATCACTGTATGTTCCGGCTCCGCCTTCGCCAAAACAATAATTTGAATCGGGATTAACAATCTGTTCACGCATAAGTGAACTTAAATCTCTTCTTCTCAACTGAACATCTTTTCCTCTTTCGAGTACAATGGGCATTATACCCAGTTCTATCAAATGTAAGGCAGCAAACATTCCGGCAGAACCAAATCCTACAACAATTACTTTCTTTTTTTTATCAACGGGATTATAAATATAAGTCGGTCTATCGTCGGGAGCAGTTTCACCAATGTAAACATCCGCTAATATTCTGAATATGGGGTTCCGTCTTGCATCGATTGACCGACGAACGGGGACAATTTTTGTAATGTCTGAAGGTCTTACACCCAATCTTCTTGAAGCGATAAATCGCAAAAAACCTTCCTCCTGAATTTTTTCAGGAGGAACTATAATCTCAATTTGTTGTTTCATTTTCAATTAAGAGTTAAGAATGAATAATTAAGAATTCTCAACATTACTTTTAGAAGATTTTAGTATTGAAGTTAAAAGCTTTGAAAGTTCTTCGCTGTCATGGTATAAACTTGAATATTCCTTTTCGTTAATTAGCTCAGTTTCATTCAGTAGTTTTATCCAATATTCTGTCTCACGAGATTCTTTGAGTGCGATTTGCATCTTATTAATAAAATCCTTTTTTGAAATAGCAGATTGAGCTTCTGAAATGTTTGCCCCTATAGATGTTCCTGATCGAAGTAATTGTTTTAATAATGGATCAAATTCTTTAATTCTTTTCAATGAAAACTTATAAAATTTTATTATTCGAATTGCAAAAGCAAAACTTTTTTTAACTATTATATTTTCATACCCAATTTGTTTCTCAAATATAAAACCATTCTTCATTAATAACTCTTAATTCTTAATTAATAAATGCTTTTCACATAACCACCATCGACCTGTATTGTATTACCTGTAACATAACTTGCTTGTTTTGATCCAAGAAAAACAACAACAGAAGCTATTTCTTCAGGTCTGGCGAGCCGGTTTAATGGAACTCTTTTTGCCATTTCCACAAGAATTTCTTCGTGAGATTTTCCTTTTTCTTTTGCTTCAAGTACAGCAAGTTCATAAAGTCGGCCAGTTAATGTTAAACCAGGAGCCACATTATTTACAGTAATATTAAACTTTGCAACTTCATTACTTAACGACTTGGTAAATCCTGTTACTCCGGCCCGAAGTGAATTCGACAAAACTAAATTGTCAACCGGCTGCTTTACAGAAATTGACGTAAGGTTTATAATTCGACCCCAGTTTTTTGCCATCATTCCCGGAAGAACAAGTTTTGAAAATCGAACAACACTGAGTAGAATCTGTTCGTATGCAGCATTCCAATCTTCTTCCTCAAGCTGCTGAAATAATCCGGGAGTTGGACCTCCGCAGTTGTTCACAAGAATATCAATTGTTCCAAAATGTCTTACAGTTGCTGCGTAAGTACTGTCAATATCTTTTTGCTTATTTAAATCACAAACTGACCAGAATGGTTCAACGGAAAATTTTTCTTTCAACTCTTTTGCAGTCGAGAGCAGGTTTTCTTTTGACCGCGATGAAATTGCAATCTTGCAACCTTCCTGAGCAAAAAGCTCAGCTACTGCTTTTCCAATTCCTGTGCTGGAGGCAGTGATAAGAACAACTTTATCCTTTAAACCAGTGTCCATCTCTTCCCTTCAAATTTGGTTAAAGATAATCTGAATGGCAGGAATTAAAATAAAGTATTTATTCTAATTTCTAAACAGGCTGCCCAACTATTTTTGCAGTATCCAGAGCGATTACAAGTTCTTCATTAGTTGGAATGCGAAAGACCTTGGCCTTTGAAGTAGAATCTGATATCACCGTTTCGTGACTCTCATTTTTTAACTTGTCAAGTTTGATTCCCAGATACTCCATATTTTTGCATACTTCTTCACGTACTTCTACTGCATTTTCTCCTATACCTCCAGTAAAAACCAATGCATCTAACCCACCCATCGCAGCTGTATATGCACCAATATATTTTTTTATTCTGTAACAGAATATTTCAAAAGCATAAATGGAACGCTTCTGTTCATCTTTAACTGATGCTAGAATTTCACGCATGTCACTGCTTTCACCACTAAGACCAATTAATCCCGAATGTTTATTCAGCAAAGTGCTGGCTTCATTAAGTGATAAACCTTCTTTTCCCATTATATATAAAATAAGTGATGGATCAAGATCGCCACTCCTTGTTCCCATTAACAATCCTTCGAGAGGTGTAAATCCCATCGATGTATCAATAGATACTCCATTGTCTATAGCAGTAATGCTGCATCCGTTACCAAGGTGAGCAGTAATTATTTTTAATTTGTCAACATTCTTCCCCATCAGTTCCGCAGCTTTATTAGAAACATAAAGATGTGAAGTTCCGTGAAATCCATATCTTCTGATTTTGTATTTCTTATACAATTCGTATGGAATTCCATACAGAAAAGCACGTGGTGGCATATTTGAATGGAATGCTGTGTCGAACACTCCAACTTGAGGAGTCATTGGTAAAATTCTTGTTACTGCCTGAATACCTTTTATGTTTGGAGGATTATGAAGAGGCGCAAGTTCAATATTATCCTGAAGAACTTTAACGGCTTCAGCATTTATAAGGATCGATCCTGAGAATGTTTCACCACCATGCACAACACGATGACCAACAGCTTCAATTTCCTGAATATCTTTAATCACACCATGATTCGGACTCAATAAGATTGCAACCACATATTCAATTGCAATTTGATGATCAAGAATTTCGCCTACAATTTTAATACTTTCTCCATCAAACCGGGAATGTGAAAGAACAGCACCTGTCATTCCTATTCTCTCAACCATTCCTTTTGCAAGAGCGGTTTCGGTTTCTGTATTCATGAATTGATATTTAATTGATGAGCTTCCGCAGTTTAAAACTAGTACTTTCATTTTATTTTTCTAATTAAATTGTATGAAAAATTTAACTTATTATATTTCCGTTTTCATCATATTTATAAAACCCTTCCCCGCTTTTCTTTCCCAGCTTTTGTTCCCTGACAAGTTTTCGCAAAATCGGGCAGGCACGATATCTCGGTTCTCCGAGAGTTTTCCAGAGAGTTTCCATCCAGGCAAGCACTTCATCCAGTCCCATACTATCAGCCAATTCCAGAGGTCCCATTTGAAAATTATAACCGAGCTTCATTGCTGTATCAATATCTTTTGCAGTTGCAACTCCTTCAAGAAGTATATGCATAGCTTCATTCAACAGAGGAACAATTGCTCGTGTGGTCACAAAACCAGGATATTCATAAACTTCAACAGGAGTCTTTCCAATGTTTGAAACAAATGTTTTTACTTTAGCTATTGTTTCAGCCGATGTATGCAAACATTTTACAACTTCAACTACCGGTATTTTCGGAACGGGATTCAGGAAATGCAGCCCTATCATTTTGTCCGGTCTGCTTGTTCTTTCAGAAATTTTTGTGAGACTAAGAGTAGAAGAGTTTGAAACAAAGATGCAGTTATGTTTTGCTTTTTTGTCGAGTTGGGTAAAGATGCTCACTTTTAAATCAAAGTCTTCATCAACAGCTTCAACAATTAAATCTCGATCACCAATCTGATCGAAACTGGTATCCCAAATTATCCTGCTAAGTATTGCTTTCTTTTCGGATTTTGTCATTGCCCAGCGTTTTATTTCGCGATCCATATTCTCAGAGAGCATTGCTTTGGAATGTTTCAAATGTTTTTCATTTTTTTCAATGAGAAGTACATCAAATCCGGCCGAGGATATCGTTTGTGCAATTCCCTGCCCCATTACTCCGGCACCGATAATTGCAATTTCTTTAACTGAATCTTTATCATCAATTTTGGGAGAGGACTTAAGCAGATCTTCAAGTTTTAATTCTTTTGTCGACATTTTAAAACCTATTAATATTTTTCCTGGGGAAATTTTTGTGTGATTATTTTAGAGGATAGTCATTACTACTTAAACATTTCTAATATTCAATAAATAACAAATAAAGTCACTGTAAAATTAACGAATATCTTGATGTTTTAACAGCGGAAAAATAGTTTTAGTAAGTAAGTTCAATTAATAAATTGTTAATAGATGATTTTAATCACAAAAAAAGGGATGCAAATTATTACATCCCTTCTAGGAAATAATATTTTTCAGCTTATTATTTCAGGAAAACAATTTTCTTCATCTCGCGATGTGATTGAGAACCATCAGCACTGGATACTTCAAAGGAATAATAATAGACTCCCGAAGAATAATTCTGTGCATTCCAGGTAACTTCGAAATTTCCTATCGGCTGTGTTTCTGATTTTAATTCTTCTATCATTTGACCAAGAGAATTATAAATATTTATTCTTACGTTACTTTCAACCGGCAATGAATATTTTATTGTTGTAGAAGGATTGAAACGGATTAGGATAATTCTGAGAAACATAATACTCTGAAGGTACAAATGTTAAGTTTACAGCAAGTTGTTCTGAATACTCATAATCTCCATTATAGTCGATTTGTTTTAACCTGTATAAAGCTGTTCCTTCATAAGGAGTTTGAGAATAATCATCAATATAATTGTAATTCTGAATTTCGGTTGTTGTTCCATTACCGTTTACAAAACCAATTGTAACCCATTCCTGGTTTTTAAGTTTCCTTTCAATTTCAAAACCCATATTGTTTGTTTCTGTTGCTGTACTCCAGTTTAACTGGACTGAGTTGTTGCCCGACTCTGCAGTGAATGAAGAAAGTTCAACCGGAATTGTTAAATCAATGAATGCTTCATAAACTCCCCTTCCGTGAGTTCCCGCTCTCATCATCTGATTCGAAGGTGAATAATCAAGATGCATAATAACGGTGTTGGGAAGATTGTTCGGAAGTTCAACCCAATTTGCTCCATCATTCTGTGTGAGGAATACACCGATATCTGTAGCCACAAAATACGTGTTCGGATTAAGTGCATCTTCAGTGTAAATAAAACCATCGTTAACCGGTGAATCTGGTAAGTTGCCATTTATGCTAAACCAGGTATTTCCCATATTCGTAGTTTTATAAACCTTATTAGTAGAGAAACCTGAAAAAGTTATTAACGCAAGATTTTCATTAGTTGGATGTACATTAACTGATGTAATTGTGCGTGATGGTAATCCACTTGTTTTATTTGTAAAAGTAACTCCTCCATCAGTAGATAAAAATATACTCGATCCTGAAGTAGCGTATAAAATCATAGCATTCGATTTACTTATTGCCATTTCTCTTACTGCGCTCGTTCCATTTACATTTCCTGATGAAGCATTCCAACTAGCGCCGTAATCTGTAGATAAGTAAATACGCTGACGAGCAGTAAAAAAATAACTGGAGATACTCGGATGTTTTATGATTGGAGCAACCCATGCTACATTTTCACTCGTATTTATACCGCTAGTAGAGTTAACCCAATTTGTTCCGCCATTGGTTGTTCTCTGCAAACCTCCGTTTTGAGTTTCACCAAGAATATTCTGATCATTAGCAACCATATGATTGAAGCAAACTTCGCCTCCGTCACCACTAAAAGCTGCTGCCCAGTTCAATGCTGAATAAGTTTGTTGTGTTCCGTTATCCTGTGTGCCGCCCAAAATTCGACTTGGATTGAATGGACTTGCTGCTATTCTATAAAATTGAGTTAAAGTTAAATTCTGATTCAAGTTTGTGAATGAATTACCATTATTAGTGGATCGCCAGATTCCTCCATCATTACATACTATAAAATTGTTTGCGTCAGTTGGATGGAAAAAGAGATAATGTTGATCAACGTGAACAGAGCCACCTTGATAGCCATTAGTTATGTTAGTGAAGTTTGTACCATCAGTTGAACGCCATATATCAATTGTTCCGACAAAAACATTATTAGGATTCACAGGACTGACTCTGCAATACAAATCATACCAGGCTTGTCCACCCTGACTTTGAAATGCAGCTGTTGTTGTTAATTGATTCCAGTTAGCACCATAATTAGTTGATTTAAAAAGATTGACAGTTCCGCTGACGTGTACAGAAGCATACATAAAAGCTGGATTGGATAGACACAAGTCAAACTGAGTTCTTGTCCCGGTACCAAGACCAGATCCAAAAACCGTAAAAGATTGTCCACCATCAATTGATCTCCTGAAACCGACTCCTGATCCCACAGCAAATGCAGTGTCACCCGTGAAAGTAAAAACAACGTCATCACATCTTCCACCTACCAAGCTAGTCCAGTTTTGTCCTGAGTTAGTACTCCTGAACAATCCATTGCTTCCGAGTGCTGCTAATAATTCATTTGGATGATTGGGACGAATTTTAATTCTTGAAAAATAGGATGATGATGGTAATCCACTTGTAATATTTTGCCATGTCATACCGGCATCGGTAGATTTTAACAAGCCTCTTCCATAATAAGAAGCAATGCTGTAAGTTGCTTCACCGGTTCCGGCATAAACAATATTTGAATTAGTCGGATCTACAGCAATTGCACCCATTGACATGGAAACCTGGTAATCAGTAAGAGGAGCCCAATTAATTCCATTGTCGGTTGATTTCCAAACGCCGCCATTTGCCGGACCGATATAAACGATACTTGGATTATTTGGGTCAAATGTTCCGGTAACAACTCTTGAAGAAATATTTCCATAACTATAATAATAACCCGGCGTAGGTCCAAGACTAACCCAATTAATTGCGAGCGCTCTATCAACATTCTGTAATCTCAACTCATCCCGTTGATTCATTGCATTTGCATAAGCATCCTCCGGAATAAAATTATTTGGATAAGCACGTTGCTCAAAAAACCATCTTTGCCGGATGAATGGTTTTGTTTGCTGTATCTCTATTGGTGCTTCTGAGTATACAGAATTTTCAATAAGAATATCGGTGTATGTAGTTTGAGGAAAGCTGTTCGCTGCAAAAACGAAAAATAGAATTAAATAAAAAAATGCTTTCATATGGAAAAACTCCTTATTGTTTATATTTCAAGTGAAAATAAATTGGATCAGGTAAATGAATTGACTTTTTGAATGTATTTTGTGTTAGAGAAATAATCGAATTAATTTCATTTATTAAAATCTGATTTAAAAATAGTCTCATAATTTTGATATATCAAGCAAAAACAGTACCGATGCCCAATACTCCAATTAAAATACTAAATGAATTTTTTGGCTATAAAAATTTCAGAAATGGTCAGCTTGAAATCATCGAAGCCGTAATAAAATTTAATAATGTTTTGGCGGTACTTCCTACCGGCGCCGGTAAGTCAATTTGTTACCAGATTCCGGCACTTCAATCGGAAAATTTTTCAATCGTTATTTCTCCATTAATTGCTTTAATGAAAGACCAGGTTGATGGATTGAACAGCAGAAAAGAAGTCGCTGCTTTCATTAACAGTACGATGAGTTATTCAGAAACTGAACAAGTGTTGAACAAGATTTCTCTCGGTAGTATAAAGATTTTATACCTTGCACCAGAAAGAATAGAAAGCCTGAAGTTTGCCGAAAGAATAAAAGAGCTTAAACCGATAAATATTTTTATTGATGAAGCTCATTGTATAAGTGAATGGGGACATAATTTCAGACCGAGCTATTTAAGAATAAAAGATTTCATCGATCATACTGGAGTTAAAAAGGTTTCGGCTTTTACTGCCACAGCTACTCCCGAAGTGAGAGAGGATATTGTATCTCAGCTCAACTTTAAAGATCCTAAAATTTTTGTAAGAGGATTCGAACGTGAGAATCTTCATCTACGGGTAATTCACACAAAAAAGAAAAAAGAAAAATGTTATGAACTGATCAAAGAAATAAACGGACCCTCAATAATTTATACTTCTTCAAGAAAAAAAGCAGAAGAAGCCGCCGAATATCTTAACATCAAAGGAATAAAATGTAATTATTATCACGCCGGATTAACAGCACCTGAAAGAAGAAGAGTTCAGGATGAATTTATCCAGGGAAAGATTGAAATTATTGCTGCAACAAATGCATTCGGAATGGGAATTGACAAAGCTGACATCAGGTTGATTATTCATTTTAACACTCCCGGTTCCATTGAAAGTTATTACCAGGAAATTGGAAGAGCCGGACGAGATAGTAATCAATCATTTTGCTTTCTAATGCACGATGAATCTGATCTTACAATTCAAAACTTTTTTATCGCCAATTCTCATCCGGGAAAAGAACATATTCAAAAAGTATATAAGGCTATATGCGATTACAACCGAATTGCTGTCGGCAGCACAACCGACAAGGAATTAATAATTGACAAAGATTATATAATAAAATATATTGGGACGGAAGTCTCGTCAGGACTTCTTCATTCTGCACTAAAATATTTAGAGACCTCAGGATATTTCCGCCGCGTTTCTGAGTTTGATAAAAAAGATTCCATACATTTTCTGGTTACTAAAGAAAAGCTCAGGCAGTTTGTCGAAAATCCATCTTACCATGAAATAGCTAATGTTGTAATTTCTTTGCTTCGTGAATTTGGGAGTTCAATTTTAAATTCTCCCATGAAAATATCAGCTTCATACCTTGCCAATAAATTTTCAATACCAGAACAAAGTTTTATCGATTCTTTAAACATACTCGACAATATGGGGATCATTTCTTTCCAACAAGCTATTACGAAGGAAACTGTTGTTCTTACAACTCCAAGAGTTGATGCAGATAAGTTGGTCCTTAATTATAAGATGATTAATGAGAGTTATCTTAACTTACAGCACAAGCTTGATAAAATGACTGAATTTGTTTTTACAAATGAATGTCGTTTTCGAAATATTCTATCCTACTTTGGAGAGAATGTTCCTGATTATAAGTGTGGTAAGTGCGATAATTGCACAAGCCTGGGAAAGCTAAAAGATTCATCTGCTACATACCTTTCAGAAATAATTATTGAAACGCTCGAAGAAGCTAAAGAAGATTTGCCTGAAAATTTTTTAGTAAATCTTCTTCGAGGTGAAAAGGTAAAGGAAAGTGTTGCACTTTTTAAATATTTTGGTGCTTGCAAAAAATTTACTACATCAGAAATAAAAGGTGTTCTGTCCGTACAGATATCAAAAGGAAAAATAATAAAAAGGGCGGGTCGGAAAAATTATTTAAGTCTGCCGGCAAAAACTATATCAGAATCTGAGAGAACAAATCTAAGCAATGATGTTGTTGATCAGCCTGGTTATGACAAAGAACTTTATCTATTCAACCAGCTTCGAGAGGTTCGAAAAAAAGCAGCAGAAAGATTTTTACAGTCAGGTTATTTGATTTGTCCGGATAACGTCTTGCGGGAAGTTGCAAGAATTCAGCCAAAGAATAAATATGAAATGCTTGGAGTGACCGGATTCAACAGCCGAATGTTCAATAAGATTGGAAATGATTTTCTCGAAGCAATTAATTCTTATAAACCGAAAGAACTCGAAAGAACAGATTTTAAAAAGAACCGGGACCTACCTCCAAGTATTATTGAGATAAAAAATCTTATCGGGAAAAAATATTCGCTTAAGGAAATTTCCGAAACTATTAAGCTTACTGAAGCAGTAGTTTCGATGCAGGTTGAATCTCTTGTTGAATATGAACCTTCTATTGATATTTCCTCTTTAATCAGAAATGAGATATTTCAGGAAATTCTCGGAGAAGTAGAAAAAGGATTTGATAGTTTAAAAGAGTTAAAAGAAAAACTACCTTCCAGAATAACTTATCCTGAAATCAGAATTGTCATCGCGAAATTCAGGGCTGATTCTCATCTGCAAGACTCAAACGCTCAACGTAAGCAGTAGCACTATCATAAAATACTATCCATTTTTCCGGAGTCGAGTTATAATATTTTAACATTGCATCGTATTGCTCAATAGATACATTATACCTGTCCAGCACAAATGTTTTAACTGAATCCAAAGAAAAATTAGTCGCTGTCGTATCCTGAATGATTAATAAATCGACATAAAGTTCAAGAAATTTTTGATCAGGAATTGGAGGATTTTCTTCACAAGCGGAAAAAGTAATTAAAAGTATTGGTATGTAAATAACAAAAGAAGAAAAATATTTCATGCAGCCATTCATCCATGCATTCATGCATCACCCTGAAACGATTGCATGATCGAGTAATTGTAGTGATGTACGTCGCATTAAATTTCTGCTTAGCATCTGGTTTAAGTATGTTTTATTAATTCATCTTCTTGCTTGCTTCGAAGAGAATTTTCTTCTCGTGTTCGGTTAAATTTTGATAACCCGATTGGCTGATCTTATCGAGAATCTTATCTATCTCTGCCTGAGTAATTTCTTCCCCAACTTTTTTCTGATTTATGTCGTAATAATTTGCATCTTCAATGTTCTGACTCTTCCTTTTAAACTTGTCAGATAATCCACTAAAGGGATTATTGAAAGTATTGTCTCTTCGAGATCTGGAAATATTCAACATTTGTTTTAGTGGAACATCAATGTTTTTATCAAACATGATGAATAGGAAACCAGCCAAAGCACCGCCGAGGTGAGCAAGATGGGCAGTATTGCTTTGCATCACCAGAGATACGGGGAATATATTTAAGCAATGAATAAAAAATCCGATAAGATATTTTGCTTTTACTGGAATAGGAGGAAAAATTAAAATTAAGTATCTATCAGGAAACATTAAACCAAATGCAATCATTACCCCATAAACTGCTCCTGATGCTCCGATTGTTATAGCTGGAGTAGAATAAAAGAGGCGATATAAAAAGTTGCGCCAATCCGGCTGCAGTATTCCGCAAATTAAATAATAGTAGAGGAATTTTTTTGAACCTAAAATATTTTCAGTCTCCATCCCAAACATCCAGAGCATAAACATATTGAAGAAAATATGCATAGAATCCGCCATGCATAAACTGGTAAGTAATTAATTGCCATATTTGGAAATTATATGAATCGCCAAGCGGATTTAGTGCAAACCACATATTCAAAACATACCATAATGGTTTTCCGCCAAGCATTAGATTGTTCGCAATCATCTGGACAAAAAACACCGCAGCATTGATGATTAAAAGATTTTTAATCACCGGCGGAAACACACTAAAACCGCGAAAAGGTCTATAAGAATTATTCATTCATTCCTAAAATTTGTAAACAAAATAATTTAAAACATCCAAACATGCATCCATACAATCATGCAATCGCACTTAATCTCGTTAATGGATTTATAGTTGCATAGTAACACTAATAATAAAATTATTTCAACAACTTCGTTTAATTTGCGTCAGTCAAAGCATCGACACCCGGAAGAATTTTACCTTCGAGAAATTCAAGTGATGCACCGCCACCGGTTGAAACGTGAGAAACTTTTTCCTCCAATCCTGCCTTGCTAATTGCCGAAGCAGAATCACCTCCACCAATAACAGTTACTGAACCTTTTTCCGTGGCTACGGCAAGTACATTTGCGATGGCAAAAGTTCCTTTGGAAAAATTTTCCATTTCAAAAACTCCCATTGGTCCGTTCCATACAATCGTCTTAGATTTCATCAATTCATCTGAAAATAACTTAATTGATTTGGGACCTATATCCAATCCCATTTTATCGGAAGGAATTTTATCTACTTCAACGATAGCTGAGGGTGAGTCATTCTTGAATTCCTCTGCAACAACAACATCAACAGGAAGTAAGAATTTTAATTTTGAAGATTTCACTTTTTCAAGAAGCTCTTTTGCAAGATCGAGCTTTTCTTCTTCCAACAATGACTTGCCAATTTCTTTTCCCTGAGCTTTAAAGAAAGTGAATGCCATTCCTCCGCCAACAATAAGTGTGTCAACTTTATCAAGAAGATTATTTATCACATCTATCTTGCCTGATATTTTTGCACCGCCGAGTACAGCACAGTAAGGTTTTTTAGGATTTGCAAGTGCGCTTCCAAGATAATCTAGTTCCTTTTGCATGAGATAACCGGCTGCACAGGTTTTGATATATTTAGTTACACCTTCAGTTGAAGCATGAGCTCTGTGTGCACTACCAAAAGCATCATTGATGTAAATATCTCCAAGTTTAGCAAGTTGCTTTGCAAACTCCGGATCATTCTTTTCTTCCTGTTTGTGAAAGCGAAGATTTTCAAGAAGAACTACATCTCCGGGTTTCATATCGTTGACAATCTTTTCGGTTTCTGCACCGATGCAATCTGCTGCAAGCTTAACTTCTTTACCAAGTAATTTGCTTAATCTTTTTGCTGCCGGCTTCAGGCTGAATTCTGATTTACGTTCACCTTTTGGTCTTCCGAGATGGCTCATTAGAATCGCTTTTCCACCGGAGTCAATTATTTTTTTGATTGTAGGAAGTGATTCAACTATTCTATTATCATTTGTCACATTTAATTGCTCATCCAATGGAACATTGAAGTCAACACGGACAAGCACTCTTTTATTTTTCAGATCTATTTTATCAATTGACAGTTTATTCATTCTATTTTGATGTTATTTATATCAGAAATTATTTCAATTACATCTTTGCCATTTTCTTCAATAAGTCAACACATCTGTTTGAATAACCCCATTCGTTATCGTACCAGGAAACAACTTTAAAGAATCTTTTTTCATCCTTAAAATTATTCTGCATAGTTGCTAATGAATCATAGATTGAAGAACGATTATCGTGATTGAAATCTGTCGAAACCAATTCTTCTTCAGTAAATCCGAGAATTCCATTCATATAAGTTTTTGATGCTTTCTTCAGTAATTCATCAATTTCTTTTATGGAACTATCTCTGCCAGCTCTAAAAGTAAGATCAACCACCGAAACATTTGCAGTCGGAACTCTAAAAGACATTCCTGTTAATTTTCCCTTAACTGAAGGCAGAACTTCACCAACAGCTTTTGCTGCACCAGTACTTGATGGAATAATATTTATTGCTGCAGCACGACCACCTCTCCAGTCTTTTTTTGATGGACCATCGACAGTTTTTTGTGTGGCGGTGTAAGCGTGAATTGTAGTCATAATTCCTACTTCGATTCCAATGCCTTCTTTCAACAAAACGTGGACGACCGGAGCCAGACAGTTAGTTGTGCAGGAAGCATTAGAAATAATTTTATGATCGGCAGTAAGTTCATTATCATTAACGCCCATTACAACAGTTTTAACTTCGCCTTTTCCGGGAGCAGAAATCATAACTTTTTTTGCACCAGCTGTTAAATGACCTTTTGCTTTTTCTGAATCAGTAAAAAGTCCGGTTGATTCGATTACAATATCAACTCCAAGTTCTTTCCATGGAAGCTGTGAAGGATCCTTTGTTGCAAGAACACATTTTGTCTCATCACCATTAATGACAAGTATGTCATCGTGCTCTAAATCCGGCTTGCTTTTCTTTGAGCTTAATTCGCCTTTAAAAATTCCGTGGACTGAGTCATACTTCAACTGGTATGCAAAATATTTTGCATCATTTACTACATCAACAAGTGCGACAACGTCAAATTCTTTTCCGAGCACACCCTGCTCAGCCATTGAACGAAGTATTAATCTGCCAATTCTACCAAAACCATTTATTGCTATTTTTTTAGCCATTTTTTAACTCCTTGAATATAAGATTTGATTTGAAAAACTTGCCAAAGTTAGTTAAAGGAGGAGGTATTTTCAATTCACTTTTGTGGTTAAATGTAATTCATCACAGGAATTAATTCAGTTATAAGGAACTCATCCTAATCCTTCTCTTAAAAAGAGAAGGACTTCTTAGTTGTTGTAGCTAACCACCATAGATTCTGTCAGAACTATTAAATATTTGGAATTAACGGCAATAATTCCTCTCTTGGCAAAGAGGGATGTGGGTGAGTTTGATTTCTGCCATTGAACCGATATACTAAAATGCTTGTTAATGTGAAGAGTTAAATTAGTTTCATTATATTTGTAGAAAATCATTATAAAAAAATAAACAACTAAAGAGGTAAAAAATGTTATCAAAAAAAATGCAGGATGCTCTTAATAAACACTTAACTGAAGAGTTCTACTCATCATATCTTTATCTTTCAATGGCTGCGTACTTTGAAGAACAGAATTTTAAGGGATTCTCGAACTGGTTCAGGATTCAATCCCAGGAAGAATATGGTCATGCAATGAAGTTTTATGCTTTTATCATCCAAACCGGTGGTGATGTAACCTTAAAAGAAATTGCTGCACCAAAGACAAGCTGGAAATCCGTGATGGAAGTTTTTAAAGAAACATTAGCACACGAGAAAAAAATAACGGGACTAATCCACAAACTTGTTGATCTTGCAATGCAATCCAAAGATTATGCTACAAATAACTTTCTTCAGTGGTTTGTCACCGAACAGGTTGAAGAAGAAAATACAGTTGAAGAAATTATTCACAAATTAGGAATGATCGGCGATAACAAAGGTGGATTGTATATGCTGGATAAAGAGTTGGGTGCAAGAGCTGCAGCACAATGATAATAGTTTTAAAATGAAAGAAGTATTATGAAACCTTTCTCGATAATATTATTTATTTACCTGGCCGTTGCTTGTTCATCAACAAAAGAAACAGCTTTCAATTCGGGAGAACTTAATGGTAGCTGGCTGCCGGTAAAACAGCAAATCGGTGGAAAGGAGTTAGCAGAATCAGATTTCCAAAATCAGAAGTTAGCAATTGTCGACACATCCTTTTTATTTATTGCTGAAAGTGCTGATGAAGGATCTGTTGCATATAGCGATGGTAAAATGGATATATATGTAGATGTGGGTGTGAATGCGGGAAGACATTTTGCAGCAATCTATAAACTTGAGAACGAACTTTTAACAATTTGTTATAATCTTGCAGAAGACATTTATCCAAAATCTTTTGAAACTAAAAGTAGTCCAACTCTGTTTTTATCTGTTTTCAGAAGAGAGTAGACTAAATAGGAGTTACTCTCATACTAATCGAATATTATTTTTAGAAAGATTTGGTTCTAATTCTTAATTTCCGCCAGCGGAAAAGCAGTTTCTCTCATTGAGTGGACTTTGTTTGCAACTGGTAAGCTTACTTCTTTATTTACTCTTGCTTCAAAATAATCGCGGAATCTTTCAACCATAAACTTAACGGGCCAGGCAGCGGCTTCACCAAGAGCACAGATTGTGTTGCCTTCAATCTGGTTTGCAACTGTTATAAGTAAATCCAAGTCAGTCGTAGAACCATTTCCTGCAATAATTCTTTTAAGAATTTTTTCCAGCCAGCCAGTTCCTTCACGACAGGGCGTGCATTGTCCACAGCTTTCGTGATGATAGAAGTGAGCAATTCTTGCCAATACTTTTACAAGATCAGTGTCTTCGTCCATAACAATTACACCACCGGTACCAATTGCAGAACCAACTTCTTTTAATGATTCTGCATCCATCTTCACGCCTTCAAGCTTGTCTCCTCTTATCGGAGGCATAGACGTTCCGCCGGGAATAACACAAAGGATTTTTTTATCGTTAGGAACACCGCCTGCGTAATTATAAATAATATCAGTAAGTAAAGTTCCGGTTGGCAGTTCATAAACTCCAGGTTTGTTCACGTGTCCGCTTACACCAAATAACAAAGTACCGGGATGTTTCGGATGCCCGATTTTTGAAAACCACTCCCAACCTTTTTCAATTATCTTTGGAACATTTGCAATTGTTTCAACATTGTTGATTGTAGTTGGACATCCCCACAAACCATTCTGTGCAGGGAACGGAGGTTTTATTCTTGGATATCCCCTCTGCCCTTCAAGTGAATTCATCAAAGAAGATTCTTCACCGCAAATGTAAGCACCGGCACCTTTATGAATGTATACGTCGCAACAAAAATTTGTTCCAAACGTTTCTTTCATCTTCTCGCCGAGATAACCTTTTTCATAAGCATCATCAATTGCTTTTTGCAATAACTTAATCCATTTATGATATTCACCTCTGATATAAACGTAAGCGGTCCTAGCACCAATTGCGTAACAAGTTATAATAGCACCTTCAATCATCTGGTGAGGATTGAATTCAAATATTTGTCTATCTTTAAAAGATCCAGGTTCGCTTTCATCTCCATTTATACAAAGATATTTTGGCTTATCTGAAGTCTTTGGCATAAAGCTCCATTTAAGTCCGCATAAAAATGCAGCGCCACCTCTTCCTCTTAATCCGGATTTTTTAACCTGGTCAATAATATCATCAGAAGTTTGAGTTAATGCCTTCTTTGCAGCGTTATAGCCACCGTTAGAAACGTAAACATCAATTAAATGAAAATCTTTTATTTCGGGGAGTAGAATTTTTTCCATTAGTTCTTACTCCCAAGCGAAGCAAGGATTTCTTCTACTTTTTCCTTGGAAAGATTTTCATAAAAATCTTCATTAATTGCAATCATTGGTGCAGTACCACAGCTTCCCATACATTCAACTTCTTCAAGAGAAAACTTTTGATCCGGGGTAACACCCATATGCTCAATTCCGAATTTATCTTTTACCTGGTTCCAGATTTCATAACCACCCCGAAGCATACATGAAACATTTGTACAAACCTGTATATGAAATTTCCCCATTTGTTTTTGATGATACATCGTGTAAAACGTAACAACTCCAAGCACTTCCTCAGAAGAGATTTCTAATAAGTTTGCAACTTCTTTCATCACTTCATTCGAGATGAATCCGTTTTGTTCCTGAGCAATATACAATGCTGCCATCACTGCAGGTTTTTTTACGGGATACTTTTTTGTCTCCTGCTCAATTCTCTTCAAATTATTTTCTGTGAATTTAAAATCCATTATAAAAGTTTTGTTTAAGTTAAAGTTTAAGAGTAAGTTCTGTAATATTATTCAGAATCATCATTTTGAGTACTGTAACCTATTTCGCTCTCATATACTCTGTCAGATGTACTTCTTATTAATCCAGTTAGCATTGATACAATCTCAAATAATACACTTTTCCCTTCATCAGAAATTTCTCTTACTATCTTTTCCCTTTTCAGTAATACATCAAGACAAGCGGCACATTCAAGTGCAGATCCGCGTGCAATATCATAGTAACGACATTTATCTTTCGAAGTGTACTTCCCAGTGCCCTCAGCAATATTAAGAGGAATTGAGGTAGCTGCCCGATCTAATTGATCAACTGCATTCAGTTTTATCGAATTAGATGATAATAATTTATTTACAAATTCTACGAACTCTAATGAGCGTTGATAAACATTTAATTTCTCATGACTAAAATTCATTCTTAAACTTTAACTTAATCTTACACTTGTTTTCACTTGTCCGCTTCGCCCATAATAGGATCAATACTTCCAATTATTGCAACAACATCAGAGATAAGATGTCCGATTACTAACTTTGGTAAAGACTGAATATTATTAAACGAAGGCGAGCGGATTTTACATTTCCAGGGATGACCTTCTCCCTTACTTACAAGGTAAAATCCAAGTTCTCCTTTTGATCCTTCAATTGCATGATATATTTCTCCAACCGGAGGATTAATTCCAAAGTTAACAATCATGAAATCGTGAATGAGCTCTTCCATTTTTGTATAAACTTCATCCTTTTGGGGAAGAACTTTTTTTGGTAAATCTGCGTGTACTGGACCTTGCGGCATCTTATCAAAGATCTGCTCTATAATTTTTGCGCTCTCTCTGCACTCATCCAATCGTAAGAAGTAACGTGCAAGGCAATCACCTTCAGTATAAGTTGGAATTTTAAAATCTATTTCATTATAACAGAGATAAGGTGCATTTCGTCTTAAGTCAAATTCAACACCACAGGCTCGAAGATTTGGACCACAGAAACCAAGATCTATTGCATCCTCTTTTGAAATAGCTCCAACGCCATCAATTCTCTCAATAAAAATTCTGTTTGTGTTGAGTAGTTGTTCTACTTCTGCTAAATTGGGTTCAAACTGATCAATAAACCATTTTGCTTTAGCAATGGCTTCTGGCTGAGCATCGTTAGCAACTCCACCAATCCTGGTATAACTGTTTGTAAACCTTGCACCACAAAGAATATCCCATATATCCAGAATTTTTTCACGTTCACGCAATGTCCAAAGAAAAACTGTTAAAGCGCCAACATCCATTGCAAAAGCCCCAATTGCAACCAGATGAGAGGCAATTCTTGCAAGTTCTGCAATCAGCATTCTGATATATTGTGCTCTTTTAGGTGCCTCAATACCAGCAAGCTTTTCCACTGCCAAAACCCAAGCTACATTATTAGCCATTGGTGAAATATAGTCGAGTCTGTCTGTGTGAGGAATGTATTCATAGTAGCTCATATTCTCAGCCATCTTTTCATAGCCTCGATGCAGATATCCTAACTCAGGCACACATCCAATTATTGTTTCTCCATCCAATCGTAACAATAAACGTAAAACACCGTGAGTCGCAGGATGCTGCGGACCCATATTAAGTATCATCTCATTTTCAAGAGCATCCTCAATAGTGTAATCATTCCTTGAAGCAAGAAGTGCTTGCAATATTTTTGGATCTGTTTCTTTTTCTAATTGTTTCATTCAGATTTTATTTTTTTGGTAACGGCATTGAACCGGGAACGCCCATCAATGGAAAATCTTTTCTTAAAGGATGGTATTCAAATTCTTCCGGCATATACATTCTCCTCAGATCGGGATGGTTATTGAACTTAATTCCATACATATCATAAGTCTCCCGTTCCTGCCAGTTTGCAGCTTGCCACACTGATGATACTGAATCGATTTTGCAATCGGATTCATCAACATCAGATTTTAGTCTTAAACGGAAATTGTGTTTTATCGAAAAAATATTATAAACAACAGTAAATCTGTTTTTACGGGTTGCCCAATCAATTCCCGTAATATCGGAACACCAATTAAATTCAAGTTCAGAGCTCTGATTTTAAAAAAGTACAAATTTCCACAATAAATTTTTTATCGAACTTTAAAGTAAGTTCATCTCTGTAATCCGAAACTTCGAAATCAAAAGAAGGAAATTTCTCTTTTAGCTTTTGAGGAATAAGAGTTTTGATATCCATACAAGTTAATTTTTCTGAATTACGTTTAGTTCAGGAAGTTTGAAACTCTCTTCTTTGAGAGCAATGTTATGAAATTGTGATGCTTTTGTATTTCCAATTTTTTCCTGAATCTTCATTAATGCATGAAGCAGATTATCGGGACGTGGCGGACACCCGGCAAGATATACATCAACCGGAAGAAATTGATCAATTCCCTGAACAACGGAGTATGATCGATACATTCCTCCAGATGAAGTACAGGCACCCATTGCAATTACCCATTTTGGATCGGGCATCTGGTCATAAATTTTTCTAACTATAGGTGCCATTTTATAAGTAACTGTTCCTGCAACAATCATCAGATCGCACTGACGGGGAGTAAATCTCATCACTTCGGAACCAAATCTTGCAATATCATATTTCGGATCACCAACAGCCATCATCTCAATTGCGCAACAGGAAATTCCCATTGGCATGGGCCATACAGAATTTTTTCGTGCCCATGCAATGATAGCATTAACCTGTGTTGTTAAAAATCCGCTATCCTTTATATAAGCTTCTAATCCCATTTGAATCCACCTTTTTTATATGCGTATAAGTAGCCAAGCTCAAGAACTATCAGAAATACTAACATCGAAATGAATACAGAAATTCCAATTTCACCAAACAATTTTTTGAATTCCACAGCCCAGGGATAAATAAAAATCACCTCGAGATCAAAAATTATAAAGAACATCGCAACCATGTAATACTTGACAGAAATTCTTTGTCTTGTATCACCAATTGGCTTCATACCACTTTCGTAAGTAGAAGTCTTCTCTCTATTCGGCCGTTGAGGACCAATAAGTGTTGATGACCAAACAAGCACTGCGCCGAAAATCAGTGCAACAGCCAAAGCGATGAGTAAAGGAATATATTGTTCTAACATTTGGTAATTATGAAATAATTGAGAACAAAATTATCGAAAATATGGACGAGTGTCAATTTAAACTGTAGTCTCTTTAAAAATATTCTTGTCGATTTCCTTTATTTTAATACCTTATATAGAACCGAAGGTGGATTTGTGAAATAAACCACAACATCTAATCCAGGATGATTTCTTTTTGGATCAATCAGGAATTGCAGTTCACTTCTCAAGCCAGCTTCGGCAATTCCGAAATAAAGATAATCAACATTTTCATTTCTAAGTTTATTCATAAATTCATTATAAGAATCTGCCATTGGCATTAACTTAAAATCCATATCCAGATAATATGCAACGTGTGCTTTTCTCGCAGCAACTGTCTTTCCTTTTTCTTTTTGAGGGATATTTTCTTCATACCAATCTCTGAGTGTTAATAGTTCAGTTGGCCCTGAATTAATATTTTCGCTGTTGAATGAATAAGTTTTAACAAATGTAAAAACTATCAAACCCGATAATAAAATATATTTCAATGTTTGGGGAAGAAATTTTGAAATTTTGAATTTTTCTATGAAAAGAGGTTGAACCGCAACTATAAGATAGAATGGAATAAGAAAAAGTGAAAATCTTTCACTATAAAAAACGATGAGTAAAAGCGCAAAGAAAAATAAGTTAACAATATAATATGCTGACTGCTGCTCCTTCCATCTTTTTAATGGATTCGAGAATAAAAACAAAATCAATCCAAGAATCACAAAAACACCCAATTGCCAACCCATAAGTTTTTCCATATCGTTTACAAAATGATCAGCAACATTATTTATCATGGTCGATAGGAAGTGACCGGTATCTTTAAAGACAACTTCATTTAATGAAGTGATTTTGCTGCTTTCTTTAAACCAGAAATCATCCCAGCTGATTTTTCCCTTTCCGTAAACTTCGTATGCTATGTTCTTGTAGTTTTCGTTATAGAAAAATGAGCCTTTTTGATTTAGACAGTAGAATCCCCAGGGGGAAATGGTGATAAGAAAAACAGCAATAAAAAGTATGGAGGACTTAATTCTTTCAGTCCAATTTATTTTCCAATAATTAACAAAGAGAATAATTACCACAAAGCTTGTCAGAAAAATACCATTGTATCTTGTGAGATAAGAAAGTCCTCCGATTAAAGCTGCGATAATAATATTTTTCTTATTCAACTCTTTATTTTTAAAAAAGAAATAAAGAGTTAACGCTGCAAGTGCATTAAAAAACATATCTGTTCCTGCACTATAGGAGTATTGAATAAATACTGGATTAACGGCAAGTAAAATTGTAACGAAAAATGAAATTGCTGGTGTAAATATTTTTTTTAACATCTCATGAGTCACATAAACAACTACAGACGCTGAAATAATTGCAACCAAAATTCCTGCGTGAAAAAAATCTCCAAGAATGAATCCAAATATTCCTAAAATAATCGGATAGAGTGGTCCTCTGAATGCATCCATAGGTATTTCACCGGAAAGAAATTTTTTAGCACCTGGCACATATCCCCAGAAAAAGTCAGTCTCTATTCCATAATCGCCAACTTTGTGAAAAATAAAACTTATCAGTCCAACAACAACCAAATAAATTCCAGCAACGATCAAACCAGTATGTTTAGAGTTCAATATTGATTCGAGCTTAAAGAGAGAAGATTTTCCTTTCCTTTCAACTTTAACCGTCTGCTGATTTTTCTTTTTTGAATTTGACTTTGACATTGTTACAATTTCTTTAATCTAATAGTTCTAAAATAATTATTAATAAGTAATATGTGCCTTAAAAATAACTCGTTTTGAAAATATTAATTTGAAAGTAAGCAAACTTAAATACTTAATCGGTTGATTTTTATTTCTTTATCCGTTTATCAATTGTTCTTATTTTACCAATGAATAATCTTTCAACTTAGCGGTATCGATTGAAACCGAATAAAATATCCATCTTCATAACTATTGTTTTATGCTGGATTATAATTTTCAGCCTAAAGTCTTCTGCTCAAGTCTTAATTGATTCTTCATTATATAACATCCCGATATCTTCACTGAACAGATTATTTTCAGACTTTGACAAACTATTAAATACATATTACCTTAATACCGGATTTGATTTGTACGGGTCAGCTTCCAGATTTGAGTATAGAGTCAACCAAAATTTTCGCTCTACCTTAATCCAATCAAACGAAAATAGCATCCGCGATGAAGAATACTTTTATGCACTTGGAAAATACAGAGTACAGAATGGATGGAAACAAGGAGCTTTAATCAGAAGTAGTATGCTTTCTGATAGCAGAAAATTAGGAATAAATCAATCTGTAATAAATCAGGCAATACTACTCAGTGACTTGCAACCAACCTATTGGCTTGAATTAATTCCTTACGGCGGATATTCAAATAATCTTCAGGTAGATGAAGATGATACTGGTCCTGTTTATGGAATAGAAGGAAGAATTAATAATCTCTATATGACGGATTTCAACCTAAACTCTGAATTAAGATTTGAAAACGAGGATATCTCTCCTAGAAAAAACACAATTCGATATCTAGATCTGTTAGTTACAAATCCTTTTAGCCCGAATATTACAAATAACCTGAATGCAAGATATTCCAGGTATGGAAAAGATTTTTACCTGTTTGCTGATTCTGTTACTGCACTGGAGTATGATATTGTAAATAACCTCGAGAACAGAACAGAAACTATTTTTCTTCTTCAGGATAAATTGAATTACAATAACTTATTTGATTTATTCGAAATGGAATTATCAGGCAGATTGTTGTTCAGAACAATTGATAGGGAGTTACGCTATAAGTCTACGAATATTCAATCGACTTCAATTTTTGATACTCAGGTTGAGGAATTGGGAATAATTTTGGAATCGGGTTTTTACTATAGAACAGAAACAGCTGACGCTGGATTGCAATTAAGTTACTTTGAAAGAGACGAAAAATATATTACAAAAAGATATCCAGGAATAGATGAAAGTTTCTATCTGGAAAGATCTCAGCAGGAAGGTAGAAAGAACAATAATTCTTACCGGGCAATAGTTTCACTACTCGGCAATTTCTATTTTTCTAATACCGACCAGCTTTCCTGGAGTTTGTTTCAAAGTAAGTTAAAGTATGATACTCCAAGTTCATTAAATGATGATGACAGAGATGAACTACTAAGCATTGCAAGAGTACGCTATTCAAAATATCTCAATCCATTTTTGCAAATGTTTTTAAATCTTGAAGGAACGATCAGTCATTTGGTCTATCTTTACGCAAGCCAAAGTGCAAACAATAATGTAAATCGCGTTCTAAGGCTATCTGCCGGAGGAAATTACAAAGGAGCCAGATTTACTTCAACAAACAATTTTGAAGTCTCGGCTAATTACACAGTCTACGATTTTGAAGATATTGCCTCAAACCTTCGAAGCATTTCATTCAGACAATTCATTGCAACTGATTCAACTCAATACTTTATTACAAAGAATTTTTCTTTTATTATTACTCCGTATATTAGATTAACCGATCAGGGGGAACTCGACTGGAACAATTTTGCTGAAAGACCGCAGAGGTATCTTCAGGAAATATTTGCCGATCCCAGGTTTGGGATTTCAACAAATGTTACTTTTATTGCATTAGGATTAAGATACTTTTCCTTAAACGCTTACAGATATATAGAAAAGCAAAGAATTCTTAGTTCAGAATTTTTAAGTGTTGGCCCTCTTTTTGAAATGTTGATACGAACACAAATGCTTTTCATAAAGCTAAATACCTGGTATGAATTCATTTCGGACTATGGAAATATTAACCGGGAAAGGTTTAATTTTATACTTTCTATGAATTGGAATTTTTAAAATATCAGAGTAAATTTTCATACACTTTAAATCAGATAATTAAGCTAACAATTTGCCTGAACCTTTTTACGAATTAGAAATAGAGAGCGATCCTAATAACCTCATTACGGTTGAGGAATTCGTTAACTACTTTTCCAAAGATCTCGGATTGTCTGAAGAACAACTCTCAGTATTGCTACTCGCGGTAACAGAGGCAACCACAAATGCAATTATCCACGCAAACAAATGTGATCCTTCAAAGCTTGTAAAAATTCATGCACAAATAGAAGACTCAAAGTTATTGATTAAAATAAAGGATGAAGGAAAGGGATTTGACCCAACAAAACTTCCCGATCCAACTGAGCCTGAAAACCTTTTAAAAGATTCAGGTCGAGGTGTATTCCTTATGAAAGTTTATATGAATGAAGTAAAATATAATGTCACCCCTTCCGGACTTGAAACAATTCTTGTTCTAAACATTTAGACAACGTTTAGTTCAGTCTACTTTACCCTGTCACACCACCATTGTTACCTCCGAAAGTTTTTGTTTATTTTAACTATTGTTAATATCAACATTATTTAAACAGGGAGATAAAAATGAACAGAAAAAAAATTTCAATTATCGGAGGCGGTCAAATTGGCGGTGTAATAGCCCAATTAATTGCATTACGGCAACTTGGTGATGTTGTTTTGTTCGACATTGTCGAAGATATGCCTCAGGGAAAAACTTTGGATATTGTAGAAGCATCAAGGATAGATGGTTTCGATATCTCAGTAAAAGGAACGAACGACTACAAAGATATTAGTGGTTCCGATATTGTGATAATTACTGCAGGCTTACCAAGAAAGCCTGGAATGAGCAGGGATGATCTTCTAACTACCAATGCTAAAATAATGCAAACAGTAGCTGAGAATGTTAAACAGCACGCTCCAAATTCAATCGTGATTATTATTTCAAATCCTCTGGATGCAATGGTAACTTTATTTAAAAAGATTACAGGATTTCCTGCGAACAGAGTTATTGGTCAGGCGGGAGTTCTTGATTCATCAAGATTTGCTACTTTCATTGCATGGGAACTTGGTGTATCTGTGAAAGATGTAAATGCAATGGTGCTTGGTGGACATGGCGATACAATGGTTCCAATAGTAAGATATGCAAATGTTAATGGAATACCGGTAATGGAATTATTGGAACGAAAATATAAAGACAAAGCTAAAGCTGCCGAAGTGATGAATGCAATGGTTGAGAGAACAAAAATGGCCGGCGGTGAAGTTGTAAAATTATTAAAAACCGGTTCAGCATTTTATTCTCCCGCTTCTGCTTCCATTACAATGGCTGAAGCCATTATCTATGATGAAAAACGATTACTACCGGTATGTGCATATCTTAATGGTGAGTTTGGAGTTAAAGGATATTATGTTGGAGTACCTGCAGTGCTTGGTGCTACGGGTGTTGAAAAGATTATCGAGTTTGAACTTATTGCTGAAGAAAAAGCATTGCTTGATAACTCCGTAAAAGCAGTTAAAGATTTAGTTGTTGATATGGAAAGACTTGGATTCTAACATCATTTAAAATTCAATCTTATTTAAAATGAAAAACCCTCCATAATCGGAGGGTTTTTTTTGAAATAAATTCTTACTTACGAAGCATAAACGCTTACAAATTTTCTATTGCCTCTTTTAACTTCAAACTTAACGACTCCATCGGCAACTGCGAATAATGTATCATCACTGCCTTTTTTAACGTTCTCACCCGGATGGAATTTCGTACCACGTTGTCTTACAAGAATATTTCCCGAAAGAACTTTTTCACCACCAAATTTTTTAACACCAAGATATTGTGGATTGCTATCTCTTCCGTTTCTTGTTGAGCCTTGTCCTTTTTTATGAGCCATAACTTAATTCCTTTTTAATAAACTATAAGTTTTTCTACGAAATCTTTAATACTTCAATTTTAGTGTATTGCTGCCTGTGACCAGCTTTTTTCTTGTACCCTTTTCTTATTTTTTTCTTGAATACAATAACTTTATCATCTTTTACATGCTCAAGAACTTTGGCAGTTACTTTTGCCCCTTTAACTTCAGGTGTGCCTACCTTTAAATTTTTAGCATCTCCAATCATCAGAACTGATTTAAAAGTTACTTCAGAATCAACCTTTTCTTTTAATCTGGGAACATAGTACTTGTTATTTTCAAGAACTTTAATCTGGTCTCCCAGCACATTTATAATTGCAAACATTTTTAATCTTTACCTTTTAAATTTTGAGGCACAAATCTATACAAAGAACTCGTCTATGTCAATCCCTAATTCTAAATATTTGGTTAGAAAACTCATTTTTTTAATGAAAAAGAGAACTCACTGCCCTGATCAACCGTACTCGAAACATTGACTTTTGAATTATGAGCTTCAACTATATGTTTGACGATTGCGAGACCTAATCCAGTGCCTCCTTGCGATCTGGAACGCGCTTTATCAACCCGGAAAAACCTTTCAAAAATTCTATCGAGATAATTTTCAGGAATACCAATTCCAGTGTCTCTAACTGAAATTTTTGCAGTCTTATTATCCTCTTCAACAATAACTTCTATTTTTCCCTTCTCTGTGTATTTAACTGCATTTAAAATAAGATTGATTAGAACTTGTCGCAGTTTATCTTTATCACCAAAAACTTCGAGGTCTTCTCTAGCCGGGATACAATTCAATTCAAGGTTTTTTTCTTCAGCGAGAATTTTACTTTCCTGGATAACCTGATTAACCAGGTCATTAATTTTGAAATATCTGTAACTCATCCGCATCTCGCCGGACTCGATCATTGAAATATCAATTAAATCATTTAATAGGTTACTTAGCGAAACGGTATGCTGATTTGCTTTTTCAAGAAAATGCATATTAACATTTTTATCATTTATAGCACCATTCAACAAAGTTTCAATGTAACCTTGAATAGCAAAAATGGGAGTCCTTAGTTCATGAGAAACATTGGCAATAAATTGTGATCTCATTTTTTGAAGTCGTTGAAGATATTCAATATCACTTTTTTCCTTTTTGAACATTTTCTTTATCGCTTTTTGTAGAGCCAGCAAATTAGAACCAAGTTGAATTTCATCTTCGTTGCTGTATTTATTCTTTCTGATATTATTAATTATTGTTTTTATCTCATCAAGTTCTTTGTTACGTCTTCTGCCAATAAAATAGAGAGCAGAAATATCAATTAAAATTGTTGAAAGAATTAATGTTGGAAATAGAGAAATATCCTGTGTGAGTAAAAGAAATACGAGGATAAATAAAATATTAAATAAAAGTAATTCTCTGTAGTAGACTAATGATGATCTAAGATGAGTTAAAAAATTATTCGTTGTGTTTAAATCTGTATCCAACACCTTTTATCGTCTCGATTATTTCTGAGTACTTGTCTAATTTTTCTCTTACTTTCCGGATGTGAACATCAATTGTTCGATCGATCACAAATACATCGTTTCCCCAAATTTCTTTTAATAACGTTTCCCGTTTCATCACTTTACCGGGATTGCTTGCAAGAAAAAATAACAGTTGAAATTCCTTTCGTGGGAAAAATTTTAATTTACCATCAACTTTGATTGAAAATTTTTCAACATCAATTTCCAAAGGACCTATTTTAAGATGTCCTTCACCCTTTACCTTTTTTTCAACTTGAGTGGATTTTCTGAGATTCGATTTAATTCTGGCGATTAATTTTTTGGGTGAAATAGGCTTTTGAATATAGTCACTTGCACCAAGATCAAGTCCTTTTATTTCGTCTGTTTCACCAGATTTAGCGGTTAGAAATATAATAGGAATATCCTGAGAGTTTTTATCATTTTTAATCTGTTGATAGATTTCAAATCCATCCATTTCCGGCATCATTATGTCTAGCACAATTAAGTCTGGATTCTGCGAAATTTTTTTAAGTCCATCTTTACCATTTGTACTAACAAGAACTTCAAAATTTTCCTTCTCAAGATTGTATTTTAAAAATTCCAGAATATCAACTTCATCATCAATCAGTAAAATTTTTTTCATTGCTTATAAGACTTTTATTTCATGATCTTTTTTTGCAGAATTATACATTGCTTCCGCAATCATTAATAGCTGAAGAGCTTCTTCGCCGGAAGAGAAGACTGGATTTAATCCCCTAATTGCACCTAAAAAACTTTTTAATTCATTTAGATAAGATTTTTTAAAAGCTTCAGTTGGGGACTCCGTAATTGTTGAGCCCAGATCAATTTGCTCATCATCTAATAGCTTTATCAATTTAAACGGGTTTACACCAATACTTCCTTTTGTTCCATACACATTTGCAAAAAAGGAATCTTTCTCCTCTGCCATATTCCAGCTTGCTTCAATACTAAGTGTAAGAGAATTTTCACAACGGATAAAACTAACAGATGTATCCTCAATATTTCTTGAATTATGAAAGTAATTTTTTGTTGAAACTGAAATCGGTTTTGGGTAATCTGCAAGCCAGAGAGCAAGATCAACAAGGTTAATTCCGAGATCGAGAATAACACCTCCACCTGCTTCTTCTCTCTTAGTAAACCATTTTTCCGAACTACTCTGCTTTCTTATCCAACCGCACTTAATATAGAAAGGATCACCAATTTCGCCGGCATCAATCAAACTTCTTATCAACATTGAATCTGGTCTATAACGCAAATTCATTCCGACCATTAATTTTCTTTTATTCTTTTTAGCGCATTCAACTACTTCCAAACCTTCAATACTGTTTCGGGCAAGAGGTTTTTCAACTAAAACATCTTTGCCGGCATTTAAACAATCTATTGCAATTTGTTTATGTAGATGAGTCGGAGTTGAAATTATAACGGCATCGGTTTCGTCATCTTTAAGTAATTCGGTATGATTTTTAAAACGTTTTTTAACGTTAAACTTATCTGCAACAATATTCAATCTGCCCTTATTAATTTCTGCAACGGAAGATATCTCCGCGCTATTGATCTTCATTAGATTTGGCAGATGAACCATTTGGGCAACACTTCCAAGACCAATAACTGCAACTCTGGTTTTTTCCATCAGTAATTTACCTTTTCAGTCGCTTTGGCATTTTTCAAAAATGATGTAATCCTGGAAACTATTCCAGCCGGGTCAATTTCAATTTGTTTATGCAATTCAGACTGAGTTCCGTGGTCAATGAATTTGTCAGGGATTCCAATCCGAAGTATATCATTTTTATAATTTTTGTCACCAAAATACTCAAGTATGGCTGAACCGAAACCACCAGCTAAATTATTTTCTTCCAGTGTAACAATTCTATCAAACCTTGATGCAACATCATCCAAAAGATTTGTATCTAGCGGCTTAATGAATCGCATATTAATCAATTCACACTTAATTCCACTTTCAGTCAGAATCGCTGAAGCTTTCTCAGCATAATTAACCATTGAACCAACAGCAAGTATAGCTACATCTTCACCGTGACTTAAAACTTCAGCTTTACCAATTTCAATTTTGCTGAAGCCCGGTTCAATTTTAACACCGAGTGCTGATCCTCTTGGATATCTGACAGCAACCGGGCCATTACAATGTTCTGCAGCAGTAAATACCATATTCCGAAGTTCGGCTTCATCTTTCGGTGCCATTATCACCATCCCCGGAATAATTCTCAGGTAAGCAAGATCGAGCGTTCCGTGATGTGTTGGACCGTCAGCTCCAACTAATCCTGCTCTATCCAAAACAAAAACAACGTGAAGTTTTTGGAGTGATACATCGTGAATGATCTGATCGAATGCTCTTTGTAAAAATGTTGAATAAATAGCCACCACAGGAATAATTCCCTGCGTTGCTAGTCCTGCTGCAAAAGTTACAGCATGTTCTTCAGCAATACCGACATCATAATAATTCTGTGGAATTTTTTCTCTCAAAATATCAAGACCGGTTCCATCCGGCATTGCAGCAGTGATACCAACAACTTTAGGATTTTTTTCGATTATTTCTACAAGTGCATTTCCAAATATCTTTGTATAAGCTACTGCTTCACCTGATTTTTTATGTGCTTGTCCTGTTACTTTATCGAACGGTGTTGAGGCATGCAGTCTTTGTATGTGACTTTCTGCAGGTTTATAGCCTTTTCCTTTTTGAGTAATCGCGTGAATTAATATTGGTCCTTTAAGATCTTTTACCTGTTCAAATATTTTGATAGTCTGATGAATATTATGTCCGTTTACCGGACCAAAGTATCTGAAACCAAGAGCTTCGAATAACATTCCCGGAGTTATCACAGCTTTGATCCCATGCTCAAGGCGTACTGCAATTTTTCTCATCCGGTCACCGAACTGATCAAGTTTTCCTGTGAGGTCCCAAATCTGTCCTTTAAATTTATTATAGTCAGGATGAGAAATCATTTCTGTAAAGTAATTTGAAATCTGCCAAACATTTGGTGCAATAGACATATTATTATCATTTAACACAACAATAAGATCTGTTTTTAAGACACCAGAATTATTCATTGCTTCGTACGCCATTCCACCGGTCATTGCACCATCACCAATTACTGCAATAACTTTTTTATCAATCTTAGTTAGCCCTTTTGCATTAGCCATACCAAGTGCTGCGGAAATTGAGGTTGAAGCGTGACCTGCTCCAAATGTGTCATATTCACTTTCTGAACGTTTTAGAAAACCGCTGATGCCACCAAACTGTCTTATTCTGTTGAGTGCTTCTTTTCTTCCGGTTAGAATTTTATGTGGATAAGCCTGATGACCGGTGTCCCATACTACAAGGTCGTGAGGAGTGTTAAACACTTTATGAATTGCTACAGTGAGCTCGACGGCTCCAAGTCCTCCACCAAAATGCCCACCAATTTCTGAAATCGTGTCAACCATATATTCACGTATATCTGAGCATAACTGTTTTAATTGTGGAAGCGAAAGCTGACGAATATCAGATGGGTAATCTACTTTTGAAAGTATGGGGTATTTTTTTTCATCAATCATTTAATAATATAGTCCTTCAAATTATAATAGTGTTATCTCTATTCAACTTGCGTAAGTTTTCCGAGTTCACTTTTTAGTTCGGTAATTTTTAATTCGGCTACTTTAAGTGTTTTTAAACAAGTTTTGGAAAGTTTCACACCTTCCTCAAATAGTGAAATAGCTTTTTCGAGATCGACATTATCTTCCTCTAAAATTCGACTTATTTCCTCAAGGCGGGATAAATCTTGCTCAAAACTGCTTTTTATCTTTTTCTTTGACATAAAATTAACTTATTAGGTTGTAATTTCCCCATCATAAAATTTTAATTGCGTCTTTTTTTCTTTATTAAAATCAGAAGCTCTTGTAACAAATTTAGAGTTCTGCTTTACTAAAACAAAACCCCTCTCCAAAGACCTATCAACATCGTATACTTCAAGAGATTTTGAGAGAAGAGAAACTTTTTTATCATAAATCATTGCAGACCTCTCAATACTTTGGAGGATCGCATTAATACTCATATCAACTTGCTGAGATTTTCGGTTAAGAATTTCCTTTGGCAGCCTGAACCCATACGAATTATACAATGATGTTACATCCGCTACTTTATCTTCAATTACTTCTTCAACTATTAAAGTTGACTTCGAAAGAAATTCAATGATGAAATTTTCAATGTCGATTATATCCGGAGTTGCAAGTTCCATAGCAACAGATGGTGTGGGGGCACGTAAATCGGAAACGTAATCAGCAATTGTAAAATCAACTTCGTGTCCGACTCCGGATATTATCGGGATCTTAGATTTGAAAATAGCTCGTGCAACAATTTCTTCATTGAACGCCCAAAGATCCTCAATAGAACCACCGCCACGCGAAATAATAATAACATCAATTTCAGAATTATCGTTCAATTGTTTGATTGCATTAACTATAGATTCTGCTGCACCACTTCCCTGTACTCTGCTGGGAACAATTATAATTTCAGCAATTGGAAATCTTCTTTTTGCAACACTTATTAAATCTCTGAAAGCTGCACCATCAATAGCTGTTACTACGCCTATCTTTTTTGGAAATACAGGTATTGGCATTTTGAATTGCTCATCGAATAATCCTTCAGCCTCAAGCTTCTTTTTTAGTTTCTCGAATGCTTCCTGCAATTCACCAAGTCCAGCAGGCTTAATTGACCTAATATCCAGCTGATAACTTCCGCGTGGAGGATAAAGTGTAAGTTTTCCATTCACTACTACTTTTATCCCGTCCTGCGGTGTAAAGAAGACGTATTGATTAAATCCTTTCCACATTGTGCAATTAATTACTGCATCAGCATCCTTAAGACTGAAATACCAGTGACCTGAAATGTGAGATTTGAAATTCGATATTTCTCCAATCACAGAAACTTGTTCAAAAGATTCCTCAAGAGTTATGCGGATTTCTTTCGTGAGTTCAGAAACTGTTAATATTTGATTTTTGTTTGCCAATTACATTATTCTACAATTTGATTTTCTATTGAAGTTTTATTGTCGAGTTCATTATAATCAAGTTCTGACCCAAGTACGCTGTGTGGTATTAAAAAAATAATAAACATTAATATCGAAGCAAATACAACCCATCGTATTGGATTTTTAAATTTGTAAAGTGCAACTAATGCAAGTAGCCAGCCAATAAAACCAATCAATATTTTATTATCTGTCAAATCATGGCCGAACGGAAATCCTGTCCAGAAAGCGCCAAAGGCATAATACTGAATAATTGGACCTAAGATAAAGCCACCTGCAATTATAAAAAGCAAGGTGAGCATTGTTAGGGATTTTAATTTCTTTCCTCCGTTGAAATAATCTAATCCTGTTCTGGTTGAAAGTAGCATTGCACCAAAAATAAAAATGATATGTGGAATCAAAAAATAAATTGGGACATCACCTTTAAACCTGATAATCACACCACCCTCTTCAGGTATTGTTGTTACTTCATCATTTTTTTGAAGAGTAATATGATAGACAAGTTTCCCGGCCGGTGGTTGATGAGGCAGTGATGCGATTAATTTTCCATCTTTTCTTATCATTTCAACTGAGGTCCAATCGTCATTTGTCTTATATCGTTTCCAATATAGTTCGCCACAAATCGATTCATTAGCTTTTATTTCAATTTGATGGTCTCCGTGACCACCATGAGTTCTATCAAATTTATACTCAATCAATTCGCTGTCAATCGTCATAGCTCCCGAAACCGGATAGGTTGGACCAGTAGCTCTTTGATATATCGCCGTAAATACAGTTAACGTAAAAGCTAATAAGCCACAACAAAATTGGATTTTTTCATCGCAGAAACTTAGTGAGAATTATTCTAATAATTTTCCTAAAGAAAGTTAAGAATCAAAAACTAACACTAAAACCAAGCGTGGGAATTATTGGAAGCATTGTAGTAGTTTCTCTTCCCAAAGTGAGATTATCTTCAACATAGTAGTCATATCCTACTACATTAGATTGATTATAAACATTAATTATATCCAGATATATTACCCAATCAAGATCCCACCAATCGGCGAAAGCATTTATCCTAAAGTCCAGTCGGTGATATTCGGGTTTACGTGAGTTCAGTTTTCTGTCTTCAAAATCAACATCAAAAATTACTGGATTATCACCATCAGGATTAATGTTTCTGGTAGCGATGACAGGAGTTTCAGGAGTTCCATCAAGGTCTTGATCCTGCAGAATAATTCTCGGTTTAACTCCGGCCGGTTCACTAATCGGGAAACCTGAACCATACTGCCATCTGATTCCTAATTCAAGCCAACTATTCATCTGGTAATTCAAAACAATATTTACTGTGTGTCTCTGATCAAACGCAAAAGGATATTCAAATCCATCTTCATCCCTATTAGCATAAGCAAGTGCATATGAAATCCAACCAGAGAATCTGTTTTCAAGAAATGTATTTCGCTTTGAAAGAAAAAATTCCACACCATAAGCATCACCATAGGCAGCATTCGTTGGAATTTGAGTTAAGGAATCTCCGCTAAATGTCGCTGGCAAAGTCCAGCCTGAAGAAAATCTTGGATCTTTTCCGGGAATTTGTTCTGTATAAAATCTCTCACCCAATAATCTTTGAGGTATGTAAAGATTGTTGAAGTCTTTATAATATCCTTCTACTCTTGCACTCCATTCGGCTGATAACCACCTCTCGATACCTAAGACGTAGTGAGTTGCTTCTTCTGCAACGAGTGTTTCAGTATACTTGTCAGAAAAATCATATAAAACTCCTTGATCACGTAATTTTTCATATCCCGGTGATTGATAATATAAACCCCAAACCGCACGGATGGTTGTAAGTTGATCAATTGCATAAGACAAAGAAATTCTCGGAGCCAGGTAAGCTTTATTGAGAATATTATAATAATCAAATCTCAAGCTTGGTTGAAAAGTAAATTGTTCTGTCAAACGAATGTTGTCCTGTAAGTAAGCACGGTAACGATTAAAATCTTGAACGTCTTTGAGATCATTCAGTGCAGATCTGAATTGAGGGTTTGAATTTATCACAGCCTGGAGTTGTTCATCCAGGTCGAATGTAAAATCAATAGTAGTTTGCATAAAATCTGCGCCGATCCCAGCTTCAATTATGTGATCGGTTAGTATATATGTGAACTTATCATCGATAGAATATTTTTCATAAATAAAATCGCCACCAAAAGAGAATTGGAGTAAGTAAGGAGCTAATGTATCAGGTATAGTATTTTCAAAATTTCCACGGTTAAGTGAAGGATCAAGTATTTGCGAATCAAAATCTGTTGTTCCGTTATTTTTATACCAGGAAACAATCACTTTGTTTAATGTTTTTTCATTAGGAGCAAAATGCCAGGCAGCAGACAACAAATCGTTGTTGGTAACATTGTAAACTCCAATACTATCAGGTGTTGCTCTTTCCTTTCCGCTAACTACATCAACCGCATCTCTTGAGAGAATTCCGTTAAATAAAAATTTGTGACCATTGTAAGGCCCAATAACAATCTTTCCTTGCAAATCATAAAAATTAGGAAAGCTCGTATTGTCATCAACAAGCTTTGCACTTTTTACGAAAGGCTCAATTATCAAATCATAATATGTTCTTCTTGAATTAAATAGCCAGCTTCCTCTCAGGTTGAAAGGATTCTTTCCTTCTAAAACAATATTTGCATCAACTATTGAGATGTTTACGTTTCCACTGAGTGATTTGGTTGTTGTCCCTTCTTTGTTTGTAACATCAAGAACGGCTGAAAGTCTGTCACCGTATTTAGCTGGAAATCCTCCTGAGATTAGATTAACATTTTCAACAGCATCCGGGTTGAACATACTAACTACACCATAAAGTCTGTAAGGATTGAAGACTTCTACATCATCGAGAATTATAAGATTCTGATCAGGTCCACTTCCTCTAACAACAAGCTGGGATGAAAAATCATTTGGTGCAAGAACACCTGGTAATGATTGAAGAGTTCTGAAAACATCCTCAGCTGCACCCGGAAGAATTTTTGCATCTCTCGGATTAAGATCAATTAAGCTTGTTCTCGTATCTCTCTGATCTTGTCTGTTTATATCTGTTACTTCAATATTTTCCAGTTCAATGGCTTTAATCTCAAGTTCAACATTTAATTCGGTTACTTTATTTGCTTCTATTTCAATATCAAATGTTTTAGAATCATACCCGATCAAACTAAACCTCGCTTCATAACTTCCAGCCGGAATTCCGGAGATTTCGTAAGTTCCATCCAGTTTACTTGCAGTGCCAAAATTTGTGTCGCGAATAATAATATTAACGGAAGGTAATCCTGCCGAACCGTCTGAAATTTTCCCTTTCAATTTTCCTGATTGTGCGAATGAAAATCCCGAGAGTAAAATGATTGATATGTAAATAAATGTTTTCAACAACTGCTAATTAACAATTCTAAGTTCATTTATCTATAACAAAATGGAGTGGCAAATAATTCCCTTTTAAGGAACTATTAATCGAGATATAGCGAGAAAAATCCGGAATAAAGTCCGATATTAATTTCCTGGAAGTTTGTGCCGTTGGTGTGGAGCGTAAAATTATATCTGTAACGTACATAAAATGTAAATGAGTCTTCTATTGTAAATAATCCAGCAGAAATTTCTGGACTTATTCCCTGATTTATATTAAAATCTGTATACAAAGATATTCCCGGGGAAAGATATTCAATGTGAGATAACTCAAATATTCGCTTATAACCAAGTCTCAGGTAACTCGGATTCTCCATATTAAAAATGTATGAATATTCAACAGATAAATAACCTGATGGATAATTCAATTTTCTCGAACGAAATGAAATAAATGGAATTTCCTTTGTTAAACTGAAATAGCTTGATTGAGAATCAAAAGCATAACTTGGGTATGGTAGCAAAAATATTACTGAACCAAATAAACATAATGTAAATAAGTCAGAGCCTGATTGAATTTTTGGTTCAAATGGTAAATCAAAATCAAATTTTTCGCTCTTGTTAATTTCTCCCGTTTCTTTTTCTGTAACAATTACGAAGTTGACTATCTGATCATTAAATGAAATGTCATTAATGTTTATTTCTGTTTTATGCATATCCACAAAATCATTGGATACTTCGTATTCGTATTTATTCTCGAGGATAACTTTTGATTTGCAAATTTCACTTGTATAAAAAGAGAGCTTAAATTTGTAAGGCATTTCCCTGCTGCAATAAGCATCTATAAGATATACTTCAATTGAATCACCCTGTGAGAATAATGGTGCGGTGAGACCAACGAGTACGAAGAAAAAAAGTATTTTATTCATTTTCATTGATAACTTTAAGAATTAATAATTCTTTCCTAAATTTATGAAAATTGTGCTTCATATTATTGCTTTTGCTAAATCAATGCGACCAGAATTAAATAAATTGATTATTGTAAATAATTTCATTCACTGTTGATAAATCAAAATTCACCAACTAATTTTCGTGTAGCAATAATAACTATTCCTGTTGATTTCATGATCAAATCTAATATTTCAATCCTGCTGAGAAAACTCGGGCTAATGCACCGTGCTGACGATTTGAATTTCAAGTATCAGAAATATAAAAATCGAAACAGCAACAGACTATTCAATGAAAATAACCCGGATGTTGTTTTACCTCCGGATTATATGATTTATGAATCATTTCAGATGAATTATGAAAATTATTACAATGACAGTTTGAATACGGCAAAGTGGCTTATAAGTTATATTGAAAAATATATTGTGTTAAAAAATATTAATATTCTTGAATGGGGCTGCGGACCTGCAAGAATTATCAGACACTTACCACAATTGCTTGGTGATGGCTGCGAAATTTATGGTTCCGATTATAATACCGAATCGATAAATTGGTGTACGAAAAATATTCATGATATTTATTTCTCAACTAATAATCTCCAACCTCCTTTGGAATATGAGAGTGATTTTTTCGATGTTATATATGCTACTTCTGTTTTCACACATTTATCTGAAGAGATGCATTTTGCATGGATTGAGGAATTATTACGGATACTGAAAAAGCAAGGGATAATATTAATTACTACTCACGGGGATAATTGTAAATCAAAATTAACTTCCAAAGAAAAAAAAACGTTTGAGGAAGGTAAACTTGTAATAAGAGGAAATGTAAACGAAGGTCATAGAACTTTTGCTGCATATCAACCTGCACAATTTATGAGAAAACTTTTTGCAGAATTTGAAATATTTGGATCATGTCACAAAAGAACCTGAAGGCAATTATTATCCCGCAGGATGTCTGGATTGTTAAAAAGAACTAATATAACTAACTCAAAATTTTTATTTGAGTGCATTCTCAACATCCCTGATTAAATCTTCAACATCCTCAATTCCAACAGAGAATCGTACAAGCGCATCAGTAAAACCATATTTCTCTCTTTCTGCTTTTGGAACTGAAGCGTGTGTCATTGATGCAGGATGACAAATTAGACTTTCAACTCCGCCAAGACTTTCTGCAAGGACAAATATTTTAACACCATTTAAAACTTTTTTTGCTTTATCGAGAGTTCCAAAATCCGCTGAAACCATTCCGCCAAAACCGCGCATTTGTTTTTTAGCGAGCTCGTGCTGCGGATGATCTTTCAATCCCGGGTAAATTACTTTTTTAGCTGCACCGGATTCAGAAAGAAATTTTGCAAATGCTTTTGCGTTTTCTTCATGCTGTTTCATTCTTACTGCCAGTGTTTTAGTTGAACGAAGAACCAGCCAACAGTCAAATGGCGATGGAACTCCACCAGCAGCGTTTTGAGTATATCTCAATCTTTCATGATATTTTTCATTACTGGTTACCAAAATTCCACCAACCATATCACTGTGTCCGTTTAAATATTTTGTTGTTGAATGAAGCACAATATCAATTCCCCATTCTAACGGATTCTGAAAATAAGGACTCATAAAGGTGTTATCGCATACAGTGATCAGATTATTCTTCTTTGCAATTTCAGAAACAGCTTTTAGATCTGTCAATATTAACATCGGATTTGTTGGAGTTTCCACAAAAATCATCTTTGTGTTTTTTTGAATTGCACTTTCAATATTAGATGGATTACTTGAATCAACCCAGGAATATTCAAGTCCGTAATTCTTCATATTCAACTCATATAATCTATATGTCCCTCCATAAACATTGCTTGATACAATTATGTGATCGCCGGCTTTTACTAAACTCATCAATGCGTGGGTTGCAGCAAGTCCTGAGGCAAACGCAATTCCATATTTTCCTTTTTCGAGAGTTGCAATATTTTTTTCAAGAGCTTGTCTTGTAAGATTGTGAGTTCTTCCGTACTCGTAACCGGTATTTTTACCAAGCTCGTGCTGCGCATAAGTTGATGTTAAATAAACCGGAGTGATTACAGCACCGGTTGTAGGATCAGGAACTTGTCCTGCGTGTATTGCGTCTGTCGCGAATCCCATTTTTTTCTCCTTCTTATTCTTAGTGAATCTTTGTGACCTTTGTGTCTTAGTGGTGAAGCATTTTTACCACTTAGACACTTAGAACACTGAGTAACACTAAGTTATTTTTCAAAGTTGAAATTAATTAAATCATATCTCGTGATAATATCTGTCACCAATCCAAAATCACTGACTAAGACTGCCGGATGTTCCTTAAATAATTTTTTTACTTCGGAAATGTCAGTCTTCGCTTCGAGAATTGGAAAACTTTCTCCCATAACTTCCCTAATTAATGAATTGTACAGTGTTGGATCATCGACCAGCTTTGAAAGTAATCTTCCTTCTCTGATCGATCCAACGGATTGTTTACCTCTTAACACAGGGATCTGTGTATAACCGGTTTTTGCAATCAGCTCAAGCACATCTTTAACTTTATCATCTTCTTTTATAGAAACAATTTCTTCAATTCCAAGTGATTTTTTTCTATCCGAAATATCGCGAAGAGTTCTGATTTCCAAGTCTAGCATTCTATTAAGTTTCAACCAGTCTTCATTATGAACTTTGGAAAGATATCTTTCACCGGTATCGCAAACAATAAATACTACAACATCATCCTTTGAAAGTTTTTTTGATATTTCAAGTGCAACGTGAACAATAGTTCCAGTACTTCCGCCGCAAAAGATTCCTTCTTCTTTTGTTAACCTTCTTGCTGCAGCGAATGAATCTTTATCGCTAATATTAAATATTTTATCTATGTACTGGAAGTGAACATTCTCCGGCAGACAATCCTGTCCAATTCCTTCAACCAGGTAAGGAGTTCCTTTAATTATTTCTCCCGTTTCTTTGTAATGCTTGAATATCGAACCAAGCGGATCAGCACCAATAACCTGAATGTTCGGATTTTTTTCTTTTAGAAATCTTCCCGTTCCGCTTATTGTTCCTCCTGTTCCGATACTGGAAACAAAGTGAGTGATCTTTCCATCAGTTTGTCTCCAGATTTCTGGTCCGGTTGTTTTGTAATGAATTTCCGGGTTGGAAGGATTTGAATATTGATAAGCAAAAAACGAATTGGGAATTTCAGTTGAAAGTCTTCTTGCAACGTTAACGTAATATTCCGGGTCATCGGGATCGACGAGATTTGAAACCACAATTACCTCTGAGCCAAGAGCTTTTAGATAATTAATTTTTTCAGCACTGACCTTTGAAGTAACAACAAAAATGCACCTATATCCTCTAACCGCTGCTGTAATAGCAAGTCCGATACCCGTGTTTCCGCTTGTTGCTTCTATTATTGTTCCGCCCGGTTTTAGAATTCCTTTTCTCTCGGCATCTTCTATCATTGAAAAACCGATACGGTCTTTAACACTTCCACCCGGATTTGCAGATTCTAACTTTGCAAATATCTGCGGCTTTAATCCTTTGTTTATCCTGTTAAGCTTTATAAGCGGTGTGTTGCCTATCTGTTCGATTATGCTGTTTTTGTATTCCACTTGATTAAAATTACTTTCTCTTTATAAAAAATTGCCCAATAATAATGATTTGAGTTGATTCTTGAAAGAAGCTTCTAAAGTATTCGAAAACAAAACCATTATTTCATTTTGCGGAGATAGTTACTATTACATTTTCAAAAATTAATTTGCGTAACTGAACGGTTTCATTTATATTGGTAACCAATCGGTTACAATTTTAGGAATTTGTTTATGAATGAAATAAGAAGAGATGTTTTCCAGGCTATATCAGATCCAGTTAGAAGAGAGATTATTTTGCTGCTTTCTGAAAAAAATCTGACATTGAATGGCGTAAGTCAAAATTTTAAAATAAGTCGTCCTGCAATTTCAAAGCACATAAAAATATTAGAAGAATGTGGACTTGTTACAGTTAATCAACAGGGGCGTGAGCGATATTGTAATGTAAATCCGGAACCTTTAAATGAAGTATACGACTGGCTTTCGTACTTCGATAAATTCTGGGATAAAAAATTAAATTCATTAAAAAACTTTATGGAGAACAAAAAATGATGAACGAAGCGAAATCCCCCAAAGCGGGAAAACCAATCGAAAAGAAAGTTGTTATCAACGCCCCATTAACTGAAGTATGGAAAGCTTTAACAGATCCCGGAAAAATAGAAAAATGGATGCTTATGCCTAACAACTTTAAACCGAAGCTCAACCATGATTTTATCTTTAATGCGGAAATGGATGGAAATCACTTCGATATTAAATGCAAGGTTTTGGAAATATCGGAAAATAAAAAACTTGTCTATTCCTGGAGCGGACCTTTCATGGAACAAAAGACTACAGTAAGTATTCAGCTATCTGGAAATGATGTGAAGACTGAACTGGTATTAGTTCATTCAGGATTTACTGATGACCAAAAAGATGTTCACGAAAGTCATTCCAAAGGTTGGGATTTGAGATTTGTTGAAAAGCTGAAAGAACTTTTTAAGAAGAAATAATTTCTTATAATTATCGGAAAAATGTTATGAAAAAAACTGAACCAGTAATCAAAGAAGTTTTGTTAAATGCACCGGCTTCAAAAGTCTGGAAAGCAATCACTGATAAAGATGAAATGAAGCAATGGTATTTTGATATCGAAAAATTCAGACCTGAAGTTGGTTTTGAATTCCAGTTTTATGGTGATGATGGCAAGCAAAAATGGCTGCATCTATGTAAAATCACAGAAGTAATTCCAGAGAAAAAATTAACTTATAGCTGGAGATATGATGGTTATGACGGTATTTCTTATGTTACTTTTGAACTATTTCCTGAAGAAAGTAAAACAAGGTTAAAGTTAACTCATTCTGATCTTGAATCATTTAATATCAATAATATTCCTTCATTTGCAAGAGAGAATTTTGAAGCTGGTTGGGAAGAGATAATCGGTAATTCAATAAAAAAGTTTTTAGAAAAATGATTTTTAGCTAATTATTCTTTCAAATCTCTTATCAGGAATAAGCCACATCATTGCTACAGAAGTGTATAGTGAAGCTGCAATCAATGGATGAACGTATGCAAGCGGAATTGCAATGGCATAAATAACAACTGAAATTTTTCCTTTAAAATCACTTCCAAGAGCTTTTACGAGTTTTGAATCTTCATCGTGATGGGCCTTCAGTGCGAGGGTTAAAATATAATAAGCAATTGCATCGCATAACAGTACAACTCCATACAAGGCAACTGGAAGAGGTGCAAAATTATTTTCACCCATCCAGCCGGTTACAAATGGAATTAACGAAAGCCAGAAAAGTAAATGAATATTTGCCCATAAAATTCTTCCGTTAACTTTTTCAATTGCCTGGCAAAGATGATGATGATTATTCCAATAGATAGCAAGAAAAATAAAACTCAGCACATAACTTAAAAAAACAGGTATCAAAGGAACCAATGAATTCAGATTTGTACCGTGCGGAACTTTTAACTCTAAGACCATTATTGTGATAATAATTGCAAACACGCCATCACTAAATGCTTCCATCCTGCTTTTTGACATTCTGATTCCTTTATGTTTAAAAATAATCTTCAAAATAAAATTACTCAATATTAATAATTTGAACTGAATGATGAAAGGATACCCTGTTTTTCAAACAACATTACTACGTTTGTGGTGTATATTTGCTCATCATTTTAATAATAAATACTAAACAAAGTTTTTATGTCTGTAAATGTTACTCCTGTTATTTTATCAGCACTTGAGCTTGATGTACATTTTGGTGAACAAGTTATACTCGATAAAGCTTCGCTGTCTGTTCACGAAGGTGATCGTATTGGTTTAGTTGGAAAAAACGGCGCAGGGAAATCTACTTTTCTAAAAATTATTTCAGGTTTAATGCAGCAGGATTCTGGAGAGGTTGCAAAGAAAAAAGATATTGTGATAGGTTTTTTATCTCAGGAATTTACTATCGATGAAACTAAAAATGTGTACGATAATATTCTTGATGGTGCTCTATCTGAATTGAATCTTATCAAAGAGTACGAACATACTCCATTCGATTCACCCAAAAAGCATAATCTTGAAGAAAAAATATTAAGACTTGATTCCTGGAACCTGGATAAAAGGATCAATATTCTTATCAATTCACTGGATGCTCCAAATGGGGAAAGAGAAATTCTTTCACTTTCCGGTGGTGAAAAAAGACGGGTTGCACTTTGCAGAGCTTTAATTTCGAAACCTGATTTACTTATTCTGGATGAACCTACCAACCATCTTGATACAAAAGCAATTGAGTGGCTTGAGAATTTTCTTTCATCGTATAATGGAACCTGCATCTTCGTAACTCACGATCGTTATTTCCTGGATAGAATTGCAAACCGAATAGTGGAATTATCATCAGGAACATTTTATTCACACCAAGGAAATTATACAAGTTACTTAATCAATAAAGCAGAACGACATGCAATTAAAGAAGTTGAAGAACGTAAACGTCAAATGTTTCTCAAACGTGAACTTGACTGGATAAAACGCGGACCCAAAGCTCGCAGAACAAAAGCTAAAAGCAGGATTGATAATTATAACGAAGTCGCTGCTCAAAATGATTATGAAGTTGAACTTGATGTTGATTTAATTATTCCACCTGCGGATAGACTTGGGGAAAAAAGTTTTAGAGTTTAAAAATATTGGGATCAAACTTGGTGATAAGCTGCTGTTTCAAAATTTTAATTTCATCTTTGAACCGGGAAGAAAAATTGGTGTTGTCGGGCAAAATGGTGTTGGTAAAACTACTCTGTTAAAAATTATTCTTGGATCAGTTTCTCCTACTTTCGGAATTATTGAAATTGGTGAAACAACACAATTTAATTATGTGGATCAGGCAAGAATATTGTTAAAAGATGAAGACACTGTTATCAGAGCAATCGGCGAAGGGAGTGAAACAGTTAAATTTGGGAAGCAACAGCTTAGTATCTGGACTTATCTTAAAAGATTTCTTTTTAGTGATGATAGAATTAATACACTTGTTGGAAGATTATCCGGTGGAGAAAAAAGCAGGTTAACACTTGCAAAGATTTTGTGTAACGGCGGTAATTTTCTGATGCTCGATGAACCAACAAATGATCTTGATCTGCCAACATTAAGAATACTGGAAGAAGCTCTTTTATCTTTTGAAGGATGCGTAATGATTGTAAGCCACGACAGATATTTTATAAATCGTGTCTGCGATGGTATTTTAGCTTTAGAAGGTAATGGTGAAATTTACTACAGCGAAGGTGATTACGATTTTTATATCGAAAAGAAAAAAAATCGGGACAAAGAAATTGATCAATCAAAGCCAAAAGCAGAAAAAGTCAATTCAAGAGTAAAACCAAAATCCAAAAAACTTAGTTTTAAAGATGCTTTAGAGTTGGAAAAGATTGAAGAAAAAATAGTAATTGCTGAAGAAGAAGTTGAACAAATCGAAAAAATATTCTCCTCCCCTGACTTTTATGAAAAATATGCTATACAGACTAATGAATTGAATCAGAAGTTAGAATCAGCAAAAGAGAATGTAAAAATACTGTATTCAAGATGGGATGAATTGGAGAGGAAGAAAGCTGAACTTTCTTAAAAAGAACATTATTTAAACTTTTAAAATTTTTCAAGAAATAGTTTACGTGTCTGAATGGAAATAACAAGAACACTAATTGTAAAAAACAGAGCTGAATGGCGTAACTGGCTGAAGAAGAACTACAAAACAGAAAAAGAAATCTGGCTGGTTTTTTATAATAAAGCTTCCGGAAAATCAAGATTACCGTATGACGTAGCTGTCGAAGAAGCTTTGTGCTTCGGCTGGATTGACAGCATCGTTAAAAAGATTGAAAAAGATAGTCACGTTCAAAGATTCACACCTAGAAATGCAAAAAGCAGTTATTCTCAGTTAAATAAAGAAAGAATGAAAAAGTTATTGAAACAGAAAAAGGTAATTGCATCGGTTCGCAAAACACTTGGCGATTTGGAAAATGCAAGGTTTGTTTTTCCATTGGATATCATTGATGAAATTATGAAGAACAAAGTAGCCTGGAAAAATTATCAAAAATTCTCCGAACCATATAAAAGAATTCGAATTGCTTTTATTGATGGAGCCAGAAAGAGACCAGATGTTTTTAAGCAGCGATTGAACTACTTTATCAAAATGACGACTCAGAATAAGCAATACGGATCAACAGGATTTGAAAAATACCTTTGAAAATAAATTGCACTGGTAAAAATGGAGTTTGATAGATAGCGTCATTCCGTGCTCGACACGGAATCCAGTGTAAAAATAAATAAATAGATTCCGGTTCTTCGCTTCGCTCGACCGGAATGACAAACAAAATTTGACGATGTTTCCGTTTTCAATAATAATTGTATCTAGACTACATCCTGTATTAACAAAAATGAAATATACACTTTATAGTGATTTACATCTTTTCTAATTGAATTAACAATCCTTATTTTACATCTAAATCTATGAAGCTGCTTTTATCATATCTCAAAATCTATTGGAAACTTGTTGTAGTTGCATTGTTGCTTGCTGCAATCAACCAGACTTTTTCAATGCTCGATCCATGGATTTTCAGAATTGTGATTGATGATTACGCTACAAAGTTCGATCATTATACAACAAACGAATTTATCAAGGGCGTGCTTTTACTTCTTGCTGCCGCAGTCGGTGTAGCTTTTGTTTCCCGTGTCGCAAAGAATTTCCAGGATTATTACGTAAATGTTATTACTCAGAAACTTGGTGCTAAAATATATTCTGATGGTATAAGTCATTCATTACTTCTTCCATTTTACCAGTTTGAAGATCAGCGAAGCGGAACTACTCTCGGTATTTTACAAAAAGTTAGGAGTGATTCGGAGAAATTAATTTCTGCTTCAGTAAACGTACTTTTCACCACGCTGGTAGGAGTGATTTTTGTTTCCATCTATGCAATCAGTGTTTCCTGGATTATTGCACCAATCTTTTTTTCTTCGATACCGCTCATCGGATTAATTAGCTCAGTCTTGGGAAGAAAGATAAAAAAAATACAGAAGGTTATCGTTTCAGAAACCACTTCACTTGCCGGCTCAACTACTGAATCATTAAGAAATATTGAACTTGTAAAAAGTCTTGGACTTGGTAACCAGGAAATAAACAGGCTAAATTCTACTACGGATAAAATTCTCGAACTTGAATTGAAAAAAGTCCGCTATATCAGAAAATTAAGTTTTTTACAGGGAACAATTGTAAATTTTTTGAGAACTACTATTTTATTTGTGATGTTGTATCTGATTTTCACTCAACATATAACAGTTGGAGAATTTTTCTCTCTGTTCATTTATTCGTTTTTTATTTTTGGTCCACTTCAAAGTCTTGGTGATATAATTAACATCTACCGGGAAGCAGAAGTGTCTTTGAATAATTTTAATGAGTTAATGTCAAAGCCAATTGAGAGTAAACCAATTAAACCTAAAAAGCTTGGCGAAATAAAAAGTATCGAATTTCAAAAAGTAATTTTCAAGCATCAGTCGGCAATAAGGCATGCAATCGACGGAATATCATTTAAAGTTGAAGAAGGAGAAACAGTTGCATTTGTTGGACCTTCCGGTTCCGGTAAAACAACTCTTGTTAAACTGCTTGTTGGACTTTATATCCCGCAGGAAGGAAATATTCTTTTCAACAAGATCAGAGGTGACGAAATTGATTTTGACGAAATACGGGAAAAAATTGGATTCGTTACTCAGGATACTCAACTCTTTTCAGGTTCAATTCGAGAAAATTTACTTTTTGTAAATCCTGGTGCTACCGATGAAGACTGTCTTGAAGTGCTAAAGAAATCTGCAGCAACGGCACTGCTAGAAAGAGCAGAAAATGGATTAGACACTTTGATCGGTGAAGGTGGCATAAAAGTTAGCGGCGGTGAAAAGCAACGTCTGTCAATTGCCAGAGCTTTGCTGAGAAATCCTCACTTAATAATTTTTGATGAAGCTACTTCAGCACTCGATTCACTAACTGAAGAAGAAATAAGCAAAACGATCAGGAAAATTTCCCGCAGAAAGGATTTAATTACTTTAATGATTGCTCATCGATTATCAACTGTCATGCACGCTGATAAAATTTATGTTCTGGAAAGAGGTAACATAGTTGAGTCCGGTAAACACGACGAACTTCTTGAAATAAAAGGATTGTACTATGCAATGTGGCGTCAGCAGATTGGTGAACGTGATCTGGTATTAAATGGTTTACTCAAAAATTTATCTGAGAATTAATCTATGAAAACAGTAAAAAAAATTATTAAAAGTCAAAAAGTTGATATGGGCGGAATAATTCTCGATCAACCCTTGCCAAATCAGTTTATGGATCAGCTTGATCCATTCTTATTAATTCATCACTGGAATGACAGGCTTAAAGGAAACCAAAAACAAAATGATGCTGGTGTTGGACCTCATCCGCATCGTGGATTTTCACCTGTTACGTTAATTTTCAAAGGAGGAGTTCATCATCGCGATTCAAGAGGAAATAACAGCATTGTAATGGAAGGCGGAACTCAATGGATGTTTTCTGGTTTAGGTATTACACATAGTGAAAGACCGCACAAAAAATTAGCCGAGCAAGGTGGAGAGTTTGAAATTATCCAATTCTGGGTTAACGTTCCAGCAAAGAACAAAATGGAGCAACCTATGTATAAACCCATAACAAAAGAACAAACACCAACATTTATCTCTGATGATAAAAAAGTAGAGGTGGCAGTTGTGTCTGGAAGTTTTAAAAACCTAAATGGCATTGTAGATACTTTTACTCCGGTTACAACATTAAGAATGAATTTTGAAAAAGATAGTGAGATTGAATTTGACATTCCCTCTAAACAAAATACTTTGATTTATATTCTGGATGGTCAGTTGAATATTAACAACCATGTGGCTACCAGTAAAGATTTGATTTGGTTTAACAATGATGGTGAGAACATAAATATTAAAGCAATCCAACAAACACGAACAATTTTACTCTCCGGTGAACCAATTGGTGAAGAAGTAGTTTCTTACGGTCCGTTTGTAATGAACACTCATACAGAAATAATGGAAGCTATAAAAGATTCACAGATCGGAAAGATGGGTGTTTTGATTGAGGAGGATTAAATTGAATTAAATTAAATCCTCTTAAAAACTCTTCAACACTGATTCGCTTTTTCGCTTCCTGTTTAATTTTTTAGGGATACAATACTTGATGAAGTATTGGTTTTTAATTAACTTATAAACAATAATAAAACTTCTGTATATCCAGATAAAAAGGATTATAAAACAGTTTTTTCTTAAAGAATTAAGTTCGCGGTAAAGCAAAATGATACTCTAAAAAACGCGAACGTCATTTAAATACAAACTGACTATAATTTCACAAATTCTTATAAAAAATTTATTATGAAAATAATAATCTTTTCAACTTTATTTTTTTTATTAGCTGCCTGCTTAAATATTACAAATGGACAATCTAACGAACCTTCACCAGAACATAAGAAACTGACTGCTTTAGTGGGTTCATGGACAATTCAAGGTATGGAGGAAAGTTTCATTGAAATATGTGAAATGTATGAAGGAGATTATTTTTTAGTTTGTAATTCAGAGTTTAAAACCAAATCAGGTAAAGTCAGTAAGGGCGTAAGCATAATAGGCTTTTCATTTGAAGGCAACCATTTAACTTATTATCATTATGGCAGTTCAGGAGAAAGTCAGACGTTAACGGGAAAAACTGATGAGGAAGGAAATTTTTTATATGAGGGGGAGGAAATAATAAAAGGTAAATTGACAAAGACACGAGTAGCCATAAATAAAGCTGGTGAGAATTATAATTTTAAAGAAGAAATCTCAGTAGACAATGGCCCTTGGACAACTTCAACAGAAATGGTTTATTTACGCTTAAAATAATTAATATCTTAACGCTTGCAGAGCAAACTATTCCCTAAAATTTAAATCCTCTCAAAAACTCTTCAACACTCATTTTTTTTCTTCCTTCCTGCTGAATTTCAAGAATTCGTAAAGCATTTTTTCCGCAACCGATAAATAGTTCCTTTTTTGATTGCTCGAATTGAAAAGGTTTCAAATTATTTTTTTCTACAATCTCAGTTTTATAAACCTTGATCACTTTTTCATCATAAATAAAAAATGCGGCAGGATGAGGAGATAATCCCCTTACAAGATTATGAATGTCTGTTGCAGATTTATTCCAGTCAATCAAACAAATTTCTTTTGTGATCTTTGGTGCAGGGGATGCAAGCGAATCATCTTGATGCTTTAACTCAAATTTTCCACTATCAATAAGATTAACTGTATCGAGTACAAGTTTTGCACCGAGCTCGCTCATTCTATCGTGCAGAGTTTCAAAATTATCTTTGGGATAAATCCCAACTTTTTCCTGAAGATAAATATTTCCTGTATCTACTTTCTCAGCGAGTTTGAATGTTGTTAATCCTGTTTCAGTTTCACCCTTAATTAAAGCCCATTGAATTGGTGCAGCACCACGATATTTTGGTAAGATAAGAACCGTGTAGATTGAAAGAACCGTACTTCGGTATTTCAAAAACTTCCTTCGGTAAAATTCTGAATGCAACAACAACAAATAAATCAGGTTGAAGTGACTTCATTTGAGCAATAAATTCTTGATTCTCTTTTAACTTTTCAGGTTGATAAACCGGAATATTCTGTTCAGCAGCAAATTGTTTAACTGCTGTAAATGAAACTTTCTGACCTCTTCCCCTTTCCTTATCAGGTTGGGTTACAACCGCTGAAATTTCGTGTTTACTTTCAAGAAGAGTTTTCAAGGAAGGAATAGAAAAATCAGGTGTACCCATAAAGATAATCTTCATCTCACACCTATTTGATTAAATAATCTGAAGAAGAACTGATCGGGTAGTCAATATCTATTTTACGTTTTCTAATTTTCTCGAGAAGTTTTTTATATTGATTTTTCATCTCATCGTCAAAGTAATCAATAAACAAAACACCTTGCAGATGATCATACTCGTGTTGAATTACGCGGGCAAAAAGTTCATCAGCTTCAATTGTATGTTCCTTCATATTTACATCAAAAAAAGAAACAAAAACACTTTTTGGTCTTAACACTTCTTCACGCAAATCCGGAATGCTCAAACATCCTTCTTCCATCGAAATGATTTCATCCGACTTTGAGATAATCTTAGGATTAATCATCGCAATTGGTTTGTACCTTTCATAACCTTCAACAGGAGAAACATCGACTACAAAAATCTGTTTATTGAGCCCGATCTGATTTGCAGCAAGACCGATACCGCTGGCATTTCGCATTGTTTCAAACATATCGGCAATAATTCCAATTAGTTCATCATCAATCTCGCTGACTTTTGCAACTTTTTTTCTTAATATTTTATCACCGCACAAGGTGATTGGGACAATGGACATTAATTCTAACTTTATTAATTATTTATAGTGTTTAAAAATAAGTTATGTATTTTCATAAAAAAACCCCGATTAAGAAACCAGGGTTTGGAATGATTCCATAATTAATTTGAATTTCAGGCTAATAACAACTTTCCATCCTTCATCAATAATTTTCCATCCATCCACACCGTTGGTTTTTTAACAACACCATCAAGATGAATCGGAACATTTACGCTTCCACCCATCGAAACATTGTTCCCGAGTGCAATATGAATTGTGCCCATTACTTTTTCATCTTCTAAAAGAACGCCGCTAAGTTTAGCTGAATCATTTGTACCTATTCCAAATTCGGCAATATTTCTTGCATTTTTTCCCACAGCATCCAATTGCTGCTTTAGTTTTTTTGCAAGAATTCCACCCGTAATTTTTGTTGCATAACCATTTTCAACTTCAATTTTAATATTTGCATTTTTTATTAATCCCAATCCTGCCATTGAACCATCCACAACAAAAACACCATTTGAAGTTCCTTCAACAGGAGCTAAAAACGCTTCACCTGTTGGAAGATTTCCGCTTTCTCCTTTTGAATGGAATAATCCTTTGCTTGCGTATGCTTTTCTTCCTTTTATACTAAACGAAATATCAGTGCCAGCAGGAGCTGTGACTCTTATTTCTTTACCGGTTTCTAATATTTCCGTTAACTTAATTGTCCTTTTTGAAATGCCCTTATAATCTGCGTTCATTCCACGTATCATAACATCTTTTGTAATTCCTGGAAATGTTGCAATGCGCACACCTTTTGCAGATGCTGCTCGTCTTGCATCAGTATGAGTGAGTGATTTTGCGGTCGGACAAAAAACTACGTCAAACTTTTGCATTAGCTCTGCGACTTCCGGCGAAGGTTCTTCTCCATTTATCTTTCCCGATTTCATTTCAACAAGAAGTGAAAAGTATCCCAACCTGACTGCATTTTCGTGAAGTGATAAGCCAATCTCTCTTTTCAATTCATCAGTAATAATTAGAATTTTTTCATTTTTCTTTGCACCCATACAATCGCGTATTGCAATCTGTGAGGCAGAATCAAGCTTAGTTAATTTTTTCATTTTACTTCCACATTAGTTTTATAAAGTACTTATTCTACCAGGAAAGAGTTAAAGAAAATTGGAGAATCTTAATAAATGACTTCTGAACCATAATAAAGAGAAATACAGAAGCATTAATTGATTCACGAATAAGTTATTTATTATTTATCAAAATAATTTTTATGATCCTTTACTCGATGTATCAATCAAATGGAATTCCAACCGTTAAAACTGCTGTTGCTAAAAAGCCACCTGAATCTATAATATCAGAAGTTGAAGACAATATATTTCCATCTGCTGTTTCTAAAGTTTCAAATGAAAAAAAGGAATATCCACCAACAACTTCTAACGATATATAAGGAGGGAAAGGATAGTATACCAACCCTGCATCAAATGTAAATCCAATATTTGATTCCGTAGATTCATATTCGTCTTCAATAAACGAAGATGTGGTACTAATTTTGTTCTTTAGTGAAGCTGTGGGGAAAGTCATTAATGCATCAAAAATCCTTATATCAAAATTTTCATTAATGACGTAAGATAAACTCATCCCGAAACTCCAGTTATTTATTTGCAGATTCAATTCCTGCGTTGCATCTTCTCCTTGATATGTTCCGGAAGCTTCCTGTTGTTCATAAACGGATTGATAATAAAATTTAAACGCTACTAACAAATCATCCTGACCAACCTGGATTAAATTAGCACCCACTCGCCAGCCATAAGCAAATCCGAAGTCGTCAAAATTTTCAGCAAGACCAGGTGTACTATTGATAATATTATTTAATCCATCTGCACCAAATTGCTGAAAACCATAACCGCCAAAGATTCCACTGCCAAGGATGGATGAAAAAATATTTCCTGTTCCGCAGCAATTGTCCTGAGCTTTAATTGCTGAACAATCAACGGAAATGAATACAAGAATATAAATAGGAAGTAAGGTTAATTTCATAAAGATCCTTTCCATTTAGTTTGAAATTAATTTTAAATGATCAATTCAGACTCATTAGCCTTTTTGATTCATACTATTCTCAAGACCGTGACCGCCAGGTCCTGTTTCCCATTGTCGGAGTAAATAAGCAAATAACAATCCCAGAAATCCAAGAATAGAAAAAATCCACATTCCTAAATTATATCCGCCGGGATTTGTGGTGCTTGCACCGGAAATATCATTTGCGAAACCTATCAACAAATTAAATCCAAATAGTCCAATATTTTGTATCATTGTCATCAGGCCATAAGCTGTACCAAGTTTTGATTGATCAACGATAATTGCGACAGATGGCCACAGAATAGCCGGGACAAGTGAGAACGCAATCCCCATCATTGCCATTGGAAGTATAAGATAAATTGGAATTGCAGCGTCGATATCAAAAAACTTAAAACTTATGTTTAAGAAATCACTGTCTGTCATAACATCAGGTTTACCAAATTGATAAGCCATCATCAGGTAAACAGGAATTATCAGTAGTGATCCAAACATCATCAACAAGGATCTTTTCCCAATCTTGTCTGAAAGTAAACCAAAGAGTGGAGTAAATACCATTGCTGCCAATGTTAAAATACTTGAGAGATTACCGCCGACTTCCCTGCTTGTTCCGTGAGCTTCCTGGAAAAATTTTATTGCGAATGTTTGGAATGGAAACATAGCAGAATAAAATGTTACGCAAAGCGCAGTAATAAACCAGAAAGATTTCGGGAATTGAAAAATCTCTTTGAAGATAATTTTGTCTTGAGACCCCTCCCGAGGCATTGAATAATTTTTTGAGGTGTATAAATCTAGTAAGAAGTAAACGACAACACATAAAAAAGCAAATACGCCTGCGTAGACAGTAATCCATAAAGGAGATTGCCAATACTCATACAAACTTTTTCCCCACGTTGGAGAATTCAATGCGAGAAATGAACCGAGTCTTGCAACCGTTAGATTCAAACCGAATGCAAATGAGAGTTCCTTTCCTCTAAACCATCTTGCAATAATTGTGGTTACTGCAACTATCATCGATTCAGCACCAAGTCCAAAGATTAGTCTGCCAGCAGACATAATCCAGATATTTCCCGTAAGTGCAGTTACAATGGCGCCAAGCAATATTAAAACTGTAAAAATAATAACTGAAGTTCTTGTGCCGATTCGGTCAATAATTAAACCGCCAACAAGTACCATAATTATATTTGGGAAACTATAAATGGCATTTAGGAGACCTATGTTTGAATCTGAAAAGCCTAATTGCAATTTAAGTAGATCGGCTAGTGGTGAAATGCTGTCATAAATATAATAGTTACCAAACATACCAAGGCTTACAAGCAGCAATGCTGTCCAGCGCAAAAATGCAGATGGTTCGGGTTTTGCGATCAAATTATTCATACTGATCCTCATTTAAATAAAAAGCAGATACCCACTTACCAAGTATCTGCTTTATAAAATTACTTATCTAAATTAATTTTAGTTTGACGGAATATTTTTCAGAACGCTAACAAGTTGATTGTAAAATTCCGGCACAGTAGAGATTTGCAATTTCTCATCAGGTGAATGTACACCAAACATTGTTGGTCCGAATGAAATCATATCCATCTCCGGATATTTTTCTCCGATGATTCCACATTCAAGCCCTGCATGGATAGCAGTAACTGCCGGCTCTTTACCATACATCTTGGTGAAAGTAGACTTGAATACTTTTAGAATATCAGAACTAATATCAGGTTTCCATCCTGGGTAACCATCACCATAAGAAACTTCAGCACCTGCAAGAAGAAAAATTGAAGTAACCATACTAGTGATGTCAATATTTTCAGAAGCAACAGAACTTCGTTGACTTGTAACAAAGTTTATATGCTTGCCAACAGTTTCAACTACAGCAAGATTGTTTGAAGTTTCAACTAATCCAGGAATGTCATTTGACATTTTTGTTACACCGTGAGGTATTGCATAGATAGTATTAACTAAACGTTCTTGTGTTTTTTCATCAAGAAATTTTTCCGGCATATCATGTTTCTCAGCTACAACATTAAGATCTGGTTCGACTGCTGCAAATTCCGCTTTTACGGTATCATTAAATTTAGCTGCAAATTTTTTCAATTTCTTTTCGTCCTTTTTCGGAACAGCAACAATGGCAAATGCTTCACGAGGAATTGCATTATGCTTGTTACCACCATTTATCGATGCAAGTCTAATAGAATTTTCTTTTGAATATTCAAAGATCAGCCTGTTCAATATTTTAACTGCATTTCCTCTTCCAACATGAATCTCGAGTCCTGAATGTCCGCCTTTTAATCCTGCAACTTTTAATTCAAATGATGAGTAATTCTTTGTAGCTTTATCCCATTTTCCTTTAATTTTAGCAGCAGTATTTTTTCCACCGGAACAGCCAATAAATATTGTTCCGAGTTCCTCTGAATCCATGTTAATAAGTATCTCGGCTTTTAACCATCCTTTCTTCAAACTCGATGCACCAGTTAAACCTGTTTCTTCATCAAGTGTAAAAAGGCATTCAATCGGTCCATGTTCAATATCTTTTGATTCAAGCACAGCCAATGCAGCCGCAACACCAATACCATTATCAGCGCCAAGTGTTGTACCTTTTGCTTTTACCCAATCGCCATCTATGTATGGTTGAATCGGATCGTTATCAAAATCATGCTCAACACCTCTGTTAGATTCACAAACCATATCAATATGCCCCTGCAGTGCAACAGTTTTTAAATTTTCTTTACCTGGAGTCGCTGGTTTACGAATCAAAATATTTCCGAATTTATCTTTTTCAGTTTGTAACCCAAGTCTTTTTCCAACTGATACAACATATTCAGCTATCTTCTCTTCTTTTTTTGAGGGACGTGGATACTTGCAAATTTCTTCAAAGTGATGCCAAACTAATTTTGGTTGTAAATGCCCTAATACATTTCCCATGGTATTCTCCTATCTGTTTATTTCGTTAAAGGATATTAATTTTTGTTCATAAAGTTGAAAAACAAATTTTATTACTCTTGTTTCAGCATCCTGAAATTCATCACCAAATTTTTCCTGGAGGATTTTTATTATATCCTGAACTTTGTTACTTCCATTCATATTCATCCATACAGCCGAACCAAACTTTTCAAGATTTATTCTGAAGTCTGCGGATTTAAGCCTTGGTACTACAAACTTTTTTGCAAGTTCATTTTTAAATTTTGGATATATGATCGTAACCATATTTTCGTTGTTAACCTCATCAGTCTGAAGTTTAACGGGAGTAAGATCCAGAGTATTGACGTTCTGTAGAATTTTTTTTCGTTCTTTAAATGATAGCGGCATAAAAAAATATGAGGAGCGTTCGTTAAGAACGCTCCCATTAAATTATTTACATTGAAACGTGCGGAGGTGCCGGATCGTCCGGTTTACCTGCATTCTTCAGTGGAATATTCACAAGCAACCAACCCACAAAACCAATTACAATCAAGCTGATAATAAAAGAGGGTTCCGCAAAAATAGCTAGTAGTGAAATTTCCCAAAACGCAAATCCTGCAAAGAGAAGTCCAATTAAAGCTTCTCCTGCAATTAGTCCAGCTGCAATTAAAATTCCTGTATTCTCAACGCGGGATTTTTGCCCGTCGTTAAACTGTCTCTTCACATTATATCTTTCAACGATTCCTTTAATCATTCCACCAACAAAAATTGCAAAAGTTGTTCCTAATGGCAGATACATTCCAACACTAACCAGCATCGGACTTTTTACGTTCATCATAATAAAACCAACACCCATCAACATTCCAACAAAAATTAAAATCCAATCCATCTGACCGGCAACAATTCCTTTTGAAAGAATTGCCATCAAACTGGCTTGTGGTGCAGGCAGTGCATCTCCGCCAAACCCAGTACCTCCTGATTTAATATCGCCTTCGTGAAGAATGAGTAATGGGATAAACATAACTGCTGCCGAAACTAAAACACCAATGATATCTCCAACCTGCATTTTCCAGGGCGTTCCGCCGAGTATATGTCCTGCTTTCAAATCTTGCAGCATTTCACCAGCAACCGCTGCAGCAACGCAAACCACCGCTGCAACTCCAAGAACTGCAGCAACTCCAGCCTCACCTTTCATTCCTAATGCAACCATTAGTATGGCAGCAACAACAAGTGTTGATAAAGTTAATCCACTTATCGGATTATTACTTGAACCAATAATACCAACGAGGTAACCTGATACAGCTGCAAAGAAAAAGCCTGCAACGATCATAACAATTGTAGCAACAAGTGCAGCAACTATGTCCTGAGCAAAATAGTTGTAAATAAAAAATGTGGCTACAGCAGTACCAAGTATTCCAATCATTATCCAGTTAAAACTGATATCTTTTTCAGTTCTGATTTCAACAAAATTACCTGTTGCTGCTTTTTTAACATCACTTATTGATCTGGCAATTCCAGTCATAAGACTTTTTCTCATTTTCCACAAAGTATAAGCAGCACCAACCAACATTCCGCCAATTGCAATTGGTCTTACATAATCTTTCCAAATTTGAACCATCGTCGAAGCCCAATTAAAATCGGCCGGCAATTCAGTATTAAAATATTTAAAGAAAGCAATTGTAGGTGCAAGCAAACCCCAAGCAAGAACTCCACCGCTAAAGTTTAATGAGGCAAGTCGTGGTCCAATAATATATCCAACACCAATATATGCCGGACTAACATCAGGCGAGCGAAAAAGAATATGCCCCTTGCCAACAGTGATTAATTGACTCCAGGAAGTAGCAAACAACTTAAACTGACCAAGTGCCTGAACTAAGGCACCAATTCCCATCGCACTAAAGAGAAACTTTGAACCGCCTGTGCCGTGTCTTCCGGCTTTATGAATTTCGGCAGCAGCAACCGATTCGGGAAATGGAAGTTCAACATCTTCAACCATTACTCTTCTGAGTAGTGCCACAAACATAATTCCCAGAATACCACCCGCTATCATAATAGCAACTGAGATTAAAAAGTTTGATGTGGTAAAGAATGGTACCCAGATTCCTCCGATAAAAAATGCGGGCAAAGTGAAAATAGCTCCTGCAGCAATTGACTCACCAATCGAACCAACAGTTCTGGTGAAGTTTTCTTCAAGAATGGATCCTTTCATTATTTTGATAAGTGCCATTCCAATTACTGCTGCCGGATAAGTTGCAGCAATGGTCATTCCTGCTTTTAATCCCAGGTATGCATTCGCAGCACCAAGAACTACAGCTAATATTAATCCAATGATCAAAGCACGAATGGTAAATTCTGCCATTGAGGTTTCAGGAGAGACGAAGGGAACGAAGCGTTTGGTCTCAGCCATAAGTTACTCCTTAACTACGTGAGAGAAATAGTTATTTTTTCCGTTTAGACGGATTTTGGTTTCAAAAAGAATGGACAAATATAAACAGCTTTTGTTAGCTCATCAACAAGAATAGTGAGTATTTTTGATTTTATTTCAATATTTTCATACCAAAATGATTTTAATAATTCCATAATCCAAAGGAATCTTATGGCAGAACTAAAAACAAAACTTAACAAAGCAAGTGTTGAGAAATTTTTAAATGGAGTTAAGGATGAAAAAAAGCGTGAAGATTGTTTTAAAGTCCTTGACTTAATGAAAAAGATTACGAAGGAAGAACCCAAAATGTGGGGAACAAGTATTATTGGCTTCGGTTCATATCATTACAAATACGAAAGTGGACACGAAGGCGATATGTGCATTGCAGGGTTCTCACCAAGAAAACAAGCTCTCACGATTTACATAGTGCCAGATTTATTAAAATATCAGAATCTTATGAGTAAACTCGGAAAATATAAAACAGGTCTCTCCTGTCTGTACATAAAAAAGCTTGAAGATGTTGATACAAAAGTTTTGAAGGAATTGATTAGTGAATCATACAAATATATGAAGCAAAAAAAGTTGTGAGATTATAACTCGAGCTTTCGCATACCAATATGACATATCGCAAAATCATATTTCACAGGATCGTCGGGATCAAACTTTTTTAAGTTATCAGTAATTTCTTCAGCCATTTGCCAGCTTACGTTTTTTCTTTTTGTGAGTTTCAGTTGTTTACAAATTCTGGCAATATGAGTATCAACAGGGACGATAAGTTTTGATGTTGGAATTTCACTCCATAAACCAAAATCAAGTTCGTCTTTTCTAACCATCCAGCGAAGAAATAGATTCATTCGCTTGCAAGCACTTCCCTTTTCAGGTAGAGGAAACATAAACTTCAATCCTCTACTCAAAGTTCCAAATTCGTCTTGCGCTTTTTGTAAAAAGAAAATTGAAAAATTTGTGATTGCATTTTTAGTATTAGAATCTGTTTCGTGATATCCAGATAAAAATAATTTCTTAAGTGAACCGAACTCATTGTAAGCCAAATTTAACAATTGAAATAATCGTAGAATGTCTTTAGCCGAATAAAACCTGTGAATAAATTTATCTGACGGCTTACTATCCATTGAAAAATTTTGAATGAATTTGTAAGGCTGATTATTTGCAATCACTAAAAATCTGTTGAGAGTGTTTACAATTTGCTTAACATTCCCATAAGCAAATACCGAAGCAATGAATGCCATTACATCAATATCTTTTACATCCTTAAATAAATGAGGAAATTGAAGCGGGTCTGGCTCAAGCTTTGATTTGTCGAAACGCTTTGTAGTGCTGGTCTAATTTTTGTTTTAGATTCAGTTTTATAGTCTGATAACTTATACACTTTAATTATAATTTTTGAATTTATCTTTAGGGGTTTAAATTATGAAATACAAAGAAATATTATTGCTAATTCTAAGTTCGATATTAATAATTTCAGTCTATAATTCCAACGTCCAAGCATAGAACATAGTTCGGAGTTGGCAATGTAGATAAGGAAAAAAGAAATTTATTGATAAAAAACTGAAAGTTCAAAACGGAAATCCAAATAATTTTAAAATCCTCGGAAATTGACTCCATGAAGAATGCTGCATATACTCATAAGAATTATTATGACACGAATGGAAACAAGTTCAAGGCGAGAATTTTATACCGATTCAGTTATGCACAAGTTGTATTATGAGGAAGATTATGTAACAGATGAGGAAGGAAATGTTTTAGAAGCATATAGAAAAGGCAAACTCATTGGAACACAAGAATTTGATGATGAAGGAAAAATTATTGAACTAAATAATTATGATGAAAAGGGTGAAGCTTGTTGGACTTGGGAATATGATTATGATGAGGTGGGAAACAAAGTGTTTGAAACTCAATATTTATGACAACGAATTAATTGGAATACCCTTGAATACTTTAAATTTGAATACGAAAATAAAGCTGACAAAATTCTAATAAAATCCAAAGAATGTTTACTTGATACTTCAGATATTTTTTACGAAGAAAAGGAAATTTTTAATTATGATAGTTTAGGCAGAGAATCCCAGTATCAAACATTTATTCGTGATAGTATTGCCCATCAATTACAGACTACTAACTACGAGGAACTATCAAGAATTCGAATATATTATTTTCACTGACTGGATCAATAAAACTGATAGATTCGATGAAAATAAATCCGGAAGGAAGAACGATCGAGAGCAAATTATATAAAAATGGCTATCTTTTTTGCAACGAATTCACGAATAGGAAAACTTTCTTCATAAAGATATAACACGTAAGTTTATCTACAAATGATTATTCAATTTGTAAAAATTATAAAAATTATTCTTCGCCTCTTTATTGTAATAATTGGATTTAACTCAATTAGTGCCCAACAATTCAACCAACTCGCCGATGCTGTTATTAAAAAAGACACCATAAAGATTAATCAGCTTACTTCAATCCGGAGTTGATATTAATATCTCAACATCCACAATCAGGTACAACAGTTTTAATGATTGCAAGCAGCTATTACTATTATGATGATATGGTTGAGTTTTTAATTAGAAATGGTGCAAATCTAAATTTACAGGACAACGAAGGAAGAACTGCTTTGCTTTGGGCCGCAAGCAATTCATTGCCAAACGCAAAGATATTAGTTGCAAACGGTGCAAAAGTAAATCTGGCTGCAAATGACGGGATGACACCGTTTCTTCAGGCCTCACTTGGAGTTTCCTCAGGCAAAGTCCCAATTGAGATGTGTGACTTGTTAAGAAAAAATGGTGCGAATATTAATGCTGCTCTCACAAAAATAAGTGCGATAGGTTGGACTGCACTTCACTATGCAATAATTAATAGCGATGTTGAACTTGTGAAATATCTGATTAAGTACGGGGCAAATGTCAATAAGGCAACAGGCGAAGGATCCACTCCTCTTTATCTTGCAAAACTCAATAACAACGAGGAAATTATCTCAACACTTAAAAATGCCGGTGCAAAAGAATAATCAAATCAACTTATCTACTTCTTACTAAAGTCATCTTTATTATTTTGGGAATTATATATATTTAAGTAAACGAATTTATTAAAAACCCGAGGACTGATTGTCAAAAACCATTTTTATAATTATTAGCTTCTTAATACTTTTTTCAAGTCTTGATTATTCTCAGAATAAAAAAATTGGTGCCGGAATCATTGTTGGGGAACCAACTGGTTTCAGTTTTAAATATTGGTTGACCGAAAAAACTGCTTTGGATGCCGGTTTGGCCTGGTCATTTCTTGATGAAAATGCTTTCCAAATACAGGCAGATTATCTAATTCATAATTTTACATTGATAAAAGTTTCTGAAGGAAAACTTCCATTTTATTTTGGAATTGGCGGAAGATTAAAATTTTCCAATGATGTTATATTTGGAATACGTGTTCCGGTTGGTCTTGCATATATTTTAAAAGATGCACCCATTGATGTTTTCCTTGAATTTGTACCGATACTTGATTTACTACCCAAAACTGATTTTACTATTAGCGCAGCTATCGGCGGAAGATATTTTTTTTAACTAATCATAATTCATTATCACTAATTAAAAAATAAGCGGAGGCATTATGCATAAACTAGATAGAATTATTTTTATTTCTCTCATTTCACTGATTGTCAGTCAACATCTTTTTGCTCAGAGTGATGAAGATCAAGCTGCACAAATGCAGATCTGGATGGAATATATGACACCCGGACCTATGCACGAAATGATGGCTAAGGGTGTCGGAGATTGGAACACAATCTCAAAGTTTTGGATGGATCCGGCTGGTGAACCGATGCTTGTTGAAGGTACTGGAAAAACAGAAATGATACTTGGTGGAAGATATCAACAATCAACTCACAAGTCTATGATGATGGGAATGCCAACTGAGGGCATTTTTCTGATGGGATATGATAATGCAACTGAAGAATTTACTGCAGTCTGGATTGATAACATTGGAACCGGTACAGCCGTTGCAAAAGGACGATATGATGAAAGCACAAATTCTATTTCTCTTGATGGTACAATGGTTGACCCTATGAGCAAACAGGAAATGAATTTTAGAGAAGTGTTGAAATTTTTAGATAATGATCATCATCAACTTGAAATGTATATGGAATATAATGGTCAGGAATTTAAATCAATGGAAATTGAATTTACGAGACAATAATAATTTCTGATAATCTATTTTAAAGCCGGGTAATTTAAGCCCGGCTTTTTTGTATAGAGTGTTAATGCTTAGATTTGGAAAAGCAATTCGAAATATTCTAGCTAATGAATAAAAACCTGAAAATTAATATCAAATCGAAATTCGACTTTTATCCAGTAACAAAAGAAAATTATAAAGACTTCGAAAAGTTGTTTGGGGAGAAAGGTGCTTGTGCCGGATGCTGGTGTATGTACTGGAGAATGCGAAGAAAAGAATATGATGCACTACGAGGGTTAGGTTTAAAGAGAAAAATGAAAAGCTTAATCAATGATGGCAGTATCCCGGGAATACTAGCTTATTTTAATAGTGAACCGATTGGTTGGTGTTCTGTTGCGCCAAGAGAAAACTTTCCTGTTTTGGAAAATTCAAGAGTGTTAAAAAGAATTGATGATAAACCGGTTTGGTCTGTGGTCTGCTTCTTCATAAATAAGCGATACCGAAAATTAGGTTTAAGTGTTGAGTTATTAAACGCTGTTAAAAATTTTGTTAAAATAAATAAGGGGAATATAGTAGAAGGTTATCCAGTTGAACCAAAATCAGGTAAAACCGCCGATGTGTTTGCGTGGACAGGATTATCTTCTGCTTTCAAGAAAGCTGGTTTCAAAGAAGTTGCACGAAGATCAGAAACCAGACCTATAATGAGATATTTAATTAAGTAATAATTTCGGAGATATTAATGATGGCTGAAAAAAAATTTGAGAAAAACCTTTTATGTATCGGTGCAGGTTATGTTGGCGGTCCAACTATGGCAATGATTGCACACAAATGTCCACAATACAAAGTAACAGTTGTTGATGTTATGTCAGAAAAAATTGCTGCCTGGCAAACCGATGACCTGCCAATTTATGAACCAGGTTTACTGGAATTGGTAAAATCCTGTAGAGGAAAAAATCTTTTCTTTTCAACAGATGTTGAAAAAGGGATTAAAGAATCTGAAATTATTTTTATTTCTGTAAACACACCAACAAAAACTTTTGGTGAAGGTGCAGGTAAAAGTGCTGATTTACAATACTGGGAAAAAACGGCGCGTGAAATTTTGCGAGTTTCAGATTCAGATAAAATAATTGTTGAACGTTCAACTTTGCCCGTGAAAACAGCCATAGCAATGGAAAGAATTCTCAGTCTAAATGAAAAAGGATTAAAGTTTGAAGTTGTGTCCAATCCGGAATTCCTTGCTGAGGGAAGTGCTATCAAAGATTTGGAAAAACCTGATCGAGTATTGATTGGTTCCAAAGAAACGGAAAGCGGAATAAAAGCACGAAATGAAATAGTTGATATCTACGCTAACTGGATTCCAAGAGATCATCTCATCACGAGTAATCAAATGAGTTCGGAACTCTCAAAGTTGGTTGCAAACTCATTTTTAGCACAAAGAATTTCATCAATAAACAGTATCTCCGCACTTTGTGAAAAAGTTGATGCCGATGTTCGTGAAGTTGCAAACGCAATAGGAAAAGATACCCGGATCGGAGACAAATTTTTAAATGCAAGTGTTGGTTATGGAGGTTCATGTTTCAAAAAGGATATCTTAAATCTTGTTTACTTATGTGAAACTTATGGATTATATGAAGTCGCTGCTTATTGGGAGGGTATTGTAAAGATGAATGATTATCAAACTAATAGATTTGTACAGACCATAATGAAAGCGATGTTTAACACAATAACAAATAAGCGGATTGCACTTTTCGGATTTGCATTTAAAGCTAATACAAGTGACACCAGGGAAACAGCTGCACTTTATGTTACAAAAAAGTTAATGTTGGAAAAAGCTCACGTGGTAATTTCCGATCCCAAGGCAATTAAAAATGCTAAAAATGATTTGAAGGAATATGGAAATGACATCGAATACCAGGAAGATCCATATAAGGCAGCTAAGGGTGCACATGCAATTGCTGTCGTGACAGAGTGGGATTTATATAAAACTCTGGATTACAATAAATTATATCACGAAATGGAAAAGCCGGCATTTATTTTTGATGGAAGAAACATTCTTGATCACGAAAAACTTTTTAAAATTGGATTTGAAGTTCATCCGATTGGAAGACCACCATTAATTCATTTCAACGAAGATTGATATTATAGGCTTATCAAGAGGTTATTTATTGATGAGCCTTATCATTTCTTTAACAGCTTGCTCAATTCCTACAAAGACAGCACGCGCAATTACGGAATGTCCGATGCTTACTTCATCAATATCCTCCAGTTCTCTGAAGATTTTTATATTTTGATAATTCAAACCGTGTCCTGCATTAACACCAAGACCGAGTTTCTTTGCATGTTTTACTGCACCTCTAATTCTTTCAAGCTCGTCAAATTGTTCTTCTTCTGTAAGTGCATTTGCAAAAACCCCAGTATGAATTTCAATATAGTCAGCACCCAATTCAGCAGAAGCATCAATCTGTGGAATGTCTGGTTCAGAAAATATTGAAACATCAATATCGGCATTGTGCAGTTCTTCAATCGTTGCTTTTATTAATACTGAATTGTCAATTACATTTAGTCCACCTTCCGTAGTTAATTCCTGACGCTTCTCAGGAACAAGTGTAGCAAGTTCCGGACAGACATCGCAGGCAATTTTTATTATTTCAGGAACGGCAGCCATTTCAAAATCGAGTTTTGTAGTAATAAGTTCTCTTAACAATCTAACATCGCGTTCATTTATATGTCGTCTATCTTCACGAAGATGAAATACAATCCCATCAACTCCTGCCTGCTCGGCTATCAAAGCTGCAGTCACTGGGTCAGGTTGAGTTTCACCTCTTGCGTTTCTTAAAGTAGCAACGTGATCTATATTTAAAGCAAATCTCATAAGCGCTCCTTAAAAAATTGTTTTTATTATATTAAATAAAGAATCGAATCCAACTCCATAATCATTTGCCCGATATCTCAAAGTTGAAATCAAATCTATTGCAAACATTACTCCACTATGAGTAATAACACAGTAAATAATCGAATTCGTACGTAAAGCAAGAACTCCCAACGCGATTCCACCTGCTATAGCACCAAAAGTTTCTAGAATTGGTTTTCCGTTATGCAAAATTACAAAAGGTATCGTTTGAATAAACACAGAGTAATAGCCAAATTTTTCCTTCAAGCCAAACAACATAAATCCACGCCAGATAAATTCCCAGCTCACCATATAAATTAGCATGCCTATTTCATAAGCTGAAAATGATTCCCAATTATTTCTAGTTGAAAGAAGATGAGGGTATTTTTCTGAGAATGCTGATGTAGATGAAATAAACCATATCACAGTTATCATTACAATTAGGAATAAACCAGAGAACACTATTCCCACTTTTAATTCACCAACTTGTAACCCATAATCCTTTAGACTTTCTCTTAAGACAAATTTTATAATGATGACAGACAAAATAAACAGAGTTATAAAATCACTAACAAACCAATAGAGATATTCATATAGATAAACATCAGGATCATTTTGATAAACGGGAAATATATTCAACCTAAAGAAATTCCTTGACGCGTAATACCATGAGATTGTTTGAAGCAGAGCCACGGAGAGGAATATTATGATAATTTTCCGATCCAACCCGCGAAGTATTTCAATCAATCGTTTTATCTCATCTTTTAAAATAAAATTGTTCCTCCTAAATTGAATTTAGTTATTTTTTAATGGCTCAGTGTAAATATATAACTGGCAGTTAGGATTTTTACAGAAAAAAATCGCTATTAGTAAAAGAATTCTAAATATTCATACCTTGACAAAAAGATGCCAATACATTATTTTAGCACTCGCTTAATATGAGTGCTAATAAAAATTAAACTAATTAAAGGAGTAAAATATGGCTAAATTAAAACTCAATCCATTAGCCGATAGGGTTGTTGTTCAACCTGCAGAGGCAGAAGAAAAAACTAAAGGTGGAATCTTCCTACCTGATACCGCAAAAGAAAAACCTGTTGAAGGAAGCATAGTTGCAACCGGACCAGGCAAAGTTGCTGACAATGGCGAAGTTGTAAAAATGTCAGTCAAAGTTGGTGACAAAGTTCTTTATGGAAAATACAGTGGGACCGAAATTACAATAGATGGCGAAGAATATCTCATTATGCGTGAGAGTGACATCTTCGCAATTGTTCCCTAATAAATTTTTAATCAGAAAAAAAATAGAGGTAAATAGATATGGCAAAATTAATTAAATATGATACCGACGCAAGAAGCGGATTAAAAGCTGGCGTCGATAAGCTGGCTGATGCCGTTAAGGTGACTCTTGGTCCAAAAGGACGCAATGTAATCCTTGAAAAAAAATTCGGTGCACCTACTGTTACTAAAGATGGCGTTACAGTTGCGAAAGAAATTGAACTTGAAGATAATGTAGAGAACATGGGTGCTCAAATGGTTCGCGAAGTTGCATCCAAAACCAGTGACGTCGCAGGTGATGGAACAACTACTGCAACAGTCCTCGCTCAGGCAATTTACAGAGAAGGTTTGAAAAACGTAACAGCCGGTGCTAATCCAATGGATTTGAAAAGAGGCATTGACATTGCTGTCACTAAAGTAATTGAATTTTTAAAATCAATAAGCAGAGACGTTGAAGGAAGAAATGAGATTGCCCAGGTTGGAGCAATATCTGCAAATAATGACAAATCAATTGGAGATCTCATTGCTGATGCAATGGAAAAAGTTGGAAAAGACGGTGTTATTACGGTAGAAGAAGCAAAGGGTACTGATACAGCACTTGAAGTAGTTGAAGGAATGCAATTCGACCGTGGTTATCTTTCACCATACTTCGTCACAGATGCTGAATCTATGGAAGCAATTCTTGAAGATCCAATGATATTAATTCACGATAAGAAAATTTCAGCAATGAAGGATCTTCTTCCAGTTCTGGAAAAAGTTGCCCAGCAAGGTAAATCTTTATTGATAATTGCTGAGGATCTTGAAGGCGAAGCTTTAGCTACATTAGTAGTTAACAAAATACGTGGTACTTTGAAAGTTGCTGCAGTAAAAGCTCCGGGATTTGGTGACAGAAGAAAAGCTATGTTAGAAGATATTGCAACGTTGACTAATGGTACAGTAATTTCTGAAGAGAGAGGATTCAAATTAGAAAACGCAACTGTATCTTATTTAGGTACTGCTAAGAAAATTGTAATTGATAAAGACAACACTACAATAGTTGAAGGTGCTGGAAAGAGTGATGACATTAAGAAAAGAATAAACGAAATAAAAGCACAGATTGATAAAACAACTTCTGATTACGATAAAGAAAAACTCCAGGAAAGATTAGCAAAGCTTTCTGGTGGAGTTGCAGTACTAAAAATTGGTGCTTCCACTGAAGTTGAAATGAAAGAGAAAAAAGCTCGTGTTGAAGACGCACTTCACGCTACTAGAGCTGCAGTTGAAGAAGGAATAGTTGCCGGTGGTGGCGTTGCATTGGTTCGAGCAATCAGCGTTCTGGATAAAGTCACAGGCGAAAATCTTGACCAAACAACTGGAGTAAAAATTGTTCAGAAAGCGCTTGAAGAACCTTTAAAGCAGATTGTAAACAATGCAGGACTTGAAGGCTCGGTTGTATTACAGAAGGTTAAAGAAGGTAAAGATGATTTCGGTTTTAACGCTTTCACTGAAAAGTATGAAAACCTTATTAAAGCAGGTGTTCTGGATCCGACCAAAGTTACAAGAACTGCTTTAGAGAATGCAGCTTCAGTTTCTGCCTTACTCATCACAACCGAAGCAGTTGTTTATGAGAAGAAAGAAAAAGAACCACCAATGCCAGCTATGCCTCATGGTGGTGGCATGGGTGATATGTATTAATCGAAACTTTTTCGGTTTGAGGTTAAGGCGAGTAAAATCTCGCCTTCTTCATTTTAAACCATTTCTCTGGTCTAAGTTTTGCAGAACTTTCAAGCAAAAATGCGGATTCACCATTTTTAACACATATTTCACATACTTTTCACAATAATGCTGAAATTAACCAACCTCACGAAGAAATTTGGAAATTTTACTGCGGTAAATAATATCAATTTAGAAATAAATGCAGGTGATTTTTTCGGATTTCTTGGCCAGAATGGAGCTGGAAAAACCACAACAATCAAGATGATTACAGGTTTATATGCACCATCAAATGGGACAATTCGTATCGGCGGAATTGATATTCAAAAAAATCATATCGAGGCAAAAAAACTTATCGGGTATATTCCAGATCAACCATTTTTGTATGAGAAATTAACAGGCAAAGAATTTCTTTATTTCTGTGGTGGCTTATATAATATTGAAAAAAATAAATTAAAAAATAAAATTGATGAAACAATTGATCAGCTAAAGATTGAACAATGGGTTAACAAACGAACTGAAGAATATTCCCTGGGAATGAAACAAAGAATTGTAATTGCTTCTGCGTTACTTCACGATCCTGCACTTCTAATCGTCGATGAACCAATGGTTGGCCTAGATCCGCAAAGTGCTCTTGTAGTTAAAAATGTTTTAAAAGAAAAAGCTTCACAGGGTGTGGCGATATTTATGTCAACTCACAGTTTAAATGTTGCTGAAGAAATCTGTTCTCGGATAGGAATCATCAAAGATGGTAAGATGATATTTGAAGATAGAAATGAAGTCATCGAACAGATAATAGGGACTGATCATCAAAATCTTGAATCATTATTTCTGCATCTTACAAAATAAATGACGTTATTGATTCATATCTTAAAATTTAAGTTCATTACTTTTATCAAGTTCCAGGAAGAACTCAACGGAAAGTCATTACTAAAAAGTTTAAGTGCTTCAGTAGTCTATATTTTTTTTGCTGTCGGCATTTTCTTCTTCACTCAAAATATCATCTCGTATCTTATCGAAGATGTCAAAATAGGAATGTTTCTCCTTCATAGATTTCTATTTGTAGTTTTGTTTATCTTTTTTCTTACAGTAAATATCGGAAATATCGTTGTCTCATATTCTACATTCTTTAAAACGAAGGAAGTTGACTTCCTGTTAACTACGCCAATCTCATTTACAAAAATTTTTTTAATAAAATTTCTTGACAACTTTTTTTATAGCTCTTCAACTCTCTTATTAATGATCACCGCAGGATTGACCGGTTACACTACTTATTTTGGGTTACACTGGTCATTTATCCCATTCTCTGTCATATTTCTAATACTTCCATTTATGTTTATGGCTGGGACACTTGGAGCAATAACCCTTCTTACAATAATGAGGCTTGCCGCATCATTTGGAATAAAGAAAGTGCTTCTGATAATTGCTTTAGTTTATACTTCAGCAACCATCATATTTTATTTATTCAGTAGTCCTGTTCAACTAGTTACAAATGTATTTCAGTACTTTCCGAATATAAATAACTACTTTGGATTTCTTGAAAATCCAGCAATCAAACTTCTGCCCAATCATTGGGTTGCAGATGCCCTTTATTGGATTGCATCTGGAAAGTTAATTGCGGCAGGCTGGTCTATTTACTTAATAAATGTCGTCTCAATACTATTTCTGATTTCTTCACTGATGCTGGCTAAGAAATGGTTTTACAAATCCTGGCTTGTCTATTTAAATTTATCAAATGAGATGTCCGTAAAACAGAAAAATAATTTTAGAGTATATTTCTCATTTGAGAAGAATTCATCACTTAAGCCAAAACGTGAAGCTTTGTTCAAACGGGAATTGTTATTGTTTATTAGGGAACCAAGTCAATGGACTCATTTTTTAGTGATGGTTTTTTTAATTACAATTTTTATTTTATCAATCTCAAATGTTCATGTAATCATTTTAAATTCATATAATATTTATTTTAAAACATTGGTGTATTTGATTATTTACCTTTTCAACGTTTTTCTGATCGCATCAATGTCGCTAAGATTTATTTTCCCTCTTGTTAGCCTTGAAGGGGAAACCATCTGGAAAATCAGAAGTGCTCCCCTGAATTATAAAAGGATAATGCTTACAAGATTATTTATATATTTCTTCGTCATCTTTGTAATCGGTCAACTACTCAATTTTGTTTCTAAGCTACCAATTCTCAATTCTATTCATAATAATATCACAATTGAATACCGCGCTTGTAACAATTACACTTGTATCACTCAATTTTGGAATGGGTGCAACATATGCAAACTATAAGGAAAAAAATCCTATAAGAATTGCTTCCTCACAAGGAGCCTCTCTCACATTTTTATTTACAATAGTTTATTTGTTTTTTTTGATCATCCTTCTTTTTGCACCTTTAAGTAATTACTTCTTTGAAATTGAAAAAGGAAGTTTTGCTTCTGTCTCACAGCTGCTTTATGCAAGTTTAATTCTAGGATCGGTGGCACTTATTATGACATACTTAAGTATCTCAAAAGGTATTGGACAGTTTAATGAAGACATTTGATGAAGTTAGGGTGAGGGCATTTTTTTCATACTACAACAAGAAATACATTTTGGTTATTCTTTAATTCACTGCATTTCTTTGAGCGGGATTAGAGAGGAGGCTTAATCGAAGTTAAGATCCAACGATTTTCAGGAAAGGATTAATGAATTTAAACACCACTTCAAATAATATCCATTTTCTCAGTTGGAACGGAAAGCTTATCAACAATACTACTTTCGTTTATTATTACCGCACTTAAATTATTGCCGGAGCTTGCGGCGGTATCAATATAAACAGTATCACTTGCTTCGTCGTAGGTTATTTCCTGAAATCTAGTATGTCCAACTACCTGTAGCTTATTAAGATTTAAAAGCTTATCTCTCGTCCACAAGATTCCATGATCTGTGTTAAGATCTTTTTCAATTATATTAATGAGCTTTTGTTTGTCACCTAACGGATTTTTACCAAGTTTCCTTGCATAATGATTTGAAATTCCGGCGTGACAAATAAAGCAGTCACTCAAATCCAAAATTAAAGGTGCTCTTATGATGAAGTTGAGATGTTTGTTCATTTCAGCATAACGATTACTGTAAGAATCCAATGTTGTCTCAGAACCATTAAATACCCACGATCTGCCGAGCATACTTGATGGATGCTTTATAAAATAATAAAACATATAATCATGGTTTCCAGCAGTAAAAGTTATTTTATTCTTTTTTATAAATTCTACCACTTCATAACTAAATTTTCCTCTGTCAACAAGATCTCCAACAGCACAGACAGGAATATCCGGATACTTCTTTAAGATAAGTGAATATAACTTTTTAAGAGTGTGAAAACATCCATGAATGTCCCCGATAACTGCAACCATAATTAAATGTGTCTCGTTTTCTTTGCATATTTGGTTAGTTCATCACGAAACTTTGGATGAGCAATTTTGATTAGCTCTCTAGCTCGTTCTTTCAAAGTTTTACCAAACAAATGAGCAACACCATATTCGGTGATCACATAATGAACATCTCCACGTGAAGTGACCACACCGGCTCCGGGATTTAACATAGGAACGATGCGGGAAACTTCTCCATCTTTAGTGATTGAAGGAAGTGCGATAATTGGTTTTCCGCCTTCTGAATGAGCAGCGCCCCTAATAAAATCAACCTGTCCGCCAATGCCACTAAAAATTCTTGTTCCGATTGAATCAGCACAGACCTGTCCAGTGATATCAATTTCTATTGCAGAATTTATTGCAACCATTTTTTTATTCTGTGCAATAATAAACGGATCATTCACATATTCCTGAGGATGAAATTCGATGACAGGATTGTTATCAATAAATCTAAACAATCTTTTTGTTCCTAATACAAACCCTGCAATTATTTTACCACGATGAATGGTTTTTTCTTCTCCGTTTATTATTCCTTCTTCAACGAGACTGATTATTCCGTCAGAAAACATTTCAGTGTGGATTCCAAGATTGCGTCTATCTTTTAAATATTTCATTACAGAATCAGGAATAGCACCAATACCCATTTGCAATGTTGAACCATCTTCAATTAATTCTGCAGTATTTTTTCCAATAGCATCATAAATCCGAAGCATTTCATCGCTTGTATTGGGATCAACCTGAGGTAATTCCTGAATTGATTCAGAGTACTCAACGAGATGATGAATTTTATTTATATGTATAAAACTATCACCAAGGCTTCGTGGCATCTCACTGTTTATTTGGGCAATTATTACTTTCGCTTTGTCTGCAGCAGTTTTGATTGTACCAACATCTACTCCAAAACTGCAAAAGCCATGCTCATCCGGTGGAGACACATTTATCAATGCTACGTCTACATTTATAATATCTCTTTTGAAAAGAAGCGGAATTTCAGAAAGAAAAATCGGAATGAACTCTGCTCTTCCTTCGTGAACTGCTTTTCTAACGTTTGCACCTGTAAAAAAAGCTTTGTGTTTAAAATGTTTTTCCATCCCTGGATTGACATAAGGAAGTTCACCTACTATTAAGATATGATAGATAGTAACATTTTCAAGTTCATCTTTTCTTCTTACCATTGCCCGGATTAATTCATGTGGTACAGCACATCCAGGCTGGATTACTAAATTATCACCTGATTTTATTTCTTTAACAGCTTCATCGGCAGAAGTTAATTTTCTACTATAAATATTGTATAGATTAGCCGGTAAATTCTTTTTTCTAATTTCTTCTACAGTAACCATTAAACTTTTTTTCTTTTACTTAATATCACAAATAAATAAACTAATTTGTCGAAAATATGTGGAGTTTCTTATAATCTACTTCAAAAGATTCAGCAATTGATTCATTAGTGCAAAATCCATTATAAGTACAAACTCCTTTTCCTAATCCTTCGTCACCCATTAAAGCATGAGTAAGTCCATTATCAGCAACTTCGTGCAAGTAATCAAGCACTGAATTATTTAATCCATAACTAGCAGTTCGCGCAACAAGTGCAGGCATATTTGGTACACAATAATGAATTACATTATGCATACTATAAACCGGATCAGAAATTGTTGTAATCCTGCTAGTTTCCACACAACCACCCTGATCAATAGATACATCAACAATAACTGCTCCCTTTTTCATTTCTTTAACCATTTCTGTAGTTACAAGATGAGGCGCTTTTTCCCCTTTAATTAAAACTGCTCCAATCAACACATCAGCAAATTTTACACCACGGGAAATGGTGTAAGGATTTGCCATAACCGTTGTAATTCCACGGTGAAACTCAGATTCAATTTGTCGTAATCGTGATAAATCTTTGTCTATTACAATAACTTGCGCACCTCTACCAATTGCAGCTCTCGCTGCAGTAATTCCTACGACTCCGGCGCCTAAAATTACAACAGCTGCCGGAGCTACGCCAGTTATTCCACCAAGCAAAATTCCTCTACCACCAGTTGAATAGCTTTCCAGATACCTTTCAGCGACTTGAATAGATAAAGGTCCGGCAATTTCACTCATTGAATTTAAGATCGGCAGACGGGAATCTTTTTCTATTAATTCATATCCAATTGCTGTTATTTTTTTTCTCAGAAGTTTTTCGAGAATATTTTTTTTTGCCATAGTAAGCAAAAGAAATGAAAAAAGTATCTGGTTATCTACTAGCAAATCTGCTTCATCTTCCGTTAATTGAGATACTTTGACAACCATTTCTGCTCTGCCAAATGCTTCTTCTTTGCTATAGACAATTGTGGCTCCAACTTCACGATATTCCTCGTCTGTAAAATGACTGGCTTCACCTGCACCACTTTGAATATAAACTGTATGACCTGATCTGATAAGTGAATCAACGCCTGCGGGAGCAAGTGGTACTCGCTTTTCTTCCCAGCGAGTTTCGGTTGGAATTCCAATTCTCATAATTCTAACTTTTTATTTTCAAAACTACCTATTAGCAAAAATAGATGCAACCAGAATCGTTGACAGCCTTAGAAAACAGGCGAAAGCGGTGGTTTTCCTGTGAGAACATTTATAACATTTTTTACGGCAAGTTCAGCCATTCCATCTCGTGCTTCACGAGTAGCACTACCAAGGTGAGGAATTATTAATAAATTCGAAAATTTTAGAAGTTCAGAATTTAAGTTTGGTTCATTTTCAAAAACATCTAATCCGACAGCCAATAATCTGTTTTGCCTTAATAATCTTATAAGCGATTTCTCATCAATAATTTCTCCACGTGAAGTATTAATCAGAATAGAATTTCTTTTTAATTGTATTAGTCTTTTATAATCTAAATAATGGTGAGTTTTTGCGTTCAAAGGCAAATGAATAGATAAGATATCAGAATTTTCTAACAAATATTTTAATGAAACTTTCCTGGCACCAGTTGCTTTCTCAAGCTTGACATTTTTTTTATTATCAACATAAATAATATTAGTACCAAAAGATTTAGCACGAATTGCTACAGCACTTCCAATTCTTCCAGCACCAAGTATTCCGAAATTTTTATTCTTCATCTCTGAACCAAGAAGTAATTTTGGTTTCCATCCTTTGAATTTACCTTTTCTTAAGAGGGATTCTCCCTCAAATATTCTTCTTGCACATGCTAGTACCAACGCTAAAGTAAGATCAGCAGTTGATTCCGTCAAAACATCAGGAGTGTTCGTTACAATAATTTTTTTCTTTTTTGCATAATCAATGTCTATGTTGTTAAATCCAACCGCATAGTTTGCAATTATTTTGCAATTCGGCATTTGATCAATCACTTCTTTATCAATATTTTCAGTTAGAAGACAAACAAGTGCCTCGCAGTTTTTTATTTTTTCGAGGAGAAAATTCCTGGGAATTGGTTGGTCTTTTTTATAGTAGTCGAATGATATTTTATTTTTTCTTAAAAGTCTAAGCGCTATGTCGGGAAGCTCCCTTGTAATAAAGACTTTCATTTTTAATTCGATCAGTTGGATTAACTAAATAATAATTTCACAATAAATAATGCACCCAAAATACCTGCAGCATCAGCTATTAAACCTACTGGAAGCGCATGCCTAGTATTTTTAATATTCACAGAACCAAAATATAGTGCCAATACGTAAAAAGTAGTTTCGGTACTGCCATAAATCGTTGACACTAAAATTCCGATAAAAGAATCCGGACCATAAACTGCAAGATTTTCTGACATAATTCCAAGAGAACCACTTCCCGAAAGTGGTCGCATCAAAGCCATTGGCAAAGCTTCAGCAGGCATTCCAATTAAATTAGTTAATGGTTTAAGAATGTATATTAGCCAATCCATTGCTCCACCGGCTCTGAAAATTCCAATTGCAATTAACATTGCAACAAGGAAAGGAATTATTTTTACTGCGATATTAAATCCATCCTTCGCACCTTCTACGAAACTTTCATAAACTTTAACTTTTTTAATAGCGCCGTAACCGATAAAGATCACGATAAGCAATGGAATTGCGAGCTTTGAAATAATTCCGATAAAATTTTTAAACCCCTCGGCTGAAATAAAAGAAAAGAGCTCAGCAACTGAAATTGCAAGTCCTGAAATAAAAAATAAAACTATAGCTACAATTGATAATGCAAACAGAATGAAGAATTTTAAATTTTTTCTGAACCAATTAAAAAAGTTAAATGTCTCCAAGTAAAATTTTTCTATGATTTTTGCTGCTGAAACTCCTGCAATTGTAGCACAAACTGCTCCAAAGATTGTTGTTCCTATAATAATAGCCGGATTTGAACTTCCTGATGCAGCACGAATTGCAATAGCAGTAGCCGGGATCAGTGTTAGTCCTGCTGTATTGATCGCAAGAAAAGTGACCATTGAATTAGAAGCAGTTCCTTTATTTGGATTAATTTTTTCCATGTCTTCCATTGCTTTCAATCCAAATGGAGTTGCAGCATTTCCAAGTCCAAGCATGTTTGCAGAAATATTCATAATCATGGAACTCATTGCAGGATGATCAGATGGTATTTCCGGAAATAATCTTTTGGTAAATGGTCTGAGAGACTTTGCAATAATTTTTATCAACCCAGCTACTTCCGCAACTTTCATCACCCCAAGCCATAAAGCCATAATACCAATTAAACCTAGAGCAATTGTTACTGCCGTCCCTGCATAATCAAGTACTGCATTGGTTACATCGCTCATCTTAGCAAAAGAGACTTCTTCAAAAATAACTCTGGACTTGAAAGAATTTGCACTTAACTGTTCAGCAAATTTAATTTTTCCAGATAAGTTGTTTGCATCACCTGATGACGCAGCCATTTCACGCCAAATAACAGGAGAATTTTCATCAACTTTTATGGTAATGAAATTTTCAGCATATTCATTTTCATAAATGATAGTAGCATTTGCATAAATATCTGATCTGATTTTTTCTTTGTAAAAATTCTCGAATTGACTAGCTGCAATGTAAAGTACACCGGGCTGCTTCCCTTCAGTCAGTAAATCAACATTATTCTCAAAAGTTATTGTAAGATCAAGGGGAGTATTATTTCGGTATTTGTCAGAACTGCTATTAACAATGTCCGTAGTTAGTGCTGCACCAACACCGAGCAATATTAAAACAATCCAAATGTAGTTCAGCACAAATGTCCTCTAAAGATATTTTTAAGAAGAGTTGAAAATCTTTTATCATAATTGACAAACATTTTCTTAAAAACCAATTTCATCAAATGCAAGAAGCTCTTCAGAGTCAACGAACAAAAGTTTACCCGGAGATGGGGTTTCCTTTTCATCAAGAATAAGTTTACCGGAGTATTTCTCAATAAAGCTCTGGGCAATATTAGTAATGGTTTTCTGCTCTTCGGCTTCCCTAATTACCCCTGTAACCACAACTGAAAAAAGTCTGTATAACGGATCTTTCTTCTCCATCAGCTCTTTGGTAACATTTTTATCTTTTAATATGGTGAACTTTGCTAATGCATCTAATTTAATTGTGCGGAGTAATTCTTCATTATCTACATAAAAGAAAATATTTTTATTCTGATAAACAAAATTTGTTGCAAACTGAGTAAAGCTTTCCTTTTTTAGCAACACAGAAACGACTCCACCCTGAGTCGAGCTAAGTTCCTTTTCAACAAGTGAAAGGTCTCTAATAACTTTTAATTTTTTATTCATCTTTAAGCTTTTTTAGGCTGAGTTAATTTATTGCTGAATTAATTTTAAGACACTGTGAGTTATCTTCGAAAATACAATCATCGCAGACATTCAAATTTACTGAATAGTTGCTATTTCTTATCGCCTTAATCATAGAAATAATCACTAACCTGACCTTACCATCTGAAATAGCGTCATATTTAAATGAAAATGATTTGTCAGGATATTTAATAAAAATAATTCTACACTCAATTTCCCGATTTTTACCCAAAATCCTTGAAACAATATAAGCATAAAATTGTAGCTGAAATAAATATTTTTCAGCTCTTGAGTTTAAGTCCTCCTCTTTAATATCATCTGTTTTGTAATCAACTATAATTATTTTTTTTTCATCAATAATTAATTTGTCCAAAATTCCAAAGAGATAGTAATCCCCTTCCTTTAAATATATTTCAAACTCATTTCTACAATTCTGAAATGAGTTTATAAATTTATATTCTTTTGATTCATAGAATTTATTAAGATCGTGTTCAATATTTTCTTTCAATTTTGGATGGATATCATCACTGAAACTATTTTTTAGCCGGTTCTCAACAAAGGAAGTGAAATTTTCGGCTCTTAAATTTTTTCTGAGTACATAATGAATAATTTCTCCTTTCAATTTTGCATACTCCAGTAAATTAGTCTGATCGTCGAATAAATAAGAGCCTAATTCATTTCGATTATATTCCTCAAATAAATAAGGCCAATTCTTTTGTTCAAATTCCTTTGATCGTTGAATCAAATCTCCAATTTTGTAGTTGTATAATAGATTATATTTCATCGGACAGCTTGCGAAAGTTGAGAATCTTGTCGCAGAAATTACCTCTCCTTTGGACTGATCAATAATTTCTGACAAAATTAATTCTCTTTTACCAATTCCAGTGTACCCGGGTTCAACTTTACTTTCCAACAGATCAATTTTACGAATTATTGGTATCTCTAATTCAATCGACTTCGTAATGTTTATAAAATCATCTTTGTCTTTTTTCAGAAAAGTAAGTTCGCCTGCAAGAACATACTTATCATTAGAGAGGTCTGGGTTTATTCCTGTATTTAGTAAAGCAGAAAAGGAATTTTTCTTTACCGTTTTACCATCATCCGTTTGCGTTATGAAAAGAAAATCTTTGGCGCGAGTTAATCCCACATAAAGAAGTCTTTTTAATTCAGCTATTTCTTTTTTTTCTTCGATGAGATTGTACAGTCCAACAATTGGAGCCGATCTATACTCATCAAAATAATTTTCGTCGACAGGTACCTTTGTTAGCATTCCAAACTCTCTATCGATTGTAAATGACTTCGATTTAACTTTATTTAATAGTGTTGTATCATTGCACTTGTACAGAAATATAGCAGGATATTCCAAACCTTTGGCTTGATGAATTGTCATAATATTCACTCCAATGTTTCCAGCCTCAATTTTTCCCTGAGATTCATCCTCAGTTCCTGCAATGGAATCTTTTAAAAAATACACATAATCATATAGTGTGTTTAATTCAGTATTAAAAAAATCATTAGTGATGGAAATAAGTTTATTAAGATTGGAAATTTCCTGAACACCGTCAACACGAGAAGCTATTGCAGAAATAAAATCTGATTCTCTTAAGATTTTTCTTAATAGCAATGGAATACTTATCCTGTTGGCTAGTTGCCTCGCTTCATTAAGTCGATCAAATATTTTTTTCCAAAAATCTTTTTCTATTGAAGTTGCTGATTTTACTTTCTCCCAGTAAGATTCACCTTCATAAATTGACAACTCAAGTATTTTTATATCAGAGACGAAAAAAAACGGCGAACGAAGTATACCAATCAATGCTGCATCATCCTTGTCATTTAATAAAAACGCGAAGTAATTATAAATGTCACTAATGCTCTGTTTCTGATAAAATCCTGTGCCGCCGATCAGGTTAATAGGGATTTGATATTTTAAAAAAGCTTTCTGAAGCTCAGCGAATGAAGCACGTTTACGTACAAGTATGGCAATATCATTCCACTCCTGCAAACGATCTTTAAATTCATATCGCAAGCTTATAATTTTTTTTGCGATTAGCTCTGCTTCTGTAATTTCATCATTATTCGCAACAAGAAACTCAACCTTTCCGGGGAAATCATCGGACCGAGCACACACAAGATCGGAAGCTGGGACTTCATTATAAAAGTAGCGAGAGTCTTTGAATAAATTTCTAAATAAGGAATTAACGAAAAGACAAATTGTTGGAGCCATGCGAAAACTATCAGGTAGAGAAAGTAATGATTCTTCGCCGTGAACAGCTTGAATATCCAATTTGGTTTTGGAAAATACTTGCAGCTCGGCGTCCCGGAAACGATAAATTCCCTGCTTTTCGTCTCCGACAATAAATAAGTTTCCGTTCTTCAGTTCATCGACTAATGGTAAAAATATTTCATACTGAATCTCGTTTGTATCCTGGTATTCATCTACTAAAAGATATTTATATTTTCCAGACAAAGATTTTCTTATGGCTTTATTCTCAATTAGTGTTTTTGTTTTTAGAAGAATATCTTCAAAATCCAAAACTCCTATTTCCGACTTTTTATTTTCATAAGCGGATAAAACTTTTTTGAAAATATTGATTAAGGCCAGATTGTAACGTGTTAGTTCTCTTTCGACTAATCCATGATTTCCGCTTAATTCAATCTCCTTTAGCTGAGAATAAAAATCTTCAACTATCTGAATTGAATTTTTAATATCTTCTCTATTTTGTGCTGGAAGATATCCCTGTGTTCTAACAATGCCACCTTTAGTTAATATTTTATCACTAAGTTCTTTAAGCTCTAGTAATTGACCCGTTACATCATTATTAGCTTTTATTTTTGTTAAATCTATTTTTATTCCATTTGCTAAATCATTCATTGAATTTATCAAAAGCACATTGTCATTTATTACATTCAGATGAACTAAGGTATTAGGCAAATCATCTGCAAATAATATTTTAATATTCGATGTAAATATTTGAAAGAGTTTATCCGCAATGACTTTTTCATCCAATAAATAGAATTTATTTATAAGGTTTAACACATTTTTTCTTCTACTAATTAATCCTGACAATTCTGAGATTAATTTTGTCATTGAGCCCAAAAGTCTGATTAATAGTTTTACGTCGGATTGTTCGTCTGGTGTTTTTAACAATTCCCTCAAAGTGCTTTCAATTGATAAATCGATTAACTCAGCGGCTTTATGTTCATTAATTGTTGAAAAGTTTGCGTCGAGTGAGGCTTCAACAGGATATTCTTTTAGAAGATCAATACAAAAGGAATGAATAGTTGCTATCTTTGCTGACACAAGCTGCTTTCTGATATTTTCTATGCGATGTCTAAGCTTTATGTCTGAAGTAGCTGATAATAGATTGTCAAGTTCAACAGAAATTCTTTTATATAATTCTCCTGAAGCTTTATCAGTGAAGGTAATCGCCGCAACCTGATTTAGAGGAGTAGAAGTATTAATAATTATTTCAAGAAATCTTTGAGCTAGAACAAAAGTTTTTCCCGAGCCCGCATTTGCAGTTAGTGAAATTGACTTTCCAATATTGAGTGCTTTCCTTTGATGAGGAGTAAGGACATTCATAACGGTGTTCATATTATTTTGCTTTTATAGGTATCTTAATTCTGAAAACCGTCCCGGCACCTGAAGAAGAAAGAAGTTTAATTTCGCCACCTGTGTTATCAAGAAATCTTTTAATCAGTTTCAGCCCCAAACCAAGTCCTTTTTCTTTTGTGGTAAAATTCGTGTCAAATATTTTGTTTTGATTTGCAGGGGCAACTCCGATTCCATCATCTGAAATATCAATTATTGAAAAATTATTTTCAGTCGATAAATTAATTATAATAACTTTTGCCTTAGCCTGTATTGAATTCCTTATAAGATTTATAAACATTCGACGCATCTGTGAATTATCTGAATCAACAATAACTCTATCCACATTCGATGTAAATTTTAATTCAGCTTCTTCATCGCCGAACAGATGAATTGTATCATTTATAATGGGGATGAGATCAAATTCTTCGAATTTAAGGCTTGGCATTTTGGCAAAAGATGAAAACTCAGAAGCGATTAAACTTAAGTTTTCTATTTGATTTAAGATCGCTTGCGAAAGTTTTTTTAGTATTTCATCAAATTCACTTTTTTTATCATTATAAGATGCAACCAGCTGTTGAACTGAGAGTTTCATTGGCGTAAGTGGATTTTTAATTTCGTGAGCAACTTGCCTTGCCATTTCCTTCCAGGCATTTTCTCTCTCAAGTTCTGCTATGTCATTCTGATTTTTTTGAAGTTCACTTGTCATTGAATTGAAACCATCAAGAAGTTCTTTTAACTCACCTTTTTCTTTATTAATTAGTTGAATACTCAAATCTCCCTGAGCTACTGCATTTGTTGCTCGAGTAAGTTGTCTGATTGGAGAAGAAATTTGATTTGCGAAAATAGTACTCAACAGTGCTATAAATATCACAGCAAAGGAATAAACTCCAAATAAAAATATATCGGCATCGACAGGCGAATAAGACAATTCAATTCTGTTAAATGCATCGTTCACACCAAGAATAAAAGATTTGTCTCCAAAATCTATTTTTCTATAGTAAGCATCATAATAATAATTATCGATAGCCTCCCTTGTAAGTAATTCCCGGTAGCTCAGGTAATTCAAATTATAATGAACCTCGGAATTGAGCTTATGTGACAACATGCTGTTGTCATAATACTCACTACGTGAGCTATAAATCTCTTCAGAGTTTTCATATATGGTGAAAGCTATTTTTAATTCTTTCCCGGCATTATCAAATGCAGTTGGAAAATCTCTTTCCGGATGCTTTTGTTTCTGAGCATTAATATGATTCTCCAGATATTCAGATCGCTTGTTTAATTCATTGAATATAGCTGAGCTTGTTCTTTCTTTAACTACTTCCCTGTTGTATGCCGCAAGTGCAACGATGGGAATAATTGAAACAAGTAAGAAAGCTACAAGTAGTTTCATCCTAAATGAATACTTCAATCTAAGATATCTGAACCCCATTAGGGCCGGAATAAGAAGTAAAATAAATATTGAATGAACTAAAAATATTTTGAAAAAGTTGTAGAGACTCCATGCAATTTCTTTCTCTTTAATCGCTACGACAGTCGTTTTTTCTAAACCATCAGAATGTGTTCTTATAATAAAAGCTATGTAATCTTCACCATAAAATGGAAGGTCTATCCAACCGTCTCCATATATCGAAAGATTAGCTTTGAATATTTGTTCGCGAAGTTCCTTTGATGGAAAAATATTTCCTCTAGTCTGCAGTAATTTACCATCGGAGAATTCAAATATTTTAATAAGATTCAAATCAACAACCGAACCCAATGCCGCTTTATTAGATTCTAAAAAATCAGGCAATTCAGCTGCTCCAAGATTTTCAATGCTAAATTTGGCCGCTACAGCTATATAACCTGCGGTGATTTTGTCTTTTTCCACAGGAACCACTCCGGCAATTCCGAGTCCGGCTGCTGCTGCTGATAAAGGAATTTCTTTGCTCGTAATTGAAGTTTCAGATTTATTTGTCAATAACTTTTTGTAATCTATCGACTCATCAAAGCCAACTGTAAATTTACCCAGTAACTTGAAATTCCGATCAAAAATAGCAAGTTCAGAGCTTAAAGATTCTCTTTGCAATGAACTTTTACTCCAGGCTATGAATGCTTCGGAATTATAATTCGAGTTCAAGCGAAATAATGAGGAGACTAATTTTTCATTTTCAATTGAACTTTTTAAAGTTTCATCTACAAGATAGGAGAGTAAATCTTTATTAGCTCGGTTCACTTCATAAGCAATTACTTTTAAAGATCTTTTCTCAAGTTCCAGATTAAAATAATTGAGCATTGAAATTGCTATTACTGATGCAATCAAAGAAATGTAGATAATGCTGACAGAAACATGTTTTTCGCGAAATACCAGATGAGCGACAATCAGAAATGCAAGCGATAAAAAAGTAATGTACATAAATAATGTCAGAAGCGGTTCGGGTTGCTTTATAAAAAATATAATGCAGGAAATCTGGACTAATCCAAATAGAGCAACTAAATTGAAAACTGATCTTTTACTTTTTATAAGTTTTAAATATTTTCCTAAAAGTATAATAAGAGCAACAATTACACAGAGTAAAGCTATCGTAAATATTAAAATATTCAGGTTCATTAAAAGCGTGGGAAGACTTGGAATTAAATCCGGTTCCTTGAAGTAGCGAATGGTTGAATCAAATACTACACTCTTAATTGAAGCTGCCAATCCTCGAAGTATGTAAAAAGTAAGTATTGCTAGAGCCGGAGAAATCATGAACTTTAGAAGTTTATATCTACCAGATTCTTTTTCTTTGAAGTAACTAAGTATATAAAGGAAAAAAGTTAATCCGAGAATTAATAGAAATAGATTTGTGATAAAAAATTCAATTGGAGTTTTGACAATTCCGAAAGCAAAAGTAGATGAAAAATATGAAGGATCTACAAGCGGACCTTCAAGATACCGTGACGGAAATCCTGACCAGTAAAATATTGATCTCATTCCGGCACAGTATAATATTAGTAAAATAAATCTTACCGACCTCCATTTTATTGTACGGAAATCAGACTTCATTCCAAGTGTCAGAAAAAATAATCCGATAATCATCAGGAGGATTTGTAATTTTGTTGCATCTTCCTGAATTTCCGATATCTCTATATTCAAGGAAGGTTTGAAAAAACTTACAAGCCCAATTTTACTTTTTTCAGAATTTAGGAGGATCAAGGAATGTTTTCTTCCATCTTTTGAAGGTGGAGCGTAAGGATCATAAAATACATTGAACAGTGTATTAAATCTGTCAGCTAATTCCTCACGAAAACTAATATCAGAATAATATTTATTCTGTAATGAGTAATTTTTTTCAATTGGTGTGCTCAAGATCAAATAAAATCTATCCGAGTGAAGGATCACAGTATCCATAATATTTAGATATGTGATTAGTGGGGCATTAAAAAAGTGGACTTCATTTATAGGATAAACAAAAGGAAATATTTTATCTTGTTCGATTGTTAATGCTCCATTCCAGGCAATAACTTTACCATTTGGTGCTACAATCTCTATGGAATAATTTTCAAAACTATTACTGTTTACGAGTGAGATTAATTTTCCATATTCATAATCAGGTGTAATTAAAGTTTGGTGAAGTTCATTTTTAATTTGATTTTTTATTGCGACAAGGCGTGATTCTTTTTCGGCCAGAAGTCTTTTTACTCCCGATTCAATTTCGATTATTTTATTCGATAATTCGGCATCCCAATTAGCTCTCTCATTTTCTACCAATACTGGAGCGATAAGGCCGACCGCAATAATCAGAGCTAAAATAAAAAAGACGATAGTAAAATATTTTCTATCGCCTTTAAAGTATGAAAATATTTTTTTTATCATCAGTTAATTGAAATTTGAGTAATCTGCCATTTATTTCCTGATTTAGCAAGAGTAACATAAAAATGAGCAACTTCTCTCTTGCCTTTTATTTCGAAATAATAATCACCCTTTGCATGTGAAACAGCTTCTTCATTTTTTGTTTCATCAATATTAAATGAAACAACTCTGTAGGTCGTGAAAAAGTCTTCCAGAATATAATAGGCCTGGTTTGAAGAGTAGTAACCATTTACATCATTTATCAAGCTGATATAAGGTTGTGGCGAAAAATACTTCGAAATTTTATTCACATCATTTGTTAAAATCCCTGATTCAATTTCATTAAAAATTATTGTTTGGGATTTAGCTTTAGTATCCACACTTAGGCTTTGTTGAAAATTATTTTCCTGTGTGTAAGAAAAATTATAAGCAAATACAAAATAAAACATAACCGTTATATAAAATGAAATCTTCATTTGTCTCTAATTTAATTAATTCTCAACCATAAATCTATAAAAGAGACGGGGCAGTTGCCCCATCTTATTATCTATTCCATTGTTTTTCGAGTGGTTGCCTGCTTCCATTTGCAGATGGTTTCAGTTGCCTTTCACCTTCAAGTGTCTGATAAGCCCAGTCAAACACTACTCTTTCGTTTGTAATATTCGACACTCGAATTTTGGCATAATGATTATCCCACGTCCAGATTACATATGTGTGACCAACTATTGCAATTGCATCTTTAGTTTCTGACCAACCGCTTGTTGGTGCATAGGGAATATCATAGATGTCATTTGTTGATCCCATATCCTGAATATCAGTATCGTTATAAACATCAAAATAAAAAGTGCCTTCAAAATTTTCAAAGAAGAAATCAGTTGCCTGAGAATTATAAGCAACAACCGAATACAGATTGAAAGAATATCCTGAGTTGCTTGGGAATTCTCTGAAATCAAAAATTGCCTGGTTAAAACCTTCCGGTCTTGCTGTTGCATACACAACATCCAGACTTAATTCACTTTCGTTGCCATTATAATCGTAAGCTGTAATTGCATAATAATATTTATTACCGTTCACAGCTTCATCATCGATAAAATAATTATAAGGTGATGATCCAATTATTTGATATTCACCATCATACGAATAACTAAAATAGATATTATATCCTGCGAGATCGGCATCCCTACTTTCATTCCAATAAAGATCCACTCTATTATCACCAATACTAACTCTTACACCATTTGGAATGACAGGAGGAACACTATCTACGATATATTCAGGTTCATTTACCTCACAACCTGTTAAGTAAAATAGAATTGTAATTGCAATAAAAGCTTTTAATAATTTTTTCATTTTGTCACCTCTTTTTTGTTTTCACGATAATAAAAGCCAAATGAGGTGCCAATGGAAAAGGCTCGAAATTTTTAAAAAATGAAAGAAAACAGAGATGTTTTAGTATAAAATATTAGACAGGTAACTGATAAAAACTAAGCACTTGTGAGGTCGAACCACTGACCATCATAAAGCATTTTTTTTCTATTTATGACAGCAATTGATTTCCCTGTAAGTAGCTTTTTATCGAATGGTGAGTTTTTAGATTTACTCTTGAATTTTGAAATATCAACAGTCCAAACAAAATTCGGATCAATTATAGTGAAGTTAGCTAATTCACCAATTTCGAATTTGGGAATTGGCAGGTTAAGTATTTTACGTGGATTAATCGATAACTTCTTAATGAGTTCTTCGAGACTAAGTTTATTCTTTTTTAATAATTCAGAAAATGATAATCCAACAGTAGTTTCAAATCCAACTATTCCGTTTGGAGCAAATTGGAATTCTGATTCTTTTTCTTCGATGGAGTGAGGAGCATGATCGGAAGCGATGCAGTCAATTGTTCCATCCTTTAAACCTTTAATAATTGCATCGACATCTTCCTGAGTTCTTAGTGGTGGATTCATTTTATAATTTGTGTCATATGTTTTTAACAAATCATCAGTTAGAGTAAAATGGTGAGGAGTAACTTCCGCAGTAACTCTTATTCCCTTTTTCTTCGCTTCTCTGACAAGGTTGACAGAATTTTTTGTACTTATATGTGCAATATGAATTCTGCCTCCGGTAAATTCAGCCATTAAAATATCTCTGCTAACTATAATATCCTCTGCAACAGACGGAATTCCCGGAAGTCCAAGAAGAGTTGAATTGACTCCTTCATTCATTGCACCTTCTGCGAGAGTTTCATCCTCACAGTGTTCAATTATCGGTTTGTTGTACATTTTAGCATATTCAAATGCTCTTCTTAAAACTGAAGAAGTTTTAATTGCCACACCATCATCTGAAAATGCAACTGCACCTGCTTCAACTAATTCTGCCATAGGAGAAATAATTTCTCCTTTACGACCAAGACTAGCTGCAGCTACAGGATAAACATCAACTAAATGATTTGATGCTTGTTCTTTTATAAACTTTACAATTTCTGCGGTATCAGTTGCTGGTTCAGTATTCGGCATGCATGCTACGCCCGTAAATCCACCTTCAGCTGCACTTGAGCATCCTGATACTACAGTTTCTTCGTCTTCTCTACCGGGCTCTCGAAGATGAACATGCATATCAAATAATCCTGGTATAAGTATTTTACCAGAAAAATCAAACTCTCGTGCTTCTTTTAATTCTTCGCTACCTAGCTCTCCAATTTTAGTTATAACCCCGCCATTTAATAATACTGAAACTCCTTTAATATTTATTTTATCTTCAGGATGAATGATATCCACATTTTTTAAAATTATTTTCATATCAGTCTTTTAGTTTAATGTTCCTAATAAATATAAAACAGCCATTCTTATGGCAACACCATTTGTAACCTGGTAAAGAATAATTTGGTTTGAACCGTCTGCGACTTCGGAAGATAATTCCACACCTCTATTTATTGGACCCGGATGAAGTATTAAAACATCTTTGCCGTTTTTCTCAAGTCTTTCCTGTGTGATACCAAAATATTTTGCATATTCTCTAATTGATGGAAAATATTCTCTAGCTTTTCGTTCAAGTTGAATTCTGAGCACATTCAGAACATCGTTCTCCTGAATTGCTTCATCAATACTATAAATAACTTCAACACCTAAATCCTTTATATCTCTCGGAATCATTGTGGAAGGACCACATACTGAAACTTTAGCACCCATTGTCTTCAATCCAAATATATTTGAAAGAGCAACTCTGCTATGTGCAATATCTCCGACTATGCAAACTTTTAGACCTTCAAGATTGCCAACCTTTTGCCGAATTGAATACATATCGAGCAAAGCTTGAGTTGGATGCTCGTGGGTTCCATCACCGGCATTAATAATGTTTGCATTGCAAAGTTTTGTTAAATATAATGGTGTCCCGGCAGCAGAGTGTCGGACAACAACCATATCAATTTTCATAGCCTCAATATTTTTAATTGTATCTTTAAAAGTTTCTCCTTTGCTTACGCTACTACCAGAAACTGAAAAATTAATTGCATCTGCCGACAATCTTTTTTCAGCTAATTCAAAAGAGATTCGGGTTCTTGTGGAACTTTCATAAAAAAGATTAACAATTGTTTTTCCCTGAAGAGTTGGTACCTTTTTGATTGGCCGTTCTAAAATTTCTCTGAATGTATGCGCAGTATCTAAGATGGTTTGAATATCTTCCTTTGGAACTCCTTGTAAACCGAGTAAATGTTTGGTTGATAATGCCATACTCAACTCTCCTTCTCATCTACTTCGACAAGGTAGATCGCGTCTTCTTCATCAACTTCAGTCATTCGGACTTTTATTTCTTCGTTTAATGATGTTGGAATATTTTTTCCAACATAATCTGCCCTTATTGGAAGTTCTCGATGTCCTCTATCGACTAAAATGCAAAGTTGAATTGAATCAGGACGACCCAAATCCATGATTGCATTCATTGCAGAGCGAACTGTCCTGCCTGTGTAAAGCACATCATCCACCAGAATTATATGCTTTTCATTTATATCGAATGTAATATCAGAAACTGATACTTCCGGCTGCTTAATCCTCATTCGAAAATCATCACGATAAAGTGTCACATCCAACACACCAATTGGTAAATCAGCCCCGTCGATAGTTTTGAGTTTATTTTGAATTCTTCGGGCAAGAAATTCTCCACGTGTTCGCATACCCATCAGTATAAGATTTTGGGAGCCTTTGTTTTTTTCTAGTATTTCATGAGTGATTCTGGTGAGGATTCTGTCCAGGCCTTCGCTGTCTACAACCTTAGTTTTAATCTTCATACAAAAAAACCTCCCGATTTTCTTTTCATGGAGGTATAGTAATTCTTCAGATTCATTTCCTTCTCCATCTCTCCGGATAGAATTAAAGGTTAATAAATAATTAATTTCATTTCTAACTTACAAAAAAAACGATGGAGAAAAAACTAATCCAAAGATAAAATTGGTGATAAGATGAAGCTGTCATTTAAAAAAAGAAAAGGGATCATATTTCAGATCCCTTTTCAATAGAAAAGGATATTTATTTATCCAAACTATTTAACGTGGAATTCAACTCTTCTGTTATAGTATCTGCTTTCAGGATCGTTTTCCTTGAATAGCAAATCTCTTTTCCCTTTGCCAACTGTTGTTAATCGGTTAGCGGAAACACCTTTAGCTATGAGATATTTCTTCACAGCTTCGGCTCTCTTCAGCGATAGTTCATCATTATATTTATCGGAACCGATTTGATCAGTGTAACCGGCAACTTCAACACTCACATCTGGATTGGCAAGAAGTATTCCTGCAGCATTGTCAAGTATCGGATAAGATTCTGGTCTTAATGTAGCTTTGTTGAAATCGAAATTAACTCCAATAAGAACCCATTCCTCTTCGATCATAGTTGGACCCATACAAACTTTAACGATTTCACAAATTCTGTCATAATCAACTTCAGTCGGCATCGTTTGATATCTTCTCACGATATCTTCGATTCTGTTGTAATCAACTTCATCTTTACCGGTGTAAAGATCACAAAACTTTGAAGGCTCGCCCTTTCCAAAATAATAAAGAACGCCAATGTCTGCATTAATCCATGAATCGTTTGAATTTCCTCCAAAGAAACTTCCACCGTTGAAAGAACCATCATCAAATCCAGATCTGGTATCCACTCCATCAATTTTACTGTTACCCATGGTATGGTAAACACCTTCACCGTGAATTCTCCAGTCTTCACTCAGTCTTATATCAACACCGGCACCAATATTAAATTGTGCTCCAACATTCGATTCGCCATCCAGCGAGCTTACAATTTCAACTGGTTGTCCGGCTGCGTCAACAGTATAAACTATTGCATTTGTCGGTTCATTATAATTCAGCCCTGCACCTGCTAATAGAAACATCGTAATCGGTTCGCAAGGATTAAAATAGTAAAGAAAATCTAAATCGCCAGTTATCATATTATTCTCAACATACTCTCCATTATTCTGGTTATAATTTTCATAATATTGAGCAGCGACGTGATTATAAGCTCCTTTTAATCTCCAAGCTAAATGTTCAGAAAAATTTCGCTGAATTGAAAGAAATCCACCATAAAACTCACTGGTATTTAACGAAGCTTCTTGAATGCCAACGTACATTGGATAAGTAAATCCAAATGCAAATCCCCATGCATCACTCGCAACGAATCTATCCTGCGCAAGTGAATTGCTCATAAATAGTAAAACAGCAGAAATTGAAAGAATTGTGACTAATTTTTTCATTAAGGTACCCTCATAAATTGTGACTGATATTTTTAGTTCTTTTCATTTATAACTCACATGCTGTGAATTATCCATAATTAATGGCTGTTAAAATATTACAAAAACTAAACAAAAACAATAACTCAATTGTTTAACTTATTCTTATTTAAAGACTTAAGGACAAAAATCCTTCCAAAAATATTGCTAAGATTTAGTTGATTTATTGAATTTATATTATTTTTTCGAATGCAATTTTTTCATGGTGAAAAAAATATATACGGGGTGTAGCGCAGCCCGGTTAGCGCGCTTCGTTCGGGACGAAGAGGTCGGGGGTTCGAATCCCCCCACCCCGACTAGTTTTCATTTTTTTTAAATTGTTAAAAACCTACTCCAACTCCTATACTAATGAACGGATCCCATTCATCATACGGTGAGTTTGGATCATTTAAAACATCAAATAAAATTTCTGCATATGCCCAAACATTTGGGCTAACCATTTGACTAAATCCACCTCCTAAAAGTAAAAATGGAACCCAATATCTTTCAGTTGTATAATTACCAAACGTAGTTGAGTAAATGTTCTCATAACTCATATAAGCAAATTCTCCATGAAGGTAAAACTGTGGGATTATTCTATAACGAGTAAAAATACTTCCACCGTAATTACTAGAATTAAAAGTAGGATCAACACTGCTATTGCTCCAATAAGTATAGTCAATTTTTCCACCGAGTGACAGCTTAGGAGTTATTTTATACGCAACAATTGGTTGAATACTAATAGAAAAATAGTTTGACGAAAAGCCAAAACCCAAACTTCCACCATAGTACCATTTACTCTCTGAAGATTGTGGTCTTGTTGTCTCAGGATTATTCTCTTCCTTTGCAGCTACAGAATCCTTTTCTTGTGCAAAAGAAAGTGAAGAAATAATTAGCAATAGAATTAGTAAAAAGTGTTTCATTTTTTCTCCTTGTATAAATATTATAAACTCTATTGTTAAAATATCTCATTATCCATAATAATCAAGTAGGATAATTAAATACCGCAAATTGAGTTAGTAAAACCACAGAGGTATTATTTCGGTGGGGGTAAGCTTCCTGTATAAAATGCCTGACAATTTACACCCATAATATTATCGTACAAGTTTGTAACTGGAGCTAACAAAGCACTTACTACTTTAACTTTTCCCAAAGTTGGTTTATTCAGATCACCATAAATATCCTGTGTAAAGATACTACATCCATTTGCATCGATTACAGCAAAGGAAATTTTCAAACTATCTTTGCCAACATTTAACCAACCCTTTGCTGCAACCCGGTTTTTTTTAGTACTTAATGCAACATCAGTTAAGGTCATTAGACCATCATTTGAATTCCATTTAGAAACTATATGTGTAATGTAAGTTGATTGTCCTGGGTTAGTGATTAATATTTTTGCAAAATCACTACCTTTGGTAATAGCAAGCCCAACCGGACCGGCGAGTAAAATAGCTCCGGCATCTACTAAATTAAAATTCTGGCTTCTTTGAAATTCTTCGATAAGTTTATCTGCATCAACTCCATAAAATATTAAATTCTTTCCAGCTAAATTTATCTCTCCACTCATCGAGGTAAACAACTCATCCCAGTCATTACCCAGCATTGAAATATCCATGAAGAGTGACAAGTTCCCTGAAACCATAGTGTCCTTTAAAAACACATACATCATTTCTTTAATACTGAAACTTGAAAGGTCGCAATAAACTTTATATGAAGGTTTATCAATAAATGGTTCAAGAGTGTATTTTATTTTGCCTTTTGAATTGACGCCGAAGAATTTTGGAGAATAAGTTTCAATTACATATTCACCATTTTGGATCGAAAAGTTAAAATCAATTTTGTTAGCTGAGAATTCAGGAGTTTTTATTTCAGCGGCCTTAAAATTACCTTTTGCAAAAAGTGTTGCAAGCGGATTGGGATTTTTTTCAATACTATAATCAATTCCTTCAGAATTGAACATCAACAATTTCGTTTGGATGGTATCTTTACCATAAAAATAATTGATATCACCTTTATTAATATTGAATAATGTGATTTCAGTGGAATCCGCTGCAAATTGTAACTCAAGAAACATTGAGCCATACATTTTTCCTTTATAAAATTCTGAGATTGAATCTTGATCTCCACCAATCAGTTTAGCAATGCTTATTCCATCCATTTCAATGTCGGTTTTAATATAGTACGGTTGGTATGAAGAAGAATTGTAATTACCGTTGATATCAAATCTTCCATCCAGAAATTCAGTTTTAAAGTTTTGAAAATCCAGATGAAAACCCAACACGTTTTCGCTAACGTTAAATACTCCTGATTTAATATTAATGGTTGGCAAAAAACCTTCAGCTGTGGCTTTTAATTTTTTAATGTCAAATGAAATTTCTGGAAAAGATTTAAAGTGAAGAGCTTTAGAAGTTGTAGTAGTTGCATTAACAAGTAAATCAAGATTAAGAATTCTATAAGGAAAATCCCGTTTGATAGAAGGATCAAAAGCTAAAAAGTTTGGCAGATCGAAAACTGAAGATTTTACTGCAAGGTTTGCGTTGATTTCTTTTTCAACATTGAAAATCAGGTATTCAAGATTATCAACATCACCATTTATATTTAAGTCGGTGCCTTCAGAAATAATATTAATATCTTTTAACCTAAACGAATCACCGGCTCTTGAAATTTCACCATTTATTTTATCGAATCTAATCGTGCCAGGAATAACAAATCCAAAATTTTGAAAATTTATTTCTGAATTATTTATATCGCTGATAAATTTTTTATCAGAAGGATAATACTTCCCTTTAATCCTGTCTTTCAATGTAATCCGGCCATTAATACTATCCACATTACCTAACTTAAATAAATTCTGCCATCCTGTAACATCAGCATCCAGGAAAAGATTGATATCAATATTTGGTTGAACAAAATTGTTTACAAACCCAGTAAGATTTAATCTACCATCGGGAAAATCAGCGTATAATGTATCAACTTTTAAAGTCGCTTCGGAAAAGTTTTTATTTCTACCTGAATTGAACGAACCTTTTAGATTCAAATTCTTGATTACCCTGTTGGTCAGAGGATTAGTCAACTCGACGTTACTCAGTCCAAAATCAACATCAATTAATGGAAATTCCAAAAACGATTTTCCCTGAACTTGTCCAAAGAAATAAAATTCTCCTGAATTCAAATTCTTTATTACTTTTTCCTGGACAAATAATGACAGAATGCTCAAGCTACCATCGGAGACAACTTTAAGTAACAGATCTCCTTCATTTGAAGGATTAAAATGACCGTTAAAATGAAAAGTGGAATTTGCAATTTCTAATTTCCCATCCTTTACCTCTATTCCTTTTTCTCTTTCCAGATGAGATGACACATCCAATTTAATTTCCTGATTATTGATGGAATTATTCTCATTTAGCATTAAGTTCTCAATCAGAATAGTGGAAATGAAATTCAGATTTGCCTGGCTACCTTTGAAATCAAACTCCGAATCAAAATTTTTAATTAGAATACTTGATTCTCTTTTTTTGGGGTCATTTGTTACTTTCAAATAGAGCTCATTGATCGTTAGCTTATCTATTGAAAGAGATGGTTGACTTTTTTTCGTTTGCGTCTTAGTGAAATCGGGAGTTGATTTAGTTTCAGATGCTGAATCTTTTTTTAATGCGTTAAGTAAATTGACCGAACTATCCGGATAAATTATGAAGAGTAATTCTCCATTGCTAACATTCACTTTTGAGATTTCAAATTCACCTTTAAATAATTTTACAATTTCTAATGCGAAATAAAAATTTTCAATTCTTACTATAGGCAACTCAGTATCACTACGCAGATGTGCAACGTGCTCATAGTAAATTACATTTTCCATATTTAAAGAGAAATGAGGGAATTGTTTGATAGGAGAAACTGAAACACGCTCAACCGTAAGTTCACCACTCTGTATTTGATTCAGATAATTTATTAAAAATCTGCCAATATCATCTTTCTTCATCAAAATCACAGCCGAAAGTGACACCCAGATAATAAATAACAATATCCAGATGAAACCTATGAGAGCAGTAATTTTCTTAATTATTCTTATCAAAGTGGCCAGAGAATTATAAAAGTTTCTTAAAATAAAATTAAACTTATAATTTTGTAAAGTAAATGATTCAATAATATTTATTTTACCAATCAATTCACATTTGGAGAATTTAATGGCTGTCAATCTTAAGAACAAAAGTTTTTTGAAACTACTCGATTTTTCTCCAAAGGAAATCTCGTATTTACTGAACCTTTCAAAAAAATTAAAAAATGAAAAGAAAAGAGGTAACGGTAAGAAGAAACTAAAAGGAAAAAACATTGCCCTTATCTTTGAAAAAACTTCAACCCGTACAAGATGCGCATTTGAAGTAGCTGCATTCGATGAAGGTGCTGAGGTAACATATTTAGGACCAAGCGGTTCGCAGATCGGACATAAAGAATCAATGAAAGATACGGCAAGAGTTTTAGGAAGAATGTATGATGGAATTGAGTACAGAGGGTTTGGACAAAAGATAGTTGAAGAGCTTGCTGAATTTGCAGGAGTTCCGGTTTGGAATGGACTTACGGATGAATTTCATCCAACGCAGGTTTTAGCAGACTTGTTAACTATGGAGGAACACTCAAAGAAAAAAATAAATAAAATTTCTTTTTGCTTTCTTGGAGACGCAAGAAATAATATGGGTAATTCATTAATGGTTGGCGGTGCAAAAATGGGAATGGATGTTCGACTTTGTGCACCAAAAGAAAACTGGCCGGAAGAGGAACTAGTTCAAAAATGTAAGGCAATCTGCCAAAGAAACCGGGGCTAAAATTACTCTAACTGATAGTGTTGAAGAAGGAGTTAAGTTAGTTGATTTCCTTTATACTGATGTTTGGCTTTCACTCGGTGAGCCGGCAGAAAAGTGGGAAGAAAGAATAAAAATAATGAAACCATTCCAGGTGAATATGAATGTAATTAAGCTAACAGGAAATCCAAAAGTAAAATTCCTTCATTGTTTACCGGCATTCCATAATCGTGATACAAAAGTTGGTGAAGAAATTTTTAATAAGTATGGTTTAGATGGAATGGAAGTTACTGAAGATGTTTTTGAATCAAAGCACTCGATTGTTTTTGACCAGTCTGAAAACAGATTACACACAATTAAAGCAGTGATGGTTGCAACTATAGGAAAATAATTTTTACACGGCTTGTTATGCTTGAGTTAGCTTATCTAAAATATCAATTTGGCAGTCCAGCAATTTCTTTAAGCCATAAAACGGTGCAGTGGAACATATTTCATAAAACTGAAAAATGGTTTCCTCCAGGATTTTAAGAGAATCCTGATCATATTTCTGACCATCAAAATAATTACTATCATTACTTAAATAATTTTCAAAAGTTTCTTTTTGGTTATCCGTGAGAAGCTCCAAATAATTTTCTTCGCTAAGCAGCTTTTTTACCCTCTCCTTAAATTCATTTTCTTTCTCTTTCATTTCGATGAGCTTAATCCCGATCTGACTAAATGAATGAACTTTGTAAATAAATTGTATGGCATCGATCATTTCAAGATATACCTTTAGATGTATTTTATCTTCATCTACCAGATAAAAGTAAGTTTTGTAATGCCGGATCAGTTCTTCCTGCCTGTTAATTGCTTTGGCAATTGAATGGAAGAATCTGAAAACTTTTTTATCCAGTTTCACGACTTGATTATAAATTTTTTCGTGATCCTTTTTTAAGCTTTCACAAAGCTCTCTGCTTTGTTTCGATTTATACTTAGCTCCGTCATATTCAAAAATATCAATCTCAAATTCTTTTTTTGAAATAGTTTCTAATGTTCTGATATCGTCAGTCAAACCCGTGAACTGATATATCAGGTTTAAGTTTTCCTCACAATATATTTCATCAAAATTCTGAAAGTCTTTTATCTCCTGATCATCAATCAAAATTTTTAAATCGAAATGTGAAATCGTTCTGTATTTATAGAAGTAACTATATCTTTCATCGTACTGACTTTTATGAACTTCTTCCATGTACTTTAGTTCAAAATCCTCATAACTCAGATTCGCAGGGATACCCGAAAATTGCCAGTTTCTGAATAATCGTTCCGTTATTTCTTTTTGCAATTCTTCCATATTAATAAAGAAGCTCCATGCAGAATCATATGATACTTCCGATTCAATATTTAATTGCTCAAGTCTTTTTAAACGGTCTTCTAATGAAGGATGCGATGCCCATTGATTTTCTATAACCAGTTTTGAACGATTGAATCCGGAAAGTATCTCCTTACTCACCTGTGGGATACCATTAATAAATTTTAAATTATGTTCCATTGCAATTCTATCTATTACAAATTTATGCTGAGGATAAACATTTTCTGTTTTTAAATTTTCAGAAATTTTATTGTAATAAAATTGCCAAACGTAATGGAAAGCATCAGCTGCAAGATTTGCACGCAACAAAGCTGTTATAGCCGGAGTTGATCCACCTATCCTAGCCGAGACTTCATCTGCATTGAATTCCATTTCCCTTGAAAGCGCCATATAGCTTTTTGAGACAACATGATAAGCCTTTCTTAGAATCCATCGAACTAACCTTGAATAATAAACTACAATCCATGAAAACTTGCCAAGTTTAGAAAATTCTAAAATCAGGTTTTGATAGAATGCTTCGTCCATCAGCATTTTATAGATGATCTGATTTTCAATGTATATGTAACTGAAAACATTCAGACTTCGCTGAGTAAAATGACCGAACTCGTGTGCAATGATTGTCTTAATTTCACAATCAGTCATGGAGTTGACTAAACCTAATCCAATCATAAGATTTTCTTTACTTGGGATAAATAAATTCCTGAAGTTTGAGTCATAAAATACCATTGCTTCAACACCGGCACCCAAATAAACTTTTTGCGGGAAATTGGTATTAAGTTCCTTTGATATTGATTCGATTAGTTTAAAAAGTTTAGACTGCGTTTGTCCCGTGATCTCTATCCAACCCGAACGATCAATAGTTTGCTTTCTGAAGAAAAACAAAAAAATAAAAATCAGAAGACTGATGGCGATAACATTAATTATTACAAAAGAAAAAAAGTAAAAAAGAAATGATCTCGGTCCCGGTGCAGCCTTAAGAACGAGTACTGAGGAATAAAATAAAAATGCTACTATTGCAAAAGATAGGATCAGAACAAGCAAATAAATCAGGATAAAAAACAAAATTGCGAATACGCTTTTAATTGCCTGTGCGCGGTACTTTCTTGGATAGCCTTGTCTTTTTAGCATTAAAATTAATTTAATGAGTTAGTATTCTGTACTAAGACAAATTTAGTGAATGATTAAATTATTTATGTCATCAATATGAATATGGATGTATTAAATTTAATCAACTTAAGCATCTTTAAACTCAGGTGCGCTGGAAGGTAAACCTTTAACTTTTTCAGCATAAATTTTTATTCCTGGCATTGCACTAATTCCATGAGCAAAAATGCTAAGCAACACCGTTGCCATCAAGGCAAGCCTGATTGTAACTTCACCTGAATGACCTGCCTGGTGCTCTAAATACACAAGTCCAAGCACAATAGAAGCTAAGCCTCGAGGACCAAACCAACCCATAAATAAAATTGTAGCTTTGCTTAGTTGACTGCTAATTAATGAAATTGAAACTGGTAACATTCTTACAATTGTAAGACTTAGAATTGCATATAGAAAATGCAGCCACTCAAACTGATACCAAACCCGCGAAACCAGCAAACCAAAAAGAAAAAATACTGAAAGGTTTATCAACTGACCCCATTGCTCGGTGAACTCAACACTTTGCGAACCTGCTTCTTTGTAACTTACCTGAACAGATAGTCCGGCAACAAATGCTGCAATGAACATACTCGCTCCAACAGCTTCGGATAAAAATATACAGAGCAAAGGTAGGGCAACTAATCCAAGTTGCATCCACGAATGAGCAATCCACTTTTTATGGTGAACAAAAGCAAACAGCCAGCCGCCTGTCAAACCAATTGCCAAACCAACAAGTATTCCATAGCCTAATTGTTCAACCATGAAATAAAGTAACCCTGATTGACTTTCTCCAGCTACCGTTCCGGCAAGTGCGATGAAGAAAAGTAAAAAGGGAACGGAAAGACCATCATTAAGACCAGCTTCAACATTTAGAGCCTGACGAATTTTCATAGGTACTAGTGGACTGTTTACAATTACCTGACCGAGACCGGCATCCGTTGGTGCAAGAATAGCTGCTAAAATCCCGGCTTCCCAAATGGTAAGTTGTTGAAATACAACCAACGCGCTAAGACCACCAAGAATAATTGTCAGCAACATTCCAACACTTAACAATCGGACAGGCAGATTTCGAATGTTCTTTAATATTTTTAAATCAGTCCGGCTTGCATCAGTAAATAAAAGAAGAACAAGACCAACTTCAGCAAGTGTAAGAAACACTTCCATTCCACCTTCCTTAGACTGTAATTCAGGTAAGAAAAGATAAACCAGTAATCCGGCAGTTGTAAATACAATTGGAGCCGTAACAATGCTTCGTTCAAGTTTCCCGGAAATCAAACTGTAAAACAGAATCAACACAACAAAAATTATGATGAGTATCATATTTAAACTCTTCTGATATAGATTATTTCAAGAATAAAAATTATTCTAACTTAATAATTTATTGTATCATAAATCTGCAGCCAATGCCAGCATTAAAAAAGCATCATCGGTAAATGCATTATAAAAATACCCTGTGATCTCAAAGTTTTTATAAGTACATCCAAGTATTAAACCCCGATCAGTTTCAAGTTCTGTTTCATTTACTTTTGTAATCTGCCCGCTTATTCCAACCCAAAGCCAGTCTAAAGGTGAATAGGTTAAATCAGTCCAGTTATAGAAAAAGTTGTACTCACTCGATGCAAAATCAAATAGATATTCTGACTCGCTGTATAATTCAAATCCCACGTAGCCGAGTGTAAACTCAAGTCCTGGAGCAATTCCATCTGTTCTGCCAACGGCTCCACCGACCATAGGAGTGATAAAATATTCAAATTCTTCTCCACCATAAAAGTTATATCCAATCCATCCTGAAAATGTTTTTAAATCTTCGTAATTGTATCGTGCTTCAAGGTGTAATTTTTCTTTATCTGCCGAGATGATAGGTAAGAATATAAACGGATCAGTGAAATAAAAATCAGTTTCGATTCCAAAATTCCATTCCGAAGTTGATAACGTATCTTCTTCCTGCGCGTAAATTATTGAAGATAAAATTACATAGATGATTAATGCTGAAATAAAAATAAATTTTTTCATCCGCCTAATGCCATTGTTAAACCAACTAAGATAATTCCGAGAAGCATAAGTAATATTCCTGTCCAATAAGGCTGGAAGCCCGAGTATTTACCAACAGAGACTCCTCCAAAAAATAGTATAAGCAATGCTATTCCGTTTGACATCCTTAAAGCCAATGCGGTGTTTGTAAGAAAAATAAACGGCAGTGCGACAGGAAATGTATTTATGAAAACAAGCAGGAAGATGATAAACGAAGCTCTCAAATCGGAAGCCGAGATTATTTTTTTTCGAGGAAGACTTTCAAGTTTTACTAATCTTTCATTCAAACTGTCCGCTTCTTCAGGTTTCAAAATAGCTGACATGAAAAGAGGTAATTCATCTTTTAAAAGATTTCTGGATGTCTCTTTATCTCTAGCTATTTTCAATTTTTGCAGAACTGATAAACTGTGTCCTCGTGAAAATATAGTGCCCATCAAATAAAATACGGCATCAATAATTCCCCAGGCAAGGTTGCAGCCTAAAGCCGCCCAAAGTAACTCACCGATTTCTGCACGTCCATCTGAGAGAACACTTATTGATCCTGTAAACGAGAGAACCATTATAAGACCAAACAGTACTTCTGAAATTCTGTCTATTGGATCCAAAACATTTGCGTTTTTTTCTTTAATTCTCTGCCAAAGATTTTTTTCCGACATACAACACCACCTTTACATTACTTCAGGCATAAAGAAAAACATCAGTGCTATAATTAAATAGACAGCAATTAATTGGATTCCTTTATACCAATTTGATTTGCCGTCTGCTACAACCACCATTCCAATTAAGACTGCAAAGAACAGAGCACCGACTTGTGCCTGGGGAAAAGAAAGAAATAATGGTTCGGGACTAATAATTAAACTAACTAGTACAAGCAGCGGTGCGATAAATAAAGTAATCTGAATACAGCTTCCGAGTAAAATTCCAACACTTAGATCCATTTTATTTTTCTTCGCTACTGTTATTGCTGATAAACTTTCTGCAGCACCGCCAACAATCGCGAGAAATACTATTCCAATAAACGTGGCTGACATACCAAGAGCTTCACCTGTTCCTTCGGCTGCTCCGACCAGAACCTCACTCATAAATGCCGCTAAAACAGAAGCACCGACAAGAAAAATAATTGCTCTGCTCTTTGACCATCGTCCTTCATGTTCTTCGTGTTGGTCTTCAGAAGCACTGCTTTTAAAAACTTCGGGGTGAGTTTTTATCATAAAGAAAAGATAGAGTCCATAGCCTAATAAAAGCACTATTGCCAATCCAATATTTAGCATACTCTCCTGTCTCAGAACATCATGACCTCCGAACATCCTGCTGAAAAAACTCGGGACTCCCATGCTTATAACTGCAATTACCATCATTGTGCTATAAAGTCTTGCAGAAACAGGATTATATTCTTGTTCGTGATATTTAGTTCCGCCTATAAAGAATGCAAGCCCTAATGCCAGAAGAAGATTTGCAAGGATGGCTCCAATTATCGATGCTAAGACCATCGTATAAAGACCGGCTTTTAGTGCCACAATTGATATTATTAATTCAGGAAGGTTTCCGAATGTTGCATTCAAGTAATCCTCCAATAGCATCTCCTGTATATGTTGCTAACTGCTCGGTAGAATGAACAATTAATTTTGCGATAGGTATTATTGATAAAGCCGCACTGAAAAATATTAAAGGTGCCGATGCGTGCGAATACTCAAGAAATAATGATATGGGGATGAATACAAACAGCCAATTGGCACTTGGTTTCAAGAGCTTTTTCATTTTGGTGAGCCTTCCTTGATAAAAAAAATATTAAATTATGATTTATTTATTGCTCAGGTAAACCGTTAAAAACGGTTTTTATACTTTGTCTTTATACTTAACCCACGGCTTAAGCCGTGGGTTAATAATGCAAATGATTTTTTATTATAACCGTTTCAACGGTTTTTCTGCAACCGAGTATTTATACGGAAACTATTTTAGTAAACTTTTTGCTTCAGCAAGTTCCTTCAGTTTTTCTTCACCGATTTCAGGATATTTCAAATCCAAAGAGTCAAGAGCCTCAATTACTGCAGCAGCAACTACTAGTCTTGTGAACCACTTATTATCAGCCGGAACAACATACCAGGGCGATTCTTTTGTTGCAGTATTGCGAATCATATCTTCATAAGCTTTCATATATTCATCCCAGTACCCGCGTTCTTTTGCATCAGCAGAAGAAAATTTCCAGTTTTTTTCAGGGTTATCAATTCTTTCAAGAAACCTTTTTTTCTGTTCTTCTTTAGAAACATTCAGAAAAAACTTTCTGACAATAATTCCGTTTCTTGTTAAATATTTTTCAAAGTTACGGATATCCTGAAATCGTTCATCCCAGATGTGCTTAGTTACAAGTTTTTCAGGAAGTTTTTGTTTGTTAAGAATTTCATCGTGAACCCGAACAACAAGAGTTTCTTCATAATAACTTCGATTAAAAATTCCAATCCTTCCACGTTCTGGTAATCGTTTCATACAACTCCACATAAAATCGTGATCGAGGTCTTCACTTGTCGGTGCTTTGAATGAAAATACCTGGCAGCCTTGTGGATTTATTCCAGACATTACATGTTTTATTGCACCATCTTTTCCGGCAGCATCCATTGCCTGAAAAATCAAAAGTACAGACCATTTATCCTGAGCGTATAGTTTATCTTGAAGCTCTGCAAGTAATTCAATTCCGTTTTGGAGAGCTTCTTTAGCTTTTGGTTTGTCTTCAGATTTTAAGTTGAGGGTATCAGCGGGATCAATGTGCTTTAATTTAAAACCTTTTCCATCGGTAACACGAAATGGTTTAGAAAGTTTTTTTGCACGCTTTATAAATTCTTTTTTCTTCATTTCATAAGATTTTCGTTGATGATGAAATATAAACTTGGACTAAAGCCCATTTAACTTTGTGAGAATTTAATAACCCCGAACTAAAGATTTTGTAGTAGAACTAAATAATTAACTCTAACCTTCGAGGTTGCAATCTGATTATCGCCACTTTAACCTCGAAGGTTTTGGTTAACAAATTATGTATCATGCTCTGAGGACGGAGCTAATAACCATGTCCCTTTGTCATTTAGGACAAGGTCAATGAAGTTTTGAACAATACTCCTCTAACCCAAACGATGTTATTCATTTCCCGATTCATTTGATTGCTCAGGTTCAGGTTGTTCAACAACCGGATCCATTGGCTGATAAGCTTCCATAGCAGTTTCATTAAGCCAACCACCAGCAAGTGAACTAAAAATTCCCACAACACTTTTCATCATAGTCGCACGTGATTGCGCATAACCAAGCTGTGAATTAAAAAGACTTCTTTCTGCATCCAAAACTTCAAGATAACTTGTTGCACCTTCATTGTATTTCATCTGAGCAAGAGTGTAATAACTTGACAAAGCATCCAGTCTTTTTCCATCTGAATAATAAATTTCTTCAGTTTTAACTCTTTCGATCAGTGAATTTTGTGCATCACTAAAAGCAGTCTGAACTGTTTTTAAATAATTAAATAAAGTCTGTCTTTGAAATGCTTCTGCCGATTCAACCTGACTTGAAATTTCTCCAGCTCTGAACAGCGGCTGCAAAATATCTCCACCAACATTCCATACGAATGAAGTCGGATCAAACAGAGTTGAAATATCGTTAGTCGAAAATCCTAAAAGACCATTTAGTGAGAGTGAAGGATAATATTGAGATTTCACAACTCCGATATTTGCATTAGCAGAAATTAATTCCTGTTCTGCCTGAAGAACATCGGGTCTTCTTTCAAGTAACTCGGAAGGAAGACTTTCTGGTATTTCAGGTAATGCCAGATCAAACAATTGTTTTCCTCTGGGAATTGGGCCCGGGTTTCTTCCGAGTAAAACACTTATAGCATTTTCAAGTTGAACAATATTTTTTTCTAATAACGGTACTTGAGAAACTGCATACCAGTATTCAGATTCAAGTTGACTTACCTCAAGCTTTGAGATGTCACCTTTTTTCAATCGTTGATTAAAAAGATCAAGTGAGTAAGCTCGTGACTCAACTGTTCTAACAGCTACATCAAGTTGACTGTCGAGAGATAACAAATCAAAATATGCAATTGCAACTTGTGAGGTTATCGTAAGAATTATTCCACGTCTTGCTTCTTCAGTTGCGAGTAAGTTTGCAAGTGCAGATTCATTTGCGCGTCGTATCTTTCCCCAGATATCAATTTCCCAAAAGGCTCCGAGATCAAGACCATATCGTTCTGATCTGAATTTTTCTCCATCAACATTGTATTCACCAACCCGACCGGAAGCACCGACGTCGAATTTTGGATAAAAATCAGATTTGGCAACTCCGTATAATCCCATATACTCATCAACTCTTGCAGCAGCAATTTTAATATCATTGTTTTCATGAATAGCGGTCTTGATCAGGTAAGTTAAAACTGTATCACCGAATAATTCCCACCAGGTTGTATCTGCTAAAGCCATAGCCAGACTATCTTCAACAGTATAATCCTGCATTAAGAGTGTACTATCCGGCATTTCAACCGGAGGTTTTACATAGTCTGGTCCGACTGAACAGCCCACAATTAAAACTATTAATAATAAAGGAATAAATATTTTATACATCATTATTCTCCTTTCTCCTCTGAACCATGATTTGGAATCATTTTTTCAGGAGAAGGTTCTTTAGTTTTGTGATCTCGAACTAAATATTTTTCAACCATTACAAAAAGAGATGGTATTGTGTAAATTGCAAGAGTTGTTGCAACGAGCAACCCGGCAAATACAGCAAGACCCATAACTTTTCTTGATTCAGCACCGGCACCTGCTGCTCTTACAAGAGGAAGAACACCAAGTATAAATGCGAAAGATGTCATCAGAATCGGACGGAGACGAAGCTTTGCAGCATCCAGTGCAGCCGCAGCCACCTCCATTCCTTCTTCCTTTTTCATCTTGGCAAATTCAACAATTAGAATTGCATTCTTTGCAGCTAAGTCCGATGAGAGTAACGAATCCAATCTGAGCAAAAACATTGTTAACATAACTTTCGCTAAAAAATCTTGCTGCCCAGAGACCAAGCATTCCACCAAAAACTGCAAATGGAATTCCGAGTAGTACACTTAAAGGCAGTGACCAGCTTTCATATTGTGCAGCAAGGATGAGAAAGACAAACAGTAAAGCGAAAATAAAAACTGTTGCTCCGCTTCCTGCAGCTTCAACTTCCTGGTAAGACATATTCGCCCAATCATAACCCCAGCCCTGCGTGAGAACTTGTGCGGCAACTTCCTGCAAAGCAGTAATTGCCTGGGTAGAAGTATAACCAGGTGCAGGAGTTCCGGTCAGTTCTGCAGAACGGAAAAGGTTGAACCTGTTTGTATATTCAGGACCGCTTGAAGGTTTCATAGTCACAAGTGTATTAAGCGGAACCATACTTCCCTGATTATTCCGAACAAAGTATTGACCAAGATCCCAGGTTTCGTTTCGGTATTCTCCTTCAGCAGATAGATAAACTTTATACACTCTACCAAACCTGTTGAAGTCATTTATATAATTTGCACCTAAGAGAGAACCGAGAGTAGTATTTACATCTGCGATTGTTACACCTTGTTTAAGAACTTTATCTCGATTTACTTCGGCATAAATCTGTGGGACGCTCGGACGATATAGTGTTGCAATTCTTCCAATTTCGGGTCTCTTTTTTGCCTCGGTAATGAAATTATTAACCTGAGCAGCAAGTTCCTGTGGTGTGTTTCCACTTTTATCCTGAAGCATAAAAGTAAATCCTGCACCGGTTCCCAAACCCTGGATTGCCGGTGGTCCGAATACATAAACAAACGCTTCGGGTACTGAAGCAGAAAGAATTTTATTCAAAGATTCAATTACTTCGAATGATCTTTCCGAAGTTTCAGTCCTCTCTTCCCATGGTTTCAATGAAATAAAAAATGTTGCCACATTTGAACTTGCCACAGCGGTAATAAAACTATACCCTGCGATTGTGGTGAAGTTGTCTATACTTTTTTCATTGGCAAGTATCTCTTCTATTTTTTTACAGGCAAGATCAGTTCTCTGTAAAGAACTTGCATCAGGCAATTGTACGTTAACAAGGAAATATCCATTATCTTCCTCGGGAACGAAACCACTCGGCACTCCCTTAAATAACAGAATAGTGAGTACTAAAATGATTCCGATAAAAATCATGCTTCGTGATACTTTACGAATTAGTATTCCTGTAAATGAAACATAACTTCCTGTGAATCTATCAAAGTGTTTGTTGAACCATTTATAAAATTTATCTAACGGAGATTTTTTTCCTCCTGCAGGTTTTAACAGAATTGCAGCAAGCGCAGGACTAAGCGTTAGAGCATTAAATGCTGAAAATAAAACTGAGATTGCTATTGTAATTGCAAACTGTTGATACAATCTTCCGGTGATGCCACCCATAAATGCAACTGGCACGAACACAGCAGCAAGAATAAGCGCAATTGCAACCACTGGTCCTGAAACTTCTTTCATCGCCTGAAAAGCAGCTTCTTTTGGTTGCATACCATGTTCAATGTGATGCATCACTGCTTCAACAACCACTATTGCATCATCAACCACAATTCCAATTGCTAATACCATTCCAAGTAATGATAAAGTGTTGATTGAAAATCCAAGCATTGGAAAAACGATGAATGTAGAGATTAATGATACAGGCACAGTGAGTAGAGGAATTAAAGTTGCGCGCCAGTTTTGCAGGAATATGAATACAACTAATATTACCAGCAATATTGCTTCAAATAGGGTATGAATAATTTCGGTTATTCCTTCCTGGATTGGCAGAGTAGTATCAAGAGAAATTTCGTGAATCATTCCGGGAGGAAAGTTTGCTGAAAGTTCTTCCAGCGTTTTTTTAATATTATCTGCTACTTCAATTGCATTTGAACCGGGCAACTGGAAAACAGCAATCGTAGCTGCAGGTTTGCCGTTATTACGACCAATCTGGTTGTATAACAATGTACCTAATTCAATTCTTGCAACATCTTTCAACCTTAACTGAGAACCATCAGGATTTGTTCTTACTATCGTCTGACCAAATTCTTCTTCATTTAGTAATCTGCCCTGAGTTTTTACTGTATAAGTAAAATCAGTTCCTTCAGGTGCAGGTGGAGCACCAATTTGTCCTGCAGGACTAATCACGTTTTGATCCTGAACAGCTTTAACAATTTCCGGAACGGTGAGATTAAGTTTCCCAAGAATGTCAGGCTTAACCCAAATTCTCATTGCGTAATCACTTCCACCAAAAAGTTTTACATCACCAACTCCACTTGTTCTGCTTATTCGATCATTAATATTAATCGAAGCGTAGTTGCTCAGGAAGTTATTATCATATTGCCCTTCTGGTGACTTTAGTGTGATCAATATTAATGGAAACACAAGAGATTTTTTTACAGTGACTCCATAATTCTTAACTGAACCGGGAAGAAAAGCTTCTGCCTGATTAACACGATTCTGAGTGAGAACGTTTGACATATCCAAATCTGAACCAACATCGAATGAAACCTGAAGTGTCATAGTTCCATCGTTTCCATTTATTGATTTCATGTAAATCATATTCTCTACACCATTGACCTGCTGCTCAAGGGGTGTTGCAACAGATTGTTCAACGTCAATTGCAGAAGCACCAACATAAGTCGTGGTTACATTTATCATCGGAGGGACGATATCGGGAAATTGCGCTATTGGAAGTCCGCTCATAACAATAATTCCAACAAGCACCATCACTATGGATATCACCATAGCAACAATAGGACGACGAATAAAAAAATTAGCCATAAGTTATTTCTCCTTCGAAGTTTTTTCCTGCATTGCTGGAATCTTTGCTTCGACCGGAGAAACTGTGAAATCCGGCTTAACTTTTAACATTCCTTCATAGATTACATTTTCACCAGGATTAATACCTGATTCAATCACCACATTATTATTATACGAAGGCCCCGTTTGCACTACTCTCAAAACAACTTTATTATCAGCATCCACCACATAAACTGTTTTCTGTCCCTGGATTTCAAATATTGATCTCGAAGGAATTACTATTGCATCTTTTCGTTCATCAATTACGATTCTGATTTTTGCAAATTGACCGGGTCTTAAAGTTCTCTTCGGATTTGGAAATGAAGCTTCGAACTGCAATGTTCCTGTAGCTGCATCGATTTGTCTCTGTGCAAAACTGATAACTCCTTTATCCGGATAAACAGATCCATCAGCAAGAACCATTTCAATTTCTCTCTTCTTGCCTTTTAAAGAAGCTTTCATTTCATCCAGTCGTTTAACTAACTCCAAATATTCCTGTTCAGAAATTGAAAACCGAACGTGAATTGAATCAACCCGTGAAATTGTATTGAGTATGATTGCATTTGGTGGACGACCGACAAAATCTCCAACCCTTGCTGCAGAAATACCAATCAATCCATTTATCGGTGCGTAAACAGTTGCATAGCCTAAATTCGTCTTTGCAATATTTAATGAGGCAAGTGCCGCATCTAATTCACCTTTTTGAGAATCATATCTTGAAATTGCAATTTCGAGATCGCGCTGACTAACTGCGCCGGCTTCAGCAAGCGGAGTATACCGTTTAACATCTTCATCAGCCTGTGTTAACAGAGTTCTGACTGCAGCAACTTTTCCCTCAGCTTGAGCAACAGCTTCTTGCAGTTCAGTTGCATCAATAGAATACAAAAGTGCTCCCTGCCGAACTTCGCTGCCTTCCTTGAAGTAGATTCCTGTAAGCCAACCTTCGACTCTGGCTCTTAGTTCTATATCAACTGCTCCAAGTGTCTGACCAACCCACTCTCCGGTGATTGGAACATCCATCTTAATTGCTTTAACAACCTGCACTTCAGGAGCTGCACCAACCGGTTGTTCTTCTTCACCACAAGATACAGTAAGAAAAACCAGTGTTACTCCCAGAATCAGAAATATAAAAACGCTGATTCGTTTTTTTAGATTTAACATATTATTAACTCCTTGAGAAAATAAAGTATTCTGTTATTTATTATTCAATTTAATAGATTAAATTTCAGTAGTATTCAAGTAAGAAAAGTAGAGAATACTTATTGAAATTAACAAATTATTATCTTACCCACCCGGGTATAACGAAAAAATATTAGTCCAACTTTTTACTTTTTTTTCGAATTATCAATCAAATTTTTACAAACACATCATTATTATAACAACTGCGTTACACCAAAGAATAAATTAAAGTTGTTATAAATTGCCTCACAGGTGCCACGTTTATCAAACAGTACTATATCTCCCGGTTCAACTACTCCGGAAGGAAAATTAAATAGCTGCGGGAAGCTTGAGTTTTCTCCGTGTGTGTATTCAAATCCAACTCCAATAAAAGTATCATTATAATTTGTTGAAGCACCGGCAGTAAAATGGTAATTGTTCCAATCGGTAAACCCAAGATAAAGACCATTAATTTCTTCGAAATCTGCATTACTGAAGTCTGTTCTAATTGCTGCGTACCCAGTTATTTTATCAGTAAGTTTTTGTTCTAGAGCAATACCGATATTGAAAACACTTTGCATTGCATCATAAACTTTTAACAGCTCATCACTGTCAATTTGTTCGTAATTGCCGGAACCATTCCTTATAAAATTATCACTCTCCGGCTGCATAACTACATAAGTAGATAATGGTGCAAACCACTCACAGGCAAAATGTATTTTTGTATCTTCCGAGTAAGTGTACTCTATCCCTGCCGCCATTGAGAATGGTGACTTATACGAGACCGGTAAACCTTCCTGCCGATCTGAAGCAAGAATATCAATTGGAAGTACTTCCAAAGTGGCACTGTCAACGGATACTAAAACATTATTAGATGTTATATTCGCACCGTCCGTTCCACCACTTGCAAATTTTAAAGCTATGCTTGGTGTAGTTAATGTTACCCCTAATTTTAGGTCTTTCCAATTTGCTTCGATTCCGAATTTCCCTGAAAACCTGACAGCCCAATAATCTAGATCGACATACACATCGGTTGTAGCAGTTCGTTGATTAGTTGTGTCGAAAGCGGAATACGATTCGTAACGAATTTTTGTTTGGTCACGGTAAGCACCGATCAAAGTAAAACCGACCCCAACGTTGTCTGAAATCTTTTTCGCATAACCAAATCCTACGCTTACCTCGTTAAGTAATGCATCAACTTTTCCTTCGTTAATCAGAAATTCATCTCCTTCAAATAAATTGGGTAAACCAACTTGAGATGGAGGTCGGGTAGGAATCACATCCGCATAACCTTCGTACTGTTCTGATATTCTGACATAAGAATATCCATTGCAATAGATCATATAACTAAATCTATTTAGTGAATCACCTAAAAATGGGAGAGGACCAGCTAACGAAGCAGGATATAATGAAACTCTTGTGTACCTGGAGTCAATATCCGGACCGCCGCCATCTATAAATTGAAAATCTTTTATGCCATACATATTAAAGTTCACACTCATACTTTTCTTAAGTAAAAAGCTTAGTGCGCCGGGATTATAAAAAGTTGCAGTGTAATCATCCACTCCACCTACAACAATTCCACCAAGCAAAGCTGCTTTGCTGCCTATAGCCTGATCCCAGAATTGTCTATCCTGTGCTTTGATCGATATCAACGAAAATAGTAACAGACAAAAGATTAATTTAAGTCTCATCGTCTTTCCGAAAAAATAATTATTCTTCTCAACTGTTTCATTTTTATTCTCTCTCCAAAAAATATTTAGGAATATTGAATATTGGATTGTATTTCTTATAAATCAAAATTCCAGTTGGCACCTAAACCAATATTAAAAAAGTGACTTGACCCGACCGATTCCTCTGAAGGATAGTAATTACCCTGGTTATCATAATCATATTGGACTTTGATTGTTCCTGAATTACGAACAAAATGATATCTTGCATTTACATCAATAGAAATCTCTTTACCTACCGGAAAGAGTGCGCCAAATCCAAGATCAAATCCTGGTTCGCTGCTGAATTCCGATTCATCTACTGGAGAAGACTCACCGTTGCTATATGTTATTGTTCCATTTGCTTTTGTTGAGTATAAATAAAGTCCGGCTTCAATTATTGCATAAAATCTTGGTGAAGTGCCGGGCAACATATATTTAAAACTTAGTAGTATGGGAATTGTTGAAACGTTTCCACTTAATGCAACACTTCCTTGTTGTTGATCAATAGTTTGAAAATAATTGTTAACTTCGTCTCCATTTATTCCGGAATAGATGAAGCCGAGTGTTAATCCTATGCGCCAGTTGGATTCCATCTCATAGTAAAACCCTCCAATAGCTCCATATCCGGTTTTAAAGTATTCTTCATTTACACCTGTTGGAAATGCAACAGTTGCGGATAAGTCACTCCCATAACTACTCTGACTGAAAGTTAAAGTTGTAAAGAGCAGCGTAATGAATAAAATATTAATTATGTTTTTCATTTAGTTCTTTCCTTTAAAAATATTTCTTTTTGAAATTTAAGTTAAAGTTTTATTTTCTTAAAATATTTTTAGTCTCGGCTGATTCACTTTTATTTTCATTTATCCAGGCCTTGAGTAGCGTATAAGTAACAGCCAAAATAACAGGACCAATAAAAAGACCAACAATTCCAAAAGCTATCAAGCCACCAATAACTCCGGCAAAGATTAATAATATTGGAAGGTCTGCACCTCGCTTAATAAGAAATGGACGAATGAAATTATCCGAAAGCCCAACTATGACTGCTAAGATTAAAAGCACTGTTCCCCAAACAGGATCACCCGAAGCATACTTCCAGATTACTGCAGGAAGTAAAACTGGTAATCCTCCAATCTGAGTTAGTCCAAGAATGAACATAATTGCAGTAAGCAATCCTGCTCTTGGAACTCCGCAAACAGCCAGACTTATCCCACCCAAAACTGATTGGAGTAATGCCGTTATTACGACACCCATTGTTACTGCTTTAACAGCTTGTCCGGCTAAGGTTACGATTGCATCACCTCTTTCACCGGCAAGCCGGATAGCAAATTTTCTCAATCCTTGTACAGCAATTTCACCTTTGGAATAAAGTATTCCACAGAGAACAACTGTAATAAGGAAGTGAATAATAAATAAACCAAAGCCTCCGGCCTGTGAAACGAACCATTTTAAAACATCGTCAAGGAATGGAATTATTTTTTTAATTATTTCATCATTATTTAAAGATGCAAGCTGATTCCATCCATTTGCTATTTGTGAGCCTACGACCGGAAGTCCAACAATCCAGTCCGGTGCAGATTGAACACGTAAACCTGAAAGTGAATTTATCCAGCCAGTAATCTCACCTGCATTCATAATTACCGTCCCAACAACCATAGCAATCGGAACGAGAATTACCATTAAAATAATTAAAACCATTACTGTTACAGCTAAGTCCTTTTTTATTCCAGAGCAGCTTTTGTAATTTCAACATCAAGTTGTATGTAGAAATAACAATTATAGTTGCCCAGAGTAGTGCGGCTACAAATGGCATAAATACCCAGACACTTCCAATTATCATAAGCAGAATAAATACCACACCGATAGTTATCTGTGGTAAGTCTCTGGTTGAAAGACTATTGTTCATAATATCACCTTACTGGTTATTTTATTTTTCAAGTCTTGCTAACTTAATTAAAAGCAACTTATTACTGTCCGGTCATCTTCTTTGGATCAAGTAATACTTTTATTTGTTCTTCGGTTAGAAGATTCTGTTCACGAACCAGTTCCAAAACTCCTTTTCCAGTTTCCAGAGCTTCCTTTGCAAGCTCAGTTGTTTTTTCGTAACCTAGTACTGGATTAAGAGCTGTAACTATCCCTATGCTCTGCTCAATATATTTTTCCATTATATTATCGTTTGGAGTTATTCCATCAACACACTTTGTACGTAAAGCTGTCATTGTATTTGTCAGCAGCTTCTGCGATTCAAGTATTGCAGAAATTGCTAATGGTTCATAAGCGTTAAGTTGAAGTTGTCCCGTCTTTGCAGCAATCGTAACAGCAACATCATTTCCCATAACTCTGAATGCAACAAGATTCATTAATTCAGGCATAACCGGATTTACTTTTCCGGGCATTATAGATGAGCCAGGCTGCATTGGAGGAAGGTTAATTTCAAATAATCCTGTTCTTGGACCTGAAGCTAACAGAATTAAATCGCTGGCAATTTTAGATAGTCTGACTGATAATGTATTTAGTGCACTAGAATATTCAACAAATGCAGAAAGATCAGAAGTTGCAGCAATTAAATCTGTTGCCGGAACAAATGGCTTTCCGGTCAATTGAGCAAGATTTTTAGCACAGTTTTCAACGAATCCCTTTTGTGCTGTGAGTTTAGTTCCAATTGCAGTTCCACCCATATTAATTACATACAGATTTTCTTCTGCTCGCTTTAGTTCATTAATGGATCCTTTAAGTTGTGAGGCGAATGCATTAAACTCCTGACCAAGCGTCATAGGAACTGCATCCTGTAATTCTGTTCTTCCCATCTTTAATATATTTTCAAATTCTTTTCCTTTCTTTTCAAAGGAAGATATTAATGATTCAAGTTCGGTCATCAGTTTTTTATTCATAAGAATAATAGCAACGTGAAGAGAAGTAGGATAAGAATCGTTTGTTGATTGAGACATATTTAAATGATCGTGGGGTTCGATGTAAGCATAATCTCCCTTCGGATGTCCGCTGAGTTCCAGAGCAATATTTGCAAGCACTTCATTAACATTCATATTTGCTGAAGTTCCGGCACCACCCTGGTAAAGATCAACAACAAACTGATCGTGATATTTGCCCGCAAGTACTTCGTTACACGCTTTTTCAACGGCATCAAGTACATATTTGGGTAATGCACCTGATTCATAATTAGCTTTTGCTGCTGCAAGCTTTACAAGTACAAATGCATCTACAAGTTCAGGATAATCTTTGGTAGTCTGACCACTTATCTGAAAATTTTCAATTGCTCGCAAAGTTTGAACACCATAGTAAGCATTATTAGGAATTTGTTTTTCACCCAACAAATCACTTTCTGTTCTATATCCTTCCTGTCCAAGAAGAAATGAAGGAAGAATCATCACCCCAATAATAACTGTTAAAATTATTTTATAATTTAATTTCATGACTGACTCCAAATAAATTTTATAATAAAAATGAACTAATAATAAACGCAAAGAGGGTCGTGGCAATCAAGCACACAAACCCGGGAAGCATAAAGCTGTGGTTTAAAAGATACTTCCCAATTTTTGTGGTTCCTGTTCGATCGAATGAAACTGCTGCCAGAACGGTTCCGTAAGTTGGTAAAAAGAAAAATCCATTAACTGCAGGATACACTGCAATTAAAATCCACAAAGGCATTCCAAGTGCAACTGCAACCGGCATTAAAGTCACGACAGTTGCAGCCTGACTGAACAAGAGCATTGAAAGAACGAACAAACCAATTACAATCACCCACGGTGCCTGTTGAATTATTCCTGAAATTCCGCCGACAATTTCAATTTTATTTCCTTCAAAGAAAGATGAACCCATCCACGATACACCAAGTATTGAGATTACAGCAACAACACCACCGTTCATAATGCTTCCTTTGACGGCTTCGCCCGGCTTTGCTTTAAAGAAAATCATCATTATTCCTGCTGCAGCAAGCATGATGATCATAATCGCATCACCCATTTCCAATTGTTTGAAATGCTTGATACCTTTCCTGTAAACATTTCATAGCTTGGACGAAGTTCAGGAAAAATACCAATGAACACTACAACGACTATCGCAACCAAAAATATTAATAATGAATTCCGTGCGTTGCCTATTTTTTCTTTTGCTAATTCTACAGAAGCACTTGCTTCCAGAATTTTTCCAGATTTTAATCTTTCCTGGTATTCGGGATCGTCTTTCAATTCTTTTCCTTTCCAGGCAACTGATAAAGTTCCAACCAGCACTCCCAGAATTGAAGCGGGAATAATCACCATCATAATCTGAAGCAAGCTAACATTATAAGAAACAAGTGCAGCTAACAACGCAACAGTTGCAGCACTTATTGGTGAAGAAATTACGCCATACATAGAAGCAGTAACGCTGATAGACAATGGACGTTCAGGACGAATTCCTGCTTTGGTTGAAACCTCTGCAATAACAGGAAGCAAAGCGTAAATGACGTGTTGTGTACCACTCGCCAAAATCAAAAAGTAAGTAACAAATGGCGCAACAAATGTTATGTTTTGAGGTTTTTTTCTCATGACCTTTGTTGCAAAGGAAATAAGATAGTCCAGACCACCTGCTGATTGCATCGACGCCAACGCAGTAATTACTGCGATAATCATTCCCAGCACAATACCGGGTGGTGACCCTGGCGGTAAACCGAAAACGAAAACCAGAATCACCAACCCGATCCCACCCAGCGTTCCTAAACCTATTCCACCAAGTCTTGCACCTATTACAATGCACAGTAAAGAGTATGAGAAGTTCAATCCACATCATTATTGCACCTTTTGTAAATTATTTTTATTGAATTCCATTTTGGAATTAATATTCTTCAAAATATTCCTGGATTTTTACGGGATCATTTGTTGTCAACAATGCAACTCTCAATAGTACTCTTGCTTTCGAAGGAATTAATTCATAGGATGCATTGAATCCAAGTGCATCGTCATCCAATTCGATGTTTCGATCAACGAATCCAGTAAGTACACGAGCAGCACGAACAACTACAACATCCTTGCTCACAGCGTATTCACATGCTTCGACACAGGATTTTGGCATATTACCATTTCCAACACCACTTGTAACAATACCTTTTGAACCAAAATCAACAGAAGCTTTTATTAAATCACCAGGTGCATCTTCATAAATAGCTAAAATGTCGACACGTGGTAAGCTTGTTACTCCATCAACACTGAATGGGGTTTGATATGTAAATTTTTTATCTGGATAGTCAAAGTAATTTATATCACCGTAATTTACGGTTCCAAGCGGCCCAACACCGGGAGATAAAAATGTTTGAACGGAAGTAGTGTTAGTTTTTACCACTGCTCTTGCTGAATGGATAAGATCATTTGCAACTACCATTACACCACGATCCATGGATTCTTCGCTTCCGGCAACTGCAACTGCATTAAAAATATTTAACGGACCATCTGCACTTAGTGCAGTTGACGGACGCATTGAACATGTTAGTACTACAGGTTTCTTTGATTTAAGAACAAGATTTAAAAAGTATGCAGTCTCTTCCATAGTATCAGTTCCGTGTGTTATTACGATTCCATCAACATCATCCTGAGCCAATAATTCGTTACAGCGTTTTGCAAGTTTCAGCCAAACTTCATCACTCATATCCTGGCTACCGATGTTTGAAATCTGTTCACCGGTTACAACTGCAATTTCTTCCAACTGCGGTACGGCATTAATTAATATTTCAACACCAACCTGTCCTGATTGATATCCGGACTGAACTTCAGTCGGTGCTGCGCCTGCAATAGTTCCGCCAGTAGCAAGAATAACTACGTGTGGTAAATCCTGTGCATTTACTGTTAACACAACAGCAATGACTAAAAAGAATCCAACTATTTTTTTCATCACACTACTCCTTTTAATTATTTATAAATGATTAGTTATTATTTGTAAACAGGTTCATACATTTTACTTTTAATGAATTTCCTGATGTTCTTTGGTTTTTTAACTCGTGCTAATCCGCTTCTGAAAATTTCTTCAGCAACTTTTACAGCAACATTTATTGATACTTCCCTAATATTTTTTACGGGTGGGTAAATTAGTCCTTTAGAAAAATCTTCTTCAGATATTTGTTCAGCTACTGCTTCTGATGCTGTTAGCAGCATTTCATCAGTAACTCTTTTTGCTTCTGTTGCATAGATTGCTAAACCAAGCGCAGGAAAAATGAAAACATTGTTCCCCTGCCCGGGAGTAAAAGTTTTTCCATTGTAGGTTACAGGAGCAAATGGACTACCACTTGCGAAAATTGCTTTGCCTTTACTCCAGGTATAAGCTTGCTCTGCCGTACATTCTGAATGAGAAGTTGGATTTGAATAAGGGAAAATAATCGGACGTTCATTAATGGAACTCATATTTTCAACTACTTGCTGAGTGAAAGCTCCTCCAACAGTGCTTACACCAATTATTGCAGTAGGTTTTATCTTTAAAATACTTTCTGCGAAATCTTTTGAGGGTTCACTCTCGTGAGCAAATTCTTTTTGATGCTCAGCAAGATCGGTTCTTGATTTGACAAGTAATCCATTCACATCAAACATCCAGCATCGGTTGTATGCTTCTTCTTTACTCAATCCATCTTTCTGAAACTTCTTAACAAGCATATCAGCAATACCGAAAGCCGCGGCACCTGCACCCAGAAATAGAAATTTTTGTTCTTTAAAAGATTTATTCAGTAATCGACTTACTGCAATGAATCCTGCAACAGCTATTGCAGCTGTACCCTGCACATCGTCATTGAATGTGCAGATCTTATCTCTGTATTTATCAAGGATACGGATTGCATTTACACCGGCAAAATCTTCCCACTGAATACAAACTTTTGGATAAACTTTTGTTACTGCTTTGACAAATGCTTTTATAAAATCATCATATTCTTTTCCAGTAACTCTTTTTTGTTTTAGTCCCGGGTAAAGAGGATCATTCAAATACTTTTCATTGTTCGTTCCCGCATCCAGAACAATCGGAAGTGTGTATTCCGGAGGAACTCCGGCACAACTTGTGTACAATGCTAATTTGCCTATCGGAATACCAATTCCAAAAATTCCAAGATCACCAAGTCCTAAAATTCTCTGACCATCAGTGACAACAATAAACCTGACATCTTTAACCTGCCAGTTTTTAAGAAGAGTCTCAATCCTGTTTTTATTTTTAATAGAAATAAAAAGACCTCTTGGACGCCGGGCAATATGACCAAAGCGTTCGCATGCTTCACCAACTGTTGGTGTATAAACAAGAGGCAAAAATCTGGCGGGATCGCTTATTATTGTTCTAAAAAATAATGTTTCATTAATGTCGAGTAAATTTGATAAATAAATGTATTTATGAATTGGCAGTTCAATTTCTTTTAATTGTTCCTGCACTCGTTGAATATTTGTTTCAATTGTCTCAATACCGTCAGGCAATAATCCATCTAATTTATACTTGCGTCTTTCTGCTTTAGTAAATGCTAAGCCCTTTGTATTACGAGCATCACGCAGTTTTAAATAACCGGTTGATTGTTTCATCAGTTCATCTTTTTATTTATTAATAAAATTTTCAAACTATTATTTCTATTCAATATTAATTTTTGATTCACATTATATTAACTCATCATTCCTACTATCACAGGACCCCAGGCGGTAAGTAAAATACTTCCAAGTGCATACGGTACTGTATAACCAAGTACAGGCAGTTTACTGTTTGCAGAATCCTGAATTGCCTTCAAACCTGGAGTTGTTGTCCCGGCACCTGCCTGAGCTCCGAGTAGAATGACAGGATTAATTTTTAATATCCGATGTCCTACATAAAGTCCGATAATGTGCGGCAATATTGCTACAATTAAACCAGCGACAAGTAAACTTAAGCCCGTCTGAGAAAGACCGGAAATGAAGCTTGGACCTGCTGACAACCCGACAATACCAATAAATACTGCAAGACCAACAGAGTCAAAAATCCATAGTGCCCCATCAGGAATGCGACCAAATTTAGGTGTCCTGGAACGCAGCCATCCGAATATTAATCCCATTACAAGTGCACCACCGCTGGTTGTTAAAGTAATAGATACACCGCCTACAGTTACAGCTAAAAGTCCAACCAATCCTCCGAGCAATATTCCGATACCGACAAATATCATATCTGTTTCGGCAGAAATCCTATCAACATAACCAACCTGTTCTGCTGCTCGTTCAACATCAGGTAAAAGTCCTGATACTTTTAAGAGATCACCACGATTGACGATCGTTTCAGGAGTAAATGGAATTTCCTGACCGGTTCGTATAAGTTTGTGAAGCTTTACACCCTGCCCATATTCCACTGCTAATTCTTTTAGTGTCCTACCAGCTAATTTTTTACTGGTAATTATCACATCTCTGTATGCGATTGGATAGTCTAATAATTCCTGATCCATCACTTCTGGACCAATATCATTCAACTTTTCAAATAATACTCTGTATCTGGTCATTAAGGCAATAACATCACCCGATTTTAAAATTGTATTTGTGTCAGACTCAATAATTTTACCTTCTCTGCGAATCCTATGAATGAATATCCTGAAGTTTGGTGCGCTTTGCTCAACATCTCGAACACTCTTCCCAACCCATTTTTCACTAATAATTTTGAATGCACGCAACTTCCAATCCTCAAAGGCTGACCCGATTCCCTCTTCATCTTCAGATTTTCCAAATAATTTTTTCTCAAGCTCTTTGCTGGATGACTTCAAATCAACTTTTAATATTTTTGGTGCCAATGACGAAAGAAACCAAACAATAAAAATTGTTCCGACAAGGTAGGTGACAGCATAAGCGACAGCAATGTTATTTAACAGAATTGTTCTCTCTGCTTCGGGTAGCGGAAGACGTTGAATTGATTCACTTGCAGTACCGATTATCGTTGACTGAGAAAATGCACCAGCAAGCATACCGGCTGTGATTCCAACATCGAAATTCATAAACTTGCCAATAGCGTATGCCGTAAACAAACTGACTAAAGAGAGAATTACAGTTAGTATCAATTGGGGACCTGCATCTTTTTTTAATCCCTGGAAGAATTGCGGACCAACTTTGTAGCCTGTTGCAAAGAGGAACAAATCAAAGAATATAACTTTCACGATCGGATCAATATTAATGTGAAATTGGCCGACCAAAACTCCGGCAAACAAAGTCCCCAGCGCTGAACCAACTTTGAAATTGCCAATGTTGATTTTTCCAAAAGCAAATCCTAAAGCTAGTACGAGGAAAAGTGCTAACTCAGGATACAGCTGAAGTATTTCTATAAATTTATTCATAATTATTATTTTAACTTTTTAGTTAATTAATATTGATCTTTTTATTATTCATTTGACATTATTACTTTTCAACTAAAGTTTCGCAAATGGCGGAGTAAACAGCATCACACCGAATTCCCAACCTGCTCCTCCTGTACCACCTTTAAATTCGTGATCATAAGTAATTGCAAATACAGAGTACTGACTCGGTTCCCAGCGTAACCCGGTTCTGTATTCAGCTGGAACATCCAAATCACCTTCAGAACCCATAACTTCACCAACAATCGACCACTCCGGGCTGAATGGATACCAGGCCAAACGAGTTGCGTATGTAAATGCCCAGGCTGTTTTGTCTTCTGACCCATAGTTTTCAGTAACACTAGTACCCGGCATTATATCCCATGAAAGTGTGTTGTTTAAAAACGCAAGTGTTATTGGTGAATTCACCCAGAATGATTGAAATCCATCATTTAATCTATCCTGGGCATCGAGTAAACCCGGATCCAGACCCGTACCCCCCTTAACTGCCCAACCTCCGGTTTTAGCCTCATTCTCATAAATCATATACTTGAAGTAAAAGGAAGTCGAGTATCCGTCATCGGTACTCGGGTCATCATCGTTGTTATAGATATATACCGCGGCTGTGAATTCCCAGCGGGGAAATAACGAAAATGTGTTCATCAACATAGAGTTTCGTTGACCATATGTTAGAATTATAGTTGCAACTCCGTGTGGTTTCGATAAATAATTATCTGAGTTAAATTGTTGTCCGCGGACTGGAATATATGCTACCATTACAAAACAAAGAATAATTATAATTGTTGTGAGAGCGACACTCTGTTTCATTTAAGATTCGCTTTCTCCCAGGCTCTAACTTTTATACGAGCATCGCCAAATAATCTTTCATAATTTCCTATAGATACTTTATAAGTAACTTCTTCACCAACAGCTTTCCAGAGTCTGTCATACAGATGATAAACATAAAGTTCCTTCTCTTGTTTGTTCGGTGCTACGTTATCAGTACCAAATAAAAATCTGTCGGGATATTTTTTTATTATCTCTGCAGTTCGTTCTAACGACTTATCATTGTAATCAAGCCACTTTGCAGTTTCTTCCCAGGATAGATCGAAGTAAAGATTATTATATGCAGGATCTGAAAGCATATCTTCAAAAAGCTGTCCCATATTTTCAATTGGTTTGATGATTCTTCCTAAACCAAGATGTGCCCAGATAATCGTAGTGTTCGGATGTCTTTTTATGAGTTCCTGAAATCCTGTTACGTAATTTGGTTTGCCCGGTTTCGGAAAAGGATTATCTATATCATTATGAATTAATACAAGCAAACCGGATTCAGCACAGAAATCCATAATCCTATCCAGTGCGGGATCTGTTAGACTTGCTACATCACCTTCAATTTTTGACGAGACAAATTCTTTGTGAATAGAAAATTCTCCTATGCCTGTAAACACTCCGGGAAAAGTTGTAAGAACTCTTTTAATATGATCTGCTGCATACATATCTGTAACATTAAAACCAATGATCATCGGATCGAGACGTTCTTGTTTTTCTTTGGGAAGTGATTTATACTGCATCGCAATCCAGGCATCACAAAATGAGTAATAGTATAAGTGAGCATCTGTATCGAGATAGTAAGTTGGTGCATTATTTCCTGTTACACGGTATGACCACTGCTGTTGCACAGGAAGTCCAAAAACAGTTGATCTCCCTATTTTATCACCCATAATTGAATCAACATAAAATTCCATTTCAATTCCTTCCTGAACATAATTTGTCAGATGGAAATGGGAATCGTTGAATAAATAGTTATCATCAGATTGCGCTTTACTTACTACTATGCTTAAGGAATGTAGAAGAATTAATAAGTAAAATGTTCTTCGAGAGACTATGTAAAATTTATTTTTCATTTGAATCACTTGAATTCGATTTTATTGCTTTGGTGTAATCAGATATGGATCAACTCCAAGCTGCTGAATGATGTACTTGATAGCCAATTGACCTTTCACACTATTTCCTGCTTTATCTAAAGGAGGTGATACAACTGCAATTCCGAATTTCCCTGGTACCACAGCTATTAAACATCCACCAACACCACTTTTTGCTGGTACGCCCGCATTATAAAACCAGATTCCTGAATCATCATAAAGTCCTGCAGTTGACATAACTGGAAGAGTGTACATAACAGCTTCAGGTGATACAACTTTCTTTTTTGTTACAGGATTAAAACCACCGTTGGCTAGTGTTGCTGCCATAATTCCGGCATCTTTTGCGCTTACATTAATTGCACACTGTTTTGTATAAATATCTGTAGCCTGCACAGGGTCGAAATACATTCTTCCGTATGCTAAAAGTAAATGAGCGATTGCCTGGTTACGTAAATTGTCTCCGGCTTCACTAATGTACACCGGCATATTAAGAGATAACTGACGACCGGCAAATTCGCTATGAACCTGAAGTATGCTTTTCCACTTTGCAGAAGAATCAGCACCTTCAATCATACTTGTTGAAGCAATTGCACCCGGATTGACGAGTGGATTTATTTCTTTTCCTCTCATTCTTTCAACTGCACAAATAGAATTAAACACTTCACCGGTTGCATCTACACCTATCATATCCTGAACTTTCTGATGACCTTGCTCTTCAATTACTTTTGCCATTGTAAATACTTTAGAAACACTCTGAATTGATACCATCGAAGTGATATCACCAGCAGTAAAAACCTGTCCATCTGTTGTTACCAGAGCAATACCATAAATGTTAGGATCAACAGTAGCAAGTTCTTTAATGTAATCAGCGTTAGCTCCATCTTTTACATCTTTGAATTTGTTGTATGCTTCGTTGAGAACTTTTTCAATATTCGCTTTGCTTAAATCCTGAGCAAATAATGTTACCGGACTTGATAGAAATAATGCGATTAGCATTATTGCTATCAATCTGGAGTTGATAAAAAACTGTTTCATAATAAATAGGTCCTTTCAGTTAATAAATTAAAAATTTTAGAAAAATACTTTATGTGAAAAATTATATTTGAATGAGAACTGTACTTTGAAAATGTCAGCATCTTTTAAATAGTATTCGGGATAATCGGCATCATCCATCAGGTTATTATAATTATCTCTCATACCCCACTGAAGTTCAGCTGCCATCATAACATTTGGTACAGGATAATAGATAATATTACCAAGTGCGTAATTGCCCAATTTAAAAGCATCAAAGTTTTGTGCATTTGAATTGGTAATGCTCAGCATTGACCAGCCTATCGTAGAGGAGAATTTTTCACTCCATTGATGCTCAAGGAAAGCAACTGCGCCAAATACTGGTAATGCAACGCCTTCAATTATCAACTCACCATTGGTAGTATCTATTTCAATTGCTACATCAACAGGTGCATCATTCATATAGTTCTCAACACCCTCTCCATAAAGAACTGAAAGTCTTAATAAATTATCGGCGCCAAGCTTAACATTAGAGCTTAAGTTAAATCCCCAACCAATATCATCACCGCTTAAATCAATATCGTCTGTAAAACCAGCGTCTTCCCATTTCATGTATCGTACTATACCGGCGATTTCAACATATCCCCAATCATGAGCTGAACGATACTCAGCAGAAAAATCCGGTACAGGAAATCTTGCACTTACATCTTCGAGTTCTGAATAACCGCTGTAAATTCCTCCATCAGCACTTGCACCTGGTCTTTCAAGAGCAAATGTTAATCTTGTATCCCCCATGATCGGCATCCATCGAAATTGTACAGTTTCGAAAAAAAGCCATTCCGTTTGGTCCCCAGTATTCAACTGAATTTGGAAATACATCTATATCCATAAATGGTGACCAGTATTGTCCAACACCAAAATGACCAAGTTGTCCATATGCGTGTCTTAAACGAATAGTAGTTTGACCTGCATCAACACCAACTCCAAACAATTCCCATTCGAACTGTGTAAATAATTCTCCAAGACCTGTTTGAACTCCGCTTTGAACACCAAAGCGTGTTTGACGTGCACTGAAGTAAGCGTTACCATCTGTTCCAAATTCATTCATATAAGTGGGAAGTTTGGTTGGTCGAACAACATCATACCAATCAGGATTTATTTGATTTGCGTCATAACCAATGTCAGTCATTATAAACCCATAGACATTAAACCAGTTTTTATCTGCGTCCTGAGCAAGTACTAAACTTCCCAGAGATAAAACAAAGATTGCAGTGAGTAGAACTTTCATACATTACTCCTTTTTGTTTGTTAGTATATTTTATTGATTGATGATTGATTTTCTAAATTGTATTTAATTATATCTATTAAGGCTTCGCTGTCAACAGGTTTTCGCAAATAAGCAAGAACTCCATATTCCTTACAGCATTCACGATACTTTGGTTCATCAAATGCAGTTATTACAATAACTGGTAAATGCAATCCTTTCATATCCATTTTTTCCAATAACGCACAGCCATTCATTCCGGTTAATTGCATATCAAGTATTATTAAATCATTTGCCTTTGCTTTATAATTTTTTAAAAATTCTTCAGCACTTTCAAAGCAACTACATTCAAGGCGCACAGAATTAAGCAGCATCATAAATCCGTCTCTTACATTCTGATCGTCATCAATTATATAGATCATGCGTTTATGCTAGTATTTATGATTTAATTATTGAACTAAAAATAGGTCTGGAGATCAGGCGTGTAAATAGGCACTTAGTCCTATATACTAATCAAAGAGAAATTAAAGATTGGTTGTTTTAAATAACAGATTTTTCAGGTTAGTAATACACCAAATTCCGATGCATTTTAAAAGTAAAGCCGGAAGTCCTATCCGGCTACTATATCGATTTTTCTTAAAAAATTCTCGATGTTTAATTTTATTAGTTAGACTTATCTGGTGGAAATTGAGCGAGAATCTGATTGACTGCATTATTAATGTTTTCAGTGCGTGTCTCAACAGAAGGTGAATCACTCATTGCACCTGAACCTGTACCACGCCAGATCAATTTTTGCTGGGACATATCAATAATATCAATAATTAACGTCCCCTGCTGATATTGTGTCACATCAACCCCACCTGTTCCGTACATTCCCGCTCTTCCCCAGCCGCCATAACCGTATCCATATCCATAAGACTGAATATTAGTTTTTGTTTGAGAGCTAAACATCAATGCAATACCGAAATCTGCCGGGGTTTCAAGTTTATATCCCTTTGCAAGTAACTCGGTTTTAATTGCATTTCCTAATTTGTCCGCACTAAGCTGATCAATCCCTGCTTCTGAAGAAATTGGTATGAATCCAAAAGTTTTTAAATTTGAAAAATCATACGCTGGATCGTAATCCTGGTTTACAGTAATTGATGAACAGCTAATTAAAAAAACTAGTGAAATAAGAATTACACTAGAAAATAATAATCTGAATTTTGATGATCTCATAAAAATCTCCATTAGACAATTTTAATAAATAATATATAATCTTGAGTTAAAATAATCATAGTTTAAACATATCAGCCGGTCTCGTTCCGAAATAACTTAGTGAATTTTTTAAAACTAAAATTAGTTTTTAAGAGAAAGAACGTAAAAATTTAATTAGTCCTAAATAAAAAAATTGGCAAAGTTAAAGTTAAGATTGTAAAAATCTTCTACAGTCTAATTAACGGTGAATCATCTTTATTATTTTATTCCTCGAACTCTGCTTCTATTTTACCTTCCTTAATTGCTCTTGTAAGGGAGGAATAATCTTTTTCGTTTTGATCCGCATATTCAAAAGAGAAACTGGAAATTGCTTTATCAAATTTGTCACTTGTGCCCATATAACCACTGAGCATAGCTGCATCACCCGAACGTGCGTGCGAAAGCGCTAGTGCCTGTCCACACCAATCTGCATAGGCTAACATTTCACTTTTTACGAATGTTTCCACTCTTACCGAAATTTTAATATCCCGCAATTGACGGATAAAATAATTTCGCTCGTCAGATCCAGTAGTCCATCCAAGAAATGGATCGCTGAATGGTTGAATAAGTCGGTAACCGTTTACGATTCGCTGACCATGGTTTGGATATATGCTTTTGCCTGCATATGGTTCAAGTACTGATGTGCGTGCTTCTTTTGCCTGAAGAAAAAGTTTATCTCCGTCACTTGTCATCAGCAGAAATATCCAGCATGAAGTACCCACACTTCCGACACCAACTACTTTCACTGCTGCATCCTTAAGCTGATAACGATCAAGCAGGAAACCATAAACCGGCGAAAGACTTTTTTGATATTGCAGAAATACATTATTGACTCTCTCTGAAATCTCACCGGGAGAATGTCCCTCCCAATGAAAAATAGCAGGCAGATTATCTTTTATAAATGATTGACTGCCTTTCCCTTTCTCAATTTCCGGAAAGATTTCTTCTGCAATACTTCTTTTACGTTCCTTAGACAATCGTTTTGAAGCACGGAGTTGAATGTCCTTGTCTTTTAATTTTGATGTCAACACATCCGCATCAAGTGAATGATGCCACAATTCCAGAATTTTCATCTTGCTGTATACAGACATATTTTCACGATAAGAACGAACGCAATCAAGAACAGCATCTTTAGCAATGTCTTCATTAAGATTGTTATTCCCACAAGCAACCACAAAACTTGTTGCTAATCTTTTAAGATCCCATTCCCAGGGAGCAGGAAGGGTTTCGTCTAAATCATTTATTGAAAAGATTACATTCCTTTCGGGAGTAGCAAATCCACCAAAGTTTGATAAGTGTGCGTCCCCGCAAGCTTGCACTATCATTCCTGTAACAGGTACAGAGGATAAATCGGCAGCCATATTAAAAGCTGAGCCTCGATAAAATGTAAAAGGTGATCTTGCCATACGTCCATGACGAAGTGGGAGTAATTTTGTAATTCGTCCCTTCTCGCTTTCCAGTAATAAGTTGATTGGATCGGGACGTTTAGCAGGCTCTTCCCATTTTGCATGGGATGAACGCGGGCAACTCTCCCGTAATTGTTTTCCCCTTTCATATCGCTCACTGTATGGAAGATGGTGAATCGATGCTTTATTGTTTTCAGGATTTTTTTGTTTTTTTATTTTCGATGATCCGCTTGTATTTTTTTTCATAACTAAAACAGTTTAAGGATTTGAATAAATTAACTAATCAAAAGATGGTCTAATTGTTTTCGATAATTTCTTTACAGGAATTACCCTCATTAAAAATATCATCGTAAGGAATTCGTGTAAATAGGTACATAGACCTATATGGATGCTATTATTAAACGATAATCGGATTGTGGAAGATGGTGTAAAGTAATTTGAGATTTTCTATATCATCCCTGCTTGCAGCAGGCAGGTCTATGGGATTAAACTCTTGTAGCTGTTCAGCAATGAATTATAAAAAAATGTCCCGTTAGGGATATAATATTTTAGAAGAATTACCAAACAAAAATCAGAGTTCCATAGGGACAACATAGAAATAATAAGCGCAAATGCGAAAGGCTCGACAAAGAAATAGACCAGCTTGTTTACCAGCTATACGGCTTAACGGAAGTTTATCCGCCGAAGGTTCACCGCATGCGGAAAGAGATAAAGATTGTGGGGGGAAATTAATATATCACCCCTAACGGGGTTTATTTTGTTTTTTGTGTTTTATCTTTTTATAAATATTTAATCCCTATGGGATTAAGAAAAAACTGTCCCATCCAGAAAATAATTTTTTTCCGACAGATAATTATTCTTAGGGGGGATAATACAGGGAATGTCCCGTTAGGGACAACATATTTTTAGAATAAAATATGCAACAAATTATTAAGTCCCATAGGGACGACATCTTAGTTTTTTCTCTTCAGAAGAAACCTGCTTCTATTTGTTGGTCTTAGTTTAATAAATGATGGGATTAAGAAATGTTAAGAATGATTGTTAACTAAAGTTCCTTTTATATTTAATTTGTCTGCAATGTAAATCATTTCAGCAACTGACTTTACTCCAAGCTTTTCGGTTATTTTTAGACGGTGATTTTTTATCGTGTGTTCTGCAATTCCTAATTCAGCAGCAATTTGTTTGTTGAGTGCCCCGGTAATTACATAGCAAAATATTTCATACTCCCTTGCAGTAAGCGCATTAATAAGTGCTTTAAATCTGTTTATGTCGTTTTGCTTTGTTATAAGTGCGTTGCTTCTTTCAAAAGCTTCCTCTATAGCTCCAAATAATTCTTTATCATCAATCGGTTTTTGAAGAAAATTCAATGCACCCTTTTTCATTGCTTCAACGCTCATTGGAATATTTCCTTGTCCTGAAATAAATATAATTGGAAGACATTCGAACTTAGTTTCAATTTCCGATTGAAGGTCGAGACCTGTTTTTCCTTCCAGAAAAACATCGAGAAGAATACAGCCTGCACCTTTGTAATTTTCTTTTTCCAGGAAGTTTTCTGTACTCGCAAAAGCTTCCACTTCATAACCGGCTGACTTCAACAAAAGTGAAATACTCTGCCTGATTTCCTCATCATCATCTAATAAAAATATTTTGGATTCCTTTTTATACATCTTTAATGATTTTCAAACTGAATGAAAATCTTGCACCACCATCAGGCACATTCTCCGCCCATATTTTTCCCTGGTGATCTTCAATAATAGAACGACAGATTGTAAGACCAATACCGGTTCCTTCTTTTTTAGCAGAGACAAATGGTTTAAAAAGTTTTTCTTTCATTTCTTCATCTAGTCCTACACCATTATCCCTGACGGAAATTATAACTTCTGAATTATTAATAGTGCTTGATACCGTAATTTTTTTATTCGAAGCATTTGTTTTTTCCATAGACTGTGAAGCATTCAATATGAAATTAAGCAACACCTGCTGAATCTGAATTCCATCTGCCAATATAAAAGTTTCTTCGTCTGACAATTCCAGATTCAATTTGGTATTAAGTTTATTCGCTTCACTATAGAAAACCGCAACAACTTCATTTATCAGCACATTAAGATTTATTTTCTCTTTTTCTCTATTTTCAAGTTTCAACATCCCTCGCATGCTACTTAGTATTGAAGCAGTTCTTTTATCATTGTCAACAATCTTCTGCAATATTTGTTTTAATAGATCAGGGTTTGCTTCATTTGAATTAATGAAATTTATCCCTGCCTGTGCTGTGCTGAGTATTGCAGTTAATGGTTGATTTAATTCGTGCGAAAGCGATGCCGTCAATTGTCCGAGTCTTAGACTTCTGTCTTCGTGCAGAAAGTCTCGATACCGGCTTTCGGATTCGATTATCTTCCTTGTCATAAGTTTTTGATTCCTATTCAGTCGTATCAGGTTAACAATTAAAAGTGTTTGCAGAAGCAGAAACAGCAGAACTACTCCGCCAATCCATTTAAATCTTTCAACGAAGGAAATGTCTTCATACAGAATTGTGCTTTCTTCAGGAATCAAATCTGAATTTACCAGATTCCATTTTTTTAACTGCCTCCAGTCAAAAACATATTCATAATAATCTTGTTCAGTTACTATTAATGAATTTGGATCTGCCCCATTAAGAATTTTTACAGCTGCTTTACCAACAAATAGTCCTACGCTCGCAAAGTTTGCTATGTAACCTCCGATTGATCCTTCACCAATACCCATATCACTGTAACCAAATACCGGTGAATCAGATTGCGAACTAATTAACTTGATTGCTTCAGGATTGTGATACTCAACAGAATCAGCATCTAAGTTAAATGATCCGACAATTACAATACTCTTCTTTGGTAATTGTCTCACAATGTTTAATATTTCCTGCATTTTAAGATCGGTCACATAAGAAACTTTTTTATTTGATAGATTTTTTTCTGCCCACTTTCTGCTAATGTTAAGGAATAATTTATCAAGTGGTGAAATACCCGCTAAGAAATAAACCGAAGAAGTTTCAGGGAATAATTTCATGTCAAAAGCAATTGATTTTGCAGGGTCTATCTTCATATTTACTATTGTGGTCTTATCATTCAACCTCAGATCTGGAACAAATCCATAATCTGAAAAATCCAGATCCATTGAAATTGTTGGTAAGTCAAGTAAATAACTGTCGGCAAATTTTTTAATCGTGGGAATAGCATTTATTCCAAAACAAATTAATAAATCCAATTTAATTTCTCTGTACTTCGCATTGTATGAATCAAATAGTTCATTCGGAAAATTGCCATTCGGATACCGTCGTAGATCCATATACTCCATGTGAAGGTTATAGTTTTCACCAAACTCTTCATTAAGTTTTTCTTTTATCCCCTTTAACAAAGGACCGTATGCCGGTTGGTTTGGGGCAAGTCCAAATAAAATAAGTATAGTTTTAGTTTCGCCAGTTTGCTGAGCATAATCGAATGGAATACTAAGTAATGTAAGTAAAATTACTAATGATATTATTTTTAATTTGACCATTATTTGCTTAAAAGTTGACTTAGATTACTGGAGATAAACAGGACACAATTGCAAAATACGAATTTTCGTTTTAAGATTTTGAGAAAATCTAAATGCTTATTTTAAAAGTAGTAGCTTAAATAAAGTCTTGAGTAGTGAAATTTATAAGTTTGATTAAACTGGTCCTGGTTAAACATTTGAATATAGTTTTCCCAGGCAATTGAAAGATCATTTTGGTTGATGAAGGAGATGTTGAGGTTTGCTGTGTAAACGGGGTCATTTGTTTGTGAAAATTGCCAGTCATTAGAAACAATCGTACCGCCAAATCCGATTCCAAATGGAATATGAATCCAGTTGTTAAGATCGATGCTAAGAAGAGTGCCGAAAGACCAATTAAACTCATTATCACTATCAACAGCATAAATCTCACCATAACTTCCTGAAGCATTCGCCATTAATCCCAGAGTTTTACTGAACTTGTACGCAAATCTGAATTGCATATTGCCGGTGAGAATTTGATATTTGTTAAAAACTTGTTGATTGGAAGATGAGTCTGATATTATATCTTCAAACTTTCCCTGGAGAGAAATATATGTGAAAGAAGTGCTATTTAAATCAATAACTCCAGAAAGTAATAGATCCTTGCTTTCCGTAAGTTTAAACATCATTCCGATACCAAAAAATGTAGCGGCGGAAATTCCCTGCGTAGCTATTGAGACTACGTTATCACCAATACGTGCAGTTCCAATTGTCTTTAAATGAATTGCAGACCAATCATTAATGGCTTGCTGATATTCAAGCCCACCAACTGCATAGAAAAGTTGAGGCTGGAAAGTTATTGTTTTATTAGTCTGGGGAATAGTTAACGAAATATCAGTGTTAAAAAGATTAGCAAGCCCCACATTAAGAATAAATTTTGTTTTAATAAATGGATCATCAACTCCGGTTATATTTGTGAAGATATGATTACCTAATGAAGGTAAAAGTGTTGAGTCAGAACTCTGCGGCTTAATGAATTGGTGATTATCCAGACCAATCAATAAAAGTGTTCCAATAAAAATGTTTTTTAAGTAATTCATTCGATTCTACTTTTCTATAACGGGAACATTATTCCAGTGGAAAGTCTTAATCCTGTACTTTTAAAATTTGCAATATAAATTTCAGAATTATATTCAGAATCACCGCTGTAAATATTGACTAATCCCTGTAGATATCTTAGCTCAATAAATAAAGTTGGTGAACCGATGGGTATTTTATATCCCACATTAAAAAAAGAGACAATGTTATAATCTAAAAATTTATTTTTGATATCTGTATCATTTGAATTATGCTCCAAGTTTGCACTACTCAGCAGTTGAAAGTTGAGTCCTGCACCTACATAAAATCTTTCGGTGTTAATTTTAAATAATAAGCCAAGTCCAAAATAATTTTGTTTTACTTTATAGGTTATAACAGTATCAAGAATATTTTCCTCATCACCAAAAACGATATCGGAACCACTCTGTTCAAAAGAAGGTTCCAAGGCAATGACTACTTCTTCAGTCAGGTGATAATCAAAATCGCCACCAATGCAAAAACCAAAAATTGATTCATAATTTGCTTCTTCGGGAGGGTTTCCACCAAAACTGGAATTGTTTACACCAGCCCAGATTGATGCATCAAATTGTGCGAATGAATTATTCGAAAGGTGAAATAATAAAAGGCTAAGTAAAAATATTTTGTAAAAATTCACAATAAGCGATTGTTAGAATTTTTTTCTAAAAATGGATTTAAATTCTTGAGTAAACCGTTTTCTAAATTCAACTCAAGCAGCCTCACAAACATAATTAGAAATGAGATATAAATATCAATTAGTTTTTTTCACGAGCAGATAGATACTTACCAATCAGAATTCCAATAATTACAGTTAGATATAACTGTCCGAACAGGGCCAGGAATATAGCCATAGTTTTTGCAATTGGTTTTAGCGGAAGTATATCACCATATCCGGTGGTTGTAATTGTAATGAAACTGAAATACAAACATTGATGGAAAAGACTTAAGTCACTGCTTTCCAGCGAAAATGCTAAAGGCTGGAAGTACATGATCACAGCAGTTAGAATTGCACCACAAAATCCGAACAGCAGATATACGGCCACAGCGCTGAAAATAACTTTTGAATCAACCTCTCTGCTTTTTACTATTCCAAGCAGCAGGTATATTGCTACATACAGCAGAAATAAAACGAAAAAAATCCTTTCAACCAGTTCGACGTTAGGATCCTTCGTTATTCCTGTTATTAAAACTACAATGATCAGCACGTAACCAATCCTACCAAATTTTGCAGCCCTCATTCCGCTTTTTGTTAGCGTAAGAATTGCAGTAAGAAGTATCATAGTAAAGAAAAGAAAATTAAAATAGTCTGCAAACCGTGAGTCCCAGTAGTACGGAATGAAAAATATTAACAGGAGAATACTTAAAGTAAGTGCGATCTGTGAGTGAGTGGAAATTGTGTTTGAAATTTTTTTAATCATATTGTCGACAAACAAATTTTAACTGATGATAAATAATTCCACTATTTAATATATCCCTGCCGTTGTAATTCAGAAACAACATTGTAGCTAACGGTTTTTATCACATCGCCCGTATTTTGTGGTTCAAACGATTGTGATTTTACGCTCCAGATTAATGTGCCTTTCGTAGTTTCATAAATATTAGTTTTCATATAAACTACAGTTTCTTCTGAGGTAGTTACCGGCGAATAGTAGTAGGAAGCACTCGAGACATAAAACCCATAAAAACCGACATAAACATTTGCTGAACCACCACGTGACATTGTTTCTTCAGTTTTGGATCCTGCAGCCATAACTACAAAAACAGCATCAATATTTTTGTCACTAAAATATTTGTAAAATGTTTCTTTGCTTATTGTTTCACCTTTTGGCAATTCCTGCCATGCTGTTAAAACTTCTACGTTATGCTTTATCAAATCCTGACGAAATTCATTTTCATAAACTTTTCTCTTCCATTCCTCTTTTGCCATTCCAACAACTAACACTTTTTTGAATTGAATCCCCTTAAATGCATCATCAACATAAAGGTTTGTAAACTGTGATGATGAACTGCAAGATAAAATTATTAAAGTCAATATCGAGACAGAAAAAAAGCTAATTAAAAGCTTCATTATAATATCCATTCTATTTTTACTGAGCAGGAATTTTCGAAAATATTTTTAAGCCTATTATTCCGATGATTATCAGAAGTATAAAAAATAATCTGATGAATTCCTTGGATTCTCCAAAAAGAATAATTCCAAGAACGGCAGTACCAACAGCTCCAATTCCTGTCCAGATTGCATAACCTGTTCCAATTGGAATTGTTTTTACGGCAGATGATAAAAAGTAAAAACTTAAAATCATTATTGCAATTGTAATTACGCTCGGCCAAAGTTTAGTAAAGCCATCTGTGTATTTAAGGCCGATTGCCCAGCCGATTTCGAACAGTCCTGCAATAAATAAATATATCCACGCCATATTTCTGATTGATTTATATTTTAATGAAAGAAAAATTAATTATCTATACTTTCCTTTACTGGTTGTACAGAAAAGGAAAAGAGATCAACTGCATTGGTTATTATCTCAATAAAAGTTTTAATCCCAACGAATAACACTATTATTAACAAATCTAAATTCATCGAAATGAAAGATCCGAATACGCTTACGAATCCTCCAAAGATAATTATAAAATGCATCGGGATTATTCTGAAATAAGGTGCAAACATAAGTACACCAAGATTAGGAATTATTTCCGGCTGAGTTCGGGTAGATTGAATATATTCTATCAGATAACTTATAAAGAATATAAATGATGTGATTAATAGATAACTGCTTTGAGAATTTGAAGTACTCGAACCTGTAGTCCCCGAGAATCCTCCAAGAAACATTGCATACACAAAATGAAAAAATCCATAATGAATTAAAAAAAATATTGCAGTTGAAAATTTAGCAGCTTTCGTCGGAGGTAATTCACTGCCACCTCTGCGAAATCCCGTTGTAGTAAATTCTTTAAGTAAAATTATTTTGATAAAGTTAAATACACCGATGATTACGCTCTGAAACCAGTATATCCAAAGGACTTCAAAAGCACTCAGGTTATCCACAATTGCAAAAAAGATAACGATCACATTTGAAAATACGATCATCCATGTGGAAGGTTTGGAGAAGTCAACTTTCATCCACGCTTTGGATAATTTTATTTTACGTTTTTCTATCATTAAAATATTTTTTTAACTGGTGTTAATATATAGAATTGAAGTGATTATTATTTGAGAGTCATGCTGAACTTGTTTCGCATCTTTCCTTAAATCAAATTTTGGGATTCCGGATCAAGTCCGGGATGACAATATTCAGTTTCACTTCAACAGACTCAGTGTGACGTAATTTTAATTTATCCTGCGTAAGCAACCTTTAGTTTTTTATGATCGAGGGCTTTGGCAAGTGCAAAATCTTCTTCTGTGATTTTCTCCTCGTCACCGTAATAGTTGTGTTCAGCACTATCTTTCATCAGGCTAGATTGAAGAGCAGTTGAGGAAAGTACTTTCAGATCTTCGACAATAAGATTTGTTTGATCGTTAATATCCACTCTGCCGGTAACGAGATACGGTCCCATTGAAAGAGTTAGTTCCGCAACACGATAATAAACTTTTGGAAAAATGACTGCTTCAAACGTTCCGGTTAAATCTTCGAGTGAAAGGAATTTCATTATCTCGCCGCTTCTTGTTTTTATTCTTTTTGAAGTCATATACCAGCCGATCATTTTTACGTGTCTTCCTTTGTTTCGTTCCATATCTTTTGCAGGAATAATTCCTCTTTGATTAATCCACTCTTTAAAGAAATGAAGCGGATGACGTGTAACCATATAGCCGAAAGCTTCGTATTCTTCTTTGCAGATTCCCGCAAGTGTGTAGTTAATATCGGTCTTAACTTCTTCTTCGAGAGCGAAAGTTTCATTCAGAAAAAGATCGTTATAGCTTTCTTCAATTATTTTTCTTCGATGAATGTAAATATCGAGCAAGCGTAGCAATGTCGGACGAGTTTGTCTGAAGCATCCTATTGCACCACATTTAATGAGTAAAGCAGTTTCTTCATAAGCAAGCTTTGTTCTAACAAGAAAATCCGCTAACGAAACGTATTTACCGTTTCGTTTTCTTTCTTCAATAATTTTTTCAACTGCATTGTGGGAAAGATTTTTAATTGCCTTTAAACCAACACGGATGCTTCTTCCCTTCCCAACATATTCTTTTTCGCTTTCATTAATTGAAGGAAGCTCGATCTTCAAACCTAAACGTTTTGATTCTTCGATGTAAACTGCAGCAGAATAAAATCCCCCGCCGTTGTTAAGCACGCTTGCCATAAACTCTGCGGGAAAGTGAGCTTTCAGAAATGCAACTTGGTAAGAAAGCAATGCAAACGATGCACTGTGTGCTTTACAGAAAGAGTATCCTGCAAACGATTCAATCTGCCGCCAGAGTTCTTTGCTTTGGTAATCGGTTAATCCTTTTTCTTTGCAGGAAATAAAAAACTTTTCGACTATCCGTTGCATTGCGTGGTGCGAACGCATCTTTCCGCTCATTGCTCTGCGAAGAAGATCAGCATCTTCCAGACTTAATCCTGCAATATGATGAGCAACTTTAATTACATCTTCCTGGTAGATCATCACACCGTAAGTTTCACCAAGATAAATTTCCATCTCCGGCACAAGATATTTTCTCCGTGAAGGATCTTTGTGACGAGCAATAAACTCCTGCATCATTCCACTTTCTGCAACACCGGGACGAATTACAGAACTCGCCGCCGTAAGCATCTCAAAAGTTTCAACATCAAGTCGGCGGAGAAGCGAACGCATTCCCGGCGATTCAATATAAAAGCAGCCGATAGTTTTCCCCGAACGTATCAATTCTTTTGTTGCAGGATCGTTGAAGAGCATATCAAAATCGAAGATATCAAAATTGATATTGCCGGTGTGTTTTGGTATCGGTGGGTAGAGTGTGTGTATCTTTGCCTGTCCGCGCCATTCGGGCGGAACCTGGTAAATTAATAAATCTTCAGTTTTTGAGTTGTTTTCAAACATATTATAGTGAACATTTGCACACTATAATATAATCTTTTAAAATTTAAATGCAAGAGGAGTTTTCGTTGAGGGAGTATAAGAGATTTGAATAAAGATGTGATTAGGATTAATCCATCAAATTTTATTTTGAAACAACACCGAAAAACAATTTAGTTATTTAATTTAAAATTTCAGCCATTCTTACTCTGGTCTGAGAGTTGAGTCATTAAAATTGCACAACTTCTTTGAGAATAGAATTGTGATCATACAACAACGATTGGCTGCTCGGTAATTTCACCGGGCAGCCTTTTTTATTTGAACATCTCTTCACACTTAGCAACTATTAAATTACTTTTTTTCCTTTGAGTGTTGCGTTTCAATTTAAAATTATCTTAGTTTCAGTAAGTGGTTATAAATTGTAGGAGATATTATGCAAACAGATGATGTGATAAAATGGGTCTGCCAATATTGCGGTGAAGAAAATGAACTTTGGTTAGATCTGACAGTCTTGGAAAATCAGGATTTTATTGAGGACTGCGAAGTATGCTGCAGACCAAACAGAATACTGATCAAACACGACAAGGAAGATGAAGAATATATTTTTGTCGAGTCAAGAATTACTGACGAGTAATTTCAAAACTCTAAATATTTTAATTGCAGAAATTAATACATAACAGAGTTCGATTTTTGCAAATCAAAATATTCAACCCCTTTTCCATCGGGACCTTCTGCAGATACGATGTTTAATTTTGCCTCATCATATCTCCGAACCAGCATGAAAATAAGAACTAAGTTAATTCCAGCAGACAGAATCAATAGGATAATCAGCAGCATCATAGAATTCTCCTTTATTAAGAGATTTAACTACTTATTTCGCGACCTCCTCAACCCAAAACTATTAAATTCTGGTAATAATTGCTAATCCATAATCATTCTTAAGAACGAAGAACTTTCATCATCATCATCATTAGATTTTTTATTAGGATCATTCTGTTCCATCTTCTCTTTTGCCCAACTATAGCGTGATGCTTTTTCTGAAAGCGAAGTTTCAGGTTCCTCATCTTCAGGATTTTCAATTTGCGAAGCTGGACTTTTGACTCTGAGAATTGTGGGAATATCCAGATCTTCTTTGTCAATATCTGGAGTATTTAAAAAATTAAATCCACCTCTGAAGCTTAACTGTTCGCCTGTCTTTTTAGTTTGAGATTTAAAGCTGCTTTGTGCAAAAGATTTTCTTGCACTGTCAAATCCTGTAGCTATAACAGTGTATGAAATATAATCGTTCATATCCTCTTTCCTTACGCAGCCAAATATTACATTTGCTTCTTCACCGGCAGCTTCAAAGATAACATTGTTACCTTCATTAATTTCCTGAAGAGTGAGATTGCTTGATCCGGAAATATTCAGAAGTACACTTTTTGCTCCTCTTATGTTCACTCCTTCAAGTAGCGGACTTGATATAGCTTTCTGAGCAGCTTCAATCGCTCTGTTTTCTCCGCTTGCAATTCCGCATCCCATCAATGCTTCTCCACTTTGATTCATAACTGCACGGACATCAGCAAAGTCAACATTTATTAATCCTTCAACAGTAATTATATCCGCAATACCTCTTGTTGCTTCATATAAAACTTCATTCGGTTTATCGAAGGCTGCGAATGCATTAATATTTCCATCAAGAATACTAAGAATTCTTTCATTTGGAATTACAATAAGACTGTCAACATGCTTCCGAAATTCCAGAATTCCTTGTTCCGCATTAATCATTCTGGTTTTACCTTCCCATTTGAAAGGTTTGGTTACAATTCCAACTACCAGCGCTCCTATACTTTGAGCTACAGATGCGATAATTGGTGCACCACCTGTGCCGGTTCCACCACCCATTCCTGCTGTGATAAAAACCATGTCACTACCTGCAAGAACTTCAGCAATTTTTTCTCTGTCTTCTTCAACAGCTTTCCTGCCGATGTTAGGATCAGCGCCTGCACCGAGTCCGCGGGTTATGTTTGTTCCGACTTGTATTTTATGATGTGCTTTGCTGCTTTCCAATACTTGTGCATCAGTATTAACAGCAACATACTCAACACCTTGTAAACCTCTGGCTATCATACTTCCCAGAGCATTGCAACCTCCGCCGCCAACGCCAATTACTTTTAAAACAGCAGACATTGATTTTTCTCGATCGAGAGTGGCGAACTTTATCATGGACCCTCCTGTGTTAGATTTTTTATAATTCATCAAAAAATTCCTGTACTCTTTTTACTAATAGTTTAATTGTGTTTTTCGTTTCATTTTTCTTTTTGATTATCTGATAATCACTCGATTTGCCTCCTGGTATTCCTCTGATTAACCCAGCAACTGTCGCAAACTCAGGACTCTCAATTTCATTTGCTAATCCTTCGCCTAATTCCTGCGGAACACCAATTCGTGCCGGTAAACCAAAAACTTCTTCAGCCAGTTCCGGGCAGCCGCGTAATAGAGATCCACCACCTGTAAGAACTATTCCGGCTTTTACTTTATTCTTATAACCTGCACTTCTTATTTCATTATCTATCAGCGTAAATAATTCCCGCATCCTAAGACTTATAATTTGTGTTAGCAGGCTAATCGGAATTTTTGTATTCCCTCTTGCGCCGACTCCTTTAATTAAAATATCTTCATCTTTTATTATTGCAGTTTCAATTGCATAGCCATATTCTTTTTTCAATTTCTCTGCTTCCTCAGTAACTACACCGAGTGATTCCCTGATGTCATTGCTAACCTGGTTACCGGCAATTCCAATTACTTTTGTATGCTTGATTGACTTTTTATGGTAGATTGCAATGTCTGTAGTTCCACCACCGATATCCAGAAGAACAACACCCAGATCTTTTTCACTATCTTCCAAAACAGATGTGCTGGATGCAATCGGTTGAAGAATGTAGTCTTTCACTTTTAAGCCTGCTCGCTCCACAGACTTTTTAATATTCTGTATCGCAGGTATTGATGCAAGTACAACGTGGTTGCTGGCTTCCAGTCGTGAACCAGACATTCCTATCGGATTCTCAATACCCGGCTGATGATCAACCGAAAATTCTTCGGGAATGATGTGAAGAATTTGTCTGTCAGATGGAATCCTGATTGTACGAACATCAGCTTCTAATCTTTCAAGATCTTTTTTTGTGATTTCTTTTTCTTCGCTGCTGATTGTTACATAGTTTCGATGTCTTATACTAGTAATATGTTCTCCTGCAACTCCAACATTTACTGAAGTTATGTTTATACCTGCACGGTTGGAGGCGATAGACATCGCTTCTTTAATCGCTTCAGATGTTTTACCAATATTGGCTACTAATCCTTTGTGCAGACCTTCAGAAGGTGCAATGCCAAAACCAAGAACATTAAATTTTTGCTTACCCTCTTCTCTTTCAGCTATTACTGCACAGACTTTAGTCGTGCCTAAATCAATGCCAGCTATAATTTCTTTTTTCATCCGCTTGTTAACTCTGCTTTTCTTTTACCGATAAATACTTTGTTTTTATAACGAAGATCTAAATACTCAGTTTTTTCGTAACCATTTTTATCTTCATTTAATTCCTGCCAGAGACTTTTTAATACTAATGCTTTTCTTACCTCATCACTCTTTCCAAATAAAATTGGAAACTGAAAACCTGTGAATGTCAGAATAACATCTCCACCTTTTCTTAAATTAATCTCTGCAAGGTTTTGTCTTAGGTTAGTATCACTTAAACTGATTGCATCAATTATTCTGAATGCGAACTCCATCTCTTTATCATTGAAGGATTTTTTTGAGTTCAAACTAAAGTTTGATATCATCGGTAAATCCTTTATAGCTGTGGGGGGGAAAAGCGGAAGCGTTTCTGAATCACTGGTTATTAGCCTTAATTCATTCTTTTGAAGCAGAACGGCTTTTATCTCTTTCTCTTGAACCTCAACCAGTATTGTGTTTATTCCATCGAATTCAACTTCCGCTTTTCTTAGGTAGGGATGTTTTTCAATTTTACTTTTAACTTCTAATAAAGTCTGATCATTGTATTTTTTAAAATCATTTAGTCCAGCATATCGTAAATATTCTTCTGCTGGTAACAATGTGTTTTCTTTTATTTCGATTTGTGTATAAACATCTTTATGATTTGATTTCGACCCTGTAATCATCAGATAGCTGAATCCAATTATCAGGACTAAAAAGACAACCAAACCAAAAAATTTGCTTCTACGTTCGCTCAATGTTTTTCCTCCTTAAGAAGTTCAACAAATTTTTCACCGTATTTCCAAATATCACCGGCGCCCATTGTAATTATTATATCATCTTTCTTTTTCAACGCCATCAATTTTTCAGGGACGTTTTTTTTATCAGAAACGTAATGAACATTCTTGTGTCCGTACTTTTTAGTAATGTTCGCAATCATTTCTCCGGTTATCCCCTCAATAGGTTTTTCTCTTGCAGGATAAATATCAGTACAAATAAATACATCTGAATTGAGGAACGACCTTCCAAAATCCTGATAGAAATCTTTTGTTCTTGAAAAAAGATGTGGTTGGAATACAGCAACGAGTCTTCTATCCCAGGCTGCTCTTATTCCGGATAAAGTCGCAGATGTTTCAGTAGGGTGATGTGCATAATCATCAAGGACGAGAATATCATTTTTATATTTTGTTTCGAATCTTCTATAAACACCAGTGAATTTTTCTAAAGCTTTTTTGATTGTTTGAAAATCAATTCCCAGTTCCATGCCAATTGTCACCGCAACAAGTGAGTTCTTCACATAATGAATACCGGGAATATTTAGTTTTATTTTTCCTAGTTCCTTACCTTTATAGATGATTGTGTATTTGCTGCTAAATCCTTCGAATTCCATATCAACAGCTCTCACATCTGCCTGGGCAGTTGTTCCGTAAGTGAAAATTGTTTTGTTTATAGAAGGAATTATGTCCTGCAAGGCTGGCTCATCAAGACAAATAACAACGAAACCATAAAACGGAACTTTATTGGCAAATTCAATAAACGAAGTTTTTATATCATCAAGATCCTTGTAAGTATCGAGATGTTCGCTTTCCAGAGTTGTAAGAGCAGCTATCGTTGGAGTAAGTTTTAAAAATGTTCTGTCAAATTCATCTGCTTCAACAACTATAAATTCACCATTTCCAAGTCGGGCATTTGTTCCGCCGAGTCCACTCAATTTTCCACCAACTATAATCGTAGGATCAATTCCACCCTCTGTAAGTGTTAATCCAACCATAGAAGTGGTGGTGGTTTTTCCATGCGTTCCTGCTATTCCGATTCCATATTGCATACGCATGGTTTCGGCGAGCATTTCAGCTCTTTTGATTATTGGAATGTTTCTATCAGCAGCAGCACGAACTTCAGCATTATCAGGAATCACGGCCGAAGAGTAAACAAGCACATCAACATCTTTCACATTTTCCGCCGAGTGACCTTCATAAACTTTTGCACCAATTTGCTCCAGTCTTTTTGTAACTTCAGTCAAATTTAAATCCGAGCCGGATACTTCAAAACCCTGGTTTATAAGTATCTCTGCAATACCGCTCATCCCGATACCGCCAATTCCGACAAAATGTATTTTCTTAATACTCTTAAACACTTCTCTTATCTATTATTGATTTTAATTCTTCCATACGAAGTAAAAGTTCATCCTGATTTTCAAAATCAGAAAATCTTATTATAACAGGTCTTACTTTTGCGTTCACTTTTATTTTCGCTGTCCTGAATGAAGGCGAATTACTCATTCTGACCTGCCTTGAGAATTTCATTTTTTTTATTTCGTCAATCTTTAATGTTCTTGTTTTGAAACGATCTGCAAAAACGATCCCTTCATCTGAAATTTCTATATACATATTCCTGATAAGATTATATATTAATGCTCCAACCGATATTACCAGAATGATCGCAAGAAAATACAGAATCGGATCTCGCGTTATCAGCGTGAATGAATCTTCAACAAACTGACCCCGGATTACGCCGTACAGTATCAACACTATGAAATAAATAATTGTTGATTTATAGTAAAACGATAAATTGTATTTGAATATTCTTCTTTTATTTTCACCGTTATTCATTTTGCCTCAGCAAATTTTATTGCGTTTTGGGCAATTACTCTCGCAGCATCTGGCTTTGACATTGCTAAAGCCTTCATTTTTAAATCGGACAATTTTGCTTCCGATTTAATTGTTTCCAAAACACTTTTCACCAATTCATTTCTTAAATTTTTATCTTCAATTAAAATTGCTGCTTGATGATCCAATAATGATTTTGCATTGATGTGCTGATGATTCTCTGCAACATTCGGCGATGGAACTAATATCGCCGGGATACCAAGATTTAATAATTCCGCAATTGTTGTTGCACCTGCTCGTGCAAGAAGCAAATCACAGGATGAATAAGCTGAATTCATATCTTCTATAAAATCGTATACTTTTACTTTTTCAGATTTCATTGACTTAAATTGTTCAAAATAATTTTTACCTGTCTGCCAAATAACCTGAATGTTATTTTCTTCCAATATTTTTATGCTTTCAGACATAGCTTCATTTATTGTTTTTGCTCCAAGACTACCACCAAGCACTAAAAGAGTTTTTTTTTCATTCGTTAAATCAAATTTTCCTAAAGCTTCTTCCTTTTTCATTCTCCCAAGATTTTTTCTTACGGGATTTCCTGTAATTTGATGAACATTTTCTTTTCTTAAATATTTTTTTGATTCCCCAAAACTCAGGTGGACTTCACTTGCATATTTCTCAAGCAATCTTGTTGTCACACCAGGATAAGAGTTCTGTTCCATCAAAATAATTTTTGCTCCGATCACTGATGCTGCCCAGATTGCTGGACCTGCAACATATCCTCCTGAGCCAATTGCTACTTTGGGTTTGAAGGAAATATTTATTGCTAACGATTGAATTATTGAAACAAATAATTTTATTGGAAATAATAAATTTTCAAAGCTGATCTTTCTTGAGAATCCTTTTATCCAAATTGACTTGAACTTGAAACCAAGCTTTGGAACGACTCTTCCTTCAATTTTGTTTTTTGTACCAATAAACAAAATATCAGCTTCAGGTTTCATCTCTTTTATCTGCTCAGCAACCGCAACTGCAGGAAAAAGATGACCGCCAGTTCCACCACCAGCAAATAAAAATCGGTATTTGCTTTGAACATGACTCATCTGCTTTTCCCTTCAACTGGATTCTGATCTGGCACATGAACAATTCCATTTTGCCGCAGGTGATTAGTAAAAGCGATGTTAATTAAAATCCCAACACTCACACAAAGAAATATTAATGATGTCCCACCGTAACTAATAAACGGCAGTGGTAAACCTGTTGTTGGAAACACACCAGTGGTTACAGCAACATTTACAAAAGCATATAGTACAATCGAAATGGTTACGCCAAATGCAAGTAGCTGACCGAACATATCTTTTGTTTTTTTTGCAACCAAAATTCCGCAAACCATAAAAACCAAATACGCAATCAAAACTGTAATCGAACCAATCAATCCAAATTCTTCACCGAGTATAGCAAAGATGAAATCACCATAAGCCTCTGGAAGAAAAAGATTACTCTGCATACTGTTGCCTATGCCTACTCCGAAAATTCCACCGCTTCCAAGACTATAAAGTGCTTGCTTAACCTGGAAGTTCAAATCGCCGCCGTTTGTAATAGAATTCACGAAAGAAAAAATTCTCGATCGTGAATGAGGAAAAATCATTGCTGCAGTACCTATAAGTAGTCCACTTATCAGAATTGAAATAAAAATATGTTTGAACTTTGCACCACCGGCATAAACTACAGCTAGTGAAATAATAATGAGCATTATTCCGCTGCTAATATTTGGCTGAAGCATTATCAAACCTGAGATCAAGAGTATCCAGATAAAAAAGTATAAGAACCCATTTTTGTAGCTATCTATAAAACTAGCTTTTGACTCCAAGAGAACTGCGAGGTGAATGATAAGTACCAATTTTGCTATATCAGCAGGTTGAATTGAAAAAACACCAAGATTCAACCATCTGCCAGCGCCTTTGATGTTTGCTGCAAAAAGTAATGTCACAAACAATAAAAATGTTGTAATTATTATTAGTGGTTTACTTAATCGTCTATAATATTCATACGGTATAAAAGCGAAAAGTATTATCGCTCCGATTCCCAAAAAGACTTTAAAAAGATGTGAATTAAATAAATAGAATACGCTGTCGAATTTAAATACACTGTAAGTGCTACTTGCGCTCATGACCATTGTTAACCCGAGAAGCATAAGTGCAAATACATCAAAGAAAATTGTTAAACCTAATTTTTTCATTATAATTTATTTACCACTTCCTTAAAAACTTTACCACGATGTTCATAATTATTGAACATATCGAAGCTCGCACAAGCTGGTGAAAGCAAAACTACATCACCGCTTATAGTTTCCCGGCTCGAATTTTTTACCGCATCTTCAAGCGATTTTTCAATTTCAACTTTTACATCATGATGGAAAAAGTTAAAAACTTTTTCTGCTGATGAACCGATAGCATAAATCTTTTTTACTTTTTGAAGTACAAGCTCTTTTATTTGTTCGTAGTCATTTCCCTTATCCTGCCCACCAAGAATTAGCAAGATGGGTTCATCAAAACTTTTTAAGGCGTACCAAACAGAATCCACATTAGTGGCTTTAGAATCATTGACATATTTAACTCCATCGATCTCACGAACAAGTTCCAAACGATGTTCGACACTCTCAAAAGATTGTAATCCCTTTATGATGCCATCATTATCCAGATTAAATACTTTCGCAGCAGAAATAACTGACATAGCATTAGCCAGGTTGTGTTCACCTCTTATTTTAATATCATTTCTGGAACAGCGAAAGTTTTCTTTACCATCTAAATTGAAAATCACATTACCATCTGAATAAAAACATCCATTACTCTGCTCTTCAGTAAGTGAGAAATAAACTAAATTGCTTTTATGTTCTGATAAATATTTCATCACAGGTTTGCTATCTTTATTCAATATCAGAAAATCATTCTCATCCTGATTCTTATAAATTTTTTGTTTTGATTCAGCATATTTACTAACACTATTTTCGTACCTGTTCAGATGATCAGGAGTAATATTCAGAATCAACGCAGCTGCCGGTTTGAACTTGTCAATCAGATCCAGCTGAAAACTTGATACTTCAAGTGAAACGAATTCGCCTTCCTTCACATCTAGAACTATTTCGCTGAATGCGAGCCCAATGTTTCCGGCGACATGAGTTTTATATCCACAAGTATTAAAAATATGTCCGCACAAACTTGTTGTTGTTGTTTTGCCATTGGTCCCTGTGATGGCAATAATTTTCCCTTTACAGTAGTAATAAGCGAATTCAACTTCACTGATTAATTTTATTCCTCTTGCTTTAGCAGTTTGAACAACTTGTGAATCGTTGGGAACACCCGGACTGATAATCATAAGAGCGGACTCATATACTCTGTCCGAGTGTCCCCCGAACTCAAAATTTATATTTTCTATTTCGAGTTGATTCACTGCATCATATATTTTTTCCTTTGGACTGAAATCACTAACAAATGGAATCCCACCAAGTCGTTTTACTAGCTTAGCTGCACCAACACCACTTCTTGCAGCACCAATTACCGATATTTTTTTTCCCTTGACTTCCATTATCTTATTTTGAATGAAACAAGACTTACAATTGCCAATATGATTGCGATAATGTAAAACCGAACAACAATTTTTGGCTCAGCCCATCCCATCATTTCAAAGTGGTGATGGATTGGTGCCATTTTAAAACTCTTTTTCCCTGTCCGTACTTTTTCTTTGTGTACTTGAAATAAATTTTTTGAATGATAACCGAAAGTGTTTCCATAAAAAATATTCCGCCAAGAATTGGAATAAATAATTCCTTCTTGATTAATACTGCAAGAATTCCAAACGCTCCTCCAAGAGCAAGCGAACCTGTATCGCCCATAAATACTTGTGCCGGGTATGCATTGTACCACAGAAACCCAAGAGACGCACCGACAAGTGCTGCAACAAAAACTGTTAATTCTCCTGAACCAGGCAAATAAATTATGTTTAGGTAATCAGCGAAGATTACGTTTCCGCTAACGTAACTGAGAATTGCCAGAGCGATCATAACGATTGCGATAACTCCAATTGCAAGTCCATCTAATCCATCAGTTAAGTTTACTGCATTTGAAGTAGCTGTGATTATGAATATCACAACCGGTATATATAAAATTGAAAGGTCGAGGTTTACATTTTTCAAAAACGGAACTGTCGTTAAAGAATTAAAGTTTGCAAATTCTGGCGAGAAATAAATCACCGAGCCAACAACTAATCCAATCGTGAATTGTCCAAGTAATTTATATCTTCCAATTAAACCATTAGGATATTTTTTAACAACCTTTAGGTAATCATCAAGAAATCCAACCATACTTAGCCAAACAGTACCACCAAGAATTAAAATTATATAGATGCTTGTTAAATCACCCCACAACAAAACAGGAACGACTGCAGAAAGAATTATTATCAAACCACCCATTGTTGGGGTGCCCGCTTTTGACCAATGTGTTTGTGGAGCGTCTTCTTTTTTTGCTTCACCAATTTGATACCTTTTTAAACCACGGATTATCTTCGGTCCTAAATAAAATGCCATAAATAATCCGGTAATAGCAGCCAATGCAGATCTAAAAGTCAGGAACCGGAAAATTGTAAATCCGGGTGGGGCGTAAATTCTATTTATGTATTCAAATAAATAGTAGAGCATTAGTTCACAATTTTTATTTTAATTTCTGAAGCAAACTCTTCCATTTTTAATCCACGTGAGCCTTTAACAAGAATAACTGAATTATTATTGTCCCATTTTCTTATGTGATTCAATAATGAACTACGATGAGCAAAATGTTTCGCAATTAATTTTGTCTCGACTAAATTTTTATGCAAATATTTCATATTAGAACCAATTGTATAAACTTCATCGATGTTAGATTTTATAATATCGTTTTTTAATGCTTGATGAAGCTTTATACTGTTAGTACCAAGTTCAAGCATATCTCCGAGTAGAAGTATTTTTCTTTTAAAAGTTTTAATCCTTCCAACTAATTCAATAGCTGCTTTGGTTGAATCAGGGTTTGCATTATAAGTATCGTCGATTAAAATAAAATTCTTATAGCGCTGAACTTCCAGTCGTCCAGCGGGAGCTTTAATTTTCTTAGCGGCTCTTTTAATCTGATCAATTGTTAATCCCAATTCTAATGCAACGGCACAAGAAGCAAGAAAATTTTTCGCACTCTGCTCACCATAAATTGGAAGAGTGATTTCATATTTCTTCTTCTTGTAATTTATTTCGATAACTGGTTTGCCGTCATCTGTATATGATTTAATTTTTCCAAGTACATCTACTTTTCCTGAGAAAGCATAACTAATATGATCTCCATTCTTGGAATGTTTCGTTTTAATTATCGGGTCATCATAATTGAGAAATACTTTTCCACCAGTTCTGATTGTTTCATCAAACAAAAATGATTTTTCTTTCCAGACACCGTTTCTTGTTTTCAAAAATTCCAGATGCGAATCACCGATATTTGTAATCAAACTATAATCAGGGGATAGAATGCCAGCAGTGTAAGGAATTTCTCCAAAGTGATTTGTCCCAAGTTCAGCAACCAGCACCTGATGATTTTCATTTGTATTTAAAATTGTTAACGGCACACCAATATGATTGTTATTATTGGCTTCGGTTTTATTCACTCTATACTTTTCGGATAATATTTCAGCAATCATATTTTTCACTGTTGTTTTACCTGAGCTACCTGTTATTCCAATAATTTTTGCTTTTAATTTCCGTCTCCAAATCCTTGCAATATCACCCAGAGCTATCGTTGTATCTTTAACAGTTATAATCGGAACTGTAGAATTATTAAACCGATTCAATCTTGCTCTATTTATTATTACTGCTGATGCACCACCTGCAATTGCATTATTAACAAAATCATGTCCGTCGAATCTTTCTCCCTTAATCGCGATAAACATTGTATCCTTTTTAATCTTCCTCGAATCAATAGTTACAGAACGAATACTTTTAAATTTATCAGGCTCATATATCACTGCACCCGGGATATCAAAAATATCTTCAATATTCAAAAGAACTTTTTTCAAATTCCTAAAATTTTTTGAGCCACTTCCTTGTCAGAGAAATGATGTCTAACGCCATTAATTTCCTGATAATCTTCATGACCTTTTCCAGCAATAAGAATAACAGAATTTTTTCCGCTATTCCTAATTGCTTGCTCAATTGCAGAAGCTCTTTCTTCTATCACTGAATAATTGTCTCTTGTAATACCTGATTTTATCTCATCAATAATTGTAGAAGGATTTTCATTTCGTGGATTATCAGACGTAACTATCACCTGGTCACTTAGTTCGGTTGCAATCTTTCCCATCACCGGACGTTTAAGCTTGTCTCTGTTTCCACCACATCCAAATACGGTGTAAATAGGATTTTTCTTTTCAGTAATTTTTCTAATCACAAGTAAGGTTTTTTCAAGACTGTCGGGAGTATGCGAGTAATCAATAACTACTTTTCGTGTTCCGTTTGATAAAACCTCAAACCTGCCGGGGACTTGTGGAGTTGTCAGAATCCCTTCCGCAATTGTTTCATCTTTGATCCCCGATAATTTTGCACTAGCAAATGCTCCGGCAGCATTGTATGCATTGAAATCTCCCACCAAAGAAGTTTTCAGCGTGTAATCTTTTTTCTGATAATTAATTATGAAAGATGTTCCTGAGAGATCACAATTAATATCAGAAATTCTGAAGTTTGAATCATCCCTGCTTCCAAATGCATATTTTAAAGCCTGACAATCTTTTATAACATCAACACTATGCAGATCATCAACATTATAAATTGCTGATGATGAAACAGGCAATGTATCGAACAAGATTTTTTTGGCTTTGAGATAAGTTTCAAAATCAGAATGGAAATCAAGATGTTCCGCCGTTATATTAGTAAATACTGCAAATGCAAAATGCAATCCATGAACCCTTTTCAAAGCAAGAGAATGAGATGATACTTCCATAACAGCAAAATCACAACCACTGGAATGCATTTGATTAAACATTTTATTGATGTCGTTTGATTCTGGCGTTGTTAGCTTTGAATCAATTTTTTCATTTCCAATATAATTTGCTATCGTTCCTATTAACCCAACTTTGTAACCGGATGTTTCGTAAATATTTTTTAAGAAGTATGATGTGGTTGTTTTACCATTTGTGCCGGTTATTCCGATTAGTCTTATTTTTTTTGATGGTTCATTGTAAAATGAATTCGATATTTCTGCAAGTGCCTGCCGACTGTCGTTAACAATAATTTTAATCGCTTTGAAATGATTCACCAATGAATCAGGTACAGCATCACTATTTTCCACAACGATCGCAACTGCTTTTTTATTTAGAGCGTCCTGAACGAATAGGTGTCCATCAGTGTTAAATCCTTTTATCGCAACAAAAACTGACCCGTCGACAACTTTGCGTGAGTCATATTCAACTCCAGTTACTTCCCGATAAGGTGGCATTCCCATAACTTGTACAGCTTTAACTTTATTTAATAACTCGCTTAGAACCATTAATAAATCCTCGCTCCCGATGTGTTATTCTGTGAACAAGTTAGGATACAAGTCTTCCTTTTATCAACTGTTTGGCCAGCAGGAATACTTTGTTCAACAACTACACCGGTTCCTGAAAGACTCCATTTAATTCCTCGCTCATTTAAAGTCAATACTGCTTCTTTTAAAGTCTTACCTCTCAGGTCAGGCATTACGTTTGGATTATTGGTTGAAATAAAAATGGTTTGCGATTCGTTTAATTTTTTATTCGATTTAAAATCCTGGGATATGTATTCATTTTCAGTTTTTTCATCAAGTCGCTCAGTTGTCTTTATTTCACTATCAGGAGTTAAAGGTGTTGTCTTTCCATTATCGAGCAAATGAATTCTTGATATAATGTTTTTAAAAACTGGTGCTGAAACCAAACCGCCATAGTATTCACCTTTTGGTTTATGAATCAAGACATAGCAAACTGTTGTTGGCTTGTCAACAGGATAAAATCCAACAAATGAAGAGTAATACTGACTGTCTGAATACTTACCATTTACTACAAGTTTCGAAGTACCGGTTTTCCCTCCAACCGAAAGTGATTCTACCTTAGCCTGTTTGCCGGTTCCATTTTCAACAGCTCCATACAATATACTTCGCATTCTTTCCGAGGTTTTTTCGGAGATAACTCTTCTTACCATTACCGGAGAATTTTCTTTAATTACATTACCATTTTTATCAACCTCTCTTTTAACAATTTGTGGTTGATATAATATTCCACCATTTACTATTGCACAGAAAGCATTGGTAAGCTGTAAAGGTGTAACTGAAATATTATAACCGAAGGACATATATGTTTTGGTTTGACTTGACCATTTAGAAAGGTCAACAAGTTTCCCGGTTACTTCGCCCGGTAAAGTAATCGAAGTAAAAGTGCCAAAACCAAAACTCCTTACATATTGATAAAATTCTTCGTCTCTCATTCGTTGAATGAGTTTAGCGGTACCTATGTTGCTTGATTCTTCTAATATTTCTCTGACGGTTAGCGATTCAAATTTGTGAGAATCCTTGATGTAATTATTTTTAAATTTGTATACACCGTTTTCAGTATTGATGCGCTCATTTTCGTTAACAACTTTATCCTCCAAAAGTGCAGCAAATGTAATTGCCTTAAACGTTGAACCAGGCTCGTACGAATCAGTTATTGCCCTATTCTTTCTTTCAAAATCGTCGTATTTCCAAAAATAATTTGGATCATAATCACTGATATTTGCCATCGCTAAAATTTCACCTGTCTGAGGATTCATAATTATACAAGTAGCAGCATCTCCTCCAGACTGATTCAAACTATTCCTCAACTCATCTTCAACTATAGTCTGGTATCTTTTATCGATAGTGAGATAAATATCATCTCCCGGAACTGATGGTCTGGTTTGCGTTTCGGAAATAGAAATAATTTCTCCCATAGCATTACGTTCGACGATTCTGTAACCATCTTTGCCTTTTAAAACGTCATCAAAACTCTTCGAAATACCATTGACTCCTTTGTATTCGTTATCCACATATCCAAGAACATGAGAGCCAAGGGAGCCATAATGAAAAACACTGACCGGTTCTTCTACATAGAAGAAAGAAGGATTTTTATATTCGAAAAGATCAAGAGATTTTTCAAAAGGAACTTTCTTCTCCAGGCAAATAGTCTTGCCACTGGCTTTAAGAAGATTTAGGTAATGTCGCTTGCTTTTCCCAATTGTTTTTGAAAATATTCCCGCAAGTTTGGTTTTTTCCGAATTTGGAAGCATTCTCAAATCAACGAAGAATGAATAATTATTTCTGTTATACACAAGCAGAACATCATTTCGATCGTAAATGAAACCTCGCTCAGCCTTTACTATTTGTGAATTCGTTTGCTGTCGTTTTGCGAAATAACTTAACTCATCACTTCTTATTATCTGCAGATTAACGAGACGGTAGACAAGTGCTCCAAAACTTAGCACAACCAGAACTAATATCAGCAGCACCCGTGAGTTATTCATTCAGGTTCTCCACACTCTCTGAAAGTTCGGCAATGGTTTCTTTTGATAGAGTGATTGTAGCTCCATTATCATTTTTATCATTTACTAAACCAAGCTCCGAAACAGCATATTTCTTTATAACATCTTCCTCCGTCAACATTTGATAATTTGCCTTTAGAGAAACCGACTGATTTTTTTCCGATTTAATGTTATTCTCTAATTGAGCAAATTCTCTTTGCAGTTCCTCATATTTCAATCTAAGCCCCTGTGAAACCAATATTATTCCTGTTAATAAAACCAAAAGAGACGCAATAACGATTATTAATGGCTTGGAACTTTTTTTCATATTCTTTCAGCAACTCTCAATTTTGCACTACGGGCTCTATTATTATTTTTTATTTCTAACTCTGATGGAGTGATTGGTTTCTTAGTTATGATATTCAATCTTTTTATTTTGCCACAAGTACAAATTGGTGCATCATGTGGACATATACAGCTCAGATTTTCATATTTGAAAAACTCTTTTACTATCCTGTCTTCCAAAGAATGATAACTTATAACAACCAATCTTCCTCCCTTATTTAATACCGATACTGAATTTTCGAGAAACGATTTTAAAGCGTTTAGTTCATCATTCACATAAATCCTCAGAGCTTGAAAAACACGTGACAACGTCTTAGTTAAATATTTTGGATTAGTAACTGACGAAATTATTTTTTTCAACTCATCAGTTGTTTCAATTCTATTACTTTTTCTAGATTCGGAAATATGGTGTGCAATTTTCCTGGAGTTTTTTTCCTCCCCATATTCAAAAATTACATTTGCAATTTTTTCTTCTGATTCCAGGTTAATAAAATCCGCAGCAGTTTTCCGCAAGCTTTTGTCTAATCGGAGGTCCAGTTCTGAATTAACACTATAGGAAAAACCTGCTGCGGCGTTATCGAGTTGAAAAGAAGAAACTCCAAGGTCCGCCAATATTCCGTCAAAGAACTCTAACGATTCAATTTTAGCAATTACATCAACAAGCGAAAAATTAAAATTGTAGAGTTTAACTCTTTCTTCATCTATAAATTTTTCTTTACAAAAATTGAAAGCACTTTTATCAACATCTGTAGAAACCACGCAACCCTTTTTGCTCAGACCATTAAGAATCTCTTGGGTGTGTCCACCGAATCCTAATGTTCCTTCGAAATAAACTCCGTCTATTTTTGTAACTAAGTAGTCCGTACTTTCTTTAAGTAAAACAGGTGTATGAACCTGACTCATCAATCGGTCATAACTTTTGCAGCTATCTCCTCATAGGAAAGCGGAGACTGCTTTAAGTATTCATTATAAATTTTAGGATTCCATACTTCTATTTTTCTGAGAGCACCGATTATCAGAACTTCCTTTTCAATATTTGCATAATCAATCAACATTTGAGGCACAAGTATTCTCGATTGTGAATCCATTGTATCTTCGTGTGCATATTGAACAAACATTCTGATAAACCTGAGATCATCAGGCTGGAATTGATTTAGCTTTAAAAGTTTTTCTTCGATTTTTTGCCACTCATCAAGGGGGTACAAATCAATACAACTTGATAACCCTTTGGTCATCACGATTGTATCGTTTGCATCAGGCGAAATGTGCTTCCGGATTTTTGCCGGAATACTAATTCTGCTTTTAGAATCTATAGAGTATGTAAACTGACCTTTAAACAATTATTTTCCATCATTTGGGATTATTCACCACTTTTCCCCACCGCACCCCGAAAATAATGGAAAATTTTGAAGAAAGTCAAGAAGTATTTTAAATATATTCCACTTTTGTGAAAAAAACTTCCAGACCGTCTTAAACAGATAAAGTCAGTTTTTTAAGAACGAAGGGTATTTGAATGCCTGAGCCAACTGCCGGAATCGAACCGGCGACCTGCTCATTACGAATGAGCTGCTCTACCAGCTGAGCTAAGTTGGCAAAAACAATAATGTCAAAGATTAATTTATTTTAAGAATTGAATTGATGAAATAAAGTTATTTATTAATTCAAAAAAAATATTACTTAATTATCTCAGTTTCTTTTTATGTCTATTCTTTCTCAATCTTTTTTTCCTTTTGTGAGTAGACATTTTATGACGTTTTCTTTTCTTTCCACAAGGCATTCGCTTTTCCTTTTAAGTTATGTTTAATTAATGTGAGCTCAGTAATTCCTGCGCTCTTTTTCCTGCTTCACTGTTTGGATCAAGATCTCTAGTCTTATTAAACCAGGCCTTTGATGCTTCAATATTCTTTGCAGCTAAATTAACAATACCAAGATTTAGATATGCAATTTGATGTTTGGGCTCATATTTTATTGCAGTTTCCATTTCACTTATTGCTGTTGTATAATCATTTAGATTGTAATAACAAATTGCCATATCAACTCTTGCATCTGCATTTTCGGGAAACTTCGTTAAATATTTTTTGTAATTCATTATAGCTTTTTCTGAAAGTCCTGCATCCTGTTGAAGATGTGCAAGATGTAAAGTGGATTCCAAATCATCAGGATTAGCACTTACTTTATTTTCAAGCTGAGTTATTTCTTCCAAGTTAGCAAGGTTCACACTGGAAGTTGATGTCTGGTTATTCATCTGAGTTACATTTTCTTTCACTTCTGAATCAAATACTCCTGAAGCCACAAGAGCAAAAATAAAAACCACAACAATCGCTGAAGAAAATATTAATATTTTTTTATTGTCAAGTAATTTCTCTTCTTTACGCACATTTTTGCTATTAGTAGAATTTTCTGAAATAGATTTTTGTCTATCAATCTTTTTTATGTCTTGTTTATGTTTCCCCAGTCCCTTACTTTGATTTCCACTCAATGGAATTCCACAGCTATAACATTCTCTATTTTCTTTGGGATTTTTTTCACCGCAATTTTTACAGATAATTAACTCTACTGAGTCAGTTTCAGTATTATTAAAAGATGTGCTTCCTGAATAAATTTTGCTGCCACAGTTAGGACAAAATTTAAATTTGCTATCTATCTTAAATCCGCATTCTGCACAATAATTCACTATATATTTATCTCCGATTTCTTTCTAATATTCCTGCATTTACGATTTCTTTAAAGTCTTTAGAGAATTTAAATGTTGGAACAAAATGTTCTGGAACGAAAACCGACTCACCTGATTTAGGATTTCTGGCCTGCCGGGCATTTTTCTTTTTTACTCTGTAACTTCCAAAACCTCTTATTTCAATTCCCTTACCTTCTTTCAAAGCCTCAATTACGGTTTTTAAGAATCCTTCAACAATAGCTTCAGTTTCCAATTTGGTCAGACCGGTTCCGGCTGCAACCTTATCCACTATGTCAGCCTTAGTCATTTTTATCACCTTAAAGTTATTATTTGTTCAATTATTTCTTAAAATTAGGGTGCTAAGCTAAGCAAGTTTTCCTGTAAAATCAATTATAATAATTAGTTACAGAGACCAAAGATTAACTTTAACAGAGGATTTTTTGGTAAAAGTGAATCATTTTTGAAATGATTAAGAATTACTAACTTTTTTCTTGAAAAGAAATTAATTATGGAAACTACTATTTACATAAAGAATATGGTTTGTCACCGCTGCATTAAAGTAGTAAAGGATGAAATATCCAATCTCGGCTTTGAAGTAGTCAAGATCGAGCTGGGTGAAGCAACTATTAAATCATCTCAAAAGTCTACCAACATAACTGAGATAAAAAAAGTTTTGATAGAAAATGGTTTTGATTTAGTTGATGATAAAAATTCTAAATTGATAGAAAAAATTAAAGTGCTGATCATTAACAGAATACATCATAGTAATTATAAACTTGAAAAATTTAGCTTCCCAAAATATTTATCGAATGAAATCGGTGTAAATTACAGTCATCTAAGCTCTTTGTTCTCTTCGTGTGAAGGGACTACAATTGAGAAATTTATCATTAAACAAAAAATTGAAAGAGTAAAAGAATTATTGACTTATGATGAATTAACGTTAAGTGAGATCTCATTTATGCTTGGCTACAGTAGCGTGCAACATCTTTCAAATCAATTCAGACAAATTACAGGATTAAACCCTTCATATTTCAAAAAGCTTAAAGATCACCGAAGAAATCCTCTGGACCGTTTAGATTAATAATAAATAATCTGTAACAATTATCCTGAATTTTGTAACGCTAATCTCCCCTTTACATTCTAATTTACAATCGTAAATTTTTAATAAATATTTCCGAGGATTACAATTGAACGAGATTATTAAAATAAAAGGAATGCATTGCAATCACTGCGTGATGAGTGTTGAAAAAATACTTGCCAAATTAAACCTGAATAAAGTTAAGGTTGAAATTGGATCTGCTGAGGTTGAGTTTGACGAAAGTATAATAAGTGCAAATGAAATTTTCAAAGCAATAGAAGCTGCCGGTTACCAGGTTGTAAATTAAAGAGAAAAAAATAAGATGAGTGAAGTTGAATATCCGAAAATCAAACTACAAAAAATCAGTGCTTCTGTAACTGGAATGACTTGTGCAAGCTGCGTTGCGAGAGTAGAAAAATCAATAAGCAAAATCACAGGAGTGCACGAGGTTTCGGTCAACCTCGCAACAGAAAAAGCAACATTTGAAATTGATGAAGCATCTACTTCGTTATCACAGATTGAAAAAGCTGTTGAAGATGCAGGTTACAAAATTGAATTTAAGTCGCCTGGGAAAGATAAAAATGCAACGAAAGATCGAAGTGAAACTGCTGATAAATATTATAAAGAATTAAAAAAAGATTTTTTAATAGCTACTCTTTTAACCATTCCAGTTTTTCTGATTAGTATGGCAACGATGTGGGAAAATTTTCACACCATTACTGCTTTATCAACTAATCTAATTAATAAAATTCTCCTCCTGCTGACAGTCCCCGTAGTTTTTATTTCGGGCAGAAGGTTTTACAAAATTTTTATCAATAACCTCAAGCACCGAACTGCAGATATGAACTCACTGGTTGCAATCGGAACCGGTTCAGCTTTTATCTATAGTACTATCTTAACGTTGTTTCCTGAATATTTTCATGATGCGTCAATGTCTTCGCATACATATTTTGAAACCACGGCCGTCATTATAACATTAATTTTGATGGGAAGACTTCTCGAAACAGGAGCAAAATCTAAAACGAGCCTGGCTATCAAAAAACTTATAGAGCTAAAACCTAAAACTGTTCTCTTAAAACGCAATAATGTTGAGCAAGAAATTTCATTAGACCTATTATCAATTGGTGACGTGGTGGTCATGAAACCTGGAGGAAAAATTCCAGCCGATGGAAAAATTATAAATGGCTTTTCAACTATTGATGAATCAATGATCACTGGTGAATCAATGCCGGTTGAAAAAAGTATTAACTCGAAAGTGATCGGCGGAACAATAAATAAAACCGGATCATTTGAATTTGAAGTTACAGCCATTGATGATAATTCAGTTCTCGGTCAAATCATAAAACTTGTTGAAGAAGCTCAAGGTTCAAAAGCTCCGATTCAAAAACTTGCTGATAAAATTGCTTCTGTGTTTGTTCCAGTAATTATTCTAATCGCAGCAATAACATTTTTTGGTTGGTTAATTTTTGGTTCAGCTGGATTTAGTATTGCATTAATGAATTTTATTGCTGTCTTAATAATCGCATGTCCCTGTGCGCTTGGACTTGCAACTCCGACAGCAATAATAGTTGGAACGGGTAAAGGAGCTCTGAACGGAATTTTAATTAAGAATGCTGAAAGTCTGGAACTTGCACATCAAATTGACACAGTAATTTTTGACAAAACAGGAACGATCACAACTGGAAAATTAAAATTAACTTCAGTTCATACTAACTCAATAGATGAAATGCAGTTGTTAGCATTAACAGCCACAGTGGAACAAAATTCTGAACATCCAATAGCGCTTGCAATAGTAAGCTATGCTAAAAACAAAAAAATACAATTTCAAAAGGTCAATAACTTTGAAAGTCTTACCGGATCAGGATTAAAAGGGGAAGTAGATGAGAAAGAAATACTAATTGGCAATCAGAATCTTATGGAAAAATATTCAATAAGCACACAAGTATTTGCTTCAATGATTAATAAGACTTTAGACAATGGAAACACATTTGTACTTGTTGCAATCAACAAAGATTTAAAAGGATTGTTAATACTTGCGGATGAATTAAAAAATAATTCAGAAAAGGTTATATCGAAACTCAAAAAAATGAAATTGAAAACAGTTTTATTGACAGGTGATAATAATCAAGCGGCTAAAGTTATCTCTCAAAAAGCCGGCTTTGATGAATACAAATCTGAAGTGTTACCTCAGGATAAACTAAACATAATTTCAGAATATCAAAAGAGGGGTAAAATTGTTGCCATGGTTGGTGACGGCATTAACGATGCACCAGCTTTAGTTCAAAGTAATGTCGGTATCGCAATAGGAACAGGAACTGATGTTGCCATTGAATCGGGTGATATTATTTTGATGAGTGGTGATTTAACCGGAGTGACTAAAGCAATAAAGCTTTCCAAACTTACTTTGACAACTATCAAACAAAATCTTTTTTGGGCATTTGTTTATAATATTATAGGAATTCCACTTGCCGCATTTGGTTTACTTAATCCAATGATTGCAGCACTCGCAATGTCCTTCAGTTCTGTTTCGGTGGTTAGTAACTCATTAAGACTTAAGAGAAAGAAAATCTGAAATGATAATATCACTCAATTCCTTGTAATTGACAGAGGTCAAAATATGTTTGAGCTGGAAATAATTGAGCTATTCCACCATTAAATTGAACCATAAAGGAATCGCCGGTGGCAACGGTAAACGTATCTTGAATTGCATAACTTTTCCAGATTATGTCTTCAACCAGAATGCTCATCGATTTTATTACTGCACCATTTCGTATCAAAGATAAAACTGCCTTACCTTCAACCACGCTGTACTTAGACCAAAATGTCAGCTTAAACTTATTGAATTGAGTTTTCACTGGTACTTTTACATACGCAAACTCTGGTGGATTACCAGCTTCCATTACGAGTGAAAAAGAACCACCATTAGGAGGTACGTCTGATGAGGAATCACTTTGAGCTGGTAGAGTCCATCCATCAGATGAGAATCTTCCATTATTTTCAAATGAAGTATTTACTAAAAGATTTTCTTCTGTTGGCGCGGTAGTTTCCTTCTCATTACAACTGTAAATAACTGCTAATAAAATGAATAAGAAGAGAAATTTATTTATCAATTCTAACATCATATTGTTCAATCCTCACTTATAATTTCAACAAATCTAATAATAGTAAAAAAATAAAAAAGGTCGGAAAAACCGACCTTTAAATCGAAAAATATTTATTTCTCCGCAGCCGGACCTCTTGCAGAAACAACTTTGCTTCTTTCAATAGCCTGAAGTGCAAAATAATTTTCTCCAAACCTTACCATGTTTCCCATTTCAGTATCGAACTGATCAAAGTGAGTTTCTTCATCAAGAACTAAATCTTCGAATATTTTCTTTGAGACTGAATCAGCATTTGAGGAACATTCGTTTGCCCAAAGATTATATTCCTTTGCACTATCATCTTCCATTCCTGCAGCACACTTAAGCATTTCTTTTGGATCTTTAATCTGCTTAACCTCTCCGTGTATTTTCATTTCAACATCACCTTTAAGAAATAATATTCTCTCGGATAAAACTTCTACGTGACCCATTTCTTGTATCGAGGTTTTTTTAAATAAACTCGCAAGCAAGTCATAGCCCTGATCATCACAATGAAAATGAAAATACATATACTGATGTATCGCCAGCAATTCATCTGCAACAGCTTTGTTCAGAAGTTCAATACTTTTATCAAAATTTTTTTTAGCCATGATTTATCTCCCATATTTTAATAATTGTTAGTCAAAATTTATGCAATAATATTAAGGCTTCGGCAGTCGTTCTAAAAATGAATAATTACTAAGAATGGCAAATGATTCTGTTTTTCTTAATTCATCAATTGATTTGCAATTCATATAGCTCATCGAACTTTTTAAACCATCTGAGACTGCATTGACAACGTTCTTAACCATACCTTTATACGCTACCATAGTTTCTTCACCTTCGATAAACTCGTTTTTCATTTTAACCCCAAATGATGCTGAACCGCGATACTTTTTCCAGAGTTGATCTTTATACCGAATTACTTCACCTGGAGTTTCCTTAGTCCCTGCCAAAAGTCTTCCAAGCATAACTGCATCAGCTCCAAGTGCAATTGCCTTGGCAACATCGCCAGCACCCTTAATACCGCCGTCTGCGATAATAGCAATATTTAATTTTGATTTTTCTCTTGCGAAATAAACATCAAGAATTGAAGAAACCTGACCAATACCAATTCCGGTTTGAATACTGGTTGAACAAACACTTCCACTTCCTATTCCAACTCTAACTCCATCTGCACCTGCATCAACGAGTTGTTTAAGTGAAGCTCCGTGTGCGATGTTTCCAACTATTACTTTTACATTAAGATTGGATTTTATTTGCTCAGTCTTTTTTAAAACTACTTTATTGCTTGCATTTGCAGTATCAATACATATAATCTTTCTTCCTTCAGCGAGATTTTTAATTGCATCCAAAGGTGTATTTAATGCAACTGAAATTGCATTGATCTTTCTTCCACCATTATTGTTGATAAGGATTTCATTCAAAGATGAATCAAAACGGTTTACAATTCCAATGCAACCAAGCGAATATAATTCGATTGCCATTTCAATACCTGTTACAGATTCCATTGGACTGGAAATAATAGGAATGGTGAGATTAAGTCCTAAAATTTTTGATGCAGTCTCAACTTCTTTTCTGGATTTAATTCTTGATACTTCAGTTGGAATTAAACTTATATCATCGTAAGTAAGTGATTGATGATATTCGTTCAAAGAGTGTTTGTCATATACTTTCATAATAAATCTTCCATTTCATTTAATACCTGGTTCATTCTGTCACTAACAGCCTGAACAGGTTCGGGTGAATTCATATCTACACCTGCAGATTTTAGAATATTGATTGAATAATCTGAACTTCCTGCTTTCAGAAAATTCAAATATTTACTAACAGCGTCGTCTCCTTCAGTTTTTACTTTTTTTGCTAGTATTTCGGAAGCAGCAAAACCAGTTGCGTACTGGTACACATAAAAATTGTAATAAAAATGGGGAATTCTTGCCCAGGTATATTGCTCCTCTTCAGGAACGAACATTTCTGGTCCCCAATATTTCTGATAAATCTTTTTGTACAAATCATTCAGCACATCGGCAGTAAGCGATTCTCCTTTTTCTGTTCTATCATAAACAATCATTTCAAACTCGGCAAACATAATTTGCCTGTAAAAAGTTGCCGTAAGGTTATTCAAATATCTTTCAAGCAAAAATAATTTTTCTTTTTTACTTTCAGCAATTTCAAATAGATGATCCTGCAGCAATGACTCGTTAAAAGTTGATGCAACTTCTGCAAGAAAGATTGAGTAATTAGCATAAGGATAGGGTTGATTATTGCCTGTATAATATGAATGCATATTATGTCCCATTTCGTGAGATAGGGTAAATACATCGTTTAATAAATCAGTCCAGTTCAATAAAACATAAGGATGAACACCGAAAGTTGTACCAGACGAATATGCGCCACTCTTCTTAGCTTTTGTTTCATATACATCTATCCATCTGTTGTTAAATGCTTTCTTGAGTGAGGACAAATAATCAGCACCCATAACTTTTAAAGAGTTCAATACAATTTCAACTCCTTTTTCAAAAGAATATTTTTTTTCATTTTCAGAATTGAACACCGTAACATAAACGTCATAAGGACAAAGCTTCTCAACACTTAAAAGTCGCTTTTTCAAATTTGTCCAACGGTGCATTGGCTGAAGATTTTTACTTGCGGATTCTATGAGATTATGATAAACAGAAACCGGGATATTATTTTTATGTAAAGATGATTCTAAAGCAGAATTGAAATTTCTTGCACGTGCGTTAAAAATATTTGTCTTCAGATTTCCATTAAATAAAACAGCGAAAGTATTAATGTAGTTTTTGTAAGAACCCAGGTATGCGTTAAAAACTCTAGCCCTGAAATCTCTATTTTTTGAGTACATTGCAGAATAATATCTTCCGTGTGATAGTTCAATCATCTGGCCATTTTCATCCTCAATTGAAGGCAGCTTGAGATCAGCATTTGTGAAGATGGAGAATGTGTTGTACGGAGTTTGTGAAAGTTCCGATGCCATTGCGAGAATTTTTTCTTCAGAATTTGACAGAGTATGTTTCTTTGAACGAAGAAGATCTTCGATGCTGTGCTGATAAGTTTTCAGCGAATCGTTTGATTCAATCAATCCTAACAATTTTTCATCTGGAATTTTCAATAGTTCAGGACGAATGAAAGAACTGGCCGCACCAACTTGTGAATAAAGTGATTTAATCCGATCATCCATTGAATGATATTTCCCTGCTCTCATATCACTGTCTTTTGAAAGCATAGCGTAGAGATAAAGTTGATCGAGTTTAATATTAATTTCTTCATCAAACTTCAAACAAGCAAGTAATTTATTTGCATCCTCAGTAACTGTACCTTCAAATTTTTTATAATCAGAAATTTTATCTGAGATTGATTTAAAAACGACTTCCCATTCCTCATCATTTCGAAAAATATCTGTAAGATTCCACTTATGTTTTTCATTTATTTCCGTTCTTTCGGGGATACTCCGACTTACGACTTCTACTTGTTCAAGTTTTTTAATGCGCATAATTATAGAATTAGATTTCTTGATTGAGGTTGCTAAATTAATTACTAATATCAGTGAAATGACAATAAATGATATGCAAATTTAGAAATAATAATCTTTAATATGAATTGATTAAAGTGTTCTTCTGAATTCTATCCTAACCTTCCCCGTGAAATTAGATGTGTGAATTTTAATGCTATTGGGAACGTACCCGTCGAGAAGTTCGCTATGATAAGAAACGTCATCTGCAATAAAATATCTGAATCTTTCAATTGAATTGTTATCCTTAACACTAACGTTCGTATATCCAGACTCATAATCAATCAGAGTGACATTAAATCGTGTTCTAAAAGAAGTAAAGCTGGCAGGAATTGTTAAGTCCATAGTGAAGTTATTTGCATTTAATAGAAGTATATAGGAATTAAGTTCTCTGAGTTGAACAGGATCATTCACGTTCTCAACAAAATTATCAGGGACAATAATTTCTTCTCTGCAGGAAAACAAGAAAAGTAATATAAGTGGTAAGAGAATAACTATTTTAAAATAAGTTTGCATAATTTAATACGCGCCTCAAGAATTAATTTCTAACTTATATTAAATAATTAGAAACAAAATAGCAATCCAACCTTCAGGTTTATTTGGATATTATTCTGTAAACAGTACGAGTTGCTTTAAATTTCCCACCATATTTTTCATTATGCTCTTCTCTCAGACGAGGGGCTTCTTTCGCTTCATATTGTTGATATTGCTCGAATGATTTTGTGAAATAATTTATAACATAAGTTATTTCGCCAATAGAATCTTCGGGCAAAAGCAATTTTTGAATTTGCCAATCAACAAAGTAGCCGGTATTGATCACATTCGGGATGTGAACTTCTTTCATCCATTTTAACCAGTCAGATTCTATATTTTTATTTATTACTACTTGAACATTGTAAACTATCATTTCACGACCACTTTAATAATTTATTTTGGTTATCGAACTGGAAAATAAATATGACCAAAAATTAATCCTAACTTATTATTTGTTTGCACAATCTGTGAATTGTCTTCATTTGAAATTATAATTTAGAATAAACAGAACGAACACACTAAATAATTAATTTGTCCACTTTATTGATTTCAATTGCATTATTTTAAAATTAAGCCTAAGTTTGACAAAAATTTTATCAATAATTGTCACTGAGTGAAAACAGGTAAAAATACAACCATACTTTTTAAATTATCTTATTTAGCCGTAAGCATAGTATTAATATCTGTCCTCCTTTACGGATGGATAAAATGTTCTGACTCCAATTCAAAAATCCCACCTGAAAAAACAGAAGAAATTCAACTCAATAGTTTTGGATTTTACTCAGATTCATTGGATCATCAAACATATTCCGTTGAAAGAAATGAAACGCTTTCAGATATACTTTTAAACTTAGGTGTTCCCGCCAATAGTATAATAGATATAGTTAATGAAGCAAAAAAAGATTTAGACGTAAGAAAAATTGTGACTGGAAATATTTATCACTCATTTACGAACAGTGATTCTATAAATACACTTGTCTATTTTGTTTATGAGAAAAGCCCGAGACATTTTGTTGTTTTCGATTTAAGAGATTCGATAAATGTTTATGAAAGTGAGAAAGAAGTTGTGGCGAAAGAAGCTCAAAAGTCAGCCATTATCGACCAATCACTTTATGTTTCGCTTATGGAATCGGATGCCTCACCTGAACTGGCAATAAAACTTTCTCAAATTTTCGCCTGGCAAATTGATTTTTATCATCTTCAAAAGGGAGACAACTTCAAAGTAATTTATGAAGAACTTTTCGTTGATGATAAATTTTTTGCTATAGGTCAAATCAGAGCTGCTTACTTTAATCATAACGGAAAGGAATTTTATGCAATTCCTTTTATACAAGATAGTGTGTTTCAATATTTCGACGAAGACGGAAACAGTTTACGAAAAGCATTTTTGAAAGCGCCTCTCGAGTTCGGCAGAATAAGTTCGAGATACAGCAAAAGCAGACTCCATCCCGTTTTAAAAACTCATAGACCACACCTTGGAGTTGATTATGCAGCACCTGTAGGGACACCTGTCAGAACAACCGGCGATGGTTTTGTAGCCGATGTTGGTTACAACAAAGGTTCGGGTAAGTTTATAAAAATAAAGCATAACTCAGTTTATACGACGATGTATCTTCACCTCTCAAAATATGCAAAGGGAATTAAAAAAGGTGCAAGTGTCAGACAAGGTCAGGTGATTGGTTACGTTGGAAGTACAGGATTAGCAACCGGACCTCATCTTGATTACAGATTTTTTGTAAATGGAAGTGCTGTTGATCCATTAAAAGTTGAACTGCCATCATCTCATCCTGTTAAGCCAGAATTAAAAGTATCATATGAAATACAACGGGATAGCCTTATCAATCTTTTGAAAAATGTTGAGTTGTTAACTGCAGAAAAACCAGTTTAATAGTGTGTATAAGCTGTTTATCACTTTCTCTCACCCTATTTTATAACATTCAATGAAAAATAAGCTTCATATTTTAGTGAAAGAGTTTATATTTCACACCGTTTTATTTATTATTTATTAAACACAAGCAGCATAACTTTTCAACACTTATAAATCTTAACCTGACCCAACTATGAATGACAGCACCACCAAAAACGATTCAGAAACAAAATCAAATAAATTTTTATTCTGGAAAAAAAAGGAAAGAAAAAAACCTGAAACATTAACTGAAAAGATAATCGAATTTTTCCGACAGCTTTTCTGGGCAGCAATTGCTGCATTTTTCATAATTACTTTTGTAATACAAAATACCAGAATTCCCACAGGTTCAATGGAAGACACAATACTGGTTGGTGATTTCGTTCTCGTTAATAAATTTATTTATGGTTCATCATCACCGAAGTATATTCCGTTCACAGAAATTGAAATTCCATTTTTTCGATTGCCTGCATTTAAAGATCCAAAAGCTAAAGATATAGTTGTATTTGAGTACCCTGGCGACAAAGATCAATTGTTCGCTTCAGAAAGAGGTGTTAACTATGTTAAAAGATGTATTGGTACACCTGGTGATACAATCGAGATTCGTGACAAAGTAGTATTTATTAACGGGAAAGAATTCTGGCGTCCTCCATTCATTAAATACTACAAAGGAAGATTTGGTAGTTTTCTCAAACCAATTCCAAATGGTGTTGGTGAGCCCAGAATTTTTCCAAGAGGAATGCCGTGGAATGAAGATAATTATGGACCACTTGTAATTCCAAAGAAGGGTTCAACAATTCAACTTAATAAATATAACGTTGAGCAGTGGCGAACAATAATTGACCGTGAATTCGGGGAAAAAGTTGTCGAACTAAAAAATGATGTGGTAATGATTCAGGATACACCTGTTTCATCATATACTTTTAAAAAAGATTATTATTTTATGATGGGAGATAACAGGGACGACAGTCTTGATAGCAGATTTTGGGGATTCGTATCAAGAGATATGGTTGTTGGGGAAGCCTTTATTATTTTGTTTTCATGGGATAGAGATATTCCTTTCTCACAATTCTTTAAGCTTATTAGTTCAGTAAGAACTGATAGAATATTATTATTACTTCATTGAAATAAAAAAGGCTGTCAAGAAATTGACAGCCTTTTAACTTACCAGATCATCTCTTAGAAATTAAATATAAAGCTTGCAGTGTAGTTTCTTTCCTGCCCATACCATACTCGTGCTGTTGAAGCATCATGAGTTGAACCATCTGTTGCATCTGTTATATAATTTTTAGTGTTTAATACGTTATATACATTGAAACCAAATGTGAATTGTTTTACGAAGAAGTTGGTTAACAATATTTTATAAGCACAATAAACATTAAAAATATAATAGTCAGGCATTCTCCAGGATTGTGTTTCGTCATCTTCATTTGTTCTTGAATCCGGATTGAATACAGCATAGTATCTGCTGAACAGAGAATAAACCGGATTGAATATCAGATGTTGAACCTGAACTTAGTTCATACTGATAATTCATATATAGAGATGCTGTCGTCATCGGGAAATCACTTACATATAGACCTTCCACATAAGAATTAATTGTAGTAACCTGTGAAGGATCTTCTTCAGGATATAATCTTGCAGTTACATCATTCTGTGAATTTATTTTCAGACCATGAGAACATACCACCAAATTCGAAAGATTTCTTAGTGGTTGCCATTTTCCTTCAAACTCAACACCTAAGTGTTGCTGTTCTGCACCGGCAATATTAGCCTGATATATCTGTATCGTTACCTGATGTATCGGTATATGTATAACTAGTACTGATTGCTCTGTTACTCCAGTTGGTATAGAAATCCGTTAATGTTAAATGCTACAACTGGTGTTGCAAAACCATAACCAAGTTCGATTCCAAGAATGGTTTCATTTTCAGCATTCTCAAAAGCATTATTTGCAAAATCAAATACGTTATCAAAAATCGGAGCTTTTGAGAAATAACCAGCATTTACAAAAATGTTGTTATGCTGATCGATATTGAAATTTACTCCGCCTTTAACTGTATATCCCCAGAATCTTTCCCAATCGGTTGTTTGTCCAGGAGCGCCATCTTCAAAATTGAAGTAATCAATTCTCTGAAATTGCGTAGTGGATGTTGATGCATTCAGAAACACACTATACTTATCTTTTTTGTATTCAACTTGTGCAAATCCACCATATAAAATGACCTTGCCATCATTGTAATAATCAACTTTATTTCCGGTCTGAGCAAGATTTACAGGATTATTTACATCCCTTGTATCAAGATAATAATCACCACCTAATAGATCTCTTACTTCTCTATAATGTTCACCGAGATAATATCTTGCATCAATACCTGCCGTTAATTTCAATTCTTGGGACAAGTTCGAAGTGTAGGTAGAAAGCAGACCGGTCCAAAAATGATTATTAACTGAATTTCTTAGAATTCTAGTAGATCGCTTCATTGTTGTTGAATAAGTAGAATCAACCATCTGATTACCTGTCCAGGCAGCATCAAAATTGACATAACCCGAAGCGGTATTTGAAAATGGTAAACCTAATGTGCCAGAGCCATAACCATTACCCCAGGAAAAGTAAGCGATAGTTGCAAGAACTGATTGAGCATTAATTTGCCAGTTCCAGTTTAAATTCCATTGTGGTTTATGATATTTGTTCACGACCTGGTTCAGAGGTTGTTCAAACAAATATCCATAATTAAAGTTATGAGTTAACCCATAAGAATTCCATCGGTTTATTGTTTGCTGTGAAGTTCTTTGACCGTGCTCTTGTGGTGAACCTACACCGGTTAATTCAAGTGAGTGTTCTCCGAACACACCACCTAAAGAAATGAAGTAAGTGTACTCATCAAGCCATAACCCTTCAGCATATCCGTCCGAGGTTCTTCTTGCAACAAGCGCAGTTAAACCTATTTTTTCACTGAGCATGGAAGAAAAAGAAAAAGCAGTTCTGGTGAATCCGTTTGAACCGATATCCTGAGTTAATTGTGAAAATTCTTGTCTGCCAGCAGCTCCAAAGGTTTGGATATTAACAACTCCGCCAATTGCACTAACTGAATATGGAGAAGCTCCAAGACCTCTCTGAATCTGGATATCTATTTGATACTGAACCTAAGCCAGCCCAGTTTGACCAGTAAACCCAACCATTTTCCATATCGTTAACAGGCACACCATTGATCATTATAGCAATGTTCCTCTGGTTAAAACCTCTTACAACAAGATTCGCGTCACCGGAACCACCACCCTGAGCAGAGGAATAAAGACTTGGTGTTACATTTAAAACTTGAGGCAGATCTCTAGCTCCAAGTTTAGTCTGTATTTCTTCACCTTTAACTTCTGTAAAAGCAACAGGTGTTTCTCTTAGAGTTGCACGGGTACTTTGCACTACAGCTTCCTGCAAAAGCACAGGACTCTCTTTCAACGTGAAATTCTGAACAAGATCAGCATTGAAATTTAAATTTGTTGATTGCGGAAGGTAACCAACAAAACTAATAGTTATTTCATAAGTTCCCTTTGGAATATTTGTAATCTCGTACTTACCGTTCATATCCGATACGGCACCGAGATTTAATACTTTGATATAAATATTTGTACCTATCAAAGCTTCGCCTGTATATTCGTCTGTTACATTACCAGTCAGTTTATAAGGCTGGGATAATACTGTAACGGAAAGCGAGAGAACAAGCAGAACAATGAAAGTAATGAATTTACTCATAGATCCTCTCCGATTTTTGTGAGTGAATAAAAGTTAGATTAGTATTTAAAATTACGCAGTGATTCAATAGTACCTCAAAGAATTTTTCCCACCACGGATAAAAAATGTTTGAAATTACTACATCAAATATTTGTTATATTCATATTGAATTCAAGTAATTTTTGAAAATTAATGTTTTTTTAACAAGGTATTTTTTACCTAGTCCCCTTTCTTTGAATTTATTGGAGTTTTAGCTTAAACTCAACTTTATTTCTTTGGAAACGAGATAAATCATTCTTTTTAAATAGATCGGACTTTTTCTAATGGTGGAACTCTTAAATATTCCGTATGAAAAATATTTTCTTACCAATGGAATTGAGATAATTCTTTTTCAAAATAAAAATCTGCCTTCTGTCGCTATTAATATTTGGTATAAGGTTGGCTCATCAAATGAAATAAAAGGTAAAACAGGCCTTGCTCACTTGTTTGAGCATATGATGTTTCAAGGTTCCAAGAATATCCCTAAAGAGATGCATTTCAGATATATTCAGGAAGCCGGCGGTTCTCTAAATGCATCGACAAGCTTCGACAGAACAAACTACTATGAAAAACTTCCCTCGAACGATTTGGAACTCGCTCTCTGGCTTGAATCAGATAGAATGGGATTATTTCTCGATGCACTTGATCAGGTAAAACTGGATAATCAGAAAAGTGTTGTATTAAATGAAAGATTAGAACGATATGATAACCAGCCTTACGGCCTGGCCTGGGAAAAATTGTTAGCTAATCTTTATCCGCAAGATCATCCTTACAACTGGCCAACCATTGGTTATTATAAAGATATAGAAAGTTATACTCTGGAAGATGTGCAAACATTTTTTAAAAAATATTATTCTCCATCAAATGCAACACTTGTAATTGCAGGAAACTTTGAAGTAGATCAAACAAAATCGCTGATTCAAAAGTATTTTAGTGAGATAAAAAATGGGGTTAAACCACCTGCGATTAAATCAGTTGAGGTTGAACTCAGTGAAACAAAATCAATTACAGTTGAGGATAAAGTAAATCTTGAAAGAATATATCTTGCCTGGCATACACAAAATGCATTCGATGAAGATGATGCTGCACTTGATATTCTTTCAGATGTTTTATCCGGTTCAAAAAATGCCCGGCTAACAAGAAAACTTATATATGAATTGCAAATTGCTCAAGATATAAACTCAATGCAGTTCTCAGGAAAATTCGGTGGGCACTTTATGATCGTTGCAACTGCCAAGCCTGGTAAGTCCCTCGATGAAATTAAAAAAATAATATTTGATGAAATTTCATCTCTCATTTCTAAAAATATTTCAAAGTCGGAACTTCAAAGATCTCGAAATGTAATTAAGTCAAATTTCATTTATTCATTACAAAATATTGACACGGTTGCTGACTTACTTAATCTCTACAACTTTTATCTGGGTGAACCTAATTCATTCAACTTTGACCTGAGCAGATATAATAATGTTGATGAACTGAAAATTCAACAAATTGTAAAGAAATATTTAGAACGAAATTATGTTGAATTAAGAATTGTGCCGGAGAAACTTAATGCAAATTGATAGAAGTAAGCGTCCGGTCAGTTCTGCTGAAATTAAATTCATCACTCCTAATATTTATAATTTTGAATTAAATAATGGATTAAAAATTTTCTTCAGCGAAAAAAAAGAATTACCTATCGTCAGAATAAATTTTATAGTTAATAACGGGAGCAGGTCTGATCCTGATAATAAAAAAGGATTGTGCAATCTTCTTACAATGTGTATTGACGAGGGAGCTGGAGAATTCGATGCACTTACAACTTGCAGATGAATTTGAACTGCTTGGTGCTCAATTTTCTGTTTCTTGTGATAATGATGTTAGTATTGTCTCTTTACAAGTATTGAGTGAAAATTTTAATCCGGTTTTAAAATTGTTAAGCGATGTTATCACTCAACCTCATTTTAATGAAGATGATTTCGAGTTACAAAAAAATAAAGTGCTTGTAAGATTAAATCAATCTAAGGCTGAATCTGACTATATCGCAGATGTTTCATTCGATTATTTTCTTTTTGGTAATGATTCTCCATATGCATTCCCCGTAATGGGAATCGAGCAAACCGTTCAAAATATTGACGCTGATTCAATCAGAAATGTTTATAAAAATAATTTTGTGCCTTTGAACTCAACAATGGTTGTTGTTGGAAATATTGATAAAAATTCTCTTCAAAAAGAACTTGAGAAGGTTTTTATTAATTGGAATCGTAAGGCGCAAACAATTGAGTCACAGATAGATTTCACTCGAGCTAATAAAAAAGTAATCATAATAAACAAACCTGGTGCAGTTCAGACTGAAATCAGGACCGGACACTTATCTTCTAAAAGAAATGAAAATGATTTCTTCCAAAAGCAAGTTATAAATATGATTCTCGGAGGGCAATTTTCGAGCAGGCTGAACTTGAATCTTAGAGAAAAGAACGGATACACGTACGGTGTTCACTCGCGATTTAGTTATTTCAAGGAGGCCGGATATTTTGCTATAGCGACTTCAGTAGATTTAAATAACACTGCAAATGCTTTAAAAGAAATCTATCGGGAAATTGAAAATATCGGAAGCGGCATTACAATTGACGAATTGAATTTTACAAAGTCTTCCCTCACAAAAAAATATCCATCGAATTTTGAAACTTACAGACAGGTCGCTACTAATATAAGTTCTAAAATTATTCATAACCTTCCCGATGATTACTTTGAAACTTATATTAACAAAATAAATTCACTGAGCTTAGATGATGTGAACAAAATCGCAACTAATTCTATTTATCCTGACAATCTAATTACAGTCTTAGTTGGAGACTCGAAAAGTATTTTCAGCCAGTTAAATGAAAAAGATTTTGGGGAAATAACGACCCTCGAATTTGATGATGTGTTCAATAAATAGAAGAGACTCTGATTTTATTTTTATAGAATCAGACTGCTGGTAACCACTCTGTATCCTTTCTTTTTAAATTTTTTAACTTCGGGATTCAAAGCCAGATAACTTTCCTCATTCAGTAAGATTATAATCGATTCTCCAATCGAAAGAGATTCTATTTTTTCAGCAAATGCAGATAAAATAGTTTCATCGTTAGTCAGATTTACAAAGTCAGAAGTTCTAAATAGTTTAATATTTCTTTTCTCAAATTCTCTTTTTAATATTTCATAGTTTGCCGATTTGTAAAAATCCGAGTTGTCATCCACAACAAAACAAACAGCTTTTTGATAGTCAGTTACAAGAGTTTTTACAACAGTTACTATCCGCTGTTCCGAAAAGGAAGCACCGAGTTGATATTTTTGTTCTTTGATTTCATCGTCAATCAGAACTGAATATTGCTGCGAGTTCTTTGTAATGAACTCAAGATTTTGCAGCTGCTTAGTATCTGGTCGAATAAGAAAATTGAGTTTTGATGGAGATTCAATCAGCAATGCTGTTGATGGATCACCGGGATCTACATCATATAAAATAAAGGCAATAAATCCCTTGTTCCTGCTATAATTCTTAGAATAATCAAACTCTGAGAGAAGCAAATTTGAGGTACCGAGCTTTAAAGAAAAAATTGACTTTCCACCTTTAAGTTTCTCTGTTGAGTTTATAGTGAGACTATCTTTTCTGAATGACTGATAAAGTTCCTGTAAAATTTCTGGAATAGAAAGATCTTTTGGAACCTGGATTTTAAAACTGGAAATTTCTCGGTTGGATCGTTTGTCAATCGATTTTGTTTCTTTGATGAGTTTGCCTTCAATACCAAACTGAGTTAAAATATTAATAAACCTTTGGCTTAATTCCTTTTCGTTTACGATAATTTCATCTTCCCCGGACCTGGAATGATCAGTCAGCACAATAATATTGAAGGCAAGTAAAACTACTGCTAAAATAATCAGTGCAACAAAAAAATTCTTTTTGAATTTAAAGGAAGGCATAATTGATATTTAGAATCAGCAATGCTTAAAATCTGGTTTTCGTTTTTCAAGAAATGCTGACGTGCCTTCCTTGAAATCTTCAGTACCGCAGACAAGTGCAAACAGACTTGCCTCGTACGCAATACCTTCGGTCAATGAAATATTATCAGTTGCTTTTACAGCTTTTAATGCATATCGAATTGCCTGCTGTCCTTTGGATGAGATTTTATCTGCAAGTTCAAGAGTCTTGGGGAGTAGATCTGTCAGGGTAAAAACTTTATTGACTAATCCAATTTTCAACGCTTCTTCAGCTGAAACCATATCTCCGGTTAATATCATTTCCAATGCTCTTGCAGAATTAATCACTCGAGCAAGCCTTTGCGTTCCACCGTAGCCTGGAATTATTCCAAGATTTACTTCAGGTTGTCCAAACTTTGCGTTCTCACTGGCAATTCGAATATGACAAGCTAATGCAAGTTCGCATCCACCACCAAGTGCAAAACCGTTCACTGCTGCGATAACTGGTTTATCAAGTGTTTCAATTTTTCTAAATACTCTATTACCTTTTTCGGAAAATTCTTTCCCTAAAATTATATCGAGCTTATTGATTTCACTTATATCAGCGCCAGCAACGAATGCTTTTTCACCGCTACCAGTGATTACAACTACAAAAACTTCGGAATTATTTTTTATAGAATCAATTACATCCTCAAGTTCGGATATAGTTTGCCCATTTAATGCATTTAATTTATCGGGCCGATTTATTGTGACTATTCCTGTATGATTTTTAATTTCAAAAAGAATATTTTGATAGTTCATTTTATCACCTCACATGCTTACGAATATTGGAAGTCTTACATTAAGATTAATAGAAATATATTGAGCTGATTCATAGTAAGTATAATTTGCCAGAATTTCCATTATGAACATTGAAAAACCTGCACCAATGTTTGCACCAAATTTCCACTGATCATCTGTGTAGTTAGTTTTATTTGCATCGGTTTTAAATTCATTTAGAATATGGAAATAACTAAAAGATGCAGAACCTTCGAGGATTGGCATAAGAAGAATAGCACTCTCTACAAGGGGAGCAAAATAATATCTTACTCCGAGTGACAAAGGCACAACAGTAGTCGAATAATTTGAATAATCTGATTCCTGATAGTAATCCTGCGAGCCGGGAAATTGTTCATAGCCGAATTGGGCAAAGATGAAAAATGGAAGTTTGTCGCTGTCAGTGTAAGAAAAATCTGCAATTAAACCATAACCCAAGCTTGTTGAATTTGCAAACTGACTAACAGGAAAACGAGGTCCCACACCGGCAGCAAGAAAAACACCAACAGCTTTACTTGCCGGTGGCTCGCCTGCAGATGCGACTTGTTGAATAATTATAAACAACAAAAAAATATAATTAAAAAAACTTCTGATCATTGCATTACAAATTTAAACAATTTTTTAAGCATACTTACAGAAATCATTCAACTTCTTCATTTTGGTAGATGTCAGTCCCAACTCCATATTTCTTAACAAGATCACCGCCATAGATACCTGTTCTATAAACAATAAAAAGAATCACAATCGCAAAAACCAAAAAAATATATTTAATCCATCCAACAAATTTTTTCTTGATGACTACATAAATCCTCAGAGCGCAAACAATTGCTGAAACCCAAAGTAAATATGTCGCACTCGTTTGATGATTATTTAATAAGGCAAGGCTATCATCTGTCCAGAAAAGAAAATTAGTTGCAGCCTGATTACCGGTAAGTACTGCAAGAAAGGCAGTCACAACGCCAAGGCACAAAACGAGCAAGGCAGATTTAGTGATGAATTCCTTTCTGAAAATAATTCCGATTACTTCAAGAATCGAATAGGTTGTAAGTAACGCAATCGGAAAGTGAACAACTTTAGGATGAATGTCAGCAAGAAAATTTGTTTCCAATTATTTTTTCCTATTAATTAAAAAATTTAACCACATAAAACTGAGCCACCATTGACATTTAGAATTTCCCCTGTAATATGCGAAGCCAGATTTGAGGCGAGAAATAAAACAGGTCCGGCAATTTCCTCGGGTTTAGCAATTTTATTTAGCGGAATATCGCCGATCACTTTTTTATTCGTATCACTGTCAGTTAAAGAGTCAGTGGTCATATCAGTTATCACCCATCCGGGTGCCACACAATTAACAGTGATATTATTTTTTCCAAGTTCGGAAGCAAGTGATTTTGTTAACGATATCATTCCACCCTTTGAAGCTGCATAATGTGAATGAAATGCTTCTCCCCTTTGCCCAGCTGTTGAGGCTATGTTTATGATTCTTCCAAAATTATTTTTTTTCATTCCAGGCACAACTGCTTTTGTGATCAGGTAAGTGCTGGTAAGATTAATATTCATCATTTCATTCCATTCTTCAAGAGTCATACTATCAATTGCGGCTTCTTTCCAGATACCTGCGTTGTTTACAAGTATATCAATGTGATTGAAATCGTTTAATATATTTTTATTTACTTTTTCTATATCATCAGTATCAGAAAGATCAACCTGGTAATATTTTAATTTGGATGAGCCATTGTAACCTGAGATAACTGTTTCAGCTTCTACTTTTGCTCTTTGAAAAGTGAATGCAACATTTGCACCCGCTTTTAGAAAGATTTCAACACAGGCTTTACCAATTCCACGCGAACCGCCCGTAACCAATACATTTTTATTTTCAAGAGTTATCATTGATTAGTATTTCACTTTATATAAAAATAAACCTTTAGCAGGAACTGAATCAGCGGCTGCATTTCTGTCCTTTTGATTGAAAATATTCTGAAGATGTTCCATCCCATTTTCATAAGAATAAGCGTTGAGCAAGGAGCCGACTATCGCTCTCACCATTCCGTACAAAAATCTGTTAGCTTCAATATAAAAAATAAAAAAGGTTTTCTGTTTTCGCCACCTCGCTTCATAAACTTCACAAATTTTATTTTGAACCTCTGTGTTGATTTTACTGAAAGATGTAAAATCTTTATTTCCAACCATTGCTCGCGATAATTCATTCAGTTTATTTTGATTAAAATCCGAAAACAAAGTATACGAATAACGATCAAAGAAAGGAGACTTCTGTTTTGAGATTAAATAAATATAAGATCTTTTCTTCGCATTGAATCTTGCGTGGAAATTTTCCTCCACGGCTTCAACCGAGGTAATAGAAATATCTTTCGGTAATACAGAATTCAATGAATACTTAAATTTAAATAAATCTAATTCCTGACCGACTACAAAGTTTGCAACCTGTCCTAATGCATGAACTCCGGCATCGGTTCTTCCAGCTCCGATTAGATTTATATTTTCCTGCAAGATTTGCCCGAGTGAATTGCTTATTATTTCCTGAATGGTAGGGGCATTATCCTGAATTTGCCAGCCGGCATATCGAGTACCATCATACTGAATTGTGATTTTATAGTTGAACATTTAACCCAAAATTAGCAAATTTATCTTTATTTCAGCTTGCAATTTACATTTTTACATGGTGACTTAATTCCCTTTAAATATTGAACCAAAATAGATTGAAATCCACCAGTCAAAATCTGAAAAGATGGCACTCATATTGCCAATACTTCATTTGAAAATTAAGAACCCGAAAATACTTTTAATGCCAGATACAAAGTTCAAATCCATCATCGCTTCGAATAAAATTAAATTTATTATTAAACCGAAAAATTTTGAAGTAATCGGTTTTAGCAAATCAGCTAAAAAAATCTTTAAGATATCGCGGGCAGATAGAAAAAAAATTTATCTCGACGATCTAATTGCTTCCAAAAAGATCACTAAGTCTTTCGATACACTATTGAAGTCATTCAAGTTAAAACGAATTGAATTAAAAGCTATCGAGATTAATAATCCCAAGATAGAAAATAAATTTTCTCTGAAAGCCTCAATTATTAATTCAGGTAAAGAAAATTTAATTGAATGCACGCTTACTCAAATCCCTTCAAGAATAAAAAGGAAAAGAATCACTTTGGGGAATAATTTAATTGATGATTCCAATATTCAAAAAGAACCTGAAGAAATTGCTTCAGTTTTCTCAGCTATTACTGAAAAAAGGAAAGCTTATGAGGAACTGGAAAAAAGTGAATTAAAGTTTAAATCATTATTTGAGTTGGCTAATGATTCGATTTTTCTGATGGATGAAGAATTCTTTATCGACTGTAATCAGAAAACACTAATTCTATTCGGTTGCAAAAAGGAAGAAATAATCGGTAAACCTCCCTATGTTTTTTCTCCCGAAATGCAACCGGACAACAGAACTTCAAAAGAGAAAGCACTTGAAAAAATCACATTAGCAAGAGATGGAATACCTCAGAGATTTGAATGGAAACATAAAAAACTGAACGGTGAACTTTTTGATGCCGAAATTAGTTTAAATAGAATTGAACTTGGTGAGAAAACTTTGCTCCAGGCTATTGTTAGAGATATAACAGACAGAAAAAAAACAGAAGAACAGATTTCAATATTAGCTCACGCTATTAAAAGTATTTCAGAATCCGTCTGCATTACTGATATGAATGACAACATAATTTTTGTAAACAATTCATTCACCAGTTCGTATGGGTATAGTTACGAGGAAATACTTGGTCAGCCGTTATCTATCCTGAGATCAGCAAAAAATCCAGAAATCATTTTAAGTCAGATTTTGCCCGCAACTTTAAAGGATGGCTGGAATGGTGAACTAAAAAGTAAAAGAAAAAATGGAACCGAGTTTTTAACTTCCATATCCACATCGGTTATCAGGAATGATGACGGAAACCCTGTTGCGCTAATTACAGTTGCCCTCGATATAACGGATCGGAAAAAATCTGAAAATGAATTGCGTCAATCAAGACAAATGCTTCAGCTTATCCTTGACAACATACCTCAAAGAATTTTTTGGAAAGATCGTAATTCTATTTATATGGGTTGCAATAAAAATTTTGCAAATGATGCAGGTATTTCAAATCCGGATGATATTATTGGTTCGAATGATTACGAGATGCCATGGAAATTAGCAGAAGCAGATTATTACAGGTCAGTTGATACAGAAGTAATGAGCAATGACAAACCTATCTATCGCATTATTGAGCCTCAAACTCATTCTGATGAAATAATCAAGTGGTTGGAAACCAATAAAGTCCCTTTACATGATGAACAAGGTAAAGTAGTTGGCATATTAGGTGCTTACGAAGATATAACTGAACGTAAAAAGGCTGAAGAAGCTTTAAAAGAAAGTGAAGAAAGATTCCGTTCGTTAATCGATAACATGATTGAAGCAGCATTGATTGTCGACTGGGGTGGTGAGATTATTTTTGCAAACAATAGTGCAGCGCGACTTTTTGGTTTAACCAATCCTGAACAAGGAATCGGGAAAAAGTTTTTTGACTTCTTACAACCTGACGATACAAATAAAGTATTAGAAGCACTTATCAACGTTTCCAACTCAACTGAACCATATGTAGCTGAATACAAAATAAAAACAATTAAAGGCGATGGTCGCTGGGTGGAAAGTTTAGGCACTAATATAATATTTGCGAATAAAAAGAGCATACTCGTTACACTTAGAGATATTTCAGAAAGAAAGTATGTAGAAATAGAATTGAGAGAAGCAAAAGATAAAGCCGAGGAAATGAATAAAATAAAATCCAATTTTCTTGCAAATATGAGTCATGAACTTCGAACTCCTCTTGTTGGAATTCTTGGTTTTGCAGAACTTCTCAAGGAAAAACTAAAAGACAAACAAACTTCTGAAATGGCAGAAAGGGTACTTACAAGTGCCAACAGATTAATGGATACACTTAACTTAGTTCTTGATCTTTCGAGAATTGAGGCAAAGAAAGTAGATATTAATTTACGACCGTACCGGATTCCCGAACTGATCGAATCACAGATTCAATTGTTCGAAGCTGTGGCTGAAAGAAAAAATCTATTCCTGGAAACACAAATAGTCGAGCAAAATTTATTTGCAAATGTCGATGAACAAATATTCAGACAAATAATAAATAATCTTGTCAATAACGGTTTAAAATATACGTATACCGGTGGGGTTTCTGTTTCAGTTGATTCTATATGCGAGGACACAAAACCATATATCCGCATCAGCGTCCGGGATTCCGGGATTGGAATACCTGAGGAGAGCCTTAGTTTAATTTTCCAGGAATTCAGACAGGTTAGTGAAGGTTTCAATCGTCATTTTGAGGGAACAGGATTAGGTCTGACGATCACAAAGAATTTTATCGAGATGATGAATGGACATATCAAAGTAAAAAGTACAGTTGGTTCGGGTTCAACTTTTATTGTCACCTTTCCGTTGTTACAAGATTTTGAGCAAATAGAAGTTATAAAAGAACAGACTATTGAAACTGGAAATTTTACTGAAAACACCTTGACTCCAGGAATTAAGCCAAGCATGCTTGTTGTAGATAATGATGAATCAAGTCGGGATATAATTAAATTGTTTTTAAAAGATTTATGTGAAATGGAATTTGTGGACAGTGGGGAGAAAGCTTTCAGATTAGTGAATGATAAAAAATTCCATATCATACTGATGGATATAAATCTTGGGAAAGGAATGAGCGGAATTGAAACAACAAAAGAAATCAAAAAGATTGAGAGCTATAAAAATGTTCCAATTGTTGCGATAACGGGATTCGCAATGCGGGGAGACAAAGAAGAATTTATACAAGCTGGATGTACACATTATCTTTCCAAGCCATTCTCAAGAACAAAATTGATAAAACTGTTGAATGAAATTACTTCATATAAGGAAGCTTGATCACCTGATGTAAACGGTTTTAATATTTACGAACTCTCGAATTCCAATTGATGATAACTCTCTTCCATAACCTGATTCTTTAATTCCTCCAAACGGCAACCTGGGATCAGATTTAACAAATGCATTTACAAAGCAACACCCGGCTTGAATTTTTTCTTTCGCAATTTTCTCTCCTCGTTTTGAATCCTTTGTAAAGAGTGCAGCACCCAATCCAAAAATTGAATCGTTAGCAATTTCAATTGCTTCAGCTTCATTTTTTACTTTAATTAAGGCTGCAACTGGTCCAAATAATTCTTCATCATAGGCAGGCATTCCTTTTTTAACATTTGAAAGAACTGTTGGAGGATACCAGGCACCTTTAGTTTCAGGGATTACTCCACCAAGTAAAAGTTTAGCTCCAAGTTCGATACTTTTTTTTACCTGCTGATGTAATTCGTCTCTGAGAGTGACGCTGGCCTGCGGTCCAATGTGATTTGATTCGTCAAAAGGATCACCCATTTTTTTTGATTTCATCTTTTCAACAAATAGTTTTTCAAATGAATCATAAACTTTTTCAACGATGATAAATCTTTTTGCAGCAATACAACTTTGTCCACCGTTTATTAATCGTGCTGTAACGCAAGTTTCAGCAGCCAACTCCAAATCAGCATCTTCGAAAATAAGATAAGGATCACTTCCGCCTAATTCCATAACAGTTTTTTTCAAAACTGCTCCGGCATTTTTAGCAACGGATTTTCCAGCTGGAACACTTCCTGTTAATGTTACTGCTTTAATTTTTTCATTCTTAATAACTTCTTCCATTTGTGATGAAGGGACAAGAACCGTTCTAAAAAGATTTTCAGGAAAACCAGATTCTTTAAAGACTTCTTCAATTGCTAACGCACATCCTGAAACATTTGAGGCGTGTTTTAAAATTCCCGCGTTGCCTGCCATCAAGCCAGGTGCTGCAAATCTAAAAACCTGCCAGAAAGGAAAATTCCATGGCATAACAGCTAAAACTATTCCCAATGGCTGAAACGCTATAAAACTTTTTGAAGCATCGGTTTCAATTATTTCATCTGCTAAAAATTTTTCAGCTTTTTCCGCATAGTATTCGCAAATCCAGGCACATTTTTCTACTTCAGCTCGTGATTGTGAAATCGGTTTTCCCATTTCAAGCGTCATTAGTTTTGAATATTCTTCTTTCTTTTTTCTTAAAACATCAGCCGCCTTCATCATTAATTTTGATCTTTGATCAAACGTAGTTCCTTTCCACTCATCGAATGCATTGTTCGTTAAATCAATAATATTATTCACTTCCGCGGGAAGCATCGAATTGTAAGTTTTGATCACCTGAAGATCAGCAGGATTTATTGATTGAATCATAATCGCCCCAAATTATTAAATTCAAAATTATTTTACTTTTTTGATGATGACAAGAGTCATGTCATCTGAATATTTTCCGTTCTTTGAAAATTTTATAACATCATCCAGAATTTCGAGAACAATTTCTTTTGGTGTCAGGTTGACTAATGAGATGAGTTTGGATAATAACTTTTCATCACCATATTGCTCAAAATTTTCATCTGCTGTTTCTGTAATGCCATCCGAATAAAGAAGAAGAATATCTCCTTTTGCAAAGTTCACACTATCAATGTGGTATTTTGCATCCGGAGCCGGACCAAGCACCGGGCCTGTTGGCTGTAAATATTCTGTGGTTACAGTTTTTGCTCTATAAAATATGGGAGGATTATGCCCCGCATTTGCATAAAGAAATAAACCCGTTCGGTGAGTTGACAACTCGCCATAAAAAAGTGATGCGAATTTATCATCCTCAAAAATTCTGTTTACAAGCTGGTTTAGTCTTCTCATTAATGCAACAATTTTAATTTCGAATCCGCTTGCCATTCGTAACGCACCGGCGATGTACATCGCTTCTGCCGCGGCTCCAACTCCTTTGCTAGCCGCATCACCAATTGTTACACCAAGCCTGTCTTTTTCATCACCGTGCTCAAGGTAATCAAAAAAATCACCTCCGATTATTTCCGCAGGATTGGTTATCCCATATAAATCATAATCATGAAATTTAAATTCGTGTTCAGGGAGTATACTTTTCTGAAGTTGTCTTGCTTTATCAATATCGGCTTTTAGATGGTTAACGCTTGCTGTAGATCGTCTTTGTTTTATTTGAGACGTTAAAGTGGTTGCTATAATGTTGAGGTTTATTCGAAATTCCTCATCAATTTTTTCACTGTTCATTGCAAGGAGATATTCATAATATAATTTATCTTTAATTTTTTTCCTGCCGCCAACACCAGAGGCTGAGTATTTGAAAATTCCTTTTTTACGAAGAGTGCTAATGGTCTCTTTTCCAAGAATTGTTCTTTGTTTAGCTATTAAATCAAGTATCGAATACCTGTGAATATCAATTTCAAATTTTGTATCAATCTTCTCAAGTTTTCCTGTTTGATATAACAGATGATAAGTTTCAGCCTGCTCGTTAAGCTTCCAAATCCTACCACCTGTGATATCAATGTTTTCATTTCCTACAATTCCATTAACTGTAGTGATTAACATTTCTTCTTCAGTCTTAAATATTCCGGAAGCTATTGACTCAACTAACTTGTGTAATTTTTTTTGATCTATTGCCATTTTTTATTCCGAATAAAAATCTATCATTTGCTGAAGAGCTCTTTTACAGACTGGACAAAAATTATCAACTTTAATTGATTTCATAGTACAGTCTTCAGCAGGTCTGTAAATTCCTTTTTCCATATAACCTCCACCTTCAAAAGCACCAACTTTACTTTTGAATTCTTCTGTATCAGGGGTTGGAATTGGTGTTCCGGCTTCGACAAGGTCTTTCCATTTTGAATCAAAATTAACAAGAGTTGTTAAGTTAGGATCTGTGGGCTCGACATTAAGCGGATAAAAATCCTGGTAAGCAACATCGGAGGTGTAATATTCATCAGCAAGTGACGAAAACCCGTGTCCGAATTCATGAGTGATTGTAAATTCGGTATATTGATTCTTACTTGTTGACATAGAGTAATGATTGTAAATAGATCCTCCTCCATATTTATCAGAATTAACAAGAACGTATATCTGATCGTACGGAGCATTAGCTGCAACGTTACGTATAGACTTGTTATCATAACTCATTACATATCTTTCAAGATCGAAAGTATAAAAGGATGAATTAACTAAAGTTTTTTTCCAAACATTTTCTTTTGGAATATCAGTTCCTGATTCCATTGATGGAGCTTCAATACCCCAGATGTTAAACTTATCTTTATTTTCACGGAATGGTGAAGCATTGAAAATATATTCTGTGAATCGGTTGCAATCTTTTTTAAAATCTTCCATTTCTTCCAAAGTATAACCTTCAGGAATAATGACGATATCAACTTTTACTGAAGGATCACCCGATTTCAGAACTTCAAAATTTTTATACTCATCAACTCTTTCAGCTTTAATGAAATAATTTTCGGGATTAACTTCATACTCAAACTTTTTAATCCATTCATTTTTTCGGTTCGATGCAAAAAATTTTACGATAACAGGTTTTTTGGGAAATGGAAACAAAACCGTTTCGCTGAATGTTTTTGTAGTATGTTTAGCTTCTTCAGTAGTCTGCCATTCATTAAAAATTGTTGAGTAACCCCTGGAGTAAATTAAGATATTGCTTGCTGCATCATAAACCTCAAACTTATATCTTCCGTAATTGAATTTATCAATAAGATTTACTTTTGAACCACCCCAGTATGGCTCTTCAATCAATTCATCGATTGAGTAATAATTATTTTCCTTATCGCCGGAATGAAAATAATCGAGACGAAGAGTTTTATCTTCAAAGTAATCGTCAAAACTAATTTGTGAGAACGATATGGAAATAAATACAAGAAGAAAGAAAATTAACTTCATTAGACTTCCTTAATTAGCATTTTAAATTTACAACACAAAGATAGGATTTTTGAGTGAAGCGATAAAGATAGAAGTAAGATGAAAATACTTCTAATTCATTATTCAAAATTCCTTGTTCGATGTTCATTATTCAAATAAAATATCGAATAATGAACAAGGAATATCGTAGCCAGAAGTTTTAATATATCAAGCCTATTTTACTTTCCGGGAGCCCGGCTTTACAAGTTCAATATCTTCTCTGCACAAAGGACATTCTTCCGGCAAATACGAAACAACTTCCATTTTCAATGTTGAAAACTGCGCATAACCAAAATTAACTTTGCCATTACTTCTGTCCACAATAAAACCAACTCCGGCAACTTTCGCTTTATTGCTCTGTACTATTTCAATTGTTTCAAAAACAGAACCTCCTGTTGTAACAACATCTTCACAAACTAAAACTTTTTCATTTTCTTCGAGAGAGAATCCTCTTCTGAGAGAAAGTTTTTTGTCTTCTCTTTCTGCAAAGATGAATTTTTTGTTTAGTTGACGTGCAACTTCCTGACCGACAACAAGACCGCCAATGGCTGGTGCAATAACAGTATCAATTTCAGTATTTCTAAAATTGTCAGCGATCATTTTGCAAAGTAATTCAGTGTATTCTGGATATTGCAGAACTTTTGCGCATTGAAAATATCTATCGCTGTGTCTTCCTGAAGTTAAGAGAAAATGTCCTGTAAGCAGAGCACCTGATTTTTTGAAGATGTTTAGAATTTCCGCTTCGGTCATATTTATTTAAGTCCTTCAATTTTTTCAGCAAGCTGAAAATCTTTTTTTGTGATTCCACCTTCGCTGTGAGTTGAGATTGTAATTTTAACTTTATTCCAGGAATGAATAAATATATCCGGATGATGATTCATCTTCTCAGCTTCTACACCAAGTTTGTTCACGAAAGACAATGCTTCAACAAAATCCTTGAACTGAAATAGTTTGGTGATCTGGTTATCTTCCCGCGTCCAGTCGGATAAAGCAGAAAGGTTTTTTGTTATTTCATCTTGAGTCAATAGTGACATAGTTGCTCCACAATTTTGGCTTGATAATAAAAAAGCGTATCAGAAAGATACGCTTTTTGAAAATAATTTTTGAATTGTTTTAATTTTCCACTTGTCCTGGAGCTTTTGTTTCTTCACCGGGGTTAGAAGTTTCCAAAGATTCATCATAAAAAATCAGATCCTCTGCACCTTCAACATGCTTTGCTATTATTTTTGTTCCCTCTTTAAATGAACCTCTGAGAATTTCTTCAGCCATTGGGTCTTCAATATATTTCTGGATTGCTCTCCTCAATGGTCTTGCACCAAACTTTTCATCAAAGCCTTTATTAACAAGAAATTCTTTTGCCGTCTGGTCGAGAATCAAATCCATCTTGTTTTCTTCAAGATTCTTATACAGATCTTTTATTTCGATGTTGATGATCTGCATAATATCTTCTTTATTGAGATTTCTAAACACGATTGTATCATCAATTCTATTCAGAAATTCAGGATTAAACAATTTTTTCATCGCTTCTTCAACTGTATCCTTCATCTTGTCATAGTGATCTTTTGGTTTTGATTCTCCAAATCCAAATGAACTTAGTTCTTTAATATCTCTTGTCCCAACATTGGAAGTCATAATGATAATCGTGTTTCTGAAATCAACTTTTCTTCCAAGACTGTCAGTTAAAATTCCGTCATCCAATACCTGAAGCAGAATACTGAAAATATCCGGATGAGCTTTTTCAATTTCATCAAACAGAACAACAGAATAAGGTTTTCTTCTTACTTTCTCTGTTAATTGTCCACCTTCTTCATAACCAACATATCCCGGAGGTGCACCTACAAGTCGTGATACAGAAAACTTTTCCATATACTCACTCATATCGATTCTTACAAGTGAATCTTCAGAATCAAAAAGATATCTAGCGAGTGCTTTGCACAATTCTGTCTTACCGACACCGGTTGGTCCTAAGAAAATGAAACTTCCAATTGGTCTGTTTGGACTTTTCAGACCGGCTCTTGTTCTTCTGATTGCTTTAGTAAGTTTTTTTATAGCTTCATCCTGACCAACAATAAATTGCTGGAGAGCTTCATCCATTTTAAGAAGTTTTTCTGATTCAGTCTGAGCAATTCGGTTAACAGGAATTCCTGTCATCATTGCAACAACAGTAGCTATATCTTCTTCACTAACATCGTGAACGATATCTTTTGTCTTTGCGTCCCATTCACGTTTGGTCGATTCAAGATCAGCCTGAAGGTTTCTTTCTTTATCACGAAGTCTTGCTGCTTCTTCATAATCCTGTCTTTTAACTACAGCAGCTTTTTCTCTTCTAACCTGTTCTATTTCTTCTTCGAGATCAAGAATTTCTTCAGGGACTTCAAAGTTACCCATATGAACTCTTGAGCCTGCCTCATCAAGAACATCAATTGCTTTATCGGGCAAATGACGATCAGTGATATACCTGTTACTTAATTTAACAGCAGAATCAATCGCAGCATCCGAATATTTTACGTGATGGTGTTCTTCATATTTGAATTTTATTTTTTCAAGTATCTGTCTGGTTTCATCATAAGATGGCGGATCAACCATAACTTTCTGGAATCGTCTGTCTAATGCACCATCAGTTTCAATGTGTTTGCGATATTCATCAAGTGTTGTTGCGCCGATGCACTGAATATCTCCGCGAGAGAGTGCAGGCTTAAACATATTAGAAGCATCAAGAGAACCGGAAGCTCCACCAGCACCGACGATCGTATGCAATTCATCAATAAACAAAATAACATCTCTTGCTTTTTCAAGTTCGTTCATCAATGCTTTCATTCTCTCTTCAAACTGACCACGATATTTTGTTCCTGCAACAAGTCCTGCTAAATCAAGAGTAACAACTCTTTTATCCTGTAAAATTCTTGGAACTTTCTTTTGAACAATACGAAGTGCCAATCCTTCTGCGATCGCAGTTTTTCCAACACCGGGTTCACCAATAAGAACCGGATTATTTTTCTTTCGTCTGCTGAGAATCTGTGCAACTCTTTCGATTTCCTTTTCTCTTCCAACAACCGGATCAAGTTTATCATCAATTGCATGCTTTGTTAAATCTCTACCAAAATTATCGAGCACTGGAGTTTTTGTTTTTTCTGATTTTCTATCCGGAGGAATTGCTTTCCCCTGACCGGCATCTTTAGTTCCTTTAGTACTTAATAATGAGTTAAGTTCTGAGCGAGCTGAATCATAAGTTACATTAAACTGGTGAAGTATTTGAGTTGCAATATTATCTTCATCTCTTAAAAGGGAGAGAAGAAGATGCTCTGTACCAATCACATCAGCTTTATAAATTTTTGATTCAATCTGAGTTATCTTTAAAACTTTTTCTGCTTGTTTTGTAAGTGGGATATTTCCGATTGTTAATGTTCCACCTGAAGTTCTAACTGTATCTTCGATTGCTTTCTTCAATTTCAACAAATCGCAATCAAGATTACGTAAAATTCTAACCGCAACACCCTGCCCTTCCCTGATAATTCCAAGCAAAAGATGTTCAGTTCCAATATAATCGTGCCCCAGCCGAAGAGCTTCCTCACGGCTTAATCTGATCACATCCTGCAATCTATCTGAGAAATTTCCGTCCATTTATCGTTTTCCTCTCTGATTTATAGCATTAAAACTACTTTTTCCCTCTAGAAGTTCAACTAATATAAACATAAAATTTAAGATAATTTCAACCTGATTCTTAAATCACGTCTAATAATATTCCAGAAAATAAATAATTGCAATGTATTATTTCCTCCAGAGGAACTTAGAAGACAAAATAGATGCCATTAGGATTACCGCAAATAGTGAAGTTACAGTTCATCCAGCGGCAATTTTACTTCCGATAATTTGAGTTCATTTGATAATACTGCCGATATTTAGACACAAAGTCGGATTAAGTATCATATCATCTCAAGTGTGTGACAATCAGCCGGAATTGTTTTACTCGATCAATCAAGAATTTAAGTTTTGAAAGGGCTATATTACCAACATTAAAGAATAAAAATTTGGAGTTAATATGGAAGCAATAACTGGTTTATCATTAGTAATAATAATAGCAATATTTCTTTTTCTAATCCTGGTACTCTACTTCGTTCCGGTTAGATTATATATCGCGGCGATATCATCAGGAGTAAAGATCAAAATCTTTCGCGATTTGATTGGAATGAGATTAAGAAGAGTCCCGCCAAGTATAATTGTTGACAGTATGATCAATGCAACGAAAGCTGGATTAACAATGCAGATGGGAATGCTTGAAGCACATTACCTTGCCGGTGGTAATGTTAAAAAAGTTATTGCGGCATTAATTTCCGCAGACAAAGCAAACATACAATTACCATTTGAACGTGCTGCAGCAATTGATCTTGCCGGCAGAGATGTTCTTGAAGCAGTAAAAATGTCTGTCATTCCAAAAGTGATCGAAACGCCCCTCGTAGCAGCAGTTGCAAAAGATGGTATTCAATTGAAAGCAATTGCAAGAGTAACTGTAAGAGCAAACATTGACAGGTTAGTTGGTGGTGCTGGTGAAGCAACTGTTCTTGCAAGAGTTGGTGAAGGAATTGTTTCAACTATCGGTTCAAGTAATTCTCACAAAGAAGTGCTTGAAAATCCTGATAAAATTTCTAAGGGTGTTTTAGCCAAGGGATTAGATTCAGGAACTGCTTTTGAAATTCTTTCAATCGATATTGCAGATGTTGATATCGGCCAGAACATCGGCGCAATGTTGCAAACCGATCAGGCAGAAGCTGATTTAAAAGTTGCAAGAGCAAAAGCTGAAGAAAGAAGAGCAGCTGCAGTAGCCACTGAGCAGGAAAACATTGCTGAAGTTGCAAAACAAAGAGCTCGTGTGGTTGAAGCCGAAGCGGAAGTCCCAAGAGCAATGGCCGAAGCATTCAGATCTGGCAGACTTGGAGTTATGGATTATTACCAGCTTAAAAATATTCAAGCTGATACAGAGATGCGCGACTCAATTGCAAAACCCGATGATAAGAAGAAACAATCTTAGTTTTTAGTTTATTGGTTTTTAGTTTTAGTCGATTAGTCTATAGTTTCAATTTTCTATTTTTAAATATGAACTAATGGCAACAGGATTAGAAAATCTTTGGATATATAAATTAGCAGAGGATTTGGAAGTTGAGGTTCATGCGATAACAAAATCATTTCCAAAGGATGAAATTTTCAGAAGTGTTGACCAATTAAGACGCTCATCATCTTCCGTTTCAGATAATATTGCTGAAAGTTATCATAAAACTACTGTTAAGGAAAAGACTAGATTCTTAAATATTTCTAAAGGCGAAGCAGAAGAAACAAAACGAGGACTACTCAAATCGGCAAGAAAGAAATTTGTTTCAGAATCAGTAGCGAAAAATATAGCAGATAAATATACTATAGTTTTGAAAGGTACTACAGCTTATATAAAATTTCTGAATGTTCACGAGCTTGATAAGAATATCAAGAAAAGTAAACTAAAAAACCAAAACAAGTAACTGTACAACTAAAACTATCAACTTAAAACCAAGAACCAATATTTGCATAAGCATAAAACTTTAATAATAAGAAACTAAATGGATAACATTTTCGAAATACTTATCTATGTGATAATTATTATCAGCTTTCTGAGCAGCATTTTCAAAAAGAAGAAACAGCGACAACAGAATCCTCCGGCACAACAGCAGCCGACTGAAGAGTATTATCAGACTGAAGTTGCAACTCCTCATACTGAGAAGAAAGAGGATTACGATATTCTCAGGGAGCTTGAGGATTTCTTCAAGGTTGGCGAAGAACCGACCAGGCAACAAATTCCGGTTCCGGTTCCACCTGAGCAAAAGAAAACTCCGAGTATGGAGGAACACGTTCGCACAGATAGCTGGCATACAAAAACGGAATCTGAGGACTACGTTAATGAATGGGAACGCAAAAAGTCTGAAGTAAAAAAAATAATTTCGAGTGTTGATTCAAGTATTGAAAAAAAAGCTGCTATGTTTGAAGCTTCACTTGATAAGAAAGAAACAACTTTCACTAGCATCGCTCTCGCTGTGAAATCGAAAATGAACAATCCATCGACGCTAAAAGAATATATTATCTTTTCAGAAATACTAGGAAAGCCAAAAGCACTTCGCAGATGAATCAAAAAAAATATATACTCACACGGGTTGGTAAAGCGGGCTTCGAAAAAAAATTAGATGAAGCCCGTTTTGCTATAAATTATCAACAAGAATTAAATCCATCACAATACGAAGCCGTATCTGCAGTTGATGGGGCTTATTTAATTATCGCAGGTGCAGGAACAGGCAAAACGCGAACTCTTGTATATCGTGTTGCAAGATTGATTGAATCAGGTTACGATCCGAACTCAATCCTGCTTTTAACATTCACACGGAAAGCAGCAAATGAAATGATGAAACGTGCTTCCGTTTTACTAGACGATCGTTGTTCAAAAATTCGTGGTGGCACATTTCATTCTTTTGCAAATGTTACGCTAAGAAAATATTCAAAGGCTGCCGGACTCGACTCTAACTTTACTATTCTTGATCAGGGAGACAGTGAAGATATAATTAATCTTATTCGTTCCCAGGAAGGATTGATCAGCAAAGAAAGAAGATTCCCCAAAAAAGAAACTCTGAATAAAATTTTCAGCTTCTCTGCAAACACCGAAAGACCTATTGAGCAAATAATCGAAGAAGAATATCCACATTTTCTTCTTGAGCTTGATGTTATTTTGAAAGTCAAAAGAATTTTCATCGAATATAAGAAAAGAAATAATCTACTTGATTACGATGATCTTTTGATTTACCTGAGAGATTTTCTTCAAAGTGAAAGTGCGGCTTCAAAGAATCTACTCTCAACTATAAATTTTTTAATGGTTGACGAATACCAGGACACAAACAAACTTCAATCAGATATTGTAAAAGGTTTATCTCAGCACAACGGGAATGTTATGGTTGTCGGAGATGATGCACAATCAATTTACTCTTTCCGTGGTGCGAATTTTAAGAACATAATGGAGTTTCCAAAACTTTTTCCAAACGCAGAAATAATAAAGATTGAAGAGAATTACAGAAGTGTCCAGACCATACTTGATTTTGCAAATCATGTTTATGATGGTGCAATTGAGAAATACACAAAAATTCTATACACAAAAAAGAAAGGTGGTGAGCTGCCTTTTATTGTTGCTGCTGCAAATGAAAATATGCAATCAAAATATATTGTTGAAAAAATTCTTGAGCTTTTAGAGGAAGGTGTAAATCTTAAAGACATTGCCGTTTTATTTCGTTCTTCTTTCTTTTCATTTGATCTTGAAATTGAATTAGCCAAAGCCGGGATTCCTTTTCAGAAATTTGGCGGAATAAAATTTATTGAAGCTGCACATATAAAGGACGTACTTGCATTTTTGAGGATCGCATCCAATCCGAGAGACATAGTTAGTTGGTACAGAGTTTTATTGCTGCACGAAGGAGTCGGTCCTAAAACTGCACAAAAAATATTAGATGAATTAGCAACTTCAAGATTAACAATTGAACAGCATCCGGGATTGAAAAAAGAATTTGCTTACGAAAAACTAAAAGAACTTTTTATAATTCTATACAAACTTCACACGACTCAGGCACCGCCATCAGAGTTAGTAGGAATGGTCTTCGAATATTATCATCCCATCTTCAAAATAAAGTATGATGATTTTAACAAACGGAGTAAAGATCTGGAAACACTTCACAATATTTCTGAGAATTATCGTTCTCTGGATTCCTTTCTTGCAGATATGGCAATTGAACCGATCATCGACAGCGTAAAAGATATTGGAGAAACTGATAAAGAGGATGAGTTCCTGACTCTTTCCACAATTCATTCTGCGAAAGGATTGGAGTGGCATTCGGTTTTTGTTATTCACGCAGTTGAAGGATACTTCCCTTCTGTTCGAGCTGCTGAAAGTCTTGAATCTTTAGAAGAAGAAAGAAGATTAATGTACGTTGCATCAACAAGAGCAAAGCAAAATTTATTTGTCACCTACCCGATGCATATGTATAACCGCATAGATGGCATAACACTTTCGAAACCTTCTCGATTCATTTCTGAAATGTCAACTGACAAAGCACAGGGTTGGCTGGTTGAGGATGAGTTTTAATACTGTTTTAATTCATACTTAATTTTCTTTCATTACTTATTTAAATCGAAATTCGATTATAATCAATCCTACTGGTTCTACAGAAGTAAGAGGTGGGAAAGCGATCTGATTCTTTAATGCAAAATAATTTCGAACACTGGTGAATGCAGAGACTTGTCAAAAATTATGATTTCATATTTTAAACGAAAAGTCAGCCCGGCATATGTGAATCCTAAAGGTAAGGTTTCAGAATCAAATCCCAGGGCATAATTTCCAGCATATCCATTATAAGGTGATTGAGATCCCCAGGTTGATCCAAGTTCAATGTATGGTTTACATATACCAAAAACGCTTGCATTAATTCCAACCCCAACATCAGCCGATAATATCCAGGCAGGGCTATCACCAAATAATCGCATTGCAGTTACAAAGACTGTTGGCTTAATAAAAACTAGGAGAGACATATCGCCAAATCCCCATCCAAATCCCAACGAAGTTCCCACTGCATTTTTTTCATTGTTGAAAACATATGTTACTCCGGCTGTTAATAAATATCCCTTAAATGAAGGAGGAAAGTTTCTATTCTGTACGAAACGCACTGATGCTATTTCAGGATTATATTTTATAAGATTTTGTAGCGAGTCGTTTGGAAGAAATTCAGGAATCATCCAGTTTGGAATTGAGTACTTTGAGTATAAAAACCCAAGATCAACTTCATCCAAATCAGGATCGTGAAATTTTTCTTCCAATAGTTGAGGATAATTTTTTCTGAGATGAATTCCGTATTCATCTTCTTTATCTGTCCACACACTCCAGGAAGCGCTAACTGGCATTGGGATAATAAGGAGAGCTGGCATTTTAATATCAGAATAATATTTGACTCCATCATTTTCTGACAGCCAAAGATTTGATAATTCTTCAGGTGTGATTCCCGGAGAAATTGATTTTGCCCAATGAGCCAAGTTCTTGGGAATCACAACATTTTCCATTGAGGTGAAATAAACAAGAAAGAGTTCACGCAATGATGCAGAACAGGCTTCTAAAACTTTATTAAATTGATATGGATACCATTGCAGAAGTTTATCTCCAAATGCCTGCCAGCAATCGCCGTTAGAGTTGATGACATAAACTCCTTCTGAACAATAGTGATCATGAGCAATCTGAATGTTAAAACTATTTAGAGGTGCTAAAAAATCAGAGTTGGACAATAGCATATGTCCGGAAGAGAAAGTGTCGCTGAGATAACTTTGTGCTGCTGCTTCATAAATTAATGCGTATTGAAGAGCATCATTGTTACCACCAACTTCACTCCCCGAAAGTATTGCAAAACGCAATGCGATTAAGTGATAAAGCAGGTAGTTAAATACTGCATTTTGATCTGAAACTTCAATACTTTGAATATCACCATGCGTTTCTCTGATCCCACTCCAGACTTTATCAATATATGAAGCTGAGAGTGGTTCGAGTTGCTGATAAATTGTATATCCCCTTAACTGACATCGTGCTTGTAAAATGTCGTCACCAGAAAAAGATGCGGAAGTATTTCCGAACGACTTACCATTCCAAAGGTTTTTATTAATAGTGATTATCCCTGATTTGCCAGGAAAAAAAATCAAAGAATCATTAAAATTTATTCCGCAAAAAGTTAAGGTTGAGTCAAATGCTAAATCAGCTAACATTCGATGTTCTTCTTTTTCCCAGGAAAATGTTTCAGCGGAAAGAAATAGTAATAACAGCAATATAAATGTTTTATAATTTATCGGCATATAATTTTTCAGACATTCATTTTCCAATTATTTCCTATAAAACCAATTGCATTCTTGGCAAGTATATCTTCAACTATTTTTTCATCGCTGAATTCTTTCATTAAAAGTTCCTGAAGCATGTCTATTTGACAGAGACAATTAATATCACAGAGACGAGGAATGAATCCGCCGAAATCACTGCCGATACAAACATTACTTGACGAATTACTAATTTTAATTACATGTCGAATAGTTCTCACCGTTTCATTAAGCGAACCATATTGTTCAGCTGATTTTACAGTTATATAGTTCGATAAAACGTAAGGATAGAAGGGAATACCAATCATACCACCCCGGTGCACTATTTCCTTAATATGTTCGTCGTGAAATGAGTATGCATGATCTCCAAGTGTTTTAGCAGAAATGTGAGTTGCAATAAGCGGTCTGGTTGAAACTTTCAGTATATCATCCATTGCAGTTGAAGTTGCATGGGTTACGTCTACAAGCATTCCAAGATTTTCCATTTCAATAATCACCTCTTTACCGAATTCGCTGAGACCTTGTTTTGGTCTTGGACTATTTGCATCCGCAAAGAATGGGAAAGCATTTGGAGCTGTCGCAATACCTTTATTAAAAAAATGACCAATTGTAATTATTGCCACTCCCCGTCGTGCAAATTCTTTCAATGGTTCAAGGCTGCCTCCAAGTGCATGACCACCTTCAATTGCGTGCAAAATGCCAATACGATAGTCTGGATTATTTTTATCGTACTGAGTACCAAAATGATTTTTAAACTCTTCAGGAGTTCGAATCAATGTTGCGTATTTTGCTGCAGGACCATTTAATTCTTCCTCCAGCATATTCATCATCCTTAATGTATTTGAGGGAGCAGCAGGGTTAGGATCTGTTGGCATTCCTAACCATTCATCAAACACATTGAAATGAGCAACAACGATTAAATCAATTCCCGCTTCATAAGCAGTTTGAAGTGTTGTGTCGGTTTTATCAAAGAAGTTACGCACAAAATAGTCAATAGCAGGAATCTCCACAGCTAAAGGAGTAGTCGAATTCCATTCATTCAGCATAAGATGGTTATGAACATCTGCAAGTACATATTTTTTTTTTCTAACCGGCTGAATACAATCGCAAGAGGATGAACAACCGGTAATCGAACTCATAGAGATACCTGATAACAAACCTGCGCCTGCCAGAACGGAAGAACGGATAAACTTTCGACGATTAATCATTATTGCTTAAAGAAATTTTTTCAGTAATTATCATTCAACTCTTTCAACGTTATATAATACATCTGGTGTTTGCTTTCCTCTCAAAGTTATTTCACCAATTGCTTTTGGTAAGTAACGATTTTCGATTGGAAGCAAATCAAGTAATTTTTTTGAAACCAATAGCTTTACATTATAAGTATTACACAACTCCTGTATTCTTGCAGCGGTATTCAGGACGTCTCCGGTAAAAACTATTTCTCTTTTAATAACACCAACTTCACCGATAGTCACATCACCACAATGAAAACCTGTCTTAAATTCAGGTACGATTCCAAATTTTTCCAAATAGCGCGGAGATTCTTTTTCAATTTTATCTACAATGTTAAAAAAGCATTGTAAACAATTTGCATTATCAATTCCATTCTTCATAGTCCACGATACGGTTATTTCATCTCCGATATATTGATAAATTTCACCTTTGCTGAAGATGATCGAATCGTTTAAATCATCGAAGAAATCATTTAGTAGGTTATGATATTTAATATGACCTAATTTTTCTGCAATAGTTGTTGAAGATTTTAAATCCAGGAACATAAAGATTCTGCATTCTTCTTTTGGTTTATTATACCTGCCAAGTATAAAATTAGTTAATACGCCATAACCAAAACTATCACGCACCTGAATAAAAATTTGAGTTAAGATTACAACGGCTGTCCAATGGATAATAAAAGCCCATACGCCAGTGCCCGATAGATATTCACCAACGTTTCTTGTTACATCAGGATTGAAAATACTTTTGCCTGTACTAAAACTCTGGTCGAAAAAAATACCAGCTATAATCAGGAAAATCATTGCAAAAGAATATATCATACTTTTAATAAATACAGTATATCCGAAAGATTTTTTCCTAAATCGATCCTGGAAATAAAATATTTCGAATGCACCAATTGATAAACCAGCTATTATTGCTCCGAACACAGTTGTTGATACTGAACGCCAGAAATCATAGGATGAAATGTGGATATCCGTTGTAAGTTGTTTGATATTAGGTATCTGTGCAGCAGGATTAACAAGTAAAAATTCAATGATCGTGAAAAATATGCCTGCAACAACCCAGGCAAAAGTTAAATTAATAAGTCGTTTTAAGTTTATTTGAAGTTTTATTGATTTTAATATCATAATCAAAACTCATTTACTATTTTATTCGTAATTAATGGAATTAGATTTTGATCCAGGTGAAAAATGTTTTTGTATTGTTCTATTTCATAAAATTAAAATTCTTGAATTAACAATTTTTGATTTCCTTTTTAAAGTTCAAAACAGAATTGATGCTCCAAATGATATAGCGATAACTGAAGTATTTGTATCGTATGTTGAATAATAATCTGTATTTGAGCCTTTAAGATTTCTATAATTTATCTCCATCCTAAATGCCATACCCGAAGAATAAGTGAGCTTTATTCCAACACCTGCATTTATTGTTTTGAGGTCTAGAGATTCAAACAGACTAGAACTACCAGGTTCAGTGCTCAAACCATAGCCCAGCTTGAGATAGGGATAAATATTATTTTGCGGGAGATTAAAAGTATAGCATAGATTACCGAGTATAGAAACTGAAATTTCCCAATTATAAAGATTTAAATCGAACTCCGGTTCAATTGAAAGACCATTGATTATATAATATCCTGTTGAGACACCTAAATGAGTATAAAATCCTTTTTCCGTATAATCATAAGTATAAGAGTATTGTGAACTGCCATCACTATATGTGCTAGTCTGTTTTGTTTGCTCATTACTCACACCAATGTTAAGCGCAAAACCAAATTCCCAATCGCTCTGTTTATAAAATTTGCGTTCCGATTTCTCACTAACCTGGGCATAACCCGAAGTAATAATTACGAAGATTATTAATATGAAGAAAATTCTTTTCATAAATTTCTTATTTTATGTTGAGTTTTTTAAATATTTAAAACCAATTACTTAATATTTTTTAATTATTATCCCCCAGCTAGATAAATTATAATCCAAGTCAAAACTACTACACCGACTGCTGCCAAAGCACTTCCTATTACAAGCAGTGAAGTGGTGACCGGGTTAATTTCATCTTGTTGTACAGATTCAATATTTGTTAGCGCTATGATATTTTCACTTTCTACTTTGAAATCAGCAGTCTTCATTAAATTTAACATATCCTTTTCCATAGAGAGAATCGTTTGAAATATGGTAATTGGATTCTTCAAAAAAATAAATTGTTGAATCTTTTGTATATACGATGAGATCACCCCCATCCTTCAATCCCGCTACTTCATCTTTAGAAATTTCTTGCATACTATAACAGCCGTATAATTGAATTAATAAAGCAGGGATTAAAACAGTAGACAATATATTTTTTACGCATTTTCTATATCCTTTCAAAAAGTAATGATGCTTTAATTAAAGTTCTGCTATAAAATTCAAAGAGAGAATCCCGTACTGATGTAAAAGGGATAACCAAAAGCAAATGTATAACCCAAGCCCACACGAAAAACAAATCCTCCTGAATATGACTGGTAGCGATACCCCACATCAAATGCTGGCAGTATTTTCCATTGCATATTTCCGTCTTCGTTAGTTCTGTTGATTGATCCGCCTGCACCAATTTCAAATCGTGATGAACTACCTGAAGTAAGAACATTCACCATTGCAAGTAAACCACAGATGTGGCATTTTCAGATTCCCAACCCAAGTAATACCCGGCTCCAAATCCAATTCGGAGAAGCATATGATTCTGCAGAGGAGTTTCATAGTTAATCGAGACATTACCAACAGCAAGAGCTGTTGCAATTTCAAGATACAGAGATGCCGGAACACAAGAATCCAAGCTGTCAACTTGTTGTGCATCAATTCTTGCAGGAATATGAATCAACAAAATTGTCAGGAGATAAATGTGTGTCTTCATCTAATTGTCGTCATAGTATTTAAACTTTTTTCGCTAAATAGTTACTTAAGTAAAATCATCTTCTTCGTTTCAATAAAACTTCCTGCATTTATCGTATAGAAATAAATTCCACTCGGCAGATTCCGGAATTCGCCGGAATGATTGTTGAACTCAATCTCATAAGTTCCTGCTGATTTTTCTTCATCCATTAAGGTTGCAATTTCATTTCCAAGTATGTCATACACTTTTATCACAACTTTGGATTGAGTTGGAATTGAGTATCTGAAAGTTGTCGTTGGGTTGAATGGATTGGGATAGTTTTGTTCAAGACTGAATATCAGAGGCTGTAATTCTTGATCAACCCCTGTAACACCATCACCATAAACAATAACCGAGTCCGGACTTCCCTCTGCGTTGTGAGTTATTTCTATGATTCCATTGTAAGTGGATGTTCCTGTTGGTGTAAAAGTAACTTCAACTTTCTGACTACTATCAGGAGGAACAACTGCATTAGTTATATTTGTTGTAAATACTGGTTCACTACTAGTAATGCCACCAATTATCAAATCTTCATCACCATAATTGGTTATTGTAAATGTTTTTGTTTCTGAACTATCAAGAGCAACTTCACCAAAATCCAGTTCTGTTGGATTTATATTTATAATGGCAATTGGCGGAATACGCATCGAATCTGTCCAGTATACCCATCCTTCGCTAATTACTTCAACATTGAAATTGAAATAGTCTGGAAATATTGAATAATCAACTGTAACTGTAAACATAAGTGGTGGACCAACTACAGAGTCCGGAAGAATGTCCGGCAAGCCTCTAAAGTTTGGTATTATAGATGTCACCCAAGGATCATTACAAATAAGCCGAACTGATGCATTTGTTATTGTTACATTTGTTGAATGATTTCTTAGAAATGGTTTTACTTGAAAATTATTTGTACCTTCGAAAACATAAACGCTATCCAGTGTAACAGGACCAGCTGTTGTAAATCTGGTTGCATTCGGCATACTGAATTGTTCAGAGTTTGTATTGTCGAATGCAGTGATTGAGATATCATAAAAATCCTCTATAGATGGTAGTGCCATATTTCCTGACCATTGTTCACTACTTGAGTTTAACAAAAGTGGGGAAAGATTTACTGAATCAATTAGCACACCCGTTAGATTTTTAAGATACGCTGTTGCTGATATCTGATGTGAATTAGGATTTTCAATGGTTGTATATATATGAGCAGAATCTACTGCTGGTGTATAATATGTTTTATCAGTTACAATGTTGTGAGGATATACCAAATTGTTCATCCATTCAACTGCTCTACTAACAACATCATCTTCATCATTTGCTACTCCATCTGGTGTTAGCCATACCTCTTCTAATTCAGGATATTCCTGTCCCCAACGTGGAATTTCAGGGTCATAATGATCGACTAATGTGAGGTTAGGGCATTCCAAAGAGTATCCCGCTTTATATGGTTGCGGAGCCACACCTGACCACATTCCACTATATATCGCCTGGGGTGAACGACCGAACATTTTTGCATTCGGTACATAGGAGAGTTGCCAGGAGGTGACATCACCGTAGCTTAAGCAGTTGGGTCCAAGTAAGACTGCAATTGGTTTGTCATAGAATGTTCCTATATCTGCTGGTATTTCCCCATCCCAAAATGAGGGTGTGTAAGGGCAGATAGAAAAAAGATCATTCGGTGAACAGCGCTTTCTTACATCCATTGTTAAAGTCGAATGATTCATTAACCTGCTAATCCCGTCATTCAATCCATATGCTCCACCCCAGTTAAATCTTATATCAATTATCAACCCATCTGTCTGCATCAATGCCAGGACTGCTTCATCGAATTCCATACTAACGGCTGCGTATCCTTCATGATAAACATATATATACCCGATATTTGTTCCCTGAATAATTCCATATGTAACTGCACCGGAATTCTGATTATATACAGGCATAGGTACACCAGGTACAGGTAATTGTTCATTGTTAATATAATTGCTTGGAGCCACGAGGTTGACCATTGGGTCGAGAGGTAGATGTTCTGTTAAACCAGTCGCATATTTAACAACGTCAATCGTATCGAACATATGCCAGCTTTCTCCGGCAGCCCAAAGTAAAACTCGATTAGTGGAACTTTTTGATCCACCGATCCATAGCGTATGTGGGACGTTACCATCTAGTAATTCTCTTACTATTTGTGACCAAGGAACCCCTTCATATCCAAGTATAATATCTCCCGGAACTAATCCTAAAGGATGGTTCGGTGCTACTTTATACACAAGTAAAGAACTATCTGCAAGTGGTGTTAGTCCTGCACCAAAATGATTGATGTAACCTCCGCCATCGACCAGTAAAGGAATTCCAGGATTCAGCGGGGTATTAAGTATAGTATTATCAAATGCATAAGCATGTCCATCATTTAATCCAAATGTAAGATCTCCAAGAATTCTTGCAAATCCTCCACGACTAGTAGAATCAATAATTTGTGATCTTAGCACAGTAGCCAATGAGTCCCAGTTGATCGGATTCCAAAGGAATGTAGAGTTATAAGCTCTCGCATAATTCTGGTAGATATCAAAAGTAGCCAGTTTCCCGGAAAGCGATTCTCCTGGTCCCCATGTAGAATCTATAATCCATTGCCACTCGGCTTTACGGTCATAGAATGAAGGGTGTAAAGATAAAGGCGAGAATCCAGGTGTGTGCGTACTATGAGGTGGTTTTATTGGAAGAACATCATCCATGAGTTCACGCAGCGCATCTGTTGAATCATCCAACTGCGCAAAAGTTATTTGCGTTACCAGCAAAAAGAAAAACAAAGTTTGTATTAACTTTTTCATAGCTAACTCCTTAGAAATATTGTTTAAGAGAACATTTATTTAAGATTCTACATTTTCGATTTTTCTACTTCATTAAAACCTGCCCTCCGAAGTTTTAACGTAGGAGGATCATCTTCTTCGTCTCAACAAAAGACCCTGCTTTTATTGAATATAAATAAACTCCACTTGGCAGGTTTGCTGCATACCAGGTTATTTCATAAGAACCTGTTTGTTTTTTTTCATTGACTAATGTTTCAATTTCATTTCCTAGAATGTCAAACACTTTAATTGTAACATTTGAACTTTGTGGAATTGAATATTTTATTTTTGTAGATGGATTAAATGGATTGGGATAGTTCTGCTCAAGAATAAATGTGAGAAGGAATCTCGTTACTCTGTTCTTCAACTCCAGTAGTCATCTCTGATATTGGTCGATAACTAACATATCCATTTGTGGTTCCAGCAAAAAGATATTTGTCGTTTGTTACCAACAATGAACGAATATTCTTGTTAATTAGTCCTTCATTTTTAGTTGTCCAGGAAATCCCATTGTCTTTTGTGAGAAATACTCCTGTGACGATGGATCCAACAAAAAGATTACTGTCGGCAAGGACAAGAGTCCACACCTGGCCAATTGGGACTGATGCACTTATTTTAACCCAGTTTCCACCGCTATTGCTTGAATAAGTATACTCCTTCTCCTGAACCTAAACCTGCATAAACATTTGAATCTTTTACAGCAAGAGTTGCTATATGTGAATTAGCCGGCAATCCATTACCTGCAAAGTACCAACTCATTCCGTTATCAGAGGAACGAAAGACTTCGCCTGTTGATGCCATTCCCGTGAAAAGGTCTTTTCCATTTGAAGCTAATGAGATAAAAGAACCGATTGGTAGTCCATTATTTACTTGCATCCAATTACGACCATTATCCGATGATCGAAGTACTCCATTATCATTTACAGCAGTACCGGCAAACACATAATTTCTATGCTTAATAATTACATGGACATTTTCGTTTGAGACAATTCCTGAATCAGGGGTTGTCCAGGTATTTCCCAGATCACTCGAAAGATACATTCCCCAGCCAAAGCTACCTGCAACTAATATCGAATCGCTGAAATCAAAACACCAACCACCCGCATATGGTAAACCATTAACTATATTCCAGCTTACTCCATAATCCATTGATCGAAAGACATATCCTGGACCTTGAAAACCAATTTCGGTACCGGCAAAGACAACCGAATCTTGACTTTCAAGACCCCACACGTCACATTGAACAGGTAATTGTTGCTCTGTCCATTGTGGATAAGCTTGTGTTATTAGTAAAAGAGAAAAAAAAGTTTTTAATAAATTTTTCACAACTCCTCCATTTTTTATTTGAGTAAAATCATTTTCTTTAGTTTCTACAAATGAACCTGACTGTATTTTGTAGAAATATATGAGAGGCGTATCCGCTTGGCGAGATTCCTGATGATAATCGCAAGGTTGAAATCTACCACATAACTTCCCGCTGGTTTTTCTTCGTTAACTAATGTTTCAATTTCATTTCCAAGTATGTCAAACACTTTTATTATAACTTTTGAACTCTGTGGAACTGAATATTTTATTTTTGTTGATGGGTTAAACGGATTAGGATAATTCTGCGTGAGTAAAAACTCAGTCGGTATTTCATTGAGCACTTCTTCTTCAACAAATGAAACTCCGCCGTTAGTGGTGTGAAGAATTGCTCCATTATCACCAACTGCCCAGCCATTATTTAAATCTGCGAACTGAACGGAATATAAAACGGTGTCTGCTCCTATTAAAGTAGGATTCCAATTTATTCCCCCATCTGAAGTATTTAAAATTATTCCCGAAGAAGTATTCCCATCAAAACCAGCAGCCCAGCCGAAAATAGAATCTGAAAAATGAACTGAGTATAATTGGTAGCTTGTCCCCGTAATCTGTTGATTCCAGCTCGCACCTCCGTCAGTTGTTTTAAGAATTATCCCGGCTCCAGCCGCCCAGCCTGTACCTGAGTCAGTAAAATAAATTGAAAGCAACCAATAACCACTATATTGTGCGGTCCAACTAGCACCTCCATCTGTGGTTCTGATAATTACCCCAAAGTAACTGCCACCATCGTAGTCAATGCCCGCGGCACACCCATTATTTTCATCAGTAAAATAAATTGATCTTACACTTTTAGGAAAAGTGCCTTGTTGAAATATCCAGTCGGCTCCGCCATTCGTAGTTTTTAGAATAGTATTATCCTCCCCTGCAATCCAGCCAATACTTGAATTGATAAAGAAAACTGAGTAAAGAGGATCGTAATTTTGACTACCTTGTGATGACCAGTTCGTTCCTCCGTTTGTAGTTTTTAGAATAGTTCCACCACCACTACCGACAGTCCATCCTGTATTTAAATCAACGAAAAAAACTGAATATAAGTCAGCATTCGTTCCACTGTTCTGCGAAACCCAGCTTATCCCGCCATCGGTGGTTTTAATTATAGTCCCTGCTCCACCAACAGCAATTGTAGTGTTTTCATCAAACACCTGTACATCCTGTAATGTCTGACCTGTTGGTAGCGGGTTTTGCCAGAACCATTGTGCAAAACATATTTGTGTTGCCAGCAACAAGAATAACAAAGTGTGCAATAACCGTTTTCCCGATGTGCGGGATTTTCCCGACTTATCGGGACAAGCTGTAAGACTCAACATAAATACCTCCGAAGAAATATTTTTAATAAAATACATATCGTTAATTATCTTTTGTATAAAATTCAGTATTACAATTTTCAGTAAACCCATTAACCGCATTTTATTTTCCACATCTAGTTTTTAAGCATTTCACAAATGCCATCCATTGAATCCTGAACACGATCATAATATGTCTCATCAGATTCACTTTGGAAAACGGAATCCCAGAACGTATTCCAGAATCCGGTTTCCCTCCCTTCCGAAACACCACGGAAGAGAAGTGATCCATCTGTTCCAATCATACACACCTCAAAGGTCGGAAAATTCTGGAGATGATTGGGCGAAGTTGAAGTAACCTCTCCATTTGCATCAACGTTTGTAGTTGGTTCTTGAGTGCGGATTCTATAGAATCCAACTATTACGGCATCCACATCCAGCTCATAAGCTAAATCTGCACAACCTTGAACATCAAGTGTAGAGTATTCATCGTACGGATAGATTGGGTAGAGACCAAGTGTATAATACATATCGTATGTGCTATCCATAGAAACAATTTCATAACGATTCATACTATCAATTCGTTCTAAAGCTATAGTAAGAAATGATATTTGTTTATCATCAAGTGTGCATTGCCCCGGGAAGCCGATAATGGCAATCCTGTTCACTGCGTTCATCTGATCCTTGTCTTCGACAAAAACCTCTCTGCCTGAACTGCATCCGATCAGGAACGTCAGACAAAAAAGCAAAAAGCAAAATTCGATTTTATGTTTCATTACTTCCTCCTAGCATTGCCAGCATTTTCTTGCTGTTCAGAATTTTCTCGCTGCTCAGAATATTCTCGCTGCTCAGAATTTTGAAATTCGTATTCAATTGCATAACCGTAAATCAGTCCTATAGGAAACCCGATTAAAGCGCCAGCTACACCAAAAACTGCTAAGCCGCCTGTATATGTATCAATTTGCGTATTCGCGTCCACAGTGTCACTGACCGCAATCCATAACAACATTCCGCCAATAAACCCACCTCCAGCTCCATATGCACCTCCCTTCCACGTATCTGTAAACATAACTTTACTAATCTCGGATTTTGCAACACCGGTTTTTAATTTTGTTTCAGTATTAAACCAATAGAGAGAATCTGCAGATAAGTAAAGATCGGTTGCAGTAATTTCAGTACCATCTGACAAGATAATTTCAGCCTCTTCCCCATCGGCTGATTCATTAAACTCAGCTACTGATGTATCTTTAATGGAAGAAGACACAACATAGGATGAGCAAGATGTTACTAAAAAACAAAAAATGATTAAAGCAGAAATAGTTTTCATATTATATCTCCAATTTGCATTGAGAGTGTTCGTATCTAAAAACATTTCCCTTTAAAATTATGGAATAATGATTCGATTAATTTCTTTAAGCTTTTCTATATCCATTAAGAAATTAAATGCAAAATTGTTTGAATATATTTTGTTGTATTATTCAACAAGGATAATTCAAAACTTGATTAAAATATTTTTATGTTCACGCAAACACAGCACTCATCAGAGAACTGCATCCACGCTTATGGAGAAGTGAATAATTTAAGTCGCGGGGTTGGGTAGCATAGTTAGGGCTATGAACCCTTCCATAAAGTGTAGATGTATTCTTGCTTGCTTAACATCAACTATTTATTACTCAAAAGCAAATGGAATAAGCTTGTTAGTGGCAAACAAAAAGCCTCTCTGGAATTACCAACGAGGCTTTTAATTATTATTAAATTAATATCAAAACACCGAAGATTCTTATTTGAGGAGAATCATTTTCTTAGTTTCTACAAATGAACCTGCTTGAATTCTGTAGAAATATATTCCGCTCGATAGTCTACTTGCATTAAAGTTAACTTCGTAACTACCGGCTTGTTTTTCTTCGTTGACTAACGTTACGACTTCTTGCCCAAGTATATTGAAGATCTTTATAGTAACAAGCAAGCGTTCCGGCAGCTGATAACGAATCTGTTGTACTCGGATTAAATGGATTAGGATAATTCTGAGATAGCAGATATTGAGAAGGAATTTTATGATCCTCTGTTACACTTGTCACTGTCTGATATAGAAGTGTTAGAGACCAGGCATCAAGAGTTCCAGTGTTGCCTGAAGCTCTATCATAAATTCTTAATTTCCAGTACCCATCTGGATCCTCTCCATTGAATTTTGATAGAGGTCTGTAGGGTTCAAATGAACCTCTGAATGGTGCCTCTCCACTAACCAGTGGAAAATTAGTTTCATCATTTAGGAAAGTGCCAAGGAAGTTATCTCCACTTCCACCATTCTGGTAACTCAAAGTATCGGTAACACCATTATGTTCCAGATAAAATTCAAGGTCTCCATCATTTGTATGAAGCACCGTATCTATAGTAACATATACGCGACTGACAGCATACAGACTTAATTTATCTGTTATGTTTACGTTTATACTGTCATCCGTATTTTGAAAATCGCCAATTGGCAAGTTGAGACCGTTCCTTTTGTATGCCGTATTAGTTCCATTAATAACTCCTCCGTTTGAGGTGCGCAATATCATTCCTTGAGATCCTGTGATTACTCCATTGCTTGCATCCGTAAAAGATACTGCCGCAAGATTTTCAGCGCGGGTGTCTTGAAGTATCCAGCTTAAGCCGCCATCCGTTGAATGATAAATGTAACTTACAACCCCATCGGAGGTAACAATAAAAGCATTATCAGGATCTATATAACTGATATCTTTAGGAATGCCATTAAGTGAATCTGTTTGAATCCAATTTGCTCCTCCATCTGTTGTGCGAAATATAGGCCCCTCATATGCAATTGCAATTCCATTGTCAACATCTATGAACTTGACTCCCCTTAAGTCATGGTTTCCCCCTCCTGTCTGTTCTATCCAATTAACGCCTGTATCCGTTGTTCGTATAATCTTTCCGGGAAAGCCAACAACAGTGGCAGTATTTTGATTTATGTAGTCAACACTATTCCAACTAACACCCGATATTCCTGTAGACTGTGTTTGCCAGTTTGTTCCACCATCAGAAGTGTGAAGCATTAAGCCTTGAAACCCGCAGGCAAATGCATTGTTTACATCGAGCATATCTACAGAGTAAAGTGAATATAATGGGGAACTTGTTTGTTCAATCCAGTCTGCCCCTCCGTTTGTTGTTTTTCTTATTATACCACTTACAAATCCATCTATACCTACAGCCATTCCATTATTAACATCAGCAAATGAAACATCCCATAGATAAGATGTGGTTGCATTAGATTGCTGCCTCGTCCAGGTTTGTCCGCCGTTTATTGTTCTTAGAATCAAACCCCTTTCTGGTGCTACCAAGTCCTCGCCCACAGCGAATGCTACGAATGGATTAATATAAGCTGCTCCATAGATAGAACCTGTTGATGTGCCGCTGTTAACCTGTACCCAGCCGGGGTAGCTACCGCTGTTGCCACCCGGTTCTCCGCCAAAGTATTCGAATGATGTGCGAAGTATTTGTTCACCAACTGAATAACCAACAGCAGTATTGTTTTCAACAACGAATTGGATTTCATTCATCCCACCAACCTTTTCCCGAGGATGTTCATCTAATGACCAGTTGGCACCACCATCACTTGTCTTATAAATATAATTAAAAGCCGTTAAATTATAATCTGATCCACATACATAACCAACATTAGAATCTATGAAATAAACTGATTTCAAATCGTGTTGATCGTAGAAATTCTGATGTATCCAGCTTGTTCCGCCATTTGTTGTTTTTAGTATTGTCCCATTAGCACCGACCGAATAACCCGTATTTAAATCAATAAAATAAATTGAATACAACCATTCTGCAGTACCAGAAGAGAGTGTGACCCAACTTGCGCCACTGTTCGTGGTTTTTAGAATTGTTCCCTCAGAGCCAACAATGTACCCTGTATTTGCATCTGTAAAATAAATTGAATTTAAATAATTTGATGTCCCCGATGTGAGTGTGTCCCAACTTGCGCCGCTGTTTGTGGTTTTTAGAATTGTTCCCTCAGAGCCAACAGTGTACCCTGTAGTTGCATCTGTAAAATAAATTGAATTTAACCATTGAGTAGTACCGGAAGAGAGAGTGTCCCAGTTTGTACCGCTGTTTGTGGTTTTTAATATTGTACCGACTTCCCCGATAGCATAACCTGTACTTGCATTTGCAAAATAAATTGACGTTAAATCATTTGAAGTCCCGGATGAGAGAGCGCTCCAGGTTGTTCCGCTATTTGTTGTCTTTAGTATTGTCCCATGATTACCGGTTGAATAACCAGTATTTGCATCGATAAAATAAACTGAATTTAAAAAATAATTGACAGGTGAAGTCTGTTTCATCCAATTTGGTACATCTTTTATTATTGTTCCACCAGCTCCAACTGCCCAAATAAAATTAGAGTGATTTTTATATTGAATAGAATAGAGGTTTTGTACACTTGGACTTTGTTCATAACCCGCATTATAACCAATGTAACCATTAGCACCAGCGCCATAAAATATAGGATCGTCCATAAATGTATAGGGGGGAAAATAAGTTATTGAGTAAATTGGCTCCAAACCCCAACCATCAAAAATCCAATTTTCTCCTCCATCTACTGAATATTTTGCTAGTGTACCCATAGCTCTAATCTCGTTACCAAAATTAAAACTCACAGCATAAAATATTTGGCTAAATAATTCCGGTCCATTCTTTATTTCCCAATCAAGCCCACCGTTTGTTGTTTTAAGAATAATTGCATCATCACCAACCGCAAATCCAAATCCCTGATATTGTGGATTGCCAAATCTTATTTGATGTATAGTCTGGCTGACTCCGGATGCTTGTATTGTCCAGGTAATCCCTCCATTGATAGTTTTATATATATTTCCAAAATCGCCAGCGATATACCCGGTATTCGCATCAATAAAATCCATAGAATTAAATTTTGATGCTGTAAATGTCTGGGTGAACCAGTCGGCACCGCCGTTAGTTGTTTTAATAACTGTACCACCGGTTCCGCAAGCCCAGCCAATATTAGCGTCCACAAAAGTAATACACTGGAAGTTGCTTGCTTCTGGACTGGTCTGCTGTACCCAACTTTCACCGCTGTCTGTCGTTTTATATATAGTGCTGTTATCTCCGGCTATCCAGCCGGTATTATCATCAAGAAAAAAAACAGAGTGCAGATCATTTGTTGTGGGACTGTTTTGTATCAACGTCCAGCCGCCAGCAAATAACTTAGTACTATTAGCAAGCAAGAAAATAAATATTGAGATGAAAATTGTTATTGCTTTCATTTTAGGCCTGTGAATTTTGTAATACATAAAAACTCCGTCTTAATTTTTGCAATCATGCTGTTCAGTTATTCAATACGCAACGACTGAATGACCAAATCAACTTCAGGTGCATACTTCTTAAAAAGTGTTGGATCACTTGCCGGGAAAAAGTAATGAATGATAACACGCATTCCGTTCCTGTATAAAGCCACATAACGACATTGGACAAAAAGGTTATAGTTACAGTCGAAACCTCTCGCATCACCGACAGAGAAAGTCTTGTTCAGGCTCAACACTTTTCCACCGTACATGGTAACAACCGATTCAAATAGATTTGCAAACTCTTCAGAGTTTTGGTCGGGTTTTTCGTGCGCGTAGATGCTTACAAATGGCTGCGGATTATCCGATGTGCCGGATGAATTAAACACAATTCCATTCCAGTTTTCCGGCTCTTCTTCACTTCCACCAACAGACATTGAAAAGCTTGCTTCGCCAGACTTCATACCTTCTTCAGGGTCGGGTTGAATTCCCTTCTTGTAAGTCCAGTTTTTCGGAATTGTTATTTCAAATCGATATGCTTCATTTCGAATTGTAACAAAATCCTTTTCCTCAGGTTCGCTTGCAATGAGTGGCGATGAACCAGCAAGAATTACAATTATGTTCGCTGCAGCTACTGTAAAGAGAAAAGCCAGGGATTTGAATAGATTTAAAATTAATCTGTCCCTATTGTCTAACACTTTCATATTTGCATCTATTAAATTTGTTTTGCTTAAATGAAATTGTTTTTACGCAAACACTGAACTCAGTAGAGAACTGCATCCACGCCTTAGGGATGTAAGTAGATGAGAAAGTAATATTCTGATCTACCGGAAGGTTCTTCTTCCTTCAGGTGTAGATGTATTCTTACTTGTCTAACATCAACTATTTAGTAACCAAAAGCAAATGGTAATAGCTTGATAGGAACAAATAAAAACCCTGTTAATATTACTTTAACAGTGTTAATATCACATTAATTAATTAAAGATTTATTTCATAAGGATCATCTTCTTCGTTTCTATGAAATCACCTGCCTGTAATTTATAGAAATAGATTCCGCTTGATAGATCATTACCAGTTCCGGCGGAGACGGATCCTCCCTTGGTAGAAAATTCAAGTTCATATGTTCCAGCAGATTTTTCTTCGTTAACAAGAGTAGCAACTTCGTTGCCTAAAACATCATACACTTTCAGAGTTACAAATCGGGATTGTTTCCCCTGTTCTTCCGAGGGTACTATAACAACAGGGATCGTATATTTTATTTTAGTTAATGGATTGAACGGATTAGGATAGTTTTGATAAAGTGCAAAATTTTTCGGAATGAATTCAACTTCTATCATCTCAGAGAATTCATAACTTCCATCAGTATCGATTTGTTTTAATCGATATCTGAATATAGTTCCACCATTCAATTGATTATCAATATATGAATAGAATTTAGGCGAGTTACTATTACCGTATCCTCTCAAGAAACCAATTTTTTGCCATTCGTAGTTATCGACACTTCTCTCTATTTCAAATCCATAATTATCAACTTCAGTTAGTGTCCACCATTCAAGAACGACTTTATCATTAGTGATTGTTGCGGTGAATGAGGAAAGTTCGACTGGTAACGGAATATTTAATGCATCCTGAAACTGTCCGATATTCCAAAATGTAATATTGTCATCATCATAAATTCCCCAGAAAACACTATTAGTTATCCAGAAGACATTAGCCAAACTCCGAGAATTTTTAATAACAAAATTTATTGTTACAACATCTGTCCAGTCACTTCCCCCTGCAACGATGGTTCCATCGTTCGTATGATTTATTGGCAGATCAATATTGATCCAGATTTTGTCTTTCATCGGTCTGGTAACGGATGCTAGACTATATTTACCATCACAAAAGTTGTGGAAAATGTAATCAAGATTTTTGACAGGACTTTCCTTGTAACTAATTGTAGAAGTATCAAAACCAATCACCATCGTTGCTCCGCCCATCGCATCTAAACCTGAATTTGTGTTTATTTGAAGAAGTACGGAAATGGTTTGGCTATTTATGCCGCCAATTACCATTCGACCATTCACCCTTGTGTCGAGAACATTTATATTATTATACGAACTCTGACTTGAATGCCCGAAAATATTTGACTGAATTCCATTGAATCCTAGAAAACAAAGAATTAAAAGAATAGACGTTCGTATCCCATTCATGACGAACACTCCTTTCACAATATTTTTTTGTGAATTCAATTTCTATTAAGAAGGATTGGGGAAAGTAAATCTAAATTGTGATTACTTATACCAACCTACACCACCACTTATTATAAATGATGAAACAACTTTAATACCTGAATGGAAATCCCCGGGTTTGGTTGAGAAAAGATTTTATTAGAGGGTAAATAAAATTTTAGCTGACGGTTACGACAGAATCGCTTGCCAGATTTTTCGTATTTCGAAAATATTTGATGTTAATATTAACGAAGGAGAATCATTTTTTTTGTAACTGTAAATTCACCAGCTTTAATTTTATAAAAATAAATTCCACTGGAGAGATCGATAGCATTTCCGCCGGATGCGGAACCGCCTTTCGTGGAGAAATCAACTTCATAAGTTCCTGCTGCTTTCTCTTCATTAACCAGCGTTGCAACTTCATTACCTAATACATCATATACTTTTAACTGCACGAACGTCATTAATGAAGTTCCTGTTGATGGGATTATATATTTAATTATTGTCGATGGATTGAACGGATTGGGCGAGTTTTGATAAAGTGCAAAATTATTCGAAATGAATTCAACTTCTACTGTGTGGCCTGGACCGCAACTAATTAAAACGAGAAATGAAAATATTATTGAAATGTTCATTAGAAGCGTGCGCATTTTCTCCTCCTGAAAAAGCAGATAATTGTTTAGATGTAAATTATTTAATTCTGAGGAAAGTCGTAGAACTTTATTCAACATTGAGCATAAAAAAACCCTGCCTTGCAGATAGGCAGGGTTAATAAACTTGATACATCATTTAACTTTATCTTACTCAGTAATACGATCTTCTACAGGGGTCCACAAAGATTTCACTTTTTCGAGTCTCATAGATTCCACAGATAAAGTGTTATCAACAGATCGGAATTTCAGAAGAAGATTCAACGAACCACAACAAGTGTTATAAACTCTAAATGATTTCTCAAAGTAATTCACTAGTGGTGAGAAAGAAGAAATGTTTATTATAGCATGATTTCTTTCATTTACAGTCCAGGCTTGAGTTGAGTTGGGGCAGTCACTTTTTAATTCGGCATTTATATACAGACTAAATTTTACCCCTGAATAGGCTGATCTTTTCTCAAATTGAATTTTATCAAATCGATAGCGAACAACTCCTTTAATTTTTGCGTAGCTGTTTAATCTGTGGATTGGATCAAATATCAAACCCTCAAGTTTAATAATACTTGGGTAATAACTTATAACATCCTTGTCAAGAGGAACGGATTCGGTTGTAAATGGGCTTATCGCAGAATCATTTGAAACCGGATCAGTAATTGAGCTGTCCTGGCACCCTAGAAAGAATGCGAAGAGGATTGCAGTGAGGGATACAATTGTTGTTTTCATGACGAACTCCTTAAAAATTATTGTAAAAAAGTTGATTAAAAGGACATCACAAATAAAATAAATCAGGAGGGTGGGTAGTTATCAGCTATGTTGCGAAGACTATCACTATTTGGTAATTCAGTTACAACTATGTTGCAAGGGTTTGCACTTATGTTGTAAACTTAGAATGCATTCAAATTTTGAATGATTTATATTAATTAGGAATAAGAATTAAAGAGAAAAGAGATTATGAAATGTACTGTTAGCGGGATTTTAAATTGGGCGAGTCATAGACTCGCCCTACAATAATTTATTCTTACATTGCTTTTGTATGTACCTTTTGCAGCAAGAAAACGACCTGCCTCCACACTGATTTTATTTCAGAAGCAACATTTTTTTCGTTTGTACAAATTCTCCTGATCTCAACTGATAGAAGTAAAATCCGCTAGGTAGATCAGCTGCATTAAACTGAATATCGTATTTTCCCGCTGATTTATACTCATTCACCAGAGTCTCTACTTCACCACCAAGAATATCAATTATTTTAAGAGTAACATCACCACTCACAGGTAACTGGTAACTAATCACAGTAATCGGATTAAACGGGTTTGGATAGTTTTGTTCAAGCAAGTAAGTATCAAATGCACGAAACTCTATTTCTATAATATGTGAGAATTCATAGATCCCATCAAAGTCAAGTTGTTTTAATCTGTAATAGTACTTCCCGTCTGCTAAATTCTTATCTGAAAAACTATAAAGTTGCTGTTCAGTAGTAGTTCCGATACTATTTACAAATCCAATCGAATAAAAATCCATTCCTTCTTTGCTTCTTTGTATTTCAAAACCATAGTTATTTAGTTCAGTTGCTGTTGACCATTCAAGAGTAACATTACTTCCTGCAATAGAAGCTGAGAATGATATTAGTTCTACAGGGATAATAGTTGGTGCGATATAACTGTAATAAACATCCTGTTCATTATTAAATGTAGCAGCCCACGCAAGCATAGCGCCGCTACTATCGGAAACCATGTGGAAATAATCACCCATTTTATCTTGCTGCGGCCAACCAACATGTGGATCGAAAAAATCCGAAAGTCTTTCATTTTGCGACCAGGTTAATCCGCCATCCATCGAGTTTGAATAATACAAAGCTGATAAATTACTTCCAGGATTATCACGAGTATCCAGCCAAATTACATCAATACGTCCGCTTGGAGCAACCGACATGGTTCCGAACCATTGAAATGCTGAGGTACCTAAATCATCATTAATTCTTGATGGTGAACTCCAAGTGCTACCTCCATTTAAACTGCGTGCAAACATAACATCCGACGGATCAGAATTAGAATTTCTATCAACCGAACATAATAAGTACACATTGCCATTATATGGCCCACCTGAAGTATCAACTGCTATTGACGTTTGTCCTCCGAGACCACCAGGATTAGGTCCAATACCATAAGTAATTGAACCATCCAGACTTACATTTGTATTCAGGTCCCAAGTTACAGCTTGACCAAAGTACTGTGCATTTGTGGATCTTGCGACTACGAAATCGTACGTGGATCCGCTGGTTCCACCAACAAAAAGGTTACCGTTGGAAGCAACAGTTAAAGTCCCCCAAGATGGGTCATCCGGGATCGTAGTACAATCCTCATAACTTCCGCCACCATTAGTCGAACGGGTAAAAAATCCTGGATAACAAGTACTAAAATAACTGGTCCAGAAAGCGTAGATATTCCCGCTACCTGGCCCGGTAGTTTTATCAATCGTCATCCATTGTTTATCCCCACCATGTGCATCAGTGCCGTTGTCCCAGGAGGAACCTCCATTACTTGATTTAAAAACTTTACAAAAATAGTCGGGATTATTAGTCAAGCTGTTATAATAAAAGTTTCCATAAACATCATAATCCAGTACCGGGTCCGAACGGAATACACCTGGTTGGATTACACCTGGAAAATTCCACGTCTGTCCCCCGTCAGTTGTAAACCCGTACCCAGCCTGACGAAAATTACTACTTACTGAATTGAACTGTCGCCATCCTATTGTCATTTTATTACGATCAATTGGATTAACAGCAATTGAAGGTTCATTTGCAGCATCCCCAACAATGTTTTGCCCAATGTCGTCTACGTTTACCTGAACGGTAGTGATATTACTCATTGAATAATTATAAGCCGGTGATCTTTCCTGACTATCTCTTAAATCCGGAACATAATCATCGTCCTTGACTTCATGATGTAACTTAGGATTTAGCTGTTTGTCATTTATTTGTTCGTTCGTCTGCGAAAAAGTTAGAATTGGTGTGATGAGAAAAAATATCACAAGAAAGAAAAATGACTTTATAAAATTATACGGTATATGCTTTGCAAATAAGTAACTCATATTAATTCTCCAAAATTTGATTTCGGAATTATTGAAATTTTGTGTTACTTAAAATTACAAAATATATTTTTGTTCTACTTTATTCTGGCAATAATTATTCGGGTGAGTCAGATACTCGCCTTACATTTATATTCTCACATTGCACTAGTAGGGACAAGTCGCAACCTGTCCCTACTTTTTATTTTTTACTTCAACAAAATCATTTTCTTCGAGTTCACATAGTCACCAGCTTTTCCGTCTTTGCCCTGCAAAGCCGAGACAAGCAACTGATAGAAGTAAACTCCGCTCGGGAGATTGGCTGCGTTAAACTCAACCTCATATCTTCCTGCCGGTTTGTATTCATCAACAAGTGTTGCTATCTCGTTTCCTAAAATGTCATATATCTTCAAAGATTGTTGACTGCTAACTGGTGACTGCCAACCTATCTTTGTGCTCGGGTTGAATGGGTTCGGATAATTTTGTTGAAGATCGTATGTCAACAGTTGCAGTTCATTGACTTCAACACCAGTTACAATTACTTGTAAAGAATCTCTCCAGTAAACGAATCCGTCACGCATTATCTCGGCTCTTAAATTGAAGTAGCCAGGAAAGGAAGTTGTATCATATTTTATCGATGCCAAAGTGTTACCAGCGATTGTTGCTCCTGGTGCTATTGGATTAAGAGGAATATTTGTCGCGCTTACAGAAATCACCCAGGGGTAATGGCAGTAAATTCTAATTTTCGCATTCGTAATCGTTAGGTTTGCTCCATTATTTTTTACAAAGGGTCTTATATTGTAATAATTATTCAGAAATTTCTGACATACTACACTATCAATGGCTAGTGGCCCGGCAGTAGTGAATTTCAAATCCTTCTTGTAATAAAGATTTGAAGGGACTTGGACACCACTATCCTTCAACAATAAATGATAAAAGTTTTCATCCACAGGCACCGGTCGAACGTAGAAGTAAGTATTAGTATCTAATTCACTTAATTCATATTCATCGATTAGATTGGCTTCAACATCGTACAGATATGTAGTTACTGTACTGTTGTAATTTTCCGCATTGGATTCTAATGCAGTTATGTGAATGGAATCTTCCTGTGGTTTGCAATAACTTGGGAATATTTCCGCTTCGAGAATATATGGTGGATCATCAATTACACCCGGTCCCCAAGCTAATACTTTATTGAGGTAACAATTTTCTTCTGCCAGTGGAAATATTCTTTCAGGATAAGAAACCATCATTATCATTTCCAACTTCAGTGAGATATGCAAATATTTTAGGTTTGGTAGTATGTTCTCCGTACATCCAATCACATACGTCACCATTAGTGGGATAATTGCCCGGCACATAAAAATTTCCATTCAGATATTCGTTGAATGTAGTACCCAAGCTTATTGTCTGGTTATAAATTGAAGAATCTGGTGTTTGTGTTAAGTTATAACCCCAAGGTGTAAAAACCACATCCCAGATATGCATGATAATTGTTAGCAATTAAAAAATTATGGTTGTTACAAAAGTCTCTTATGGCTTGATTCTCAAGTTCTGAAAATGCCGCAGTGCCTCTATAATCTATTGCACACGGATCAGGACTTGAACCAATATTATCATAACCCCACATATAACCAAAATTTCTGTTGTTATCTACACCATAGCATCCGTTGCCAACATCCTTTCTGTTCTTTCTCCACATACCACCTCCACCAGGATTGGTCAGCTGATTATAAACATATCCATCAGCATTTATTATTGGAACAAAGTACATTTCTCTGCTATCAACCAGGTAGTTTACTTCAGGGTCTGAACCATAATTTTCAAGCAGGTAATACATAAAATAAATTACTGACATCAAACCTGCACCTTCCCGTGCATGAATGAGGAGAAAAAACGTGTGGCGCAGGTTCATTTACACTATCTGGGATAATTTAATGACCAAATTGTCTCCTTCAATCCCAGGATTATGCAGCAACTTCACATCATAAGTGTAGAATCCGCATAAAACCGAAATCACCACGTAGCGGCAATATCTTTGATTTGTTCTCCTTCAACATATCAAAACCCATCTTTGAAAAGGACTCTGGATATCAGACTGAATTGCAATACTTAGTTTTGAATACGACCAATCTTTCCTGCAAGGCGGGGATTAACGTAATGACGCAAAAAATTTTCAAACTCCTCCTATTTATGGATGATTAAAATATTTTTTGAATTCGGGCGAGACACCGTCTCGACACTAGATTTCACAGCATGTATATTATTCGGGCGAGTTAGACACTTGACATTTTATTTTAAAAGCAACATCTTCCTCGTTTCGATAAAGTTTCCAGCTTTTAATTGATAGAAATATACTCCGCTTGGTAACCCTGCTGCAGACCAGCTTTACTGCATAAGTGCCTGCTGGTTTTTCTTCATTAACCAATGTTTCTATTTCGTTACCGAGAACATCAAAGACCTTAATTTGAACTTGAGATGATTGTGGAACAGAGTATTTTATTTTTGTATTGGGTTAAATGGATTGGGATAATTTTGAGAAAGCAAAAACTCTGTTGGTATTTCATCAATTTGTTCTTCTTCAACAAAAGAAACACCGCCGTTGGTTGTGTGAAGGATGGTACCGTTTTCTCCAACCGCCCAACCATTATTAGCATCTATGAACGACACACTGTTCAGTCTACCAATACTGCTATAAAGCTGTTCCATCCAGTTAACACCACCATCATAAGTCCGAATAATCAATCCCGGCCCTCCTGATTGTCCAGCAGATCCGACAACAAATCCAAGATTTTGATCAACCATGCAGATATCAAAAAACATACGGGCCGTGGTTTCCAAAATAATTATCCAGTTTGCTCCTCCATCAATAGAACCAATTATAATACCACCGTAACCCATATCTAAACCTCTAACACCTCCGACTGCCCATCCAATATTTTGATCTACAAAATGAACGGCATTCAAACGAGGCTTCTCCTCATTAAACTGTGGCAGCCAATTGATTCCGCCATTTGATGTATAAAAAACAGTAGCCCAATCAGTAAAGAAGGCACCTCCACCTCCCCCAACAACCCAGCCAGTGTTTTCATTAATGAAACATACACCGTTCAATTGCCATGGGGCGTCGCAAGTCTGTTGTATCCAATTAATTCCACCATTAGTAGTACAAAGAACAATTGCCGTGTCAGGCAATTCGGTCTCAAATCCACCTACTATCCAGCCAGAGTTTTCATTAACAAAACAAATATCTTTTAAATTAAAATTCGTGCCTTGTGGTTCTTGTGCCCAACTTATTCCTCCATCATTAGTTCTCAATACTGTACCCGTATCCCCAACAGCAAATCCAAGGTTTGAATCTATGAATTGGAGTCCATTGAGTTTTTTGATTGTCCCGCTTGTTTGTATTAACCACTCTTCGCCTCCATTCGTCGTTTGAAGAATTGTTCCACTATCGCCAACAGCTAATCCATTGTTTTCATCAATAAATGTAACTGCATTTAGGTTTTGTGTTGTGCCACTGTTTTGTTGATACCACTGTGCAAAACATATTTGCGTTACAAGCAAAAAGAAAAACAAAGTTTGTAGAAAAGTTTTTCCCGCAAGGCGGGATTTCGTAAAACTCAACATTTTATCCTCCTAGTTATGGTTGATTAAATAATTTTTTAATTCGGGCGAGACACCGTCTCGCCCCTACTAACTTCTTACTTCTAACTTCTTACTACTTGAGTAATATCATCTTCTTCGTGTCTATATATTCTCCTGCTTTTAATTGATAGAAATACACTCCACTTGGTAGCGATGCTGCATTCCACGATTAACTCATAAGTGCCAACAGATTTTTCTTCATCCATCAAAGTTGCAATTTCATTTCCAAGTATGTCATAAATCTTTATCACAACTTTGGATTGAGTTGGAATTGAGTATCTGAAAGTTGTGCTTGGGTTGAAAGGATTTGGGTAGTTTTGTTCAAGTTTAAATGTCAATGGCTGTAAATCTTCTTGTTCCACTCCAGTAACGATGAGATGAACTGAGTCTGTCCAGAATACCCAATAGTCACTAATAAGTTCAACCTTTAGATTGAAATAACCAGGGAAGAGTGAATCTATATAATTAATTCCTGCCCAGGTAGTAGCACCAACTGTTTCGCCAGGTGCTATACCAGGAAGATTCTGTAAACTTTGACCAATGGATGTTACCCATGGATCATCACATTGATACTTTATTTTGGCATTAGTGATCGTAAGACTTGTTCCATCATTCTTTATAAAGGCTCTGATGTTATACCAATTGTAAAGCCCTTTGTTAAATACAATGCTATCCAACGTAAGTGGACCAGCAGTTGTAAATCTTGTTGCATTAGGAACATCGTAATCATCAGAAGCTGTTTGATCGAAAACCGTAACCCTGATTTTATAGAATTCTTCTGTAGATGGCAGATTTATATCTGCTATCCATTCTTCTCCATCAGTTTTTACAGTTTGCTTTACAAGATCTACTGAATCTATAAGTGTTCCTTCAACAGTATTGAGATATGCACGTGCGGAGAGTTGGTGAGCATTCGGATTTTCAATTGTTGTCGAAAGATGAGCTGAATCACTAGCTGGTGGATAATATATTTGATCTGATACGACAGTGTGAGGATAAACCAGATTATTCATCCATTCAAGGGCTCGATTAACAACATCATCTTCACCATTTGCAACTCCTTCAGGAGTCAGCCAAACATCTTCAAGGTTTGGATATTCCTCTCCCCATCTAGGAGTACTAGGCGAATAATGGTCTACAAATGTTACATCCGGACTTTGTAAAGAGTAGCCTGGTCGATATGGTTGATTTGCTATCACCATTCCACTATATACTGCTGCCGGGGAACGACCGAACATTTTCGCATTCGGGATATACGAAAATTGCCAGGAAGAAATATCACCATAACTTACGCAAGCTGGTCCAAGCAACACAGCAATTGGTCTGTCATAGTATGTACCAACATCACCAGCAATATCACCAACAAACCAAATATTGTTCGGACAGATGGAGTAAAGATCTCCTGGAGAACATCGTACTCTCATATCCAAAGTTTCTGTGGGATAATTAATGAGTCTACTGATCCCGAGATTTAATCCATAACTCCCACCCCAATCTATTCTGATATCGATTATCAATCCATCAGTTTCCATTAATGCTCTCACGGCTGCATCAAACTCTGAACTTACTCCAGCATAACTATGGTGATAAACATAAATGTAGCCAATATTTGTGTTTTCAATTATTCCGTAAGTAACAGCGCCATGATCTGAAAAATATCCTAAAGGCATTGGAACACCAGGTATAGGCATTTGTTCATTATTAACAATATAATTTGGAGCTACAAGATTCACCATCGGGTCAAGAGGCAGATGTTCTATTTGACCTGTTGAATACTTTTTAACATCAATTGTATCGAACAAATGCCAGCTTTCTCCAGCACCCCACAGTAAAGTTCTTTTGTAAGCGCTCGGTGCAGCTCCGACCCAAAAAGTATTTGGCACTCTTCCTGTCATTAGTTCCCTGACAATTTGAGACCATGGCACTCCCTCATATCCCAATACAATATCACCCGGAACTAATCCTAATGGATGGTTAGGTACGACTTTGTAAACTAACAACGAGCTATCTGCTAATGGTGTAAGCCCAGCACCAAAATGGTTGATGAATCCACCTCCATCAGAAAGTATTGGTGTTCCTGGATTTAGTGGAGTATTTAATAATATATTATCATAAGCATAAGCATGACCATCAATCATTCCAAGCGAAAGTTCTTTAATAATTGTTGCAAATCCACCACGACTAGTGGAATCATTAATTCGGGATCTTAGTGATGCAGCTAACGAATCCCAGTTAATCGGATTCCATAGAAATGTCGAGTTATAAGAACGGGCAAAATTTTGGTAAAGATCAAAAGTTGCAAGCTTACCGGTAAGCGATTCACCCGGTCCCCACGTGGAATCTATAATCCATTGCCAATCAGCTTTTCTATCGTAGAAAGAAGGATGCAATGACACAGGCACCGTTTTGAGTGTATGAGTTGGATTGTGTGGTTTGATTGGTAAAACGTCATTTATTTGTTTTGGTAGGGTAGTTTCATCTTTCCATTGTGCAAAACAAATTTGCATTATCAGTAAAAAGAAAAACAAAGTAAGTAGTAACGTTCTCATTTCGAACCTCCTATTTATGGATTGTTAATAAAATGAAATTGTTTAAGTGTTAAAAATTTTAAAGGCAAGTCAACCCCCGGGTGCTGAATAATTAGACACCCGAAGGTGGGTTATATGAAGGCTTTATTTGACCAGATATATTTTATTAAATATTTGTACATAATTTGTACATTATTATTTTATTCTACTACCTCTAATTTAGCCCGGTGATTTCGCTTTGCACCAACGGCAGTTAATAAAGTGCGTATTGCATTAATATTTTTTCCTTTCTTACCGATTACTTTTCCTATATCATCTGTATCAACTTCGACTACAATCTCTATTGTATTTTCACTTGTTGTGCTTTCTTCAACTCTCACTTTTCCGGGTTGATCTACAAGTTGTTTTACGATGAATTCAATAAAGTTTTTCATTACTTCACCTTCTGGAATAAGAATATTTTTAAATCCGGGCGAGGTTAAACCCCGCCCGAGCTGTCCTCCCACCCGGCTCACCACACGCCAATCGAGTTGGCCTCCCTATCTTTATCAAATATTAATAACTGTATAGTACAATCTGTTAGAAAATTAATCTACCAGATTTGAGTATATTTCTATCAATTTTGAGTACGAGACACTCAAAAGACTAAATATTAGTTTTGCATCAGCCAAACCTGAAATTTTCAAGTTAATCCTGAATTACAAATAATTATCCGTTTCTCTTCAAAGTTTGATCTATTTGTCTTTCTAAAAGTCAATCAACGATCGCGTTATTCTTTTGTAAACTCACTTCCCACATTTAATAAAAGAGGGCGAAATTGTGTTATTGGGTGCGTAAATTTTAATAAACAATTTCCACCCTCTCTTTTACTGTGCTGTGGGGAAGCTCATATCTTCTCTCAATTTTTTCATTTGCGATTTAACGAATTATCTAAATGCATTTCTTCATAAAATGAAGAAGGCAAAAATATTTTACAAGGTGCGTTAATTTTTTGTATAATAACTTTCACCCTCATTCATCCATCCTTTAAAGGAGGTTGGTAGATAATTCATTTTGTTAATTCCATTTCTCTTGATTCTGAAAATTTATCTGCAACTACATGACAGAAATATGTTCCCCCAGGCAATCCTTCCCCAATAAATTCAAGTTCATAAGATCCTGCATCGTGTAAGCTGGAGATCAGTTTATCCACAACTCTTCCGTAAGAGTTAGTTATAACAATAGTGACTTTGGACTGATAAGGTAAATTGAATTTAATCGTCGTAAGCTTTTTAAATGGATTAGGGTTATTCTGTTCAAGATAAAATCCTGACGGAATAGAATTTCTTAATTTTGAGGTACCCATCACAATCACAGTAGTTGTTTCCTTTGTTGAGGTCAGTTAGCGTTGAGAATATTTCTAAATTCGCTATTCAAATAAACAAAATAGTGATGGGGGGTGGTTATTAACTATGTTGCAAAAGCTTGCAGCTATGTTGCATTTCGTAGTTTTTTAGCTAATTTTCAAGAAAATATGATTCGATAGGGATGAGAGAGTTGATGATTATACAATCGAGAATAAAACCTAAACGAGCTTTTTAATATCATTCCTTGTTCGAAACAGAATTCAAGGTTTATATGAAGATATAGATTCAGAACTTCTTTTCCTACCTTTTGGAAACGAATGGGATGTTAAACTGAATCAATCTCATTTGTTTAAAGATATTTATTACTTCGAGACTTCACTTGGCGTGAAACCAAATTCTTCTTTGAAGCAACGGCTGAAGTAGGCAGGACTTGAAAAACCAACCTGGTAAGAGATCTCAGATATTGTTCCTTTTTGATTTTCAATCAACTGTTTGGCTTTTGCTAGTCGGACAGTTCTTAAATATATACTAGTTGATTTACCTGTCAGAGCTTTTAATTTCCTATGCATCTGCGATCTGCTCATTCCAACATCTTTTCCAAATTCCTCAATGCTGAATTCTTCTTCGGCTATATGCTGATCGATAACCATCATTACCCTTTCAAGAAATTGTTGATCGAGGTAACTAAGTTTTTCTTTTTCAGGTTTATGTAGCACTGCGTTGCCGACTCCAAATTTTTCCTGAAGCAGTCTTCTTGTATCTATAAGATTTTTAATTCTGACTAAAAGTTCCTGAGTGTCGAATGGTTTAGTAAGATAAGCATCTGCACCCAATCCTAATCCTTCAAGTTTACTATCCCTGTCAGATTTTGCAGTAAGAAGTATAATAGGAATGTGACTAGTTTTTTCATCTTGCCTTAACTTCATCGTCATTTCATATCCATCCATCTTCGGCATCATTACATCACTTACAATCAGATCAGGTATGTACTTTTGGGCTTTCCTTAATCCTTGTTCACCATTTGCAGCTTCCTCAATGTGATATATTTTCTTTAAGTCATCTTTTATATAGTCTCTAACATCCGGGTTATCTTCAACAATAAGTACGATGGTTTTGTCAATAAGATTTTCATCCCCGGATTCTTCACAAACTGTGTCGTATTGTTCGAAATCTTTCTTAGCTTCAAATACTTGTAATTCATACTCAGAAGATTCATTAATTTCATCATCGGTCAGATGCTCTCTGCCAAGCGGGAAATAAATTTTTACTTCCGTCCAATGTCCCTCAATACTATCAATTGATATCTGTCCTTTATGAAGTTCAACAAGTTCTTTAGTTAAAGCTAAGCCTATTCCTGTTCCTTCGTGTTCCCGAGTGTTTGAACCATCCACCTGGTAAAATCTATCAAAAATTTTTGTTAGTTCGTTTTTAGGTATACCAACGCCTGAGTCTCTTATGATAATTTCAACCTCGTTATTGGTTGATTCAGTGATATTAACAGTAATCCTTCCGCTTTGTGGTGTAAACTTGATAGCATTCGACATCACATTCGTAATTATTCTTTCCATCTTTTCTTTATCGAAGTAAGCGATAATACTATCTTTTTCAAGAATTAACTTTAATGAAATGTCTCTTTGTTCAGCAATTTGATCAAACTCCCTTACAAGACCTTTAATAAATTGCACAATATTTCCTGGTGAAGCATGAAGTTTTAGTTTTTTTGCTTCAAGACGCGATAGATCAAGCAACTGATTTATAAGATTGAGCAATCTATTCGCATTTCCTTTTATCAAGCTTGTATGCTTTTTGCTTTCTTCATCAGCAAGTTTTAATGCAAGTTTTTCAGCCGGACCAAGTATCAGCATAAGTGGAGTTCGGAATTCGTGTGAAATGTTAGCATAAAAGTTGGATTTTAATTTATCAACTTCCTCAAGTCTTTTTGCGTGCTCTTGCTCGAGAGTCAGTTGAGTTCTAAGCCGATGTCGATTAAGATAAATTCTTGTCGAAGTTACAAATATCAAAATAAATACAAATCCGTATAGCGTATATGACCACCACGTAGCCCACCACGGAGGATGAATTATTATTTTGAGGGACGTACCTGCTTCATTCCACACACCATCATTATTCGAACCTTTTACTTTTAAAGTATACTCACCGGGATTCAAATTTGTGTAAGTAATTGTTCTCTCTTTTGCGCTGGTATGTATCCAGTGATTATCAAAACCTTCAAGGATATATGCATATTGATTTTTTTCCGGGCTATGAAAATCTAATGCTGCAAACTCAAATGAGATGATATTGTCATAGTGTTTAAGATCAATAAGTTTAGTCTCTGAAATAGATTCATTAAGAATAGTTCGATCCCAATACGGATCGTAACCAACAGCAACAGGTTTATGCAGTATTTGAAAATCTGTAATTACTATAGGTGGGACAAATGGATTTTCAATTATCTCATCGGGGTGAAAACAATTGAGCCCATTGCTTCCGCCAAAATACATTTCTCCGTTTCGACTTTTAAAGTATGCCCTACCATTAAAATCACTTCCCTGCAAACCATCTTTAGATACGTAATTAGTAAATGTTTCGGATTTAATATTGAACTTAGAAATTCCTTTGCCAGTACTTATCCAGAGGTTTCCTTTATTATCTGAAAGAATACCATTGACAACATCATTAGCTAGTCTATTTTTTTCATTGAAGTGTTTAAACTGATTTTTTGCTCTATCAAACCGGTTAAGTCCAGCTCCATTTGTCCCAATCCAAAGGATTTCATTTTCATCTTCGCATAATGATGAAACTGCATCGTGACTAAGGCTGTTTGATAAATTAGCCGGATCGGATCTGTAAAAATTGAAATCATCTGTTTTACGATTGTAGATCATCAATCCATCACCGTGGGTTCCAATCCAAAGGTTGCCGGTTTTATCCTCATAAAAAATATAAGCAAGCTGTTCGCTTACACTTTTAGTATTCTTTGGATCATTTTTATAATGAATGAACTGAGTTCCGCCTCTTTTTAATTTATCAATTCCACCTTTGATACCAATCCATAAATCACCATAACTATCGCAAAAAATTTGGGAAATTCTATTATCACCCAGGCTATTTGGATTTTTTGGATCATATTTAAAGTGCTGGAATTTATTTGCAGCTTTATCAAATTTATTTATGCCAGCGTCATCTGTACCGATCCAAATGTAACCATCACTATCTTCGCAAATGGAGAACACTGAATTACTGCTAATACTGTTTAAATTATTTTGATCGTGGAAGTAATGAGTGAATTTATTTTCTCGTTCATTAATCCTTGTCAACCCTCCAATATCAGTTCCTACCCAAAGCTCCTCATTGCTATCCTTGTAAATTGCATATACTGAATTTCCACTAAGACTGTTTGGATTACCGGGAATAGAAGAATAAGTTATGAATTTCTCTTTTTTTCTGTCGTACTTATTTATCCCAGCACTCCAGGTTCCAATCCAAACTATACCGGATTGATTCTCATATATCGTAGTGATTTGGTCATCACTCAAACTTTTAGGATCATTAAAAACTTTTCTATATTGTGTAAACTTTTCTGTTTTAGTGTCAAACAAATTCAGTCCAAGACTGTATGTTCCGATCCAGATTAAACCATCAGAATTACCATAAACTGCCCAGGCATAATCATCACTTATACTATTTGGATTTTTTGGATCGTGACTATAACGCTTAAACCTATTTGTTAATGGATCAAACTGATTCAATCCGCCATCACGAGTTCCAATCCATAAGTAACCCAATTTATCCTCAAATATAGAGGCAATTTGATTACCGCTAATACTTTGAGGATCGTCAGAACTTTTATAAGAAATAAATTTGCCTGATTCTTTAATAAATTTATTAAGTCCACTCTTTGTACCAGCCCAAAGAAAATCATTTTTATCTACATGAATTACAGAGACCGTATTATTGTTTAAGCTAAATGGGTCTGAAGGATTGTATTTGTAATGATGAAAAATTTCATTATTAAGTTCTAAATATTCAAGACCGCCACCATCCGTTCCTATCCAAAGATTGCCGGATTTTTCTGCACAGATTGATTTGATTCTGTCTGAGCTTATGCCGGAAGGAATTATTTGGATCGGGTAAATAACATGTAAATTTTTCAGTATCCCGATTAAATTTATTAAGACCTCCACCCCAACCACATCCAATCCAAATATTTCCATTTTTGTCTTCACATAAGGATTGTATCATATTATCGCTGATACTTAAAGAATCTTCTGGAGAGTTTTTGTAAATTGTAAAATTATAACCGTCATATTTGTTCAGCCCGTCATAAGTACCGATCCAGAGAAATCCTCTGCTATCCTGTAAGAAACAAAGTACGGTATTTGAGGAGAGTCCCTCATCAACGGTTAGATGTTCAAACTGTGTATCCTTTTTTTGCGCAGAAGATAAAAGACTAGCTATTAAACAAATTGACAATATTTTAAGAATATGATTCATCCTTAAAAATTCAAATGCTGACTTTTAATCCTGAATTCAAAAATTGTCAACTCCCAAATTATTTTCATCTGAGTTAAAACCACCTAATTAAAAATCAAATTTTCAATTATTCTAAAATTATTTTAGGTGGTGCAGTTGTTTTATAAACATTACCCCCATCTCTAGCATAAGCTGCATATGTATATTGTCCTTGAACGGAACCTGCAGGATCTGTAATGCATAAATTAAAAGGGTTAACAACAAAAAGATATGTATTAGAGTTTGTGATAAAGATCGATTTGGCACCATCAATAATAACAGTGTATTCTTTTCCATCACCCGATCTGAATAATATTTTATCAGTAGATTGAATGTAAATCGGATCAGGATTAATTATCAGATTCCCAGCATTTGTATTCAGCACAACTTCAAATATTTTACCCATTTTACCCTCCCGAAAAAATAATTGTTAAAAATTGATTAATTCCCCTCGAAGAAAAATTGATTTGAATAAAATTATAGTGGTGTTCAAAGATGATATGAAAATCATCTAGAAGAGTTAACTGTAATGTTTGGACTGAAACAAATTTTTGTTTCATGGATTATTCTATATTGATTGCTTTCGAAAAGAATGAACTATTTGTGTTCATCATTTAAACTGCCCTCAACTTTTAAATTCGCTTTAGTAATAATTTGCTAAATGAAAAGTTAAGAAGCAAGAAAATAATATTAAGCATTATTCATCCTTGCTATTAGCAAACTGATTACATAATGTTGAAAGCTGTGGTTAGAATTATGAAAAGAGTTGTAAATGATTAAAAAGCCCTGTCCAAAAATTGAACAGGGCGTTATTACCGAAAAATATGTTAAGAAATTTTTAAAAAAATTATTTCGTCAGCATCAACTTCTTAGATGAAGTGAAGTTTGCTGCTTCTATCCGGTATACATATACTCCACTTGACAGTTGGCTTGCGTCAAAGTTTACTTCATACCTGCCTGCTTTCTGTGTTGTGTTTACTATCGAAGCCACTTCCTCGCCTAGCATATTGTATACTGATAACTTTACATTTCCATCTTCCGGTATTGAATACTTTATCATCGTACTTGGATTGAATGGATTCGGATAGTTCTGATCGAGTGAATACTCCAATGGAAGCTCTACTTCTACATTCACTTCTTCTGAATATGTGAATGTTCCATCAAAATCTATTTGCTTCAACCTGTATGTATAATTTCCTGATTCAAGCTTTGAATCTATGAATGAATATGCTTTCGGTTCAGTTGTTGTTCCAAATCCTGCTACATATCCTAATTGTTCAAATGTTCCGGAGGCATTCATTTTCTCAACCTGGAATCCCTGGTTGTTAATCTCTGTTGCTGTTGTCCATTTGAGTTCAACATCTGCTCCATTTGATGTTGCTGAAAAAGATGAAAGCTCAACCGGGACTACATAACCAAAACACAAATTGTCCCAATAAATATTATCGTTATTGAAGGAATTTCCGGTGAATGTTATCTCTACCTGAATGTCTGCTGAACCCGTCACAGGTGTTGTGAAATTGCCAGCCATCAATCCAGGACCCACATTTCCGGTTGCATCAACCTGAGAGTATAATACAGTGCTTGTAGCTCCTCCATCATAAGTAATTGCGACAGTTACTGTTCCGCTTGGATTTGCATACCAGTCAAAATAATAATTGAAAGAGTAATTAACTTGCTGATTATTTGGTAACGAAATAACCGATGATCTTATTTTTGATATACCATCAAACTGTGGTGTCCAGCTCATTCTTAGTTCAGGTGCAGTTCCGCCTGCCGAACTAGAATTGTTTGCGCTCCAGTTTGTTGTACCCAATGGTCCAAGTACTGTCCAGTTACTAAAGTTTATAAATGCATCACACCATTCAATCACATTCGGATCTGTTACAGTTATATAATTTGATTTTAATTCTGATGCAGTATTTGTGCCATCAGATACGGTAAGTTTAACAGAATAAAAACCAAATGCTGTATAAGTCCAGGATGGATTTTGCGTCGTTGCATCAACAGTTCCATTATTATCAAAATCCCATTCCCAGGAAATTATTGGATTTGGCTGTGAGATTGAGAGATCGGTGAACTGTACCGTAAGTGGTGAAGGACCGGATGTAACATCAGCCATAAAATCCGGAGTGATTGGGCCAGTGATATAACCTCTATCAACAAACACAGGAATTATTTGAGCAAGGTGACTTCCCGAATAAAGAAGTTGATCAGCGGTTATAAAAGCATTTGCAGCATCAACCTGTCCGGAAGATCCGTTTGTCATTGATAATGCTTCAAGAAAGTTTTTATCAGTAGGAGTTTGACCAATTAAATCGTAGATGGACATTAAGGAAGACGCCCACATCTGACCATCTGTATGAATGGATCCTGTTAATCCTTCAGGATAGTGAGCTGTATAATTCGTTATTCTTCCAGCCCAGAATGGATTATGACCATCCCATATAAAAACCCAGTTATATGCCGGATACGCTGGTGTCCAATACCCAGTACTTCTAATGTAAGATGTTGCCCAGTAATCGCCGCAACCTTCACTTAGTCCTTCAACCTGCGATAAACTACCATTTGTCAACCAATCGTGTAAACCATGTCCGAGTTCATGTAAGACTACACCTAAATCTTCAGCATCGTCAACTCCGCCATCACCGAAAGCAAGACTGCCTGTACCTGTCAGGTAGTGTGAATTATCATCTCCATTTAATCCGTGTGGATCGAAACGAACACCACCTACATATTGATAAGGTGTAAGAGGAAAACTGAGTGAGTTGTTAATCCATCTCATCGAATTATCTATATGAAAATAGGTATTAACTGCTTCAAAAGTGTCGTTAAATCTTGTAAAAAAGAAATCGCTTGTCGGATTTGTATGTAAACCTGTTGAAGGCGATTCAAAATCTCGTATTTCCGCCCAGGGACCTTTTAAAATATAAACTCCACTTTCAAAAGAGATATCGTACAAAGTTCTTAATTCACGATGAGCTGTTAATGAATCAGAGTCTGCATCATTGTTATCTAAAAATCCGGTTGATCCATAAGTTGTTCGTGCATGAGTTATTGGATCTGGATCAAAAACATAACCAGTGCCATTCACCATTTGAGGATTATCAACTACAGGATGAAAGTAGCAGGCTTTATCCTCAACTCTGAATATTTCTCCGCTCTGAGCATCTATTAATAATTCCCATTGTCCAAAAAGTTCTTCAGCAGGAATGATTGTTACAACCTGTGCAAGTCTGAAAGTTCCTTGATTATAATATATACCCGGTTCACTTTTTTCAAATACAACAGATCCTTTCAGACCCAGATAATTTTTAGCTGACATCAATGCTTGTTGTGAACTAATATTAATTTTTTCAAGATCACGTACTACTTTGATGTTGTAATTAATCTTTGAACCATTTGTTACAAATACAACGCGATTGTCTCTGCTGATTGTAACATTTATTCGTGAATTTAAGACTGGGTATTCACCTATGTACTGATCAAAATGTACGTGATATCCGCCAGGAGTTTCTTTAGTTGTGATATACTTTAACTCAAATAAGTTAACTGATAGTTTAAACAATTCGTGATTTTCAGTAAGGAATTGCCTCGCCATATTTTCTGGAGTATCTGAATTTACCGGATAATTAGGTTTGTAAAGTGCAATAGGTACACCAGTAATTTCATTAATTCTCATATTGCTCTGAGTTACCGTTACCTCCGTTTCAACAGGAATAATCTGCAGCGGAAGATTCGCTGAAGGTTTTTGAGCAAATGAAGTATTAATTATTAAAAGAACAATTAAAAAAGAAAAACAGTTTTGAAAGGAACTATTCCATTTCATTTTTTACCCCTCCAATTATTGATAGTTAATGTTGAATTATTTAAAAGTATTGTGATTAAAAATTGTGATATAAAACTTAAGCATTATTTTTAATTACTCTCGACAATTAATGAATAAAAAATAAAAAGCCCCGAATATGGGGCTTTTAATAATTTAAGTTTCAATCCCTTCGCTTGGTTTGCCACGCTAAGGATAATTGCATTGCAATTATTTGAGTAACATCAACTTCTTAGATGAAGTGAAGTTTGCTGCTTCTATCCGGTATACATATACTCCACTTGACAGTTGGCTTGCATTAAAGTTTACTTCATATCTGCCTGCTTTCTGTGTTGTGTTTACTATCGAAGCCACTTCCTCGCCTAGCATATTATATACTGCTAACTTTACATTTCCATCTTCCGGTATCGAATACTTTATCATCGTACTCGGATTGAATGGATTTGGATAGTTCTGCTCTAATGAATATTCCAATGGAAGTTCTACTTCTACATTCACTTCTTCTGAATATGTAAATGTTCCATCAAAATCTATTTGCTTTAATCTGTATGTGTAATTTCCTGATTCAAGCTTCGAATCGATGAATGAATATGCCTTCGGTTCAGTTGTTGTTCCAAATCCTGCTACATATCCTGCTTGTTCAAATGATCCGGATGCATTCATTCTTTCAATCTGGAATCCCTGGTTATTTGTTTCAGTTGCTGTTGTCCATTTGAGTTCAACATCTGTTCCATTGGATGTTGCACCAAACGATGTTAATTCTACAGGAACACTAAATTCATATATAACTTCTATATATGGAGGATTTGGCTGAGACCAACCATCGAAGTTAACAAAGTAGGTAGCTACATCATCTCGATCTACAAAACCCATTGCAAACCATCCTTGACTTAACGCATTCTCAAAGTCTGAAACTGCTGTACTTTCTAATGGATAATCGTGCCAACCCGGTGCATAACTTGACCCTTCATCCGAGTAAATATATGCAACTCCTTGATCCCGATTTGCCTGTACTTGAGCATTTATTGCTGAGCCAGTAGCCGTTATTGGATTAACACTTCCCATTGGTGTTGCACTCCAATACGGCCAGTTCGTTGCATTTACATATCCATAAAAATGAAGACCTTGAACTATTGAACCAACAGGAATCGAACTGATATCATAAGCAGCCCATCCTACATTAGGATATACTGTATTTATTAACCCATCTGTTTTTGTTGTTCCGTTTGTTGTGCCTGTCCACATAGCTACATTCTGTGGATAAACTTTTATTGTGTCTATAATTAAATTCGGATCTTGAATGGTTGTAAATGTCCAACTTGATCCGTAAGATGTACAACTTCCATCACTTTCGTTAACTCTCCAACTATAAGATGTCGAATAGTTCAGAGGTCCTGGTATGCTGTAAGAAGCTACAGGAGGGCCAGTATAAACACTTAAACCATTAAAGAACACCTCAATTTGAGTTGCTCCAGCACCATTCGACCAGGTAATTTGAGGTAGATTAATACTAACATTGGTTGAACCATTTGCTGGATTTGGATTAGTTGGTAATCCTACTGTACAAGGAGGTCCAACGGATATAAATTCATAGTAGCAGTTAGGATCTTTTCGGGGTGCACCACCTGGAAGATCATCTCTGTTATCGGACCAAACGACATGAAAACCTGTCGGAGTTGCAGAAGCATGTGTATAGTCACCCATATAAACAGTATTAACTGGTGCATCACGACCGAATTCCGGCAATGATCCAACATCACTGATCGCGAAACTTGGTGTAAACGTGACGGTTGAACCGGAAATATTACCTAAACGACCATAGAATTTAAAAAGATTATTATTAGTGACATCTTCCTGACGACTGTAATAAAAAATTCCCAAGTTTTGACCATCAGGAGTTACTGCAATTGTCGGTTGCCATTGATCAGTGGTCGTAACATCATCATTCACGAGAGTACGAGCACTCCAAGTAGCACCTCCATCGGTTGACATTGTCAAATAGATATTGGCTTTATCTGTTCCTGTAGGATTATCGTTAAAAGTGACATAGATGTATCCGCTAACCGGATTCACAGCCACATGCGGAAATGAATTACTTCGAAAATATGAATACGAGCCGGTTCCCTGTCTTAGACCTGATAAATCAAGATCACCGTTGCTTCCTCCAGTTAGGCCATTGAATACTGTTACCGCTGGACCAAATGAAACTCCAAAGTCTGTTGATTTGCGCACTTGAATACTTGTAGAGCCATTATAGTAGAACGCATAAACAGAATGATCGGGACCAACTGCAACAAATGCACCCTGACCACCAGAAAAAATATTTACTCCTCCGGTTGGACCGAAAGTATTACCGTTGTCAGTTGATCTATACATGAATATACCTCCATTACCAAAACTACGGCTGATCAGGTAGACATTCCCGTTACCTGTACCTCCATAGTTATCAACATCCATCCATTGCTTATCTTCAGAGGAACCACCTGGTGTACCATTGACAGGTGCCGACCATGTAAGTCCGTTATCATCTGAACGGAATACCTGAATAGTAGATACATTCCAACCGAGTGTAGAAAAGTATATTCTGCCTGTGTTCGCATTTCGTCCGAATACAGGGTCGCCTGCGTCACCTCCAGAGTTTGTTGGTAAAGTACCACCATCGACAAAAGTCGCACCACCATCTGTGGAATATGAAAAACCGGTGAATTTGGTTGGGCTGGAGTGTGAGCCTGAATCATTAAATCCAATTAATATATTGCTACCAAAAGCAATAATATCAGATTCACTTTGAGTAAAATAGCCTGTTCCTGTAGATCCATTGTTGTTGTTGACAAGAGCATCCACCTGTGTCGTTTGATCGACAATCATCGGCTGAGAATGAATGTCATCCCGTTTCTCTTTACTAAAATCTGCCGAAGTATGTTGCCCACGCAATCCATCTTTGATGACTGGAATTTGTTGAGAGTTGTCACTCTGAGCGAACACAGCACTAGATATTAAGAACATAAAAAATACTAAAATACAAATGACTATGGCTCGCCTGTCGCACCATTTTTTACTACCCTGATCTTGAATAGTATATTTCTTTTTTGCCATTACACGCACCTTCCAATTAATTTTAATGAAATGTTAATTAATTAATTCATAGCTTTTTAAATAATACTTATTTGAAATAACAAACGAATTATATGACGATAGGTTTTTGATAGTGAAAGACTAAAATGTTATTTGTTCCCAGTAGTTGATGTAATGAAAATATTTTTATTCCAAAAAAGATTTATGTAAAGTTAAATAACTTTTGTAAAAAAACACTAATTTATTTACTACTTTATTAATTGAGCCTAAATTAAAGTGACAATAAATTATTTTATACTCTTAGTTAGCATATAAAATCCGTGTGCTATCCAGGCTAACGAAAAATTTGTCGTAAAATTATCTTTATTATTTTATCAAAGCCGTGTGCTACAGTGAATCGGTACTAAGTTCTCATTTAGGAAACCTATCAGAGACTAACAAACTTGTTTTAAAAAGAAAAATTTGTTTTTTCAATTTTGTAAACATAATCTCTGATCGAAAAACCTCTTACATTCATACTTACATTAAATCTGCCATTTTGGGGGAAACTATTTATGAGTGTGTTCAAGTCGCACTTAATTATTTCATAAAAAAGTCCCGGCTAAGCGGGACTTTTTTTATTAATCGATCAAATGATTTTTGATTTACTTCAACAACATCAACTTCTTTGATGAGGTAAAGTTTGCTGCTTCTATCCGGTATACATATACTCCACTTGACAGTTGGCTTGCATTGAAGTTTACTTCATACCTGCCTGCTTTCTGTGTTGTGTTTACTATCGAAGGCTACTTCCTCGCCTAGCATATTGTATACTGCTAACTTTACATTTCCATCTTCCGGTATCGAATACTTTATCATCGTACTCGGATTGAATGGATTTGGATAGTTCTGCTCAAGTGAATATTCCAAGTGGAAGTTCAACCTATACGTTCACTTCTTCTGAATATGTGAATGTTCCATCAAAATCTATCTGCTTTAATCTGTATGTGTAATTTCCTGATTCAAGCTTCGAATCGATGAATGAATATGCCTTCGGTTCAGTTGTTGTTCCAAATCCTGCTACATATCCTGCTTGTTCAAATGATCCGGATGCATTCATTTTCTCAACCTGGAATCCCTGGTTATTTGTCTCCGTTGCTGTTGTCCATTTGAGTTCAACATCTGTTCCATTGGATGTTGCACCAAACGATGTTAATTCTACAGGAACACTAAATTCATATATAACTTCTATATATGGAGGATTTGGCTGAGACCAACCATCGAAGTTAACAAAGTAGGTAGCTACATCATCTCGATCTACAAAACCCATTGCAAACCATCCTTGACTTAACGCATTCTCAAAGTCTGAAACTGCTGTACTTTCTAATGGATAATCGTGCCAACCCGGTGCATAACTTGACCCTTCATCCGAGTAAATATATGCAACTCCTTGATCCCGATTTGCCTGTACTTGAGCATTTATTGCTGAGCCAGTAGCCGTTATTGGATTAACACTTCCCATTGGTGTTGCACTCCAATACGGCCAGTTCGTTGCATTTACATATCCATAAAAATGAAGACCTTGAACTATTGAACCAACAGGAATCGAACTGATATCATAAGCAGCCCATCCTACATTAGGATATACTGTATTTATTAACCCATCTGTTTTTGTTGTTCCGTTTGTTGTGCCTGTCCACATAGCTACATTCTGTGGATAAACTTTTATTGTGTCTATAATTAAATTCGGATCTTGAATGGTTGTAAATGTCCAATTAGGACCAGATACATCACAAGAATCATTTTTGCCAATAACTTTCCAACCATATTCAGTACCATAACTTAATGGTTCAAAAGAAGCTAAAGAGAATAAAGTAATAGGTGATCCATCATACACTTGAATAAGACTACCTGCTTCACCAAACCAAACTTCAATCTGATCAGATCCTACTCCATTCGTCCACATTGTAGTATTTCCGGTGAGGGGAACATCTGCGGTACCATCAGGTGGATTTGGATTAGTTGGCGGACCGATTGGACATGGTGGGCCAAAATTCATTGAAGCAATTCTTGTTTTCCAGTTGAAACTGCCATTAGAAGGTTGGTACTGATTTAAATACCAAAATGTTTCGCCGTCAGGATCAACAACCATTTGAGTATAATCACCCCATCTAGTCAATCCACCGGTTTGAGATCCTAAACCAACTTGTATTGTCTCCTCTGGTATTGTCATTAAATCAAGCGCATCACCTGAAAATCTTCCAGTAAATCTGATTTCCGGATATATTGTTGCACTCGATACTGAGTAACCAAGTCCAATATCTCCCGATTCGTTGATTGCGATACTTCCCATCCATCGCTCCATTCCATCTGCCGGTGCATATGTACCTTGTTGGTAAACACTCCAACCGCTGCCGGAATTTCTAAATTCATACCATCTCATTCCCGCACGGCTACCACCTGCATCAACAGAATGACAAACAACCATTGACTGATGTGATCCAAAATTTCTATAATTCAACCGATTCATTGCACGGTCACTTATAGCATCAAGTTGTGTAGAGGTACCGAGTTGAGGAATGCCATTTATTTCTACAAATGGATTTGTTGCTAAAAAAGTCGGCCCCGTGAAAGTTGAATTTCCTGGGATCACCCAATCTACATGAAACTGAAAAATGTCAAATCCGTCTGTCCCACCGTAATAAGCATTATCATGTATTTGCCCAAAATAATTTGGAGCGCCGCTTGGAGGTGTATTAGTTCCATCCCAATCTGAGGGAAGTAATGACCAAGATGTTGAACTTGATTGATTGAAAAGTACCATCTGTGCTGGCGCACCAGTTAACATCATACTTCTTTCAAATGCAGCATTTGTCGTTCCCGATGGACCAGGAGCAAAACGATTAGCTGAAACATAATAACCATCTGGCCAGATGCCATATTTTGGATAGTCTGGAAAATTAGGGAATGTAAAACCATATCGATGCCAAGAACCTGTTGGATCGCCCGTCTGAGAGACAGCTACCAATATATAATTTGGACCGCTAGTACCGTTAGGTAGTGAAAACTGACTTGCAAACCACCTGTCTGCAGTTTCATCATAAAGTACTACTGGATCTCCATCATTTAAACTACTAGCCCAAGGTCCTGGAAATCCTGACCAAAGTGTTCCAAGATTAAGTGGACCTAATAGCGAAGTGCCTGTCTTATCCCATATTTGAAAACGGACATTGACCATTTGCATATAATGGTTTGGTCCTACATCTCCGCTGTTATCGGGTGGTGCGTATCCTTGAGCAGAAACACCATCCCAGCTTTGGAGAATAAATCCGGTGCCATTTGAACCCATAATATTTTGTAAAGATTGATCCCGTTTGTACTGATCTTCAAATCGGAGCTCATTTGATTGAAGAGGAATTATTCCATTTTCCCAAGGTGTGGGAGACAAAGGTCTCTCTGACATATCTCTTAAAGGGGGCGAAGTGTCATTATGAATAGACTGAAATACCTGGGGTACTGAACTTTCTACCTGAGCAAACGAAATGCACCAGGAGAAAATCACAATAACCATGGTAACTGAAAAGAATTTATACATTATATCTCCACATTTGTTTAATAAATGATTAATTAAGGAATTGTCAATTCTAGATTTGTTCGATTAATCGTCAAGACATTATTATTTTAATTTTGTTTTTTTAATAATCAACTATTCTTCTATTCAAAATCACTCGATAAACGTGTCGTACATTTTGTTGTTATCTCCAAAGAAAAAAATTACATTTAAAATATTTTTCAATTGGATATATCGTCACATTCCAATTATAAATTTGTAACATTAACTACTTTTAGTTCCATTTCAGTTAGACACCCTTTCAGTTCTTCCGTATCGAATAAACTAGCGAATTACAATCATTTTTCTTAAAGATCTATAACTGGATGTACTTAAAATATATATATAAATTCCACTTGAAAGATTTTCAGCATTAAACTCAAATTCATAACTACCCGCACCTTGTTGTTCGTTTACAAGGAGAGCTATTTCTTTTCCCAGTAAATCGTAAACGGTCAGCTTAATAAACTCATCCTCAGGAATAGAATAACGAATTTTAGTGATAGGGTTAAATGGATTAGGATAATTCTGATAAAGGTCAATATTTTTCTGAATAATATCTTTATTTGAAATAACATTAGTAACCGGTGATGGTTTATATTTGAGAATAGCACCATCCCTCCCAACCGCAAAACCGTGAAGTGAGTCGGGGAATATTAAATCTGAAATAATAGTATTTTCCGGAGTTGGAACTTGATTCCAAGTAAAACCCGAATCAAAGCTGTAAATAAGTTTTTGCTCAAAAACTAATGTTGACCAAGCTTCATTATCAGTCCTAAATTCCAGATCAGTAGCAACTCCGGGCATTCCAATATATTCATAATTCCAATGTAATCCGCCATCAGTAGTGCGAATCATTCCGACTCCAAAAGTTTCAAAGTCTCCTCCAACACCAAGAACATTTAATGAATCAAATATATGAATTTGCCAAAAAGGATCAGGGGGTGCAGATTGGGGATCGATAGCATACCAATAATCTCCGCCGTTTGACGTACTCCAGATAACACCGCCATATTCTAAAATACCCCCGGAGGCGTAACCAAATTGGGAATTATAAAATTTGATATCTTTAACGGGAAAAAAAGAGAAAAGAGAAGAATCAATTGCCGCATGTTTCCAGGTATTTCCCCCATCGGTTGTATTGACAATTGGATAAGGTTGCCCCCCCATCCATCCATTTAATGAATCTAAAAAAAGAATACATTGACCAAATATATCTTCCTGTGGATGAGATGGATTGATCCAATTTTTTCCACCATTTGTAGTTTTTAACAATTCAGTACCGAAAGGTATTCTGGATGTTCGCCAGGAAGATGCCCATCCAAGATTTCTATTTAAGAAGAACACATCATAAATATTATTCTCAGATTCACTATTCTGAATCGCCCAATTAACCCCACTATCTGAAGAATGAATTATGATTCCTGAATCACCTACCGCCCATCCGTACAAACTGTCAACAAAGTGGACTGATCTCAGAAATTTATTAGTTGGGCTTTCAAAACGCTCCCAGGTACCTTGAGGAGAGAGATTACCCTGATAAAATAATAATAGTGAGAGTAAATATAGATGCTTATTTTTTTTATACATTTAGTAAAAGAAATCTACACTTAATAATAAATTTTCAATTACAATAATTATTTAGGATATTTTTATGAGTGAGATGGATAACTACTGAATTTAGATTAATTTAAAATGCAGTATTTAAATTATAAAATTTATTATATAATATAGTAATAAAAAGGGCTAATTGTCGATATCATTCGTAGTTTATTTAACTATTTTTCACAAAGCTGTTTACAAAAAAGTATTTTAATCTTCCTGACACTTGAATGATATTTCTTATTATAATATCAATTATCGTACTAATTCTGATAAACCTTTTACTGATATTTTCGCTCATACGATTAAATAACATCAGTAATAACGAAATTCCAGATGTAAATATTTCCATAGTTGTCGCGGCAAAGAATGAAGAAGGAAATATTAATGAACTCATAGATAACTTAAGTAAGATGGACTACCCTCCTGAAATGTTCGAAGTGATTTTAGTTGACGATACTTCAAAAGACGGAACATTGAATAAAATGAAACAGCAAACTGAATCATTAAATAATTTTTCAGTGCTTAGTTCGAAAACACAAAATGTAAACGGTAAAAGAGATGTTTTAACCCTTGGTATACAAAATTCAAAATATTCCAAAATATTAATTACAGATGCTGATTGCCGTCCTGAAAAAATTTGGCTAAAATCTTATTCTAAAAAATTTGGACAAGGTTTTGATTTGCTATTTGGCATTGCTCCTTTTTACCAACACAACAAATTAATCAACAGAGTATCTTGTTTTGAAAACTTACGAAACTCAATTTTTTCATTCTCGATGGCATCAATTGGATTGCCTTATTCTGCGGCAGCAAGAAATTTTGGATTCAGCAAGGATGCTTTTGAAGCGCTTGGAGGTTATTCAAAAACAAAAGACACAACCAGCGGCGATGATGATCTTCTATTAAGAGAAGCCGTTAAGCAACATATGAAGATTGGAATAGTTACTGACGAAGGGTCCAAGGTGTATAGCGAAGCTAAAAGTACTTTTTCCCAATATTTACAACAAAAAGCCAGACATACACAAACTTCGTTTCATTATCTTATAAAGCATCAACTCATACTAGGATTTTGGCATTTGTTAAATATTATTTTTTTGTTTTCTCCCTTAATGATGTTTATAAATCCCTTGTTTGGAATTTTACTTCCATCAAAACTTATGTTAGATGTTTTGGTTCTAAGAACAAATCAAAAGAAATTCAGTTACGATTTTTCTATAATTGAAATTATTTATTTACAGGTTTTTTATGAGTTACTTTTAATCATTAATTTTCTGAATGCGCGTTTTACCGAAATAAAATGGAAGTAGAAAAAGTAATTCAGAGAGAATATGATCCAGCCCATCCCAATTTCGAGCGCTGGGAAAAAGCAAGGGATCTATCTAACGATCGAGCTAAGTTTGTAGAAAGTCTATTATCAAGTGAACTTATTTTGAAAGATCTGAAAATTCTTGATATCGGTGCTGGCGAAGGAAGCACTTCAAAAATTTTATCCGCAAGTAATTCTGTAGTAAGCCTTGAACCAAAGTCTGAGAGAATAAAAAAAATTCAGAAGTCGAATTCTCTGTTGCCAGTTATTGCTGATAGTTTAAATCTTCCATTTAAATCTTTTGTTTTTGATGTCATCATTTTACAAGATGTAATCGAACATTTGAATATTTCTGAAAAACTAATTGATGAGATCAACTGTCTTCTAAAAGCGAATGGAATCATTTATTTAAGCACTCCAAACAGGTCTTCTATATTAAATATAATTTCTGACCCCCATTGGGGGATTCCATTTTTATGTTTATTTAACAGGGAGCAGATAAGAAAATACTTCTTAAAATATTTTAGGAAGAATGATTACCGGAGAGATGATATTGCAGAATTGTTGTCTTTAAAAAATTTAATCGATTTATTCAGTAATTTTTTTTCAATAAAGATTTGCACAATATTTTCAGTTAACTATTTACTTAGTGGTGGCAGGGGTTTAGTATGGAGTGCATTTCATTTAAGTTTGGTGAAATATTTAAATGAGTTTGGAATGAATAAAGTAATAAGAAGAGTTGCTAACGATAGAATCGGAATACTTAATAAATTTTTTACACCCACATTTTACATCATCCTGAAAAAGAAATAATTCTTTTGATATTAGATGACTAAAAAATTATCTTTAAGCAATTAAATTTTAGTAAAATGGATTACAAACACTTAGCAGAATCGGCTATCAAAGCCAAGCAAAATGCTCTTCCGACCTACTCCAACTTTTTTGTTGGTGCAGCAGTATTAACAACCAAAGACAAAATTTACACCGGATGCAATATTGAATCGAGTTCTTACAGCCTGACTATTTGCGCAGAACGGAATGCAATATTTAAAGCAGTTTCAGAAGGAGAAAGAAAATTCAAAGCAATTGCAGTTGCCGGAGATACCGAAGATTATATTTCTCCTTGCGGTGCTTGCAGACAGGTAATCAGTGATTTATGCGGTGAGATCGATATAATTCTCGTGAATGGAAACGGTGATTATATTGTAAAAAAAACTTCTGAACTTCTTCCTTTTGCTTTTGGGGATAAGGATCTTGGATGAGCAAAGTAATAATCTTCTAAATTATATTTATTAATTTTTATGACCGATATACCTCCACATCAGCTTCCAATTGATACCGGCTGGATAGAAGTAATCACCGGCTGCATGTTCAGTGGAAAAACTGAAGAGCTTATTCGACGTTTACGAAGAGCGCAGATTGCAAAACAGAAAGTAAAAATTTTTAAACCAAAAATTGATTCACGGTATTCTAATAATTCGATAGTATCACACAATGAACAATCTCTGCCATCTATTTTGATTGAAGACATTATTGAAGTTCTCGACCACTCAAAAGATGCACAGGTAATTGGTATCGATGAAGCACAATTTTTTAATGAAAGTATTCTTCATATTTGTAATTTACTCGCTTCGCGCGGAAAGAGGGTAATTGTTGCAGGACTTGATCAGGATTATACGGGAAAGCCGTTCGATCCAATACCTCAATTGCTTGCGATTGCTGAATACATTACCAAACAGCATGCGATCTGTGTTGTTTGCGGAAATCCAGCCGACAAAACCCAAAGAAAAACAAGCGAATCGGAAAGAGTTATTGTTGGTGCGGCAGATATTTATGAAGCCCGCTGCCGTAAATGTCATTACATTCCTAAAGATAATTAGAAGTTACTATGGATTTCACTTCAATAGTCAGAGGAATATTTGGAATTTTTCTTCTCGTAGGAATTTCATTTCTCTTTTCAAATAATAAATCGAAAATTAACTGGCGACTTGTTGGTGGCGGACTTGCACTTCAACTTGTGTTTGCAATTCTTATTCTTAAAGGTGAAGCTCTCCGTTCATTTTTTTTTCCACTTGGCTGGCCAAAAGATTTTTTTAGTTGGATTAGTTATTTCTTCGTACTCGTTTTGAATTTTACATCTGAGGGTGCACAATTTATTTTTGGGGATCTTGCAAAACCACCAGGTGCTGAAGGAAGTCTTGGTTCTTTCTTTGCATTCCAGGTTTTACCAACAATCATTTTCTTTGCAAGCCTTATGTCTCTTCTTTATTACCTTGGCATCATGCAAATGATAGTAAAAGGTATGGCCTGGATAATGGCTAAAACTCTTGGGACGAGTGGTGCTGAATCTCTTTCCTGTTCAGCTAATATTTTTGTCGGGCAAACTGAAGCTCCGTTGATGATAAAACCATTTCTCAATAAAATGACTAAAAGTGAAATTCTTACTGTAATGGTTGGTGGAATGGCAACGATCGCCGGAGGAGTAATGGCTGCATATATTCAAATACTTGGAACAGCTTACGCTCTTAAAAATGGAATTCCGCTTATTGAAGCACAACAACTTTTTGCAACTCATCTTCTTGGTGCAAGCATTATGGCTGCACCTGCTGGCATTGTTATTTCCAAAATCCTTTTCCCTGAAACTGCCGAACCAGTTACAAAAGGAAAAGTAAAAATTGAAGTTGAAAAGAATGCTTCAAACTTTATTGAAGCTGCAGCAAACGGTGCCGCAGATGGTTGGAAGCTTGCTATAAATGTTGGGGCAATGCTTTTAGCATTCATTGCTTTAATTGCTCTCGTAAATTATCTGTTGAATGGTTTTGGTGATATAATTGATATTAACGAATCGTTGATTGCTAATTTTGGTCAGCCACTTAGTTTTCAATTATTAATTGGATTAGTATTACAGTTTGTTGCATTTGGCATTGGAGTTCCATGGGAAGATGCGTTGAGCTTTGGAAGTTTGCTCGGTGTAAAAGTTGTTCTAAACGAATTTGTAGCATACACGGAAATGGGAACGCTGGTTGAAATTGGAAAAATATTAAATGGGAAAACTATTCTAATGCTCACATATGCATTATGTGGATTTGCAAACTTTAGCTCAATTGCTATTCAAATTGGTGGTATTGGACCATTAGCTCCCGATAGAAAATCTGATATTGCAGCATTAGGAATTAAGGCTGTCATTGGTGGTGTTCTGGCAACGTTAATGACAGCAACTCTTGCAGGTTTACTATTCAGTTGAAATGATTGATCTTAGTTTTAAATACAAGGATGCAATTGATTTTCTGAAAAAGGAATCTCCTTTCACTCCCGATGTTGCAATCGTACTAGGAAGTGGACTTGGAAATTTCGCTGACTCAACAAAAATTTTTAAATCAATTCCAACCTCTGATATTCCAAATTATCCGTCTGCTTCTGTGGTGGGACATAAAGGATTAATTCACTTTTCAAAAATCGATAATAAAAAATTAATAATTTTCCAGGGACGGCTACACTTCTATGAAGGTAATCATTTAAGCGATTGTGTACTTCCGATTTTACTGGCAAAAAAAGTTGGGTGTAGTAAAATAATTTTAACGAATGCAGCTGGTGGAATTAATAAAAAGTTTAAGCCCGGTGACTTTATGCTGGCTGAATCATTCGATGCAACAAATATTAAAAAAGAAATAACGGAACTAATTGGGATTTCATCTATCGAAGCAAAAAATAATTTTTTTAATTGTCCCTCTCGAAAAATGAATGAGACATTCAAAAAGGTAGCTACGGAAAATCATATCTTATTACACACAGGGACGTACTGGTATACAAAAGGACCAATTTATGAAACTCCGGCTGAAATTCAGATGATAAGTAGATTCGGTGGAGATGCAGCTGGAATGTCAACTGTTCACGAAGCTGTATTTGCTTCTTCAATAAATATGGAAGTAGCCATAGTATCCTGTATAACGAATATGGCTTCCGGAATATTATCACAAAAGTTATCTCATTCAGAAGTAACTGAAACAGCAAAAAAATCATCTGAAAAGTTTGCCTTTCTTTTAAAATCGGTTATTTCCCGTCTTTAATACCCCCGATTAATTACCGTTATTTTTATTGACTTTGTAAGAGGTAACCCCTAATTTTGGCAGTTCATTTTTATATTTTCAAATCACTTCATTAATCAGGTATGAAAGAATTTAGATTAAGACTCATTATCATTATTGCTGCGATAGCATTATCAATCTATCTTTTATATCCTACTTATCTGGATTACCAGAACAGCAGCGATATAAAACAAACTCTTGCTTCGACGAGCAAACAACTACTGGAAGAAAATCCAGATCTGTCAAAAGCACAGATCACTAAAATTTTAAGAGCCAAGGAAGACAGCATCCTGGCTGCAAACCCAGATATCGTAAAAGACAAAGAAAAACGTATTAAACTTGGATTGGATCTTCAGGGTGGTATGCGTGTCGTTCTTGAAGTAAATACCAGTAAGCTTCTTGAAAAACTTGCTAAAAATCCGGATGAGACATTCAAAATAGTTTTAGCTGAAGCTCAGCAGGAATCAGAAAGAACTGATGAATCAGTTGTTGATATTGTTGCAAGAAAATTTGACGAAAGAGGAATCAGATTAAGCAGATATTTTGGAACTATCCGTGATGATGACAGCCAAATAATATCAAGTCTAAATGAAAGTGCTGAAGATGCTGTTAGCCGCGCACAAGAAATCATCCGTAACCGTGTTGACCAATACGGAGTAAGTGAACCCTCTATTCAGAGACAAGGTAGTAGAAGAATAATTGTCGAATTACCTGGTGTTGCTCGTGAAGAAGAAGCAAAAAAATTATTGCAGGGAACCGCTCTTTTAGAATTCAGAATAGTTCGCGAAGCAGATTTTACTTTTCCGATTATGCAAAAAATTGATGATGTGTTAGCCGGTAAAATGCTTGATTCACTAAAAGTCGATTCAGTAAAGAATGAAACTCAAAAAGCACCTTCTGATACTTCAGTAGCATCGAATGATACTACATCACCAGACGCTGAACTATCTGAGGAAGAATTTAAAGAACAGCATCCTTTCTTTGCAATTGCTCTTTTAGACCCTCAGGGAAGAAGTGCTGATGCCTATGTAAAAACTGAGGACAGAAATAAATTAGAACTTATTCTTAACAGACCCGATGTTCAAAAAGTAATTCCAAATAATGTTGAATTTAAATTTAATGCCAAAACACAACAGGATGGATCAGGTGGAGAATTTTTTGTCATGTATCTGGTGAATAAAGAACCCGAGCTTACCGGTGGAGTAATTACTGACGCTAATGCTAATATTGATCCGAATACTTCGACCCCAATGGTTACAATGACTATGAATTCTGAAGGCGCAACTGAGTGGGCAAGAATTACAGGCGCCAACGTAAATAAAAGAATTGCAATTATGCTTGATGGGGCTATATTCTCTGCACCGGTTGTAAAAGGTAAAATACCTGGTGGAAGATCTCAGATCGAAGGAATGGCAGATCTCAATGAAGCTAAACTTCTTGAAATTGTACCTAAGGCCGGCGCTCTCCCCGCTCCTGTTGACATCATCGAAGAAAGAACAGTCGGTCCTTCACTTGGTGAAGATTCAATTAATAAAGGCTTGCTATCTGTAATATTAGGTTATGTACTGGTTGGCATATTTATGATAATCTATTATCGCAAAGCAGGTACAATCGCGGCTGCAGTTCTCACATTTACAATATTGTTTATTCTTGGTGTGCTTGCCGGATTTAATGCTACTTTAACATTACCGGGTATTGCAGGTATCATTTTAACAATAGGTATGGCTGTTGATGCCAACGTGCTTATCTTCGAAAGAATAAGGGAAGAAATGGCTACAGGTAAAACAATTAAAGCATCAATAGACAGTGGATTTTCCCGTGCATATTCTGCGATCATCGATTCGAATATTACGACTTTCTTTACGGGAATCATTCTCTATCAATTTGGAACCGGACCAATCCAGGGATTTGCATTAACACTTATGATAGGTATTGCTGCGAGCGTATTCAGCGCACTTGTGATCTCAAGAGTTATTCTTGATATAATGGTTTCTAAAAACATTTCAGTAACAGTAGGTTAAACACAAAGGCTTAAGGAGTTTTTTTTCGTTATGAGATTTTTTGAAAATTTTAATTATGATTTCCTCGGAAAAAGAAAAATTGCATATTTATTTTCAGGATCATTATTTCTGCTTGGAGTTATAGCAGCATTAATTAGAGGATTTCAATTTGGTATAGACTTCAAAGGCGGAAGCGAGATTGTTCTTCAGTTTGAAAAACCAATTAACATTTCCGAAGTAAGAGCAGATGTGGAAAACATCGGTTTGGGAGTTTTAGAAGTAAAAACATTTGGTGGTGAGACCGGCGTTATGATTCGAACTGAAATGCAAGTTATTCCAATTGAAGTATATCCAAAAGTAATTTCGGGCATCGAAGAAGAAATTGAAAAACTTTTACCCGGTGTTCCCAAAAGATTAATTGATTCTTCGGCGAGTTCTGTTACTTATTCGTTTGATAATCCTGATACTGCGAACCAGATTATCGATGGATTATTTGCTGCCGGATTCCAATCAGGTCGTGTTTCTGAAGAACCTGACAATGTTCAAATGCTGGTTAGCGTTGGAATCGCAGATTGGATTAAAGAAAACCTTAGAGAAAAGATTACGGACAACTCATTCACTGTTCTTAAAGAAGACAGAGTTGGTCCAAAAATCGGCGAAGAACTAAAGCGTGATGCTGTACTCGCAATATTCTTTTCACTTATTGCAATTCTTATTTATCTGGGATTCAGATTTAAATTCATCTTTGCTTTCGGTGCAGTTGCAGCACTTTTCCATGATGTTTTAATTACATTAGGCTTATTTGCAGCACTTTATGGATTGATACCCGGATTGAACCTGGATATCGATTTAACGGTAGTTGCTGCCTTCCTTACGCTTATAGGTTATTCTATCAATGACACGGTTATCGTATTTGATAGAATCAGGGAGAATTTGAAAATACATAAAACAAGACCGCTATATGATGTAATTAATACAAGTATAAGCCAGACGATGAGTAGAACTATTTTAACTGGAGGCACTACTCTCTTAACTGTTTTGGTTTTATTAATATTTGGTGGTGAAGTTCTCAGAGTTTTCGCATTTACGCTTTTCTTCGGAATAATAATCGGTACATACTCTTCAATATTTGTAGCTAGTACACTTGTCTATGAATATGCATTAAAGTATAAAAAGAAAGTAGAATTCTAGTTTTAATCGGGGCCGGAGAATTTTTTCCGGCTCTTACTTCCAATCTTCGACAATCCATCTCACTACAACACTTTCTTTAATAATAACACGACTAATTACCAAAAGTGATCTATTTGCACACAGATCAAATAATATTATTTTTATATCCAGCTAAATAACTATATCAATCAACATTTAAAGGTAAATTGTGAGCACAAAATTGTATGTCGGAAACCTCCCCTGGACGTTTAACAACAATCAGTTATCAGATACTTTTAAAAAGCATGGAAACATAATTTCAGCGAAAGTCGTAACTGATAAAGAAACCGGTAAATCGAAAGGATTTGGGTTTGTTGAAATGGAAAATGATTCTGATGCCAACAGCGCGATCAGTGCATTGAACGGCTCAGAAATTAATGGAAGAAAATTGATTGTCGCAGCAGCTAAAGCCAACTAAATGGATCAAATTTTTCTGATCCTCATTTCTCAATAAAAGGCTCACAGTTATTTAATAAGATATTAAAATTATTAATTCCTCATCTGGGTTGAACTGAATTCAGATATGTTCTCTTCTTAAACTTATGTTTTTAGTGAGGATGCGGTAATAAATTCCTGATCGAAAGTTTTTTCAATCTGTAAACCAGTTTGAATCCAGGCGTTAATTCCTCCGCTGAGATTAAACACATTTTTGTATCCTTTGGTTAAAAGATAGCTTGCTGCTATTGCCGATCTGTCTCCACTTGTACAGTAAACAACAAGATTTTCATCGAGTAAAATGTGGTTAAGGTTTTTTTCAAGATGACCTGCATGAATATTTTGTGCTTTAGGAATATGGGCCAGATCGAATTCAGTATAACTTCGTACATCAATGACTCTATATGACGAAAATTTTTCTTTTAATTCATCAGCACTTATTTGATTCAGGATTTCCATTTTTAATCCGGCAACTTCAAGTTTGTCAAGATCAGAAATGCCGAATATATTATCCACACCAATCCTCATTAAAGCTCTGTTTAGAATATCAGCTCTGTGTTCCGGGGCTATTAGAACAATCGGCTTGTTATAATCAAGCATCCAACCGGCCCAGGTACTAAATGAATTGTTATCCTGAATATTCAGACTTCCACTAATATGCCCGCCTGAAAAACTTAATTTGTCACGTGTGTCAACAATCTGATAACCGTTTTTAATTGCTGATACAAATTCTCCTGCACTTAATTTTTGAGGATGATTTATAGTGGCAAGAATTTTCGGCCCTGATTTATTCATCATCTTCATCATCGCAAAATATTTTGGTGGTTCAGGCTGCCCATCGAGTAATGATTGTATGAAGGTTTCTTCATCTTCAATTTTAAGTGCCCAGTTAGATAATTTTTCGTATCCAACGGTAGAACCCGGAACAGCACCAAGTGCTTTACCACAGGCAGAACCCGCTCCGTGACCTGGCCAGACCTGAATATGATCCGGTAAAGTTTTAAATTTTTTAAGTGACTGAAACAATTGCTTTGCACCTGATATCATCGTTCCTTCTATTCCTGCTGCTTTCTCGAGCAAATCTGGTCGTCCAACATCACCAACAAAAACAAAATCACCTGTAAAGATCATTACAGGTTCGGGACTTGCAGGTTTATCAATTAACATAAATGAAATATGTTCAGGAGTGTGACCCGGTGTATGAATTACATTAAATGAAAGGTTGCCAATATTAATAACATCACCATCTCTTAAGCCGAGATGATCGAAATGATATTGCCAATCAATTCCACCCTCATCTGATAAATAAATTTTTGCATCAGTGGAATTAGAAAGTTCGAGCGAGCCGCTCAGAAAATCAGCATGGATATGAGTTTCCGCAATATGAGTTATCCTGAGATTTTCTCTTTCTGCAATTTGGAGATATGTATCTATATCCCTTTTAGGATCAATAACTATCGCCTCTTTAGTTGCCTGGCATCCGATGATGTAACTTGCCTGGGCTAATCCTTTTTCATATACACGTTCAAAAAACATTTGTCATCCTATAGTAACCGGTTAAATATTAAATTCCTTTTTACCGTGCCAGCCGATTATTCCCGGTTCAAGGTTGAACACTTTTTCGAATCCAGCTTTTAGCATATAATTTCCAGCGTGAAAACTTCTGTTCCCGCTTCGGCAATAAACGTAATAACTTTTATTCTTATCAAGCTTTTCAATTTCCTGGACAAATGCCGGATCGTTAATGTCAATTAAAATTGAATTAGGTATTCTAACCATTTTGTGTTCCATCGGAGTGCGAACATCTAAAAGTACCGCATCTTTATCATCCGCTACTTTTTGTTCGAAGGATTTGGCATCAAGATTTTCAACTAATTTCATATTACTCATTTTTAGTTAATTGGATTATTTATTTACAAAATCAGATGCCTGGGAAGTAAAAGGGTTTCAGATAAAGATTGGAAATCTCTGGCATTTCAGATAGAAATTTGGAAATCATAGAAAAAATAAAATTCAATCCGAATAATGAGTTAAAAGAGCAATCCTCAGAAACCGGTTTGGAAATGAATACTTTAGAACTTTATTAAGTAAAGAAAGAATGTAGTAAGGATCGAAATGACATTTCTAACACCAAAATAGTATTGATGTTAAAAAAATTAATTTTGCCGATTTAAAATTGAATTGTAGAGATTCTTCTCGTCGAATTCTATCTTAGAAACAGAAGATTCCGGATTGAAACTCTCAACAGCATTTGTGAGCGTTCCAAAACACTCTAAAATTTTTGTAATACCAATCACGCGAAATGATTCCAGGTCGGTTATCTGTGGAAATACCAATTTGAGGATGCCGTTGTTTTCAGTAACTCGTCTGAAAATTTTCACTATCATACCAATGAACGTTGAATCAATAAAAGTACAACTGGAAAGATCAATAATGATCCTCTGCTTTTCGAAAATTGAATCTATATCCATCAAATCCCAAAGGGCCTGTGAGTCTCTCAGCGTAGCTGAAACGAGCTCAACTTTTATAATTGCAATATGATCGACGAGTTTTAAGGTGAAATTTTCCATATGCTTTCTCAAAGATTCAGTAAAAGAGTTATTAATACACACCTCTCGAAGACTACAATAATGCCAATCTCATTTCTTACAAATCGGCGTTTTTACTTAAGAAAATCATTTAATAATGAGAAAAGCGTTTATTTTGAAACAATTATTTTCTGTTTTGTGAGAATGAATTCATTCAAGTGAAGTTTGTGACGAGTACTATTTCACCTTGACTACAACCATTGTCATATCATCGTTGACCTCCGCCTCTCCACGGAAGTTGTCGATTGAAGACCAGATTTCATTTACAATATCGGATGACCGAACACCAGATTTATTTTTGAGAATTGAATTAAGGTTTTCATCACCGAATAATTCATTCTTTTCATTCATTGCTTCCGTAACTCCATCTGTAAAGAAAGCATAAATTTGTCCCGGTGAAAGTTTCACCTCTTCTTGGAGAAGCGATTTGTCGAAAACTATTCCTCTCTCAATGCCAACTCCAAGTCCCTGAGTTCGGTAAGATTGCACTGTTCCATTCGTTGCCTGAAGTACGGGCATATGTCCTGCACGACAGAACTTCAGCTTTTTTTCATTCATGTCGAAAAGAGCAAGTGTGATAGTTACAAACCAGCTTTTATCCAGCTCTTCATAAATTCTCCTGTTAATATCAACCAGAATTTCTTTCGGAGATTTATTGTCAAGACAACTCAGCTTGATCATCGTTTGCAGTTTGGTCATATAAAGTGAAGCAGAAAGTCCTTTTCCCGAAACATCTCCTACAACCACAAATAGTTTAGATTCGGAAATTTGAATCAGATCATAATAATCACCGCCGACTTGCATTGCAGGAATCATTTCACCACAAATATCTAACCCGATCATATTTGGAATACACTGCGGTAATAATCCCTGCTGAATTTTTCTTGCAAGGTCAAGATCACGTTCAATCTTTTGCTTTTCAACTTCAGTTTTGTAAAGTCGTGCATTCTCAATTGAAATAGCAGCCTGGTTTGCAGCAGCCCATAAAAGTTCGAGATCTTTCCCTGCAAAATGAGAACCTGAATGTTTGAGTCCGAAGAGAAGCAGACCAACAATTTTTGATTTAACCATCATAGGGATGATAGTATAAATTCCTTCTGAGATTAATCTTTCTGCTTTATCATCGGGAAGTACTTCTTTAAAATCTGATTGTTCAATTGATGGAAATTTTGTGATAAGATATTTTTCTTTCAGGAACTGAATTATCCTTGATTCGGTAATTACGCATTTCTCATTAGTCATACCAACGCTGTCAACTAAAAATAAATTGCTTTCTTTATCCCGGGTCATTATTCCAAATGTATTTATTTTGAGTGCGTCTACGAAAGTTTTTTTCATTAATTGAATGATATTATCCAAACCGACCACTACAGAAAGTTCATTGCTCAGATCAACAAGAACTCTCTGGTGAGCAAACTGTTCAGGATAGAATCTTTTTGTAAGAAAATCCTGGAACTTGTTTTTTGTCGACTGAAATACCAATGCAAAGATGATGAAAAATATTCCGGCAATAATTCCCTGGTTTTCAACGCCGAAAAATGAACTGATACTCTGTCCCGCAACATAAATGACAAAGAAGTAAATAGCGGCAACGGTGGCTGTAGCCGTTCCATAAACTATTGTATTCTTGACAACAACACTTACATCCATCAACTGGTATTTAAATATAGCATAAGCAAATATCAGAGGTACAAACGCTATAAGAATTATTGGCGTATAATATTCAGGTGAGTTAAATATTGTATCAGCTATTGCCGGGGCAATTCGGGCGGTATACAAAGCAACTGCAAAACCAAAAGAAACTGCAATCAACATTAAGAGGATAGGTTTCTTTTTCTCCCTGGATTTGATTTTTCGATATTGAAAGAATAAAGCAAACCATCCGGTTATTTGTGCAACGATCATTAAAATTTGATATGCCTGCAGGAATGTAAAAAATACAAAGTCATTAAAAATCTTTGTGATAGACAAATAGAATACTGTAATGAATACAATAACTAAAATCGATGGCACAATGAAGACGGTTCTCTGCACCCATTTTTTCTCAGCAAACTTGAAAGTAGAAGGAAAATTCCAGAAGAAATAATTAATCACGAATGGTGCAAAGCACAATCCTATTAAATAAAAACTACCAACCAAAACAGCCAGAATTCCGTAATCCTGAAAGAACTTTAAATAGTCACCATATCTGGGTAGAAGTGTATTTAGCGAAGTTAGTACGGATATTACTCCAAGCAAATAAAACATCCTGTGAGTTCTGCCATCTGGTTTTGCAGTTAAAACAATAAAACCTATTAACATCCAGAATAGAGCACTCAAGGATCCGGCAAGCCAGCCGAATTCTACCAATTTTTTTACATAAACTTTTGTTGAATATGTTTTTCCATCTCTTAAATATTTATAATCTGCTAATTCTCCGTAATTATATTTATTCAGAATTTCCTGTGCCTGAAAATCAGAATAGAGAGTCATGTTTTTAATTTCTACAAGTTGATCTCCATCACGGATGCCTGCATTCCAGGTAACACCACCAACCTTTACAAAATCAAAAAAGAGAGCTGTACTGTCTTTGGTAATTTTCTTTTTCACCCATAAACATTCGTCGTTGCTTGTTACTTTCACTTCAACGGCTGTGTAAATATTTAAAAATGCAATGCCAATTAATATAATTGAAATTATTACGATCAGATTTGAACGATATTTCAATATCAATGTTTTAAACGACCTCATAGTTCTACCTGACTTTTATTACAATCATTGTTATGTCATCAGACTGCTGATTGCCCTGAGTGAATATCTGAACATCTTCTTTAATTCCATTTAATATTTCTTTTGCTGATTTATTAACAAGATCTTTAGCCGTTCTTTCAAGCTTTTCTTCCGAGTATTCTTCAAACTCAAGATTCAATGCTTCTGAAACACCATCTGTATAAAGTATAATTACATCATCCTTCATCAACTCAACTTCTTCAAAGATATACGGAACCACTGTCTTCATCACCCCAAAAATTATCCCGCCTTGCGTAAGTTTAATTATTTGGTCACCCCTGATAATGTACGGTGGATTATGACCAGCGTTTACGTAAGTGAGAGTATTTTTTTTAGTATTTATATATCCCCAAAAGAAAGTTATAAATCTGCCTTCAGATGAGTTAGCGGTAACGAGATCGTTTATCATTTCTGTAGCTTTATCAATTCTCAAATTCTGTCTGCATATTACCTGTAAGAATGCCTGAATATTTGCCATCATCAGCGATGCGGGAACACCTTTACCAGCTACATCAGCAATTGCGATATAAAATTTTTCATCATCAATTGGTATAACATCATAATAATCTCCTCCTACTTGTTTAGAAGAAACATTCAATGCCGCAATGTCGTATTTATCGTATTCGGGTAAATTTGAAGGAAGAAGGTTTCTTTGAATATCTCTTGCAATGAGAAGATCCTCTTCCATTTTTTGTTTTTCGAGAGCTTCGAGAAAGAGTCTGTTATTTTCAAGAGATATAATTGCAAGATTACCAATTGAAAAAATGTATTCAATATCGCTATTTTGAAAATCTCTTTTTCCTGCACGGCTGCCAAGTAGAATTAATCCACAGGTTTTGCTCTGAAGCTGCATAGGTACAATAAGTTCAATTCCAAGTTCAAAAAGCTCAGGATGTTCTTCTTTCAAAACATCTTTCTTTATTGAATCTGTAATTTTCTGAAACTCGGATTTCTTTATTGATGAGAGTAATATTTCGTTATCAAATTTTGAGTCAAGTATATCTGCCTCGTCATTTTCCAGAAGAATTACAGCGTACTTCTGAATAAGGAATTGACCAAGGATTGAGAAGACCAGCAATTTTACAACTCTGTATGATTCCGCAAATGAACCAAATTCCTTACTTAGCTCGAACAGTGAACTCAATCGCTGAACTCTTGAATCAAGCTCACGGTTTACTTTTTGCAATTCATTAATCACCATTGAATTCTGAACAGCAGTTGCTGATATATTTAAAATAGTACCAAGAAATTCAACATCATCTTCTGTGTAATCTGATTTGTTAAGTTTTTCTCCAAGACAGACCAGGCCAATGCAATCTTCAGAAGCACTAATTTTTTCAGCAACCTTTAAATTAGCAAACTGCATAAAGGAAATTAATTTTGGATTATCAATGCAGCCTGGAGTTATTTCAAGATCCGGGAATTCACGGATTAAATCATCAGTCAATCCTTTTGAACTTTTCAGAACAATTTTGTTATTTTCTTTTAAGGCAATCAGACCGCGTGTGGCTAAAAATTTTCCGAGACAGGTTAGCAGAACATTATTCAATATAAAATCAAGATCGATACTTGAGTTTATTATTCTGCTAAAATCAACAAGAGCGGTAAGGTTTCGTTTTACTTTTAATGTTTTTGCCTCCAACATTTCTCAACCAGTCCTAATCTTTTTTGAAAGCAGCACTTGATTATATTTCCCGGGAATAGAAGTGTACTCTACATCATCCATCAAAGATTTCATTAAATACATACCCAAACCGCCAACTCTATGCTCACGATAATATTTTTGAAGATCAGGCCGTGGAATTCTGTCAGGCTCAAATGATTTACCATAATCTATAATAGTAATAGTGAATTGTTCTTCATCATAATCTATCTTAATAATAATTTCCCCTTGAGGAGACAATTTATATGCATGCTTAATAATATTTGTGCAGGCTTCGTCAACGGCAAGGATTATATTATCTATAGTGGCAACAGGCATCCCTGCAGCAAGAGCATTTGTACTTACGAAATCCCTTATTTCAGAAAGGTTTTCTGTTTTGCTTTTAACTCTTAGTTCGCCGTTTTTATTTTTACTACGGACAGACAATTTTAACTCCCGCTAAATTTGTTTAGAGCTTCATCTTCACTTTTATAAATTTCATATAAAAGAGGAAAACCTAGCAGATCAAAAATGTTAAATACTTTATCACTCATACTGGTAAGTTTAATATCACCTTTATTATCTCTGATATTTTCTATATAAGCCATAAAAACTCCCAAACCTGCACTGCTTATGTATGCAAGCTCTTCGAAGTTAACTATGATTTTAAACTTGCTACTGTTTATCAACTCAGTAAAATTATTCTCAAGAGCCGGAGCTGTGTGAGCATCCAGATATCCTTTGAGATTAATAATACTGATGTCCCCTTTTTCTCTAATTGAAGTGCTAAATTCTGCCATCCTTAATCTCCATCAAAATTTTAATTATTGTTGCCACTTAAAAATAACTAAAGTAATATCATCATACTGCTCGTGACCACTTGAAAAGACTGAAATTTCCTGAATTATTTTATTTGAAAGTTCATCTGCACTTAGATTGATATTAGACTGCAGCACTTTTAAAAAATGCTTGTCGCCAAAATCTTCCAGCAGTTCATTTTTTGCTTCTGTCACTCCATCTGTGAAAAGAACGATTGTATCGTTCGATATTAATTCAATTGAGTATTCCTCAAGTGTATGATTAAAATTCTCTTTATCACTTAAGCCTAATCCTAAACCGGACGGTTTTATTTCTTGTGAATCATTATTCCGTAACAGGTATAATGGGCAATGTCCGGCTCGTGCGAAAGTAAGCTTCCTTTCTTTCAGATCGAAATAACCGTATGCTGCGCTCACAAATGTTTTACTATCTAGTGCTTGCCACAATATTTCATTTGCTTTGATTAAAATATCCTTAGGCTTCTCAATTGTTTTAGAAAGAGATTCAAATATTCCTTTGATTTCAGCCATTATAAATGCTGCTGAAATTCCTTTACCGGAAACATCGGCAATTACAAATCCCAGCTTTGACTCACTGATTTTAAAGAAGTCATAATAATCACCGCCAACCTCGAAAGCAGGAATAAATACTGAGGCAATCTGAAGATTTGGAAAATCAGGAGCATTCAAAGGAAGAATTTTTCGTTGGATTTCTCTTGCAACATCAAGTTCTTTTTCAAGTCTTTCTTTTTCAATCGATTGTTCAAGCAGCCTGGAATTTTCTATGGCTACTGATGCGTAATCTGAAAATGTTTCTATTGCGTTGAGATCATCTCTGGTAAAAATTTGACCTTTACCTTTCGCTGCAACAAGTATTCCCTGTGTTTCTCCGCGGGTTTTTATAGGAGATACAGAAACCACTGAGAATAAATTCTCGGATTCACTACTTACCACATTTTCTTTGAGGTTAAAAGTTTTTGTTGAAGTTAATTTTTCAAAATTAATTTTCTCAAGTATTTGATTTGATATTCTGTCAGACTCAAGAAACCCGATATTCTTTGCAGCAACAGAATTTTGTTTTGTTCCATTTCGCCAAATTATCCAGGAAGCTTTTGATCCGCTAAGTTTTTGAGTTATCTCCGTAACTGTTTCAGCAAGATCATTAAAGTCAAGAACTTCTGTTATCAGTTTGCTAAAATATTGTAAAGAAGTTACTTCCTGTGCTTTTCGGTCAAATGCTTCAGCAGTTGGTAGATGAAAAAGTGTTGTAAAAAAAAGTATAACAAAATAAATCGATCCATAAATCATAATTATCTGATTAAACTGCTTAAGCGAAGGAGAGAATCCAACAACTATCTGACTATATATGTTTTCTCCCGAACTGTTTTCAATATTTACAATGAATAAACTTGTTATGATAAATGAGAGCAGTAATAAATATATTTTTTCTTTTTTGGTAAGGAATGCAATCCATGAAATTCGTATTGAGTTAAAAATCATTAACAGAATTGAAACCACAAAAAAAGTGGTTATTATAAATGAAACGCTGTCATCTCTGAAAATATTCATCGATATGCTTGCGAGAATAAAAAAGACAAGCATTGTGTTGAAATATATTCTGGTATTCCTTGTCTGATTCAAAAAGAAAAAATGTCTCAGAGTTACTAAAAAGAACGATATGATGGCTACTAATATTAAGACGTAAATAACTGAAACTAAATTATAAACCAGTCCGGGATTGTTTAGTTTGAGATTAATGTTTTCGAAAATGCTTGTTAAAAGATAATCTGAAAACATTATGATGAAGAACATTATTGCCAGCAAAATTCCTACATTTAAGACCAATGACAGTGGAGAAGATGAACGACTGTTTTCAAATCTTATCAACGCGAGAAGCAAAAAGAAAATTGATACCCCAATTAATAAATCGAATAGCAGTCTTAAATAAAAAGTATCAGGACTTCCATAAAAAACTTTAAAAATGAATATGAGAAACACAGCAATGAAGAAAAGCTGCATCTGTCTACTTATAATATTTTTTGAAAAATTACTCATTAATGATTCTAACGCAAGAATAAATTATAACCTACCACTTAATTTAACATCGCTTAAAATTAAGTGAAATTAGTTATTAATTAAAGATTTCAATTATAAACGGACGTTTTCTGGGATGGTTGAATAAATTAGAGGCTTATCAAGAAGCGACTGATGCAGGAAGAGGTTTTAAGTATTATTATTTACAAAAAAGTATTATTTCTTAGAGCTCTTCGTTACCTCCGAATGAACCCTGATTTTATGGTTTTTCGCATCTTTACTAAGCTGTTGAAGTTCTTTTTGCAATTCTTCCATTTGCTTTTTGAACTCATCATCAGAATAATAACGGTTATAATAATCACGGTCAAACTGATATTTGATTAACATTGTATCGTCAAATGGTCTGGTTTCTTTTAATCTTTCAAGATTGTAAAAATCTGTTCCTGCGTTTGCCTGAACGATTGAATCTATATCAAGCATATTATAGTTTACCACATAACTATAAACTGAATCGTCATTATAATATTCTATTTTAATTTCGCTTTTTGATTTTTCAATCTTTGGAATTTTATAAGCATAAAAGTGAATATTGTTTGTAGCCTGTTCAATCATCGGATCAATAGCTGCAATTTCCGGGATTGGAATTTCGGGAATTGTAAACTCAGGAATATCAACTCTACAGATATTTGAGTCAACTACTATTTTGAAAGAGTGTACATTTTTAGAATCAGCAAAATATTTGAATGTCGAATCGTATCTGAGATTAAGTGTAAACTCCTTAATTTTTTCTTCCTTGTATTTTATATTTTGTTCAGTCCATTTCAGTTCTTCGTTAGCGATAATTGGATCGAAGTGATAAGATTCCGCAAATACTGAATCGGGAGTTACAAAGATATATTGATTGCCGGGACTGTTTTTCAATTTTGCCACAGTATTTACGACAACCAACTTTTCATTCTCAGAAATTCCTTCAGGAACTATCCGGTCAAATTTAACTTTGTTTAATTTCTCGGAAGCAACAAGCAAATCAGCAAAAAGCGCTTTTCTTAAATTCCACAGATTTGGATTTATTGCAATCGTATTGTTTTTATTTACGAGTACCTGCGCTTCGAGAGCTTCACTGTAACTGCCAATAATTGAATCAACCGTTTGCTTTTGCATTTCATCTAAATTCATAGCAGATATAAATTCTTTATAGCTTCCTCTAACCACTTTTTTATCATTGGATCGAATTTCAAAAAATTCTTTTCCTGAATCATCATATCCCAGCAGCAAATATTGTTTTCGGGTATCATCAAGTGGGAGTTCATTATTAAATGCAAAATTGAATATATCCTCGTTTGTAAGGTCAGCAGCCAGCAGAACCGGCTGAAGATTTTCTTTATAGAAACCGGCAATGGCTACTTTTTGATTTTCCCATAAATTATCTAACAATCCGGGATTGAATTTCATTACTATCATAATTGCAATTGTAACAACCGAAAGTGCTATTGCTGGCATCCATCTTTTAATTCTTGAAGATTCGTTTTTTTGTCCTTCGATTGAAGCCATCAGACGTGTTTCGAAAAAAGGTGAATCCGGAATTCTTTTAACACGATTAGCGAGCTGTTTAACTTTTTTCAGATCTTCAAGTTTTTTCTTTAACTCAAGTGAAGTAGCAAGAAGTTTTTCAACTTCAGCTTTTTCTGAAGCAGATAATTCATCATCAATATAAGCTGAGAGTAATTCTGTATTTCGTAAATCTTTATTCAATTCATAAGCTCCTTCTCCAAAGGCTGCAAAATTTCCTTCAGTTTTTCTCTTCCTCTGAAAATTCTTGATTTGACTGTACCCATTTCACACTTCAAGGTTTCTGAAATCTCCTGGTAACTAAATCCTTCTATGTCTTTTAAAATTAATGGCATTCTAAGTTTCGCCGGGAGTTTTGAAATTGCTTCCATAACTATTTTTGAAATATCGTTATTCTCCACAGGCGATGAGAATTCGGAAACTTCATAACCATCTTCAATCGGTGAAAATATTTTTCTTACAGTAATTCTTCTTAAATAATCTTTACATCTGTTAACAGTAATCCTGTAAAGCCAGGTAGTGAACTGAGATTCAAATCTGAAGTGTTTAAGATTTTTATAAACCGTTATAAAAACTTCCTGGGCAATATCATCAACAAGAGCGCTGTTGTTCATCGTAATGTAAATTATATTCCTAACTTTGTCTTTATGTCTTTTAACAAGGACTTGAAAGGCTGACTTATCCCCATCATTAAATTGCCTGATTATTGAATAATCATCATCAATTGATAATATTTGAGGCTGCTGCAAGTCCTTTTCTTTTTCTTTTGAAATCATTTTTTAGACGCAATATTTACGTTGTTGTTCCAATTTATAAAATGTATTACCAAACTTAAAATAATGTCGCTTAATTTATCTCAATTTGTTTGCAAAAGTATATACAACTGATTAAATTTCGATGAAAATTTAAAGGAGTCATTCATGAAAATCAAAACCACCGAAAAATATGGAGCCGTCATAGTCGAATTAAAAGGAAATGTGATGGGCGGTGATGATACTAAAGATTACAATGATTTGTTACACAAATTAATCGAGGAAGGAAAAACTAGGGTTATTATTGATTTAAGTGATGTTAAATTTATGAACAGCTCCGGCCTGGGAATGTTAATTGGTGGTTTAACAACAATGAAGAAAGCCAACGGTTCTTACAAGCTGGCAAATGTAACAGATAAAATTGAAAGTTTACTTATTATTACAAAACTGATAACGATTTTTGAACATTATGATTCAGTCGAACAGGCTATCGAATCGTTACCAAAATAAATTCAATAAAATTATTTTTGAACAGAAACTCCGGATTGAAAAATTCGGAGTTTTTATTTGCTTAAACTAATATCAATCCTGAATAATTAATCTATGAGTGTTACAGTACTTGTCGGAAGCCAGTGGGGTGACGAAGGTAAAGGAAAAATTGTTGATATACTTAGCGAAAAGTATAAAATAGTTGCCCGATACCAGGGCGGTGCAAATGCCGGGCATACAGTAATTATCGGAGATAAAAAATATATCCTTCACTTAATTCCATCAGGAATTTTGAGGGATGATGTTATTTGTGTAATCGGTAACGGTGTTGTGCTTGATCCAACCGCTTTACTTGAAGAAATTGATCTTCTTGAAAAAAACGGAATTAAAGTTGAAGGAAGATTGTACATAAGTCATAATGCTCACCTGATTATGCCATATCACAAATTACTCGATTCAATAAGTGAAAGCGGTGATACTAAAATCGGTACTACAGGAAGAGGAATTGGTCCTTGTTACATCGACAAGTTCGCACGAAAAGGTATAAAAATCGTCGATCTGTTAAACAGGGTAGAACTTGAAAAGCAAATCAGGATAAACCTTAAAGAAAAGAACGAGCTTCTAAAAAAAGTTTATGAACACGAAGGGCTTGATGTTGATGCAATAGTTAAAGAATATCTTGAGTTCGACCAAACAATCGATAAATATATTAAGGATGTTCCTTCATTTCTGAATAACGCAATTGCTGAAGGTAAATCGATCTTACTTGAAGGTGCACAAGGCGCGTTACTCGATGTTGATCACGGCACATATCCTTTCGTTACTTCCAGCAGCCCGACTTCAGGTGGTGCTTGTACCGGGACAGGAATTCCACCAACAAAAATTGATTCAGTTATAGGAATTGTTAAAGCTTACACAACCCGTGTGGGTAATGGTCCATTTCCAACTGAATTACTTGATGCTGACGGTGAGAAACTCAGAGACATCGGAGCCGAGTTTGGTGCAACAACTGGCAGACCAAGACGATGCGGTTGGTATGATGCTTTTCTTGTTGCTTACTCTCAAATGATAAACGGAATTACTTCTGTTGCAATTACTAAACTTGATGTACTCAGTCGTTTTGAAAAAATCAAAGTCTGCACAGCTTATAAATTAAATGGTAAACGATTAAAATACTTTCCAACCTCGGCTGAGCAATTGTCAGCAGTTAAACCAGTTTATGAAGAGCTCGACGGCTGGAATGAAGATATCAGTAATTGTTTAGCTTACGATCAACTTCCGGTGAAAACAAAAGAATATCTTAACTTTATCGCCAAGCATTCCGGAATCAAGATTGATATAATTTCAGTTGGACCAAAACGAGGACAAACGTTTTATGTGGAAAGATGACATCATTTAAATTGATGTCATCCTTCTAAACAACTTGCAAATTTATTTAATCAGCAACATCTTCTTAGTTTCAACAAAACTACCTGTATGAAGTTTATAGAAGTAAATTCCACTTGCTATATCAGGACTGGAGTCCTGACCTACTGAAAATTCAACTTCATAACTTCCAGCCGGTTTTTCTTATTCACCAAAGTTGCAACTTCATTTCCGAGTACATCATAAACTTTAAGTTTTACAAATTCTGATGTTGGAATTGAATAATGAATTTTTGTTGATGGATTGAATGGATTGGGATAGTTCTGCTCCAAAGCAAACTTCTCTGGCAATGAAAGATAAACTGTCAACTCTCCAACAACTTCCTGTGTTCCGTCAAAGTCGAGTTGGTTAAGTCTGTAATTATAAATACCGGATTGAAGATTTTTATCGATGAAAGAATAATCCTGCGTTTCAGTGGTCGTTCCTTTGCCTTCAACAAACGCAATCTTATTTCCGTTTCGGTAAATTCCAAAACCCTGGTTGTTTATTTCTGTTGATGTCTGCCACTTGAGTTCAACATTGTTTCCAATTGTGTTTGCAGTAAATGAAGTTAATTCAACTGGAAGTACATCTGAAATCCATTTGTAAACTGAATCATTTATTTCTATGCTGCTGCACCATCCCGTATTCCAGTCAGAAAAAACCGCTGGGCCACAAGATAAATTAGAATTTTGTGTCCATGTTACACCATCATTATTAGAAAATGCAGTGCCTGGTACCGATTGATTACCTCCAATATTAATAGGAGAAGTGATAACATAAGATCCATTTGTTCCTTTTGCATACACAATAAAACGTAAGGATATTGATGATAGTCCCGGGGGTATAGGAAGGGATGTCCAGGTTACACCCCCATCCGAAGTTCTTGAAAAGTTTGTTTGAGGGAAAAAATCAATTGCCAATCCATTCAGGTCATCTTTGAAAGCAAATGCAAAACCTAATTGGCTGGGGCCTCCGGTAACACTATCAGCAACTGTCCACGTGTATCCATGATCTGTAGTTCTGTAGAGTCGATTACTAAAGGTTTGAAACCAGTAAGAATTACCCGCTGAATTAATTACAGTGTGTTCTATTCCCACTTCACCGGTTAATGGATTTGGAATATTAGCCCCGGAAACCAAATTCCAATTGGTTCCCCCATTTGTTGTTGTGTATATTTCGAATTCATTGTTCCTTGGATTCCCAACGCATACATCCATTATTAGCATCGAAGAAGTGAATTACTATTGGATGTCCACCGGAACCCTGGAAAGCTGATTGTTGTGTCCAGCTACTACCTCCATCGGTAGTTTTAAAAATACCACCGCTTGTTACACCGGAAGGATCATTCATTGCAATCCATGCTGTATTGGCATCAAGAGCTGTAATTCCTGAACATCTAAATCCGGTAGCACCCGTAACAGTTGAAACAGTCCAATTATCTCCACCATCGGTTGTTCGCAGATATTGTGAATTTATATTGTTTTTTCCCCAACAAACATTATCATCTACAGCTACAAATACGACTGCGCGATCTCCTGAGTTGAGCAATCCGGGCGCAAGCTGCGAAACCCAGGGAGATTGAGCCATTACTGAATGAGCTAAAAACGCAACGAACAAAAGATTGAAAAACAAAGAAAAGTTTTTCATAAGAACCTCCATTAATTATTTGTGAATAAAAATTACGGAGGCAAATAAATAAAAAACGGGAGGGGATTACATAGCATTATTGTTTCTGATTATTGCACTATTGTCTGTTTATGTAGGAGTAATAAACGAACCCTTTTGAAAAGGTTAGATTTACACTTCAAGTGATTTAGTCTGAGAAATTAGAATACCACTTACTTCTTCACTTCACTCGGCGGGTAACCAAATTCTTCTTTAAAACATCTTGTAAAATAAGCAGGGACTCGAAAATCCAAGTGAGTAGGCAATCTCAGAAATGTTTCCTGTTTTATCTTCAATCATTTTTTTTGCTTTTATCATTTTAACTGATCTAACATAAAGACTTGCTGATTTACCGGTTAATGCCTTAAGTTTTTTGTGTAAATGAGATCTGCTCATTGCTACTTCTTTACAGAATTCCTCTATGTCAAATTCTTCCTCTGAAATATGTTTCTCAATTATTTCGCCCACCCGATACATAAATTTTTCATCAAGGCTGTTGAGTTTTTTCTCGTTGATTTCGGATGTTTTGCTTCCAATTTTGCTGAACTTTTCCTGCAGCTTTTTCCTGATACCTATCAGATTTTTTATTCTTACCTGAAGTTCTTTTATATCAAATGGCTTGGTAAGATAATCATCAGCACCTATTTCTAATCCTTCCAATTTATTTTCTTGTCCGGCTTTTGCCGTAAGTAGTATAATCGGGATATGACTTGTCTTCTCATCATTCTTTAAGATTCTTACCAACTCATTTCCATCCATCTTCGGCATCATCATATCACTGATGATAAGATCAGGGATAATTTTTTCTGCTTTTCTTACTCCTTGTTCTCCGTTTACTGCTTCTTCAATTAAATAATTTGCATCAAGCGATTCTCTTATGTATTGTCTCATATCATAATTGTCTTCAACAACCAGGATGATGGTTTTGTCTTCTGTCGTTTTACTATTGTCAACTGACAAAAACTCTTTTTCGTTTGTATCATCAATTGTTTTTACAGGTTTAAGGTTTAAGTCGATCGGTATTTTTGTTTCACTTAATTTTTCTTCCAATCTAATTTCATCTTCGTTCAAATGTTCTCTGCCAAGTGGAAACTCTAGTGTAAATTCTGTCCAAGTTCCTTTTTCACTTTCGACTTTTATATTTCCGTGATGCAGTTCTACTAATTCTTTTGTTAAAGCCAATCCGATTCCAGTACCTTCATACTCTCGTGTATGTGAACTGTCAACCTGGTAAAACCTGTCGAATAGTTTTGGTATTTCTTCCTGTGCGATTCCAATTCCAGTGTCTCTTATTTTTATTTCAACAAAGCCCTTTGTGTTGTCATCCCGAACTTGTTTCGGGATCTCCATCTTTGTGAAGGATGCTGAAACAAGTTCAGCATTACGCTCTCTTACCGAAACCGTTATCTTGCCTTCCTCTGGAGTAAACTTGAATGCATTAGACAAAAGGTTGGTTAGTATTTTCATCATCTTTTCTTTATCGAAATACATTTCTATAAATTCTTTCTCAGGAAGTAATTTCAAAATTATGTCTTTTGATTCAGCAAGTGATTCAAATGATAACGCTACTCCTTTTACAAATGAAACTATATTCCCTTTAGAAGCTTTCAGCTTAAGTTTTCCTGCTTCAAGTTTTGATAGATCAAGCAGTTGATTTATAAGCTGTAATAATCTCCCCGAATTTCTTTTTATTATCGATACATCTTTTTTGATATCCTCTGAATTATCAGATAAAATTTTCTCTGCAGGTCCTTGAATTAATGTAAGAGGTGTTCTGAACTCGTGGGAGATGTTTGCAAAGAATCTGGATTTCATTTTGTCTGTTTCTTCTTTCTCTTTAAGAACGGCTTCATCCATTTTAATCTTGTTCTTTAATCCTGCTCTGTTCAATTCATATCTTCGGATTCCATAAAGAGAGAAAACGAAAAGTAGAGCGTAAGTTGAATAAGCCCACCAGGTCTTCCACCAGGGAGGAGAAATAATTATTGACAAAGATGTTCCCTCCTCATTCCAAACTCCATCGCTGTTTGAACCCTTGACTCTAAAAGTATACTCACCCGGACTTAAATTTGGATATGAAGCAAATCTTCTTGTTCCCGAATACACCCAGTCTTTATCAACTCCTTCCATTTGATAAGCATATTGATTTTTTTCAGGATGAATAAAACTAAGAGCAACAAATTCAAACGATAGGAAATTTTCATCAAAGGGTAGTTCAATTTTATTCCTAAAAGAATAAGATTTTTCAAACTTCCGAAAATCAGTTATTCTTATTGGGGCAATAAATTGATTGTTTCTAAGATTATCGGGATTAATCCTTACTAAGGACTGTGTTTCGCTAAATATTCTTGGAACGATTAAATATATCTCTCCATTTCTCACTTTTAAAAGGTTGGCCAAATTTAACATTAGCGAAAACTTTTGTTTCGCCGGTCACTGGACTATATTTAATCGCGTTACCGTTAAAAATCCATAGATTTCCGTGTGTATCATCAATTGCTTTAAAAAATCCTAAAGGTAATCCGACTTTTCCACTCCAGCGAATACATCTTTGTCCAATTCTATCGAACTTGTTCAAAGTACTATTTGCAATTATCCACAAATTTCCGGAGCTATCCTCAAAAATATCGCCAATTGCATTACCACCAATAGTTAATGAATCTTCAACATCGTACGAAAATCTTTTAGAAATTTTATTTTTAATATCATAACAAATCAAGCCAACGTCGGTACCTATCCACAATAAGCCGGATTTATCTTCGCACAGAGCCCCAAGACCAATATCGAATTTTACTACTTCCTCAACTTTATTTTGTCCAGGATATAATTTTAGAATTCTACCCCAAGTGTTGAGCCAGATATTTCCATCATTACTATTTATCATAAATGATAAATCTTCGGTAAAAACTTTTCCCTTCGAATCAATGAATCGAATGAATTTTTCTTCTCCATCCTTTTTAAAAAAAATATTTCCAGATGTTCGACTACTTATCCAGAGAGTCCCTTTCTTATCTATTAAAAGTCCTGCAACGTTTGATTTAAATTTTTCTTCTTTAAATATCTCAGTTTTGGTATTAAAGCTAATCAGCCCATCATCAGTTCCAATCCATATTTTGCCATGATTATCTTCAGCAGAACTCCATCTATGATTGGTCAAAACACCATATTTATCAAATAAATATTCCTTTATGTAAAGATTTCTCGGCGTAAATTTATTTAATCCACCTCCGTGAGTTGCAATCCAAATTGTACCAGATCTATCAAACAAGATTTTTGTTACTTCATTGCCGCTGATACTTCCAGGGTTGTTTGAATCATTTTTATAGTGAGAAAATTTTTTTGTACGCTTATTTAAAATGTCAGCACCAGTTATACCAATCCACAAATTTCTATTTAAATCTTCGCTGATTGATTTGACAAAATTATCGGCTAAACTTTCGGGATCATTTGGATCGTGTTTGTAAAGAGTGTATGAACCAGTTTTTTCATTGAATTCAACTAAACCTGATGACTTACCAATCCACATTAAACCATCACTGTCCTCGAATATTGATAAAACCCAGCGAGCGAAACCATCCCAGGAATCAGAATTTTTAACATCCGTACAGTAATGAATGAATTTTCCGGAATCATCAAGTTTTTCTAATCCTCCACCTGTACCAAACCATACGTTTCCAGATCTGTCTTGATAAATTGTATTTACTGAATTATGTATAAGACTTCGTGAGTCAGTACCTGTCATGTTTTATCCATTTAAATGTTTTGGTTGATTTATCAAATAAGTATAATCCATCCTCCGTTCCAATCCATAAATTACCATCGCTGTCTTCGAGTAAAGCTGAAACATTATTGCTTGGATCAGTTAGTTCTGTGTTCGAGTTTAGTCTGTAGTGTGTGACTAATCCTGTGACCGGATCCAACTTTTCCAGACCTTGCGTATGACCAGCCCAAATGTTTCCTTCTTTATCCCCGCAAATAGCATATATAATTACGTTGGGAAGATCAGTAACTACATTATTAGAAAGTAAAGTTGTGTCACCGTCACGAGGGATATAAGATTTGAAGGAATATCCATCGTATCTATGAATACCTCTATATGTTCCGCACCATATATAACCGGATTGATCTTGAAAAATGCATGGAATAACGGGTGGAATACCTTTAATATGTTCGAAAGTAATTTTTGATTCTTGAGCAGAAATATTCTGGCACTCAAGTAATACTAAAATGACGAATGTTATTTTGAATAAAAATTTCATTTCAGAAATTTATTTCCATTCCTAAACGCATTGACATTGATGGCTGGTATCTGTATGCTTGTCCGTAGGTTGGATTTGGAGTTGTTGGATTTCCACCTCTATCAACAAAATACTTCTGTTGATCAATATCTACGGCTTCTTGCTGACTTGCAATATGAAATAAATCAAGAATAATTCGTGAATGAAATAAATTTATTGCGGGTAATGAATACGTAAATCTTGCACCTAGATCCCATACAGTCGGAGTTCTACCGGCAGATCCTCGTTGAGATAGGAATTGTATTCCTGTATTAAAACTTCCAATAGTATATTCACTTAGTGGTGTACCACTTTCTATAAAAAATGTTACACCAGCAGTAAGCCCAAATAAAAAGTTATATGAGCCGGAAAATTTAAATACGTGTGTTCTATCATTTGGAACCAGCCCATAGATGTTTTCGAATATGAATGCATTATCAAAACTCATATTCAGATTAGGAAAACTGCTATGATAAAAGGCATCAAATAAACCTTCATAATTCCCATAATCTCTTGAGAGAACATAAGAAGCAAGAAAATTGAAATATTTATGACCACGACGCTCAATACTTAAAATTAAAGCAGCATAATCTCTTTGCGCTTCCGGGCGATCCTGAAGCGGGTATTTTCCCGGATTACCAAAGCCCCAGCCAAATCTTGATAAAATAAAAGCATCCTCAATTGCCTGTCCTAATGTCCTGTATAATCCTTGCACACCTATTTTGAAGTTTGTCCAGAATAATCTTTCATACCCAAGACTGAATTCATCATACGTACTGCGCTTGCAGGTTTTCTACTTCAGGAGCAATTGAATGACGAGTATCTCCTTGGAGCAACTATTTCACCGTCCCGGGATATTCTTGGATCCTGAGGATATGAAAAAACAGAATCGTATCCCTGGTCGGAATATACCAAACCTGTTCCCAGATTAAGTTCCTGCGCATACCTTCCATACGAAGCAAAAATTTTATCCGCACCATCTTCGCCGGGTGAATATATAAGTCCAAGACGAGGTTGCAAAGGTACATCAATCGTTTGTGCAAGTTCATCGTTTGAATCAATTACATAATGTCCATCCCATCTTACCCCAATGTTAAACCGAAGCGAGCGAAAGACCTGATAATTATCCTGAATGTAAAAAGATGGAATTCTTTGCTGAACTGTTTCAAATCCTTCACCGACATATTCAGCATAAGTCGTATCATCATACTTTTCTATATTATCATAGTAATATCGATTATCAGTTCCATTGATCTTGTATTCAATTCCTGCACTAAGATTATGAGAATTAAAGGAGTATGTTCCAGAAATGCTTGCTATTGTGCTGTAGCGATATGAATCGTACCAACCACCTGTGCCTCCCGACCAGGTATTAGTAGTGTAATCTGTAAAAGAGGGATTATTTCCATCTTCTGTTGCCGGCTCACCAGTATCGTGTTTGTCTACTCTCGCCACGGAAGCAGTTAACAGTAAATTTGGATCAAAAGTGTAGATCCCTTTGAACGAAAAACTATATGTCCCTTCAGTAAAATTCCGATAATAAGGATCGGGATTTGTCATTGAATCTGGTGGGACAAGAATCCAACGACCCACACCTTCGATCTTTGTTGGATCACCGGTACCTGTAAATATTAATTGAAACTGCTGTGAGACACTCCAGGTTAGCTTAGAAGCGAAGGAATGCATTATAGATTTGTTGACGTCGGTTCCAAAATCCGGAATTTCCACATCGTGGTTTTCAAATGTTGGATTGTAAGCAACATTAAACCAAAGCTTATCCTGAAGAATAGGCCCTCTTAGACTGAAGCCAATATCGTATATGGTAAAATCTCCTTGTGTAGGATCAAGTAATCCTAACTGACTGCTACCTGTAAAGTTATTTCCAGTATAAAATCCAAAAACTGATCCATGGAAATCATTTGTTCCTGAATATGTAACAACATTCACAAGCCCACCAAGCGAACTTCGATATTCTGCTTCATATCCACCAGCTTTTAGTTCAACCTCCTGCATAAAATTATATGGGAGATGCATTCCATCTCTCGCGTAAAGAGGGTCAGTTACTTCAACACCATCAACGAAATATTTATTTTCAAAACCTGTAGATCCCCCAACATTCACTTCATCACCGTAGAAACTTGAATTAGCTTGAGGTAATAACGTTACAATACTTTTATAATCCCTATCTACTGGAAGTTGATCAAAATACTTCGGCTGAATATTTCCTCCGTAAGTTGAAGAAGTCGGATCGATGATATTTCTTTCTCCTGAAACAGTTACTTCGGGAAGATTAATTGCTTCTTGTGATAATTTTAGATTACCAAGATATGTTGTTCTACCCAGCCTGACCTGAACATTTTCAATTACTATTTCTCTGAATCCGACCATACTTATTTTTACTTTGTAATAACCAACAGGAAGGTAGAAGATGCTGAAATACCCATTTTCATTTGTAGCTGCACCTTTTAAGCCTTGAAGATTATTACTTTGCACAGTGATATTTACTCCGGGTAACGGCATACCCAGCGAATCTGAAATCATCCCTTCAAGATTTCCAGATATATCCTGTGCAAATGAAATTGTTGAAAGTAATAACACAAATGGCAAAGTGAAAAATTGAGACGACATTCATTCCTCCAGATCTTTTCCATTATTAATATTATTTAAACAAGTTCTAATAATTGAAATTATAAAACGCAAACACAGAACCGTAGCACTGCATCCACGCTTAAGGACTGTAAGTAGTAGGAAGATTTAGGGGATAGCTTAGTTAGGACTATATGCCCTTCCTTAAGCAGTAGATTTATTATTTATATTAAAAATCAAATTAATTTTTATAAAAAGCAATAACCTGCTATTTGTTGCTTTTAAATAAATATAGAATTGCCTCACTGACTTTTTTATTTGAAATCCACTGAATTTTACACTCCTTTTGTCTAATTTTGCTTCAGTTAAAAGTTCAATTCTTAAGGTGAATTATGAAAATGTCTGGTGGACCGGCTTCGGTTAATATTAAAATAATCCTGATGATAATTGCTGTACTGATTGTTATCGGCACTCTTTACTACACTCAAACTCTCGTTGCAAAACTGCAGGAAAAAGAAAGACAGATTGTTGAACTTTACGCAAAAGGAATAGAATATTTAGCGAACACAACTAACCCCGATGTTGATATTACTTTTCTGTTTGATAACATTATCAAGCCAATAGACTTTCCACTGATTCAATCTGATGCTGATAATAATGTATACAGTAAAACTGATATCAGAAATGTTGAAATAGATTCCAACCTAACAGCAGAGCAGTTTAAAGATTTCATTTTAAAATACATTTCCGAAATGGATGCAAGTCATCCGCCAATCGAAGTCAAATATGAAGGAATGATTATTAACAAAATTCATTATGGAGATTCTGAACAGATAAAGCAACTTCGCTTTTATCCTTACGTCCAATTAATAATTGCAGCAGCATTTATTGTGCTTGGTTATATTGGGTTCAGCAGTATTAAGCGTAGTGAGCAAAGCAATATTTGGGTTGGAATGGCAAAGGAAACCGCTCACCAATTTGGGACTCCGATTTCCAGCCTAATGGGTTGGCTCGAAATGTTGAAAATAAATTACCAACAACCCGATAAGGTTCTTGACATTACGGAGGAAATCAGCGATGATGTTGAGAAGCTGAATAAAATCACTTATAGATTTTCAAAAATTGGTGCTAAACCTGACTTGACAAGGCAAAATGTAATAGATGAAATAAAACAGATCACAACTTATTTTGAACGACGATTACCTCAAACAGGAAAATTAGTAGAATTAAAAATTTCAGGTGATGATCAAGCTTATGCAGAAATCAATTCCGAACTTTTTGGTTGGGTAATTGAAAACTTAATAAAGAATGCTCTTGATGCTATTGAAGGAACAATGGGTAAAATTGAAGTGTCTGTTAAAGAATCCAGGCACCGCGTTGAGGTTGAAGTTGCTGACAGTGGCAAAGGAATTGAAATGAAGAGAAGAAAAGATGTATTCAGACCGGGTTACAGTACAAAGAAAAGAGGTTGGGGATTAGGGTTAAGCTTATCCAAAAGAATTATTGAAGGTTATCACGGAGGAAAAATTTTCGTAAAAAGTTCAAAACCTGGCGAAGGAACTATATTCAAAATAATTTTAAAAAGAAGCTAACTCATTTCAAGATTTAGTAAAATTTGAATTGGCATTCCAAAGAAACTGATAATAGCACTCTCTACAAGTAAATCTTTTTTAGTAATCGGATTGATTTGTGATTCGCTTACAATGAAACAAATATTGGGTTTTCCCACTAAATATTCTTAATGATGAGTTTCAATTTGATTTAAAAAGTTTGATAAAACTTCGCTGAATGGAGCCTCATTTATTATAATTCTCTGAGCCAAATCTGTCGTTAACATATCCTCCTCTGAATCTCACCATATTTAGCCGGACTTAACGGAACTGCTACGACTAATTTACAGGTAAATATTTCCTGCTTTTTTATTCCTTTGTTATTACGCTTAATACTCACAGAATTGCAAGACAAAAACCAATGGCACCGATGTTGAGAAGTATATAACGAAATAGTTTAAGCATAGCATCCCTCCAAATATGACACACAAAACTGCCGGATTTCGCCCTCACAATCCGGCAGTTGCCCTTTTAAACCAAATCTTTTTTGTTTTTTCCAGTGACCTGATAACGGTTTTTTTATCAACTGAAACATCAACTAAAATTTCACCGAAATCTTTAATCAGTACAAATCGAATTTTACCATCTTTGATTTTCTTATCGTGAGCCATCAAATTGAATATCACGTTGGAATTTATCTTCTTAATATTATCTGCTGATAGAAATTTCATCGGAAGCTGAAGCATAAAATGAAGTTGAAATTCGTCGATGATTTTTTTTTCAAACGAAAGAATGAGAGCACTTATAATCCCTGCAATAACTGATTTACCGTGAGAAAGTTTGTAAGATGAGCCACTTTCAAAAGCGTGAGCAAAAGTATGTCCAAGATTCAAAATTTTTCGTAAGCCAGTTACTTCTTTTTCATCTCTTGAGACTATCACTGATTTAATCTTGACACTCTCGTAAATAATCTTATTTAAGAATTCAATATCTTTTTTCATTAAATACTGGTAATCGGAAAGAAGAGTCGAGTGGAATTTTTTATCAACCAGGAAAGAATATTTGATCACTTCCCCAAACCCGGAAATAAGTTCTTCTTTTGGAAGTGATATAAGAAAATTCGTGTCAATTATGACAAACTCGGGATGATAAAATGTACCGATAAGATTTTTAGCTTCTTTAAAGTTTATGCCAGTTTTTCCTCCAATTGAGCTATCAACAGAGGAGAGTAAAGTTGTTGGGACATGAATTAACGGAATTCCTCTCATATAAGTCGAAGCTACAAATCCAGCAAGATCACCAATAGTTCCTCCTCCGATGGAAACCAACAAAGTATCTCTTCCAAATTTTTCTTCGTACAGCCTGCTGAATATTTGATTTGCAGAACTATATGATTTTATTTTTTCAGAAGAGATTATAACCAGATAATATTTTTTCGCAGCAAAACTATTTATTACTTTCTTAATAAAGGGACCATAAATCTGCTCAACATTTTTATCAAGAATTATAAATACACGATTTGGCAATTTGTATTTCGCAACGAATTCCGGTAATAGTTTGAAAACATTTCTGCCAATGTAAACGGGGTAATTTTTTGTTTTTGTATTTACTAAAACAGATTTCAATAAATCTACTAACCTTTCATTAAATCTTTATTGATATAATTTGCAATAATATCCACCGTTTTACCAACAGTTTGATTATCAGTATCTACTGTAAAATCGCATTGCTCATAATATTTTTTTCGTGAATCAAGAAGCTGATTTATCCGTTCTAAAAATTGTTCTTTGGTAGGAACTTCAACACCATCAAAAACAAAAGCAGGACGATCCTTCTTCCACCTTAATCTTTTATATGCCATTTCGGGTGATGATTTAAGATAAATAATTTTTCCGGTAGATTTAATAATACCGAAGTTTACATCAGAAGCTATTGCTCCGCCTCCAAGAGAAATAATTGATTTATCATTTTCTGAAAGATTATTTAGGATTGTTGTTTCCGTCTTCCGAAAATAATCTTCTCCTTTCTGCTCAAACAATTCAACGATCTTCATTCCTTCATGTTTTTCAACTTCTTTATCAAGATCAAAAAAATCCCAGCCAAGTGTATTGGCCAGAATGGGACCAATAGTACTCTTACCTGCTGCCATAAATCCCGTAAGATAATAGAGTTTTTTCTTCATAACTGTTTGGTTCAAAAATATGTTTTATTATTTGAAAATTAAAGGAAGGAGTAGTGAAAATATGTTTTCACAATTGATAGACTACACCGAACACGAAAGTTAATCCGTTAATATCTACTTTGGTTTCAAAAGGATTTTCAGAAAGCTGTACACGTATTCCCCTGATATTCTATTTCGGTTTTTGTGTATTTGCTTGAAACATTGTATTGAGGATTTCTGAATTTCAATTCGAGTCTTGCTGAAAGATTTTCAAAAATCATATAGTCTAATGAAGTTGCAACGAGAAGACCAAGCGAACTTTTTCTTTGTATCACCTCAAGTTCAACATCACTAAAATTTCTGATAAATTGACCATAATAATAACCCAGCCCGGCACCCATCATGAACTTAAAATGTTCAGTTGAAAACGGGAAAAAGTAATATGCAGTTAGTTCTATTGGTATTGTACTGAAGCCGTCTTCAACTTCAAAAACATAAACCTGATTTCCAATAAAAGCAGTAAGGTTAGGTAAATTAGCTGTCTTATATATGTATTCAACATTAAGTCCGAGAATAAATTCTTGAGAAAACCTATATCTAATATCGATGCCGGGATTCCAAATATCTTCAAGAAGAAATGATCTGTTTCTTGCTTCTACATCCGAAGAGTTAGGATTCAGAAAAACTTCTGCAGACGTTGTATAAACTGCATTGACTGCGATACCTAAATTTCCGGGACCAAATTGAGCAAACAATCCGATGGATGATAAACTGAAAATGATTATGAATAAAATTAGTTTGGACATTATTTCAGACGTTAAAATCTACAGTTGAACTTGAACAAAATTCTTTAAAAAGAAAACCCCCGATTCATACCTTTAAGATTATGAAAAGGGGGTATAAAAACAGAATTACTTCTAATAACCGTAGAACATATATCTCTTATCCTCAATATCTGCTTTATCTTTGATTTCAGTTATCCAGGTACTTAAAGCAACAGATTTCTTTTCTTGATATAAACTATTTCTCAAAGTTGTGATCTGAGCTTGAAAAGCAGTTGAGTCAAAAGGAGTTTTTTCATTCAGATGAATTATAAAATAACCTCTTAATCCTTTAACTGGTTCAGATGTTTCACCGACTTTCATATTAAGTGCAGTAAATATAAATGCATTATCTTTTCCAATCATAGGGATTGACGCTACCGAATTAAATCTTCCGGTATTACCGACCTGCACTCTTGAATCTACTTGTTTTATTTTATTCAAATCGTTACCAGCTTTTTTCATATCTTCGATCGCAAGCTGTTGAGTTTTTTCATATTGTCGTTCGACAACTAACAACTGCCTGACTTTGGGCTGAATATCTTCAAATTTTTCAAGACCTTCAGAAATTACTTCTGATACCATTGCAACAACATAACCTGTTGGCATTTTATGAACTTCACTGATTGAATTCAAACCGTTTTCAAAAGCAAAGTTCACTAATCTTTTATTTGCTCCAAGGCCGGGAATGGATGCACTCTTCAAAGCAAAACTGCCACTTTCCTGAATTGTGTAACTCATCAGTTCAGCTTCTTTTTCAAAACCATTGCTTTGTGCAAGGTATGCAAAATCATTTGCTGCAGTGAATTTTGCATCACGTGTTGTAGCTGATTCCTGCACAGCATTAAGAATTTTTTCAACAACATATTTGCTGGTTGATATATCTGTAACAAGAATAATGTGGTAACCAAAAGATGTTTTGATCGGTTTTTGAACCTCACCAACTTTGCCGGTAAAACATGCGTCCTCAAATTCTTTAACCATCATTCCTTTGCCAAACCATCCGAGATCTCCACCATTCTTTGCAGAACCAGGATCTTTGGAAAATTCAACAGCTAATTTAGAAAAACTGGCTCCTTTTAAAAGTTCCTGATAAATTCGGTTTGCTTCCGCAAGATTTGCAGCATCATCCCCCATTTGGGATATCAAAATATGTGATGCCCTTACAAATTTTTCATTTGATGGAATGACATTTAACAGATGGTATAATTCAAAGCCGCCTGTCATTGATGAGAATGGACCAACAATCGAACCTTTGTTTGCGACTTTAAACGCTTTAATTGCATCGTTTGAAAGTTGATTTACTGCAAGAGTATCAATGGAATAAGGAGATTCAGAATATATATCAACAAAATATTTAAAATCAGATGTATCACTTTCTGCCATCCGCTTAACATTTTCCAAATTATTTAAGACCAACATACTATCCGCTTTAGAAGGTTCATTTTTGAAGAACACGTACTTCAGTTTTCGCTGGGCATTTATTTTAAATTTATCCGGATTATCGTCATAAAATTTTTTCAAACCTTCATCGGTAATATTCAAAACAGAATCGGGGAAAAGTGCATTTGCAAATAGGGCATATTGAGCATCCATAAATGTATTCTGTTCAACGAATTTTCTTTTTATTTCATCTTCACCAATCGTTATCCCAGCTTCTAATAAACTTTGGAGTTTTTCTCTGTATCTGCTCTGTCTTACGTATTCTTCTGCTTGTAAAAGTATTTGCTCATTCTGCGGATTAAAAATTGCTTCTTCGTACATCTCTCTATTAAATCTGCCAAGCGAATCTATGAAGTTTTGTTTTAGAAATGCTGGAGGATCATCACCTAAAATAATATCCTTAACTTCCTGATCACTTACAGTAATACCTAATCGCTGAACTTCCTGTTCAATTAATTTTTCAGTAATTAAACTTTCCCAAACCTGATCTCTGAACTGATCAAATTGTTCCTCTGGTATGTCATTACCGGTTTGTTGTTTTTGTGTTTCCCTTTGCCTCTCAACAGCTCCTTGAAATTCCTGATATGAAATTTCTACGCCATTAATTGAACCCACGTAATTAGTCTTGCCACCAAGTGCCTCAAGAACGTTCGAGTCAGAAATTATCATAAAAAGTACAAATAAAGCACCAACTGTTATTATGAAGGCAGGGGCTAAACTTCTCATTCTGGCCATCATTGCCATAGCGTACAAATCTCCGTTTTTAATTCAAAAATAAGGATACAAACATAGAGACAGACTGGTTAAAAATCAATTTAATTTGCTCTTATTTATCTTTAACTGATTGAGTTCTTGACAAACGTGATCCTTTATAAATCTGTCGTGTTATTTGATTTTCAGATGACTGAAACCTATTTTTCATAACATCAATTATAGAGAAATAAGTAAAAAGCTTGGAAAAAGTTGAATTTTTAAAGAGTGTTCCTATATTTTCGGAACTTAAGGATGAAACCCTTTCTCAATTATCAAAAACAGGATCGGTTCAGAATTATTCAAAAGATTCTATCATCCTTTCTGAAAAAGAAGCGGGTTCTGCTTTGTTCATAATTATTTCGGGAAAGGTAAAAATCTCAAGGATAAGCGTTGAAGATAATGACAAAGAAGTAATTCTCTCAATTCTTAATCCGTCAGATTTTTTTGGGGAAATGTCCTTGCTCGATGGTTTGGAACGATCAGCCACGGCAACTGCAATGGACAATTCTAAAATATTTATAATCCAGAGAAACGAATTCCTTCAACTTCTGAATGATCATCCTGAAGTATCAATTGCATTATTGCAGGAACTAACACAGCGATTGAGAGCTGCGGGAATGAAAATAAAAGCACTTTCCCTTAAAGATGCCGAAGGTAAAGTTGCAACTGTTATTCTTCAACTTGCAGACGACATTGGAAAGATTAAACAAGGCATTGTAGAAATTGAAAAATTACCCTTCCAGCATGAACTGGCAAATATGGCTGGAACTTCAAGAGAGACAATTTCACGTACACTTCATGCTTTTGCAAAAAAAGGTCTCATTGAATTGGAGGGTTCAAAGTTAAGAATAGTTGAATATGAAAAATTTAAAGAATTATTCAGCTCGTAACAGAAATTATATACGATGACAAATAAGACTGATTTACATATGCATTCCTACTTCTCCGATGGTTATAACTCACCAGAAAAGTTAGTTGAGAAAGCAAAAGATCGAGGAATAAAAATTTTAAGTTTAACAGACCACGATAATGTAAATGGTATTTTTGAAGCAGTTGAATATGCAAAGAAATATAATATAGAAATTATACCAGGTGTAGAAATAAGTACTGATATACGTGATACAGAAGTTCACATCCTTGGATATTTTGTTGATCCGAAAAATAATGATCTTCAACACTATTTGACTTTTTTCAGAGAAGAAAGATTGAAGCGTGCAATCAGGATGGTAAAGAAACTTAACATTTTAGGTCTTGAAATAACACTGGACGATGTTATGATATTCGCTAAAAATTCTGCAGTGGGAAGACCACATATTGCTCAGGCATTGCTAGCTAAAGGACAGGTTAAATCGTTCTTCGAAGCATTTTATAAGTTCATAGGAAATCATGCCCCGGCTTATGAACGTAAAGTTCATCTTTCGCCTCAAAGTGCATTCAAAATAATCAGTGACGCTGGTGGTTTATCTTTTATCGCCCATCCGGGAAATATGCCTGAAATTCTCATCAAAGAACTAATTGATGCCGGCGTTGATGGAATAGAAGTGATACATCCATCTCATTCACCTCAGCAAGTGAAATTTTACAGGGGAATTGTGAACGAATATTTTTTGCTTGAGTCCGGAGGTTCTGATTTTCATGGCGGTAAGAGAGAAGATGATGAAAATCTTGGTAAGTTTTATACTTCTTCCAAGGTTGTTGATACGATGAGAACAAGACTCGTTGGGAATATTGACTAAATCCGGAGCTATTTTTTAGACTTTCAAACCTGATTATTTTTTTTAACATTCACCAGGCACAAAACAAAATTTTAAGAGGTACGATAAGCATATTTCTACGCTTAACTCACAATTTGGGAGATGGAAAATGAGAATTTTATTTTTATTGTTAATCGTACCGACAATAATACTAACAACGCCCGCCCAGCAATTCACTAACTGGCAAAATTATACAGCATTAAAAAATGTTTCGGATATTTCAATTATCAATGGCGGTTTTTGGAGTTCTGCAAGTGGTGGAGCATTTCAGTATTCAAATACGACAAACCAATATTTCACACTTCACAAATCGGAAGGACTGGAAGGTAATTCGCTTACGTCTGTAACTATTGATAGATTAGGAAGAACCTGGTTCGGAAGCGTTGAGGGTATAATTGATATTTACAATATTGATGATAACAGCTTCGATGTAATTCTTGACATCTATAATTCAAATCAAATCAATAAAAAAATAAATGAACTAACTTCTTCCGGCGATACCATCATTGTTGCTTCTGATTTTGGAGTGTCACTCATCAATATTAATAGCTTTCTATTTTATGATACATTCTTCAAATTTGGATCATTCCCTACTAACACAAGTGTTAACAGCACATTAAAGACTAATATATTTTACGTTTGCACTGATGCAGGAATTGCAATTCAAAAAGCCGGTGCTATTAACCTTTCTGCCCCGGAATCCTGGAATGTTTATTCAACTGCTCAGGGACTTCCATCAAACAAGACTTTGAAGGCGGGAATATATCAAGACAATCTAATCGTTGGCACAGATAAAGGATTTTCACAATTCGTAAATAACACCTGGAACAATTTCATTGCTGATCTTTTCAATAAAAATATTAATGATTTCCAGGTTCAAGGTGATTCAATATTTATTCTATCAGAAAATAATATTTATCTTTACTTTAATGGAATCCTAAGCGTATTATACAGTTCGACTTCATCTCTTACAAAAATTGAGTTTAAAGAAAACTATGGAATTGTTTGCGCAAGCAATAATGGTTCATTGTATTTAAATACTCAGCTTGAAGCTGGTTTCTTATCTCCGAACGCTCCACCTGTGAATCAATTCCCAAGTATGAGCGTTGATGTAAACAACAAACTTTGGTCGGCAAGTGGTAAAGATGTTACCGGTGTTGGCTATTATACTTACGATGGAAACGAGTGGGAATTTTTTAATACTTCAAATACAAGTGAGTTACCCACTAATGCCGTCTATAATGCTTACACCTACGGAAGCACTGCCTACCTTGGTGGATGGGGCTATGGTTTTCTTGAAGTGAATGGGAATAATAAAAAACTTTTCGACAGAGCAAATACCGGTATGGAAGGAATTCCAACAAATCCGGATTTTCTTGTGATCACAGGTTTCGGTAAGGATTCCCGCAACAATCTTTGGGTACTTAATTTTTGGGCGGTTGATCAAAAAACACTTTCTATGCGAACATCTGCATCTGATAGTGTTTGGTACCATTTTATAATTCCTGCGGCACAAGGTAGAACGTTACAAGGCATTGAGAATCTTTCAATCGATCCCTATGACACAAAGTGGTATAGCTGTGCTGACGGTTCAAACTCAAGGTTCGGTTTATTCTACTTCAATGAAAATAAAACATATAATGATCCGTCTGATGATAAATCAGATTTCCTTACTACTTCCGATGGTTTGAACACAAATGACATACGTGATGTTGTTGTTGACAAGAGAGGAGATGTTTGGGTTGCAACAAGTCTTGGTGTAAATATTATTACGAACACAAGTGGAATTCCTTCATCCGGAAGTGCTTCACTCAGCATCAGAAGTGTGTTTACTTTGCGTCAGCAATTTGTTAACGCAATAGCAGTCGATCCAATAAACCAAAAATGGATTGGCACAAACGAAGGATTACTTTTAGTTAATTCTGATGGTTCCAGACTTCTCAAAACTTTTACTGCACAAAACAGCGCTTTGCTTTCCAATCAGATAAGAAGTATTGCAATTGATCAGGACAAAGGAATTGTATATGTCGGAACAGATGAAGGACTCACATCATTTGAAACACCTTACATTAAACCGGTTGATACTTATGAAGAACTTTTTATTTACCCCAATCCTTTTTATGTAAACAACGGAAATAATCTTTTAACCATTGATGGACTAGTGCAGGATACGAACATAAAAATACTTACTATAAGCGGAGCTTTAGTGACTGAATTTTCTTCACCCGGCGGAAGAACAGCTTACTGGGATGGCAAAGATGATAATGGAGATTTAGTAAGTACCGGTGTTTATCTGATTGTAGCTTTTCAATCAGAAAGCAATGATGTGATTACAGGTAAAGTTGCCGTTCTGCGTAAATGAATGTTGTCTTGCTGCATAATAAAATGGATCTTCATAAAAAATTAGGTTTTAACATACAGTCATTTACTCATACATTCATACAAAAGCTTATTGTATGATTGTATGGATATGAAATGTAATTCAAAAAAATTAAGTAGAATGTTATAGTAAATACGCCAACGCTCAATGATTGATCTTTCAAACATTTCTTTACAGTTCACAGGGGAAAATCTTTTCCAGAATGTTAATCTGAAAATTAATTCGGGTGACAAAGTTTGTCTTGTCGGTTCAAACGGAACGGGAAAATCCTCATTGCTTAAAATGCTTGTAGGACAAATTGTACCTGAAAGCGGATCAATTAACAAACAAAAAAATATTAACATCGGTTACCTTCCCCAGGATAATGTGGTCCATCGTGGCCGGACATTAATTGATGAAGTCTTCACTGCCCTTTCGGATATCAAATATCTGCAGCAAAAGGAACAGGAGATTCTCAAACAGCTTGAATCATCTTCATTAAATGATGAAGAGAAGGATGATCTCATAAATCAACTCGGTGCAGTTCATCTGCGATTGGAAGAACTTGAATCATATTGTGCTGAATACAAAATTGAAAAGATTCTAACTGGTCTCGGATTTGCAGAAAAAGATTTTAGAAGACTTACAGATGAACTTTCCGGTGGCTGGCAGATGCGTATAGCAATGGCAAAACTTCTGATTGCTCAAAACGATCTGCTGCTCTTTGATGAACCGACAAATCATCTTGATATTGATTCTTTGCAATGGCTGATCGGTTACATTCAAAGTTTTAAAGGCTCGATGATTATCGTTTCGCACGACAAAAATTTTGTAAACCTCACAACAAACCGTACGTGGGAAATTTTTCTTCGAAAAATAATTCCTTACAACGGTAAACTAAATGATTACCTGATATACAAAGAAGAAAGAGATCAGACACTAATTAACCAGAGAGAAAATCAGCAGAAAAAAATTAAAGACACAGAAAGATTTATTGAACGCTTCCGTTATAAAGCTACAAAAGCCCGACAGGTTCAAAGCAGAATAAAACAACTTGAAAAAGTTGAACTAATTGAAATTCCTGATGATGAAGGAAAAGTAAATATAAGATTTCCCAATCCACCTCCGAGTGGTGCATTTAATATTGAACTGAATGCAATTCACAAATCATTCGGTGAGTTGAAATTATTTGAGGGAATTGATTTCAGAGTGAACCGTGGAGATAAAATTGCTTTTGTTGGGCCAAACGGTGCCGGCAAAACAACTTTAAGTAAAATCATCGCTGGCAAAATTGATATTAACAAAGGCGAAAGAATAAACGGGCATAACAATATCACTTCTTATTATTCACAGGATGTTGCTGATTCTTTGAATCCAGAATCCGATTTAATTGAAACTCTCGATTCAATTGGAACTGAGAAATCTATTGGGCAATTAAGATCTCTGCTTGGTGCATTTCTTTTTTCAGGTGATGATGTTTTCAAGAAAGTCGGGGTTCTTTCTGGTGGAGAAAAAAGCAGACTGGCACTTGCAAAGATTTTGCTCTCCCCTTCCAATTTTATTATTCTTGATGAGCCGACAAACCATCTCGATTACTCATCCAAAAAAGTTTTGCAGCAGGCATTGGTTAATTTTTCCGGTTCACTGATTCTTGTTTCCCACGATGTGGAATTTCTTAAACCGATTGCTAACCGAGTTGTTGATATCCGTTCCGGTAAAATAAAAATTTATGAAGGTGATATTGAATACTACCTTTACAAACGAAACGAGGAAACAACAAAGGTTTCACCATCCCGAGTTTTGTCGGGAAAAATTGTACAGCAAAACGATAGTAAATCACGTAAAGAGCAAAAACGAATTGAAGCTGAAAAACGACAGTTGAAACACAATGCAACAAAAGAATTGAAGGAAAAATCATCAAAGCTTGAAAAGGAAATTCACGAACTTGAAAAGGAACTCGAAAAAATAAATGCAGTTTTCATTAATCCCAATTCATACAATAATCCAATTCAGATTAAAGAGCTGAATGAGAAGCAACCAGAAGCTAAAACTATCTCTTGCTGAAAAAGTAAAAGAATGGGAAGAAGTGAGTTTGAGTTTGGAGGAGATTGAGAGGGAGTTTTCCAGTTAGCAATAATTAACTAAACAATCTAATCTTTTATAAACCCTAGGATTTCATGTTTAATTAAAATTGCTGATTTACTCATTTAAATATTTTATTAAATGTATGTTGATATTGCATTTTATATTATCTATCTTTTTAAAAGAAAATAATATAATTGGGGTATAAAATGCAAAACATAAAATTTTTAATATTTTGTTTATTATTTATTGTATTTTCTAGCTGTGAACCTATCAACTACAAAATTGATTTGAGCAGTTACAAGACTGAAACTCTCGAATCCCTGACAAATTATCAATTCCCAGAAGGTTATTATTATACGTACAATTTTGCTTCTCTTGAAGATGTGATTGATCCTTCTGCAGAAATCGAGAGATTAATTTCTAAAAATATAATAGTTAATCATGCTTGGTACAGAGTTCATCGAAATGGATGTGGGAATGGATCATGGACGACTCACACAATGTATCGATCAGTATTTTTGATTTGTGTGCCGAAGGAAAATCAAAATATTTTGAAAGAGGATTACAATAATCTGACGGCTTACAGTCCTATTCCTTGCGGTCGAGATGTTTTACACTTTGAATTAAAATAATTTGACTATATTCTAACTTCCAAAAACTCTTCTAGCAAGATGCAATACCGCCAAATATAGCTGCATCATCTCCAAGCTTGCTGTCAATCATTTTCTATTTCGTCCCTGCTTGCAGCAGGCTACATTTATTTGTCTACTAAAATTATCGAAACAACTTCAGGTGTTGAATTATATCGTATAGGTACAAGGGACATACCAAGACCACTACTAACAACAGCCAGCATATCATCGAAATAAAAATCACCCTTTACATATTTTGTTTCGATTAAAGTTGGTGATAAACTTATAAAAGGGAATAAGAATGTAATCTGTCCTCCGTGTGTATGACCAGCAAGGAATAAATCATAGTTATTTTCATTTGCATGTTTAATCAGAAAATTAAATGGCTGGTGAGTTAGAAATATTTTAATGTTCCCGTAGTTTTTATCGGAAACTTTTGCCAATTGTTCTTCTGAAATAATTTCGTCATAAGTATTTGTAATAATAGTTATTCCTATTCTGGAATTACCAACTTCAATTATTCTTAGATCATTATCTACCAATTCTGTCCCATATTCACCGAGTGCTTCCATAATTTCCTTAATGCTACGCTTCGTATCGTCAATGTATGCCCATTTGTCATGATCTCCTATACAAGAAAATACTCCGTATTCAGCATTGATTTTTCCTAAAAATTTTGCGGCTGTTTGAATATAATCTGGTGAATCTGTAATTATATCTCCAGCGATTAAAACTAAGTCTGGATTAGTTGAATTAACCGCTCCAATATAATTTTCTAATCTTCGTTCATTAGTGTATTTATCTGCCTGAATATCTGATATAAAAGTTATTTTAAAGCCTTCAAGATCTTCGGGAAGATTATTCGTAACGAATTCAATAGAGCGAATATCTACAGCAAAATTGTCGTAAGTAATTCTAGCTGGGACATAAAGTATAATTATACTTGTAATTATTAAAACGATAACAGATTCAATTTTTATAATCTTAGATTTAAATCTTTTGTAGAATAGTAATGCTACAAGCTTAAACAAATCTAACAAAATGAATAAAAGAGACAATTGAAAGATTGTCAGTAATACACCCCAGAAAAAATAAATTACAAGAAAATTATTTAATGGAGTTTGAGGATATCGGATGGACTGATTTGTAATTTCTTTGAAAATTGTTAAGAAAAATCCCGATATTAAAAGAAAATTAAATATGAAAAGATAGATGGAAAGCAGTATTAATATTGCTTTATCATGTATTTTAGGAAAAAGATTTTTAAGAATGAATTTTATTTTTTTAATAAAATAATACTGGACAAGTATTATTATTAATACCGCTATAATTTGAAGGATCATATCAAACCTCTGAGTATTTTATAGGTGCATATTATTTTCATTTTTGTCCAATCATGACAACATATTTATAGAAACGACGAAACCTCAGACCAATCATAGTCCCAAAGGAACGATATTGTTCTTTTATTAGAGATGACATCTTATTAAAAAGATGTTATCTCTTTATTCAAATCCTCACACTCAAAAACTCTTCAGCAAGAGCAATACCGCCAAATATTGCTGCATCGTCTCCAAGCTTGCTGGCAATCATTTTATATATCGTCCCTAACGGGACTTATTAATTTTTTGTTATCTATTTCTAGAAATATTTAATCCCTAACGGGATTAACTTCTTTAATCTATGAACCATTGTTCTACTTGTCCCATAGGGACAAAATATTTATAGAAACAATGAAACCACAAACAAACCAAAGTCCCGTACGGGACGCCATAAATTTCATTCAACATCCTTCAAAATATATTTCTCATCAAATTGAACGTTGAATTTTTTCAACAACAATTCATATTCTTCCTTGAACGTCTGCTTCTGATGATGTCTCTCCTGGTTATTTATGTATTTAACCACCTGATCAATTTGTGAATGTGAATACGAAAATGCGCCGTATCCTTCCTGCCAAATGAATTTTCCTTTCACAAACTTCTTCCCGTTTATCCATTTGGATGATGAACCTTTTACATCCTGCATTAATTCTGAAATTAATTGATGAGGTTTATATCCGGTAAAAATATGAACGTGGTTTGCAACTCCATTTATCACTATCAATTTATGCCCATTCTTCTGAACGATACCGGTGATGTACTTGTATAACTCATCCTTCCATTCCGACTGAATCAATGATGCTCTGTTCTGAACCGCAAATACAAATTGAATATAAATTTGTGTAAATGTGTTCGCCATTTTTTATTATCTGTCTTCCCTAGAAGGAATTCAATTTTTTGTTGATAATTTTTTCTATAAATATATCGTCCCTGACGGGACTAATTTAAATATTTTTTATTTCGTTTCTATAAATATTTAATCCCTAACGGGATTAAGCTCATTAATACAAGCAATCTCAGTTTCTATTTGTCCCGTAGGGACAAAATATTTATAGAAACAATAAAACCACAAACAAACCAGAGTCCCGTATGGGACGACATAGTTTCTTTTTAAAAAGATGTTATCTCTTTATTCAAACCCTCACACTCAAAAACTCTTCAGCGAGTGCAATACCGCCAAATATTGCTGCATCGTCTCCAAGTTTCGAAGCTAGTAATTTCAATCCTCTTACAGAATCATTTAATGCGTGTTCAGAAAAAGATTTTTTAATTAAAGGAAGCATATAAAAATCCAGTGCCTCAATCATTCCTCCGCCGAGAACAATCATATCAAGGTTTAATAGATTAGCAATGCTTGCAAGTGTTCCACCAATAACTTCACATCCCTCTTTAATTCTTCTTCGCACAACTTTATCTCCGGACTTAACTGCAGATGAAAGCGATTTGCTTCTTATTCTTTCTTTGGATTTCACAAGTTTGGAAAGTTTACTTCGCTTACCTGATTTAATATCTTTAATAATATTATTTACTATCGCCGTTCTGCTTGCAATTGCCTCAAAGCATCCTTTTCTTCCGCAGCCACATCTGGGACCCTTTTTGTCAACAAGCATATGTCCGATTTCTCCTGCAACATAATTTGAACCGCGGTATAGTTTTCCGTCAATAATCAATCCTCCACCAATTCCCGTTCCCACAAAAACTGCCAGCAAATTCTTTGCTTTCTTCCCAACTCCAAAACTTTTTATTCCAAGCGCACCGAGGTTAACGTCGTTTTCAATTAAAACAGGAAAAGAAATTTCGGCTTCCAACATTTTTTTAATGTTGAAGTTTTTCAACCCGAGGTTTGGTGCAAGCCTAATAATTCCGGTATCAGGATTAACCAGGCCGGGCACACCGAGGCAGACAGCTTTTATTTTCTTTCTGTTGACGTGAACTACTTCAATCAGCTCAGAGACAATTTCCGCAAGCTGGTGAATGTATTCTTTCCTGGAGACTGTCGGATCGGTTGGTTTTTTTACACGAGCGATTATTCCCTCTTTTGAATTTACCACACAGCCGAGAACTTTCGTCCCGCCCATATCTATGCTGATGATTGAATTTCTTTGCATTGGGGAATAATCCTTTTTTGTTTTTGAAAAACTAATGAGTTTTGTGTTTTTATCAAACGATAATTTGACTTAATTATCTCTTTGTGTCTTAGAGTCTTCGTGGCCATTACTTCTTTTACCACAAAGACACAAAGACTCGAAGGTATAATACTTAATTACAGCACTTCTTGCTTATTTTTGTTTAATGAAAATTCAAAGCAAACCTAAAAAACGATTCGGACAAAATTTTCTTAAGGATGAAAACATCCTCAACAATATTGTGAAGGAAATCAATCCTCAGTCGAATGATTTAATAGTTGAAATTGGTCCTGGTTACGGAGCGCTTACTCAAAAATTATTAGCATCAAATGTTAATCTCATCGCTATCGAGATAGATAAAGAACTTACAAAAAATATAAAAGATAAATTCCCTCATCTTCAACTGATCAATGAAGATTTTTTAGATACGGATTTATCAAAACTTACTTCACAAAAAAACAAACTACGAATTGTTGGTAATATTCCTTACAACATTACATCACCCATTCTCTTCAAGTTGATTGAAAATAACAAATTGGTAAAAGATGCTGTGTTTATGGTCCAACTTGAGGTCGCAAAACGCATGATATCAAACAGAGGGACAAAGGATTACGGTATTTTGGCAGTCGTACTAAAATATTTTTCAGAGACTAATCTTTGCTTCAAAATTTCCCCAAATGTTTTCTACCCTAAGCCGAAAGTATTCTCGGCATTAGTTCATATTCACTTCAAAGATATTACTGAATCAAACGAAGAGCAGAAACGGGACGCTCGGCACTTTGACAAATTATTCATTGCTATTGTGAAAGCAGCTTTTGGAAACAGAAGAAAAACTCTAAAAAATTCCTTCAGTAATAGTATATTTCACGAAATTGATTTTTCAAATTCGGGTATTGACCTGTCGCTTCGTGCAGAGAATCTTACTGTTGATGATTTCGTCGTTCTTACAGGACACGCTATGAAATTCTCATCAGGTTTAACCCGAAAATAATTCATTAACAAACTTCTGAATGGATAAGCTCAAAAAGTTTATAAAGCATCTCAAAGCTTTTGATGTAGTTGTAATTGTATTCTACATCATCCTTTCTGTTCTACATATCATCTATCACGAAAGAATTGAAACCTGGATGATGTGGATAATAGTAAATTTTATAATAATTTTTTTCAGCTTTTTGCTTGCATACCTTGAATCTAAATACGATAATGAATTCTGGAACGCAGTTCATTACTGGTATATTGTTCCTGTTGTCCTGATCACTTTTAAAGAGCTTTATTTCATGATAAAGCCAATCAGAATTTACGACCACGATGCAATGTTTATTGCAATTGATCATTGGTTATTTGGAACTAACCCAACACATTTTCTGCAGCAGATCTCCAATCCTGTATTAACTGAAATTCTGCAAATCGTTTACGGAATGTTTTATCTGTTGCCGATTCTACTTGGCTTATTCCTTTTGAAAAAGAAAAGATACGTCGCTATGGATTATTCGGTTTTCATTGTCATTTATGGTTTTTATTTATCTTACCTCGGTTACTTTATCTGGCCTGGAATCGGTCCACGATTTACACTCCACAATTTTGAAACAATGAACCAGGATCTACCAGGACTTTTTCTAACAAACTTTCTTCGTGATTTAACAAACTCAGGTGAATCAATTCCGCGTGGTACACCAAACCCTGCTGAAGTTGTTCAACGGGATATTTTTCCGAGTGGTCATACAATGATAACTCTTATTGTGATGTATCTTTCGTACCGTCTTAAAAGCAGGTCGAGGTTTTTCTTTATCCCTGTTGGTGCTTTGCTGATCTTTTCAACAGTTTATCTGTGGTATCATTATGTTATAGATCTCATCGGTGGATTATTGTTTATGATATTTGCTGTCTGGTCCGGCAAATTGATTTTTAACTGGTGGCGAAGAATAATTGGAAAGCCGGAGTTTGAATACGAAAAATATCTGACAGAATAATTTTGCTCTTGATCGGATGATTATATGGATGATAAGAAAAGCAAAGTAAAAAATATTTTTGATTCGATTGCCGGGAGTTATGACTTCCTCAATCATTTACTAAGTTTTGGAGTTGATAAATACTGGAGAAGAAAAGCACTTCAACTTAGTAAAGTAGGAAATGAAAGTATTTTACTTGATGTTGCTTGTGGTACCGGGGATGTTGCCATTGAAGCTTACAAGCAAGGTGTTAGAAATATCATCGGTGCAGATTTTTCACATAATATGCTCGGACTTTTCAGAAAAAAAAAGGAATGGATTAACGGCAAAGTAATCCAAACTACCGCTGAACAAATGCCTTTTAAAGAAAATACTTTCACAAACATCACCGTCGCTTTCGGTGTCCGGAATTTTTATGATATAAAGGAAGGATTCAGATCATTCGATCGTATTCTGAAAGAGAATGGTAAAGCAACCGTGATCGAATTCCAGATGCCGGAGAATAAAATCTTTAAAAGCCTCTACAAATTTTACTTTAAAAAAATACTTCCTTTCATTGGTGGTATAGTTTCAAAAAACAAAAGTGCATATCAATATCTACCCGCCTCCGTAGAAGAGTTTGATGAGAAAATTTCGCTGGTTGATTTGTTAAAAGAGGTCGGATTCAAATCAGTAAAAAAATATAAACTGACATTTGGAATTGTTCAGGTGGTTATTGCAGAAAAATAATTTATTTTGTCTTGGAGTCTCTGTGGCTCAAACTTCATTTGTCACAAAGTCACTAAGAATAATTTATTCGATATTGTATTGAATTAAATCTTGGTTAATAATATTCGGCGAAGGCTCGAAAGTAATTCCTCCACCGCCACCACTCACAATAAATTGATTACCCTGATATTTTACTAAACCAATGCTGGCCACATACCACATATACGCACTGTATGTTTCTGGCGGTGAACCAATTTCCGTAAATAGCTCCAAGGTATACTTTATTCTACGTGAAGGAACAACAACAGCTACTGAATCTAAATTTAAATCGATGTATTCAGTACCATCAAAATTTGCAATGATATCAAGAATTTTTATTTCTGTTCCCGGCTGAACTTCAGCAGTTACTCGATATAAACTCCATGAACTTCCTGTCGTTAAAGGATAAAAAAGTAATTGCATTTCTGTTCTAAGAGTAACATACTGCTTCAGAGAGTCAGGAATAAAAAGAGAGATTTGGCTGGTATCTACTGCATAAAACACACCAGTATTGGTTTCACGAAAAAGATATGTACTCACTGAACTTTGACTACCAAAATCAAGTGAATCTTTCTGTGTTGTATAATTTGTTCCGTTATACATCGTTGTTCCGGAATACAGAATATTTCTGGTTCCCTCTTGAACTATGTTACCGAGTGTATCAGTTTCAGTTATGGAGTATTTAAAAGTTGATCCAATATCATCAGGATAATAATCTGGATAATATGTCTCCTGCGGATCGACCGATGTATTCGAATCACAACTTATGAAAACTGTTAAAGTAAGTATGGCAAAAAGAAAGGTTTTTAAAATTAACTCAACCAAATTATATCTCCACTATGTGTTTTTTTAATTGATCGAATGCTCTGAATCTATGACTGATTTTATTTTTTATTTCCGGTGGCAGTTCAGCAGTTGTTTTATCATAACCATCAGGCAGAAACAAAGGATCGTATCCGAACCCATTTGTTCCGCGAGATTCTTTAATTATTGTTACCGGTAATTTCACCCATTGAAACAATAAATTCAGCACCAAAATAATAGACCGCTGCACAAATGAATTTTCCTTTGTGCGGTTCAGAGAAGGATTTCAGCTTTTCAAGAAGCTTTTTATTATTTTCTTTATCGGTTGCATTTTCGCCGGCATATCTTGCTGAATAAACACCGGGTTCATTACCTAATTGTAAGGCTACAATTCCCGAATCATCAGCAATTGTTGGGAGCTTAAATTTATTATAAATTGTTTCGGCTTTTATTTTTGCGTTCCCTTCAAAAGTATCTGCAGTTTCAGGAATGTCATCTGTGAATCCAACGTCATTCAAAGAAAGTATTTCAGCATTGATTCCATAAAGGATATAACGAACTTCCTTTACTTTGCCTTCATTCTTTGAAGCGAATATTATTTTCATAATTAAATTCTTTTCAACAAAATTTTTAATTGCTCTTTGCCTCTTGCAATTAGTTCTTGCTGATCATAAATCAATGAGTGATTATCCTTAACTAACCATTTACCATCAACCATCACACTTCTTACATTCTCTGTTGTTGATGAAAAAACGATATCGGAATAAACTGAATCATCCGAATCAGAAAATGAGTTTGAATAAGAATCGAGATCAATCAAAACCAGGTCTGCTTTCTTTCCAATTTCAATGCTGCCAACTTCATCCTGAAGATGGAGAGCTTTTGCACCTTCAATTGTTGCCATTCTGAACATTGTTTTTGCATCCAGTACTTCAGTTCCGTGAATTGGTTTTTGAATCAAAGAAGCCAACTTCATTTCATTAAAAATGCTAAGATTATTGTTACAAGATGCCCCATCTGCTCCAAGTGTAACAGAAATTCCTTCTTTCAAATATTGTGGAATTGGAGCAACACCCGAACCAAGTTTCAGATTAGCAGAAGGACAATGCGCAATCCGTGTATTTTTTTCTTTTAACATTTTTCTTTCGCTATCGGATGTATGCACACAATGTGCTAGAACAGTGCTATCATCGAGAACACCTATGGAGTTAAAGTATTCTATATTTTCCTTATTAAATCTTTTTCTAACTTCATTTATTTCATCAACATTTTCTGAAGAATGAGTATGATAAATACTTCCAGGATAATCGTTCATTATCTCCTTTGTCTCCTTCAGAAGCTTGTTCGCTGCACGAAAGAACAAACCTTGGTGAAAAAGAATATTTGATTCTTCCTTCAGCGGAATTATGAAATGTTTTTGAAAGGTTTATTATATCACTGATTTCTTTTTTTGTGGTTGATTTGAAATCAGGATAAAGATCATTTATGTCAATCAGACACTTTCCTGAAAATCCACGAACACCAGAATTGATCATTTCGTTCAAAACGACTTCGGCGAATCTTAATGTTCCCATATCCAAAAATGTTGTAGTGCCGCCCATCAGTAATTCATTAATACTCAGTTGAGTCGTAACCTTGAGTGAATTTTCATTGTGTGCATTTTCAAATGGAAAAATTTTGAGTCGAAGCCAGTCAAGCAAAGGCAAATCTTCAGCTAAGCCTCTGAAAAGTGTTTGACTAAGATGAATGTGAGTCTGAATAAATCCGGGAATCAGAGTCAAATGTTTAACATCAACTATCTCAGTAAAATTTTCTTTTTTTATTTCGTTAATCGGAATGAAAGACGAGATTTTATTATCATTAATTTCTACAGCCTGATCTTTTAAAATTCTGTTTTTTGAGTCGACTGTAATAATTTTTTTTGGGATGATTAGAATATTCTCGCCATTCTTTTTCTTGTTCATACTCTTACTCTGACTTCTCTCCGTAAATTTCTTCCATTACTTCAAATGCATAACGTAAATGTGGAATCACAATTGAGCCGCCAACTATAAGCGCAATATTGAAGGCTTCGTAAAGTTCTTCTTTCGTTGCACCTTCGGATATTGATCGATCGATATGATAAAAAATGCAATCATTACAACGAAGTACCATAGAGCCAACAAGTCCCATTAGTTCCTTCATCTTTACAGGTAAAGCACCCTCGACGTAAGCTTTGTTGTCAATTGCAAAAAATTTGTTGAATTCTCTAAAACCTGAATTCAAAATTTTTTCATTCATATCCAACCTGTATTTCCGAGTTTCCGGAATGTTCTTCTTCATTAATTTCCTTTAATTATAGATTATTAAATTTATTTTTCTCAGGATCGTATGAAACTTCAAGTTCGTTTACATCAAAATCATCTGGTTCATCTTCCCAATCATACTTTTTTGAAGGAGGATCAATATTTCTAAACATATACGCAGCTAGTAGTCCTGTTATTGCCCCGAAAAGATGTGATTCCCATGAAATGCCTTTTAAACCTGGAATCATTCCCCAAACTAATCCGCCATAAAGAAAAGTAATTACCAGAGCGAGAGCAATTGATTTGTTATCTCTTCTGAAAATTCCACTAAAAAATAAAAAACTTACAAATCCGTAAACCACACCGCTGGCGCCGATGTGATAAACCTGTCGTGCGAAGATCCAGACAAGTAACCCGGTAAATAAATATATAAATACAAATAGCAGATAAGATAATTTTGGATAGAAGGAGAAAATTATCCAGCCAAGAATTATTAATGGTATTGTGTTTGAAATTATATGAGAAAAATCTGCATGAATTAATGGTGAAGTAATTATCCCGAGAAGGCCAATTAAATTCCTCGGCAATAATCCCATCTTGCTGAAATCTTCTTTGAGAAGAAATGAAAGCAGAAAAACGATCCACATAGCAATCGGGAAAAATAAAGGAGTTATTATTTTGGATATGTTTTGCTTGCGCTCGTTTTGTTTATCTAAGTCCATTGAACAGAATTTTTTTCATTCACCAGCAAATATAATTATACTTTAAAGATATATTTTAAAAATAAAACGGGCGAATCAACGACCCGCCCTGCAAATTAGAAATGTATTTTAGAAAATTATCCGGCACCAAGTTGAGCTAAAGTACCTTTTATTCTCTCCTTCTGGTTTTCAGGTGCCATACCAAGAGCTTTTGAATAATTTTGAATTGCAAGCTTTTTGTCGCCTTTGTTCATATAAGCTTCAGCTAAACTATCCCATACATTCCAGCTTTCTGGAAAAAGATCGGTGTTCTTTGTAAAAACTTCGATTGCATCATCAATCTTTCCACCACTAAGTAATTGATAACCAAGATTGTTAACATCAACTTCAGAAGTGTTTATAAAAGCTTCTTTCTTTAATTCAGCAGATTCATCTGCTTTATTAAGATCCGCTAATATTAAAGCTTTTGTATACACGTTGGCTACAGTTTTATTAATACTTATAGAACGTTCTGCCCATTTCAATCCTTGTTCGAGATCAATGGTGTTAACATAACAATACATTGCTGCCTGATTCCATCCATTCCAGAAAAAGCCCGGGATGCCTGTTAGTTGAATCGCCATATCGTCAAGAATCTGTTTGTGAAGATCAATTTCAATATTAAATGAAATTTTCAATTTATCCCACTTTAGTGAAGCAGTAGTAGAGTTTGGTGTTGCTTCATCGAAAGAATACATCAACCATTCCTGGAAATCAGTAGATTGAGGAGAGACTGTAAATCTCATCAAGTCATTTCCTTCATCATAAAAAAAGCTACCCCATGCTCTGTAGTCTCTGCTTAAAATAATTGTCCAATCTGTTTCAGTTGGAATCATATGAAGACCATAAATACCAGCAGGAACATTTTGCCCTGCAATGATTACATCTTTCGAGAATGAAATTGTTGTGTTTTGATTTGCACCTGCTCTCCATACCTGATTATAAGGAACCAGAACTCCCCAGATTTGTCTTCCTTTAATGCCTGGACGGTGATAATCGATATTAATGTCTGTCAAACCGACTTGCTGCATAACAGTAGCATGCTGGCTTGCATCGGGAAGAGTTAGATTTTGTTGTGCAAATAATGATAGAGTAAATAGAAAAAAAAGACTTCCGATAAAGATTTGTAAACGATGTTTCATTCGAACCTCCAGATAATTGATTAATATATTTGATTAAAAATAGAATATGATTCTATATAATTCTAATCTATTTGACTAACGGTAGAATTGAATTGTAATTGGTGCTACAACGGCATTTGCGATCATCTTATCAATTCTAAACTGATCGATAAATATTTTAGTTGTATTAAGAGTATAATTACCTTTTTGGATTCACATCTAATCCTTCATCACCAATTACCTAAATGCTCATTTTTCAGGGACATATTATCTTAAATTGCCACTTGACTTATAATTATTTTTATGACAATCTTCATAGTATAAAATTAAATGAAATTGTCAGTAAATCTTTAAAGTCTTATTTGTTAAGTACAACTCTCTACCTCATTAATATAATTTTTAATTTATGCAACCAGTAACAATTGAAGAATTAAAAAAGGTCATAGCGCTGAGTGAACTACCTGAGGAGCATTTGCAATGGATTTTAGATCATTCAGAAAGTGTAGAATATGATGATGGTGAATTGGTCGGCAAAACAGGTGACCTGCTGAATGGATGTTCTTCATTATCGAGGGCAGAATTAACTTTTATATGGATGTAAATGGTAGATTGGTATTTTTTAGTTAGTTTGCAAATGAAGTGGAATCGGGAGGAGTAACCGGGTTACTTACCTTATTCAAGGATTAAAGTTGTATTCAGGAAATTCAGTTGTAGTAGAAAAACTTCGTGGAGTCTAGTCTTCATCAAAAATAATTTTCACGACCTGGAACAACTTAATCCTGAATTTATTCAACGATTAATCGGTTATATGACTGAACGTGCAAGGTTTTTTGCAACTACACAAATGCAACGTGAGAAGGTAAGTGCGCTGGGTAATCTTGCTGCCGGCATTGCTCATGAACTAAATAATCCAGCTGCCGCGATAAACAGAATATCCTATGAATTATCAAACCGGTTATTTTTGAATATTGAACTAACAGAAAAAATGCTCAAACAAAATATCAACGCAGATCATATTCAACATCTCAGACTAAAGATTGAATCTAAAGATGGTGGACTTAAAAAGAGAATGAGTGCGTTACAGCGAATGAAAAATGAAGATGATCTGATGAACTGGCTTGAAGCAAAAGGACATCTGACTGACCAACAAGTTGTTGAGACCTTTACAGATTCAGGTTTTTCCAGGGAAGACCTCGAGGAGTTATCTGTTGATGTTCCGCCGGAAGATCTTGCACAAATCTTATTGTGGATTGAAAATTTACTGAGTTCTCAAAGAATAATTAAAGACCTTGCAGAAGCTTCAACCCGAATTTCAAATCTCGTAAGCGCTATCAAGAGCCATGTGCATATGGATAGAACGAACGAAAAACAACCTACGGATATTCATAATGATATTGAGAATACACTTACGCTCCTGGGATATAAACTTCGTGAGAAAAATATTCAGGTAAAAAAATCATTTTGTACAGATCTCATCAATGTAGCTGCATACGTTGGAGAACTTAACCAGGTTTGGACAAATATTATTGACAACGCAATTTACGCTCTAAACCAGGAAGGTGAAATCACTATTGAGACCACCTGCGATAAAAAAAATGTAAACATTAAAATCATTGACAACGGTGCCGGTATTCCTGCTGAAATTCAATCAAGAATATTCGATCCATTTTTTACGACAAAAAAGGTTGGTGAAGGAACAGGTATCGGTCTCGATCTTGTAAAAAGAATAATTACTCATCATGATGGCGAAATAAAAGTTCATTCGAAACCGGGCAGAACAGAATTTTTAATCTGTCTCCCAATCGCATAATAAATAAATAGTAACAAAATGAAATTTCCATTTATAATAATTGTTGATGATGATGAACAAGTGCTTCGGGCAATTCAACGGGATGTACGTAATAAGTACAAAAACGAGTATCGGATCAGTGCCACCGATTCAGCAAAAGAAGCCATTGAACTTATCAAAGAATTAAAGTTGAAGAATGAAACAGTTGCATTGTTCATATCAGATCAACGTATGCCGGAAATGGAAGGCGTTACATTTTTAGAAAAAACTAAAGAGATTTATCCGGAAGCTAAATTAATTCTACTCACTGCCTACTCCGATACCGATGTTGCGATAAGAGCTATCAACAATTTAAAACTTGATTATTATCTGATGAAACCCTGGAATCCACCTGACGAAAAACTTTATCCAATAATAGATGATCTATTGGATGAATGGCAGGCTCAATACAAACCCGACCATGAAGGTATCCGTATAATTGGTTTCCAGTGGGCACCGAAGTCTCATCGTCTCAAAGAATTTCTTTCAGGAAATTTAGTTCCGTATGTCTGGATGGATGTTGAAGGCAATGCTGAAGCAGAGAAATATCTTCTCAGCACTAATGTTAAATTTGATGCACTACCTTTAGTCGTATTGAAAGATGGAACGTGGTTAAGCGATCCTTCATTGCCGGATCTTGCTAAGCATATTGGTCTTCAACAAACTGCATCCGAAAAAATGTATGATGTTCTCATCATCGGTGGAGGTCCGGCGGGATTAGCTGCTTCCGTTTATGGCTCTTGCGAAGGACTTAAAACAATATTAATTGAAAAGAGCAATCCAGGCGGACAAGCAAGCAGTAGTGCAAGGATCGAAAACTATCTTGGTTTTCCAAATGGATTATCCGGAGCTGATCTCACACGGAGAGCAATTGCACAAACACTTCGTTTCGGAACTGAAATTTTAACTCCCAAGACAGTGAAGAACATACACTTGAAAGACGGATATAAAATAACAGAGATGACTGATGGCTCGGAAGTACACAGCAGAAGTGTCGTCATTGCTACTGGTGTGGAATATACCAAACTTGATATTCCAGGACTTGATAAATTCACCGGTGCAGGTGTGTATTATGGTTCTGCTTCAATAGAAGCGCATGCCTGTAAAAATGAAATTGTTTATATTGTTGGTGGTGGAAATTCTGCCTGCCAGGCAGCAATGCATATTTCAAAGTTTGCTAAAGAAGTAAATATAGTAATAAGACGTGAATCAATTAAAAAGACGGCAGCAAATTATCTTATTGAGAACATAAGTAAAACTGCAAACATTAATGTTTACACTCATACAGAAATAATATCCGCAGATGGAGTTACAGTTTTAGAAAAAATCACGCTAAAGGATTCAAACACCGGTGAAGAAAAAACTGTTCCGGCAAAAGCACTTTTTATTTATATTGGAGCAAAACCCGGTACAACCTGGCTCAACAATATTGTTCTAAAAGATGATAATGGTTTCATTATTACAGGAAATGATTTGATGAAAGAAAAATCATTTAATAATTTTTGGAAATTGGAAAGAAAACCATTTATGCCTGAAACCAGTGTCCCTGGGATATTTGCTTCGGGCGATGTAAGGTCAACTGCTTTAACTGGAATTTCTGCAGCAGTTGGCGAGGGATCAATGGCCATAAGATTTGTACGTAAATATCTTGAGGATATGTAAAATCAGTAATTTTCCAAATTTATTTACATAAAAAAACTTTTTTATTCACAATTTTATAAACGGAGTTTGCTATGCAGAAATTTATGATAATCTCCCCACACACTCACGACGAATGTACATTAGTTGTAAAACAAACCCTTGCAATAGGCTATCTTACACATTTTTGGTGGGGATGCAAATCAGGCGACCATACCGGATATGCAATGATTGAAGCTAACAATCCTGAAGAAGCGCTCCTTTCTATTCCAACAATGATACGAAAAAAAGGAAGAGCAATAGGATTAGTTCAGTTTGATCCTGAGAAAGTTAAACATTGGTAAAGAACATGATGAGACTCACTTTTGAAGTGAGTCTCACGTAAATCCACGACTACTTAACGAAGAAGAATCATTTTCTTAGTATCTACAAAAGAACCTGCTTGAAGTTTATAAAAATATATTCCACTCGATAATGCTGAGCCATCGAATTCAATTTCATAACTGCCAGCCAGGTTTTTCTTCATTAACTAGTGTTAGCAACCTCATTACCCAAAACATCATAAACATTAAGTGTTACGAATTCTGAAGATTGAACTGAATATTTGATATTTGTAGTTGGATTGAATGGATTAGGATAATTTTGTTCCAGATGAAATTCATTTACAGATATAATTTCATCCCCAAGTCCGGTGGTAATTATATCCAAGATTTCCTGCTTCATAACAAAGGGAATGTTTGGCAGAACATCATACATATTTACAAACCTGTTGATATCTTCATGGTTGATTAGTCTGAGATGATCGACTAGCTCTGTTTTTACAGTTTGATAACAAACTTCAGCAGTAATTCGATATTCCGTATTAGGAAGGGCTTGTATAAGATATGTAATACTATCACCACCCGATCCCTCATAAATTCCATATCGATTAAAATTATTATCTTCCAAAGCATTACCGACAATTTTGATAGAGTCATAACTTGGATGACTTGTTGAAAACCCTTGCGGAGGTAATCGATTATCTTTTATATATTCTGCTGCACGGAGAAGCGTGTATGTTACCTGTTGATCAGTATTCACAAAAACTCCCTCGTAAACTTGCACCTGATCTTCTGCGTCTATCAAATTATAATGAGTTTCATAATCAGAATTGTAATTGATAATTTTTCCAGTGCTATCCCATTCGCCTGATTCAAATACAACATTTCCAATCCCCTGCTCAACTGTCAGATGAATCCACATTCTTCTAAAAGGAATTCCTGTTGGTATTTTATGACCAGTCAAGTTTTTAATGAATAGTTTCACCTCTAGTAAATCACTCTGAAAATTTGTTAATGCACTAAGTTCAACAGACTTCTCCATGAGACTATATTCGGTTCTTGCAATCGTTGAATCAAAATGTTCTGGTTCTGCAGTAAGTCCGAGGGAATCAATATTGTTTTTCAATAAATTCTGCATATAAAAATTTCCACCGACGAATGTATGACGCCAGAAAGGAGTTCTATCAGGAAAGTTTCCCATCCCTGAAATTTTTATCGGATCATAAATCTTTGGCATATGGCAATCCTGACACTCTAAGTTTAACGATGGATAAATACTATTCTTCCACTCAATGTATGGAGTTTGTTCGGGAAAACTTCCGACTATATTTCCCTGTTCATCCAGAGTAGGAGTAAACAAAGTATGACAAGTAGCGCAAAGTTCTGACTGATTTACGTGCGGACTGAATTGAGATTTATAACCAATGAGTGCCCACATTAAAGTTGTATCGGAATTTTCATATGGACCATAAAGAATACTATCGGCATTAATTAAATAATTTCCTGAATAAGATTGTTGAGTTCCAAAATTATCCGGTTTGATTTGATGACACGCTGTACAACTAACACCATCGTTCGCAAGTGCATCTTGCTTCAATTCTGCCATTGAGTAACCTGATTGCCCATTATAAATAGCCTGAGTATAACCCATCGGTGAATGACACTTAAGACATGTACTTTCAATCGTTTCCTGAAGTTGGGGAAAGTTACTTACTTCTTCTGCAACCATTGCTCTCCATAATGGATCTTTACTTGCATTTCCCATCATCGTTGAACGCCAGTAAGTAATTGGAGAGACATCGATTCCATTCCAGGTCATTGCACTTCCATTGCTGCTGTGACAGAGTATGCAATTTCCTGAGCCGCTGAACAAAATAGAAGTTTCAGTTGGAAGTTCTGTTTGTGAATTGATGATACCTGTATAGTTAAGAACTAAGAATATTGCAGTAATTAAAATTTTCATTTTTGTAAATAGTCTGGTTTTATATTTAGGATTGACTTAGGAGTATTCTAAAATTTCTTTTTATTCTTAACAAATTTATGAATTCTAATTCTTGTATACTAAATGAAAATAAATAATTTATTCAGAGTAGCGTTAGTAAAAATAGAAAGACCGCAAAGCTGCGGTCTTAATTTCAATAAAAAATATAAGAGACTATTTTAACAATAACATTTTCTTCGTTTCAACGAATGAACCTGTTTGCAGCTTATAAAAGTATATTCCACTTGACAGATTGGCTGCATTAAACTCAACTTCATAACTTCCAACCGTTTTTTCTTCATTAACTAAAGTTGCAACCTCATTTCCTAATACATCAAATACTTTAAGAGTCACAAATTCTAGATTTGGAATTGAATATATGATTGTGGTTGATGGGTTAAATGGATTTGGATAGTTTTGCTCAAGTGTAAATTTAGAAGGAATCTCATTATTCTTATCTTCGACACCTGTAACATCCAATAATGGTCTTCTCCAAACACCGTCATTAGTCCCGGCAAAAAGATATGTGCCAGAGACGAGAAGAGCATTAACAACATTGTTCGTCAAGCCGGTATTGAATGAAGACCAGCTTGTCCCGTTATTTGTGGAATGAAAGACTCCACCGCCATCAGTGCCCGCAAAGAGATTCGTATCAGAAACGGCAAGAGCCCTTACATTACTGTTTGTTAAACCGATATTGACTGCAGTCCAGCTTGTCCCGTTGTCAGTGGAAAGATAAACCCCACTTCCAAAATAAGTTCCGGCAAAGAGATTTGTGCCAGATACAGTGAAAGCATGTAACATTATTGCTCGTCAAGCCGTTATTCACCGAAGTCCAGCTTGTGCCGTTGTTGGTGGAACGAAAAGCGCTACCACCCCAAGTTCCGGCAAATAGATTTGTGTCGGAGACAAAAAGAGCGGTGATTTTTAAGGCATCGCCTGTCAGGCCGTTATTAACCGAAGTCCAGTTTGTCCCGTTGTTTGTGGAACGATAGACTCCGCTTTGATAAGTTCCGGCAAATAGATTCGTGTCGGAGATGGCGAGAGCCTGGGGAGAAACGTTCGTCAAGCCGGACACAGTCCAAGTTGCCCCGTTGTTGGTTGAACGATAGACGCCGCCGTCAGTCGCAGCAAAGATATTCGTATCTGAGATGGCAATTGCATCAACATAGATGCCGTTAAACACAACCGTCCAGCTTGTACCGTTGTTGGTTGAACGATAAATTATGCCTCCAACAGTTCCAGCAAAGAGATTCGTGTCGGAGACAGCAATGGAATGAACACCGCCGTTTGGTCCATTGTTTCTTATCCATTGGGCATTTAATAAAGAAGAAAATAGTATGCAACTAATTGCAATTAAATAATAAATGTTTTTCATAATTATCTCCAATATTTTTTAATATAGGCGAGTCCAAGACTCGCCTATAATATTTAATTAATTAAGATGTTACTTTAACAACAACATCTTCTTCGTTTCAATAAAGGAACCTGCCTGAAGTTTATACAGATAAACTCCACTAGATAGACTGGCCGCACTGAAATTCACTTCATAACTTCCAGTGGCTTTCTCTTCGTTCACTAATGTTGCAACTTCATTTCCAAGAACGTCATACACTTTTAGATTTACAAATGAAGTGTTTGGAACCTGGAATCGAATTGTTGGTAGATGGGTTAAAAGGATTAGGATAGTTGTTTGATAAGCTGTAAGAATTTACAGAACTTAAATCTTCATTTACTGTCCGTTACAGGAATATATGTGTAGGAATACTTAAGAAAATTTACCCAAGAAGAACCATCCCAATTTTGCCGGAGTTGTTCAGTTAGGTTGTTGCTTCCATCATATGTGTAAAAAGACTTATATTGATTCACCCAGGTAGAGCCGCCCCAGAATTGTTGGAGTCTTTCAGTCTCGTTATTGTTTCCATCATATGTGTATGAACCCCTATAATAATTCACCCAGGCAGAACCATTCCAATTTTGCCAGAGCCATTCAGTCTGGTTATTGTTTCCATTATATATGAATGAACCCCTATCGTAATTCACCCAGGTAGAACCACTCCAAGTCTGTTGGAGTTGTTCAGTCTGGTTATTGTTCCCATCATAGGTGTAAAAAGACTTATATTGATTCACCCAGGTAGAACCACTCCAAGTCTGTTGGAGCGCTTCAGTCAGGTTATTGTTCCCATCATATGTGTAAAAATACTTATATTGATTCACCCAGACAGAACCAATCCATCCCTGTGAGAGCAATTCAGTCTGGTTATTGTTCCCATCATATGTGTAAAAAGACTTATATTGATTCACCCAGGTAGAACCACCCCAGTCTTGGTCGAGCCATTCAGTCTGGTTATTGTTTGCGTCATATGTGAAGGACCACTTACGTGCATTCACCCAGGTAGAACCATTCCAATTTTGCCAGAGCCATTCAGTCTGGTTATTGTTCCCATCATATGTGAATAAATACTTTTCAATATTCACCCAGGCAGAACCAATCCATCCCTGCGAGAGCAATTCAGTCTGGTTATTGTTTCCATCATATGTGTATGAAGCCTTCCAACTATTCACCCAGGCAGAGCCATCCCAGGCTTGGTAGAGAATTTCAGTCAGGTTATTGTTTCCATCATATGTGTATGAAATCTTAAAAGTATCAACCCAAGCAGAAAGATTCCAGTATTGGTTAATTTCCTCTATTAATAGAAAACCATTTCCAAGTAGTGTTTTATTTATGCTTGTTCTTGTATTCTTTGTATTAAATCCTTCTTCTTCATAAAAACCTCTTTGTGGATTTCTTAATGTGGTTTGCCAATTATTACTTTTAGATTTCAACAGCAATGATTCTCTCTCATTTAATCCCTTTAAACCAAATGTATTTGGTTTATTAATTTCCTGAAGTCGATCAGCGGTAAATTTCTCAGGTATTACTCCTCCCTGATTTCTACCCTGAGGAAATGCTGTTATTAAAAACAGCGAAAGGAAAAACAAAATGTGCACTAATTTTTTCATAAGAACTCCTTTATTTGGTAAAAAATTTTAGTTAATAGAGTCTGATATATTTTATGGAATCTTTGTAATCAGGTGATTTATTAACCTGAGTAAAAGTAGAAAATAAAGGCGATCCTTTATATCGGTCAAATGAGGTATTGTTCAATCTAAATTAGATAGATTGACGGGTTTGCTAAGTGTTTTTAAGTATTCAAAGGAGAATAAGTGAAAGTATGAAAGTAATTTTTATGGTTTCTCCATTCATACAAATCCCCGGATCAAATAATCCGGACTAATAATTATAGTTCATTCTGTGAAATTATTTCTGCAGGTATTTTAGAACTGCTTCAGTACGCGAACGGACATGTAATTTTTTGTAAATATTTCTGAGATGTGTTCTGACAGTTTTAACACTCAGAAAAAGTTTATCCGCAATTTCTTTATCATGATAACCCCTTGAGAGATAAGCAAGAATTTCCGACTCACGGTCAGATAGATTTTCAGTATCCTTATTTGATCCTCCCATTCTTTGAAATGTCTCAACAACTTTACGCGCTATCTGATCGGACATTGGTGAACCACCGCTGTGAATTTCCTTTATTGCATCAAGAAGTTCGGCTGGAGGAGTTCGTTTTAATATATAACCTGTAGCTCCGGCTGTAAGTGATTTAAATATCATCTCATTGTCTTCATAAACGGTGAGCATCATAATCTGAATATCCGGCAAAATTTCTTTAAGTTTTACAACGCACTCAATTCCAGTCATTCCCGGAAGGTTAATATCCATTAATACTACATCAGGATTTTCTTTAGGAATTTTCTTTAGAGCTTCTTCTGCAGTTTCATAAACTGCATTGCACCGAAAACCTTCAGAGCCATCAATAATAGCGGCTAATCCATTACGGATTTTATTATTATCTTCTACAATTCCAACATTAATTATCATGACAAAAAATAGCTTACACTTCTTCCTCAATCAATACTTAGAATTAAGTAATCTTGATTTGGTTAGTTATTAATTTGAACAGTAAAATTTATTTGAGTTCCTTTTCCGTAAGTTGATTCGATATTGATAACACCACTGATATCTTCTATCCGCCTTCTCATATTTAATAATCCATTTCCCAAACCTGTTGATTCATCTAATGAAAAACCTTTTCCGTTATCTTTGATTTTTATGTTAAGCTGCTGATTTAAAAGATCAATAGTAAATGTTACTTCCGAAGCACAAGAGTGTTTAACTATATTATGAAGAGTTTCTTTCACTACAAGAAATATATTGCGTGTTAATTCTGCAGAAAGCGGGGAGGCAGGAATAATTTCTGGAACCATAAATTGACAACTTATATTTGCCAAACCAAGGTATTTAACTGCATATCTTCGGGTATGTGCAATAAGGTTATCAAGCTTATCGTTTTGAGGATTCATTGCCCAGACTATTTCACTCACATTATCAATAACTTCTGCCGCTCTATCAGAAATTTCCTTTATATGTTGCTCAGCCTCGCCCGGTTTCTTTTTTGCAAGCTCACTGAGTATTACGATTTCAGAAAGGCTTGAACCTACTTCATCGTGCATATCCCTTGATATACGGGTTCTTTCTCTCTCCAATGCTCTTTCCTGTTCAAGCATTTCTATTTTTCTTTTAATCTTTTTCATTTCAATATATCTGATAATTCCACCTATTGTTGTAAGTAAGACAACAAAAACAAAAATTCTAAACCACCAGGTTTCCCACCACGGAGCTGAAATTATAATAGCAATTGAAGTTCCCTCTTCATTCCAAACTCCATCATTGTTTGATCCTTTAACTCTAAAGATATATTCTCCGGGATCAAGATTTGGATATGAGGCATAGTGTCTTGTGCCTGAATAGACCCAACCAGTATCAACTCCTTCCATCTTGTAAGCAAATTGATTTCGTTCCGGGCTTATATAACTTAGCGCTATAAATTCAATAGATAGAAAATTCTCTTTGTATGATAAATCAATCTCTTTGCCGATAGGAACGGATTCTTCAAATTTTCGGATGGTTGTTATTTCAATTGGAGGTATAAAGGGATTATTCTTGATACTGTCGGGCTGAAACCTGACGACTGCATTTGGTGAACCAAAATACATTTCGCCATTTCTTGTTTTGCAGGCACCATTTAAATAAAATCCATTCTCCGGCAAGCCATAGGACACATCATAGTTTTGAAATTGCTTTGTATTTGTATTGAACTTTGAAATACCTTTCCGGGTAACTATCCAAAAATTACCAACATCATCTCCGAGAAACGACCATAACATGTCATGAGGCAATCCGTTTCTTTCATTAAAAAAATTAAATTCTTTTGTTGAACGATTATATATACCAAGACCTTTATTTGTAGCAAAGTATAATACTCCTGCATTATCTTCAAGGATTTTAAAAACAACATTGGATTTAATGCTTCCAGGATTTCCAGGATCGTAATAAAATTTATTAACAACAATATTTTTTGCAGGGTCATAACATATTAGTGCACTTTCAATTGACCCGATCCACAATAGACCTGAACTATCTAAATAAAAATCCATTACCCAACCTGTCTCTAAAATTTTCCTAATTAAATTTCCATTTGGAGCAATTTTATATACTCCACCATCTATAGTCCCTATCCAAACCATACCATCAGGAGTTTTATATACGCGATTAACAATTTTATCGAATTCCCTGCCGGAAGAATCATAATAATTGGTTATACGGTTTTTAACATCCCGTTTATAAATACCACCTGATTCTTTAGCTAACCATAAATCTCCAGACTCTTCTTCTGCGATTAAAAAATCTTTTCCAAATGAATAAGGAATTAACTCTTCTGTCTTTGGGTTAAATTTTTTCCATCCCTTTGATGTACCGATCCAAATCATATCGTTGTTTGCTTTAATGATATGGCTAACCTCATTAAATAAATATTTTTTGAATGGCTGCTTTATGCGATTAATTTTGTTGACACCAGCGCCGCGTGTTGCAATCCAGATAGTACCGGATCTTTCATAACAAATTGAAGTTACTGTATTCGAACTTAAACTGCCCGGATCATTCTCATTATGTAAATAATGAGTGAACTTCTTTGATTTTTTATCAAATGAATAAAGACCTGACACCCAGGAGCCAAACCAAAGATGCCCGGATGCATCTTCGCAAATTGATGAGATTGAATTTCCTTCTTCTTTAATATATGGTGTAAACGTTCCCTCTTTTTGATCGAAAGCAACTAATCCCTTACGTGTTCCCAACCAAAGGATGCCGGACTTATCTTCGAATAATGTATTTACAAAATAATTAGTCCATTCACTTTTATTATTCGGATCATTCCAAATATGTATGAACGATCCGGTTTTTCTATCAAGTTTATCAAGACCTTTACTATTACCAAACCAAATTGAGCCGGCTTTATCCTCAAGTATCGCACTTATATCGTTGCTGCCTATACTTTCCGGGTTCTTATCATTATTTCGAATGCAAATAAATTTTTCTGATTTTTTATCAAAATTATATAAACCATCGCGGGTTCCAATCCACAGCATTCCAAATTTATCCTCACATATTGAGGAAACAAAATTATTACTCTCTGGTTCGGTATTCGGTGGATACGGCAAGTATTGTGAGAAGTTCCCGGTTATTTTATTAAACTTCTCCAGTCCAAATTCGGTACCAACCCATATATTTCCTTCTTTGTCTTCGTATAATGTACTAACAAATTGAGTTTGAATACTATTCGGGTTATCCAGTTCTTTTCTGTATGCTTTAAAATTGTAACCATCGTATCTCTCTATTCCGCCCCAGGTTCCAAACCATAAATAACCAGTCCTATCCTGGATAATAGTAAAAATATTTGTTTCATACATTCCCTGGTCAATTGAATAATGCTCGAAAGTAATGTTTGATTCCTGAGCCAATAAATATTGGCAAGCAATAATTACAATAATTGAGATTACTAATGTTAAAAGTCTTTTCATTTTAATAATTAATTTCCATTCCTAATCTCATAGACGTTGGCTGCTGATATCTGTATGCCTGACCATAGTTTGGATTTAGACCAATCGGATCCCCACTAAAATCAACAAAGTACTTTTCCTGATTAAAATCTACCGGCTCAAGTTGACTTGCTATATGAAATAAATCAAGAATAAAACGAGAACGAACTAAATTTACCAATGGTAATTCATAAGTAAACCGGGCACCCAGATCCCAGACAGTTGGAGTTCTGCCTGCAGAACCACGCTTAGAAAGAAATCTTATCCCTGTATAATAACTTCCGGTTGTGTATTCACTTAATGGTGTACCACTCTCTAAAAGAAATGTAATACCAGCGGTCAGTCCAAATAAAAAATTGTATGAACCGGAAAATTTAAATACGTGCGTTCTGTCGTTCGGAACTAGCCCGTATATGTTTTCGAATATCAATGCATTATCAAAACTCAGGTTCTGATTCGGAAAGCCACTATGATAAAATGCATCGTATAATCCTTCATAATTTCCATAGTCTCTTGAAAGAACATATGAAGCAAGAAAATTAAAGTGCGCATCACCACGCCGTTCAATACTTACAATTAAAGCAGCATAATCTCTCATTGCTTCAGGACGATCCTGCAAAGGGTACTTACCCGGATTACCAGAAACAAATCTTTGTTCAGATAAGCTATAGCCATTTTCAATAGATTCACCTAGAGTTCTGTACAGTCCCTGGATACTCAGTTTGAAATCATTCCATAATAATCGTTCATACCCCAGACTGAATTCGTCATAGTACTGACCTTGCAAGTTTTTTACTTCAGGAGCGATTGAACTTTGATTGGCGAATATATCAATCGGTTCACTTCCTGGGTAATTTCTTGGATCTTGAAGATAAAAATATGTAGAATCATATCCCTGGTCGGAATATGCCAAACCTGTACCTAAGTTAAGCTCCTGAGAATATCGACCATAAGAACCAAAAAATTTATCTGAACCATATTCACTTGGTGAGTAGATAAGTCCCAGCCGCGGTTGTAAAGGAACTTCATTAGTTTGTGCAAGTTTATCATCTGATCCAATTATATACTGACCGTCCCATCTTACTCCAACATTAAATCGAAGCGATCGAAAAACCTGATAATTATCCTGAATGTAAAAAGATGGAATTCTTTGCTGCACCGTTTGAAATCCTTCATAAACATATTCTGCGTAAATTGAATCATGAGTCCTTGTTATAATATTACCCATGTATCTATTGTCTGTTCCGTTAACTTTATATTCAATTCCAGCGCTGAGATTGTGAGTATTAAAGGAATATGTTCCAGAAATATTTATCATCGTGTTGTAACGGATATGAGTCCCACCATCCACCAGTTCCACCTGACCAGATATTTGTAATCTCATCGTTATAAAAAGCATCATTGCCTACTTCGGTTGCGGGTTCACCAGTATCGTGCCTGGTTACTCTCGCAATAGAAGCATTCAATAATAAATTTGAGCTAACTGAATATATACCTTTAAATGCCACGCTATACATCCCCCCGGTATAGTTTTGAAAGTACGAATCCGGATTCGTCATTGAATCCGGAGCGACAAGGGTTCCATATCCAGCTCCATTAGTAGTATGATGGATCTCCATTCGCAATTAGAATAAACTGTAATTGAGATGAAGCACTCCACGTAAGTTTAGAAGCAAAAGAATGCATTACTGTTTTGTCTGCATAAGTTCCAAAACTTGGTACATTAACGTCGTGATTTTCGAATGTTGGGTTATATGCAACACTAAACCACAGCTTATCATCCAGAATTGGTCCTCTAAGACTGAAGCCAACATCATATATTGTAAAATCACCTTGTGTTGGATCAAGCAATCCTAACTCACTGGTACCAGTGAAGCTGTTTCCTGTATAAAATCCAAAAACAGAACCATGAAAATTATTTGTTCCAGAGTAAGTAACAACATTAACTAGACCACCAAGAGAGCTGCGATATTCGGCTTCATATCCGCCTGCTTTTAGTTCAACTTCCTGAATAAAGTTATATGGTAAGTTCATTCCAACTGTTCCAAACAAAGGGTCAGTTACTTCAACACCATCGACGAAATATTTATTTTCAAATCCTGTAGATCCCCCAACATTTACTCCGTCACCATAAAAACTTGAATTAGCTTGTGGCAATAATGTTACTATACTTTTATAATCCCTATCCATAGGTAATTGGTCAAAATATTTCGGCTGAATATTCCCTCCGTAATTTGTTGACGTTGGATCTATAATTTCCTTTTGCGAAGAGACGGTTACTTCAGGAAGATTAATTGCTTCTTGTGATAATTTTAAATTTCCAAGATAAGTAGTTTTCCCAAGTCTGATCATAACATTTTCAATAATGAGTTCTCTAAAACCAATCATACTTATTTTTACTTTATAGTTACCAACTGGCAGGAAGAATATATTAAAATATCCTCTCTCATTTGTAGCTGTTCCTTTAATTCCCTGCAGATTATTACTCTGTACTGTGATATTGACACCAGGTAGTGGAGTACCAAGAGAATCGGATACTAAACCCTCAAGATTTCCTGTTATATCTTGTGCATTTATCAGTACCGAAAAGAAAAACAAAAAGAATAGAGAAATAAATTTTGCCAATCTGGACTCTACATTTAATGATTTTTTTACGAATGAATATTTCTAATCTTTGTGATTTATTTTATTATAGAACGCAAACACAGAACTCATTTGAGAACTGCATCCACGCTTGAGGAGAACTGAATAATTTCAGTAGAGGGGAGATAGCTTAGTTAGGGCTAAAAAGCCTTCCAGAAAGTGTAGATGTATTCTTATAGGTTTAACATCAACTATTTTTTTATCAAAAACAAGAAGATTATTAAATGTTAGCCGCAAGAAAAAGCCCTGTTATTTTCACTGCAGGGCCCTATTAAAAAATAATTATTAGAATTCTTATTTCATCAAAATCATCTTCTTAGTTTCAACGAAAGAACCTGCCTGAAGTTTGTAGAGATAAATTCCGCTCGACAATCCTGCTGCGTTAAATTCCACCTCATAACTTCCTGCAGGTTTTTCTTCATTGACAAGTGTTGCAACTTCGTTTCCGAAAACATCAAAACTTTAAGGTTACATCACTGAAATATTGGAAACTTGATAACTGATTGTCGTATTGGATTAAATGGATTCGGATAATTTTGCTCAAGAGAAAAACCACTTGGGATTGTATTCTTCATTTGCAATTGACACATTACTATTTCGTCCGTTAATTTTGTTTCGACACCGGGGATGTAGAATGCAGGAATACCGGTAGAGATACTTATATCAACAGGGTTTGACCAGGAATAATATCCTGAACAATCCAGTTGTCAGGAGCAATCCATATTGTATCACTTGTTGTTAGTAGATTACCGGTGGGAATGGAGGTGGAAACAGCCGAAGAAACATTCCATTGAAGAAGAATTTTTTACAATGATAATCCTCCTAAAACGGTTTGTATTGTTTGATCTTGTAATCTTGTACCAAGATTTCAAAAGTAAATGGAACATTAAGTATTCACGGTAATTGTTGTATCTTTTGAACAAGAGTGTATGCAGTACCTACCGCAGAAGCTAAACGATACGTGGAATACCAATCTTGTAGCGAAGTGAAGAAACCAACAAAGCTAAAATTGGGATCGATTCCCAAAGAGTCTAAGCTGCAGTCAAGAATTCTTCAATGCTTCTTATACTGAAATATTCAAATCCATTGTTCCTTCGGTATTATAAAATAGAGAGTCGAGAAATGGTTGAAACTGGATTGTTTGAAAGTGGCCCTGTTTTCGTAGGAACTATGTTTGCGAGTTTACCTTCATAATTTGTTACTGATGCAAATGAGTCAATTCTGAATAGAGGATGAGATGGAATCGGATTGTTTAGAGAATCAAGCGGAATAGTCTCTTAAATTTCCACTCAAATCCTGTTTGAGAAGGAAAATAATCGCTTGCCTGCTGTGCATTTGAGTGCCCAATTAATAAGATCAGAAATAAGAGAGTAAATATTTTTTTCATAGCCCACCTTTCGCATTTTTTAAAGTGTTAAAGTAACTCTCAGCGTATTTTACTTATCTTAACTTTCAAATATAAATTGAGAATTGCAAGAGAAAGGCCCGGGGAAAAATTAAATTGCTAAATTAAAACCTAAAGTAAAGTTTCTTATTGGCCTGATATTTCCTATCAGTTCAACATAGTTATAGTTGAATATATTTTTAACATTCAGATAAAGACTAAGAGGTACGTCCATCGAAATAAAACTATAGCCAAAATTGAGATCAGTTGTGTAAGTCGGTACACGAAGATCACCATCGACCACAATTCCAAGATCTACAAGTTCTTCATCAACTTCTTCGACTTTGCTGATGTAACGAAAATTTATTCCAAACTGAAAATTCCAATTATTAAACTCTAGCCCTGCATATAAGATATTCTTAGGTCGATAGCGAAGCGCTTTACCAGTAACAACATCTTCAGAATTCAGATAGGTGTAATTAAAATTTAAATCGAGAACTCTTTGTAAAATGAAGATAGTCAGTCCTGCTTCAAGTCCGTTAATTTGTGCTTCGAGAACATTGTTGAAATATGCATATCCGTCTTCAGGATCAATCACTGGTTCAATCAAATCCTTATAATTACTGAAGAACAATGCAACATCAAGATTAAATAAAGTTGAATAGTTGTAGTTTAATCCGACTTCAAAAGTATAATTGTGTTCTGGTTGAATGTTTGGATTCGGTTTTACTGTTATGCCAGCAGTTGATGTTGAAGTGAATGCTTCAGCAATTGAAGGTGCTCTGAACCCTATTCCAATTGCCGACCTTAAGACAAGTTCATCTGTGAGTTTATAATTTAAACCAAGCTTTGGTGAAATTGCACCAGTTCCATCCAAAGTATCAAGCTTGCTGTAATCATATCTGACTCCAATACTTGCGATCAAAGGAAAACTAAAATTGATATTCGATAACAAGTATATACCAGTTTGAAATGAGTGAGGATTTCCAAAAAGACTTGATCTGACTGTTGATGCAATTCCTTCAACTCCTCCCGTGAATGATACCGATTTACTAAAAGTTGAGTGAAGCTGAACTTCTCCTCTATACAAATTTGAAGTTGATTCATTTGCCGGTATTTCATTATCAACAAAATAATTTCTGTAGTAGCTTCCTCTTAAATTTAAAAGAAGTTCGTCATTCAACAGGCTGTTATAAATTAATCCAAATAAATACCGATCAGTCTCAATTCTGTCTCCCTCATTTCTATCTGGCGGAAGAAGAGCATTTTGCGAATTCTTCCAGTAAAGAAATTGTCCTGCTCTTTTATTGAATGTGTTAGCGATGAAAGTTAATGAGGAAACAGGTGTGAAATTGTAAACTGTTTTTAGAAATCCTATGTACTTTTTAAAGTCATCATCTTCCCGGTAACTTGCATCTTCGAGCCTTGTGAATGAAATATTAAATCCAAACTTTTCTATTTGCTGAGAATGGGATAATGTTAATCCATTAAATTGTCTTCGTTCACCTGACCAATCCCATTCCTGGTAATATGGTCTGTCGTATATTCCATAAAAGCCGTTTATTATTGTCAATGGTTTTTCTGAAATATTTCTTGTAATACAATTTAAAACTCCCCCAATTGCAGCCGAGCCGTACAAAGAACTTGCAGCACCTTTGATAATTTCAACTCTTGATAATTCTGTAACCGGAATCATTTCCCAAACTATTTCACCTGTATCACCAGTATAAAAGGGCAACCCATCTATTGCCATTAATGCTCTTGCACCCGTTCCTCTGCTGTAACCGCTTGAACCACGAATACTGATTTGATCATCGGTCATTGTAACTCCGGGAACAAACCTTATGGCATCTTCTAGATTGCTGAAATTTCTGTTTTCAAATTCTTCACCATGAATAACTTCTGAACTTACCGTCAAGTCAGATTTTTTTTGTTCATATTTTCCGGCTGTTACTATAACTTCTTCTGTTTCAATTGCTGCTTCAACTAGAACAATATCTAAATTAATTGATTCACCTCGAATCACTACATTTTCCTTCCTGACTTTTTCATAACCTAATGCAGAAAATTCGATAATGTAAATTCCGGCAGGAAGATTTAATAATTCATAATAACCATCACTATTTGTAGCTGCACCGAAACCTGTGTTGATTATTACAATATTTACTCCTTGCAATGGAATAGATTGCGCATCAACTATTCTTCCTTTGATGCTAAAAGTTTGTGAGAAAAGTGTCTGCGGAATAATTATTAAAAAGCAGAAAAACCAAAGTCCATCTTTAAGCAGAAATGAAAAATATTTTTTTGAAAATTTAAACAATTTTAACCCGGCGGTTGTGGTGGAGGGTTATTGAAATCAACTACGATATTAATATTTCTTACAAACGAACTATCCGGTATTACCATCGTTCCCGGCTTGGTTGTATCATTATTTGTATAATAAATTCCCGAAACAAACCAATCTTTTCTTGCAAGAGATAGTTCATCCGTTGACTGCTGAACAACAGCAACGTATGCATAACTACCAGGAGGAAATGGTCCCGGCACAGCAGGGATAAATGCTGAATCCAGCGAACTGAATTCATAAAATGATGAGCCAAGCGGAATTTCCCTGCTTAGATATTTCAGGTTTTGAATTGTAAAATCTGCTGATGTAAGAAGCGGATCTTCAAACACAACGAGGAAAGATCGTTTAATACTATCCGGCCATTGGCTGGTAAAACTAACTGCTCCGCTGAAACCAGGAGGTTCAGACAATAGTGGAAGTGGTTCTATTCCATGATCACACGAAACTGCAATTAATACTACTGCCAGAAAAACTGAAATGTATTTTAATAATTTTTTGTTTGATGAAATATGCATGCATCAAACTAAATTTAATCAGTCATTGTGTTCTGCGGGCGGAATATTTTCTGCCCCTTCCAATCTTCCGATTAATTGCTCCGGATGATGGATAAGCATTGGAAGACAATGCGAACAAATATACGCCGGTTTTGAAGAGTATGTTAACGTAACTAAAGGAATTTCGTTTTCTGATCTGTTACAACTAAGACAATTTTTCACTGAATTTTGTGCACTCATAGTTCTTTCCCTATTTGTTATTTTTAATTTTCTTTAATCCTAGCGAAGCAGAACCATTTTCCTCGTTTCAGTAAAATTGCCTGCTTGTAATTTATAAAAATAAATTCCGCTGGTTAAACCATATGCATTGAAATTTACCTCATATGAACCAGCAGGTTTTACTTCGTTAACGACAGTTGCAATTTCATTTCCAAGAATATCATAAACCTTCAAAGTAACTAATTGAGATTGCTTCGCTTCGTTCGCAATGACATTTGGGACAGTAAATTTAATTTTTGTTGATGGATTGAATGGATTCGGATAATTCTGTTCAAGCTTGAAATCGGTTACAATAGCTTCTGTGGGATCTACACCAGTAATTACGAGATCAAGATCAATTTTGTACATTGATCTTCCATAAGTCCCTGCAACAAGTTCTCGTGTGGTTGGGTGAATCTCAATATCACCAATTGGCAAAATCGGTAAACCTTCTCCAAGAACCGACCAACTTTGTCCTGAATTGAAACTGACATACATTCCAACATCATTTCCAAGATACAATCTATTTGGTTCAACATAGTCAACAGCAAAAGCATTAACCGGTGCATCTGGTAAATTGCTGCTGATGTCAGCCCAGCTGGTTCCTTTATCGGTACTTCGGAATACATGAGATTCCGGATCTTTCCATCTTAATCCATTGAAAGTAGCATACACTATATTTTCATTAGTTGGATCTACTGCAACTCTCGTTACCCATCTAATTGGAAGTCCGTCTGAAATTTCATTCCAGGTTGATCCATTATCAGAGGAAACCCAGATATGTGAATCGTCACTTCCAACATAAATAACATTCGAGTTTGTTGGAGCCACTGCAATTGTAGTAATTGTTCCTAATCTTCCACCGGAATAATCTGTTAATTGTGGACTGATCTTTGTCCAGTTACCTGCACTATTTGTTGTTCTGTATAAGTAGTTCGTACCATAGTATAATATGTTGCTGCTGTTAGGATCCATGACAACAGGTGTACTCCAGTTAGTAGGTTCGTTGCCGTTTATTCCATTCGTTGCTGAATTGAAACTGTTACCACCGTTTGTGGATTTGCCCAATCCACCATTCTGTGACTCAGCATAAATTATATTTGAATTTATAAAATCAACAATAACATAAAATCCGTCACCACCATAAATATGCTCCCAGTTATCAAGGCCTCCGTCAGTCGTTCTATTGGTTCCATTGTCCTGAGTACCTCCATAAGCTGCAAGCGAGTTGTTGGCATCCAATCCAATTTCATAAAATTGAGTGGCCGGAATATTTGCAGGAGATCCCCAATTAAATCCACCATCCGTAGAAATATTAATACCGCCATCATTTCCATTCATAGCATAATTTGGATTGACCGGATTAAATGTCAAAGCATGATGATCCACATGTGTCTGATAATTCTCTGACCAATTGGTACCGGAATTCGACGAACGCATGAACGCAACATCTAAAACATAAACCATATCAGGATTAGTCGGATGAACTCTCACCTGCCCAAAGTACCAGCTAAAACCACCAGTTCCTCCATTCAATTCATTATCAGGGTCAACATCGACCCAGCTATCTCCAAAATTTATTGATTTAAATAAGCTGATTATGTTAGTACCATCAATGTAAAGAGTATATACGATATCAGGGTTGCTTTGACTTATTGCTAAACCAATTCTTCCAACATTCTGTGCATTTGGATTTGGCAAACCGGTGGAAGAAGGTATTAATTCCCAGTTATCTCCTCCATCAATTGTCCTATAAATTCCACTTGATGGACCATAAAGATGAGATACGGTTGGTCTTCTAACTCTTTCCCACATTGCAGCCATCATCCTATTTGGATTAGCAGGATCCATAATTATATCAATTGCGCCTGTAGAATCAGAAACAAACAAAGATAAATTCCACGTTTCACCTGCGTCTGTAGATTTATAGACTCCTCGTTCAGGAGTTGGAGCAAAGTAGGAACCAACAGCAGCAAGATAAACTATATCGGAATTTGTTGGATGAACTAAAACTCTTCCAATTGAAATTGTCTCTTCAAGACCAAGAAATTGCCACGTAAGTCCTGCGTTTGTTGATTTGAAAACTCCACCACCCGGAAAATTATTATGCCCGCCATTTGGTTCGCCAGTTCCAACATAGACTACATCTGGATTTTGAGGATCAATTGCTATATCGCCGATCGTTAATACTGCGAGCGAATCAAATACAGGGAACCAACTATTACCCATATCAGTTGATTTGAAAAGTCCGCCGGTGGCGAATCCTGCATAAACTATGTCAGGATTTACAGGATTAAATTCGATATCAACAACTCTTCCACCAACATTTAAGGGGCCAATGAACTGCCAGGAGACTGCGTTCAGATCCTTTTTGCAGTCTTTGTTCAACTGTCACTCTTTGAAGTTGATGTGCCTGTTCTAATGCATCAATATAAGCACGGGGATCTGCATCAAGATATGGCCAGGTCTTTTTTAGATAAGACAATTCGTATGGATATAACTTTGATTCAGTTTTAGTCTTGAATTTAGAAGCTGTTGCAACATTTTTAGATTCAAAATTATAACTAAAAAAAATCAGAGTTAATAAAACTGAAATAATAAAAATCGCTAGTAGATTATACTTCATTACATACCTTACAATTTTATATTAAATGAAATTTGATAATTAAATAAATATTTTTTTACTGCTTCATTGGTTCATTAGTCAGATAATCTGTTTTAAAGATTTTCCACTTACCATTTTCTTTTTTCATATTATGAATGCCGCTGGCACGCGTTGGTGCAAAACCTTCACCACGAATTGCTTGCGTGGTTTGCAAATAATATACTTTTGCTTCATCACCATTAACTTCAATTACTTCGGCTTTTTCAAGTTCAAACTTCATATCAAAACTTGTAAACACATAATCCATTCCATTCATTGTTGAACGCATCTGAGGTGAATCTTTATGAATTGTTTTGAGAACACGATCTTTATCTTCGGCTTCAGTCGCGGCAATATTTTCCTTTATCACCGCAATAATCTCAGCCGCAACTTTTGGGTCAATATTTTCCTGCTTCTGGATAGACTGTTCTGGTTCATTCTGTTTAGGTGGCAGAACATTTTGTTGTCTTTGCATTTGCTCTGGTTCATTTTTTTGCTCTTCGGATTTACAACTGCTGAAGATGAAAGACAAGACCAGGGAGAAAATAATTAAATCAATTTTCATATATCACTCATTTATCGATAATATTTTTTGAAGATCTGGTTCACTAACGTTAAGCAAACCGATTGGGACTAACCTTGGAGTAAGAATTTTCCAGTTTTCATTTCTCTGAAATACATCTTTAAATAAAGGAAGCGAAGCATCGACTTCTCCATTCGTTGCGAGTGTGACAGCGTGCCAGTAAATCATTTCTTCGTTATCCGGAAACATTTCTTCAGCTGCTGCATATTCTTCCATTGCGAGTTCCATATCACCGTGTTCAACTGCCAGATCGCCTGCATTCATATGATTATAAGCCCGATGAATTTTTAGAAGCCTGGCAAGTTCGACAAGTGGTTCCGGGCTATCTTCAACTCTGAGATCGACCAATCTGTCTTCCCAGACTTTTCCGGTCGATTTTCCTTTAACGACTAAAATTGCTGCAGACTGTTTCCCACGAATATCACCACCAACTTGCTGGGCAGCAAAAAGTGCAGCCATCAATCTTTCAGCAAGCGGACCTGATGATTCTTCAAAGGCTTGTGACATCGCTGCCGGAACTAAATCATTCAACATAAGATTTGCCTGAACAGAATAATTTTCTCCAACAATATTTCCTGCACCCGGAATACAATTTTTTCCGGTGTAACTTTTAACGTTTCCATTCACATCAATTATTGCAAGTTGACGAACGTCTCTTCCTTCATCTTCTGAAATCAGTAAATCAACAACTTTATCCGCAGTCATTCCGGATTTTAATAATTCCAATCCATCAGGACCAAAAGCCGGATTAACGAATGACTGAGTTGCAACAACACCCACCCCTGCTTCTCCCCACGAAACTATTGATCCAACAGAAAACCAATGCGATTGAACTGCTACTCCCATTTCACCAGTTTCAGGATCTCGGGCAACGATTGAGTAAGTTGAGACGAGTGGGTTATCACCAAAAAATGATTGCGCAAAATTACAGTCAACTAGTAAAGTCACTAGTACAAATAAAAATATATTGAAACTTTTCATTTGATTTCTCCTGTTTATATCTTTAATAAATGCAAAAATAACCTTGAGATTACTCTCTTTCAATCTATTTTAATTGAATTCAGATTTAAGAAACTTTCCGGTAACACTTTTTGAATTTTTTATTACTTGTTCCGGCGTTCCTTCAGCAACAATTTTTCCACCAAATTCACCACCACCGGGACCGAGATCAATTATCCAGTCAGCCATTTTTATTACATCCATATTGTGTTCAACTACGACTACTGTATTGCCTTTATCAACAAGTTTGTTCAATACCATAAGCAGTATTCTTACATCTTCAAAATGAAGTCCGGTTGTTGGTTCATCAAGTACATACAAAGTTTTTCCGGTTGAAATTTTACTTAATTCGGTTGCTAGTTTTACTCTTTGTGCTTCGCCGCCGGAAAGTGTTGTTGCCTGCTGACCAAGCGTTATGTAACCCAAACCGACATCATTAATTGCTTTAATTTTTCTTTTTATTCTTGGCAGATCTTCAAAAAAATCAAGAGCTTCGGAGACACGCATTCCAAGAACATCTGCAATAGACTTTGTTTTAAAAAGAACTTCAAGAGTTTCCCTGTTGTATCTTTTTCCTTTGCAGGAATCGCAATGAACGTACACATCTGGAAGAAAGTTCATTTCAATTTTCTTTAAACCATCACCATTACATTCTTCACATCGTCCGCCCGAAACATTAAAACTGAATCTTCCGGTTTTATATCCTCTCATTTTTGCTTCAGGCAGTTCTGCAAATAAATCCCGAATGTGAGTAAACAAACCTGTATAAGTTGCTGGATTTGAACGAGGTGTTCTTCCAATCGGAGACTGATCTATCTCAATGATCTTATCAATATTTTCCAAACCTTCAATTTTCGCATAAGGAAGAGGAACAGATTTAGATTTGTAAAGTTTATTCATTAAGATTTTCACCAGCGTTTCGTTCACCACTGATGATTTACCCGACCCGCTGACGCCGGTAATTAATGTCAAAGTTCCAAGAGGAATTTTAAGGTTTACATTTTGAAGATTATTTCCTTTGGCACCGTTTAACAGAATAAATTTGCCACTTCCTTTCCTTCTAACTTCAGGCATTTTAATCTTCTGTCTGCTTCTCAAATATGAAAGTGTTAGTGAATCAAATCCATTATCAGAATTTAAAAGTTTTTCGGTTTCACCATCGAGAATAACTTTGCCTCCGTGTTCACCAGCACCGGGACCAAGATCAACCATATAATCCGAACTTTCAATTGTTTCTCTATCATGTTCAACTACAATTATGGTATTGCCAAGATCGCGAAGATTTTTTAACGAATTAATTAGCTTAATATTATCGCTCTGATGAAGCCCGATTGAAGGTTCATCAAGGACATATAAAACACCGGCAAGCTGTGTTCCGATTTGTGTAGCAAGTCTGATTCTTTGTGATTCACCTCCGGATAAAGTCCTGGCCGAACGACCGAGAGATAAATAATCCAACCCAACATTATGAAGAAATTCCAGTCGTTCATTAACTTCCTTGAGAATTGGTTTCGCAATTATTGCTTCATTTCCTTTCAGCTTAACTCCTTTAAAGAATTCCATTGTTCTTAGAATTGAAAGAGATGTTATTTCACTAATATTTTTCCCATTAAACTTCACCGCCAACGATTCTTTTCGTAATCTTCCTCCGTTGCAAGTCGTGCAATTAATTGTATTCATACAAGACTCAACCCACTCTCGAATGCTGTTTGATGATGTGGTATCATAATAGTGTTTCAGATATTTAATAATACCCGAAAAACGGTGCATATACTGAACAGGTTTACCGCTTCCGTAAGTGTAGGTGAAGGGAATCCTTTCTTTACTACCATTTATTAATATTTCTTTTTGCGATTCAGTTAATTTTTTTAACGGAGTATCAAAATCAAATTTGTAAATCTTAGCTACAGCTTCAAGCTGAGTAAAGAACCATATTTTCCTGGGCTTACCAAGAGGTGCCAATCCTTCGTCGTTAATTGATTTGTTCCAATCCGGGATGATCAGATTAATATCCAGCTCCTTCTTTTCACCAAGTCCTTCACAATCCTGGCAGGAGCCATAAGGTGAGTTAAATGAGAATGAATTTGGGGCGAGTTCGGAATAACTGATTCCACAATCAAGACAGGCCAGTTGCCGGTTAAATATGTTATCTTCCTTTCCATCGTCAACAATTAAACTTCCTTCACCATAATTCAAAGCAACCTGTACAGATTCGGTAATTCTTGATCGGGCTGATTCATTGACTACGAATCTATCAACCACAATTTCAATATTATGAATTTTATAGCGATCAACCTGAAATCCTTTCATAATTTCAGTAACTTCTCCGTCAACTCTTACCCGCAAAAATCCATCTGATAATACTTCTTCAAATAATTCCTTGTAGTGTCCTTTTCTCCCACGGATTAGTGGAGATAAAACAGAGACTTTTTTATTCTTGAATGTTGAAATGATTGAATCAATAATTTGCGAAGAGGATTGTTTTTTTACCGGCTTACCACAATTATAGCAATGAGGAATTCCGACTCTTGCAAAGAGAAGTCTTAAATAATCATAAATTTCTGTAACAGTACCAACTGTTGAACGGGGATTACCAGTTGTGGATTTCTGTTCAATAGAAATGGCTGGACTTAATCCTTCAATGAGATCAACATCCGGTTTTTCAAGCATATCAAGAAACTGGCGGGCATAAGCAGATAGTGATTCGATGTATCTTCGCTGACCTTCAGCATAAATTGTATCGAATGCAAGGGAAGATTTACCCGAACCTGAAAGTCCTGTGATTACGGTAAAAGTATCGCGAGGAATCTCAAGATCAATGTTCTTAAGATTGTGTTCTCGTGCACCTTTGATTGTTATAAATTCTTTTTCCAAAGGAAAGGTAATTAAAATTCTAAATAGCTATATTAGCCATTGACGGTTTGATAATCAATTAAAAACGCTTTACACTTCACTACTTTTCTGTGATGAATTTACCTGATGAAATAAAAACTATTGATGAGATAAATGAAGTAACTACAGTTATTAATAAATCCAGCTTCATCGCACAGTTATATCCCGTATTTTCAGAAAGTGAAGTAAAAACTCATCTCATAGAATCAAAAAAAAAATATTTTGATGCATCACACCATTGTTATTCCTACAAATTAGCAGATGGCACAACCCGTTATTCAGATGCAGGAGAACCGAATGGAACGGCAGGAATACGAATACAAAACGCAATTGAACATTTTAATTTGAGTAATCTACTTATTATTGTTTCAAGAAAATTTGGAGGAATTAAGCTTGGAGTTGGTCCACTTGGAAAAGCCTATTATAATTCTGCTCTGGAAGTAATCATGGATTCAAAAATATCCACAAAACATCTTTTCCATAAAGCTACAATATCATCAAAATATGAGCAGATTAATACTATCCATAGAATCCTTTCAAATCATAAGTCGATAGTTGAGAATTCAGATTATGAAGATTCTATAAAGTTAACTTGTCTTCTAAAATCATCAGAAATTGAGTTAATTTCGCAGAAAATATTGGATTTAGGTAAGAATGAAATTACTGTTACGGTTGATAATGAAACTGTTTACAAATGAAATCTCTCTTTCATAAGGAATTATTGCCTAAAAAAACTTTTGATGTTACTTGATTCAAAAATCGTTATTACTGATATTTGCTTGAGACAATATTTACATTATCACAAAACTCGGGGATCCAATGGGAACACACCAAACAGCAGAACGCCTTGCCAATTTAACTTTCAGCCTATTAGCTAACTGCCAGGAAAAGGAAGTTCGCTTAGCTACTATTCACAGTCTTACACAGGCAGAATTCCGATGCATGCGATTGTTTGGAACTGATGAAAGCGTTAACAATAAAAAAATTGCCGAACGTATGAATCTTAGTCCAAGCCGTTTGACAAGAATCATTGATGGATTAGTGGAGAAAGAATATATCATCAGGGAGATAGATGCAGATGATAGAAGAAACATGAGAGTAATGCTTTCGAAGAGAGGCAGACAACTTGTTAATCAACTCAACAAAGCATACGTACAGATTCATAATGAAATTCTTCAGGACATTGATGAGTCACAGCACGAACCGCTGATTACTGCAATGCAGCACTTATTAGAAGCTCTTGAAAATTGGTTGAAAAAACCCTAAGGACAGTTTCAGGGTAATCGTTTAAGGTAGTTGATATATTTTTTCACAGATTCTAAATCAGAAAAGAGCTGTGAAAGATTACTAAAATTTTGTGGTGTGAGGGTAAAATACGTCTTGTAAAAATATTCCTGATTGTTTTCATCACTCAAGGAAATTATTTCCTTCAATTGCTCTATTCCCTTCTTCATACTTTCGTTTAAGTCGATTTTAATATTATCAATGCTATTTACTTCCGGAATTCCTGGAGCATTTTTTAAAACCCTCAACATTCCGCAAATGTATTTAGCCGTGAAGGTTAATTTTTCGAACTCACTCTCTTTTCCGTTTCTTGTCGCTGTGTCAATTAATTTCTGGACGTCTTCTTTTCTTTGGAGAGAAAAAGAAGTGTACTCTTCAACATTCGTTAAAAGATTGTTATCGGATAGATTCACGATCAATTATTTCAAACTTTTAAATTTTAACGCCTAAACCAATACCATCACCGATTGGTATTATTGATGATTTAAGATTTGGCTGATTCATAAATAATAAATTGAATTCACGAATATGATTTGTTGATTCCTTATACTGTAAAGGCACACGCGTTGAGGCAGCATAACCATGCCATAATAAATTATCGACTACTAATAATCCACCTCTTCTTAATAGAACAAGTGAATAATCAAAAAGCCTTTTGTAATCTTCCTTATCAGCATCGAGAAAAATCAAGTCATATTTCTTTTTAAGTTGAGGCATTACATTTACTGCATCTCCCTCGAGTATTTTTATTTTAGTTCCAAGTCCCGACTTAACAATAAAATCTTTTGCAATTGAAATATTATCAGCGCTTTTTTCAATTGTATGAACCACTGATTTGCCATTCAGATTGCGAGCAATTCTTATTGAAGAATATGCAATAGCTGTTCCGAGTTCGAGAACTCTTTTTGGATTTTTCACTACAATCAATTGCTCTAAGAATTCAGCTGATTGCCAGGAAAGAATTGGAACGTTGTGCTCTTTAGCATAAGCTTCCATCTCTTCAATGAGGCTGTCAGGATTCTTCCGAAATGAGGATATATATTCAAGCTGGTTTGATGAAATAATTTTATTCATAACATTTAATTTATTAGTGAAGGAATCATAAGAAAGTTAAGTAAAATCTCTTTAAAGTTTCAGCAGGATATTTTTCGAACTGATGGAAAATGCTGATTCGAATCAAATAATTTTGGAATTATCAGTTAAATCCCTTGAAAATTCTATTAGCTCTTATAGCAGAAAGAAATCCGAGTGGACCTGGGGCTACTCTTTCAGTATCGTACGACCAGTAAATGAACATAGCTTTTCCGACAATCATATTATCAGTTATAAAACCAAAATGACGGCTATCCATACTTTGCTCAAAATTATCTCCGATAACAAAATAATGATCTTGAGTAAGAATATATTCAAAGATTGCTCTGCCATCCAACGTTACTAAAGTTCCCTCTGAAAGTAATGATCTTTCACCATGATCCATAACTATTACTGATTGCCACTTTTCAAAATTCTCAGGTGTTATTTTGATAGTATCGCCTTTTGCAGGTATAATTATCGGTCCATAACTAATTCTATTCCATTTAGCTCCCGGTGGATAGATCGATTCATTCTGAACTAATGAATCTTCTTCCACTGAAAACTTTGGTGCTTTGAATGTTGATGGAAGTATTATGGATTTGCCATTTACATAAACAACACCGTCAGTTATTTTAAGAGTATCGTGAGGACCAGCGATTAATCTTTTAACATATTTAGATCCTCCTCGCACAGGATCATTCTCAAAGCCTCGGGGAAATTCAAAGATGACGACATCATTTATTTCGGGCTTACCAACTTCAAAAAATTTATACTGAGGAATTGGTATATCAGCAATTGGTATTTCTCGCGGAGTTGCAATATTGTATGCAAACTTATTTGCAAAAATAAAATCTCCGGGTTGAAGAGTATTTTCCATAGATGTACTTGGAATCCGGAATGCATCGATTAAGAAGGCTTTGATAATTAACGCAATTAGTACTACCCAGAAGAGTATCTTAAAAAACTTGCCAAGATTTTGTGAAGTGTTCCCCATAAAATTATTCCTCTATTTGAAGTACTGCTAAAAATGCTTCCTGTGGAATTTCAACATTTCCAACCTGCTTCATTCTCTTTTTTCCTTCTTTTTGTTTTTCGAGCAATTTTCTTTTTCTTGTTATGTCTCCGCCATAACATTTTGCAAGTACATTTTTTCTTAACGCTTTAACAACTGATTTGGAAATTACCTTCGAACCAATTGCAGCCTGAATCGAAACTTCAAACATTTGCCGCGGAATCAGATCTTTTAATTTTGTACAAACTTTTCTTCCCCAGTCATAAGCTTTATCGCGATGAACGATCATTGAAAGAGCATCCACTGGTTCGCTATTCAATAAGATATCAAGTTTAACAAGATCGGCTTCAAGGTAACCGATATACTCATAGTCAAAAGAAGCATATCCACGAGTTGTAGATTTTAGCTTATCGTAAAAATCGAAAATTATTTCCGAAAGTGGAAATTCAAATTGAAGGTCGGCTCTTGTTGGATCAAGATAAGTTGTGTTTTTATACGTTCCTCTTTTATCCATTGAGAGTTTCATAATGTTACCGACGTACTCGCTCGGAGTAACTATTTGTGCTTTTATATACGGTTCTTCAAGCCGTTCGATCTCTCCAATGTGAGGCATCTCCGCAGGATTATCTACTACTATCTTTTCTCCCTTTTTATTATAAACATAGTATTCCACGTTTGGAAGAGTTGTGATAATCGTTTGATCATATTCTCTGTGCAATCTTTCCTGAACAATTTCCATATGAAGAAGTCCAAGAAATCCGCATCTGAAACCAAAGCCAAGTGCTGCAGAAGTTTCAGGCTGATAAACAAGTGCAGAATCATTCAATCTGAATTTTTCCAGAGCATCGCGCAAACCTTCGTAATCATCAGAATCAGTTGGATATAAGCCGCTGTAAACCATTGGCTTTACTTCTTTGTATCCCGGAAGAGGTTTCTCAGCACTATTTTTTGAGTGAGTTACTGTGTCACCAACTTTTGTATATCTGACATCCTTAATTCCTGAAATTAAATAACCAACATTTCCCGCTGAGAGTTCATCAACCTTTAATTTTTTTAAACCGAGAATACCAACTTCTTCAGCTTCCATAATTTTATCTGTCACAAAGAATTTTATTTTGTCATTTGTGCGAATAGTTCCATTGAAAACTCTTATGTAAGCTACAGCACCACGATATGAATCAAATATTGAATCAAAAATAAGTGCCTGAAGTGGTGCATTCGGATCTCCTTTTGGAGGTGGAATTCTTTTTACAATTTCTTCGAGTAATTCATCAATGCCGATATTAGCTTTTGCACTTACTTTTAGAATATCTTCTTCTTTACATCCGATCAAATCAATAACCTGGTGAGATATTCTTTCAACTTCTGCACTTGGTAAATCAATTTTATTTAAGACGGGAATTATTTCAAGTCCGGCATCGAGAGCAAGATATAAATTACTTATTGTCTGAGCTTCGACTCCCTGTGCTGCATCAACAACAAGCAAAGCACCTTCACAGGCAGCAAGTGAACGAGAAACTTCGTAACTGAAATCAACGTGACCGGGAGTATCAATTAAATTTAGAATATACTTTTCGCCATCTTTTGCAGTGTAATGCATCTGGATGGCGTGAGATTTAATGGTAATCCCTCGTTCTCGTTCAATATCCATATCGTCCAGAACCTGAGCTTTTGCTTCACGTTCTGTAACGGCACCGGTTTTCTCTAAAAGCCTGTCGGCAATAGTGGATTTACCGTGATCTATATGTGCAATTATGCAGAAATTTCTTATCTGTTCCATTAAATCAGTTTAGTTGTCGTTCGACTCCGTCAGAGTCAAACGAACTCTGACGAGATGTGTAAATATAGCGAGGGGTGTGTTCTAATTAAAGGTAAATGAATTGTAACAAATGCAATGAAATTCTAGACTAGAAAAGATTGAAATTCTTTCATCTTCATTATCGTATCAATTATAATTCCCTCTCGTAAAGCATTTTCAGAGACTGTCATTTCATCCAGCTTGAATGTGCTAAAGACTTCGCTGAGAATTAATAAACCGGCTGGAATAATATCAGCTCGTTTAATTTCCATTCCTTCAATGAAAAGTCGGTCAACGGGAGATTTACATTTTAGTACATCAGCCGTCAATTCAAAAACTTCATTTGCTGTAAAGCTAAATCCGTTCATCGATTTTTTAAATTTACTATTACGCCGGAAACTAATTATCGAAGCTGCTGCTACTATTGTTCCTGAACTGCCAATCGCCATTTCAAAGCTGTGATTCGGGTGGAGATTTGTATTAGTATCAAGTTTATCTTTTATGTAGTGTCTGCACATATCAATTCCCGATTCGGTGAGTTGATAATCTGGGAAAAACATTTTACTAAGTCTTACAGCTCCGATTTTAATACTCTCAGCAAATTCAGAAATTCCATTTTCGCCAAGAAGAAACTCGGTGCTTCCACCGCCAATATCTACGCAAAGTATTCGTTTGTCAAAAACATCGAGTGCATTGTGCACGCCGAGATAAATTAACTCGGCTTCTGTTTTTCCATCTACCGCTTCAACCTTAATACCTGTTTCCTCAAACACACGATCAATGAACTCACTTTTGTTTTTTGCTTCTCGTATCGCACTTGTGGCAATTGCTCTTACTTCAGCTTTGTAAAACTGCGCAATCTTTCCAAAATCTTTTAACACATCAATTGCTTTTTCCATTTCACCTTCGGATATCCACGTAAATTCTTTTCCTTTGTGTGAGCCTAAACGGATTACTTCCCTTTCACGGTCAATAATTTTAAATGAACCATCGGTTTTTACCTGAACAATTATCAGGTGAAACGAATTTGTGCCCATATCCACAGCCGCAATGCACTTGTTCATTTTTGAATCTCCCTTTTATTAAAAATTAGTTCACAAAGATGATACACATCATCAACTGAGACATCATCAATAAGTTCAGATTTACGGATGAAAAATTTATTCATTCCTATCGGCGCCCAGTTAAAAGGATTCGTTGGTCCAAAAATACTAATTTGTGGTGTATCTGTCGTACCAGCAACGTGCATTATTCCTGTATCATTTGAAATAAAAAGATCTGATATAGAAATTAAAGCTGCTATCTGAGGAATAGGCTTATTAATGAACTTTCCGAAGATAATATCAACATTCTCTACTAAATAATTCAGTTCCTCTTTTTCAGCCCAGCCGCCAGTAAGATAAAAATTTGCCGGGTAATTACTCTCAATTTTTTTTATAAGGACAGCATATTTTTCGAGAGACCAACGATTGTTGGGTTTTCCTGCACCAACATGCAGACCGATCAACAGCTTCTTATTTTTATCAGCGAATTCATTTACAAATTTATCAGCTTGCTTTTTGTCTTCGATATCAAACGTTATTTCTGATTTATAATTTGTTGTATTTATTCCGAATGGTCTTACAATATCAAGACTATGTTCAGATACATTTGAATCCGGATGGTTTCGCCAATCCAGATCAACTCTTCTATCAAAGAAAAACGAGCTCAGGTTTGGTATACCATTCAAAGAATTTGCACCGATCCGGGTTTTTACTTTTGCTAATCTCGCAAGCAGGTTACTAGTGAAGGAAATAGAAACAACAACAGGAACAATTGCTAAATCGTAATCTTCTCTGAAAATTTTGATTGTTCGATATATATAAATAGGATTAAATAATTTCTTCTTATTAAATACATAAATTCTATCAAGAAATTTATTTTTAACAATACCGGGATAATTAATCGGACTAACAACAAGGGATAAATGACTATCCGGAAAAGTTTCTTTTAAGGCTCTGAACAAAGACACACCGGCGAGAAGATCACCGAGCTGATTGTGTTGCCTGACAATTAAAATTTTTTTTGGTGAAATTATTTTCCTGGAGGGATTTTCCGGAACAGAAAGAAATATTTTGAAGAAAGAATAAATTATTTTGGATGATATATTATTCTTTGACATTATTTATTTGATAAATCACTTTCATCTTCTGAAGAAGTAATGTCACGATAATCTGCTTCTTCAACATTTTTATATTTGTTTTTCAGCTGTTCAGCTCTGTCCTTTAAGTCATTAACATTGGGACGTGAAGCAGATTTAAAATTAGATATTAACTTAAAAAATCTATATGCGAAGAATATAAGTATTATAATTGCGCCAAAAATAATTATCCGTATCAAATTATCCTCCGAATTTCAGGATTAAAATATTCCGTAAAACCTCTGTCCTCTCTGAAAATTTGTTTGAATAATTCATCGAAATCTTTTTCACTGTTTACAAAATCAATATCTGACGAATTAACAATTAAAAGCGGAGTCGAATTATATCTGAAGAAATAATGGTTGTAAGCTTCACTAAGTTCGTCAAGATAACTTCTTGTAATTGCTCTTTCAATTTTCCTGCTTCTCTTCTTTATATTGAACATTAATCTCTCAGTGCTGGATTGAAGAAAGATAACAAGATCGGGTTTTCGCAAGGCACGTGCAAGCAAAGGATAAATACTTTCGTAAAGATTTAACTCATCTTTGCTAAGATTCAGATAAGCAAAGATTCTGTCTTTTTCAAAAATATAATCGCAGACTATATGTTCCGCAAAAAGATCTTCCTGATGCAGTTCCTGCTGTTGCTTGAAACGATTAATAAGAAAAAACATTTGCGTTTGAAATGCAAATCTTTTGCGGTCAACATAAAATTTTTCAAGGAAGGGATTGTTATCGAATTGCTCCATTATCAGTTTAGCATTCAGGCGTTCACCGATACGCTTTGCAAGACTGGTTTTGCCAGCACCAATTACACCCTCAATGGCGATATAGCGTAATTCGTTTTTTACATCTGGTTTATCGTTCATTTTATCAGAACTCTACGAGAAATTTTCCTGATAATATTTGTTTTTTTATTTGCGACAGAAGAATGCTCAAAATCATTCTTAAAAATACTAATTTCAGATATCTTTTTTTTCAGCCCGGGATGAATTATTTCTGGTTCTAATTCAATCAATGGCACTATAACAAAATCTCTGTTCAGCAGATCTTTGTGAGGAATTGTAATTTCATCATCGGAAAAAACCAGGTCGTTAAAAAATAAAATGTCGAGGTCAATCTCTCGCGGTCCCCATTTAGTTGTAATTTTTCTTCCGACTTTCATTTCGACTGTTTTCAAAAAATGGAAAAGATCTTTAAGATCCAAATAAGTTTTTATTTTAATTACTGCATTTAAAAAATTGCCCTGTTCAACATCACCATAGGGAGATGATTCATAAATTGAAGATGATGCTTCAATTTCACAATAATTATTTTGCTCGATCAATTCAACAGCTAAGTCAATATTTTTAAGTTGAATACCAACGTTTGAGCCAATTCCTATGTAAGCAATATTACTGATTTTACTTTCCCTATTAATTATTTAACTCTGTTCTTTCTTTTATCACTTCTGCTTCAACACAATCAACAACTCCACCGAGAGGAGGATTATTTTTTCGAACCCGTACTGCAACTTTTTTTATCCTGTCAAATTTCTTTAATAATTCAGTTGCAATTTCTATTGCAAGAGATTCGATAAGATAATATTTTCGTTTAACTGTAAACTGATTAAGGAAAGAATAAACCTGATAGTAATCCACAGTCTTTGTCAAATCATCACCTGTGGATGCTTCAGAAAAATCTGTATGAATATCAATATCAGCTTCAAATTTACCCCCGACATATTGTTCCTCATTGCTGACACCGTGATAGCCGTAGAAAGTTGCGTTTTTAATTCTAATAATATTAATCATTTTCCAAAATAAAATATTTATCGTGCTAAAATTAAATAAATGTTTGCAAATAAATTTTGATAAATATCAAATCAATTTTATATATGATCTGATTTAATTATTGCACCTTTTCTAAGTTTAAGAAGATTACCAAGATTTGCCCAGAATACTCCGGTCAGCACCATTGCTGCTCCGATAAAATGCCGGTTAGATAAAACTTCGCTGTAAATAAAATAACCAAGAATCAGAGCCACAATAGGAGTAATAAAAGCAATCAGTGAAAGTATTACCAGGTTGATACGTTTAATAAGCCAGTAAAATGTTGTGAAAGTAATCACGCTTCCAAAGAAAGCAAGATATAGAATTGATAGAATTGCGTGATCATCAAACCGAATTCCTGAAAGATCTTCAGCAAAAAAAGCAATGACAACCATAGATATACCAGCAATTACCATCGGGACAAAATTCATTGAAAGAGAATTTAAGTGAGATCCAAATTTTTTAATTGAAACAGCAATCCATGCTTGCATTATTCCACTTAGAACAACTGCGAACATACCGATTAAATAATTAGTAAAGTCTCCTTCAAACGAGTCCGAAAATATTATTACAATCCCAACAAATCCGAGAATCGTACCGAAAATTTTATAGAAGCCAATTGATTCAGTAGGCATTCGTAAGAAAGAAAAAATGACAACCCAAAATGGGTACACAGCAAAAAGAACTGCTGCCATTCCCGAAGGAACAAACTGCTGTGCCCAGTAAACTAATCCAAAAGGAATTACAAATGAAAAGAATCCCATTAACACGTATAATCTTAATGATATTTTATCAGTCTGAAGTGGAATGTTTTTTATTCTCATCAATGCGAATATGATAATTGCAGCCAGGCAAAATCTTAAACCTGCAGAAAACATTGGTGTTAATGATTCGAGTCCAAAACGAATTGCCATCCAGGTCGAGCCCCAGATTAAACAGAGAGCTAAATACGCCAGAAATATTTTAACAGCCAACTTGTTCAATTTTCACCCTTCATAGCAATCACTCCGAGTGCTCTGCCTGATTTTTGTCCATCACGTCTATATGAATGTAAGATATTTTCATATTCAAACGAGCATAACTTCGAAACCTGAATATTTACTTCTTTCACACCTTCATCAATTAGCATTTTATAATTAGCTCCGGAAACGTCAAGATAAAATTTGTTTTCCTTTTTTAAATTAAATTCTTCATCAAACTTGTTAGCAACTTCTTCTCCGACCTCATAATTTTTTTGTGATATTGATGGCCCAACATAACAAACCAAATCTTGTGGGTTTGAATTGAATTCATCTTTTAATTTAATGATGGTTTTCTGAACTATTTTTTTATCTGTCCCTCTCCATCCTGAATGAACTGCAGCAATAATTTTTTTTACAGGATCATAAATAAAAACGGCTGGACAGTCCGCACTGCTGATTGCCAATCCAAGATTTTTGGAAGTAGTAATAAGCGCATCGCTTTCACCACAATTTCCGGATACATTTACTTCTCTTATATAATCTTCGTGAACCTGCTTTTGATAGCTGACGGTTTTTTCATTCAATCCAAGTTCTTCAAAAAATAATTTTCTGTTTAGATCAACAATTTCTTTTTTATCACCAACACTATAAGAAAGATTAAAATAATATGGCGGATTTGCATTCAGACCAACTTTAGTACTAAAGCCACAGATGATTTCCGGATACTGTTTAAAAATAAATGGTTTGAGGATGAGCATAAATTAGTGAATGCAATAAAAGTTAAATTGAGAGTATAACGCTTTAATGGTATATTAGCACAGTTATATTTAAAACATCAATCAAGGCAAATATATTGAAAATCTTAGTAACTAATGATGATGGAATCTACTCGTCCGGGATTGCCGCATTAGCCGAAGCTTTAAAAGAAATTGCAGAAGTGATAGTTGTCGCTCCAAGTGAGGAACAGAGTGCAGTCGGACACGGAATAACCATGAAATATCCACTTCGAGTGACCAAATACTTTAAGAATGGTAATTTTTTTGGATATGCAGTTGAAGGAACTCCGGCTGACTGTGTAAAAATTGGAATCAGAAATATTATGGGTGAATCTCCTGACCTCGTTATTTCAGGGATTAATCATGGTTCAAATACAGCAATCAATATCATTTACTCCGGTACAGTGTCAGCAGCAAGAGAAGCTTCAATTATGGATGTTCCTGCTATCGCCATTTCAGTGACAAACCACGAAGTAACAGATTTCAGATACGCTGGTAAGATTGCAAAGATGTTAGCATTAAAAGTTAGAGAACATGAACTTCCAAATGGAACATTATTAAATGTTAATGTCCCAAATTTTCCCGAAGAAGAAATTGCTGGAATACTTGTAACGGAACAAAGCAAAGCAAAGTGGGATGATATTTATGAAAAACGAACTGATCCATTTGGCAAAGATTACTACTGGCTTACCGGAAAATTGGTGGATGTTGAAAATGAAAAACAAAGTGATCAGCTTGCTATAAAAAATAAATTTGTTTCAGTTACGCCGATTCATTTTGATCTTACAGATTATGAAACTTTTAAAAAAATGAAAAGCTGGAACATAGAGAAGTTATTCGATGAAAAAACTAAATGATGTTTGGCAGATAGATGCATTTACTGATAAACCATTTCGTGGAAATTCCGCAGGTGTAGTTTATTCGGATGAACTGACAAAAGAAGAAATGCAATTGATTGCAAGAGAGTTTAATGTTTCTGAAACTGCTTTCCTCTCAAAATCCGGTGAAGCTGATTTTAATTTACAATGGTTTTCTCCGACTGTTGAAGTAAAATTATGCGGTCATGCAACCATAGCTTCAATTCACTACTTAAAGCAAATAGGAATTATACAGGATAATTCTTCCATCACTTTTAAAACACTTTCCGGAATTTTAAAGGGTAGCACAAAAAACGGAATTCACTCACTCAATCTTCCGGTGCCTGAGCTAAAAAAATTTGAGGGCAATAAAGCAGAAATTATAAAGGCGCTCAATGGTGAAGAAGTAATCAATCCTGAAAAATTCCCTTTTATTCTTGATAATGGAGGTTATCTTTACATTCATATTTCATCTCTGAATGAGCTAATGAATTTGAAACCCGATTATAAATCACTTATGGATTTATCATCAGCACGAAAAGGATACGACGCATTCACTTTGTTTACAACTGAAACCATAGAAGAAGATAATCATGCTCATTTGCGATTCTTTACGCCATTTTATGGAATTGATGAAGATCCTGTAACCGGCTCAGCAAATGGACCATTATTACTTGTCTTGAGATATTTGGGTTTGATCGAAGAAAACACAGAAGGAAAAACTTATACTTTCGAGCAAGGAGATGTTCTTGGGAGGAAAGGAAGGATTAATGTTTCTTTCTCACCATCCAAAAACCAGTTGAGTATTTCCGGAAAAGCAGTAACAGTTTTCAAGGGAGAGTTGACTTTTTAATGTTTGGATACGAAGATATTAATCTATCACTAGCTTACTCCGGTGTCTATTTACTCTTAGCACTACTCCTGATTGCCGCTTATTCATACTACGTTTACCGTTACACAATTCCTCAAATAGAAAAGTTTAAAAAGTTTTTATTAACAACACTAAGAGTTCTTGCTTTATTAGCTTTATGTTTAATTCTGTTTGAACCAATTCTAAATCTTAGCCACAAACTAATTCTCGAACCAAATAATTTAGTATTCATTGATAATTCAAGATCAATAAAGATAAATGATGGAACTGAACGAGAGTCGAATGTCAATAAAATTATAAATGATCTTGCAGGTAATACATCAGCAGATAATTTATCTTTTTATGAATTTGGAAATTCAGTAAAAGACGTAAGTGTTGATAGTCTCGGCAAAATTAAATTCTCAGATGGCTCTACCAATATTCAGGAAGTATTTAATCATGTAAAGAACTCTGATCGAAACATTGCATCGATTACATTAATTACAGATGGTGTAATTACATCCGGCTCAAGTCCTTATTATGATGCAGTTAATCTTGGCATTCCCGTTTTTACAATTGGAATTGGAGATACAACTCAGCGGAAGGATGTTGAGCTAAAAAAAGTTTTGCATAATGATTTTATTTATGCTGAGACACCAACAAATATAATTGCAACCGTTTCTAACAAAAGTTTTGCGGGTGAATCAATTACTGCAACTTTATTTGAAGATAATAAATTTGTCTCTCAACAGAATTTGATACTCAGTAATGCCGGTATTCAAAATGTAACTTTCGAATATTCACCTCAAACACCGGGTGAAAAAAAACTGAGCATTGAATTATCAAGTCTAAAGAATGAGTTTACAACTGCAAATAACAAGCAGGTCTTTTATGTGAATGTATTATCAAATAAAATAAAAGTTATACTGCTTGCCTCAACTCCGTCTTCTGATTTAACATTTATAAAAAATGCACTTTCAAGAGACGAAAATATTGAACTCTATTCAGTGGTGCAGATTTCAGGAGATAAATTTTTAGATAAGCTTAGCAATCAGAAACTCGACAGTGCTGATGTTTTTTTTCTTATTGGTTTTCCATCAGATCAAACTCCCGAAGATCTTTTAAATAGAGTCTTCACCAAAATTAAGGATAGCAAAACACCTTATTTTATAACTTTATCTGCGAGTGTAAGTTTAAACAAATTATCCAGACTTGGTAATGATCTTCCGTTCACTTCTACTCAAGGTCTATCAGGATTCAGGGAAGTGCAGCCTTATATACTTCCAGATCAATTGACTAATCCGATACTTCAATATTCAGATAAAAATCCTGCCGAAACCTGGAACAACTTGCCTCCGGTTTTGCAACCGGGTTCAATTTTTAGTGCGAGAGTAGAAAGCAAGACACTGGCACAAATAAATATGAATAACAATGTTGTTAATTCGCCTCTGATAATTTCAAACAATTTTAGCGGGAAAAGATCAATTGCTGTGCTTGCGAAAGATATCTGGAAATGGAAACTCCAGGTAGCTCCAAAAGGTCTGGACGTGTTTGATAGCTTTATCGTCAATTCATTGAGATGGTTAAGAGCTAGTGAAGAAAAAAAATTAGTGAACATAAAACCTTCAAAGAAAATATTTTCACAGGGTGAAAGCATTGAATTTCTTGGTGAGGTTTTGGACGAATCCTTAAACCCAGTTTCAGATGCAGAAATTAAAATTAATATATCTTCTGCCTCGAATAAATTTGAAGCGAATATGCAAAACATTGGTCCAGGATTGTATGAAGGTTCAATCGTTATCAATGAAACCGGGGATTTCAGGTTTTCAGCGCAAGCAGAATCTAACGATAGAATTCTTGGAAACGATAATGGAAGCTTTAATATTGGTGAAGTAGATATTGAAATGATTAATCCTGTGATGAATTATTCGCTTTTGAATTTATTAGCAAATGAAACTGGCGGAGAATATTATTCGCCCAATAATTATTCAGAGTTATTAAAAAGACTGAATGAATTGAAAGTAAATTCATCTAAAGAAAGAATTGTTACTTCTGAAATTAGTTTGTGGTCTGATACGTGGATGTTGATGATTGCAATATTTTTATTTTCGATGGAATGGTTTATCCGTAAACGAAACGGAATGCTGTGATGCCACGTAAAGTGGATACGTTTGCATGATTGCATGGTTGCATGAAGGAAGGATTGGATGAATGTATGATTGCCCGCCTTTGGCGAGGTCTAGTTTTGCGGATATGGATGTATGTTCAGGACACATTTCTTCATACTAATTGATTTGGATTCTGAAAAATAAACATCTTAAAAATGAAATTAAGCGCAGGCTACATATTCGATTTTTTCCTTACCGAGAATATGTCCCGGCTGCAACAATAAATTATCCGTTGAAGAAAAACCTGTTTGTGCCGACTGTCTCGGCAGTATATTAATTGCTGATGAAGACAGACTGCAAAATGAATTCGATCGGAATTTCGGTTCGACTAAAGTCATAAAAGATTTTTATGCAAAATTTGTTTTCGAAACCGATAAAACCCTTCAGCAAATTATTCACGCATTAAAGTATAAAAAGCAATTCAAGTTGGGAATTTTTCTTGGTGAACTTATTGCCGAAGGAATAAAGTTGAAAGACTGGCAAATTGATTTGATCATTCCTGTTCCGATTCATCATCTTAAAAAAGCTGAAAGAGGTTACAATCAATCTGATTATCTGGCAAAAGGACTCAGCAAATCACTGAATATCGCTTGTTCCGGAAAAATGATAAAGCGAATTAAATACACCGAGTCTCAAACAAAGTTGAAAATGAAAGAAAGAGCTTTAAATGTTTCAAATGCTTTTAAAGTAAGGAATGCCGAAAAAGTAAAAGGAAAAAATATTCTTATTGTAGATGATGTTTGCACTACAGGAGCTACTTTACTTGAATGTGGAATTGCGTTGTATAAGGCAGGAGCTAATTCTCAGTTTATGCTTGTTCGGTTGCGATTGCGGAATAATGACAATTACATCTTCTCAGGCGCAGAAACACCAAGAATAGCCAACCCGTTTTTAATTACCGTCTTTGTTGCAACTGCAAAAGCTAATCGTGCTTCAGCAATATTTTTCTCGCTGCCAAGTATTCGTCTGAAAGTATAAAACTTATGGAAATGCAGCAGCAAGGTCTTCGAGGTACGCACAAATTTTTTGTGGTTCATAATTTTCTGCACTGTATAATACTTCTTCTTCAAACTTATGCAGCTTTTTAAGCAATGCCTGTTCTTCTTCTGCAACTAATAAATTCAGATTATCTATTGCCGGTTTCAAATTTTCTGATTCGACTGTTCGGATAATAGAACAAATTCTTGCGTGAGCATACTGTAGATAAAAAACAGGGTTCTCATCACTTTGTTTTTTTGCAAGGTCAATATCAAAATTCATATGAGAAGAAATTGAGCGCATATTAAAAAAGTATCTGACAACATCACTACCAACTTCATCAATCAACTCATCTAAAGTTATGTAGTTAGCTTTGCGTGTTGACATTTTTACAACTTCACCATCTTTCACAATCGTCACAAATTGATGGATCAACACTTTCACTTTGCTCACATCATAGCCTAAAGCTTTTATTCCGGCAAGTACATCGGGGTAAGTTGCGTTGTGATCCGAACCAAAAAGATCAACCAATAAATCATAACCACGATCATATTTTATAATGTGATAAGCAATATCAGGCAAACGATATGTCGGCTCACCGGTTGACTTTACAATAACTTTATCTTCGCCACCAGTTAGTTCTGAAAGTTTAAACCAAATAGCTCCGTCTTTTTGGTAAGTTAATCCTGATTTATTAAAATCACTCAGAAGTTTTTCAATTTTTCCTTCTTCGTAAAGTGATTTCTCATTAAAAAATATTTTATGATGAATTTTCAGATGGTCTAAACTTTTCTTTATGTCATTAAATATTTCTGCTTCAGCAATATCTTTAAACTTTCCTTCGGCTGGTTCGTTTGTAAGACTATCTCCAAAATCTTTCTTAATTCGTTTCGCAATATCGATGATGTATTCACCCTGGTAATAATCTTCAGGAAATTCAAGATTATTGCCAAGAAGATTCAGATACCTGATTCTTACTGAATCGCCAAGCACACGCATTTGTCTTCCAGCATCATTGAAGTAATATTCACGGTCAACTTCGTATCCAATCCATTCAAGAAGATTCGCAACTGTATCGCCAATTACAGCATTTCTTCCGTGACCAACAGTTAATGGTCCTGTTGGATTTGCAGATACAAATTCAACATTAGCTTTTTTACCGGCATACTTTTTTGATTTGCCAAAATCATCAACCCGTTCATTTATTTCTTTAACAATCTCAGTTACAAATGCGGAGGTAAAATAGAAATTAATAAAACCCGGTCCGGCAATTTCTGTTTTGCTGATTATGCGATCATCAATTTTAAGATTTGAAAGAATCTCAGATGGCGATTTCTCGGGGATTTCGTTTTATTTTTTTTGAAAGGATCATCGCAGCGTTTGAGGAAAGATCACCGTGTGTTTCAATTTTAGGAGTATCGAATGTGAACTCAATTTCGTCAAGATATGGTAATTGCTTTGACGCTTCCTCAAATATTTTTTTTAAATACTTTTTCAAAATGCACGGAAAATTATGATTGAAATATGATATGCAAACTTATTAAAGTAGTAGACTGGAAAAAACTATACTGGTAAGAAGATATTCACCGTTTGGTGGAAGCTATCTTCTTCTCAGCAGGATCACTCATTTTTTCAGATGGTGCATCTCCCCAAAGTTTTTCAAGATTGTAAAACTCTCTGGCGTCTTTCTTAAAAATATGGACAACTACATCAACGTAATCCAGTAAAACCCAGCTTAGCGCTTTTAGTCCTTCTTTGTGCCAGGATTTAATTCCTTCATCCAACAGTGCTTTATCAACCTGGTCAGCAATTGCTTTTACCTGTGTATCTGAATCCGCAGAACATATCACAAAATAATCAGTGAAAGTAACAAGCTTTCTCAAATCAATAGCCACAACATCAAAACCTTTTTTTGTAAAAATAATTTCTGAGATCTGGTGAGCTAATTCTGTTGAATTCAAGTTTACCTCTTTTTTAATGGAATTAAATTTCTGTAATCTTTCCCGAGAATGAATGTAACATCCAATAAGTAATCGGGATTTGTTTGCTGAATTATACTGCTCTCATCTAACCCGACAAGTGCAGCTATCTTTTCAGCATTAATTATCTTATCATTTCTGCTGATGATGATACTATTTTCAATTTCAAATGAACGATAATTACCTAAGTTTACGACATCAATATAATTTTCTCTCAGGTAGTCAGTAAGATTTTCGGCTATGCCGCTCACTCCGCATCCGTTTAATACTTCAACTTGTATTCTAGCTTTAGTAGTATCGATCAGAAGCTCATCTGAAGAATTTCCAAATTTCAGGGAAGCAGCATTATAAGTTGTATAAGCTAAAACAGTAATAATGATAATCAGGACAATGATCGAGATGTTGAGGATAAGATTTTTCGGAATGTCTACTTTTTTGTCGGTTAAAATTTTCTTTTCCCTCAATGATTAAGATTTAATGTCATCTTCACTTTTTCTCAAATGGTGAATCGGAAGTAGTGCTATTAATACCTGAGCTAAAACTAAAAGGATTTCCATAACCATAATAAGGATTATAAAATCCATATCCATAAGGCATAGCACTATATTGTAAATGAACTGAGAAATCTTTCCATGGATAATAATTTACTGCTGCGTTGCTGATATAAACTCCGGAAATATCTTTCTGGAACTGATCGCCGAGTGTACTGTATGGTGAATACATTACTGAAACATCCAATTGTATATTTAAATTATTCATCAATCTGTAAAACATACTGTTTGTATAGCTCGTCAACGAAACACCCTGTCCTGCAAACGAAGTGTAATTTAGACTAAAAGAATGTCGCATTATAAAATCATCAGAGTTTAAAAATCCAAAGACAGCATTTGAATTTTCTGATACAATTCCTTCTTTAGGTCCAGGTTGTTCAATGCCATTATCTTTGAACTGCGCATAAATTCCCGAAGCAGAAACTAAAACGAATATCAATAATAATTTTTTCACATCATCACCAAAATTTTAATTCAATTTTATATAAATAACTTACAAAAAGCAACAAAGAACTCATTGACAATATACTACAAAAGCCTGGTTATTTTATTTTTTTTATCAACCAGAACAACTTTTGGTTTATGTTTTTTGGCTTCCTCATCCGGCAAATGAAAATAGCTAACAATGATAATTTCGTCTCCAACAGAACTAAATCTTGCGGCAGGACCGTTGAGACAGATTATTCCGCTTCCTGCATCACCTTCAATTGTATAGGTGTCTAATCTTGATCCGTTATTAAAGTTCAGAACCTGTACTTTTTCATAAGGTAAAATATCTGCTGCTTTAAGTAAATCTTTATCCACTGTAATACTACCCTCGTAATAAAGCTCAGCCTGAGTTACCGTAACCCGGTGTATTTTAGACTTCAACATTTCTCTTTGCATTAAAACTTTTTCCTTTAATTTTGTGCAATCAAATATACCGATTGCTAATTCTTAGTTTCAAGGGAACAATTTGACCGAGAATATCATTAGGAAACTTAATTTGCCTTAATTTATATGAGTTTGACTTGAAAATACTTGTTATTGATAATTTTGACTCTTTTACCTACAATCTTGTTCAATTATTAGGAAAATACAAAAACGAACTTTTGATTTTGAGGAATGATGAGAGTATTAGTTCCATCAAAGATTATCAGCCGGATAAGATTTTAATTTCACCAGGTCCGGGAAGACCAGAAAATTCCGGATTGACTCTTGATGCAATCAAAGAATTTGGAAATTCAGTGCCGATGTTGGGGATTTGTTTAGGTATGCAGGCAATGTGTTATTTATTTGGTGCAGAAATCACAAATGCGGAGAAAATCTATCACGGAAAAATTTCTAATATTACTCACGATGAAAAAACAATTTTTTATAATATTCCACAGAATTTTGATGCTATGCGGTATCATTCTTTAATTGTGAATGAAGAAACTATTCCAGATGAAATTGAAATTTCTGCTAAAGCTTCAACCGGAGAGATTATGGCTGTACGTCATAAAATTTATTCACTGGAAGGAATACAGTTCCACCCCGAATCTATTCTTACTCCATCTGGAAAAAAGATTATAAAGAACTGGTTAAAACTTCAATCTTAATTAGCTCTGAATTTCAACGATCATTTCAATTTCAACAGCAGAGTTCAATGGTAGTTCGCTAACTCCTACGGCACTGCGAACATGTTTTCCTGCATCACCAAATATTTCACCAATAAATTCTGAAGCGCCGTTCGCAACTTTGGGTTGAGAAGTAAATCCTTCAGCACTGCTTACAAAAACTGTTAGCTTCACCACTCTCTTTATTTTATCAAGATTTCCAATTACACTCTTAATGGCACTCAAACAATTCAAAGCACAAAGTTTTGCAGCATCTTTTCCTTCATCCTCAGAAAGATCGTTACCTACTTTTCCTACATATTTTACTTTTCCATCAGAAATTGGCACCTGGCCGGATGTCATTACCAGGTTTCCAACCAGCATTGCAGGAATATATGCTGCAAGGGGTTTAACAACCTCGGGAATAGTAATACCCATTTTTTTTATTTTTTCTTCAAACATGTTTTCCTCGATTTTTATTCAGATAGATTTATTTTGATTAAATTTGAATTCGACTCTAACAATTAATTCAATTGAAATATAGAAAAGGATTTATTTTATGACCGGTGACAAATTTAACGAATTCGTCGAGATAGTTAAAAGATTGAGAAAGGAATGTCCGTGGGATCGTGAACAAACAAACGATTCAATAAAAGCTGCAACCATTGAAGAAGCCTACGAAGTTGTCGAAGCAATTGAAAAGAAAAATTATATCGAATTAAAAAATGAACTTGGCGATCTTCTTCTCCACGTTGTCTTCCACACAATTATAGCTTCAGAGTCAAATGGATTTACGATTGATGATGTAATACATTCAATCCAGGAAAAATTAATTAGAAGACATCCGCACGTATTTGGTGATGTAAAAGTTTCAGGATCAGCAGAAGTAAAAAAGAACTGGGAAGAAATTAAACTTGAAGAAGGAAGAAATTCTGTTCTGGAAGGTGTACCTGAAATGCTTCCATCACTGCAAAGAGCTCACAGGCTGCAGGAAAAAGCATCAAAGGTAGGATTTGACTGGGAGAAAAAAGAAGACGTTTGGAAGAAAGTAATAGAAGAGATTGAAGAAATGCACGAAGTGGAAGTCAAAAGAATAAATTCAAAAGACAAAAGTGATTATGAGAATTTATATGAAATTTTAGAGAGTGAAGTCGGTGATGTATTTTTTGCCCTGGTAAATTATGCAAGGTTTTTGGATGTGAATCCCGAAAATGCTTTGCGAAGAACAAACTCAAAATTTATAAACAGATTTAGTTACGTAGAAGAAAAAATAAAATCGCAGGGGAAAAAGTTATCTGACTCAAATCTCAAAGAGATGGATTATTATTGGGAGGAAAGTAAAAAAATAATTTAGGAGTCCCCGTTTTTATTGTTGCCAAACTTTTCATAAGCATCAATAATATCTTTAACAAGTTTGTGTCTCACCACATCACTTTTATCAAAATAAACAAAAGCAACACCTTCCACTTTGGATAGAATTTCTTTTGCCTGAACTAGTCCACTAACCTGTTTAGAAGGAAGATCGATTTGTGTTATATCGCCAGTGATAATAGCTTTTGAGTTACCGCCAAGTCTTGTCAGGAACATTTTCATTTGCATTGTTGTGGAATTCTGTGCCTCATCAAGAATAACATAAGCGTTATTCAAAGTTCTTCCACGCATATAAGCTAATGGGACTATTTCGATTATTCGTTTCTCTATGTAACCTTTTAATTTCTCTGAGGGAATCATATCGTCAAGTGCATCATAAAGCGGACGAAGGTAAGGATCAATTTTTTCACGAAAATCACCTGGAAGAAATCCAAGACTCTCGCCTGCTTCAACTGCCGGCCTTGCTAAAATTAATTTTTTAACTAACCCTCTTTTAAGCGCTGAAACTGCAATTGCAACCGCAAGATAAGTTTTACCGGTACCGGCGGGCCCGATTGCAAAACAAATATCATTTTTCCGGGCAAGAGTTATGTAATTAATTTGCCCTGGAGTCCTTGCTTTAATTACATCTTTTTTTGTATAGAGAATAATTGTATCAAGGTCTTCCTCACCGACTATTTCTTTGCCTTCAATTGTTAGTTCAAGTATTGTGTTAACATCATTGGTGCCTAAATGCCCACTTGTATTTAATACATAAGCCATCTCTTTAAGTATCTTTTCAATTATCTCAACTTCCTCTATAACACCTTTAAGTATTACGTTGTCTCCCCTAACTGTTATTGAAGTATTAAATCTATCCTCAATGAGTTTAAGATTTGAATCGTTGAAACCAAGAAGGTCGAGCATACTTACATTTTCAAGTATTATTTTCTTTTCGACTGCTGTCATTTCAATTCTTTAAAATAAAAAACCCCTATCCTGTAAAAGGACAAGGGTTTTTAAAAAAAATAAATTTAAACAAGCTAAAATAATTTTATTGAACCGGAGCTGGTTTATAATTTGATCTTAGCTTTTCGTATTTAGCTTTTTCATCCTGAGTTAGAGGCGGAATTGAGAATACTTGTGCAGGATATATTAAGTCTGGATTCTTAATTTTATCTCTGTTGGCTTTATAAATTACCGGCCAAGCAAATCCATTTCCGTAGTGCTCTTTTTTCTTGGCAATATTCCAGAGACAGTCGCCTTTTACAACTGAATAAGAAATTACCGGAGGAGCATCAATCCACTCATTAAGAGCTTGTTGCATTCTGTTATGAACTTTATCATAGAATTCAGGCAATGCACTTATCTTGTTCATCTTTAATGCATCAAGATCAGCTTGTCTGTCAGGTTTTGGACCTTCTTTTCTTTTGATTTTTCCATCAAGTTCGTTGACGGCATTTCTAAAGTTGTCAACATCTTTTCTGGTTGCGCCAACTAAAGCGTAAAGTTCATCTATACATTCTTCAGGATCCTGAAGACCGTTTCTTACGGTTGTAAGATTTTCTATGTCTGCTGTAAGGGTTGAAATTTCAGACTCTAAAGATTGCTTATTAGCAGTGAGTCTGGTCATCTCGGCTTCCCATTCATCTTCAGTCATCTCTTCATCTTGAGCAAAGGAAGAAAGAGATAACAGGAAAAGAAGGGAAAGAAAATAAACTAAAGATTTTGTAAGTTTCATTTTTTTCTCCATTTAAATTTTTTTATAAAAATTCCTGTTAATTACATTGGCAATTTTTGAAGGTTTGCCTTTGTTTCTTCCTTTTGTTTGTTACATTCAGCCAATTTTCTATTTATTGTCTGAATTTCAGATTCAAGCTGAGCCTTAGTATCTTTCATTGAATTAGCATCTGCTTCAAGAGATTTTACCTCTGCCCGCAAATTATTAAGTTCAGCGATCTGAGCGTCACTTAAACCGCATCCCGCCAGCAATGCAATACTAACAAAAAATATTGCTGCCATTAAGGGGGTTTTGAATCTTTTCAATAGGTTCATATGTAACCTCCGATTATTAATGATTGTTTATGGTAATTAGAGTTAAAATATAGACAGATTTTCAAACTACCGAATTTAATAGAGTAGTATAAAATTCAGTACAAATATATAATTAATTGAGTTAATATTTTCAATAAGATTTTAATTTTTCTTTAAATAAGCCTTTTTTCTACAAAACTTGTGTAAGTGTCTCCCGCTATTATAAGGTGGTCAAACACCGGAATGTCCAATATTTTACCAGATTCCACTATTTTCTTGGTTATTCTTATATCTTCATTGCTCGCCTCCGGGTTACCGCTCGGGTGGTTGTGGAGTAAAATTATACTGGCAGAAGAACAGTCAATAGCAACTTTAAATATTTCTCTTGGATGTACAACACTTGAATTTAAATTTCCAATTGAAATGGTTTCATGCTTAATTATCTTATTTGATGAGTTCAAACATACTACAATGAACCTTTCCTTCGTATCATCTCTTAATATGGGCACAAATATATCAGCAATTTCTTGTGGTGATGTTACTTTTTTATTTGAAAACCATTTTGCCTGCGATAAAATCCTTCTACTTAACTCAAATGCAGCTACAAGCGTTGCTGCTTTATCTTTTCCTATTCCACTAATCTTTTGAAGTGAGTCAGCAGTTTTTGTGGCAAGCATTGCTAGGTTTCCTTCGCTGCTTATCAACTCTCTGGAAATTTCTAATACCGATTTTCCTTTTTTTCCAGTTCTTAAAAGAATGGCAACTAACTCTGCATCCGAAAGATTTTGCGACCCTCTCAATAAAAGTTTTTCACGGGGCCGATCATCCAGTGGGAGTTCTTTTACAGTTAACTTTTTATTTTCCTTCATAGATTTCTATTGACCAAGCCTGAATTTGTCCACGAGCTCAAATAATCCAGCGTTATAACGTACAATATTTAAGAATTTATTAATCCTCCTCGCATCAAATGATATGTTGTTGTGTAAGCCACTGCTTACCATACCTGAAATCATTTTGTCAACGAGATTTTTTCTTCCCGGTTCACTATTTCTGATTGCAGTTAAAAGATATTTAGCTGCATCATATCCATAAAGAACATTCCGGTTTACATCTTTCCCTGTAACAGCTCCAAACTGATCACTGAAACTTTTAAAAGCTTCGCTGTTATAGTCGACGAAATAATCGGATGTAAATGTAAGATTATTGCTCACCGCAGATGCAGTCTCAAATCCTTTTGCCGTAAACCAATCCTGATTTCCGTAAAGAGGAATTTTTATTCCGTACTTAATAAACTCTGAAAAAATAAATGGTGTAACTGAATTATCTGATAATGGAATATAAATCCCCTGAACCACGAGTGAATCACTAAAGATTTTTGAAACGGGGTTGCTGAAATCAGTATAATCATTTTTATATGATTCTCTTTTTAATACTTTACCTCCAAGTTCTTCAAACTCGCTAATAAAAGATGAAGCCAGGATCGGAGAATATCCTTCAATAGAATTCATCACTGACACACTTCTTCTGTTTTCGGAATAAAAGAGATACTGAGCCATTAATCTTCCTCTGACTGAAAATGAAGGATTTGCCTGAAAAAAATTATGACTAACGCCAGTTAAATCATCATCAGTTGCAGTTGGAGATATTATTGGAATATCATAATCATCAAACTCCTGAAGTGTTGATCTGACCTCATTACTGAAAATTGGACCTAAAATGGCAACTATCGAATTCAGAGAAACAAATTCATCTTTGATTTTTTCTATTTCATCAACACTTTTTTTTGTGTCACGAATTAATAAACCAATTTTGTCAGATCTGTCTTTATTAAACTCATTTACAGCAAACTTAATTCCTTCAAGAATTTCAATGGCTGACTGCGCTGTAAATTCTCCTACAGAATTTGTCTCAAGAGGAAGCATGACACCAATAATTGTATTTGCCGATACAGGCGAGTAAGAATGGTTGATTAACTTTTTGGCTTCATCATACTCATCCGAATTGGGATAATCATTAATTAATTCTTCAAAAATATTTTCTGCACTATTAGAATCACCATCTCGTAATAATTTTTTCCCTTGCTGCAGAAGTACATAAGATTTTACTTTGATGTTGGTAAAAGTTGAGTAGAACTTTTGTAACTGGATTTCATTTAAATATTTAGCGGCAACTCCTTCGCCAATTCGCTTTGCATTCTTTTCATTCGACGATGAGTTCGTTTTTTCTATAATGTATAATATTTCTCTGAAAGCATTGTAGTAATTAGCAATCTCGAGATAATATTTAGTTTGTAAAAACCTTATTTCATCTACATAATTGCTGTTGGGATATAATTCTAAAAATTGATCTGTCGTGAATTTAAACTGGTTAAGTTGCTTGAGTTGAAGTTGAATTTTTGCAATGAAAAACTCTGCAGCAGTAGTCTTAGCATTGTAATTATAGTTATTAATAAATTTATTAAAACCGGTTAATGATTCTTCAAAATTACCATTATTGAATAAAGTCAATGCACTATCGAAACTCTGTTCAATTTCTTTCTCTGAAACTCCCTGTGAGGAAACTGTTTGCGAACTGAAGAGAGTCAGAATAATAATGAGTGAAATAAAAAATGTATTTATTCGGATTTTCATCATTACCTACTTAAATATTTTTTCATGTTCAAAATAAATCCAATAAAATTGCTATTCCCATTCGATTGTCGCAGGTGGTTTTGAGCTAATATCGTAGACCACTCTGTTAACACCTCTAACTTTACTGATGATTTTACCTGAAACAGCTGAAAGAAAATCGTGTTCGAATGTATACCAATCTGCAGTCATTCCATCAACTGATGTCACTGCTCTGAGTGAGAGAACAAATTCATAAGTTCTTGCATCACCCATAACTCCGACACTGTTAACTGGAAGCAGAACTGTGAAAGCTTGCCATATACTATTATATAATCCTTCTTCTTTAATGGAAGTGATAAAAATATCGTCAGCTTCACGTAAAATATCAAGTTTTTCTTTGGTGATTTCGCCTAGAACACGCACTGCAAGACCGGGTCCCGGGAATGGATGACGATTAATAAATTCATTCGGAATATTTAGACTTTTACCAACTCGTCTAACCTCATCTTTAAATAACTCGCGGAAAGGTTCAACCAATTTTAAATGCATTTTTTCAGGAAGCCCACCTACATTATGATGAGTTTTAATAGTGGCAGAAGCTCCTTTGACGGAAACAGATTCAATTACGTCAGGATAAAGCGTTCCCTGAACTAAAAATTCTGCATCCTTTATTTTTTTCGCTTCTTCCTCAAAAACTTCGATGAAAGTGTTGCCAATTATTTTCCTTTTCTTTTCGGGATCGGAAACACCTTTAAGATTATTTAGAAATTTTTCGGAAGCATCAACGTGAATATGATTGAGCTTTAGTTTTTCATTAAATAGATTTCCAATTTTTTCACTTTCATTCTTTCGCATCAATCCATTATCAATGTGAATACAAATCAAATTGTCTCCAATGGCTTTTTTAACCAGGACGGCTGCCACTGTTGAATCTACACCTCCGCTAAGAGCACAAATTGCTTTTGAATTTCCAATAGTCGATTTAATAATTTCAATCTTTTCTTCAATAAAATTTTGTGGAGTCCAGTCCACTTTACAATTACATATTTCAAAAAGGAAGTTATTGATAATTACTCCGCCTTCTTCAGTATGAGCTACTTCAGGATGAAATTGCAAGCCATAAAACTTTTTTGATGGATTAGAAATTGCACATAAAGGAGAATGATCGGACTCACCGACAACTTTGAAGCCCTTTGGTAATGTGGTCAAATAGTCACCATGACTCATCCAAACGATTGAAGCATCTTCAACTCCTCTGAGAATATCAGTATTATCTGTAATTCTTAAAATTGATTTTCCGTATTCTCTACTTGTTGCTGGCTCAACGGTTCCTCCAAAATTTTTACAAATAAGCTGAAGACCATAGCAAATACCCAAAATCGGAATCTTAAGATTGAATATTTGAGGATCGATTGCAGGTGCCGATTCATCATACACGCTCATCGGACCACCAGAAAGAATTATTCCCTTGGGCTGTAACTTTTTGGCTTCATCGAATGTAATTGTGTGAGGGTGAATTTCAGAATACACTTTAAATTCTCTAACACGGCGAGCTATCAACTGAGTGTACTGAGCTCCGAAATCAATTATAAGTATTAAATCACGCTGTTTCATCTGTTATAAAAATAAATATTTAATTAAAAATAAAAACCCGCTAAACACGGGTTCTTTAAATAAAAATTATCTTTTGCCGAACACTTGGAAATATTATTGACCAATCAGAGCTTTATAAGAATCGGCATTAAGCAAATCGCTAAGATCCGCAATATTACTTATTTCGGCTTTGATCATCCAACCATCACCGAAAGGATCAGTATTCACAGTCTCAGGGGAATCAGAGAGCTTTTTGTTTATCTCTGTAACTTTTCCGCTGAAAGGTGCAAAAAGATCTCCAACAGTTTTCACTGCTTCAATAGTACCAAACGAATCTCCCTTTGAAATTTCTTTTAAATCAGCATCAATATCTACAAATACAACATCACCGAGTTCACCTTGAGCATAATCAGTTACTCCGATAGTACCGATATTTCCTTCAACACGAACCCACTCATGGTCCTTAGTATATTTAACATTATCAGGTATTTTCATTTTTCCCTCTTATCTAAATTTTATTTGAATTATTTGAGTATTAAAATTTCTCAAGAAAACTTGTATCAAAATTACCACTTTTAAATCTGCTATCTTCCAAAACTTTCAGATGGAACGGTATAGTAGTTTTGATTCCTTCAATAATAAATTCACTAAGAGCTCTTTTACCACGCATAAGAGCATCTTCCCGATTCTTTCCCCAAACGATCAATTTTGCAACGAGAGAATCGTAATATGGAGGTATAGAATAGGATTGATAAATATGAGAATCATTCCTTACACCGAAACCACCCGGGAAGTGAAGCGAAGTAATTTTTCCGGGCGATGGTCTGAAATTATTTTCGGGATCCTCTGCATTAATTCTAAACTCGATAGCGTGACCATGAGGCTTTTTAGGTTTTGTTTCTATTTTTTCACCTGAAGCAACAAGGATCTGTTGTCTTACAAGATCAACATCATAAACAAGTTCCGTAACAGGATGTTCGACCTGGATCCTTGTGTTCATTTCCATGAAATAAAAATTTTTATGTTTATCAAGTAAAAATTCAATTGTGCCTGCGCCCTCATAATTAACTGACTTAGCACCTTTTACTGCAGCTTCACCCATGCGATTTCTTAAATCTTCATCAACAGCAGGTGAAGGTGATTCCTCGATAAGTTTCTGATGTCTGCGCTGTACGGAACAATCTCTTTCGCCATAATGATAGACATTGCCGTGCTGATCACCCATAATTTGAATTTCTATATGACGTGGATTCTCAATGAACTTTTCTATATAAACGGCCCCATTTGCGAATGCCGCTTCGGCTTCAGTCTTTGCTGTTTGAAATGCTTTCTGAAACTCATCATCTTCCCAAACTATTCTCATTCCCTTTCCGCCGCCACCGGCAGAAGCTTTTATAATAACCGGGTATCCAATTCCTTTTGCAAATTCCTTCGCCTCTTCGAGATTATCTACGACACCATCGCTACCAGGAATTACGGGAACTTCATTTTTTTTCATTGTGTTTTTGGCAAAAGCTTTGTCGCCCATCGACCTGATCATATCCGGCGACGGACCAATAAATTTTAAATTTGATTCCTGACATATTTCAGAAAAGTTTGCATTCTCTGCAAGAAAGCCATAACCGGGATGAATCGCATCAGCACCAGTAACTTGTGCAGCAGAAATGATGGCTGGTATTTTCAGATAACTATCTTTTCCAAAAGGAGGACCGATACAAACTGCTTCATCAGCAAAAGTAACATGCAAGGAATCTTTATCTGCTTCAGAATAAACTGCGACGGTCTTAATACCGAGCTCTTTGCAAGTGCGGATAATTCGGAGTGCAATTTCGCCACGATTGGCGATTAATATTTTATTAAACAAAATCTATTTCCAGAGTTTAGTAATGCTTAAGCCAGCTCAATTAAAAAAAGCGGTTGATTATATTCCACAGGTTTACCGCTTTCAACAAGTATTTTTACTATCTTTCCACTTACGTCGGATTCAATCTCATTCATTAATTTCATTGCTTCAACTATACATAAAACCGAACCCACCGAAACTTCCGAACCAACTTGAACATATGAATCAGCATCAGGTGCCGGAGCCCGGTAAAACGTACCAACAATGGGCGATCTGATTTCATGAATATTAGCAGCAATCACTTCGGTGTCGGACTTCTTTTTACCAGTTTCGTCTGCACCACCAACAGCAGGCTGAATCACAGGGTGAGCAGATACAGCTGGGAAATGTGATTGTGTGATTACTTGTTGGGTTCTAACCTTTTTAGCAATCTTTATCTTTAAACCATTCTCTTCGAGCTCAAGATCAGTTACACCGCTCGAATCAACAATTTTTACAAGTTTTTTAATGAGATCAAGATCCATTTTTAACCTCTAAATTAAGATTTAACTCTTTCTGAATATTCCCCTGATCTGGTGTCAACTCTAAGTAAATCGCCTTCATTAATAAATAATGGAACGTTTATTTGAACTCCCGTCTCCAGTTTAGCTGATTTAACTGCACCGGTAGCAGTATCGCCTTTAAAACCTGGTTCTGTTTCAACGACTTTTAGGTTAATGAAGATGGGAATCTCTACAGAAATTATTTCTGAGCCATTAAAAAGTATTTCAACTTCTTCACTCTCTTTTAGAAACTTTACACCTTCACTGAATAAATCCTTTAAAATATTAATTTGTTCATACGTTTCATTATCCATACACACCAGCGAATCCCCTTCAGAGTAAAGGTACTGATATTTTCTTCTCTCAACACGAACTATTTCAATTTTTTCACCAGCTCTAAAAGTGTTTTCAAGAACCTTACCGTTCCTTAAGTTTTTTAGTGTTGAACGCACAAATGCACCACCTTTGCCGGGTTTTACGTGCTGGAATTCAACTATGCTGTATAAGTCATTTTTAAATTTTATTATAAGACCGTTTCTGAAATCCGAAGTATCTGCCATAATTGTTAAAGTAATATTAATTCAGGTTTTTAAAATTATAATTTTGTTTTATGAAATAAGATTTATGACACTGTCAAGTTAATTAAAGAAAAAGATTAATGCTTATGTTTTCTCAATTAATCATCGCAAGATATTTATCAACTTCTCTAAATGCTAAAGATGTGGGATATTCTTCTTTGATTTTATTAAAAAGAATCTTTGATTCATCCTTTTCACCCGTTTTAAGTAAATAAATACCGGCATTAAGCATATAATCAGGATTTTGGGAATTAATTTTAGATTGCTTCGATGCACGGAGATATAAATCCGCAGCTTTCTCATAATTTCCTTTAGTTGCATTATAGCCAGCTTGTCCGGCTAAAGAAGCAGCTTCAAAATAATCAATGCTTCCGTTGTAATCTTCATAAAAATTAATTGCTTCATCATAGTTACCAAGAAAAGCATAGCTGTTTGCGAGATATATTTTTGCTGTCTCACCGTTCTCAGTTCCGCCGTACTCTTCTACTAGTCTTTTTAAACCGATGATATTGGTTCCTTGTCTTCCTTCAATTGCTTCGAGATATAAGCTTTGATCGTAAAGCGCCATAATCCGGGAAAGTTCAAGTCCAGCTTTCTGGTCATTTTCAGATTTTTGATTCAAATAGAAGTAAACAACAGCAGCAACAAGTACCAGGACACCAGAGTATGTGAATACTTTGTTTTTGTAATTTTCAAAGAAGTTTACTGAGGACTTGTAAAAATTTATTAGTTTATCTTCTTTAATCTCTTTCTTAGAGAGCTTTTTCTTTTTCTGTAGCATTATTACATCCTTTAGTTAGAACTATTTAATTAAAAAACCTTGCAAAAATAATATATTTATTCGCAATCTGCCATTCAATTTAGTACGCCCAGGAGGACTTGAACCTCCAACCTTTGGAACCGGAATCCAACGTTCTATCCAGTTGAACTATGGGCGCATTTTAGAAATACCGGTTTTAATTGAAATAAAGAAAGATTTCTGCCCTCTCCAAATTTAGTCAATTCAAAATGACTTAAAAACCTATCAAATAGAATAATGAAAATATGTTCGTAATTGAGGGAATTCTTGTTTCAGAATGGATGAGAATCTTCTAATGATACTTTGTCACGAATAATTTTTCTGATATAAATACTTTTTATTGGCACTTATCTTGAACAATTAGCATAACAAAATTTATTAAAAATAAGGGAGTGAGGGCCCATGAATTTTAATGATTATAAAGTAAAAACCATTACCGACATTGCAATTGTTACAGTTGATCTTCTTGTAGCAACACAGAGGGATGCAAAACCATTCTGGGATGAATTAGAGAACAATATGATCCTAAAATGGGATAAAGTAATAATTGATCTTTCCTATTGCACTTTAATAGATTCAACTTTTGTAGGAATGATAGTTAAAATCTTCAAAACGATAAGTAAGGAGAATGGTCAATTGAAACTTGTTTTCCCGGAGAAAAGTGCAAGGTCATATTTCCACACAACCGGTATCATAAAAATTGTTGATTGTTTTAACACTCTCGACGAAGCCGTGAACAGCTTTAATTCAAAATTTCCAACCAGAAAAATCTCTTTCGACGAGGAGTTTAGTAGTAATTGATCAAGCGATAGGCGAAAAGAACAAGTTTGGGATGATAGTTATAGTATTATAAGATTTTGGGAGTCGGATAATATTATATAAGAAAAAAACCTCTTTCAACATCAGTTTGAAGAGGTTTTTATTTTGTACTACTCGGAAAACAATTGATCATTTCAGTTCCCGAATAAAATGTGGATTAGTATTAACAAGTTAGTCCCTAGATCAGAATTAACTTTGTTTAGTGGTTTAACTCTAACGCAAAAATAATAAGACACGTTCCTATTCCGGATCCAACGAATGTTGTATCAAGAAATACCAGACACAGAATCATCGCTAATTTCATTTGCCCTCCATTAGCTATTTAAATATGACACAAATTATAATGATAAGAATTTCAAATTTACTTCCTGAAAATATTTCGGGAGTTAAAAAAAATCTTAACTGTACTAGTAAATGTGGTTTCTCAAGAATTGCCCTCTTGATGGCTTCAATATTAAACTATAATAATTAAGAAGCAAGAGGTTTGAAGAGATTTAAATTATTCGATAGGTAAGACGAAAAAATTGACGTTAATAATTACCAAGTATTGATCCAAAATTAATTATAAATAGATTTTCTAAATTCCAATCCGAATATGATTTGAGTAAATCCAGGCTTTGTTAAAACAGTAAACTTCAACGCGGTAAGCACCAGGCTTCTTCGCTTCAAACTCGGCTTTATCTGCATGAACACTTGCGATTTCAATTCCATTATGAATTAGCTTTATGTCAGCATTTTGGTTGGGCACATTTACCCGCAAAGTGACATTTTCCGAAAAATCAACTGAATCTCCCATGTGGTATTTCTTTTTATTTGATTTTGCATAAAACTGAAAACCGCTTGAATTGGCATGATAATCATTAGCAATGAAGCATCTTCCATAAGCAAGTGCTTCGTAGATAGCTGTTTTTGATCTTGCGAGTTTTTGTTTGCTGCTGCCTTTAACTAATGGTTCAGGAAGCAAAACATGGTTGTGAATTGATTTAAATAATACTTTGTAAGGAAATATTTCAACTTCAAAAAAACCAAAAAGATTTTGTTTGTGAGCATGCGCATCAACACCACCCAATCCGACAACTTTTCGTTTTAAGTTAAGGTCGTCCCAAATTTTAAGTGTTTCTACGGGAGGACCGACGATTGAACGCAAAGGATGTAAAAATGAATTGTATTTATTTTGTTCTGTAAGATTTTCCATCCATTCCGACATATGGTTCCAGATTTCAATTCCATTAAAATCTTCAATACTCCAATCAACCCACGGATATGGTGGATGCTCTTTCATATGGTTTCTTTTTTCATGCGGATGAGCAAGAAATCCAAATCCACCTGCTTCGTTTACTCTTCTGACGTACTCTTTCGCGGATAAGCGGGTGGAATATGCTTCATCAATACCAAAAGCAAGATAATGGTTCTTGTTTTCCTTGTCGTTAATTTCACAGCCGACCAGGCACAATGTTTTACCATACCATTTCTCATATCCTTCCTGCAAGCCTCTGAGAGTGTTATGATCTGTTATTAATAAAAAATCGAGGTCCGATTCATCAGCAAATTTTGCAATTTCCGGTATTTCACCTGTTCCATCCGAAAACCTGGAGTGAACATGTGCGACACCAACGTATTCAATCATAAAGCATTAAGATTTTGTTACTCAGAAATTAAACAAGAATAAAGTTTAATTGAAATGAAGAAATTAAGTATTTAAAATAAAAAAGGCACTCATTACGAGTGCCTTTAAGTTCCATAATAATTTATGGAAGTGAATAACTTGCTGTTAGATATGAGAAGGTTGGTCCTCCACCGCCAATGGTGTTGAATCCCTGACGAAGGACATCTTCATTAACAGTAGCGTCCAATGAAAATCCACCAAATCTGAAACCAACACCAACTGTTGCACCCCTTTGTGATGGTGCAAAGAAGGTTGTAACTGTTTCTGTTTTTGATGTGGTAGTATTTGGAAATTCTGTGGAAGCATTTCCAGTGAAAGCAATATAACCCAATCTAGCAACAAACCATTCAATCATATTCCATTCAGCACCAATATTCCATACTGGAAAAGTAGTTGCGCCGTAACTTAATTCAGGAGAAACTCCGTTGATCGCAGCTACAGTCGTATTTACAGTAGAAAATATTGCACCACCAGCTAATAAAAAGTCACCTACCTGATAATTTAAACCGACACCAAAAGCGAACCAGGAAGCCGATGGCATATCCATTGAACCAGTTGAGGTTCCACCGGAATCTACAGTACCGCTAGCGCTCGAAAATAATACTAGTGGAACTAATTTCAAGTCTTTATTAAGATTCCAGAATGCTCTTGCGTTAATTAAAAGTATTGTCTGACTTGCTTTGGTTTCATTTAAAGTGTCAACTTTAAAACTTGCACTCGGCAAAGCAAGTGACGCAGCGATATCAAGTTTTAATGTCTTGGATGGGTCAGATATTACACCAAGATTGAATCCGATCTGACTGGCTGCTCCTTCAGTTGAACCACCAGTTGGTGGAGTAACATCATTAGTTGTGTTTGCGTAAGCTATACCTAATCCAACAATTGTATTTTGAAAAGAATAGGTTCCCATTAACTCAACATTATTGTCCAATGGTACTACGCTTCCTGTACCAGCTATGGAGTTAACTGTTGATACTACACCAGGATATGGCAGACCAAGACTATTATTAGTTCCCGGATCAAGTAGGGCAATAGACATTCCATTGAAATCATTTCTTGCTAGTATTCCACCAACTGTCCAATTTTTACTAACAGTAAAACTTGTTGAAAGGTACTGTCCAAAACCACCTGCAGAGAAAGGAGCTCCTGAAACAGATCCTAAATCTCCTAAGACAAAATCACTGTAAACAGCATTCCATGCAGGGTTGACAGAATTGAAAAATGGGTCAATTACATATGGATTAGCACCCATTCCCGCTAATCTTGCTAATCCACCTGTCTTTTTAATATCTTGTGGATAAGCGATTGAGACTACCAATATAAGACAGGTAGCCAACATTAACTTAGAGAAGTTCATTTTTTTCCTCCGTTTAATAATTATTTAGAACTCGAACAACCTATATCGGCCGAGTGGCAGATTATAGCTGGCCTTTACAATAATTATTCCTGATTATATGTTGCTAAAAATTAAAAAAAACGAAGCAATTATGAGGTTAGGTAGAATTAAGGGTAAAAAAATCTGACAATAATGGTGTTATTTCGAAATCTCTTTACAAATTGTTCGAATGATGATATTTCAAAATCGAAGATTTTTTCTTACTGGACTTCAACCAGATTACTGTATTTTGTTGAATGCTCTACTGTCATCCCATTTATCTTAGTTATTAGAATATTGATTCTTTCATCAGCGCTGTCTTCAAAATTTTCAAAGGCATCATCTGAGCTGAATATATATTGCTCTTCAAAGCGATTTGATTTACCCTTCGCTTCATAGACAGAATAACTTTCAAGACCTTCAGCTTTAATTAAATTCTTTAATTCTCTGATGGTTTTGAGATATTCTTCTTTTTTTTGAGCTTGAATTTCATAGTTTATTGTAAATAAAACTTTAGACATTGATTCTCCAGATTTTAGATTTTCACTTCGCCGGTAAATACAACTCTTGCCGGACCAGTGAGTGATAAGTTTTTTACTTTTGAATTTTCCACATCAAAATTTACAAATAATTTCTCTTTGGATTTAGGAATAATTTCTACCGGAATCGAGATTTTTTTTGTGATGAATCCTATCAATGCTGCCGCAACCGAGCCAGTACCACAAGCTAATGTTTCAGCTTCAACACCTCGTTCATAAGTTCTGATGTAAATTACTCCATTATTAATATCAATAAAATTAACATTAGTTCCACCTGGTTCAAATTCTCTCGAATATCTGATTTCTTTTCCTAATGTCTTAACAGATATTTCATCGATTGATGTCAGCATTCCTTCACTCTCCTGAATATCAATAATTACGTGCGGTGAACCGGTGTCTATAAAGTGGGCATTTAATAATTTCCCACCAGCTTTAATTTTGAAATTATTTTTAATTTTCTTCGGTGGGTTCAAATAAAATTTAATTTCTGAATTTGAGATTATCGTACCTTTATACACAACATCATTAGAAATAAATACAGCTTCGTTATTTTTTAATCTGCCAGAATCTGATGCAAATAAAATTGCACATCTTGCACCATTTGCACACAAACTACCGGTTGAGCCATCAGCATTATAATAATTCATTATAAAATTATACTGAATGGAATCCTCAATACTAATCAGACCATCAGCACCAATTCCATTGCGTCTGTCACAAATTTTTTTAACAAAATTTTCATCAATAGTTAGATTTTTATTTTGCTTATTATCCAGCATAACAAAATCATTCCCGGCTCCACTCATTTTTGTAAAAATAATGTTTCTCATTTCTAATTTAAATTTAATCTATGAGCAGTAAGCAAACAAAGAAAATAATCAAGGCGGGTTTGAGTAAAATGAATAATAAAATAGGAAGCTGCACGTTACAACTTCCTACCAACTAAAAATTACGAGGAGTAACTTTTTAACATTCCAGCAACCTGCTGAGCTTGTTTTGAATTGTATTCAAATGCTAGTTTTTTATGATTGATAATATCGATGATAGTACCAACCAAGCATAATCCATAGGTAAATAAAAAAAGTAATCCCATTCCAACCTGATTAACCACAAATCTTTGAATTCCGGCTATTCCCAGGAATCCTAATACAGCAAACAATAGCATATTGCTTGGATCTTTTCTTCGCGACATATATGCAATTGCAAACTGCTGTGCCTGACCATCATTCAAATCTTTTATTAGTTCCTGCACAAAAGCCATTTCGTCTCCTTCAAGACTTGGCATTAATTGAAATGCATTCGGCATATCTCCTCCTATTATTTTTAATGATTGAAATTATTCTAACAAAAATGACTGTGAATGCAAAAATTCCTAAAGGGTGAGATTGAAATGAAGCAATTAAATCACCTCTGAATAAAAAGGAAATAGAATTTCCTAATCCACATCCAGGACAAAATTCAAATCCGAGATTGGCTAAAGGACAAATTGTAAAGTGTGACTCTCCTGGAATGTGAATAAAAATCAGATAGAACATACCGAGAATCCATATAAAAGCTTCAAATCCGATTACTGAACAAATCTTTTGAAGATTTTTCAGTAAAGATTTTACTGATCTTCTTTCTTCAAATATGTATGACTTTGCTGAATTCACTTTTAGACATTGATAAAATTATTACTGGTTTAAACTTAGAGAATCAGTTTAGTAATAACAATCAATGGCTGATGAATGGTATAATTTTACAGGTGAGAATAGTTCTTTTGCAAGCGAAAAATGATTTATGAAAGAAATTTTATTAAAGCTTTAAGTTCTAACTTTGTATCCTCAGCGAGATAGACCACACCAAATCATCCTTCACCAAGTTTTTCTTGAGTTTTATAATAAATAATTGTTTCGCCGATCATTTTTTACTTTCAATTTCTTGCTGCCAATTTGTTACAAAAGTAATGGGCACATGAGCATCATCGCCTAAGGTAATTCCGACAATAAATTTATCCCCACTGTGATAAAAATCATATACGTTCGAAATGTTTTCCATCTGATGGCCAAAAATTTCACGTGGTTCACCTGGAGATATAGTATTTGCACTTTCATTAAGCTCGACAGACATAATTTTATTGTTTAAAGAGATGAAATAAACTTTTTTTCCATTTTGAACAAACTTTGGTAGGATACCCCCATCAACCGATATCTGCCATTTACCGCTTTTACCGTCAAATGGTGTTATATAAATCTGAAATTTTCCCGACTCATCCGATTGATAGACAATCCATTTCATGTCTGGAGAAAACTTTGCATTATATTCAGCAAAGCTTGTAGATAAAAATTCAATTGAAATTTTATCTCCGGTTAACGATAACATTTCAATATCCCAATTACTACGTTTTTTTGTATTGTTAACAGAAGAATATAGCAGATAGCGACCATCGGGTGAAATATCTGATATGTATTTATCATAATCAGATGTAAAAACTGGTTCTTCACTTCCAGAGCCATTTGTATTTTTCACAAAAAGATTAAAATTTGAACTAGATTGAGAATAGCTTGCCCGATTAGATGAAAAATAAATTTTACTGCCGGCGGCATTCCACATTGGCACCCCGTCTAAAGAATGGTCAAATGTTAATCTTGTATTCACATTTCTTTTCAAATCATAAATCCAGAGATCAACATTATCTTCAGCCTGATCATATAAATCATAAACAATTTTACTCTCATCGTCCGATAATAATGCTCTGCTAAGTTCACCGAGACCAGTGGGTTTAGTAAAAAAAGTATTTAAAGTTTTTCCACTGTAATCAAGAGAAACAATTTTTTCAGTCAATATATTACTCTTCTGAAAAATCATACTACCATTCTGAGAAACAGAAAATGTTCCCGAGTTTCTTATAGGATAGAATTGAACATTTTCAGCTAAGGGAATTCCCTCTCCCTTCAGTTCTAAATTTCCCGGATCGAATGAGTGAGCAAATAATAATGATTGACGCACATAGAACAGATATCCATCAGCATATTGTACATTCGAAGGACTGTTGATGAGTAATTTGCTTGATTCGCCTTCTAAAGATGCCGCATAAATACCGTCTTCCGCAGCTGAAATGGAACCATATGCTCTTTGCATATAAACAAAGTGCTCACCATCTGGAAGAAAATAAGGCCACCGTAGACTTAATCCGGTATTCGTTGAATCGATTTTAACAACGGGCTCAAGTGTGCCCCCAGAAGAATTAACTTTATACAATCCCCCATACGAATCGGGCGCAATAATAATATAACCGTTAATACTCCAGGATCCACCTCTACCGTTTTGCACATCACAAATTGGAAGGGAAGTACCGGCTTCAAGTGAAACTTTCATCAATTTATCATTATTAAAATAAGCGATGAATTTATTATCGGGCGACCAGAAAGGATAAGAATATCTATAAGCATCTGTTAATATTCTTGCAGTTAGTGAATTTACTGGTCTAACCCAGAGTTTGTCATTGCCGGTTGAATCTTTACCAACAAATGCTATGAATCTTCCATTGGGAGATATAGCTATATTGTTTCCGCTAGCGTTGTCATAAACAACATTTTCCGGAGGGAGGATTGAAGTTTTAGTTTCAAGATAATTTAGTTCTGATTTGTTGAAGCTATAAAAAACCAGTAGAAAAATAATCGCTGCAGATAATATTCCAAGAAGTGACCAGAGAATTTGTCTATTAAAAAATAAATTTTTCAAAAAACCTGGTGCATGAAAACTTTCAGTCCCACGGGATTCCTGGGAAGAAATGCTCGCACCCGAACCTGACTGAACATTATGTGTTTGTGAATTTACATTATAAATTTTACTCGCTCGGCTGCCTGAAGAACCTCTTTTAAGTTTTCTTAAATTTCTTGCAAGCTCTTTTGCGGACTGACATCTTTCATCTTTATCTTTTTCAAGGCACTCACGAATTATTTCATCAAGCTGAGGATCAATTCCATCTTTGATCGTTGCAATCAGAGGCGGATCAACATTGACGATTTCGTACATTATTGCCGTTTCGTGCAAACCTTTGAATGGAGATTCACCAGAAAGTAACTCATAAAGTACAACTCCCAATGAAAAAATATCTGTCCTGTGATCAACATCCAGTCCCTGCACCTGTTCAGGTGACATATATCCCATCGTTCCAACAGTTGTTCCTAGTTTTGTAAGACGAGAGCTACCAGCGACAGAACGCAGCTTTGCAAGTCCGAAATCCATTATCTGAACAATACCATCTTTTCGGATCATAATATTTTCAGGTTTTATATCTCTGTGCACGATTCCTTTTTCGTGAGCTGCTGCTAATCCCTCTGCCGTCTGAATGCAAATTTCAAGCACTTGTTTTTCAGATAGATGTTCCTTTTTATCTTTCAAGGTTTTCCCATCAATAAATTCCATAACAATGAATAGTTGCCCCTCATTTTCCTTAATATCAAATATAGTACATACATTCGGGTGATTGAGAGCAGAAGCTGCTTTCGCTTCCTGAACAAACCTGGTTTTATCTTCTTCCGAAGCCGTTAAATGAGAGGGAAGAAACTTAAGAGCAACGAAGCGATCGAGTTTTGTGTCCTTGGCTTTATACACTTCGCCCATACCACCACGACCGAGTTCCTCAAGTATATGATAGTGTAATATTGTTTGACCTGTCAATTGAAGCCCTTTATTAGATTATTATTTTATCTGAAATTAATTAACTAATTTTTTTTCAATCTACTTTATTTTCTTAATGAGTTTTTGATAGCGCGGATTTTCTTTTAATGTATTCCAGGTGGGATCAAGTTTAAGAAGCCAGATTGAAATAGCATTTGTGTTTCTGTTAAGCAAATCTTCAATGGCATCAAGCGCTAAGTCCTGTTCTCCTACCATTGTATAAATCTCAGCAAGGTCAAGTAAACGAAAAGTACCTCGCCATGCTTCACGGGAAATAGGTAATAAGTCATAGCCTTGTTTTCCATATTCGATTGCCTCTTCTTTTTTCCCAAGTCCGGCGTACGCAAGACCTAATGAAGAATACAGTCTAGAGTCTTCAGGATTTAATTTGATTTTATCTTGTAATACCTTGATTGCTGACTTAAAATGTTTATCCGCAAGATTTGTATTATTCTTAAGCCTGTAAACTTTAGCTATGTATAAATCTTCAGGTACGTACATAAACTGCTCATCATAATCTTTCATTCCACTGATCTGAACTAGAGCGGCATCGAGATCGCCATCTATTAGGTCACATAAATAGAGTACTAACTTGAATCTTTCATCATCTAATCCAACTTTCTTTTCATATGCACTTAAAATTATGCTACGTGCTTTTTTAGTGTCTCCATTTTCAAGCAAATAACTTTGGGCTTTAAGATTATACGGTGAAGAAGCATCAGGAGTTAATAAAATAGTTTTATCTAAATATGGTCTGCCGTGATCATATTCCCGTAAAAGACAATAAGTTTCGCCTATTGAAAAAACAGAATTGAAATTTCTGGGATCGAGTTTAAATGATTTCTCCAGATATGCGATAGTCTCGCGCATTTTACCTTGTCGCCTAAAAACAAAAGCAATCCCGTTGTTTGCATCCACATTGTTCGGGTTAATTCTGAGTGCTTCATTGTATTCTTTAAGTGCAGAATCATAATCTAAAATTCCGTGATAAAAATAATCACCCATTGCGACGTGTGCTTCCGGTAAGTCCGGATTTATTTGCAGAGCTATTTCAGCATTTGCCTTGGATTTTTTTAAATTTTCTTCAGAATGTTCAAAATAACTCCAATGTAGATTGGATTGTACCGTTGATAATAAAGCATACGCTTCTGCAAAATTAGTATCCAGGGCAATTGCTTGTTGAAGCATTTTCTCTGCAATCCTTGAGTTCTTTTCATTTGAAATATCTTCCGAATAAAACAAGGCTCTCAAATAAATATCATACGCTTCGGAATTATTAGTAATCTTTCTGTCAAGTGATAGTTGTTCTGAGGTAACAAGTTTTAGATTTAAAGCCTCGGCTACAGTAGCTGCAATTTCAGCCTGAAGTTTAAACGCACTTGAAAAATCTGATTCATAAGGCTTTGACCAGATTTGCATAGCATTTTCAATTTGAATTAATTCTGGATTAACACGTATTCTTTTTTTTCCATCAGCCAGTTGTTCCCATTGAACAGTACCTTCAAGAACATAATTTACACCCAATTCTTCACCGATTTGTTGAATAGATTTTTGAGTGTTTTTATATTGCATAGCACTGGAACGTGCAATAACACCCAGGCCGGATAACCCCGAAAGCTTGCTGGTTATTTCACCTGTAATACCTTCAGCAAAATATTCATCTTCGGAAGCACCTAAATTTTCGAAAGGAAGAACGACTATCATTTTCCTTGTATTCTCCGCATCCTCAATTACCGTAATTTTTTTATTGAAATAAAAATAAGCTGCAATTAATACAATAATAAGAACTACGGCACCAACCATCATCCATTTTTTATTTGGACGAACTTTCTTCTGCTCCGGAATCTGTTTGCCAGATAAAGGATGAGGACCTGAATTACCTTTCAACAATAAAAGATCAGAATGCATCTCACTTATATCCTTGTATCGATCTGCAGGATTTTTTGCTGTTGCTTTATTTATTACAACTTTAATTTCTTCAAGTATGCCCTCAATTTCTGGTAGTTCGTCATTAAGTATTGAATAAATAATTGCCTGATCATATTCTCCTTTGAATGGTGCTATTCCGGTTATCATTTCATAAAGAATAATACCCAGCGCCCAGATATCAGTTTTACCGTCAACACTTTCTCCTCGCGTCTGTTCCGGAGACATATAAGCAGCCGTTCCAACTGTTGAACCGATATTCGTTAATCCTGCTGAAGATTTCGATTTGGCAAGTCCAAAGTCGACAATTTTTACCTCACCAAATTTTGTAATCATTATGTTGGCAGGTTTAATGTCTCTGTGAGTAATACCACTCTGATGAGCTCTATTCAAGCCGTCTGCAATCTGAGATGCAATATTTATAGCTTCTTCGACCGATAGTTTTCCCCGACCTATTTTTTTCTTTAATGTTTCACCATCGTAATAAGCCATTGCAATAAACAATTTATCATCATTAGTTCGGTCAATATTATAGATAGTACAAATATTTGGATGGTCAAGTGATGAAGCTGCTTTTGCTTCGGAAATAAATCTTTGCTCTGTTTCCGAATCGGTGAGTAAATGCTCTGGTAAAAACTTTAGTGCAATTATTCTATCAAGCTTTTCATCTAAAGCTTTGTAAACTATACCCATTCCTCCACCGCCAACTTTTTCGAGTATCTTATAATTAAGAATAGTTGTGCCTGTCATAATAATTCTAAATTCCTTTTAATGCTTCTACGGACAGATCCGTCACCAGCGATTTTTTCTGCTTCAATATAATCCAAATCTCTCATGCTTATAAATTATTAAATTTCGAATTACTAATTAAAATTTTTTCCGGTTACCATTGTGTAGTTATCAATTTTCATATCCTCGCTTGTCTCAACTTTTCCTTTAGATTCTTGTTCTAGTTCCATCTTCCATAAATAAAATTTTGAAAATGTGTGTTTTACTTTCTCTTTAAGTTCATCAAACTTACCGCTGGCTTCATATTCGTCGGCAAATGATTTATCCTCCCAGACAGAAATTGATAAAAATTCATTTTCTTCCTTCAAGCTTTCAATCAAATATACAAAGCTGCAACCCTTCGTGGTTTCCAATTCCGGAATAATTTCATTAGAGTAAATATTTTTAAACTCTTCCACCTTATCAGGCTGAATTTTTGCGGAAACAATTCTTGTATACATTCCACTCCGTTGTCCCGAATATGAATTTATATTTTTTTGTACTTACAGCAACTGCGTAATTTCTTTTTACAGGAGTTTCAGAAGAAGGCTTATATTCAAGTCTGTGATCATCAGACAATTGTACTTTCCATTCACTTGATTCCGATAGAAACTGACTTACCTGCTCGGTAAGGTTTTCATAAACTTTGCTCTTCTCATATTTTTCTGCCTGTTTTTCCTCATCCCAAAGAGTTAAAGAAATAAATTGTCCATTCTCCGAATTGCTTTTAATCAAACCTGCCATTTTACATCCTTCCATATTTTGAAGCTGCGGTAAAACAATGGTGTTATAAAATTGGCTAAAAATTTTTTCGAATTCCCCATTGATGGATAAATGTACCAAACGCATAAACATTATTTTACCTCACAAATTTATTTATAAAAACATGGGGTTTACAACAAAATTTTAATTATTTCTCTTTATTACCATCAGTGTTATATCATCAGATTGTTCCACCCTACTTGAATGGCTTTTTACTTCAGCAATAATCTTTTCTGTTAATTCCTTTGCTGATAAATTCAAATTTGATTTTAAAATATCCAGAAGTTTTTCTTCACCAAATTCTAAATTGCTAGCATTCATTGCTTCAGTAATGCCATCAGAATAAATTAGAAGCAACTCTCCTGACTCAATACGTTTACTCACTTGTTCATATTCTGCGAAATCGAAACAGCCCATTAAAAGTCCGCCCTCATTTAATCGAATAATTTTCTTTTGTAAAATACTTATTGGGGCATCGTGTCCTGCATTGCAGTAAGTTATTGTATGGTTAACAAAATCCAGTTCGCCATAAAATAAAGTTGCAAACCTATTTTCCGCTGTACTATTAAATAATAGGATGTTGGAATTTTTGATATTATCACTAACATTTTTCTGAGTCAAAGCCTGTCCCCTCAAAGTAGCTTGAAGATTTGCCATCAACATAGCTGCTGGCAAGCCTTTCCCGGTTATATCACCAAGACAGAATGCAATTTTATCTCCCGGTAACTTTATAAAATCGTAATAATCTCCTCCAACTTCCCTCGCAGGAATATTTATTGCAAAAATATCGTAACCATTAATGGAAGGAATTTGCTTTGGTAAAATGTTCAATTGAATTTCTTTTGCCATTCTGTACTCTTCTTCCATCCTATGTAATTCTTGTTCCTTTTGCAAAAGTCTTGCGTGTTCTAGTACATGTGCAGACTGTGCAGCTATAATTGACAAAAGTCTCTGATCATCATTTGAAAAACCTGAATCTGACTTTTTATTAAACAATGATAACAAGCCGATCATTTTACCCTTCAAAGACATTGGAACACTGAGCAAGGTCTTGACAGGTAGATCGGTTTGGTCAGTAAACTTAAATCGTGAATCGTTTTTCAAATTGTTAATTAATAGTGGTGATTTATTTTTTAACATCCATCCGGTTACCTGACTGTCAAATCGGTATGGAAGAATGTTTACAGAGGAATCCTGTTTTCTGATCATTGTTTGAAATGGTTTTTCAGCATCCTGCTCATCTAATAACATGACAACCCCTTGCTCTACTTTTAGATGTTTTATGCATCGTTGAACTATTAGTGCAACAATTTTTTCAAGGGATTGAGTTGAAGTTATTGCTGTGGCTATATCGTTTAGTATTGCTAACTCTTCTATCGCAGCCTTAAGACGAGAATTTTCTTCCTGTAATTTAGTTTGTTCCTTGTTCACTGGTTCCATATTGATTCTATAAAAATTAAAATGCCTCTAATAAGTTAAATAGTTGATAGATAAAGATAATTGTAATTGGAATGATGGGAGTCAATCTGCAAAAAAAATACGTAAAAAACTAACAGTATGTTAAAGGAATATTTAGTGAATAGTCAGAGCGATACAGAAGACGCAAGCATTATCAAAGAATATTTATTTACACCACTAATATTTGCAGGCTTCATTATTCGCTTTGCTTACCGAAGGAAAGTTCGCTCAAAACGAAATTGGAGTGGAGGTGGCGGGAGTCGAACCCGCGTCCGAAATTAAGATCCAAAGAACTTCTACATACATAGTCTGTTTCTATTGGACTTTAAGTTGCCAAACAGACAAAGATCACTTAAAGTCTGCCCGCTTAAGAATTCGCTTCAACTGCACAGGCGACAGCATCAGCTATTTTACCAAAACGGCGTTCTTCCCAACCCCGGTAAAATGGAGAAGAGAGAACGAGCTACGTTTTATTTACGCAGCTAAGGCGTAGTTATATTCGCCAGTTATATTTTTGTTCCCAATTTTTTAACGTGTCTTCGGGGAACACGGTACGCAGTTCTAAGCTTCTTTAATCCCGTCGAAACCAAAATTTCACCCCCTTCAACAATTAAGAATTAAAAATGAACAATTAAAAATTGAAGGAATTAATTATTCAAGGTTTCCAGATGGTATCAGGATGGTTTGAGACTTTATTCTCAAAACGTGAAAGAACAAAGAACAGATCTGAAAGTCTGTTGAGAAAGATAATAATATTATCACCGATTATCACTGACTTTTTCAATGCCACAACTTCCCTTTCTGCTCTTCTGCAAACTGTTCTGCAAATATGGAGTAAGGAAGCACTTTTGGAACCACCAGGTAGAATAAAATTTTTTAGTTCTTTAAGCTGCACATCATAGTGATCGATCATTTTTTCAATTTCTAGAAAATACGATTCCGGTGTTCTCTCAATTTTTAACTTAGAATTTTTTTCATTATCTGGAGTTGCTAAATCAGAACCAACGGTAAAAAGATAATTTTGAATTTTGAGCAAATTATCTCTCACACTTTGGTCTATAATTTCTGTAATTGTATAGCCTATAAAAGAATTTAATTCATCAATGGTTCCATACGAAGAAATGCGTAATGAGGCTTTACTAACACGCTCACCACCAAATAATCCGGTTTCACCCTTATCACCGGTTTTTGTATAAATTTTCATTTTACGAAAGGAAGGAGATGAACTTCGGCTTTAATTAATCTGTTGTCAGGAAGTTTCAAAGTTAGTTGTGTGCCAGGTGCTGAATGTGAATTACGAATGTAAGCTAATCCGATATTTGAATTGAGTTTGGGTGAGAAAGAATATGAAGTAACATTCCCAACTTCAATTCCATTATCCTCAAGAATAAATTGCCCGTTGTTCGATTCTACTTGATCACTTAATTTCACTCCAACAAGCTTCTTCTGCACTTTATCATAAGTATCCAATCGGGCAATTACTTCCTGCCCTATATAGCAACCCTTCTTGAAATCAATTAAATCGATAAGTCCTGCTTCAAGAGGATTGTAATCATCATTAATTTCGTTAGGTGCTATTGGAATTCCTTGTTCAATTCTAAAAATATTGTATGCTTCTTCTCCAATCATATTAAAATTATAAACACCTTTGTACTCTTTCATATAAACAATCAATCGTTTAGAGTTTTCAAAATCAGCAAGAAACCAAAATTTATTTTTACCTCTCTCACAGGGAAGTTTTATAAGGAAGAAGAGGATATTTTCAGTGTGCATAATTTTGAATGTATTTGCTTCAATTTCATTGGCAACACTGCCACAAACTAGTGAAGCAAAAGACTCAGACTGTGGGCCGCTTAGTTCAAGCAAATTATATTTTGTGTTCGCATCATTCACTTCAACATCATCGCTGATTACATACTTTCGTATCCAGCTCATCACTTTTAATTTACTTGCCCTGTCACAAACCAGAAGCTGATAGTTCTCAAAATTCATAAGAGTTGTTAAGCCGATAAATCTACCTTTCTCAGAAGTAAGGATTGTTTTCCTGATGCCTTCTTTTCCTAAATCTTTAACATTGTTAGTTCCTATTCTGTGTACTAAATCTAAGGCATCTTTCCCTTTAAGTTCAATTATCCCTTGATGTGAAATATTTCTCAAAGCCACACCGCTATATATTGAACTTAATTCTTCCTGCAAACTTGAGTAGTTATTTATAACTTTATATCCGTCAATTGGAAATGAAGAAAATCCCTGGGATTCCAAATATTCAATAAGATGTGAATTTTTCTCGTCTGTTGCAATCATGATTTATTTATCGTAGAAATGACTCAATAAAAATTAAATGTATTTCAAAATTTGTGCTACAAATATACAATACTGAAACTCAATAAAAAGTTCAAATACCGTTTAATTTTTCAATATTATTTATAACTTATGGTAATAGTGGAGATTAAGTCATTTTTACATGCATATAAGATATTCAGTGAAAGTTTAGTATGCCCCTCCGTCCTGAACATTACGAGATAGTAGATATAACTCAGAGAATTTGTTTCCAATTTATTCGTAATTGGCAAACAAAGCGATTCTGAAAATTAATTTTGCTAATCGCTAATTTGCAAACTCTTCAAAGAAATAAGCTGAACTCAATATACCCAGATGAAAATGATTCAGATTAAAGTGTTCATTTGGGGAATGAAGGTTTTCAGTATTTAGTCCCATTCCCATCAACACCGGGGCAGCCTTTAATTTTTTTGCAAATGTAACAACAATTGGAATAGAACCACCTTCTCTCATAAAGACTGTCTTCTTCCCAAAAACTTTTGCTAATGCATTTGCTGCTGCGAGTGTGGCTTTATCATTCAATGAAGTGGCTATCGGATATGCACCATGTAAATCCTTAATATTCACTTTGACACTCTTCGGCGCAATTTTATTTATATAGCTCGTAAAAAGTTTTTCTATTTTTTTTGGATCTTGATTTGGGACTAATCTCATACTAATCTTTGCGGTAGCTTTAGAAGGAAGAACAGTTTTTGCTCCTTCTCCCGTAAAGCCACCAAAAATTCCGTTACAATCAAGAGTTGGCCTTGCCCAAACTCTTTCAAGAGTTGAGAATCCTTTTTCACCCTTTAATTCTTTTACACCAAGTGCTTTCGCGTATTGCTTTTCAGAGAATGGCAGAGTCTTAAAATTTTCTCTCTCCTTTTTAGTCAGATTAATAACAGCATCATAAAAACCTGGTATTTTGATTTTACCATTGTTATCCTTCAGTTTTGATATCATCTCTGCTAATACATTTATAGGGTTATCAACTCCACCACCAAAAGTTCCGGAATGTAAATCACGATTCGGTCCTGTAACTTCGACTTCCATATAGCATAGACCTCGCAGTCCATAAGTCAATGTGGGAATGCCGGGTCCATAAAGTGAAGTATCCGAAATAAGTACTGCATCACATTTAAGCATATCCTGATTATTATTTACAAACACATCAAGGTTCCCGCTGCCGATCTCTTCCTCACCTTCAATAATAAATTTTACATTAAGAGGAAGTTTACCCAAAGTTTTGAAATAAGCTTCAACACTTTTGATGTGCATATACATCTGTCCTTTATCATCTGTAGCACCGCGCGCAAATATTTTTCCATCTTTAATTGTTGGCTCGAATGGAGGTGAATCCCAAAGATTAAGTGGATCCACTGGTTGAACATCATAATGACCATAAACAAGCAATGTTGGTTTCCCTGGGGCGTGTAACCAGTCAGAATAAACCAACGGGTGTCCTTTAGTTTCGATAATTTTTACATTTTCCATTCCTGCGTCATTAAGTTTTTTTGAAACAAAATTTGCAGCAGTTAGCATATCAGGTTTATTTGCCGCCAGTGTGCTTATACTTGGAATTCTTAAAAAGTCTTTCAATTCCTCAACATATTTTTCTTTGTTTGAGTTAATATATTCAACCACATTTTGCATTTTGTTCACTCCTTCTGTTTATTTAATTTCAAACTTATATATAATCGGTATAAAATTATTAAAGTTATTGGCTGTTGCTGTGTCAACCTGATTCAAAATTTCATCTGGTGGGATAAAGAATTTGTGCCAGGGATCGTCAATGATAAATAGAAATTTATCAGATGCAATCGTGACCGACTCAAGTGAACCAATATATTCCAATTTATTATACTTTGGTATAACCGTTTTTATTTCAAAAAATAATTTATCGGTTACACTAAAATATTCATCTAAAACCAAATTGAAAACTTTTTTATTATTTCTGTCTATTCCCCACAAGGAATAGTTCTCATCCGAATAAAGTCCACAAATAGTAGTTATGCCAATACTATCTGTAGAAATTGATTTAATTATTTTAAGTGTATTCTTCTCAGCAATTCTTAACATTGTGTGTTCGCTAAAATTTCCATCCGCAGTTTGAACATTTTCCAAACCAAGATAAAAGTAATTTTCATCAGCTGTAAATCCTTCATATCCAATATTTGGATTCAGATTCGCATTAAACATTTCCTGAGGTTGAAAAATTAGTTTCTCAAAGGACAAGACTGAATCCTGGTAAATATCGTTATTCTTAAATTTTAATTTGTAAATACCATGATATAACAGATGATTTTCGCCATTACCTTCTATCGACAAGAAAACTTCACCAGAATATTTATCGAAGAATATTTCTTCAAAATCGAGTTTAGGAAAATCGGCAAAGTTTTCTATTACTTCCGAACCAAATTTTATTTCAGAGAAGCTAAAAATGGTATCCCTGGATATGAAGAATCTGTGAATTTTTCCGATGTCATCCGCCAAAAGAAATTGTAATACACCGTCATCAGATTCAGTTAAAAAAGCTAATTCCGGAGGTTTGATCGGTATGATAGATGTCATTCATTAGCCATCTTGGATAATATTCTGCCCCAGAGATTTTTAATTCCGGAGAGTTTTGTCGGCAAGAGCATATTGCAAAAGTAATAATTACAATCGCGGGCATTATATACCAAAGCGAAGTCGAAAATGATTTTATCATAATTGCAGGCAAATATATAAAAACAAGAATGAATAATCACAAGAAGTGATGTTGTTAAACTAAGCCGGCTTAATTATTTTTCTTTTAATGATTGCACACAGATATATACTCAGAGCTCATTTAATACCTTTCGTTTTCTCAACACTAACACTGATGGGAATATTCTTACTACAGTTTATGATGAAATTTGCTGACAGGCTTATTGGGAAAGGACTCGACACCTGGTTACTGATTAAGCTTGTTGTGTTTAATTTGTCGTGGATGCTGGTACTAGTAGTCCCAATGGCAACTCTCATTGCAACATTAATGGCTTACGGAAATTTTTCACAAAATAATGAAGTTACTATATTAAAATCGTCAGGTGTAAGTCTTTACAGAATGATGGGCGGTCCATTTATTGCCAGCATTGTATTAGCATTTCTATTATTTCTGTTTAATGATAAAGTCTTGCCGGATGCAAATCACCAGGCAAGAATACTGATGTCAGACATTTCTCAACAAAAACCAACTCTTTCACTTGAACCAGGGTTCTTCTCACAAGAAGTATCTAATTATGCAATATTGGTGAGAGAAATTAATCCAAAATCAAACTTGCTTAGCGGAGTTACAATTTACGATTACAATACCCCGGCTAAAATAAATGTTGTAACTGCAGAAAAAGGAAAAATTTATTTTACTGCCGATCAGAAAAATCTTATAATGGATTTATGGCGTGGTGAAATCCACGAATCTGATATTAAACGATCCGGACTTTACCGGAAACTAATTTTTGACAAACATAGAATTGTAATGGATGGTTCGCAGTTTTCTTTCCATCAGTCGCAGGGCGGAATTCGTGGCGAAAGAGAATTGGATGTAGATACGATGACAGCGATCGTCGTTAACTATCAGGCAGAAAGAGAAAGACAAATCAAGTCTCTAAATGCAGAGGCAAACAAATTTTTCTTTGTTGATTCATCTTATATTGGTGCTTATAACAATCCGGTGCCTGTTGTAAATGACAAGCTGATGTTTGCAAGAGTATTAGATAAAATTAGAACTGCAAAAAATATTATAACGTCAAAGGCAAGAAATATTGAATACACAGAAAGAGAAACTGAAAAGTATGAAGTTGAAATTTATAAGAAGTACGCGATTCCGGCTGCCTGTATAATTTTTATTTTAATTGGAGCGCCATTGGGAGTAATGGTAAGAAAAGGTGGCTTCGGAGTAGCTGCAAGTATAAGCTTACTTTTTTTTCTTATTTACTGGGCATTTTTAATCGGTGGAGAAAAACTTGCTGAGCGCGGCTTTTTCTCTCCTTTCATAGGAATGTGGGCTGCAAATTTTTTACTCGGCTTTCTTGGAATTTTATTGACTATCAAAACCAACAGGGAAACTGTTACAATCACTTTTACATTCTTAAAGAAACTTATTCCTAAGAAATTCCGGATCCAGCAGGCAATAGATGAAACTTATTGACAAGTATCTTATTCGTCAATTTTTGCAAACAGTATTTTTTAGTCTGCTTGCTTTTATAATGATTTTTCTTGTTGTTGATGCAATGGAAAATCTTGATGATTTTATTGATCAGAATGTGCCGTGGATTAATATCCTTCACTATTATATTGTCTTTACTCCTGAAATAATAAAACTAATAACTCCTGTTGCGGTTCTCTTTGGTGCATTATTTACGGCCGGCAAAGTAGCTACCTTAAGTGAATTGACAGCAATGCGTGCTAGCGGAGTTAGTCTTTACCGTTTTATGGCTCCCTTTGTTGTAACTGCTTTGTTAATCAGTTTTATCTCTCTTTACTTTGGCGGTTATATTGTCCCAATGGCAAATAAAACAAAAATCTATATTGAGCAGACTTATCTGAAAAAAGGATTAAGCTTTACCGGCAATAATATTTATTTCCAGGATAGTAAAACGAGAATTGTTAGCATTCAATACTTTGATAGTAAATTTAACTGGGCAAACAGAGTTAGCATTCAGGATTTTAACGAGGCAAATCTTACTGAAATGATAACAAGAATCGATGCACAAAAACTTGAGTATGATTCATTAAGTAATTTGTGGATTGCAATAAATGGAGTTGAAAGAAGTTTTACTGATAAATCTGAATCTGCTGTGTATTTTGATAGTCTTAAATTAGCCGATCTGAATTTTAAACCTGCTGATCTTACAAAGAAACAGGAGAAACCTGCGGAAATGGATCTTGGTGAACTTTCTGATTTAATCGATTCACAAAAAAAAGCAGGCACAAACCCGATTGTTGCACAGATTGAATATCACTCGCGTTTTGCTTTTGCAATGACGAGTGTAATTATAGTATTGTTTGGACTTCCCATCTCAGCTAACAAAAGAAAAAGTGGTTTAGCTGTACAGGTCGGAATAAACATTCTTATTGCTTTTATTTATCTTGTATTTATGAAAATCAGTCAGGCATTTGGTAAAAATGGTGCGCTCGATCCGCTGCTCACTGCGTGGTTTGCAAATTTGCTTTTTGTGGCGGGAACATTTATTACTCTGCCGAGGATGAAGTATTGATCTTAGTTAAAGATTTAGGATTAACAATATTCGATTTCTAATTTTAGATTTTTGCTTATAACTTCATAGTGCATTAATAAACCATCCAAAATCATTCAATGCTTTTCAATAAAAAAAGGCGAGTTGTTAACTCGCCCTAATAATATTTTCTCCTACACTTAATTTTTTTTCTTAAAAAGAAATTTGCCAACAGCGTCAATTCACCTTCTCAGGTCCTTTTGGTGGTACAAAACCAAAATGCTGGTCTTGCGGCATTTCCATTTTAATTTCACCAAAGCGTGCTTCAAACTTTTCTATGTTATCTTTTAATGCTTTCATAAGCATCTTTGCATGCTGTGGAGTTGTAATAATCCTTGATAGTACTTTTGCTTTTGGTACACCCGGTACAATGCGTGTAAAATCAATTATAAATTCAGCCGGCGAGTGAGTAATAATAGCAAGATTGGAATAAATTCCTTCCGCTTCTTTTTCACCAAGCTCAATATTTATTTGCTGTCCCTGAGGAGGTTTGTTTTGATTCATCTTATTCACTTTACCTTAATTCGTCTGCTTTTTTAAATGCATTATTTGCATCGTCCGTCATTCCAAGAACTGAATATACTTTACCAAGAAGCTCCCATATTGCAACATTGGTCGGATCTACTTCAACGACTTTTTCTAAATATGGTAATGCTGCTTCATATTTCTTTTTATAATCTTCACTTATTAGACCTTGCTTTTCAGCTTCTTTATTAATTGCTGTTCCCCATTTTACATAAGTAACTCCAAGGTTATAAATTGCATTTTCATAATCCGGATCAATTTCTATTGCTTTCTTTAGCTGGGTTTCTGCACCTTCATATTGTTCAGCGTTTAAAAGAAGAACTCCATAATTGTAGCGATAGGTTTTATTCAGAGGATCATTTTCAACAAGTTTCGCAGCAGATTTTATTGCAACATCAATTTTGCCGGTTGCAATATAAGAACTTGTTATAGCAACCTGCATATCAGGATTTTCAGGATATTTTTGCAAACCATCATTAAGAGTTGAAATAGAATTTTCTAAATAACTCATTGCCTGTACACTGTCTGCAACATTTTTACTGTTCTGATAATCGCTCATCAAATTAGCACCGAGTGTGTAATAAACTTCACCAAGATATTGGTAACCTTCTTCTGCTTGTTCAAGATTAATAAGTGTTTTCAGCGGTTCAATTGATTCTTCAGCTTTTCCAGTTGTCAAATAAGCGAAAGCAAGATTCCTGTAAGTTTCGGCTGAATCAGGTTCAAGAATAATAGCTCGCTGATAAGCTTCAATTGCCAAATTGTAATACATAGTTGAACTATCTTTGTCCGTAGTTTTAGTTCCTCTCTGGAAAAGACTTACGCCTCTGTTAAAATTATTAGCCCATTGAAAGGTTCGGTATTCTTTAATACTTTTTTCGTACTTGTCACTAATAGCCAGTGATTTATCAAACGCATTAATCATCTCATCAGTCTTTTCTAATTCGCTATAAACTGTTCCCAACAAATAATAGCCTTCATCGCTTTGAGGGTTTTTTTCAACTTCTGCCTGAAGCGTTTCTAATGCTTTATCCCAATTCTTCTGCTGGATATAAAGTTTTGCGCTTGTTAATTCTGTTGATGCACACTGGAATCCGAGGAACATTAAACCAATAAATAACATTCCCAAAATAAACAGTTTGGAATTTTTCATACTAACTCCATTCTTATGGATAATTAAAGTTATTGTTTGTTATTTTCAGATGAATTTTGTGATTCAAAAATACAATTATTCTTCGTAAAAGACAGATATATTAAATTCTCTACTCTGTAGTTTAAATTGATTTTGGAAGCTTAAAAGGCTAATTTTGAATTGAAAAACGAGGATATTTTGTTAACCAAGGAAATTATAAATTCTGTTCCAAAAGTTCTGCTTCACGATCATCTTGATGGGGGTCTTAGACCGCAAACGATTATTGATCTGGCTGATGATATGCATTATAAAAAATTACCGACGCGTGATAAAGATGAACTTGCAAATTGGTTTTTTGTGGGTGCCAACAAAGGAAACCTCGTTGAATTTCTGAAAGGCTTTGAACATACAACTGCAGTTATGCAAACAAAAGAAGGCTTAGAAAGAGTTGCTTACGAAATGATGGAAGATATGAAAGTGGATGGTGTTGCATATGTTGAAACAAGATTTGCTCCCATTTATCATACTAATAAAGATTTATATCTTGAAGATACAGTGACCGCAGTTTTAAAGGGATTGGAAAGAGGTAAAAATGATTTTGGAGTTGGTTTTGGATTGATCCTTTGTGGAATGAGAAATATGAAAAACACTCTTGAGATAGCTGAGCTTGCAGTGAATTTCAGGAATGATGGTGTGGTTGGATTTGATCTCGCTGGTGAAGAAGGTGGTTTTCCTCCTAAAAAACATCTCGAAGCATTTCAGTTTATCCAGCGTTCAAATTTTAATATCACAATTCATGCAGGCGAAGCTTTTGGTAAGGAATCAATCTGGCAGGCTATTCAATGGTGTGGTGCACATCGAATCGGGCATGCAACCAGATTATTGGAAGACATCGTTTTAAATGATGACGGTGAAGTTGTCAGCTTTGGCGAGTTAGCTCAATATGTTCTCGATAAACGTATTCCACTGGAAATATGTCTTCTGAGTAACCTCCACACCGGGGCGGTTGATAAATTAGAAAATCATCCTTTCGGAATTTTGTTCAAGGAAAAATTTAGAGTTACAATAAATACAGACGACCGGCTGATGAGTGCAACAAACATGACTGAGGAATTTTTAATCGCTGCTGAGTATTTTAATATTAATTTTGATGAGATGGAAAAAATCACAATCAACTCAATGAAATCCGCTTTTATTCCTTATAAGGAAAGACTCCGATATATCTATAACATTATAAAACCCGGATATCAAAAGGTCCGGAATAAATTAATCAACAAATAAAAAAGGCAAATGAAAAAACTTTTCACAAACTACAATTTTGAATTCAACAAAAATGAAAAAAAACTTATCTCCTCTTTTTGCAAGCAGGCAATTAAGCAAATGGGGAATGATAACCAGTACTTTGGTGAAACAAAGGCATTCAATTCAATATTAGAAAAGCTAAATGGCAATTCAGAATCCGTTAAGCTGACAAAAGATGAAAAGATCAGGCTAACAAACAACATAAAACAGAATATTGATTATCTGAAAAAACAGATGGAAAAAAGCTGGTTTTTCAAAAAATGGTTGATGAAATCACTTTACAATCAATATGCTGATATATATGAAAACCATTTCAAAGGTTAGAAGATGATTTCGCAGTGATGTAAAAATTGATAAAAGCACCTGTCGGCACAAAACTTAGTTGCAAGGGTTGGATTCAGGAAGCAGCTATGCGAATGCTGATGAATAACCTCGATCCCGATGTTGCTGAAAGACCTGAAGATCTTATTGTTTACGGCGGAAGTGGAAAAGCTGCCCGAAACTGGGAAGCATTTGAAGCAATAATTGATTCGCTAAAAAATCTTGAAAATGATGAAACACTTCTAGTTCAGTCAGGCAAACCGGTTGGAATATTTAGAACACATTCAAATGCACCGAGAGTTATCATTTCAAATTCAATGCTCGTTCCTGATTGGGCTACCTGGGATGAATTCCGAAAACTCGAACAACTTGGTTTAACAATGTACGGACAGATGACTGCCGGTAGCTGGATTTACATTGGATCACAGGGAATTTTGCAGGGTACTTATGAAACTTTTGCTGAGTGTGCAAGAAAATATTTTGATGGAACTCTAAAAGGAAAATTTGTTCTAACCGCAGGTTTAGGAGGAATGGGCGGTGCTCAGCCACTTGCTGCCACATTCAATGGCGCCGCATTTCTTGGAATTGAAGTTGACCGTTCCCGTGCACAAAAAAGAATTGAGACTGGTTATCTTGATTTTCTAACTGACAACTTTGATGAAGCACTTAACAAAGTTCTTACCGCCAAAGAAAAAGGAGAAGCACTTTCAGTTGGATTGATCGGAAATGCCGGAGAAGTTCTGCCAGAAATATTAAAAAGAAATTTTATTCCTGATGTACTTACTGATCAAACTTCAGCTCATGATGTTCTGAATGGTTATGTACCTATGGGAATGAGCTTCGCTGAAGCAATCTCTTTGAGAAAATCAGATCCGGACAAATACATAAAGCTTTCACGACAAACAATTGTGAAGCATGTTCAGGCAATGCTCGAGTTTCAAAAACGAGGAGCAATAACTTTCGATTACGGTAATAATATTCGTGGCGAAGCAAAAGACAATGGCGTTAGCAATGCATTCGATATTCCCGGATTTGTTCCTGAATTTATTCGTCCACTTTTCTGTGATGGTAAAGGACCGTTCCGCTGGGCAGCATTATCAGGTGATCCAAATGATATTTACGAAACGGATAAAGCTGTCAAAGAAACTTTTTCCGAAAACAAAGCTCTCATCAATTGGATTGATTTGGCTCAGAAAAAAGTTCACTTCCAGGGTTTACCGGCAAGGATTTGTTGGCTTGGATATGGTGAACGCGCAAAGCTGGGCAAAATTTTTAACAAACTTGTTGCCGATAAAAAAGTAAAAGCACCTATTGTTATTGGAAGAGATCATCTTGATTGCGGTTCAGTAGCTTCACCAAACAGAGAAACTGAAGCAATGATTGACGGAAGTGATGCCATTGCCGACTGGCCAATTTTAAATGCTTTACTAAATGCAATCGGAGGAGCAAGCTGGGTTTCGGTTCATCACGGCGGTGGGGTTGGAATCGGAAAATCAATTCACGCCGGAATGGTTGTGGTTGCGGATGGTACTAAAGAAGCGGAAGAGAGATTGGAACGAGTTCTTACCTACGATCCGGGAATGGGAATTATACGCCATGCTGATGCCGGTTATCAGCAGGCAATTGCAAATGCAAAAAACTGGAATGTTAAAATTCCAATGTTAAAGTAATTCAGAATATGTCATTGCGAGAAACGAAGTGACGAAGCAATCTATCAAAATACTATCTCTCATTTTTTTTAACAGCGTACTTTGGGCCAACTTTTCATCTGCTCAATCAGAAAATAAGATTAGTGAAGATGAATGCGCATACAATGGCATTCAATTATTTGGTAAAATTCAATTTGTAGATTCTTTTCCTGATTTAACAGTTCAGGTAGTTGAATCATTCCCGGATTTGAAGGTAAAAATAGTTAGTTCATTTCCCGATGATTGTGGTGAATGGCAGATTGTTGATTCGTTTCCTGATGTAAAAGTAAAAATAGTGGAATCGTTTGCAGATATTAAAATAAAATTTGTGGAATCATTTCCGGGTATTCCCTAAAAAGTAATAAAGAGATGCTGAAATGAATTCAGCATGACAGAAAATCTAATAAGAGGAGTTAATATGAAATTAAAAGTATTAGTAGCAGATAAATTTCCTGATAAATACATTCAGCAAATGAAAGACCTTGATCTTGATGTAATCTATCAACCAAAATTCGGAGAAAAAGATCTTCCCGAAGCTGCAAAAGATGTGGATATACTTGTCGTTCGGTCGACTGTTGTTAATGAAGAAACCATCAACACATCTAAATCACTTAATCTTATTATCCGTGCTGGTTCCGGTGTAAATAACATCAACATATCAGCAGCAAACAAAAAAGGAATTTATGTTACTAATTGTCCTGGAATGAATGCTGTTGCTGTTGCTGAACTTGCTTTCGGATTAATGATTTCACTTGACAGGTTTATTCCTGATAATGTAAGTGACTTCAATAAAAATGTCTGGAACAAGGATAAATATTCAAAAGGAAAAGGTCTGAAGGGTAAAACACTTGGTCTAATCGGAGTAGGAAATATCGGCAAAGAAGTTGCAAAAAGAGCTCACGCATTTGAGATGAATGTTTACGGAAAAGATATAACAAGAATTGAAGGAGTTCAGATTAAAGACTTCAGTGAGATGGATCAGTTGCTTCCACTTTGTGATGTTGTAAGCATTCATCTCCCTGCTACACCACAAACAAAAGGTTTGTTCAATAAGCAGATGTTCAGCTATATGAAAAATGGTGCTTATCTTGTTAACACGTCCAGACAGGACATTATAGTTGAGGATGATTTATTGGAAGCGATTAAAGAAAAAAATATACGTTATGCCTGTGATGTGTTCAAAGGTGAACCTGAAGGAAAATCAGGTGATGTCGCCTCAAAACTTCAGAACAATCCTAACATTTATGTAACTCATCATATTGGTGCTTCTACTGAGCAAGCACAGGATGCTGTTGCCGAGGAAACTATCAATATCATAAATCATTACATTCATAGTGGTGTAATTGACCACTGGGTAAACAGAGCGAAAATAACTGACGCCCATTATCAACTTGTTGTTAAACATTATGATAAACCCGGAGTACTCGCAAGTGTTCTCGATTTGTTAAGAGAAGGTGATATAAATGTAGAAGAAATAGAGAACGTAATATTTGATGGTGGAATTGCAGCAAGTTGCACGATGAAGTTAAAAAATGCAGCCACAGCAGATATGTTGAAGAAGATGAGCGAAAACAAAAATGTGATTAGTGTAAGTCACGTAGAGATTTAATTTTTATATTGGGCTGTTACGATGACTGTGACAGCCTCTCAATTCTATTCTTAACCAATGCCTCAAATAAAAGCTTACGACGAAATCCAACTTCAGTGTTCTGTAGAAGAAATTTGGAATATTTTGATTGATATTCCCGCCTATCAAAAATGGTGGCCGAAGTCTGTTAATCTTAAAGTTTCAAATTTTAATAACGCCATTGTTGGAACTCAAATCGAATCGAGACCGCTGGGTGGAAAATCATTTTCCTGTAAAGTTATCAGCCTTATTCCAAAGTCAGAAATCAAGCTAAGTTATTTCGGTGGGATTTACAGAGGTGTAGGAGTCTGGAATATTGAAAGCAGAGATAACTTAGTAAATGTCAGCTACAGAGTCGATCTGGAAATTGTTGATAAATTAATAGCATTTCTTTCAAAGCTAGTCTCAATTCCAATGCTCCATTCTATGATCTTTAAAAAAATATTCAGTGGATTAGAAAATCAGGTTAAAGCAGAATTCAAACAAACTTCACATCAATCATTTCTTTAACCATCCCGTGATAATATGGCATTTGCAGTAATAGTTTAATACCTTCTCTATCCTGCTCTTCCAAATCAAAAACAAGATGCTGCATATTAACAGAAAGAAAATCAAGTGAGGTTTGAGGAAAGGTTGGGAATGAATCATTGGAACTATCTGAGTGAGCTTTCTTGAAATTTTCCTTTTGGCTTATTACAAAGCTCTTCAAAACTTCCTCAGAGGATCCGGCTAGCACAAAATTTATATAAGGTGCGTCTATTAGTTCAATAATTTCTTCCGAAAAACTTAATCCATTCAGGAACAATCCCTTCTCAAAATTTTCATCACCTGTAATTAAAATATTATCCTTAAAATCAGGTAATTCTTTACTCAATAAAGTTGTTTTTATTTCAACATCATAAAACTCTTTGAACAATATTTTACTGAGAATTACTTCATTGGAGCTAACATCACCTCTTAAGAATAATTCTTCAATTGTTTCCTGCTCCTCTTTGAAGTAAATATAGGCATTTGAAATCAAAGCGTTGAATGAAATACCAATTTCAGAGGATACAAACAAATCATTATTTGTTAAAATATCCATTGTGGGAATGAGACCCAGTGAATCTTCATTTTGTAAAATGTTTTTTACCACAAGTGAAGCAGGAAGAAATTCAGATTCAAAACCGGATTTGTCTTCAATTTCTGACAATAAAATGCGAGAGAATATATTCTGCGGTAGATAAATTTTTGTGTTCATAAAAAAGCCGCCTTAAGGCGGCATATTAAATTACTAACTCTTTTTATCCTTAATTCGGGCAGCTTTTCCAGAAAGGTTACGAAGGTAGTAAAGTTTTGCTCTTCTTACATCGCCTTTCTTTAATATTTCTACTTTAGAAATCTTTGGCGAGTTGAAACGAAAAATTCTTTCAACGCCAACACCGCTTGATATTTTTCTAACTGTAAAAGATTTGTTAAGCCCGTTACCACGTACACTTATTACATCGCCTTCAAAGGGTTGGATTCTTTCCTTGTCACCTTCGATAATGCTAACATAAACTTTTACATGATCCCCGGTTCTGAAATCCGACAGATCGGTACGGGGTTTTTCTTTCAATATACTTGTTATTTTATCCATCATTTACTCCTTTCTTAAAATCTTAGGACAATTTAGTCTTTAGCTGAATTAATATCACGCCATTTTTGAGTTAATATTTTTGACTGTTCTTCTTTCCATATTTTAATTTCTTTTTCGTTTCCTGAAAGAAGGATCTCGGGAACTTTCATCCCCTTATATTCTGCAGGTCTGGTAAAATAAGGCGCTTCAACTATTTCACCATCCTGGAATGAATCATCAAGTGCTGCTTCACTGTCATTAAGAACTCCCGGAATCAACCTTACGATTGAATCAATAATTACCATAGCGGGAAGTTCGCCTCCGGTTAATACAAAGTTTCCGATTGATATTTCATCCGTTGCAAATTTCTGTCTAACACGGTCATCAATCTCTTTATAATGGCCGGCAATTACGATCATATTTTCTGCAAGGGAAAGATCATTCGCAATCTTCTGGTTGAATATCTTTCCTTTTGGAGTTGTAAAGATAATACGATCGTAACTGTGTTCCGATTGCAATCTCTCTATACATTCAAAGAACGGTTCGGGCTTAAGCACCATTCCCGGTCCGCCACCAAAAGGTTTATCATCAATTTGCTTGTGTTTGTTAAATGCATAATCACGAAGATTATGAATAAACAGCGAGAGTATACCCTTATCCTGAGCTCTTTTGATAATGCTAGTCTTCAACGGACTTTCAAGTAACTCAGGTACCGCCGATAAAATATCAATCCTCATCATCTTCCAGAAATTCTTTGGAAATATTCAGGATCAATTTCTTTTTTTGAGCGTCAAATTTTTCAATAAAATTAAGAACAAAAGGGATCAATTTTTCTTTTTCATCATTAGTTGAAATTACAAGAACATCATTGGCTTTTCCTTTCATCACATCGGCAACAGTCCCTATTATATTATCTTCAACATATACTTCACTACCTATCAAATCGTGCACAAAAAAATGATTGTCTGGTAAACTCACAGAATCATTCTCCTCCACATAAACATCTCTGTCAATTAATATTTGCGAATCTCTTGTGTTGTCAAAACGCTTAAACTTAATAACTATTTTCCCGTTGATATCCTTTATATCTTCAACAGAAAATGTTTTTTTATCTCCCCAAAAATCTATGTAAACTATTTTTAAGCTTAAAAATCTTTCAGGAAAATCCGAAAATGATCGCAACTTAACATACCCATCTTTACCGTAAACTTGTTCAACTTTTGCAATTAAAATATATTCCAAAGCTTTAACAAAAAAACCTAATCAAGAATTTCAAGCATCGCACGCTTGCCTTCTTTTGCAGCAACTGCAGTAAGAAGAGTTCTCATTGCGATAGCAGTTTTTCCTTTTTTCCCGATAACTTTTCCAACATCTTGCTGTTTAACCCGTAAAGTCAAATTTATTTTTTTCTCCTGGTCAACTGTTTCCTCAACCACTACAGATTCCGGGTCATCCACAAGATACTTTGCAATGTATTCAATAAATTCCTTCATTGTACAGCCTCCATCTGCCAGCGCTGAGAGCAGAATTGTATTTAACCTAATTCGCCAATCAGGCTAAATCAATTAATGATGAATACAGAGGCAGCGCTTGTAACCTCTGCTTATCTTTATTCGGTTTTATCTTCCGCTGCTGGTTCTTCAGCTTGAGCAGCAGTTTCAGTAGTCCCTGCAGTAACTTCCGCTTCCTTTTTAGCCTTAGCTTTTTTTGACAATTTCTTATCAGTCTTTTTCATTGAACCGGCTTCTTTTATTTTCTGCCAACTCTCAAGTTCGGATTTTACTTTTTCTTCATCAAGACCTTTAGATAATAATTCTTTTTTCAAAGTAATACCTTTTTGTCTAAGAAGACTTTTTACCGTGTTTGTTGGTTGTGCACCAACATTCAACCAATACATTATCCTTTCCTCTTTCAAATCAAGAGTATGAGGATTGGTTAAAGGATTATAGAAACCAACAGCTTCCAGAAATTTTCCGTCTCTTGGTGATCTTGAATCTGCAGCAACCATTTTATAGATAGGTTGATTCTTCTTTCCCATTCTTCTCAATCTTAACTTAACAGCCAATTTATTTTATCCTCCGCTATTAATACGTTATTTAATCATGTGAATTTAAAACTTAACTGCCCATTGACAGTTTTGGAAATGATGATTTACCTGAAAACCTTTTCATCATTTTCTTCATTTCTTCAAATTGTTTCAGCAATTTATTAACATCCTGAATTGATGTTCCGCTGCCGCGGGCAATTCTTTTTCTTCTGCTTCCGTTCAAAATTTTCGGGTTCCCTCTTTCCGAATATGTCATTGAGTTTATTATCGCTTCAACTTTCACTAAAGCATTATCATCAACCGGTGCATTTTTTATCTGGGCATTCAGTCCAGGAATCATTCCAAGCAGCGATGATAGAGAACCCATTTTCTTAATGACTTTAATTTGCTTAAGAAAATCATCAAAATCAAATTGATTTTTTTTCAGCTTTTCCTCAAGACGCTCAGCTTCGTTATCATCAAAACTTTGCTGAGCCTTTTCAACAAGTGAGATTACGTCACCTTTCCCAAGTATTCGGGAAGCAAGTCGATCAGGGTAAAAAACCTCTAAAGCATCCGTTTTCTCACCATTACTTATGAATTTAATCGGTTTGCCTACCACCGATCTAATTGACAATGCCGCTCCACCACGGGCATCTCCATCAAGTTTCGTAAGAACTATGCCGTCAAAATCAACAATTTCATTAAATGCTTTTGCCGAATTCACTGCGTCTTGCCCGGTCATCGAATCCACAACAAACAGAATTTCAGATGGATTTACCAAATTTTTGATTTCAGCGATCTCATTCATCATTTCATCATCAACATGTAACCTGCCAGCAGTGTCTATTATAATAGTATCAAAATTATTTTCTTTTGCAAACTTTAATGAATCTGTGGCTGTTCTTTTTGCATCGGGTTCGTTTAGAGAAAAAACCTGTGTTTCAATTTTTTCGCCAAGTTGTTTTAATTGTTCAACTGCTGCCGGACGATAAACATCAGCTGCAGCAAGCAACACTTTTCTTTTTTGACTTTTTAATCTTTTAGCAAGCTTTGCGCAAAAAGTTGTTTTACCTGAACCCTGCAACCCAACAACCATTATCGCAGTTATTCCAGAGGGATTAAGTTTAATTTCTGTCTGGGATGAACCGAGCAGATTTACAAGTTCATCAAAAATAATTTTTGTAATTAATTGACCGGGAGTTATTGAAGTAATAACTTCCTGACCAAGTGCTTTCCCGGAAACTTTATCAATAAAATCTTTTGCAACTTTATAGTTAACGTCGGCATCAAGTAATATGCGGCGAATTTCTCTAAGTGTATCCGAGATATTTTTTTCGTTTAAACGACCCTGCCCTCTAACCTTCTTTAAAGCATTTTCTATTTTTAATGATAAATCTTCGAACATATTATTATTTACTTATACTCATGGTAAAGCAGGGAAAGTAATTATGAACTGGCTTTGAGTGCGTTTGCACCGGAAACAATTTCCAGAATCTCTTTGGTAATTGCAGCTTGTCTTTCTTTATTATAAGTTAAATTCAATGATCGAATCAGCTCCTGGGCGTTTGTTGTAGCGTTATCCATAGCTGTCATCCTTGCGCTCAATTCGGCTGCGTTAGATTCCAGAAGTGCTCTCCATAATTGAACTTTCAAATGTTTAGGGATGAGCGATTGAAATATTGATAATTGGTCCGGTTCAAAAATGTAATTTGATGATTGAGTGCTTTCTTTTTCATTTGATTCAATAAATGGAATCGGAAGTAATTGCACTTTAACAATTTTCTGCTGAATCATTGAAACAAATTCATTATAGACCAAAACAATTTTATCTATTTCTCCATTCAAGTATTTGGGAATCAAATCATTATATAATTGAAGCGTTGATTGATATTCCAGTGAACCAAAAAGACCCACCATTTTTCCTTCAACATTATAATTTCTTTTTCCAAAATATTCTGTGGCTTTTTTACCTAAAGTGAAAACAGAAACTGCGATTTCATTTTTGAGTTCTTCGTTGACGAAATTATTTGCTTCCCTGATGATATTTGTATTGAAAGCACCGCATAATCCTCTGTCTGCAGTAATAACAACAACACATACCTTTTTGGTTTGCCTCGCCGCAAAGAAGGGATTACTCTGCAACGTATCATCAGCAGCTAAACGGGAGAGCATTTCACCAATTTTATTCGCGTAAGGACGAGCACCAACAATTCTTTGTTGAGCACCGCGCAACTTTGCTGTGGCAATCATTTTCATTGCTTTAGTAATTTTTTGTGTGCTCTTAACACCTACTATTCTGTTCTTTATGTCTCTTAAAGTTGCCATCTAAAATTTGCTTATACAGTCTTCTTAAATACTTTTAAAAACTCATTTGCAGCGCTATTTATTTTTGAATCAAGATCTTTTGAAATATCTTTTTCCTTCTTAAGAATATCAAAGATGTCTTTATGCTTTACTTCAAAGAATTCAAGAGCTTCCTTTTCAAATCTCTTAACATCAGAAACAGGAATTGATTCCATGTAGCCACGTGTTCCTAAAAATGTACTTACAATCTGTCTTTCAATAGGAATTGGTGCATATTGACCCTGCTTTAATAATTCAACAAGCCTGGCACCTTTGTTTAATGTTCTTAGAGTTGATTGATCAAGATCTGAACCGAATTTAGCAAATGATTCAAGCTCTCTGTATTGTGCTAAATCCAGTTTAAGAGAACCAGCTACTTTTTTCATCGCTTTAATCTGAGCATTACCACCAACACGCGAAACGGAAATACCAACGTTTATAGCTGGACGAACACCTGAGTTGAATAAATTAGATTCCAGATAAATTTGTCCATCAGTGATTGAAATTACGTTTGTCGGAATGTAAGCTGAAACGTCTCCTTGCTGAGTTTCAATGATTGGCAATGCAGTTAAGCTACCACCACCGAGATCATCACTAAGTTTTGATGCTCTTTCAAGTAATCTTGAGTGAAGATAAAATACATCTCCCGGATACGCCTCTCTTCCAGGAGGTCTTCTTAATAATAACGAAAGTTCTCGATATGCAGCAGCTTGTTTTGATAAATCATCATAAACGACAAGTGAATGCATACCGTTATCCCGGAAATATTCACCGAGTGTTGCCCCGGAATAAGGAGCAATATACTGAAGTGGTGCCGGTTCCCAGGCCGAAGCTACAACAACTGTTGTGTAATCCATCGCACCATGTTCTTGAAGTTTTGCAACAACCTGTGCAACTGTTGAACTCTTTTGACCGATTGCAACGTAAACGCAATATACTGGCTTTACTCCAAGTGCTTTTGCTTCTTCTGTATGTGTGTGTTTTTGATTGATGATTGCATCAATTGCAACTGCAGTTTTTCCGGTCTGCCTATCACCAATTATTAACTCTCTTTGTCCTCTTCCAATTGGAATCATTGCATCTACAGCAGCGATACCTGTCTGAAGAGGTTCCTTTACTGGTTGTCTTTGAATTACACCGAGTGCTTTTCTTTCAATAGGAAGAAACTTGTCTGTATTAATGGCACCCTTTCCATCGATTGGTTTTCCAAGTGGATTAACCACACGTCCCAGCAATTCTTTACCGACGGGAATAGAAGCAACTCTTTTTGTTCTTTTTACGGTATCACCTTCTTTAACAAGTGAACTTTCGCCAAAAAGAACACAGCCAACGCTATCTTCATCAAGGTTGAGAACCATTCCGATCACATCGTTTGGGAACTCGACAAGTTCAGTCGCCATTACTTTACTTAAACCATAAACGCGTGCAATACCATCACCAATCTGCAATACGGTTCCAACATCATAGATATCGACTTCGCTTTCAAAACCTGAAAGCTGTTTTCTTAATATCGCTGATATTTCATCAGGTCTAACTTCAGACATAATTTATTTCCTTTTAAACTTCATTATTTAATTGAGTGATATATCACCCGTTAAAAATTGTTTCTTCAATAATTCAAGTTGATGTTTAATTGAAGCATCGTAAAGAGTGTCATCAACCTTTGCAATAAATCCACCAACTAGTTTTACATCGGTTTTAAAATTTAAGCGAACCTTCTTATTAAGAATCTTTTCCAGCTTACTTTGCAAAACATTTTTTTGCTCATTAGAAAAATCAATGGCAGTTGTTACCACTACATTGGCAATTCCGAGATGATCATCCTTCAATTCTAAAAATCTTTTGCAAATGGAATTAAGAAGACTTTCTCTGCTCTTTGAAATTATAAATTCAACAAACGCCAATGAATCTTTTGAGATTCTACCAGCGAAAATCTCTTTCATAATACTTAGTTTTCTCTCAGGTCGAACTATCGGACTATCAAGTGTTAATTGCAACTGCTTGTTTTTTTCAAGTGTGTCAATTAAAAGTGTAATATCAGAGGTAACAACCTCGAGATTATTTTTCTCGATAGCAGTTTCTAAAAACGAAGTAGCGTATCTATGTAATATTCTGAAATCAGCCATTGCTAATTCTTTGATACATCGTTCAAATATTTATCAATTACCTGTTTACTTTTCTGAGCATCGAGCGATTCTCTTATTATTTTCTCAGCAGCACCGACAGCAATCTCCGCAATTTGTCCTTTTAATTCTTCAAATGCTGCATCTTTCTTTCTCTGAATTTCAGATGAAGCTTCATCAACAATTTTCTTTGCCTGTTCTTTGCTTTCTTTCATCAATTGTTCTTTGAGAGATTCAGCATACGTCCGGCTCTGTTCAATTATCTTCTTAGATTCCTCTTCAGCCTTTGCAAGATTTGCCTGATTTTCTTCAAGTATCTGCTTTGCTTCATCCTTAGCTTTTTCAGCCTGGGCTAAAGACTCTTTGATATCGTTTTCACGTTTATCAAGTGCAGTTAGTATGGGTTTCCAGGCAACTTTTTTCAGAATAAAAAGAAGAACAATAAAAGTGATAACAGTCCAGATCATCAGACCTGGATTAACATCCATCAATCCGCCGCCACCACTTTCAGAACTCAGCACTGCAAGAATAATTTTAAAGTGCATTTTAATCTCTTAATTATTTCGTATTAATTTGATTAAGCTTTGAGCGCTAATAAAATACAAATAACAAGACCAAAGAAAGATAAACCTTCGATGAGAGCTGCAGCGATAATCATTGAGGTTCGGATTGCACCCGTTGCTTCAGGCTGCCTTCCAGTTGCATCCATAGCTGAGCTTGCGAGTTTACCAATTCCAAGTCCACCACCGATTACAACTAAACCGGCTCCTAAACCAGCTGCTAACCATGCTAAATCCATTTAAGTACTCCTTTATTTTTATTGATTATAATTAATGTTCCTGATGAACTGCCATTCCTATAAACAAGGAAGTGAGCATTGTAAAAATATAAGCCTGAATTAAGGCAACTAATATTTCTAATAGATAAATAAAAACTGCAAATGCAACCGAGACCGGTGCAATGAAAATTGTTCCCATAAAAAATATTAAACCTATGAGTGCAAGAATTACTGTATGTCCTGCGATCATATTTGCAAAAAGTCGTATGGCAAGTGCAAATGGCTTCGTGAACAATCCAAGAATTTCAACAGGTATCATAAGTGGAAGAAGCCACATCGGAATGCCGTGGGGAATTAGTCCCTTAAAGTATCCGAAAAATCCATTGTGTTGAATGCCACCAATCTGAATCATAAAAAAAGAAATTATTGCAAGTGCAGCAGTTGCAGCAATATTGCTTGTAAAGGTTGCAGAAAACGGAAGAAGTCCAAGAAAATTTCCAAAGAGAATAAAAAAGAACAATGTTAATAAAAATGGAAGAAACGGTTTATAAGCTTTCCCCAAAGTGGGTTCGGCAATTTCATCACGGACAAAAATTATTAACACTTCAAAGAAGTTTGCGAGTCTCTTTGGAATTAAGGAAGTTTTATATTTTCTGGCAATAATGTAAAATGTAATTAATAGCAATAACGCAACTATCCACATAAACACAATATGTTTTGTTGGTGTTAAATCTATTCCAAAAACAGGTGGAAGCTGAGGAAGATGAATAGTTCCAATAAAGGGTAGCTCTATTCCATCGCCATCCATGATATGGTGTAAAATCCAATCACTGTCGGACCCACTAGAAGTTATTAGTGAATCTGAAACTACTTTTAAAGTATCTATATTGTTAGTTATTGCCGAAATGGCTTTTTCTCCCTAAATTCAAATAAAAAATCTCTATTAATAAGTAAAAAACGTAAAAAAAGAGGATGGAAAATATAAACCCATAAGTGTTTATTTCCAAAAAAATGAGGGTAATTATTACTATAGATAGACCCAAAATTAGCCTTAAAAGAAGACCTCCCCATAATGTAAGTAAAAATATATTGTCTGATTTTTTAACGCTAAATTTTATTAAGAAAAATCCGCAAGTAAAATTCAGCATTGAAAGAATCGCACCAAGCAAAATAGATCTAAAAATGATAACTGAGAAGTAAGAGAGTAAATGAAGAAGTGTAACACCAATCAGAACAATGAAAGAAACTACGATGGTAATTCTCAACAGATGCTTTTCATTCTTTATCATTGCCAGCTTTCAACACTGATTTTATGAAAGTGTACATTCCGGCAAAGACACCAAAAAAAGCAAACACAATCGTCAGAATGGGTTTCGTTTCAAATTGACCGTCCAGCCAGATTCCAAGAAAAACCATCACAGTAACTGTTACTGCTAATTGTAATCCTAGTCCAACGTAAGGTCCAACATCTTTATAGAAATTACTGGTACCTTTTATTTTATCAGGTTCCAGTTTCATGATTATTTAAGGATTTGTAGTTTGTGAAGAAGTTGTTGTTTCCCTTGATTCTCCCATATTGCTCTTTCCATCAAATCGGGCACCGGCTTCTACGACTAAAATTTTTGTAAAGACATCACCTTTCAGGTTTGCTTTGGACTCGAGCATAAGTTTTTCTTTAGCGTTTATTATTCCTTCGACCCGGCCTCCAATAGTAATCGACTGACCATCTACTTTTCCATATACCTCTCCATATTCACCAATGCTAACATTTCCCTGACAGCTAATATCTCCCTTGATTATTCCATCTAGTCTGATACTTCCGTTACTGGATACTTTACCTTCTACTTTTACTCCATTACTGATAATTGTAATTTCTTCAGAATCTCCATTAGTAGGTCTGGTTTTCAATTTGTTTCTCCTAAATTATTTTTTTAATAGTACAGTTTCCGGGTCGATTGGTTTTCCATTTTGCCAGATTTCAAAATGTAAATGCGGACCAGTAGTAGCTAATCCGCTATTTCCACTCTGTGCAATCAATTCACCCTGTTTGACAAAATCTCTTTCCTTTTTCAAAATGAGTGAGCAGTGTTTATATATACTTAAGTATTCATCTGAATGACTAAGTATTATTATATGTCCATAATTATCAGTGTAGCCAGAAAAAACAACAAATCCGCCGGCTGAGGCGAAAACAGGTGTTCCATCCTTCACTACCAAATCAATTCCAAAATGACCTCTTTCGGGATCAAAGCTTCTGCTAATATATCCATTAACAGGAAGAATGAAAAAAATTGGATTGTCTTGAAAGGAAAAAATTTGTTTAAAATAATTAAGAATTATGCCAAATATATTTCCTTCTTTTGGTGATTTATATAGTTTTTGAAGTGAATCCGGATTTATTCTAAAAGAGTCAATTAAAGTTGAATCACCAAGAGCTAATGCATATTTTAATTTCAGATTGTCCGATTTTAAAAGCTGCAATTCTTTCGCCAGAAAAATTATCTTAGAATTTAGCTGCTCCATTTGCTCAATGTAATCTCCATTCTGAATATAGTTACCAGGTAAAACCTTGTTTCCTATTCCAGTAAGAACAATAAAGTAGTAACCAAAAACAGCTATTAAAATTGAATAGATTAATGCAAAAATAAATAACCTGGTTACGTTGAACTTTTTTGATCTCGCTTCGTGAGAAGTGTCATCCGGAACAATGATTATTGAAAAGCTTTTAAGATTTTTAAAATATTTGAAAATTGGCATAATAATTTTTTAAAAAAGTTACTATAATTTAATTGAAGTTCTGCAACAATTCTACAAACTTAATTGAACCCTCCCTAATCAACCTGGGTTGTTCTGAAGTTAAGTCGATTATTGTTGAGGCTGTTAATTGTGGTAATTGCGAGCTAAAAAATATGGCATCCACATCCTTCGAATAATCGCTGATAATTTTTTCAATTTGATTGACTGGATCTTTACCACTTCGGTTAACACTGGTAGAGATAAGTGGTCTTGAAATCTCCTTTAAGAACTTCAAACAAAAATCATTTTGGGGAATTCTAATTGCGACCGTTTCTTGGTTGGCAATATTTTTGGTTCTATCATTAAGATTCAAAATTACAGTAACAGGTGACGGCCATAATTTCTTGAGGAATTCTATGTGATTTTCAAAGAATATTTCTACATAATTTATTACATTTTCAAAATCAGATAAAAGCCATATATATTGTTTTTTATCATCTCGTCCTTTGATTTCACTAATTCTTTTTACAACGTCTTCATCAAATGGATTTCCACCTAATCCATAAATCGTATCGGTTGGATATATAAAAACTTTTCCTGAATGAAATAATTCAGTAGCCAGAATCAGAGCAGAATCCGGATCGTCTTCAATGTTTATCAGTTTTTTTTGATCAGCCTGCATTTGCTAATATTTTTTCTGCTTTTTGAATTACATTTTCTGGTGAAACTAATTTTGCGCAATCAAAAGTGCCAGTTGGACAATGATTAAAACCATGAATTCCACACGGTTTGCAATTAAGAGCATCATAGCTGATGTAATCACTTTTTGCATTGTAAGGATAAAAACCAAATCGTGGAGACGTTGAACAATAAATTGTAAGCACAGGAATATTGGCACAAACTCCAAGGTGAGTTGGTGCACTGTCATTACAAATTAATAGTGAAGTACTTTTCAACAGCTCAATTGTGTCGATGAATGAAAAATCTCCGGCTGTTATGAATACATTATTTTCAAGATCTTTTTTGATATTATCACACAAATTTCTGTCGGTGACTCCCCCAACTAGTACAATTTGATAATTTGACTCAATAAAATGACTGGCTATTTTGCTGAAATAATCAACGGGGTATTTCTTTGTTTCCCATACTGAGCCGGGAGCAATAGTTATAAACTTTTTAATGTGATTATCACTTAAAAACTTTTTAACTCTTATTTCAGAATCTTTTGGTATAGCAATTTCTGGAATTATTCTCCATTTATCTCCGCTGTAATCTCCGCCAACAAATTCTAAATTTCTTTTAACTTCGTGGGATGAGTAATCATACTTGACAGTATTCTTAAATGCAATATTCAGGCTGCTATTTTCAAATCCATACGATTCTCTTGCTGAAAGATTCAATACAATCAATGCACTTCGAACAGAACGATGTGGTGAATAAACAATATCATAATTATTTACTTTTAGTTCTTTTATGAATCTCAAAAAATCAAAAACTGACTTCTGCTTTCCTTTTTTATCCAACGAAATTACATTGCTTACATAAGAAGATGCAGCAAATATTTCTATAGTTGAAGGAATGCAAAGTACATCAATTGAATAACCAGTATTTTTTTTCTTCAATTCTTGTATGAAAGGCAGAGTAAGAATGGCATCTCCTGGAAAAGCAGTTTGAATGATAAGTATTTTCCTTTCAAAACTCATTTAGTATTTCCATCTTTTATGCATCCACAACCACTGTTCGGGATATTCACGAATTACTTTTTCAAGATATGATGTATATCTCTGACAAATTTCAAGAATTTTCTCTTCTTCACTTTCAGGCAAATTATCCTGAGAGATTTCTACCAATTGCATTTTATATTTATAATCTTTGCCTCTGACAGTAATACCACAAATCATTGGTGCACCTGTTTTAAGAGAAAGAACAGCTGGTCCGGTATAAATAGAAACTTTTCTTCCAAAGAAATCTACTTTTGCACCTTCCATCGGACCCCGTTGATCAGCCACCATTGCAACTATTTTCTTTTCCTTAAGTGTCTGATAAGTTTTTCTAATTGAAATTCCCAGCGGAACAATTTCATTTCCAAACTTTGTTCGTGCTTTATTCATCCATTCATCAACAAAATGATTTCTTTGTGGTTTCACTACTACTGAAAAAGGTAACTGTATCTGGATGGCAGTAGCCATAGCACCAAACTCCCAATTGCCAAAGTGCGCTGAAAGTAATATTACACCTTTACCTTCATTGTATTTATCGATGATCAGCTGAGGGTTACTGCAATCAAGTGCATCCGATAATTCAGATTTATTCAGGAATGGATGACACATAATTTCAATAAGTGTAACAGCAAAGCTTGAATAAATTCTGAAAGCTAATTTTTTATTTGCTGATGAATCATTTTCGGGAAATGCAATCTGAAGATTTTCAATGACAACTTTTTTTCTGATTGGTATAAAGTAAAAAAAAACAAAAGCTAATATCGGCGCCAACTTTCTTGAAATATTTAATCCAAGAAGCCCAAAACTAAAGCTTAACGAAACATATACGATATATTCAATTCTGTTCTTCATTTACAGCAGAAATTTCGATGCAAAAATAACCAAAGATTATCATATAGTTGAAAGGATTAAAGATACAGCAGATAAAAGCGAAAATTTATGATTTAATTATTGAACAGCTATTTTTCTCTGCCAATAATCATCTCTTAACTCTCCCCTTTTTGTAGAATGAAGAAGCTGATAATCATTATAACCAGTAACGTCACCAAATACAAAAACCACTCCGCCTTCTAAACTCTCATATCTCCAGATTTCGTATGGTTTACTTTCAATTTGGTTTGGATATCTTTCAATTTCTGAAGGAGGTCCATAAATCAGATATACTCTTCCTCTGTCTGTCTTCCAACCATCTTTTTTAGCTGCAGTGAATTTATCGTTACTCTCGGCAATTCTTTTAATATAGTCCAGAAAATATTGATTCCTATCATCGGATGGGTTTTCATCGCGCGCTTTCCAAAAAGTATACATAAATTCTCTTTTCGCTTCAACAGTACTAAGAGCTTCATATTTATCTTTTTCCGACTCCGAAGCAATGTAAACTGATTTTGCAAAAAGATCATCCAATTCTTCTTCTGACATTGAGCCAAAAGTAGTACTAAGAACAGGGGAAGTCGTTATTTGTAAAGTGTCGATAGGTGCAACAGAAGGATTATAAACAAAAAACTTTTTGGAAGAGGAGACACCGTAATTGGCAACACTATCAATTAGATTTAATATCAGAGTATATGTGTCAGTCGGGAATTTATATACGTTTAATTTTCCAACCTCAACTCTGGAATTTACTGACTTATTGATTTTCTTTGATTTTGAGCTAACTAATTGACCCTTACTATTGATCACTAATTCATCCATCCTCAATTCATTTTCGGAATGACTGGTCTGGATATTGTAAACTTCGGTGTAATAAAGAAGAATGAGTTGACTTTCACTACACAAAGCAGCAGGCAACGGTGTTACTTCATAAGTATTTTTGTAAAAGATTGAAGACGTGTTTTCGCTACCGGGAATTATATTGGAAGCCAATTGAATATCGCTAAGAGAAATATTTGTTTTTATAAATGGGTCAACGAATAAAAATTCTGAAATAGTTCTGAGGTTTTCAGGATTATAAACGTCAGAACCAGAAATATTGGATATATATGATCCTTTATTAATAATAAATCCTAATATTCCAATAAGGTTTCGGTTTAAATCAGACGAATCCGATATTCCGCTATTTACCATCCAGTGTTTGTCGATGATCTTTTCTGAAGTTGTGGAGTCTGTAATTTCAATGTGTAAAATTCCTCCAACGTAATTTCCTGTATCTGTGGCAACATAATTTAAACCACTCTGCCCAAAGGAATAGTAGAACTCTATATAATTTGACAGTGAATCATAACCAAATTGTGCGTAGTCTAATTCAAAGTTTATTTTTTGTGAAAAGCCAATTAACTGGAAAGAGAAAAAAAATAATATGAGTGCGAGTTTAAACATACCTTTTATAAAAAATTCTTATACAAAAATAAAAAAGCGCCTACTGAAAATTCAACAGGCGCTTTGGCAATCAAATTACCAACTTATTTAAATGTAAGTTTGACTGTAAATATCTGATTCGCATTTGCAAATTCCTGAACAGCTCTGTAAGCGTAATCGAAGATGATTCCCACTCCAGCACCTATATCATAATTTACACCCGCGCCAAAAGTTAGCCCATAGATTGATTCATCTTGATTTTCAACCTGGTAGCTGTAACCACCTCTGACAAAGAAGTTATTCATGAAGCCATACTCCATACCGAGATTTGCTACATCCTCATAGGAATTATTAGCAGTATACGCTCCTGCAAATAAGATATTATTTTGCTTATCGATATCAATTCCATACGTTAAACTTAACTGAAATGAACTTGGAATCAGGAACGGTTCAGTGATAATTTCATAGCTACCCGTTGTAGCACCAGGAACAGTTCCTGGTATATCAGTTCTCGCCGATAAATCATCACCTGTAAAATTCATATTAGTTCCGATGTTCTTAACCGTTGCACCGATTTGCAATTCGGGTGAAAATCGGTATTGTACGCCTGCATCTACAGCAAACCCGGTAGCATTTGTGTTTCCAATATTCTCGGTTACTAACTTCATATTTGTACCAATGGCTATTCTATCCGTTAATACTTTCGAATAAGTTAAACCAAATGTTATGAATGAAGGTGAATATGTATCACCTGTTCCATCGGGAAATTGGATAGTCGTTTCAGGTATATCACCAAAATCAATCGTCTTCAAATCAAAACCTAACGATCCAAAATCGCCAAGGCTGGTACCAATAGCAAAGTAAGAAATATTTATATCTGCAAGGTACGAGATATAACTGAACATTGCTTCGGTTTGAGGATATACATCCAGACCGGCCGGATTATAGAACAACGATTCGAGACCTGTTATGTTAGCAAGGAACGAACCTCCAGTCGCTATTCCTCGCGCACCCACCGGTATCAGAACTTCTTCTGCTCCTGAAGTACCTTTTCTTGCAACATCACCAGCATAAATTGAAGTTGCAATCAGTAATATTAGTAGTATTATTTTTTTCATTTTTTAAACTCCACTATTTTAACTTAAAATAGCTGGCAGGCTAACTATTATAAACCTGCCAATCATTAATTTTTCTAGAACCTCTGAATTTGCTTCTGAGGCATTATTATTGCGAACTTCAACGTTTTATCACCATAAATAGGAGATGATATGATAGCCAGGTACATTCCAGACGCAGCTCTTAAACCAGATTCATTTAATAGATCCCAATTCAAGAATGGTGAACTTGGTGAAGATTTATCATCAGTAGTTAGAGTTCTTAAAAGTGAACCAGAAAGCGAGTAAATTTTAATCGTTATCTGCTCAGGAAGATTTGTAAATGTTACAAATGGTTCATCTGGTGTATTTGAGTAATAACCGCTCAATTGATTATACCCATAAAGTGGATTTGGATAGACATTCACCATGTTCCACAAATCTTGCTCTTGACTGGTTGATAATTCACCATCCTTATTTGTCTGGAATTCAAACAGATCGGATTGAGTGTACGGATAGACATCAACACCACAGACTATAATATCTCCATCACTCCATGTGGCCGAACTTGATACTTTACTAATCCCCACTGCATAGAGCGTATTAAAGAAAGGAGAGTTAGCTATATTTCTATCGTCTTGTGAAATATTTGCATCTTGAGGTATTGGATAAAAGACACCATTATTAACACTAGCACCGTTTAAATCTGCCCATCCAACGTTGGCACCTATGTACGGTCCTCCTTTGTAGATGCTTTGATTTCCATTAGGATCATATGTTTCATCGAAGATCAGTATATATTCTCCTGAAGAAACAACATTAGTACCTGGATTCCAAAGACCATCAGGAGTACCTCCTAAACTTGCCTTCTTTTCAATAAATGCAACAGTTAACTGTCTTTTCTCACCAAAATTTGGATCTTCCACCCAAACTTGGAATGGAACATCGACGAATCCAAGCGCTCTGTCATTGGCGGTATCCCATTGACCGACAGGTCCTTTACCAACCGTATCTGCACCGGTAATAGCTTCCGCAAATTTAAAAAATCTCGTTTGGGCACTAGGAGGTCCAAAAAATCCATTCAAATATCGATATGCCTTTTGCGTCGGTCCAAATTGTATTTCAACTCGCCGCATTTGACCGGCATTAACATAAGTTCCCCAATAAGTAGATAACTGGCCACCAATATTAAGGATATGGCTCGCAGTTCCAATATCATCTGTTACGTAACTTAACTTGGTAAGAGATTTACTTGTATTTACCCACTGTGAATCAACGAGTTGATAAGCCAATTCCGTATCCACAGCAGCAACCTGGTTCGAAATTCTAGTAATAAATCCTTCCGTAGGTACCTCATCAATGGCAGTAGATCCATATAAATAATAGTCGTAAGGACCATAAAGTGCAGCGGTATTCGTATTTTTCAATGTCCAGGTTGTTGAATAAAGTTGCGTTGAACTATCCTGAACAAATGTAACCTGATATTTGTCTCCAGTTAGTGAAGAGTTATCAATAGGATCGTACTCTACTACTCCTCTGCTTCCACCAGAAACCTGATCACCACTTTGTGGTAATTCAGGTGGTGCATAAAGATCTTCTCCAACTAGAATCGAGGAAATAGTTCTAATATTTTCTGCTTCCTGCGCAAAAGCATCTGCATCTAAATAATAATCTCCTACCGTACCTAAAGGCTTGGTCGGGTCATCTTTATAAACAAGTGCTTCGCTATTAAGTGCATAACTCGTTACCGCAAAATAGTAAGGTTTGCCTTTAGTAACTGCTGTATTGGGATTAAAAGGATCATTAAAAATCCTTAATCTTATTCTTCCAGTAGCACTATCACTATAAGATTGATAGTCAAGTTGAGTCCCGACAGGATATTGCAAAACGATTCCGCGAGTAGTTGCATTTTGTTTATAAACATTTGTAATAAAATCAGATTTATCATAGGAAGCAATTAAAAGCGAATTCGGTTGACCTGATACGAAATCTTCAGCAATGTTTTGTTGAAAAGCCCAAACCTGGTAACCTTCAAAAAATAAATCCCAGGAATTATTTGAATTTGTATAATTAACTTGAGCGGGAGTATCCCAATTTATATCAATAAAATCATCGCTTGAAGTAAGTGTAAACTGAACTGGCGGCGGCGGTGATGGCGCAAGAAAGTTTAAGTCAAAAATAGTTTGAGCACCATCATCAATTGCACGTGCTACTGTAATACCACCCAATGGAGTAGCTCCGCTTCCAACAACATAAGCCAACACTATTTCATTTTCCGCATCCTTTTCTAAAACAAATGGTCCGCTATTTGTCATCTGCCTTACATCTTCATTCTGATTACAAATCCATCCTATATCTGTAACTGGATCCCCTGAAAACCAGAATCTTGGATCAACTAAACTACAATCAACACCACCTAATACTTCGCCATATTGAAAAGTACATGGATCTACTTCCTGACCGGTGCTATATAATCCAAGCATATAGTTTCGTGCTTTATTTATATTATCTGGATCATCTAAGCCCGCAAGACCATTTCCATAGAATATAAATGAAGAGATAGGAAGATTTTTTGCTCCAGGGTATTCAACAACACCTTTCAACTGGCCTTGCACCGAATAAGCTTTATATATTTCTCCTGTTTGGGGATTTATTAACGGAGTATCTATTCCCTCATCATATTGACCGTTTCCATTTACATCATCATAAGTTTCACCAGCAATATATGCACGCGGACCTGAGAAAAAGTCTATCATAAAACACGGCACCTGGTTACCATAGCTCGCATCAGTTCTATTACCGTAAGTATAGCCTGCATTTCTAGTAGTATCAACACCAACTACATCATCCTCAGCGGCACCAAGATCCGGATCAGCCCAGGCTCCAAAATATACATTGTCTAATTGATCAGGAGATGATTCATTGAGACCTTTGTAGGCGAATCTATATCTGACAAAAACTAAGTTTCCAATTGCTCCTGCGGAAGCAAATGCAAAGACAGATTGTTTAATTTCAAGCCCAACCTGTATAGTTGTATTCCATCTTCGTTGTGCAACGGGAACGGCATCATTATAAATGCACCAAACCATTTCATCACCAATTAAGTCAGGCATATCTTCATCAGGTTGCCAACCCTCAATACCATTTGTATTTGAGGGAGTATAGATTGAATCACCATTACCGTCATAAAAATCTGCACCGAGGTCAACAGCATCCGACCAATCCTGCCAGCTTTGCCCAAATGGTTCATCCTGCGAATTTACAACATAGACAACTGCATTTGAATTAGCAGTTTGCCCTACAGGGCCCGGAAGATAATCTTCAACCAAACTTGCTGATGCAACGGCATTAGCCCAAAGCGTTCCGGCGCTATACCCGCTTAGGAAAAATCCAGAGGAGAAAAGGAAGGTTCCGCCAGCATATTGGCCACCACTACCCTTTGGCGGAACGTTTACAGCGGCAATTATACCTTTGCTGTTAATGGGCAGCCAGATATTATTTACGTTCATTCCGTAAGCATCTCCCTGCTTACCAGATGCCTGAGTATTTGTTATTTTATAAATTGGTCTGGGAGACTGAACGCCGCTTTTATCATCTCCTAAAAAACCAAATGCAATAAATGCTACTACTAAAAATAGCAGAAGCAATTTATACTTATGTTTAATATTTATTTTCATTTTTCATCCTGTTTGTAATTAAAATCAAATTTTTGTTAGAAGTTTATTCTATCAAAATTTAACTTAAGTCCGAGATTAATAAGTCTCGGGAACCCAAAATTCTGGGGATCAGTTTCAAGTGACTCATAGTCATCCACATAGCCTTGACCAAGCGTGTTAATTTGAGCTTGCGCATCGGGATCGTTCAACCAGCCGGTGGAGTATGGACTTCCTGTAGACCTGTAAACGTTATTAACATTATCTGCATCAAGCAGGTTTTGTATCCATACATATGGAGTAATATAAAAGTTGCTGATCTTGAAGCCCTTCTCGAGCTTAAGATCAATTCTAAAACTGCTTGGACCGTATGCAGAGTTTACATAACCAGCGTTATCTGCAGTTAATCCGTTATCACCAATAATGTTCCACTGATCAACCGGTGTATAAGGTCTACCACTACTGAATGAAAAGATTACATTTGCATTCAATAATTCCCAACCACCTAGTTCTCCTTCAGGAACATAAAAATCAACAATTGCAATTGCTGTATGTCTTACATCAAAGCTAAGTGGAGCAATTACTTTTGGTGGTTCATTATCAAGGTTACGGAATACAGATGTGAAGCTTGAACTAGTTGAAGAGCCTGTTCCTTCAGCATTTGAAAGCGTCCATTGTAGTGAAAAACTCAAATAGCTTAACCTTGTAACATCGAATGAAAATGCAAAACCCTTAATGGTACCAAAGTCTGTATTCTGAGGACCAATTGCATTTATTACTTCACCATCAGGTACCCTTTGATATTTACTATTAACCTGGTCAACTAAAGCTTTAGTGTTTTTATAAAATGCAGTGATATTTAATGCAGAATTATTTCCTATTAATTGTCTGAATCCAACTTCATACTGAGTAGTTTGCTCACTAAGCATACTTCCATTGAAACCACTCTGTGGAGACGATGTTATATAAGTGTTATAGTCAAATGGTCCGCCATACATATCATTCAATTGAGGAACTTGAATAAATCGGCCATACTGTGCATGAAATACAGTACTTTCAGTTACAGGAAATCCCAAACCAATTCTAGGGGAAAATTGAACCTCAATATCTTTTAATTTAAAGTCACCAATGTCAAATGCGTTTGGATTGCTTCCGCCATAATATGGTAATGATGGGTCAACCAATTCATATGACTTGATATCAAAATAATCCATCCTAAGACCCACATTTAGTACAAGATCCTGAAGTTCAAATCTGTCCTGCAAATAAACATATCCAATAAAGGGTTCTCGTGGTCTGAAGAAAATTGACATTGATGAATCTGAGCCAATACTTGGATCACTCAACCATCCCTGATATGCGGGATAATCAGAATCAGTTTTTTGCGTACCTGTTACATCATATCCAAATACAAAAGGTTGGTTCTGACCAAATAGTAAATCATAATAATAATTTTGATAATACGGTGAGGAAGGATCCACATCGATTGCAGCGAGCAGATAAGCAAAGTTACCGTATCCTCTCACTGTATGCCATGAACCACCAAAACCGAATTCAAGTAGATGATTATCTAATTGAGATGTCAAATCAGCATCAAAACCCCAGGAAGCATCTTCTCTCTGCTGAAAAAGTCCTAAGGAATAACCATACGGTCGGTAGACACCATTTGCATCAATTGTAGCTGTTCTTTGTCCGTCACCTAATAATTCAACACCCATTCCGGAATCATTAGCCCACCATAAGCTATCGCCATAAAGAGTTTGGTTTTCAGAACCCTTTAGAAATGGATTGTAGCGTTGTGTCTGGAAAAGTCTATAGCCAAAGTTTATGTTCCAGAAAGTGCTGTTGCTAAGAGTTTGGGAAACTCTTGCACTATATGAATAATTTTCATCTTCAATTTCTTCAATAAATTGAGAAGCATTTTTATATTGCCTTAAAGCTGTAGCACCTAAAGAGTTTTTAGAAACTCTATCATTCATTAAAGTTGATAATTGAACAGTCCAATTATCAAACCTGGTACTAATTTTACCGCTCCATCTCCAAACCCCTGCCTGGTTATTTGGAATTCTATCCATAGTTACCGGAGTTTCCAAAATATCCCCGGCTTCATTGGTCTTGATTACAATCGGAACAGCTGGAGGATCCGCATCGAGCCACCATCCTCTTTCACCTGATAGAAATATTGTGTATTCGGGAATACCTGGAATGATGGGTCCACTGATAGAACCAGAATAAATGTTTGTGCCATAATCATCCGTAAAGCCGGAAGTCTGAAGATCTGCAAATATGTTATAGTAGGGCTGACCGGATTTAGTTGTAACATTAACTATACCTGATTGCGCCTGACCATATTTAGCTTCAAATCCGCCCACTTGAAAAGAAATCTGATCAATTGCTGTATTGCTTACCTGAGAAACTGTTTGTCCGTTGTAAAGGTTGTTTTGAACAACTCCATCTACTATATAAACAACTTCACTGTTTCTGCCACCTCTAACGTTTATTGAAGCGTTACCATCCTGACCACCGCTTCCTTCCTGCACAACAACACCAGATTGTAATGAAACAAGATTCTGTACGCCTCTTACAGGCAATCTTGAAATTTGATCTGAGTCTATTACCTTAACTGTATTAGTAGCCTTTGCTTCAAAGAATTTCTTATCAACAACGACTATATCAGGTAATGTAAAGTCAGTAGATAACTCACCATTCAATTCATAAGTGATGTTAGCAACAATTCGCACATCCTCATATGTTTTTGGGGCATAACCTACATAGCTAACTTTAACATTGTAAGTTCCGGGAGTAATATTTAATATAAAATAATTTCCATCGATGTCTGTGGCAGCTCCAAGGTTGGTGTTCATTAATATAATATTTGCACCAATCAATGGTTCTTTAGTATCTGCATCTATTACTTTACCACTAATTTTGCCAACTCCCGATTGAGCAAATATAGCAGTCGTGCTAATGAGAAATACTAAAAATGCCAGAAGATTTGTATAATTTTTTTTCATCTCTTCTCCACGAAAAGTTTTAAAATAATCTTCTGAATTAATCTCAATTTTTTTTAAGAACAAAAAAAGTTGCAAAAAAAACGGGCGAATTTACCAACTAAAAAATTGGAAAACCCACCCGTTTTCATAATAGTTCACAACTAAATTACTTAAGTAACATCATCTTTTTTGAAGAAGTATAATTACCAGCATTTAGTGTATAAATATAAAGTCCTGATGAAAGACTGGAAGCATCAAAATTAACATCGTACTTTCCAGTTTCCTGTGTTGTATTTACTAATGAAGCAACTTCGTTTCCAAGGACATCGTAAACTTTCAGTGTTACAGCACTTCTTTCAGAAAGCGAGTAACTGATGGTTGTACTTGGGTTAAATGGATTAGGATAGTTTTGCTCTAACATAAAGTTATTTACAATACCTCCATCTTCTCCATCAACAGAAGTAACAGTGAATGTAACGTTATCATATTTCCACGTACAATCTGTACCAAATGAATTTTCTGCTAATTGAGCTGCACCCGGTATTTCATCATAATAGTACATAAAATGCACGGTTGCCTGATCACCATTTACTTCAACGCCAGCAACATTTACCCAATAGTTAGTCTCATTCGCTACACTCACAGCAATTGCTGGTTCACTCCAAGTAACGCCTCCATCGTCTGAAAACGCGTACCATATATCATAATAATACTTATTTAATTCTGGTGGATTTACATAAGTATTGATTGCACTGTTACCTGGCTCTCCAGAAAATTGTGGAAGATTCCACATAGCAACAACAACATTACCATTATCTGATACTCCTACACTTGGCAAAGAAGCTCCATTAAAATTACCCGGTGAAAGAGCAGTTATATCGTAAGGATAAAATTCCACTTGGGTACGTTCAAGATCCATCCATACTTTATCTCTATCGTTCCAATAAACTATTGGAGATAATTGGAAAAATGACGTGTCGGTTCCATCCACACCAGAAGTATTAAGAGCACCTCTTACATGATGAGTAACTCCTGTATCATCAATATCAAACCACGATCCAGGAGACCATGTTGAGAAATTAGGCTCATATGTCGGACGATTCGAAATGATTGCTTCACCATCAAGTGCTACATATTCACCTTGCCAGCTAGCACCAGCATCTGTTGAATACCAATGATAAATTCCACTTGCACTATCAGGATTAGTAGTCTCAGGTGTACCACCTAAGCCCAATTCGTAAAGTGAACCACTTCTTGTAATTTCATTGAAGAAAGATATTTTGTTTCCATTTGCTTTTATTGGTTGATCGTTCCCATCCATAGTTCCCCAAAAATTAGGATCGCCACTTCCGCAGCTATCAACTACAGTAAAAGTGAGTCCACCATCAGTAGAGACTGCAAAATATTTTGATATACCAGTCTCTTGATCTACTAATTCCCAAAAATTACCGTCACCAGTCATAGCAAAGCGTGCCCAACCACCAATTAATGCGGTTGTTTGATCACCTAATTGTGTTGCAACACCAGGATCAGTGTTTAATTCAACTTTCCACAAATAGTCTCTTATAAGTGCATCTGTAGCTAAGAAGTCATAAATTCCGAGATACGCTATACCATTAGCTTTATCGAGTAGAACATGACTGTTCCATCCTGTTCTTACTGGAATACCAGTTCCTGCGTCGAATCCATAAGGCCAATAGGTAGACACTCCAAAATCATCCTGAAATGCGACTGTTGCATAACGTTGTCTTGCACCAGAAGTTTGTAAAATAGTATTATCCGTGCCTATCATAAATGGATCAAGAACACCGTCACCTGTAAAATCATACATCAAACCTAAACCAGGATGTGATCGATTCCACATCCAATCATAATTCATAATTGCCATTGTAACTGGAGTCGCATTTGGTTTACTCATCCGATTTATTTGAATTTGCCTGTTCTTGAAATCTGTATAAAAATCAGATTTATTCAAATCATCAGAAATGACCTGATTTGATAGTGTTTTCGGCAAATGTTTCTTACTTTCTTTAAGAGCCTGACCGAAAGTAACAGTGCCAATAAGTACTAATACTAGAAAAAGTCTAGTAATTGTTCGTATCATAACTTACTCCTTTTATATTAGTTAAGAATAGAGTTGTTTAGAAATAAAAATTTGACTTCTTTGTGCTACCAATATTAAATTTTTGTTAAATTTAATTTACGCTTACAAAATAACACTACTGATTTTCTCTGTCAAGCGTTGTTTAATTAAAATTTTCTACTAAAGAGATACATTTTTTTCTTAAAAATGTCAAGAGATGTAAATTTCCGCTAAAATTAGATACTAACCGTAAAAACATCTTTTATTCCGTCTATCGAGGAAATTGTTTTTTTAATTTCTTCATTCATTTGAGTGTCAATATTTACTACTGCTAGAGCAAAATCTCCTTCCGATTTTCTTCCAAGTGAAAGACTTGCTATGTTAATTTTAAACAATGATAATTCTCTGCTAACTGAAGCGAGCATGCCCGGTTTATCGATATTTCTATATATTAAAATATTCCCCTCGGGTTTAAATTCTACCTGATAATTATTTATTTCCACAATTCTCAAATCACTTATACCGAAAACAGTCCCGGAAAATTTCCATTCTCCGGAATTAGTATAAATTTTTGCTTCGATAAGATTTTGATAGGTGCTGTGATCTGTTGAAACAATCTCTTCCAAGACAATTCCCATTTCTTCTGCAATGACGTGTGAATTAATAAAATTAACCGTTGTATCAATTTCTTCGGAAAGAAATCCTTTAAGCAGAGAAGCTGACAATAACCTTGTCGAAGAACGGAATAATTCCCCGTTATAACTTATACTAATTTTTATTAATGAATCTTTCCTGACCTGAGAAAGGAGCTTCCCTAATACTTCTGCAAGTTTGACGAAAGTTTTAAGCTTATCATTTGATATTTCTTTTAAAACTGATGCGTTGACTGCACCTGAAGGAGACTCATTAATAAAATAATTTACCATTTGTTCTGCAATTTGAATTGCTACTTTTTGTTGAGCTTCCTCTGTTGAAGCACCAAGATGCGGAGTTGAGACTACGGAAGGATGCTGAATTAATCCTATTCCAAAATCAGGCGGTTCTGTTTCGAAAACATCCAGACCGGCTGCTGAGACTTTTCCATCTTTCAATGCTTTCAGAAGATCATTTTCATTTACTATTCCACCACGTGCACAATTAATTATAACAACGCCTGACTTGCATTTCATAAGTTCATCGTACGATATTAAATTTTTTGTCCGATCATTCAACGGAGTATGAACTGAAATTATATCTGCGTTTTTCCAAATATCATCAAGCGAAACCAGTTGTATTTCAAAATCTGATATCGAATCGTTAGAGATAAGAGGATCGAAAGAAATTATTTTCATTCCAAATGCACTGGCTCTTATCGAAACTTCTTTTCCAATTTTACCGAGTCCGATCAATCCAAGTGTCTTGCCAAATAGTTCGCTTCCTTGAAATCTTTTTCGATCCCATTTTTTCAAATGAAGAGAAATATTAGCTTGTGGAATTTTTCTAGCTGCAGCAAGTATAAGAGCCATCGTATGTTCAGCAGCCGAGATTGTATTACCACCAGGAGTGTTCATCACGAGAATACCTTTGCGTGTTGCTGCCTTTACGTCAATATTATCAACACCTGCACCAGCTCTTCCAATAACCTCCATCTTATCCATCTTCTCAATCAATTCAGAATCAACCTGAGTTGAGCTCCTTACAACGAGTGCATTATAATCAGCAATCTCGGATAATAATTCTTTTTTTGAAAAATCGGTTTTGTACTTTACTTCAAATCCTGCGGACTTCAGAATTTCCGTACATTTTTCATCGATTGAATCGCTAATCAGGACTTTCTTCATACAATGGAAATTATTTTTTTCGAATTGATTCGATAGTTAAAGTGCGGCGTTAAGTTTTTCAACTATCTTACTTTTCGGAACAGCACCGATAATAGTGTCCTTAAGTTTTCCATCCTTAAACAGCAGCAAAGTCGGAATACTGCGTACACCAAATTTAATTGAAGTTTGCTGATTGGAATCAACATCCAGTTTACCAATTTTAACTTTACCTTCGTACTCAGTTGATAATTCTTCAACTATTGGTGCAATCAGTTTACAGGGTCCACACCACACAGCCCAAAAATCGATAAGAACCGGTTTGTCCGATTTAATTACTTCAGTTTCAAAATTATCGTCTGTAATTTCAACAGTTTTCATTTTACAATCCTTTACTTAAGAGAGTTGAGTTATTGTCGTTTACCGGTGAAGCTAACTATATCTTCACCACCATCAGCGTTTATCAATCCTCCGCTGATCCATTCGCCTCCATCTCTGCTCAAAAGAGAAATAATTTTTGCAACATCATCTGGTGTTGTTAATCTTCCTCTCGGGTTTTTTATTTCTGCAACATCAATCATTTCCTGATTGCCAGGGATTTTCCTTAACGCAGGTGTATCAGTTACTCCAGCCATAATAGAAGTGGCACCAATTTCCATGTGACCAAGTTCAACTGTTAATTGTCTAATGTGCGATTCAAGCGCTGCTTTAGCTGCAGATACAGCACCATAATATGGAATCGCTGAGTGACTTCCAGAACTGGTCATCGCAAATATTCTTCCTTTTTTTGCAAGCAGACCGGCCAGATAAATTTCCTGCACCCAATAAACAAGCGAATGAGCCATAACATCTAATGTCATTTCCATTTGTGCATGTGTAATCGGCTGCTCTCCAGCATTTCTCGGAACAAAACTTTTTAGCGTACCGAATGCAAGCGAATGCATTATTATTTTTATTGCTGGTTCACTACCAAGCTTCGATTTAAGTTCAGATATTATTTCTGTTCTTTTAAATTGATCTGCAGCATTCACATTATAAAACACGGGTTCTCTCCCGCAGGATTTAATGTGGTCAATGATCTTCTCAACATTTGGCATTGTAGCCTGCCGATCAAGGTGCACACCAACGATATTATATCCATCTTCAGCGAGTTTCATGGCGGCAGCACCACCAAAACCTGATGAAGCACCTAAAATCAGTGCCCAGTATTTTTTATTTGCTTCTTTATCCATAGATGATGAAATAATGAATTAATATTCGATGTAATAATACAAAATAGGCGAAAGTCTCACAAATGAGTTAAGAAACCAGAAACCTAAATAAGAAATAATTATTTGAGAATTAATTGAAAAGAATCTTCGCCGAACAATTCAGTTATTTCAGAAAATAACTTTGCAGATAAATTAACCCTGTTATTTTTTAAAGCGTAAACCGAATTTCTGCTCCCATTAGTGTATAGCTGGATAAACACAGGAATTTTTCCGGAATTATTATCCAGAACTAATTTTAATTCACGTAATTTTTCAGGAGGATTTTTATCCTTTACAACATTGATCCTGATGCTTCCAGATAATTCATTCCTTGCTAAATCTATTGGTAAAAGTTTACTTACGTGCATTTTTACAGTATCACCGCTGCTCTCAAGATTTCCCACAACAAAAACCGGTTCTTCCTTCTGAACATATTTCCCATAATCAGCAAAAACTTTTGAGAACATCAGGCACTCACATGAACCAGTGAAATCATCAATGTTAAAAAAAGCCATTTCATTTCCGGCTCTGTCAATTTTTTTTCTGACTTCAGTGATCACTCCACATGCACGAACATTTTCAATTTCTTCGTTCTCTTCAACTTCACCAATATGGAAATTGGCAAATGATTTATATTCAACTTCAAACTTTGTAAGAGGATGCCCGGTTATATAGAAACCAACTACTTCGCGTTCTTTTGCTAATCTTTCCTTTTCATTCCAATCTTCTGCTTCTATTAACTCCGGTTCAGAAATAATAATCTCTGAGGTATCGGTAAACAAACTATCTCCCGATGCAAGTTTTGAGTTTTGAACCTTATGTGAATGATCAAGTGCTAATTCAACCGAATTAAATAATGTTGCTCTGTTTTTATTTGTTGAATCGAATGCACCTGCTATTACTAAACCTTCGAGAGCACGTTTGTTAACAATTCTGTTATCGACATTCAGACAAAAATCATAAATACTTGTAAAATCCCTGCCAATATTATTTCTGGATTTGATTATTTCTTCAACAGCTCCTTTGCCAACATTCTTTATTGCTGAAAGACCAAATAGAATTTTACCTTCAACTACATCAAAATTAACCGAAGGATTATTTACATCGGGAGGAAGGATTTCGATTTTTAGTCTTCGGCAATCTTCAAGAAACTTTGTTACTTTATCCGTATTGATAAATTCATTCGTGAGGTTGGCAGCGAGAAATTCAGCAGTATAATGTGCTTTAAGATAAGCTGTCTGATAAGCAATGTAACTATATGCAACTGCATGACTTTTATTAAAACCGTAATTAGCAAACTTATCTATTGCATTAAAAATTTCTTCGGCAATTTTTTTTGATATTTTATTTTCAATCGCACCTTTAATGAATTTCGTTTTTTGTTCTTTCATTGCCAGAAGATCTTTTTTTCCCATTGCTCTTCTGAGAATATCGGCTTCTGCAAGACTTATTCCACCAACTTTATTTGCAATCTGAATAACCTGTTCCTGGTAGACAATTATTCCATAAGTTTCATTTAAAATTTCTTCAAGAATAGGATGAAGATATTCAACTTTCTTTTTACCAAATTTTCTATCAATAAAGTCATCAATGAATTCCATTGGACCGGGACGATAAAGAGCATTCATCGCAGCAAGGTCACTCAAACTTGTTGGTTGAAGTTTCTTTAAATATTCCCGCATTGGCGGAGATTCAAACTGGAAGATGCCTGTTGTTTGTCCTTTAGTAAAAAGCTGATATGTTTTTTGATCATCAAATGGAATCTCATCAATATTAATTTCCACTTCATAGTTTTTTTTAACGAGTGCAATTGTATCTCTGATAATTGTTAAAGTTCTTAATCCAAGAAAATCCATCTTCAACAAACCAACATTCTCAATGTCTTTCATATTGTATTGAGTTACAATTTCCTGTTGAGAGACTGCATTGGCAAGTGGAACATACTCGCTAACATCACCGGGAGTAATAACAACACCAGCAGCGTGCTTAGAAGCATTCCTGTTCATTCCTTCTAGCACACGTGCATGCTTTATTAATTCTTTGATCTGAGGTTCTTCAGAATCTTTCACCCACTTTAATTCGGGAACTTCTTTGAGTGATTGTTCAATCGAATAAACTTTTCCAAATTTTGATGGAATGTGCTTAGTAATATTATTAACTGTCGGGATTGGAATTTTTAATACTCTCGCAACATCTCTGATAACAGCTTTTGATGAAAGCCTGTTAAAAGTGATAATCTGGCTTACACTATTTTCACCATATTTTTTTCGAACATATTCTATCACTTCGCCTCTTTGATCATCCGCAAAATCAACATCAATATCAGGCATTGATTTTCGTGCAGGATTAAGAAATCTTTCAAAGAGAAGATTAAACTCAAGAGGATTGATATTTGTAATTCCCAGTGCAAAAGCAACAAGACTGCCGGCAACACTTCCTCTACCGGGTCCGACGGGAATATTTTTTTCTTTTGCTGAATTAATAAAATCCTGAACAACCAAAAAGTAACCGGAGAATCCCATCTTCTTTATAGTTTCAATTTCAAACTTGAATCGCTCTTCGACTTCTTTTGTCAACTCAAGTTTCTTTTTCTTCAGACCTTCCCAGGCAAGCAATTCAAAATATTCGTCGGATGTTTTTGCTGAGTAGTTTTCAGGAATTGGAAAACTTGGGAAATGATATTCATCAAAGCTAAGCTTTACATCTATCTTGGAATCAATTTCTAATGTGCTCTCAATTGCTTCTTTGTGATTCTTAAAAAGTTTGATCATCTGTTCAGCTGATTTGAAATAAACCTGATTGGTTCCATATCGAAGATTGTTATAATCTTCTCCCATCTTATCGCCAAGGAGCAAAAGAATGTTGTGTGCTATTGCATGATCTTCTTCGATATAATGACAATCATTTGTAGCGACGAGTTTTATCCCCAACTCTTTTGCAATCTTCGGCATGTATTCAAGAATTGGTTTCTCGACTTCCATATTATGATCTTGAATTTCGAGATAGAAATCATCGCCAAAAATTTCTTTGTAAGTTTTAGCAACTTCTTTTGCTTTATCATACTCACCCTGAACAATGTACGAGGAGACAACTCCGCCAGCACATGCCGAAGTACAAACTAAGCCTTCGTGATATTTTTTTATTAATTCGAGATCAATTCTTGGTCGGTAGTAAAACCCTTCTGTGTATCCAAGTGTGGAGAGCTTTGTTAAATTTTTATAACCAACTTTGTTTTTTGCGAGAAGTATCAGATGGCTATAATTTTTTCTTCTCTTCGTAGTTCCATTTGATTGAGAACTTTTTCTTTCAAACCGATCACCTTCATTAACAACATAAGCTTCCATTCCAAGTATCGGTTTTATTCCTTCTCTTGTTGCTTTTTTATAAAATTCAATAATTCCGTACAGAACACCGTGATCAGTGAGTGCAACAGATTTCATATTGAATTTTTTTGCAGCAGCAATTAGACTATCAACAGTGCAGGCACCATCCTGAAGACTGTAATGGCTATGATTATGTAGGTGAATAAATTCTGACATTTTAAAAAATCAAATTTTAAAGCTGCTCAACAATGAATTGTAAGTGAAATTGTTGAGCCAGGGTAAATTAAATCTATTTTAAATGATCAGAAGATTTATGTTCAACGCCCTGTATGCCCGAAGCCTCCCTCGCCTCTTGAAGTATTATTAAGATCGTCTGTTTCAATAAATTTTGCCGTGTAAACTTTTGACACGACGAGTTGAGCAATTCTCTCGGCAGGTTGAATTTCAAAATCTTCTTTACCAAAGTTAATCATTATAATTTTTATTTCCCCTCTGTAATCCGAATCAATTGTTCCGGGGGAGTTTAAAATTCCAATTCCGTGTTTTGCAGCAAGTCCGCTTCGTGGTCTTACCTGAATTTCATATCCATCAGGAATTTCAACAGAAATATTTGTGGGAACCATTTCAATTGCGCTACGGGAAATTGTTAAAGGAATTTCAAGTGCAGCATAAATATCCATTCCTGCACTTCCTTTTGTGGCATAAGCAGGCAATGGTATATGGTTTAATTCTTTCCTCAGTCTCTTGAATTTAATTTTTATTTCTGGTTCCACTAATTTTTCTTTCTTCTGCTTTCTGCAAATTTATTTTTTATCAAATTAATTTCAGCACGATTTACGGCTACAAAATAAATATAGAGTGTAAATATTATTAACAATATCAGCTTAAATGGAAATAATAAATTTCCTGTCGCAAGCAGGTAATAATAGAAAGCTCCAACAAGAATAATTGCGATAAAAATATGACCAATTCTTTTTAGTTCATACTTCACTTTAAAAAACTTTTGAGTAACATAGTAATAGCCTGATGCCATCACTAAATAACTTGCAAGAGTTGCCAGCGCAGCTCCGGTTATTCCTAAAACAGGAATCAAAAGGAAATTTACTATTACATTCACAAGTGCACCTGTTCCAGTAATAAATGGAACGTAAATACTTTTTTCTTCAATATAAATTCCTGCGGCAAAGACAGAATACATTCCATTTATCAAATAAGCAAGTAAAACAATTGGAACAATTTGGAGTCCTGCCCAATACTCAGGACCAACCAGAGAAAAACCAGCAATTTTTATTTGCGCCAAATCATTTATGAACAGAGAAAGAACAACCAGGATTATACTTCCGACCAGAGTGAAATAAGTTAAAATCTTTGAAAACATTTCTTTTGCATTCGGTTCTTTCGCATTCTGAAGAAAAAATGGCTGCCAGGCAAATTGAAACATGTTCACAAATAACATCATAAAAATTCCGAGCTTGTAATTGGCTTTGTAAATTCCAACAGTTCCAAGATCAGTAAGCTTTTCGAGTATTGGGACATCTATAACCTGAACAAGCATTACAGCGAAGCCTGCCGGAAGAAAAGGCAATCCAAATTTTAGCATTCGTTTGAAAAGAGCTGAATGAAACTTAAGTTTGAAATTTTTTATGATAGTAATCGATACTAGCAGCAATGAAACTGCGGAAGCAACTAAGTTGCTAATTATTATAGCTTCTATTCCCCAATGAAGAATTAAAATCAGGTAAACATTAAGAATGATGTTTGTAACAATATTTATTACTCTATAGAGTGAAAAAGTTTTCGCTTTTCTATCCAACCTTAACTTTAAAAATGGAATTACAACATTCGCATCCAAAAATAAAATTGCGGCAGAAAGGTAAACCAGGTAAATATACTCTGAAGGTATTCTTAATGATTCCCCGATAGCTCCAGCATTAATTGCAATCAGAAAGCTGATAAGAAGCGAAGTAAGAAAAATTGAAATATATGGAGTTGAAAAATTATCTTTCTCATCACCTAAATCCTTAAACGATGCAAACTTGAGGTAGGCTGAGTCAAGTCCATAAATAAAGATAATATTTAGAATTGCCGTGTATGCATAAATAAGTTGTATGATTCCATAATCTGCAGGAAGAAAAATATTTGTATAAAGCGGAACAAGAATGAAATTTAAAAATCTGCCGATCATGGTACTTATACCATAAATTGCGGTGTCTTTTGATAGTTCCTTTAACTTTTCAAACATCTGGAAATCTATCTCTTCAATTCAAACGTGAATAAAATTACTTCTATGCAACTTAAAATCCTGTCAGCTTATTGCTGATTTAACCTTCGAAAAACTTTTTTAATGCACTTGTGAAAAATTCAGGTGCACGTGTTATTTTTTTTGTATCAGATTTAATAAATGCAAGTTCGATATAACCTTCAGCGATTACAAGTTTCTTTCTACACTTCGAATTGTATGTTCAATATGAACTTTTGCCTGCGGCATTTTTTCAACACGAGTTTCAACTTCCAGCAGCTCATCATAAAAAGCCGGATTTTTAAATTGAAGAAAAGCTTCGTAGACCGGCATTTGATAACCACTTTCTTCAATCTTTCGGTAAGTTAATCCTTGCTCTCTCATCATTTCAGTTCTGCCAACTTCAAAATATTCAAAATATTTTCCGTTATAAGCATAGTGCATTTGATCGGTATCAGCATAACGAACTCTCAGAGTTGTTTTATGTATCAGCATTAAAAAAAACTTTCAAAAATTATAGAACTAAAATAAAAAATCCCGAACACATCGGGATTGAAAAAATAATTTCTCTCGATCAAGCTGTAAGAATTATTCTGTGTAAGGACCCATACTGCCGAATTTGTCAATTCTGTTTTGAACAAGTTTATCTTTTTTAATTTTGACTAGTTCACCTAACTCTTCGAGTAAAGCAGCTTTAAGATTATCAGCAGCAAGTTTTGAATTTTTATGTGCACCACCTAATGGTTCCGGAATTATTCTGTCAATAATTTTCTGTTCGAGCAGATCCGTTGCAGTGAGCTTGAGCGCTTCAGCTGCCTGTTCTTTATAATCCCAGCTTCTCCATAAAATACTTGAACAAGATTCGGGACTGATAACTGAATACCAGCAATTTTCAAACATTAAAATTCTATCGCCAACTCCAATTCCTAAAGCACCGCCACTTGCACCTTCGCCTATAATACAAACAATTATTGGAACTCGAAGTCTGCTCATTTCAAATAGATTTCTTGCAATCGCTTCTGCTTGTCCTCGTTCTTCGGCTTCAAGTCCGGGATAAGCACCCGGAGTATCAAGCATTGTAATAACAGGCTTGTCAAATTTTTCTGCAAGCTTCATCAGACGCAAAGCTTTTCTGTACCCTTCCGGGTTTGCCATTCCAAAATTTCGATAAACATTTGACTTAGTGTCTCTTCCTTTTTGATGACCGATGATCATAACTTTATAATCATCAAGCTGAGCAAAACCACCCACAATCGCTTTATCATCTTTGTAATGCCTGTCACCATGTAGTTCAGTAAAATTCGTGGTCATTAGATTAATATAATCAAGAGTATACGGACGATCTGGATGCCGAGCCAGTTGAACTCTCTGCCAGCGTGAAAGGTCTTTATAAAGTTCTTCTTTTAGTTGTGCAACTTTGGATTCAATTCGAGAAATTTCTTTTTCAATACCGAGCCTGTCTGAAGATTTTTTCATTTCTTCCAGTTTTTGTTCAAGCTCGAAGACAGGTTTTTCAAAATCTAATATTGTTTTACCCATATGTTAATCTCCTTTGCTCCACATTTTATTCAGAGTTTTGCCTAGTATTTCCAGATCGAGCCAAATGTTCTGGTTTTTCACATAATAAAAATCAAGTTTTTGGGAGTTCGTAAAAGTTCCCTCATCAATGTACCACAATCCGGTCAATCCGGTTTTCCCAAGTATTTCATTCTCGAATTTGAGTGGTTGCTTGGGACCAACGAAACTATTTTTTCCCGAAATTACAGATGGAACAGATAGAACAAGTTTCCTGAAATCTGTTTCTTTACCCGATAGCTTCGTTATGAAATATATGCAAGGATAAAAGGAAATCAAAACTAAGAAAGATAAAGTGTAATCGAATATTAATTTTAAAGTTTGAACCGTTGGATTAGAAATGTTATAATTAACTTCGACTAAAGGAATATCATCAAGCATTGAAACAGAACTCTTACCAACAACAAAATTCATATCCGAGCCGACGATCTTGAAATCTACATTGATATTTTTACTTGCAGAGACTATCGACATCATATGTGTGTATGATATTTCTTCTGAAGAAAAAATCACTTCGTTAATTTTCATTTCCGAAAATACATTTTTAATATTACCAATACTTCCGACAACCTTAAATCCATTTACATGATTTCCAATTTCCGAATGAGTTTTACCTATCAGTCCTATAAAACTGTGAAGATCTGATTTTTGTGATTTAATTTTTTCAGCAATTTGGACAGCCTCATCATCAGTCCCTATAATTACAGTTCGCCGGTTTAATGCCCCATCGGTTTTAATTCCGATTTTAAAAATTAATTTCAGGAATATTCGAAATAACGTTGTAAGTATCAAAAAGAGGATGAATGCTATTAACACGACTGCTCTGCTAAATGCATATTGCTTAAAGAAAAAAGTGGCTGATGTAAGAAGAAGAAAACTTATAATTATAGCACCAAAATTTCTGAGTACCGAGACTTCATCTTTTTTATAAACACCAGCCAGGATTGAAACAAAAATATTGATTAGTGCCGGTACTGTATAAATTATTAAGTACGCATCTGGATCGAATCCAACCCATTCAGTTATACTTTTGTAAAACTTCTCAGCAGCAAATAACGAAAAATCAAATAATACTAAATCAGTTAAAGCTGTATAAAATGATAATTTTCTTTTGCCCAAAAATGCGAAAAGTTTTCTGAGTCCTATTGCTGACCTGAGAATTAATTCAACAACAGGAAAACTAGAAAGGTGTTTCTTTACAAAAAGATGCATTGCATCATAAAATAATTTTGTTTCATCGAGGTTGCTTCTTTTTGTGCTTTCTCCTTTGTAATGAATTATTTGCGTCTCGTGCATATAATAAACTTTGTAGCCGTTCTTCTGCACACGATAACATAAGTCAAGATCTTCACCATACATAAAAAATTGCTCATCAAAACCACCGGTTTTTTGATAAACCTCTTTCCTGGTCATCATGAAGGAGCCTGAAACTGCATCTACTTCATAAGATTTATTTTCATCTAAATAAGTAAGATTGTAACGTGCAAAAATTCTGCTGTTTGGAAAAAGATTACTTAGTCCGGTAACTTTTGTAAATGATGTCCATGGTCCCGGAAAACTTCTTCTGCAAGCGAGTTGCAAAGTTCCGTCTGAGTTTAAAATTTTACAGCCTGCTAATCCACAATCGGGATGTTTTTCAAAAAAAGAAATCATTTTATCAAGAGTATCCTCACTAACAATACAATCAGGATTAATAAAAAGAATATATTTTCCTTTTGCGATTGCTAAACCTTGATTATTTGCTTTTCCAAATCCAACATTAATTTTATTTTCGATGAGTATTACAGATGGAAATTTTTCTTTAATAATTTCAACACTTCCATCATCAGAAGCATTATCAATTATAAGGATTTCTTTCAAAATATTTGATGAGGCTTTTTCTATTGAGTGGAGAAGATTCTGGAGGAATTCTTTTACGTTATAGTTTACTATGATAATCGACAAGTCCAAATTGAATCCTACTTCAGCATACCAAAGATGCTTTTTAATCTAAGCTTCCAAACCATGGTAACTGCTTCGCGGACAATCTTCTTTGACATTTTTGATGTCCCCTTCACACGGTCAACAAATATGATTGGAATTTCTTTTACTCTAAACCCTTTCTTCCAGGTTTTAAAGTTCATTTCTATCTGGAATGCATATCCGTTTGATGTGACCCGATCTAAGTCAATGGCTTCAAGAACTTTTCTTCTAAAGCATTTGAAACCTCCTGTTGCATCATGGACAGGCATGCCAGTAATAAATCTTGTATAAAGATTAGCGAACCAACTGAGAAGTAATCTTCTCATTGGCCAGTTTATTACATTTACTCCATTTTTGTATCTGCTGCCAAGCACAAGGTCAGAATCAGTAATTTCATCGAGGAATCTGGGGATTTCATTTGGATCGTGAGAGAAGTCGGCATCCATCTCAAAAATCAATTCAAAATTTTTCTGAAGTGCATACTTGAAACCAGCAATATATGCAGTGCCCAGTCCTTGCTTTGATGATCTTTTAATAAGGTGAATACGATTATTATTTTTCATTTCATTTTCAACAAAAGCAGCAGTTCCATCAGGTGAATTATCGTCCACAATGAGTACATTAATTTCATCATTCTTGGAAAGAACCGCTGGAAGGAGCCTTGGCATATTCTCAAGCTCGTTATATGTAGGTATGATTACAAGTGTTTTCATTTCAGAAAATTATTGGGCCACGAATTCACAAATAAAATAATTTAGCTATAGTGTCCTTTGCCGAATAATACAACCAATATTGTCCGGGCAAGTATCTTAATATCCATTCTAAGGGACATATTTTCAATGTAAAAAAGATCGTATCGTAATTTTACTTTTACATCCTCAATGCTTTCGTCATACTTATGTTTAACTTGTGCCCAACCTGTAATGCCTGGTCTGACTTTCAATCTTCTTCTATAATAAGGCAACTGTTGCGCAAGCATATCAACAAAATAAGGCCTTTCAGGACGAGGACCAACCAAACTCATTTCTCCTTTAAGCACATTAAAAAATTGTGGTATTTCATCTATGCGAAGTTGTCTGATTATTCTCCCAACTCGTGTGACTCTGGGATCGTCTTTTCTTGACCAAACAGGACCTGTATGTTTTTCTGCATCCTGAAACATAGAACGAAATTTGTAAATCCTGAATTCTTTATTGTTCATTCCTATTCTTTCTTGTTTAAATAGAACAGGACCTTTGCTATCAAGTTTGATGAATATTGACACTAAAATATTTAGCGGTAAAGTTATGATAAGTATAATCAATGAAATAATTACATCAGAAATTCTCTTTAATTTTTTTTCCCATTCAGGCATTAGCTCCGGCATAATGTCAATTAAAGGAATTCCATAAAGTTGAGAAGTTCTTGCCTGACCACTGAGAATTTCATACAAATCAGGAACTATTTTAAGACCTATTCCTTTGTTTTCAACTTTTGAAATTATATCAACTAAAAGGTCGTGATCTTCTTTTTCTAAAGCTATGAGTACTTCCAATGCTCTGGTTTGGTTAATGATATCTAAAAGTTGATCTAGTGATCCCAGAACTTTAATATTTTTATAATGTTTGCCAATATTTTGCTGATTGATAGCAACGTAAGCCAAAACATCCAATCCCAGTGCAGGATGTTCAAGTATCTGATCGTGAACTTCATTCGATTTAATATTGTAGCCAACTATTACTGCGCCTCGTCTCCCGATTCCTTTTATAAGAAGCCCTCTTTGAAAACTTCTAATAAACAATCTGCCAATTGAGACAAAAACAAAAAGGAAAAACCAATAAATAAAAATCAAGATTCTATCGCCGGATTCAGAACCCTCCATAAAATCGCTAATGAAAATCAGGAAGAACAGTATGAAAATCCCTATAAAAGTTGTTTTGAATAATGTGGATATCTCATCAAATCGTGATGAAGCAAACCAGGTACGATACATTCCGAAAAATGTGAATATGACAAGCCAGAATAAATAAACTGCAATCATAGGAAAATACAGTTCGGGAACAATCTGGATTCTAAACCAACCTGTTTCAACCCTGATATAATAATATGATATCCAGGCAAAGCAGATGAATAGCAGGTCTGTTAACAGAACTAATATTTTTTGTGTTCGTTTATTCAAATGAAAAATCTATTGGAGATAGTATCAAAATTTCATAGTTAAAATAGACCTATGAAAAATAATAAAGTTTTGATTATCATTGATGTATTTGGGAGGTGTTTCTACTATAGTGCACATTGAGCTTCAGGAATTTTTGGGAAAGTTTATTTACTCAATTTCGTGATGATGCTAAGTATTTTACTAGTGTATACTGAATTACCATATTGCTCAAGAGCATATTTTTTTGCGTTACTTGTCAAACTATTTACCAGTTCCTTATTATTAATAACTGTTTTCATACATGTAGTAAGTTCTTCAATGTTATTATAAAGCAATCCATTAAAATTATTCGTGATTATTTCTTTAGTTCCGCCGCTGTTATAACCAATCACAGGCTTTTCAAAGATCATTGCTTCAGCAGCAACTCTTCCCCAGGCTTCATTCCTTGAACAAACTAATACAGCATCTGCTATTTTATACATTTCATTCGGCTTATCAACGAATCCTGCAAAAGATACATTTTCATTTAATCTCAAAAGTGTAACCTGATCGTCGAGTTTCTTTCTATACTTTTTATCCTCGTCTCCACCACATATAATTAATTTTACATCGTTTATTTCTTTTTTAATATTGCCTAAGGCTTCTATAGCATCGTGAATACCTTTTGATGGATGAACAATACTCATAATCAAAAATGTAAACACTTCATCTTTTCTTTTTTCTAGCTTAACATTATTCAACTCAATATTATCATCAGAATAAACAGCATTATTGATGACGGTAATATTTTGCCAATCACTTTTAAATAAATTTTCTTTTACAAATTGAGAAATGCATATAATTGCTTTGGACTTACGAATAAAGTTGTAGAAATATTTTCTCCCAAAATCATAATCCAAATTGTAATCAAGTTTACCAACTTCACGAATATGCCAGATGTGAGGAATATTCATTATGATCGAAAGATATATCCCCATCGGTGTAATCGAAGTATTGGAATAAATAATTGCAGGTTTAAATTTAATAGCATAACCTAAAAGTATCGGGAGGGCTGCAAGATTCATTAAAAATCTTAATATCGCTTTGAAGATAAATGTCCTGCTATGAACACCCATCCATGCCCAATATTTAAATTTACGATAGGATATGTTGCGTTTTTTTAACTCATCAATCAATGGTCCGTCATCCGGAACAAACACCATTACATTAAAGTTATTGATTTTTAGACCCTCAAGTAGAAGTAATAGAGAACGATTTGCTCCATACAGGGAACTATAATGAGTTATAAATAAAATATTCACTGTCTTCAAACGATGTTGATTAGTTTCTTTCTTTAAATTGCAATCACGTAATTATAATTAATAATTCCCAACTGAATATAAATTTTAAGATTATATAATTTCAATATTTAGGTATATAACTTATCTTCGTTTATAATAAGTAATTGAAAACTGGATTAATAAATATATCAACAAATGATTATTGTTTTATGAATGGGCTAATCTTAAGTTTGAAAAAATTATTTTATAATTGTTGTGGAAATGCACACTGCAATTAGATTACTTACAATTGATTTTAAAGAAAATATTTGAAGCACCTCAATTATATAATCGTAGTAAATACTTACAACAGAGCCTCAGAGCTTGTTCTAAGAAATTTAAGTGCTTCTTTAAATCAAAAAATTTCTCCGCAAAAAATTATATTGATTGATCAGAATATTGATTCATTAATTTTACCCGCAGATATTTTAGCAAACCCTTTAGTAATTATAACAAGAACCGATAAAAAATCAGTTTCTGCTGCAAGAAATACTTTAGTTATTCCTGAAAATGTAGAGTGGATTTTTTTCTGTGATGATGATGGATTTCCATGTGATGATTATTCGGAAAAACTAGAAAAAATTATTTCAGAAAATCCAGATCTTGATATTTTATCGGGTAGTATTGTTCGTGAAGATAATAATGACTACTACACTTTACGACATAAAACAGGCGGAAGTCTGAAAAAATTTCGCAACACAAAAAATTTAATGGGCTCTAACTTTGTGGTTAAAGTAAAAGTCTTCGATGAGTTGGAAAGATTCGATGAAAAGTTTGGTGCCGGTTCAAGTTGGGGTAGTAGTGAAGAAACAGATTTTTGCTGGAAAGCATATTTTGCAGGGAAAAATATGGAATTCTTCCCGGAACTAATTGTTTATCATGTTCCGCCGTTCACTGAGTCTTTCAAAGATGGTTTTCATAAAGCTTATAAATATGGAATCGGTAAGGGAGCTTTGGTAAGCAAGTGGTTATTTGAAAAGAAAAAGTTTAAAGTCATTTATGAATTGATGGAAATGTTAACAGTTCCATTTTTACAAAGTATAAGAGGATTGATTACTTTTAAATTTGGACTAATTGCTTCAAATTTTGCCGCTCTCAGTGGAAGGATTTATGGAATGATAAAATATTTATTTACACCAAAGTAACCTTAGGTCCGCGTAATTTTTTTACAGAATGTTTTTTCCTTTTTAAGTTCCTCAATACTCCCCCCATACCAAATAAAATCATAAACTTTCTCATAAAGAAAAGAATAATTCTTACTGTCATCCCTACAGAATTTTTTAAATTGAGAAAATCATTTCTCTTCAATGATTTGTAACACTCTTTAATTCCTTCAAACTCTTGTTCAACTGATCTGCCTGTCCCCTCCATTTTAACTACTGCTTTATCGTTTACGTAAAATCCTTTGCATCCTTTTTTCTCTAATCTAACAATGAAATCAAAGTCCATTGCTATTTTATATTCTTTACTGAATAATCCAATCTGATCAAATATAGATTTCCTGACAATCATTGTCGGATGAAGATACGGCAATCCTCTGCCGAGATTGCAAAATGGAGGCTTCAAATAAAGTTCTGTTCCGATGGAATCAATCAGAATAAGATTCGAGTGGACAAAATCAATTTTGTTATTTTTATTCAATATCTCTTCACATTTTTTAAGATAACCTGGTTCAATTAATTCGTCGCCACTATTAAGAAACATAATTGAATCACCGGAAGAATTTGCAATTCCTTTATTAAAGGCATCTGCTATTCCATCATCTTTTTCATTAATCACTTTGCCATTATGCAAACTCAGAAAATCTAAAGTTGATTTTTCAGACCCACCATTAATTACAACTGATTCGATAAAGTCGAAATCAGGAATCGAATTAAGAGTTTTCTTAAGTCCGCTGTAATCATTATATGTAATTGTAATAATTGAAATCATTAATCGGAAATTTAGTCAAATAAAAATAGTATTAGAAGCAGGCTCTAGTTGCCATTGGTAATACTAAGAGTTAATTTTTCTTCTAAAAAATGAAAAGGATTTTATAAATGCATTGGCCAAAGACGGCGATTGCTCACGAATGGCTTGTAAATTATGCCGGCTCTGAGAGATGTGTTGAGTCGTTTACTAATATTTGGAAAGACGCTGATGTTTACACCTTGGTTGATTTTCTAAATGACGAGCAAAGAAATATTATTCTCAAAGGGAAAAAAGCAAATACAACTTTTATCCAGCATCTTCCACTGGCCAGAAAAAAACACAGATACTATCTGCCGCTTTTCCCAACGGCTGTTGAGAGTTTGAATCTTGCAGAATATAAATTAATTATTTCAAGCAATCACGCAGTTTCTAAAGGAGTAAAAACTCAGAAGAACCAACTTCACATTTGTTACTGTCATTCACCTATGAGGTATGCCTGGGATCAATCTGATCATTATCTCACCGGTGTCAAAGGATTTGTTGCTAAAGCATTCATGAATTATTTAAAAAAATGGGATTTGAAATCTGCTAATAATGTAAATTATTTTATTGCTAACTCAAATCATATATCTGAAAAAATAAAAAGAATATACAATCGTGATTCAACAGTAATTTATCCTCCGGTTGATGTGGAAAAATTTGATGTTGCAGAAAAAAAAGATGATTACTACTTGATTGCCTCAAGATTTGTCCCTTACAAAAAAGTGGATTTGATAGTCGAAGCATTCAATCAAATGCCGGACAAAAAACTTATTGTGATAGGCAGTGGACCGGATAAAGAAAAAATAAAAAATATTGCTGGTCGTAATATCGAATTCTTACCTCATCAGCCAACACACAAACTCAAAGAATATATGATGAAGGCAAAAGCATTTGTTTTTGCAGCGGAAGAAGATTTTGGAATTGTTATTGTTGAAGCGATGGCTTGCGGAACACCTGTAATTGCATTGAATAAAGGTGGCACAGCTGAGTCCGTAATAAATGGAAAAACAGGAATTCTCTTTAGCGAACAGAGCTGTGATTCTATTAAAACTGCCATTCATGAATTCGAAAAAAGAATTGATTATTTTGATGTACAGTTTATTAGAAAACATGCTGAGAATTTTAGCAGAATAAATTTTGAAGAAAATATTCAAAGGTTCGTCAGCAATAAGCTCAACAATTTTAATCCATAAAAGTTTTTTGATATATGATTGTAAATCAAAGATCTATTTTCTTTTATAAATTACTTAGCGATCTTCTTTTTCTCAACTGCGCATTTCTGATTTCCGCTGTTTACTCGCAATCCTGGGAAGTATTACTCGAAAAATATTATATGTTTTTCCTTTTGATAGGCTTAAACATTGTTATGGATTGTTACATCAAACTACTTAAATTTTTATGATGATTTTTTTTCAAGGAACTTTCCTGTTCAGTTCATCAATATCCTGAAAAACTCTCTGCTCCAGCTTATAATCACTATTACTTTTATTTTCCTGGCCAAAGAAAATTTATTTACGAGATACTTCATAGTTTATTATTTCGTACTGCTTGTTTTATTCATCAGTTTAAGAGTGATAATTTTTCGAAAGATTTTGAAACTTTTGAGAAGAAAAGGAAAAAATATCCGGAACCTTGTAATTGTAGGTGATGGTGAACTTGCCGAAAGCTTTCAGAAAATGATTCTAAGCAATCCTGATTTTGGTTACAACTTTAAAGGATTTATCTCTGAAAAATCTGGAAATAATCTAAACACTTCAAACGAATTTGTTGAAAACTTAGAAAAAACTTTCAGCACCACAAAAGTTGATGAGGCAGTAATTGCAATATCCGAAACATCACGGCTAATACTTGAAATGGTAATAAAAATTTGTGATAAATACGCTGTCAAAGTTCACATTATACCTGACTATTATGACTTAGTTTCTAAAAGATTTCAGTTAACCTCATTTGGCAGTTTTCCAATCATAACTGCAAGACGTGAACCTTTGAATGAAGTTCAATGGAGATTTGTAAAACGGACTTTTGACATTTTATTTTCACTTTTTGTGACTATATTTATTCTCAGTTGGTTGATCCCACTAATTCTTTTAATATCAATTATTATAGACAAGGCTCCTGTTTTTTTTATACAGGAAAGACTTGGGACAAAAAATGAAAAATTTAATTGTATAAAATTCCGAACAATGAAGTATCATAAAGTACAGGTTGATGAATTTAAACCCGTAGTTGAAAACGATCCACGAATTACGAAGGTTGGTAAATTTCTGAGAAAATATAACCTGGATGAAATACCTCAGTTCATAAATGTGCTAATAGGTGATATGTCAGTAGTTGGACCTCGTCCACATGCAATTTCATATAATAGTTTTTACAGTAAAATCGTTGATGAAATAAGGATTAGACAAAATGTAAAGCCCGGCATCACAGGCTGGGCACAGATTCATGGATTAAGAGGTGATGTGAAAGATGAAGAAGAAAACCGGAAACGAACCAAACAAAGAATTGATTACGATGTATGGTATATTGAAAATTGGTCATTCGGACTTGACATACAAATAATTCTGCTTACCGTTTGGCAAATGATAGTTGGGAAAAGTAGAGGAGTTTAAAAAAGATAACTAAGAATTATTGGGAAGTGCTAATAACTTTATCAAGTTAGATTAAAACAATTTGGAAAATCAATTTTCAATTGTTAGGAACTAGAAATAGTTTCTTTTTAAATAGAACAAAAAGTTCTGAGTTTTATTTCTAAAATATCTAGGAGTGTAGGAATACAATAGTTGCATCGAATTTAAAACTTTGGCTTTCTTTCCATTTGGATATTGGTTTTTAAATTTATCTATAAGATTTAAAATAGTTTTTGCTGCAAGTTTTTGATTGGAAACAGATAGATTTTGACCTGCATTCATATATAATGATAGGTGTTCTTGCAGATTATAAAATTTACCTTTTAGTCCGAGTCTTAGCCATAAATCCCAATCTTCAACAAATCGAAGATCATTGTAACCCCCTACTTCCAAAGCTTTTTCTTTAATGAACATTACCGTATTATGCCAGAATGGATTAGCATATAAAGCATTATTTCTAATTTCATTATCTTTTTCCCGCTTAAGAAACCTAAATATTTCTTGCCTATTTTGATCAACCATAATTGCACCTCCACCAATAATGACATATTCTTTGTTGTGTTCTAAAAATCTTACCTGTTTATCAAGTTTATGGTTGTCAGACCATTCATCGTCATCGTCCAATCTCGCAATATACTTTCCAGAAGCCTCTTTCATTCCATAATTCAGATAAGTAGAAATACCAGGCTTTGAACTTTTCCTAACATTAAAATACTTTATTCGATTATCAGTGGATGCAAATAGTTCTACAACTTCTTTGGTTCGATCAGTTGATTCATTATCAATTATAATCAGTTCCCAATTATAATAGTTCTGATTAAGTACACTTCGAATTGCTAACTTAATTAATTGCGACCTGTTATAAGTAGGCATTACAATACTAACAATGATATCCTGCATAAATGAAATACTTGAAAATTAATATTGGATCGGAGGAATAAGATCTTTAATAGGACAAAAAGTGAAGTCACTTAATAACTTTTCAAATTTGTTTTCGGTTTTTTTAAGATTTGAGTAATGTCTGAATTTGTACTGCCATTTAATATTTTTAATTTTAGGTTGGTCAGGGTCAAACTCCCACGGATGAATATAAAACAAATACGAACCTCTCTCATTCAATATATTCTTTACTCCAATTTGAAATATCGAATAAGGTATAAATCGGAAGTAAAATCCTCCTGACCAGGGTAATTTTAAATTCATGAACTCAAGATATGACAACATTACTTGATAAAAATCTTTCCTGATTTCAAAAATAGAATTCTTAGGAATTTTAAGACCTTTAATTTTTCCATATCGTTTATGGGTAAAAGTAGGATAAAGGCTTGAATCATATCGAAAATTTAAAGATTTCAGAACATCTATTGACCAGTCAGTGATAGAAAAGTTTGGAGCTCTATATCCGATTATTTCCTTACCGATAATATCCTCGAGAATACTTTTGGCTTTTAAAACATCCTGTCGAAATCTATGTTCTGATAAAGAATAAACCAGTTCGTGATTGTAACCATGACAAGCAATTTCGTGACCATCATCGAAAATTTTTTTAATTAAATTTGGATGTCTTTCAGCTATCCAGCCGAGAATAAAAAATGTTACCTTTGAAGATTTCTTATCCAACAATTCCAGTATTAAATCTACATTTCTTTCTACCCTGGATACATTTTCTCCCCAGGAATCTTTATTGATCGCTTGTTTCAGATTATCAACCTGAAACCAATCTTCAACATCTACACTCAACATTGTATTCATATTATCTTCAAACCCTTAGACTCAAACTTTAAAACATCCTCTCTTGTCGGGAATGTATTGTAAGTCGACTTGGCTGAATCATTTTCTAGATATTCAAATGCACCATTATCTAAAAGATTTACAGCTTTCAGGAAAACGTCAACACTAATCTTTTTAGTTCTTCGTATAAGTCTATCCAGCGATTCTTCTGGATTTAGATTGAATTCTTCCTGTACAAGTATTCTACCGTCATCCAATTTCTCATTCATTTTGTGAATTGTTATTGCACTAACCGGATCCTGATCGTACTGATACAATGACCAGAAATTAGGCATCATTCCTCTATTCTTTGGAACTTTGGAAGTGTGAATATTGTAACATCCTAATTTCGGTAATTCTAAAACATCTTTCTTAAAAATTTGACTCGCTGCGACTGGAAAAGATTAAATCGATATCCAATTTCATTAATCATTTCTATTGATTCTTTAGAATTAATGTTTTTTAATTCATGAGTTTATAACCATTTTTTAGAATAATATGACGTGTTGAAAATACTCCGGGGAATTTACCATTACATATTTTGACGGCCACTAAACCTAGAACTTTAAAAAAAGCATATTTAATTCCAACTCTAAAAAAGTTTTTATAACCATAAAAATCCAACATCTGCTGGACTAATTTTTTGAATGATTTCTTCCCCAACGGAGGCTGTACAATAATACCTTCCAGTATAAAATACTGCGTAATATCCTTCTTCAACAATTCCTTAAAAAATATCGGAATATAAAACGGATCGTCCTGTGTAACAATTAAAACACTAAGCATGATGGTTGCAATGATATTAACAGTTAATTTTAAATAAGAATTTTTAGATAAATGGTTCCGATATTAAAAATAATTTAGATTTCAATTAAAATTTCGAAACAAATATACAAAGGATTTATAATCTAATATTGATATACTGTCTACACATGATGGTTTGTACTATGTTTATTTGAATTTTACGTATCAGGAAAGTAAATTTATCTGAACTATACTAACTTTGGTTACAAAACTCTAAAATGTTGAAGTGGCATACACAAGATATCTCTCACACGGAAATCCTTTTAATCTTGTATTGAGGCTACTAAAAATTCATCTTTCTTGGAGATTAATAATTATTAATTTTAGAAATACTTCAATGAGTTATAAACATTTACAAGTTCTCGAGCAGTTTTTTCAATATTAAATTCTCTTGCTTGTTCGATTCCTTTGTTTTTCTGAAGAGTATAGAATTCTTTATCTTCAATCAATTTAAATATATCATCTGTAAAAGATTTATAGTCATTAGGATCATGCAAAATACCTCCCGATTTTATTACTTCTTTTAAGGATGTGGTGTTCGAAGCTAATACAGGAAGACCTGACTGCATAGCTTCCAAGGGTGGGAATCCAAATCCTTCATAAAAAGACGGAAATAAAAAAATTGTCGAGACGTTATATAATTTTTTAAGCTGGTCATCATCTACATACTCGATATGAATTAGATTTTTTCTTTTTAATACTTCCTTTAATATTTTTTCCCCTCCGTACCCTATTCTTCCAATCAACAAGAATTTTATTTTTTTATTCCTCGTATAAACTTCATCTGCGATTTTAATTATACCGATAATATTTTTTCTGTTCTCGATTACTCCAATGTACAAAATTATATGATCCGGAGCTCCATATGCATTCAATACTTTTGCTTTTTCTCTATCGCTCAAATTGAGGTGATAGAAATCATTTTCCGCAGCCGGATAAACTACTTTTATTTTTTGTTCACTTACACTATAATGTTTTAGAATATCTTGTTTTGAGTAGTTAGAGACTGTAATTATTAAATCGCATTTTTTTATAGAAAAATATGTAAAACACTGCAAGTATTTTCTGTAAATAAATGGATGGTAAGTTTTATCTACTTTATAAATAACATCATGTAAAACTAAGATATATTTTGTGTTACTTAATTTCCATAGTGGTGTTAGCTGATTAACGGAAAAAAACAAATCGATTTTATTTTGTTTTAAAACTTTAGGAATGATAAAATTTATCCAAATTGGAGCAAAAAGTTTTTGGTGTAGAGAACTTTTTCCGGTTGAGATATTTGTATAAAAATCTTCTTTAATCCTCAAGTTGTCATAAGAAAACAAAAAATATTTGTTTTCTTTATCTACATTAGGTAGTTCTTTCAATAGTGAGTTTAAAAATCTGCCAATACCTGTCATTTTTCTTTCTAGAATTCTTGCATCAATTCCGATGTTCATAATTCTGTTCTCTTGCCCATTCTTTTCAAAATGAAATCCTTGATTGAAATTTTAACAACGCTGATTTTGTCTCGTTCTCCTTGTAAAAACCAAAAACAACACTTAACAAAAAAAATCAAGATAATAATTGAAAATGATAAATAAAATAATCGGGGATAAAATTTTTTTAAGAAATAAAATCTGTTTCTTGTAACATAATACAATGGCAGAAGATTGTTTTCCTTTTTTGCCGAAATACTGACCTTATGATAAATTTTACTTTTTGCTACAAGAAGGATTTTATAACCTGCCATTGAACACCTCATACAATAGTCAACATCTTCAAGGTATAAAAAATAATTTTCATCAAGAAGATTTATATCTTTAATGATGGCAGATTTTATCAACAAACAACAACCTGTTGCAAAAGTCACGTATTTATTCTCTATATGATTTTCACTAAAATCTCTTTCACCAATAGTAAATCCAGAACTTCTGATTTTGCTGATATAACCACCTGCATACCATACTAAGTCTGGATTATCATAATAGTTAATTTTCGGAACGGTCATTCCAACATCATTGTCTTCCAGCATTTCATAAACTAAATAATTTAAAAAATCTGGTTCCACAACTGTGTCATTGTTTAATAGTAATATAAAATCTGCTTTCGCTTCCAACGCATATTGAATTCCAACATTATTCCCCCCTGTAAATCCCAGATTATCTTTTAAAGTTATTATGTGAATTTTGTCCCCATAATTTTTTGTCAGCAAATTCACATCGTCATATTCAGAGTTATTGTCAACTACTATGATTTTAAAATTGTCATAGGATATTTTAAATAAAGACTCAATTAATTCGACAGTATCACTGTAACCATTCCAATTTAATATTATCACATTTACTGAAGGAGTCAAAGATATTAATCCTATTAATTGAAATTAACTTGGAGCTAGAATTGATTTAATAAAATATTGTATCTGATTTTTCAAAATGAAAACTCTGAGAACACGTTCTATACGATAAAACAATTAATTCGTAAAAACTAAAAAAGCAAAAAGAATTAACAACGTATCAGCTTTTAATTTATTTTCCCCATACGATTCAATTTATAATACAAATACCCTTTTACGATCATCAAGAGTTTTCGCCATTTTAATTTTTCATATAATAAAATCTTAATAAGCTCTTTAACAAATCCAACTCTGTCACGCTTTACAAATTCTGTAAAAATTGATTTATAAATTTTTTGAGTCACAAATCTATTCCTTGTTCGATAAAAAAGTCGAATGGGGCTATGATTAGTTGTAAAAACATCATCACCAAAAAATTTGTGTTTTGAAATATTACCACAATTATGCTTTAATAGTATAGAATCATCTTGAATAATCTTATATCCAATTTTTTGCAGTCTTAAACAAAATTCGTGATCAACATAGTCCATAAAAAATTCCTCTTTGAAACCATCAGTTTTAGCGAATGCTTTAAGACGTAGCAAATTTCCACTTGTCCATACAGAATCTATATTAATTACACCCTTATTTTTCGGATAGACAGGATATTTTTCGTCTAATTGGTACGCTGATACGATTCCAATATCTTCATTCTTGGTAATATGGGAGAGAAGATTCTTCACTAAAGAGTCACCGGCAATACTATCATCATCCATTGTAAGCAAATAATCATAATTTTGATTTATTGATAATTCTGCTGCAATATTTAAAGCCGAGGCTATCCCAAGATTGGACTTATTGAAAATATATTCTGTATGCGATAATCGATTAATTTGTTCAACTATTTCAGCATTAACCCTTTCTGAATTATCGACTATAAATAATTTATCAACCTGATTTACAAAGCTTTTTATATTATTTATTACATGAATGCCCGGATTATACAGAACGACAACTGAAGCGACATTAGTTTTCACGAAGGATTACCCTATACTTAATATTACAAAACTTGAGATGAATTTTTCACAGTTTATCATTATAATTTCTTCATATGAATAATGTGTATCAGAAGCGAAAATCTATTTGAATCACAATTCTTCTTTTCTCATCAAAGCAACACATGTTTAACAAGATTGCTATTCTAACATCAACTTCTTGATCTGGATTCTAATAAAGTTATAAACGGTCGATTTCATTATCGTTAAATCGCAAAATATTTGAATGAGTCCAAAAAATTAACTTTTTAAGTTTAGTAGCTTGATTCTAGAAATAAAAATTCTTTTTTCCTCAATTGATAAGAAAAATTGCCAAACACAGAAAATAAATGTTGATAATAAAATTAATGAAAGTACAATTTTCAGCAAAAGTAACTGAATTGTCATGAATAAAAACAACAATAAAATAAATGCGATGAAAAACGTCGCAGAAAACACTGTTTTAAATTTTACTCCAAAACTTTTATTCGCGAGGTAGTACATAATTAAAGCATCGAATGTAGCTGCTATCATATAAAAAAATGCGGCTCCTTCAAGTTCGTAATTGCTTATCATAAACCACATACCAAAGATGTAAATTGGTAACTCAGCTAAATTCAACAAAGTAGGGACTTGCGGCTTGCCAGTTCCCTGGAAAAAGGTATTTGGGATCAGTGAAAGGCTGTTCATTAAAATTCCTATAGATAAAAACTGCAGTACAGTTGAACTTTTTTGAGCAAACGCTTCACCAAGCCAAAGATGCATTCCTTCAAAAGAGAATGCAACAATAAAAAAGACTAATGGATATATGATTAAAAAAATATATTTCACACCTTTTGCAAAAAGATCGATGGCTTTATCAGGAATAGATGTAAAGCTAGCTGAGAATAATGGAAAGAGAACACCAACAAGTGCTCCTGGAATCAAGAGCAGTTTTGTAACGATTTCATACGGTGTTGAATAATATGTAAGAGCAGCAGTTGATATTACTCCGCCAATTATGATTCTGTCTGAGTAACTAATGATCGGGCCAATGACATTGGCGATACTAATCCAAATACTGAATCTTAAAACCGGCTTAAAAGTCTTAAAATTGATTTTTAATTTGTTTTTTATTGAATCATCAATTTTGATACATATAAAGAAATATATGAGCCATACTGTAATTCGCACAAATATCATAAATAATATTATCCAGAACAGACTATTTACGATGAACAATATACAGAAGGGTCCAAGGAAGGTAAAAATTCCCAAAAATATTCGAACGAGATTTATGGCAAAAAACTTCTGGTATGCCTCCAGTACACCTCTTAAAGCTGAAGTGGTTGCAATAATTGGTATCGAAAGAGCCAAAGCATAAAAAGTATCTAGTGTTTCAGTTTTTATATTTTCTGAGATATTAAAGAAACTATCAGTTAAGAATGGAACCAGAAACAAAATTGGAATCATTATTAAAAAACTCCCAAGCATCATCGCGATTAATGAGGTCCAAAACAGGCCAGGTATCTGCTCTTTTTGATTTAAAGCAATTTTTTCGGAAATAATTTTAGTTAAACTCCTCCCCATCCCGAAATCAAGCAAACTAAAATATCCCAATATCATCCAAGCTATGCTCAATAGTCCAAAGCGTTCATCCCCTAATGATTGAATTAGTGGTGGAATGAGAATGACAGCAAAAAGTAATGGACTTCCATAACCAACCAGATTATAAAAAACATTTTTTACTATTGTTTTTTTATCTAGTAAATTTGTAAAATTTAATAAGGAAGGATTATTCATTTATGATTTGTATTCTTCCCTTGAGATCTTGAAATCGTTTTGATTTTTTTTCACAATAAATAATTGCGTTACCACTATCAACGTATAACTTAAAACCATTTCGGATTTAGTTAAGGGATCAGAATTAAAAGTTACCATTAGAACTGAAAAGGCAACTGAATAAACGGCTAACAATGTCAATGATGGATTACGATGAAGAAAATAATAAATTTCTGAGATCAAAAATCCGATGATTAATGGTATAAAGCCAAGACCGATTATTCCAAAATCATAATAATATGGCCAGAAATATGGATAAGTATTGTAACCTCCAATGAAGTATTTAAACTTTTCAATTCCAAAATATTCAGCAATAATGTATTTCGTGCCAAATAAATGGAAAATATATTCAGTTGATAAAAATCCAAATGAGTGATTATCAATTTGTGAATAAAATCTGGCAAAATTTTCCAAGTTCATACTGAGATACATATAGGGAATAGCTAACTCCGCATATCGCATGGGAAACTTAATTTTTGAATTATAAATAATATATGCTTTGATTAGTTCAGAAACTCTTATAGACTGAATTCCAACTATTGTTAATATTAATAACGAGGCAAAAACTAATATTGTTTTTCCACTTACTCTTTTACCTGAATAATAATAAAGGCAAAAGGCCATCATTAAGAGTATGAACAATCCATATCGTTGAACGATCAGAACATAATTACCCATTGAAATAATAAAAAACATTACTAAAAATGTTTTTTTAATCTTGTGATGCCTAATAAGAATAAAATACTGAAAAATTAAAAACAAGACGACATTCACCGAACTAACTAAAACATGTCAATCCAAATACGCCAAATTGAATTCGCGCAGTATCTGGTTTGTTGGTAAAGATTGGCAGGTAACCTTCGATCTGCCATTCTGCTAAAAAACAAACTACCCAAATAATAAAGGAAATCAAGATTATATTAAATAATTTATTCTCGTCGATCGAAATATCTCTTATGGCACTCCGTATATCATATGAGGGTAAAAACTTTTTATTAATATTTAAAACGAATGATAGATAAGTCCCTATAAGAAATGCTCCGACTCCTAAGAGAACAATGAACCAGTCCATTACATCCCAACTGAATTGTAGTCGACTGAATTTGTAATCCAGCAACCCAATGATGAAAGACCATAACATTCCATAAACTCTAGCTGGTGAAAGGAAATTAGCATTACTTCTAAAACCGCTCAGCACAAATATTAAAAAAATTACAAGACAGATGAACGTAATAAATGACATTATACCAAGTTAGAATTATTAAATTTTTGTTAACTGATATTTTAAAGTTCTTTTTTGGATTTTATGCTGAATGCATTTTTCATATAGGCATACTTTTCGGGTGAGTGCAATTTTATCTTATTTAAACCTTCGAGGCTGAATACTATTAACAATCCAACAATAGTAGAGCTAACTAACGCTAATACCAAATAGATTGAACCTTTTGGTTTAGCCTTTCTTTCCGCTGGCACGGCATAATCCAATACTAAAACAGATGGAGTGTTTCTGACTTCTTCGACTTTTGCTTCTTCGTACATTGGTTGAACAAACTCAAGAATCTTATACTGAATTTCTAAGTCTCTAAATATTTTGAAATATTTATATCCCAATCCTGGTGCTTTTTTAAAGGGAATTAATAAATTCACACCATCTTCAGAAAGATTTTGACCTGCATTAATTAATTCTATTTTCTTTTTCATTTCTTCAACGGCAATCTGAGTATGTTTAGTAAATGGACTCTCCTCACCATAAGTACGTCTCATTACGCTAAGTTCAACCTCTTTTTGGGCTAAATTAGAATAAATATCAGACATGGCTTTTACAGTAGCTTCAAGTTGTTCAGGCACAGCAATTACGCCATACTTTTCCTGAAAATTTTTCATTTCGTTTTCAAGTGTATCGATGTAAGAAATATTTTCAAAGTATCTCTTCTCTATGAATTCACGATTTGCTTTTGCATTTGTAATACTTAATCTGGTATTTATTTCGTTCAATTTATCGATCATATAGTTTGCAATATCTGCAGCCTTCTGAGGCTCCTGATCATATACTGATATCACAAGATTTCCTTCATCTTCAACTTCTATTTCAAGATTTGATACAAAGGCCTTAACAACCTTTTCATAGTATGCATCTCCCATTTCATATTCTTCTCTGATATTAAATTTCATTACGACATCATCTATCATCGAGTTGCTTTTTAATATTGCAATATAACGATCAACTTCTGATGTACCCGTTAATGCTGCAATCCCTTTTGTAGGTGAAAAACTTTTAACAAGAGACGATAAACCGCCGAATGAACCGAGAATATTCGCCTTTTCTGCAGGAAGCACTGATGCCGAAGATTTGAACCATTTGGTTGCTAGTAACGCATACGTCGTAACTCCTGCACTTATAATAAAAATAAATAAGAAGAGAAACCATCTGTACTTAGTAACAACCATCAGGAACTCTACTATCGAATGCCCTATTCGATTTTCATTACTGCTGGGAAAATTTTTCTGAGATTCTTTTGTTTCCATTGGGTTTTCGGCTTTATGATGAATTATTTTAAAAAACAATCAAAGTTACTGTTTTTATAAGTGTCATAGCAACATTATTTGGTATCGCTCAATACTTTTGATTAAAATAGTTCGTAGAAGCTTAATAAAATGTTTTGGGTGATTTTTTTTGGTTGAAACCCAGAAGGCACTGAGTTAATACCTAACTTTATTTACTAAGAGAGAAACGAATCAGTCTCTCTTTTTAACAAAAAACCAGCAGAATCACCCAACCCCGTTTCATTTAGCTCTTTTGCTTTATTCTGAAAACTTTTTATTTCTTCCTCATTAAAAATATTATTTGTGGAAGATTGAAAGTAAGAATTCGGACTCATAAATGGAATATTTTTTTTATACTGTTCACTACCTATAAATTGGAATGCTGTCGAGTCATAAATAATTCTTTCTACAACAAATCCATGTTGACTCGCTAAATAATTCATACTTTTAACTGTATATAAAAAGTAATGACGAGGTGGATCAAGTTGAATCCAATCTGTTTTATAGTATTGCCAAGCATGAGAATCAATCACAGGAATTCGAATTAAAATGTGACCTTCATACTTTAATAATTTATTCAAAACTTCAAATATTTCGTGTGGGTTATCTAAATGTTCAAAGGAATGATGAAACATAATCCAATCAAAATGCAAATCGGATATTTCGTGAATCGTTTTCTTCAATATTTGAAGTTTTTGTCCATACACAATCTCATTTTTGATGAAGGGATCAATCCCTATTAAATTTTTAAAGCCAGCCTCTTCCAATTTTAATAATAACTCTCCATTACCGCATCCGACTTCAAGAATTGAGTCATCCGGTTTGAGACTTACTTTTTTAAGCCACAGATAAGAAGCTGGTATTCCAAATTTTCGTGATAAAAACTTACCTAAGAAACTTTTACCAGTTAAAATATATTTTTCTCGTTTTTTTAATAAATAATTTTTTAATAAAGACGAATCAGATTTTGGAAAGAATAAGTAATCTGGAGGGTAATAATCCTGAATATTTTTGGGGAAACTTTCTATTTGCAGACAACCGCAATCTGAACACTTGAAATATTCAAACTCTTCCCGTGTACCATACATCATTTCTTTTAGAATATACTTTTCAGAGTTGTTTTCATTACCACAGATTCTACATTTATTATTTTCCATAGTTTAAAGATATAAAGAAGAATACTTATTTGAGGAAAATCATCTTCTTTGTTTCTGAATAATCACCAGCCTTGAGCTGGTAGAAATAAATTCCACTTGTTAAACTATTACCCTTAAATTGCACCTCATAACTTCCTACTGGCTTTTCTTCATTAACTAAAGTTGCAACTTCTCTTCCAAGAATGTCAAAAACTTTTATTGAAACAAAACTTCTTTCTGGCAACTGATATCTGATTGTTGTAGCTGGATTGAATGGGTTGGGGTAGTTTTGTAATAAAATATATTCTGCTGGAAAGGTGATTTCATTATCAACAGAAACTATATTTAATATTTCTGTTATTGATGATGAAGTAACTTCATAAATAGAAAAACTTGTAGCTGTATAAAGTGTATCGGTATTAGGTTTTTTATAAATACCAACCAAATTATCCTTTAATGTTTTATACAAAGAAAAACTTTGTGTATAGTCACTTGAGTAATAAATATTTTGCCCATCTGTCAAATAAACAGTTCCGGAAATTGAATCATCAATTGTAACATAAAATAAGTCATCATTTCTATAAACAATCTGCAAGCTGTTTACTTCACCCTCACTACCAGACACTGACAAATAATAACCTTTTTCATCTTTTGAAACTCTATAGATATGAACAGAGTCTCTATCATAATATATCATAGGTAAAACTTCCAAATTGGTATAATGTATATTTCTTGTTGTATCAACTTCTGTAAATGTTAACCCGGAATCAGTTGTCTTAAATAATCTTGTTGAATCATCAAGTGCAAAAAAATGAGTATCGTTGAAAGGATTAAGAGATACAAAATATTTATCGATAATCTCAATATTCCAGGTTTCTCCTGCATCACTACTTCTTAACACAAAATCATAATCCAATGGAGAAGGTGGGATATGTTGATAATAATGACCCCCAGCATACAAGAGGTTTTAATCTTGTTTGGACATATCAATCTGTTCAAAAAAATAATATTCACCTCCAAAAATTGTCCCATTATATTTACTTATGCTGCCGCTTGAAATACCATGGATGGAAGAACTTGTTAAAATATAGGAAGAAGGATTGCTGTTCCAGAATTCAAAATCAATCTTGGATATATATATACTGGCATAGAAAAGAATAGAATCTGTTTCATTATATAGATCAAAATGATATACATTATTGAATAAGTAAGGATTCCCACCCATATGATAAAATAAGTGAGTGTTGCCCAAAGAATCTTCAATTCCTCTTACAGTTTTAATTGTTGGTTGAGCGTAAGAATTGAGACTTAAATAAAGTAAAAGGAGAAAAGCTGATGTAAAAAAATTATTTTTCATTTTATATCAATTTTTTCATTTCAACAAAATCATTTTCAATGTTTCAGAATAATCACCAGCTTTAATTTGGTAAAAATAAATTCCACTTGTTAAACTATTACCCTTAAATTGCACCTCATAACTTCCCGCAGATTTTTCTTCATTAACTAAAGTTGCAACTTCTCTTCCGAGAATATCATAAACTTTTATTGTAACTAATTCTGTTTGTGGAATTTTATATGCTATAGTTGTAACCGGGTTGAATGGGTTGGGGTAATTTTGAGTTAGTAAAAATTCATTTATTACACCATCACAATCTTCAACAAAACTAACCCCACCATTTGTAGTATGAAATATATAACCATAATCCCCCACGATCCATCCATTTTGTTGATTTACAAAAAATATTGAATTTAAATCATGATCATCAGAAATTGTTTGTCGAGTCCAGCTACTGCCTCCATCTGTGGTATGGAAACATAATCCGTATGAACCAACAACCCATCCATTCAATTGATCAGTGAAAAAAATAGAATAATACCATAAATACGGTGGAAGTACTGTTACTGACCAGCTAAAACCAGAATTCGTAGTTTTAAGAATAGTAGCATCATAGCCACTACAGAATCCAGTGCTGTTATCAACAAAATGAATCGAATACAAATTGGATGAAGTATTACTTTGCTGCTGGATCCAACTTTCTCCTCCGTCAGAAGTTGAAAGAATCAAACCATCAGAACCACACGCCCAACCAAAATTCTGATCTATAAAGAATATTTTTCTTAGGTATGAAAACCCTGTTGATTTTGAAATCCAGTCCTGTCCTCCATTGGTTGTTTTAAATATATCGCCACCAGTGGCCAATGCCCATACAATATTCTGATCTACAAGGGAAACACTAACTAAATCTTGTGCAGTATTTACATATTGAGCATACCAGTTGGAACCTGAGTTTGTAGTTTTGAAAATATTGCCCGCTTCACCTACAATCCAGCCAGTAAAATTATTAGCGAATTTCATATCATACCAATTTACAGTAGTTCGAGGTCCAGACAATTCCCAATTATTGCCACCATCGGTAGTTTGTAGTACAGTTCCTGTAAAGCCAACTGCCCAGCCATTGTTTTCATCACCAAAGAAAACAGAATTTAAATCTTCCTTTGTAAAATCTTGCTCGTTCCACCAATTGCCTCCATCTGTGGTAGCTAAAATCTTTCCATTCAATCCAACAGCGTATCCTCTATTATTATTTTGAAATGAAATATCCCGTAAAGGTCTTGTCCCGTTAAGTATTCCAGACCAATCTAGACCACCATTTGTTGTTTTATATATTCTGATTAAAGTAGTATTAGTTGTGATATAACCTGTATCCTGATTCACAAAGTAGACAGAAGATAAACTATTATAATTAAATGATAAATCCGTCCAATTTGCTCCACCATCGGTTGATTTAAATATCGCTCCATCATCTCCCACAAGCCAACCAATTTGTTGATTATAGAAGTACACATCATTAAACCAACTATCCGTCGGATGTAACCATATGGGCCAAGTATTCCCTCCATCCGTTGTTTTACACACTGTTCCATCTGCACCAGCAACCCAACCGATATCTGGATTGATAAAAAAAACACTCAAAACACCGAACAGAAAATCATAATTGGATGGTGTCCAATTTAGTCCACCATTCGTTGTTTTAATCAGTTTACCTTTGGTCAAACCATTCCCACCATAATATTCACATGTGACGGTATACCCATTATTACTATCAACAAAACAAACAGATGTTAGTCCTGCAGTAGTTCCACTTGATTGAAGATTCCAGTTTAAACCACAATTTGTTGTGTGTAAAATCATCCCACCACCACCAACAATCCAACCATTATTGGCATCTATAAATTGAACATCTTCAAAACTATTCCCGGTGCTATATGAAATGTTTTCCCAATTAAGGCCTCCATTAATTGTTTGGATTATCGTTCCATACATACCTGCTGCAAAACCTATAGAATCATTAATAAAATCAACTGCATTCAAATTTTTATCGTTTACTGGTTCATTTTGCCGATACCAATCTTCTTGTGAGTATGTGGTATTAAAGAATGAGAAAGGGACTAGAAGTAAGTAAAATATTTTTTTCATAAAAACCCCCGAAAGAAAAAAATTTATTGAGTGATCTGGTTAATCAGAATAATCCGAATAAATTCACAGCTAAAGGAAAGCAAAATAATTTCCATTGTCAAGGAATAATTAAATTCAGCAAATTGAGCTCATTACAAAAGAATATGCGCAGAAATACTAAATCTTTGCTCAAAATTCTTAATTGCTTTGTTTTATTTATTTATTATATTTGTGGCAACAATAGGAGAAAATTTTAATTTATTGATCGATTTGCTACTTTTTTAATAATAAACATTTATTAGGGATATTTATTACCAGAGTAGCAGATATATGCCGATTTAAGAGATCTTCTCGATCGGTTTTTTATTTTTAAATTAAATGGAACAAAACCCGGAGGAATTATTCTAAATGCTTGATACTGTAATAATGCAATGACATTCATAAACAAAACAAAAGGAAAGCTGCGATGAAAGAAATAAAAGCAAAAATCGACAATCCTCTGTCTGAGTTAATCAGTGACGAGATCTTTGAACTTTTAGAAGTTCATGGACTTATTGACGAAAAAGCGGTTCGTGATTACCAGATTCGTAAGAAATTCAAGAGCCTGAGGGCTGGTAAAGTAAGTGCCGGCGATGCAATTGATGCAATCAGGGAAGAGTATCCGTATCTTCAATTTGATACAATTAGAAAAATTGTTTATCAAATAAGTAAATAACGTACACTTGACAAATAACTCTCATCGTATTTATATTTCAAACGACTCTTTCAAAGGGTTCTCCCCTGCCCTTTGATGTAACAGAGTCGAGCCCAGTGGTCCCCCATCGCTGGGCTTTTATTTTTTTTTAATGGAGTAATTATGGCAACAAAAATTAAGAAGAAATCAATCAAGCAAACAAAAAAAACTTCAGTTTCTCCGTTCAACATTTATTGGGAGAAAAAGAATTATTACTTACTTGCCCTTGGCTTGTTAGTAACGATCATCGGGTTTTATTTTATGACTATTGGTCCTTGGAATAGCTTTTCTTCGTTGGTGATCTCACCAATAATTCTATTCATAGCTTACATGATTATTTTCCCTTTATCTATATTTTTAAGAAAAAGAACAGAGAAAGCACATACCCAGGAAAACGAAATTGATCCTGGCAAAAGTTAAGGGGAATCTGGTTTCTACTCAGAAAAATTCTTACCTTATCGGGCAAAAATTATTGCTCGTTCACCCGATTGATCTGAATGACAATTATATTGGCAAAAATGATGTTGTTGCAATTGATGTTGTTGATGCCGGAATTGGTGATATTGTATTACTGGTCCAGGAAGGAAAAGCAGTTCAGCAGATTCTTGGACATAAAAATGCGCCGGTTCACTCAATAGTTGTTGCTGTGGTTGATTCAATCGATGTGAACAGTACTTACTCTTCCAAAAAATAAAACATTCTAAAAGTGAGCAAGTTAAGTTTTGAACAGCTAACAGATCTGTTTCTTCTTTTATCGATTGAAGGAATCGGTCCCGGCAAAATCCGTAATCTTCTTGCCAAATTCAAAAGCACAAAAAATATTCTCTCTTCAGATTATCAGTCTTTAATGAATGTTGAAGGGATTAGTACTAATCTTGCAAAAAGAATCAGGAAGTCAGCGCAGGAAAGAGAAAGCATTGAGATACTCACGGAAAAGGAATTAAAGAAATTAGAGAAACTTGGTGGAAAATTAATAACAATTTGGGATCAGGAATATCCGCCAATTCTTAAAAAGATTTATGACCCTCCAATACTTTTTTATATTCTTGGTGAATTAAAAGAAAGTGATCAATACTCTATTGCAATTGTTGGAACACGACAGCCAACTAACTATGGCAAAGTTCAAGCTGAAAAAATTGCGATGGATCTTTCAAAGCAAGGGATAACAATTATAAGCGGAATGGCGAGAGGGATTGATTCAATTGCTCACCACGCAGCTATTAAATCGGGAGGAAGAACTATCGCAGTAATTGGTAGTGGGCTTGATGTCATTTACCCACCAGAGAACAAAAAACTTTTTGATAAGATTTCTGAGTCAGGTGCAATAATTAGTGAATTTACTCTCGGTACAAAACCCGATGCACAAAATTTTCCAAGAAGGAACAGAATTATTTCCGGACTGAGTTTGGGTGTAATTGTTATTGAAACGGGAATTACAGGCGGTGCAATGCAAACTGCTGCATTTGCGCTCGACCAAAACAGAGAAGTTTTTGCATTACCGGGAAATGTTGGTGTTAGACAATCGGAAGGAACGAATCTTTTAATCCAAAAATCTGAAGCTGAGTTACTAATTTCAGCAGATGATGTCATTAATGAACTTGAGTTAAAACTTAAACCTGTGCTTGGAAAGAATATTCCAAAGCAGCAAATTGATTTAAGCCTGTTTGAAGAAAAAATTATTAACGTTATGAATTCTGAGCCCATTCATATCGACAAGATTTCTTCGCTTGCAAATCTTTCAACCTCAGATTGTTTAGTTAATTTACTTTCACTTGAGTTTAAAGGATTGATTAAGCAGCTACCGGGGAAAATGTTTGCACTTTTATAATTAAAAGATTAAAATATTAAATGATTAAAAAAATTCTGTGGTAATAATCTTGTAATGTTTAAATCTTGCAATTTTGTAATTGTATCTAATATTTCTTCTTATCCTTCCATAAAGATTTGAGTCGATCTTTAAGATTCTTCTCCTGACCGTTTTCAGTGGGAAAGTAGAATTGTTTGCCATCAAGCTCTTCAGGAAAATATTTTTCAATAAGAAAATTATTATCATAATCGTGAGGGTATTTGTATTTATCTCCGTAACCAAGCTCTTTCATTAATTTGGTCGGCGCATTACGAAGATGATTAGGGACAGAATATATTGGATTATTTTTCACTTCCTGTTCTGCTTTGGTAATTCCCAGATAAGAAGCATTACTTTTAGGACTAGATGCAAGATAAGTTGTACATTGTGCCAGAACAATTCGCGCTTCGGGCATTCCGATTTTTTCTACTGCACCAAAAGCTGCTTCTGCTAATACCAATCCATTTGGAGAAGCATTGCCAATATCTTCCGAAGCAAGTACAATTAATCTTCGTGCGATGAATAATGGATCTTCGCCGCCTTCAAGCATTCTTGCAAGCCAGTAAAGTGCAGCGTCAGGATCGCTGCCACGAACACTTTTTATGAAAGCAGAAATTATATTGTAATGTTCTTCTCCGCCTTTATCATAAACTACATTTTTTCTTTGAATAATATTATCAAGTAACTCTTTTGTGATGAAAATTTTTTCTTTATTCATTTCCTGCACAACTGCAGACTCAAAAATGCTTAACATAATCCTGGCATCACCACCGGATAAATAAAGCAAGTATTCTTCATCAGCTACATCAAGATCAAATCCCGAAATGAATTCATCTTTCTTAATAGCATTATGCAAAATTTTGTGAAGATCATTTTTTGAAAGTTCATTCAATACATAAACTCTTGCTCTTGAACGAAGTGCAGGTATCACTTCAAATGAAGGATTTTCAGTTGTTGCACCGATTAAAATAATTAATCCTGTTTCAACTGAATGAAGCAATGCATCCTGCTGAGCTTTGTTGAAACGATGAATTTCATCAATAAATAAAATTGTTCGAAGGCCGAGATTTTTATTGTGCTCTGCTAGCTGTATGACATTTCGAACTTCTTTCACTCCAGCAGAAACAGCACTTATCTGGTAAAATTTTGACTCGGTTTCTTCTGATATAATTTGTGCTAAAGTTGTTTTACCTGTTCCGGGAGGTCCCCAGAGAATGAATGAACTAACAGTTTGATTTTCAATCATCAATCGGATGGGCTTGCCTTCTCCGACAAGATGTTCTTGTCCATAAAATTCCTGGAGCGATTTAGGTCTTACTCTATCTGCAAGTGGTGTTGGAAGGATTTTTTCTGAGGAGTCACTTTTCTTCGATTTCAATTAAAGTCTCACCTTCTCGTTTCATATTATATTTTTCGCGGGCAACCTGTTCCATTTTAGCAGGAATCTTTTTTTGCAATGAATCAATTTCGTTTTTCAATCTTTCGTTTTCCAATTTAATTGTCTCGAGTTCCACCTGTATTGAATCAACTCGGTTCATCAATCCCATATATTTTACAAAACCTCTCTCATTAAATAAAAAATAAAGCACACCTATAACTATTATTGCGATAAACAAATACAACACATATTTTCTTTTTCCTTTTGACATCAAAGCGCCTGTGCAATTATTTTATTAATCAATTCTTCAAAAGAAATACCTGCGGCTTTTGCGGCTTTTGGGACAAGACTGAGCGGTGTCATTCCCGGCAAAGTATTTACTTCAAGACAGTAAAGTTCATTTTCATTATCTAACCTGAAATCAACCCGTGAGTATCCTTCGCAACCCAGTGAATGGAATGCAGTCAGCGCCTGATGTTGAGCTTTTTTTGCGACTTCTTCAGGTATTTTTGCGGGAACAATGTACTCACTCATTCCGGAAGTGTATTTACTTTTGTAATCGTACAATCCACTCTTCGGAACAATCTCCAGAACTGGTAAAGCTTCATTGATCAATATCGCGACTGTTAATTCCCTTCCTGAAATATATTTTTCCACCAACGCCTTCGATGAAAATTGCTGCGCAATGACAATCCCTTCTTCAACTTCGGACTCATCTTTTACAAATTTTAATCCAACGGTTGAACCCTGGTCATTCGCTTTAATTATACATGGGAAACCAAATTTCTGTTTTATTTCATCAGCTACTAGTTCTGGATCAAAGCTTCGATGTTTAATTGTAAACCAATCTGCAGTTTGAACACCAGTTTGCCTGAAAATAACTTTTGACATTTCTTTATCCATCGCCAAAGCACTGGCCAGAACCTTTGAGCCGGTATACTTCAAACCTCTTAGTTCAAGAAGAGATTGAATTGTTCCATCTTCCGCCCATTTGCCATGGAGTGCTGAAAAAATAATATCAACCTCATCGAGTAATTTGGAATTAATTGCATCAATGCAATTACGGTTTGACATTTCAGTAAAATCTTTTTCCGAAAAGAAATGCTCTTCATCCTTCGGCTGGTTTAATCCATACGCAGGATCAATTACAATTGTTGGATATTGAAGTTTTCGCAAAGCTCCAAGAACTCCTTTACCGGACATTTTCGAAACTTGTCTCTCGGGAGAATTGCCGCCAACTAATAATGCAACTTTGGGTTTTGTGTTTGACATAGTTTATTATTTCTAATTAACGCTCACTAACCTTCGAGGTTGCTCAATAAAATAGGTACCTTAACCTCGAAGGTTTCTACTCACAATTTATTAAAAAACATTTCTCGGATCTTGTGTAATTCCATACGTTTCTTCGGACAACTCAACTAATCTTTTAACATCTTCAGGTGATAATTCATTTGGATTGCCGAGCAGTCTCGCTTTAAATAATGTTTCTGCTGCATGTTCAAGCTTTTCCATTTTGTAATAGGCATCATCAACACTTTTTCCCAAAGTCATTGCACCGTGGTTCTGCAACAGAAATGCCCAGCCATATTCAATAAAAGGATCAAGACTTAATGGAAGATCATTAGTTGATGGAGTTGCGTATTTACAAAGATGAACTTTTCCAAGTGTTAAAATAACTTCCGGGAAATAATGTTTTACCAAACCTTCACCCAAAAGAGAAAAAGCTGTTGCATTAACAGGATGGCAATGAACTACTGCGTTTACATCTTTTCTTTTTGAATATGCATAAAGATGAAGCTTGAATTCAGTTGTGATTTTTCCTTCACCTTTTAAGTGTTTTCCATTAAAATCAAATTCGAGAATATCTTTTTCTGTAATCTCTCCTTTGGAAATTCCGGATCGTGTGATCAAAATTGTATTATCAGAAGTGATAAGAGAAACATTTCCATCGCTGGCTGCAACAAATCCTTTTTGATAAACTTTGTGACAGACTGAAATCAGCTTATCTATCTCTGACATTTTCTTTCAAGCTCTTCTATTAATTTCAAATTGATTAATCCATCCTCTCCTGTAACCGGTGGAGTTTGATGTTTCAAAAATGATTTTTGAATTGCTTTCATCATAAATAAAAATTTATTGCCGCGTTTCCTGAAACTTTTCCTTGCTTCGCCATCAAGTTGAATAGTCAGCTTTGAAGGAACACCTTTCACTCCAATAAAATTTTCTATGCTGATGGCACCTGAGTGGCCGAGTATTTCGATTCTGTTGAATGCTTTTTTTGTATTGTAAGAGACATTAAACGAACCGTAGCTGTTATTCTCAAATTTCACAATCGCAGAAGCAAAATCTTCGACATCAGATTTGTAAATTATGTTATCCATATAACCGTTTATCTCTGAAATTTCTCCTCCAAAAAATCTCAACAAATCAATCATATGAGTTCCAAGATCACGCAATGCGCCGCCACCACTCAAAGATTTATTAAATCTAAAATTATTTCCTGGTGGGAAATCAATATTAAATGAAACATTAACGGTTACAAACCTTCCGATCGTTTGATTCTTTATTAATTCTTTTGCTTTAATTACGTGAGGATGAAGTCTGTGCAAATAATTCACGGCGAGAAAAACATTATTTTGTTTACAAGCTTCAACCATTTCTTCAGCTTGCTTGCTTGTCATTGCAAGTGGTTTTTCACAAATAATATTTTTCCCGGCTTCAGCAGCCTTGATTACCTGCTCATAATGGTGTGCATTCACGCTTGCAATAAAAACACTATCAATATCCGATTTTAGAAATTCATCATAATTATCAAAATATCCTGAAGCACCAGATTGCTCTGCTAATTCTTTTGCTCTGCTAAGATTGTGACTGAAGAATGATTGTACTGAACTTCGTCTCAGAAATTTCAACGTGGGAATAAAGGTATGTTCTGTAAATCTTCCGCAGCCAGCGACTCCCCATTTCAATTTTATTACAACGGGTCTTCTTACTTTAACCATATTATCGGACTTAACTCCCTAAAAAACTTTATTAAATAATTTAAGCCGTTCCATAACCATACTAATTGGTTTGGAGTTAAGCATAATGTAGAAATGAACACTTGGAACATTTTTATCAAGCAGTTCACGAACCTGGTTTGCTGACCACTCAACTCCAATATTTAGTATTTCATCCGGTTTTGCATTTTCAATTTCATCTGCAAGAGCAGAAGGTATTGTGACGTGAAAATCTTTTGGAATAGAATGAAGCTGAGCTTTTGAAGTCAATATTTTCAAGCCGGGAATTATCGGAACTTTTATTCCTGCTTCACGGCATTTATCAACAAATTCAAAATAAAATTTATTATCGTAAAACATTTGAGTAACAATGTAGTCAGCACCTGCATCAACTTTTTCCTTTGCAAATTTTATATCAGCTTTCAGATTCGGTGCTTCAAAATGTTTTTCGGGATAACCGCCAACTCCAATGCAAAAGCTTGTTGGTCGTGCATCAAGCAAAGAATCTTCAAGGTAAAGTCCTTTGTTCATTCTCATTATCTGTTCAACAAGCTCAACAGAATTTTTATTCGCACTTCTGCCTGTGGGAATTGGTTTTTCATAACCGCTGTCATCTCCTCTGACTGCGAGAACATTATCGATTCCAAGATAATTCAGCTCGATCATAAAATCTTCCGTCTCTTCACGGGTGAATCCTTTTACAAGAATATGAGGAACCGCATCGACGTTATATTTATTCTGAATGAGTGCACAAATACCAAGCGTTCCCGGTCTTTTTCTTTTTACTTTCTTTTTAATTCCATCAGGAGTTTCTTCATAAATTACTTCTGCGGAATGACTGGTGATATCTATGAACGGTGGTCTGAATTTTATTATCCCGTCAAGAACGTGCAAAACATCCGTGATATCTCCGCCGCGTTTAGGTGGAATTAATTCGAAACTTATAAGAGGTTCTTTCGCCTTCTCTAAATGATCAATTACTTTCATTTAATCTCTTCTTGTTGAACAAATTATCTGTGTAAATATAGACAAAGTTAATAATAATTGTGGATTGATTAGAAGTGAATTATTTCGGTGATATCCTGAGTTAATCGTAAACCTGAACTTGATTCAGGTTCAATATTCATCTTAAAATTTAAAAGTAAAATTCTAAAACAATTTAAAATAACTAAATCTCATTATCAGTACGAAGAAAAAATTAAAGGATTTTTCTTAATACTGGTAATCTTTGCTTACTATACAATTACATACTTACCGCATAACTTTTTAAACCTCAAAAATTTTTCTGATAATAAATTTTTAATTCAAGCACGAAATTTGAAATATCTATTCCAGCGTTTTCGTGTCGAAGAATTAAATGTTGCTAAATAACAATTGACATTTTTAAGGAGAAAACTGAGATGCTATGGTCGATTGTGAAAATAAATTCTAGTTTTTTACAGCTTCCTAATAGCCTACCAACTTTTATAATCAATTCGAACCAAATCTTTGCAATGATTTATTGCATTGTAAATGTTATTATTGTTTCAGGGATTTACTTTACCGGGTTTACATAGCTTGAAGAAAGTAAAGTTTATTTAACAATAAGGGTTTTAAAATGAAAAACATAATTTATTCGTTCTTTTTAGTTTTAATAACAACACCTGAGTTTGTTAAATCTCAGGAAATTAATCCGCTTGATTTTTTTCCATATCATGTCGGCGATATATGGCAGTACATAGAGTATCCTTCTGGTATATTCCAGTCAGGTGGAATAACCAGAATTGATACTATCGATACAAATACACATTTGGTTTTTTATGAGAACAACGAAATTCCATCGATAAAAGTAATATTAGACAGTGCTATTATTTTTGCTGATTCTGCTTCCTGGTTTCCATGGTACAAGTTAATGTATCCTGTTGGAGCAATATGGGTAAGGGATACCACAACTTCCTGGTGGGTACATTTTAAAACACAATATATAGCCGAGGTTTTCAATGAGAACAAGGATGTACGAGAATATCATATTTATGAATTTATTCCTCCTGGAGATACTAATGGACTACCTGGACAAGTAGATTCCTGCATATTCAACATCAACTTCAATAAGAGAATGATCTCCATTTATATAATTTCTTGCACTTGAATATTTAAAATCTTCTGCTCTACTTACCAATCCCACCTTTATGGGGTTGTTATGAATGTAATTCAACTTTGCCCAAAACATCTGCTGGTTTCTAATCACTTCATCGTCAAATCTTGGCATCCATAATTTCTTAATTTGGTCTTTCAATCCTTCTGCCGACTCTTTGAAAGTTTGAAGAAGATATTTGTCATTCTTCTCATCAAGAGTATCAAATATCTGCCACGCTGTAAATTTCTTTATATCTCTCATTATATCAGAGATTGTCCCATACTTTGGATTCACAATTAATATCCAGTGAAAATGAGAAGGCATAATTACATATCCGAGAATGACGAACTTGAATTTTTCCCGGTAGTGTTTGATGTTCGAGATGAGTATATCGCAATAATTATGGATCTTAAAGATTGGTAAGAATCTTACAACGGTTGTAGTTACAAAGAAAATTCGTTCTTCAGTTAAGTTATTTCGTCCTCTTCTTCCCATAGAGTAAAAATAATAAATTTAGCTGTCAAGGCACGGCCTATAAGATAGTGTCACGGTGCGACCGTGACATCCCTGCTGGTTTTGATTAGAAGTGAATTATTTCGGCAGTAGTTTGAGTAAACTGTTTCTTCGATTGGTGATTGAAACTTCATCAGTTCTTATCTTCATATACTTTCCACTAAGAAATAGTTCTGTCTGATCTTTATAATGATCGCTGAAAATATTTCCCGACTGTCCTGTAGTAAGAATCAGATAAAACTCATCTGGTTTCGCAAAATCATAAATGAATCTCATTGAAGGACCAAGCTCGCAATCAAAAGGCTCGTGACTGAATAACGGATACTTTTCAATACTTTCAGCGAACGAATATTCTGTATTGAAAATTGTTGTTCCATCACCGCTTATTTCATAAGGACCAATATTAATTACACCGTCAAGCAAACCGGAAGCACCACTAAATGCGTGTTTAAAGGTTACAGTATGAAGTCTTCCCCATTGCCAGTCTTTAACATCTTTTCCCAATTTGCTTTCAAGTTCATCAAGCGCTTCAGTCAGGCTTTGTCTTATAACATCATCGCGGGTTTTTCTTTCATTCTGTTTTACATCATTATACCAAACAGAAAATGGATTCTGCAAAAGTTCAGGAATATTTCTGTACGGAACATTCGCAAGAAAAACATATTGATTAAATAGATCTTCTCCCATTTCATCTAAATAAATATTTTTCATCAGCTTATCAAAGAAAGTTAAAAAGATAGCCGGTGCCTGCTGATATTTATCCATCTCGAAATTCCATTCACGCAAAAGCTTAAGAGATTGTGATAAATTTTTGTCCTTCACTTCAACATCCTGAAAAGCAAATAATATATATGGAATAATACTCTTTGCGTATGGAGACAAAATATCTTCCTGGTAATTCATATAATCTTCAACTGAATGTTTACTTTTAGATTGAAGCAATTCAGTTATTCTTTCAATCCGTGAAGATGGTTCCCAAAGATTTGTAATATGATATTTGAAATCTTTAATGACTTTATTATTTGCAGTTGCAATGTAATTAGCAGAAGGATTGAACAAATAAGGAAGTTCATTTCTAGGGACAACTCCTTTCCAATCACTTTTTGAAGTTGAACCATCAAATACAAAAGTTGCAGCATTGTCATTTCTGATTGGAAGTGCTCCGCCAAACACATAACCGATGTTTCCTTCACGGTCAGCATAAACAAAATTTTGACCGGGAACATTGAACTTCTCAACTGCTGATTTAAACTCATTCCAGTTTTTTGCTTTATTGATTTTCAGAAATGCATCCATCTCATCACTGAATTCATTTCCAAGCCAACGCATACTAATTGGAGGATAAGTTGATTCGTCTTCATTAAAAATAAAATTGTATGGATGAATTCCCGATATAATAGGACCTCGATGAGTGTATTTAATTTCTATCGGTTCTTTGATCCCATCTTTCGTAAAAATAGTATCTTCAACAATTACCAAATCTTTCCAGTTTCCATCGACTAAATATTTTGTGCGTGATGAATCGAGAGTTTCAAAATAAAAATCAGTTTCATCCGTCATAATGTTTGTCAAAGTCCAGGAAATATTATCGTTCTTACCTATAACAATTCCCGGAACTCCCGGCAATGTGACTCCAGCAACATTCCACGTTGGTGATTTGATAACTGCTGCGTACCAAATTCCCGGAGCCCTGTAAGCAAGATGCGGATCGTTCGCAATTATTGGTTTACCGGAAGCTGACATTTGTGAATTCACAACCCAATTATTCGAACCAAGATGAGTTCCTGTCATTCCAATAAATTTTCTAAATGCTTTGTCAGTCTCGATGAAGTTGGAATTAATCTGTGCAAACTTTTTTATATCAGCGGGAATAATTGTTGGTGCATTTTCAGGATAACCCGGAAGTATTTCTTTTACTTTTTCTTCACCAAGTATTTGAATGAGCTCAGTGAATGACAGATCAGTCCACCAGCCAAGATTAAGTTCCCACGCCATCATTCTTATTACTATAATGCTATGTTCTGGTTTCCATTCTTCCGGCTGATAACCAAGCACATCAAATTCGATTGGGTACTTATTTTTCTTTTCTTCAAGATAGCAATTGACTCCGCGTGAATATGCTTCAAGAAGCTTTAGCGCTTCAGGATTCATTTTTTCCTTTATCATCTTTGCCGTTCTGCTCAATCCAACAGTTCTGAACATTTTATCAAACGGTAAAGTTTCAATTCCAAATATTTCACTTAATCTTCCTTCACCAGCCCGACGAATCATATCCATCGAAAACATTCTTTCCCTTGCATGAAGATAGCCAAGTGTAAATGAAACATCTTCATCGTTATTTGCTATTATGTAGGGAACAGCAAGACTATCAAAATAAATTTTTACTTCAGACTTAAGCGATGATGCAGTTAACTCGCCTTCATAAATTGGAAGTGATTCCTTGAGAGAATTGTAGAAAATATATCCTCCCACCAAAAAGATGATTATCAGTGAGAAAACAATTCCGATTGTAACTTTAAGCCAGGTACGCATATAATTTTGTAACTAAGAATTATGCAAATATAAATAATCTTTTAACGGAATGACTGAATGGAGAATTACAAAAAGGCAGGGTCGCATGGATGCATGGTTGTATGAGTTTATGATTTAAAATGCTTGTCTTTGCCTTTTCAATCAATGGCACTCCATCTCAGAAGAGACTTCAGTATGAGCAGAAACTTTTGGACTGAGCATTGGTATTCCCAAGTTCATTCCCCTCAAAATAAAAATGACTCCAAGAATGAATTGCTAAAACAGGAACGGCTTTTCTGATTTTAGTTCGAATACCAATATTAATGAACTTACCAAATACAGAAGCAGCAAACATAGCTGGAACAGTTCCGAGTCCAAACAGAATCATAACTGCTGCACCGGATATTGCATCACCGCTGGCGATTGCTCCGGCTAATGCTACATAAACAAGTCCGCAGGGAAGAAATCCGTTAAGAATTCCGATAAGAAACATTGCTGAGAAAGTTCCCTTTTTAAAAAGTACACCAATGTTTGACTTTAAGGGATGTGCAAGTTTTTGAATTACAGGATGCTGTGCGAAATAGTTTTTATATTTTTGAGGAAGAAGTACTGCGACAATAACTACTACTCCAAGAATAATCGAAACAACCTGCTGTGCACCAGCCAGTGCAATTTTACTTCCAATTAATCCAAGAACTGCACCGAGAAAAGAGTAAGTAACAACTCTTCCTAAGATTGTATAAAATTCTTCCTGTAAAAAATGAAAGGTTGTTCGAATCAGGAACAGGCAGAGCAATTGCAATTGGTCCGCACATACCAATGCAGTGCAAACTTCCAACTAAACCAACTACAAATGCTGCTAATATTTCTGGTGACATAGTTTATTTATTGATGTCATTCCGGCTTGTCTGATCTAGACTGATTACACTGATCTGGATCTTAGAAAATCAGTCTCCTCAGCGTCAGCTCGTGTTCTATTGTTTTTCTTATTCAATTGTAATTGCTCTTTCATTATAATATCCATTCCCATCCATTATCCAATTTAATTTTAAGCGCCAGAATCCTTTCTGAATTCGTTGAACAGGAATGATTCTGATTTCCTTCAACTAACTGCAATGGTAATTTGAAATCTAATTTTGGATCGGATGGACGATAAAAATCAATTTCTCCTGATATTTTTTTATTTAAATAATTTTGAGGGGATGAGATACTTATCAATTCTCCGTTGAAATTAATCATCATCTCTTCATTAAGAGCCAGGGTTCGGTTTTGTTTGTCTATTTCATCCTGGTATTGCAGAGAGTTTTCATAATAATTATCCGAAACCAGGCTGACATCCTGAGTCATAAAAATAACTGTCATCGTTATGCTGATGACGACAAAAACAACTATTCCAATTACTATTCCTGTTCCCCAATTTATCCGGTTATCTTTTGACGGACTAATCTTCATCTTCTTCGGTTTCTTCCTTGTGTTTTTTCTTCATCGGTGCGAGAAATGATGTTGAAACTTTTTTAATCAATTTATCTTCGTTGTAGATTCCTATTTCAATCGGTGTACTCATTTTTGTTAATTCACTTTTTGGCAGACAGAACTAAAAATTTTGCATCAACATTTCCCTGAGGTTCGATAATAATATTTTTACCAACCAGCTTAAGTTCTCCTTCAGAATTTTCGAGCTTCAGATCAACCGGGATTTTATCGAAAGTTTTATTTACCATATTCAGATCGTAAAGATTACTTATCATATCATTCGGCTGTTCCTGGTAAAGAAGTCCTGCCGTTCTTAATACAGTTACGCTGAAATCTGTTCTATTAATCATAAGAATGGTAAGCACGGCTACAAGCAGAGTAAGTAAAGCTGAGTAACCAATGGCACGCGGAGTAAATTTCCACTTAGCTTTATTCTGAATCGAGCTAAGTGAGGCATAACGAATTAGTCCTCTTGGTCTTTTTATCTTATCCATAACATCATCACAAGCATCAATGCATGCAGTGCAGTTAACACACTCAAGCTGAATTCCATTGCGAATATCTATTCCGGTCGGACAAACTTCAACACATTGATAACATTCAATACAGTCGCCCCGGTTTTCCCATCCTTCATCTCTTTTAAATCTTTTTCTTGGTTCACCACGAACATTATCATAAGCAATAACGATAGAGTCTTTGTCAAGTAATACTCCCTGCAGTCTTCCATAGGGACAAACAATTGTGCAAGCTTGTTCTCTGAAATTCGAGAAGACAAAATAAAATATCCCGGAGAAAACAGTTATTGCAAACAATCCTTGTAAATGTTCAGATGGTGGATCAGTTATTATTTTTAGCAACTCATCACTTCCAATAATATAGGAGAGAAAGATGTTCGAAATGAAGAATGCAATTACAAAAAAAATAACCTGCTTGCTAAACTTCTTGAAAAATTTTCCGACAGTCCACGGTGCTGATTTTAACTTTCTTTGATCTTTTGAATCACCTTCAATCCAGTATTCAATTTTACGGAAGACCATTTCCATAAAAATTGTCTGCGGACAAGCCCATCCGCAGAAATATTCTTCCAAACACTGCTGTGAAAAGAACAACAAATACAATAAGAGAAATCATTGCAATAACGAGAAGATAGAAATCGTGCGGACCGAAGAGGACTCCGAACAAAATAAATTTCCTGTTCAGAAAATCAAAAAGCATGAAAGGATGACCATTTACTTTGAAGAATGGAGTAGCTATTAAAATAAAAAGTAGTATTGCTGAAACTATAAGCCGTGCATTATGAAATCTTCCCCTGGGTTTTTTAGGATATACCCATTTTCTTTTTCCATCACTGGTAACTGTAGCTAGTTGATTTCGAAATGTTTCGGCTTCTTCATCGTAAAGCTGTTGTTCGAGTAAATCTTCATTCATAAAATATCAAATAAAAAAACTTATTACTTTTCATTAGATTGATTTAAGATCAACGATTTTAGACCTGCCTGCCGTCAGGCAGGATTAGGAAGTTCGAAGATTACAAATCGCCCGTCTGAAAAGACGAGGTCTCGTCCCGATATTGTCGGGACGGAATAATCATCAATCTTTATTCAGCTTTTTCTTCAACCCAGATTTCTCCTTCTGGCTGTTTTGGTGCTGCAGGCGTAGTTCCGTGCAAACTCATGATGTAACTTGCAACTTCCTGCATCTGGTTTGGACTAAGTTGAGTCTGCCAAGAAATCATTCCTTTTTCTACAACACCATACTTAATCACTTTAAAAACATTTTTTATTCCGCCGCCATGAATCCAGTAGTTGTCCGTTAGATTTGGACCAACAATGCCACCACCATCGACAGCATGACAGGCGATGCAGTTTACATCATATATCTCTTTCCCTTTTTGCAAATCCGCAGGATCATTTAACAACGTTACGGTTTCTTCATTCACAAAAGCACCGGATTTAATCAAAGATTCTCTTTCTAATGTTGCGACATTAATTTCATTTGCATATTCCTCCTGCATAACTTGTCCTGATCCAATTACGTGATAGTCAATCATATAATAAGCAGCGAAAATAATTGTGATGATAAAAAGCCCTGAAAACCATGGTGGAATTTTACTGTCAAGTTCTTTTATGCCATCGAAATCGTGATCGAACATTATTTCTTTCTCACGTTCAATAGGAGTTGACTTCGTAAGAATTTGATTTAGTTTTGAAAATATTGACGCTTTCTTCTCTTTAACAACTTTCGGTTTTCCTTCGTAGTAAATTATACTAAGCAGAGTAATCACAATAACCAAAAGTAAAATCAAAGCAACAGTGTCAGAATAATTTGGAGGGAAATCCGATTCACCTGCAGCAAACAAATCGGAGAATGATAACAGCATAGAAGTTAATATTAGGAATAATTTCGAAATCCGAAATCCGAAATCCGAAATAAAGTCCTTACCAAAAATGTTTTTCTTTTTAGACTTCATTTTTTCCACCTGCGAAATTTTTTAGCTCATTATTTTCTTCATTGAGCGGGAGCTCACTCATATGTTTAATATAATTTCCATCAACTTTAAATAACCAGATTATTATTCCAATGAAAAATAAAATAAGAATCACCATGGATACGATAGTATAAAATTCAATTCCTTCAATTGATTGCAAAACTTCTTTAAACATTTTATTTACCTGCCTCTCCTGTTGCAACCGGATTTGCTTTTATATCTGTGCCGAGTCTCTGTAAGTAAGCAATCAGCGCAATAATTTCTTTATTTGGTTCCGCCGGTGCACCGGCATTTTGAAGATCCATCGCAATTATTTCTGCCTGAGCTTTCAAATGATCATTTGCAACTTTTTCATAACCATCCGGATAAGGTACTCCAATACTGCGCATTGCATTTATTTTTGATTCCGTAGAGGAAACATCTAAATCATTTGCCAGAATCCATGGATATGACGGCATTAAAGAACCGGGTGACATACTCGATGGATTTTCCATATGCAAATAATGCCAAAGATTTGGGTACTTACCACCGATTCTATGTAGATCCGGACCAGTTCGCTTTGATCCCCAAAGGAAAGGATGATCGTAAACATATTCGCCGGCTTTTGAATATTCACCATATCTTTCTGTTTCACTTCGGAACGGTCGAACCAATTGTGAGTGACAGTTGTTGCATCCTTCACGAATATAAATATCTCTTCCCTGAAGTTCCAAAGGAGTGTATGGTCTAACCGAAGCAATCGTAGGTACATTTGATTTAATGAGGAACATAGGAACGAATTCAAAAACTGATGCAATAAGCACAACGACAAGAGTAAGGGAAATGAAAATTGCAGGCTTGCCTTCAAGGAAGCGATGGATTGTTCCGCGCTTCAGCGGGTCTTTGAATTTTTCTAGTGCAGGAGCTTCAGCAGGTTCCTCCTTCGCGAATGAACCCTGCTTTGCAGTTTTTATCAGGTTATAGACCATCACTATCATTCCGACAAAGTACATAGTACCACCAATCATCCTGATTATATACATCGGAACGATTTGTAAAACAGTTTCAAGGAAGTTGGGATATTGTAAAACGCCAAGCGGAGTAAATTGCTTCCACATTAATGATTGAGTAATTCCTGAGAACCACATTGATAATGCATAGAATACTATTCCGAGGAAACCAATCCAGAAATGGAAGTTAGCAAGCTTCTTTGAATAAAGATTTGTCTTCCAGAGTTTTGGTACGAGCCAGTAAAGAATTCCAAAAGTTAAGAAGCCATTCCAGCCGAGTGCACCCACGTGAACGTGTGCAATGATCCAATCAGTGAAGTGGGCAATTGCATTAACATTTTTTAGTGAAAGCATTGGACCTTCAAATGTTGCCATACCATAAGCAGTAACGGCAACGACCATGAATTTCAGAATCGGATTTTCTCTTACTCGGTCCCAGGCACCACGAAGAGTTAACAAACCGTTAATCATTCCACCCCAGGATGGAGCTATCAACATAATTGAAAAAACAGTTCCGAGAGATTGCGCCCAATCGGGTAAAGCAGAATATAAAAGATGATGAGGTCCTGCCCAGATGTAAAGAAAAACCAAAGTCCAGAAGTGAACTATTGAAAGCTTGTAAGAATAAACCGGTCTGTTTGCAGCTTTTGGTAAGTAATAATACATCAAGCCGAGATATGGTGTTGTTAAAAAGAATGCGACAGCATTGTGTCCGTACCACCACTGAACAAGTGCATCCTGAACGCCTGCGTAAATAGGATAACTTTTTAGAAAACTGACAGGAACTTCAATTGAGTTTACAACATGAAGAACAGTTACGGTAACCCATGTTGCAATGTAAAACCAGATTGCAACGTACATATGTTTTTCGCGTCGCTTGATTATTGTTCCAAACATATTTAGACCAAAAGCAATCCAGACTAAAGCAATCATGATATCGATAGGCCATTCGAGCTCAGCATATTCTTTGCTGGTGGTAATACCAAGAGGAAGAGTAATCGCAGCTGCAACAATTATTAATTGCCATCCCCAGAAATGAATATTGCTCAGCACATCACTGAACATTCTTGCTTTACACAATCTCTGAAGAGAATAATAAATTCCCATAAAAATTGCATTGCCAACAAATGCAAATATCACAGCATTCGTGTGAAGCGGTCGGATTCTGCCAAAAGTTAAGAAAGGAATGTTGAAGTTTAATGCTGGTGCAAAAAGTTGAGTAGCGATAAGAATTCCAACAAGCATTCCAACCAGCCCCCAAATTACAGTTGCAAGTGTGAACTTTCTTACAATTTCATTGTCATAACTGAATTTATCCAACTGCATAAATTACTCCTTTAACTGGATTCAGATTTATTTTCTTCTTTTTTTTTCTCTTCGGAATTTTCATCAAACAACACCCTGATAGCCGGTGTATGAGTATCTTTATATTGACCCTTCTTTACAGCAATAAGAAATGCAATTAAAAAACCAATTGCAACAAGAAGACTAACTCCGATTAATAGTACAATCACTGAGATATTAATTCTCTCCTTTCTGAATGAGCAATAACTTTTTTGCAACAAAGTTTGTTGATAAAGTTGCAAAAAGTACAACAGAAATTGAACTTAGAGGCATTAATATTGCAGCTATAATTGGTGACAGCATTCCCTGAATTGCGAAAGTTAGTCCAATAAGATTATATAAAAATGATATAACAAAACTAATATAAATTATTTTAATAGCCGATTGCGAATAATGAAGAAATTTCGGAAGCAGTTTTAAATTTGTTGCATCGAGGATTGCATCACACGCTGGAGAAAAACTGCTGATGTCTTCTGTAACCGCTATTCCGACATCACTTTGTTTTAGTGCACCTGCGTCGTTTAATCCATCACCAACCATTAAAACTTTTTGTCCATCACTCTGCTTTAATTTTACAAATTGAAGCTTGTCTTCAGGAGTTTGATTAAAATGAAGTTCTTTTTCATCATTGAAAAATTTCTGAAGGTTATATTTTTCACCTTCATTGTCACCGGAAAGCAAAGATAAATTATATTTGGAAACGAGTGATCGAATAACGTTATTCTATCCCATCCCTGTAAGAATTTGTAACTGAAAAGTAGCCGATTATTTCATCGTTGATCGAAACGAAAGACCTGGTTGTATGATTGTATGGTTGTATGATTTCCTTATCTAGAATATCATCCTTTTCTGAATTCAAGACAAATGATTTCAAACCAATTTTTAAATTGTTTCCATAAACAACACCTGTAATGCCAAAGCCGGGGATTTCATCAAATTTAGTTACGGAAAAAAAATCTTCGCTTTCCAAGGAGTTATAAATTTTCATGCTTAATGGATGTGTTGAATTCCGTACTAAAGATTTTATCATTTTTTGTTGGAAAGAATTTAACACTGTCCCTGTAAAAGTTAAATCTGACTTGCCAAGTTGAGTAATTGTTCCAGTCTTGTCAAAAACTATTGAGTTAATCTTTCCAAGATCTTCAATGACTGATGTATTCCGGAGATAAAATTTATTTCTTCCGAAAATTCTCATCACATTACCAAATGTAAATGGAACAGAAAGGGCTATTGCACAGGGACACGCAACAATAAGCACGGCTGTAAAAACATTTATTGCAGTTGCGAAACTCGATTGAAGCCAAAACGCTGAAGAAATAAAAGCCGTTAGCAAAACAAAAATAGTGAACCTTTTACTTACAACATTTGAGAAATTGGTAAAAAAACTTTCTGATTTTTTATTAAAAATATCATTGTTCCAGAGCTGAGTTAAATAGCTTTGCGAAACTTCCCTGATTACTTCTAGCTCAATCGCACTTCCCAGTTGTCTTCCACCAGCATAAATGAATTCACCGGAAACTTTGTTTAGGGGTTTTGATTCACCAGTTACAAAACTATAATCAATTCTGCCATCACCATTAAGAAGAATTGAATCAGCAGGAATAATTTCGTTTTTACGGACAATAATTCTGTTGCCAACCATTAGTTTGTTAATTGGGATTGACTTCTCAGTATTCTCTATTTTTATTGTAACCGAGAGCGGGAAGAAAGATTTATAATTTCTTTCGAAGTTGAGATAAGAATACGTTTTCTCCTGAAGAAATTTTCCAATCAGCAGAAAGAAAACTAATCCAGTTAACGAGTCGAAATAACCGACACCGGTTTGAGAAATTAATTCGTAAAGACTTCTTCCAAACAATGCTAGAATACCAAGTGAAATTGGAAAATCGATATTAATTATTTTCTTTCGAAGTCCCTTCAGTGCAGAACCAAAATATTCCCAACCGGAAAAGAAAACCACCGGCAATGCTAGAATTAAATTAAGTGTGATGAAAAAGTTTTTGAGGAATGAATCCGTTACATCAATTCCAAGATATTCGGGAAATGAAAAGACCATCACATTCAAGAAGCAAAACCCAGCAACTCCAATCCTTAGGTGAAGAGTTTGTGAGGTTTTGTTTTCAATTTTCTTTTCAATGTTCTCCAGCAAGATTTGAGGTTCATAACCGATTGAGGTTAGCAGCTTAACTAACTCTTTTAAAGAAATACTATTATGATTAAAAGTTATGCTTAATTCTTTTTTCAGGAAGTTAACTTGTGAAGAACTAACAGCCGTGGTAAGCTTGTAAAGATTCTCAAGCAGCCAGATGCAGGAACTGCAGTGCATTTGTGGAATATGAAAAGTAACTTTACTGATATTTTCATCCTGAAAATCCAGAAGCTTTTGAATCGTTGAAGGATCATCCAGATAATCGAACCGGTGTTCAAAAATTAAGTTGGGAGAAATGCCGGGAGTCTGGTCTAGATTGTAATAATTGCAGAGTTTATTTTGATCTAGTATTTCATAAACTGTTTTACAGCCGTTGCAGCAGAAAAGTTTATCGTCAATTTTTATTGAATCATCTTTGCATCCATCACCACAGTGGTAGCAAAGCAATGCATTTTCTATTTTCTTTTCTGATCTCAATTGAAAAATTCAATACTAGATGTTTGGTTTTATCACCATTAAAATTGTAGCTATCCAGGGAGTGAGTAAAGCAACGTAACCCCAAAAATCCCACTGCTTCGAAAGTTTGTGATATTCATCCCAGTTAAATTTTTCCTTATCAGAAGCCAGTGCAGCTAATTTCTTTTGTAAAGGAACAAGCTTTGCCATAAATACAGCTCCGGAAATTGTAAAAAGTATTATTGACCAGAGTATCCAACCTGTCCCTAAAATCGGAATTCTAGCGTGCATAGCCCAAGCCATCCCGAATAAAGTTATTACGATAACTCCGGGCATTGTGAAATATCTATCGGCTTTAATTATTCCTTTGAATGCAAAAGCAATTTTATCGGGATCTTTAGTTTTTTCCGCAAACATTTTCCAGAACAATCCGATTGTGATATTACCAAGGAAAATTATTACGAAGATTATATGAATGAGTTTGATATAAAAGTAAGCCATTGTCTTAATCCTGCTTTTGTTGGGTCAAAAATAAAAAATAAAATTGAAAGAAAATTCGCTCGTAAAATAAAAAACCCCGATCGCAAAGCGAACGGGGTTATAATAAAAGTTGGCGACTACCTACTCTCCCACACACCTGCGCATGCAGTACCATCGGCGTACTGGGTCTTAACTACTCTGTTCGGAATGGGAAGAGGTGTATCACCCAGGCTATAGTCACCAAAATCTAATAAAAAAAAGAAGATTGAAAGAGCTTGAGCCAATAGAGAATGTAAAATATAACCTATTTATAAAAATAAATGGTTAAGTCGCACGACTTATTAGTACCTGCTTGGCTAAATACATTACTGCACTTACACCTGCAGCCTATCAACCTCGTAATCTCCGAGGAGTCTTAAGTTACTTACGTAAGGGATACCAAATCTTGAAGCGTGCTTCGCGCTTAGATGCTTTCAGCGCTTATCACAACCGTACATAGCTACCCAACGATGCCACTGGCGTGACAATTGGTACACTAGAGGTACGTTCGCTTCGGTCCTCTCGTACTAGAAGCGACCCTTCTCAAGTATCCTGCGCCCGCATAGGATAGGGACCGAACTGTCTCACGACGTTCTGAACCCAGCTCACGTACCGCTTTAATTGGCGAACAGCCAAACCCTTGGGACCTTCTTCAGCCCCAGGATGCGATGAGCCGACATCGAGGTGCCAAACCTTACCGTCGATATGAACTCTTGGGTAAGATCAGCCTGTTATCCCCGGCGTACCTTTTATCCTTTGAGCGACGGCACTTCCACTCGCAGCCGTCGGATCACTAAGTCCTGCTTTCGCACCTGCTCGACCTGTATGTCTCGCAGTTAAGCTCCCTTGTGCCTTTACACTCAACGCATGATTACCAACCATGCTGAGGGAACCATTGAGAGCCTCCGTTACATTTTTGGAGGCGACCGCCCCAGTCAAACTACCCGCCTAACACTGTTCCTAATCCTGATTCAAGGATCGAGGTTAGAATCCAAATAAAACAAGGGTGGTATTTCACCTTTGGCTCCACCGAAACTAGCGTCCCGGCTTCAAAGCCTCCCACCTATGCTACACATGCCCTATCCGAACCCAATATTAGGGTGCAGTAAAGGTGCACGGGGTCTTTCCGTCCATATGCGGGTAACCGGCGTCTTCACCGGTACCACAATTTCACCGAGCCCGTGGTTGAGACAGTGCCCAAATCGTTACACCATTCGTGCAGGTCGGAACTTACCCGACAAGGAATTTCGCTACCTTAGGACCGTTATAGTTACGGCCGCCGTTTACTGGGGCTTCGATTCAATGCGTCGCCTTGCGGCTAACATCTCCTCTTAACCTTCCAGCACCGGGCAGGTGTCAGTCCCTATACATCGTCTTGATTGACTTCGCAGAGACATGTGTTTTTGTTAAACAGTCGCTTGGGCCATTTCACTGCGGCCCCTTTCAGCTTTGCCCGCGAAGGACATCACTTACAAGGGGCACCCCTTTTCCCGAAGTTACGGGGTTAATTTGCCGAGTTCCTTAACCACGGCTCACTCGAGCGCCTTAGAATACTCATCCCATCTACCTGTGTCGGTTTGCGGTACGGTCTAATAAATTTCTCCCGTACGAAGATTTTCTCGGCAGTATGGTTACGGTCAGTTTATGTCCAAAGGACTCCCGTTCGCATCTCGGCCTTAAGAAAGCGCGGATTTGCCTACGCTTTCAGCCTACTTGCTTAGACCGCCTAATCCAACAGGCGGCTGACCTTCACTCCTGCGTCTCTCCTTACGGTCGAATGAAATTTACCAGGTACAGGAATATTAACCTGTTTACCATCACCTACGCCTTTCGGCCTCGGCTTAGGATCCGACTAACCCTGAGATGACTAACATTGCTCAGGAAACCTTAGATTTTCGGCGTCTCGGTTTTGCACCGAGATTATCGTTACTAATGCCAACATTTGCTTTTCTATACGCTCCAGTTAACCTCGCAGTTAACCTTCGATGCATATAGAATGTTCCTCTACCACTCCGACAAGTCGGAGTCCACAACTTCGGTAAATAGTTTAAGTCCCGTGTATTGTCGACGCTAAGTCGCTTGACTAGTGAGCTATTACGCACTCTTTAAATGAATGGCTGCTTCTAAGCCAACATCCTAGTTGTCTAAGCAACTTAACATCCTTTCTCTGTTAACTATTATTTGGGGACCTT
>CAWBOG010000002.1:635000-902664 GCA_963790385.1 uncultured Ignavibacteriaceae bacterium
AAGAATTAATTGCATATCTTCTATCATGTCCGGGTCTGTCTTTCACATACTCAATTAAACCTTCAGACTTTCGAACTTGGTTTAATATAAGCTTAACTATTTCGATGTTTGGTTTCTCTGTATTTGCACCGATGTTATAAACTTCTCCTATCTTCCCTTTTTCTAAAACCAATTCAACTGCTTTATTATGATCAATCACATAAATCCAATCACGAACATTCAAACCATCCCCATACACGGGCAACTTTTTATTCTCAATAGAATTGAGAATCATTAAAGGTATTAATTTTTCGGGGAATTGGTAAGGTCCATAATTATTCGAACATCGTGTTATTACAACAGGAACCTGATATGTATGATAAAAAGCAAATGCCATCATATCTGCTGCAGCTTTACTGGCTGCATAAGGACTGTTTGGTTGCAACGGTGTTGTTTCTTCAAACTGTCCTTCGGGTCCAAGACTTCCATAAACTTCATCAGTAGATATCTGAACAAACTTTTCAACTCCGAATCTCTTCGCATTTTCAAGAAGAACATTTGTTCCCAAAACATTTGTCCTGAAGAAAATTTCAGAACCAAGTATGCTTCGATCCACGTGAGACTCAGCAGCAAAGTTTATAACATTAGATATTTCATATTTCTGAAAGATGTAACTGACTAATTCATCATTTACAATATCACCCTTGATAAAATCATAGTTGGGATGATTTTCAATACTTTTTAGATTCAGGAGATTTCCTGCATAAGTTAATTTATCAAGATTTACGATGAAGATATCATCACGCTTACCAAGGATGTGGTTAATAAAATTACTTCCGATAAATCCCGCACCACCGGTTACTAATATTTTTTTCATGATTAAAAGGAAAAAAATCCTATGAAGATTCCTGATTGAATAAAAAACGAATTGCTATTTAAACCGGATGGAATATTTGATACAGGTTGATCATTATCGGCTGTCCATTCATCAGCGAATGCAAGCTGATAACCAACGCCAAGTCTAATTAACACAAATCTATAAACAGGGTAATCCAGGTTAACAGTTGGTGTGAACATCCAGTAATGGTTTCTTAATTTACCATAATAATCGTCTGAACTTTGATTTGGATCATTCAATTCTTCCCACATTCCACCCCAGGAAAAATTTCCTGAATTTCTATAGAGATCTAATTCCAAACTGCCGGCACCGATAACTGCACCAACAGATACTCCTACATTTTTTATAAATGGTAATGTATACTCTATAGTAACTCCACCACCACTCAAAGTATAAACCACTTCTCTATTAACATTATTAACTGTTTGAGATGATGAAAGGCAACCTCCAAAACCCATTCCACCAACTCTTAGATCCTTAACAAATCCTAAATAAAGAAAACCAGCTATTCCTGATGAATAAAAACCACTTGTAGAAAGTTCAGGCATACCGGCCTGACTCAACTGAGCATTTATTGGATCAACATTCGGAATGTACCAGCCAGGGACATATCCAATTCCACCTCCAAAAGGAGCATCGAAAAACTGGCCTGCTTGACCAAAAACTGTTGAGTTGAAGAAGAAGAATAGGCCTAATATTATTGGTTTATACATATAATTCTGTTTGATAATTTATAAATTTACCAAAGGACTGAAGTAAATCCAAAGAATAGCTTAGTATTAAGATCGTAGCAAATCTATTACTAAATTGATAGTAGTATAAGTCACTAATTCGGTATAATGAATGAAGCAAATTTTAATAACGGGTGGCAGTGGACTGCTTGGACAACATCTGAATCTGGAATTATCTAAGAACTATAAAATTCTTACAACGTATAATAACCATCCTGGTAACTGCAAAGAATTTTTATCCAGGAAAATCGACTTGCTAAATGAGAATGATCTAAAGATTCTCTTCCAGGAATTCCAACCTGAGATTGTAATTCACGCTGCAGCAATTACTAATCCAGTTCCGAAGGAAAACCAATCTGCTAAAGATTATTTTGATGTGAATGTTACGGTAACAAAAAATATCGCAGCACTTTGTGAAATGTATCATTCAAAACTGATTTATATTTCCACCGATCTTGTCTATGCCGGTTATAGAGGTTCATTTTTAAAGGAAGATGCAAAACTAATTCCCGCTTCACTTTATGCTGAGACAAAACTTGTAGGCGAAAGTAAAGTAAAAGAATTTACAGATAATTATTTAATTCTGAGAACTTCTTTATTGTATGGTTTTGGCTTGAATCATTCACGATGTCATTTTCATTTTATTTATGATGAGTTGAAGAATAACAGACCTGTTAAATTATTTTCAGATCAATTCAGAACTCCAATTTCTTTGATTGATGCTTCAAGAATAATTGCTGATTTGACTGAAATGGATATAAAAGAAGAAATTATTAATCTTGGTGGATTTGAAAGACTATCACGATACGAACTTGGTGAAATGCTTTGTTCAATCGCAGGTTTTGATAAAAATCTTCTTCAAGAAATTACAGCAGAAGAAATTACAAATTATCCCAGCGTAAGTGATGTTTCCCTGAATACAGAAAAACTTAAGTCATTAGGATTAAAAGCAAGAACTGTGGAAGAAAATATTCGTGAACCTTCTTGCCGTCAGGTAGGTTAGTGAATAATAAATAGCCACGAATACACGAATTAAAATTCAATAAAATTAATTCGGGAGAGTTAGTCGGGTAAGTCAGTCGGTTCTAAGACTCTCAACACAATCACACCTGAATGTCTTTTGTATTTCATTAAATAATCTTCTAAAGTTAGTTCAGTGATGTGTACTTTAGTATTTGGACTTGGTGCGTGAAGTAAGTGAATTCTTCCATCATCCATTTCAACTGCGATTCCGATATGACCGATATCAAGTCCTTCAACCGTTGTGGTAATTGCAATAATATCGCCACTGTTTACAAATTTTTCTTTTGTTATAAACTCTTCTTTTGGGATGTAATAATATTCTCTCGAATTAATTTCTTCTTCCTGAATTTTAATGACAGGAATTAAATCAGGATTCTCTTCCAACTGCTTGTAACTTTCGGGATGCGTTGACATAAAATCCAGATGAAATTTTATGGGTTCCCCACCAATTTGAGCAGTTACATCTTCAACAACATCTTTAGCAACATTGTTAGTAATCCAATCAGAAAAATAATGAAGCCTTGAGGTGTAGCCATCTACAACACCATTTCTATAACGAATGAATTGAAGTTCTTCCATATAATCATCAAATGAAGTTGTGCCTTTTTTTACACACCTTGAAAGAGCCAAACAATTTTCAACAAGTGTTGTACAGTCAAGTCCTGTTAGATTTATTACAAGTTGTTCATCTCCATCTTCTTCCAATCCATGAGCAAGATACTCTGTTCCAATAAAACTTTTTCCAATCTCGACTATGACATCATTGATTGGTTGATATTCCAATTCATCATCAATTGCTATCTGAAACTTTGAGTTACAAATTTCTACATCTGTATCAGAAAATATTTGTGAGTAAGTAAAAGGTATTGAAAAGAAAATAATAAAAAATATAATTGTGAAGCGAATCAATTTATAATTTATAATTTGTAATTGATTAGATAATGTCTTCATCCACAGGGAGAGAAGCGAACTCTTCAATTTGTCTAGCGTGAGCTAAGTTTTCGAAGCGGGCATATTCTTTTACAAAAGCCAATTTAACCATTCCAGTAGGACCGTTTCTTTGTTTACCAACAATAACCTCTGCAACTCCTTCAAGTGATTCGCCGTTTTCATCTTTTTCAATTCCATAATATTCTGGTCTGTTCAGGAACATCACAACATCGGCATCCTGTTCAATTGAACCTGACTCTCTAAGATCAGAAAGTTGCGGACGTTTGTCTGATCTGGCTTCCACTGCTCTATTCAATTGTGCAAGTGCCATAACAGGAATGTTCAGTTCTTTTGCTAATGATTTTAAAGATCTTGATATGTGAGATATTTCTCGTTCGCGTGATTCTGCTTTTGCCGGACCAGTCATTAACTGAAGATAATCAATGATTATTAATCCAATTCCTTTTTCAGATTTAAGTCTTCTCGCTTTTGCTCTGATCTCAAGTACAGTCGAAGCCGGAGTATCATCAACATAAATTGGTGCATCAGTTAATTTGTGTACAGTTTTGCTGAGCTTCGGTCCTTCTGAATGTGGAAGCTTTCCAGTTCTTACAAGGTGAGCATTAATTCTAGCTTCAGCACAGATCATTCTGATGATAAGCTGCATAGTTGCCATTTCAAGACTAAAAATTCCAACAGGAACTTTATGATCAATTGCTGCATTACGTGCAATTGATAAAGCCAGTGCTGTTTTACCAATTGAAGGACGAGCTGCAAGAATTATTAAATCTGATTTTTGTAGACCGCCTAAAATTTCATCAAGTTCAAAAAAACCAGTTGGCACGGAAAATTTTTGCTGAGTTGATGAATGAATTGTTTCGATGTACTCCATCGCTTCTCGAACCGCTTTATCCATTCCCTGGTAAGATTTATTAAGATGGCTTTCCGTTATATCAAAAATTCTTCTTTCAGCATCATCAAGAATATCGAATGCATCTGCTGAACCTTCATAAGCATTCTTCGCAATTTCGTGAGCACTTGATATCAGCCCTCTTAAAATCTGTTTCTCTAAAATTATCTTTGCGTGATATTCAATATTTGCTGCTGATGAAATGTTTTGTGAAAGTTTGCTCAGGTAAACTGCACCGCCTGCTTCTTCAAGATCGCCGCGTTTCTTTAATTCTTCGTAAAGCGTAACTGTGTCAATCGGTTCATCAGAATCGAATAATGAAATCATTGCTTCAAAAATTATTCTGTGTGCCTTAACATAAAAACTATCCGGAGAAAGCATTTCAAGAGCTTTTGGAACAGCATCTTTCTCAATCATCATTGCACCGAGAACAGACGCTTCAATTTCCGGAGCTGCTGGTGGTTTTACATCCGCTGAGTTTGAATTATCAAACCCGTTTCCATTGTTATTTGTTCTTTTAGTTTTTGCCATTCGATGAGAAAAAATGCCCCGCAGAGTGCGGGGTTAATTTTAAGTTGAATTATTTTATTTACACTCGGAAATTAAAAAGTTTTGATCTAAGAATCAAAAATTTCAAAATATTTCTAATTTTTTATTCAAAAATGAAAATAATCAATTGTTGTCATCAATTGAAAAAATTATCTCCTCGATTTCAATTCCTCCATCATTTCAAGCTGAACTTGTTGAATCTGCACCAATCTTTCCCATTGGTGAGTTAAAAGATGATCAATTTTCTGATGAAGGTTTCTTATTTCAAGTTCTGCTTTAAGGTTTATCTGGTAATCGTGCTCTGATCTGGCTCTGTCTTTTGATTCCTGTCTGTTTTGACTCATCATTATTACCGGTGCCTGGATTGCTGCAAGACAGGATAAAACGAGATTGAGAAGAATAAACGGATAAGGATCAAATGGTCTGAACAATGGTACTACTGAATTCACAATTACCCAAATCGTTAAAATTATTGCGAATGTAATTATAAATTTCCAGCTTCCCCCATAAGTAGCAATTTTATCTGCAATACGTTCACCGGTTTTTAGTTTCCCTTCGTACTCTGCATCAATGTTTCTTGTTAATATTTCATTGTCCTTAAAACTTTGTATAACAGATTGTTCAAGCTCTGTCAATTCACCTTTTTCATCCTCCATCATCTGCTGTATATATTTATTCCGGAAAATATTCAGGTCATCATAACAAATGTAACCCGTTTCAATAACTTCCGGATGAACTTTTTGAATTAAATTAATTATTGCCGGTCGTATTAAATCTGAGGGGACAACTTCATTCTGTTTTTTTGCTTTTTTACAAATCTGACATTGATATGTTTTAGACATAGAATATTTCCACAATTAAAAATTAAAATCCATTTGCATATTCATTAGACAAAGCAAACTTAATACTGCTTTACTTAATAGCTGAATATTTAATAATACTCACCTTCTCTATCGTAATTAATCCGCCCGAGTTTGATTCTTCAAAAATTTCATTCAACACTGAAATGAAATCTTCAATCTTTTTTTCTTCATCCACAATTTCAACAACGAGTGGTAAATCTTCTGAAAGTCTTAAAAGTTTAGTTGTATGAATTCTACTTGATGCACCGAAACCCAATATTCCTTTCGTTACTGTTGCACCTGCCAAACTTGCTTTGCGTGCTTCAAGTACAATTTTTTCATAAACAGGTGCGTGATTAATTAAATCGGATTCGCCAATAAAAATTCTTAGTAATTTCGCTTCACCTTTAATGTGCATTTCACCCTCCGATTAAAAGTTTTGATATGAACGCAGCTAACACGACAGCCAATAATGTAATAAACACATTAAGCAAAATATTCGTCCCTGCAAGAAGATATTCGGAATCCTGGATAAGTTTTACTGTCTCATACGAAAAAGTGGAGAATGTTGTTAGTCCCCCGCATAAACCGACAGTTAGAAATAATCTCATTTCAGTGGAGATAAGTTTTACAGCATCAAGATAGAAAAGAATAAAACCGAGAAGAAAGCTTCCAAGAATGTTCACCATTAATGTTCCATATGGAAAAAGTGATGGAGAGTATTTATAGACAATATCGGAGATTGCATAACGCAAAAACCCACCGATACCAGATCCGAGAGTAACGATTAAATAGAGCTTCATTTGAGTTCTACAACTTTTTCACAAAGTGTCGTACATTTTTCTGAATTTCTTTAAATCCTCCCAACTATCTTTTTTCCAATGAGGATTTCTTAACAATGCTGCCGGATGATACGATACAATCACTTTTGCACCTTCATATTCAAAAACACTTTTTCTTAACTGACCCAGAGATTCTTTTTTCTTCAACAAACCTTTCGCTGCTGTTAATCCAAGACACAAAATTAATTTTGGTTTTATTAATTCAACCTGCTTTTTCAGGTAAGGTAAACAGGTATCCATTTCATCTTGCATAGGAGTTCTGTTTTCCGGTGGGCGACATTTGACTACATTACCAATGTAAACTTCTTCCCTTTCAAACTTGATTGCTTTCAACATATCGGTTAAAAGTTTGCCTGCTCTTCCAACAAACGGTAAGCCCTGCTTATCCTCCTCAGCTCCCGGACCTTCGCCAATAACTAAAACTTCAGCATTCGGATTACCTGTCCCGAACACAAATTTATTTCTTCCCTGGTGCAATCTGCATTTTGTGCAATTGCAAATTAATTTTTCAAGTTCATCAAGGGAAGTTGTTCGTTCCCAATTTGCTTTATCAGCAGACCGTTCTTCTTTTTCTTCCTGGAATAAGACTGGTTCTTTGTAAGCTGAAGAAGGCTCTTTTACAACCTTCGCAGATATTTTCTTTTTTGGAATGAATAACTCATCCCCGAAAATTTCTTTTTGAAGATTTAAAGTTTTTATAATTTCTTTTTTAGTTGGTTTGGTCATGTAAGCATAAACTAACCGTCACACTGAGCTTGTCGAAGTGTGACTTTTTTATTTAGTCTTCGACTTCGCTCAGACTGACAAAAGATTTTTCGCTTCGGTCAAAATTTTATTTGCTACCTGAAACTTGGAAAGCAATGGGAGTTTTATTTGTTTACCATTCTGCCTGATTATTGTAACTTTATTTGTGTCAACTTCGAATCCACTTTCTTTACCGGGAGAATTTAATACAATCAAATCGAGATTTTTTTCTTTTAGTTTTTTCTTTGCATTGCTTAATTCATTCTGTGTTTCAAGTGCGAACCCAATTACTTTTGTTTTCTTCGTTTTTATCGAAGCCAGAATGTCGGGATTAAGTTCAAGTTTTAATTCCATCGTTCCATTCTCTTTTTTTATTTTGTTTGATGAAGTTTTGGCAGGACGAAAATCTGAAACTGCGGCTGACATAATAAGTAAATTATTTTTATCAACTTCTTTTTTAACTGTTTTCTCCATCTCTTCAGCAGATCGAACTTTTATCATTTTTATTTCCGGATAAATTTTTTGTGAAGACGGACCTGAAATCAAAGTTACATCTGCACCACGCAGATAAGCTGCTTTTGCAATTGCGTAACCCATTTTGCCCGATGAACGATTTCCAATAAATCGTACAGGGTCAATATCTTCATAAGTTGGTCCGGCTGAAACTAATATTTTTTTATCAGCTAAATCTTTTGAATGTCCTGTAAGAATTAATTCAACTGCGTCAATAATTTTATTTGTATCTGCTAATCTTCCTTCCCCCAAAAGACCGCTTGCAAGTTCACCGGATTCCGGATGAACAATATAATGTCCGAGTTTTTTCAGCTTTTGGAGATTTTCTATATTAATTGGATTATTAAACATGTCAACATCAGCGGCAGGTGCAATCACAAGGTGGACACCGCAAAGCAGTAATAAGAGTTAAAAGTGCATTGTCAGCAAATCCATAAGCAATTTTCGCAATGGTGTTTACGGTTGCAGGTGCTATCAACATCAAATCAGCCCAAAGCACATAATCAATATGCCAGGTTGAAAGATTTGTCCCCTCTTTCTGATTTGGTGGAAAAGTATTTACAATAACTTCATTTTGTGAAAGGGTGGAAAGAGTGAGTGGCGTAATGAATTCAGTGGCAGATGGGGTCATTACAACTTTTACTACGGCTCCTCTTTTTATGAGTTCTCTGATTATCAAGCAGGCTTTATAAGCAGCAATACAGCCCGTAATTCCAATAATTATTTTTTTACCATTTAATGGATCTTTAATCATATCAATACCTTCAAATTGTTCAACTGAAATTTAATGCAAATTGGAACAACATATTTTAAAAAAACAAATCCGGCATAGGGCCGGATTCTAAAAAAAGAATAAAAGTAATAATTAAGTATGATTATTTCTTAAATTCAAAATCAATTTTACCATCTAAAAATTCATTTAAAGCCTGAAGGTGAGGTTTTTTTCTTTGCTCAAGTTCCAGTGCAATTTTTAATTGGGCTGGATTATCGATATCCTCACTTTCATCATCAGTGGTTGATTCAGGTATTGTACTCAACAACGCATTAAACTCAATTTTATTTTCAGAGTTAATTTGACGAGCTCTTTTTGATGCAACTATAATACCTTCATAAACATTTCCTGCTTGTTTATCGATTTCTCTTAAATCAATTGGGTTAATTTCCATTTAATATTTCTCCTTTAAGATTTTATCAATTAAATTTTTTGCTTCATTTACTGCAGTTTTGAGTGCCTCGTTCTCTATGACATAATCGAATTGGTCTTTTAAACTCAATTCCATCTTTGCTCTATCGATCCTTTTATTAAAATCGGACTCACTCTCTGTATTTCTCTGTCTGAGTCTGTTTACAAGCTCTTCAAAACTGGGAGGCGAAATATATATTAAATGAGCATAAGGGTAAAGTCTTTTTATTGTGAGTGCGCCTTTTACGTCCAGTTCAAGCAATACTGGCTTCCCAGCTTCCAAATTTCCACTAATAAAGCTCTTAAGCGTGCCATAATAGTAGTCATAAAACTTTTCCCACTCTATAAAATCATCATTTTCAATCTTTTGCACAAACTCTGTTTCAGATAGAAAAAAATATTCAATACCATTTTTTTCTGTTTCTCTTTTAGGTCGTGTAGTTGCTGATATTGAGAAAATAATCTGGGGAAATTCCTTCAATATTTCTTTTACTATAGTTGTTTTGCCTGCACCGCTTGGAGCAGAAAATACGATTAGTTTTCCTTGACTCTGATTCAACATTTACTCGATGTTCTGTAATTGCTCTTTAACTTTTTCAATTTCCTCTTTAATTAAAACAGAAGCATGTATTATTGATGTTGAAACAGACTTAGATGAAATTGTATTCGTTTCTCTATTCATTTCCTGGCAGAGAAAATTTAATTTTTTACCAGGCTCTTTTTCATTCTTAAGACTTTCTCTGAAAAATTTAAGGTGACTTTTTAATCTTACGCACTCTTCCGTTATATCTGCTCTATCTGCAATCAGAGCTAGTTCGAGATGCAATCTGTCTTCATTTAATTCGATATTTGCCATCAACTCCTGAATTCGCTGTTTAAGTTTGTTATGATATTCTTCAATGCTGTTTCTATAATCATTTTCGATTCCCGAAACCTTAAGATTGATTTTATCGATTCTATTTAAAAAATCTCTGGATAGTTCTGCGCCTTCTTTTTTCTTCATAAGAATTAATTTATCGAGTGCTTTATTTAAAGCTGATTTAATTATCTCGAATTCAACTTTACTTAATTCATTATCCTGTGAAGTGAATATTTCTTTACTGTTAAGTAGATGTTCAAGCCTAATATCTTCTTTGATTCCGGCTGCTTTCTTAATTTTTTTTATTAATGACAATTGAATTGATAACTTTTTAGTATCTACAGAAATAAATCCATTTTCAACACCGTCCTTTTTAAAGTGGATAACAACATTAAGTTTTCCTCTTTGAACTTTTGATTTAATTAGTTCACGGATTTCATAATCATAAGCTGAAAGAATTGATGGCAGTTTAAGAGATATTTCAAAAAATCTGCTATTGACACTTTTTACTTCGACTTCTGCAGATATTTTATTCTTCGAGCTGCTACTCTTTCCGTAGCCAGTCATACTATAAATCATTTATCACCATTCGTTATAAATTTTTTATTTATTTTCCTTTAAAGATACAGAGAACTCAACTAATCATTTAATTAGAATGCTTCACCAATACCAAAATTAATTACCATCGTTTCTAAAAATGGTGTATCATAAATAAACTGAAGATCTTTTGGGTCATAAAGTTTAAAACCAAAATCTAATCTGAATGGTGCAATAGCTGAGTAATATCTTATACCTGTTCCGATAGCCACTGCAACCTCATCCCATTGAAATTGATCAGCACCATTCCAAGTATTTCCATAATCTAAAAATAACACATAACCGAAATCTTCCTCAAAACGTCTTCGGAATTCGAAACTACCTTCGAGTAAAAAAGTTCCACCCCGGATTTTTAATTCTTCATTTAAAGATGGCGGAAATAAATCATCAGGACCCTGATCCGGCGGAATTAACTCTCTCGATTTCCAACCTCTGACTGAGTTAGAACCTCCGGCAAAAAATGTCTGATTGGGTGAAACCAATCCCTGGCCACCACTAAGCATCTGAATATATCCTGATTTAAATTTCGTGGCAAAGACAGTTTGATTATCCCGAGAGATAGAAAAATAAAAGCCGAGCATTAATTGCAACTTTAAATAGAATCCCAAAGAATCAATCGAACGAACAATTTCACTTGTATTGTAATTCCTGACATCCCATTTTACATTTGCTGATGATAACTCAGTAATTAAAGAAATAATATTTCCTGCTGTCGGATAAAAAAGATCATTGGTTTTGGTAGAACCTAGTTCAGTTCCCAGTGACGAAGTAAAAGTTGTTGGGCTCGCAGAAACAGTGTCTTCATTAAATAAATATGTTGGGATAGTATAGTTCAGCCTATCGAATCTTAAATAAGGGCTAAAAAGATTGATAAAAGTATAAGTAGGCATATCGACAACTGTGTTAAAATTAGCTCCATAGTTCTGATAATCTACTGATTCAATATTATACGACTTTAAATATAGTTCTAACCTTCCTGCAATATTACGGCTAAATAAAAATGGTTGTTCTACAATCGCCGAGAGTTCAATTTCGGATTGAAATGCATCAGAAAAATAATCAGAACCAAAGCTAATATTTGGTACATCATTCACTTTGAAATTTGCGCGTATGGTTAGCTTTCGGGCATCACCAAGAAAATTTTTACGAACATAGCTTGCACCAACTCCAATATTGAAATAGTTATTTTCATTATCTGCAAAAATTTCCGGCGATAATTCATTTAGTGGTGTAACAGTGCCGGTTATCTGAAGCTGTGCTTTCCCGGCTGTGGAATCTTCACTTACTCCTTTAAGATTTATTGAACTGAAAAGACCTGTTCTTGCTAATCGAAGTCTGCTCGTTGCAAGCTCATTTTCCCGGTATGTATCGCCAACATTTATGTTTGTAATATATTTTATTAAATCATAACTCACTTCTGAATTTGCATCGCCTGTTTTATCAATTTTAATATCATCGTATCTGTAAAAGTCTCCGGTTGTAAAATAGTTCCATAAATCTATTCTTGAATTGCTTGTATCAATTTTAACAATTGAACTATCATATGCAGCGAACATGTAGCCATTGTTCTTAAGAAATGTAATTATTTGAGCATTTTTCTTTTCGACATTTTGCTGAGAATATCTTTCACCTAATGAATATTCCTTGTAATCAACGATATTAGAATTCATCCATTCATTTAAATTTTCAAGACCCGGAAATCGAACTGAGTTAAAAGTGAATGGTGAATTTTCTTTTATGTTATAAGTCAGGTCGGCAGATTTACCTGAAGTGTCAATAACGAACGAGTAATTTATTTCAGCTTTGAAATATCCATTCACAGCATAAAAGGATTTAAGGGAAATTACATCAACTGAAATTGAAGTTGAATCGAAATAATTTGGTGGCGAGCCAAGAAATGAAAAAGAGTTTAAGAATCTCCATAACCACATTGGCGATTCTTCACTCTGAATAACTGCTTTTAAATCTCCATCAGAGAATGTTTCGTTACCAGTAAAAGAGATAGATGATAATGCGATTCTGTCTTCCTCCTGAGCAAAGTGACATACGCTAAAAAGTAAAATCAAACTTATGATGTAAAAAAGAAACTTCATTAAGGAGCGGAATATTTTCTTAGTTGTAGAATTAAACCACAATCAGGCAATATGTCTGATAATAAATTAAATTGCTTTTTCTACTAATCTTAGATTAGGATAATCTCTTCTGAAATAACTGATAAAGAAATTTTTTAGCATCGGATTTTCTATATTTTGCGAAAGATCCAATGAAACTCTTCCTTCAGTAACAACAGAAAGGTGTGCGCTATAAACTTTAAGTTTTTTCATATCAATAACATGTGAATAAACATCTCCGCTTGCATTTCCTAAAAAGTAATTTTTTGAATTGTAATAGATCAGTTCAGTATCAAAATCGGAGAATTTTATTTTGTTAACGAGACATTGAACAAAAGATCCATTTAGCAATCCTGTTTTATATTTGACTTTAAATTCACCCTCCATCCAGCTGATCAGATAAAACTCTATTCCCCATTCATTTTTTTCGGAAACTTCCACACCGGCAACAATCGATTTTAAGGTATCGCTTTCAAAATAACCTGCACTGGTAAAAGAGACATTATCACCTACCAGATCTTTAGCAGTTTTATTAATAAGCTGTTCATTTTCAAACAAATTATGAGGTGGAGGCTCGTACGATTTTTTACAGCCGCTTAATGTTAAAATCAACACAGTTAGGGAGAAACAAATAAAAATTTTATTTAATAACAACTTCGGTTCCCTCTCTTATTACTGAATAAATTTCGTCTATGTTTTCATTACTCATTGCAATGGAACCGTCTGTCCAGTTAAAAACAAACGGAAGATTTTTAAAAATATAGTTTAATTCTCCAATACCGTGAATACCAATATTACCACCGAGTAAGTTGTGATACTTAGGACATTCTTCATAATAGTACTCGAACTTAATATCGTTGTATTCTTTCTGAGAGATTAATCCTTTCCTTAAAGCATTTGCGCCGTCATCAAGATTCGGATAATTTATTTGAAAAAACTTATGATATTTATGAGTTGTATAAATCTTACAAATTTTATAAATACCAACCGGTGTTGCTTTATCTCCTGCCCTTGTCTTAGGAGTGTGGACTGATTTACCGAAGCTAACTTTGTAATTTTTTATAAGCACACTGTCCTCATATATTCCCAAAGTATAATTATGTCTGTCTATAACAATTTTAGGATTTGTAATTTCAGAATAACCACTTTTGAGCAAAGCTTCAGATAGAGGAAGATCACGAAGATTAAGAACAATTCCATAAACGATGACACCAAAAAAGAAGAGAATAATCGCAAACGTGAGATAGATAATATTCTTTAATACATCTTTGTTTAAATAGTCCGAAGCTTTGATTGGACCAAATTGAATATTTTGTAGCTTTTCTATTAACTTCAAGCTATATAAGGAATTTCTATGATTATTTAATTCTTATTTATTGGATCAAAATTTACTTAAAAATCACCTAATTTATAATTGATACCATTTATTTAACTACGAGAAATCTGAATCGATAAAAAAAATATTGAAGTATGATTGTTATTATAACAACTGAAAATAAAAAACCCGGTCTCACTTGAGCCGGGCTGAAAATAAATTTTGTTGACTAAAGGTTAAACTTCCATTATTTCCTTTTCTTTGTGCTTTAGTGTATCATCTATCAGCTTAATGTGTTCATCGGTCAATTTTTGAACTTCTTTTTCAGCATCATGGAGCTGATCCTCACTCATTTTCTTTTCCTTTTCCTCTCTCTTAAGATGGTCAATTGCATCCCGTCTTACATTTCTGATTGCAACCTTTGACTCTTCACCAAATTTTCTAACTAACTTTACAAGTTCTTTTCTTCTCTCTTCATTTAATGGAGGAATTGGAATTTTAAGATTTGTGCCATCACTGATTGGATTTAATCCCAGGTTCGCTTCAAGTATTGCTTTGTCAATAATCTGAACCATCTGCTTTTCCCAGGGAGTGATTGCAAGTGTGTGAGCATCCAGAACGGAAACATTACCTACCTGGTTCAATGGAACCATATTTCCATAATAATCAACTCTGATACTGTCGAGCAGCACAGTTGTTGCTTTCCCGGTTCTGATTTTTGCAAGTTCACTTTGTAAAGTTTCGATCGTTTTGTTCATTCTGCCATTGGCATCTTTTATTAATTGATGCATAACTACCTCGGTTTGTTGTTAAGCTTCTTTATTAATTTTTTCGCCATTGTTAATCAGAGTACCAACTTCTTCACCCATCACCAGTTTCAAAAGATTATCCTTTACATCCATATTAAAGACTATCATCGGAAGATTATTTTCCTGGCAAAGACTTACTGCAGTCAAATCCATAATGCGAAGATTTTTCTTTAAGACATCCAGGTATGAAATATTCTCAAATCTGAATGCGTTCGGGTTTTTTTCCGGATCGCTGTCAAATACACCATCCACTCTCGTTCCTTTGATAATAACATCGGCGTTTATTTCAACTGCACGAAGCGAAGCTGCCGTATCAGTACCTGAAGTATGGATGACCAGTCCCTGCACCAAATATTACGATTCTTTTCTTCTCAAGATGCCTCATTGCTCTTCTTCGAATATATGGTTCAGCAATTGCTTCCATATTGATAGCACTCATCAGGCGAGTATACATACCTCTCTTTTCAATTGCATTTTGTAAAGCAAGTGCATTTATTACTGTAGCAAGCATTCCCATTTGATCTCCAGTTGCTCTGTCAATTCCCTGAGAGGTGGCACTTAATCCACGGTATATATTTCCGCCACCGATAACAATCCCAAGTTCAACACCTGCTTTATAGGCTTTCTGAATTTCTTCAGAGAAAAATTCAAGAACATTATTGTCTATTCCAAAACCTTGCTCTCCCATAAGGGATTCGCCGCTTAGCTTGAGTAAAACTCTATTATATTTTAGACTCATCATATCCTGTGGAAAATTAACATTTAAATATAAAAAAAGGTCTTAATATTTTTAAGACCTTTGTGTTTGAAATTACTTTTTCTCATCACCGAGATGAAATCTATCAAACTTAGCAACTCTTGAGTTAGAGCTGTGTTTCGTATTGAATTCCTTCAATAAATCTCCAACTGTTTTAGAGTTATCTTTGATAAAGGCTTGTTCAAGAAGCACATTTTCCTGATAAAATTTATTTAATCTTCCCATAGCAATTTTTTCAAGCATCTGCTCTGGTTTACCTTCTTTCTTTGCTAGTTCTTTATATATCTCAATTTCTTTATCGACAGTTTCTTTTGGGACGTCCTCTCTCTTCACACTGATTGGATTCATTGCAGCAACTTGCATAGCCATATCCTTGCCGATCTGATAGAGTTCATCATTCCCGTTTTTAACATCTTCAAACTTTATCATAACACCAAGTTTTGAACCCATGTGAATGTAATCCACAAGCAAACCATCTTTTGCTTCAATATTATCAAAGCGTGAAATTTCAATTTTCTCTCCAACTTTACCAAGTACATCATTTAATTTATCCTGAACGGCAGAGATTTTCATAAGCTCTTCAACATTCTTCGGCTTGTTCTTGTATACTTCATCAATAACAAAATTTGCAAGGTTAACAAAGTCTTCACTCTTTGCAACGAAATCAGTCTCACAGTTTATTTCGAGAATAGTTGCAAATTTTTTATCATCCGAAACTTTGGTTACGACTAAACCTTCATTAGCAGATTTTTCAGCTCTCTTTGCAGCGACAGAAGCGCCTTTCTTTCTAAGAATTTCAATAGCTTTTTGAATATCGCCGTTTGCTTCTACAAGTGCACGCTTGCAGTCCATCATTCCGGCGCCGGTTCTTTGTCTCAAATCATTTACTTGTGCAGCAGTAATTGCCATAATAATTATATCCTTTCAAAATTAATTTTCTGAAGAAGTTTCAATTTGATTTGAATCTTTTTTCTCCTCAGAAATATCTTCTTCCTTTTTATCTTTTCTTTTCAAATGTTTTTTAGAGATTTTTTTCTCTTCAGTTTGTTCAGATTCTTCGTGATGCTCTTTTCTTGCCCGTTCCCTTTCGGCAACTTCCTCAGCTTTTCGCTCTTTAAACTTTGCCTGTCCTTCAATGACAGCATCAGCCATATGTTTAACAATAAGCTCAATGGTTTTAACAGCATCATCATTCGCTGGAATAACGTGGTCTATCGGGTCAGGATCGCAATTTGTATCAACCATTGCAAACACAGGAATATTTAAACGCTTCGCTTCCTTAACAGCTATATCCTCTTTCTTTATATCAACTACAAATACAACTCCGGGAAGTCTTGACATCGTCTCAACTCCTTCAAGAATTTTTTTAAGTTTGTCACGTTCACGAGTCAGGAATAATCTTTCCTTTTTGGTAATCTTCTCAAAAGTCCCATCAGTTTCCTGCTTTTCGATGTTCTGTAATCTTTTTACACTTTTCCTGATTGTGGAAAAATTAGTAAGCATTCCACCAAGCCAACGTTCACTTACCCAGTTCATTCCACATCTTTTTGCTTCTGATTCGATAACTCCCTTCGCTTGTTTTTTAGTACCAACAAAAAGAATTGTACTTCCCTGCGAAACAGCTTCGATCATTTCGTGGTGTGCTCGATTAAGTAAGCCAAGACTTTTCTTCAAATCAATGATATGAATACCATTCTTCTCCATAAAAATGAATGGTTTCATCTTGGGGTTCCAGCGACGTGTTAAATGTCCGAAGTGTGCACCAGCCTCAATGAGGTGTGCTAATTCCATAGTTGCCATTAATATATCTCCTGTTTTTTACTGCCTATGGTAAGGCAGGTCTTCTATCTTCGTCGTTTTTACCTTTCATCCGGCAAGTGCAGGACACAGGAGGTAAATCGGAAGATATGAATGTTAGTTAATAAATTATCTCTTAGAAAATTGAAATCTTTTTCTTGCTTTTGGTTGACCGTATTTCTTTCTTTCAACCATTCGGGGATCTCTTGTTAAAAGCCCCTCGATTTTAAGTGATGGTCTGAATTCGGGATTAGCATCTATCAACGCTCTTGCAATACCTAATCTTACTGCTTGAGCCTGCCCGGTTGAGCCTCCACCTTTTACGTTTACAAAAACATCATACTTACCCTTGGTTTCAGTCAGATCAAAAGGTTTAGTTATGTCTTCACGACTAACAAGTAAGGGGAAAGCTTTTTCAAATTCCTTGCCGTTGACGGTTACTTTGCCGTTTCCACTTTTTAAAATTACTCTTGCTACTGATGTTTTTCTTCTACCTATAAAAATTCTATCAACCATTACTTCTCCGATGGGCTTAATATTTCCGGTCTCTGCGCTTTGTGAGGGTGTTCTTCACCAGCATAGACTTTTAATTTTGTAATTAAACTTTTACCTAATTTGTTTTTGGGTAACATTCCTCTGACAGCTTCGTGAATTGCAAATCCAGGTTTTTTACTTTTCATAACTTCGTATGATCGAATCTTCTGCCCTCCTGGATACATGCTATGCCAAATATATTTTTTTAACTGTTCACGTTTACCCGTCATCTTAACTTTATCAGCGTTTATAACAATCACGAAATCACCGGTATCCATATTAGGTGTAAATATCGGTTTGGTTTTTCCTCTTATGACTGACGCTACTTTTGAAGCAAGCCTTCCTAAAACTTGATCCTTAGCATCAACAACATACCATTTCCTGGCCGCATCTTCGGTTTTAATAAACCTTGTCATTCCTGCCTTTTTCAAAATAAACTCCTTGGTTAAACAAATTCATTTTTTGAGCCTGAAAAAATAAGCGGATAGCTATAAAAAGTCAAGAAATTTTAATGCTATTAATGTTGACTCAATTAATGATATGATTGTAAACCTGACTTTAGTTTTAATAATCAGTCAATTTGAAGTGATTCACAACTTTGTCTATGATATTCCCTCCTCTCATTTTGTTTGAAGCGCGCATCAAAATTAGTAATTTTGAGACCCATTATTCTATATTTTCAATAAATCTTAAGGCAAAATGAAATTTCTTGTAACAGGCGGATCCGGGTTTTTAGGCATCAACCTCATTCGTTATCTGTATTCAAAAGGACATCAAATAAAATCTCTTGATCTTGTTGATTTCGACTATCCGGATATGAATGATAAAATCATTGAGATAAAGGGAGACATACGGGATAAAGAAGTAGTTAAAAAAGCTGTGGACGGAGTTGATATAGTCGTTCATTGTGCAGCAGCACTTCCGCTTTATACGCCCGAAGAAATTTATTCTACAGATATTGATGGAACTAAAAATATGATTGAAGCTGCCGGGAATACAAAAGTTGATCGCTTCATTCATATTTCTTCTACGGCCGTTTATGGAATTCCCGATCATCATCCACTATTTGAAACAGATAAATTGGATGGTGTTGGACCATATGGCAAAGCAAAGATTCAAGCAGAAGAAGAATGTTTAAAATTCAGAATGCATGGAATGTGTGTGCCAATCATTCGTCCGAAATCATTTATTGGTCCCGAAAGACTTGGAGTATTCGATTTACTTTTCGATTGGGCAAAAGATGGTCATGGTTTTCCAATGATAGGAAATGGAAAAAATCGCTATCAGCTTTTAGATGTGGAAGATCTTTGCGAATCAATTTATCTTTGCAGCACACTTGACAAAGAAATAGTGAACGATACATTCAATATTGGCGCAAAAGAATTTACAACGATGAGAGAAGATTATCAGGCAGTTCTGGATTTTGCGGGTCATGGAAAAAAAATAAAAGGGCTTCCTGAAAAACCAATTATATTAACACTACGTCTATTAGAAGCAATGAAACTTTCACCGCTTTACAAGTGGGTTTATGAAACGGCTTCTAAAGATTCTTTTGTATCGATTGAAAAGGCTGAAAAAGTGCTCGGTTACAAACCAAAGTATTCAAACAAGGATGCTTTGATTAGAAATTATAAATGGTATCTTGAACACCACGAGGAGTTTAAAAATAAATCCGGTATTTCTCACAGGGTTCCTTGGAAACAAGGGATACTGAAAGCTGCAAAAGTTTTCTTTTAAATATGATTTTAATATTATTTAGTAAATAATTAAAGAGGAAATAAAATGGCTCAGAAAAAAGATTACTTAAAAGAAGTAATTGAACACATCGATATTAAACAACATAATGTTGTTCCGTTTGTTGATGCGATGGAGAATATGGCTTTTACTGCACGAGATTTAAATCGTGCAGCAAGAATTTATGATATGATGTTGAAAGATAAAAACTGCGGAATAATTCTTACTCTGGCCGGAAGTTTGTTCAGCGCTGGTTTGAAGAAAGTAGTTTATGATATGATTATGAACAACATGGTTGATGCAATTGTTTCAACAGGAGCAATCATCGTTGACCAGGATTTTTTTGAAGCACTCGGATTCAAGCATTATAAAGGAACAAAGTTTGTTGATGATAATGAGATGAGGGATTTACACATAGATAGAATTTACGATACTTACATTGATGAGGATGAATTAAGAATCTGTGATGACACTTGCGCAAAAATTATTAATGGAATGGAACCTAAACCATATTCATCGCGTGAATTTCTCTATGAGTTTGGAAGATATCTTGAAAATAACGGTGGACCCAAAGTTGATGATTCAGTTGTTTGGGCTGCCTACAAAAAAAATGTTCCGATTTTTGTTCCTGCTTTCTCTGATTGCTCAGCAGGATTTGGTTTTGTTGTCCACCAGACTGAAAATCCTGACAACCATTGCTCGGTTGATTCAGCAAAAGATTTTCTTGAATTGACAAAAATTAAACTCGCCAGCAAGGATACTGGAATATTTATGATAGGTGGAGGTGTTCCTAAAAACTTTACACAGGATATTGTTGTTGCTGCAGATATATTACAGGAAGATGCAACAATGCACAAGTACGCAGTTCAAATTACTGTTGCAGATGAAAGAGATGGCGCACTTTCCGGTTCAACACTAAAAGAAGCAAGCTCGTGGGGTAAAGTTGAAACCACCTTCGAACAGATGGTTTATTCAGAAGCTACAGTTGCAATGCCTTTGATTGTCGGTTACGCATATCACAAAGGAAACTGGAAAGAAAGAAAAGGAAAAGAGTTTCAGAAGTTATATTCAAAGGTTGGTGTAACAGCCTAATAATCAAAATAAAATTCATTTAAAGTCACACTTTACTCTGCTTAAGTGTGACTTTTATCATTTAAAGCAACAAAACAGAATTGTTTTTTGACTGATAAAAACTGAATTTTACTTTGTTAATAGAAATAAGTTAGGATAAAACAGAGTGAGAATAGTAATAGCAGGTATGGGAGATGTTGGATATCATCTTGCAAAACAATTATCCAACGAAGAGCACGATATCATCGCCATAGATATGAATCAGCAAAGGCTATCATATTCAGATTCAATGGCTGACATACTTACCATCAGTGGTTCATCTACAAACATTTCTACATTAAAAGAAGCAAGAGTTGAAAAGGCAGATCTCTTTGTTGCCGTAACTTCCTTTGAAGAAGTTAATGTAACTAGCGCCATTCTTGCCAAAAAGCTTGGTGCAAAAAAAACAATTGCAAGAATAGGTAATTCAGAATATCTCGATAAACATGTTGATATCAACTTTTCTGATATCGGTGTTGATTTTATGATTTATCCGGAGGAATTAGCTGCAAGAGAAGTAGTGAGCTTAATTCTTCGATCTGCTGCAACTGATGTTATGGATTTTGAAGGAGGAAAGCTTTCTGTTATTGGAATGAGACTGGATAAAGATGCACCTGTTATAAGAAAAACTATTCTGGAAATTGCAAAAGAGTTTGAATCTTTTGACTTCAGAATTGTAGCACTTCATAGAAACTTTAAGACTATGATTCCAAAAGGCAACGACAGATTTTTACCAAATGACCAGGTATTTGTAATTGCTAAACCCGAAGGAAATAGTGTTATAATGAAACTGGCAGGAAAAGAAGATATTAAATTTGACAATATCATGATCCTTGGCGGAAGTAAAATAGGTCGTAGAGTTGCTGAGTTACTGGAAGATAAGATGACAGTCAAGCTAATCGAATCTGATGAAGAAAAAAGTTTGCAACTTGCCGATAGTTTAACCAGCACACTTGTTATTAAAGGTGATGGAAGAGATATTGACCTTCTTGCACAGGAAGGGATAATTGATGTTGATGCTTTTGTTGCCGTTACGGAAGATGCAGAGACTAATATTATAACCTGCCTTTTAGCAAAACATCTTGGAGTTAAAAAAGTGATCGCACTTGTTGATAAAGTTGATTACATCCCTCTTACTCAAACAATAGGATTAGATTCCCTCATAAATAAAAAATTAATTGCTGCAAACAATATCTCACGGTTCATTCGTAAAAGTGAAGTACTTGCACTCAGCACACTGGAAGGTATTGATGCAGATATTATGGAGTACGTCGTTCAGCCTAATTCTCTGATAACAAAAAAACCAATTAAGGACCTTAATTTTCCAAAAGAAGCAATCATTGGCGGAATTATTAGAGGAGATGAATCCATGATCGCCGTTGGAGATACAAAAGTACAAAACGGGGATAAAGTTGTTGTGTTTTCTCTTCCAGGCGGAGTAAAGCAAACTGAAAAGTTCTTTAAATAATTTATGAATCTTAAAATTATTCTAAAGATAATTGGGTTCTTATTGATACTCAATGGTTTTGCAATGCTAACCGCTCTTCCATTTTCTATTTATTATAAAAGCAATGATATCAATGCTATTCTTATTTCCGGATTGGGCATAATTTTAATAGGTAGTTTACTTTGGTTTATGATAAAGACTCATCCGGATGAAGATATTAGCAAACGAGATGGTTATTTAATTGTTACACTCGGCTGGATTGCAAGTTCATTAGTCGGTACGCTTCCATATATAATTCACGGATCAATTCCTTTATTCACAGATGCATTTTTTGAAACTATGTCTGGATTCACCACCACCGGGGCTTCAATTTTAAAGGATGTTGAAGCATTACCGCCGGGATTACTTTACTGGCGAAGTATGACTCATTGGCTCGGTGGTATGGGGATAATTGTTTTATCACTTGCTATTCTGCCAATACTTGGAATTGGAGGAATGCAATTATTTCAGGCAGAAGTTGCTGGTCCGAGTAAAGATAAAATTCACCCAAGAGTCACTGAAACAGCAAAGCGTCTTTGGGGAATCTACTTAATACTCACAATAGCACAGATAGTTCTTCTTCTGTTTGGGAATATGAATTTACTTGATGCAATCTGCCATTCATTCGGAACGCTTGCTACAGGAGGTTTTTCAACAAAGAATACAAGTGTTGCCTATTACAAATCCGGATACATTGAATGGGTAATTATAATTTTTATGTTTCTCTCGGGAACAAACTTTACACTTCACTACTTCGCTTTGAAGGGAAAAGTATTTAATTATTTCAAGGACGATGAATTTAAATTCTACGGGATCTTTGTAGTACTCATTGTATCAGCAACTGCTTTTTACCTGATATTTCAGAATTCTCAGGCAACTGAATCTGCATTCAGAGATTCTGCATTCAGTATAATTTCTATACTCAGTTCAACGGGATTTGTTACTGTTAACTATGAGGGATGGGCAAAATTTTTTCCTGAAATATTTTTAATTCTACTTTTAATTGGTGCGTGTGCGGGATCAACAAGTGGTGGAGTAAAGATCATTCGATATGAGCTTCTTATTAGAAACAGTCTTATTGAACTTAAAAAGTTAATACATCCTAAGGCTGTAATTCCGGTAAGACATAATGGTAAGGCAGTTAGCAATGAAATAATTTCCAAGATCGCTGCTTTTGTAATGCTGTACATGATAATTTTTATCTCAGCTTCAGTTATACTTTCAATAATTGGACTTGATCTTTCTTCTTCAATGGGAGCTGTAGCTGCTTGTCTCGCAAATATAGGCCCGGGTCTTGGAACGACCGGCCCAATGACGAACTATAGTGAAGTTCCGGTTTTAGGAAAATGGATATTGAGCATTGTTATGTTACTCGGCAGGCTTGAACTTTTTACTATCCTGGTTTTATTCTCTCCAACTTTCTGGAAAAAATAAATAGTTACAATTTCAATTTCGCTAAATCATCCTTTCTTCCAATTACGATAATTATGTTATCTGGTTCAAGTCTATATTCGGAAGGTGGAATAAGTTTAAATTTTTCTGATAGTACATCCTTAATTGCAATTACTTCGACATTATATTTATTCCGCAACTGAAGCTCTTTCAGGGACTTTCCAATAAACTTATCTGGAACTACAATTTCAACAATGCTGTATTCAGGTGCTAATGGTATATGCTCAATTAAATTTGGGGCTGTGAGTCTTTCTGCAAGTCTTACGGCTGAATCTTTTTCCGGATTAATAATTTCATTCGCACCGAGCTTCTTTAATATTGTGCCGTGAATTTCTTCAACTACTTTTACCACTATGTGATGAACACCCATTTCCTTTAAATATAAAGTTACAAGAGCACTGGATTCTATCGTATCTCCAAGATTTACAATTACAGCATCAATTTTTGGCTGGATGAATTCCTGTAATATTGATTTTTCTTTAGCATCTGCAATTATAGCTTCAGTTACCAGATCTTTTATTATTTCAACACGTTTTGAATTTGAATCAATTGCTAAGACTTCGTTTCCTCTTCTCATTAAAGAAACTGCCGCATTAAAACCGAAATTTCCCAAACCAATTACTACATATTGTCCCATGTTTAGATTCCTTCTATTATTTATCCTACTAATATTTCATCTTCTGGATAATGATAAGCAACTAATTTCTTCCGTCTCAGAATTGTGAATCCGATTCCCAATGGACCAACCCGACCAATAAGCATAGTTACAATTATTACAATTTTCCCTGTGATGGTAAGATCAGCTGTAATGCCGGCAGATAATCCTACTGTACCAAGCGCAGAACCTACTTCAAATACTATTTTTAGAAAGTCTTTGTCTTCACTAATTGTTAAAACTAATACGGCAATAACAAACCATAGTAAAGCAAGCCCTGCGATTGAGAGTGATCTCTTAATAGTTTCATCAGAAATTCTTCGTTTGAGTAATATTGCTTTCTCTCTTCCAGTCAGCTGGTTATACAAAGAAATTAAAATTACTCCAAAAGTGGTTTGTTTAATTCCTCCTGCAGTACTTCCCGGACCCGCTCCGATGTACATTAAAATTATCAAAATAAATAAACTTGCTCTTGTCATTATTCCTATATCAAGAGTATTAAATCCTGCAGTAGTAGATGCAGTTGAAGCCTGAAATATTGACAATAAAAGCTTATCCAAAACGCTAAGTGTAGCCGGCCAACTTTCAGAAATTAATATTATTAAGGTTCCTATGAGAGTAAGAATTATAGTTAAGCTTACTATAAGTTTTGTGTGCGTTGATAACTTTCGAGATTGTTTTCCGTTCGGTAAAATAAAAATCGCAAGATCATACAATACAAAAAACCCGAGGGAACCCAGAATCATATCAACGAGGATTATCAAATTAAAAGATAGTGAGGTGCCATATTTAATAAAGCCGTCAGAATAAATTGAAAAGCCGGCAGTAGTAAAGGCAGAAATTGAATGAAAAATGGATGAGAACAGTGCTTCTCCAAAAGTAAAATAATTCATCCAATAAATTGTCAGAAATAAAACTCCAAGAAATTCAATAAGAAAAGTTGAGACAATTATAATTTTTGTGAATCGCATTAAATCTAAACTCGTAGGTCTGCTGATAGATTCTCTTAACAGTATCCTATTAGACATCGATATCTTCCCTGCAAAACCAAGAACCGCGAGTGAAATAAAAATCATATATCCTAAACCGCCAATCTGGAATAAGACCATTATCACGCATTGCCCAAACAAATTATAGTAAGTTCCCGTATCCACAACTATTAATCCCGTTGTGGTTACAGCAGACATTGAAGTAAAAAGTGAATCAAGAAAGGATGTGTATTCTCCATTCGTTGATGAGAAAGGCATCATCAATATTATTGCCCCGGTTATACTTAGAAGACAAAATCCAAGTGTTAAACTCCGGATGGGGGTTAGTAAGTTGCTTAGGAAACTAAGCTTTTCCATAAATTATAATCAGTCTGTACTTTAATTGATTCCGCTTTATTACGACATTTAAGCAGGAACATGTTTCTTCTATTGTTTTTTTGCCGGGTCAAATATTCAAATTGAGTTAAACTTTTAATAGATTCTTTATAAAATCTTTATGGGATGCATTTTAACTTTATAATTTATTTACAGCGTATTAATAATCTGTTTATTAGTTTTCGGTTGTAGTAAATGGAAAAATCGGAACCTTGCAATCCAGATTTTTTTGTTGAAATAAAAGCAGTGATATATTATATGAAAAATATTGATTCATCACTAAATAATGGCACAGCACTAAATTCACAGCAGAAAATGTACACCGGTATTCAAAGTAAAATTCGAAACTCCGAATTCACGAAATATTTATTATCCGTTTTAATAATTTCTGTTGTCGGATTTATATTTTATCATCTTCAAACACAAATAAGTTATCAGGCTGTTTCGTTAGTATTCTTATTTGTAATTTCATTTCTACCACTCTTAAATTTCAAACCTGGTCCCATCTTTCTTGCAGCTATCATGAGTGCGTTTATCTGGAATTATTTTTTTATACCTCCTGCATTCACACTTAGGATTGGAAAAATTGAAGATGTTTTGATGTACGCAATGTATTTCGTCATTGCTACGGTTTCCGGATTTTTAATATCAAGGATAAGATTACAGCAGTTGGTAATTAACCAAAGAGAAAAGAGAACTGCCGCCTTGTACAATCTAACGCGGGAACTTTCTGCAGCAAAAAGTTTGGATGATGTAGCTGAATGTGCAACAGAACAGCTTGAAGGAATTTTTCACGCTGAGGTTATCTTCATATTTAGTGAAAATGAAAATAAACTGAATAGTAAGCCGCACAAACAAAGCACAATTGAGATTGATGATGCTGAATGGAATATAGCTCAATTGGCTTTTTTGAGTTCACACAAAGCTGGCAGATTTACAGAAAATATTCCTACTATTTCTGAAATAACTTACCTTCCACTGTTTACAAAGACAAGAAAACTTGGCGTTGTAGGTCTTAAATTTCCGAATAATTCGTTCATAGATAATGAAACCGATTCTTTACTAAATACATTTGTAACCCAGATAAGTGTAGCTATTGAACGGGAATATCTTAAAGAGCAGGCAAAACGAAATCTTTTAATTGCTGAATCGGAAAAATTATATAAGACTCTCTTCGACTCCGTTTCTCACGAATTGAAAACACCTATTACAACAATACTTGGTGCAGTTAGCTCATTCAAAGATGATAAAATAATAAATAACAGAACGGTATTTTATCGTTTAATAAATGAGACAAGCATTGCGGCTGAAAGACTTAAAAGATTGGTTGAAAACTTATTGAATATAACTCGTCTGGAAAGTGGAACTCTCAAATTAAAAAAAGATTGGCATTCGATTTCCGATCTTATTGGTTCCACTATTAATAGAATAAAAATCGAATGCGCTGATCATAAAGTAAATTACCAGATAAACAGTAACGTCATCCTTGGCAAATTTGATTATCCGCTGGTTGAACAAGCATTGGTAAATATTATTCACAACTCTATTGAATATACACCATCAAACAGCGAAATTAATATATCCACGGAAAGTGAGGATGATAAAATAATTATAACAATTTCAGATAATGGTTCTGGTTTTCCAGATAATGAATTAAAAAATATCTTCAAAAAATTTTATCGCTTGCCAGGGACAAAAGCAGGTGGAACCGGTTTAGGTCTTTCGATAGCAAAAGGATTTATTGAAGCACACGGAGGAACGATTACCGCAGGAAACAAAAAAACAGGCGGGGCCGAAATTATTATTTCACTTCCTATAAACTGAAGTATAAGCATGGCAATTCAAAATACAATTGTGATAATTGATGATGAACCACAAATTAGAAAGATTCTTACAATCACATTGGAGGCTCAGGATTATAAAGTAATTGAAGCCGCAAAAGGAAGAGACGGAATAATAGCTGTTGCAAATTATCATCCGCAAATGGTTATACTGGATCTTGGTTTACCGGATACTGATGGTTTTTCAGTTCTATCAGAAATACGAACCTGGTCATCTGTGCCGGTTATTATTTTATCAGTCAGAGACTCTGAGGAGAGTATTGTCAAAGCACTTGATATCGGTGCTGATGATTATATAACAAAACCATTTAATACAAAAGAACTTCTGGCAAGAATCAGAGCTTGTATTAGAAGAGTTAATTTAATAGACAACAAACCTATTATTGAAAATGGAAATCTTAAAATAGATTCCGTTAAAAGACTTGTATATAAAAATGATGTCGAATTGAAATTAACTAATACCGAGTATCTGCTTCTACAAATATTCTTCAAGAATATTGACCGTGTACTAACTCATAATTTTTTACTCAAAGAAGTTTGGGGTCCAACTCATACAGAAGATACCCAGTATCTCCGGGTTTTTATCGGACAATTAAGAAAAAAAATTGAGGATGATTCAACTCATCCAGTATATCTTGTTACAGATTCAGGAGTTGGCTATAGAATGATTGCAGAGAATAATTAGATAGCTAATTTCATCCTTTATATTTGATTCTGTTTTGATTCTGTTAAATAGTTATTGGTGCATTGAACCTCTACCTGCTTTTCTGGAAAAAATAATCTTTCGTTTTGCCTCTACCTTTTAGTTCACTTAGATTAGTAATAGTGAATTACAGAATTGTCATAAACATAATCGGTTTTCTTCTGATCCTTAACGGATTGTTTATCCTGACAGGCATTGGATTTTCAATCTACTATCAGTCTGATGATATTTTTGCCCTGCTTATTTCCGGTGTCGGAACTTCACTCTTTGGATTGATGCTGTGGGTTGCAACCCGGAAGACTGAAATTGCAGAATTAGGAAAACGTGAAGGTTATTTAATCGTCTCACTTGGCTGGTTTGTAATGGCCATTTTCGGAGCGCTTCCCTTTATTTTTTATGGCGCAATTCCGAGTTATACAGATGCATTCTTTGAAACAATGTCCGGCTTCACCACTACCGGTGCAACAATCCTTACTGACATAGAAATTCTTCCACCCGGTTTACTCTTCTGGCGAAGTCTTACACAATGGCTCGGCGGAATGGGGATTATTGTTTTATCATTAGCCATTCTCCCTTTGCTTGGTATTGGTGGTATGCAGCTTTTCACAGCTGAGGTTCCCGGAGTAACAAAAGATAAAATACATCCAAGAGTAAAAGAAACTGCAAAAAGGCTGTGGGGTATTTATGTTATTCTAACGGCGGCAGAAACTCTTTTGCTTATGGTTGGAGGATTAAGTTTCTATGATGCAATTAATCATTCCTTCACAACAATGGCAACTGGAGGATTTTCAACAAAGAATGCAAGTATTGCTTATTACACATCTCCATTTGTTCAATATGTTTTTATACTTTTTATGTTTTTTGCAGGAATGAATTTTACTCTTCATTACTTCGCCATTCATGGTAAATTTAATTTTTTTAAAGATAATACAGAATTCAAATATTATCTTGGTTTTACAATTTTCACTTCTCTTTTTATTGCTTTTATTCACATACCTCATCTAGATTTTCATTGGGAAGAGGGTTTAAGACAATCACTTTTCCATGTTGTATCTCTTACAACAACTACGGGTTATGTTGTTTCCGATTTTGAAAACTGGGCACCATTTTCCAGGATGATCTTCTTTACACTGCTTTTCATCGGAGGTTGTGCAGGCTCCACTGGTGGTGGAATTAAATTTGTAAGACATATTGTTCTTTTCAAAAATAGCTGGGCAGAATTGAAAAGATTAATTCATCCCAGAGCAATTATTCCGGTAAAATTCAACAATAAAGCAATTAGCTCAGATATAATATCAAACGTTCAGGCTTTTTTTATTTTTTACATTTTGATTTTTGTTCTCGGTTCAATATTACTTGCATTGCTGGGCGTGGACTTTGAGTCGTCTGCAGGTGCTACTGCTACCTGCATTGGAAATATTGGACCAGGTATTGGAACAGTTGGACCTGTAAGTAATTTTGCTCACCTTCCGGATATTGTAAAATGGATTCTAAGTTTGTTTATGGTAGTCGGAAGATTAGAATTATTTACCGTTCTGATAATTTTTTCACCTGCCTTCTGGAAGAAATAATTTAGAGTTGATTATTAACAAAAATTAATCATTTGTTAATACTAAGTTCATTTACAGGTTTTATAATTGATTAGAAAAATTAATCAATTATTTAATCGGAGGAACAAATGGAACAAATTAATGTAAGATCAACCAACCTGGGAATAAACTATTTAAATTTATCAAAAGATTTCTGTATCAAAGGAATCAGTTTGGCTGACGAGGGAGATCTTAAAGCCGCTTTAGAAAATTTTGATAAAGCCATTGAAACTAATCCAACAAATCACATCGCTTATTTCAACAGAGCAACAATAAAAATAGATCTTGGTGATATTGATGGAGCAAGAAATGATTTTATTAAATTTGACATAATTACAAGTAGATAGGTTTAACTCATCAGATTTTTATAGTGAATGTTGTTATTCCATCAATTGTTGATGAAACTTCAATCTCACCTTCATGCATATCGATGATTGATTTTACAACAGACAAACCTAATCCAACTCCACCGGTACTTCTGTTACGAGAAGAGTCAAGTCTAAAAAATCTATCAAATATTTTATTATAAAGTTCAGGTGGAATATATTCACCTTTATTTGAAATCGAAATAAACGCTTTAGAAGAATTAAAATGTCCCACCCGGATATTTACGGTCTGATCAACATCACTGAACTTGACAGCATTTTCAATCAGGTTATAAATCATCTGATTAATTAATCCTGCATCAATTTCTGCATAGATTTTTTCTTCGCTAAACAAAGTCAGTTTAATATTCTTATTCTCAGCGACTTTCTTCATTGATTCAATTGTCGATGAAATAAATTCGCTAAGTTCTGTTTTCACTTTGGTTATCTTAATGAGTGAGTGGTCTGTTTTAGAAATAAAGAATAGTTTTTCGACAATATTGATTAAACGTAAGGTTTCATCAAGATTACTTTGAAGCACTTCCCTATATTCATCAGGTGTAATTTTAGAACGCAAAGCAAGTTCAATTTCGCCCCGTAAAATTGTCAGTGGAGTCTTTAATTCATGTGCCGCCGAAATTGAAAACTGATTCATGTAATCAATAGACGTTTTAATTCGTGTTATCATTTCGTTCATGGTTTTTGCTAACCTTCCGTACTCATCTTTAAATTCATCGCCACTAATTTTTTCATCAAGATTTCTTGCCGTGATGTATTTTGTTCTCTCTATTATCGAATCAATCCTGGAAAGCGACTTTATTGATATGAAAACTCCACCAATAACAGAAATAAAAAAGAATATTGGCGCAATTATTATATATAAATCGGTTAAACTTTTGAGCGCATCATTTATCAAAACGACCGGGAATGCAGTAATTATTTGATATCCATTTTCATTAAGAACTGCAGCCCGCATATCGTGAGGTGAAAGTTTTTTATCAGAAAAAGTTTTGACTAACCTGCTTTGAGATGAAGTGTCGGAAAGATTTGTATGAGAACCTTTGAGATTTTCAGTCGTAAAAATTATTTTATCCTTGAACCGAACCTGAATGAATGTGTTGTTAGGATTTAAGGCAACGGCTTCAAAAGCAAGATCATAAACTAATTCATCGGGAGAAGAATAAATTGAATCTGGTCTGAATTCATATAAGTCTATACTCTTTTCGTTCACGAAATGGTAGATTAGTTCGCATTGTTTGCTCAGGGACAGATCAAGTTGTTCGTAAAGACTGTTGCGGAGGTATAAAAAAATCACGAAGCCAATAACAATTTCAAGAATTAAGAAAATAAGAGAATACCAGATCGCGGTTTTAAATCGTGTGGATTTTAAAAAAAGTTTAGCTCTGTCTATCATTCACATCCCTAAACTTAACCGTTCTCTTTAATCATATATCCAACACCTCTTATTGTATGAAGAATTCGCTGTTCAGAATCTTTATCAATTTTATTTCTAAGTTTATTGATATATACATCAATTACATTCGTATCAGGATCAAACTGATATTCATATACATGCTCTGTTAATTTCATTCTTGAGACAACGTGATTTTTATTTCTAAGAAGATACTCAAGGATTGGTACTCCTTCGGAGTAAGATTTATTTCATTTACTCCTCTCTTTACTTTGTGCGTCTGAGTATCCAGGGTTAAATCGTCTGCGGAAAGAATTATATCTTTTATCCTTTCCTTTCTTCTTATCAATGCTCTTACTCTTGCAAGAAGCTCTTCGAGAGCAAAAGGTTTAGCAAGATAATCATCGGCACCGGAATCGAGCCCATCAACTTTATTTTCTGTCGAATCTTTTGCTGTTAACATAAGAACAGGAACTTCCAGTTTTGCATTTCGTATTTCTTTCAGTACAGTTATTCCATCCATAAGAGGTAACATTATATCAAGTATTATCAAATCATATCCTTCCGTAAGCGATAAATCTAATCCTGCTTTTCCATCATAAGTTACATCAACAGTATAATATTCCTGTTCGAGTCCCTTTTTGAGGAAGGATGCTACTTTCTTTTCATCTTCAACTACTAAAATTTTCATGGTTCAAAACTAAAAATAAAAAAGGAGAGTCTTTAACTCTCCTCAGCAATCTATTAATTTCATTATGCACAGATGAAATTATTTAGCCTGTTTGTTCTCATCTCCTTTCACAGACGATTTTTCTTGCTTTTGCTTATCATTGGTTGTTGTTTCCTGCTTTTTATGATATTGTGTATTCACCTGATCGTTATTTTTTTTATCATTTGACACCGTAGCTTGTTTTGTGTTTTTATCAGTGCTTCCAGTATTTCCAGTACTCTCCTTTGTATTACCTGTAGTCGTATTTGCTTTGGTATTTGTAGTGGTTTTAGCATCTTTTTGATCTGTATTGGTATTTTGTTTCGTATTAGTGTCTTTTTGATTATTCATTTGAGTGGTTTGAGTATTAGTCTTCGTAGTATTCTTTTCAGGTTGAGTTTGACCAAAAGACGCTGTGCTCAGATAGAAGGATAGAATTGCCAGTGAAATTGCGAGCGAGAATATTCGGTTTTTCATTTAAGTGCTCCTTTTATTGTTGTATTTTATTAAATAACTATTTACAAGAACTACACGGTAAACTTAAATCCAATACATTAAGCCAGGATTAAAAAAGGATTAAAAAATATTAATCCTATTATGTTTGAAGCTTATCTTGTCAAAGAACCTATTGGCTTCTTTATAAATAATAATATTAAAGGATTGATTTTAATTGCAAGCATTAGGTAAATACTTCATCAAACAGTTAATTTTTCTAACAAGTGGAATGTCCAATAAAATAACGCACTTTAATTATATAATATTCTACCGAATCACCTTCTTTCTCCACGGCATATAGATTGTATTTGTATTATATTAATGCCCCGATTAGAAAGAATTATAAACATGACTGGCAAGGAATTACTAAAAAAATATAAAGAGCCAAAGAACTTTTTTAACAGAGATTTAAGCTGGGTCGAATTCAATCGCAGAGTAATGGAAGAAGCATTCAATCCTGATTTGCCACTGCTCGAAAAAGTGAAATTTATTTCTATCTTTTTCTCAAACCTGGATGAATTCTATATGATTCGTGTTTCTGGTTTGAAAGAACAGATTGCTGCCAATATTCTTGAACCGACAATTGATGGACTTACACCATTAGAACAAGTTCAAAAAATTGAAAAAGTTTTAAGACCAATGCTTAAGCAATTTGATGATTACTGGAATAACGAAATTGTCCCCGCACTCAAACAAAACAATATTCACCTTTTAAAGTTCGAAGACTTTGCATCCGAAGAGCAGGATAGGTTAAAAGATTATTTCAAAAAAGAAATTTACCCGATACTTACTCCGCTTGCATTCGATCCGGGAAGACCATTCCCGTATATTTCAAATCTTAGTCTTAATCTCGCAGTGCTTATAAGAAATCCAAAAGGTGATACACATTTTGCAAGAGTGAAAGTGCCAAGCACTCATGCAAGACTTTTACCGGTTGATGACATAATTAATCCTAACAGAAAACCAAATAGCAACGGTGGTTTTGAAGCCAGGTATATTTGGTTTGGTGATTTAATTAAGGCTAATCTCGATTTGCTCTTCCCCGGTATGGAAGTGATTGAAGCTTACCGATTTCGTGTAACACGTGATACTGATATTGAACTTCAGGAAGATGAAGCCGATGATCTCCTTCATGTAATTGAAGAGAATATAAGACAAAGAAGATTTGGACAGGTTGTTCGTATGGAAGTTGAAAGTACCATGCCTGAATATATGATGGAAACACTAATGGAAAATTTGAGGATAAAACGAGACGATGTTCATATTTCTGATGGACCAATTGGTTTAAGTGATGTGATAGGACTCTATAAACTTCCTCTTCATCAATTAAAGGAAAAACCTTTCTATCCCGTTCTGCCAAAAACTTTTGAAACTGATGAAGATATTTTTACGATTATAAAACAAAAGGATATTCTACTCCATCATCCATATCATTCATTTACACCTGTAATTGAATTTATTAAGCAAGCCGCAAGAGATCCTGAAGTACTTGCAATTAAGCAAACACTTTACAGAGTTGGTTCGGACTCACCAATCGTAAAAGCTCTCATTGAAGCGGTTGAACGGGGTAAACAGGTTGCAGTTCTTGTTGAACTCAAAGCAAGGTTTGATGAAGAGAATAATATTTTCTGGGCCCGTGAACTTGAAAAAGCCGGTGCTCACGTTGTTTATGGATTAGTGGGACTAAAAACTCATGCAAAGATGACACTCGTTGTTCGAAAAGAATTTGACGGAGTTAAAAGATACGTTCACCTTGCTACCGGAAATTATAATGCCATCACTGCAAAAATTTATACTGATCTCGGATTATTTACCTGCGATGAAGATATATGTTCTGATGTCTCCGATGTTTTCAATTATCTCACAGGATATTCAAAGCAAAAAGAATATAGAAAACTTTTTGTTTCTCCTGTTAATATGCGTGATAAAATACTCGAAAGAATTTTAAGAGAAATTGAAAATGTAAAAGCCGGTAAGCAAGGTAAAATAATCTGGAAGTTGAATTCATTAGTTGATCCGCAAACTATCAGCGCTTTGTATGAGGCTTCGAATGAAGGAGTGAAAATTGAATTGATTATCCGTGGAATATGCTGCCTTGTTCCGGGTGTCGAAGGTTTAAGCGAAAATATAAATGTTAGAAGCATCGTCGGAAGATTCCTTGAGCACAGCAGAGTATTTTATTTTTATAATGATGGAGCTGAAGAAATGTATTTGGGAAGCGCAGATATAATGCAACGAAATCTTGACGGCAGAGTTGAAACTTTATTTCCTGTTGAAAATGAAAAAATCCGAAATGATGTTATGAAATCCTTGATGAAAGCCGCGTTAAAAGATAACCAAAAATCAAGAACGCTTCTTCCTGATATGACTTATAAAATGATTGTTCCGCTTAATGGTGCTAAGACTGTGAATAGTCAGGAGTGGTTGATGAAGCAGACTGAAAAGCATCAGGGAAAATTGATAAAATCCTGAAAGAGGTTCATTTCTGAACTTCCTCTCTCCTTCTAATTGTTTATCTTTCAACCACTTTTTAAAACAAATTCAAAAAAGATAATCAGATACTATTATGGCAGAAATAACTAAAAGTTCAGTTTTAAATGCAATCAAAAAGATTGATGATAAAAATTTCAACAAAAACTCCCTGACTTTAAACTCAATAAAAAAACTTGAGCAGACAGGTGATTCGCTTACAGTTGATATCTCAATTCCTTCACTTAACAAGTCAACTAACTTTGATTATAACATCATTGCTGATAAAATAAAAAGTGAATTTCCTGCAATCAAAGAAATTCATTTGAATATTCAAGAAAGACTTTCCACAGTATCAACGCACAAAGATCCTAAGAAAGAAGCAATTCTGCCCGGTGTAAAAAACACAATTGCAGTTGCAAGCGGTAAAGGTGGAGTTGGTAAAAGTACGGTTGCAGTTAATATTGCAGTGGCACTTGCAAAAGATGGTGCAAATGTTGGATTGATTGATGCAGATATTTATGGCCCAAGTATTCCTTTGATGCTTGGTGTAAAAGAAAAACCAAATGTAATTCAGGATGATGGTAAAGTTAGATTAATTCCGCTTGATGCTTTTGGAATTAAAATGATTTCTATCGGATTATTAGTTGATGACAATGCACCGATAATCTGGCGTGGACCTATGGCAAGCGGAGCCATCAAACAATTTATGACTGATGTTGCCTGGGGTGAATTGGATTACCTTGTATTCGATATGCCCCCGGGAACCGGTGATATTCAATTGACGCTTGTTCAAACAATTCCACTTACCGGAGCTGTGATTGTTACTACACCGCAAGAAGTTTCACTAATCGATGCAAGAAAAGCTTTGAAGATGTTTGAGCGTGTAAATGTTCCGGTTCTTGGGCTAATTGAAAATATGAGCTACTTCATTGCACCGGATACGAAAAATCGATACGATATTTTTGGAACTGGCGGAGGTGAAAGAGTTTCCAAAGAATTAAACGTTCCGTTCATCGGTGGCATTCCAATAAATCCACAAATAAGAGAAGGTGGAGATAAGGGAATTCCGATTGTGTTCGATATTCCAGACTCGAATGAAGCTGAGATAATTATGGATATATCAAGAAATCTAACTGAACAAGTTAATATCAGAAATTCAAAAGCTCCGGGGAAAGTTGAAATACTTCTTGGTGATGATGATTAAATCAAATTCAGAAGATTGATTTCAAAAAAATCATTAGATTTACATAGGTGAATTGGCAAAGACGATGAAAGAAGAAATCCTAAAAGCACTCGAATCGATCAGACCCTTTCTGCAGGCTGATAACGGGGATGTTGAATTGGTTGAAATTACTGAAGAAAATATCGTGAAAGTTAAACTCACCGGTGATTGCGAAAACTGCCCGATGTCAACTCTAACTTTACGTGCCGGCATCGAAAGAGCATTGATGAATCAGGTTCCCGGTATTAGAAGAATTGAAGCTGTTAATTAATTTTACACTATTATGTCAGATTCAACTTACAACAAAGCAACAAAATTTTTCTTTTCTATTGCTGCTGTAATTATACTTTTCTACCTGGTTTATCTCCTTACTGAGATCTTGATTATTCTCGCGTTGTCAATTCTGCTTGCATTTATTTTCGCACCGTTTGTTTCAATGTTAGAATCTAAAGGTTTGAATCGTCCAACTTCCGCTTTGATAACTTTCGGAGTTTTTGGATTCATCATTTACTTAAGTTTGTCAATAATAATTCCAAAATTCATTTTCCAGATGGACCAGTTAATAAGTTCATTGGAAGGATTTTCACTCGCTGAAGAGATGAAAACTCTGGAATTAACATTAATGCATTACGTTCCTTTCCTCAAAACCGGAGATCTGACACGCAGTATCGAAACTTTTATTACTGCTCAGGTTGCCAACATCTTTGGAACAGTAACTTCCCTACTTTCAAGTATTGTTTCAGTGCTTGCAATCCTTGTGATAGTTCCTTTCATTACTTTCTTCCTGTTAAAAGATTATAGGAATATTCTTCTCGGTCTTCTGCAGACAATCCCGAATAAATATTTTGAAATGTCATACTATGTTTTGAAAAAAGTGTCGCTTCGGCTTGGCTTATTTGTAAGAGCCTGGATTTTTGATGCAACTTTTGTTGGAGTGATGATTGGTTTTGGTTTCTATTTTATTGATGTGCCTAATGCTTTACCGCTTGGTGTCATTGCCGGACTCGGACATCTTATTCCATACTTCGGTCCAATTATCGGAGGAATTCCAGCTATAATTGTATCAATTGTTCAGTATGGAGATTTATCACAAGTCCCACTAATTCTGTTTGTCGTTTTGATCACTTACGCATTTGATAACGGCCTGGTTCAACCTTATATTTTTGGTAAGAGTGTAGAAATGCACCCTGTAATTATCATACTTCTTATTATAAGTGGCGGAATTTTGTTTGGGGTATTTGGGATGCTTCTTGCGGTTCCTGTTGCTACTGTTATTAAAACTTTTTCAAAAGAAATATACTTTGCAAGAAAGAATTACAAGATTGCAAGAGTTTGATAATTTGTGATTGAAGAATTCATTTCTAAAATCTTTTACTCGTCAAATTTCTTTACTCAATCTCTCAATCACATCAAGAGATTTTATACCATCGGCTTCTGCAGAGAAGTTTGTTATTATTCTGTGACGAAGAACAGGAAGCATAGAGATTTTTACATCAGCAATGTTTGGTGTGAATCTTCCCTGTATAACTGCACGGGTTTTTGAAGCGAGAATCATATATTGTGAAGCTCTTGGTCCAGCACCCCACGTTATCCAATCTTTTATAAATTGAGGTGAGTTTCCATTTGTAGGTCTTGTCATATTTGCAACTTTAACCGCATATTCAATAACATTATCAGCGACCGGTACTTTTCTAACTAAATCCTGAAATTCAAGTATTTCATTTGCATTTAAAATTTTTTCAAGCTTTGCTTTGTATTCACTGGTTGTTGTCTCTACAATTCTTACTTCTTCTTTGAAAGAAGGATATTCGAGCCAAAGGTTAAACATAAACCTATCAAGCTGCGCTTCTGGTAATGGATAAGTTCCTTCCTGCTCAATCGGGTTTTGTGTTGCAAGAACAAAAAATGGTTGAGGCAATTGATATGTAGTTCCTGCAGCAGTTACTCTATTTTCCTGCATTGCTTCGAGTAAGTGCAGCCTGAGTTTTTGGTGGTGTTCTGTTTATTTCATCCGCAAGAATTATATTGGCAAAAATTGGTCCGGATATAAATTTAAAATTTCTTTTCTTGCTAACTGCATCTTCTTCAATTATTTCTGTACCGGTAATGTCACTCGGCATTAAATCGGGAGTAAACTGAATCCTGCTAAATTTTAAATCCAATACTTCAGATACAGTTTTTATCAAAAGAGTTTTAGCAAGTCCGGGAACGCCAACGAGCAGACAATGTCCTCTTGAAAAAAGAGAAATTAAAAGTTGATCAACTATTTCATCCTGACCAACAATAACTTTTGCAATTTCTGATTTTACTTTTTTTATTTTCTCGGCAAGCTTTTCAACAAGCTCAACATCTTTTGTTCCGGAAGGATTTTCTTTCAAACTTAAATTCCTTTTGAGTGAATACGGATTGGTAATGATTAAATTTTAACTTCCCAGTAGATCTTATCTCTTAAAGAGGCAACCCAGGCATCGTATTGTTTTTGCTTTTTATATTCATCAGCAAGTCGTTTCAGTTCAGCATAGTCCTCTTCAAGACTTGGAGGATGCTGAGGAATTCTCGATTGAAGATAGACTATATGATAGCCATAAACACCCTGTCCATAATCTATTCTTTTCGGAAAGCTTATCTCTCCCTGCTTCATCTTGGAAACAATATCGAGTAAGTTTTTATCAAGTTGATTAATGTAGAAGGTTCCAAGATCACCATTGAATGGTGCTGTCTCCTTATCCTCACTATATTTTTTTGCGTAATATTGAAAAGTATTAATCTCTTTTGTGATACTGTCTCGTATCTCAGTTAAGAATGTAATTGTTTCAAGATCAGCACCTTCATCAGTTTTAAATTTGAAGAGAATGTGTCGTGTGTGAATTGACTCGCCTCTCTTTTCCAGCAATTCAATAATATGATAACCAACTGGTGTTTCAATAATGTTCGATATCTCGCCTACCTCAAGTGCATAAGCTGCAGCTTCGAACTGAGGATAAAACACTCCTTTTTTAACAAAACCAAGATCGCCGCCAAAAGCTTTACTACCCGGGTCTTCTGAATATTTTGTGGCCATAGCTTCAAAACTTGCACCTTGCTTTATCGAATCAAGAACAGCCTGAGCAAAATCGCGATACTGTTTTTTGAGTTTGTCTGTTGTTTTTGGGTTTCTGAAAATATGATATATGTGCAACTTTTCCGGAATCATTCCAAGACTATCTTTATAAGCGTAGTAGAACGCTTCAACCTCACGTCTTGAAGCTTCAATCGGAGCAAAATTCTTTTCACGCAATCGCTGAACCATTAAATTTTTTCGTACATCTTCCCGTAATTCTCTTTTTATTTTTTCAATAGGCATTCCGTACATTTCTTCAATTTTTGCAATTGAACCATATTGCTGTTGCAATACTTTTACCTGATAATCGATACGCTGGTCAATTTCCGCTTCGGTAATGACAATTGAATCAAGTTCAGCCTGAGCATAAACAAGTTTCTCATCAATCATCGAGTTAAGAATTTGAGTTTTCAGTTCGGGAGATTTCGGATCCATACCACGTTGTGAAGCAAATATTGAAATTTGAAATTCAAGTTCGCTCTGCAAAATAATTTCGTTATCGACAATTGCAATAACTTTGTCAATTACAACTTGTTGTGCAAACAGTAGATTCGTAAGAACTATAACAAGGGAAAGAAACTTTAAGATCACATTATTCATTTATTAATTTCTACTTCACTTAAGGAATATAATTCGTTGATATAATTTTCAACTGCCAACTCGGTCAAAGCGGCTTTGTATCTTCTTTCAACTTCATTCTTTACGGTATGAAAAGCCGGAATTGATCCGGCAGTGTATTTATCTAATAACTGTACCACAGAATAATAGCCCCTTTCATCCGGAATGACAATGCTAATTTCAAGTGGGTAAAGTCCTTCCAAAATACGCAATAATCTTACAGGTTGAACATCCTGTTCTGAGATCAAAGCTGCATCTTCAGTATTAACAAGCTCCGGATCGTTCTCAGATTTTTTTACTGCGTCTTCCCAACCTGTCATGATTAAATCAGTACGAAACTTAACTGCAGCATCTCTGCCGGAAAAGTTTACCCGGTTCAAATAATAGGAATTAAACGGAAGCTTGAAACTCGAGGCATTTTTTTCGAAATAATCTTCCAGTTCATCAATGGAGAATTGAAGTTGAGCAGTAGCTGCAATCTTTTCAAGTAAGATAGCAGCAGCCAATTGTTTTTTCGAATTTTCAATTGTCTCTTTGAATCCCTTCAATTCAGTTATGCCATCTTTTAAAGCTTCCTGATAAAGAATTTCTTGTCTAACCCAATTCTTAATTACTGCTGATCTGCTCGCATCAGAGACAAATTGTGAATCAATCAGCTCATTATATTCCGATTCAGTTAGATAGGAATCATTAACTTTTGCAACATAAGATTCTGGTTTTTTACTTTCACTGCACGCAGTAAGAATAAAAAGAGGGAGAATTAATCCCTCAATTATCTTTATCGAGCTTGAATGCATATTGAAGTTCATCATAAAAAATTTCGGGCTTATACCTTTTATCGAGACTATCAATGTAATCATTCTCAAGTTTTTTACTAAGCATTTCCTGATATTCACCTGATACTTCAGCTTTGGCTTCTTCAAATGTTTTTAACCTTTGAGGCTGCCTGTCTTCAAGTTTAAATATTACAAATCCTCCTGAGAAAGAAAATGGAACGGTGTATTGACCAACCTGAGGAATTTTATTTGCTTCCTTATATGAATCATTAAAATCAATTGGTTGTAATCCATAAAATCCATTCTCTTTTTTCTTTGCACTTCTTTCGGTGTACATACCAGCCAGTGTATCAAATGGAGTTCCACCTTCAAGCATATCATAATAAAACTGTATTAACGAGTCTTTGGTTGTGAATATTTCGCTGAAGCTTATTCTCTCAGGCCAGGAATATTTATCCTTATTTTTATCCCAATAATTATATACCTCTGCACTATCTATTTTTACACGACTCCAGACTTCTTCTTCCTGTAACTTAAATATGAAAATACCATCTCTGTAGTCATTCATTAACTGGGCAAATTCAGGATCAGTTGTAGTTAAATTCAGTGCTTCTTCTTTAAGCAACATATCTTCAGCTAAAATATTTATTGCGTTTGTCACTTCTGCTTCGTCATCCATCGGTTTTGCCGTAATTTTTGAATTACCATTTGCGAGTTCCAAAAACTTTCCAATCGTTACGGTTTTGTCGGAATATGAAAACAGAACCTCATCAAAAATTACATCATATTTGGGGTGAACCATTCCAAATTTTAAGGAATCACTTTCATCGACAAATGAACTCAATGAAGCCTGATCTATTTTGAAATCGTATTTTTGCTTGAGTGAATCGATCAAAACTTCAAGTTCATGCTGATATCTTTGTTTGTTAAACATAGTTTTAAGAGTTTCATATTCACTATCGTAAGGCTGTGTATCCATCTTTTCGGTTAGCAAAATTATATGATAGCCGAAATTCGTTTTAACCGGTTCAGAGATTTGACCAACTTCCATGCTGAAAGCGACTTCATCAAATTCTTTGACCATCATTCGTCTTTCAAAATAACCAAGGTCTCCACCCTTTTCTTTAGAGCCTGGATCGTCAGAATATAATACTGCCAATTCTTCAAAGGAAGCTCCTGCCATTAACTGAGCATAAACAGAATCGGCCCGATTTTTTGCTGCAATGGTATCAATTTGTCCATCACTATTATGAAAGCCGATGAGAATGTGGCTTGCTTTAATTTTTGGATAGCGATGCTGTTTTATGGTAACTTTTATTAAATGGTATCCGAATCTGGTTTGTACAACTTCGGCGTAAACTTGATTGGCGTTAAGTGTGTACATTGGATCTTCAAATTCATAAGGAAGCAAACCTGCAGTAATAAAATAAATATCTCCACCATTTACTGCGGAAAATTTATCATCTGAATATTTTTCTGCCATAACTTCGAATGAAGCACCATTTTTAATACTATCTAAGATTGCCTGTGCTCTCATCTTAGCTCCTTCATCACCAAGAGTATCAGTTCGAATCATAATATGACTTACTCTGAATTCTTCTGTTCTTCTATCATAAAGCTGTCTTACACCAGGTTCAATTATCCACTTTTCTAAAATGTATGAAACACCAACTTGTTCCTGATAATCCTTTAGTTCATTCATTAAATTCGCATCTTTATCATAACCTCTGACTTGTGCATCTCGTAATTTCATTCTGAAATTAACATAGAGCTCCAAAAATTTTTTATATTCTGCAACGTCCTGCTGAGCTGCGAGATCCCATCCGCCTAAATTCTTGGCGTAGGCGTGCTCAAATTCGTCCATTGAAATTTCATAATTTCCAAATTCGGCAACTGTTTGAGCCGAAATATTTACATATGCAATTGTTTGGATGAAAAAAATTAAAAGAAATGTTCGTATAAAACGAGTTATACACATAACCATACTACTCCTATAAAATTCTAAAAAAATGAGATAGGAATTTTAGGTATAGCTTATCTGAAAATCAAGGGAAATTGAACCTGACCTTGCAAGTTTCTTTGCAAGATCAGGCTTAAAAGTTTACTTAAGAAGTGTAATTTTGATTGTTTGCTGATAATTATTTGTTGTCATCCTAACCAGGTAAATACCGCTGGCTAAATCGTCTCCATTGAGTTCAACTTCTTTAATACCAGGGTTCAATTCTTCATTAAGAATTGTTGCTAATTCCCTACCTAAAACATCGTAAAGGGTAAGCTTTACTTCAGATTTTTCAGGAACTGCGAAACGAATTTTAGTTGAAGGATTAAATGGATTTGGATAGTTCTGAAGTATATAATAATCTTCCGGAGTTTCAGTTGAATTATTCACATCAGTCAGTAATGATTGAACTGCCGCGTAAGTATTTATTATTCCCCAGCCATAAAGATTATCAGGATTATTACTTCTGCGAGGAAGTATTTTTTAACACAGTACTAATTGCATTGGAGTAAGACTTGGTGAAACTTCCAGTAAAAGTGCAGCAGCGCCCGCTAACAAGTGGACAACTCCAGGATGTTCCGCTACCAAAATCACGTAACAACTATTAGAACCGTAGCATGCCACATAATCGCTTGAACCCATCGCCATTAAGATCGGGTTTTATTCTTCCGTCGAACGTAGGACCAACACTGCTAAAACCTGATCTTGCACACCAGAGCTGTTAACAGAACCAATAGCCATTACGCTATCACCATCAGCAGGAGCACCTAGTGTATTATGACTTGGATTGTTACCATCATTTCCAGCGGAGTTAGCGACAAATATTCCAATACTAAACTGCATAATCTGCACCATTAGTTATTCTTGCTGTGTTTCCATCCATGTCTTCCCAAGTGTAACTCGGATATGGAGGATCATAACTCAAGATAGCTCAGCGATGTTGAAGTGACATCAACTCCGATACTATCCGCCCATTCCATCGCAGCAATCCAGTTATCTTCTTCTATGGGCGTTTCGCTATCTGTATCTTCGGTTCTAGCTAGAATAAAGTTTGCATCAAAGGCAGGACCTATAAGTTGATCTTCGTAAAATCCACCATTAAGTGATAAGGTGGATGTTCCGTGTGAACCATCACCGATGTCATTTCCATTTTCCACATCAGCATCACCATTAACAAAATCCCAGGTGGCTATTACGTTCATCGAACCAAATACCTGGTGAGTAGTCCAGCGATCAAAACCAGCGTCCATCATACAAATTGTTACACCAGTTCCTGTATAACCAAGATCGTGAACCTGGGGCACAGTAATTTGATTTAACTGTGTAAATGACTCTCCATAATTGAAACTATTTGTACCTTCTGGCTTTGTAAGATGTTGATTTAGTCCTTCCGGATTATCATTCACAGATTCTTCTTCGAAATTATCTTTCCTGAATCTGTAAACAATATCGAGCTGTTTAACGAATTGCAAATTTGCTAATTGAGCGAGCTCAGATTTGGTTGTCCATCCGCTTACTCCATTAAACCATTTTGTTTTTTGCTTCAATTGAAAGTCCGAGGGATTTAAGTTGATCAACATAAGTTTGATTCACCGGTAAGTCAGTTTGAGTTATCAGTTTGTCTTCGCTTAAAACTTTAGCTCGTCTTTCTAAAGATTTTTCACTTACTACTGAACTTGGTTTACTCAAATAATTTTGTGTGTTTTGACCTTTATCAGAAAAGAAAACCCAAATGAGTAATTTTTCATCTTGATCTGCAATACTTACAACCTCATTAAGTTGAGGAGTAAATTTCTCAATCGAAGATTGTGCAAATACAATTCCTGTAAATAAAATTATTGCAATTCCTGTCTTCATTTTTTATACCTCTAAATTTGAAAAATATTACTTAACACGCGTTCCGTTTTTTACAGAATTATCAACAACTATAATTTGCAAACCTCCGGCTTCTTTGTCAACCGCTAAAACCATACCATTGGATTCTTCTCCCATCAGCTTTGCAGGCTGAAGATTTGCAACCACAATAACTTTTTTACCAACCAAATCATCCGGACTATAAGATTCAGCGATTCCAGCAACAACCTGTCGTTCACCATCATCGAGCATCACCCTCAGTTTCATCAGCTTTTTACTTTTTGCAATTTTTTCAGCACCAATAATTTCTGCAACCTTCAGTTTTGTTTTCATAAAATCATCGTAGGAAATTAATTCCTCCTGCTTTTTTTCAATTGGTGCTTCGTTATTACCAAGCTTTGATATTTGTTCTTCAATCATTTCATCCTCGATCTTGGGAAATAATATTTCTGAGCTGTTAATTTGATGTCCTGCTTTTAAAATCGATTTACCACTTTCTGCCCACTGAACTGGATTTGCATTCAGCAATTTAAACAGTTTTTCGGAAGAAAAAGGAATCACAGGATAAAAAAGTTCAGCCAACGTGTAAATAGCCTGCAAGCAGATATTCAATGTGGTGCCGCAGTTTTCTTTATTTGATTTAACAGTAATCCACGGTTCAGAGTCGTTGAAATACTTGTTGCCATCACGAGCAAGGTTCATCATTTCATTGACACCGTCACGGATTTTAAATTTTTCAAAAAGGTCGGCTATACGCTTTGGATATCCGCCAATTTCATTCAACATGTCTTTATCTATTTTATTAAGCTTACCCTGTTGAGGAACTTTTCCGTCAAAATGTTTATGAACGAATGTGAATGTTCGGTTAATAAAATTACCAAGTATATCGGCCAGTTCGCTGTTATTTCTTAGTTGAAATTCTTTCCAATAAAAATCAGTGTCCCTATTTTCGGGAAGATTAGCAGCAAGAGTATATCGTAAAGGATCGGCAGGAAAGATTTTCAGGAAATCGTCCACATCAATTCCCCATCCACGACTTTTAGAAAATTTCTTTCCTTCAAAATTCAGGAACTCATTGGCAGGAACGTTTTGAGGAAGACAGTATTTTTCCTTGTCACCATCATTCCACGCCATCAATATTGCCGGAAAAATAATTGTATGAAATACAACATTATCCTTCCCGATGAACGCAATGTATTTTGTGTTTATATCTTGCCAGTATTTTTTCCAGAGATCGGGCTGATTTTTTATTTGTGAATATTCTTTTGTGGAAGAAATATATCCCAGCACTGCTTCAAACCAAACGTAAATAACTTTACCTGCAGCAGAATCAACAGGAACTTTTACTCCCCAATCCAAATCCCGCGTGATTGCCCGATCTTTCAATCCTTCTTTAAACCATCCACGACAGTACTGAAGTACATTTTCTTTCCAGCCATATTTTTCATTCATCTCGTTCACATATTTTTCGAGATCAGGCTGATACTTTCCCAGTGGGAAAAAGTAGTGAGTGGTTTCTTTTAGAATTGGTGTTTCTCCACTTACTTTACTTTTTGGATTTTTTAATTCCGATGGATCATAAAGTGAACCACAGTTTTCACATTCATCACTTCGTGCCTGTTCATTACCACAGTTTGGACAGGTTCCCTCAACGTATCTGTCAGGCAAAAACATTTTTGCTTTTTCATCGTAGAACTGATTTGTCTTTTTCTCAACAAAAAGTCCGCGATTAAAAAACTCAAGGAAAAATTCTTTTGCTGTCTCGTGATGGATTGGTAAACTTGTTCTTGAATAGTTATCAAAGCTCATCCCAAATTTATCGAATGCCTTTTTATTTGCTTCGTGAAACCTGTCAATAATCACTTGCGGTGAAACTTTTTCTTTATCTGCAGTGATAGTAATCGGAACTCCGTGTTCATCAGAACCGCAGATGTAAATGATATCATCACCATTTAATCTTTTATAACGAACATAAATATCTGCAGGAAGGTATGCACCGCTAAGATGCCCGAGATGAATCGGGCCATTTGCATAAGGAAGCGCTGAAGTAACTAATACTTTTTCTTTACTCAATTAAGTGATATGAATGATTATTAAAATTTTGGAGAGAAATATAAAGATTTTAGACCGAATTTGAATCTTCATTATCAATCAGACATCAAATTCCTGGATAATTATGTAACTTTACATACTTAATTTCATAAAAAATATTTTTCCTGATAAACTATAGGACAATAAAATGAAAGATCATACCAAATTAGATTTTAACACCAAATGTGTTCACTCGGGAATTGACGAATACGAATACGGTTCAGTGGTTCCTCCGATTTACCAGACCTCAACATTTAAATTCAAATCAGCTCAGCACGGTGCTTCCCTCTTTGCCGGAGAAGAAAAGGGATACATCTATACAAGAATGCTAAATCCCACAATTGAAGCAATGGAAAATGCTATTGCTGAACTTGAAGGTGGTCATAAAGCACTTGGCTGTGGAAGTGGAATGGCGGCTGTTCATACAATTTTTGCAGCACTTCTATCCGCCGGCGATCACGTTATCTGTTCTGCAGCGGTTTACGGACCAACTACTACTCTACTCAATACAGTAATGAAAAAGTTTGGAGTTGAAACTACATTTGTTGATACTGCTGTAATTGAAAATGTGAAGAACGCAATTAAACCAAACACAAAAGTTGTTTATGTTGAAACGCCCGGAAATCCTACACTTTGTATTTCCGATCTTGAAGAGATTTCTAAAATTGCGCATAGACACGGAGCAATAGTTGTAGTTGATAATACTTTTATGAGTCCGGCACTTCAAAATCCGCTTGCTCTTGGTGCTGATGTTGTAATGCACAGCTTAACAAAATTTCTTAATGGTCATGCGGATGTTGTTGGTGGAATCATAGTTGTAAAAGATGAAAAGGCTTATCAACAATTCAGAAAAACTTTAAACCAGCTTGGTGGAGTTATAGATCCTTTCAATTCATTTCTTGTGCATCGTGGGTTGAAGACACTTGGACTGCGAATGGAAAGACATTGCCAAAGTGCACAAAAAATTGCTGAATGGCTTGAGAAACATCCGCTTGTAAAAAGTATCCGCTACCCGGGATTGAAAAGTCATCCGCATTACGAACTTGGAATGAAACAGCACAAGGCTCCAGGCGGAATGATCACTTTTGAAGTTGAAGGCGGAATTGAAGCTGGAAAAGTGCTTATGAATTCCGTTAAGCTTCATCAGCTTGCTGTTAGTCTAGGTGGAGTTGAATCTCTAATTCAACATCCTGCGAGTATGACTCACTTCTCAATGGGAAAAGAAGCAAGAGAAGCCGGTGGAATAACAGACGGATTAGTTCGTCTCTCTGTTGGAATTGAAGATGTAAAGGACCTGATTACAGATCTTGAACAAGCCTTTGAAAAAGTAAAAGAAGCTCAACTGGTAGAGGAAGCAGTCTAACAATTAATAATAAGCTTTTCATTTAAGGGGATTAATACTCCCCTTTTTTATTATCCTAATTTCTTCGGCATAGTATCTGTTATTCTATTGTCAGAATAATTTGAGGTTTGGCCATGAAATCTATTTTACTAATTCTCACCTTTTCAATTTTTATTAATACTCAAACAAGTGCTCAGAGGGACAGGCAAGATAGCGGGAGAGGACAGGAATCTGGGAGAATCGAAAGAATTAACAGAAACCCAGTCGATAAGCAAATTGTCGATAAACATCCAGAGACAATTGAACGTCCACAGAAAAAAATAATAGAAAGACCCCAGCGGAGATTACCCAAAAAAGAATCTGGTGTCCCTATTGAAGGTGATAGTGGTTTTTACTGTCCAGAAAATACTGCAGTTTGTAAAGTAATAGTAGACAATGGTTATCAATATCTATCATATGAACAATTGGCAATTCAATGTTTTGATTCAGGTGATCTGGGCAGAGCCATTTTGAATATTGAACTCGCAATTAAGTCCGATCCTTTTAATCCCAGTCTGTATTTCCTAAGAGGAAAAATATACTTTGAACTTGGTGATTATATACAGGCAAAAAGAGATTTTACAACTGTAAATGTTTTAGATCCTTTATTTCCCGATGCATATTTTTACCGTGGAATGTCAAACCTTTATCTTGGTGAAATGAAATTAGCAATGGAGGATTTTAGATTAGCTTCATCGCTTGGAGACGCAGTGGCTGAAAGATTTCTTATAAAATACTCCAACTAGTAAGTATTTCTACTCTAATCACCGAGCTTTTTCCACCACTCGCCGATTTTTTCTTTTTTACATTCATTATTTTTAATAGGTTCTGGGTGAGATTTAATCAAAGGAGTCAAAAATGGCTGAAAATGGTAATAAAATAGACAAAAGAGTAATGCTTGGCGGAATATTGATATTCCTCGGCGGATTGTTTTTACTCAACACAATGAATATTCTGAACTTCAGATTCACAAACGTTGTGTTTTCATGGCCGTTTATTATGCTGGTTATAGGATTGTTCGTACTAGTAAATACTGAAAAGAGATTTCTTGGTGGAATACTTTCGGGAATTGGTGCTTTGTTTTTAGTAGAAAGAATTTTTCCACAGATTGATTACGATGGCGGAATTATAATTCCAATTTTATTTATTGTTCTTGGCACTTATATCATTCTTAAAAAACGAAAACAAGATTCATCTTCAGAATTTAGTTCTGATTTTTCTAAAGTTAACAAGGATAAAATTGATGATGTCTCCATCTTTGGTGGTGGAACAAAAATAATTTCATCCAACAATTTCCAGGGTGGAAATATTACTGCAATATTCGGTGGTTCGGAAATAAATCTTATCAACTGCCAACTTGCTGAAGGCGATAATGTTTTAGATGTGCTTTGTGTTTTTGGTGGAACTACAATCATCCTTCCAAAAGAATGGAATGTAGTAATCAATGTAACATCAGTGCTTGGTGGTTTTTCAAATAAGGCAATCAGAAACCCGAGTATTGTTATTGATCAGGCAAGAACATTGCATATAAAAGGATTAGCGATGTTTGGCGGCGGCGAAGTAAAAACTTATCTTTAATCGCTCTGACTGATGCAAGACAATCCAATCTTAAGAAATTTTAAAAACATAACTATACTCCTGCTTTATTCTGTTTCATTCGCGGTCATAAGTTTTCTTATTTTGTTTTTTGGATTAGAACTTGACTTAAATTCTTCCATTGTAGAAAGCCTGGTATCGGCAATATTGTTATGCGGTCTAACAATTATCTGGCATTATCCTGCAAAATATATCTCCATCGAAGAACATCACCTGATCAAAGTTTTTTTAAGTCACATAATTACCGCAATTATTTCTTCCACTCTGTGGCTATTGTTTATTTATATTGTTATGGTTCCGGTTATCGGATTTGATGAAAAATATCAAAACTATTTTTATCAAACCATACTTTGGAGATTTCTAGTTGGACTAATGCTTTATGCAATCGTAGTTTCGTTTTACTACCTTGTTTCCTATTATTCAGAATCGCAAGAAAGAGCATTAAAGGAATCCGAACTGAAAGGTCTTGTTACTCAAGCTGAACTCCGATCTCTTAAATTTCAGATAAATCCTCATTTCATTTTTAACAGTTTAAATTCGATGAGTGCTTTGACTGAGATAGATCCTAAAAAAGCAAAGGAGATGATAATAAAGCTGGCAGATTTTCTTCGTTACATTCTTGCTACAAATGAAAGAGAAAAAAATAAACTAAGTGAAGAGCTAAAAAATATTCGTCTTTATCTTGATATTGAAAAGATTCGTTTTGAAGAGAAGTTTGATTATTCTGAAGAAATAAATGATGACTGTAAAACGGCTGAAATACCGAATATGATTTTGCAGCCTTTATTTGAAAATGTAATCAAGCATGCTGTTTATGAAACTTTCGACAGAGTACTTCTGACTTTAAAGTGTAGTTTCGATGACGGATATCTGAAAATTCATCTTCAGAATAATTTTGATGAGTCCTCGAAGTCAAGAAAAGGAACTGGCGTGGGTCTGAAAAATATTAATGACAGGTTAAATTTAATATACAGGAGAAATGACCTTATGGAAGTAAAAAAAGAAAAAGGTATTTTTAGTGTGACATTATTTATACCAATAAGTGATTCGTGAATTCGTGGCTAATTTTCTTTGCCACTAATCTGACTGCCCTGCCTACCGGACAGGCAGGCGTCAGGCAATTTGCACGAATTAAACCACAAATGATTTTATAATATGAAAAGTAAAGTAACCACAATAATAATTGATGACGAAAAATTAGCCAGGGAAATAACTAAGGGTTACCTGAAAAAACATCCTGAGGTTGAGATTGTTGCCGAATGTTCAAACGGTTTTGATGCTATAAAAAAAATAAATGAACTTAAACCCGATATAATTTTCCTCGATATTCAAATGCCGAAGATAAGCGGTTTCGAAATGCTCGAGCTTTTGGAAGAACCACCTGTAATTATTTTCACCACTGCTTTCGATCATTATGCAATCAAAGCTTTTGAAGTGAACGCTGCAGACTATTTACTGAAGCCTTTTCCCGAAGATCGATTTAACGATGCGTTGAAAAAGTCTTTTAATTTTCTTCAGGATAAATTTGAACACGATGCTGTAATAAAAAATATTATTGATTATAAAGATGAAAAGATTGAGTATCTCGAAAGAGTTGTAATTAAAGAAGGTTCAAAGATTTCTATCATTCCTGTCGAAACTATAAAATGGATTGAAGCACAGGACGATTACGTGATGATCAACTGCGACCAAGGAAGATTCCTAAAACAAAAAACGATGAAGTATTTTGAAAACCATCTAAACGAAAATAACTTCATCAGAATTCATCGTTCTTACATTATCAATGTTGATTTCATTCAACATCTCGAACAGACAGGTAAAGAATCCTATCAAATTATCCTCAAAAACAGTAAGCAGTTACCAGTTAGTAAAACTGGGCTGGCCAAGCTTCGAAATACTTTATAGCGATTTTAGGTTATAGGTTTTTGGTTGTTAGTTCTAGTTTGTTGGTTACTGGTTATCCTCAATTAGTTATCTACATTAATTTAAAATTCATCCTCCTAAAAACTGTGTAACTAAAAACTAATAACTAAAAATCACCATTATTAAGTTCAAAAATTGAATCTCTCCTCTTTCATAAATATATTTGACCTGACCATTCACGAGGAATAAAATGATTTTAGACAAAGACTTACTTTCAATCCAGGAAGCACGCAACTTAGCTAGCAAAGCCAAAGAAGCGCAGCTTGAATACAAACATTTCTCACAACAACAGGTTGATAAAATTGTAAAAGCAATGGCAGAAGCCGGTTACAATGCCTCTGAAAAATTAGCAAAGATGGCTTGCGATGAAAGCGGTTTTGGTAAAGTGGAAGATAAAATTATTAAAAATCAGTTTGCAACAAAGAATGTATATGAATCAATAAAGAATTTGAAAACAGTTGGAATAGTTTCAGAAGAAGCTAATGGAAAAGTTTTAAAGATTGCAGAACCGATGGGAGTTGTTTGTGCTCTGGTTCCTTCCACAAATCCAACGTCAACTGCAATGTTCAAAGCATTAATATCATTAAAAAGCAGAAATGCGATTGTCGCAAGCCCGCATCCCCGGACCTCAAAGTGTACCGCAGAAGCTCTGAGAATTTTATCTGATGCGGCTGAGAAAGCTGGTGCACCAAAAGGTTTAATTCAATGTATGAGTGAACCAACAATCGAAGGAACAGATGAATTGATGCACGATAAAAATATTGCAGTAATACTTGCTACAGGAAGTACTCCAATGGTAAAAGCTGCTTACAGTTCAGGAAAACCTGCTTATGGAGTTGGCTCAGGAAATGTTCCTGCATTCATTGAACGAACTGCGAATTATCAGAAAGCTGTGGCTGATATTGTTTATGGAACGACTTTCGATAACGGTACTCTTTGCTCTTCTGAGCAATCAATGATTGTTGATCTTCCATTAAAAGAAAAAGTTATTAATGAAGCAATCGCACAGGGTTGTTATTTTGTAAACGCTGAGGAAAAAGAAAAACTTGCAAAGGCAGTCCAAACAAATTTGAAAATAAATCCTGAAGTAGTTGGAAAGCCCGCAATGTTTATTGCAAAATATGCCGGGTTTGATGTTCCTGAAAGCACAAAAGTTTTAATGGCAACTTGTTATGATGTTGGAAAGAAAGAGCCTCTCTCAATAGAAAAGCTTTCTCCGATATTATCTTTTTATGTTGTTGATGGTTGGCTGGAAGGCTGTCATCGATGTATTGATTTATTAAACTTCGGTGGAATTGGTCACACAATGGTAATTCATTCAAACGATGAGCCGATCATTATGAAATTTGCACTTGAAAAACCTGCGTTCAGAATTCTTGTAAACACAGTTGCGTCTATTGGTGCTGTAGGTTATACAACTGCGCTTGATCCCTCTATGACTCTCGGACCCGGAACGTGGGGTGGTTCTATAATTTCAGATAATGTGACGGCAAAACATCTTCTCAATATTAAAAGTCTTGCTTTCGAAACTAATCCAATCAATGAAGGAAAAAGTATTGACAAGTTTGAAGTTCAGAAATATAGAGGCGGTAAGGATTGGTTTATAAAAGAGATTGAGGAAAGATTGCGTGAACGTGCCGGGAATGCACCTTTAAAGGATGTTTACACCTATTCTGAAAAAGAGAATACAGTCGAAGAAAAACCTGAGCCTTCAAAACCGATGACGTATGGAACTGGAATGACAGAAGAAGAAATAAAAAAAATAATTAAAGAGTTTGCATCTGATCATACTTAATGTATGGTTTAATATTTATTCAATCTCAACCGATTTCTTTTGTGAAAGATCAAACCAGCTTTTTACTCTTTCTTTTTCGGTTCCGTTCATAGAATTATGAAAGAATTCATTTTTGTGAATGTCGTACATATAATCTTTTTGCCACTCTTTAATATTATCTACAATCTCTTTTAACGCATTTGTGATTAGATAAATTTCCTCGTTTGTCATTGTTGGATGAATTGACATTCTCACCCAGCCGGGTTTTTCTGAAAGATCTCCCTGATCAATTTTATCTGTTATTCTTTTTGATCGCTGTGGATCAACGTGAAGAAGATAATGGCCGTATGTTCCAGCACAGGAACATCCGCCTCTTGTTTGAATTCCAAAACGGTCATTTAATAGTTTTACAATTAAGTTGTAATGAATGTCATCAACATAAAATGAAATTGCACCAAGCCGGTGTTTAATATGATGTGCAAGAATATGCAAACCGGGAATCTTTAACATTTCTTCAAAGGCTATGTTGATCAACTCCTCTTCTCTCTTTCGCATTTTTTCAACAGACATTTCTTCTTTTAACTTGATGCACAGTGCAGCTTTTATTGCCTGAAGGAAAGCAGGAGTTCCACCGTCTTCACGAGCTTCAATGCTTGAAACAAACTTGTGCTGACCCCATGGATTCGTCCAGTCAACAGTACCGCCGCCGGGCTGATCGGGCACTTTATTTTTGTATAGTTGGGAATCAAAAATCAAAACACCTGAAGAACCGGGACCACCAAGAAATTTATGCGGTGAAAAATAAATTGCATCAAGTTTTTCCAGAGGATCGGCTGGATGCATATCAATTTTAACATAAGGAGCTGAACAGGCATAATCAACAAAACAATATCCACCATGCTGATGAACAATTTTTGCAAGTTTGTGAACAGGAAGTTCAATTCCCGTAACATTTGAACAAGCAGTGAATGCACCGATTTTTAGCTGACGATTTTTATACTTTTCTAACTTTTTTTCGAGATCACTGAAATCAACCAAACCGTCTTCAGTTTGTGAAATTACAATTACATCTGCTATTGTTTCAAGCCAGGTTGTCTGGTTTGAATGATGTTCCATATGAGTAACAAACACAACCGGACGAAGCTCTTCCGGAATCTGAAGATAATCTTTTAATTGTTCAGGAATTTTTAATCCCAATAATCTCTGAAGTTTGCAGATAAGTCCTGTCATTCCTGAACCGGCAGTAATTATCACATCATCTTTTGATGCATTACAATGCTTCTTAATTATTTCGTGAGCTTCGTGGTAAGCGTGGGTCATTGAAGTTCCGGTTTCACTTGATTCAGAATGTGTGTTGCCAACAAGCGGCCCGAACACTTCACTGATTTTTTCCTCGATTGGTTTGTACAAACGTCCGCTTGCTATCCAATCAGCATAAATTATTCTCTTTTCACCGTAAGGTGAATTGAAAGTTTTATGGGAGCCTACAATATTTTCTCTGAACTGACTGAAATATTCTTCTAAATTTTTCATCGTTCGATATTCAATTTTTTCTTCATTTGGTATGTGAATATAATAAATTGGGGAAAGCAAAACATCCTGCTAATTGGGAACTCTGAAAGTAGGATGTTCAACTTTTTTTCCTTAGAGTTCATTTTTCGGTATTTTTGAACTGAATACATCACAAAATTATTTATGAAATACTTAATCGGCATAGACGGCGGAGGAACAAAGACAGATTGTGCAATTGCGGACCTGTCAGGGAAAATAATCAACCAGGTAGTTGGCAAACCTTCCAACTTTTTAATAATCGGAGTTGAAGAAGCCGTTGAGAATATTTTTGCTTTAATTGAAGAAAATCTTTTTGCACTCGAAGGAGATTTTGCAGATGTGAAGCAAATAGTCATCGGTACGGCTGGTGCAGGTCGTGAAGATGATGCATTACTCCTTGAAAAAGGATTTAAAGATTATGCAGCCTCACTAGGAATTCACTTCAAAGGTGTAAAAGTTTTAAGCGATGCACACATTGCTCTCGAAGGTGCTTTCCCGGATTCAGCGGGATGTATTTTAATTGCAGGAACCGGTTCAATTCTTTTTGGCAAAGATGAAAAAGGAGTTATACATCGTGTTGGAGGTTTTGGCAGATTGATCGGCGATGAAGGCAGCGGTTACTCAATCGGCAGAAAAGCATTGAACGCAGTTTCAAAAGCTTCTGACGGCAGAGGTGAAGAAACTCTAATTTCAGAACTTTTAAACGCAAAAATGAATTCTGGTTCTACCAATGGAATCATCGATAAAGTTTATAATGAAAAACTTGACGTTGCCTCGGTTGCAAAAATCGTAATCGAAGCTGCAGAAGAAAGCGATCCCATCGCAGAAGATATTCTCGATGAAGAAGCTGATGAGTTAGTTCTTCACATACGATCTCTCATAAACAAAATTCACATAGACAAACTCGATGTTGCTTTTTCTGGCAGCTTGATTGATAATAATAATTTCTATTCTGATTTACTCAAACAAAAAATCAAATCTACTCTGCCAAAAGTAAAATTGGTTAAGCCAGCATCTTCTCCTGTTAGCGGAGCCATCTTTTTCGCTAAAAGACTTGCCTCCACCGGAGGCGGACAGGGATGAAAAATAAAAGAGAAGAAAGAAATCCATGGTGGTGGGTTCCCTCTCTCTATCTTGCTGAAGGCTTTCCTTATGTTGCGGTGATGACGGTTTCTGTCATCATGTATAAACGACTAAATATTTCAAACACAGAAATTGCACTTTATACAAGCTGGCTTTATTTGCCCTGGGTGATAAAACCATTCTGGAGTCCGGTTGTTGATCTCCTGAAAACTAAAAGATTTTGGATAATTATTATGCAGTTCTTTATCGGTGCAGGCCTTGCCGGAATTGCACTCACTATTCCAACAGAAAAGTTTTTTCAATACACTCTGGCTTTTTTCTGGCTGCTTGCTTTCAGCTCTGCTACTCACGATATCGCTGCAGATGGATTTTACATGCTCGGATTAAAAGAACATCAGCAATCCTTTTTTGTAGGTATAAGATCGACTTTTTACAGAATTGCTTTTTTAGCCGGACAGGGATTGCTCGTTATTCTTGCCGGACAAATTGAGGAAAGTTCTGGCGATATTCCTTTTGCGTGGATGATAACTTTTTTAATTCTCGCCGGATTGTTTGTTGTATTTTTAGTTTATCATTTATTCATTCTGCCTCATCCAAAAAGTGATTCACCGAGGGAAGTTGTTCAACTAAAGCATTTCTTCAGTGAATTTCTTAAAACATTTATTTCATTCTTTAAGAAGAAGGAAATATTAATCGTCATTCTTTTTATTCTTCTTTATCGATTCGCAGAAGCGCAGCTTGTAAAGATGGCATCTCCATTTTTGCTTGATAGTAAAGAAGTTGGTGGACTTGCACTTTCCACAAGTGAAGTTGGAATTGTTTATGGAACCGTCGGCGTAATTGCACTCTCTCTCGGTGGAATACTTGGTGGAATCGCTGCATCAAAACACGGATTAAAATTCTGGATTTGGTGGATGCTAGTAGCAATAAACCTTCCCGATCTTGTTTATGTTTACCTGGCTGCAACTCAAACCTCAAATTTTATTTTGATAAATATTTGTGTTGCGGTCGAACAGTTTGGTTACGGTTTTGGTTTTACTGCTTTTATGCTTTATCTCATTTACATTTCAGATGGTGAATTTAAGACTGCACATTTTGCAATTGCTACAGGACTAATGGCTTTAGGCATGATGCTGCCGGGAATGATAAGCGGATGGATACAGGAAGAACTTGGCTATCTGAACTTTTTCATCTGGGTATGTATTTCAACCATACCAGCATTCATCATCACAAAATTTATTAATATTGATCCTGAATTTGGGATGAAAAGTAAAACTCAGTAACTCCTGAACAAATTCGGGAAGAAAATTTTAATCAGGAATATTTTTTATTCCAATCTTCTTTCCAAAATCCTGGCTGAAATTCTTAATTATATTTGCAACCTCCGTATTATTTGTCGAACGGCTAAAAGTATCTGCCATCTTAAGCAGTATCTGATGAAAATGTATCTGCATATCTTCAATTGTCATATCTTTAGTCCAGAGATCAATACTGTAAGTCATTTTTTCTTTTTTATCCCATAGAGAAAGCATCATAGTCTGCGATTCTTTCTTTCCTTCAAATTCAGCATCATCAGCTTCCCACTCAATTTTCTCAGGCAGCTTTTTGTCATCCAGAGTAATGTATAATTTTATTTGTGATTTTGTATTCATAATTATTTCGAGGTTTTGGATTAATATTTCTGATACTTTGCAAATCCTTCAGTTACAAGCAGATCATTTATGTTGGTGAATTTCCCTTTCTTTTCCTCAAGCCAGATTTCAGCAAGGTATCTGCCATACTTTTCCCGTCTGTCTTTGAAAGTTTCGATTGTAATTTCTTTTCCGTTGATCTTCGATTTCAAAAAATCACGTGATTTTATTCCTTCAGGTTTGTCTTTGCCGGTAAGCTCAGGTGCATTTATTCTGTTCAGTCTTAATTTTTCTCCGCGTAACCAAACACTCAGTCCGAGATCAATATCTACAGTACAGGTGTCGCCATCATAAACTGCAGTAACGATTGCTTTGTAGTGATATAGTGTGTGTTCCATTTATGCCTCCTTAGTGAATGTTACATTTTCTTATACTTTTTGAAAACAGTAAACTCATTGTCACGGTGTGGAGTCTGTCCGAGAACTCTGAAAAACTGGTAGCCGCAACTTTCAAGTTGCGTTTTTGTACCAATTCCGCAAGCTGAAGCTTGCGACTACCATCAATTATTTGGTATCCGGACACACTCTTTATCGTGACATCCGTTTGATTTACGGGATTATCTTGTTAATAATATAATAAAGGCATAGCTACCTTTATCTCCTACTGCTACTGCTGTATTTCCTTTCTGCTCAACTTTATACCAGATTATAGGGCTTGATGGGCTATAAGGTAAGCCTATCTGTGCCCAACTAACTCCATTGAAATGTTTTAATGTGTTTCTTTGACCAGCTATTATATAATCATTAGATGCATTACCCCTCATAGACCAGAGAGCCCCCCGGTAATATGAACCAGGGTTTCCACCGATAAAATTCTCAGGCAGGGAGGTAACATAATTCCACTGGTTGTTTTTGTACCTGTATAAAAGATTTCCACCAGTGTATACTGTTCCTAACTCATCCACCCACACAGATGCTAAATCACCATAGAGTTTATCAAATAATTCATTCTCATTTATTATTTCTGAATTTATCATTACCGAAAACTGATTTCCTGTTCCTTTCAAGACTACTCCTTTTACTTCCGATACATTTATTCCTGCTGCGTAGATATCACTTCCATCTTTACTATATATATCTATTAATGGCAGTTCTGTTCCGCTTGCTATCTGCTTGCCAGGTTTGTCCGTTCAAGACAACAACTGCTCCCAACTATTACCAACAGCGATATAAATAATCAATCTGACTGTTCCCCACATTTTATTCTACCTGACGCAGTTGAATTTGTGGAATCAGATCTCGAAAAAATTAATTGAGCCATTTGACGAATCACCATTTTCCCATTTCAATAGATTAGCTGCAAGCAGCAAACCATATATGCATGTTAGGATTTAAAGCGAAGATAGTTCCACGAACATTTGTGAAGCAAACTCACCTCGTGTTGTGCCATAGTCATGATAACAGACTTTCATTAGATTCCAATCTTGTCCATCCCAATGAGCAACGCATACCGCTCTGGAGTCTGTTTGTCCGAGGGAATCATCCACATAAATCTCCCCAACAGCCCAAATATTGTTTGCATCAATTAAAGCAACATCGTAGAGTATGCTGCTGTTGCCTGTAAGCGGTTCTCCAAGTTCAAAGGTTTGATAGCTGAAATTGTGAGATGTTGTATCGAGTGTTGTAGCTTGCAGTTGGTTACTTGTGTCTTCCTGTTCGTTGCCTGTAACGAGTGCAATAAAATTATAAGTCTTATTGGGAAGTAGTGAATCTATGTAGATAGTGGTGTCGTTCCTACTCAGCCCGTTAATTTCTTTTATTAATAAGTTATCTTTAATTAACTGCAGATTAACTGGCAGCGTAAAATTTTCAAGTTGCAGGTTCAACCAGAATTCAGTGCAGGATTTATCTTGCAAAGATATTGCAGCCTTTGGCTCAGGTTCAGGGGGTGGAGGAGGAACAACAGGCGGTTCTTCTTTGCAGCTAATTACCGGAAGTAAAATAATCAAAGCCAATATGTAAAATATTTTAGTACTCACTTTTTCCTGTTTCCAACTTTCAGCAAGTCTTTCAAACTCGTATAAATCTTTTATTGCTTCCAGCATTCCTGCAGAATGAACTCATACTGACCTGTTCGTTTGTCCTTTAAATTCTTTTTGTTAAATGTTCTCATAAATAAATATAAAAAAACAATCTATCCCCTCCTGCCTGAGCCTGCCTGTCGGCAGACAGGGGGTGAACGAAGGGGTGGTGGGAGAAAAAGTTTTGTGGTTCAAATTTGTCATAATTCACACCACCCCGTCACTAAAGTGACACCCCTCCTCATAAATGAGGAGGGGATGGTTTTATTTTATTTATTAATGAACTGGCTTTTTATTTCTTTTAATACTTTATCTAAGTTGAGTAATACTTCCTGATTTTCAAACCTGATTACTTTTATTCCCTCCTCCTCAATTTTCTTTGTTCTTTTCTCATCATCTTTCATTGCTTTTTCATCAAAATGAAAATCACCATCAAGTTCAATTACTAATTTTTCTTCCGGACAGTAAAGGTCAACTATATAATTTTTAATGCTTGATTGTCTTCTGAATTTTCTTCCTTCTAACTTACTCTTCTTTAAGTGTCCCCACAGAAATGCTTCTGCCTGAGTAGGATTGTTTCTTAATCTTTTTCGTTTGTCTTTTAAAATCTTTCTGTTAAAAGTTTTCATTTCAATAATAATATTTGTTTTTCCCCTCCTCTCTGAGGAGGGGTCGACTTTAGTCGGGGGTGGTGTAAAGATTAAACTAGTATCTCACCACCCCGTCCGGCAGATGCGGGGCACCCCTCCTCAAAAATGAGGAGGGGATAATTTTATAATTCACCTCGTTCCAATTCTTCTGCAAGTCTTTCAAACTCGTACATATCTTTAATTGCTTCCAGCATTCCTGCCGAATGCACACTAACAGATCTGTTAGTTTCAGGATCGTAAATAAAATCTCCGGACAAGACTTTGTATGTTTCCATCGAATGAAACTCCAACTACTTCAGCATTTTTATTTATAACCGGACTGCCTGAATTTCCGCCGACAACATCGTTTGTAGATACAAAATTAAACGGAGTTGAAAAATCAAAATCATCGGGTGCATCCAGCCAGCGTTCGTTCAAGTCCCACGGAAATTCTCCGTTAAAAGAATAATATCGGTCGAGCATCCCGTAAAAAGTTGTGATTGGTGGAGCAATTGTTCCATTGTAATCAAAACCTTTTACAACTCCATCTGATATTCTTGGAGTAAATGTAGCATCGGGAGGAATTGAAGTTCCATAAACTTCAAATAATACTTCACCAAGTTTTTGATTAAAAGTCATTTCACTCAAAGTTATTTCATCAATACGATCTGAAATAATATCGTTCCGTGCATCAACATATTGCACATATTGAATAAAAGGATCGCCGCTGTTCAACAAAGAATCTGATCCGGCTTTTGCAAGCTCGAACATTTGTTCTTCCGAATTTAAAATCGTTTGTGACAGAATGTAATCAACCGCTTCATCACCGGTATATCCTCCGGTGAAACTGATTATGAATTCAACTTCGCCAAAAGTTTCATACAGAAATTCAATCTTATTTTTCAGAAGTTGTTTATTCATATCATAATCAAAATCTTCCGGGATAAGTAATTCAATTGATTCTTTGAGATCTTCATCAGTATAAATAATACTGGTATCTGACTTTGAAAGTTCATACTCAATTGCAATGGGAATCAACTGGTTGGCAATTGAAAAATAATCCGGTGAATCAAAAGAATCATACGACAAAGCAGATTGTTCATTCGTGAGTTCTCTCATTTCGTAAAAGCCATTTTCAATGTCTGACCATATACTTCCGTATTGCTCATTTAGCTCAGGATTTGATTGAACTTTTTCTTTCAGGTTATTTTCAAAATCCTGTTTCTTTGCCATCAACACAGGATCTCTCAAACCATCAAGCATTCCCTTATAAGCTTTAAGTGAATTATAGTAAGTAAGCAGTTGATCATTAAGATAACCGGATGATTCTGAACGCTCATCCATTATAGCTTTTAAAAAATCAATGTAGCTTTCAATGAGTAAAATGGTTTGGGGATAAATGTAATCTCTTGCGTACTTAAGTTGAGCAACTGTATTCAATCTGTTCGTTGAACCAGGATTACCGGGAACAAAAACAACTTCTCCTTCTTCTGCACCTTTCTTACTCCACTTAAAATAGTTATCAACTTTCAAAGGATTCCCATCTTTTTCATACACACGAAAGAATGAACAGTCGAGATTATATCTGGGATAAGTGAAATTATCATAATCACCTCCGAAATATCCTGCCTGAGATTCAGGTGTAAATACAAGTCTTACATCATTATATCTTTTGTAATGGTAAAGTGAATACTTGCCTCCGAAATACAATGGGATAACTTTTACAAAAGTATCTTCGTTATTCGGATACATGTTTTCTATCTCTGATATTTTTGCAGACTCGATTGCTAATCTTGCGCTATCTGTTTCAGCAACCTTAAGTACCTTTTGAATTTCTTCTGTTACATCTTCAATCTTTATGCACTGCTCAACAAATAAATTTGGGACAGGAATTTCATCTTCAAGATCCCATGCAATAAATCCATCTTTGTGAATATCTTCTCCTTCTTTTGAAACTTCTGTTATACTTTCTCTTGCACAATGATGATTTGTCATAATCAATCCATCTCCTGATACAAACGAAGCTGAACAATAATCTGCAAATTTTAATGTGGCAAGTTGAACGTGCTTAAACCATTCTTCATCCGGAGTGAATCCGTATTCTTCTTTAAAATATTCTGTGGGAGGATATTCGAATGTCCACATCTTTCCCATATCAAACTTTCCGGCTTTGACTGTATCGAGATCAAGCCAATCATAATTTTGAGAAAAAGAATTTGGCAGATAGAAAATGAGAAGGAAAAAAGTGAGTAACGAGGAAAGCCTGAAGAGATCAGAAGAGAATTTCATTTTAGTTCCTGTTTCTGGATAGAAAAATGTTTGTACAACTATCCAAAATTACACAGAATTTTCAGTTGCAGGAAAGGATTAAATTATACCAAATTTGAGAAGTTGTCATGCCGGACTTGATCCGGCATCTAGTCCAATGTCAACTATAGATTCCGGATTCGGAGTTTATCCCAACGATTGATCAGAGGCCCAGGAATGACACCGCAATAAAAAAACCGGATAGAGTAATCCACCCGGTAAAACGAATTTCTTCGCAATAATTATTTTAAATTGCTTAGACTAAATGTAAGATTCGGGAAAATAAAGAGGTTCAACTTCCCATTCATCTTCAATTGTTCCGATACAGTGTGAACATTTAGTCACGTTGAAAACAACTTTTTCCTCACTCGGTGCTGCACGAACAAAATTCAAAACTGTTTTACAGCTTGAGCATTGCACAATGTGTGATGAAGTTGTTTTTCTGCTGCAATCGGGACAAAGGTAGCCCAATTCCCCCTGTGATTCTTCCGGATCTACCAGGAATATTGAGTTACATTTAGTATTGTTGCATTTAGCGAAGTGCCACTTAACAGTATCTTTAGTATCGATAACGCTCTCCACAATTTTTGTATCTCCAATGTAGTAAGTTCATTGTTAAAATTCCACTAAAAAATTTTTCTCCCATAAAATTTTTTCTTCCCCTTATTTTTCCTGCACACAGAGTCAAAGATATAAGAAACATTCAGAATCAAAAATCCATATCTTTGTACTTGAAAAATTCATCCACTTTAACCTGTAAATGGAGAAATAATGAGTAAAATAGCGTGCTTTAAGGCTTATGATGTTAGAGGCAAAGTCCCTTCCGAATTGAACAAAGAACTTGCTTACAAGATTGGGAGGGCTTTCTCAAAATTCACCAAAGCTAAAAAAATTGTAATTGGCTACGATATAAGAAAATCATCAGTTGAAATTTCCGATGCACTGAAAAATGGAATAACAGACAGCGGAGTTGATGTTATTGATATCGGCCTTTGCGGCACTGAAATGATTTACTTTTCCACTCCACACTTTGATGTTGACGGCGGAATAATGATAACCGCAAGTCACAATCCTCCCGAATACAACGGGATGAAATTTGTTGGTAAAGGTTCAATCCCGGTTGGATATGATTCTGGTTTGAATGAAGTTGAAAAAATGATTGTCAATAATGATCTCGGCGAAGTAAGTAAAGCCAAAGGATCAGTTACTAAAAAAGATGTAATGAACGATTTCATTAACAACCTTTCAAAGTTTTATGATGCAAAGAAGATTGATTCTTTTAAAGTTGTAGTAAACGCAGGTAACGGTTGCGCAGGTTTGGCAATTGATCAACTCGAACCTAAACTTCCAATAAAAATGATAAAGATTTTCAACAATCCTGATGGTAATTTTCCTAACGGAGTTCCCAATCCAATGCTGGAAGAAAACAGAAAATCAACCATAGATGCAATAAAGAAAGAAAATGCACATCTCGGTGTTGCGTGGGATGGCGACTATGACAGGTGTTTTTTCTTTGATGAAAAAGGAAATTTTATTGAGGGCTATTACATAGTCGGATTGCTTGCAAAATCAATTCTTAAAAAGCATCCCGGAGAAAAAATTGTTCACGATCCAAGACTTATCTGGAATACAGTTGAAGTTGTTGAAAAGTCTGGTGGAAAAGCAGTTGTTTCAAAAAGCGGTCACGCTTTCATAAAACAGAAAATGAGAGAAGTGAATTCAATCTACGGCGGTGAAATGTCTGCTCATCATTATTTCAGAGATAATGCTTACAGCGACAGCGGAATGATTCCTTTTCTATTAATTCTACAATTGATGTCAGAAGAAAAGAAAACACTTGCACAATTGGTTGATGAAATGATTGCAGATTATCCTTGTTCGGGAGAAATAAATTCTACTATTGATGATCCTGCAGGAAAAATAAAAGAGATAGAAAAGAAATATTCTGATGGAAAGATTGATCATCTCGATGGAGTATCAATTGAATATCCAAATGGAGATTTAACTTACGAATGAGCAACACCGAACCAATTTTAAGATTGAATGTTGAAAGTCGTGGAGATGAAAAACTTATGAAAGAAAAAACAGAAGAGTTGTTGAAAATTATCAGAGGATAAGAGTCATTCTGAACTTGATTCAGAATCTTAATTTTATTATTAGTGATTTAAATGAATAAAGCAATTTCATATTTGGGATTTTTATTTGCACTATTATTATTGTTTGTGCAATGCGATACCACTGAACCCCCACCTATAGACGATATTCCACCGGGCAAACGTGATTACAATTGGTCTATTGATAGCGTTGACTATGGTAACCTTCCTGGTTTAATTCAACTCGAATCAATTTGGGGAAGCTCTGCAACTGATGTTTGGGGTGCAAATGGAGATGCACCCGATGTTAAGGATTGTTTATGGCATTACGATGGAATAAAATGGTCAAGAGCAACAGAAGGTACACCAATTACTGCAGGTAATGGAAACATAGTTGTTTATTCTGTTTGGGGTAGCGCACAAAATAATGTGTGGGCATTTGGAAGAAAAATAAATCAAGGAACACTTAGTGCATTCATTATGCATTTTAACGGAAGCCAGTGGATTGATGCAACACCAACAAACGTTGCTGCATTAAGCGCAAACTTATACTGTGTTTATGGTACGGCAGCAAACAACATTTGGGTTGGAGGTTATGAGTATGCATTACACTATAATGGTAGCAATTGGAATACGTATATGGTAGCTGACAGTATTATTGTCGGATCAATTTCGGGCAATGGTAACTACGTATATCTAACTACATATAGCCCATATAATAATAATGATCTTCGATCAATTTATTTATTTAGAAACAATACTTTTATAATCATTGATCAAGCACCAAATTATCCCAATAAAATTTGGCTTGGGATTATGGGCAAGGCAGAACAATCTGAAAACATTTGAAGATGGTATAATTACCACCAGAATAAATTCTGACGGTACTATTAATGCAGCTGGTTGGTACAAGAGAACTCTTAACAAGCTCACCCTTCGGAATATGGTTCTATTTGTGTCGAATCAAGTAAAAATGTTTTTGCTGTAGGCCAGGTGAAATTTAATATATCACTACAATGGAACTGAATGGGCTCAAATTAATATTAAGTGTACCGAACCATACTGTTGATCCATTAGCGTGGTTTTGGGGAGTATGGACAAACGGAAGTGAATTGTTTATCTGTGATAGGGATAATGGGATTGTCTATCACGGTAGATAGTTTGATTACTGTCACGGATTCGGAGTGTGTCCGGATACCAAATAATTGATGGTAGTCGCAAGCTTCAGCTTGCGGAATTGGTACAAAAACGCAACTTGAAAGTTGCGGCTACCAGTTTTTCAGAGTTCTCGGACAGACTCTTCGTCCGTGACAGCCAAGAATTAATTTAAATCTCCACATCAACATTAAACGGCACTTTTAATTTTTCCCATTCGAGCATTACGACTGCTTTTTTATCAGAGGTTTTATTAATCGTATACGCAAGCCATTCCTGCCAGCAATTATTTTGCATTGGAGTAACTTCAATGCGCAGAGCATCTTCAACATCGTTGTACTCAAAAGCGCCCCACTGGTTTGCCACTTTGTTAAAAATTAACGTCCAGGTTTTTTGTCCAGGGATAGCAAAAAAACCATAGCTGCCGGCTTTAAGTTTTTTACCATCAATTTTTACGTCTGAAGAGAAAGTAATCTTTGTAGCTTCGTTAGCTCCGGCACGCCAGACAACATTGTACGGAACTAATCCGCCCCAGATTGTTCTGCCTTTTACACCTGGTCTGCCATATTCAATTGTAACTTCAGTAACGCCGACTGTTTGCTCAACCAAAGCTTTAGGACTTATCCGGACTTCATCTTTTTCCTGCGAAAAGTTTTCAGTAGAAATCATACTTATTAATAACACAGTTAATAAAACTGTTATCATTGATGATAATTTGCTAATATTATTCATGTTACTACCCTTTGTTCTGTAAGAAAAATTTTTCAAATATTCTTCAAAGCATCAACTACGTAATCGATATCCTGTTTCGTATTGTAGAAATGTGGTGCAAATCTAATATATCCTTCACGTAATGAGCAAACTATTTTTTTCTGGTTCAAATGGTTGAGAATCTTTTGTCCGTTTTCAGTCTTGAAACTTACAATTCCAGACAAATGTTTTTCAGGAAGAGAACACAGCGGTGAATTGTATCCAATCTTTGCAAGCTCATCAATAAAATATTTTGAGTTACTTAATATTTGTTTCTCAATTTCATCAAAACCAAACTCATTCAAAAATTTCATAGATGAATTGAAAGCGTAAATTCCAAGATTGTTTAAAGTTCCAGGTTGGAATCTTTCGGCTGTTTCTTTTGTTGTAAGATCGAATTCCAGTAATTTCCATGCGTCTTTTACAGCAAGCCAGCCAATTGGTGCTGATTTCATTTTATCCTGAAGTTCTTTTCCTATATAAATGAAAGCCAAACCCTGTAAACCCAAAAGCCATTTTTGTGTACCGTTTGCAAGAAAATCAACATTGCACTTTTCAACATCCAGCCTGACTGCACCAAGGCCTTGAATTGAATCTACAGAGAATATAATTCCATTTTCTTTGCAGACTCTTCCAATTTTTTCAAGATCAATTCTGTAGCCGGATAGAAACTGGACAAAGCTGACGGAAATCAATTTTGTTTCTGGTTTGATTGCTTCAATAATTTCTTCGGCCGTAACAATACCGTTTGTGGATTTTAAAATATCAACTTCGACACCTTTCTCTTTTAGCTGAAGGAAAGGGTAAACATTTGCAGGAAATTCAACATCATTTAAAATAATTCTATCACCTCGATTCCATTCAATTCCTGATGCTAACCAGATAAGTCCGTTTGTGGTATTATCAAGGAAAGCAATCCTGTCACCTTCACAATTAAGCATTTCACCAATCATATTTTTGGTTTCATCGGCCACAGCTTTAAATGCCCAGTAATCATCCAATGCATATTCACTTCTTTCACTAATAAATTCATCTATTCTTTTTTTCATTACGGTACTTATTGGTGCGGTTGATGCATGGTTGAAATAAATTATACCATTATTCAAATGAGGGAAATTACTTCTTGCTTTTTCAAGTGATTCGGGATTCATGAGTCTTTTGCTTTCGTTGATATTCGCGTCAATAATAATTAGCTTTGATATAAAATTTTACAATCATATACCTTAAAATACCAACCATATTCAAATAATAAGGCATAAAACATGGCTTACCCTAAAGCGCAAAAACATAAAGAACTATCTCCGGAAGATTTAAGATGGAAATGTGACCCGGAAATTTTAGAATTTGATTCATCCCAAGACTTAAAGCCTATTGAAGGAATTCTCGGACAGGAACGAGCATTGAAGGCAATGCGGCTTGGAGTTGAGATGAGGGCACCGGGATATAATATTTTTATTTGTGGAATGTCAGGCTCAGGCAAAGCTACAACTGTAAAACAGATGCTTGAAACTATTGGAGCCGATTGTCCACCACTTTTTGATTATGCCTATGTAAATAATTTCAAAGATCCGGATAGACCAATTCTTTTGAAATTTCCAAAAGGTAAAGCGAAAGTGTTCAGGAAAAATTTGCTCCACGCTATTGAAATATTAAAGAGAAAAATTCCACAAGCACTTGAAAGCGAAGATTATATTGAAAGAAAGAAAAAAATAGTTTCTGATTATACTCAGCGAGAACAGGCCTTGATGCAGGAGTTCGATGCAAAGATGAGAAAAGTAGGATTTTCACTCGGTCAGGTTAAAATGGGTGAAATTGCACGTCCCGATATAATGCCGATCGTAAAAGACAAACCTGTACCTGTATTCCAACTTAATGAGCAGATTGAACAGGGCAATATAACTCAGGAAGAAGCACAAGAATTAGTAAAAAAATATAACAACCATCAGCAGGAACTTCAAATATTATTCAAGAAGGGATTGAAGACCAGCGAAGAATTTCAGGATAAACTTCAGTCACTTGAAAAGGGAAGCATTGTAAATGTCGTTAAAGGAATTATAGAGAACATAAAGGAAAGATACAACGAACCGAAAGTAATGAACTACCTCGAGCAAGTTGAAAAAAATATTCTGGATAATATCCAGATATTTAAAGGTGCTAAGCCAGTTGGGGAATCAACTGAAGAAGGATTTATTATTGATTATTTCAAAGAATACAATGTGAACATTATACTCGATAATTCAGATACCAGTGAATGCCCGATAATAATTGAAACTTCCCCAACTTACTCCAATCTTTTTGGTGCAATTGAAAAAATAAACGATGGCAGAGGAAGTTTTTTTAGCGACTTCACGAATATTAAATCCGGTTCACTATTAAGAGCAAATGGTGGTTACATTGTATTAAATGTTATGCACCTATTTGAAGAGCCCGGTGTCTGGAAAACATTAAAAAGAGTCCTGACTTATAATAAACTTGAATTCCAGGATTCACCAACGATTTTTCAAATGTCTACATCAACTCTGAAGCCTGAGTCAATTGAGATTGAACTTAAGGTGATATTGATAGGAAGTCAGCATATTTATGCACTTCTTTCAGAATACGAATACGATTTTAAAAAAATGTTCAAAGTGAAGGCAGATTTCGATTATGAAATAAAGCGCTCTGATAAAGTACTCACTGATTATGCACGAGTAATAAAAAAATTAATTAAAGAAGAAAAACTTAAAGAGTTTGATAAATCTGCCATTGCCTACCTTATGGAATTAGCCGCAGTATTTGCAGGACAGAAGAATAAGTTAACAACACGATTTTCCCAAATAGCAGATTTAGCACGTGAAGCAAACTTCTGGGCAATTGATGATGGCTTCGATGTTATCACTTCAGAACATGTAAAGAAAGCGTATAAAAATGCAATCAATCGGCACGGTATGCTTGAAAGTAAAATTTCAGAGATGTATGAAGAAGGAACTTTTTTAATGGACACGACCGGGGAACGGATTGGACAAATAAACGGACTTGCAGTTTATGAAGCAGATATTTATTCCTTCGGAAGACCAACGAGAATTACTGCAACAGTTTCTCTCGGCAGCGGAAACATCATAAATGTTGAACGCGAAGCTGGTATGAGCGGAAGACATTACAACAAAGGTGTTTTGATAATCTCAGGTTATTTTAAAGAAACATTTGGACAGGATATTCCTCTTGCATTTAATGTAAATCTTGTATTTGAACAATCTTATGGAACAGTCGATGGTGATAGTGCTTCCTGTGCGGAAATTTATGCTTTACTCTCAACTCTCTCCGGTTTGCCTATAAAACAAGGAATAGCAGTCACAGGATCATTAAATCAAAAAGGCGATGTTCAACCAATCGGCGGTGTGAATGAAAAGATTAAAGGATTCTTCGAAGTATGTACGCATGAAGGCTTAACCGGCAAGCAAGGAGTAATCATTCCTATGCAAAATGTAAAAGATTTAATGTTAAGTGAAGAAGTGATTGAAGCAGTAAGCAATAAACAATTTCACATTTACCCTATTTCACGAATCGAAGAGGGAATTGAAATATTAACCGGAATCCAGGCTGGAAAGAAAACGCCGAAAGGTTATGAAAAAAATTCAATCTTTGGGTTAGTTGAACAAAAGTTAAAAGATATGTATAAAAAATCACGTGCTATAAAAGATGATTCTCCAAAATCCAGGAGCAGGAAAAAGAGGAAATAAATTAATTGAAAGTAAACTCAGGAAAAACTAAAATACTGGCTACACTTGGTCCGCAAACTTCAGGAGTCGAGAGCATTAAAAAATTAATTGAAGCTGGTATTAACGCAGTTCGGCTGAATATGTCTCATGGCAGTTACGACTTTTATGCTTCTCTTTTTGAAAACATTCATACTGCAAGAACCGAATTAAATTCTCCACTGGCAATTCTTGCAGACCTTCAAGGACCAAAAATCAGAATCGGTGAATTGAAAGAAAAAGAAATTGAAACCTTTTCTGGAAAAGAAATTGAGATAACAACCGAAGATATAACAGGTGATGACAAATTAATTTCCACTTCTTATAAAAATTTACATCGTGATGCGGTAATTGGCGATTTAATTCTAATTAATGATGGTCTAATCAGATTAAGAATAATTTCAAAAAAACAAAAATCAGTTGTTTGTGAAATTGAAAACGGCGGAATTCTTTCCCCGAGAAAAGGTATGAACCTGCCAGGGATGAAACTGTCCACACCTTCACTCACAGAAAAAGATTTTGAAGATCTTAACTTTCTGATTGATAAACCTGTAGACTATCTTGCTCTTTCTTTTGTTCGCAGTGCAGAAGATATTCATCAATTAAAAGAATGGCTTGGTAAAAATGGAAAATCCACGCCAGTAATTGCAAAGATTGAAAAAAAAGAAGCTATCGATGCATTTGATTCTATCCTCATCGCTGCTGATGGAATTATGGTTGCACGCGGTGATCTTGGTGTTGAACTTTCTCCTGCTAAAGTTCCTGTTATTCAAAAGGAAATAATCAAAACTTGCAATGAAACAGGTAAGCTTGTTATAACAGCAACTCAAATGCTTGAGTCAATGATCAATTCACCGATTCCTACTCGTGCAGAAGCAGCTGATGTTGCAAATGCCGTATGGGATGGAACTGATGTTGTAATGCTAAGTGGGGAAACTTCTGTTGGTAAGTTTCCCGTTGAAACTGTAAAAATGATGAATGAGATTATCTTTAATGCTGAGCGGCATTTTATATCAAATGAAAATATCAAATTTCAAATACCAGAAGCGTTTGAAGAAAATCTTTTTGACTCGGTTTTAAGAGGAATTACTTCGGTTGCTGAACAGATAAAATCTAATGCTATCGTAGTTTTCACATATAAAGGAAGAGCTGCCCGTGGATTGGCAAAATATAGACCGGTATCAAAAATTATTGCTATTTCCGACAGCTTTGAGACAATGAACAATTTGTGTCTTCGCTGGGGTGTTAATTCATTATTCATTAATAAAATTGACAAGCAAAATGCTGCAATAGAAGATGCAAAAAATTTAATACTCAATGCAGGAATGGTAAATAAAGGCGATCTGGTTATATTCTTATCACGAGCACCGTTCTCTGAGAAAGGTCGGAGTGATTTTCTACATTTTGAAGTAATGTAAACATGTTTTCAAATTGAATTGCGATGAATAAAATTTTAGCAAAATGGTGGGAGCCAACAGATAATAATAAAATTCTCTGCACACTCTGTCCGCGATATTGTAAAATTGGAGATGGACAACCTGGCTTTTGTTACATCAGGCAGAATATTGATGGAAAACTTTATTCAATTGGATATGGAAGACCGACAGGATTTGCAATTGATCCTATCGAAAAAAAACCACTCAATCATTTTCTCCCCGGCACAAATATTTTAAGTTTTGGAACTGCTGGCTGTAACCTCGGTTGTAAGTTTTGCCAGAACTGGTCAATGAGTAAAGCAAAGCTTGATGATGAAAATTCTCTTGATGTTTCACCTGAAGGTGTTGTTGAACTCGCAAAGAAATATAACACACCTTCAATTGCATTTACATACAATGATCCAACAATATTTGGTGAATATGTAATTGATATTTCGAAGATTGCCAGAGAAGAAGGAATAAAGTCAGTAATGGTGACAGCAGGATATATTGATAAAGAAGCTCGTAAAGATGTATATAAATATATTGATGCAGCGAATGTTGACTTGAAGGGATTTACTGAAAGATTCTACCACAAACTTACTTTCTCTCATCTGGATGATGTACTCGATACTCTCGTCTGGTTAAAAAATGAAACAGATGTGTGGTTTGAAATAACGACTCTCCTCATCCCTGATGAAAACGATTCCGTTGAAGAAGTTAAAAGGGAATGTGATTGGATACTAATAAATCTTGGTGATAGTATCCCACTTCATTTTACCGCATTTCATCCTGATTTTAAAATGATGAATAAAGACAGAACTCCAGAAATAACTTTAACGACTGCAAGAAAAATTGCGATTGACTCGGGGATAAAATATTGTTACGTTGGAAACATTCATAATACTGAAGGACAAACAACCTACTGCCCTAGCTGCGAAGAGAAATTAATTAAGCGTGACTGGCATTCGGTGCTATCAAATAATATTATATCCGGGAAATGCAAAAAATGTAATAAATTAATCGATGGAGTTTTTAATTAATTCTCTTCATTGAACCCTTACAAATAATCTATTTTCCAACAAATATTTTTAACTTTACAATAAATAACAACAAAAATTAGAGATTGTAAATGAGTCTGTTAAAAGGAAATATTACATTCATCACCGGTGCCTCAGCAGGAATCGGAAAAGCTTGTGCCGAACTATTTGCCAGAGAAAAATCAAATTTAATTTTAACTGCCAGAAGAATTGAACGCTTAAAGATTCTCGCAAATAAATTAGAAAAGGATCACGGAGTAAAAGTTAAATGTCTAAAGCTGGATGTGAGAAATTTTGATCAGGTGAAGAAATCTATCAGTTCATTAGAGGATAATTGGAAAAAAATTGATATTCTCATTAATAATGCAGGACTTTCACGTGGACTTGATAAAATTTACGAAGGAAAAAAAGAAGACTGGAATGAGATGATTGATACAAATATCAAAGGACTAATATTTGTTACCCGCCACATCCTTCCATTAATGGTGAAAAGAAAAAAGGGACATATAATTAATATTGGATCAACGGCAGGACATGAAGTCTACCCTAAAGGAAATATTTATGCGGCAACAAAATTTGCTGTAAAAGCACTAACCCAGTCTACAAGAATTGATGTACTTGAAAATGGAATAAAGGTAAGTAGCGTTGATCCAGGCATGGTTGAAACTGAATTTAGTTTAGTGAGATTTCGTGGTGATAAAAAGAAAGCACAGGATGTTTATAAAGGCTTGCAGCCCCTCTCACCAGTTGATGTTGCTGATGCCGTTTTATTTTGTGCTACAAGACCTGAAAATGTAAATATTAACCAGTTAATTTTAACACCTTTAGCCCAGGCATCTTCTACACAAGTCGTGAGAAAAGAAAAATAGTTAACTAAAGCTTGTTATATCTCCGGCACCTTCTCGAACTATTACTGGTTCTTCATCACTTAGATCAATTACACTTGAAGGTATTCCGCTAATTTTATCTGAAGCAAGCATTAAATCTACCTGAAAATCAAAGACTGATCGTATTTCAAGTGGATCAACGAGTAGTTCACCTTTACGCGTTGTTGTACTAGTACTTACAATTGGATTTCCTAATCCCTGAACAATTTTCAACGCTACAAGATGATTTGGAATTCTGATTCCAACTGTTTTCCTTTTACTCCACAATTTTTTAGGAACATTTTTAGCTGCCGGTAAAATGAATGTATACGGACCGGGCAGTAATCTTTTCATAGTCTTGTAAGCGTAATCGGAAACCCTGGCATATTTTGCAATATCCTTAAGATTAGGACAGATGAAACTTAGTAGTTTGATGTCTGAGTTACTTTTAATTTGCTTCACTCTATCGAGTGCTTCTTTATTAAATATATCACAACCGATTCCATAAACTGTATCGGTAGGATAGATGATAACTCCACCCTCTTTCAAAATATTGATTGCTTTGTTGATAAACCGAAGTTCGGGATTAACCGGATGTAATTCAAAATAGTCCATTGCATTACCTCATAATTTTCATAGGTAAATTATTGAATTTAAGATATAAATAATATTACTAAGATAGAATTAAGATTGAAAATTTCAGCATAAAATCAAATTCCGATCAAACTGAGGTATAGTGTAAAAAAGTGTACAAATTAACCTTTTGTTTAAGAAAAAAATCTTTATATTTAGCGCTCAAAATTTTACAGTTCTGGATTTTAAAGGAGTAATATAATGGCTAGAAAATGTGAGATCTCGGGTGTTGGGCCACGATACGGTAGCAGCATATCTCATGCTCATAACAAGACAAAAAGAAGATTTTTACCGAATTTGCAAAAGAAGAAAATCTGGGTTCAGGAATTAAACCGGGAAGTTACGGTTAAATTATCAACCAAGGCTTTAAAGACTATCAGCAAAAATGGTACTGCTAACCTTGCTAAAATGATCAGAGAGAGGAAATTAAAAGTCAATTAAATTTGATTGAATATTTAAAACTAAAAGGGAAGCATATAGCTTCCCTTTTTTAATTAATATTAGCTTACTACTATTCTCTTACGACCCAGACTTTTACTTTAGCACCCACACTTGGATGCAGCTTTATATTAACACTGTAAATGCCGAGAGTTTTTATTGCTTCATCTATATCAATTTTTCGCTTATCAATTTCATAGCCTTTTTCTTTGAGACTATCTGCTATCATCTGTGATGTAACGGTTCCAAAAATTTTATCCTCTTCCCCAACTTGAACCGGAATAGTGATGGAAACTTTTTCTAATTCGGTGGAAAGGTTTTCAGCTGCTTGTAATTCATGTTTAGCTTTTTTAACTACTGCTTTTTTCTCATCTTCAAGGGCTCTCAAATTTCCAGTAAGAGCAATGTAAGCAATCTTTCTTGGCAGTAAAAAATTATGCGCATAACCATCTTTAACATCAACTACTTCTCCCACCTGGCCTAGAGGCTCGTAATTTTGTCTTAATATTACTTTCATCTTAACTCCTTTTAAATTCTATCTTATATTTTCTGAAACATATGGCAGTAAGGCCATATGTCGTGCTCGCTTAACCGCAATAGCAAGCTGCCGTTGATATTTGGAACTTGTCCCCGTGATTCTTTTGGGAATAATCCTGCCCTGCTCTGAAACGAATTTTTGAATCAGCTTTACATTCTTGTAATCTATATATTTTATTTTTGCCTGTGTAAAGCGACATATCTTTTTTGTCTTTATTTCTTTTTTTTGTGTCATCATAATTATTTATCCTTCATAAGGTTTGATTCTTCATCGGAGAGAAATTTGTCGAAAGAGTCTTCGGTATAGTCGGCATCGTTTTCCTCAATAACAACTGAATTATCCTCTTCATCGGTTGTCGCTTCTGCATCAACAAATTTGCCGCGTTTATTAAGAAATTGAATTCTTCGCGCTTTTATTTCAACAATACTTCTATTATGTCCATCATCAGTTTTCCAGGTTCTACTTTGTAATTCTCCATCAACTAAAACAGCAGAGCCTTTTTTAAGTCTTTCTTTGCAGCTATCGGCAAGCTTATTCCAAGCAACAATTCCAACGTAGCAAACATCTTCCTGCCACTGATTTGAGCTATCTTTAAATCTTCTGTTCGAGGCTAAAGAGAAATTTACTACAGGTGTTTTATTAGTAGTTTCTCTAAAGATCGGGTCTTTAGTTAAATTGCCGGCTACTATCACATAATTTATCTCCGGCATTTTCAAATCGGCCATGGTTTAATCCTCCATACTATCAATGGTTAATGTTTATACGTCAGTTACGGGAACCTCTACATCATCCTCATCAGCTTCTTCAGGAGGAACCACAGGTATTTGTTCCACTTCTTCAACTAATTGAGGCAACAGAGATTTATCAATTTCAATTTGTTCGAGAGCATCTTTAGATAGACTGATTGTTAGATACCTTAAAATAGTTTCATCTAACTGGTAAAATCTTTCAAGTTTTGGTATGAGTTCAGGTGAGGAATTAAATCTAAAAATTGAGTAATAACCGATTTTGCTTTTTTTAACCTGGTAGGCTAATCTTTTTCTTCCCCAATCTTCTATTTCAAGAATTTCTCCACCGTTAGTAGTGATGGTTTCTTTAACTCTTCCGATGAGATTTTTGATGGCTTCATCATCAAGTGCTGCATTAATTAGAATGGCACTTTCGTAAACACGTATGTTCATTTGAAAATTTCCTCCCTATGGACTAATGGCCTCTTGCAATATCTTTGCAGGAAGCAGGGTTATTAAAATATAATCTTTTGGGCGACAAATCTATTTAATTAATGGCGCAATAACAAGTGAAATTACAGCCATTAATTTGATTAAAATATTCAGCGATGGCCCGGATGTATCCTTAAATGGATCACCAACAGTATCACCCACTACCGCTGCTTTATGTGGGTCTGAACCCTTAAAATATTTCTCACCATTTACTTCAAAACCGCTTTCAAACATCTTTTTGGCATTATCCCAAGCACCACCGGCATTAGACTGAAAAATGGCCATCAAAACTCCCGTGACTGTGACTCCAGCTAAAAGACCACCAAGCATTTCTGCACCACCACTGAAGCCCACAATAACCGGTGTGGATACAGCTAATATTCCGGGAACAACCATTTTCTTTATTGCAGCGTTTGTTGAGATAGCAACGCATTTGCCATATTCAGCAGCACCGTCAGCTTCTTCAAAAGTTTTTATATCCTGTTGTGACCATTCCGATTGTTCTTTTCCATGATACTTTTTCATTATTTCAAGTGCTTTAGTTAGAGCAGGAATATTTTTAAACTGTCTCCTGACTTCTTCAATCATTGCCATCGCAGCTTTTCCAACAGCACTCATAGCTAAAGCTGAAAATAAAAATGGAAGCATCCCACCTACAAATAGACCAGCCATCACATCAGCTTTGGAAATATCAATCGATTTGATATTTGCAGATGTCATAAAAGCACCAAAAAGTGCAAGTGCAGTTAACGCTGCCGAACCAATTGCAAATCCTTTTCCAATTGCTGCTGTAGTATTTCCAACTGCATCAAGTTTATCTGTTCTTTCTCTTACTTCTTTTGGAAGTTTTGACATTTCTGCTATTCCACCTGAATTATCTGAGATTGGTCCATATGCATCAACAGCTAATTGGATACCGGTGTTTGAAAGCATTCCAACTGCAGCGATTGCAATTCCATACAAACCACCAAAATAAAATGCAGCAATAATTGAAGCAGCTATTATTAAAATTGGCAGAGCTGTAGAAAACATTCCGTTACTTAATCCGGCAATGATATTTGTTGCAGATCCTGTTAAGGATTGTCTGGCAATTGATTTTACGGGACCCTTACCAAATCCAGTGTAATACTCTGTTATAACACCGATAAATACCCCAGCTACCAATCCAATTACAGTAGCGAAGAAAATATCAAGTGAAGTTATTGTATAAGATGTACCATACAAAGGATCGTCAAAAAACCATTGAGCTGGTAATATCCAATCGATAATAAAATATAAAGCAACTATCATAAAAAATGAAGAGCCAAACTCACCAAGATTTAAAGCTTTCTGAGGATCTCCACCCTCTTTAACTCTAACAAAAAAAGTTCCGATGATTGACATGATAATTCCTGCAGCAGCTACAGCAAGTGGTAACAAAATTGCACCAAGCCCATTAAAGTTCTCTGAAAATTCCGGTAGTCCGAAGAACGCAGCTCCGAGCACCATTGTTCCAACTATAGAACCGACATAAGATTCGAATAGATCTGCACCCATACCCGCAACGTCACCAACATTATCACCAACATTATCAGCAATGGTAGCAGGATTGAGAGGGTGGTCTTCAGGAATTCCAGCTTCAACTTTTCCAACTAGGTCAGCACCAACATCTGCAGCTTTTGTATAAATACCGCCGCCAACACGTGCAAAAAGTGCAATTGAGGATGCGCCAAAAGAAAATCCAGTTATAATGGTAATTACTTTATGAAGATTGGTAACGTCACTAACACCAAACATATCCCCATATAAAATGAAAAGAGTTCCAAGACCGAACACACCTAAACCAACAACGGCTAAGCCCATAACTGAACCACCAGCGAACGCAATTTCCAATGCTTTTCCAAGACTCGTTCGTGCAGCATTAGTTGTTCTTACATTAGCTTTAGTTGCTACTCTCATCCCTATGAACCCAGCCAATGCAGAACAAAGGGCACCGACTATAAATGAAACAGCAACGTATGGAGATGAATCATTAGGATCTGCAGAAACAGCAAGTAATATTGCAACACAAATAACAAAAATCGAGAGGACTTTATATTCAGATTTAAGAAACGCCATCGCACCTTCGGAGATATGATTGGCAATTTTTTGCATTTTATCTGTTCCAGGATCTTTTTTGTTAATCCAGGCAGATTTAAAGAATGTAAATAAGAGTGCAATCACTCCGAAGACAGGAATAATATAAAAGAATGACGGCATAATTTTTCCCTAGTTTATTGTTTTGAGTTATTTTGATTTTCTGATTTAATTAAAACACTGTTCGCTTCAAGCATTTTCTTGGTACCGCCTACTATAAACTCTTCCAAAAGTATTGCACATTTGCTAAATGTTGTTTGATATTCTTGAAGTTCATTTTTTGAAAATTCGGAAAGCACATAATCGGACAACGCTTTGTCCGGAGGATTATTACCAATACCAATTCTAACTCTTGGGAATTGTTCTGTCATCAGATGATAGATAATAGAACTTAATCCGTTATGCCCTCCATCGCCCCCTGCCAATCGTATCCTTAAATCATAATTATTTAAATTCGTATCGTCACAAACAACAAGAAATTCTTCAGGTGATAGGTTATTTTTTTCAGAAATCTGTTTGGCAGCAATGCCACTTTCATTGACATAAGTTTCTGGCTTTATAAGAGAAAATTTTTGATCGCTTATTTCACCAATTGCTTCTAAATAATCTCCGGTTGATTCTTTAAAGTCTATCGATTTCTTTTTTGCAAAATAATCCAACAATAAAAATCCGGCATTATGCCTGGTAAATTCATACCGAATGCCGGGATTTCCTATTCCAAATATAACCCGCAAAGCAAACAGGAATTTAGTCTTCTTCCTTCTTCTTCTTGCTTACCTTTCGATATTACTTCGGGTTCCTTGGATTCTTCACCAGCAACTTCTGCTGCAGGAGCCGCTTCTTCTTTTACTTTCGGATGGGTGACTTGAACAATGAGAGATTCTTTTGGATCAACAAATTCAATGTCCTCATAATTTAGATCACTGATGTGAATGGAATCTCCAAGTTTTAAACCCGATACATCGACAACAATGTGTTCCGGTATGTTTCCTGGTAAACATTCAATTTCAACTTTGTGCATAACATGCTGTATAACTCCACCCTCTTTAACACCGACTGCAGTTCCAACTAGCTGCAAAGGAATTTCAAGTTTAATTTTTTCACCTTTTGTCAGTCCAAGCAAATCGAAGTGAATTACTTTATCTGTTACCGGATGAAATTGAATATCTTTGATAATACATTCATACTCTTCGTGCCCCTCTAATTCAAGAGAAATCAAGTGAGTTTTAGAAGTAAACACCAGCGGATTAATAGCTCTATCAACTACATCTATATGGATAGGTTTATTATTCTTTGAATAAAAAACTCCGGGTACTAAACCTTCTTTTCTTATTTTCTTTGTATTAGATTTTGTAAAATCTTTTCTTTCTGCCGCTTTTAATTTTGTTTTTTCCATTTTGGTTACAACTCCTGTTAACCTTTATCAATATGAAATAATGAACTAATTGATTCGTTATTGAATGTTCTGCGAATTGCTTCTGCGAATAATTCAGCAGAACTAACCACTTGAATCTTATTCGCCTCGTGCATTCCTTCAATATTTATTGAATCTGTTACAAAAAGTTTTGCAACATTTGAATTGCTTAATCTTTCTAATGCATTTCCTGAAAGTACCGGATGAGTGATGGCTCCATAAATCTCCAAAGCACCTTTTTCCTTTAATGCTTCAATTGCTCCTACAAAAGTTCCTGCCGTATCAATGAGATCATCAACAATTAAAACATCTTTTCCTTCAACATCACCAATAATATTCATCACCTCGGCAAGGTTTTGCTTTGGTCTTCTTTTATCTATAACAACCAATCCGCAATCAAGCATTTTAGCATAAGCCCTTGCTATTTTTATTCCACCAACGTCGGGAGAAACTACTACAAGATTTTTCTTATGATGCTCAATTCTTTCTTTAAAGACAGATGAACCATAAAGGTGATCAAAAGGAATATCGAAATAACCTTGAATTTGTGCAGCATGCAAATCCATTGTAATAATCCGACTTGCACCGGCAATCGTTAAAAGGTTTGCCATCAGTTTTGCTGTTATCGCAACTCTCGGCTGATCTTTTCTATCCTGTCTTGCATAACCAAAGTACGGAATTACTGCAGTGATGGTATTTGCAGATGCTCGTTTAGCCGCATCAATCATTATCAATAATTCCATCAAATTATCTGCAGGAGGATTAGTCGATTGAATTAGAAAGACATCCAATCCTCTTATATTTTCTCCATACTTAACCCAGATTTCACCGTCACTGAACCTCTTTAATTCGATCATTCCCAGGGGTTTTCCTATCCTGGAAGCAATTTTTTTTGCAAGGGGAATGTTAGAACCGCCGGCAAAAATCATGTAGTCATTCGTTGCCATGAAATCTTGGATTTTCTTAAAAAAATAGAGGACAAATATATGTAAAGCCTACAGTTATGTCAACAAATTACTTGGCTTTAATTATCAAAATTAAGTGTAAATGTTCAGCTTTTTCTCTTTTTCAGTAGAAAAAATAACACGAGCAATAAAACTGCCCCCGATAGAATGAAAATCCAAATGGGTGTTTCTTTAAGCTTGTAAGGTTGAAAGGTTACTGAGATGGTCTTCCCTCCTCCAATTTCAGAAAGGTTATACCGCCAGGTTAATGATCTTCCTGAAACTTCAGTTGCATTGTGAGATAAAATTTCGCCAGGAATGGTATACTTGTATATAACATTGAAAGTTCTTGCATCAATTCCAAAACCCGTAGCAATTGGAGGAATAAACTGGCTGAAAACTATCTGTCCCCCTGTCTTTTCTAAAAAAGAAAAGTTGTATTCTGCAAAAACTTTAGTCTTATTTAATGAATCGATATGATTGAATGAAATATCAATTACTGCATGTGTTGAAGAGTCAGTAGTATCTCTGTAAACATTTACATTTTCAACCTGACTATAAACTGACTGAAACCCGGATACTATTGAATCGGGATTAAAAATACCCAAATTATCAACTACTTTTTCACTCTCTTCGTTAATAAATTTCATCCAGTAATCAACTCTCATTTTACCTGAACCATCAGGATAGAGAGTAACTTCCTGATAATAATTCAGGCAGCCACTTAAAATAAATACTGTCAAAATTATTGATGAATACAGAAGAATTCTGTAGTAGGATAGTAGGAAAGCAGGTATTTTAGATATATTCATTATGGTTTTGAATCCACTTTTTAGATTGCTAATCAAATTTATAGAAAAAAAAATAATTTAGCTTGTGATACTAAATAATTTAATCAAGGAAAAGACAGCACATGCCAACATACGATTATAAATGCTCAAACTGTAGTTATACATTTGAATATTTTCAACCAATGAGTGCAGAGCCATTAACAGATTGTCCACAGTGTAAGGGGAGCTTGAAAAGGATTATTGGATCTGGGGCAGGTACAATTTTTAAAGGAAGTGGCTTTTACCAAACTGACTATAAAGCAAAATCAACTAAAAGTAATAAGACTGAGAAAACAGATAATGCTGCAACCAGCACAGACAAAAAGACTGGAAAAGATGATAAAAAGTAATGTAAAATTTTATTTTGGAAAAAAGTAAGTCTTTATGATAGCTCTTCAGATTAAAAGTCTGCGCCAAGTGAGAAGTAATATTTAGGATAAGAAAATCCTTCAATATTATAAGCCCATGCTACATCAAACCTTAACAAGAAATAGAGGAAAAAAACGCGAGCTCCAAAACCAGTTCCAATAAGCATATCGTCAGTAATAAGATTTCCAAATTGATCTTTGGTAAATAAACTTACTTTACCGTCCTCGCTCCAGGTTGTTCCTGCATCAACAAATGCAACCCCAATCACATTTTGAAATAAAAACGGTAAACCTCCCGTAAGTAGGTAGCGGATAAGTGGGAATCGTAACTCTATATTTGTTAAAATATATCTTGTGCCGATTCGCTCAGCGTAATTATATCCACGTAATGGTAATACTGCTGTTAAGAATGCAAAATCTGATGCGGAATTAATTGGAACCTCAGTTGTTGCAAAGGTTCTATTAATCCAATTATCAGTACCGCCAATAAAAAATCTTTGCGGATTTTCACCGCCAGAGTAGCCACCAGATAATCTTAAGGCGAGAGAATGATCATAAAAAAATCTTAAATAGGTTCTTATATCTCCTATAACTGAATAGAAACTCTGTGTTGGTGCGGATATTCCAAGATTTCCAAATACATCAAAACGATATCTTGTTCCTTCGATTGGTGCAGTATATCCCCACAAAACATTATCATGAACATAGCTCACTGAAGGAATTGTAAACGTTACGTTCTCCTGAGGTTCAAGAAGATTATCCAAATTCTCACCACTAACGTTTAATAGACTAAGCCCAAAATCAAACCTATCAAATCTATTGAAAGGATAACTTCCAGAACCTACAACGCCAAAATTTCTGTAACGAAAGAGATTTGAAGTTGCAAAGCCATTTGGACTCACTCTTAACAGACGTACAAATCTTGCCGTATGAAATCCTTCAATACCCCAATTAATTCTTTTTGCGAGATAAAAGTAAGCTAATCCATAATCGCTATTCTTTAAATCAATTTGTAATCCAGTCATACCTACCAATCGATGATTACCAAGTACATCACTGAAGGAAATTACTGTTGTGCCAACCAGGCCATATAAACTGCTGTAACCGGCATTGGCATAAACAAGGTCTGGTCCAAATGAAATTTTATAAGAGTTTACTTTGTAGTTACCATTTTTATCCAGGTTATCATTAGGTCGAAACAGACTATCACTAACTTCTTCATTGGATGCAATTGTAGCATCGTCTCCAAAAACATAATTTCCAAAATCGACGCTAACGGAGTCACCGTATTTTTTACTTGAATCTACAACGGCACCACTATAAAACAATGAGGAACCAGTATCCAAAGAATCACCAGCGGATTTTTCATTTTCATTTTCATTTTTTTCGTTTTTATCATCACCAACAGATTGAACTTCCAAATCAAGTTTACCCTGCTTATACTTTGTTAGTGGAAGTACAGCTAAACCAAGTTCGGATTCAAACGGATTATTTAAAAGAAATATATTGAATGAAGATTCGTATAAAGAGGAGAAAGCAAGTTTCTTACCATCTTTAGAGGCAGATAATTGATAAATTCCAGATTGTGAATTAGTAACAGGATCAGCTTTTATATCTTTTATATCACTTATGAAATCATCACCTGAAGTAAACACAATTTTTTTTCTATAAATGTTTGTAATACCATTTAGATCTGAAATGAAAAGTAATTTACTGCCATCAGGGCTAACCACGGGAAAAGTTTCATTACTGTTGGGCATATCGGTAATTTTTTTTATCACACCGGTTTCTATTTCAAGTGCGAATATTTCCAGTTGGTAATCATCAAGCTTATAGATTTCAAAACCCTCATCGGCATCATTCTTAATTTTGTAGCTTTCTCTATCAGAAGAAAAGTATATAATTTTTCCATCGTAAGACCAGCAAGGATTTTTATCAGTAAAGATATCGTCTGTTAAATTCTTAATTTCTTTCGTTTCAATACTATATGTGTAAATGTCAGTTTGTTTCGCAGATTGACCAATAAATACAAGGTATTTTCCGTCCCATGACCAACTAACACTTTGAATACCGTTCATTTTTATTGGCAATGTAATATAGTCCTCATCTTCAACGTCAAAAACATATACGACATCGTAACCATGACTTAATGCAGCAATAGCAATCTTTGAACCATCGGGTGACCAGGTTAATCCCGGCGTGAGTATGTTTAATTCTTCAAAATTTGGGGATGTGTTTCCTTCAGCAAGCTTGGTTACTATTTCACCGGTGTTTGAATCCATTATGTAAAGACTAAAAAAGAAATCTCGATTTGTAATGAATGCTATTCTATTTCCCTGCGGAGAAATTGCCGGGCTGGTATTGTAAAAGACATCACCATCATCTTTATTTGTAAGTCGTTTAGCATATTCATCCGGATCCTGTGTAATTTCAATATCTGGCCAAAAAACACGTTTGATATCTTTTTGCCATCTGTCATTAAATTCTTTTAAAGTCAATCCAATTGTTTGTTTGAATGCTGCATCTACGTTTCCAAAACTTCTTAGTGCATTTATCAGTTCACTAATTTTTTCTTTTCCATATTTTTTTGCAATGTAATAAAACACTGCCTGACCTCCGCGATAAGCCATATAACCGGAGAGGTATTGAACATCTGGGAGGTATTCATTAATTGCAGCATCTCTTATAAACATATCAGTATTTACATCCCAACCAAGTGCCTGATATTCTGCCATTCCTTCGCTGAACCAAATTGGTATCTGGATTGTAATGTTATTAGATATGATATTCTGTATTGAACCACCATAAAACATATCGTTCATAACAGCGTGAACAAGTTCGTGGTGAATCAAGTGGCGAAATTGCTGGTATGATCCATGAAACTGAATTACAACTCTGTTTTTAAATAATTCAGTAAAGCCTTCTATTCCTTCGCTAAGATAAGAGTCGGTTACATTCGTTTCTTGAAAATCATTTTGCGAATTGTAAACAATAATACTTATTCTACTGTTAATTGAGTATTTAAAACTTTCTTGAATTTGTGCAAGTGCATCTTCGGCAGCGTGTGTTGCGAAATCTGCCAAAGTCTCACCGTCATCATAGAAGTAAATATCGAAGTGATTGGTTTGAACATAATACCAGTTAAAATACTTATACTGTACTTTGTTTTTACCAAACTGTGCAAATAGATTGCATTGCACAATCAGCAAAAGAAATAATATTTTAATTACAGTTTTTATCATTTACATTATTCATTACTGGTTGTAATAAAATCCAGTTCGAGATTTTCTAAATCAACACGAACAAGTTTCACTGTAATTTTATCACCCAGTCGAAATTGTTTTTTTGTTCTCTTACCAATTAATGAATATTTTTTTTCATCCAAAACGTAAAAATCTCCCTCTAAATCCCTTGCTCTTATCAATCCTTCGGCTAAAATATCAGTTAATTCCACAAAAATGCCATAATTTACAACGCCTGAAATTACAGCATGAAATTCTTGACCAAGCTTGTCATGCAAAAACTGAATCTTTTTCAGCTTAGTTGATCGCCGTTCCGCTTCCATCGCTGTTCGTTCTGTTGCGGAAATATGTTCTGAAATTTTTGTCAGAAAATCAAGAGAGTAGCGTTTCCCGGTTTTGGCGATAAATGATCTTTCCAAAATTCTGTGAACTAATAAATCCGCATACCTTCTTATCGGCGAAGTAAAATGCGTATAATTCTTAAAACCTAATCCGTAGTGACCAATATTTTTCGTTGAGTAAACTGCCTTAGCCATTGAACGAATGGCAAGTTCATTAACAACACCTTCCTCTTCAGTACCTTTAACCTGATTCATCAACAGATTGAATTGGCTTGCAGCTTTTCCACTTTTCAGATTAAAAGAATATCCAAGAGACTTCACAAATCTTGAGAACTCTAATATTTTTTCTTCGTCAGGATAATCGTGTACCCTATAGATGAAGGGAACATTGCCTCGCGAAAAAATTCTTTCGGCAATTGTTTTGTTGGCCAGAAGCATAAACTCTTCAACAAGCATATTGCTTTCTTTCATTTCCTTTTTTACAATCGCGGACGGAAACCCTTTATCATCAAGTCTAAATTCAACTTCGGCTGTAAAAAATTCAAAGCTGCCGGCTTTCATTCTTTGGCTTCTCAGGAGTTTGGCAAGATCATTGACTAATTTAATTTCGCTTGAATAATCACCTTCACCTGTTTCAATAATTTTCTGTGCTTCATCGTAAGTAAATCTACGTTTACTATTTATTATGGTCTTAGAAATTTGATGATTGAGAACTACGCCTTTCTCTGTAATTTCAAAAATCACGGAGAAAGTAAGCCTGTCCTCATTTGGTCGAAGTGAACATAAATTACTTGAAAGTTTTTCAGGAAGCATCGGTATTGCTTTACCAACAAAATAAACGCTGTTACCTCTTAATGATGCTTCTTTATCAATCAAAGTTCCGTCTTTAACATAATGGCATACATCTGCAATATGAACACCCACCCAATAATTTCCATTTTCCATTTTTTCAATTGACAGTGCATCATCAAAATCTTTTGCATCCACGGGATCAATTGTGAATACATTCTTTTCTCTGAAATCCACTCTTTTGCTGATCTCATCTTCACTAATTTCTGAACTTATACTTTCAGCTTCAAGTAAAGTTTTTTCATCAAATGAAAATGGAATTCCAAATTCGCGGGCAATAGATGTAACTTCAGATTTCAGAGTTCCTTCTTTACCAATGACTTCAACAATTTCTCCAACCGGATTTTGCATTCGATCTTCCCAGCTTATTTTTCCAATAGCAACTTTATCACCAGCTTTTGAATTATTCAAATTTTTCTCCTCAACATAAATATCTCTGTGAATTTTAGGATCATCCGGGGTTACATAATAAAACGATTTGGATTTTCTAAGCTGACCAATAATTTCCTTTCTTTTTCTTTCAATAACATTAGTAATCTGTCCTTCAAGATTTTTGCCTTTCTGTTTTGCGAAGATGACAACCTCTACTTTATCACCGTGAAAAGCAGTGCTGATATTTCGTGCAGCAATAAAAATGTCACCGGTTTTTGAATTTTTTGGAGTTACAAAACCGTAACCTCCATCATTCAAAATAAAATGACCAATCAATCTATTTGAGTCAGGCATAGTATAAAGTTTGTATCTTTTTCCATTTCTGGATAGAAATTGTTCAGATTCAAGATTGTGTAATTCGTTTTTAAGTAAAAGATATGTTCGGTCGTCTTTTATCTTCAGTCGCTTGGCAATTTCTTTGGATTTATAAGAACGACCGGGATTTGCTTTGAAAAAAGATTTGATTTGATTTTTCATCAGAATACAAAAGTATATTTTAATCCGAGTTCGTTAATCATCTCACTGTAGGTTGATGACTGATAAGGTGGTTCTGTTCGATAAAATCTGACAACAAAATTCGGAGTAAATAATGGGTGTTCAATTTTTACTGTTGCACGACTAAGATCCTGGAACACCTGGGAAGTACCTCCAATTTCATATCTAAACTCTTCAACTTTACCAACCAAACTAAAAACTGTCTCTGTTCCAACTTGCTGCACATTAACACTACGAACAACGTCTCCAAGTTTTTCGTTCAATACTGTGCCTACAATTGAGCCAGCAAGAGATGCCGCAGTTGAAGCGGCTAAATTTGTTTCCTGAATAGATGCATCTTCAGGGAACTTATTTACAATTACAAAAAACATTGCATCAGATGAAGTTTTACTTGCATCGAGTTCAAATTGATTGGCATTTCGTCTACTCTTGTAAACTTCGATATTGTTTTCACCTTTCAAAAAATTTCCCGTAATTTCTTGCGCTGTGCCTTCAAGTTTAATTCTGATCTGCACGTCGTACTCATTTGCACTCGTTCTTAAAGTATCCGGATTATAAAAGCTTTCATAAGTGGCCACAACATTTATAAACGGGTCATCAAGCTCTTCAATAAATCTTATGTTACCTCTTGCCTGAAAAGTTTTTATAAAATCAAGTTTTGAACCTTCCAGCAAAGTTAATTCTCCTCTTGCAAAAGGAATCTCATTTATTATTGAATATTCAAGCTTCCCACCAAGATAGGCTGTGAGATTCTGTTTAAATTCCCTTGAAAGTACAAACACAACTTTAGCTTCCTTTTCAACTTCTATTTTAAGATCAAAATTAAATGGAATTCTTCCGGCGAGTTTTTGCTCTGCCTTCTTTAGCTCTGAAAGAATAAGCAAACTATCTATTTCCTTTTCAAGAATATCCTGGTCTTTTTTTGAAGTAAAAATATACGTGAACTTATCATTCTCATTGGTAAACGCTGTTTGAGTCGGAGAATATGTAATGCTGGCTCCATCTTTTAATATTAAATCCATTCCAAGATAATTTCGATATTCATTGGAACTGAAGACAATATCTTCGCGGGTCTTAATGGCAATATCACCATTGAGAGAAGGATTAATTGATTTAGTTTTTTCATCAAGAATTTTTAATGAACCTGATGCATGCAAGTTTATGTCCTGAATTTTTAAATTTTGATGATCAATCTCACCAAACAATTTCATCGTGCCGCCATCTTTTATTTTAGATTCATTTTTAAATTCAAGATTTGAAAGAATCATTTTGTCATTTTGAAATTCAATCTTAGCATCAATAAGGTATGTCAGGTTTGAAAATTCCAGAACAAAGGATGAGTTATCTATTGTAAGTTCTCCGGAATTTCTTATGTCGTCAAAATATCCGGCTAAGTTAACATTTCCGTTCAATGAACCAACAAGATTCCTTATACCAGGGAAGAAACTTGAAGCAAAACGAATATCAAAATTATCGGCGATGAAATTTAAATCAATTTCCTGATCGCGAGTAAGCCTATCTTGAGCGTAGAATGATAGATCGACTGGTAATGTACCTTCAAGCCCAAGGCTTTTTCTTTTCTGATTATTCTTTTTTTCCAAATAGCTAAAATTAGTTCTCAGAATTTTATTTGAATATTCAGCAGAACTTTCTAATTCGCCCAAATAATAGTTTTGCACTTTAATTGAATCTATATAATAGTTGAGATTCATAACAGGATTTTCAGCAGTTCCTGTCATAGCAAAATTTAGATTCAGTTCTCCTTCAAATACTTTTTCAGGAGGAAGCTGTAATATATCAGCACTTAGTACTTTAAGATTCAGATTGCTTAAACTCAAAGTTAAATTTTCCTGCCCACTGAAAGATAGCAGTCCTTTGAGATCAAGTTTTCCTCCGTCATTATTTAGGACGAATGAATCGAAATTAAAATTATCATTCGAGTAACTAAAGAGAATATCATCGGAGTTTTGTAATTCAAAATCTTTATACTTTAACTTTAACTTATTAAATAAAACATCCACGATACCATCATTAACTGAGAACGAACCATTCAAATCAACAGAAGTAGAAGCGTCATAAACTACGCTCAGATCTACTTGCGCATCATTTTTATCAAAATTAATTTCAAAATCTAAATCAGTTATTTCGCTTCCGATAAATATTCTCTTTGAGTTAACTTTTATTTCGGCAAAAAAATCTTCAAATGTATGTAACGATGGACCATTCATCATTGATAATGCAAGCTCAAAATCTGATAAAAAGTAAAGATCAAGCCCATCCCAGTATCTCATCTGATCTATTTTAGTTTCAAGATTTAAATATGTCGTATCAGCTGAAGAAAATAGTTTACCAGTAATTTCTCCGTCAATTTCTATTTCTGCATTTCCTAAAAACAGAGAGATCAATTCAAATGATTTAAGTTCAAGTAAATACTGTACATTTAAATTTTTATTGGCAAGGATATCGATTGCTTCATTACTTATTTCCACAGTGTTTGCTTCTGATTCTGAATCATTAAACTGTGGAGGTTGTATTTGTGCTATCTTTTCTTTGATGGATGTAGAGAGTAAAACTACTTCATCAGCAACCAGATCAATTAATTCAGGGATTGTAAATTGTCCGGTAATTGTTAAATCAGCAAGATCAGAGATAATGTTGATAACTCGGCTATCTATATTTGAACGTACATCTGCAATAAGAATAGTGCTGTCAAGTTCAATTTCATTAAGCCTTGAACTATCAATCTGAAGTACGGCAAATAAGTTAAGGTCATCTTGCCCGAAATTTTCTCCGTCACCTTTTAGAGAAATATTTAAGTCGGAATCAATTCCGCTTCCCGCATCAAAATCTTTAATATTAAAACCGTTAAGTACGATATCAAAAATATATTTAGCTGCTGCAGAATCTGAAAAATCGAATTCGGTATCAAACCTTCCTTGCGTACTTAGGGATGTAAAAGAAACATCTGTTTTGATTATCCCGTTTGATCCCTCAACATCAATGTTGAAGTTATTGAACGAAATTCCCTGAATAGTCGAAGCGCCAGCATCTATTTGAATTGAAGTCTCCAGATTTTCAGGGGAGAAACCTCTACCTTTTAAAATTCCAACTAAATTAAGGTTTGTGTTTATACCTGCAACCGGCATTAAGTTCAAATCATTAGTCGTGATCTGATAATCATATAAAATTTCATCACCTGTCAAATCCATCTTAACAATACCGCTAACTTTACCTTTGTCAGTTTTCAAGAGCATATTTGCCGCAAAGTTAAGCGGCTGTCCTGAATAGGAAAGAGAATCAAATTGTAAAACACCATAATCTTTGTAAGTTGGAATATCAAGACTTGGAAGCAAATTTGTAACATCATCCTGATTAACAAATGAGTTTTTAAAATTGACATTCATTGTCATTGCTTCACCATCAAGTACATTCTGTAAGTAAGTCCAGTCGCATTCAGATTAGTTTCCGCAAATTTAACTTCAAGATTTTTAAGTTCGAGATTTTTTAATGTACCTTCCGCACTTACATGGGTTTCCACACTGCCTTTTAGAATATCGGTTCCGCTAACAAAGTTTGTAAGATCATCAAAATTCAGATCCATTGCATCAAGCTCAACTTTTATAGGAGAATTTTCAAGATTAATTTCTTCATTGCTGAACAATGAGAAATCAGAAATTGCAGCATCGAGTGATATAAAAGATCTTTCGGTAATGATCTTCATATCCGTTATTCCAGCCATATCTTGAAGTAGAATAAAATTACCTGAAAGATTCAGCAGATTAAAACCTGTTACATTTGGTTTTACACTAAACTCTGAAATGTAGATCTGATATTCATTTGCAGGAATATCCGCAATCGCAGAAAGAGAAAGATTCAAATTCTCCAAACGAAAATCATTCATATCTGGTTGAGGATAATAGCTGGTGCTGTTACGGTTGGAAAAAGATTGCAGCTTGAAATTAATATTTTTCAATGTAAGATCAGCCACATCAATTTTCCAATTGAATGGTTCAGAGGTTGTAGTTGAATCAATGACCTCATCAGTTTTCCCGTCAGGAGAAGTTATTTTAGAAATATTCAGCTCACCGTTTTCATCTTTCAATAATGATATACTTGCGTTCTCTATATCAAGCTTACGGAGATAAATGGTTTTTAATAAAACTCTCAACGGACTTACTTTTAGTTCAATTTTCTCCGAAGAAAATATTGTATCTTTTTCAAGAGTGTAGATTGTGTTCGATAATATTAAAGATGTGAATATTGTGCCATCAAGATGATCAATTGTTAAAGTTCCGTTTGTAGAGGAATTTACTTCTTCGATTACAAATTCTTTTAACCAGTTGCGAAAGGATGAAGTTTGTGTATAACCGAATGCTGCCAGAAAGATTACAAACACTCCGATACCAATCCCTAGAAAAGAATTAATAATTTTCCTGAAGAGCGGTCGTTTTACTTTTGGTTTCTTTCGGAAAAACATTTTGCTTCCGGTTACTTCGAGTATCTCTTAACGATCAGTTCAATAATTTTAGAAGTAGACTGATCATTTACAAATTCAATGTTCATAACTCTTCCACCATTTTTTTCGACGACATCTTTACCTACTATTTTTTCAACTGACCAATCTGCACCTTTAACAAGAATATCAGGAATGATTTCAGAAATTAATTTTTCAGGCGTGTCCTCATCAAAGAAAATAACATAGTCAACTGGTTTTAAATTAGAAAGGATGAATGCTCTTTCTTCCTGCTTTAGGATGGGTCGTTTTTCTCCCTTTATTCTTTGCACAGAATCATCGGAATTTATTCCAACAATAAGAACATCACCGAGCTTTTTTGCTTTGGAAAGATAATCAACGTGTCCTGCATGGATCAGATCAAAAACTCCGTTTGTGAATACAACATTTTTCCCTTCAGCTTTAAGCTTTAATCGAATTGCTTTAAGCTCTGAGAGTAAAATTGAGGAACTCATTGATTGTCCTTCAGAATCGTATCAAACAATCTTTGCTTTTCAATAGGAACGATTCCAACTTCACCGCAAACAACCCCGGCAGCGTAATTTGCAAGGTAACATGCTTCATAAATATCAGCACCGGCAGCAAGCCCGATAGTCAAAGTTGAAATAACGGTATCACCTGCACCTGAAACATCGGCAACTTTTCTTGCTTTGGTCGGCATTCGTTTTTCTTTATCATCCTTTTCAAAAACTGCAATTCCGCTTTCACCAAGTGTAAGCAAAACATATTTTGAATTTAATTTTTGAAGAAGATTTCTACCTGCTGATGAAACATCTTTATCATCTTTTATTCTTATGCCAAGAACTGTTTCTGTTTCTTTCCTGTTAGGTTTGAAGACAGTTACATTTTTGTATTCAAAAAAATTATCAAATTTCGGATCAACAGTTATAAGAATATTTTTTTTATTTGCGAGTGAGATGACATTTGAGATTAGTGATGGAGTTAAAATTCCTTTATTGTAATCCTGAAGAATTATTCCATCAAGTTTAGCAAGCTCACTTTCCAGATAAGATAAAATTTTCTCTTCAATCTTGTGATTAATGTAGGCTTTACTCTCTTTATCAATCCTAACCACGTGTTGATTGTTTGCAATTACTCTGGTCTTAGTGGTTGTTGGTCTGTCATTATCAACTACAATTCCATCCGACTCCATTTTCCTATCACGTATAAGCGAGGAAAAAGATTTCCCATCATTATCATTTCCAATTACTCCAATTGGTATTGGGATTCCACCAAGAGTTAATATATTCAAAGCAACATTTGCAGCCCCTCCGAAACGAAAAAACTCATCTTCAACTTCAAGAACCGGAACGGGAGCTTCAGGAGAAATTCTTTTAACATCACCCCAGAAATAACCATCGAGCATCATATCACCGACAACTGCAATTCTTTTTCCATCAAAGTTTTTCTTTAATTCATTCAGTCGTTTATTTGAAATATCTACCATTTTTTACCTGATTTATGCAAAATTTGATGATTAAAATAAGTATAAATAGAGAGGTTATAAAGCCCCTGAAATGTTGAGATTGTAGGGGCGACTCGATGAGTCGCCCAAATTCATTGTAAATAATTCAACTGGTTTTTATTTCAACAGGATCATTTTCATTGTTTGAACGAATGACCCAGCTCTTAAAGTGTAAAAATAAATTCCGCTTGTCAGATTCCGGACTTCGCCGGAATGACTATCGAATGTTACTTCATATTCTCCCGGTGAAAGTTCTTCGTCTACTAATGTTGCAATTTCATTACCCAACACATCATAAACCTTCAGCGTAACCATTTGAGATTGCTTCGCTTCGCTCGCAATGACAGACGGAATGGAGAATTTTATTTTTGTACTTGGATTAAATGGGTTTGGGTAATTTTGTTCTAATTTAAAATTTGCAACTAGAGTTGGTTCATCTTCAACAGAAACAATCGGATAACCAAAATTGTTTTCGTAAAAAATTTGAACAGCATCTGAAACTGATCTCACTGCAGTAATTCCACCAAGTGGTGTTGTGCCTCTATCAATTTCATAACCAACAAGTATTTCCACTTCTTGATCTTTAACTAAAGTAAATGGACCAGCTGATCCAGCTCCTCGCAAATCTCCGTTTTGATTACAAATCCAACCGACATCAGTTACGGGATCACCAGAGAACCAGAATCTTGGATCGACTAAACTACAATCAACGGCGCCTCTAACTTCGCCAAAGGCGAAAGTACAAGGATCAAGCAATACACCAAGCTCAGTAAGACCGATCATATAATTACGAACTTCAGTATTTGTATTAGGGTCACTATATCCCGGTATAGATTTGAAAGAACAAATCGCCGAGTTGAGCTCAATATTTTTGGCACCAGGATAAACTCTTAAACCAATTGGTCCAAGGAAGTTTACAGCAGTATCCAGAGGAGTATCAATTCCATTTTCGTAAAAATTATTTCCGTTATTGTCAATGAATGACACTCCTGGAATATATGAATACGGACCAGTTAGCATATCCATCATAAAAGCTGGAACCTGGTTCCCATATACCTGATCTGTTGTGTTATTGTAAAGGAAAGCTCCCTGCCGAATTGTGTCACATCCACATACATCGTCCGCAGCATCTCCTATATCTGCATCGGCCCACATACTGAAGTAAACATCTTTTAATGTATCAGAAACTGTTCCTGTATTTTTAATTCTGTAACGGACGAACACAACATTTCCTGTTTCACCTGTAGAAGCTTCGGCAAAAATTGTTTGTCTTATTTCTATTCCTTGTGGTTCTGCCTGCCATCTTCTTTGATTTGCAGGAACTCCATCATTAAATACACACCAGTATGTTTCATCCAAAATTAAATCTGGTTTGTCTTCGTCAGGATCCCACAGATTGTTTCCATTGAGATCAACTGGATTGTAAATTCCATCGTTATTACCGTCATAAAAATCTGCACCAAGATCAACAGCATCAATCCAGTCCTGCCAGCTTTGTCCGAAAGGAATGTCTGTAAGCCGCTACTTTATAAATTGAAGCCAGAGGATCATTCGGATCCATACCAACTGTTCCTGCAATGTAATCTTCAACAAGAGAAGCAGAAGCTACACCATTTGCCCAAAGATAATTATTTGTATAACCGCTTAACCAAAAACCTGATGAAAAAAGAAAAGTACCACCAGCAAACTGACCTCCGGAACCACTTGGTGGAACATTTACATCTGCAATTATACCTCTGTTATTAAATGGCAGGTAAATATTATTCACATCTAAGTAAGCTGAAGATCCAATGTTCTGGCTGAAAGATCCTGAATAGCTGATCAGGAAAATCAGGAATAACAAAAAGTGAATTCTTTTTATTAGAATTAATGTTTTCATTTTATTCTCCACTAATTTTATTAAATAATTTATTATTGTTTTTATTACTTCATTAGCACCATTTTCTTTGTTTCGAAATAACTTCCAGCATGAAGTGTGTAGAAATATATTCCACTTGGAAATGTTGATGCATCAAATTCAACTTCATATTCTCCGGGAGAAAGTTCTTTGTTTACTAGTGTTACAAGTTCATTTCCAAGTATGTCATAAACTTTAAGAATTACAAATTGAGATTGCTTCGCTTCGCTCGTAATGACAGACGGGATAGTAAATTTTATTTTTGTACTTGGGTTGAAAGGGTTTGGGTAGTTTTGTTCAAGTTTGAAATTTGAAACTACCGTTTGTTCGTCTTCAACAGAAACAATCGGATAACCAAAATTGTTTTCATAAAAAATCTGAATCTCATCTGATACTGCTTTAACTGCGGTTATTCCACCAAGCGGTGTTGTGCCTCTATCAATTTCATAACCAACAAGTATTTCTACTTCCTGATCTTTAACTAAAGTAAATGGACCACTAGTTCCGTTTCCACGAACATCAGCTTCGTTGTACAAATCCACCCAATATTTGAAACAGGATCACCGGATAACCAGAAATAAGGATCCACTTCATTGCATTGCACACCTCCTCTAACTTCACCATACAACCAGTTACAAGGGTCAATAATTGATCCAGCTGACTCTGAATTGCAGGAACGTCCATCATTAAAAACACACCAGTATGTTTCATCCAAAATTAAATCTGGTTTGTCTTCGTCAGGATCCCACAGATTGTTTCCATTGAGATCAACTGGATTGTAAATTCCATCGTTATTACCGTCATAAAAATCTGCACCAAGATCAACAGCATCAATCCAGTCCTGCCAGCTTTGTCCGAAAGGAACGTCTGTAGCCGCTACTTTATAAATTGAAGCCAGAGGATCATTCGGATCCATTCCAACTGTTCCTGCAATGTAATCTTCAACAAGCGAAGCCGATGCTAACTCCATTTGCCCAGAGATAATTATTTGTATAACCGCTTAACCAAAATCCAGATGAATAAAGAAAAGGTACCTCCTGCAAATTGCCCGCCTGAACCAAGAGGCGGAATATTTACAGCAGCAATTACACCTTTGTGATTGAATGGGAGGTAAATATCATTTACCTCTATAGATGTTTTAGAACCAACATTTTGGCTGAAAGTCCCCGAATAGCTGATCAAAAAAATCAGGATTCAAACTCGTTTCCTTTTTCAAGATTAAAGGGACCAATGTTTTGCATCTGTCTAATATCCGAAGGAAAACCATTAATCCATCCATAGTTAGTAACAGGATCACCTGAGAACCAGAATCGTGGATCAACCAGACTACAATGCACACCTCCTCGTACATCTCCATACAACCAGATACAGGGGTCAATAATTGACCCAGTGGGACTCAAACCCATCATATAATTACGAACTTGATTTATATTATTGGGTTCACTGTAACCCGGGGCACCAGAGAAGTAACAAATCATTGAGCTCAGCTCCATATTTTTTGCACCTGGGTAAACTCTTATGCCGATTGGTCCGAGATAGTTTACCGCAGTATCAAGTGGAGTATCAATTCCATTTTCATAAATATTATTTCCATTAATATCAGTAAAAGTTTCTCCCGGAATATATGAATGAGGCCCGGTTAACATATCCATCATAAATGCAGGGACCTGATCGCCATAGACCACATCAGGTGTGTTATTGTAAAAGTAATTTCCTTGCCTTATAGTATCGCATCCATAAAGATCGTCCCAGGCGTCCCCAACATCAGCATCAGCCCACATACTGAAGTAAACATCTTTCAAAGTATCAGAAACTGTTCCCGTATTTTTAATTCTGTAACGGACGAACACTACATTTCCTGTTTCACCTGTAGAAGCTTCTGCAAAAATTGTTTGTCGTATTTCTATTCCTTGTGGTTCTGCCTGCCATCTTCTTTGAATTGCAGGAACGCCATCATTAAAAACACACCAGTATGTTTCATCCAAAATTAATCCGGTCTGTCTTCGTTTGTATCCCACAGCATTGTTTCCATTTAAATCCACAGGATTATACAATCCATCACCATTTCCATCATAAAAATCTGCACCGAGATCAACTGCATCAATCCAGTCCTGCCAGCTTTGTCCGAAAGGAACATCGTTAGTTGCTAACTTTGTAAATGGATGCTTTCGGATCATTCGGATCCATTCCAACTGTTCCGGCTAAATAATCTTCGACCGAGAAGCAGAAGCAACTGCATTTGCCCAAAGATAATTAACTGTATCCGCTTAACCAAAACACCGGAAAAAAGAAATATTTCCACCAGCAAACTGTCCACCACTAACCATTTGGCGGAATATTTATCGCGGCAGTATTCCCTTTCTTATCGAATGGCAAGTATATATCATTGATTTTAATATAAGCTGTCGCACCATTTCTGGTGGAAAGTATTCAGGCTATCAGGAAAACAGGAATAACGATAAGAAATTCTTTTTTAGAAAAAGTTTTCATTTTTCCTCACTTTATTTTAAAATAATATTTAATTATTAAGATATATCATCTTACCAAGTCCATTTTTTTTGATTTGATTGTGAATTTTCCTGAACGGGGAGCCGTGAGATTTCCGGTATTTGAGAGAAGACAGTACTATAAACCCCAAGTGCCAGAAAGAATTTATTTAGATTCTTCATTTTGCACCATTAATTATTACCCTGATGGTCTAAAACTAAGAAATAAAATCGTTAGAGTAAATTGGAAATGAAGTGAAAAGCGGGATTAATTTATGCCGGAAATTATTAGTCCGTTTGAAAGCTAATTTTGTTTTTTATTCGGCCATAACGCAAGCTCATTCTCAATTTTCAGGCGTACAAGCCCTTCGCCTGTGCCAATCCAGAGATGGGCACCGTCAAAGTGGAATGATAAAATTGTGGAAGAAGTAATTTCGAGTTCGTTGAGGTCAACCTCAGAAACTAATTTGGTTATTCTGTTTATCAGGTATAATCCTTTGCCGTATTCAATTTTCTGCTGCTTGTCAAATTCGTAAACTCCGACCCAGATATAGTTTCCTACTTTGCAAAGTGAATAAATTCCATTTGCACCGAGACCATTTCTTTTATAAATCCTGTCCCAATTAAATCTTCTGTCATAAAAATAAACACCACCAAGATTGAAGTCAGGTTCATCCACAGTTATAAATTCATCCGTTCCAAACCAGATGCTACTTCCTGCAAAAAGAATACTTGAAACAGAAACAGCCTTTCCTTCTTCTCTAAATCCTTTATTCTTGTTCGAAAGATATCGCCAGGCTGAAGGATCGGTGTATTTCTTTTTTTTATTATAGATGTGAACACCGGATTCAGTTCCAAACCATATAAGGCTATCGCCATCGAAAGAAATAGTTTTTATCGTGTTTGATTTTTGATCTTTACCCTGCATCCTGTCAATGTCAACATATTTTCGTGTCTTAAGATCAAACCGAGTAATGTTCCTGAATCTTCCGATCCATAATACATTTTCCTCTTCATCATATTTAAGAGAACGAATCCAATTGCCAAACTCACCGCCTTGAGCAAATTTTCTTTTATCCCATTTACCGCCTTTTTTTGTAAATGTGAATAAACCTTCAACAGAGGCAGCCCAGACAAAATTTTTACTTACTTCAACTGCATAGAAAAGATCATCGCTGAGGTTTCCGCTTTTGGTTGAGTAGTTAATCCATTTTCCATCAGCAATTGAATAGCGGTAAATTCCCTGCCCGTAAGTAGCAACCCAGAGAAATCCTTCCTCTTCAACTATATCAGTTATAGCGGCACCTTTTAAAAAAACTTCAGACTGGTTTTGTGAATAATAATTAAATGGGAGAAGAAGCAATATTGCTGACGTAAAGAGTAAATGCTTAAGCGGAATTTGAAGATAACTCAGAATTAATCTTTTATAACTTATACGCATTTCGTAATTAGTAACTTTCCTTGGCAGAAGGGAAATTGCCTTTTTTTATATCGACGATATAATTCCTGACAGCTTTATTAATTTCTTCAGCAAGTTTTGAGTAATGTCGTACAAATCTCGGATGAAAATCAACATTAAGTGCAAGCATATCAGGAGTGACAAGTATCTGACCATCACAAAACTTTCCAGCTCCAATTCCAATTGTAGGAATTGTCAGTGAAGAAGTAATTTTTTTTGCTAATGTTGACGGGAATTTTTTCAAGCACAATTGCAAAAGCTCCTGCTTCCTCAAGAACTTTTGCATCTTCGAAAATTTCATCAGCTTCTTTTTTTGTTTTCCCTCGTTCTTTATAACTGCCAAACTGATGAATACTTTGTGGAGTTAAGCCAACATGACCCATAACCGGAATTCCATTCTCGGTAATTTTTCTTACTGTTTCAGCAACCCGTTTTCCGCCTTCAAGTTTAACTGCTTCGGCGTGAGTTTCTTTCAGAATTCTGCCTGCATTTCGGAAACCATCATCTGCACCAAGTTGATAAGACATAAAAGGCATATCAACTACAACCATTGCGCGGCTGACACCTTTGGTTACAGCCTTTGTATGATAAATCATTTCATCCATCGTAACAGGAAGAGTTGTTTCGTTTCCCTGGAATACATTACTAAGTGAATCACCAACCAAAATAATATCTATGCCAGCTTGATCTAAAAGTTTTGCGGTTATAAAATCATATGCGGTGAGTGCAGTAATTTTTATCTTTTTCTGTTTTAAAATCTCAAGTGCTTTTGTAGTTACTCTTCTTATTTCTTTTTCGGCTGACATTAATTTACCTGCATAATCGTTTCTGATAATATCTCTTCTTCAAACTTTATATTAAAGTGATTTTCAAATCCCATTTTTAATGATTGCGATAATTCTTGATAATTTATTTTTTCACCAAGAATAGTTTCGAGTTCAGTTGTAGTTTGCCCGATTTCATTTCTTATTTCATTAATCTTTTCGAAAGGAAGATTTAAATAATCAACAATTTTTTTATGAAAACTTCCGCAAAGGATTGAACCATGCTGAAGAATAATATTCCCAATTTTACGTTGAGCACTTCCAACAACTTTTTTACCTTTATAATTAAGTTCGCTCATCGCAGCGACAGCAAAGCATATGGTACTTTTATCGTCTTTATAGAAAGATGGAAAATGCGGTTGATTATGCTCAAGTTCAATTTTTTCAAGTAATGAATTATAATTCATTAGTCCATTTCTCAACGCAAGATTTATTTCACGGTAGATTTGTTTAGGTGATTTTTCTTCCGGGATTGGACAGATAACAGAATAAGTCAATTCTTCTGAATGTAGTATTGCTCTTCCTCCTGTTGGTCTTTTTACAATCTCAAAACCATCTCCAAAAGTTTTTTCCTGGTCAATTGAATTAAAATCCTGGTTGGCTCCAAGAGAGATACAATATGGTTTCCATTGATAAACTCTGAATATTGAGGAACCTGAAAAATCTCTGACAAGTTCCAGATCATAATCCATATTAAACTTTCCGGAGTTGAACCCTGTATCAATAAATTTCCAAATCATTTACCGACAATTCCCCTTTTGCTCCGGCTTAGGAAGTCCAAAACTTTTTGAGCATAAATATTATTTCCGAATTTTTCTTCAATAATTTTTACTGCTTGTGATACATTATGTGAATTATTGTAAATTAAACCGTAAACGTCTTTCAGAGTCAGAATATCTTCATTTTTAAATCCTCTTCTTCGTAACCCAATCGAATTGAGCCCGGCAAAAGTTGCAGGCGTATGAGCGGCTAAAATAAATGGGGGAACGTCCTGGGTTATTCTGATACCACCGGCTATCATTGCATGTGCACCAATTAAGGAAAACTGATGTACTGGTGTAGAACCTCCAATTATAACGTATTCTTCAATATGTGCGTGGCCTCCAATCTGCACAGCGTTTGCAATAATACAATTATCACCGACGAAACAATCATGTGCAACATGGCTATATGCCATCAACAAACAATTTTTTCCAACCTGTGATTTCCCTGTTTCTTTTGTTCCCCGGTGTAAAGTGGCAAACTCTCGAACTACTGTATCATCACCAATATAAAATTGTGTCGGCTCTCCGGAAAATTTTAAATCTTGTGGAAGATTTGCAACTGAAGCTCCCTGAGAAATTTTGACGCGGTTTCCTATTCTTGCACCGCTGTATATGACAGCATGTGGACCAATAGAACAATCGTTTCCAATTTCGACATCGCCTTCGATTATTGCATAAGGGCCAACTGATAAATTATCCCCAAGCTTAGCATCAGGATTTACTATTGCTGTAGAGTGTATGTTCTTCATTTTATTTCGGATGAATTATTTTCTTTTGGTTTATCTACAAGACCAGCCATAAAATCAGCTTCTGCAACAAGAACATCATTAACGTACGCTTTTCCTTTTATCATTATGATTTTACTTTTTTTCTGTACAAGCTCCATTTCCATATACAATTGATCACCAGGAACAACGGGCTTTCTGAATTTAGCATTGTTGATTTGCATAAAGTAAACAAGATGATCTTGCGGATTTTGAATAGAACCTAAAAGGAAAACTCCACCAGTTTGTGCCATCGCTTCAAGAATCAGAACTCCCGGCATGATTGGATTACCCGGGAAATGTCCGGGGAAGAAAGGTTCGTTCACTGAAACAGATTTTACTCCAACAACTCTTTTATCAATTTCCATATCAATGATTTTATCAACAAGCAGGAATGGATATCTATGAGGAAGTATTCGCTGTATTGCATTGGCATCAAATACAACTCCTTCTTTTTTTACAAACTGAAATTTCTTCAATAATTTTTTCTGCTGATAAAGTTTCCTCACCTGCTTTGCAAATTCAACATTTGCTTTATGACCTGGACGAGCAGCTAATATCTGAGCCTTCAACGGTGCTCCAATCAAAGCAAGATCTCCAATCAAATCAAGAAGTTTATGTCTGACGGGTTCGTTTTTAAATCTCAGCTCTTTATTATTCAGTATTCCGTTTTCACCTAAAGTTATTTTCGACTTTATCCCAATTTTATTACCAAGCTCTTTAAGTTGTTCATCATTCAGCTTATGATCAACTATTACAACTGCATTATCAATATCACCACCTTTTATTAATCCCTGGTTAGCAAGTGTTTCAACCTCACTTAGGAAGCAGAAAGTTCGTGCAGGAGCAAATTCGGTTGCAAATTCTTTTTCGAAATCAAAAAGACCTGTATGCTGGCTACCAAGTGCTGGATTCTGATAATCAACCATTACGGTAACACGATAATCATCAAGCGGTAAAGCAACAATATCCACCTGCCTGTCATCTTCATGATGCATTATAGTTTGATCTATTATCAAATAATCTTTTGGTGCTTCCTGCTGTTCAAATCCGGCTTTCTGTAAAACTTCAACAAATGGAAGTGAGCTTCCATCACCTACCGGAGGCTCTATTCCATCAACTTCAATAATAATATTATCGATCTGTAAACCCATAATTGCAGCCAGAACATGTTCGACTGTGTGTACTTTTGCATCACCTATTCCGATTGTGGTACCTCTCGAAACATCAACAACATTGTCTGCTATAGCTTGAATTTCAGGTTTGCCGCCCAAGTCAACCCGGATAAACTTTATTCCATGATTTTCTGGAGCTGGTTTGAAAGTGAGCTTGCATTCTGTGCCGGTGTGAATTCCTATTCCGGACATTGAGACAGGTCTGGAAATTGTTCTCTGTTGTTCTAACATTTAGAAACCTGATTTGTTTTACGATTTGAAAGTTTTAATTGATTGGAAAATTAGTAAGATGGGGCTTGAAATCCAATAAAGGAAGAGTATTGGATGATTGCAAAGCATCAGGTTTTCTTCTGATTATTTTCTTCTTTGAGTTGCTTGAGTTCTTCCTCAAGTTTTTTAATACGATCAACGTAATCAGGAATGTTTCTGAAATGAGCTTCAAGAATTTTTGCAGTCTTAAATTCTTTGGCAGGTGAACCGAAGTAGATTCCAGGTTTTGTTATTGATTTCGATACTCCTGATTGTGCTATCAAAATAACATTATCCCCTATCTCCAGATGCCCTGAAACTCCAGCCTGACCTGCAATGATAGAATTATTACCAACTTTAACACTGCCCGAAATTCCACTTTGTGCGGACATTATAGTATTATTTCCTAATGAAACGTTATGTGCGATTTGAACTAGGTTATCAATTTTACTTCCTTTACCAATAATTGTACTGCCTAAAGCAGCTCTGTCAATTGTTGAGTTAGCACCAATTTCCACATCGTCTTCAAGTATAACATTACCAATTTGAGGGACCTTATTGTAAACACCTTGAGCATCTTTTTGATACCCGAAACCATCTGCTCCAATTACAGCACCTGGATGAATGATGACACGTTTACCAATTTTACAATCTTCCCGAATACTCACATTCTGAAAGAGAATGGTACCATCCCCAACTTCAACATTTTCGAGAAGAACTGTATTGTGAAATATTTTAACATTATCACCGATTTTGCAATTTGCACCAATCACAACATTCTTACCTAGTCCAACATTTTTCCCAAGTGATGAAGTAGGATCGATGAAAGAAGTTTTATCAATACCTTCCAGTTCAAATTTTGGAGAAAAGAAACTTAAAAGAATTGAAGCAAAAGCTTTTTCGGGTTCTTTAACTTCAATATAAGAAATATCGCTCCGGGATTTATTAAAATCGGGCTTTACAAAAATTGCAGACGCACCAGTTGTAGTAAAATATTTTTCGAAAGATGCCAGATATAAAAAAGTAATATCGCCTTTACTTGCTGCGTCAATTCGTGCTACAGAATTGATAACGAGATCTGAATCACCAATAATTTTACCACCTACTAGTTTGGCAATTTCAGATAACTTTATGTTCATTCTTTTATTCAAGCTTTAGTTTTTCAATAACTTTTGATGTTAAATCATAATCGGGTTTAGCAAATAAAAAAACTATATCGCCGCTTCTATCAAAAACAAAATCGAGATTTTCCTCAGTTGCTAACTCCTGAATTATTGTGAATATTTTGTTCTGAATAGGTTTCATTAATTCATTTTGCTTCTGAAATAATTCTCCGTTTGCTCCAAACTTTTTATCGCGATAGTCACCTATTTCTTTCTGAAGTTTTGCTATCTCCGCAAGTGCTTCAGAACTGGTTTGCTCAGTCATTATAAGTTTTCTCTTTTCGTAATCATCCTGCTTTGCTTTAAGTTCATTTTCCATGCGTCTTAACTCGGTTTGCCATTCCTGAATTAAAGCATCAATTTTTTGTCTCGCATCCTGCACATCAGGTGAATTGTCCATGATTGTATCTGAATCAACATAACCAATTTTTAACTGGGCAATGCTGATTGAAGAAATAAGAGAAAAAGAAATAATAAAAGAAATGAATGTTAATTTCATAAAAACTCCGGAGCGTAAAAATTTTTAATTACAGGTTCTTTCTGCAAAAAGAAAGAACCCGCTCATTAAAACAAATGAAATTATTTGCCTCTTTTTAGGCTATCGAGAACTTTAAAGGTAATGTCAAATGCAGCATCAGCATAAAGTAGCAATATATCGCCACTCTTATCAAAAACGAATTGCATCCCTTCTTCTTTTGCAACTAATTCTATTGCAGTATAAATTTTCTTTTTAACTGGTTCAAATATAGTTTCTTGCTTTTGATAGATTTCGCCATTCGGCTGTCCGAACTTCTGGTTTTGAAAAGCATAAATCTGCTGTTCTTTTTCAATCAGTTCCTTTTGCTTGATTTGTTTTTGATCATCAGTCATAGTTGCTAATTGTTTTTGAACATCTGCATATTGCTGTTGCAATGCCATTTTCATTGAATCAACCTGGTTGGACCAAACGCTCGTTAATGCATCAAGATCACTCTGAGCTTTAATGGCTTCAGGTAATTGAGTTAGAATTATTTGAGAGTCAACATATCCTGTTTTTTGCGGATTTTGTGCAAAGATAGTTACTGTCGAAATCAATAGCATTAATAAAAGATACCTTCTCACGTGAATTTTTCCTTATGTTATTATAAATTGAAAAAAATTAAAAGCCTTTTCCGAATTGAAAATGGAATAACCACTCAGGTGGTATTCCTTCAACTTGTTTTCTATCAAATCCATATCCGAAATCAAAACCTATTAATCCAATTGGATTTATTAAAATTCTTGCCCCGAATCCAACCGCTCTTACCATATCAAAAATATCTGTTTTCTCAAAACTTTCAAAAACATTTCCTGCTTCTGCAAAAGTTAAAAGGTATAAAGGAATTGGTTCGAGTGTGATCGCAAATCGAAGTTCTGCTCCAACTTTAGCATAGACTTTTCCACCAATAACTTCTCCGAAAATGTTTCGCGGACCAACGCTTCTATCATCATATCCTCTTAAGGGAATAGTGTTAATTACCAATCCATTACCTCCCATATAAAAATATTCAAATGGTTGGATTGGTGTACCAGTAACTGTAGGATGCAAGTAGCCAAAATCTGTAAGAGTATAAAGAACAATTCTGTTAGAGTTAAATAATCGTTTATACCATTCTACTTTAAATAATGTTTTCATATAATCAACATCACCCGGTAGTATAGGCTGCCCTGATAGTTCTATATCAAAAGTAACTATTGAACCCATCGAAGGAAAGATGGGATTATCAATATTTCTTCTGCTTAGAGTGGCTCCTAAAGTAAATTGATGTGTAACTCCCTCTGTATAATATCTTTGACCTTGAAGAACATTATTATATTGATATCTAAATCTTCCTTGAATATAGAAGAAATCATCAGGCCATTTTAGTCGTCGTCCAACTCTTAATGTGCCTCCTGTCTGACGCAAATCATATACATATTGCTGACGCGTATCAAAAAAATCAACTCCGACGGAAGTGGGGGTATCAAACATCCAGGGCTCAGTAAAACCGATTGTAAACGTACGATAGATGTTTCCAAAACCGAACTGCCAGTTGAAGTTTAATATTTGGCCGGCACCAAGCGAGAAAGGTTCTGCGATGGAAAAGTTAGTTAGTGTAACACCAATTGATCCACTAAATCCAAAGCTACCACTATAACCAACAGAGGCATTTAAATAATCACTTGATTTTTCTTCGACGTTAAAAGTCACTGCTACGGTGCTATCAGTATCAAGTTTTGTATCAATTCCACCCGGCCCATAAAGACCTTCTGCACTGAAGTATTGGAGGTTCGCAAGTTGTTGTACACTTCGAAAAAGAAATGCGCGGTTAAAATAATCACCCGGGATGGTATAAAGTTCTCTGCGTACGACTTTATCTTTAGTTTTTGTATTTCCCTGGATTTCAACTCGTGAAACCCTAAACTGGTTCCGTTCTTCAATTCTTATATGAATATCAACTGAATCTGAGGCAACTTTCTTTTCTTCCGCCTGTGCATTGAAAGTTAAATAACCGTTATCCAAGTAAAGCGCAGAAATATCCGATTGTGCTTCATTACCGCGAAGGTTCTGCTGGAATTTTTTATAATCGTAAACATCTCCTTTTGTAAATTCCAAACGTTCATTAAGAACTTCATCCGGGTAAACTGTGTTTCCCTCCCAGGTTATGTTTCTGATTTTATATTGTGGACCTTCGTAAACGTTCAGCACAATTTTCAAGTCTTTGTTATCATTGTAATAGACTAAAGAGTCAGTTAAAATTTCTGCATCTCTATATCCATTCTGTTTATAATAGTCAATTACAAGTTGCTTATCTTTTTCAAAATCTTTGGGTTTAAACTGTGCACTTGACCAGAACTGCCACCATACAGATTCGCTTGTTTCTTCCATTTCGGTTGTGAGCTCATCATCTTCGAAAACTTCATTACCATTAACTTCAATTTCTCTAACGATAACTTCATCACCCTCCTCAATATTTAACTTTAGCAGCACTCTATCTTTTATCCTTGGAATCAGATTAGAATAAGATTGATCATCACTTTCATATAAGAGTTCATATTCATCAGAAAAATCTTTTTTGTTTCTCCAAGTGACAGTAATATCACCATCTGAAGTATCCGCATTCAAAAATTCATATATCTTATCGGTTATTTTTGCGCTGAGATATCCTTCTTCGGTATATAGATCTTTAATCCTCATTTTTAATTTTGAAACTGCTTGAGGTGAGATTACAGTTCCACGCAGAAAAGTAACTTTCTTTTCAATATCTTCAGTATCAATTTCATCATTTCCTTCAATAACAACTCTCTCAAGCCGCGGGTATTCATCAACTTTTATTAATAGAAAAACACCCTCAACAATTTCTCTGTCAATTAAAATCTGGATATCAGAAAAAATATTCAATGTCCAAAGTTGTCGAATTGCATTTAATGTTTGATCTCCCGGAACCTGAATTTCGCTACCCACTTTCAAACCACTATTAGCAATTATCGTAGTCGCGTCCGTAGATTTATTTCCTTCTACGGATATTCCGAGAATCTTATAACTCTTCTGTGTTCCCTGGGGAAAAGAAGTGATAGAAAGCAGACAGGCTAATAAAAAAACCGACAGCCTATGAAATTTCAACAGGAGAATCCTTTTTTTGATTTGCGGTTTCAGGATTGTGTATTTGCTCGCTCACTTTGCCAAACCTTCGTTCGCGTTTTTGGAATTGTCTGATTGCTTCATACAAATGTTTATCTGAAAATTCCGGCCAGTAAACATCAAGAATCACAAATTCAGAATAAGCAATTTGCCAAAGTAAAAAGTTGCTCACTCTGAATTCACCGCTTGTTCGAATGATTAATTCAGGTTCGGGCATATCTTTGGTAGTTAGGTGATCTGATATAATTTTTTCAGTAATCATATCAGGAGACAGTTTTCCTTCGGCAATTTTATGCGAAATATTTTTAACGGCTTCTAACAACTCCCATCTACCGCTATAACTTAAAGCAAGATTTAATGTCATTCGTTTATTATTCTTAGTCCGTTCAATATCTTCATTAAGCTGCTTCTGTACGACGGTCGGGAGTGATTCTATGTTTCCAATGCAGGTCAATTTTATATCGTTTTTATTCAATTCACTAAGCCTGTCTTTTAGGCTTTTTAATAATAGACGCATCAAAGTGGAAACTTCATCCTTTGGTCTTTTCCAATTTTCAGTAGAGAAGGTATAAAGAGTGAGGTATTTTACTCCGATTTCTGCACAAACTTCAACAATCTCCCGAACAGTTTCTACGCCTCTTCTGTGACCTGCGACTCGCGGCAGTCCACGTTTTTTTGCCCAACGGCCATTTCCATCCATTATTATAGCAATATGAGAAGGAATATCACCATTCTTTTTTAACTCGTCCTGAATAGCGTTAGCAGACTGTGTTTTTTTTATAGTCAATCTAAAATCTTAATTTGATGAAGCCTGTAAAATTATAGCTGAAGGCCTATAAAATCAAGGAAAACAATAACAAAAGAATTAAATCAAAAAGATAGGTTAATATGGTATGGTTTGATGAACGAACAAAGGCAAAAATAGAGAGTAGGCTAATAATAAAAATATTTTCAGGAAAATATTACCTGTGATGTCTGTCTGTTATCTCTTCCATTTTTAACACTTTCTTCAATTATTCGTGTGAGTCTTATATTTCTTCTTAATTTTTCATCGACATTTAACAAAATTTCCTTCACTTGTTTAAAGTAAACATTAGGAACACCTATAAATAACAAAATTGGTTTCTCTGAAGATCTTGTTTTTCTGGAAGCGAGGAAATTAATTTTTTCAATTAGATCTGAATTGAAAATTTCTTCTTTACTTAAAGTTATTCCGATTGCATATTTATCTTTTTGCCTCCCAATTGCATCAACTTTAAATCTGCCAATATTTTCGGGTTCAGGTAAATATGTTCCTAATCTTCTACTCAATGTTAAGAAGCCAAGTCGCCAAAATTCACTTACCAAAAGATCTATCGACTTTCTTTCTGAAATATTCATAATTAAATCTTCTTTCATGATACAAATGAATTTATTGGAATACGTGGTGAAAATCGGAAAGACTCAATTATCCTGATGTTAGCGATTTTATTGTATTCAAATTTTCTGATTTCGTTAGAGTTTCTTAATCGTCCATAAATTACTTTTTTACCTGATCTGTTTTTTGAAATGTAATATGGTTCCAAATTCACTTCTTGCAAACCATATAGAAATTGAAGATTATTTCTTTTTGTGATAGCCCGGATAAAAATATCTGTTTTCATTTTTTTGCTCCTTATTAATTTAGCCATCGGACAACACCCTTAACCTTACCTACAAGTTTAAAGTCATCATGACTTTTAACTTCAATCGGTGTGTAGGAATTGTTCTCGGCAATTAGTCTGATTTTATTATTTATTAACTCGAATGTTTTAACTGTTGCTTCATCATTAAGCAAAGCAACTACTATGTCTCCGTTTTTCGCTTGTTCATTTGGTGAAACGATTACCAAATCTTTGTCATTGATCCCGGCATTTATCATACTGTCCCCTTTTACACGCAAAGCAAAAGCATTCTGAGATTTTTTGAGAAATGAAGGGTCTACAACCAATGAACCTTCATGGTTTTCAATGGCATCTATCGGAATGCCTGCTGCAACACGACCAAGCACTGGAATTTTTATAAACACATTTTCGTCTCTTAATATTCCATCAACATAATCGTCAGAATTTTTTCTGATCATCGATATTCCTCTGCTCGCATTACTTTCAATATTAATGAAGCCTTTTTTTACAAGTGCTTCAAGATGTCTTTTAACTCCAAAAGTTGAAGAGATTTGAAAGTGCTTTCCAATTTCCCGAAGAGTTGGTGGATATCCACTTTCGACAGTGAATTGCCGGATAAAGGTGAGAATTTCTTCCTGTCTGTCTGTTAATTTGTTTTTCATATTAGTGCTCAATTGTTCACTGCAAATATAGTGCACATCTGACCACTTGTCAAGAGTTATTTTTTATGATTTCGTGAGGAAATTAAGCTAATTAAAGAAAATCTGGAAAAATCAGGGTAAAAGATTGATCTTCTTCTACCCTAAAAATTATGATGTGACTACTTCTTTTTGCTCGACGGGTTTTAACCAATTGTGGGTGTCTTCTTTAAGACCATGATGAATTGATGTAAGCTCATTAAAAAGTTTGAGATCTAATTCACCGGGTTTACCATCATTAAAAATCATTTGCTTGTTTTTATATGTCAGCCAGCCAACTGATGAAATTATTGCTGCAGTTCCTGTTCCGAACAAACCAATCAGATTTCCTTTATCATAAGCGTCAACTACTTCATCAATAGTAATTGGTCTTTCAACGATATTCATTTTCCATTCTTTTAGAATTTCAATAACAGATCTTCTTGTAACACCTGGCAAAATACTTCCGTTTAATTTTGGAGTTACTATTTCATTTTTAAGATTGATGAAAATGTTCATAGTTCCAACTTCTTCAATATATTTTTGTTCAACACCATCAAGCCATAAAACCTGAGTGAATCCCTTTCTTACTGCGTCCTGCCCAGCAAGTAGACTTGCAGCATAATTGGCTGGAGTTTTACAGTCTCCCAAACCTTTTCTAACTGCTCTAACATATTCATCTGTCACTAATATTTTAACAGGTTTGAAGCCTTCCGGATAATAAGCACCAACAGGAGATAAAAGTAAAATTAATTTATACTCCTTTGCAGGCTTTACACCAAGGAAAGGATCAGCTCCATATATAAAAGGTCTGATGTACAAAGACTCACCGTGTTTAGAAGGAACCCAGTCTTTGTCAATATTAATCAGTTCCTTTAAAGCTTCAATCACAAAGTCTTCATCAATTGGAGGAATGCAAACCCGACGTGACGAATTATTTAATCTTTCAAAATGTTTTTCAGCTCTGAAAATTACAATGTCGCCCGATTCCTGTCTGAAGGCTTTCAAACCTTCAAAAACAGCCTGACCATAGTGAATGAACATTGAAGCCGGATGGACTGGTAAATCTTCAACTGGTCGTATAACAGGATTATGCCAACCATCTTTTTGATTGTAATCCATCTCAAACATATGATCAGTAAATATTTTTCCAAAGCCAAGTGATTCCGGCAGGATAACTTTGGTTTTTCTTTCTTTAATGTTGAACTGAATTTGTTCCATAGTATACTCCAGATTTTTCTTAATTTGCATCCAATGGTACTGAAATTTTAAGAGAGTTTAAACTCTTATTTGATTAAAATCACAGAATACTTTGCTCATTGTCAATAATTAAAAAAGCAAAGTCCATAAGAAATAGTCAAGTATTAAAATCAATGCTGCAGAAAGCACAAAAGAGCGAATAGTTGAAAGTCCAACTCCTTCGGCACCTCCTGAAGTTCTGAATCCGATATGGCAACCAAGCAGAGATGTAACACCACCAAAAACTACAGTCTTAACTAAGCCTCCTGTAAGATCAGAAAATTCAAAAAATTGTCTTACAGATCCGAAAAAAACATTATATGGAACCTGTAAAAAATAATCGGATACTACGTATGCACCTGCAACAGCTATAGTATTTGCGAATATTACCAGAATGGGCATCATTAAGATTGCTGCTAAAAACCTTGGCATTGCCAGATAACGTATCGGATCGATGCCCATTATTTCAAGAGCATCAATTTGTTCAGTTACTTTCATTGTCCCTAGTTCAGCTGCTATCGAGGCCCCAACTCTTCCAGCGATTACAATGCCAGTTAATACAGGACCGAGTTCCGTGATAATCGCTCGGCTTGTTGTTCCACCCAATAACGAAAGTGGAGCAATACCTTTTAATTGATAAGCTGCTTGCCAGGCTGCTACTGCGCCTGTAAAAGTTGCAATGATGACGACTAAAGGAAGAGAATCTACACCAATGTGTTGCATTTGAAACATTACTTCCTTTCGCGTGCGATGAAGATTTTTAAAGTTCTTTATTATTCCAAACAGAAGTAAAAATATTTGTCCCGACTCTTCAAAAAAAGCTAATGAGCGATTACCAACCGATTGAAAAATTTTTTTAAACACAACACACTAGATTATTAATATTTTACTTTAAAAGTTAACGAAAATTATCTAATTCACACTTCCGTCAGTTCTAAATGAAAGCTGATGATTACTTTCTTATTTTGCTACTACAGTATGCTAATTCATTTCATTATGAGACGACAAAAGTAGTTTCTTCGGTAAGGAATTTTAAATTCAAAATGCTCAAAAAAAAATATTTTTTCCCAATAGTTCGTTTTTTTATTATTTGATAGCCTTAAATTGATAAAACGCAGATTAATATTAGCGCTGACAATCTTAGAAAAAGGCGGGCATTAAAACATACCCATTAGCATTAAAATTGCTGTTATACCGTGTTCATTCTGCATTTTTAAACTATTTTGTCTGGGCAAAATTCTCTTGAGTCAAAGTACGGAAATACTCATTGATCAAATTCCGCTGGGAATACTTACATTTTCTTCTCACGGAAGAGTAGAATTTATTAATCAAAATTTTCACAAGCTCGGTCTGTTATATCAGTTCAACACTTCACTTCTCAATATTAATATTTTTAAATACAATCTTTTTCCTCCAATCAATATTATTGATGAACTAAAATCTGTTGTTAAAGGCAGACCGTTCGAAAAAGAAATTAAGCATATCAAAACTGATGATGGAAGAATGATTTCACTTATTGTGAAAGGTTCGCCTGTATACGAAGAAGAATCGATATCAAGTGGTATGTTGTTGATAGAAGATCTGCAATTCTCTTCTGAATCAGGAGAAGATTCGCCAAGAAGACTTACCCACGATTATATAAGCAAAGGGGATATTTTCTTTATTGTTACCGATACAAGCGGAGATATAAAATATTCTGCTGGCAAAGAAATTCAGGGATCTAATCTTTTGAGAAGAGAAATTACCGGCAGAAATATTAATGAAATTTTTAGTGCTTCGATTAAAGAAAAAATAATTCAGTCTTTTAATAATGCAGTTGAATTTGGTAAAGCTCAGTTTTTACAGATTGAATTTCTTATCAATGACATTGTTAAAAAATTTGACTGCAGTGTGGAACCTGTAATTGGTGAAAATGGTTTTGTCCAGGTAATTTATATAGTATTTAAGGAAAGTCCAGTTCCCCCTGAAGAAATTAATTCAATGGTAGAAAGTTTAAAGAAGCTTCAGTATTATAAGGAAATATCCAGGAAAAAAGATACTGGCTTACTTCTCATTGACAATAATGGGAATGCGATTGATTGGGATGAACAGTTCGAGATTATTGCAGGCATTGCCAGAACTGATATAAACCCTTCTGTTTCAGGATTATTTTCATCTATTGATCAGGGAGAATTATTTAAAATTATTCACCAATTAGATGATGAAAATTCGTGCGAGCTCATCACCTACCTTTCGAATAGAAATACTGGCAAATTACTGGTGCATCTGAATTTTTATAAAAGCTTAGAAGATAGAAATCAGATAATCGTTTTGTGTAGTCGAATAAAATTAGATTCGGCAATAATAAAACAGGTTGAAAAGAAACCAACAAAAATTGCAGAGAAGATTAAACAAATTGATCAAGTTGCTTCCAGAAATATTTATCAATTGATGTTCGAGGTTGCAAGCGATGGTATTGCTGTTGAACTTAATGAAAGAATAACTTTAGCAAATGATTCATTTGCTAAAACATTCGGATATTCAGATGCAAAGGATCTTGAAGGTAAAAATCTGCTCGAATTAACTTCTGAAGATAGTATAGCAAGTGTTACTCAATATTTAACGAATAAACGCACCTCAAAACCTGGTCGTGAAAGGTTAGAATTCATTGCGAAGAAAAAGGATGGCTTAATTTTTTATGCTGAGTTTTGTGCTTTTGAGCTGGAGGAAAATAATCAAAAGCATCTTGTCCTCATCGTTAGAGATGTAACTGAGAGAAAAAGAATGCGGGAAGCAGCAAAAGATTCCGATCAGAAATACAGGAATATTGCGGAAAATATTGATGACTTGCTTTATACATTTGAACGTTTCAGTGGTAAAATGTATCCCACTTATTATTCAAAAGCTATTGAGAAGATAAGTGGCTATACCCAGACAGAATTCCTGAGCGATCAAAGATTATTTTTGAAAATCATTCATCCCGATGATTTCCGTGATTTGAAAAAGCGTTTGTCATTTCTCTGGAAGACGGATGTACAGGTTACCAGCGAGTTTGAATTTAGAATTATTAACAAGAGTGGAAATATTGTTTGGGTAAGAAATAAAATAAATGTTGTAAGGAATTCAGATGGTAATATTCAAAAAGTTTATGGACTGATTAGCGATATTACTTTTAACAAACGTGCAGAAGAAGAGTTAAAGCAATCAGCCGCTAATCTAAAAAAACTAAATGATGCTAAAGATAGATTCCTTTCTATTATATCTCACGACTTAAGAGCCCCATTTAGCTCAATACTTGGATTTACTGATCTTCTTTTAGAAGATGATACTCTAACGGATGTTGAAAAACTACAGTATATAGTCTACATACAGGATTCGTCAAAATCCATGCTGGCACTCGTTAACTCTATGTTGGATTGGACGAGACTCCAGACAGGCCGGATTAAGTTCGAGCCGGAGAAGATTAATGCAAGAGAAATTATTGAGAGTTCAATAAATACTGTTTCCGGCACTGCACTAAAGAAGGGTGTCGAAATTGAAAATCTTATTGATCCAACTCTACATATTTTTGGCGATAAAAATCTAATCCTTCAAGTATTTAATAACCTCCTCTCCAATGCTGTCAAATTCACTAAGTTGGGGGACAGGATAATGATTACCGTCAATGTATCCCAAACATCGCGCTTTATCACCTTTTCCATTAAAGATACCGGAACAGGAATCAAAGAAATTAACCTTGATAAATTATTCAGTATTGAAACAAAGTTTACTTCTGAAGGAACAGCAGGTGAAAAAGGAAGTGGACTAGGTCTTTCACTCGTTAAAGATATTATTGAAAAGCATGGAGGAAGGATTGATGTAAAAAGTGAGTTCGGAAGAGGAACTGAGTTTATGTTCACATTGCCAGTTGCTTCAACAAAAATTTTGTTGATAGATCCAAATAACCGGGAAAGAATGTTTTACTCAAAAGTTCTAATAAACATTACAACCGACTATGCAGTAAACGTTGTTTCAAACGGGAAGGAGGCACTCGAAAGAATTATTCAATCACCGCCTGCACTGGTTATTACTGAACACAAAATGCCGATAATGGGTGGGTTTCAATTAATACAAGAATTAATCAAACACAATGTAAAAGAGTCTATCCCAGTAATTGTTTTAACCGGAGATATTGAGCGTGCAGAAATCCAGGAATACACAAATCTCGGTATTGAGTACATTTTTAATAAGCCGGTCAACTTGATTAATTTTAAAACCGCAATTGAGAAATCATTAAAGAAAAGAAATCGTTAAACCTAAATTTTCTTACATCACCCGATAGAGAAACCAGCCGTTAGATACTTCCTCGATGTAAATAAATTTTCCAACAGATATTTCCGGAAGAAGTAGTGCATCAGCCGCCTGAATAAATCCTACTTCCATATTTTCGAATGTTAAGATCTGAATAAACACACAGCCGGGATATTTTTTATCGCTGTAAATAGCATTGCAGCCAACTAAAGCAAGGCTCTTATCAACTTCATCCCCAATGTTACTATTAAAATAATTAACAAGTTTCTGGAAATTATTAAGATTTGTTTTGAGATAATTCTTCAGATCATCATCGGTCATTGTAAAAAGTTTTAAGGATAGATAGAAAGTTGAGTCGCTTGATGAAAGCGAACTTAGTTTTGAGAGAGAATCCCGAACAGTGTAAATGAAATCCGGCAGAAGAAATCTTCTGATAGCAAAAATCTTCCAGGCATTATTTTGTTTAATCTGGTAACAGTAAAAATCTATAATTTTTTCATCCTGCTTTATTTCAACGGCAAAAACAATTTCATCATTTTCAGACTTAATTTGATGAAAAGAAATTTCTGCCTGCCCTTTTAACTCTTCTCCTATCGTCGGTTGATCGGTTTCATTTAACATTTCTCCCGAAAAATAATTTGCTTTATCAGGAAATTCATTCTGATTGAAGAACATATCAACCAGCCATTCAGGCGAACCCACAGAAAATTGCTGAGAATAAATTTGACTTACAAAAACGATAAAGCATAATATTTTTATTAATAGCTTCATTTACTTCTTCATTAAAACACAACCCGTTGAATTGTTAAGAGTTATTTTATTTTGCAATGTTTTGATTGGATTGATGCTGGCTGCGTTTTCATCTACCAAAACATTCCATTCACCTTGAGGTAAATTGATTTCAATTGAAGATTTTGGATCAGCATTAAAAAGAACAACAAATTCTTCTTTTTTGTATTTAACTGAATATCCCAAAGCAAAAGGATTTTTCTTTAAATCAAAAAAATAACATCACTGTAATCCGCTCTTCGAAATGCTTCATATTTTTTGCGAAGTTCAATTAATCCTTTATAGTAATTGAATAAATCCTGATTGATTTTAACTTGATTGTAATTGATGTAATTCGTTTCGTTGTCTTTTTCATAACTATTGTGATCGATGATTCCTTTGTGAGGATCCTTTTCAGGAATATTTTGTGGAATAATTTTACTTCTCGCAAACTCCTGTCCTGAATGAATCATTGTTATTCCTCGTGAAGTAAAAAGAAACAACGCTGCGAGTTTATTTAGTTTAAGTTGTTGAGATGACAGTTTGACACTCTTATCAGCATCGTTAATCACCTGATCTTTTTTTACGTCTCCCAGACCAAGTCGAATAAAATCACCGAGAGTATATCCATCGTGAGATTCAAGATAGTTTACTGAATAATTAGGTTTCTGAAACAATCCCAAGGTATCTTTGGTTAGAGTTCCGTTCACATAACTTTGAATTCTTTTGGGATTATTATTTCCGTACCACTTTCCAAAAATCCAACCAAGACCGTTAAAAGGATTTTCACCTTTAATTCCGTTTCTTATCTGATCATTCCACGCACCCCAGCCGCGGACAGAAAATCCTGAAGGATCGTATCCTCCACCCCATGGCTCACAGACAAAAATTACATAAGGATTAATTTTCTTTGCTTCAAAAATAATTTCCTCAATTGTTTCCCAATCAATCAGTTTTCCAAGATCAAAACGGAAACCATCAACGTGATATTCTTTCATCCAGTAAAGAATACTTTCAACTATCATTCTTCTTGCCATCGGTGCTTCTGTTCTGAAATCATTTCCGCAACCACTTTGCTGAATATAATTTCCTTTTTCATCAAGTCTGAAATAATATTCTTTGTCAATCTGTTTCAGGTTTCCAATTTCATATTCTGAAATGTGGTTGTAAACCACATCCATTATTACAGCTATTCCATCTTTGTGAAATGCCTTGACCATATCTTTAAAATCAGTGACTGCTTTTGCATCATTTCCGCTCCAGATATCCCACTCAAGTTCACGAACATTTTCGCTATAATAACTTTCAGGTGCAAAGAACGCTGCTGTCATATATCCCCAGTGATTTCTTTCGTAAGGATTCCAGGTATTAAGTTTTCCGTTAAGCGAATCTTTAAAAGGAATTTCAATGTTTGCAAATTCCTGTGCAGGTAAAAGTTCAACTGTGTTGACTCCAAGATTTTTTATATAGTCAATTCCACCGATCTTTCCTTTTTCAACTAATCCTTTATAAGTTCCTCTTTCATGTAACTCCGGAAGATTGATGCTCAGTCATATCGCGAATGTGCATTTCATAAATTATCAAATCACGCCAATCTCTTTGAATCCATTCATCACCTTCCCAATTATAATGTTCTTCTTTTACAACAATACTTCTTCGTGGATTGAAATAAGTATTAAAAGTCGTAACTGCTTTCGCATAAGGATCGATGCAAACAATATCTTCAATGCAGGGGGTTCCGGGATGACAAACTTTGAAGCCGTAAAACAATCCGTAAAGTTCTCCATCGACCGAAGATTCCCAAACACCATTTTCATCTCTGGTCATCGGGAACTCTTTTCCTTTTGTCTGTTCTGGCTTCTCGAAAGTCAGCAAAGAAACGTTTTCTGCATTCGGTGCGAACAGACGAAAATATGTTTTTCCATTCTCTACAAACGAACCTAGTTTCTTATCAGAGTATAATTGATCAAGCTGCTTTTGTTTTTTTTGAATGGGTGTGAGAGTTGTTTTTGTTTGATCGGATATGTACAATTTACTTCCCATAATTGTTAACAATAAAATTATTGTGATTACGATATGTTGATATTTTAATTTCATAAATTTTTCCGTAGGACAGATTAGTAATATGTCCCACTCAGATTAAATTTAGCTGCTATAAATCTCTCCATCCACAACCGGAGTAACACAAATGAGCGGATGCTCAGCAACTTTGAAGCTTGAAAATATTTCTTCAAATAACTGAAAGTGCATTCCTCGTCTTTTCAAATTTACGAAAGCGGTTATAGCTCATAAACTTTCCTTTTTTATCAGTTGGAGCATCGAACTTGTAAGCTTTTTCAAAGTCTTCTTTTGCTTTGCTTTTAAGGAAATCAATCTTCCTGTCATCTCCGCCTTCCATTTCATAAGCCGCAGCACGGAACTCGGCTACAAGTCCGTCATTTATAACCAGATAAATATTTAAAATAGTTTCGTTCAATCGTTGAGATAATATTTTTACAATGGAAATTTAGTGAATTGAAGTTTATGGTGGAAAGATGTTCTTCCAAATAATGAATGTTATTGTCCTAGAATTAAATCCCTATTTCTGCACCTATTAAATAACTAAAAAATGAATAATGCATGCCCCCACCAAAATTTAACGATTCGCCACCATATTGATAGTTTATAGTAGCTAGTAATTTGATTCTCTCATGAATGACAGGAAGTGGTAATTTAAACTTGAGGTTTACTCCTAAACTGAAAACAGTTTCATTTGCGGTGTTGATATTCTCAATCGACACTGATGGTCCAAATAATATTGTGGAACTATAAATATTAAATAATGAAAAGTCCAGCTCCATTTTTATTGCTTTACTGATGACTGTCTTTGGAGGAATTTGTGTTGATGGTGAACTAATCTGATTTGTTTCTGCTTCCCAGTAACTAAAAGCTAGGAGTAACTGTACCTCCTCCGAAATATTAAAACCAAGATATAACTCCCCCAAAAATCCTCTATCAAAATCAATAGAACTATTGTTAGATAAGTTTGGAGAGTGAAAACCAGCTTGTATCCCAAAATTTAATTTTTGCGCTCTGGTATCAGAGTCAACAAATGATGTGTCATTTCTCTTGGCCCTAAAATCTGTATTGTCATTAAACCTCATAATATCAATATCTTGGGCAAAGCTAATTGTAAATACTACGCTGCACAAAAAAGATAATATTACTTTAATAAGCACGAATTATTCCCTCGTAACAACAGGATTTAAATTAATATCGAGTTTAATAATTTTCAATTTAATGAAAGGTATTTTTTGTGAAGAGTTTAAAATAGTTTCGTTCATCTTTAAATGGAGAATTGTAAATACAAACAAAAGTTAGACACAACGCATACACTAAAGCAAACTTACACATAATGCTTTCAATTGCTAAAATAAGTGAATACGATCCGGCATACATCAAAATAAATCCAAGTACTGGCGGGATACTAATAAATATTGAACCGAAGAGCATAACTTTTCCGATTAATCTATTCTTTTTATCTTCATCTTTTTTGATGAACAATATTAGCAGAATAATAGAAATAAGAATCGGCAGGTAGTAAAAAAATCCAAATAAATCACCAAGAGGATAATTGTAAGTTGCATAAAGAACTGTGCAGCTTGTTACAGCAAATTCAGGAATTATAAACGTGTAATAAATCGAAAAGAATATTGCTGGAATAAAAATCAAATACCTCAAATGATTGAAAGTATGAGTAAGAGAAAGAGTAAGAATTAAGTTTAATGGCGGAAGAAAAGAAATTATCACAAAAGCAAAGTATGGAAAGAATGGGCTTTGCAATTCAACCTGACACATCAGGAATTCCATTGTTTGATAAGCTGCAAGCAATGCAATCATAGTTATTGCAATTTTGTTGAGTCGGTTCTTCTCAGCAAATATTAAAAGATTGAACAGAAGAAGAAACTCAAGACAAGCAATCAGCAGAGATACTGTTCCGTTCCAGTTCATAATTTATAATTATTGTAGCACAGATTAATAATCTGTGCTACTGAAATAAGTTACGCATTAGGTCCAATCATTTTTTCGGGTCTCACAACTTCATCAAACTTTTCAGCAGTGAGTAATCCGAGTTCAACAGCAGCTTCTTTCAAAGTTTTATTTTCAGCGTGAGCTTTCTTTGCAACCTTTGCTGCATTGTCATAACCGATAATTGGGTTTAAAGCTGTGACCAACATCAGAGAATTATCAAGATTAGCTTTAATTTTTGGCAAGTTCGGTTCAATGCCAACAGCACAATTATCATTGAATGAAACACACGCGTCTCCTAATAATCTCGCAGAATTAAGAAGGTTAAGAATCATTACAGGTTTAAAAACATTCAATTGAAAATGCCCTTGCATACCGGCCATTGTAATTGTAATATCGTTACCAACAACTTGGGTGCAAACCTGCGTGAGTGCTTCGTTTTGAGTTGGATTAACTTTTCCAGGCATAATAGATGATCCGGGCTCATTTGCTGGAAGTATTAATTCACCAATTCCGGATCTTGGTCCGGATGCATAAAACCGAATATCATTGGCAATTTTGGTTAGACCTGTTGCTAAAAGTTTAAGTGCTCCTGAAATTTCAATTATGGAACTATGAGCAGAAAGTGCCTCAAATTTATTCTCGGCAGTAACAAAGCGACAGGGTGAAAGATCTGCAATTTTTTTTGCTACTAAAACATCAAATCCTTTTGGTGTATTGAGACCGGTCCCAACTGCTGTTCCACCCAATGCTATTTGGTGCAAATGCGTCAGTGAGTATCTGATTGCTCTTAATCCATGTTCAACAATGGCTGCAAAACCCGAAAATTCCTGGCCCAAAGTAAGGGGTGTTGCATCCATCAGATGAGTTCTTCCGATTTTAATTATTTTTTCAAATTCAGCCGCTTTCTTTTTTAGGGTATTTAGAAGTTTTGTTACCCCAGGAATAGTTACATGGGTAAGTACATCACAAGCTGCGATATGCATCGCTGTTGGGAAAGTGTCGTTGGAAGATTGTGATTTATTCACATCATCATTAGGATGGATGAAATGTTTTCCTTCTCCCAACTTTCCACCAAGTAAAACGTGTGCACGGTTAGCTATTACTTCATTTACATTCATATTGGATTGAGTACCGGAACCAGTTTGCCATACAACCAGTGGAAAATGCTCTTCCAATTTTCCTTCAATTATTTCATCACAAACCTGGCTGATTATCTTTGCCTTTTCCTCGGATAAAACACCTAATTCAGCATTGGTGAGTGCAGCAGCTTTCTTCAGAATTCCAAACGCCCGGATAATTTCAACAGGCATCTTATCCCCGCCAATTTTAAAATTCTCTTTCGATCTTTGAGTCTGTGCGCCCCAGTATTTATCGGCAGGTACTTTAACCTCGCCCATTGTATCTTTTTCAACTCGGTAATCCATTTTTGGTCTCCCTTTTAAAGTGAAAAATTCCCCGCAAAGCGGGATCAGCCTCCGGCTGATATATTCTCGATAATTGTTACACGAAATTTACAACAATTTTTATAGAGAATTTGTAGAAAAAATATGTAATGAAAATGTCAAAAGATTAAAAAGATTCTTTTAAAAATAATTCTAGAATATCAAAAACCGATGAGCAAGGTAATATTACAAATAAGTTAAACTCCGCATTTCATTCCTGATACTTTAGCCTGAATGATAACATTCTTGTCCATCATTTATTTTTCATACTGACGAAAACAGACCAGTAAAGTTGATATGAAAGTCGGTAATAAAAGCTTAATGATAAAAAGTAAGATCATTATTTAAATGTTAATTCGCTAAAATTGACGTATGGTAACCGTTTATCACTTTGAAATTCAAGTCTTCATTAATTATATTTTATACAAGTGAAATGGTATTATGTTTGAGTGCATTTGCAAAAGCATTTTTTGATTAGTTCAAATTAATTAGCTTTGAATATCATCAAACCAAAGTGAGGTTATTGTGGAGATTCCCCAACTCGATCGCAGCAGTTACTTAAAAGGTTTGTTAATTACAGCACGAAAAGACAATCAGTTAAGTGATGGCGAGATATCCATCATCAAGAAGATTGCTACCAGTCTCGGATTTTCTTCAGATTTTTTTAATGAGACAATATCAAACCTTCTAGAAAATAAATATATAACTGAAGAACCAATAAAATTTTCCAAACAGGATATTGCTAAATCTTTTATTGAAGATGGACTTAAACTTGCTCTTTCCGATGATGCTATAAATGATGACGAAATGATTTGGTTAAAAGATACTGCTAAAGAAAACGGTCTTGACGAAGAGTGGTTCAATAAAAAAATGAAAGAAGTTCAAGGCAAACCTCATTTATTGGGTAAAATGGATTTTGCGTTGTTTTCATTGATATAAAATAATATCCAGATAAAATCTTTTCTTCGATTCCTCTTGACAGCAATAAATTATTGTTGTTTACTCCCCTATTATCTAAGTTTAAATCGTTCAAATAAATCTTTTTGCAATTAACTATAATAGCCTGCTTATAATCTTTTCTCGAAAGGTATTATCATGAAAAAAATGAAAGCTCTTGTAAAAAAATATGCTAAACCTGGAATCTGGATGGATGAAGTTCCCGTTCCTGAATACGGACCGAATGATGTGCTGATCAAAATTCATAAAACATCTATTTGTGGAACTGACATTCACATTTACAACTGGGATGAATGGGCACAAAAAACAATTCCTGTTCCAATGCATGTTGGTCACGAATATGTTGGAACGATTGAAGCTTTTGGAGATAATGTTCAGGATGTTAAAGTAGGAGAGCTTGTGAGTGGTGAAGGACACATTGTTTGTGGGCATTGCAGAAACTGCCGTGAAGGAAGAGGACATCTCTGTCCAAATACAAAAGGCGTTGGTGTTAATCGTCCGGGATGTTTTGCTGAATATCTGGTAATACCCGTTTCAAACATCTGGCATTGCGATCCAAAAATTCCAAAAGAAATTTTTTCAATTTTTGATCCACTTGGAAATGCTGTTCACACTGCACTTTCATTTGATGTACTTGGTGAAGATGTTTTAATCACTGGTGCCGGACCAATCGGAATTATGGCTGCAGCAATTGTAAAACATTCCGGTGCAAGAAATATTGTTATTACAGACATGAATGAATACAGACTTGAACTCGCTAAAAAACTTGGAGTTACAAGAGCTGTTAACATTACAAAAGAAAAACTTCCCGACGTTGTTAAAGAATTAGGCATGGTTGGCGGTTTTGATGTTGGATTGGAAATGAGTGGCAGCATCCACGCTTTTAATGATATGATTGATGTAATGTATCACGGAGGTAAAATGGCGTTACTCGGTATACTTCCTGAAAAAGCCGGTATTAACTGGGGTAAAGTTATTTTCAATGGATTAACCATCCGGGGTATTTATGGCAGAATGATGTTTGAAACCTGGTTTAAAATGCAAGCAATGGTTCAAAGTGGATTGCCAATCAGTCCAATCATAACTCACAGATTTAAAATTGATGATTACCAGGAGGGATTTGAAATAATGAAGTCGGGAATTCAGGTAAAGTATACTGATTGGGAGTAGATCTATTTGTCATTCCGGCCTTGAGCCGGAATCAAGCATGAAAACATATTACGTATATATTCTTGCCAGTAAGCGAAATGGTACTTTATATAGAGGAGTCACAAACGATTTAGTTAGAAGAGTATATGAACACAAGTCGGGATTAATAAAAGGTTTCACAAAAAGATATTCAGTCAACAAACTTGTATATTTTGAATCAACAAACGATGTGAATGCTGCAATACTTCGAGAAAAGAGATTAAAGAAGTGGAAACGTCAATGGAAGATAAATTAATAGAAAAATCAAATCCGGATTGGAAAGATTTATCTCTAGATTTTATTTTAGAATAACACCTGGATTCCTGCTTTCGCAGGAATGACACTCACAGTTTAATATAAATTAGAGGCAACAGTATGAATTCAGATACAAAAAAATATTATTCAGAAATTTTAACAGGAATTGAAAACGAGGGTCTCTACAAAAAAGAAAGAGTAATCACCAGTCCACAAAGCGCAAACATTGAAGTTACGGGTGGACAAAAAGTTTTAAATATGTGTGCAAATAATTATCTCGGTCTCGCAAATAATCCTGAAATTATTGAAGCAGCAAAAAACAGTTACGATAAATGGGGATATGGACTTTCTTCAGTAAGATTTATTTGTGGCACACAACAAATTCACAAAGAACTAGAAAAAAAGATTTCCGAATTTCTTGAGATGGAAGACACAATTCTATACACATCCTGCTTCGATGCGAATGGTGGATTATTTGAGACAATCCTAAATGACAACGATGCAGTTATAAGTGATGAACTAAATCACGCAAGTATTATTGATGGTGTTCGTTTGTGTAAAGCACAAAGATATCGATACAAGAATAATGATATGAAAAATCTCGAAGAAAAATTAAAAGAAGCAAAAGCAAATAATGTAAAACAGATATTGATTGCTACGGATGGTGTTTTCTCGATGGATGGTTACGTTGCAAACCTAAAAGGAATTTGTGATCTTGCTGAAAAATATGGTGCTATGGTTATGGTTGATGATTCCCATGCAGTTGGTTTTATGGGCAAGCACGGCAAAGGCACTCACGAGCACAATAATGTTATTGGGTAGAATAGATATTATTACGGGAACTTTAGGAAAAGCTCTCGGAGGTGCAAGTGGCGGTTATACTTCTGCACGAAAAGAGATTGTTGATTTGTTAAGACAGCGTTCGCGTCCATATTTATTTTCAAATACAGTAGCACCTTCTATTGTTGCCGCCTCAATGAAAGTACTTGATATGCTGAATTCAACAACTCACCTAAGAGATAAGTTAGAAGAGAACACAAAATATTTCAGAGAAAAAATTAAAGCTGCGGGGTTTGAAATTAAAGAAGGTATTCACCCTATCGTTCCTATAATGCTTGGAGATGCTGTTCTTTCACAGAAAATGGCGGCAAGATTATTAGAAAAAGGAATTTATGTTATTGGATTTTTCTATCCTGTCGTTCCTAAAGGAACTGCACGAATAAGGGTACAAATTTCTGCGGCACATTCAAAAGAAGATCTGGATTTTGCAGTTGAGAAATTCAGTGAAGTGAAAAAGGAGATGGGAATTTGAATTCAATAATAGAGAAATATTTTCGTGGTTATTAAAAATTCTAGAATTCTTCGTTTCATCTTAAGAAAATAATCGCAGCACCAACTACAGCCACGAATGCACCAATTATTGATTTCCAATCCAAGTTTTTCTTTAAAGTAAAACCTGGATATCGGTAACATAATTATAGGCATTGTTGCCATCAAAGTCGAAGCGATACCAACTTTTGCATATTCAATTGCAATTAAACTTCCTGTTATTCCAAGCACCGGTCCGAAGATAGTTCCAATTAAAATTACTTTTGTTGAGTAGCTATCTTTAGGATAAATCTTTAAAGGGTTTTTATATCTTCTGAAAGTTGAAGCAATTGGAAGTATAATTATTGATGCAGAAAATAACCTAACAAAGCTTGCAGCAAATCCATTCAGCTCACCTCCCTGCCCGTCAAGTGCCGGGTTTTCCAAAAAAGCATATTTAGCAAAAATCAATCCTGTTGCTTGTCCAAGAGCACCAAGGAATCCATAAAATATTCCGAGCTTGTTAAACGAAATATTGCTTTGTTCATTTGGTTTTTTCTCTAACACAACAATTAATATTCCCGCAATTGTTAAAAGCATTCCGAACATTCCCAGGTAAGAAATAATTTCATTAAGAAAAAAGAAAGCAAGAATTGCACTGAGAACAGGTACTGCAGCCATAATAATAATTCCGAGTCTCGCACCAATAAGTTGAAATGATTTGAAGAGAAATGAATCACCAATAACCAATCCTAATATTCCACTGATTATAAGATTTGAAATCTGGTTGAAAGATAATGTTAGACTTATCCCAAATACGCTGATGATAATGAATAGCAGAACGCTCGCAAAAACCATCCTGTCGATGTTAACCTGAATTGCACCAATTCTTCTTGAAACGTTTGTAAATGCGTACGAAGTTATTGACCAGCAGAAAGCTGTTGCGAGTGCTGCTATTTCTCCGATGTAATCCAAGCAACCTCAGTAAAAACTCAATGAGAATAAAAATCAATGATTAATTAGTAAAGCCCACATTTAAATCGTGGGCTTAACATAAATAATATATCTATTGAAATAAAAATCACAAATTAAAATACATTTTGTATTCAAACGGATGAGGCATTGTGCCGATCGACAGAACTTCTTCTCTTTTAACTTTTACCCATTGCTCTAGTAACTCGTCAGAAAAGATATTCCCTTGCTTTAAAAATACATTATCTGCTTCGAGTGCATCGATTGCTTCTTCAAGGTTTCGAGGAAGGAACTGTATATTCTTTATTGAATCATCCTCTAAAAAGTTTTTATCATAAGGTCCGAATCCTTCTTTTACCGGATCTATCTTTTTTATTACACCATCTATTCCTGCTAAAAGGATTGCTATCATTCCGAAATATGGATTCATCGTTGCATCTGGTGGACGGTACTCGAATCTTGTTTCATCCGGATTGATAACGTATTTAGGAATTCTCACTGCAGATGCACGGTTGCCCTGTCCAAATGTTAAAGCAACCGGCGCTTCAAAACCCGGAACTAATCTTTTGTAAGAATTAGTACTTGGATTTGTGAATGCAGAAACAGCCGGTCCATGTTTCAAAAGTCCACCAATAAAATATTTTCCCATTTCACTCAGATTTGCATAAGCACCTTTCTTGTAAAAAACATTTTTCCCTTTCTTCGTCAGATACAGATGAAGATGCATTCCATTCCCAGCCTGCTGGTACATTGGTTTTGGCATTAGTGTAATGTGTAACCCGTTCTTCTCAGCAAAATTGAACAGGATATATTTCGTCATTACAATATTATCACCGGAGGTCAACAAATCAGCGAAGTAAGTTTCAATTTCCTGCTGACCTCTTTCACCAACTTCATGGTGATGATATTTCACTTTTACACCCTGTTTGATTAATAATTTTGTAAGCTGATCTCTGAAATCATCATATTCATCAAAAGGATTTGCAGCGTGGTACGCTTTCTTATAAAATTCTTCAACGTGTTCAACTTTGTAATAAGATGAAGATGTTCGAGTATCATACTCAACGTTTGAGAAAATATAAAATTCAAATTCCGGCCCCCACCATGAAGTATCGGCACCAGTAACTTTTCTTAATAATGATTCAGCCTGCTTGGCCAAAAATCTTCCGTCCTGATTGAAGGGAGTTCGCTTCGAGTCAGCCAGCATAATGTGTGAAAAGAAAGTAAGTGTCGGTGCTTCACGGAACGGATCTATGGCTGCGGTTTCAAGATCAGGAATTAAAACCATATCGCTGTTCTCAACTTTTCTAAATCCGTAGCTCGATCCATCAAATCCAACGCCTTCTGTAATTATTTTTTCAAGGAGTTTGTCATAGTATGGAAGTGTGATGTGATGAAGTCTTCCAACTAAGTCGATGGCCTTAAGATCAATGAACTCAATTTTATTCAGCTTGATTAGATTGTTACACTTTTGTAAGTGGTTGTTTTTCATAGTTATACCTTTTAATGAAGGATGATTAATCTTTATTTTTATTAAAGACAAAAATGCCCGGAAGATCTTTACCTCAACCGGGCTGAATAATTACGCGTTATAGTTTAACGCACCAACACCAGGATAAACTGCGGTTACATCGAGCTCTTCTTCAATTCTTAAAAGCTGATTGTATTTAGCAATACGGTCTGTTCTTGATGCAGAACCTGTTTTAATTTGTCCGGCGTTAGTCGCAACAGCAATATCTGCAATTGTTGTGTCTTCGGTTTCACCAGATCTATGACTGATAACACTTGTATAACCATTTATTTTTGCGAGTTCAATTGCATCGAGAGTTTCTGTTAAAGTTCCAATCTGGTTTACTTTTATCAATATTGAATTTGCAACACCAAGTTCAATTCCTTTTGCCAACCTTTCAGTATTCGTAACAAAAAGGTCATCACCAACAAGCTGAATTTTATCACCGATTTTTTCTGTTAACATTTTCCAGCCATTCCAATCATCTTCAGCAAGACAATCTTCAATCGAAACTATAGGATATTTGCTTGCCCAGCCTGCCCAGTAGTCAACCATTTTTTCAATAGGAATTTCCTGGTTCGGTGCCGACTTAAATAAATGATAAGCATTTTTTTCTTTGATGAAGAATTCACTTGCAGCAGGATCGAGAGCGATTGCAATTTCTTCGCCAATTTTATAACCTGTTTTCTGAATTGCTTCAAGAATTACTTCGATCGCTTCTTCATTTGATCTTAAGTTTGGCGCAAATCCACCTTCATCACCAACCGCTGTGTTATATCCTTTTTTCGAAAGAACTGATTTTAATGCATGAAAAGTTTCAGCGCCCATTCTTAATGCTTCTGCAAAACTTGGTGCCCCGACCGGCATTACCATAAATTCCTGAAAGTCAACATTATTATCTGCATGCTTTCCTCCATTCAGAATATTCATCATCGGAACGGGCAATGTTTTGGCATTTGTTCCACCAATATACCTGTAAAGAGGAAGATCAAATGTTTCGGCAGAAGCTTTTGCACAGGCAAGTGATACACCAAGAATAGCATTAGCGCCAAAGTTTGATTTGTTTTCTGTTCCATCCAGATCAATAAGCAACTTATCTATCGCTACCTGATCTGCAGCATCGAGTTCAATCAATTGGTCTGCAATTTTTTCATTTACATTTTCAACTGCTTTTTGAACGCCTTTGCCATTATAACGGTTTTTATCTCCATCTCTTAATTCTACTGCTTCGTGTTCACCTGTGGATGCTCCGCTTGGAACAGCAGCTCTTCCGATAACTCCGCTTTCCAGCATAACTTCAACTTCAACAGTTGGATTACCTCTTGAATCAAGTATTTCTCTTGCTATTACATCAACAATTGTGGTCATTTTTTTCTCCGTATAGGTTTCAAATAATTTTCAGAAATTGTGAATTGAAAATTACCGAAAGGTCAAGGAAAATGAAAGATAAAACGAGACCGACAAAACTAAATTAATAATTTAGATGATGTGATTAGGATAACATTTCGTTTTCCATCCATCCAATTAGAGTTGCTGCTTGAATGGATTAAACTATTTTTACAATCAGTTTTAACATTAAAATTTTAAAGATGAACGAGAAGTACGGAATAAAAGCATACCTTGCCTGGCTGGTAATTTGCATTGTTTGGGGCACAACTTATTTAGCAATCAGGATTGGAGTATCAGATTTACCTCCAATGTTATTTGCTGGTCTGCGCTGGATTATAGCAGGTATTCTGATGACTATCCTTTTAAATTTGCGACATTACAAACTGCCTGGACTAAAAGATTTAAAACATCTTGCAATAGTTGGAATTTTACTTCTTGGTATTGCAAATGGATTAGTTGTTGTTGCTGAACAATGGCTGCCAAGTGGATTAACTGCACTGATTCTAAGCACACTTCCCTTCTGGGTTGTTGGAATGGAATATTTTCTGCCGGAAAGACCAAAAATTAATCTTTTAATCATTTCCGGATTGGCTTTAGGTACAGCAGGTGTAGTTTTAATTTTTGCCAGAGACCTGGACATTGCTTTGGATACTAACATTCTTCTTGGAGGAATTTGTTTATTAGGTGCCGTGATTGCCTGGTCAGCAGGAAGTATTTATTGGAAGTATAAAAAAACTGAAGTCAGGCCAATGATGGGGGCATCGATTCAAATGCTTATTGCTGGAATTCTTCAGACTGCACTCGGTTTAATTCTTGGTGAACAAAATGGTTTACATCTTACGCAAAACGGAGTATTTGCCCTTGGTTACCTGATAGTTTTTGGTTCAATACTTGGTTATGCAGCTTACATTTATTCAATTACAAACCTGCCGCTTTCTTTAGTTTCAACTTATGCGTACATCAATCCAGTCATTGCAATAATGCTTGGTTGGTACTTTCTTGATGAACCGCTTACAATCACTGTGTTCATGGCTTCCGGATTAATACTTATTGGTGTTGCTCTTGTGAAGCGTGGAAACACTTTAGCATTAAGAAAATAATCTTTCAAATAGAAAAATTTTCTGTAATAAAAAATATGACAGTGACCGTCCAACGATTGATACTTGATTGCCGTTACTAAAAGAGGCAGAAGATTAAAAATTATTTGTGTTAATGGAAGAAAAAAGTGCTGTCAAAATTTGTATTCAACAGCACTATAATTCTTAGCACACGTAAAAGATTTACTTATTCATTATCATTTTCTTGGTGTGTGCAAATTTACCGGCTTGCATCTTGGCAAAATATACTCCACTTGCTATACGATTACCTTTATTATCAATACCATCCCAATTAACTTCATATCTGCCAGGTTGGTATAATTCATAATCAACCAAAGTTTTAATTAATCTGCCCTGGATATCATATATCTGAAGACTTACTTTTTCAGTTTCTGAAACTGCAAATTGAATAGTAGTGCTGGGATTAAATGGGTTCGGATAATTCTGACTAAGTTCGAATGAGGAAGCGTTGCCCGGCAGTGTTTCCACAGCTTGAGGATTATGCGGATCACCATGACAGGGCTGACAATCCATTCTTGTCATCACATTATTAAATCCTGATGAACCGTGACAGCTTAAACAAGCAGTTAGAGTTGCTGGGTCAACATAAGTTGGTGTAAATGTACCGGCAAAATATGCATTTAAAATTTCAACAGTTTTTGCAGCACAGTCTCCAGCTATTCTTGCACATCTTTCTTTTCGTTCAACATCACTTACTTTCTTATTCGCAGCGATACACCATTCAGTCACAGAAGCATGACACAACGGACTTCCAGAAATATTCTGAATTAAATCTCCATCAAAATTGTGTACCAGGTAACCTCCACTTACTCCAATCTGATTTGCCTGATCTGAAGGTAATTCAGCTTCAGTATACCAACCCTGGAGTTCTGTAAGCAATGCCCCTGATGGAGTCTTTTCAGTTACAAGACTTATCAGATGCCAATGCACCGTTGATTGCACCGCAAATTGTTCCCCAACCAGCACCACCACCACGACCGTATAACATTATTTCCATTGGTAGACTTGCCCACGGTTCTCCGATTGAAGTAGCAAGTGCCTGCGTAAGTAGCTCCAAATACACCAGCACAACAATCCTGACCGTTCCAATAAAGATAATGAGCTTGAATTCTTACGGCTTCTGGATCCAATTCAACATACGGCCATGGCCAGGGAGTGATTTGTGTTTTTGCATTTATTGCTGTTGTAATTAATCCTGATGCACCGGCAATTGCAGTTATACCTACTGCTGCTTTTGAAGATTTCAATAAGAAATCTTTTCTTGTAAGGTTGTTATCCATAACGAACTCCTATTTTTGGTTTTGTGGTTTGAACGAATAATAATTAATGAGCTCTTCTTTTTCATCGATAAATTTTCTCACACTTTCCCCCAACTCTCCTGGTATCGTGGAAAGTCTTTCCCTTAGTAACTCATTAATTTTATCTTCAACCTGATTTGAAATGAGCTTTCCTTGCTCAGTCAAAAGAAGTTGAATAAATCTTTTATCGGTTTTACCAAATATTCTGAGTACTAAGGATTTTTTTTCAAGTAGGCTAAGAACTTTTGATGTGTTTGTTTTTGAGATCGACAAATATGCTGACAATTCTTTTATTGAATTGATTTCAATGTTGGAAAGAATGATGAGTGTGTTTCTTTCGTTTACTGTCAGATGATATTTTCTGAATATGATTCTGCCCACATCGTAGCAGAAACGATTAAGTGAAAGTAGAAATAATGAATGATTGTTAAGTTTTTGCATATGTTCACTGTCTTCAACTACTGAAATGATTCAACTACTGTACCCGGAAAGTTCTCATACTTTTTATTGTGGTATTGAATTCATATTGAATGAATTGAAAATTAAATCAACTAAACGATGAAGTCTTTAAAAGTTTTGGTTAATACTCAAAGGAGTTTTTCTAAGAATCAAGAAGCTGTTTCTTGAATAAAAGACTGCTGAACCCGGGTGATGAATTAGTAATTGTGAATGGTTGATAATTGGAAATTAGAAGTGTGAATTAACAGTTGATAAATACTAATTAAAATATTTTCAATTTTAATTTGACCCAAGGATGAAATATTTCTTCTGAAAAAAATAAATATCAGTGTAACTACGAGTTTCATATTTTAGTAAATCAGTTTACAGTATATATCAAATAAATTCCACCAAGAATTACCAGAACTCCGCAAATTCTTTTTATCCATAAAATCGTTTTTGAATCTTCTGACCAGTTAAGATACTTCTGGACTTTTCCTGTCAATGTTCCTGCACCAACAATTACTGCGCAGTGACCAATTCCAAATGCAGCTAAAAGAATAATTGAAAAGAGTAGTCTGTTTGTGCTGTTTGAAAAACAACGCCAAGCACCGGAGCCATATAAGCAAATGTGCAAGGACCAAGTGCCAGTCCGAAAAGTAAACCAAGAATTAAAGCGGCAAGCAATCCTTTAGTTTTGTTTGCTTCAATGCAGAGTTGTTCCAATCAATTTTTATTATATCGAGGAGATATAATCCGACAATAAAAAAGATGACAGCAACAAAATAATTTCCGAATGAGCCAAGGTCGCCCATCAATCTTCCAAGCGATGCAGTGACAATTCCAATTAAAGCTATGGTTATTAATATTCCCAAAGAGAAAACAAGCGAAATATTGAACGTTCTTCCAACAGTCATTTTTCCCTGCGAACTTATAAAACCAACAATCAATGGAATGCTTGAAAGATGACATGGTGAAAGTATAATGCTAAGTATTCCCCACCCTAGTGAAGCAAGTACTGCAAGCCAGGCTGCACCCATCATTGCTTCGTAAAGTGTTGTAAAAATAGAATCTAACATAAGTTTCCTTTTTAGTTATTGTCATTGCGAACGAGTCTTCGAGTGAAGCAATCTTACTTAAACAGAAAATAGATTGCTTCGGCTATCGCCTCGCAATGACTTCAATAGTGTCAAGCCTTTGGTTTCAATCCTTTACCCTGCAGTAGCTTATCAATTTCAGCTTCAGGATAAAATCCTTCGTGACGAAAAAACTCTTTTCCGTTTTCATCAAGAAAAACCTGTGTCGGAATTAATTTTATTCCGTACTGCTGTGCATATTTCTTCTGATCGTCTTTCCAGACATCATAAAATATTACTTTAACCTGATCTCCATAATTTTCTTCTATTGACTTCATTATTGGCTGCATCTGTTTGCAAGGGATACAGTTGACTGAGCCAAGTTCAACAAATGTTACTTTGGGTTTTGCATCTTTCGACTGAGCAAGAATAATGAATGGTACAAGAACGAAAACAAGCATAACCAATAATCTCTTCATTTTATTTCTCCTTTCCCGAAGGGACGCATTCGCGCAGCCAATTTAATAGCTGATCATCTTTTGGAATAGTTCCATAGCTTTTAACTTTTTCATCAATTACCAATCCCGGTGTCATCATTATCCCATAACTCATTATTGCACTTAAATCAGTTACTTTTTCGACATCTGCATCAATTTTATTTTGTTGAACTACTTCCCTGACTTTTGCTTCGAGGGTTTGACACTTTTTACAACCGGTTCCAAGAATTTTAACTGAAATCATTTTATACTCCATATTAATTTTTTACATTGTCTAGGTAATCTGTTAATTGTGTTAACATCTTTTCTTCATATTCAATTTTATATAATACTTGATTGTTGCCATCGAATACTATAACTGATGGCGCAAAAAGTGTTTCGTATTTAATTTGTAAATCATTGTGCCAGTAAGAATCAATAACCCAGTAATCATATTCATTATTATTTTCATGAATGAGTTTCAACAGTTCTACAGTCTGATTTTTACACATCTCAAGTGTGCAGTGGCAGGACATTGATGTGCTGAAGAAAAGAATTTTTGTTTTGTTTGATGAGAAGAATTTTTCTTTTGAATAATTGTAGAAGATGTTCTGAAAATGCAGAAACCAGTTGTTGAAGAGTACGTATGTGGAATCAGTTGAAATATTTTGGGCTTCTGATTTAAATTCGTCTAAGTGAGTTTTAAGACTATCAATACTTCGTGGATTGATGTCTGGGTATGATTTGGTTACTTTATCATCAATTTCAGATGAGAGAATATTTTTTAAGGCATTAAGATTTGATGGATTAAGAGAATCCCCCTCTGAAAGTGAGATTAAAATTTTTTCAGCTTTTTTTCCAACTGACTCAAAATACTGAGCATTTGCAATGCCAGTAATGAATATCAAAAATATAACAGGATATGTTATTTTTATTAACATAATCCTCCTTCAAAGATTATTTTTTATTTGAACCTATTTATGGACAAATATCCGGCGCTGTAACTATTCCCTTTTCAACTTTCCCAAAATATTTTTTTTGAAAAAATAAAGCGACATTAACTAGTGCAATTAGTGCGGGCACTTCAACCAGAGGACCAATAACAGCAGCAAATGCCTCACCAGAATTTATTCCGAAGACTGCAATTGCAACTGCAATAGCAAGCTCGAAGTTGTTGCTAGCGGCAGTGAAAGATAATGTAGCCGTCTTGCTGTAATCTGCACCAACTTTTCTTCCCATATAAAATGAGACTAAAAACATTATTACAAAGTAGAGAAGCAACGGTATTGCAATCCTCACTACATCCAATGGAAGTTGAACTATGTATTCACCTTTTAGTGAAAACATTACTAGTATTGTAAATAACAACGCAATCAAAGTAATCGGACTGATCCTTGGAATAAATTTATTTTCATACCACTCTTTGCTTTTCAACCTCAATAAAGTAAAACGTGTAATCATTCCTGCGATAAATGGAATTCCAAGATAGATGAAAACACTTTCTGCAATTTGTCCGATTGTGATGTCAACTGCGAAAGTCTGCAACCCAAGCCAGGAAGGAAGAATAGTTAGGAACACATAAGCATAAATTGAAAAGAATAAAACCTGAAAAATCGAATTGAATGCAACCAACCCCGCAGCATATTCAGTATCACCTTTTGCAAGTTCGTTCCAGACAATAACCATTGCGATGCAGCGTGCAAGTCCGATCATTATCAAACCAGCCATATATTCAGGATAATCCTGAAGAAAAATAATTGCAAGAACAAACATTAATATCGGACCGACAATCCAGTTTTGCACAAGTGAGAGCAACAGTATTTTTACATTTCTGAAAACATCCGGCAGTTCTTCATACTTAACTTTGGCAAGCGGTGGATACATCATTAATATCAAACCGATTGCAATAGGAATGTTAGTAGTTCCAACCTGAAAGTAATTCCAGAAGTTGACAACTTTTGGGAACACGTATCCAGAAAAAACACCAATGATCATTGCTGCAAAAATCCACAACGTTAGGTAACGGTCAAGGAATGAAAGTTTTTTTGTAATTGTGCTCATAAAAATTTTAATGCAATGGAACACTGATTAAACTGATCAGACAGATTTAAACGGATATAAATCAGTGTTCTATTTGTTTTTTAATTCCTTCTGATAAAACTCATAAAAATCTTTTTTGATTTCATCTCTTACTCTCCTGTAAATTGGCATAATCTCCTCTTCAGTTCCAACTGCATCAGCCGGATCATCAAATCCAATATGAAGTTGATGTTTAACTTTACCTGTAAAAACAGGGCAGCTTTCCTTCGCGTTATCACAGACTGTAATCACATAATCGAAAGATTGGCTAAGATATTTTTCAACATTCTCAGCAACGCCATTACTGATATCGATTCCAATTTCTTTCATTGCTTTGACTGCAAAAGAATTAACTTTTTCCGCTGGATTTGTTCCTGCTGAAAAAACTTCAAGATTCTTATCAAATGATTTTAAAAATCCTTCAGCCATCTGGCTTCGGCAGGAATTTCCTGTGCAGAGTATTAAGATTCTTTTCTTCATTAATGATTATTCCTCATTTTAAAACCATGCACCATAAATTAATCCACTGAATGTCGCCATAACTATAACCAGTGCTACGTATACAAATGTTTTTTGAGTTCCGATAACACTTCTGATCACTATCATATTTGGTAGAGACAAAGCCGGACCAGCAAGTAACAATGCCAGTGCGGGACCTTTCCCCATTCCACTTCCTATTAATCCCTGGACTATTGGAATTTCTGTCAGCGTTGCGAAATACATGAATGCACCAGTGACCGATGCAAAAAGATTTGAGAAGAGAGAATTTCCACCGACTAATGTAGCAATCCACTCATTGGGAATAATACCATGACCACCTTCCGGAGAACCAAGAAGAAATCCGGCAACCAAAACTCCGATTGCGAGCAATGGCATAATCTGTTTAGCAAATCCCCAGGTTTCTTTCATCCAATCATTAGATTCTCCTTCTGATAGTGAGAGAACAACGCTCAGAGAAATTACTGCAACTGTAAATGTGATTAGTGGAGAATCAGGAAAAATAAAATAACTAATCAAAGAAAGAGCAGTCGCTGAAAGCACATGGTAAATGTTCAATTTCAAAATGAAGATCAGGGAGAAAATCAGTCCGGCAGCAAACAGAGAAGTTATAATCCATTTCGCTTCGTACATAAAATACCAGAAACCTGCATCATCACCCGGTTTTCCCCAGTTAGCAAAAACAAGAATGGCAACGAGTATAAAAAAGTGAAGTGATGTTTGCCAGATTGGACGAGTTTCTTCAGGTTCGGGTAAAGCAAGCTGTGCATCTGCTTTTACTTTTTCTTCTTTTCTATAAATAAAAGACATAACTAATCCGATAATTATACTGAACAAAACTGCACCAATGATTCGCGCTATACCTAATTCAAAACCAAGAATTCTTGCTGTAAGAATTATCGCAAGAATATTTATTGCTGGTCCTGAATAAAGAAACGCAATTGCCGGTCCTAAACCAGCACCCCTTTTATGAATTCCGGAGAACAAAGGAAGAACAGTACACGAACAAACTGCTAGAATTGAACCTGATAACGAGGCGACCAGATATGCAATCCATTTTTTTGCTTTTGCACCGAAATATTTTATTACGGATGCCTGACTTACAAAAACAGATATAACACCGGCAATAAAAAATGCAGGCACAAGACACAGCAGAACATGTTCCTGAGCATACCACCTTGTCAACTCAAGTGATGATGTTATTGCTTCGTTAAATTTCTGGTAGTTTACAGGAAGAAAGTATGCTGCTAAAAATAAGATGATGAGTAAAGCAAGTTTTTTATACTCCGGTTTCCAGAGTTCGGTTAGGTTTGTCCATTTAGATGTTTTGCTAAATGACGAATTGTCTGCAAAAATTTTTTTAACGGCTGCAGACTTCATAACGATCTACTTTCTGTACTTTTTCTCTATCATTCATTATGATTTTGTCGTCTGCGATCCAGAAATCAAGTGTTGAGATAATTGAAGAGATTCTGTTATCCGAAGGATGGGGATTTATTTTATAGTTTACCCACTTCCCGTCCTTTTCCTCTAAAATAAACCCTGTATCCCTTAGAATGCTTAAGTGCTTTGAAACTGTTGATGTTGCAAGTTGAAGAACCTCTGTCATTTCGCAAACACACAGAGGTTTAGATTGAAGCATTTTAAGAATACGTAATCTGTTCGAGTCAGATAGAGCTTTGAATAATCTTGTTTTTTCCATCATTACAAAAGTTCATTTCGTTAACTAACGAAATATAATAAAATAAAAAATGGGATACAAATAATTGTTGTATCCCACTTAAATTATTTAGTTTTTATAACCGACAACCGTAATGCTGAAAATACCTTTAAGATTTTTCTTATACTCTTTGATTCCGTCAGCGGATAGGTATTCACTTAAAAGATTATCAGGTAAATCAATTCTTTTTGATTTTTTTATCTCAACATTTTTAAATCCAGTATCTTCAATAATTGAAAGGTAATCCTCCTGTTTCAATGCACCGGAAACACAACCTGCATACATTTCTGCAGACTTTCTCAATTCTTCTGTCATTTCACCCTGGATAACAATATCCGAGACACAAAAATGTGCACTAGGTTTTAGAATTCTGAAAACCTCTGCAAATGCTTTTCGTTTATCGGGAACAAGATTAAGAACGCAATTTGAGATCACAACATCTGATGAATTACTTTCCAGAGGCATAGTTTCAATTTCGCCTAATTTGAATTCAACATTAGTAAAACCAACTTTAGTTTTGTTTGCGTTCGCTTTATCCAGCATCTCCTGTGTGAAGTCCAGACCAATCACTTTCCCTTCTTCACCAACAATTGATCTTGCAACAAATACATCATTACCTGCACCACTTCCAAGATCAACAACGGTATCACCTTTTTTAATTCCTGCATATTCAGTAGGAACTCCGCAACCGAGGCCGAGATCTGCATCAGCAACGTAACCATCTAGATGATCGTATTCATCCTGCATTACAGTGTAACCAACAATCTTATTTGATTTCGTACCACATCCACAACCGCAGCCTTGCTGATTCTTTACAGCAATTTCCCCGTACTTTTCTTTTACAACTTTTTTTATCTCTTCTGATGTTTGCATTTTAGTTTTCCTTTCTGCTACTATTTTTTTGATCATTAGATCCACCACAGCATGTCGGACCGCAGCAATTTGAACTTTTAGAATCACTTGTAATTTGTTTTGCTTTTTCTTTTACTTTTTGTTTTTGTTCATTCGGTGTTTTCATTTCTTGTTCCTTTATTTTTTAACAACAACCAATTTTTGAAAATAATTTATCTAAAGCCGTCTTCGCTTTGGTAAGATTTTTATTATTCACGCAATAGCAAATCTTTGGCCCATCAATCTCTCCCTGTATTAGTCCAACTCTTTTAAGCTCCTTCAGATGCTGTGATACCGTAGCCTGTGCCAGAGGCAACTGATCTACTATATTTCCGACCACACATGAATCCATTTGTGTGAGAAGTTTGAGTATTCTTATCCTTGCAGGATGCGAAAGAGCTTTTGCCACATCGGCAAGCCAATTATCTTCCTGCGTGAATTCTTCTTTTTTTGAAACTGCCATTAATATTTCTTTTATCGTTCATCGTAAATATACGATGAATATTTGAATTGTCAATACCTTTTATTAATCCTATTCCTCTGTTAAAAGGAAAGATTTATTTTGAGCTTACTGATTATTAAATGTTAATATTTCGAATTTTCACAATACTAAACCAGGAAAGCGATTCTATTTTGAGCTTAATGATTATTAAATGTTAATCTTTAGAAAGTATCTGTTTTATTGTGGTTTCCCATCTTTCTATTAAGCTTGATTTTGATTAGCTTCACAAAAAATAATACCATTTTTATTTATAAATCACCATTTTTACTCTTATGTCATTATCCGGCGACATAATTCAGGCAGCAATGAACGACGATCTGTTAAAACTTCTAATCCAGATTTCTGTTCTGCTTGTTACTGCTCGTCTTTTCGGCGAGTTTTCTCAAAAAATTGGCCAGCCGGCCGTTCTTGGTGAAATTCTTGCCGGTATAGTTCTGGGTCCTTCTCTGCTGGGAAATTTGTTCCCATTTATTCACGGCTGGATTATTCCTGTAACTGAAAATCAGATTAATCTTCTGGAAGTCATTACGTTAATCGGCGCAATGTTTCTGTTATTGATTACCGGCCTTGAAACTGATCTTCAATTGATTAAGCATCACGCAAAAAAAACAATAGGAATTGCTTTTGGTGAACTCCCGTTTTCACTTGCTTGTGGATTTGCATTTGGGCTATTCATTCCAGCGTCTTTTCTTGTCGACCCGGATCAACGAATTGTCTTTGCTCTTTTCATAGCAATTGCAATATCATTATCAGCTATACCGGTAATAGCAAAAGTGCTTCTTGATCTGAAATTAATTAGAAGAGACATTGGTCAGATTACTCTCGCTGTAGGAATGTTTGATGATGCTGTGGCCTGGATTTTACTTTCAATTGTTCTCGGACTTATCGGTGGCGAAGCTGTTACATTTGGCACAATAAGCTATTCTTTTTTAAAAGTAATATTGTTTGTTGTGCTAAGCTATTCAATTGGAAAATTTATTATGAAGTACTTATTAAACTTCACACTCAACAGGATTTCCATCAGAGATAAAGTACTTACATTAATAATGGTGTTCACATTTGTTTTAGGCGCAACAGTTCAAGCAATTGGTTTAGAAGCAGTGCTTGGTGCATTCATCGCAGGAATTATATTCTCTCAATCACCAGCAGTTCCAAAAGATTCGATTGATAAGCTGGAAGGAATGACTTTTGGAATATTTGCACCAATATTTTTTGCAAGCGCAGGATTGAAAGTAAATGTCATTGAATTATTTAAACCTGATCTTATTCTGATTGGCACAGGGATAATTATAGTCGCAGTTCTAAGTAAATTTATCGGGGCTTACATTGGTGCAAGATTTTTCGCAAAAACTGATCACTGGACTGCTTTAAGTTTTGGTGCCGGATTAAATGCAAGAGGTGCAATCCAAATTATAGTTGCAACAATTGGTTTATCATTTGGTATTCTGTCACAGGAAATTTACTCAATAATTATTGTTACCGCTGTATTCACTTCATTGATGGCTCCGGTTATGCTGCGATGGACTCTCAGTCATGTTAAACCGGAAGCTCAAGAAACCAAAAGACTGGAGAAGGAAGAACTTTTAAAGGGAAATATTTTAAACAGAATTCATAGAGTACTTCTCCCGGTACGAACAAGAGAATTAAACCAGGCAAGTCCATCCAAATTGATTGAGGCAAGAATTCTTGAAAGACTTGGAAGAAAATCGAAGCTTAGCGTCACACTGCTTACAATTGCTGATGAGAAAGAAAAGGAAGCAAGCCTGAAATTCCTTAATACGCTAGCCAACTTTTTTACAAAATTTCCAGTGAGCAATAAAATATCAGAAAGCAAAAACATTCTTGAGAGTATTCTTGATGAGGTCAGGAAGGATTATGATTTGCTGATTGTGGGAGCAACCGAAAGACAAAAGAATTCTGATATGATTTTCAACCCGATAGTGGATAATCTGGTAAGACTTGCGCCCTGTCCAAGTATTGTAGTACAAAGCAGCAATGTTTCAGAAGATTGGAGTCCGAGAAGAATCCTTGTTCCAACAAACGGAAGCCTTGCTTCAAAAAGAGCTGCTGAAGTTGCATTTGGAATTTCTTTTCACGAAGATGATGAAGTTCATATTCTAAATGTAATTGAGAGCAGAGATAGTTTTAGTTCATTGGATGTTGAAGGAAGTTTGAAAGAGCGAAGACTAACTTTTGCTCATCGGATTGTTGATGAACTAAAGAAACTTGGTGAATCTTTAAACGTCAACACTTTTACCGAAGTTGAAATTGGTGAAGATCCGGATAAAGTAATCCTAAAAATGTCGAAAGAAAATAGTTTCGATTTAATAATTTTAGGAACAGACATCAGACCGGGAAGTGACAAGCTTTACCTTGGACCGAGAGTTGAAAGAATATTGAACAACTGTACCTGTCCGGTTCTGGTTGTTAACGGAACCTAAATCAATATTTTTGATAAAGACTTCGGAAGTATCTTTCCCAAGATTAATTGTCAGTACTTTTCTTTTACTATCAATCAATGCCTGCCTGTCACCCAAAGCCTGAGATTGAATTAATGTTCCAAATGAAATAGAAGATTTCTCTTTACCAGCCTCATTGGGTATCGGTATATCATTTGAAGTATCTGAAATGAATTGAATAAAATACCCGTTCCCTTCGTCTCCTTTATGCAACTGACCCGTAGAATGTAGAAATCTCGGACCATATCCAAGAGTCGTTGCGACATTATACTTTTGCAATATATTCAATCTCAATTGCTGTAACAGTTGCCAGGTATTTTCATCAGGTTTTAGATAAGCCTGGATCGTAACATAATTTTTGCCTCTCTTCACAGCAGAAAGAAAATGGGGAATGACGTCTTTCAAATTTTCAACATCAAAATCACTAAAGACTTTTACTCCATCCTGATGCAAAGACGCTTTAAGTTCCGGGAGCTTTCCTTTTTCCTGATATTCTTTCATCATTGCACGAGCTACTATCTTTGCAGATTCAACATTCGGCTGATCGAATGGTTGAACATCCAAAACATATCCGGCAACTGCGGTTGCAAATTCCCATCTGAAAAATTCAGCGCCAATCTGATAAACATTTTCCATTTCTATTTCAATAAGTGGAAAGCCGGCATTTTTTATTTCGCTCACTTTGTCATCGAAGAAATTATCTCCTGCAATTTTCAAGTAAGCAAAGACTCTATCACTTCCGTACTCGCTAACAGAAACAATTGGTTCAAGATCAACAGGTAAAATTCCTTTTCCATCTTTACCCGAGCTTTCAGCAATCAATTGTTCCAAGCCATCCACCAAGATATTTTAACTGAGGTGAAATAATTAATGTAAGTTTATCAACTCCTTTTTTAGCCAATGAACCTATCATTCCTCCAAGTTTTGCACCACTATTATGATAGACATCTGTTTCTTTACATTCAACAACTAATTTTGAAATTTCTTCAAATAATCTATTGAGATCAATTCCTAATAATGCAGCAGGAACAATTCCAAAAAGTGAAAGTGCAGAAAATCGTCCGCCGATATCAGGATCATTTAAAAATATTTTTCTGAATTTAAGTTGCTTCGCTGTCTCTTCTAATCCGCTGCCCGGATCAGTAATGGCTATAAAATGTTTTGAAGCTTCTTCTCTGCCAAGTTTCCCGGAAACACCTGTAAAAAAGTATTTCATAAATGACATGGTCTCAACTGTTCCGCCTGATTTTGTGGAAACGATGTACAAAGTTTTCTCCGGATCAAAATATTTTTCATATTCAAAAATTGCTTCAGGGTGTGTACCTATCAATAACATGCAGATCGAGATAACCATTTTCCACACCAAACGTGAATCTAAAAACTTCAGGCGTTAAACTTGATCCTCCCATTCCCATCAGCAGTGCATTTCTAAAACCTTCTTTCCTGATCTCTTCGACGAATGAATTAATCTCGTTTAATGATTTTCTTGAAACTTCCAGACAATCAAGCCAGCCTAAACGATTGGAAATTTCCTCGGGATTCTCTCTCCATACTGTATGATCCTTTTTCCAAATCCGATTGACGATGTTTTTATCTCTTAAATTAATAAGCGTATTTTCAATAATTCCTGAATAGTTACCAGGTTCCATTTTCATTTTAACCTCTTATTTATATTTGTTAAGTTGGTGGAATCAGAGCGTGAAAAAAATAGCTGAACCACAAAATAATTTATGCATATTTCTTCTCAAGAAGTTCAGCCGCAGCAAAATCGATAAAAAACTCCAAGCTTCCATTAATTGGTTCAATATATTCTGCTGGAAATTTTTTTTCTCTTTTTTCAATAACATTTTGTAAGATCTTTGCTTTACTTTTTCCAGCGACTAAAAATATTACCCTTTTTGAATTATTTATCACTTTACCAGTAATTGTAATTCTTTTTTGTCCTGATGAAGGATGAATGGCAACTTCATAAATTTTTTCTGAATTAAGTAAATGAGATTGATTCGGAAATATTGAAGCAGTATGACCATCTTCACCCAGACCAAGCATCACAAGATCAAAATTTGGTAATCCGTTTTTGATGATTACTTTCTTTTTTATTTCTTCCGAATATCTTTCTGCTTCTGATCCCGGATCATTTTCTCCAATAATTCGGTGAACATTTTTTTCCGGAATATCAATTAAATCAAGGAGATATTTTTTAGTCATTCCATAATTACTTTGATCATCTTCCGGAAGGACACATCTTTCATCTCCCCAAAACAAATGAATTTTATTCCAATTTATTTTTGAGTTATAGTCTTCTGCTAATGCTTGAAAAATTATTTTTGGTGTAGTGCCACCCGATAAAGCAATACAAAAATTTTCTTTGGACTTACTCATCTTCATTAACTCGTCACAAAAAGCTTTGGCGAGCTCTGTATTATTTTCAAATATTTTTATCATTGATTATAACTCACAATATATTCCATCCTCAGCAAGGTTTTTGCAAGGATATCGCCACGCCATTCCCTTCTCTTCTATAATATCATCGGCTTTTTCGGGTCCCCAGGTTCCAGCAGGATAACCATAAATCGGAATCTTGTCGTCACTTTTCCATGCATTCAAAATTGGATCAACAAATTTCCATGCAGCCTCTACCGCATCAACTCTTTGGTACAAAGTAGAATCACCAATCATACAATCATGGAGAAGTCTTTCATAAGCAGTCGGCAAATATGTGTTTGAAAGTTCTGAGTAATGAAAATCCATATTTACATTTTGAATATCATATCCCTGCCCCGGAACTTTCATTCCAACTTTAAATAATACTCCTTCATCCGGTTGAATTCTAAGGACAAGCTGATTACATGAATTATTCATATCCCGATTCGAAAACAGGTAATGTGGAGTTGGTTTAAAATGAATGACTACTTCAGTTACTTTAGTAGGTAAACGCTTGCCGGTTCTTATATAAAACGGAACACCACCCCAACGCCAGTTATCAACATAAATTTTTAATGCAGCATAAGTTTCAGTTCGTGATTCCGGGTTAACACCTTTCTCCTCGCGGTAACCCAAAATCTTTTCACCTTTTATAGTTGCAGAACTGTATTGCCCGCGAATGGAATTATTAATAATATCTTCATCCTTAAACTGCCGGAATGATTGAAACACTTTTACCACTTCGTTACGCAATGAATTAGAATCAAAAGAAGAAGGAGGTTCCATGGCAATTAACCCGGTAAGTTGCAATAAATGATTCTGAACCATATCCCTCAAAGCACCGGAGGATTCATAATATCCACCCCGATTTTCTATACCACTACTTTCAACGGAAGTTATTTCAACATGGTGAACATAGTTTCTGTTGAAGAGCGGTTCAAATATTCCATTAGAAAACCTGGTTACTAAAATATTTTGAACTGTTTCTTTTCCAAGATAATGATCAATCCTGTATATCTGGTCCTCTTTAAAATATTCAGATAGTTTTTTATTTAATTCAATTGCTGATTGAAGATCGTAACCAAAAGGTTTTTCAACAATCAGTTTCTTCCAGTTCCCGTTTGAAGTATTATTCAATTTAGCTTTTCCAAGCAAGGTTGGTATGACACTGTACAAACTTGGCGGAGTAGAAAGATAGTAAATCACGTTTCCATTTGTTCCTAATTCGCCATCAAGTTTTTCCAGATGGGCTTTTAACTTTATGTAATCCTCGTAGTTTTGAGTATCAATAGAAATGTATGATATCTGTTTGAGGAAATCTTCATCCAATTTTCCTTCATCTTCTTTAAAGTTGGAGAATTTTTTGATTCCATCTTTCATCTTCTCTCTGAACTTAATATCATTTAGTTCAGTACGGCCTGCGCCGAGCACAGCAAATCTTTCAGGTAAAAGTTTTTGCTTATGAAGATCATAAAGTGCTGGAATTAATTTCCTGTAAGCAAGGTCTCCGGAAGCTCCGAAAATAACCAGGATATGATGTTCAGGTCTTTTCATTTTTTAACCTTCATTTTATCAAGACTATTAGTCATATTTACGAAGTGACTTTTATTCGATAATGTATAGTAAAATTAATGAGTAATATATTTGTAACCAATTAAATACTAATCAATAATAGTTTAACTCAATAAAGGAATGGGACATTTGAATAATAAATTGGTCATACTTTTTATATTGCTGATACCATTGTCAGTATTAACTGGTATTTATGACCTTGAGATTTCAAAGTATATAGTAAATCAAAATTCAGTCTGGGCAAAATTTTTAGAAAATTATGGAATGATTCCTGGAATGTTGGTAATTCTCAGTGGGATTTATATTTATTATTCATCTATCAAAACAAAATCGAATACCTGGTCTTATATTCAAAAAGTAATCTTCTTTTTAGTAAGCAGCGGATTAACATATTATCTATTTGAAATTTTTTTAGACAAGATCGCTTCGGATAATCTAATCACTTTTCTAATTATATCGTTCGCCATTAATCTGATAATTTTTATTCTTTTACACACCAAAGAACAGGTAAAAAATACTATCGCAATTAATTACTCAAGACTTGTTGTTGGAATTGCTTTCTTTGGATATGTGATTCTCATCCAGGGAGTAAAATATTTTTGGGGAAGAGTCCGTTTCAGAGAACTAGATGCTACATTTTCTCAATTCACTCCGTGGTATTTACCGCAAGGAATTACAGGCTTTGATTCTTTCCCATCCGGTCACGCAGCAATGGGCTGGATGATGCTTGCTCTATTAGTTTTATTTGCAAATGGTAAGTTGTGGATAAGAAATTTCATTTCAATTCTGATTATCGTTTGGGCGGTGTTTCTTGCTTTTAGCAGAGTGGTAATTGGTGCTCACTTTGCTTCGGATGTATTGTTTGGATCATTCTTTATAATATTTACGTTTATTTTTCTTAATAAAAATTCTAAATCACAGACATAATAAAACTATTACTTACTGAACGAAAAAATATCTATCAATAATTTGCCGAACTGAATAAAAAACTATTTCGTCCCTCCGGGACTTGACCTGTTTCGCCAGTCAAATTTTCTATAGTTATTTAGTCCCTAAAGGGACTAATAAAATGTTAAGCTGGAAAGATTTATGTCCCGTAGGGACAAAATGTTTGTAGATCAAAATTATTGATTAAACCCAAAAGTCCCGTCAGGGACGAAATAGAAAAAATAAGTTCGTCTTAATTGCTTGAGTTTTACGAATTGGAGATTGAATATTATTTTGTCTTTTGAGATTTGGAGTTTTGAGGCTGGTTTTGCAAGTATGTTCAGTTATTCTGTTTGCTCCAGTATTTTTTGTATTTACTCTGTGTGATTAAACCGATTGGTCCATCGTAAATTCCACCATCCACAAAGCCATCAAAAACTCTTACAGCAATTGTGTTTTCTTTTCCCGGTATCAGAAGACCATCAGGAATGTAGTAACCGCGTATTGTTTCCCACTCATTATTTTCATTAAAACTTCCCGGCATCACATCAAAATTCCAATCCCCGATAGACCCAACCAGGAGTCCATTCACAAATGTTTGATCAATGTCATCTATCTTACCGAGCAGTAAAACTATTTTTTGATCAGCATATTTTTCGGGTAATTCAAATTTTAATCTGTACCAGGCAAAGCCATTATAATTTTTATAACCTTGTGCTTCCCAAAAAGCAGGAACGAAAATCTCCCTCCAGTCTTCATCATTAAAATCATAATTTTTCCAATCGGCTTCATCACCCGTTTTAAATTTCCACATCCCTTTTAAGTTTATGTCAAGATCGAGATAGCCAATGTGACGAGAGTCAGGTTTTGTTGGCGAAAGTCCTACAGCACCTCTCGTTATTCCACCTTCAAGTTGATTGTCATAAACTCTAATTGCAATTGTGTTTTCACCTTCTTTCAAAATTTCTTTTGGAATATAATATTGACGGTGAGCATCGTATGCAGTTACATATTGCGGTGGAAATCCTCCTGACATTCCAACCGGTTTACCGTTAATAAAAGTTTGATCGACGTCATCAATAAAACCGCCGTTCAAAATAAAATTGCGACCGAGTAATTCTTTAGGCACCTCAAAAGTTTTACGGTACCACGCATATCCATTATATCCCTGGAATCCCTGATCTTCCCAATTACCCGGCACTTTTATTTTATCCCAGTCATTGTCTTTAAAATCAGAAGATGCCCATGCAGTATCATCGCCAATTGAAAAACGCCAGTTACCCTCAAGATTGATATAGTTCTCTTCATTTACTCCAAGCATTTTGTTCACTCCACCAAACCAATCTTCACTTTCGATTTCCTGATTCTTTTGCTCGGACCAGCAGCCAGTTAAAGCTACAATAATTAACCCAAGACAGATAAATTTTAATTGATTAATATTTTTCATTTTAGTTTTTGCTACCCAAAGATTTTAATTTCAAACGTAAAAAACTATTATTAGTTTTAAGATAAAAATTAATACTCCCAATGTCATTCCGGCTTGTCCGGAATCTGACCGTTGAACATAATTATTGATTCTGGACTCGTCCATTAAAATGGACTCGCCAGAATGACGCCACTGATAATTCATTTGCTCGTCAATGAACCTTTTGAATCATTAACCAGATATTCATTGAAGATCTGTGTTGCCATCCGTCTTACTTTTGCGTCCTCATCATTCAGTGAAAGTTTCTGAACTTCCAATAATCCTTCTTCACTTCCCATTTCAAAAAGGACGAGTGCAATTAAAATTCTTGTGCTTGCATCCTTTTCATCTTTAAGCTGGGCTATAAGTACTTCCTCTGCTTCAGCTATTCTGTATTTACCGGCAAAGTAGATTGCACTTCTTTTTACTCCGGTGTTATCTGATTGAATTCCTGCAACCAGATTTTTCAAAGCATACTCATTATCTGTTATGTCTTTTATTGAATTCTTTTGTGCAACTCCACTTCCCATAAAAACTGCTGTCAAAAGTACTACGGTTAAAAATCCTTTGTATGTTCTCATTTTTTAGTCTCCTTCTAGTTGTTTTTGTTTTCTTTAATTTCTACCAGAAAACTACTTTATTGAAGTGCAACAGGGGTCATGGCCAAGTAAGGAATTGTAAAAAGTTGTCATGGGAGATTCCATCCAATGAGTAATAGAAAGATGGTTTAATTGTCATCCTAATAAACTGAGTTATGAAAGTCTCAATTTTTAAATTGAAGTATTGGTAGAATACTTTATCCAATCAATTGCTAATTATTGATTATTGCTTTAACAAATGCTTAGTGCTAAGTAAGTTGCAAGTGAATTTTTAAATTAATAAAATAACAAAACATTTATTTAATAAATTGATTTATATTAGGATTGGACATTGGTTCAAAATTCCTGATAAATAATTTCAGATTATATAGTTGAATATTAATTATAAATACCCATAAATGCAATATCTTAGATTATTGATTAGCATTAGCCTAGTCGTATTAAATTTTATTTCTTGTGCTCCTTCAGTAACATTTGTTGCTGATACACCTCAAAGAGAACCTAAACCAGATGAATATGAAATGCTGTACATAAGCAGAGGTGATCGCTTGTCGGGAAACTCTATTATTCTTGGTAGAATAAGTGTGTATGATGCTGGCATTGGCAATTAAACTTGTGGTTTGCAAGAAGTGCTGACTAAGGTTGAATGGAAGAGGCAAAAAGAATAGGTGCTGATGCAATTAAAATTATTCAGAAGTAAAACCTCCAGATTTATTAAGCACGTGTTATAGAATTGAACAGTAATCTTAGATGAATGACTACATTTTCATGACTCGGAAGTTATGATCTGTAATATTCTCAGTACAGAAAGAAGTTACTTAAGCTTTATCATTATTGACAACAGTGTTCATTGCTGGAAATGTATTTTAAATAATGGTAACCCTTTACATTGGTATATAGATAGTCCAATTGAAATAGAAGATTCAGACAACTCTAATTTATATTCCTATTGCTGTCGAACGCAAAGCCCAATATTCTACGAGTGGGATTCGGTTTTATGTGGTGATAGTAGATAGCAAAGGGAAGATAATATATTATAGTTGCTTGACTTATGAGCCAAAATTATGGAGTAGGAATTTTAACAAATTTGCAAATGATATTGAAGGCAAGCTTCCATTGATAACAGAATAATTCATATATACGTATGCAATTCATCCCGCTAACACACAACTCCATGTGTTTTTTTTACAAAGTTAGTTGCACAACACTCAACTCACCAGCTTATACCCAATCCCGTGAACAGTTAAAATTATCTCGTCAGAGTCCGTTAGACTCTGACGGAGTCTATCGATTGAGGGTGGTTGGGATTCTCTTCAATCCTGTTTCTCAGCCTCAAAAAGGTTATTGACTTAATTAGTCTGATAGACTATATTTGGTCTAAAAAAGGACCACGATATGAGGTTAAGCGAATCAGTAAAATCAATCAGCTATCTTAAAGCCAACGCTGCAAATCTGATAGAAGAAATAAATAAGGATCAGAAAACCTATGTGATTACTCAGAACGGTGAAGCGAAAGTAATAGTTCAGGATATAAAAGTTTATGAGAAAAACCTGGAGACTATGGCAATGCTTAAACTGGTTGCAATGACACGAGATAAAAGCAAATCAGCCAAAGGTATCAAAGAAACTTTTTCTGAACTCCGCAGTGAGCTTAAGTCAAGCAAGTGAAAAAATATAAAGTTATTATTGACCCTTTAGCAAAAGCTGATCTTAAAGAAATCTTTGTTTATATTGAACTGAACGATAGTATTCAGTCAGCAAACAAGCTTTTAGATGCGTTAGAAGCAACTTGTTATAAATTAGAAAAATATCCGGAAAGAGGACACCTTCCACCTGAGTTAAAATCAACCGGAATAAAAAATTATCTGGAGATTCATTACAAACCTTACCGCATCATCTACGAAATTGAAGGGAATTTTGTATACATACATTCTGTACTGGATGGCAGAAGAAATATTCAGGAAGTTTTAAGCAACAGAATTTTAAGGTAGAAAGTCAATTTAATAATCAACAACCTGGCTCTAATGTTTCATATTCATAGATTTAATCTTCCACCAACCTTCGAGGTTAATGATGCTCAACCAAGGTGTGTGAACCTCGAAGGATTCGGTGTACATCAGCTTGTTTTAGCATCAACTCACCAGCTTATACCCAATCCCGTGAACAGTTAAAATTATTTGCGGGTGGTTGGGGTCACTTTCAATTTTATTTCTAAGCTTAACAATAAAATTATCTACAGTGCGCGTTGCAGGATTTTCATCATAACCCCAGATGTTATTTAGAAGTTCGTCTCTGCTTACAGTCTGGTTTCTTTTTTTCCAGAGATAGTGCAGTATTTCAAATTCTTTGTGTGACATTTGCACAGGAATTCCCTCTTCGTATGCCTGGTAACCTGTAAAATGTACAGTCAGCTTTCCAATGACAGCTTCGGAAGCTTCTGTGTTAATAGAAGTTTCGCCTCGTCGTAAAACTGCTTTTACTCTTGCAAGAAGTTCGCGCAAGCTGAAAGGTTTTGTAACGTAATCATCTGCACCAAGTTCAAGTCCGAGAACTTTGTCTATCTCTTCACCTTTTGCCGTGAGAAGAATGACAGGAGTTTGCACACCTTCCTTTCTAACAGTTTTGATTACATCTAATCCCGACATCTTCGGCATCATCACATCCATAATGATAAGATTGAACTGGTTTTCGCGGATCAGCTTCAAACCTTTTTCACCATCTTCAGCAATGCTTACTTCGTAACCTTCAAACTCAAGGTTATCGCGTAAACCCATTCGCATATTTGGTTCGTCTTCGACGATTAGAATTTTGACCATAGTTTAGACCCAAAGTATTGTTCGTTGCTTTAAGCTGTAAGCGTTAGGCTTTAGGCTTTAATTTTTGAATTAGTGATATCAACATTTTTAATTTTATTAATGAAGCTGAACTTGTTTCAGTTCTGCGAATAATTTACGGAATCAATCTTTGATCCCGAAACAAGTTCGGGAGACAAGAAACAGGAGTAAGTAATGGATTTCTCCCAAACGTTTAACTTCCGGGAATCTTTCATTTTATTTTGCCTTTCAAACAGCTTAATGCTTAAAGCCTATGCTACGTTTTATTCAACGGCAACAACAACCTAAACTTACTTCCCCCACCTACTTTACTTGTCAATTTTATTTCCCCTTTGTGTGCATCAACAATATATTTAACAATGCTTAATCCAATACCAGAACCTTTTACATTGTGCACATTTCCTGAATTTACTCTGAAAAATTTCTCGAATATTTTTTTCTGATCTTTTTCAGGAATTCCGATTCCCCTATCCTCAACTTCAACAAATGCAAAATTATTTTCTTTGCCTGTACGAATTGCTATTTCTTTTTTATCATCACTGTATTTAACAGCATTATCAATAAGATTTACCAGAGCTTCCGAAACCGCTTCCTCATCAATTTTAATAATTGGAATGGTTTCATCCTTAACCAGATCAATTTTAAAACCTTTCTGCTCAAGATGAAATTTATAGGAACGATAAACATTCTCCACAACATCATTCAAGTAACTGTCAACAAAATTAAATTGTCTTTTTCCGGCTTCCATTTTTGAGAAGTTAAGAATTGAATTTACAATTTTGCTTAGCCTGTTAGCCTCATTGCTGATAATGGAATAATATTCTTTTTTCTTTTCTTCTGTTTTTACCCTGTCCATTTCAAGTGTTTCAGAAAACATACTGATTAGTGAAAGTGGAGTTCTGAGTTCGTGCGATACGTTTGAAACAAATTCAGATTTTATTTGTGCAAGCTCAACTTCCTTTTTGATATTCCGATAAACAATCCAGACGCCAAGAATTAAAATAACAGTTAATAAACCTATAAGTAAAATATTAGTCAAAGCTCTCTGTTGAACGAGGTCTTCGATAGTCTGTCCGACAAGTGAAATACCAAGTTGATAATCTGGAAATATCCAAAGATCTTTTGCCTGCTGAACCTCGTGAGTTCTAAAATCTTTCGATGAATTGAATTGAAAATTTTCTGCAGTGTTGAATACAGAGATCAGAAATTCCTGTTGAGCTACGTCTTGTAGTTTTGGTGAAAGAATCCTGAATGTAAATTCTTTCGGATCAATTACCATCCCGGCAATACGACTAGAACCAGCTGGAGTGTCTTCAATAAAAAGCAAGATTGATTCATCTCCATTTAATTCTGCATTAATTGGCTCAAGCTTTCTGTATCCTGCATTTTTATAATTGATCAGGCGGTTTACGACTTTATTATTCTGCAAAAGTAGTTTTTTAATTTCCGAGTTGAATTCAGCAAAGTCAACTTTAATGTAATTTTCTAACTCATCCCAGCCGAGCAGTTCGATACTTTCATCATTAATACTATCAGCAATAAATACGGCATAAAGCGAAGGCATCTGGCTATAGAAGCTATCAATAATTGAAGACGCATCACGGGGATTTAATTCCGGAATTTCATCAAGGAATAAATCTATTTTACTCGCCCAGCTGTTTACCACATCATCCGAATATTGATTAACTGAATAAAGAATTGCATCAAGCTGGTTGGAATAAATTCTTCCGATCACCTCTTCATTCTTATCGAGCGAAACGAATTCATTAATAGTAAGAAAAGCCGCAGGGAGCAGAATTAAGATGATGAGAATGATAACAATTCTTTTAACAGTTTTATTCATCAATGGGACATATTTTATTTTTTTAACAACCCAACATCAGCCAAACACTTTTTAATTCGTTCAAAAGTTTTTTGAATATTGTTATCCAAACCTATAGAAATTCTAACCAACCCTTCACTCAATCCCATTTTCTCCTGTTCTTCTTTTGGAATTTCTGAGGAAGTGCTGTGTCCGGGTGAGCTAAATAAAGTTTTAAAATAACCAAGACTAACTGCAAGATAACCTACTTTAGCCTCCTGCATTTTATTCATGAGAGCGTCAGCAGTATTCACATCTCCTGCATCAATAGCGAGCATACCACCAAATCCGAAACCTTCATTCATTAGGTTCTTTAATAATTTATTGCCTGAATGTGATGCTAAGCCGGGGTAGTATACTTTGAGACCAAGTTTTTCAAAATTTTCAGCAAGATAAATTGCATTTGAACTATGCTTAGTTATCCTGATATGAAGTGAGTGGAGATTTTTAAGAATGCTGGCAGCTCTGTGGCTGTCGAGCACAGGACCTAAAAGCATTGCGGTTCCTGAATTTATATCCATCATTTGATTAATAAATTCCCTGTTGCTGCAAACACATCCTGCAACACAATCACTTGTTCCGTTAATAAATTTTGTGAGACTGTGAATAACTATATGCGCACCAAGTTGTATAGGACTTATTATTATCGGGCTGAATGTGTTATCAACCATTAACTTAATATTATGAGAATTCGCAATTTCACTAAGCTTTGGAATATCAGCAATTTCAAGCAATGGATTACTGACCGATTCACAATATATAAGTTTAGTTTTTTTTGTAATTGATTTTTTTACTGCCTCCAGATCAAGTGTATTCACAAACTTTACATTTATTCCGAATCTTGGAAGCAGGTTCTTAAATAAAGCATAAGTACCGCCGTAAATTGTTCTGCCAGATATAACCTCATCTCCGGAATTGCAAACCTGCAGAATTGAGCATGCAATAGCAGACATACCTGAACCTGTAACAATTGCAGCTTCGCTGCCTTCCAGTTTTGCAAGTGCATCAGCCAGATATTTATTTGTAGGATTCCAGTGACGGGAATAAAGAAAACAGCCTTCAACTTCGTGATCAAAAAGCTCTTTCATCTTTTCAGGACTTAAAAAAGTGTAAGTTGATGAATCTGTTATTGATGGATTGACATCGCCATATTCTCCAAATACGAGATAATCCTGGATTTCTGTGGATGGGTCAAAGTGGTGCATTTTATTTCTCCTGATAAATTTGTTTAGTAAAAATAAATAAATGATTTTTCATTTGAATGTTTTAACAATTTTGGATCAATAATGAAAGAAAAACAAATAGCTGCCGAATATGCAATAAACTTCCTGGAAGACGGGATGATAGTTGGGTTGGGAACCGGCTCAACAGTTGCATTTATGATTCAAAAACTTTCAGAAAGAATTAAAAGCGGATTAAAAATTACTGCTGTATCTTCTTCTCAGGCCACAACAAAGCTTGCTACCTCACTCGGTATAACAACACATAAGTTTGGTGATTTCCCTGAAATAGATATTACTATTGATGGAGCTGATGAAGTTGATGAAAATTTAAATGGAATTAAAGGCGGTGGGGGTGCTTTACTACATGAAAAAATAATTGCATCCAACTCAAAGAAAAATATCTGGATAGTTGATTCTTCCAAGCTCGTAAAGACTTTGGGAAAATTCCCGCTTCCAATTGAGGTAGTTAAGTTTGGCTGTACTAATCTATGCATAAAACTAGAAAGTAATGGCTTCAAACCTCTCATTAGAATGAAAGGCAGCACAAGGTTTGTGACTGATGAAAATAATTATATCATTGATTTGATGATCGATAAAATATCGAATCCGGCTGTGCTCGATGCGAAGTTGAAAAGTTTTGCGGGTGTAGTTGAAACAGGATTGTTTTATGGTATTGCAGATACTGTAATTGCCGGGGTTGAGAACAAGATTAAGGTATTCAACAAAAAAAAGAGAGAACAAACCTAAATCGTTCATTCTCTCCTATTCCCCAAGATATTAGTTTTACTATTTATCCGCGCCCAGTCTTCTTAATTCTCTTGCCACTTTTCTTGAATTGTTATATCCCAAAAATCCAAGCAGCGCTAAAAAAGCTATAACTATTAATTCTGTAATTCCCATTTTAATTTTACTCCTTTTTAATGCAATTGTCATCAAAAAAAACAAGTATGGTGCCACCAAAGCTTCCGAATAAGAAACCTCGTTTTTAATAATTTGGTAAAAATTATTTCTAATGGAAATTTTGATTGTAATTATTACATCATCCGACAGAAATGGCAGTAACTATTTTCGACAGGGATAGAGGAAATGAATTGAGGAAGAAAAATTTATCGCTAAAGCAACTTGTATTGAATAGTGAAAATTGTACCCCGGAGAGGATTCGAACCTCCGACCTACGGTTTAGGAAACCGTTGCTCTATCCTACTGAGCTACCGGGGCATTTCTATAATATTTAATTAGTAATAACTTTAAACACGTGTCCCGATTTATCGGGATTAGGAAACCGTTGCTCCCCGCCTTGCCCGACTCAACTACTAACCGAGCAAGTCGGGCAGGTATCCAGCTGAGCTACGTGGGCGTTCAGAATGAACAATTGAGAACGAATAAAGCATTATTCTTATTGTAAATTTAGCGAAGTTTAAAGTCTTATTAAATGGAAAGAGTTGCTAAAAATTCAACCAGTATGTTACCTTTATCATAAAAATATTATCAGGTTCTGCAGCAACCATTTTTGTCATAGATTCTTCAAATTTGAATTCTCCAATTTCTTCAGCTTCTGACCTGGTTTGAGTCCAGACGAAATAAATTACACTGCCTGGTAAATATTCCCATCTCAGAACTGCATTGCCTCTGAGTGATCTTACATTGAAATCAGGATTATCTATTTCTATGGGCTGTGCAGGTCCGTTTCCATCTGGATCAGCAGTATTAGTTTCAGGATCGAAAGTTGAACCATCTGTACCATAAACCATAAAATCATAAGTGCCCGGTTCTGAAAGTTCTTTATAGTTTGTATAATCTCCTGCGGAAATTAATGGTTGAACATAGAGTTGTAAACTTAGGCGAGGAGTAAAAGTCCAATTGAGTCTGACACTTGCAGATAAAGTTTTTTGATTCAGTTCTGCAAAAACATATCTGCTACCATAAGTATTAGTTGCTGTTGGATCGATGTAGGTATCTACATACTGAGTGAACTCGTAAGTCTTTGAATAAAGTGGACTAAAAATAAACGAAACATTGGGCATTAATCGTAGTTCCAAACTCAATTCGGAAAACCAATCGTACGAAGGATTAAATCTAGTAGTTCCAGCACCAATTCCAATTACCCAATCTTTTCGACTATCAGATGAGAAGCTAAAACTCATCTCATATCCGGCAGGGTTCAATGTTAAAGGTCCGCCTCTTGTTCTATTGTTATTATAAGTTTCAGTGTATATACCAATATTCCAGTTTGTTGAATAGTAATTTGGAAATTGCCAATAACCAAAATTATAAATTCCTTCCCAGGTCTTGTGTCCACCGAAATCATAATTTTGAAAAATCGCCGCACCTGTTTCAAGATATCTGAAAACATCAGTTGGATCGCTCCAATAATATCCAGCTCCAGCGTGCCAGTTAAGTATATCAGCTCTGTAGAAGAAACCAGCATCATTTACATCAAATGAAGGAGTTATAAATCCAAATGCTGAGTTAACAAAAAAGTTTCCCTTCTGTTTATTTAAATAAATTCTTCCGGCATAACCTGTTAGTGAAGTGGCGGTGCTGTCAACATTTACCTGACTTGCATCCGGTCTCTGGAAATAATGCCTCGAACTCTCCTGCAGATTTATCATTTGTTGTTCAGTTCCTGTAACATAACTACTGCCGGTCCAGCCGGCAACCACCCAGGTTTTCGATTCATCTAAAAATGTCCATCCGTCAAGCCCTAAAGTAAAAGCACTTTTATTTATTTCATCCTGCAGCCATTCATTTTGAAAATCTCTTACAGTTAATGTTGAGATGAACCCCAATGCTTGTTGACCACCATTAAATTCATTTTGAGCTCTGAAAATTCCATAGTATGAAAGTGGTTCAACTTCAGTTTCAGATTGAATTCCGTTATTAGAATACTGAACGTATTCACGTTTTGTAATATTCTGAATTGTACCAATATTCCAACTCTCACCAAGCTTTCCCGTTAATTTTCCGGCTGCGAGGATGTGCGTTCCCGTAGGATAATCTGCAAATTCATAATCGTATGGAACACTACCCTGTGGTTGTCTTCCTATTCTTCTACTGTAAAAAAAATCCGCTCCACCCCAATTAAATCCCCAATAGTTCCTCGCACCACCATAACCAAAATTAAAAATGCTTGAACCTTCAATAAAGAAAGGCCTCTTTTCATCATAGAATGTCTCAACATCGCTAAGATTAATTACAGCAGGATCAATTTCCACCTGACCAAAATCGGGATTAATTGTTGCATTGAGATTAAGATTTGAACCCACACCCATTTTAAAATCAGCACCTACTCCGGGATAATAATTTGAACCATCATTATAGGGATTACCAGTTTCATATTGAATGTACTCAGCTCTCATTGTAACGTAAGGAACAATTTCCATCTGACCACTGCCTTGAACATTTTCAAAACCAGTAAGATTTGCAAAATGTGATACAACACCGCTCTCTTTTTTAGGAACAAAGACAAGATAGTCTTCCTCATTTTTACGTCCGATTACTCTTTTAAAATTAATTCCCCATACCATGTTAGCAGATTGATTAAATCTCATTTGGGAAAAAGGAATTTTCATTTCTGCAGTCCATCCTTCTTTATCTATATTTACTTTACCTTCCCAAACACCATCCCACGTATCATCATCCCAGCTATCATTATAAAGGACACCATCGATTTGTGTGCCTGCAGAATTTAATGTAAAATAATATCCACTACGCTTATCGTGATATGGATCTAAAGCTAAAGTAATGTGATCACAATCGACCAATTCATCTCTTCTAGTTAGTCGAGAAATGATAGAGTCAGGAGAAGAATCGTACATAATAGCAGCCAGATAAAGATATTTTTCATCATAAGCGAGCTTGATAATCGTTCTTTCGGATGGGGACGCACCTTCATTTGGATCTCTTTGGATAAAATTGTTGAAGCCGTTTGTATTACTCCAGACTTGATCATCTACTTTTCCATCTATTTCAATGGGTTGAAATAATCTAATTGCTTGTATTACAACATCATTATTTCTGATTGATAGAGAATCGGAATTACCATATACAAGGTTTAGATAAAATATTATTTGAATTGAAAAATATAATAGCTTTTTCATATTCTGTGTTCAATGCCTGAGTAAAAAGAAGAACCGCTTGCTGGCGGTTCTTTAATGATCTGATAATCAAATTTCACAACTATCATCTGAATTATCTTAACAATTTTTATAAGCGGTTAAGTGAGGTGATGAGCAACCTTTAATTCAATTTCCTTATCTCGATCTCACCCATCGCAGCATTTAATTCTATTATTGGTCCACCGCCATTTAATTTATAAATTACTTCAACCTGTCTTTTGTCTCCTCTTTTATTGACTTCGGTGGAATTAAAATCAGATTTGATATGTTCAAGAGCATCATCACTATCTCCCCAGGCACCGACAGAAAGCTTTGCAATGATTGTTACTTTTGCATTCCCCGGAACTTTAAGAGTAATGTTACCAATAGCACTGCTCAACTCACTCTGCATATTACTTTCAGGATAAAATTCAGCATAAATATTTCCAGCAGCTGTGCTTGCATCAATAGCACCTTTAATATTTTTCAAAGTAATATTTCCAGCCGCGGTAGATGCTTCAACTTCTCCACCAGCACTTTCGAGAATTATATTTCCACCTGCTGTTGATATTTCTGCACTTCCATAAACATCTCCGATTGTCACATTACCTCCGGCTGTTGAAGCGCTAATTTTACCTCCCACTTTACCAATTGTAATATTTCCACCGGCAGTAGATAACTCTGCTAATTTATTAATCGAGTTAACAGAAATATTTCCACCAGCAGTACTAATATCTGCATTACCATTTATTGAGCCTGCTTTCATATCGCCACCTGCAGAAGCCAGATCAGCATCTCCGTTTATATCCCCAACAGTAACATTTCCTCCTGCAGTAGAAAAATTTGTTTTTCCAAAAATATTTCCGGCTGAAATATTTCCACCTCCGGTGCTGGCATCAACTGTACCTTTCAAATCACCTTTAACGGATATGTTGCCACCACCGGTTGACATATCCAGATTCAATTCCGAAGGGATAGTGAGTTCTAATTCAAATTCATCAGACCCATCACCTTTAAACTTTATTTCCAATTTCCCGGATTTCTGTTCCATCGTCAATAAGTTCAATTCACCTTCTTCTATATTTTTAGCAAGCACTTTAACCTGATTACCTGATCCGGTTGTAATATTGATATTTCCCTGACGTATTGAAACATCCAACAAATCACCGGCGGAAACTGTGAAAGTTGCTTCTTTTTTGGTTTGACTTAGTACTGTGAGCGTAAAACCTAAACAAAGCAAAATAAAAAGTGATGTAAATTTGAATGCATATAATTTCATTTTAGTTATACTCCTGTAATATTGTTTTAGAACGTAATTTGATATATGGATTTTCATCTTCTTGCATCTGTTGACGAAATAGATTTAGTTCTTCGTTATTTAGTTTGTAGCCTTTACTTCCTGCTTCAATTAAAGAGTTCAAAGCTTCAATCCTTAATCCTGAAATTGTATCGTTGGCTATTACATATAAAAGTGCTTGCTTTATGCTTTCATCATAAGGAAATTTGCTCATAAGTTTTAGAGCCTCTCGTCTAACTCCTGGATTTTTGTCCGACATAGCAACTGTTACCAATGCGCCTTTAACTTCCGGATCAAAATGATTAGGTGTTTCTGTATCCATAGCATTAATTGAGTTTAATCTTGAGCCTGGATTCTGTTCATTAAGCATTGCATAAGTAAGCACACTTTGTATTTGCGGATCGTTTACTTTGCCTTTTAGATGGACAGGTCTTGATGCCTGAAAAGTAAATTCAACTTCTCCATCAGATGCATCTGAATCAATAAAACGAAGGTTCGCAATACCGATATCTTCACTCAATGAAGCAAAACGATTTTCATTTCCGTTTTGTGTTATTAATTCTTCACTCACTGAATTTCTGAATAATAAGTTTCCTATCAGAATTCCAATTAGCAACATCGTTACACTTACAACTGCAAATTTCAGTGGAGTAGTAAAAAACTGAGTTATACTACCAATCGTAGATCCAAAAATATTTTTATTTATTTTCTCTGATCTGAGTGCACCTCTTAACTGATACCGTGCAGCAGATAAAACTTTTTCATCGACTTCTGAATTCTTCTTACCAGAAATTAACTCCAGAAGATTTTTCTGATCTTCTAACTCAGTTCTGCATTCTTCGCAGGTCAATAGATGTTCCTTTAATATCATTTGTTTTTCAGATTTTAATTCGCCGAAAAGAGAAAGCTGAAGAAGTTGTTTATATTCATTGTGTTTCATTCATTTACTCCGTGATCTGGATTTGTAGTTCTATGCATAAACCGGACTTAATTTTTTTCTTAAATTTTTTATTGCGTCAAAAAGATATTTTTTGACTGTTCCTTCCTTACAATTCATCATTTCTGCAATCTCCCTTATTTTGTATCCTTCATAATGTTTTAAAATAAAAGTCATTTTTTGTTTTGGTGAAAGTGATTCAACTGCAGCATTGACTATTTCTTCGAGATCCGCACCTGATGAAACTTCTTCGGGCGATGAACCATCGTAGATCAATTCTTCCTCTTGTGCAAAATCATTTTCATCATCATAATCTTTATGAATTGAAACTTTCAGGTGTTCTTTACTTCTGTTTCTATATGTAAGACATACATTAGTTGTAATCCTGAAAAGCCACGTTGAAAATTCACTTTGAAAACGAAAATTATTGAGACCACGATAAACTCGGATGAAAACTTCCTGGTATAAATCCTTTGCATCATCTTCATTAATTGCATATCTCAATGCAATAGAAAGAACATTACGGTCGTACCGATGCACAAGTTGTTCAAAGGCGTTCTGATCGCCCTTTTGAGCCTGGATTATCAAGTCTGTATCATTTAACTGCATTTAGTGCTTTCCATAACTAATGAATTAGACCGAGTTAAGATTTAAAAGGTTGTGGAGAAATTTAGAAGAAAATTAGCTTTTATAGTTTAATAAGTCAAAAACTGAATTTAACTCGTATGTTGGAATTAAGTTTTCAGTACCGTTTGGAAAAAATTTTACACCGGTATGAACAAGCGCTGTATCGAGTCCGAAATCACTTCCCATTTTTATATCGGTTTCGATTCTGTCGCCGATCAGCAAAGTTTTCTCGGGTATAAATTGAAGTCTATCTTTTATTTCATTAAACATTAGTTCAGATGGTTTACCGAAATGAAGTTCGAGTTTTCTGTGAGTTCTTTTCTGAAGCGCAGAAATTGTTGAACCTGCATCTATAACTTCACCATCATCAACAGGACAGGTATCATCAATGTTGGCAGCAAAAAATCGAGCACCTGATTCAAGTGCCCGTGCGGCTATTTCAAGTTTTTTGTAATTCAAAGTTCTGTCTAGTGTGATCAGCACAATATTGATTTCACCCTGGACTTCAGAATATTTTAACCCGGATTTTTCAATCTCATTTCTAAAGGAATCCTCACCAATTGCAAAGAAAGCTTCACCATAAAAATTCTTCCCCAGATAGCTTGAAGCTACAATAGTTGCGTTTATAATTTCACTTTCTTCAACAGACAAGCCCCAGTTTTTTAAAAGAAAATAATAATCTTTTGCAGTACCAGTGGTTTTGTTGGAAACGAAAATAATTCTCTTGCCTGAATGTTTTAATTGATTTACAACTTTATCAGCATTTGGTATGAGGTGTTCCCCGCGATAAATTGTGCCATCAAGATCAAAAATAAAGTAATCATATTTTTCAAGAAAGTTCACAGATCAAGCTCTTTCTTCATTGCTGAAAGTGATTCATTAATCGAGTGTGGTTTATAACCCAGCTCGGTTTCTGCTTTCAGAATTATCAGGCCGGATTTTAGCGGTCTGCGTGCCGGCTGTTTTAGCTCTTCGGTCGTAATTGGAGAAATCAGATTTTTATCTAAATTAAAATAGTCTGCAATTTGCAAAGTAAAATCGTAGCGAGATAAAAATTCTTTCCCTCCAATGTTGTAAGTGCCTGTCTTTCTGAATTCAATAATTTTATTAATTCCCTGAATCAGATCATCAATGAAAGTAGGATTATTAATCTGATCATTTACAATCTTTATATTTTCTTTTTTACTTAGCGAAGCCAGAACCCATCTGACAAAGTCTGGTCTGCTGTTAAGAGCCGTTCCATATAATACATTTGTTCTGAGAATTGTAAAAAATGTACCACTAATTTTTAGTACGTTTTCACTTGCAAGTTTTGTACGACCATAATAGCCAACAGGGTTAGGTTTTACATTCTCGCTATAGGGTCCATCCTTGCCATCAAATATATAATCAGTTGAAATATGAATTATGTGTGTATCGATTGCTCTTGCAGCTTCGGCTATATATTCAACTCCTTTTACATTTATTTTCCATGCGTCTTCACGAAGTTTTTCGCTAAGATCAACATTGGTAAAAGCTGCTGTATGAATAATAAAATCAGGATAATAATCGTGAATAATTTTTTTGATTTCATCTCTGTTCTTAATATCAGAAGATATATATTCCACTTTATCAACAACTGATTTCTCTTCGACCGATGTAGCAAGTAGTTCAACATTCTCCTTTGAAGAATAAAATTGAACTGCACGTTGTCCAAGCATCCCGTTAGAACCTGTTATTAATATTCTATTTCGTACCAATCCGTTTGTTTGCATCTTTGTTAAGATTAAAAAATTCTTTTACATCAGAATATGTTGTGGAAATTCCAGCAAATAAATTTGCATGTTCAATTGCCAAAGTTACGTTTTTATTTTTAATGTAGTTGTAGAAATATACTGCTCCAAATACATCTCCACATCCGACTTTGTTAATTTGATTTACACTTAGAGCATTTTTATGATATTTTTTAATTGTATCATTCTCATAAAAAAATACAGTCGCTCCTTTTTCTGCTCTTGTTATAACAACTTGCCGCACGCCAAAAGAAAATAATTCTTCTATTATTTGAACTTCATCTTTCTTATCAGAAAGCGTTAGCAACTCTCTTTCGTTACATTGAAGGATATCAATACACTCAGCCCACTTATTAAAATCCTCTATTTTTCTGAAAAATCTGTTGAAGTGATTATCAAGCCCACGACTAAATGTGTGAACGTCAAAATAAATTAATCCATTATAGTTTTTCCTCATCTCAATTAGCTGGGGCAAAGAAATATCATAACCAGAAATCATATTTATCAGAATTCCATCAAAACGGTTTAAATTATCCTTTGGTAAAGTTAGATTTTGCGATATCTGAGAATAAATTTCTTTACGCTCACCAAAATCATCCACTATCAACTCAACCTTTGGAATCGAATCTACAAGAACAAGAAATTCGCTTTCTAAATTCTCATACGCATCACTAAACAATTTCTTATTTTCTTTATCAATACTTGAGCAGAGATATAATTTGTCATCCTTCTTCAATTGTCCTAAAAACGAAACGACTGAATAGAATATTCCACCTGGCTTTATTGATTCACTGCCTTTATCAACAATTCTATCGACTACAGAGTGTCCTATTACAAGAATATTCATTTTTATTTTTTTTGTAAATATAGATTGTTAATAAATTCAATTGAAATAATTCGGTCTTCATACTTCACTGATTTTAAGTTATATTTGTTTTTAATTATGACAACCTATAAGATCGGAAAAGTTAAATGAAAATTGGGATAACGTGCTATCCAACATACGGTGGAAGTGGTGTAATAGCCACAGAATTAGGGAAAGAGTTAGCACTTCGTGGCCACGAAGTCCATTTCATAAGTTATGCACTTCCTTTTAGACTTTCACATTATATTAAAAATATTGTATTCCACGAAGTTGAAATAAGTAATTATCCTTTGTTTGAATTTCCACTCTACTCACTTTCACTCGCAAGCAAAATGGTTGAAGTGGCAGAATTTGAAAAACTTGACTTACTTCACGTTCATTATGCTATTCCTCATGCAACAAGCGCTTTCCTTGCAAAGGAAATGCTAAGTAAAAATCGTGATTTAAAAATATTCACCACTTTACATGGTACCGACATAACACTTGTTGGGCTGGAACCATCTTTTCTTCCTCTTGTAAAATTCAGTATAGAAAAAAGCGATGGAGTAACCGCTGTTTCCCGATTTCTGAAAGAAAAGACATTAACAAATTATTCATGTGAAGCAGATATTAGAGTAATTCCAAATTTTGTTGACACTAATTTATTTAAACCTGAAAGTAATGGTGATTTCAGAAAATTAATTGCACCTAACGGAGAAAAAATATTAGTCCATACGTCAAACTTCAGACCTGTTAAAAGGGTGCCGGATACTATAAAAATATTTGAAAAAGTTCAGAAGGAAATTCCATCAAAATTGATTCTTGTTGGAGACGGACCGGACAGATCAGAATGTGAAAAATTAGCTCGACATCTCGAACTATATGATAAAGTCAGGTTTCTCGGCAAGCAAGATGGGCTTGTTGAAATATTATCTTCGGCAGATATATTTCTTATTCCATCACAGTCTGAAAGCTTCGGACTTGCTGCTTTGGAAGCAATGGCTTGTGGTTTACCGGTTATAAGTTCAAGTGTTGGCGGATTGCCTGAGTTAGTCAGGCATAATGAAACAGGTTTTATTGCGGAGATTGGCGATGTTGACAGAATGGCGAAATACACTTTAGAGCTTTTATCTAATGAAAAGAAATACAATCTGTTTTCAGAAAATTCAAGACAAAGAGCTGTAACTAAATTTGATACTTCTAAAGTCGTTCCACTTTATGAGGAATATTACGAACAGATTTTGAATAATTAACTATGATTATTTATTGTGCCGGTCCTATCAGGGGTGATGTTACTCACCAGGAAACATATAAGAAAATAATTGCTTTTGTTGAAAGTTTAGGCAATACTGTGCTTACTGAATTAGGTGGTAAGTTTAACAGCACTATTCCATTAACTGATAAGCAAACTTACAAGCGCGATATCAAATGGATCGATGGAAGTAAAATTATGATTGCTGAAATCTCAGGACCAAGCTTAGGTGTTGGATTCGAAATTGCATATGCAATCTTCCAAAGGAAATTGCCTGTGCTGGCAATTCTTAACTCGGAAGTTCAGAATACATCTGCTATGATTTTGGGTTGCGATTCTCCTCTACTTACTATTCAACAATTCCACGATGAAGAAGAAATGAAAAAAATTATAAAAGTTTATATCAGTAAACATAGTTAATCGTGAGCGAAGCAGATTTCATCTTTAGTAAAAGTAAAGAACTCTCCTTATCAGGAATTAAAAACTTTCCAATAGATTTTCTCAACTTAAAAGACTATTCAGAAATCGAAGTTCCGAATAAAGTATTGGTTTTGGGAAAAGAATTTTTCGGTTCATTTGAAGTTTCTTCTGCAACCGGCGATTTTGTTATATCTTTCACTAACGAATCAGAAGCGAAATATGTCGTTTATGCAAGCAAAGATAGAAAAAGTAAAATTAAAATTCCCAACAATTCTGATTCATTAAAAAATACTGTTGAGAGTTATGAGAATTATCTTGATGGCCTTCTGAACGATATTAAAAAAGACTACCAGAAAAAATTTAACAGTGGAAAAAACTTTACCTCTGTTTCAAATGAAATCTTTAAAAAGTTAAACCTTACCAGACTATGAGTAGTTACTCACGCGTATCGGACAAAATCTATTCATATCTTGTTGACACATTTGGTGAAGTTGCTGCAAAAAATTACAAGGATTTTGTACAGAACGATCCTGCTAAATATATTCGCGTTAACGAAAGTAAAATAAACCGTAATGAACTCGCAGCCCATCTTCTTGAAACATATGGAATAAAAACTGAGTTCGTTTCCTACCCTTCAAATGCATTAAAAATAAAAGATGGTTTTGACTATGCTGGAAGTACATTAGAAATAGCTTTTGGTTTTTATTATATGCAGACATTGACTTCTATGCTTCCACCGTTTGTTCTCAAACCGACTGAGAAAGATATTGTACTTGATTTATGTTCCGCTCCTGGTTCTAAAACAACACAGTTAGCGGAGATGATGAACAACAGAGGAATACTTGTTGTAAATGAATTAGAAATGAAGAGAATAAAAGCACTTGCGTTTAATCTTGATAAAATGAATTTTCTAAATTGTGGAGTGGTTAACCAGAGAGGTGAAATTTTAAGTAAATACTATGATTCATACTTCGATAAAATTCTTGTTGATGCACCTTGTAGTGGTTTGGGGATAATTCAGAAAAAAACTGAGGTAAATAGCTGGTGGTCGCTTGAACGAGTTAATAATCTTAGTGAAATTCAGATGAAGCTTTTAGTCTCAGCAATTAAAATGTTAAAAGTCGGCGGCGAACTGGTTTATTCAACCTGCACACTAACACCGGAAGAGAATGAGTTGATCATTAACAAAATTCTTGAAAAATATCCAGTTGATATTGAAGAAGTAAATATTCCGATAACGCACCATAAAGGTTTAACCATTTACAAAGATGAAAAGCTTGATAGTAGACTTTCAAAAGCAATCAGGATTTTTCCGTGGGAAGTAGACTCAGATGGATTCTTTCTGATCAAGTTGAAAAAAACAGGAGAAACAAAAACTCTTGAACAGTTAAAATGGAAAAAGCATTTTTTAATGACGATGCAAAAACCATCTGAAAATGTTCTTCGTGATAGACTTAAAGTGTTGGCTAATGAGTTTGGGATTGATCCAGATGTTTTTTCAAATTATAAATTTTTACTGAAGCGAAATGATTTATATTTTACTTCATCTGAATGGACTGATGATAATTTAGGATTATACCATAGAGTTGGTACGAAATTCGGAATAATCGATAAAAACGGAAACATCGTTCTCCATTCCTTTGCAGCACAAATACTTCAGGAATTTATTACAAAAAATATTTATGATCTGAAAACTTTGGATGAACTCAGATTGTATCTTATGGGAGCTTTAATTCCCGCCGATCGGCTTTCAGCTGGACAATACGTTATCAGGTTTAATAATTATGTATTAGGGACAGCTGTATTTATAAAAGGTGGTTTGAAGAGTAGATACCCTCGTTCAAGCAGAACACAAACCATCCGCATAAAAGGACAAAAAGTTCAGTAGAAAAGCATTAATCAGTATAAAATAATTCCTGATATTGTCAGGCACTTACGGCAACCAGGCTGGGTTGCTTTTCCATTTCCACTATACTTTTATGATTTCTCAATCCTTTAAAGCAATCCATTGCTTCCAGTACGCCAAAAGCTTCGAAGATTGCTTTCTTCCAATCAGAATTTTTAATAATGAATGGTAACTCTCGCACAGGCTTTGGTGCACCTTCAGATAGCGGAACAATTTTCACAATCTTATCTCTGTTTCCAAGAGCCTGATTTACAGAAACACTTATTAAATAAGTGTACATAGTTTTTGGGACACCATAAGAACTTAAGTTGTCCCCCCAGAATGTTAATGTTGCTAATGCCATATACAACCACCATATTTTTTATTTTAGATTAAATTGATTTGAAGTCATCCTCAACCTTTGATAACTTTTCATCACGACTCGAGTTTTAACGCTATAAGAGATGCAACAATAATACCAGCAAAATATCCGGTTAATCAGAGTCAGAAAAATTGTTACGACAAGAAGATGCCGACATTTGTTTAATTCAACGACATGGATGTCAATTAGATCAGTTATCTGTCGCTTTTAAAGCTGAATAAAAAAACCGCAACCCTGTTTACATCAAGATTGCGGTTAAATAATGGAGATTGCTTCATCCCGACAATGTCGGGACTCACAATGACAATTCAGTAATTACACATCGTAGTACATTCCAAACTCAAATGGATGAGGCTGAAGTGCCATTGGCTTAATTTCTTTTTCGATTTTATATTTTATCCAGGTTTCAATTACGTCTTCAGTAAACACATCACCTTTTAATAAATACTCATGATCATCTGCTAAAGCTTTTATTGCTTCATTCAAACTTCCCGGAGTTGAAGGAACATTTTTTAATTCTTCAGGTGGCATATCGTATATATCTTTATCTAGTGGTTCACCCGGATCAATACGGTTAATAATTCCATCCAAGCCTGCCATTAGCATTGCTGAAAATGCGAGGTACGGATTTGCTGAAGGATCAGGACAACGGAATTCAACTCGCTTAGATTTTGGACTTGTAGAGTACATTGGAATTCGTACTGCTGCGCTTCTGTTTCTTTGTGAGTACGCAAGATTAACCGGTGCTTCAAATCCGGGCACTAATCTTTTATAAGAATTTGTTGTAGGATTAGCAAAAGCACAAAGTGAAGCGGCGTGTTTCAATAATCCACCAATGAAATAAAGAGCATCATCACTTAAACCAGCATAACCCGGACCAGCGAAAAGTGGTTTACCTTTTTTCCACAAACTTGTGTGAACGTGCATTCCACTTCCATTATCACCTTGAATTGGCTTGGGCATATAAGTTACCGTCTTGTTCCACTTCTTTGCTGTGTTCTTAACTATATACTTAAACATTAAAAGTTGATCCGCAGATTTAACAAGCGGAGCAAATTTTAAATCGATTTCACACTGACCACCACTTGCAACTTCGTGATGCTGAGCCTCAACATCAATTCCGCAATTCATTAAGTTGATTACCATATCATTTCTTAAATCCATTAAAGCATCTGTTGGTGGAACAGGAAAATATCCTTCCTTATATCTTGGCTTGTAACCTAAGTTTGGACCTTCTTCTCTACCTGTGTTCCATCTTCCTTCAACTGAATCAACGTGATAAAAACTACCGTTTGGTTTTGAATCAAATCTCACATCATCAAAAATGAAAAACTCAGCTTCAGGTCCGAAGTAGACTGTATCAGCAATACCAAGAGATTTTAAATGAGCTTCTGCTTTCTGCGCAATGTTTCTTGGACATCGTGAATATTTTTCTTTTGTAGCTGGTTCGTAAACATCACAGATTAAACTTGCAGTAGGCGATTCGATGAACGGATCTAAAAATAGTGTTTCAGGATCCGGAATGATGAGCATATCACTTTCGTTGATAGCTTTCCAACCTCTTATTGATGAACCATCGAATCCATATCCATCAACAAATGAATCAGCATCAAACTGTGTAACCGGAACAGTAAAATGCTGCCATTGCCCGGGAAAGTCCATAAACTTCAGATCTATAAATTTAATTTTCTTTGCTTTGATAAAGCTAAGAACATTGTCAATTGCACTTGGGGATTTTGCCATATAGTATTCCTTTATTTATTAAATATTGATTGCTGTTGTTTCTTTAATCGTGGAGAGCACATAGGTAGTTTTGGTTCCCTGAACACCTAGTCCATGTTTGAATTTCGCTAAGTAATTTCTCAAGTGCCTCAGTATTTTTAACTAATACTTTTAATAGATGTGATCCTTCGCCTAAAACTGAATGACATTCCAAAATGTTTGGATGTTTATCAACGTGTTTAATTAAATCTTTATAATGCTTTGATGAATCCATTATCACAAGAATAAATGCCATTATATCTAATCCAAAGGCTTGCTTATTAACTTTTGTAAAATAGCCTTCGATAATTTTATTGTCTTCTAATTTTTTTAATCTTTCACTGACTGATGGAATGGATAAGCCAACTTGTTCAGCTAATTCATTTCTTTTTGTTCTTCCATTGATCTGAAGAGTTTTAAGTATTTTAATGTCCAAATCGTCAAGCATTGTCAATGTGTTTTATTATGATAAATTGGTTGTCAAAAATATATTTATGATACATAGTTTCCAAATATATTAAGGTAATCTGTTGTTTTAACCTTATTATATTAAGTAATTATCAATAATTAAAGAAATAATTCAGGTGCCGTGACATTTACACTTTACTATAATTGTGCCAATGTAGTTTTTCTTGGTAGGTTATAAGATAAGTCAAATAGAGTGATTGAGGATCCGGAGAAATATTAAATCAATTAGTTTTAGTCTCTTCTTCTATTTTCTTTTTCGTCTTTTTCTTTTCAGATTTTCTGTCGTATGACTTTTTATCCTTCTCAACTTTCGGTGGTTTTTTAGGAACAGGAATACGCTTCTTTTTCTTTTTAATTTTTATTTTCATACAAAATTAAATTCGTGCATTCGTGGCAAATCATTCAGCCACGAATTCACTAATTATTCACGAATTAAAATATCGCATAAATAAATGGCGCTAATGCAGAACCCTGAGTTAAAATAATTAATCCGCCAAGTAGAAGAAGTAAAATAAGAATAGGTGCCAGCCACCATTTTTTTCTTACTTTAAGAAAGTCCCACAGTTCGGATAATATTGAAAGTTTACTCATAAATAATTCCTAAAATTGTCTTTCGTAATCTATTTGTTTTTTTTGAATGTTTGTTCGTCTTTCCCAATAAGTTTTTGCTGATTTGTCACACTTCAAAATCATAAATTTTTTACCTACGAGCCTGGCAATAAATGAAATAGGAGTTAACACAAAATAAAATAGGACTGTAAGAATTAAACGCGACATAAAATAACCCAGAACAATAGCTAATCCCATCCAGATTTTATTAAGAGGTTTCAAAATCTTAGGAATGAAGAGTCCGGAAATAAATAGTAATCCTCCAATAGCAGCAAAATAAATTGATGACGATTTTTCAAAATAGAATAGTAATGCAGCTATAATCAGCAAAACACCGCCTACTGTTAACCCAAACTTCCGAAGGTCTTTTTTTGTTTCTTTGATATGTTTGAATTCTTCTTTAATCATTATTAATCCAGGACAAATTCTTTTTTCCAGTCCACATCTTTTTCAATTGGTTTTTGATCTTCCTTTGAAAGCAAATAATTTCCAAGCACAAGAAAATCAATGTTCGTTCTCATAAAACACTTATAGGCATCTTCAGGAGTGCAAACTATCGGTTCACCTCTAACATTAAATGAAGTGTTGATGATAACAGCACAACCAGTATCTTTTTCAAACTGTTCTATCAACTTATGATATCTTGGATTTGTTTCCTTATGCACAGTTTGAAGCCGGGCTGAATAATCAACGTGAGTAATAGCTGGAATATCAGAGCGAACAATGTTTAGTTTATCTATTCCCCAAAGCTTGTCCTGTTCACCAGTCATCGCAATTCGTCTCTGCTTTTTTACATCAGCAACCTGAAGCATATACGGACTTTCTTTTTCAAAATCAAAATAGTCACTAACTTTCTCAAAGATCACCGATGGAGCAAATGGTCTGAACCCTTCTCTGAATTTTATTTTGATGTTCATCAAAGCTTGCATTTTAGAGGAACGTGCATCACCAATTATTGAACGAGCACCAAGGGCTCTGGGACCAAATTCCATTCTTCCGTCAAACCAACCAATCACTTTTTCTTCAGCAATTAGTTTTGAAACAGTTTTAATTAAATCATCCTCTTCTAATTTTTTTGCAGGATAATTATTTTCCTGAATAAATGATTGAATCTCTTTTTCATTAAAATCTGGACCAAGATAAGAACCAAATTGTGAATCAGTTTTTTCATCTGCAATTCTTGGATTTCCCAAATAAGAATACCAACCAACAAGTGCTGCACCTAAGGCTCCACCGGCATCTCCGGCAGCAGGCTGAATCCAGATATTTTCAAACGGTCCTTCACGAAGAAGTTTACCATTAGCTACACAATTCAAAGCAACTCCTCCTGCTAAACGTAAGGTTTTTCAATCCTGTTTCTTTGAAAACATGATTTCCCATTTTCAAAACTATCTCTTCAGTTACTTCCTGAAGAGATCGTGCAAGATCCATATCTTTTTGCGTGAGTTTTGTTTCAGGAACTCTTGGCGGTCCTCCAAAAAGTTTGTTGAATTTATTATTAGTCATGGTAAGACCAGCACAGTAATTAAAGTAATCCATATTCATTCGGAACGAACCATCATCTTTCACATCTATAAGATGATCGTAAATTAATTTTTTATACTTCGGCTCACCGTATGGTGCAAGTCCCATTACTTTATATTCACCTGAGTTAACTTTGAATCCTGTGTAGTAAGTGAACGCTGAATAGAGAAGTCCAAGCGAATGAGGAAATTTTATTTCGGCCAGCAGTTCTATTGAATTCCCTTTACCTACTCCATAACTACTTGTAGTCCATTCCCCGACTCCATCCATTGTGAGAATAGCAGATTCATTAAAAGGAGAAGGGAAAAAAGCAGATGCTGCATGAGATTCGTGATGTTCTGGAAAAATGATTTTTCCTTCGTAGCCAAGTTCTTTTTTTATTAATTCTTTCATCCAGAGTTTTTCTTTTATCCACAAAGGCATTGCTTTGATAAAAGATTTTATTCCAACCGGAGCGAATGTAAGATATGTTTCAAGTAGATCGCTCAAATTTTAAGAATGGCTTATCATAGAACGCAACAAGATCAAGATCACTGAGCTTTTTATTCCCGCATAATCAAGACAAAACTTTATCGCATTTTCAGGAAAACGATGATCGTGCTTTTTTCTTGTAAATCTTTCTTCTTGTGCAGCGGCTAATATTTGTCCGTTTTTTACAATGCATGCTGCACTATCGTGATAGTAAGCCGAAATTCCAAGTATGTAAATATTCTCTTTATTCAAACTTTCTTCTAATAGGTTTCATTTTTTTATGGAGTTAGTTCCTTTTGCTCGAGCCAGGGTTTTACCCAATTGTAATTTGGCACTGTCATCGGGACGGCTAATAATTTTCCACCAAACCCAAAAATTCTATAAACCACTGTCGTCGTATTCAAAACTTCAACTGAATTTAAGATTTCTTGATTCATACTAACATTATATTTATTTGCAAGCTCAACTGTTTTACTGATCATTGTGTGATAGTACTTCTTATTTTTTATTTCAACCATTATTCGCTCTCGTTCCATTGAATAATTATTTGTTGATAATTCAGTCATCTCTTTTCTATCTATTAATTCAAAAAGTGAATAACCTTCGGGAACTTTTATCGGTCCATACATATCACCAATATTCATAGTAGCAGCTTTACGACCAATTTCGCCATATTCGTTTATATTAAAATACCCGAGTTCACCATTGTTATTTTTTGCTTCTTCTCTGATTGTGTACTCTCCAGCCAGTTCTCTAAAATCAACTCCATTATTTATTTCATCCAATACATGCTGAATGACATCCAAATCATTTGTTAACAATTCGACAATCTTTACTTCCACTGAAGAAAGACTATCGCCGCCTTTCTCAATAAAATAATTATTGACTTCTTCATCGGTCACTTCAATAGAATCTATCATTGCTTTTCGAAGTGCTTCGCTAAGGTAGTAAGATTTCCAAATATTAAGCTCACGACGCACTTCCGGAAAATTTTGTAATCCTCTTTTATAGCCTTCCCGAGCAAAGAGCTCGTGTTCAATAAACTTTCTTACATAATAATTTAGCCGGCCTCTTATATGATCAGTATCAAGTGAATCAACATAAAACTTTTCAATGGCAAGTTCCTGCATAAAATCATCAATTGTTAACGATTGATCATCTAATTTTATGAATACAGCATTAAGTTTTTGTGTTCCCAAATCAGCTTCAATATCGTAAAGATCATCTGAAGTAAGATAAATTTTATTGTTAGATGTAATACTATCTTGTTGACTTCTATTTCGCAATATTTCAATAACAAGATCTGAAAGTTGAAATAATAGTTCTTTATTTGTCACTGCATTAACATCTTTGAAGAAAGTTGAAAAAAAATCATTATAAAGGCTATCTATAATTGTCTGCTTTGCCACTTTTAAAACATATTTTTCCTGAGACTGAACCTGTTCAATATTTTCAACTGTTTTTTCTTGTATCGATAATAACTTGAAAATGTACCAGCCATTTGGAGCTTTTACCGGTTCTGTTATTTCTCCCAATCTAAGACTATATAATTTGTCCTCAACTGCTTTTTCCATTTGACCATAACTAACAGCATAAGGATTTTCCTGCAATTTACTTTCGGGGCGTTGAAGCATAATTGTATAAAAGTTAGTTCCATTTTTAAGCTGCCCATAAATTAATTCTATCTCTTTATAATTTTCAGAATAGATATAATTTAGATTCAGAATTTTACTGTTTCTTAAAAATGCTTCTGCCAGGTATTCATCAGAAATATTAACTTTATCTAAAATTTCTTCTTTGTAGAGTGCATCACGAACGTACATCTTTTCAATAGCTTCGTAAGTGGAAGTTATGAGTTCAGATTTGTCTAAACCCATTGACTCTGCTTCAAGTGCCCAAAGTTTTTCCGCAACAAGCGAATAAAGAAATTCACTCTTCAAAGATTTTTCTGATCCAATCATTCCTGCATTAATTTGTGGAGTGAGCTCATATCTTTCCGTAAATTCGTCAGTCGTAATAAATTTATTTCCCACCTTTGCAATCACTTCCTCATCAGAGTTTTGCGCAAAACCCAAATCAGAAATCAGAAGAATCAAAGTCAGATACAATAACCAGTTTAATGCTTTCAAAGTGCTTATGAAGTATTTTTTCAATTAAATTTACTTTGGACAATGAAGGATATTTTGATAATTAATTCGCACAAAAATACTGATATTATCCTAAATGAGGTAAGATTATATGAATGTGTTGCTGTCTGAACTTTATACAAATAACAATTTTAACGCAGCGATTTACCTGAATTTGACCAATTATTTCATATTTTTTCGCATCAGAATATTTAATAATTATAACCTCTAAATGACAAAAACTTCTCAGAAAACTCGGCGTTGGTTTTACCTGGTTTTAATTCTTATTCCGGTAATTATTATTCTCTTACTTGAAATCGGATTAAGAGCTTTTAATTACGGAAGAGTTTATGATCAATGGATTCCAATAGATGAATCCAGACTTACTCTAAATCCTGATATAGCTTTCAGATATTTTTATAATTCTGAAAGAGTCCCATCTGCCAATTACAATTTCTTTAATGAAATTAAGCAGGACAACTCCTTCCGTGTTTTTATAATGGGCGGAAGCAGTGCTGCAGGATTTCCTTACACACCGAATGGTGCATTCTCGAGATATATTAAAAAAAGACTCGAAATTCTTTATCCTCAAAAAAATATTGAAGTTGTGAACATTGCAATGTCGGCAATTAATTCGTATGCTTTGAGAGATATGATGCCAGGGGTTGTAGAAATGAAGCCCGACCTGATAATTATTTATGCAGGTCATAACGAATATTACGGTGCACTTGGTGTTGGTTCAGTTGAAACACTTGGTGATACAAGATTTCTTGTAAACACTGTCATCTGGCTTAATAGATTTAAAACTTTTGAGCTGCTTCGTGATTTGATTAAATCCATCTCAGGATTATTTTCTGAACCAGTTAAACAAGATGGGACTTTGATGGCGAGAATGTCACAACGAAATCTTATTCCTTTCAACTCAGAAAAATATTTCGCAGGTATAAATCAATACGAAGGTAATCTCCGTGATATTCTCGAAATGGCAAAAAAAAATAATGTGCCGGTAATCCTTGGGAAATTGGTTAGTAATCTGAAAGACCAGCTACCATTTGAATCATATGTTGATGAAATAAATCCTACTGCAGATGAAATATATGGTTTAGCAAAAATTGAATTAAGTTCGGGAAAAGTTTCCACCGCTGATTCATTATTTCGTCTTGCAAAAGACCTTGACGCCTTAAGATGGAGAGCTCCTGAAAAAATAAATGAGATTATAAAAACACTCGGTGAAGAATTTGAATATCCTGTTGTTGATTTGGATTCCGTCTTTAATGCAGAGTCAATCTATGGAGTTGTAGGTGATGATTTAATTACCGATCATCTTCATCCAAACTTGAGAGGGTTTCAAATTATAGGAAGAGAAATTTTGAATGAAGGACTTACATCAGGAGTTTTACCAAAGGATTACGATAGTAAATTATCATTTGCAGTTCAGGACAGCATAACTTTAAGCCGATATGAATTTACCAGACTTGATTCAATAACGGCACTTTACCAGATAATTATCTTGAAAAGCGATTGGCCCTATTCAAAAGAAAAATTATCTGATGAAGAGAAACTCAAACTGTTAAACATGCAAACCTACACTGATACTCTTGCCTATTTGATTGGTAAAGGAGATTTATCGTGGGAAGCTGCGCATCTTCAACTTGCTCAACACAAACTTATGAATGGAGATTTTGCATCGTTCCAGGCAGAAATAAGTGCTGCAACTGATGAGTATCCATTCGATCCTTATCCAAACGAATTTGCTGCTCAGCTCCTGATTAACAACAAAAATTTTGAAGCAGCATATCCATATCTGATAAAACTTAATGAATTAAATTCCGGCGCTTATTCCAACAAATGGCTTGGGATTATTGAGCTGTTAAATAATAATGTTGATCCGTCAGTAAATTATCTTTCCAAAAGTTTAAATTATAATTCATCCGATGCGCAAGTTTATTACAATATGGCAGGAGCATATTCAATTAAAAAAGATTATCAAACTGCATTACAGATGATCAATCGCTGTCTGCAGATTGAACCAGACTATGCAATGGCTAAAGATTTACAGAAGCAATTACTTAATGCTACAAGATTGAAAAGATAAAGGAATAATATTGGCATTATCTGATAAACAATTAATTTTTATTCAGAAGAATTATAAAACTCTTTCTTCAAAAGAAATGTCCAAACAGTTAAATGTTTCGGAAACTGAAGTTGAATCATTCGTAAAAAGCATTAAAGAACCTGCACCGATATGGTTTTACTTGCTTCTATTTGTTATTCCCATATTCTTTTTTGTTTTGCTTGAAGTCGGATTAAGATTATTTAATTATGGGAACGATACACGAGTATGGGTCGACATATCGAAAGATATGCAAATCTTAAATCCTGAAATTAGTTATCGATATTTTTTCACAACAAAAAATTTACCTTTTTCAGTTGAATCATTTCTCTACAAAGAAAAAAAGGAAAATAGTTTCAGAATATTTGTTGTTGGTGCAAGTTCTGCAGCTGGTTATCCCTATTTATCAAGTGCTTCTTTTAGCAAGTTCATCCGCAAAAAATTGGAGATCCTTTATCCCGAGAAAGTAATTGAAGTGTGTAATGTTAGTATGTCGGCAATTAATTCATATACAATACGAGATTTGATGCCCGAACTTCTGAAAAAAGAACCTGATCTGGTTTTAATTTATCTTGGTCACAATGAATACTACGGTGCACTTGGAGTTGGTTCACTTGAATCGCTCGGCTCTTCAAGATTTATTGTTAATACTACTTTGTGGCTTAATAAATTTAAAACTGTCGAGCTCATAAGAAATATAGTTCAGAACTTATCCGGATTATTCTCTGCAGGAAATGAAGTATCCGGTGGAACAATGATGGCTCAAATGGCACAGGATAAACTAATTGAATACAATTCAGATATTTATTGGTCAGGCATTCAACAATTTGAAGGAAATTTACGCGACATTCTTTCAATGTGCAAAGAAGCAGGCGTTCCTGTTATTGCAAGTACATTATCAAGTAATCTTAAAGATCAAAAACCTTTTGTATCTGTTGATGATTTAGTTTATCCATCTGCAGAAAAAATTTATGAGGATGCTAACAGAGAATTAGCAAATGAAAATATTGATACGGCTAAATCACTATTCATTTACGCAAAAGAACTGGATGCATTGAGATTCCGTGCCCCCGAACAGATCAATAAGACAATAATTCAACTCTGTAACGAATTTAATTTTCCTTTTATCAGAAGCGATTCATTACTGAACTTTTTTAGCAAGGATGGTATTGTTGGTAACAATTTAATGACTGATCATCTGCATCCAGATGTTAAAGGATATCAATTGATTGGAAATTTATTTTTTGGTGCAATGAAAAAGTATGGCTATTTACCAACTACTGAAGCTTCTGATCTTGATGAAAGTACAGCGGACAGTCTCGTTTACGTGTACTACAATTTTACTCAGTTTGATTCCACCGTTGCAGATTTCAGGATAAAAATTCTTAAGAATGATTGGCCCTACATAAATCCTGAAAAGCAAATTCCAAGAATTCGTTTAATTCAACTTAATAATCTACTGGATAGTTTAGCAATTCAAGTAATTGATGGCAGAATATCCAGAGAGAAAGCTCGTTTAGAGATCGCTTCAAATTATCTCAGGCATAATCAATTTGATGAATATGCTACCGAGATGGCAGCACTGATCGAGGAGTTTCCGTTTATTTATAAATATTACAACATTACTGCTCGTGAATTAATTGGAGTCAGCCGGTATTCACAAGCATATTATTTTTTGAAGAGAGGTTTTGATAAAATGCCAGATGCATTTAATTCAAAATGGCTGGGGATCATAGATCTCTCACAAGGTTTTATTGATGATGCGATTAAGTATTTAGAAATGAGTTTGAAGTACGATAATAAAGATGCTCAAACATATTTCAATATCACCGGAGCTTATGCCCAGAAAAAAGAATTTAGTAAAGCGCTTGAATCAATAAACAAATGCTTGCAAATTAATCCTGAATTCCAACGTGGGAAACAAATCCAACAGCAGCTTGAATCAATAATTAGCCAGAATAATTCAGTTGAGTAACTCCGGTAAAAATCAATCGAACAGAAAAACCAAATCTCCTTTTTGGTTTTATATTATTTTACTTCTGATCCCAATCATCTTTTTTGTTTTGCTTGAAATAATATTAAGAATAATTGATTATGGTGGAAATGACGATCAATGGATTAAGATAAACGATACTAAACAAATGCTTAATCCCGATATTGCGGGAAGATATTTTTTTAACACTAAAGATTTACCTCAATCAAACAACGATGCTTTCGATATTATCAAAAGAGAGAATGCATTCAGAGTTTTTGTGATGGGGGGAAGTAGTGCTCAGGGATTTCCCTTCTCGCCAAATGGAACATTTTCAAGATATATCCGGGATCGACTTGAACTACTTTATCCTGAGAACCATATTGAAGTTATCAATGTTGCCATAACAGCAACCAACTCATACACAATCAGAGATCTTCTTCCGGGAGTGCTGGATGAGAAACCTGATTTGATTCTTATTTATGCTGGTCATAATGAGTACGACGGTGCATTCGGAGTTGGATCAAATGAGAATGTCGGTAACTCAAGAAGCATCGTAAATTTTGTCATTTTACTAAATAAATTTAAATCGTTTCAATTGATTAGAAATGGAATTAATTTCGTAATGAATATCTTTAGCAGTCAGAGTGAAATTGAAACTCCACGTGGAGGAACACTGATGGCTAGAATTGTAAAAGAACAATTGATACCTATAAATTCTGAAATGTTCAATTCTGGTTTAAAGCAATTCGAAGAAAACCTTGAAGAAATACTCACAATGACTCGAACTGCCGGTGTTCCTGTTATAATAGGATCGCTAGTAAGTAATCTAAAAGATCAAAAACCTTTTATTTCAATTGGAGAAGAGAGTAATACTAATGCTGATTCGGTTTATTTAAATGCCAAGCATCAACTTGGATTGGGAAAAATCAAAATTGCTGATTCATTATTTCGGCAAGCAAAAGATCTGGACGCACTGAGATTCAGAGCACCAGAAAAGATAAATCAAATTATTATCGAGCTGGCAGAAAAGTATAATTGTAGTTTTATTAATGTTGATTTAATATTCAACATCGAAAGTCCGGATGCTATAGTTGGAAATAACCTGATTGTCGATCACCTTCACCCTTCTCTTGAGGGATATCAACTGATGGGTAAAGTTTATTTTGAATCAATAAGTAATAATAATTTGTTACCTGATGGAAAAGTTGATAAAATGTCAGATTCAGAAGAAGATAGTATAGTTGTAACTAATTTTGCTTTTTCTCATCTGGATTCTACAATTGCTGAAATTAGATTGGCCGGTTTACTTAATGATTGGCCGTTCGTTCAGAAACCTGATTATTTATTTTTAAATAGTTTAGAATTAAAGGATAAAATTGATTCTATATCTTTCAACGTTGCTGTTAATAATACGAACTGGGAAAAGGCACACCATGACGCAGCAGATTGGTATTTACATAAAAAAGATTATGAGAACTTCTCTAAAGAATACCTTGTTTTAGTTTCTCAATATCCATTCAAATTATCGGATTATGATTATGCTGCTTCCGAGTTAATTAATGTAAAGGAATATGAACTTGCATATGTTTTTTTGATTAAAAGATTCAAAGAAACACCCGATGCCTTTTCAACAAAGTGGCTCGGGAACATTAATCTAACGAATGGAAATATCTGCTGAGGCAATCAACTTCCTAAATAAGAGTCTCTCTTTTGATAAAAACGATGCACAAGTGTATTACAATCTTGCAGGTGCATACATTCAGAATAAAGAATATGAAAAAGCTTTGGAATCGATTGAGAACTGTTTGAGGATTAATCCTGAATTTTCTAAGGCACTGGCTTTAAAGGAGCAGCTTCTCCAAATTACTTCCAAATAAAAAAGCCCCGCAGAACGGGGCTTTTAATTCCAACAAAATAATTCTGAAAAGAATTACTTCATTAATATCATTTTCTTTGCTTCAGTAAAGTTGCCAACGCTAATCTTGTAGAAATAAATTCCACTTGTAAGAGTAGCAGCATCAAAATTTACCTTATAAGTTCCGGCAGATTTTGTTTCATTAACTAATGAGGCAACTTTTTGACCGATTGCATTATAAATTTCCAGCGTTACAAATCCTTCAACCGGTATGCTGAAGTTAATTGTAGTTGATGGGTTGAATGGATTCGGGAAATTCTGCTCAAGAGCATATGAGCTTGGCAAGGTTTCAGTAATTGGTTCAACATCTGTAACAAATGCTTTCGGACCCATTATGCCAAATGTATCAAGCGTTTCACAATACCAAGCGGTTGAGAAAAGAGCAATTTCGTGATTTGCACCAATCCCATTTTCATTATCATTCCAATTAGCTACACAACCTGTGCTGTCAGGCCCCAAGCCATAATTGATACCAAATTTATAGCTTACAGGAAAAGTAGTGTATGCAGGATATGTAACCGTAACTGAGAATATCATATCACCCGCAACTTTATCTCCATCATTTCCAGCATCATTAAGTTCGATCATCAGATTGATTTCGCTATCAGGCCAACCTAAGCTAGGCCACTGCAAAGGTGAAGTTCCACCAGCTATATGAACCTTATGTACAGCAGGAAACGGTTGACCATTAGTACATGATGGGCCGTTCACAATTGCATTAGTTACATCAACCTGAAAAAGCACATCAGTTGGCTGGTTTGTAACAGTTTCAAGTGTACCATCATTAAATGGTCTTGCAATAATACATTCACCAGCATCGTAGTCAGCTTGAGTTAGAATATAATAGCTTATCACTTCCACCTTCCCAGGTATTTGGTGTATAGAAGAATTTATAAGCAACAATGGTATCTCCAACCTCAGCATCATGTGCCGTATCTGGAACTTCACTAACGTAGAGATTCGTATTTAAAGTGCTAGGAACAAGATCATGACGTCCCCAGCCATTAAAGTTTCCTCTTGCAGCAACCGTATCAGCAGTAGTATATCTGCCCGAAAGGAGCTCAATCTCCATATCGCATTCCCAGTTAATGAGAATATCTTTAGGCTGGGCAAATGTGAGACCAGCAAGCAACATTAAAAAAGAAACGTAAAGAATTTTATTCATTTGGTTCTCCTTATTTAAATGAATGTTGTAATTAATTATAAGTCATTACTTTTAGTTCGTTGAAATATAGAAATATTTTCAATTAAAAGTAACTTTTATTTGGTCAAAATTTAATCCCTATAGAATACTGTTGGGTATAATCCAAAACTCCGAAATTCTGATACGCATAATCAATTCTCACTGCAAAATCAGGATTAAAACTGTAATTAAGGCCAACTCCAGCAGTGAAGCCTTCCTCACTGTTATCCAGCAGCAATGATTTATAGCCAAGTCTAAACGCAACTAAATTGTTATACATGTATTCAGCACCAACGTTTAAGGATTCATAATTATCTGTTGGATGTAATGCATCAGCAGCAATAGTAACCCTATTCTCTTCATCATTGAGAACATCCATTGCAAGTCCGATTCTGAAAGTCAATGGTAACGGATATTCACCTGTTTGCAGCGTCGCCAAAATTTGGTCATTATTTCCGTAATTATTCGGATCAATATCATGTTGAACAAGTAATGCATCACCATCAAGCTGCATATCGGTTCCAAAATTGGTCATAGTCGCTGCTATTCTCAGTCCATAAATTTCAGAGTGGAATAACACACCAATGTCTACTGCAAAAGCACCTGCAGTAGTGTTCCAAATGGTTTGTTGAACGTATTTAACAGTTCCTCCCAGTGAAAACCTATCTGTGAGATTGTAGGCATAAGTTAATCCAACTGTCATGTCATTTGCGGAAAAGTATTGGCCTGTCCCATCTTGCTCGGCAAGCGTTGTAATTTCAATATCACCATAATCTAAATAAGTGAGACTTAAACCAATGGTTCCGGCATCGCCAAGTTTTACCATAGCGCCAGTCCAGCTATAGTTAATATCTGCAAACCATGTTGTGTAAGCAAACATAGCATCATTCTTATCACTTCTGGAAGCACCAGCTGGATTCCAGTACAAAGAAGTAACATCATCCGCAGTTCCTATAAATGCACCACCCATCGAAACTGCACGCGGACCAACTCCGATATTAAGGAAAGGTGCTGCTGCTGTTCCAATTTTAGACTGGCTTGCTAAAAAAGTTGAAAACAGAAAGAAAATTATTAAAACCTTTTTCATAAATAAATTCTCCATTATTTAATTAAGGCAAGCTTGCCCATTGAGGTACCGATATCAGGTGCATCTATTACATAAACATAAACTCCGTATGCCACTTCAATGTTATCATCACTTCTCAAATTCCAATAAACATCACCGACATATAAATCTTCAGCGTAAAGTGTTGTTACTAACTCACCTCTAACCGTAAATATTGAAATCTTTGAGCCAGGCGGAACATACGTGAATCTAACCTCTCTTTCACCACGACCACTTGTTTGTGTACTTAACAACCTTTGCTCTCCGGCGTGAGTAACTACATAGGGGTTAGGAACTACTTTTATTTTACTTAGCTGATCCGAAGCTTGATTCTTATTTATGGAAGCTCCTGTCATCGTAAAAAAGAAGCTGTCGTTTTCGTTAAAAGGTTTTAGAGTTTTAAAGTCGAAGGTACCGGCAGTTTCAAGCGGACTAAGAGACTGATATCGGATATTTACACGCCATGTTCTTACATACTTCCCCTGTAAGTATTCCTTGAACCATATACTATAGGTATAACTTAAGTTACCGACCCTGATATAAACCACATCTACATATTGATCTTTTGTCAGATTTTTAACTTTAAAGTTGACCGGCTGGGAAGGAACTCTGTTACTGGGACCAGCTCCAACCGTGTCCACGACTGAGGTATCAACTATTGTATCATAGAATTCAATTACATAGTCATTTGGGGTAGCATAACCATTATAGGTTGGATTTAAAGCTACAAATCTTAAAACTTCAAAAGATGGAGGTGGGTTAGATGGAATATCAGTAGCATAAGTTGTATCAACTTTAACAGGGTCGTTATACAACTGAACTCTGAAACCTTGACGTATTGGAGTCTCACCTGCAAAATTATCAGATTGATCAACTAATCTATCATATTCAGCAGTGTAATATGAACCACTGACAGCGTACTTTGATCCGTTAACATAAATTGTATCTGTTCCTGCGGGCAAAGCAATTGAGTCAAGAGGGTTAACAATGTAAGTTTGATTCGAAATAGGAACATAAACTGTGTCTGGTGTTTGTAAATCTAGTAATGACCAATTAGATGTAATATCTGTTAGCCCGGTATCCTGAAACACTATCTGATAATTAAATTGATTTCTGATTTGTTCTTCATCTATTATCTCAACTGCAGAATAACCGGTTCCAAAAAATGGATCTGATTTTATAAAATCATCCAGATAAGCATTTGAATAGCCGGCTGGTCTTCTTCCTGGAGTTATATAGGCAGTATTATCATCTGTTATTACTTCACCGGTATTGGAACGGAAAATAAATTTAGAATTTTCTTCGGGGAAAATGTCAGGTGTACCGTCACCGTGGTCATATGCACAGACTGCATAATAATACGTTATGCCTGGAGTTACTGTTGAATCAATAAACCGGTTGATAATTCCATTATTCTCACCAAGATAAAACGTTGTTCCACCATAAGCTTCCAGAAGTTCTGCACTCGGTATAAAGAATCCACTGTATTGATTTGACAGATCATATTGAGCTATTGGTTTATCGAAGCTAAGCACACCTAATGCATTGGTGATCACGCGTGAATCTCTGAAATTTGCATCTGTTGCCCTGTAGATTTTATAACCTTCAAAATCTTGTTGTTTAGTTACAAAGTCTCTTGAATTTTCGGTTTCTTCTCCATCCCAATAAATGACAACTTTACCATCGTTATGTGTAATGTAAATCTTTGGCTTTTTAGGAGCTTGCGGAAAAGCGTATCCGGCATTATATATCTGCTGAACAATTTTTTTATTTTTAACTATATCATCATAATCCTCACCGAAAAGAAGTGAAACAGAAAATCTTTCGGGAGTTTTTGGAGAAAGTGGGAAGAATCCGGAGCTATATATAAAATCACCATCTTGTGGAGTCGGAGGAACAACATCAAATCTTCCTGGTGTCATTCGTCTCCAGAGTAAAGAATCAATGCTTAGATCAGGTGCGCTCTGAAGTTCAAAGAAATTGAATCCAGTTAGTCCAATTTGATCAGATTCATCAGGATCTGTTTTACCAAAGTTAGGTTCTCCCTGAGTTGGAATTCCATCTCCTTCACCTATGTCAGGACCGGGGTAACCATCGTCTTCCGGACCTAATCCATCTTCACCTAAATCATCAAAAAGCAGATCCCAATCTTCATCTTCATCACTGTTAATACCAAGATTATCACGCCTCTCATCAATTAGTAGATCATTAACACCAGCACCCGTTCTATAGTTTTTATAAGCCAAGCCAGTCAATCCTCTGCTAATTCGAGTTTCATAATGAGTGGCTTGATTCTCATCAACCAATCCATCTAAATCATTATCAATTGCATCATTTGCTGATGCAGCGGGAATCCAAATCTGTCTTCCATTAATTATGGTAAGTGTTGCATTACCCTCTCTTAGCTGTGTTACACCCGGCTCAATAATAAATTGAACACCAAGAGAGTAAACTGTATCTGTAACTGAATTCACAGTATGAAATTCTCTCTTATAAATTCTTAATCCCTGCGCATCAGTTGTGTCCGTTATCAAAACAATCTGATCACCTGAATTATAAACTACAGCATTAAAATCAGATGAAGTGAATCTTGGTGAGTTAGATTTTGTATCATTGTCGTTATCAATTCCATCAAATGGATTTCCTGGAGATTCGAGGAATGCATATCCAACGTAACCAACTTTTTGTCCACGGTTACCAATACCATCACTATCCCATGAATAAGTAATCCAGTCCTGTACGTCAAAATAACCAAGATCATCCTGACTATCTCCATCACCACCAGCAAGAGTTCCTACAACAGTGCCGAAGTCAGCCTTTCGATAAAGTGTTGTGCCATCATTATTAATTTCATACAACCAGAAAATAGCATCTTCAGCCAAGAAGCTTGACCACTGAAAGCCTCTTTGTCTCATTCGAAGAGCCATCCCGTATCTTGATAAATTTGTTGTATCAGGTTTAAAGTTTGAATTGAATTCATCATCCCAATCATCGTTTGCTTCAAAGAAAGATTCCTGGTCAGCATTCTGAATACCTCTACCAAAATATCCATACCATTGAGTTTTACCATCTTCATCTTTCCATAAATTTGCAATTGGATCATTCCATCCCTCAATTGGCCAGGTATTGGGAAGATGACTCATCGCCACACCTTTAACATTTGGATTTCTGAAACCTGGTACCGGGTTCCAACCCCAGAAATATCCACTTGGACTTTTTTCATCGAACTGACCTTTTCTTGGTCCACGAGAAATAACTACAGATTGAAGAGTATCATTTAAGTTATTAATGAATTCTACACCAATTAATGGAACGCAATCACCAATATAGTTTTCACCTGAACCTAAAGGCCATTCACCTCTGATATCAATACCAGTGTTAATACCTGCTATTTGACCATCATTATAATAAGTTATTGCGGCTCTGTTTCCTGTATGGTAGCCAATCGTCAGCAGTGTGGGATCACTACTGCGTTGCGCAAAGATGTTTACCCAGGTAAATAGTATAATTAAAAAATATAGCTTCTTCATAATTCCCTTTATAAAAAAATTAATAGTTCAAACTAAATCCAAGTTCAATTCTTCTGGGATCAGAGAAGTAAGTCGGATCAGTATAATATTCATTTAAAGTATTATTGTATAAGTTTGGATTAATTCGTTGTGCTTCCAGCTTGGCAAATGTAAAATATGGATCTCCGGAATCGGTATAAACATTAACCGGATTATTAGCATCAAAGATGTTAAACACTCGAAAGAATACAGTTAAAAGAAGTGGTGATAATTCAAAATCTTTATAAACTCTTAAATCAACATTGAAGATAGTAGGTTTATCCCCACTGTTTGTTGGAAAAGCGTTTTGAGTTACTCTCGTATTTTTATTTACTTCAGGAGTATAGGGTTGTCCTGAAAAATAGTTAGCTATTATTGAAAAGCCCCAATCCCTGATCTGCGAGTAATCCAGAGTTGCGTTAAAAGTATGAGTTTGATCCCAATTCAAAGGAGCTATGTAAGTTTCGGGCAAAGCACCACCTAGTACTGCGTTTCTTGCGTCACTCGGATCGGAAGCATTTCCACGGGCATCTGAATATGTATAATCAATTGAAGTTGCGAACCCGCCTGAAAATCTTTTTACAAATTGAATTACAAATCCCTGAGCATCTCCAAAATCTGAATTGATATACTGACTGTAAGTTTGAGCACCACCGTAAACAACTACATCCTGTGTTTGTGTACCTGTAAGATTTCTGAAATCTTCAAAGAATACTGTTGCACTTATTGACATATCTTCACCAATCTGTTGTTGTATTCCTATCTCACCTTTAACAGTTTGCTGAGGTTCAAGGTCTGCATTACCAAACAATCCGGCATTTCCAGAATTCACACCAAGTTTAAATCTTGGATTTTGGTAGAGATATTCATATCGTGGCAATTGCAGGAAGTGACCATAAGAAAAATGGACAACTCCTGTAGCTGAAATTGGAAAAGCCAATCCAATACGCGGACTTAACTGGTATTTTGATGAAGCATCGTTATACCAATAAGTTTCCCGCTGGGCAAGTGTCACTTCTGTTTCACCTGCATCCTGTACTCCATTACCATTTGAATCATTAAATCTGTTAGATGGCTTTAGAGGATTATAAATATTTGGGTCTGTTGGATCAGTAAGAATTACTCCATCGGGTTCAAAATAATCCATTCGCAGTCCAAGATTAAATATGAGGTTGAAAGCTTCAAATTTCATTTGTGCATATAATGCAGCTTCATATGGCTGATGTGAATAGGTGTCATAATCTGTTGAGGTAGGCGAAGGGATTGCAACATTAAAAGGAGAAACACGACTGCCGGTTGAATCAGTCATAGGAATGAGATTAATATTTTCAAGATAAATATCGTTACTCCTAAAGTCACCACCGAACTGTAAATTTACTGACTGACTAAGTTGTGTTGACCAATCCAATTTTGCTCCCCAGGTTCCTGTGTTTCTGAGAAAACGATTATAATTAGTACCTCCTACTCCAAAGCTGTAAGGTGGTGTTTGAACAGTTGAATTATCTTCATAGAATGTGGGCTTGTTGGGATTACCTGTGTATATATTTTCAAACAGATATTGCTCATACTCTCTGAAATAGTAACTTAAATTTAAAGTGTAAAAACTTGCGGCGGATAGCGCCTGATTAACTGCAAATATATTTGTATAAGATTTGTTAAACCGTTGCAGGTTGTTATCAGGTGTCAATTTGTTAAAATGGTCATAATCATAATAATCTCGATCGTCAAAAATAAAGTTATAACTTAGTTTAACGCCTTGTGATATTCGGTATGAAAGTTTTCCCTGGGCATAAATTCTTTCATCTTCATTCATTGAAACGTATTCACCATCTCCATTTGATTCTACGACATATTCTTGAGTGATCGGGTCTTCATAAGCACGATCACTGATCAAATAAACCCTTTGCCCATAAAGTGAACCTGAATTATAAAAATATCTGCCGTTAGCATAAAAATATAATTGATCTTTTAGAATCGGTCCGCTTAAACTGCCTTCAATGTTTTGAATTCCGATCGGATTAAAATCATCAATGTTAGTATAAATCGTATCGCGATTTGACAGATAATCGCCAGCGTACATTTGAATACTTGCACTGAACTGATTACTGCCATCTTTTGTAACAATATTTACGACTCCGGATTGAGCTTGTCCATATTCTGCGTTGAATGCGCCACTAATTACCTGTAACTCCTGGACTGCATTTTGGTTAACGTTAACCGCCGAACTTCCATCATAAACGTCAGTAACGGGCACACCATCTATCTGGTAAACAATTTGATTTGACCGGCCACCTCTAATGTGAACATCTCCGGAAGAAGAAACTACAACACCTGCTTGTAGTTTTAGAACATCTCCTAATCCTTCAACAGGTAATTTTGAAATTACATCTTCACCAATGATAGATGATGTTGAAGTTTGATCCATTCTAACGAGAGGTTTTGTGGCTATAACTACAACTTCATCAGCTAATTCAACAGAAGCTTCAGACAATTGAAAATCAATCGTTGTGGTTAAATCAATGGATACTTTTACATCCTGATAAGAAATACTGCTATATCCAATTGCTGAGGCTTTAACAACATAGTTTCCGGGCGGAACATTAATAATAGAATAGTATCCATCAATATCTGTTGCTGCGCCTAAAGTTGTACCCATAATTACAACATTCACAAAGGGAAGCGGCTCACCACTTACACCGTCTGTAATTCTTCCCGTAAGCCTGCCTGTTGTTCCCGCAAAAATTATTTGGTTGGAGATGAGTAACAAAGAAAGAAAAAATTGTACAAATATTTTCATAAAAAACTCCTGATTGACCTTACATCAGACTTCATCAAATTCGTGTGAATTAAATTGAATTTGTATTTATCCAGAATAGACCAAATGGGCTATTTGTGCTTTGGCAAATTTAACATAAAATTAATATTAAATATAAATCCCAAGTTTCGATTCAAACAAGGTAAATTATTTTCATTTTTAAAGTGCGAATGAAACTGAATGGATTATTTCTTTCCAGATGAGGTAAGTAAAAAAGATTACGATTTATGAGCGACTGATCTAATTTATTGAACATACACCAATATATTATGCTTAATTTTAACAAATTTTCCTGATGGGTGTGGTACAGAGTTGTTAAGAGCAAGCGGTGTGGTTTAATGAATAGTCTAATTCAAGGACTATTTAGAAAAGTTTCTATTCCTCCAGGCCAAGCATTTTCATTAAACGATTGTGAGCTTCTTTAGGGACTTCAGCATTATACTTTCTGTAGCACTCGATCGTGATTTCCACAGACTTAAAGTATTCCCTGCAGTTTGGGCATGTCGTGAGATGTTTTTTTACATCAAGACATTTTTCATCGTCAAGATTTTCCCCAAGACTTTCACAAACATGCTTCATGACTTCTTTACATGTTATTTTATCTTTTTTCATTTGCTGAAAGCCTCGTTAATTTCCTGCCTGAGAAATGCCCTAGCACGATGAAGCCTGGATTTAACTGCAGGAATAGATAGTTCAGTTACTTGTGCAGTTTCCTCTGTTGATAAACCTTCAACATCGCGCAATAAAAAGACTACTCTGTAATCCGGAGACAGGTTTTGAATTGCTTTATCTAAAATACTTTTTAATTCCTCGTTTTCTGTTTCTTTATATGGAATTGAATTCCAATCTGCCGCATATTTTTCTTCGAACAAATTTTCATCATCATCGAATGATACGAACGAACGGCTTTTTAATTTACGCGCAGCCATCAAACAATGATTAGCTACTATTCTATAGAGCCAGGTAGATAGTTTTGAGTTATGGTCAAACTGATGCAAAGATTTTACCATGCTATAAAATGTTTCCTGCATTATTTGTTCAGCATAGTTTTTATCACGGCAAATTTTGAAAGAAAAGTTATAAATAGTTTGTTCGTATTTCTTTACTAACTCCGAAAGAGCTTGTTTATCACCGGATTGTGCTTTTTCAATAAGCTGTTTTTCTTCCATCTGTAAGATGATTGTGAGTAATTTAGGATTCAAAACTAATGATTTTATCATTATGTTACTTACAGTTTTGACATTGCCAACAGTTTATTTTTGCACTTTTATACGTAGATAACTAATTTTATACTTAGTTAATAATTTGATATTGTTTAGTTAATTTATGCCTTCATACACGACAACCCGGGAAATCAAGAATAACAGGCTATTCACAGGTTTAAAGGAATCTGTGTTAGAATCTTTCTTCGATCAGAAGAATTTTAAGGAAGCACGAGAAGGAGAAATACTTTACAAAACACGTGATGCAAGTAATTCAATTTTTCTCATCATTAAAGGTGAAGTAAAAGTAAAATTTCCATCTCATAGTTACGTTGCTACTAAAATTCAACACGACTTCTTCGGTGAAAAAGAGCTTATCGAAGAAACAAAAAGAATCTCATCTGCTATGGCTTTCACCAAACTTGTTTATTATAAAATAGATAAGGATTTACTTAACAGACTTATTAAGAAAAATCCATTGATAGAAGAGAATATCAAAAATTTTGGTGAGTTTAAGCTGCCGGAAACATCGTCTGACACCGACCGCAAATTTAATATCACAGATAGAGATCGACCTGTTAGCTTTCGTATATTTTCTAATGGAACTAAAGAGATTGAAGAGATAAAAGATGAAAAAGAACTTCCACCAGTCCTAACTCAACAACATCTTCCTGATCTTGAATCAATTGAAATGTCACTTGAAGATGAAGAACTCAACACACTTGAGGAAAACTTCGAGCTCGAAGAGGCATTGGAAAAATTGCAAGAAATAAAAACTCAAGATGTTGAAGAAATTATTGAATTACCTTCAGAGGAAAGTGAACCACAAATAGCCCCCGTTCAGGAGTACATTGAATCAACAGAGGAATTTAGTTCTTTTGAGGAACAGCCAGCCGAATTGAAACCTAGAGAAATTGTTCGGGCAGAAGTTATTGAGACTGGAATAAACAGGGAAATAGTTAGAAGAATATTTTTTGCCTTAAACAAAATTTACAGCAGTATCAATATTAATGAGCTTGTCAAAAACACTAAAAGAGCAATTCGGGATCTTACAAACTCTGAAAGTGCAGATCTTATATTTATTGACGAAAAACTTTTAACAATGTCCAGGTTTGGCTCTCAGGATGATAAAAGTAAAACTGAATTTTTTCAACTCAGTGATGGATTAACGGGAGTCTGTGCAATTCAAAAGAAGGTTATAAATTATGACCGACCAACCGAAGATAGCCACTTTAATCCTAAAATTGATCAGCCGGGTCCATCACGGATGAAACGAATTCTTTACTTTCCAATTATAAACGACTCGGGTGAGACTGTTGCAGTATTGCAATCAGCAAGAGATAATACCAAATTTACTGAAGACGAAATATGGTATCTTACCATGATTAGTAAGCAAATGGAAACCGCGATAAGCCGGACTAAAACTCTTGAACAGTCAATTAAAAATGAGAAGCTTCATTCCGCCAAAAAATTAAGTGAAATAATAACAAAAGAAATCCATATTCCTATTGAAATTATTGAGAGTTACACAAAAATATTAAGCTCAAAAAAACTTCCATCTGATACTGATGATTTAATCAGAATGATTCATAAACAAGCGGCATCCGTAATAGATCTTACAGATTCAATCTTAAAAGTGCTTGTGGATGAGATAGTTCTTTCAAACAGTAATATACATTTCAACGAATTTATAGATGACGTCCTTGAGCTGCTTTCTGAATATTGCGAAACGATGGAGGTTAAATTATTTAAAAAGATTGGTGATGGTGCAGTTGTTGAGATAGATCGTTCAAAACTTTACACAGCTATATTACAATTTATAAAAGCATCCGTTGCTGATTCAAGAAAGGGTGAGAGAATTTACTTCAGCACCGAATTAATTGGCGATTCAATTTCTGTTTCAATTCAAAATGAAGGAAAAGGTTTTATCTCTTTCCCTGAAGGAGAAATACTTGATTATTTTTATTACAAAGAAAAAATAAAAGAAGATGAAGTTCATTTACTTCTCGCTAAAAAAATTATCACTGCACATTCAGGTCAGGTCGAAATTGAAAGCATTAAAGGTGTTGGTTCAACTTTCAAAATTATTTTGCCTGTCTCCCGTTAAGTGGCTCAAGCTGATAATTAATCATCTTCAATATGTCCATTGATCTGCTCACTGTATTAGGCCCTACCGCCTCAGGTAAAACCAGCATAGCTTCACAACTTGCCAAAGATTTTAATGGAGAAATAATCTCGGCAGACTCAAGACAGGTTTATAGAGGGATGGACGTTGGGACAGGCAAAGACCTAATGGAATTTCAAAAGTACAATATTAATTATCATCTTATTGATATTATAAATCCTCTTGAAGATTACAATCTATTCAAGTTTACCAAAGATTTCTTAGTTGCTTTGAAGAAGATCAGGGAGACAAATAAACTACCGATTCTTGTCGGTGGAACAGGGCTGTACCTCAGTTCAATTCTACAATCATATCATTTGCCTGAAATTGAAGATGCCGAAAGGGACAAATTATATTCCTTAACTTTTAATCAGCTAAAGGAATTGTTATTAGAATTAAAACCGAAGCAGCATAACGTGACTGATCTCAAAGATAAAGATCGAATGATACAAGCAATCATTATTGAGAGATCAAGATCAAATGAAGACTTAATATTATCTGAAATAAATTCTCTGACTATAGGAATCAAACCGGAACGTGAAGAAACTAAGCGCCGAATTACGGAAAGGTTAAAGCAGAGGTTGGCTAATGGTATGATTGAAGAAGTTGCAGAATTGTTGCGCAAAGGAGTGCCTTTAGATAAATTAAATTTCTTCGGATTAGAGTATAAATTTGTCTCGACAATACATTGACGGTAAATTAAATTACAATGATATGTTTCAAAAGTTGAATAGTGCAATTCATAATTTTGCAAAGCGTCAGATGACATGGTTCAGAAAAATGGAACGGGAAGGTATTGTAATTAATTGGTTTCCTCCCGATAGTTATTCCGAGATTAGAAACTTTGTAAATAGTCAGATGAGAAATGCACAAAGTATTTCCTGAAAAGGTAACCGAATACCTTGAAAATAAATGTGACAAACATTGGAAATGTGAATGGAACGAAGTTCCCGGAATAGATACTGTTATTGTTATTCCTGCAATTTGTGAGTTAGAAAATATTAAACTTCTTTTATCATCCCTTGTTCAGAATCCCAAATCAGCTTTACAAAAGTCACTTATAATTTTTGTTGTCAATAATTCTATTTCCTCAAATTCGGAAGTGAGAGCTAATAACAAAAGCAGCCTGGAGTTCCTTCGATCATTGCTCAATAAAAAATCTTCCGACAATGTTTCAAGACAAATTCTGAATTCTGAAATAAGAATAGGATTAATCGATGCTGCGTCTGATGAAAATGAGTTTGATGATAAAAATGCCGGAGTAGGTTTAGCAAGGAAAATTGGTATGGATACAGCTCTTCAGGTTTTTGATTACTCAATCATCAATAAAAAATTAATTGTTTCTCTGGATGCTGATTGCCTGGTTGATCAAAATTATATTTCTGAGATTCAGGAATTTTTTAATACACGGGATGATTCTGTCGCTATTGTCGATTTCGATCACGTGTTGCACGAAAATGAAAATAATAAAGTGGCGGTTCTTTCTTATGAAATATTCTTACGACATTATATTGTAGGACTTCTCTATGCAGAATCGCCTTATGCTTTTCATACTGTTGGTTCCACTATTGTTTGCGATCATGAAGCTTACATTAATATTGGTGGGATGAATACCAAAAAAGCTGCTGAAGATTTTTACTTCCTTCAGAAGCTGGCGAAACATTATAAAATAAATCGAATTACTTCAACAAAAGTGAAACCTTCTGCAAGAGAGTCCTGGCGTGTACCTTTTGGTACCGGAAGAAGCATATCTGATTTTCTATCAAATAAGAAGGACATATTTGTTTATGATCCTGAAGTTTATCTTGTTCTGAAAAATTGGTTAAGACTTTATAATTCTGAATTAATATTAAAACCAGATTTAATACTAAAAGAGACCAAAGAAATTCATCCGGAGTTATACAACTTTCTGGTAAGCCGGGAGTTCATAAATGATTGGAAAAAGATTCTGGATAACAGTAAATCTTCAAAGCAACTTGATCACCAGAGAAAAAATTGGTTTGATGCGTTTGAAACTCTTAAATTATTACATCATTTGCGGGATAATTCTTTCCCGGTGATGAATATAAAATCCGGTGTTGAAAAACTTTTTAAAGTTGTAGATCATTCAGCTAAATTTAATTCAACAATCGAATATAATGACGACAAAAAAATATTTTTATTCTATTTGTCTGAATTAAGAGAGCTGGAAAATAAATTATATAAAAGCTTCATCTATGATTACTAAAACAGAACAGAACGAGATTCAGGATTATCTTAAAGATGCGTCAAACACAAAAGGATTTTGTGATGCAGTTGTCTATCCTGAAAATGCCAATGAAATAATTTCAATTATTAATAATGCAAACTCGGAAAAAACTAAAGTGACGGTTTGTGGAAATAAAACAGGCTTAGCTGGCGGCAGTGTGCCAAATGGTGGGATTGTTCTTTCAACTGAAAAGTTGAATAAAATTTTAGAAATAAATGAAAAAGAAAAATTTGCAATTGTTGAACCGGGAGTGCTTCTATCAAATTTTTTACAAGAACTCAAACTAAAAAAACTCTACTACCCTCCCGACCCAACCGAACTTAATTGTTTTCTGGGCGGAACAGTTGCTACAAATGCATCCGGTTCAAAAACTTTTAAGTACGGGTCTACCAGAGATTTTGTTCTAGGAATTGAAATCGTCCTGCCAACCGGTGAACTTCTTATATTAAACCGAGGAAAATACTTTGCAAAGAAATATGAACTTTTAATTGAAACTAATAGTGGAAAGAAAATTAATTTAAAAATTCCATCTGTAAAATCTCTGCCAACTAAAAACACTGCCGGATATTTCTGCAAAGAAAATATGGATGCTATTGATCTGTTTATCGGATCAGAAGGAACTTTGGGAGTGATCACTAAAATTAAATTGAAACTACTCGATGCACCTCATAAGTATTCTTTCTGCAGTTATATTTTTTAATTCTGAGGAAGATGGATTGAATTTCATTGAAGAATCAAGAAATCAATCTTACATAGCAAGAACAACTGGACTAAATGTTTCTATTGATGCATTAGCCCTTGAATATTTTGATAAATTTGCGCTCGATTTTTTACGTGATGATTTTTCAAATATTCCAATCACTGCTCGTTCTGCTGTTTGGTTTGAGCAGGAAGTGAATAATACATCAGGAGAACAGATAACTGATTTGTGGATAAACTTAATTGAAAAGCACAACGGCGATCTTGAGCATTCCTGGATTGCAATGAACGAGAAAGACAAAGCGAAGTTCATTGAATTCAGACACCGAATTTCGGCAAAGGTTAATGATTTTATATCATCACGAAATTTTAGAAAAATGGGAACTGATTTTGCGGTACCTGATAATGAGCTAAAGAATTTCTATTTTAAAATAAAAAATGATGTGAGTGAGGCAGGATTAGATTATGTTATATATGGTCACTTTGGTAACTCGCACATACATTTAAATATGCTACCGAAAAATACTACTGAGTTTGAGACTGCAAAAAAACTATATCACGATATGTGTATTTCAGCAATCGAATCTGGTGGAACATTTGCAGCAGAACACGGAGTTGGCAAAAATAAGAAAGCACTACTTCTTGAAATGTACAGTAAGAAAGTAATTGAGGAAATGTTCAGAATAAAAAAAGCGCTGGATCCAAATCTTATACTTGGAGCTGGAAATATTTTTAGTACGTAAAATTAATTAGAAAGTGCTTTCTTGAGAGTGTCCAGTAATGTTTTCTTAGTAAATGGTTTTGATATATAGTGTGTGCAGGCACCTTTCAGTATTCGGTTTTCATCTTCTCTTAACGCGTGAGCTGTCACAGCTATAATTGGAACATCTTTATAGCTTTTTACTTTTTTGATTTCTTTAGCAAGTTCTAATCCGCTTGTTCCCTTTCCAAGACTGATATCAAGAAGTACAACTTCATAGTTATTCGCTTGAATTTTTTTCATTGCTTCTGAATATTCTGCCGTAGTATCAACATTATAATAGCCCTTTAAGAACATACTGACTATTTCCCAGTTGATACTATCGTCTTCGATATATAGAATCGAGGATAACTCAATTCCCTTCTTTTGCATCATGTTCTCCTTAAACGAACAGTTTTATTTAAAAACCATCAACGCTTTAAAAAATCGGTACCATCTTTTGTATCCTTTAATGAAATACCGATCGCATCCAATTTTTTCCTAATATCATCAGCTAACTGAAAATTCTTTTCACTTTTAGCTTTCAATCTTAATTCAATTAAAATTTTAACAAGTTCATTCTCAAGTAAAGAATCCTGCTTCATTTCCTTTTCCTCGAAGGTCATTATTCCCAACACATTTTCAGCAGTTTTAATTAAGAAATTCTTGGCTCTAATATAAAAATTAAGATTCAAATTATCCTTATCTGCAATGAATTTGTTGACTTCCTTTACAAAATCGAAGATTACTGCAACTGCCTGCGGCGTATTAAAATCATCATCGAGTGCATTTGTAAAGCGTTTTTCATAAATCTCGAAGTCAAATTCCGGCTCTATACCTCCGGATTTGTTTTTATCTAATGCTGACTTAATCGTCACCTGAATATTTTTTAATTTTTCTAATCCTCTTTCTGCAGAATCCAGAAGCTCATCATTAAAATCAACCGGGCCTCTGTAATGCGCCTGAGCAAGGAACAAACGTATTGCTTCTGCAGAATATTTTGCCAAAACCTCACGCGCTGTAAAAAAGTTTCCGAGTGACTTTGACATTTTTTCTTTGTTGATATTCAGGAATCCGAAATGGAGCCAGTACTTTACAAATGTTTTTTTAGTTGCAGCTTCACTCTGTGCAATCTCATTTTCGTGATGAGGAAAAATCAGATCATTACCGCCTGCGTGTATGTCGAAAGTTTCTCCAAGATGTCTGCAACTCATTGCCGAGCATTCAATATGCCAGCCGGGTCTTCCATCTCCCCACACACTCTTCCAAAACGGTTCACCTTCTTTAGATTTTTTCCAGAGGGCAAAATCAAGTGGATTCTGTTTTTCTTCCATAACTTCAACCCTTGCACCAACTTCCAACTCATCAATTTTTTTTCCACTTAACTTTCCGTACTGTTTAAATGATGAAACACTATAAAAAACATTTCCATCTACATTGTATGCAGCACCGTTATCAATAAGCAATTTTATCATATTGAGTATTTCATCAATATTTTCAGTAGCTCTTGGATAGAGAGTCGCAGGTTTAATTCGTAATCTCTCAATGTCTTCAAAAAAGGAATCAGAATATTTTTTTGCTATTTCACTGGCAGGAATTTTTTCTTCAATGGATTTTTTTATGATTTTATCATCAATGTCAGTAAGGTTCATAACATATTTGACAACGTATCCTTTATACTCCAGATGCCTGCGGATAATGTCAGCCATTATAAATGTCCGTGCATTACCAATATGGAAATAATCATAAACAGTAGGTCCGCAGATGTACATTCCGACATACGGTGGATTCAGTGGAACGAATTCCTCAACTTGCTTTGTTAGTGTGTTGTATAATTTCAGCATTTTATTGCAAATAAAGAATTAATTTGGAGTGGAAATATAACCAAATGAAGAGAGAATTTTAACCTGCTCCTGCTCTTAACTTTTCAATTAATAATTTCAAATCATCAGGGAGTTCTGAATTGAAGAACATCTTTTTTTTCAGATGAGGATGAAGGAAACCAACTGTTTTTGCATGTAAGGCTTGTCTTGGCATTATATCAAGAAGAAATTGAACTCTTGGTTTTATTTTAGGTAGTTCTGAACCATAAATTATTTGTCTGCCTCCATAAGTAGGATCTCCAAAAACCGGCTTTCCGATTCCAGATAGATGGACTCTAATCTGATGTGTTCTTCCTGTTTTCAAATTTATTTTTAAATATGTAGTGAACTCAAACTCCTCAATAACTTCATATAAAGTCAGAGCTGACTTTCCTTCTGTTTCACTTGTTGAGAATTTTTTTCTATCCTTTTTGCTTCTTACAATATTGAAAGTGATCTCGCCTTTTTGTTGCTTGAACTTTCCCCAACAAATTGTATGATATTCACGCTCAACAGTTCGCTTACTAAATTGCTCAGCTATTTTTGCGTGAGTAAAATCATCTTTGGCAACAACAAGTAGTCCGCTTGTATCTTTATCAAGTCGATGAATTATTCCAGGCCTGCCGGGATCATTCAATCCGCTAAGTTTTTTTGTATGATGGAGAAGAGCATTTACAAGTGTGCCGGTGTAATTCGCATACGCAGGATGTGCAACCATTCCGGCAGGTTTATTTATAACGAGCAGATATTCATCTTCATAAACAATATCAAGTGGAATATCTTCAGGTTCGGTGTCTTCGGGTCGCGGTGTTATCGGATGAACAGCCTCAATTACATCTAAAGGTTTAACCTGATAATTCGCTTTTACTGGAATGCCATTAACTTTTACCAGATTTGCTTCGATTAGTTTTTGAACTTTAGAGCGGGTTGCGTTTTCAATTGCATGAGTAAGAAAGAGATCAATTCGTTCTTTCTTTTTCCCCTCGGGAACTTCAAACCGATATTTCTTTTCCTTTATCAGCTTCACCATCGTTCAATTCATTATTTAATTTATTAGAAGACGGTTCATTTAAATTTTCAGGCGAATCGTTCACAGATTCGTTTTGCTCGTTCCCGGTTTCAGTTAACGTAGCATTTTTTTTCTCTTCGGCTTCGTGATGCTTGTAAAATACTAAAAGGATTAAAACTCCAACCGAAACAGCAGCATCTGCAATATTGAAGATTGGCCATCTATCATAACTTCTCCCAAAAATTGAGAAGTTAATGAAATCAAAATCAAAAAAGTCAACAACCTTTCCATAGAAGAGCGGTGCATAGTCATAAATAATTCCGTAAAACATTCTATCAATTACATTTCCTACAGCACCACCAAGTATAAGTGCGATTGCTATTTTCAGGCTCAGCGATTTATTTCGAACAGTGAATAAATATATCAACAAACCTATACTTGCTACCAAAGAAAAAACTGAAATGAAAAGCTTGAAGTCTGATCCCGGGTCAAATCCAAATGCCATTCCCGGGTTTTCAGTAAAAGTTATCTTAAAAAAATCACCAATTACCTGAATAGATTCCCCAAAATACATTCCTTCAAATTTTAAATTTAAAAACGGGATAGAAATCCCCTTAATGTATAATTTTGAAATCTGATCAGTAATTATCACAGCAAGTGTTAGGTACAATACTCTCAATTGGAATCCTCTCTGTCGTCAACAACCTGCGGGACCATATTATTCAAAGTTTTATTTCTCTTACTGGTTAGTATTAAAAATATAAGAAGAAAAACTCCTGAGAGTATACTTACATCAGCAAAATTAAACACATAGTTTCCATGTATGTTATCGAATAAAAATAATCTGAAAAATCTGACGTCAAGAAAATCTACTACATTTCCTTGGAATAACGGTGCATAGTTATAAAAAATCCCATAAAATACTCTATCAAATAAATTTCCAGTTGCACCACCAAGTATCAGCGCTATTGCAATTCTTACTTTTAAATCAGCTTTTCTAGCAAGCATCAAGTAGGCAAAAAATCCGACACAAGTGAGAATTGTTATTATTAAAATCAGATCCCTCAATGATTCACCCGGATCAATTCCAAATGCAATACCCGGATTCTCGACAAGTGTAATGTGTAAAATATTATTGATTAAAGGTTTGCTTTCCCCGGGATAAAATCCATTAAGATTTATGTCAAACAATGGGAAGCTGAATCCTCTGACAATTATTTTGCTAATCTGATCAATCAGAAAAAGAAATATAGAAAGAAAAATAATTTTCAAGATTTAGCCATACTTGTTTATCTAACAAGAGATTATTACTTCTTTTCCTGTCTTTGCTTAATTGGTAAGCAGTGCTGGCTGTGTGGTACAGCTTCAAGCCTTTCCTTCGGAATTAAAGGACAAGTTTCACAAAGATGCTGCGGTTCATCAATACATTCAACACAAATTCCGTAAGTCCCTGCGTCAATTCTTTTCAGTGCATCTTCAAGATAGCCGAGGAATTTATTTTCTCTCTGTGCATAAAGAAAAGTTTTTTCTCTTTCCATTGCATCGGTTCCTTGTTCAGCCATATGCAATGAATAAGGTGAATTTTCATTTATATACTCACCTGTGGTTGGATCGAGCATTTGCTCTTTCAGATTTTGGAGCTGCTCAATTATTTCATCTCTTTTTTCAAGAATAATTTGTCTGAAATGCTCGAGATCTCTTTTACCGTAACCTTTAATCTTATGGATTGCTTTGTTTCTCGATTCTACAATATCTTCAAACTTAATTTCTGGTTTCGATACTTTTATTTTTCTTGCAGAAACAGCTTTCACCGCTTTTCTTATTGGTCTGGTTTCTTTTTTAGACACAGATTTCTTCACGACAACATTTTTCTTAGTCATTTTTTTAGCTGCTGATTTTTTAGCGGTTTTTTTAATCGCAACTTTTTTTGCTGCAGGTTTTTTAGCAGTTGTTTTTTTAGCTGATTTTTTAACAACTTTTTTTGCCATTTGATTTACTCCTATTATTAAATACTTACTTTTTCAATTTTAATTTTGATATCCTCAGCCCCAATTTTCCAATCCTGAAGAAAACCACCATTAAGTTCAGATTTGCTCTCCATTTTTTCGGCCAGAGTTTCAATAGAAATGTAGTTCGTAAAAGAACTAATTGCAAATACAAAGTCAGAATTTCCTGAAAACTCAATATTGATTTTATCAGTTACCTGGTAACCAGCATCTTTTCTCATATTCTGAATTCTGTTTACAAATTCTCTCGCCAAACCTTCAGAAATAAGTTCTTTAGAAAGTTCTGTATCCACAGCAACGGTCACTCCGTTTTCACTTTCCACAATCCAACCGGAAATTTGTTCACTTAAAATATCAACATCATCTTTGGATATTTCCAAATTCTCTCCGTTAATACCAACGATGACTGTTTTTCCCTGTTCAATTAAATTTATTTCCTGCGCTTTAAAGTCTTTGATTTTTTCAGCAACAACTTTTACGTTTTTCCCAAACTTTGGACCGATTGTTTTGAAATTTGCTTTTGCTGATTTATGAACAAGTGTAGAATCATCATCAAGTATTTCGAGTTCTTTGATATTTACTTCCTCAAGTATTACTTCTTTCATCTTCGAGAGAGAATCCTTCATCTTTTTATCAACAACAACAATAAGCTTCTTCAACGGTTGCCTGACTTTAAGGTTAGATTTTGCTCTGATTGCTCTCACAAGATAAACAACGTGCTGAGCAACATCCATCTTCAACTCTAGTTCCTTATTGATTTCACCGGTTACAGGTAAATCGGCTAAGTGAACTGATTCAATCTTTTCATTCTTTGTAACTGAATTCAGATTCTGAAAAAGTTCTTCAGCAAGAAACGGAGTAAACGGAGCAATTAGCTTTGAAATTGTTGACAAGACATTCATACAACGTTTGATAAGCTGCCAGCTTATTCTCATTCATTTCAGATTTCCAGAATCTTCTTCTGCATCTTCTTACATACCAGTTTGAAAGATGATCAATTGTAAAATCTGAAATTGCTCTCGCTGCTTTCGTTACTTCATATTGATCCATTAGTTTGATGTTATTTTCAACAAGAGAATTCAGCTTCGAAAGTATCCATCTATCAATCTCTTCTCTTTTAGAAAGCGGAACAGAGGGCTTTGTATTTTCAAACTTATCTATGTTCGCATAAAGAGCGAAGAAAGCATAGGTGTTAAGAAGAGTTCCAAAAAATTTCCGTTGAACTTCAACCAAACCTTCTTCATCAAAAAGTGTTGGTCGCCAGGGAGGACTGTTTGTAACAAGATACCATCTTGTTGCATCGGCACCGTATTTGTCAAAAAGCACAAAAGGATCAACTGTGTTGCCTTTTGACTTCGACATTTTCATTCCACTTTTATCAAGAATTAATTCGTTCACAATTAAATTCTTATAAGCAACACTATCAAAGAGCATGGTTGCAATTGCATGCATGGTATAAAACCATCCCCGTGTCTGATCAATTCCTTCGCAAATAAAGTCAGCAGGAAATGCTTTTTGCTCAAACCATTCTTTGTTCTCAAAAGGATAATGATATTGAGCAAACGGCATTGCACCTGAATCAAACCAAACGTCAATCAATTCAGGAGTTCTTTTATAAAGTTTTCCATTTTTTTCAAAAAGAACTTTGTCAACAAACGGTTTGTGTAAATCAATGTTTTCAATTTCACTTACTGGTATTCGTTTATCGTTTTCGATGATGAAACCTTTTTTCAAATCATCAATACTGCCAACAGCAAATGAATCCTCATCTTCATTCACCCAGATAGGAAGTGGAGTTGCCCAGAATCTATCTCGTGACAATGCCCAGTCTTTATTTTCTTCAAGCCAGTTTCCGAATCTTCCGGCACCAACTTCGGGTGGTTGCCAGTTGATAGTTTTATTCAACTCTATCATTCGTTTAGCAACGCTTGTGGTTCTAATGAACCAGGATTCGCGTGCATAATAAATTACCGGCACATCCTGATTTCGCCAGCTAAAAGGATAACTGTGTACAATGGTTTCTTTTTTGTACAGCTTGCCTTCAATTTTTAATTTTTTGATTATTTCAATATCAGCATCTTTAACGAACTGTCCCACAAAATCAGAAACTTCTGCAGTAAATTTGCCGCCTCTGTCAACCGGCTGAAGCATCGGAAGATTATATTTTTTGGAAAGCTCATAATCATCAGCACCAAATGCAGGCGCCATGTGTACAATGCCAGAACCAGTGTCAGTGCTTACAAAATCACCAAGACAAACATAGAAAGCTTTTTTGTTTGGTTTAACGTAAGGAAGCAGTTGTTCATACTCAACTCGTTCTAAATCTTTTCCTTTTATGTCCTCAAGAATTTCATACTCGCCATCGAGAGTTGAAAGCAATTCTTTTGCAAGAATTATTTTTTTTTCTTTGTTCAGAACTTTTACGTAATCAACTTCAGCACTAACCGCAAGAGCAACATTTGAAATTAATGTCCAGGGAGTTGTCGTCCAGACAAGAAAGTACTCATCTTTATCTATTATTTTGAATAAGACATAAACAGATGGATCTTTAGTTTCTCTGTAGCCAAGTGCAAGTTCAGCCATTGAAAGTACGGTTTCTGATTTTGGATCTTGCGGAAGGATTTTATAATCTTTATAAATGAGACCTTTATCAAAAAGAGTTTTAAGTGCCCACCAAACTGATTCAATGTATTCGTTTGTTAATGTTATATAAGCTGATTTCAGATCAATCCAGTAGCCCATTCTTTCTGTCATCTTTTCCCAAAGATCGAGATAAGTGAAAACAGAATCACGACAAGCCTGATTGTATTTTTCTACTCCAAACGTTGCAACTTCGCTTTTATTTTTTATTCCAAGAGCTTTTTCAACTTCTATTTCTACGGGAAGACCGTGAGTATCCCACCCAGCTTTTCTTTCAACTCGATAACCCTGCATCGTTTTATATCTGCATACAATATCTTTTAAAGTTCTTGCCATTACGTGATGTATGCCAGGCTTTCCGTTAGCAGTTGGAGGTCCTTCATAAAACGTAAAAGATTTTTCCGGTGAACGAGACTCAACACTCTTCTCGAAGATTTTCTTTTCCTTCCAGAATTTCAGAATATTCTGTTCAGTTTCCGGATATTTTATTTTTTCTAATCCTTGCTTATACATAGTAAAACTTATTTAAGGTCTTCATACCTTTTAATTAATTCTCTTTCAATTTGGATGAAGTCTTTTAATTCCTGTTCGATGCGTTCTTTTTTTAGAAATGTATTTTTTGCGTTTGCGTCTGAATCGTTAATAATTTTTTCTGCTTTTATTGTTGCTTCTCTTAATAACAACTCAGCTTCTTTTCGTGAATCGGCTGCTGTTGCTTCAAGAACTTTAACCTTCTCTCTCAATATCAGAGCTTCTTTCTCACCGCTAACAACTACCTGGATTGCCATTCCGAAAATTCCCATTGCGCCAAGGGTAATGTTACGCAGACTAAATAGGATAAGATTTTCAGTGAGCACTTCAAATGTTGAGAAATATTCATTAAAGAATACTATGATTGCAATACTTATAATCGTCACTGCAACGATAACTGCAAAAACTACTCTTCCACCAAGCTGCCATCCAAGATTCCTGTTAATGTACCAGCCGCATGCAAAACACAAAAGTGAAAGGACAAACCAGACAGCAAAATTTCTGTCGCCAAAATTGAAAAGTGAAGTATTCAGAAAATCGGAGGCAAAGATTAATATTCCCAACAAAACAGGAACGCTGTATGAGGTAAATAATTTTTTCATTTCAGCCTCTTAATTAATTCTTTCATAATTAATGTCATTTTCGGTTCAGCTTGCATAGCCGTCGCAATTATCTCTTCAACATTTACAGGCTTGAGAGTATCCGGAAAACATTCATCCGTTATGATACTGATTCCGAGCACTTTCATTCCCATATGATTTGCAACAATGTTTTCTGGAATGGTTGACATTCCGACCACATCTGCACCCGTTTCTCGCAGAAATCTGTACTCAGCTTTTGTTTCCAAATTTGGTCCGGGGACAGCAACATAAACTCCTTTTTGAACTTTAATCTTATTTTCAACAGCAATCTTTTCTGCAAGTTCAATTAATTCTAAACTATATGGCTCACTCATATCAGGAAATCTTGGTCCAAGTTCATCTTCATTTTTTCCAATAAGTGGATTATCTCCAAGCATATTAATATGATCTGTCATAATCATAACATCGCCTTTTCGGTATTGAGGATTCATACCTCCGCAGGCATTTGAAACAAGCAGCGTTTCAACTCCAAGAAATTTCATTAGACGAACCGGATAAGCAATCTGCTGCATAGTGTAACCTTCATAGTAATGAAATCTTCCCTGCATAGCCACAACATTTTTGCCGTTGATCGTTCCCAAAATCAGTTTTCCGCGATGAGATTCAACTGTTGAAACAGGAAAATGCGGAAGTTCTTCATAATTAATTTGGTGTTTTACTTCTATATCTTCTACCAAACCACCTAAGCCAGTACCAAGAATAATTCCAATAGGATAATTTTCTTTTGTATACTTTCTGATAACTTCGAGAGTTTCATTAATATTTGAAATCAGCTTGCTCATTTTTTATAAAAGTTTATCAACAATATCATCAAGGTTAATGTCAAGTTTTTCTGCTTGATCCGGAGCTTTAGGTTTCTTTTGTTCCTGACCAGCATCTTTAACTTTTCCTTCAAGAAGATTAGATTGAGTTCCGACAATCGCTCTTAACCTTGCAATTATCAAATCCTTTTCTGCACGCAAAGTCATTACCGCATTTTGCATTATGTTTACTTTTTCTTCTGAATTCTGGATCATTTGAGATGCTTTAACTTCCGCTTCTTTAATAATTAATGCTGATTGCTTTTTTGCTGATTCAATTGCCTGTGCAGAAGTTTCCGAAGCTTTTAAAATATCATCCTGAAGTTTTTTTTCAATTTGTCGGAATGCTTCAACTTCCCGGTTAAGTCTGTCGACTTCATTTTCCAATTGTTCATTTTGATTGATAAGTTCTTCCATTTCAGAGGAAATTTTATCAAGAAAAGCTTGAACTTCATCGACATTATATCCCCTCATCGATTTTTCAAATTCCTGTTTCTTAATTAATTGCGGTGAAAGTTTCATGACTGCCTCCAGTCTTTTGTTGTGTCTCTTTGACCAAAGATTGCAGAACCAATTCTCAGCATAGTTGCTCCTTCTTCAATTGCAATTTCATAATCGTTTGTCATCCCCATTGAAAGCTCTCTCAAGTCAAATCCATTTTGATTAATTTTGTCTCTCAAATTACGCAAATCAATAAAACTTTTCCTAATAATTTCTGCATCATCGGTGAATGCTGCCATCGTCATCAGACCAACTAATTCAATATTAGAAAGAGTTGAACAATACTTTACTAAATCTAAAATTTCTTTATCCGTTGTTAGTCCAGACTTTGAATCTTCGGATGATGTTTTAACTTCGAGCAATATTTTTTGCACTTTATTAATTTTCTTAGCCTGACTATTTATCTCATCAGCAAGCAGAGATGAATCAACTGAATGAATGTAAGTTGCGGCATTAACTGCGTACTTTACTTTATTCCTTTGAAGAGTTCCGATGAAATGCCAGGTTACTTTATCACCAAGAATTTCGTACTTATCTCTGAGTTCCTGAGCTTTGTTCTCACCAAAATCAGTTATACCCAGTCTGCCTGCTTCATTGATAGCATCCAGACCGAAGAACTTTGAAACTGCAATGAGCTTAATTTCTTGCGGTTTTCGCTTAAATTCCTCACATTTGGCAGTAATTCTTTCCCTGAGATGCTGTATGTTTTCTGCTATCATAAAAAAATTAAGGCTGTGAATGTATATCATTCGGCATCAAAAATCAATCAAAATGATTAAAAAGTTTCTCAATTATTTTTGACATTTGATTGATTTATTAAATCGTTTCTTGTTGATCTTACATCATTATTATAATCTCTGCACTGTTCAATCAATCACATAAATTGGTTTGTTGTTTTAGTAATTTTGATTGTCGTTTTCTCAATTATACGGAGTATCAATGGAAATTAAATTGTTAAATGAAATAAAGGAAAAAGCATCGAAGCTGAGAAAGACAATCGTCCTTCCTGAATCGCACGATGAACGAGTACTAAAAGCCGCAGAGAAATTAACGAAAGAAAAAACTGTTTCTGTAATTACTCTCGGAAATGAAGACCGAGTCCACAAAGATGCCAAAAAGTTGGATGTTGATCTGACTGGAGTTAGAATTATTGATCCAACTAAATCAGATAAGCTAAGTGATTTTACGAATATCTTCTTCAACCTTCGCAAGCATAAAGGTGTAACAATTGAGCAGGCAAGAAGCACAGTTCAGCAGGATCTCTTTTTTGCTGCAATGATGGTAAAAGAAAATATGGCTGACGGAAGTGTTGCCGGTTCGGCTTCTGCAACTGCGGATGTTATGCGTGCAGGAATTCAGTGCATCGGAATGCCGGAAGGAATTTCAATTGTATCCAGTTTCTTTCTTATGCTTTTTCCGGATAAAAATTATTCATTTGCTGATTGTGCAGTCGTTCCTGATCCCGATGAAAAACAACTTGCAGATATTGCAATCTCAACCGCAGACAATCACAGAAAACTTACCGGCGAAGAACCTTTCGTCGCGATGCTTTCATTCTCAACAAAAGGAAGCGCAATGCACAAAGCAGTTGATAGAGTTTTAAAAGCAACTGAAATCATTCGACAAAAAAGACCTGATCTGAATGTTGATGGCGAATTACAGTTTGATGCAGCAGTAATTGAATCAATCGGGAAGAAGAAAGCACCGGGAAGTAATGTTGCTGGTAAAGCAAATGTTTTAATTTTCCCTGATTTAAATTCAGGAAATATTTGTTACAAGATTGCACAACGCTGGGGCAAAGCAGAAGCAGTTGGACCAATGGTTCAGGGATTGAAAAAACCATTCTTCGATTTAAGTCGCGGTTGCAGTGTTGATGATATTGCAAACACAGCGGCGATCGCTGCGCTGATGAGTTAGAAGGCAAATTCTCGTAGCACAGGTCTCCTGACCTGTGCTATTTCCAAAAATATTGGAACAACTATAAACTATCATTAATTTTATCTTCGCAGGACTGGAGTCCTGCATTACGAAATAACCTTGCTCAATGATGAATATTTTTCTCTTAACTGTTTTTGTATTTATTATAAATATCCCATTTGGTTATTGGCGTGCGAATGTTAGAAAATTCTCGCTTCAGTTTTTATTAGCGATTCATATTCCGGTGATTTTGATAGTAACATTCAGAATATTATCGTCAAGTGGATTTGATTTAACTACTTTCCTTTTTACGGTTCCGGCATTTTTCATTGGTCAGTTTGCAGGTTCTAAAATCTATTCATTCAGAAAAATAAACGGTTCAACGCCACTAACATCTTGTTTGGTAATGGATGTAATAAAAATTAGCGGTAAATAGTATGATTGAATTGAACTCAGATCATTATTATCTTGTTCTTAGAAATTAAAAAGGTGAAAGTATGATATTTAAAATAGTCCCTATTATTGCGTTATTATTTATCAATCAAATAGCAGCTCAGGATAATTCGACAAAAACGGAGGGCGGTAAATTGACTGACAATATAAATGACATAACCGTTCTGAATATGAACAATAAAGAAGTTAAACTTTCTTCTTACAACGGAGAAGTATTATTAATTGTAAATGTTGCAAGTGAATGTGGAAACACTCCGCAGTACGCAGGGCTCGAAGATATTTATAAAGAATATCAATCGCAGGGATTTGAGATTCTTGCTTTTCCGTGCAATGATTTTGGCGGACAAGAACCTGGCACGAATGAAGAGATACAAACTTTCTGCTCTACAAATTACGGAGTTACATTTCCTTTATTTGACAAAGTCAAAATATTAGGCCCGGATAAATCTCCGCTCTACCAAATACTAACCGACAACAGTGTAACCGGTAAAGGTGATGTGAAGTGGAATTTTGAAAAGTTTCTAATTTCAAAAGATGGAAATATCGTTGCAAGGTTTGGGAACAAAGTCCAACCAACGAGTGATGAAGTTATTACTGCAATCGAAAGTCAGTTGAAAAATTAAATTTGAGTTGAGTTGAAAACCTTCGAGGTTAAAGTACTTAATCCGCAACCCTAACCTCGAAGGTTGCTGGTTACTTCCCCATCTCCTGTTTTACAAAAAGTTTTGCATCAATAACATCTTTGTGCTCAAGATTTAAAGTACTGCCGATAATTTTAATTAGTCTGTCTTCGTGACTATTGAGTTTTCCATCTTCATAAATTATACGCCAAAGATTTTTCATAAGTTCAATTTTTTCCTTCTGAGTAAAACTTTCATTAATGACAGAAGAAAATTCATAAACACTAATACTGTCTTTTACTTTTTGCTCAGAAAGTTCAAGCAGTTCAACAATACAATCATCATCTAAATCAAAATCATTTTTCATTAATTCAATTATCCGATTTCTTTCCTCATCGGAAAAATCACCATCGGCTTTGGCAATTTCTATTAGCAAAGCAGCAGTTGCAACCTGGTATTTTTTTGAAGCTTTTTCAGAAGAATTTATCTCTAATTCCTGTGAAGTCCGTTCGGACGCAAGAACTTTTCTTAAATATTCAAACATTATAAAAGTTAATTAGTAATTATTTAATTCGGAAAGTAAGCCGGGAAGATCGAGAGCTTTTGTAATCATCACTACATTGCCTTCTTCATCAACTGGCCACTCTTCCTGCGGTCTGTCACAATACAACTCTATTCCGTTTCCATCAGGATCTTTAAGATAGACTGATTCTGAAACTCCATGGTCAGAGGCACCTTCAATCGGATATTTATTTTCCCATAAAACTTTGAATGCTTTGGCAAGTTCTTCCCTGCTGGGATAAAGAATAGCAAAGTGATAAAGTCCTGTATGTCCTGCTGGTGGAGGAACAGCATTTTCACCAGCCCAGGTATTCAGTCCGATGTGATGATGATAATTTCCTGAAGATAAAAACATTGCTGAATCTCCGAACTTTGCTGTCACTGAAAATCCAAGCATTTCAGTGTAGAACTTCACGGCTCTATCTAGATTTCCAACGGTTAAATGTATGTGTCCAATTTTTGTTTTTGGATGTATTTCGTAGCTCATCAGTTTTCTTACTTTCCTGTTTGATTGATTTTAACCGGTTCAACTTTCCAGATTTTTTCAGCATATTCTTTTATTGAACGGTCACTTGAAAATTTTCCCACTCTTGCAACATTTAATATTGCCATCTTTGTCCATTCATCTGAATTCATATACAAATTGCTGACTTTATCCTGTGCATCAACATAAGCCTGATAGTCAGCTAACAGACAATAATAATCAACACCCAATAATCCATCGATTATTGATTTAAATAGTCCGGGTTCATTTTTATTGAAGAAATCTGAACTGATCATATCTATCACTCTTTTGAGCATCTTATTTGATTCATAATAACTTCTTGGATTGTATCCACTGGTTTTTAATTTTACAACTTCGTCTGCAAGTAATCCAAAAATAAAAATGTTTTCTTCACCAACTTCTTCACGGATTTCAATATTTGCTCCATCCATTGTTCCGATAGTCAATGCACCGTTCAAAGTGAATTTCATATTACCTGTTCCCGACGCTTCGAGACCAGCCATTGATATTTGCTCGGAAAGATCTGACGCAGGAATTATTTTTTCTGCAAGCGTAACAGAATAATTCGGAATGAAAACAACTTTCAGTTTATCGCCAACATCGGGATCATTATTAACTATGTTCGCGACTGAGTTGATCAATTTGATTATCAATTTTGCCATAAAGTACGCCGGCGCTGCTTTTCCGGCAAAGATGATTGTTCGCGGAACCATTTCTATTCGTGGGTTATCTTTAATTCTGTTATACAAGGTTATAATATGAAGAACATTCATCAACTGTCTTTTATACTCATGAAATCTTTTTATTTGTACATCGAACATTGAATCAGGATTAATTTTTATTCCATTATTTTCTTCAATTAATGAAATCAATAATTTTTTATTCAACCATTTTGCATGTCTAAATTCTTCCCTGAACTTAGAATCATCAACATATTGTTCAAGTTTTCTAAGTTCGTTTAAATTGTAAACCCAGCTTTCCCCTATTCTGTCACTAATTATTTTTGAAAGAAATGGATTAGCAGTCTTCAGCCATCTTCTCGGCGTAATTCCATTAGTTATGTTGATAAATTTACCGGGATATATTTTATGGAAATGAGAAAAGATTGTTGACTTTAATATTTCCGTGTGAAGTGCGGCAACACCATTAACGGCAAAACTTCCAACAATTGCAAGATTAGCCATTCTGACTGATTTGCCGTTACTTTCATTTATGATTGAAAGTTTTGAAAGAACAGCCGGATCTGTTGAATAATTCTTTTTTACATCTTCTAAAAATCTTTTGTTAATCTCATAAACGATCTGAATATGTCGGGGAAGTAATTCTTCAAAAAGCTGAAGCGACCATTCTTCTAAAGCTTCAGGAACCACAGTGTGGTTTGTGTAGGCAAAGGTTTTGTTCGTAATATTCCATGCTTTTGTCCAACTTAATCCTTCATCATCAATTAATATTCTCATCAGTTCAGGAATTGCAACAACAGGATGAGTATCATTGAGCTGTATTGCATTCTTCTCAGCAAATTTATCAAATGTGCTGTGACTTATTTTATATTTCCTGATGATGTCCTGCAGTGTGGCTGAAACGAAAAAATATTGCTGCTTAAGTCTTAAAAATTTTCCTTCAACGTAAGAATCGTTTGGATATAAAACTTTCGAGATAGTTTCTGAATCTGTTTTTGTTGAAACTGCAGCCACATAATCACCAGCATTAAAATCTTTAAAGCTAAAATCAGAGCAAGCCTTTGCCTGCCAGAGTCTGAGATTATTTACGGTATTATTTTTATAACCGGGCACCGGAATATCGTATGCTACAGCGAGTACATCTTCAGTATCTACCCAATCGAATTTGTAAGTTCCATCGGGATTCTGAACTTTAACAGCTTTGCCATAAAACTTAACACGATACTCTAAATCTCTTCTCAAAATATCCCATGGATTTCCATGCTGCAGCCAGCTATCCGGATACTCTACCTGGTTACCATTTTCAACTGCTTGTTTAAAAATTCCGTACTCGTATCGTATCCCGTAACCAAACGCCGGTAATTCAAGCGTCGCCATAGAATCGAGATAACAGGCAGCAAGTCTTCCCAAACCTCCGTTACCCAATCCCATATCGTGTTCAATCTCTCTTATTTCTTCAAGACTGTATCCGTCTTCCTTCAAAATGTTATAACATTCTTCATAGTAATCCATATTAATTAGAGAGTTACCCAAAAGTCTTCCCATTAAATATTCTAATGAAAGATAGTAAACTCTCTTTACGTCTTTCTGAAAATACTGATGCTGAGTTCTGAGCCATTTACGAACAAGCTTGTCACGAATTGCAAGCGACAATGCAAAATATGCATCTGATCCGGTTGCAGTTATTCTATCCTTAATTAACCGGAATTCCAGATTCTCTGCAAATTGGTTAGAAAGCGAGTATGAGGTTGGAGACTCGGTGTCTGTAAAAAATATTGATGTTTTTCCATTTAAAGATTTATGCGGACTTTTTTCCATTAAATATCTTATTTCTTAATAATAAAAATTTGGGAGATAATTTAAGATTGAAGGTATTCTTAAAAAAATGGTATTAAATCTTTCCATTTAGTTTAGCGAATAAGTAAATGGAAGGTAAAAATTGACAATGTCTAAATATATATTGTATTGATTGCAATTCTATTATGATTAATTCCGGGTTAAGTCAGTCTTCACTTAAGTAAGCTGTTGCCTCAATCTCAACTACAAAATTTGGATCAATAAGTGATTTAACTTCAACCATAGAAGTTACAGGTTTTATTTTTTGGAAGAATTCGCCGTGAGCCCTTCCAATAGCATCCCAATCTGTAATGTTGGTTACATAAATTCTGGTACGAATAACATCATTCAATGAACCACCAGCATCTTCCAAAGATTTTTCAATTTTTTGAATAATGAATCGGGTTTGTTTGTATGGATCTCCCGGAGCAATAATTCGGTCACGATCTATTGCAGCGGTTCCAGAGACTTCGATAAACCTACCAATTCTAACTGCCCGTGAATAGCCTATTTTGTCCTCCCAGGGTGCTCCACTTGATACGTTAATTCTTTTATCCATTATCTTACCTTTATATTTTTCCTTGAAGATATTTTTTTCGCTTTATTTCCGGGAACTTCTCAATTGCATATCGAAGCATTGTCCTAGGCATTTTATTATACCTCGATTTGAGAAATTTTTCTTCAACCATTAAATCTCTTTTGCCAATTTCTCTTAACATCCAACCAACAGCTTTGTGAATTAAGTCGTGACTATCTTGTAATAATATTTGAGATATTTTCAAAGCTGTGTCATACTTTCTGTTTCTGATGAATTCATATGTCGATAAAATTGCAATTCTGCGTTCCCAGAGATTTTTAGATGATGCAAATTTAAACAACAAACTTTTATCTTTATCAAGAAGATATTTCCCCGGAATTTTCGGAGCTGAAAGATCAACAAGATCCCAATTATTGATTCCTCTGCGGTTATTAATATAGAATTTGAAAATAACTTCTTTCTCTTTTTCACTGCTCTTTGCAAACCTATCTACTAATATAAAAAGTGAAATTAATCTCTCCTCGTGAACTTTAGAACTTAGCAGCATCCTTAATTCAACAAAAGTTAATTCTTTAAACTCATGAGCAAGCTTTCTTTGAACGGGAACTTTTAAGCCGGCAAATATATCACCTTCTCCATACTCTCCCTTACCTGTTTTAAAAAACCATTTCATCGTTTTGGACACTTCGGGGTTTGCGAGTTTTTTTATTTTTTTTCTTAGTTCGAGTATTTTTTTACTCATTTGAACCGGAAATATTGACAAGAAATATGGGGACAATCTTTATTAATCATTATTCAAAAAATAATTAATAATCTTCTAAGTTTCGAATTTTATTAAAAGGAAGAGAAAATAATCAGATCAACGATGTCATTTAATGTGCGGAAATTTTGTTCACGAGGGAAACCAACTCACCCTTCGCAAAAGGTTTAACTAAAAACTCATCAGCACCGGCAGTGCGGAACTGTTGAATTTTTTCCTGTAGAAACTCACTGGATAAAATTAATATCGGGATATTCTTATTTTTATTTTTTCTGACTTTACGAACAATATCAAGTCCTCTGTTCCAATAGTTAACCGTAACATCAAATATAATTGCACTAAAACTTTCATCCGTAACAAAACCAGAACCGAATTCCTGGGAGGACACAAGGTTTACTTCATAGTTGTCTTTTAAAAATGCTTTTATTAATGGATAAGAATCTCCGCTATCATCAAGCATTAATATTTTTGAAACGCCATTACTTTTTCCAGCATCTTTTTTAGATCCTTCTGCCTTTCCAACTTTTGCAAGCGGTAGAGTAAAAGTAAAAGTACTTCCCACACCTTTAATGCTATCAACTATCAGCGAGCCACCCATTTTTTCAATATACTTTTTTGAGATGGCAAGACCCAATCCATTTCCCTCAAAATTTCTTCCGATATCCAACTCTTCTTGACTAAATGGTCTGTAAAGATGATCAAGATATTCAGTTGAAATACCAACCCCGGTATCTTTTAGCTTGCAGACAGCAAGATCTCTTTCGTTAAAAGATTCAACTTCAAATTCTATAAACCCTTGTCTGGTAAACTTAATTGAATTGTCAACCAAATTGTTTATTATTGCTTCTACACACTGTAAATCAACGACCACAAAAATATTATCAGTACCGATTTTCAAGGTGAAGTCAAGTTTTTTTTCTGCAGCTTTAATTTTAAATGGTTCGATACAATTCTTAATTACGTGAACAAGATTTACTGTTTCAATATTCATTTTGAAATTGCCAGCCTCTATCTGAGCGAATTCCAGCATTTGAGTTATACTTTTAAATAACCTCTCACTACCTGTCTGAAGGTTATCAAGATATACTTTTTCTTCATTGCCTATTTTATCTTTTAGATTTTCTTTGATGATTGTGGAATACCCAAGAATAATATTCAGAGGTGTTCTCAGTTCGTGTGATAAGACATTTAAAAAAGTACTTTTCAATCTGTCAGCTTCTTTGCTGGCATCCCTGGCTTTTCTAACTTCCTGCTCTGCAAGAATAACATCTGTCTGGTCTTCGTGAAAAAATACTATAAATGTTCTGTCATCAAAACTAAGAGGAAAAATTGTTGTTCTCAGAAATGGAACGGCTCTATCTGCACCGAGTAATCTTGTATCTATATAGTCTTGTATTTGTATAGTTTTCTTTTTCTGAAAAACACTGCTGATTTTTTTTACTATATCTTTTTTCAGGAGTTCTTTATCAGTTGCATATGAATATCCGCTGAGTTCATTCAACGTGTAACCCCATCGCTTTGAGAAAGCAGAATTAATGTAAACGACAAACCCATTTTCATCAAAAACTTCAACCGGGAAAAGAAGAGGTTCATAGCAGATTTCAAAATATTTCAAATTGATTGATGCCACTTTTAATTAACCGGTAATGAGAAATGAATTAATGCACCTTTTTCACTTTTAAGTATTTTAATTTCTCCTTTGTGCTTATCAATAACATTTTTACACAAGAATAAGCCGTAACCCCCATTAGACAAATTAAAAATTGCTGATGGATTCGCTTTATACTTTTCAGAGAAACCAGGTCCATCATCCAGAACATCAACGCAATTTTTATTTTCCTTTACATACGAACGTATTGTAATAGTAGCATTTTTACTTGCATTTACAGAATTGGTGAGCAAATGTACAAGGAGATGTTGTATTTGCTCGGGATCGAAGTCACATAGTGGAAGAGTGTTCAATTCGGTTTTAAATGTTACTGAACTGAATTTTTTTAATGGAGAAAGGTACTTGATAACTGATTGAATAGTTCTGTTCAGATCATTGTTATCTTTATTTAAATCAGTAACTGACGTTTCAAGCAGCACCTGTGCATATTTCTGGATGTTACGAATGCTATCCGCGGCCACTTTTGATTTCAATTTTAATCTGTCAAATAGCAAGTCATCAAGCTCGTGATTAGTATCAAATTCGGATTGTGATTTTTCAATTGTGCGTAATAAGCTTTCAGTCTCGAGTAAGGCCAGATGAACTAAGCCTTGTAATGATTGTCCGATTTCGGTATCAATCCCGGATTTTAATACTCTTCGTTCTGCCTGAATAAGCTGAGCATTTGCTTCCTGTAATGCATTGTAGGCATTTATCTGATTATCGTATAATTGAGCATTTCTAATTGCAGTTGCTGCTTGCCCAGCAAGAATCTCAAAAGTGCCTGTTATTTCTCTAACTTTTATTTTATGAAGATGTTTGCTGTCAACATAAATCACACCTATTTTTTTTCCGTTCGTAATTAGTGGAGAGCAAAGGATAGTTTGTAAATCAAGTTTTAAAATACTTTTTGATGTATCATAAGCAGTATCGCTCTGTGCTCCTTCTAAAAATATTGATTGACCATTTTTAAATACATCTTCAACAACTGTATTACTTACTTCGAAGAGTTTTTTGGGAAGATTTTCATTCTGTTCATTAAGTCCAAGTTTAAACTCTAATTCATCTGTTGCATTTTGAAGTACAATAAATCCTCTTTCAGATTGAGTAAGTCGGATTGCATTTTTGAGTACGAGTTCAAGAACATCTTCCAGAATTAATGATCTGTTAATCGTATTAACGATATTTAGAATTGCTTCAAGACTTTTCATCCTATCCGATGATTCAGTATCAGCAATTACATTCTTAATTCCGTCGTCAATATTTTTTTTGAAATCAGAAAATTTCATAACATAATAATATTAAAACTAATCTTTCAACAGTTTGATGGATAAGAACCACTCCCAATCTGTTGTGCCTGTTGGGAGTACCCAGGCTTTTGCAATGCCTGCAGAAAAAGTAGACTCAAGATTGTACCAATGTTTAAGTTTCATATCCATTTGAGCACCTATGTCAACCAAATAATTTCCCAGATTCGATTGAGTAATCAGCCCCTGAGAATAAATAGCAAAATCAAAGTGATTTACAAATTGATCAAACAACAACCAGTCAGATACTCTTATTGGTGGAAAATCATTTTCAAACATTATTTTTCCAAATTCTTCAACATCAAGACTATAGATTGAAATTCCCGGAAATCTGAATATCCTTCTAAACTGTCTGACTTCATCATTATCAACTGGTCTATTACCAAAACCACCAAAATAAAATTTCGATTGCACGATATTTTCATTATACCAAAGGTAACCTGCCGCAATTTTTACGTGCAAGACATTGTGATTCCACAACCAGGTTCGAAAATTGCTGAGATCAGCGTAAGTATTGACCGCAAACTCAGGTTCGTCAAATTCTGTACCGTAAAGAGCTACTGTCCAATTAATATCGTTTCCATACTCATAATCTGAACTTCCAATAGTTTTTCTCAAATTTTTTGAGTTCAGATTTGTCGCCAGAATCGCAAAATCTGGCTGCGATACATTTACAAGATTATCATAAACAAACTGAACATCTCTATAAAAAGTCAGAGTAGTTGCTTGTTTAATTTTTTGAGGATTATCAAACATCCAGTAGTAAGTATGACCCATCTTAATTTGTGTTCCCAACATACCTCTTTTCAGTTCATTAAATAAATCAAAGAAATCATCTCCATTGTATAAGACTTCTAAAAATAAAAGCTGTTTGTAATCATATTTAAATCTTAAATGCCATAAAGGATAACTTGGATTTTCACTTAATGGTGAAATACCGGCTGATAAATAAAAATCGTGAACCAGTAATGGATCAGATACTCTTGCAAATAATCCAAACACTACCTGATTCTGAAATCCACTAACCATTGGGAATAAAGATTGAAGATGTAAATTTTCGAGTCCATTATAACTTTCTTCCAAAGAAAAATCCATTGGATTAATTGCAATTGAATCGGTTGTTAAATTCCAGGAATAAAGTGTTGGATTATCTTCAAGTACTTTTTGTCCTAGATAATTAATAGCTGGAAGAAAACTTGCTGGTTTATTTTCAAAGATTACAGGATTGAAACCTTGATTGAAATATTCAAAAGCAAATATTGAATCAGGTGATATCTCAAGCGGACGGAACAAACCGGTTATACAATTTGTAATTGCTTTGGTTGATAAGTTATTGAAATCATATCTGTAAATATTTGAAACTCCATTTGTGTAAGCATTCCAGTAAAGAACTTTACCATCTCTGCTCCAGGATGGATTTTCAGGAGAGCCACTGCTTGAAATAACCTGATACTGAAATAAAGAATCAGTAATAACAGATTCTGTATTTATGATAACTATAGATTGAAAACCGCTTGATTTTTTTATCACAGCTGCAAGTCTTTTACCGGAATCATCAATTGAAAGATTAAATATTTCATCTCCGATTTCAAAAGTTTTAATGCTAAGTAATTCCTGATAAGGATATGGTGAATAAACTAAAGTAGCAAAACCCGCATTGTGCTGAACTCCCCATAAATCATGTTTTACTGGTGATACAGCTAAATCACCAACTCTGGCATTCTCGAATAGCATCTTCTCATCACCCGATTCCAGATGATAAACATGAATATCTCTGAACAACTGGTTATTGTTAGTTGTATAAAATAGTAATCCGTTGGCTTCATCTAGTGCAATAGAGGAAACCTGAAGCATACTTGGTGTAGCTATCGACTTAATCTCTTTAGAAACACCCGAATTTAAATCTAAAGATTGAAGTGTGCATAGTTCACCAGGCTTGTGATAAACATAAATTATTGAATTTGTAAAACTGTCAAAACATGGTTTTGAAACCCAACCAAAATTTTCTGTTGTTATTTTTTTTAATTCTGTTTGCTCTGATTTTTCTAAGATGCTGATATTTTCTTCTTGGAACTTTATTTCATAGTCTATAAAATCTGCCCAGGCATCATAAAATCTTTTATTAAATACTATTTCAAATTTTCCTTCAAAGTCTGAATAAGCATCACCTTCAATTGTCTTAAACCAATCTATAACTTTATCAGATCCGTACATAATAGATAGATAGGCTAGAAATCGGCCTCCATAGATATAATGAATATTTTCCAGTTGAATTGAGTTATGACTTAAAAGTGTTTCCAAATCTAATTGAGATGGAAATGGTATTCCGCTATATACCAAGGTTCGAAAATACATTTCATCAAAGCTGCCCAGCTCTCTTCCAAAACCACCACTTAACCATGTTTCAAAAAAAACAGCAATGCCTTCCTGATGCCAGCGAGGTGAGTAACGATTATAATTTGTAAAAAGACTGTAGAAAGCTGAAAGTGGTTGGACTTTTTCCGGAGGAACTTTTCCAAAAACGTTTCTGTAAAAAGTTTCTGGTTGGACTTCCGCATCATTTACAATAATATGAACCAGTTCATGACTCAGTAGCCACTGAATTCTATCGTTGTACGGGACCATCTCGTAGCCAGGCTCCATTGGTTCAATCTCAAGTCTTATAAAATTTTGGGGAGTAGTACTCGCAGCTGCGAATCCGTAATCACTAACGTCATAAGTATTAATAATAATTTTATCAGAAGTCTTATAATTGAAAATGTTAGCAAGAAGATTAAAGGCTTTTTCAGCATCAACAAGAATATTGTTAACTAAGTCTGAATGATTCTCACGATATATAACTTTAAAATGCTCACTTTCTCTTTCCAGCCAGGAAGATTCTGTCCGTTCAAATAGATGTACGACTAACTCCTTGTTATCATCAATGTAAAAGAATTCACTGGTGATATCAGCATTTTTCATTTTTATCTTGATGTTAACATTCTGATTTAAATTTGAAACGCTAATGTGTTTTACATACCCAACAGAATTAATATCTTTGAAGCTACTTTCAAATGTCGATGCATTTTTTATTGTTAGTGTGAAGGAATCCTGCTCAACACTTGATAATTCAGAACTAAGTTCAATGTTGCTTTTAATTATAATATATGTTCCTTTAACTCCATGCTCAAGATTAATACTCTGGATTCTGCTGATTCTCAACTGATCTTTCTCAAGAACAATTATTTTCCCCGGGCTGATTACTATTAGCGATTTATCATAATACTTATTAAAAAGTTCAAGTGTTTCATTTAGTGGAACAAAAATTAAATCATTAATAAAATGCGATGAAGTAGGATATTGATATATGCTTGATTCACCGGAATCATGAATTTTTATTATCACATAAGGGTTTTTTGATTTGAAGTGCAAAGTGATATCTTGAAAAATTATTTCAATCGTATTCCCCTTTTCAGTTGATTCACTGCTTAAGTGAATTATATCCGCTAAATGCTTTAATGATACGTAAATCGTTCCTTGGTAATTGTATGAGGGTAAAGATTGACTATTCTCATCTTCAACAACAGTAATCTGAGTGATTTCCTGTGCATAAAGAAGTGAACAAGTAATTATAAGCAGGAGAGATATTCTGAGCATTTTGACAGAAAGCAAGATTATTCCTTAAAATTTAAGAACCAAAAACTTTTAAGAGAATGAGGAAAATTAATCACCACCATTTGCAAAGCACATTGGAAAAATAAAGACTTATACTAAATAATAAAAAAGCCTTCAATAAAGATTGAAGGCTTAACAAAGTATACTTTGGAGAACTAATTCATTCTACCTTACCCAGCCATACTTGGTGCCGAGTTCTTCAAGCTGTGAAGCTGATCTTACCCAGCCATACTTGGTGCCGAGCTCTTCAAGTTGTGAGGTTGATCTTACCCAGCCATACTTGGTGCCGAGCTCTTCAAGTTGTGAAGTTGATCTTACCCAGCCATACTTGGTGCCGAGTTCCTCAAGCTGTGAAGTTGATCTTACCCAGCCATACTTGGTGCCGAGTTCTTCAAGTTGTGAAGCTGATCTTACCCAGCCATACTTGGTGCCGAGTTCTTCAAGTTGTGAAGCTGATCTTACCCAGCCATACTTGGTGCCGAGTTCTTCAAGTTGTGAAGTTGATCTTACCCAGCCATACTTGGTGCCGAGTTCTTCAAGTTGTGAAGTTGATCTTACCCAGCCATACTTGGTGCCGAGTTCCTCAAGCTGTGAAGTTGATCTTACCCAGCCATACTTGGTGCCGAGTTCTTCAAGTTGTGAAGTTGATCTTACCCAGCCATACTTGGTGCCGAGTTCTTCAAGCTGTGAAGCTGATCTTACCCAGCCATACTTGGTGCCGAGTTCTTCAAGTTGTGAAGTTGATCTTACCCAGCCATACTTGGTGCCGAGTTCTTCAAGTTGTGAAGTTGATCTGTTCTCAAGAGACTTGAGTTCAGATTGAGTTGCCTCGGAAGTTAATGACGGGTGGTTATCAGCTAAGGTAGTTATATTATCCTGATTGACTCTATATCTGGTCGCTTCTTGAACATTGTCAGCAACCTGAGCGAATCCGGATATGAATAGTCCCAAAGTTAGAGCTATGGATAATATAGTTCGCATAGTACCACTCAGTTCTATAAATATGACACACTACTAGTAGTTTGACATACACTTCACCCATGAACTGCATGTAAGCAGCACAAATTATCAACCCAATGCTTATGCCACCGAAAAAGTTGCCGTTTTTTTTGTTACCTGTTAGTTATTGGCAAAATTAAGTAATAATTACTCAATCGAACTGGAGTTTCATTACTGTTTGTAAAAAATTGTTACAAAAAAGTGAAATTTTTCTGGTTGCCAAAATACAAAAATGTCGTAAATGTGAAGATTAAATAACTTTAGAAATTCAATGTTCTTTCAACAGAATATCAAGCTTTGGTCTGGAAATTCCTAGAATTTTGGCAGTTTGCGTTTTGTTTCCTCCCATTTTAGTCAAAACCTTCCTTGCGTATTCTTTATCCACATTCCTTAGGGATGTGATTCCATAATTAACATCCATTCTTACAATGTTGAAAGGAATATCATCTACTGTAGCAACTTCCTGAGCTTTATTATGAACATTATCAATCAGGTTGGAAAAGTCTTTAATTTGTAATTTATGATCATCACATAATAGAACAGCTCTTTCTATTGCATTACGTAATTCTCGAACATTTCCTGGCCATGAATGCCCCATTAAAAGGTGCTGCAAATCTTTATCGAGTTTTTTAATTGATTTATCGAACTGCTGATTAAACTCGTCAATAAAATGATTTGCTAAATATATTATATCTTCTCCTCGTTCCCGTAGAGGTGGAATCTCAATTGAAACTACATTTAACCTGTGAAAAAGATCTCGTCTGAATAAATTTTGTCCTACCATAAATTCAAGGTCTCGATTTGTCGCCGAAATTATTCGTGCATTAACGGGGATATCAACAACGCCACCTAATCTTTTTATAACTTTTTTTTCAACAGCTCTTAGCAATTTAGTCTGAATGTTAAAACTTAGATCTCCAATCTCATCAAGAAAAAGAGTACCTCTTTCAGCGAGTTCGAATAAACCGACCTTTCTTGTTCGTGCGTCAGTGAATGCACCGGCCTCATATCCGAATAGTTCAGATTCCAACAAATTTTCTGGAATTGCAGTACAAACAATATCAATAAATGGAAATTGATTTGCCGGACCATTATTGTGAATTGCCCTTGCGAATAATCCTTTACCTGTACCAGTTTCACCGAGTATTAAAACATTTGAATTGCTTTTTTCCGAAACCTTACTTGATAGTTCCAATGCTCTCAATAACTTTTCAGAATCACCGATTATGGATTTGATGCCATGGCGGTTCATACCAAATGTGCCTATACGACTAACTTCTGTGATGTAGGATTTGTTACTAATTACTTCGGCGATATATGAAGTGAATTTTAGAACTTCGTAAGGGAAGACAAAAATGTCTAAGAATCCTTGTTTTAAAAGTGAAGTCACTAGCAATGCATCTGAATTGCTTATAACTATAATAATTTTATTGGTTTTCCCTCTACGTGCTTTAAGTAAACTTTTATATAAATCTGAATCGAGAGATTGGATTTTTAAAATAATTATATCGTTATTATCTAAATCAAATTCTGATGGAAATGATATGTTCAGTTGAAATCCTTTAAGCTCTAATTGCTTAAGCGCAGAAGTAATGGAGACAAGATCCTCCGAATCTGAAAAAACTTTTATATTATATTGGCCTTCTGACATAGTTTAATTTGAAGGATAAAAACTTTCTAATTTCTTTAACGTATTCATTCTTTCGCTATTGCGTAAATAAGCTGCACGTAAGAGTGGTGATTCTATCTTTTCAGCAATAAAATAAATCAACTCTCTGGTATACGTGACGAAATACTTTGCTTTAGTGAGGTTGCCCCTTTCAATGTAAAGTTGAGAAATTTCAAATAAAACTTTCCAAGTCAATTCATTTATAGAGTCATCTTTTATCAAGTCAAATGCTTTTTCAAAATAAACTAAAGGTGGCGCTAGTTTATCTGAATTTATATTTTTAGAAATAATTCCAAAAAAATATTCTCTTTGTGCTTCCAATATAGAATTTTGTGAGCATAATTCAATAAGTTCTGGACTATAAAGTTCTTTAATTGCTTCCTGAAATAACTTCTTATGGAGATAAAACTGAATAACTAAGTTTATTACTTCTATGTAGTTATGATTGTCTCTTCTTACAATCATCTCGTTTCGAATTAATATTAATTCATCGACTGAAATTATTTTCTCTTTGTAAAAAGACTTCAATTGAATTAACATTTTATAAAAATATTCGTGACTATCTTGTAAGTTATGTTTAGTATAAAAAATCTGGAATTGTTCCAAAATTTCTTCAAAATTTTGAAACGCTCCGATCTTATAAAATAATTTTCCTTTCATAATCAGTACATCTGCAAATTCAGCAAAGTTGTTCGTTTGCTCAAATAGGTGTTGAGATTCATCCAAAGAATTTAATGCTTTTCCAAACTCACAAATCTCAATATAAATTTCCCCAAGGTCCCATAGAACTCTGGCTCCGTTAAGTTCATTTCCAATACTCACAAAAATGTTATGTGCTTTTTGATATGATTTTATTGCTGACTCGAAGTGACTTCGATTAAAATAAAAGGCACCCATATTTTGCATTAGTAACCCTTCATGGTCAAGATTACCAATAGATTGATTTATTCGTGAAGCATTTTGCATATGTTCTTCTGCTTGTTTGTAATTACCAAAAATGTTATAAATATTTCCAATATTCACTTCAGTACCCGCTATGCGAACGGGTTGATTTGATTCAACAAACTGAGATTTTGCTTTTTCAAAATTTTCAAGGGCTGATTTTAAATCATTGCTCTTATAAATATTAATCATTCCTTTTAAATTATAACAGCGTCCTTTTAACTCCGGAGAAAGATTTTTCTCACCAAGAAGTTGATCACACTGTTGGCTAGCGGAATTGTACAATTTAAGTTCAAAATCGGCGTAAGCTAATTCCACTTTTAGTCTGTTCTTTTCCACAACGTTTTTTATTTTATTTAGAAGTTCAGACATTACACGTTTGCCGGCTTCATAATCACCAGAAGCTATTAAAGCGCTTCCCTCATTAATGTACAATTTACTGTCGATCATCTTTTCGGGAAGTGTACTCTTTAAGTCTTTGATCATATTCAGAGTTGACTGTATATCTCCGAGTTTCAGATAAACTTCACTCAATTTAATTTTGGCTGAATCAATCTGTTCTTTTTTAAGTGGAAGTGATAATAAATGAATAAGTATATTTTGGATATAAGCAAATGTTGAATGTTTTTCAGCATCTGCTATTTCTTCCATCGTTAATTTGTAACATATTTCAAATTGACCAGCTAATTCGTAGTGTCTTGCTGACTCCAGGCGGTTAAAAGAAGGGAGTTTTTTTGCGAGTTTAATTGCGAGACTGTAATGAAGTTTTTGCTTTGATTCAATTGAGGCATAGATATATTTCTTAATCGCTTCAGACGTGAAAATTAATGTCGGTCCGGAAATGAAATTCTGTAATATGTTATTGAGCTGAAGATTAAAAATAATTTTTTCAATTACTTCTTTGCTTAATCCAACTAGAACTGTCAAAGTATGAGAATCAATGTAGGCATCAAATGCCGAAATTACCTGCACAGTAATTAATTCTTGCTTTGAAAGATTGGCTAATCTTAAATCATAAACTGCAAATTGTGCTTCAGTTATAGAGGAAAGTTTATCTTCATCATCAGAAAAAATTATCCCATTTTCTGAAAATTTCAATATTCCAAAAAGAATTAAATCTTTAATGAACGATTTTATATTTCCCGGAATTAAATCGGCATTTTTAATAACAAGGCTTTCAATTGTTTCCCTGGGAACATCTGTATTGTAGCTCTCATCTAAAAATGTTTTTAATTCGTGGCCGACAAAAGGTCCTAACGTAAGTTCTCTGCGGTTATTTATTCTGGTTGAAAAATAATCATGCTCAGAAGATTCGCTCACAATTATTTTAATATTATTCACCTGAAGAATTGGAATAATTTCCAGCAGTAGATTACTAACAAGATTATCATATAAATTTAAATCATCAATAAGTAATATGAATTTAGAATTGGTAGAGATAATTGCTATTAAAGGTTTAATGTCATTAATTATTTCCGCTGGATTTAATTCAAGCTGTTGGAGAAGATATAACTTATCTTTCTCCGAAAGTTTTGGATAAACGGATTCTGAAAAAACAATTTGTCTTAGAAAGTAACGAATTAATTCTTCAAAAGACTTTCCCTTAACATCAGAAATAAGTACAGCTTGCCTGTAAATTTCCTGTAATTTATCAAGTAAAGATGATTTGCCAACACCCTCAAATCCTTTTATAGTAAACATTTCTGTACTATCTTGATCTTTAATGTATCTTGACAATTGGCTAATTACAGAATCCCGACAAGAATAAATTTTAGCAGGTAAAAATTCTTTACTTATCTCTAAATCAAGTGGAAAACCGAGATCTTTGATTATTGCCAAAGCTGAAGAGTATCTTTTATTAACATCTTTTTCCAACAATTTTGTAACAACACTGATTAGTTCCTGAGAATATTCCCGTGATACCGGAAAATCAAACTCGTGTTCTATTGCAGACTTATAAATATCAAGTTCCGCTTTTGCACTAAAGGGAAACTTGTTATAAATAATCTGATACATTATCATTCCAAGTGAATATAGATCTACAGAATTATTGTGTTTTTCTTTCTTTAATAGTTCGGGAGCTATGTAGTGTGCAGTTCCTTTAATTTCATAATCTGATTGAGATGGCGAATATTCAGCAAGGCCAAGATCTATCAATCTGATATGAGGAATATTTTTTTTCAAGGAAACAAGTATGTTCTCGGGTTTTAAATCATAATAGATGTATTTTGATTGATGAAGGTAATAAAGAGCAGCACAAATTTGTTTGACTATTTCTCTGAGATTATTTTCATTACGATATGCATTGGAGGCAAGCAATTCTTCGCCTTCAAAATATTCCAGTACTATGTAGCTTGAACCCGGAACTATCCCTTCTTCATTATCAGTTTTAAAGATAGTACCCAAATCATGGGCTTTTATAATGTTTGGATGCTCAAGTTTTTGAAGTGTAAAATACTCTTTTACAAAATTCTCTTTTTCCAGCTTATCCACATCCGGAGGAAGAATTTTTATTGCATAATCCTTTTCCGAAGTTTCAATATCACTGCAAAGATAAACTGAGCTTCTTCCTTCTCCGAGTTTTTTAATTATTTTATAGCGAATATTTATCATTATTTTATTCCTGGATTCAAAACTCTGCTCATCATTTTGCCTGATGAATTAAAAGAGTATAAAGTTAAGATCAAACCTAATCCCGGGAATGCAATAAGCCACCACGCTTTTGTAATATATTCCTGTCCAGAACTGATCATTGAACCCCAGGATGGATACGAATTACTATTACCAAGTCCGAGATATCCCAAAGCTGCTTCCGCAAGAATAACATTACTAAATAAAAATACCAGGTTTACAAAAACAGGTGTGACAATAACAGGAAATATTTCTTTTTTAAGAAGCTGATACTTATTTAATCCCACAAGTTCAGCGGTAACGAAGAAATCTTTTTGTTTAATCGAAAGAACTTCACTTTTTACAATTTTGAATAGACTCATCCAACCAGAGATACCCAAAACAATAATGACAGAAAATATTGAACTTCCAAACAAAGCGAGGATCAACACGATAAGATAAATTACTGGAAAAGCTAAAAACATTTCTGTAAAGCGATTAAATAATATATCAATGAATCCACCTCGATAGCCAGCGATGAATCCTAAAAGAATTCCAATTATAAAAGACAATAAAACCGCACCTAAACCAACAGTAAGAGAAATACGAGTACCATAAATTAATCTGGCAAAAAGATCTCTTCCAAATTCATCAGTACCAAGCAGAAAAAAATTGTTTTTAATAATTGGAATGTCAGCTTCAACAAGCAGCCTCTTCATGTCAATTTCATAAGCTTCATTTTTTTGATAGTAGATTACCTGATCCGCAAAAACAATACTATCAGCAAAAATAATACTATTGCTAAATGGTGTTTTGATAATTTTTTCTAATTTATTACGGAATATTTCTGCTTCAGATAATTTTTGCTCTTCCTGACTAATTAGCTCAATCTGTTTTACAGAACTAAATGGCGGAAGCAGTTTTGTTACAGAAAGATTTTGGGAGAATTCAGGATTTTCATTCGTAATTATCGGTGCAAACAGAAAAACAAAACCTAGCAGTATCAAAAATGCAAATGAGAAATTTATTCCGGATGAAATAAATTGCAATCTTTTTCTTGCTATTATCAATAGCGGAATTATCAGAAGAAAAAATAAAACAGAAAGTGCGACATCAAAAAAACCAAAATTCAGAAAAGTGAATGCAGATGAAGAATCATTTAATAATAAATCGATGTAACTAAAAAACAATGAAAGATAATCTATGATCAAATCAAACCGGGTAATGACTACGCACAACCACAGAAAAATTATCCAGTGAATTATTTTTAATCCGGATTTCAATTCAGAATTCCCTTGATCATTCTTTTGTCAACTTTCAACTTTACTAAATCAGCAATAAAATTAGCAAGAATCATCACTGCACCTGCAGTAAATACACAACCTATTACTAAAGGATAATCTCTGGATAAAATGGAATCGATTGCCAACCTGCCCATACCGGGTAAACTGAAAATTACTTCTGTTATTAAAGTTCCACCAAGCAGTATTCCAAGTTCAACGCCTGCGACAGAAATCAATGGTCTGATGGCATTTGGAAGAATGTGTTTTTTCAAAATTATATTTTCATCGAGCCCGAAAGCCCTCAAGTTTACAACGAAGGTTTGATTCTTTATTTCATCCAAACTTTCTTTTGCATATTTATAAAACAATGCAACACCTCCGGCGGAAAGTGTTATCAAAGGCAAAATCAAATGATGCAATTCATCTAATATCCGGGGAAAAAATGATAGCTCATCATACTCGAGTGATTTTAACCCTGAAATTGGAAATAAATCCAGATGAACCGAAAAGATGTAAATCAAAGAAACGCCAAGAACAAATGCGGGAATTGAATAAACAAAAAGAGAAAAGTTGGAAGTAAATTTTTCTAACCACTTATTTTGCTTTCTTACTACTTTGATTGCAAGCCAAATGCTCAAAGCAAACTGAAAAATAAAACTGATGCCGGCAAATATTAATGTGAAGGAAAAGTATTCCCATATTACATCAAATACCGGAAGCCGATAGTTATACGATACTCCCAGGTCCCCTTTAAAAATATTTGAAATGAATGCGAAGTATTGATCAGCAACTGGTTGATTGAGTGAAAACTTTTCAGCAACTTTTTCTGAAAGATCACTGCCAAGTTTAGCAGAAATGTATTTATCAGTCGGGTTGCCGGGAGCTAATCTTATAATGAAAAATAAAAAACTCACAAGAAGAAAAAGAGTCAGCAATGATGATAAAAACCGGACAAAAAAAGTTTTTACAATTCCTGGTTTCAAAACTTTACTCATTAAGAGTCCACTCCCAGCAGTGAGTCATAATTCCATAAGGAGTTATATTTAAATTTTTTATCCGTTTGTTGTAAACCACAATATTTGGAGTCCAGTAAAGAAATGTAGCAGGTTCATCGTTATGAATGATTTCCTGTAATTCCATTATCAGTTTATTTTTATTTTCGTCACTGATTTTATTATCAAGCTGATCAAGAATTTTGTCAATTTCTACATTTTGATAGCTAACAAAATTTAACACACCAATGTTTGGATCGGAATACCAATATGGTTTTAACTCTAATGGTATCGGAATTCCCCAGCCAGCCATCCAGGAATCAAGTTTTCTTTCGTAAAGATTGTCAATGAATGCACCAAGCTCCATCTTTTCAGTTGTTACTTCAATACCAACCGATCTAAGATCATTTTTAATTATCACTGAAGCATATTCCCGCAGCGGATTTCCAACAGGGTAGTACAATTTAAATTTAAATTCTTCATTACCTTTTTCAAGAATTCCGTTTTTATCTTTATCAGTCCAACCTTCCTCAGCCAATAACTTCTTCGCCTTATCCGGATTATATTCATAAGGTTTTACCTGATTATTAAAAACAGATTTAAAAATTGGAGAAACAGGCGAAACTGCCAGTTCACCCTGGTTTAGCAAATATTCCTCCAATATTTCATTCCTGTTGATTGCCATAGTTAATGCTTTTCGAGTAGCACTGCTTCCAAAAAATTTATTCGGCTTAACTTCACCTTTAGAAAATAATTCCGGATCAATATTGTTCCAACCGACATAATCATATTCTCTCCCAACAAGATTAATCACTGACAAATTATTTTCAGCATTCAACTCTTCCATATCTTCTACTTTGATCAATTCAACTAAATCAATGCTTCCTTTTTTAAGCTGTAAAATTCTTGAGGTATAATCAGGGATAATTTTAAATACGAGTTCAGCAATCTGTCCTTTAGCAAAAAGAAATGAATTACTATCGGCTACCAGAGTTATAGTTTGATTCCGATCCCATTTTTTTAATTTAAAAGGGCCGCTTGAAACTGGATTAAAATTAATTTCGCTATTATCAATTTGATCTCTGCTTATTGAAGAAAAAATATGCTGCGGTATTATTGGAATGGAAATCTTTACTAAATCAGGCACAGAGTTTTCAGAGAAATGCATTTCAAATTCTATTGGAGAAATTATTTTGAAAGTTTTTTCAATATCAATGTGCTCGATAGAATCAGTGTAGAGTTGATTGAAAGTTCCGAACAGACGACTTTGAACAACAGGATCAGAAAAAACGTCGTAAGAAAAAACGACATCTGCAGATGTAAGTTTTATTCCATCCGACCAATAAACATCGTTCCGCAGGTAAAATTTTATTGAGGAAGAATCTTCAGACCATTGCCAACTTTCTGCTATCATCGGATAACTATCTAATTCACCGCTTTCTTCATTCCATCTGAAATCCAGCAATCCGGGATAAAGCAGATCCGCAATAGCGCTTTCTTCATAGCTAAAGGCAAATAACGAATTAAATGTCTGAACATCTGAAGCAATTCCAATTACAAATCGATTATTATTTGTTGATTGTTTTGAATCACATGAAATTATTAGTAGTGAGAGTAATGAAAGAAGCAGAAGATTTATATTTTTTGTGTTCATTAAGAAGAATGTGTATTACAAATAGTAATTTCTCACGCCAATTTATTATTTTGTTGAGTAAAAGAAAAACAACATTTTTACTTATGCTTAGTGTAAATATAAATTCAGTTTCATTTCTGGATGCAGAAAAAAGACGAACGATACTTAAAGACATCAAGTTTGAGCTTGTAAAAGGTAACGTGTATACTATTCTCGGGAAAAATGGTTCGGGAAAATCGACTCTTATAAAATCATTGACTGCTCTTCTTTCACAAACTGATTATGAAGTAAATGGAATAGTTTCTTTCAACGGTCTGGATTTGTTCAAAGCTTCAGAAGCAAAATTACAAGAGATAAGAAAAGGAAACATCCGATACGTTTTTCAGGATGCTGCCAATAGTTTTGATCCATTGAAAAAGATTCAGTATTACTTTGATCTTTCAAACATAAGCCCGCTTAAAATTGAAGAACTGCTACATTATTTTTTGTTGCCGACATATACAAAATTGTCGGCTCTTCATTCTTATGAATTAAGCGGTGGAATGGCTCAAAGGATTTTAATCGGTACTGGCACTTCTTGCAAATCCGGATTTACTAATACTGGATGAACCAACTTCGGGAGTTGATTATGCCGTAATAAATCTTATCCTCCTGAAGATTAAAAATTTTACCAGGGACAATGATAAATCGGTCTTGAACGTAACGCAGGATATTAACTTTGCACTTAAATCATCTGACTATATTGCATATTTATCAGATGGACAACTTTCTAAATTTTACAAGCCCGATGAATTTTTAAATTCTTCCGATGATGATTTGAAAAATTTTATTAATTCATTTAAAGAGTTAAGTCTTGTCTCTGCTTAAAGTTGAAAATATTTCATATTCTGTTGTCATTAAAGATGATAGCAAAAAGCAATTTGATATATTGAAGAATGTTTCATTTGAGGTTGAGACTGGAGAAATAATTGGAATCGCCGGTGAATCCGGTGGGGGAAAATCATCATTAGCAAAAGTTATTGCGGGATTGATAAAACCAGGGAATGGTAAAATTATTTTAAATTCAGAAGCAACAAAAAGGCAAAGTAGTCCGGTACAAATTCTTTTTCAGAACCACGGAGAAGTTTTAAATCCACTCAGAAAAATTCAATCAGTAATTGATGAAGCTTTGATGATCAATGGGATTGATAAAGATCATATTCAAAGCGAACGAGAAGCTGTGCTAAATTCAGTCGGTTTCCCGAAAGCACTTTATCAAAGAAGAGGAATGGAACTCAGCGGAGGTGAACAACAAAGAGCAGCTTTAGCAAGATTGCTTGCGACTAAACCTGTTTTATTAATTCTTGATGAACCATTTTCTGCGCAGGATGTTGAATCACAGTTGAACCTCGTTAAACTTTTCAAAAGGCTTAATAAAGAATTTCATCTTACAATGATTTGTATTAGCCACGATCTGAATATTCTGAGTAATCTTGCTAACAAGATAATAATAATAAAAGATGGAGAGATTGTAGAAAGTGGGGAGACAAAAGAAGTATTCAATAATCCAAAAAAAGATTACACAAAATTTCTTCTTTCTGCAGAAAGATTGGATCTCACTTATGATGAATTACAAGCTTCTTCAATTTAAAAAAACTATCTAATAAAAAATCTGAGATGACAAATTGGAATGGATTACACAACCCGGATCGCTGATTGCTTTACTTACATTAACTGTGCTGGAAATTGTTCTTGGTATTGATAACATAATTTTTATTTCAATCCTTTCAGGAAAACTTCCGAAGGAACAACAGAACAAAGCCAGATTGACTGGTCTTGCACTTGCAATGATCACAAGAATACTTCTGCTGTTTTCTATTGTATGGATAATGAAATTAACACTTCCACTGTTTACTGCACTAGGACAAGAAATAAGTGGCAGAGATATTATTTTAATTGCTGGTGGATTATTTCTTATTGCAAAAAGTACATTCGAAATACACGAGAGACTAGAAGGTGAGGAAGGACATTCAACTACTAAGGCAGCTAAATCATTTTCCAATGTAATTGTGCAGATTCTTTTGCTTGATATAGTTTTTTCACTTGATTCTGTTATCACCGCTGTTGGTATGGCCAATGAATTGATTATTATGGTTTTAGCAGTAATTATTGCCGTGGTGGTAATGATGGTCTCTGCAAAAGGGATAAGTGACTTCGTTGATAAACATCCAACTGTTAAAATGCTTGCACTTTCATTTTTATTATTAATTGGTGTATCACTAATTGCAGAAGGACTAGAACAACACATCCCCAAAGGTTACATTTATTTTGCGATGGCATTCTCAGTATTTGTTGAAATGCTGAATCTTAAGATGAAAAGTAAAGCGAAACCGGTTGAATTGAGAAACAGGTTTGCTGAAGAAAAATAATTCATTTAACTAAACTTGCATATGCAACAAGCTTATCTTCGTCATATTCAATTTTTATTTGTGAAAAGCTATCGAGGAAATGGGATAGTTTATCATATCCAAACTCTTTGTGATTGAACTCCGGATGTTCCTTCTTAATTCTTATTCCAATTGTTGCAACATTTATTCTTCGATTTTCTTTCTTCAATAATGAAATGATACTGTTCTCTATTTGTTCACTCAATTTTTTCTGAGTGACTCTGCAATGATTTCGATTCTTTAGGTTTTATTTTTGCCGGCTGATATTCAATTAGCCCATCAGCAACATTCACCAAATCCCGTGAAATAGAACCAGGAACACCCATTAAATAAGTACTGTTTCCCGAGTGATCTTAATTCATTTAATAGAGGTATAAAATCACGGTCACCGGAAACCAGGATTAAAGTGTTAATGTTTTCATTCTGCATAAACAATTTCATCGCACTTACACAAATAAAAGTATCCGCACTGCTTTTTTCTGTGCGGGATAAAGGTGTAAAAACAGGTTGTATGCCGCTAGTCTGAAGACCATCAATTTGATCATTGAATCGAACCCAATCTCCAAAAGCCTGGATTGAAGCAATTCCACCTTTCTTCTCACACAGGTTGCGGATGATCATTAAATCGGGAGCTTCACCGAAATTATTGAGAGAGGAGTAATATAAATTTTCAAAGTCAATGAAAACTGCAATCGTGTTTTGTATCTGTTTTTCAGTGGGGGTTTTCAATTCATTTTCCTTTTATATATTTTGATATCAAAACTATGTGTGTCAGTTGACATTCCAAAATATAAAACCCTCTCCACCTTTTGAGTTGATTCAAATTCGTAGGGACAGGTCGCGACCTGTCCCATATAAAATTAAATGCGACAAGTCACGACTTGTCGCTACATTTAAAACGTCAGTCACAATATTAGGTTTTCTGGCAACTGATTTGCAATTTCTAAACTCAATGGATTCTGTTCAATATATTTTCTTATCTGATACAATTCTTTTTCATTCCTTAATATTCTGTCATAAAAGGAACGCTGCCATTTAAATTCTTTTAAACCTTTTTGGTGCAATTCCTTTGAACTCATTGTTTTGAACGCACCGATGAGTTCTGATAAGGATTTGATTTTTGGTTTCGGTTCATCTTTTTGTGACAGGTCACGACCTGTCACTACATTTACATTCGAGGGATCAATAATTATTATTATGTGAATATGATTTGGCATAATTACATAATAATCCAATTCTAAATAAGGATATATAATTGGAATTTTTTCAAGAATTTGCTCAACCATTTTTCCATATTCATTCAATTTACAACTGCTATTATCAATTTTACCAAAGTAATCTTTGCGATCATTGACACAAATTGTAATAAAATAATATCCCGCTTGGGAATAATCATATTCTTTTAATCTATTTCGTTTTCTTTTATGGTGCATAGAAATGAATTTTAAATCGTAGCGACAAGTCGTGACTTGTCGCTACATTTTTTGATCTATTGAATCTTAACTCTCACACCTTCCGAATGACTTGCAAACTCAGGTGCATACATACATTGGATTGTAGTAATTCCGTTTGAAAAATCTCCTTTGAATGTTACTCTCAACGGATACTCAAATACATAAGTTCCTTTATTCAGTCTATCCATAAAGAAGTTTGTTGCAACATCGCGTGTGTTTTCGTAATACCACAAACCATCCTGGTATTTATGCTGCGAAAGAACATTTATCGGTTCAAATCCTGCTGCACGCATATCTTTCAGATGAACGAATTCCATATCACGGTCAACACGAATTTCAATTCTTACTTTTACAATATCCCCAGGTTTCAGTTTTGTGTCTTCAGTAACCGGAGTAATTTTCTTTCCTGTTGGAGAATCCAATTCTAAAAACAACTTCTTATCTATCTTCAATGAAGTTTCAGCAGGGGTAATTTTATCAAGCTGTTCGTAATACTGCCAGTAGAGTGAACCCCACGCAACAACATTATTGTTATTCGTTACAGTAACTTCTCCCATTTCAGGTTTTATATCTTCACCTTTCCAGGAAGTTTTGAAATATCCTGTTCCTGCTTCAATATGAATTTCAGGATTGTTGAGAAGATCAAGCATTTGTCCACCGATTTTAATATCAGGCATTTTTGTATCTGCAAGCCAGTCGCTTCCTCTCAACAACAGTGCATAACAAGCTTCAGCAGTTGCTTTGGTTGTTTTCCAATCCTGGACCTGTTTCTGTTTCAGCAGCCATACTTTCATCAGATCAACTGATTCCTGGTCTTTCACAATTTCATCAACTGCTTCAATCAATAAAGCCTGAGTTTCAATCGGAGCCTGGTACCACCACCATCCCCATTCTTCTTTGAAATACATTCCCATTTCATCATTGAACACTGCATTTTCAATTATCGATTTGATGATAGCTTTTGCAGTCTTTGCATCATACATTCTGTAAAGCGCAAGTGCAATCATTCCCTGCATATACTTGTTGTTGCTCAGCCAGTATTTCTGTGCCTGACCTTTCCAGTAATCAAATGCTTCTTTGTATTTATCATCGACTGGAATATCGAGATAATAACTTCTGCCATAAAGATATTGTGCCTGAATGTAACCGATATTTTTCTTGTCAAGAATTCCATGCTTCTTTATCCATTCATAATCTTCATACATTCTTACATCTGTGTAAACAACAGCTCTTTGCAACATATTCCAGACTTCAGCATTTTCTCTGATATCTTTTATTCCAAGTCTTTCAAGATGTCCCATTCCAACAACAATATATTGAGTGATGAAACGGTTTTCAGGAAGTCCCGGGAACCACGGCCAGCCGCCGTTTGAATACTGCATGTCTTTTATTTTCTGTTCAGCACGATCAAGTTCATTTGCCATTCTTGTTAAATCGAAAAGTAATCCAACTCTTCTTTTTCTTTCACTTTCATCCTGTGCATCGAGAACCCACGGAGTTTCTTCAAGAAGTGCAGATTTTAATTCCTGGTTCTTTTCAAGATTTGAAAGCAAGTGCATCTTTATCAACTTCCTTCCAGGTATCAAAAATCTTTTTGATTTTCGGACTTGAGTTTGCAATGTGAGTTGCAATACTGTTTGCATAAAACCTGTTGAATACCTGTTCAATACATTCGTAAGGATATTCCATCATATAAGGCAATGCCTGAATTGCATACCAGGCAGGATTTGCTGTGAACTCAAGTGTAAGATTATAATTCTGCAAAGTTGACTTGATTTATTCTCCATCAATTTTTTAAGAAGAAAAGTTTTTGTCTCGTGACCTTTTACAGGAAGCGGAAGAGTTTCTGTTACCAGCATTCTGTTTGTTAGAATCGGAAGCGCATTCTCTTCACCATCAGAAAATTTTCCTGATTTTGCAATTACTCTGTAAACAATCGCATCAACTTTTCCGAGTGGAACTTTTAGTCTCCAGCTTAAGCCTTCGCTCATTCCTTTTTCTGCTGAGAATGATTTTACGTTATCTGAATTTTCAAATAATGCATCAATTGGTTTCATTGTGAAAGCATCAAACAACTGTAAAGTTGCAGAACCAGAAAGTGAGCTGTCAGAAAGGTTGCTGACTTTTGCTGTGAAATAAATTTCATCACCTTCTCTTAAAAATCTCGGCGGATTCGGCATTATCATCAGATCTTTTTGAGTTACAGTTTCATTGTAAACTATTGCACTCTTCAAATCTTTTGTGAGAGCAAAGCCCATAAATTTCCATCTTGTCAATGCTTCGGGAACTGTGAAGGAAATTATTATTTCACCTTTTTCATTTGTTCTTAATTCAGGATAGAAGAAAGCTGTTTCATTCAGATTTTTTCTAATTGAAACACCTTCGAACGATTGCTCTGGTTGAGTGCCTGAAACTAAACCTTGCGATTTATCTCCATCTTTTTGTCTTTCATTTCCATTCATTTCCTTTTTCTTCTCTCCGACAGATTCACTTTCAGCAACCATATTACCCGATGGTAAAGAAAGTTCATCACTGACTGAACTTTTTGCCACCATATCATATCTTCCATCTCTATAACCACCGTAACCATATCCATAAAAATAAAATCCGAAGTTGTTGATGTATGGATAATACATAGTTGGCGGGTAAACATAATTGTTCCATCCTTCTTCATAAAAACGCGAACTTATTGAAGTAAAGTTATTATCCGCTGTCCAGTTATATCTTGAGTAGAAATATGGATAGATATTGAAACCCCAGTAGTTTGCAGCAAATGCATCCAGGGAAGCATCGTACATCGATGCAAGCATTTCAGCAGCTATTTCATCTCCGTTTGGTCCGGATATTTTCAATTTCCACTCTTCATTTGAACCCGGCAAAAGTTTACTGCGGAAAGTTTCAAAAGATATTTGAAGTTGTTTATTTGTCCACGGAACAGAAATAATTTGTGTAACCAGATGTGATTCATTGTTCACAATGAATGCAATATGAGTGACTATGTTTCCTCTGTATTCAGCTTTGATTGGGATTTCAATTTTCTTCTGCTCATCATCAAGATCAATCCATTCTTTTGTGATTATTCTTCCATCGTACTCAAGTTCATAAAGAGCAGTAACATCTTTTTCAGCCGAACCAATGTAAAGAGTTGCAGTTTCTCCCGGTTCATAATTTTTTTGATTCATATAAACCCAGCTTGCTTCGTTCAGAGGAGTTTTATCTGATTCAGGATCAAACAAAGTAAAATATTTTGTCAGCTCAACCGGAGTTCCGTTTTTGTCTTTTGTTTTTAGAGTAGCAACATATTTACCAGCTTCCCATTCCGGTTGATCTTTGAATGTAATGTAAGAGCTATCAGTTGTTTTGAAACTTGTATTAAATACTTTTCTTTCTTTTTCCCAGGTGAAGAATTCATTTTCATCATCATAAATATCGTGCTGAAATAGTTTATAGAATTCATCTTTGCTCATAATGAATTTATCAGGTTTTGACCAAAGTCTGTCTCGGAAAATTCTCTCAGGAGTTTTCAGCTTGTAAATTTCAATTGATACCTGTGCTGGTTCAAATTGACTATTCAGGTTTGTAGTTGAAACTAAATGCTTATCGAGAATATGCGAATTGATTATTTCCGGTAAGTTCAGATTTGCAATCAGTGCAACATATCCAGCACTAACGTAAGTCTGAGCTGAATGTGTTTCACCGGTTACATCAATTACATCTGCATAAACAGTATAACTGAAAACCGGTTTTGTTTCTTTCGGCATTGAAAGATCCGGCACCAAATCAAATTCAACTTTGAATTTTCCATCTTTATCTGTTGTAGTAATGCCGTTCGTTATTTCCATTTCGTTATATCTTCCCCAAAACCAGTTGTAATACCATCTCCATCTGTAATCGTAGTAAGGAAAATAAACTGTGCGCACAACTCTGTATTTCACATCGACATCATTCAGATTTGCGCCGGAATATGTTTTAGCAAATCCTTCAACTTTTACTTTATCATTTAATGAATAGCTTCCTTTTATCGGATCAAACTTAACTTCAAACTTTGGCCGTTTGTATTCTTCAACTCTGAAGTATTGTGAACCATATTCGTTTGCAATCATGTATTGACCGCCAATCTTTCCAACCGGAATTGTGAACTTTCCGTTAAAAGTTCCGAATTCGTTTGTTGTAAAAGTTGCATCGGCAATTTTTTGATGGTTGGCATCATAAAAAGTTACTGTTGTGGATTTGCCGGAGACAATGTTGTTATCCTTTTTACCATCTGTATCAATTACCAAACCCTTGAAGTAAACTATTTGTCCGGGTCTGTAAATCGCACGGTCCAGATAAAAGAAAGTTGTAGTACGTCTTGTATTATTCTGGTTGTATGCGTATGAGTAAAAATTTTGTGACTCAAATTTATCTTTACCGTTAATGAACGTCATTTTGTAAGTGTTATACTGATTATCATCCTTTACAAATTGAAAGGCACCATCATCAGAAGTTTTTCCCCGTTTAATTTTGAAGAACTGATATTCTCTTGCATCAGGCACATACTTTTGTCCCCAAACTTCAACATCAATATTCGAAAATGGCTGACCTGATTTTCTATTCAAAGCATAAAACAAAACATTATTCTCACCGGTGTCTTTCCTGATATAACTAATGTTTGTAATCCATGTCATGCTGTAACCAACTGCATTTTTTTCATAAGTGAATTCTGGATCAGTTCCAACAAGAATTAAATATTGACCAACGGATAACGAAGGTAATTTTATTTCAACACTGTGGTTCTGGTAATCTTTATCATCGGGCAAATCAACCGACCATTCGTGAATAGGTTTTTGCGCTGAGTATCTTTGTGCAAGTTTTTGTGCGTCCAGTTTGTTTTTTGTCGGGTCTAACGATTCCGTCCACGGAATCACTCGCAAATAAATTTTATTCACATTCTTGTAAGAGACTAAAGCGAGAAAAGGTTGGTCAGGAAGATTTCCGTATTCAGTCTGAACACTTAAACTTTTCATAAGTATCTGGTTTTGAAGCCATCTGCATTGACCCGCACCAAATGTGTCCGGAAATTTTTCAATTGCTGAATTACAAATTTCGAGTGCGTTCTTAATATCCCACTTATACTCATCCGAGCCGTTGGGATCGTATTTGGTTCCTTCGCTATAGTAGTATTGTGCTTTATTGAATGAGATTAAAGTTGAATAAGGAACATCACTGAATTTCTTTTCCATGTTGATGATGGCATCAATATACAGCTCGTCTTTTTCAGAATTTACACTTTGGCTTCTAATGAAATTTAATCTTGCGAGATCGATATCAATCAACGCAGCTTTTTCTTTGTCACCAAGATGAAATGCAATTAATTGCTGATAAAGTTGAATTGCATAAAATTTTAGTGAAAGTGAATCTTTGGTTTCATATTTTATTTCAACAAAATCATCTGCTGGCGAAAAATCTCTATCACTTTTTAATTCAAATTTGTAAACCGGCTCAGTTACAGATGCTTCATCATTTGCAAAAAATTGTAAAGCCTGATGTGCCAGCAAATCAAAAAGAGTTGGGCGCAAATATGCATATTCGTCATTTGCGTAAACAAGGATATCATCGAATTCTTTCAGAGGAATTTTTTTAAGCTTATCGCTTTGCTCAAATGACGCTTGATAATATTTTGTGATTTCTCTGATTAATCTTGAAAGATCCCAAGTTTGAAAGTCTTCATTATCAAAATTTACTGTTTCAGTTCTCTGTTGAAATCTCCATCTGTTGTTTTGATAATACTGCCAGTAAATATTTGCAAGAATTGATTCCAGGATTGCATTGGCAGGAAATTCAGCACTGTCAATTTCAGCTTTTACATCTTTAACAATTTTAACGTGACTGTCCTCTTCAATGTAGTTTCCAAATTTCAACTTGTAAAAAACAGATTTGATGAATTGTGGTTGGTTGTTATCTTTTTTTGCTGCTTCATAAATTTCTTCAACAACTTCGAGTGCAGAACGTGTAAGTCCTTGTTGTTCAAGTGAATCAACGGTTCTCCACGCAGCTTTGTAATCGTCTTTAAACCGAAAAATGAATTCACTATCCGAATCGATTTCAAATATTTTTATTCCGGGAATCAAGTTTGAAAATGCGAAGAATAAAAAAGCGAGAGGAATTACGAGTAAAAACAGATATTTATTTTTCATTGCGGCTACCTTTAATTTATTCATAATTATAAAACTCCAATAATTTATTTTCATTTTAACTGGTAGTTTTACTTCCGGGAACTGAATAGGTTCCTGAAATTATTTTTTTTATTAAGAGAAATTTAGTGATTAAGAAAGTTAAATGAGACAGATTTGACGGAAGTGGTTTGTAAACCTTCGGGGTTACTGGTTGTAAAAGGTGAGTTAGCCTCGAAGGTTTCTAATCGCGAGTAAGTTTTTCAAATATCTCAATATCTGTCGCAGTAGTAACCTTGAAATTCAGCATCGAGCCCTCAACGATATTAATATCAATTCCAAGTTCTTTGATCAGCATTGATTCATCAGTCCCTATAAAATTCTTTTCGTAGGCTTTCTTCATTGCTCTTTCCAAATCTTTATATCTGAAGATCTGCGGTGTTTGTACATAATAGATTTCTGATCTATCAACGTATTCTTTTACGATCTGATCGCCTTTAAGCAAAGTATCTCTTGCTTTCAGACAAACAAGAGCATTTCCTTTTTCTTTAGCTGTGTTGATTGCTTTGGTGAGAATTGAATCGGAAAGCATTGGTCTCGCTGCATCGTGTACTGCAATCAAATCATCTTCATCAGCTTTGATTGCTTTGAGAGCATTATTCACTGAATCCTGTCGTTCTTCTCCGCCTTCAATTATCTGTGAAATTTTGGCGAGATTATATTTCCTTTTTATTTCATTCAACAGAGAAAAGTATGCTTGTTCAGCAGAGATAATAATTTCATCAACAAGATTATTCCTCTGGAATACTTCGAGTGTGTAAACGATAAGTTCTTTGCCATGAAAACTGAGATACTGTTTCGGAGTTTCAGTACCTCCTCTTTTTCCTTTTCCACCGGCAGGTATAACAGCGTAAACCCTCACGGAAACAACCCGATTGAATGGATGCATGCTTGCATGCATTTACAATTATTAGTTTGTCTCATTAATCTGATGTTGATTTCATTCATCCATTCTCCGAGGAGTCCTTTGCGTAATCATGCAACCATGCATTCATGCAATCATACTACCATCATTGCATCGCCATAACTGAGGAAACGATATTTATCTTTGAGTGCTTTCTTGTAACCTTTAAGCACTAAATCATTTCCTGCGAGCGCACATACAAGCATCAGCAAAGTTGATTCAGGAACATGAAAATTGGTGATAAGTTTTTTTGTGATCTTAAAATCATAAGGAGGAAAAATAAATTTATCTGTCCAGCCACGATTTTGTTTTAGAAATCCGTCTGCGGTTGTGCTTGTTTCGAGAGCACGGCAAGTGCTTGTCCCCACAACAATAATGTCATGCTTATCGTGCATAGCTTTGTTAATTACGTCGGCAGTTTTTGCCGGTATTTCGAAAAATTCTGAATCCATTTTATGTTTGGTCAAATCTTCAACTTCCACCGGTCTGAAAGTTCCCAATCCAATATGAAGAACAACAGGAACAATCGTTATTCCTTTCTTCTGAATTTTGGCGATAAGCTGTTTTGTAAAATGGAGGCCTGCAGTTGGTGCAGCAACAGCACCATCAACTCTTGCAAATACTGTTTGATAATTTTCTTTGTCCGATTGTTCCGGTTCTCTTTTGATGTACGGGGGAAGAGGAGTAAGCCCGATCTTTTCAACAGCTTTAAAAATATTTCCTGATTGATTGAAACGAATAGTTCTTCCGCGTGAAGTTGTGTTATCAATTACTTCACACCAGAGCTTATCATTGAAATATATTTTGTTACCAATTCTAACCTTCCGGGCAGGATCAACAATAACGTCCCAAATACATTCATCAGCGTTAAGTTCTCTTAAAAGGAACACTTCAATTTTTGCGTTTGTCTTTTCCTTTTTTCCAAATAATCTTGCCTGGAATACACGGGTTTCATTCACAACCAACACATCTCCCTTGGACATATAATCAATTACATTAGTGAAACGTTTTGATTCCATCTCTTGCGTTTCTCTGTTCAGCACCAGAAGCTTTGCTTTATCCCGTGGTGATACCGGATATTTTGCAATTACTGTTTTAGGTAGATTGTAACTGAAATCTGATAGTTTCATCATTTTTCATTCCTTCTAATTAAATTGATGAATCGGATGGTAAAGATACCATCCGCTAAAAATATTTTTATTTCTTTTTCTTTGAAGAAGATTTCTTAACTGACTTCTTCATTTTCTTTTCATTAATAACTGCTCTTGCTGCTGCAAGTCTTGCAATCGGAACTCTGAAAGGAGAACAGCTTACATAATTAAGTCCGGTTCTATGACAGAATTCAACTGAAGAAGGTTCTCCGCCGTGTTCGCCGCAGATTCCAACTTTAAGATCTTTACGGACCGATCTTCCTTTTCTCGTTCCAATTTCAACAAGCTGTCCAACACCAGATTGGTCAAGAGCTTCAAAGGGATCCGATGGCAATATTTCTTTTTCAACATAGACAGGAAGGAATTTACCGGCATCATCTCTCGATAATCCAAATGAAGTTTGAGTAAGATCATTAGTCCCATAACTGAAAAACTCAGCCCTGGTCGCAATTTCATCCGCAGTCAAAGCTGCTCTTGGCAACTCAATCATAGTACCGACGAGATAATTTATCTTCTTTCCTTTTTCAGTCATCACATCTTTAGCAACTCGTCTTACAATATCTTCCTGCAATTTAAATTCATTAACATGTGCAACAAGCGGAATCATAATTTCTGGTTTTACAGAAATTCCTTTCATCGAAACGTTAACAGCAGCTTCTATAATTGCTCTTGCCTGCATTTCAGTTATTTCAGGATATACAACTCCGAGTCTGCATCCTCTGAATCCAAGCATTGGATTGAATTCGTGAAGGCTTTCTATCTTAGCTTTTAATTTTGAAACATCTATTCCAAGTTCACCAGCAAGTTCAGCAATTTCTTTTTCTGAATGAGGAAGAAATTCGTGAAGCGGTGGGTCAAGTGTTCTGATTGTCACCGGAAAACCTTTCATTGCTTCAAAAATTCCTTCAAAGTCTTCTCTCTGTAGAGGAAGAAGTTCTGCAAGAGCAGCTTTTCTGTCTTCTCTAGTATCAGAGACGATCATTTTTCTAACTGAAGTAATTCTGTCACCGCCGAAAAACATATGTTCGGTTCTGCAAAGACCAATACCTTCAGCACCGAAAGCAATTGCATTTCTTGCCTGGTCAGGCTGGTCAGCGTTTGTTCTGACATTCATTGATCTTATTTCATCCGCCCATTTCATCAAGCTTGAGTATGTCTGATAAACAGAGGATTCCTTAGGCTGCATTGTTTGAGAAATGAGAACCTGGATTACTTCAGAGGGTTTTGTTTCAAGCTTTCCTTTAATCACTTCACCTGTTGTTCCATCAATCGAAATAAAATCTCCTTCACGAACTATATCGTTCTTACCTTCAACACCAATTGTTCTTTCCTTATAATTAATTTTCAAAGCTACCGCAGCCTGCAACACAAACTTTTCCCATCTGTCTTGCAACAAGTGCTGCGTGTGAAGTCATTCCACCACGAGCGGTTAAAATTCCTTCTGAGGCATTCATCCCTTTAATGTCTTCCGGAGAAGTTTCAATTCGAACAAGGATAACTGAATCACCTTTCGCAGCCATTTCTTCCGCATCCTGTGCACTCAACGCAACTTTACCTGAAGCAGCACCCGGACCAGCATTTAATCCTTTTGCAAGAAGTTTTCCTTCTGAAATTGCTTTATTCTTTTGGTTCTGATCAAAGATTGGTCTGAGTAATTGATTTAACTGGTTTGGTTCAATTCTACTGATAGCATCTTCTTTAGAAATTAAGTTTTTCCTTCACCATATCAACAGCCATTTTGATAGCAGCAAAACCAGTTCTTTTTCCAACACGGCATTGAAGCATCCACAATTTACCTTGCTGAATTGTAAATTCGACATCCAACATTTCTTTATAATGCTTCTCAAGATTTTTTCTGATTCCGTCAAGCTGTTTGTAAATTTTTGGGTCTTCTTTCTCTAATTCTGAAATTGGATGAGGAGTTCTTGTTCCTGCGACTACATCTTCTCCCTGAGCATTAAATAAATATTCACCATAAAAAACATTTTCACCGGAAGCAGGATCGCGAGTGAATGCAACTCCGGTTCCGGAGTCTTCACCCATATTTCCAAAAACCATTGATTGAACATTTACTGCTGTTCCCCAATCTGCAGGAATGTTATTAAGCTTTCTGTAAACGATTGCTCTTTCATTCATCCACGAACCGAACACTGCTCCAACTGCACCCCAAAGCTGGTCCATTGGATTGGATGGAAAATCGTGACCTGTTTTTTCTCTGATAGCAGTTTTAAATTCTTCAACAAGTTCTTTCAGATGATCTGCAGTTAACTCAGTATCAAGCTTAAAACCGTGCTGATGTTTTTTCTTATCAAGAATAACTTCAAATGGATCTTCATCGTGTTTATCAACTGGTTTCAATCCTAAAACAACATCGCCATACATTTGAACAAATCTTCTATAAGAATCATACGCAAAACGCGGATTGTTTGTCTTTCTTATCAAACCTTGAACTGATTCGTCATTCAATCCAAGATTTAAAATGGTGTCCATCATTCCCGGCATTGAAGCACGAGCTCCGCTTCTTACAGAAAGAAGCAATGGATTTTCAGAATTACCAAACTTAGCACCCATTTCTTTTTCAACTTTGCTTAAAGCCGAAAGAACCTGAGCTTTTAATTCTTTTGGATATTTATTTTTGTTAGCATAATAATAAGTACAAACTTCTGTTGTTATTGTAAAACCTGCAGGAACAGGCAATTTAATATTTACCATCTCTGCCAGATTAGCGCCTTTACCTCCAAGTAATGATTTCATCTCAGCTTTTCCATCGGCTTTTTTGCCTCCGAAAAAGTATACATATTTACCGGGCATTTAGATTTCCTCCGAATTTAGAATAATAGGAATTATTGCAAAAAAGAAAATTTTTAGACCTTAAAGATAAGGCCTTTAAAGGAGTCTTCAGCATCAAGTGAGAATTTTATTTTTAAATAATATATGTCGATGTCATCCATCTCACGCGAAAATTTGGTCAATTTTACCGCATCCTTTTCAGTTGTAACAACTGAATGTGAATTTGTTGAATAAAACAACTGTCTTATCCGCTGGACATCGTCAAAAGTATATCTCTTGTGATCTTTAAAAATAAGTTTATTGTCAGTATCAATTTTGTTCTGCCTTAATACATTAAGAAACGAAAAAGGAGTAGCAATACCAGATACAACGAGACTTTTTTGTCCCTGAAATTCTTCTAAATTTAGTTCGGTATTATGTTTTAAATCAAAAAAGCTGATGGCTTTATAATAACCGGAAAAAATATTCTTCCCTTCAAAGTATTTCTTAAATTTATCAGGAATATTTTTTTTCTCCATAAACTTTCTGTTAATAATTATTGCATCTGCTCTTTTAATTGAACTAAGTGGTTCCCTCATCACTCCTGTTGGTAAAAGATTGTTAATAAAAAAAGATTTTTCTGTTAAAAATCGTTGATCGATTACCAACAGATCAAAATCACGTTTAATCCAACGATGCTGAAATGCATCATCTAAAACAATTGCGTTAACACCACCATCACTGATTAATCTTTCAGCACCTTTTACTCTATTTTCTGAAACCGCTGCAGGAACCGAACAATCAAGTGCAGTATGATAAATTTCGTCTCCAGATTTATCTACAGTTGTAAGAAACTTTTTCCCATCAGAAACAAAAATGTAGCCGCTTGATTTCCTTCCATATCCCCTGCTTAACACACCAACTTTAAATCCTCCGAGTTTTAAAAGAGTAGTCAGATAAATTGCAACCGGAGTTTTGCCGGAACCACCGACGGAAATATTACCAACCGAAAATATTTTTGCTCCAACTGATCTGCTTTTAAAAATGTTTTTATCGAACAAATAGTTCCGTAGCCAGATTACAAAGGCATATACTAATGTTGATGGGTATAATATGAGTTTGAGAAAATTCATTTTTAGTTCGAATTAAAGTCCAGCGCCTTCAACTGAAGCTGATTTAATTTTTCTTCGCATTCAGAGATAATTGAAGACGTCTCTTCATACGTAAAATTATCATCAACATAAATTGGCTCTGAATAAACAATCCTTGCAGTTGTAAAGAAATAAGGAATTTCAAATTTATCCCAGTTGTTTAATGTCTTTTTTTTCCTGAATGCAACTCCGGCTAAAACGACTGGTACTTTTGCTTTCTTTGCTGTGATTATTGCACCGGCTTTAAAATTATGTCTCGGTCCTCTCGGTCCGTCAGGAGTAATTGCGATAGAATATTTATTCCTTGCATAATCAACCATAATTCCTAGTGCAACATCACCACCAGTGCTGCTTGAACCGCGAACAACATTGTAATCCCATTTCTTTAAAATCTTTGCAAGCAGATCACCATCTTTACTTTTGCTTGTAAGTGCAGTAAAATTTGGTGAGCCGTGCAAATACCATGGCAGAAGCATTGTTCCATGCCAGAAAGCCAAAACATAGTTTTGATTTTTTGAATCCAGGTTTTCAATCACTTCATAATTATGTTTTTTGATCTTCAAACTTTTACAAAGAAACGTGATTGCGTAATACAAAAAATAATCACCTAAAAATCTTAGAATCATTTTCTTTGATTCCTTAAGACTCATTTAAAATTTCCAAAATTGAAAGAGCCGCTTTTTTAGATGCACCATCACTACCTAATTTTTCTTTTACTTCTTCCAGTTTCAACCTGATCTTTTTGTATGCTTGAATGTCGGATAATACTTTTGAAGCAGCATTAACAATATTTTCTGAGCTTGCTTCATTCTGAATAAGTTCCGGGACAACCATTTCATCAAGTAAAATGTTAACCATTCCAATTCTATCAAGCTTGATTAATTGTTTACCAATTAAATAAGTAAGTGAACTGGTTTTATAAACTACCAACATCGGTAAAGAAAAATAACCAGCTTCAAGTGTTGATGTTCCTGATTTAATTATACCAAAACGGGAATATTTCATCAACTCATAATTGTGGTCCCCGATGATCGTGAATTTTTCCGGACTACTACTCTGATGGAAATATTTCTCACCAATATTTTGGGAACGAGCAACTACAACCTGTAAGTTAAATTCATTTGCCAACTTATAAGCAGCTTTGATGACTTCAGGAAAAATTTCTTTTACTTCTTGTTTACGGCTTCCAGGTAATACGAGAAGAATTTCCTTTTTTTTATCAAGATCAAACTTTGAAAAAAAATCATCTTTACTTAAAAAATTATACTGAATAATTCTTTCGACAAGAGGATGTCCAACATACTCAACATTTACTTTTTCTTTTTTATAAAAATCAACTTCAAAAGGAAATACAACCAGCATTTTATCAACAAGTCTTTTTACTTTCTTTACCCTACCTTTTGCCCATGCCCATATCTGTGGTGAGACATAATAGACAATTTTTACTCCAAGCGGCTTTAGTTTTTTCGCGATGCTCAGATTAAATCCAGGATAATCGATCAACACGACACAACTTATTTTTTCATTCTTAATTATGTCAATTAGTTTTTTCTGAACTTTTTTAATAAATGGCAGATGTTTTACTACTTCAACAAATCCAAGAAAAGCCATTTGATCGGTGTGATAAACCAAATCCATTCCGGCAGATTTCATTCTGTCACCACCAATACCGGTAATTTTTAAATCAGGATTTAGAGATTTCAATTCCTTTATTAAAGATCCACCAATCAAGTCACCGGAAACTTCACCGGTAATTATCATCAATTTATTTTTGGAATTTCCCAAAAATCAACTCCTGATTAACCAGAGAATGATAAGTAGCAAAGAAATTCCAAGGAATGCCTGAAGACTTCTTGACTCGGAACGCAATCCTGCCTTTGGATTAAATGGAGGTTGAACAACTCTGTTATTTTTATAAGGAAAAAGCCGTGGCAAAAATGCAGAGACGTGTTTGCAATATTCCTCATATTGCGTTTTGAATTTATCCCTAAGATAATTTTCTTCTTCTCTAACTATAAAATAATATTGAACAAGAAAGAAAATAATTGCTACAATCTGTAAATAAGGGAACAATGCAAATGACATAATTCCCAAACCAAGATACATCAGGACATTTCCGACATAAAGTGGATTACGAACATAAGCGAATGGACCACTGATGATCAGGAAAGTTCCACCAACGCCTCCGGTCGATCTTGTTTCGCTTCCGGCCCAGCTAACTCCCCAGAACCTAATGAGTTCTCCAGCTAAGGCAATTACAAATCCAACAATTAATGTAAGCGGAGTTGATTGCTGAAAAATCAGCATCAACAGCAAAAAAGGAATTGGCGTGTAGCTTCTGTATTTAAATGCGAGTGAAGAAATGTTATTCATATTTTTTAAAATCTGTTAATAATTTTTTTATTCTATCATAAAGGCTTCACGTCTTTTCAGTTCAGCCTGATGTCTTTTCTTTAATCTTTTTTTTGCAGAAAGTTCGTCAAGCCGCAAAATAACATCATCAAAATTTTTGAAAGGGAAATAAGTAATTCTTTGTACTTCGCAAAACTTCAGCAGGTCACTTTTAGCAAAGATGAAGTCCGCATATTGAATCGCATCATTATCCGAAATACCATCACCAATGAAAACTGTGTAATCTTCTTCACTGCTGTTTCCAATAATATGATTTCTTTTGCAATTGGCTGAAGATCTGCAATCAGCATTAAAGAATGGAAATGAAGGGATAAGCTTTCCTTCATCTGTAAAAGTCAATTTATTACTAAAATATTTTAATTGACTAAGTTTTTCTTTCTGCAAAATTTTTTCGATGTAATAATCGTACCCATCACTTATCACAAAAATCTGAAGTCCATTCTTTTCACAATACTCTACAAACCGATGAAGTGTCGGATCAATTTCCTGAGAATGAATGAACTCATCAAATTCTTTTTTATTTATTGCCGGAGTTGATTTACACAAACTTTCCCAGCATTCTCTTGCTGATATTTTATCAGTCAGCAGATCTTCAACAATTTTATTTACTATGTCTTCTTGTAGAAACCTTCTGAATATTTCTTCGCCGACATCATTTTTGGTGATTGTTCCATCAAAATCTAAAAATATTTTGAATTGCTTTTTTAACAATTATCTTCTTAGAATCAGGGTTGTAATATTGAAATGATGAAGCTGCATTTTACTTTCATTGAAGTTCATAGATTCAAAATATCTTTCGAAGATTGATTACTAAGCGACTACGTTTATATCTTCGTTGAATCGTACACTTACTAATTTAGAAACTCCTTCTTCCTGCATCGTTACTCCGTAAAGAGTATCTGCTGCTTCCATTGTTCGCTTGTTGTGAGTAACAACAATAAATTGAGTGTTCTGACTGAACTCCTTTATCAGTCGAGTAAACCTGTCAATGTTAGCATCGTCAAGAGGTGCATCAATTTCATCAAGGATACAGAATGGACTCGGTTTTACAAGATAAATTGCAAAGAGCAAAGCAATTGCCGTTAACGTTTTTTCGCCACCAGATAATAACTCAATTGAGGTGGGACGTTTTCCTTTTGGCTTTGCAATAATCTCTATCTTTCCTTCAAGCGGATCGGCACCTTCTTCTAATCTTAGATCAGCTTCGTCACCCGGATCAAATAAAGATCTGAATACTCTAATAAAATTTTCCCGTATCTGATTAAATGTTTCAGCAAACTGTGCCTGAGCTGTTTGATTTATTTCATCAATTGTTTTATGTATATCTTTTTCAGATTCAACAAGGTCGTCACGCTGTTTATTCAGAAATTCAAGTCTTTCTCTTTCCTCTTCAAATTCAGAGTATGCAAGTAAGTTTATCGGACCAAGATTACGAATTTTCTGACGAAGCTCGTGAACTTCCGCTTTGTTAATTTCAAAATCGAACGATTCATTATCGTCATATTTTTTTCGCTCAATTTTTATAGAATATTCTTCATTGATATGTTCAAGCAGATTATTCTTTTTGATATCATACTCGCTAAGTTTTATTTCAAGATCCCTGTTTGCATCGAGTAAATTATCTTTTTCAACTCTTATCCCATTCATTGTATTTTCAATTGAAGAACCTTCTGATCTCAAAGATTCATACTCTTTTTCAACTTTTTCAAGTTCTTCATGCAAAGATTGCTTGCTGTTCTCAAGTCCTGTTACTTCATTTTCCTGTTCAATAACTTTACTGTCGATTTCGGAAATTTCTTTGCGTGCAAACTCTATATCATCTTTTCTCGATAGAACAGAGTTATTAATATTTTTAATGTTTTCTTCAGATTGATTTATTGTGTTTTGAAGATTCCTTGCTTCGCCAAGTTTTCTTTCAAGAGAAACTTTAATTTCATTTTTTTCTGCAACCAACTGATTGAAATTCATTTCTGCATTTTTATTTTCTTCTTCAAGAATTTTTAATCGTGATTCAGCGCGGGACTTTTGTTCGTGGAGTCCGTTCAACTGTTCATTTATTCTATTCTTGTCGTTATCAAGTTGGTTAGCTTCAGTAGCAATATCCTGAATTAACTGGCGTGTTTTTTCAGATTCATCGTTTGCTTTTTTCTTTTCATACTCAAACTGAGAAATTTGCTTATCTATGCTGGCGAGATCATTTACAAGCATTCTTCCCTTATCGGAAAGAACTTTAAGATCAATTTTACTAATTAGTGATTCGTACTCGGAAATTTTATTTGAAAGCTCATCGAGTTCTTTTTGTTTCGAAGGAATTTCTTTTTTTATTTCGAGCAAAAGCTGTCTTTTACCAAACAGTGATTCATCGACAAGAGGAGAGCCACTTTCAATTAGACCAGAACCTTCAGCAAGATCGCCTGCAAGTGTAACGAATCTGAAATCAGGATGCTTTAGTGATAATGCTATTGCTGAATCCAGATCATTTATAATTGCAGTTTTATGTAAAAGTTTATTGAAGAAATTTTTCCATTCACCTTCAGCCTGAACCGCTGATGATGCCCACATTTTGAAAGAATTATTTGTCTCAATTTTCTTTTTATGCTTGTTTAAGAAATATTTTTTCAATAATCCAAACCATCCAGAACTATCATCACCATTCTGCTTCAGGTAAAAAGATGCTCTGCCTAGATTATTATTTTTAAGATGTTCGATTCCTTTCTTCAACTCTTCAACTGATGAGATAAGAATATCGTTAACATCATTTCTTAATGCTGCCTCAACTGCAGGACGAAGTTCATCGGAAGAATTGCCAGCATTGGCAAGCAAGATCACTTTACCATTTGCCCAGCCAGTTAATTCGAGCAGGGATTTTGTCCCTTGCGAAACACCTTCAAGGTTATCAACAAGATTCTGAATGAAAGAAATTTTTTCATTTAAACTTGTTAGAATACTCTTAATCTCAAGTTCCCGTGATTTAAATTCATTCAGTTGCAGCTCAAGTTTTTCCTTCTCTTCAACTTTTCTCGCATAATTATCTTCAGCTTCATTCAGTTGCGAGGAAACCCGTTCTTTATCCTCCTTAAGACTTTCAATAAATCCAACTGTCTTTGAAACATCGCTTGTTAGATTGAGAATACGTGTGTTCAATTTGCTTATCTGAGTAGTTCGCTCTTCTGCAATTCTTGTAATATTAAGAAGTTCATTTTCCTTATCACTAACCTGTTTCAAACCAGAAACAATATCTTCTGAATGTTTTTTAACTTCAGCTCTTTTTTCTTCAAGCCATTGTGTCGCTTTTTCAATTTTTGCTTTGAGTTCATCCTTAATTTCTCTGTTCTTTTCTATATCTGCCGTAAGATTGGATGTACTCGAAGCAGCTTGTTCAATGTTTTTTCTTGTAGATTCAAGACGATCATTTAACTCAGCTACTTCTTTTTCATATTTGATAATATTGGCATTAACAGATTTCTGTCTTTCCTTAGAAACTGAAATATTTCCCAGCAGAACATAAATACTTTCCGTCACCTTATTTACATCAACACGTTTGGATCTCAGCTCGCTTTCAAAATTCCCAATTTTATTTTTGATATCATTAAGCTTTTCCAACAGTGAAGACATTTCGTCTTCAAACTGTTTTTTCTTTCTGTTATTTTCAACTTTGTGAAGAATAATCTCTTCTGTTTTATCTAGAAACCAGGAATACTCTCTTTCGGCAAGTTCAAGTTCAATTTCTTTCAGTCTTGATGTCAGCTGAGTATATCTGTCTGCTTTCTTCGCCTGTCTTTCCAGACTGGAAACATTTTTTGCAACTTCAGTCACGATATCATTCACGCGGGTTAAATCACTCATTACTTCGTCAAGCTTACGGATTGCTAGTCTTCTTCTCAATTTATATTTGTTAACACCGGCAGCTTCTTCAAACATAGTTCTGCGTTCTTCGGCTTTACTGCTTAAAATTGTTTCCACCATTTTCAGTTCAATTACAGAATAAGCATTTGCACCAATCCCGGTATCCATAAAAAGATTTGTTATGTCTTTAAGCCGACAGATATTTTTATTTAGTAAATATTCGCTTTCGCCTGAACGAAATATTCGTCTGGTGATTGTTACGTCTGTATATTCTGTAGGAAGAATTCCTTTTGTGTTTTCGATAACTAAAGAAACTTCTGACATCCCCATAGGCTTTCGGCTGGAAGTACCATTGAAAATAACGTTTTCCATTTTGTCACTGCGAAGAGTACTAGAACGCTGTTCACCAAGACACCATCGAATTGCATCAACAATATTAGTTTTACCACAGCCGTTCGGACCAACAATGGAAGTGACTCCTTCGTGAAATTTTATCGGAGTCTTCTGTGCAAAAGATTTGAATCCAAATATTTCGAGTCTTGATAAATACAATTCTATACTCTATAAAATATTATATTGTTTCAGAGTAAAAAGCAGATACTCAACAGTAGAATGTTTTAATTCATAATAAAACAAAACGGAAGCTATTAAAGCAATAATAAATATAATGCTATAAAAATAAACCGTGCTTGGTTTGGAATCAAAAAGGACATGAATACCTTTCATGAGTCTGTATACAACCCAAAGTTGAATAACACCAAGCCCAATATAAATATATGAATTAATTGTTCCGGCAAGAAGAACTCTGTATAAAATTATTCCAACTGGTATCAGCAATACTACCGGGAGCAATGCCCAGATGAAGGTAAAGTATACACTGATGATAACTACTCTTGTTTTTACAAAAAAGGATGCAATTTTTATAACTAATGAAACAATTACAAAAAGCACTATGTTGAATGCAGTGAGCCATAATAAAGACATAAATGGATGCCAGGCAAGATAGTTTGCTATTTTTAAGATTAATGGACTTGCAAAGGCGAGTAAAAGATTTTCAAATCCTAAACTAGTCTTCAAGTGAAACAAAATATTGCTGACGATTAATGCTATTACTGCCGCAACTATCAATCCGAGTAAAGTGGTATGATAAGCCGATATTATTCTTTGATCCCGTACATCTGAAAAGAAATTATATGGACGAAGCAACGCTCTTGAAGCATCATCGCGAAACTTTCTGCCTGAGTTTACCAGCACTCCCATAAAGATAGCGAGAAGAAGTCCAAAAATTATAAAAATCATCGGTGAGTCATCTTTCTTACTGCCAATAGGAATAGTTACCTTTTCCAGATTGTTTAGTTTGGAGTAAACAACTTTATAACTAATTCTATTTTTACTCCGGTTTTCATCCATCAGACCCTAAACGATATAAATTTCTGTCACTGCCACTGCAGACCAGTGAAGAATAATCTCCGAAATAATCATTAAAAGAATTGATAAAAAATGCAGACACTTTATTTTGAGAAATATAATCAAAGAACTCTTCGTAATATTTTGCCTGAGCCTCAAAAGAAAATTCATTTAAATAACCATCTGAACCACCAATGTAAACAGGATATGTTAACGACGAGAAAAATACTTTCCCCTTACCAAACTTAATCTGCAATTCCTGGATTTGCTCACTCAAATTTGCCGGGTTGTCCTTCATAAATTCGAGTCCATACAAATCAAGCTTATCAATACTGCTTATGTTCGTTCCCGAAAAAGAAGCATAGGTGAGAAGATTACTTTTTTCTTTTGCTGCTTCTGAAAGAGCAGAAATTAATTCGATATGTTCTCTAAGTTCAGGAAGATAAGTTCCTCCAAACCCAATTGCCACAAATGAGGAATACTCGCCATAAAAAGAAATATAATTGAACAGAAATTCCTTGCTTCTACTAATAAAACTTTCGTCCACTGCTATTCCCGATGGAACTCCGTTAATAGGAATTTCAAGGAAAACAAACAGGCCATATTTCTCACAAAGGTTAAGATAATAAGGATGAACAGTGCTCTTTGCAAATCTCACACAATTGAAACCCGCATCTTTAATAAGACTAATGTCTCTCTCCATTTGATCATAAGAAATAAGTTTGCCATAAATTTCATTGCCGGGATAGTAAGCTGTTCCTTTTAGCAGAATATTCGTTGCCATTCAGTTTTATTGATTCTTCATCAGATTTCAAATCAAACAAAGCGACTGATTTTTGCTTTGCATCAATCAGCGAATCAGCAATAAATAAACTCTGCGTCAAAGTATATGCTAGAGGATTTTCGGGTGACCAAAGTACAGCCGAAGGAATATCTAATTTATGATTGATGGAGATATCTTTATTTCTCTCCAAATTAAAAATGTGAGCGGGCAGCTCTTTTATAATATTTCCGGCTGCATCTGCAAGAGAAACTACTAACTTGTAATCTAACGGATCCTCTCCGGTTATATTAAATTCTCTGATCTTATTATTCTTAACAAGCGTCTCAATTTCGATGGAAACATTTTTGTAATCAGTGGAGAAAGTTTTCGTGATCTTTTCTTTTGCTATATATATATCCGGCTCAATATGAATGTAAACGTCACCTATAATTCCGCCGAAATTTTTGGGAAACAAAAACCTTTGCTTTTGAGGAATAGAATTTTTAGAGTTGAGATCATATTTCAGTTTTAAAGAAAGAAAATTTTTCTTATCGCTTTTCAGAATGTCTCTTGGCAATACAACTCTAAATGGATATTCACCTCCACTGTGACGGTAGATGATTGTGTTGTTAAGTGAAATGTCTGCCGTGTAATTTATTGAGAAGAAAATTAGTTCTAACGTGTTCTCTGAAATCAGTGTTTTAGATAATTCAAACTCTCGTTCAAAAACAAGTTCACCTTCACCTTCAAATATTGAAGGGACACCAACTGTAACTTTAGGTGCTTTATCGTCATCTGCAGGTCTTACATTCCAGTTTCCATTAAGAGAAATTACTGAACGAGTTTGTGTAATATCAAAAAAGAGTGAGTCGGTTAGTTGAATTTTGTATTCGGGAACTTCTCTAAATACAACCTGGCTTAACGAAAATTGATAAGCAAAAAGTGCAAGGACTACTGAAATAATCAGAGATCTAATTGGGGAGGTTACCATTCGATAAGCGAATCCTTTGAAAATTTATTAAAAAACGCACAAATATACTATAGAATCGAGGGGAAATCAATCGGAAAGTTCTTTCTAAACAATTAAATGATCTACTTTCATAAAGCTGATGATTAAGCAGAAGCAATAATACCTAGAAAAGAATCTGCCTTGAGACAAGCACCACCAACCAATGCACCGTCAATATCTTTTTGTGAAAGAAGCTCACTTGAGTTATCTGGCTTAACACTTCCTCCGTACTGGATGATTAAATTTTCAGCAACCGATGCGGAGAATTTTTTAGCCACTAATTCACGAATAAATGAATGAACTTCTTGTGCTTGCAGAGGAGTTGCAGTTTTTCCTGTACCAATTGCCCAGACAGGTTCATAAGCAATGATAATATTTTTCATTTGATCGGAAGTAATTCCTTCTAATCCTTTTTCAATCTGTGCGGAAATAACTTTCATCGTTTCACCACTTTCTCTTTGTTCTAACAATTCACCTATACAGAAAATTGGTTTTAACTCTTTAGCGAGTGCAGCTTTAATTTTTTTGTTTACCAATTCATCGGATTCATTAAAAATTACTCGTCTTTCGGAATGACCAAGAATCACATATTCACAGCCGACAGACTTCAGCATATCAGCAGAAATTTCCGCAGTATAAGCTCCGCTTTTCTCATAATACATATTCTGTGCACCGAGATTTACCTGTGTCCCTTTCAACAATGAATTCACCTCACTCAACGATGTGTAAGGCGGACAAACTATAACTTCAGCTTTGTTGTCTTTTCCTAATCCATTTAAAATTTCTGAAACAAGTTTTTGTGACTGGTGTAAATCCATATTCATTTTCCAGTTTCCGGCAATAACTTTTTTTCTCATTGTTTCCTCAGTGTTTTAAAAATCGTTTATGCAAAATTAAATAATTAATAACGTCTTTGCATTGTGAAATTTCCGGTAAACTTTAATTCTGCTAAATGAATCAATTACTTAAATATGTTGATAAATTTGGTCAAATAACTTAGTTCGGTTTTCACTATTTTTAGCACAAAAATTTTTGATGATTGGTGATTTAATATATGTCTTTATTCCATAAAGATGTTGCCGTTGTTGCTTTAAGCGGAGGAATGGATAGCTGTGTCACAGCTGCAATTGCAAATGAAAATTATGAGCTTGCTTTCGCTCATTTTAATTATGGACAAAGGACCGAGAAACGTGAACTAAAAGCTTTCTTTGATATTGCAGATTATTTTGAAGTTAAAAAAAGATTAGTGGTTGATTATTTGCATCTTTCAAAAATTGGTGGTTCATCATTGACTGATAAAAATATTGAAATATCAAAAGCTGACTTGAGCAACAAAAGAAGCCTGCCTGCCGGTAGGCAGGTTCCAACTTCGTACGTTCCATTCAGGAATGCGAATATGCTTTCTGCATGTGTTAGCTGGGCTGAAGTGCTGAATGCAAAAGCTGTTTTCATTGGTGCTGTATTTGAAGATTCTTCCGGGTATCCGGATTGCAGACCAGATTTTTTTTCTGCATTTGAAAAAATGGTTGACCTCGGAACAAAGCCGGAAACAAAAATAAAAATTGAAACTCCCATTATTCATCTATCGAAATCAGAAATAGTAAAAAAAGGAATTGAATTAAAAGCACCACTACATTTAACTTGGAGCTGTTATCAAAATGAAGAAGAAGCTTGTGGTATATGTGATAGTTGCGCACTTCGACTCAGAGGATTTCAACAAGCGGGAGTCGAAGATCCTATTCCTTATAGTATAAAACCAAGATATTTGTAATTAGAGATAAATTGAATTACGATTGAATATTAACGATTTTGGATTTTAGAAGTAAATAATTTATATGCTGATCTTATAGTTATATAAAATATCGAGGCACAAAAAAATCTTAATTCACTGTTGGTTAATCTGATTTAAATCAATAAAACATTAGAGACTAAGATGAAAAGTAAAATAAAACTTCTTGACACATTTAAAAACGAATATCCCAATCGGGACTACACAATAATCCATACAGCACCGGAGTTTACTTCGCTCTGTCCAAAAACCGGTCAGCCGGATTTTGCAACAATCACTGTTGAGTATGTGCCAGATAAGCTTTGTATAGAATTGAAATCATTAAAACTTTACTTCAACTCATATCGAAATGATGGATTGTTTTTTGAGAGTGCAACCAACAAAATACTTGATGATCTTGTAGCAGTTTGCAAACCGCGATATATGCTAATCACTGCAGAGTTCAATGTTCGTGGGGGCATTTCTTCTATCATTGAAGCTGAATATTATAGTAATGATTTTAATAAGTAGAAAGAAATTAGAGTTAATAAAAGCATTTTGGCATCTGAAATAAAAAAAATATTTGACGCAAAACGCGATGAATTGTTTGCGACTTACTCGAAACAAGCTGATGCTTTGAGATTCAGTAAAGAGTATAGTTTATTAATTGAGGAATTTATTCGCACGGTTGCTGGGAATACTAAATATCATTTTGCACTGGCATCAGCAGGAAGTTTTAGCAGGAGAGAATTTTCACCTTATTCTGATATAGATATTATTTTTATTGCTGATTCAGTCGAAGACAATAAAAAAGAAATAACTGAGTTAGTTACCCGGTTTTGGGATAACGGATTAGAAGTTTCGCACACCGTTCGAGATTTTTCAGACATTCAAAAATATATTTTGTCTGATCTTCATACCTTTACACAATTTTTTGAAACACGATACTTACTCGGTTCTGAAAAAATTTATACCAACTGGAATGAAGCTTTAATCAAAGTGCTGAATGAAGATAATAAAGCTGAATTAATTAAAAGACTTATTGAAGATTCTGAGGAGCGATATAAGAAATACGGTGGCTCTCCAAAAATGCTTGAGCCTAATTTAAAGTATTCCGCCGGCGGTCTAAGAGATTTACAACTCGTAGAATGGATGTACATCTTTTCGAGAAAAGAATTGTTTAACAAGCAGCAGGAATCAACACAGATTGAAACTTTTTTCAATCTGGTGAAAGAAAATAAACTGACTTCCAATGATGAAAGCAGCCGTGTTCTTAGCAGCTATAAGCTGATCCTTTCTGTCAGAAACCTGATGCATCTTGAATCAAAACAAAAAAATGACCGCTTTGAATTCAGTGAGCAGATACGAATTGCAAAAATTTTTGGATTCGAAGAAGATGCATTAACCGAATTTATGAGGATATATTTTAGTGCTGCTGTTATACTTAATCGTTTTTCCAAATCAATGATAAAAAAGTTTTATGACGATTCTTTTTTATCATTACCTGCATCTCTTTCCATAAACCTCGATGATGATTTTGAGATGATAGGTAAAGTTATTTCAATGAGAGAGAATGCTCAATTAAAAATGTCGGATATCCTGAGAGCTTTTTACTATAGAGGACTACATTCAGCCAGATTTGATGAATCACTTCGTTCATATATAGTTGATAAATTTGAAACTACTGATAGATATCAGTTCCAGGAAAGTGAATCTTCCGTTTTCTTCCGGGAAATTTTAAAACTTCCGAAAAATGTCGGCCAGACTTTGTACATTATGAACGAACTTGGTGCACTTGGAGCATTTATGCATGAGTTTAAAGAGCTGAATGGTTTTTTACAGCACGGTGTTTATCACTCGTACACGGCAGACGAGCATACACTGATCGCTATTCAGAATGTGGAAAAGCTTGAAAACGAAAATTCACTGCTCGGAAGAATTTTTAATAAGTTGAAAGACAAAGAAAAACTTTTCATCGGATTGCTGCTTCATGATATCGCAAAGCCAATTAACATCAGTGGTCACGAAATAATCGGTGCAGAGCTTGCTGCTTCAATAATGTATCGTATGGGTTACAGCGAATCAGAAATAAACACCGTTTCATTTCTGGTTTATAATCACCTGATTATGGAACAAACTGCTTTCAGAAGAAATTTAAATGATCCCGATACACTCAACAATTTTACTTCAAGATTCAATTCAATTGAAGACCTTGATCAACTTTATCTTTTAACTTATGCAGATCTTTCCGCTGTCAATCCGGTTGTTTGGACAAGCTGGAAAAGCGAGCTTCTCGCAGAACTTTACCGGAAAACTCGGGCAATGCTTGAAGAAAAAATTTCAGGTGAAGAACTTTTATACTCAACTACCTATGCCGTTCCAAAAGAGATCAGCAAATATTCACCCAATATAACCGAAGAAGCAGTTCAGGATCATATTGATTCTATTGATGATTTGGCTTATTCACATCACTTTGGTGCTGAGGAAATTGCAAGACACATAGAAGAAATTGATAAGGGATCAATCGTATCAGTTTTGTTTTCCGAATCCAACGGATATACAGGTGTGACTGTAATTACAAAAGATTTTCCTTCGTTACTTTCAAGACTTTGCGGTGTGCTGGCGATAAACGATATCAATATTCACGATGCTAAGATTTTTACCCGCAAGGATGGAATTATTATTGACACTTTCAACGTAACAGATTTCAGCTCTCATAAAAAACTTGAGAAGGAAAGATTCAAAAAAATTGAGGGTGATATGAATCTTGCTGTGAGAGGTCTGCTGCAACTTGGGAAAGAAGTTGCTTTGCTAAAATCTAAATGGTGGAGAATTGAAAGTAAGTTTTTTAAGAAAAAAGGAAATGTAAAAGTTGCTTTTGAGAATCACGAAAGATTTACCATCATTGATGTTCATTCACCTGACAGGCTGGGTTTCCTTTATCATGTTACGAGTAAAATGAATGAGCTTGGATTGAATATTTCCTTTGCAAAGATTTCTACTCAAGGTGATGAAATTGTTGATGCTTTTTATGTGCTTGATAGAAATGGAAAAAAAATATCTGCCAACGATTACGAGTTTGTTAAAAACGAAATCACCTCTGCAATTGATAAATTATTATAAGGAATGTTTTGAATCATATAGATAAACAAAAGCCAATTGGTGTATTCGACTCTGGTATCGGTGGATTAACCGTAGTAAAAAGACTTGCAACAAATCTTCCGAATGAAAGCATAGTTTATTTTGGAGATACAGCACGAGTCCCTTATGGTTCAAAATCCAATGCCACTGTAATTGAATACTCAATTCAGAACACAAAGTTTCTCCTGCAAAAAAATATTAAAGCACTTGTAGTCGCGTGCAATACTGCATCATCAATAGCAATTCCGGATCTTAAAAAAATGTTTGACATTCCAATAATCGGAATGATTGAACCAGGTTCGACGATGGCTTTACAAAAAAGTCAAACAAAGAAAATCGGGGTAATTGGAACAAGAGCAACAATTAGTAACCTGGCTTACTCAAAAGAAATAAAAAGGCTTAATAAATCTGCAGAAGTATTTGAAAAACCGTGCCCGCTTTTTGTCCCGCTAGCAGATGAAGGATGGATAAAGCACCAGGCAACTTTTGAAATAGCGGAAGAGTATTTAAGAGAACTTCGTGATTATGGAATTGATACTTTAGTCCTCGGTTGCACACACTACCCAATTTTATCTGAAGTAATTCAGAAAGTTATCGGCAGCAAGGTTATATTGATTGATTCGGGAGTTGCTTCTTCCGAGGTAGTTAAAACAGAACTTGAAAAGCTTGACTTGCTTTCCGATTCAAAAACTTCCGGTAGACAGGAATATTACGTAAGCGATATCCCCGCAAAGTTCAAAGAAGTTGCCGAGTTATTTCTTGGAAAAGACATTGACCACGTCCATAAAGTTGATTTGGAAGTGTTGATTTCTGAGCATTAAAGAACTTTTACTTCTTGCAACTTTAAGTATTTATTAAGAAGTTCCTTTTGAGTTAAATAAAAATTACTCAGATGAGGGACCCAACTAAATATTGTGGCTTGATCTACCTACTGCTTTTATTTCTGTCATTTCAGACTCTTCCGCAAACTTATATCCATTCTGGACGAGGATCATATAATCAAATATATCCTCAATGGAAACATCTTCGTTTCGAATCATTTACAAATGACGACGGACTACCGACAAATCAAATATACGCTTTGTGTCAGGATCACAAAGGATTTCTGTGGGTTGGAACTGTGGCTGGTCTTTTTAGATACGATGGTTACAATTTTAAAAAATTCGCTCATAGCACAACGGATAAAAATAGTTTAAGTAATAATGCAGTTTATACGATCTTTGAAGATAGTTTTGACTCTTTATGGATTGGTACTGCAGGTGGATTAAGCAAATTTGATTTTGCCAAGCAAACATTTACGAACTATACTCACAATTCCACAGATCAGTCCAGTATTAGTAATAATAGAATATCAGCTATTTACGAAGACAAAGATAGAATACTTTGGATTGGAACGAATGGTGGAGGTTTAAACAAATATGACAGAGCAAATCAACAATTCATTCGTTATCAAAAAATCCTTAACGATACTAATTGTATAAGCAGTAATGACGTTTCTTCAATTTCCGGGGATAGTAATGGTAATCTATGGATTGGTTTATACGGCAGCGGAATTGATAAATATGATAAAGTCAAAAAGCGATTTACTAATTACAGAAATTCTATAAGTAATGCGAACAGTTTAAGCAGCGATTTAGTTCTATGCGTATATGTAGATTTAAATGACGATCTATGGATTGCAACAGAGAATAATGGACTTAACAAGTACAATTATCTAAATAATTCTTTTACTCGATTTCTAAGCAAATCCGATGATCCTTTAGGCTTAAATAGTAGAATAGTTCTTTCAGTTACCGAATACGATAAGAATAATCTTTTGATTGGTACAGGTAATGGATTAAATATTTTCGACAGACAAAAAAATCAAATATTTAAATTCAATTATAATAGGTACGAACCGGAGAAGATTTTCGGTTTTAGCAGAGCAATAATCAAGGACAATGCTGGACTTATATGGGTAGGGACTGATGCACAGGGTATAAAGAAAATAAATCCTCAACTAAATTTTTATCATTTTAGAAATATCCCGGACGATCGTGAAAATCTTCCACATCAGAATGTTTTTTCAATTTGTGAAGAGAATGATAGCACAATCTGGTTTGGTGAAGGCGGTGGTGGATTAATTTTATTTAATTTTATTACAGAAGAGTATGAACAATTCACGTACAACTCAAAGAATAAGAATGGTGTTAGTAGCACTATCGTTTTTGCACTATGTAAAGATAAATCTGGAGTTTTATGGATAGGTACGTATGGAGGGGGATTAAATAGGTTAGTACGGAATGAAAAGGATTTAGGCTTGTCTTCCTTTATTACATATACACACAATCCCGATGACCCTGAAAGTTTAAGTGATAATATTATTGAAAGTATTTTTGAAGACAGTTATGGTAAGTTGTGGGTTGGAACGAAAGGAGGAGGTCTAAATAGAGTAATTAACAAGTACGATAAAAGAAACTCGATAAAATTTTATCACTACAAAACCAATCCGGATGATACTTCCAGCATCAGCAGCAATCGCATAACATTCATATTTGAAGATAGAAGCAGGGAGCTGTGGATAGGAACAATTGAAGGGTTGAATAAATACATAAGGGATAAAAATAATTTTGTCCGGTATATAAACAGTGAAAATAAAATCAATGGTTTTCCAAGCAACTATATAATTTCGGCATACGAAGATGAATCTACTAATTTCTGGATAGGTACAAATGCTGGTTTATCTAAATTCAATAGAACTAACGGAATATGTAAAAATTATTCAATGAAGGATGGATTACCTGATGAAATGATTTATAGAATCGAGGAAGATAATAAAGGGAATTTATGGCTGAGCACAAATAATGGTTTATCTAGATTCAATCCCAAAACTGCATCTTTTAAAAATTTCAACGTGCAGGATGGTCTTCAAGGTAACGAGTTTGATACAGGTGCGAGTTTTAAAAATAAAATGGGACAAATCTTTTTTGGGGGAATGACTGGTCTAAATGTTTTCCATCCGGATAGCATAAAAGAAAATTCGCATATTCCCAATACCGTAATAACAGATTTTAAATTGAATAACATTTCTGTCAGTGTTGGATTAGATACAATTCTGAACAGAGCTGTATTAATAAACGCAATAGATGAAACTAAAGAAATTGAACTGTATCACGACGATAAAGTAATATCATTTGAATTTACGGCGTTGGATTTTCAGATACCAAAGAAAAATAAATACGCATATATGTTGGAAGGCTTTGATAAGGATTGGAACTATACCGATGCTTACCGGCGATATGTTACATATACAAATCTGGATCCCGGTACTTATTTCTTTAAAGTTAAGGGATCTAACAACGATGGTTACTGGAATGAAAGAGGTACTTCAATTAAAATTATTATTCTGCCGCCCTGGTGGGCAACTATCTGGGCTTATATTTTATCTACAGTTCTTATTCTAAGTTTAATCTATTTTACGTGGAAACTTCAGCTAAAGAGAATAAGATTAAAACACGAGTTTGAAATGAGCAGGTTCGAAGCTCAAAAGCTACACGAAGTTGATGAAATAAAATCAAGATTCTTTACAAACATTTCTCACGAATTCAGAACTCCGCTTACACTTATTCTTGGACCAGTTAAACAAGCAATAGATAAAATAAAAGATGAGAAGACTAAGGACGATCTCAGCATTGCACATAAAAACGCAAACAAACTCCTGGGACTAGTCAACCAGCTGCTCGATATTTCCAAACTTGAATCAGGTAATATGAAGCTACAGACACATCCTTTAAATTTTGCGGCACTTCTTAAAGCACTCACATTGTCGTTTGCCTCCTATGCTGAGAGAAAAAGAATAACGCTTAAGTTTAATTCAAGTGATGATGAAATAATTGTTTATGCGGATAAAGACAAAATTGAAAAAATCTTTACGAACATCCTTTCAAATGCATTCAAGTTTACGCCTGAGGGTGGAAAAATCGAAGTGACTTTGAGTAAAGAAAATAAATACTTGAATGCAATTATTAGCGATACCGGCATTGGCATTCCAAAAGAAAAAATGTCGAAAATATTCGATCGTTTCTACCAGGTGGATGGAAGCCATACACGTGAACAGGAAGGAACTGGAATCGGTTTAGCATTGACCAAAGAACTTGTTGAACTCCACAAAGGAAAAATTGAAGTGGAGAGTGAAGAAAGCAAAGGAACAATAGTTACGGTCAGCATTCCATTAGGAAAAGAGCACTTAAAACCGGAAGAAATCAGTGAGGAAAGAGAATCAGAATATTATGAACACAGGGAGGATAAAATCATTCCTGATATTGATCAGAAAACAGAAAAGAAACAAAAAATAGATGTTGAATTGCTATCAAATGAATCTCTCCCATTGTTGCTGATTGTTGAAGACAACCCGGACGTAAGAAAATATATTAAAGATAATTTGATGAAAGAGTTCAGAACAATTGAGGCAGTTGACGGAGAAGACGGATGGAACAAGTCAATTGAGCAAATGCCTGATTTAATAGTTAGTGATGTAATGATGCCTAAAATGGATGGATTTAAATTATGCGAAAAACTGAAAACAGATGAACGAACCAGTCATATCCCGGTTATATTGCTAACAGCCAAAGCAGCAAAGGAAGATAAGCTGGAAGGTTACGGGCTGGGAGCTGATGAATATCTGATGAAACCTTTTGAATCGGTGGAATTAAAAGCAAGAATAAAGAATCTTTTAGATCAGAAGAAAAGACTTCACGAACATTTCCGGAAGAAAGGAATATTTGAATTAGACCAAACAAAAATTACCTCAGTTGACAAAAAGTTTCTGAATAAAGCATTTGAAATTATAAATCAAAATATATCTGATCCTTCCTTCAGAGTAGAAACATTTGCTGAGAAACTATATGTAAGTAAATCACTTCTTCGCAAGAAAATTGTTCTTTAAACGGGCGAACCACCAGTTGAACTTGTTAAAAGAATCAGGTTGCAAAAAGCAGCAGAACTAATTGAAAAGAAGTTCGGAAATTTATCTGAAATTGCACTGGAGGTAGGATTTAATAACCCAGCTTATTTTTCAGAATGTTTTAAGAATCAATTTGGATTATCACCCTCTCAATACAGTTCCCGAAATACAAATAATTAATAATTAAGAAAGCCATTTAACTTGAAATGGC
>CAWBOG010000003.1:0-809920 GCA_963790385.1 uncultured Ignavibacteriaceae bacterium
TTGGGATGAGTTCACTTCTGGCTCATCAACTCCGCTATTGCTCTTTCCAGCTTTGTTTCTTTTTTATCCTCAAGCAATGATTGAATGCTGCCTTTAAACTTTATTTCGCCTTCCAGAAGAAAAACAATTTCATCTGCCAATTCCTGAACTTCATTCATTAAGTGTGAAGTTAAAATGATCGTTTTCTTTTTTTCTTTCTGTTTAAGTACAAGATCTTTGAAATAACTGCTGGAAATCGGATCTAAACCTGCTGTTGGCTCATCAAGAATTATAATTTTAGCATTGAATGCAAAAGCAATCAGCGCAGAGATTTTCTGTTTCGTTCCGCCGGAAAGATTTTTAAATGGCTTTTCCATTTCCGATTCAAGCTTGAGAGAAGAGAGAATTTCTTTATCCGAAAATTCGTTTGAGTTTCGAATCGATTTGATAAGAGAAATAATTTCATTACCAGTTAGATTCTCGGGGTATCTTGCTATCTGCGGCATATAACCGATTTTATTTCTGTACATATAATCATCTTTAACTTCCGATCCATCTACTTCGATCGTTCCGGCTGTTGGTCTTACTAGTCCAAGAATGGATTTTATTAAAGTAGTTTTACCTGATCCATTCGGTCCAACAATAGCCGTAACTTTTCCGTCATCAATTATTAGATTAATTCCATTAAGAACTTTATTCTTTCCGAAATCCTTTACAAGGTTTTTAAGTGTGATCAATTCACTATCCTCATTCTTGGATTCGGATCGGTTAGTGCTTCGGGAGTTATTGCAGGAATAATACTTTCAGCAATGTTTAGAATATCAATGAATAAGCTGTGCAGAAGAACGAGTGACGTTGGATGTGATTCAATCATCATTGAAAACATTGTTACAGGTCGGAAATGGAACATCACCAAAACCATCTTTGTTAAGATCGTAACCATCGTATTCAGCCCAATAATTTTTTTCGAAGGTGTTGAAGTTCTGCCTGCTGTTAGTCGAGATGTCAAATGAGTTTGCTACAAAGTTATTATCATAAAAATAATTTTCCATTGAATTAGCCATAAGTTTTAGTGCCCAGCCATTCTTGGTAAAATAATTTCTTTCAATCGAAACACGGCTGCAGCCTTCCATATAAAGTCCAATCGAGTTTTCATCAAAAATATTCTTTTCAATTTTGCTGTCGGAAATATCTTTAAGTAAAATTCCGTAGGAAGCAGGTCCCCAGTTATGTTCAAATTTGTTTTCAGTCATCAGTACATTTTTTGTGTACATAACCGCCACACCGGCACCGTTATTTATAAAAGTGTTGTTCGAATATTCGCAGCTGTCCGAAAACATAAAATGAAGTCCGTATCTTAAATTGTTTTCACTATGATTTGAATTTATTTTCCCTTTTCTCACGAACTCAAAATAAATTCCATCCCGATGATCGTATATTTCATTGTTTTCAATTGTTATATTTCTGCAGTACCACAGGTGAATTCCATTTCCGGAATTGGCTTCTCTCTTTTTTTCACCTTTGATGAAATTGTTTTTAATTATGCAGTCGGCAGATTTTGCAAGATAAATTGCAAAAAAATTGTTGATGAATTTATTATTTGCAATCGAACAATTTCTAACTTCATTTAATCTTATCCCGGCATTTTCTTCAAGATAACTTATTCCTGAATTTTTTATTATAAATCCAGAGATGGAAACATCATCTGAGTTTATAGTAAATACTTCACCTGAATCTTTACCATTGATAATTGGAAAATCTTCTCCAATTATTGTTAGTTTTTTGTTAACTATAATATTCCCCTCAGCGTATTCACCGGATTTAATAAGAATCGTATCATAATCATTGGCAATATGAATTGCTTCTGTAATTGTTTTTACCACACCCTCTTTTGAAACAATTATACTATAGCTAAATGAAGAAGAAGGAAAAAAGATAAGTAGAAGAATCAGGCAAAATTTAAACACGGAGACAAATTCGCAAAGAAATGAACCCACCCTAAATCCCTCTCTTAAGAAGAGAGGAACTTCAATACTCCCTTTCTCTTTGTAAGAGAAGGGGCTGGGGGATGAGTTAATAATTTGATGGATACTTTCCACACACTTGTAATCTATTTGTAATCACATACTTCGCTGCTTAACAAGTTCAATTACATCTATCCAGTTTAACAGATTACCACCGTTTTCAGCAACAAATTTCTGTCTGGATACTTCACTATCAAATGCTGAAACATTCAAACCCATCGGACTTCTGAAATTGTCATTCAGCACAAAGAAAGCAGTTGATGCATCGATAAAAGTTTCAGGTGTTGCAAAATCTGTTACTAAAAATTTCTGATTGGCATCACCTATAAGATTTTCAACCAAAGCATATTCAATCATACAACCAGCTTCATCGAACTTAAAAACTTTTCCTTTGTCAGTTACTATTTCTGATCCGTAACGATTATCTGAGATTTGCATTCTGCAGAAATCGCATTCATCGTTCCCGTAATTAATTGGTTCAGGACCGGCTTTGCAGCCTGATAATATTAAGAGTAAGATTAACAGTGAGAGTAAGACGGATACAAATCTATTTTTAAACATTTGGAACCTCAATAGTTTTATTTTTCTTATCAATAAATAAAGCAACTATCGCTAATATAACAACAGAAACCAAAATCCACGAACCGATGTGAGGCATTGAAATTGCATTAAAGTTTAATAGCATCTTTGAGCCTATTAATGGCGGTTGATAAGCCATCCCCGGAATTTTAATTGCTGCATGCGGATTTAAATTGTGACCATAATCGTATTCCCACAAGTAAAAATCATACATCCCAACTGCAGCAATGACTATAAACAGAATAATCCAAATATAGACGAGACTTCTTTTGCCCGAAATTCCAGAAATCAAACCGAAGACAATTAAAAAAATAATTATGAATGGCATGATTTTGAGTTCAGGAATTGCATCCGGTACAATTGTTTTCATTCCGATATAATGATTTAATCCATTTATGTTATTCAGATCGTGGGGTTTTTGTCCTGTAATTTTATTCAGCCAGATTTCCAGTCCAATTCCTTCAGGATATTGTGGCGCTTCAAGATCAATATACCAGATCGGGAAAAAGAAAGATAAAATTAGAAGAAGTGAAGCAAAGATGATTATTATTTTTGATTGTGTTTTCATTTTTGAATAAGTAGCACAGATTAGTAATCTGTGCTACGATTAAATTAATTATTTACCGGTTCCATATGTAATTGCGACGTTTGAACCTTTTGGTGATACACGAATATAGCCGGACATTTCCTGATGCAGTGCAGAGCAAAAGTCTGTGCAGTAGAAAGGATAAACACCTTCTTTAAGCGGTGTCCAGACTATTGTTTCTGTAGCACCGGGCATAATTAGCAGTTCGGAGTTCTGCAATCCTTTAACTGCAAATCCATGAGGAATATCCCAGTCCTGCTCAAGATTAGTAATATGGAAATAAACAGCGTCGCCAACTTTGATTCCTTCAATATTATCGGGAGCAAAATGTGTTCTAATTGTTGACATATAAACATGCACAACATTTCCCTCTCTTATAACCTTCGCATCTTTCTCGGCTTTTATCCCATAAGGATGTTCGTTCTCTTCAATAGGATAAATCTTCACAGAGTTTTTCATAAGAATATCTGCGGGAATTGCCTGTGCATAATGGGGTTCACCAATAGTTGGGAAGTCAAGTAAGAGTTTCATCTTATCGCCGGAAATATCGATCAACTGTGCTGACTGAGTTAACTCTGGACCAGTAGGAAGATATCTGTCTTTAGTAATTTTATTAAGAGCGATTACATATTTTCCCCACGGTTTTCTTGTATCACCGCCAGGAACACAAAGATGACCGATTGAATAGTAAGCAGGAATTCTGTCAACAACTTCCCAGGTTCCGATTTTCCATTTTACAATTTCAGAAGAAATGAAAGATGAAGTGTAACCATATCCATTTCCATCAAACTCTGTGTGCAAGCGGACCTAATCCCGGATTTGTAACTTCACCGGCAATTACTGATTCATACTTCAAAACAGGAATTCCGTCTATAGTTGTTTCAAATTCTTTGTTCTCAATTGCTTTCAACATTTTGCTGAATGAGTGAACAGGAATTACTGAAGCAAGTTTACCACCAGCAGCAATGTATTCACCGGTTGGATCCACATCAACGCCGTGAGGAGACTTCGGAGTTGGTAAATAGTATATTAATCCAGGACAATCTTCGGGTAGAAGTACTTTTACAGTTTTCTTTTCTTCCGCAAAACCCATGTGTTTCTTTTCATCAAAATAATTTCTGAAATAACTTGTGTTAAAAGTTTTAGCCTTCCCCTGAGCAACATACTCTTCGGCTTTTTTCCAGTTTACAGCTGCTATAAAATCTTTGTCATTCTGCGAAGCATTTACTTCAAGCAATGTATTTGCCTGCTCAGTATTGTAGCTTGTAAAGAATGCCCATCCATGTGATGGACCTTTTCCAGCATGAGCTAAATCATAATTGAATCCAGGAACAAGAATCTGAAAAGCAACATCCATCGTACCTTCTTTTTCGACACTAATAAAACTGATCGTCCCTTTAAAATTTTCTTTGTAAGAACTGATTGGCACATCTTCATTAGGAATAGGAATGCTGAATCGTGTTGAAGCAACAACGTACTCTGTATTTTCAGTTAAGAAAGGAGAACCGTGATTACCGCCCGAGTTTGGTATCTCAATTATCTCAGCAGTCTTAAAGGTTGTAAGATCAACTCTTGCTACGCGCGGAGTATTGTTTGCATTTATAAAAATCCATCTGCCATCGGCAATTCCATCTGTCTGAGAAAGCTTTGGATGGTGTGCATCATCCCAGGGAATAAATCCGTGCGAAGTCATAAACATCGGTTTTGATTCTTCCGAATAACCCCATGCTTTTTCGGGATCCTGAGCGAAAACAGGAATTACTCTGAACATTCTTCCACTTGGTAAACCATAAACGCCAATTTGTCCACTGAATCCGCCGGAAGTGAAAAGATAGAATTCATCATAAGTGCCTGGTGCAACATAAACTCTTCCAGCTTCGTCCCCTGCTGTTAGATCATTCGATTTCTGACAGCCGTAATGTAAAATTACAAATGCCGATACGACAGCAATGGCAATCAGTAATGCTTTGATATATCTTCGGTTCATAAGATTTCCTCCCAATAATTATTTGGTTTTTGAATTATTTTTTAATTCTTCATCAAGAACTCTGAAGTACTCAAGTAATGCACGGGCATCTTTGAGATTCACATTTTGATTTGTCATCTTAGTCATATATGTGGCAAGCATTTCTTTGCTATGAGGATGCTTCTCAAGATTTTCATCAGGATTTAACACTGTGTTCATAAAAAATTCTGGTGTTACCCTCTGCAAAACATTTCTCTGTGCCGGACCGGTGTATCTTTCATCCAGTTTATGACATGTTGCACATTTCGATTCAAATATTTTCTCTCCTTCTTTAGCCATTGTTGGATCAATTGGACCAAGATTTAGTTTTTTCTTCACGGGACCAAATCCGTTTTCAAGTTCCCAGTCAGAAAGTCCGGAAGTATTTGAATTCATTGTCTGCGTTTGATCGGATGTATTACCTTCTTTCGAATCTCCACCACAAGCTGATAAGAACAAAACCGAAATGGTAAAAAGAAAAGCATAGAATAATCTGGTTTTGCTGACTCTGTGTTTCATTTTATCTCCTGTATTTATTTTAATTCGGATTTATTGATCTGATTATCAATTATTCAAAAATCCGATATGAGTTTTACATAATCGGATTATTTTGTCTGATTAAACATACAAACAATTTTATTATTTGTCAAATAAATTTTATCGATTATCAGCAGAATTAATAAAAATGGGATTAGGAATTGATTCCGAGAAGAATATCCTGCTTTTTTTCAATTTTATAAGAAAGTCGCTCATCGAATAGTTTTCCTATTTCAGCTCCAAGAATAAAAACTGCAGCGGTATAATAAATCCAGAAAGCGACAACGATTCCCAAAGCATACGCGCCATAAATTCTGCTAAACGTGGTAAAGTTAGAAAGGTATATCCCAAAAAGTATTTTTGCAGCTACCCAAAAAACTGAAGCCCATGCTGCACCTAATACAACGGAACGTTTTCTAATTTTTTGAGTTGGCATAAATTTATAAAGCACAGCAAAGATCAGGAACATTACAAAAAAAGAAAAAGATGCAGTAAAAACTCTGTGAAATATAGGCTGATTAAAAACCTGCAGGTAAGGAGTTGATTGTGCAAAGGAAATTAGAAAATCCAAAATTGGCAAAGTCAAAACTAATGCAAGGAACACAAGGACAATAATTATTATCACCAGGAAATCTCTAAGCTTGCCAAGAAAAATATTAATATCTATATCTGTCCCATTAATCTTGTTTAATATTGTACGCAAACTACTTGCAAATCCGCTTGCTGCAAAAAATAATCCAATGATTCCAACCCAGCCGGCAATGTTTCTGTATTCAACCACTTCCTGCACACGTTCAAAAATTACATCTTTGACAAATTGTGCGTAAGTACTGTAAGGGATTACGGTATCAATTATCGTATTAATCTGTAATTCCACTTCTATTGAATTAAGAAATTTTCCAAGCAGCCAGAATATAATTAATACCATAGGAACGATGCATACAAAAAGAGAAAAGGCTAATCCACCCGAGAGAAGGAAGAGATGATGGCGATCAGTGCGATCGTACAGTCCACCAAAATAATGTTTTACAAATCGAACAAACCAATGCCAGGCTGGAACAAGGTGCAAATAAAACCTGACTTTCCTGAAAAAAGCGTAGAGCTTTGAATCGCGAATAAATTTCAGGATTTTATTTTTCACCAGACATTATCCGGGAAATTGTGTTGAAGTAAAGATCAGCAAGAGTTTCTACACCAATATTTAAATCGTTGTTTATTTTTACTGATGTGCCACCAACTTTGCCAAGCAACGTATAATTTTGACTCGAGTTTTGAACAAGTTTTTCAAATTGATCCTTATTATCCTGTGATACGGAAACAATTATTCTCGATTGTGTTTCAGAGAAATATGTAAAATCTTTTCTGGATTTTATTGGTATTGTAACCTCGGCACCAAGTTTTTTTTCTTCATTTATTATACAACACTCAGCAAGTGCACATACAATCCCGCCTTCGGATACATCGTGAGCTGAATTAATTAATTTCTTTCTAATTAAGATCGAGAACTATGTCTTGCAATCTTTTTTCAATTGAAAGATCAATCTGCGGAGCAATTTCCTTCAACTTTATTATGAATTACTTTTAAATATTCACTTCCTCCAAGTTCTTCTTTGTCTTCGCCCAAAAGGTAAATTAGAATCACCTTCATTTTTAAAGTAAGAAGTTGTTATGTGAGAAAGATCTTCAACCAAACCAATCATACCAATAGTTGGGGTGGGATAAACAGCAACATTTGGGGATTCGTTGTAGAAGCTTACGTTGCCTCCGGTAACAGGAGTATTAAAAAATCTGCACGCTTCTCCCATTCCTGCAATTGCTTCAGCAAACTGCCAGTAGATTTCCGGTTTGTATGGATTACCGAAGTTCAAACAATTTGTAATTGCTAATGGAGTTCCACCTGAACAAACAATATTTCTCGCAGATTCTGCAACTGCAATCTTCGCACCTTCTCTCGGATTCAGATAAACATATCGTGCATTGCAATCTGTTTTCATTGCAAGCGCTTTATTGGTTCCTTTGATATAAATTACTGCCGAGTCACAACCGGGTCCAACGATTGTGTTTGTCCTCACCATCGAATCATATTGTTCATAAACCCATCTTTTGGAAGCAATGTTCGGAGAAGAAAAAACTTTCAGAAATGTCTCCTGAATATCTTTAGCTTCAGGCAAAGTTGAAAAATCAAAATTTCTTTTTTCTTTTATGTATGATGGTTCTTTTTGTTCACGAATGTAAACCGGTGCGCCACCTCCAAGCACTAAATCAAATGGCGGAAGTTCTGCTTCCAATTTTCCTTTGTAATTGATGAAGAGTTTATCTTCATTAATTACTTCGCCGATAATTTCGCAGTGAAGATCCCATTTTTCAAAAACTTCTCTAACTCTGTCCTCATATCCTTTTTTAACAACGCAAAGCATTCTCTCCTGGCTTTCCGAAAGCATAATTTCATAAGCGCTCATTCCCTCTTCACGCAAAGGGACTTTATCAAGATCAATCTTCATCCCTGATTTTCCTTTTGCACTCATCTCACTTGTAGAACAGGAAATTCCGGCAGCACCCATATCCTGAATTCCAATCAGATAACCTTTACGAATAATTTCGAGTGAAGCTTCAAGTAATAGTTTTTCAGTGAAAGGATCACCAACCTGAACCGATGGACGTTTTGCTTCTGACTTTTCCGATAGCTCTTCCGATGCAAAAGTTGCACCGTGAATTCCATCTCTTCCTGTTGACGAGCCAACAATCATAACAGGATTTCCTTCTCCTTTTGCTACGGCACTTGCATAAATATTTGTTCGGACCAGACCAACAGCCATTGCATTCACTAAAGGATTTCCCTGGTAAGATTCATCAAAATAGACCTCACCCGCAACTGTAGGCACGCCAAAACTATTTCCGTAATCTCCAATTCCTTTAACAACACCTGCAAAAAGATAACGTGTTCGTGCATCATCAAGAGTTCCGAATCGAAGTGAATTAAGTGATGCAATTGGACGTGCACCCATTGTAAAAATATCTCTCATTATCCCACCGACACCGGTCGCAGCTCCCTGATATGGTTCAACTGCAGAAGGATGATTGTGACTTTCAATTTTAAATGCAACTGCTAATCCATCACCAATATCTACCAATCCAGCATTTTCTTCACCAGCACCGACTAAAAGCTTTCCACCTTCTCTTGGTAATGTTTTGAGCAATGCAATTGAATTTTTATAGCTGCAATGTTCACTCCACATTACGCTGAAAATACCAATCTCAGTAAAAGTTGGAGTTCTACCTAATATTTTTAATATTCTTTCGTATTCTTCTTTATTGAGACCGTGTTCAATGGCAAGTTCGGGAGTTATTTCGGGTTCTTTCATTAAAAGCTGATTTTAAGTTTAAGCATGAATATTTAGGTAAGAAATATAAAGGTTTTGTTATTGTTTTAGAAAGTAGGTAGCCTCAACCTTTAGGTTGAGGGAAGATATACATTGCAACCAATATTCGCTATTTCACGCAAGCTGAAGCTTGCGGCTACCATACAATTAATAGTTACCAATTTGATGCCCATTCATTTAAATTATAAATCGTTGAACCTTTAAAAAGATATTGTTTCCAGAACTCAACAAATCCTGCCCGAACAGGATTATTTAAAATATATTTTATGTGAACATCCAGATTTTCCTTACTTCTTAAAATATGATCGTAATAATCTTTCTGCCATTTAACTTCAGGATGATTCTGAGATAACCAATATCCTGTTTTTTGCTTGAACATATCTATACATTTTTTAATATCAGAATTCGATTCATTGCCAGCTATTGTAAGATGTACGTGATCTGGCATAAATAAATATACAAAGGCGGAGCAATCAAAATTCGCTAATTCGTTTAACAATATCTTTTCAAATACTGTGAATTCATTTTTACTTACAAAAAATTGATCTCTATTCTTTAGGCACAAAGTAAAAGTAATAGGTCGCTCACCCTTGTAAATATCTGCATCTAATCTATGCTTCTTTTCTATGATTATTTTTTTTGGCATTTTTTATTTTTATCTACAGGTAGCCTCAGGCTTTAGCCTGAGCATTCCACATAAGGATAAACCTAATTAATTACACGCAACCTGAAGGTTGCGGCTACCACTCCTTATTTCAGATTTACATACTCATCCCAAATTTTATATAACTGGAACGTAGCATAAATATCCTTCGAACAATAAACGGCAATATCTTTTATCCTCCCTGCTTCATAAAGATTTTTTACTTCCATTCCTGTTATATCTTTTGATTTGGGAGATTCAATCCCAAATGACTGACAGTAAAAATCCAGATTAAATTTTCTTGTTGCTCCATAAAAAGTAAAATGTTCAAGAAGATCAATGTGTTCATCACCGTACCGGTAACCCATTAAATTTCTGGAAACTCTGACTCCAAGCATTGCAGAACGCATCATTAAAAATGGAACATCAAAATTTCTTCCGTTGAATGTGATAAACTGGTCTACTTGCTTAGCAACACGCCAGAAAGATTCGAGTATTTCTTTTTCATTTAATCCTTTGTAAAAAACTTTGTTGTCCTCGCTTTTCCATTCTGCTTTCTTATCGCTCTCGTAATAGACGTAAGATTTTTCTTTTTCAACATCATAAATTCCAATGACTATACATTTTGAAGTATATGGATAAAGACTTGTATAACGAACAGCATCGTCAATCATCATTTGTCGTTTTTCAGGATCAGGCTCTTTGTCCGCATAACGAAGCAGATATTCTCTCTGGTTCTCAGCTAGAGATTCGAATGGATAAGCACAGGTTTCGATGTCGAAAACTATTCTTCTCATTTTGCCTCCAATAATTATTTAAAGAAGGTCATTGCGAGTGCAACGAAGCAATCTTTATTTATGCGAGAGATTGCTTCATCCTGATTAATCATGATTCGCAATGACAATGTTATCTTAAAATTTTCACTGACGGTTCAAACACTTTTACTTTTTCTATGAAACTTGCTGGTAAAGAAGTTGATTTGCGAGATCTTTGGATCTACATAAACTACAACACCTTTACCATCAACAATCACCTCGCCAGATTTTTGCTTTGCAATCAGATGATCATAACCAAACGAAGAATTTTTTATGTAAGAGATTCTTGAATAGACTTCCAAGATATCATCATAAAAAGCATGGCTGAGATAATTGATTTCATTTCTTACCATAAAAAATATTTTTCCGTCAGAGAAGATTCCATTCTCAGGCATAAGTCCGGCAGCTTTAATATATTCCAATCTGGCAGTTTCAAAAAAATTAATGTAAACCGCATTGTTGCAAACTCCAAGCATATCCACTTCATGGAAGCGAACAGTTACAATGTATTTGTACTTAAAATCTTTGGGAGTCAACAAATCGCTCACGCAAAAACCTCGTCCAAAATATTAGCAGTATTTTCAATGTCTTCATCACTCACATCCAGATGAGTGACCGCTCTTAGAGAATCAATTGTACCGGGTGTAATTAGTAATCCTCTTTCTTTGCATCTGTTCAATCCTTCTGCAGGTGAAATTTTCAAAGGTTTAAATAGAAGTATGTTTGTCTGAACTGCTTCCATATTAATTTCAAGATTTGGATTCAATTTTATTCTTTCAGCAAGATGTTTTGCTCTCCAATGATCTTCACGTAATCTTTCACGATTATTCTGAACAGCAAACAACGCTGCAGCAGCAAGTATTCCAACTTGCCGCATTCCTCCACCCCATGCTTTTCTCACACGATAAGCTTCCTGAATAAATTCTTTCGACCCAGCTATCGCAGAACCAACAGGAGCACCAAGACCTTTTGAAAAACAACACGAGACTGTATCAAAGTGTTGAGCATAATCCTTCGGAGAGATTCCGGTTTCAGCACAAGCATTCCATATTCTTGCACCATCGAGATGATAGTATAAGTTATGTTTCTTTGCTAGATTTTTTAAAGCGATGATATTTTGAATAGGCCAAATAGTTCCACCAGCCCGGTTGTGAGTGTTTTCAACTTCAATAACTTTTGTTCGAGGCATATGATAAGCTGTTGTTCGGATGTAAGGTTCAACTTGCTCAGGAAAAAGAATTCCGAGTATTCCATCAAGCGGATAAAGTTGAATCCCGCTTAACCTTGATGCTGAGGAAGATTCATAATTAAAAATGTGAGCTTCCCTGTCACAGATAACTTCATCACCGGGTTCGGTAAGAACATTTAAACAAATCTGATTTCCCATCAACCCACTCGGGACATAAAGTGCTGCTTCTTTTCCAACAAGCTCAGCAACGAATTCTTCAAGTTTATTAACGGTTGGATCTTCTTTGAAAACATCATCACCTACTTCAGCTTCGTACATTGCTTTTCGCATTTCTGGAGATGGTTTTGTTACTGTGTCGCTTCTTAAGTCAATCATAGCCCCCTCCGTCTCCCCCAAAGGGGGAGGGTTTAAATTGTTCAATTTATTAATTACTAATTGATTCAATATTTTTAAAAAAATAGTTGCTTTATTGTTGAATTGTTTTATTGATCAATTGCTAACCTAAACTTCAACAATATAACAATAAATCAATTTAACAATTATTAAAAGTCACATTTTAAATTTTTTCTTCAGCCAAATTAAAATATTCATTCCAAAAATCCAGAAGGAAAATACAGAACTAAGAACCGGAACAATTAAAGGATTTTGCAGTAAAAAATGTTTTTTCTTCTTGAAGAGGAACATCTCCAACTAAAATTGTTTTAGTGTACAGCTCAGTCTCAGAAAGTATTTCACCTTTTGCATTAATTATGCAGCTTATTCCACCATTAGCACAACGTACGACCGATCTTCTGTTTTCAACGGCACGGAGCATTCCAAAATCTTTATGTTGATAAGGTCCGCTTGATCTTCCGTACCAGCTATCGTTCGTAACAACTGTAATCATCTCCGCACCTTTTTGTACAAATGCAGTAACAAAAACCGGATCCACAGATTCGTAGCAAACAAGTCCGCCAACTTTTATTGTGTCTATATTATCATTATAAATTTTAAATGCTGTCGTGTCTTTCCCGATATTCCAACCGGTAATTCCAACTCCCCATTTAAATATATCACCTAAAAACGCTAACTGATCAACAAACGGAACTCGTTCACCTAATGGAACAAGTTTCATCTTACCATAATATTGAATTTCTTTTGAATCAGAATTTAAACCAAGTACTGCATTGTAAGTCGCATAATAATAATTTCCTTGTTTTGCATACTTTGCATCCTCAGGGAGTTTGAGTGAATCGAGGAAATAAATAATATGAGGCATTCCTGTAAGTAATGAAACTTTATTACTATCGAGAAATTTGAAGATTGAATTTTCAACCGTACTATAACCACCGCCAAATGCATAAACAGGTAAAGCAGTCTCCGGCCACAAAATTAATTCAGCAGCGTTGTCAACGCATTTTTTTGAAAGCTCAAGATACTGGTTAGTCAACTGACTAAGGTTTCCTGTTGACCATTTATCCCAAGGATTAAGATTCGGTTGAACGATTCCGACTTTAATTTTTCTATCAGAAATCTTGAATGATGAAACTTTGTAGATTCCATAGATTATAAAACAGAAAAAAAATATTGCTGCAATGAGAGCAGGTTTCAAATTAAATTTTTTCTTATCCTTCTTTTCAAAAAATGATTTATACAGAAGCACGTTGATATAAGCAACAACTAATGATAAACCATTAGTTCCAATAACATCAGCTCCTTGAATAAATAAATTAAATTTTGCAAGTCCGTGACCAAGTAGTACCCAGGGAAATCTTAAATCAGTAAGAGTAAGTAGATATTCAAATGTTACCCAGAAAATTGGAAAGAGCCAGAGTGCATCGAATTTTGGAAAAACTTTTTGGGCTAAGTAATAAAGAGTTGACGGAATAAGCATAACCGTAGGATAAGCAAGTAGAAGTGCTACACCGGCTAGCATCAAATACGGATCGGCCTCTGACGACCAGCTACCCACCCAATAAATTGTAATTAAACTAAAAACCAAAGAAAAAAGAAAAGTCGCTTTGCTGATTGATGCAAGTGTTGTCCTTTTCTTAAGAACATTGAAATATGGAATCAGTCCAACAAAAATTAAAAGTGTAAACGGAAATGGAAAAGGTGTAAATGATATTCCGAGAATAATTCCACTGAGAATTAATAATACTCTTTCTTTTTTTCGATTCTTTTTCTCTTCGGGTGTAACCGGGATCCTATATTTTGATAAAAATTTCAACCTGAGGATTTCCTTTTTCTAAAAAAGAATCTTAATACAAAAAATAAAATCACTATAGATGTAACAGCGATTACAATGTTGGTATAAGTAGTTAAGTATTCATCGACTTTTGATATATTATCACCAAATACAAAACCCAGATAAAGCATAATTGAATTCCACAACAATGCGGATACCAGGCAAAGTGTAATTGTTTTCCTCGGATCGAGATTGCTTATCCCTGCAAAGAAAGAAATTACGGCTCTCGTTCCAGGCATAAAACGATTTGCAACAATTACGAAATAACCGTACTTCCTGAACCATGTTTCCACTTTATCAATTGAATTAACCGGGATATATTTGAATCTGCCTGCATGAATTAATTTTTTATCAATCGTTGAACCAATGTAAAACATCAGGATAAAACCAAGGATGCTGCCGAGAGTTGAAAACGCCAGGGCGAATAAAAAATTTATAGATCCCGTACCAATCAGTGAACCGCCTACAACAGTTACTACATCACTGGGTGACGGTGGAAAAACATTTTCAATAAATGCAAAAAAGAAAAGCGTGATGTAAATCCAGAATGGAGAAAACGTACCTATTCTGGCAAGTATATCTTCAAACATTATTTTCTTACAACTGTGGCAACAGCCATTACAGAAATACCTTCTTCTCTTCCGACGAACCCAAGCTTTTCAGTTGTAGTTGCTTTAATTGAAACTCTATCCGAACCAATGTCAAGAATTTTAGAAATTTTATCTTTCATCTTTTGAACATAAGGAGAAATTTTTGGTTGCTGAAGCATTACAACAACATCAATATTATTTATAAAGTAACCCCGTTTCGGATAAGCTCATGAGCTTTTTTCAGGAAAACTGTACTGTCAGCATTTTTATATCTTGGATCATCATCAGGGAAATGAGTACCGATATCTCCAAGAGAAAGTGAACCAAGTATTGCATCTGTAATCGCGTGTAAAAGTGCATCTGCATCAGAGTGACCGGCTAATCCTTTTTCGTGAGGAATTTCAATTCCACCCAGAATTAATTTTCTATCCTCTGTAAAGGCGTGGACGTCAAAGCCAATTCCAGTTCTTAAATCTATGATCATATTAATAATTGATTTTTGTATAAAAATATTTAATTTCTCTGCGTTCTTTGTTTCTCGCAGAGATCGCAGAGTTTCTCCGCGGAGATCGCAAAGTTATAAATTATTAACAACTCGATGTATGCCTTCTTTTAAAAGTTTTGTATTGAAATTTATTAATAGTCCGAGTTTTAAATTAGATAATTTTAAATATGTAAGTAATTGTGCAAAATGAACAGGTGCAAGAGTTTCAACAGATTTAATTTCAATGATTACTAAATTTTCCACTAGTAAATCTAGTTTGTATCCTGTTTCCAATTCAACTTCTTTATAAATAAAAGGCATAGGAACTTGTCTTTCAACTTTTAATCCGGCTTCAATCAAATCAAACTGCAAAGCATGTTCATAAGCTGATTCAAGTAATCCTGGACCAAGTCTTTTATGTAGTTCAATTGAAATCCCGATAACTTTTGTAGCTATTTCATTCTCAGTCATTTCTCTGCGAGCTTTGCGTGTGTTTAACTTTGCGTTCTCTGCGTGAACCTCTCACCGGTTTCAAAACTTTACCTCAAATTCTGTGAATTCATTTTTTGGTTCCTGCCACTGTGCTTTACAGGATTTAACTGAAGCGTGGATTGGTCCTACTTTTAATTTTTGAATCAGTTCTTCAATAACTGCTTTCTCACCCTCCACGACTGTTAACACTTCACCAGTGTAAAGGTTTTGTGTAAAGCCTTTCAGTTCCAATTTTTTTGCTTCACGCATAACAAAATACCTGTAACCAACACCCTGCACCAAACCGTTAACAATAATCTCTGCACGAACTTCCATCGGAAAATAAATATTTCTTTAAGAAATGATGTAAAAAATTAGAAAATTTTTGTATGAGTACAAAGCTGGATATCTTATTCCTTTTTAGAATATCCAAAACTCTTTAGCAGGTTTTCATCACTTCGCCATTTTTTTCTAACCTTTACCCGCAATTCAAGAAAAACTTCTCGTTGTAAAAACTCTTCGATTGATTTTCTTGAAACTTCGCCAAGTTTTTTAATTGCAGTTCCACCTTTCCCGATAATGATTGCTTTTTGAGACTCTCTTTCAACCACTATTTCTGCACTTATAAAGTGCTTACTAGTTTCCCGTTCTTTGAACTCGATAATTAATACTTCACAACTATATGGTACTTCATCACGATAAATCTCAAGAATTTTTTCGCGGATAATTTCTGAGACAAAAAACCTTTCGTTCTCATCAGTTACCTGGTCATCCGGAAAAAGTTTTGGTCCTTCTGGAAGAAAACGAATTAATTCTTCTCTTACTCTCAGAATGTTAAAATTTTGTGAGGCTGAAATTGGAATTACTTCTTCATATAAATTTTGAGCTTCAAAGTGCGTGATCAGTTCGTTCACTTTTTCCTGTGTAATCAAATCAACTTTGTTCAACACAAGCAATTTTGATTTTTTGGAATTGATGACAGATTCTTTCACAAATTCCTGATTAAATAAAGTTTCAGCCCGAGGATCTTCTTTCACATCAATTATCAAAATAATTACATCAGCATCATCAAGTGAAGTTTTAACTTCTTCCATCATTTTTTCCTGGAGAAGATATGAAGGAGAAAGTATACCCGGAGTATCCAAAAAAATAATTTGATAATTCTCTTCACTTAAAATTCCAAGAATTCTTTTTCTGGTTGTTTGAGGTTTGGATGTAATTATTGAAAGCTTTTGTCCGAGCAAAGAATTTAGTAAAGTAGATTTGCCCGAATTAGGTAATCCAAGTATTGCAACGTAACCTGTTTTATGATCGGTCATTTAATAAAAAATTAATATTTGATTAATGAAAGGTACGAAAGGATTGGCTAAATGTTACAGATGCTGTCCATTACTAAGATTAGCTTTCGCTCTTTTCTGCATTTCAAAAAAGAAATAACCTGAAATAAGTACAACAATTGAAAAGATTGAACCAATAATTGATAATCCGGCACCACTGAACAACTGCTGAAGTGCTTTTACAAGTCCGCCGCTAATATTAGAAACGGAATCAAAGACTGATTTAGAATCACCTAAAGAAGAGGATGTTGCTGAAATCATTGCCGATATTGAAAAGCCGAATATTATAAGACATAGCAACGTAATGAATGTTGCAACTGAAGCGATGAAATATTTCTGCTGTTTGGGAACGGTTTGCCGCTTTACAATTCGTTTCATTAAATTATCTGTGAAACCAGCACTGACCTCATCTGCTTTCAAAACTGATAACGTATCGTGAAGAAGTTTTAATGCGTTGAATTTCTTTTGCATTTCGTCAGAGCTACGAAGTGCGGCGTTCACCTGTTCGGCTTCTTCTCTTTTTAACTCGCCATCTAGAAATTTATTTAATATTTCGTCCGTTATCTCTTTCATATTAATTCTTCAGCTAACCTGCTATTTAAAATTAAATCACGCAATGAATTTCTTGAACGATGAAGCATAACTTTTACATTCGATACTGTTATTCCCATAACTTCACTAATTTCATCGATTGTCATTTCATTCATATAAAACATTGTAATAATTGCTGAATATCTTTCCGGTAATTTACCGATTAAATCATGAATAAATTCATTCATATCTCTCGTTTCAATTTCATTTGCTCCATATTCACTTTCAAGGTTAAAGTGATCTTCCACAGAAGTCATTTCTGTTTCTGTTTTTCTTTTTTGCGAAGATAATTTTGTTAAAGCTGAGTTATAAACAATCCTATAAAACCAGGTCGAAAATTTTGAATTACCTTTAAAAGAATTCAACGATTTATAAGCTTTCAAAAAACAATCCTGCAAAACTTCCTCAGCTTCGAATTCATTTTTAAGCATCCTTTTCAACATCGAGAATGCTTTATTTTTATATCGATTTACAATTATGGAGTAATCGGAACTATTTCCCTTACGAACCGAATCAATTATTTCCTGATCAGAAAGATTTCTCATTCAACTCTTAGACTATTAGTTTAAGATTTTAGTTACACAACGTATAATCCTGATGAAAAATATGTTGAGAATTCAAGAAAAGCAATTAAAGCTTTCATTAGGTTCATTATTCTTAAGTACGAAGCTGTAACCTTCGATTGAATATTTGTGTCTCAACTATTAAACAAATGAAAGGACAGTAAAATGCACGAAGAAGTTGTAGCAGTATTTATTCCGATAGTGATGTTTCTGATAATCGGATTAATTTGGGTCACAGCTATCTATTATAAATCCCGTGAAAGACAATTGCTCATAGAGAAAGGATTATCAGCTGAAGATATGAAAAAATTCTTTGAGCAGAAGAGAGATCCTTTCTGGCTGATGAAAATTGGAATCATTTGCATTTTCTTTGGAATCGGGCTTGGAATTGGTTTGATGTCCGGTGCAGAAGAAACTCGGGAAGTGGTTACTCCCACTACAATATTTATCTTCACCGGAATTGGTTTCGTGATTGCAAACATTTATGGAAACAAGCTGAGAAGAAATTACGATTTAGAAAAAAAGGCTGGTAATTAAATTTAAAACTGATCATTATGTAGCACAGATTAATAATCTGTGCTACATTTATTTTCTACGATTCTTGTGCCTCCAGCCATCTTTCAGCATCGAGAGCTGCCATACAACCGGTGCCTGCTGCCGTAACAGCCTGACGATATTTACTATCACTCACATCACCCGCAGCAAAAACACCTTCTATATTTGTATAAGTTGAACCTGGTTTTACTTTTAGATATCCGACTTCATCCATATCAAGCTGACCCTTGAAAATATTCGTATTTGGTTGATGACCAATACCAATAAACAATCCATCCGCTTTTAATTCTTCAACTGAATGATCACGAGTATCTTCAAGCAAAACACCAGTCATTCTTTTGACACCGTTCTCCTCAACGCCAACAACTTCTTTTATAGTTTTGTTTAGAACAAATTTAATTTTTGGATTTTTCTCTGCCCGGTTTAACATAATGCTTGAGGCTCTGAATCCTTCTCTTCTATGGATAATCGTAACTTCAGAAGCGTGATTTGTAAGATAAGTAGCTTCCTCCATAGCAGTGTCACCACCACCAATAACCAGAACTTTTTGATTTTTGAAAAAGAATCCATCGCAGGTTGCACAAGCCGAAACACCATAACCCATATATTTCTTTTCGCTCTCTAATCCTATCAACTTAGCTGAAGCACCAGTCGCAACTATTACTGCATCCGCGGTATATTCTTCATCGTAAGATTTTAATTTGAAAGGTCTTTTGGAAAAATCAACTTCTGTTATTTCTTTATAGATACATTCTGCACCAAATCTTTGAACTTGCTTTCGCATCACATCCATCAATGCTGGTCCTTGAATTCCATGTTCGAAACCGGGATAGTTTTCAACTTCAGTAGTTATTGTTAATTGTCCACCTGGCTGCATCCCTTCAAATATTACAGGTTTCAGATTTGCTCTTGCGTTATAAAGTGCAGCAGTAAATCCTGCTGGACCTGAACCAATTATTATTATTTTATGATGATTATCTGCCATTACATTTCCTTAAAAGAATTATAGTTAAAAATTAATTTTCAGTTGATTTGATTCTACAAATTTACAAAAGATTCACGGAGGAAGCATGTTTGCATGAATGTATGGCTGCATGCAATCATGCATCAATGCAATTGTGTCATTTAATTAGGCTTCATATTTGCCAATGAGTAAAATATTTCACTCTTTAAATCTATTAGTTTTGATGAATGCAGCATTTCGTTTCAATCCGCTCAACTTTGCTCTCTTAACAGGTGAGGTTTTAAATTTTAACTTAAACTCCTCTTCGTTCATCTGAAGAACATCATCAAGAATTAATTCTTTGTTTTGAGGATGAAAATCTTTCGTTAATGCTTCAATGGGAAATTTCTGATTCCACGGACAAACATCCTGACATATATCACATCCAAAAAGCCAGTTGTCAAACTTTCCTTTAAATTCTTCAGGAATTTCCTTCTTATTTTCAATTGTCAGATAAGAAATACATTTGTTTGCATCAACTATATATTCCTCTATAATCGCATTTGTGGGACAAGCATCAATGCAAGCTGTACAACTACCACAGAAATCAGGAATCGGTTCTGAATAATCAAATTCAAAATTGGTAATTAGGTTAGCAATGAAAAACCAACTTCCAATTTCACGATTTATTACGTTGGTATGTTTTCCAATCCAGCCAATTCCCGCGCGAACTGCCCAGGCTTTATCCATTACCGGTCCGGTATCAACGTATGAAATCGATTCGAAACGATTATCAATTATTTTTAATTCTTCTTCGAGTTCATTCATCATTGCCCAGATAATTAAATGATAATCTTTACCCCACGCATAACGGGAAACCTTTCCTTTCGAGTCATCATTCGAATAATAATCAGGTGTGTAATAATTAAGTCCAAGTGAAATTACAGATTTTGCATTTGGAAGAATTTGATTTACATCTTTTCGCTTTTCAAAATTCCTTTGCATATACTCCATTCCAGCCTGATATTTATTCTCCAGCCATTTTTCAAGATGCTCAGATTCCTCTGTCAGGATTTCAGCTTTTGCAAATCCAACTAAATCAAAACCAACTGCTTTTGCTTTTTCTATTATTATTTGATTTGTGAGTCTCATTTTTTCTGGCAAACTTGGAGGTTAACGCACCTTAACACGAATTCTTAACCGTGAAGATTTGAAATTACCAATTACGTTTTTTAGGATGAACTTTGACATAAACCTGATCCTCAATTATAGTTACCGGAAATGAATCTAATCCATTACTACCAGAATCTTTTTTTCCGGTTTTTAAATTAAACTTCCATCCGTGTGCAGGGCAAACAACAAATTCATCTTCTATAAATCCATCATAAATTAAATGTGTTTGCTGGTGAGGACAAATATTACTTAATGCAAAAACTTCACCATTTATTTTGAAGACTGCAATTTCAACATCATTTACAATAAACTTTCTTCCAACATTTTCATTCAACTCATTCATCAAGCAAATGAAAACAAAGCCCTCGTCTTCAGGCTTCATCGAATGATCTGAATTTTTTATCAACTGAATATCCTTCACCATATTTTTTTATTGTCGCAAATGCTATTTCGGGATCGTGACCAAAAAATAATTTCCAGTTTTCTTCAAGAGCTAATTGCAAATATTTCTTTTTTTCTTCCAGAGTTACCAAAGGTTGAAGATCATAACCCATTATATAAGGTAATGGGATATGTCCAAAAGTTGGAATGAGATCAGCACAAAATAAAAATGTATTTGTGCCGTCAGAAATTTTCACCATCTGCTGACTGAATGTGTGACCGTTAATAACTTCAAATTCAATTTCATCATCAAACTGCGTATTCCCATTTACGAAATTGAGAACTCCCTCTTCAAACAAAGGTTGAAAATTTTCTTTTATGTAGCTGCCTTTATCTCTGTCGGACGGATTTATTGCCCAATCGTAATTTTTTTTCTGCACATAATATTTTGCATTCGGAAAAGCTGGTTCGAGTTTACCATTTTTCAACTCAGTTGAACCTCCGGTGTGATCAAAATGAAGATGTGTGAGAATAACATCAGTAATATCATAAGAGTTTAATCCCTTTTGAACAAGCGCAGCGTTCATTGAGATTTTTTCATCGATGGCATAAATGTTTTTTAATTTTTCATCCCATTTATTTCCCATTCCGGTATCAATCAATATTTTTTTTGAATCACTCTCGAGAAGCAAATTACGTGTTGACATTTTAATCCGATTTGCTTCATCAGGAGGATTTGTTTTTTGCCATAGTGCTTTCGGAATTATTCCGAACATAGCTCCACCGTCAAGAGCAAAAAATCCTGATTCAATAATACTGAGTTTGTATTTGCCGATATTCATTTGAAAAATAATTATTAGAATAAAATCTTTGCTTTGCCAAGTTAAAAAAGAAAGGATTCAATTCACAGATCGGAGAGGATTTAAAATAAAAAACCCCGACAAAGTCGGGGTAAAACAAAAAACTAAATTATCTTCCTAATCCATCAAGATAATCTTTCCTGGCAAGAAGCTGTTCTTCAGTTTCAACGTGTTTTGGATCCGGGATACAGCAATCAACCGGACAAACTGCAGCACACTGCGGTTCATCATGAAAACCTTTGCACTCGGTGCATTTATCCGGAACAATGTAAAAAAATTCTGCGGAATAAAATCCAGTAGCCCCTGAGGGAGCGCCATCACCATCTCCATAAGATTTTCCAGTTAATTCCCAATTAACTCCACCTTCGTAAATCGCTGTATTCGGGCACTCAGGTTCACAGGCACCACAGTTAATACATTCCTCAGTTATCATTATTGCCATATCTTTACTCCTTTTACTTTAGAATTCTTAGATCAAAATTGCTTTTTCTATTGAACAGGATAAAATTCCTAAAAGTTCATCTGAAATTTATAAAAAATACATTCCTCATCAAGCCAAAATGAGACTGATTAATAATTATTTTCAACCCGGACTTCGCTTTCAGCCGTTTCTAAGAGAAGAAATTATTGTTCTTGCTATCAAAATGACTTTGTGGTCTATTTTCTTATTAAATAATTTAAGTTCATCCCATTTCTCAATCGCCATTCAGCATAATCACGATGAATGTGCGCCAGGACAGAATTGTTTCCATTCAACTCAACTGAATTAATTATCTTGAAGAAATGAAGTGTGTGAATACCAACTTCACATTTTTCAATGCTTTCAAGCTCATAATATTTTGTGGCTTTTAGCGGCACAGGTAATTTTAATACATTTGATCTTTCGTTCCTAATGCTAACACCAATCTTAGCAATTTCTGTAAGTTCTTTCATATGATTTTTACCTGCGTGATATACATCAATGAATGCAGTTGCTTCCATAACTGAAATAAGACATTTACCTTCATTTACAATCTGTTGATTTGCTTTTCCTCCGGTTCTCAAAGACATAATAAAATACTCACTCTCATATTTTCCACTTAAATCTGTTGGAAAAATATTGAATAAACTATTTGAACCGACAGTAGCCAAATAAATTTTTCTCGGTATTGAATAGGCTATTTTTATTTGTTCATAAAGATTGCCCGCAAGAAAAATATTTTGTTTTTTATCGGAAGTCAGGTAATAATAAATTGAACGTGTTAACTTGTGAAATGGATTAGCAAATGAGCTGACTCCTTTTTTACCTTTAAACACTAAACAATTGTTCGAATTTAATTTTATCTCTTTAACAAGCTCGAGATCAACTTTTGCTATTTCAGACTCAACATCAGTTTGAAACGAAATCGTTAATTGTTGGAATGAAGTAATAGCTGCATCATTCAAATATTTTTTATCAACGGCAATTACTAATGGTTTGTAGCCAATGAAAAGATGATTCTTTGTAATGTCTGTTAGAATTTTAGAACTAAAGCTTTTAATGACCACTCTTAAAGGTTTGTTGAACTCGTTAATATTTAGACAGAGATATTCTTGTGGTAGTGTTATCCCCAACAATATTTTCTTTAATAATTTTTTCAATAAGAGATGAAACTGAATGTAGTTTTATGGCTTGCTACCATTATAATTATTTTGAAGATAACGCAACGCTGAGTTTGTGATCTCAAGATTTTTTTCAATTGCGAATTTTTCTGCATTCTGAATATTCCCTGAATAAAAGCGCCACCATAACAAAGATCCTATCATCAACCCATCAAATATTCTGTCCTCAATAAATGCATTTATAGTAAGATAACCCCAAAGAACATTCCATCCAATAGAAATTATACCACTAACATATTCCCCGGTATAGAATTGTCCTGCACCGGGGACAATGGATAAATATTTTGCTAACTGTGGATTGTATAGATCGCTTTCTATCGAATCACAAAGCATTGCAAGCTGATGCTCTTTGATTTCTGAAAAAGTTGTTGCTGCTTTCTTCCATTCATCTGAAAAAATGTATGCCCAGCCTCTCCAGTAATTTATTTCTTCTGATTCACTCTGGAAATTTGGATTTTGACTAAGTGAATCAAGCAAAACAAAAGCTCTTTGAATAGTTCTTCGGAGTATGTTTATTTTTATTATCTCAATGCTGCAGTCAAAATTATCTTCGGGTGTTTGTGCGTGAAGATTTGCAAGTGAGAGATAAATAAGTGCTTCAGAATAATTTACCTCCAAACTTACAGCTTAATCCCATCAAATAGTTGGCTTCAAATGAGTAAATGTCTGATTCATCAAAGTACAATAATCTTTTAAACTCGGTTACAGCATCAAAATATTTTTCTTCCTCATAAAGTTGTTTAGCATAATTAAATTGTTCTTCGTTCGAATCCTGCGCGAACAAAATTATCGTTTGTATTGAGATAACAAAGAATATGAATGCTATTTTAGTTACAGAAATCATACTTAGGTAAAAAATAATTTTCCTGTTCGAGGAACAATTTCAATCCATTACTAAAATCGAAATCAATTTTTGCATTAAAAATTTGAGCTGAAGCTATTGAACCATAAATATTTCCAGCGTAAAAGAAAGCTCCGATTCCGGTAAATATCCATGCTCTGGTTGTATGATCAGCTTTGAAATTATCATAAGCCAAAAATGCGAACAAACCAGTAAGTAGTAAACCGGTTATTCCGTCTCCCCATTCACCAACATACATTTTGCCGCTACCCGGAATAATGGCAGAGAATATTCCGGCAAGTACAGAACTTTTATAACCTGGATTTAAGCTCATATCAACAAAAGATTCTACTTTTCCTTTCTGAATTGAGTCGAATGGCCCAAGCAAAATTTCTTTATTCATTTCATCTGAGCGTGTTTCGATGAAGTATATTGATTTTAGCTTATGAAAATAATTAGCTACTGTTAAATCCATTTCAAAGGAAAAATTATTATCTGAATAGTTACTATGAAAGACTGTGGAGTCCAACAAGAATTCATTTTTCAGATATAGCATTTGAGCATCTTCTCTGAATGCAGAAAAATTTCCATACAAGTAAGAATTAAAAACATGGTTGTAAAGATTTAGATTCGAATAACATAGCATAATTTTAAAGTTGGTAGTGTCGCCGAGAAATATATCTCTGATCGATGTATACTCTTCAACAGCACGAAGATAATCTCCCTCACAGTAAAGATAATCAGCAAATTTTTTTATGTTTTGTGGTGAATGGAAATCAAATGAGGTTGATTGGGAACGAACTGAAAAAGAGAACAGGAAAATAATTGCTAAAAATTTTCTCATTCATCAACAATAAAAGTAGAAGGGATATATTTAATTCTTTCACGGTTTAATGTATAATTCGTCGCAGGGTCAAAGTATCGACCGTTTTTTTCTTTTGGATATTTATTTCTTTTTACCGGATTCGAATCCCGGGTTAGCCTGTCGGCAAATATCAACGTTGCCTGGAATATATTTGTTTCTTCAGTTGCCTGAATAAAAAATGAAGAACAAGTAGGATTGAACGGACAATTATCGCCATCAACATCTGAAATAAAAAACCAGTAAGTATTCACCAACGATTTTTTAATAAACTCTCCGGCACTTTTGGATTCAAAAGAATAATTCCTTTGTCTGAAATAATCAGGTTTTTCGTATGATATGTCTGCTTTCTGCCATTTAAGATTTTCTACCTGGCAAAAAGCAGATGTCGTTAAAAGTAGCGCAATAAAAAAAATATTTCTCTTACTTACCATCAAGCAAAGACCTTGCAATCACAATCCTTTGAATCTCCGATGTGCCTTCATAAATTTCAGTTATTTTTGAATCACGAAGATATCTTTCAACAAGATATTCCCGAACATAACCGTAACCGCCATGTACCTGGATTGCTTCCAGAGCGCACTCGACAGAAATCTTGGATGCATATAATTTTGCCATTGCGGCTTCAGCATAATATTTTTTGCCAGCGTCTTTCAATGCTGCAGCTTTAAAAGTCAGTAACTTTGCCGCATCAAGTTTCATTGCCATATCCGCTAATTTAAATTGAATTGCCTGAAGGCTTGAAATTTCCTTTCCGAAAGCTTTTCTTTCCTTTGAATATTTTATAGAAGCTTCAAGTGAAGCTTCAGCAATACCAAGTGCTTGTGAAGCAATTCCAATTCTTCCGCCGTTAAGTGTGTTCATTGCAAAGTTAAAACCTTTATCTTCTTCCCAAACAATATTTTCTTTTGGGACTCTGCAATTTTCAAATGTTAATGAACAGGTGTCTGAACTCCGAATGCCAAGCTTATCTTCTTTTTTACCGTGTCCAAAACCGGGAGTTCCTTTCTCAACTAAAAAAGTTGAAATGCCTTTGTGTCCTTTTGTTTTATCTGTAGTTGCCATGACTAAATAATAATCAGCAGTCGTTCCATTTGTAATCCAGTTCTTCATTCCATTGAGAATAAAAAAATCACCATCTTTATCTGCTATTGTATGTTGTTGAGTTGCATCGCTTCCGGCTTCCGGTTCAGACAATGCGAATGCTCCAAGCTTTTCACCTTTAGCAAGTGGAATAAGATATTTTTTTTTCAGGAAATCAGAACCGTATTCTTCCAATCCCCAGCATACAAGTGAATTGTTCACTGACATAATAACACCGACACTTGCATCAACTTTTGAAATTTCAATCATCGCAAGCACATAACTAATAGTGTCTAATCCTGCACCACCGCTTTCAGGGGATACCATCATTCCCATAAAGCCAAGCTCTCCCATTTTTTTAATTATTTCAGATGGAAATACTGCATTAATATCCCGGTCAACAGCTGAAGGTGCTATTTCATTTTGAGCGAAATCACGTGCGGATTCCTGGATCATTAATTGTTCTTCTGTAAAATCAAAATTCATTTTATTACCCCGATGATTTAATGATTAGCTTTTTATCTAATAGAGATGAAAAATATCTTTCTAAAAATAATGCAATCTGCGATTTAAGACAACGAGATTTTAATTTATTCAGTTCCGAATATGTTTTGTCAAACGTAGTCAGTTGGACTATTTTTGGACTATGGTTAATGAAAAAGAGACAATAAAGGGTTTTACACTTTCAGAATTAAAAGAATATTTTATTTCTGAGGGAGAACCTGTTTTCAGGGCAAAGCAAGTTTTTAAATGGATGTATAGCGATTTGGTTGATAACTTTGATGAAATGAGTAATCTGCCTAAAGCTCTCCGAAATAAATTTATTGAAAAATTCAAGGTTGACACGCTCCGATATTTAACCAGTGAAATTTCATCAACCACACGTACAAAAAAATATATTTTCGAAACCCGGGAAGGACACAAGATTGAATCAGTTGTAATTCCTGAAAAGAAAAGAACAACACTTTGTATCTCAACGCAGGTTGGCTGTCCGTTAGATTGTAAATTCTGTGCAACCGGTTTGATGGGCTATAAAAAAAATCTTACAGCCGGAGAAATATTTGATCAGTTCAAACTCGCAAGCAAAGATTATAAAGACAGCGAGATAACTAATATTGTCTATATGGGAATGGGTGAGCCACTTTTGAATTTCAAAGAAACTGTAAAGTCACTTCAAATATTTGCGGAAGAATTAACGACAGGCATCAGCCTTAAAAAAATTACTGTGTCAACCGCAGGTATTGCGCCTAAAATAAAAGAACTGGAAGAAACCGGATTAAAAGTTAAGCTTGCGTTTTCACTCCATTCTTGCTTTGAAGACATAAGAAATAAAATAATGCCGATAAATAAAAAATATTCTCTCAATGAAAACATCGAAACACTTAAAAGTTATGCTGCAAAAACAAATACTCGAATAACATTTGAGTATGTTATGCTTGACGGTATAAATGATCGCGATGAAGACATAAAAGCACTTGCAAGATTGATGAGCACAATTCCGAGCAAGTTGAATATTATTCCTTTTAATTCTCTTGAACATATGAATCCATCAGGATTGGCTGGTAAACTCAGATCAACACCGATGGCTAGAATTAATATATTTGCAGATAAGTTGAGAGAAAAAAATATAACAGTTATGTTACGAAATACTCAGGGCGATGATATAGCTGCAGCGTGTGGTCAGTTGGCAACGAAAGTTCAATTGTGATGAAAAAACTAACTCACGATGAAATTGCAAAAAACAGAACTACGCTGGAGACAATGCATACTGTAAAAAAACTTCCCGTTTATGTTTTACTTAATAGTATAAGAAGTTCTTACAATGTCGGATCGATATTCAGAACTTCAGACGGCGCAATGATTGAAAAACTTTTTCTCTGCGGTTACACTCCCTATCCACCTCATCCTGATTTACCTTCAGGTAAAAAAGATGTTTTAAAAACTTCACTTGGTGCAACAGAAAGTGTGAAATGGGAGTATGTTAAAGATCCGAAAGAAGTTATCAGAAAAATGAAAAGTGATGGAATTAAAGTTTGTGCCTTAGAGTTGACAGATAAAAGTTTTCCTTATTATGAATTGAAGAAAGATATTTTTCCTCTTTGTTTGATTGTTGGAAATGAAATTACAGGTGTCTCACAAGAAATTTTGGAAATGTGTGATTTTTCAATTGAGATTCCACAGTTCGGAATAAAACAATCATTAAATGTTGCTGTGGCTTATGGTGTGACGATTTTCAAGTTGAGAGAAATATATGATAAGTAGGATGAAATTTATTTGTGATTTGATTTTTGTAATTTGAATTATCAACTATGCTGCCGCAGTGAAAAACTCTTCCCCGTTATCTTTAGTGTGAATTAGAAGCAGGTTTGCACGAACCATTTTAACAAGAGTTCTTGATGCTCTTCTTTCAGAAATGTTTACAAGATTGCTCAACTCTTTCACGGAAATTCTTTCATACTTACCAAGATATTCAAACACCATTTTTTCAGTTTGACCAATCGTATATTTTTTCAAAGAAAGGTCAGCAGAATTTGCACGAAGAATTCGTACCATTTCTCTACTTGCCTGAACGCTTTTATCATTTATCCGAACAAGTACAACAGCTTTGTTGATATCAAAATCATTTTCATAATCCTGTAATCTGTGTGGCTTGTTTTCAGATTCAGGGATACTGGCTACCACAACTTCTTTTCCATATAATTCAATAAAATCAATCGAATAGTTAAGAGGTGGTTCACAGAAATTTTCTGCTGCATCTTTGATCATTTCTGATTCAGATTTTTCGCTGTCAACTCCAACTATCGACTTGTTATCATCAACTCCGAATATAACATAACCACCTTTTGTGTTTGCAAACGCAATCATCTCTCTGGCAATTTTTTCAGAAGTAGTGAAGTGTCTTTTAAATTCACACTGAAGATTCTCCCCTTCTTCAATCAATTCAAGTACGTGCTTACGGTTCATGTATCAATTTAGTAGATAAATTCAGTAAGGAGCTTTACGTTCTAAGATAAAAGATTAAAGTAAAAAAATTAAAATGATTTTTTACTTCTAACTTTGTTCATTGATCTTGCCACTATCATCTTTTTCGGGGATTCCAAACCGGCTCTTTTATAACAGGAGTTTTATTAGTTCCATTACCTGTATTGTTTCCCTGCTGGACTGGTGTTTGTTCTTCTTCATTAAGAGCAACTTGAACAGTATCTTTTGGAGTTACTTTTTCTACTGCTAACTGAACAGTATCTGTGCTAACTGAATCGTGATGCGCCAATGTATTTAGTGAATCCTGCAAAGCTAATTCTTCTCTTCTTTTGTCCTGTTTATAAAATGAAACTTTAGGTGCAATAATTCTAACATAATCAGAAGCTGGATATTTTGCTATTAATGTATCGTAGAATTCTATTGCTGCTTCAGGATTGTTTAGCTCATTTTCTTCTATCCATCCGGAGGCAAATATTGCTTTTGGTGCAATAGCTGATTTAGGGAATTCTTGCGGAATTTTTTTTAGTTCATATAATGCCTGAAAATATTCTCCAGCAAATATTGAATTTTCAGCCTGAGTATATTTTTCTAGTGCCGGATCATAATTCAGATCGATTAATGGTTTGTCCAATTTTATAGCAGCGGCATTAACTATGCTTTCATTTTTATAATTGTCGTAAATAATAGTGAAGAGACTGTCAGCACTTTCTTTATTATTAACTGTCAGATAATAACTTCCCATTGCAAACATTGAAGTTGCATAATATGAGTTATTCGAATATTCAGTTAAGTTACTATTATAATACTTATAGGCGGAATCCGGCATATCAAATTCAGATAAAAATAAATTACCCAGGTCAAGCTGATTTTTTGCAAGCAAAGTTTTTAAAGAATCTTCTGAAATCTTTGGTAATCTCGGCGGGTTGTTTTTAAACTTGAGTGTATCGGGTAATGAAGCGGTCAATTGATTAGCCAGTGCATCACGTTCACGTTTTTCCTGTTCAAGTTTTTGCTGTGCATTTGGATCAAATGTTCGGTTAGTAAGCATACTATCAAATTGTGCAACGAAGATCGAGTCCCCCGGCTGAGGATTTCTAATTTTACTGAAAATAGTATCCTTGTTTATAGTCGTTAATGAATCTCTATAGAGATTCACAAGCAAATTGGCAACTGTAACTGAATCCTGGTAATAGCCTGTAGTATCTTCTGTGCCTACCAACAATTCAGTTAGCCCGGCCCAACTTTCCTGAAACTCTTTTACGTTCGCAATCTCTGCAGCAATTGCCAATGAATCCTGAACATACAAAGCTGAATCTATTTTAAACTCTTCGGGATTTTCTAAATAGAATAATTGTTTACCGTATTTGTTCAAATAATTCCTGAGAGAAATATATCTTGTAAAAAGTCCGTCTTTATCTCGAGCAAGACCTATATATTCTTTTGGCAGTTGAGAAGTTGCTGCTTTCTTATAATAAACCGCAGCACTGTCCAATAGATTTAATCCGTACTCATACACATTTGCAATTTCATATTTAGCAACTGCCGCATTAGGTGTGTTCTTATAAGTAGTGTCAACAATTGTAAGTTGATTTATAGCTTCATCATACTTACCAAGAGTTGACTGGGTTATTCCAATCTCAAGATCTATATCGGAATATTTATCTGCATATTTATCCTCCGTGCGCATATCCTCGAACAAAGTAAGTGCTTCCTGATTTTCACCAATTTCTCTCAGGGCTTTTCCAAGACTTATTTTTGCAGTTACTTCCAGTTGATAATCCGGCGAGTATTCAAATACATTCTGATATGCTTTTACTGCTGCCGCATAATCTTCTATGTCGACATTAAGATTACCTACTTCATTCCAGACTATTGCATTAATTTTATCATCATCTGAAACTGTTAGAAATTCATTTGCTGTTTGTATAGCAGTGGTAAAATCAAATACGGATTTATAGTACACAATTTCTTCAATGTAAGCTTCCTGCATAAATTCATCTTCGCCTTCTTCGATTGCTTTAGCTCTTACATCTCTTAATATTTCCAAACCATCAGTATAATTTCTTAATCTCATATCGCATTTTCCAATCCAGAGACTTGCTTCAAGTATGTAATCACTGTTGGGCTGAGAGGAAATTAGTTCTTCAAATTTTCTGCGACCCTTTAAATAATTCTTCTGATAATAGAAACACTTTCCAAGCATAATCAGTGCATCTTCTACGTATGAAGAATTTGGGCTGAACTGAAGAATGTTCGAACATTTCTCAATTACTTTTTGAAGATCAGCACCGGCAGCAGGAGGAATTGTTGTTGGCTCGGTTGCGAAGAGATCTGTTTTCTGGTCCGTGATTTGTTTTTCAGCTTTTTGGAAAAGTTCATTTGCGTTATAGTAGATATTGAAATATGTTGTAAAATTTTCCCAGGTACTGCAACTGGTAAGAATAGTGAGTGCGGAGACTAAAAGAAAAATTCTAACTTTCAAAAGACTGGTGTTCATGGCACCTGAAGCTATTAAAGAATAAATAAAACAAAAAGGTAAAATAATTTACAAGGCGTCTTTGCCCGATTCCCCTGTTCTGATTCTGACCACATCTTCAACATTGTAAATAAATATCTTACCATCACCAACCTGCCCGGTTTTCCCTGTTTTTAGAATTGCATCAACTATTTTTTCAACCTGGGAATCTTCAACTACAACTTCAATTTTTATTTTAGGCACAAATTCAATCCTGTATTCGCTACCCCGGTAAGTTTCGGTATGACCTTTCTGACGTCCGTAACCTCTCACTTCAGAAATAGTTAACCCACGGATGCCTTCTTCAACGAGAGCTTCCTTTACTTCTTCAAGTTTAAAAGGTCGGATTATTGCTTCTATTTTTTTCATAGCTGCCTCTTACTTTCCGTGGCATTGTTTATATTTTTTTCCACTACCACATGGGCAGGGATCGTTTCGTCCGACTTTTTCAGCAACCTGAATGGGTTGCATCTTTCCTGCAACTTGTGGTGAGCCTTGTCTCGGTGCTTGAAGTCCGATGTTAGTTGCGACCTGTTTGCTTTCAGTCATTCTTGTTACAGGTTGTCTTCTTTGCTGCTGAACTTCACCAGGAGCGTGCGGAAAAAATTTAAATGAGAACGACACAACATCATTTCTTATTTCTTCAAGTAGTGAAACAAATAATTTGAATGATTCAGCTTTGTATTCCACTAACGGATCTTTCTGACCATAAGCACGTAGTCCGATTCCTTCTTTCAAATCATCCATTTCACGAAGATGTTCTTTCCACTTCGTATCAATAACGCTAAGCATTGCATATCGTTCAAGTCTTGCCATCAATTCAGCACCGAGCATTTCTTCTTTTTTTCTATAGAATTCTTTTGCTTCATTGAACAACTTTTCTTTCAAACCATCTTTGCCAAGCTTTTCAAATTCTTCCGGTTGAATTTTTATATCAACCAAAAGCTTCATCAACATTTCTTCTTTAATCAGATCTGCTTCAACATTATCAAAATGCGCTTCAACTATCTGGTCAATATATTCTTCCAGAAGATCAAAGATTTCACTCTTTAACCTATCACCCTGTAATGCACGGTTTCGTTTTGTGTAAATAACTTCTCTCTGTGAATTCATCGTGTCATCATATTCAAGCAATCTTTTTCTAATAGAAAAATTATTCTCTTCAACTTTTTTCTGTGCTCTTTCAACTGAACGAGTTATTAATGGATGTTGAATTACTTCACCCTCTTTTAAACCCATTCTTTCCATTACAGAAGAAATACGATCTGAGCCAAATAATCTCATCAAGTCATCTTCAAGTGAAAGAAAAAATTTCGTGGTTCCCGGATCTCCCTGTCTGCCGGAACGACCTCTCAACTGTCTATCTATTCGTCTTGATTCGTGTCTTTCAGTTCCGAGAATATACAAACCACCTCTGTCCACTACACCGGTTCCAAGTTTAATATCAGTTCCTCTACCTGCCATATTTGTTGCAATTGTAACAGCACTTATTTCACCGGCGTGAGCAACAACATCTGCTTCCCGTTGATGTTGTTTTGCATTTAATACGTTATGTTGAACTCCTTTTCTTTTCAACATCCTGCTGATCGTTTCAGAAACTTCAACCGAAGTTGTTCCGACGAGAACAGGTCTTCCTTCTTTTTTCAGCTCTTCAATTTTTTCTATGACGGCGTTATACTTTTCCCGTTTTGTTTTGAATATAGAATCATCCGTATCATCTCTTACACATACACGGTGAGTCGGAATTACAACAACTTCCAGATTATAAATTGAGAAAAATTCATTCTCTTCTGTTTCAGCCGTACCTGTCATACCTGCAAGCTTGTTGTACATTCTGAAATAATTTTGGAGAGTAATTGTAGCCAGCGTTTGCGAATCTCTTTGAACTTTAACATTCTCTTTCGCTTCAATCGCCTGGTGAAGTCCATCACTGTATCTTCTGCCGGGTAAAACTCGTCCGGTAAATTCATCAACTATTGCAATTTTTCCGTCTTCTGTGATCACATACTCAACATCTTTATCAAACAGCGTGTAAGCTTTTAACAATTGATGAAGTGTGTGAATTCTTTCACTTGCTTCTGAATATTTTGAATAAAGTTGATCTTTCTTTTGAATTTTTTCCTGCTCGGATAGATTCGGATCATTTTCAAATTTGCTTATTTCTGTTCCAAGATCAGGAAGGATAAAGAAATCTTTTTCCATTCCGCTTCCCTGTGCAAGCTCTTCACGACCTTTTTCAGTTAAGTCAATGCTGTTATTTTTTTCATCAATTACAAAATAAAGTTCATCATCAATTATGTACATATTCTTGGCTTTTTCACGGAGATACTCCATCTCAGTATCCTGCATAAGCTTTTTGTTGGAAGCTTCGCTTAAAATTTTTGCGAGCTTGTTGCTTTTTGGTAATCCGCGGTAAGCTCTGAAAATCTGAACTCCGGCTTCAGGAGTTTGACCATTATCTTCAATTATTTTTTCTGCTTCCTGTAAAATGTTTGCAACATAATTTTTCTGTTTCCTGTAGAGTCTTTCAATCCTTGGTTTCATTTCGTCGAACTTATGATCATCAACATCAACAGGACCGGAAATAATAAGTGGCGTTCTTGCTTCATCCACTAAAACAGAATCAACTTCATCCACTATCACGTAATTATGTCCACGCTGAACCTGTCCATCCTTTTCAACCGCCATATTATCACGCAGATAATCAAAACCAAATTCATTGTTTGTTCCGAAAGTAATATCACGTAAATAAATTTCTTTTCTTTGTCGTGGATCCATTGTGTTGAGAATACAGCCGACAGTAAGTCCGTGAAATTTATAAATCTCACCCATCCATTCACTATCACGTTGAGCCAGGTAATCGTTCACAGTTACAAGATGAACACCTCTGCCAGTTAGTGCATTTAAATAAACTGGAAGAGTTGCAACGAGAGTTTTACCTTCACCGGTTGCCATCTCTGCAATTTTTCCCTGGTGCAAAACTATTCCACCAATTAACTGAACATCATACGGTACCATATCCCAGGTAATTTTATTTCCGACGACTGTCCAGCTTTTGCCAACCAATCTTTCACAGGTGGATTTAACTACAGCAAAAGTTTCCGGCAAAATTTGATTTAATATTTCTTCGTATTCTTCGTTTAACTTTTCTTCTAATGCATCGAGTTCATCATACGCTGCACCTCTGTCAAAATCTTCATCACTATGCAACTTTTCCTTCAGCTCGTTAATCTGCTTTTTGGTCTCAGCGGTGAACTCGTTTACTTTATCTTTGAATTCTTTTGTTTTTGCTCGTAATTCATCATCGGAAAGCTGTTTCAATTTCTCATATTCCTGGTTTATTTCCTCAACAACCGGCCAGAGCAGCTTAAGATTTTTCTCGTGTTTATCGCCGAATATTTTCTTAACAATATTTAACATCCAGTGCCTAACTCCTTTATTAAAGTGCTTTTAACTTACTTATGGAACAATTGAGATGCAATTTAAGAAAATTTACTTAGAAAGGGTTGTGATGAAGACAATGCGATTCTTTCATTAAATGGTAAACTCATCCCTACCTCGCTTAGTCCGATAGACTCATCGGAGTCTGACGACCTTCTTTAAGGAAGAGAATGGATTATAAAAACAAGTGACATTTAATAATTTTTACTGTCAGAATATTTTCTTACAAGGTTTTATCTTTTATAAGTCCCTCTCTTATTAAGAGAGGGATGAGGGTGAGTTCCTGTTAAAGAGAAATATTCTTATTAAATGTATTTCAAATAATTTATGTCCTTATTGAAAACCATCATAATACAATACTTGATATTAGAAATATTTATAATTTATTTTTAATCCTAAGTTTATACTTTGAATTATTTACAATGAAAATAAAACCATATCTGAAAAATTTTTTTTTGTTAGCATTGTCTTTTATTCTAGTTACGGTGGTTGCTGAAATAGTTTTACGTGTGCTGGGAGAGAATCCTCAAAGATTTATTAAAGATGATAGCGATTTTATAAAATATGATTCGGTTGTTCAATATACTTACCAAAGTAATCTCAATTTATTAATAGAAAATGAAAATTATTCTATTCAAATCTTTACAAATTCAAATGGATATCGAGACGATGAATGGCAATTAAATTCCGATGAACAAAGAATTTTAATTATTGGCGATTCATTTAGCGTTGGTTATGGAATAAATAAATCGGAACGATATTCAGATGTGTTATCATCTAAGTTAAGCGACTTTAAAATTTATAATGCTGCTGTATCGGGTTACAACATTGAACAAATGAAACTGACAGCAATTAAATTATTGAATGTACTGCAACCAAATTTTATTATTCTCGGTTTGAACATAGACGTTCTGAATAGAGTGGTTGATCCGTATGTTTATTTTGAGGGTTTTTGTCTAAAGAAATCAAAACTTGAATATGCGGAAGTAGTTGAGAACAAGCTAATTCTTTACCATTTCTCAAACAGATATATACAATACATCGAAAGATTTTTATTGACAAATTCTTCGCTTTATAACTTTGTTATTGATCGGACAAGAATTCTCAAAAAGAATATGATTGATGGAATAAATGGAAAAGAAGATTTTGATCAAAAGTTGTTAGATATTATTCAACAACAGCTTTCTGAGTTATCGGTTTATCTTCAGGAGAATGAAATTAAATTATTAGTGCTTCCCGTTATTCAGCACAATAGAGAGTCAGAATTTGAATCAACCAGTTTATACTACTATGAAAGAATAAAGTCATTTTGCTTGAATAATAAAATAACCTTTGTTGATGTAGTACCACAACTTGAATTTGCAATTAAAAATGGATCGGATTTTTGGATAAACAATGATCCGCATTGGAATAAAGATGCTCATGAAATCACAGCAGAAGTAATTGTAGAAACGTTGATGGAAAATAGAAAATAAATGATGGATCGAATATTAACACAATTCATTCATCCACAATTCCCAACTGCAAAAGTGCTAACAAACCTATTTATACTTAAATTTGAGTAATAATTGATTATTTGAATTTAAGAACTCAGTTGCTTTGCGCTTAACAAAACTCACAGATGATTTTATAAACAAGCTTGCCGGCTTTTCTGCTGGTGCATTTCCGCCACAGGATTTTGAAAAGCTGTTCAAACTTTTTGAATCCGAAATTAAGAAACACTACTTTACTCATTCATCCGAATCAAACCTGCTGAGAATTATTAGCGGGATGTTTGATAAATTCTTTTTTCTCAGTGAATGTCTGCGTTATCCTCATCACGTTGAAATGCTTGTAAGTATTGCGTCAAACAGTAATTATTTAAGTGATATACTCGTCATCAACCCTGAATATTTCTACAGAATGACGGATTCATCAATTATGAATTCAAAGCTGGATAAAAAAACTTTTGCAGATGAAGTTGAAGAAAGAATTTCCCGATACAATTCACTCGATTCAAAAACTCACGCACTTAATTCTCTAAAGCGAAGAGAAATTCTGAGAATTGGTCTCAAAGATATTTTGAATAATGAAGAAGTTGCAGAAACCACAGCGGATCTTTCAATACTTGCAAATACTTTAACTGAAAAATTATTTGAAAGCTGTTACCAGTTCATTCTTGAACAAATATAAAATTGAAAAAGTCAAACAAACGTATTGCATAATTTCACTTGGCAAACTCGGTGGTGGTGAGCTCAATTATAGTTCCGACATCGACATAATAATTTTCTACGATGAAGAAGTTCAATATGGAAAACGGATGATGGAGGATGGAAGATGGAAAGAGAATATTCAAAAAAAATATTACAGTGAACTTTTATCCGAAACTATTCAATTATTTCTTGAAAAATGCACATCATCCGAAGCAGGGAATTTATACAGAATTGATTTACGCTTGAGACCTGATGGTAAAAGCTCTTCTGTTTGCAGAAGTTTGCAGGAATATCATGACTACTACGAAAGCAGAGGAAGTGATTGGGAAAGACAAATGCTAATCAAAGCAGGATTTCTTGGCGGAAGCGAAAAACTTTATTCTCAATTCATAAAATATATTGACAGGTTTATTTATCCTTCAGTTCATTTCACTTCTCCGCTTGAGCAAATGAAAAAGCTGAGAAAAATTATTGAACGAGATGCTGACGGATCAGGTAACATAAAAATTATTCCCGGTGGAATTAGAGATATTGAGTTTGTTGTTCAGGCATTACAGCTTCTCAATGGCGGTAATGATGAATCAATAAAAACCGGCAACACTCTCACTGCATTGGCAAAACTTAACAGTGCGAAACTGCTCTCAACAAATGAAACTAAAACTTTACAAGAAGCTTATATTTTATACAGGAGGATTGAGCATTTCCTTCAACTGATGAACAACACACAAACACACACAATTCCTGAAAGCGGAGAAATTGCTGAAAAGCTGAGTTTGTTTCTTGGTTTCAAAAAACTAAATGAATTCAAAGAGAAGATAAAAGAAAACCGGAAGCTTGTCAGAGCAATTTATAATTCAATAGTTGGTGAGAAAAAAACCACAGATAATATTAATGTATTTACTAAAATTAAATTTGCCAATCCGCAGAAAGCACAGAATGATATTTTATTTTTACGCGAGGGGAAAGGATTAACTCTAAGCCGGAAGTTTGATAAGAGTGCACTTGATGCTTTCAGCAAAATAGAACAAAATGTTTTTGAATATTTATTGAATGCTGATGATCCAGATCTTTGTCTTTCAAATTTTGTCAGAGTAATTAAACAGGCTGACTTCCCTTCCATCTGGTATAATGAATTAATTGATGATAATTTTTTGAAAATCCTTCTGCAATTATGTGAGTACTCGCAAATGGTAATCGATCTTTTTGCAGAAGATAAAATTCTCAGGGAAGGTTTTTTAAGCAGAGATTTTCTCAATGAATTTAAATTAGTTGAAACACAAAATATCCCATTGAAAAAAGTCTTGTTCAGACTTGCAGTCCAATTATCACTCAAATTAATTGAACCGGAAGTCGCTTCACAAATTTTAAGCAATTTTGTGAAAGAAAAAATAAGTTTGCTGACAGAAGAGTTCAGTAAAAAGAAAAAATGGAAAAATGATTACTTAATAATCGCATTAGGAAGTACAGGTACCGAGTTCAATGACTTTTTCTTCGGATGTCGATCTGATTTTTGCTGTAAAAAATTCAGGTAAGTATCAAATTGTTCAGAAAGATTTCCAGGAATTGCTTGGAATTTTGAAGAAAGAACTTTTCCCTTTTAGTGTTGATTGTAGATTGCGTCCTGAAGGTGCAAGCAGTCAATTAGTTTGGGATTTTGATAAATATCTTGAATACATTAGTAAGCGTGCACGAATCTGGGAAATGCAATCACTTCTGAAAGCAAGTTTCATCAATGGAAATAAAAATTTATTTAACAACTTGATTGATTCCTTTCTAGAAAGGATTTCTCATTTGACAAAGGATGAAGTCGCAAAAGGCATAAGTGAGATCAGATCGAAATCAATTTCCAGTTTTCCGGCAGAAATGAATTTAGTTGATCTTAAAAAAAACCCGGGCGGCTTGAACGATATTGAATATATTACTCATTACTTGTTACTTACTGAAAAGAATCAACCAAAAAATATGATTGGGAAATCAATCCCTGAAATGCTAAACATGATTAAATCAAACAAAAAAGTTTTAAGTGAGCTTACTGATAATTACATTTTCATTAAGAATTTAGAATTTTTTAACCAGATCGCTTTCGGAAGCAGTTCTTCAAAGATTTCAATAGAAGAAAATAAACTTGTTAAGCTCGTCCCGGTTTAAAGAAATTGAAAGTGGAGATGCATTAAAGAAAAAACTAAATTCAGTTTTCCAGTTCAACAGAGAGAGTTACTCAGCAATTATCCAGAAAAAATAGAATAATGATTACAGTAAAAAAATATTTCTACTTTGTAACAGCACTTTTTGTATTTATCATTTATTTGTTCACGTTGGCACCTTCAGTTGTGCAGATTGACTCCGGAGAACTTGCTGCAGTTCAGGCAACTCTCGGTATTGCTCATCCGACTGGTTATCCACTTTTTACCATGATTGGATATTTATTTTCACTTATTCCGCTCCCGTTCACAAAAATTTTGCAGCTAAATATTCTTGCAGCAATTTATTGCAGCGCTGCAGTGGGTGTATTCACTTATACGATAAAATATTGTCTTGATAATTTAACCATATTCAAGAGTAAAGGCTCAAATCAAAGAGAAGCTGCAAAAAAGGAAAAGAAAAGAGGTAAACATCAAACTGAAAAAGTAGTTGATAAGGAAGAGCTTTCTGAAAATATAAAATTAATCGCTGCAGTATTTGGAGGATTACTCCTTGCATTTAGCAGAACATTCTGGTTTCAGAGTACTTCGGTTGAAGTTTATTCACTGCATTTGCTTTTAATGACACTCATAATATTTTTTCTCTTGAAAGCTTATGTCAATTCAATTAATAGTGATAAACTCACTCATTGGTTAATATTTTCATTTTTTTTGGCACTTGGCTTTACGAACCATTTAACTACACTGATGATACTTCCAGCAACAGCATATTTATATTTCTCCCGGTACAAATTCAACCCGGCAAGTTTTATCAGACTGGGATTTATGATTTTGCTTTTCATTGTTGTTTTAGTTGCAGTTTATTCTTATCTGCCACTGAGAGCATCACAAAACCCAATCATCAACTGGGGAAATCCAATTGATTGGGAAAGAATTTACCGTCACATAACAGGCAGACAGTACCAGGTTTGGTTATTTACATCATTTGATTCCGCAGGAAAACAATTCAGTTTCTTTTGGAGCATTCTGCCATTTGAATTTTTTATTGGATTGTTGCTTTCAGTTATTGGATTGTTTACTTCGTTGTTCAAATCAAAAAAACTTGGATCATTTATCCTGATCACTTTTATATTCACGGTACTTTATTCAATCAATTATGATATTCACGATATTGATTCTTACTTCTTACTTGCATTTGTTATGCTTGCCTTCTTCGCAGCATTCGGTGCATTGAAAATTCTTGAAATGAAAAGTCTTCCTAAAAATTACGGACTGATTGGTTTATCAATTGTAATTGCTATTCAACTTTTTTTCAATTTTATAAAAGTAAATCAAAGTAGTGTTTACACTTTTGAAGACTACACCAAAGCTGTTCTAAATACCGTCCCGGAGAATTCAATCCTTTTTAGTTATCAATGGGATTATTTCATTTCTGAGTCCTACTACTATCAGTTCGTGGAAGATTATAGGCGAGATGTTACAGTTATTGATAAAGAGCTGTTGAGAAGATCATGGTATTATAATCAAATCAATAATCAAAACTCAAAAATTTTAAAAGATGTCAATAATGAAATTGATCAGTTTAAAGTTGCACTTCAACCATTTGAACGGGACGAAAAATTTGATTCAAATCGTCTCGAAAATTTATACCGGACAATTATGAGTAATCTTATCACAACAAATATTGAACACAGAGATTACTTCATTGCTCCGGAGTTGGTTGACCAGGAAATGAAAAGAGGAGAATTTAAAATACCGGATGGTTATACGCTTGTTCCACATTTGCTACTTTATAAAGTAGTTAAAGGAAACGAATATGTTCCGGCACCTGACCCGGATTTTCAAATCAGAATTGCTTCGAACAGAAATTTGTACATAGATAATATTGAAAATATGGTTGGTAGAATGTTATCGAACAGAGCATATTATGAAGTTCAGAATGGAAAATCTGACAGAGCTAAAATTTACTTACAAAAGATTCTCAACGACTTACCAGGATTTAAACTTCATCCTGCACTCCAGGAAGTATTGAAGAATTAATCCTCAATGGCATCAAACAGTTCATCTTTTCTTTCCGCAGTAAGCTCAGCTTCTGTCCGAAACGATTGAAGAGTTACATCCATCTGCTGAATAAGATTTCGTTTATAATATTTCGGCGCATAAACTGAACCGTCAATCATATAAATTCTTTGTGTAGTTTCATCATAGAAAAAATAATTCACAAAAGGTCCACCCATGCCTTTAATATTCAACTCCCACAAACCCTGTGTAAACAAAGCGTATCTACCATTAAAATTAACTTCTTTAACTACAAAATAGTCTTCTGCGACAACTACGTACGATGCATCATCAGAAGTTTGGTAAAATTCTTTTGTAAGCCTGTTGCGAATTGCTTTGATAGAATCCTGCACCAGATAATCGGGAGTCGCATTATCAATCCAGTGAATAAAAATCCAGCGTTCCATATCACTGCCCGGTGATCTTCTCAGCCAAACAAATTTTTCTTCGGGTTTGTCGAGCGCCACCACAAAATCTGCCTGGACATAAATTACCCATCCGAAGTCTTTAAGAAATTTTCCTTCAATATCTTTTTTCTCATAAGTTGGATTGTAAAGATTGCTGAATAATCTTTCATCAGATTTTTTCTGAAAAGTGTAAAGCAGGTTATCTGAATTACTAAGAATTTTTGAATTGAGTTCTGATATTGTATTTGCTGAAATCACTGCAACTAATTGGTTCTTTGCCCACAAATCATATTTAAAAACAATAAAACTATTGTCCGTTGCTAATTTCGTTTCAACTGATGAATCAACAATTGCTTTTATATAATCTGATGCTCGACTGCCGGAATTCAGTGGAGCAACAATAATTATATTTTTCGATCGCTCGTTATTTTGAAGCTGTGCTACACTCATTCTTTTCAAAGTAAATAATTTTTCAGGTTGAGGTGTGTAAATTTCTTTTTCAAATACAGACTGGAGCGAAACAAGTATTTCCTCATACTCAACTGAATCAGCAACGACTATAATTTCATCCTCAAATCCTTTTGCAGGCTTGTTCGTTGAATCACATGAAACAACCAAAAATGAAAAAAGAATTATCAGAAGAAATAAAAACTTTTTCATAACTACCTCGGTACGTTTGATAGTGTTAGTTCAAGATTTGGCAGAAGCGCCAGGTATAAACCCCACATTGTAAATCCAACAGAAAGTGGAATGGATAAATTATCATCAACCAGTTTGAAAGATATATTTTCAATGATAGCTCCTACAAAAGCGGCAATAAACCCGATTAAATATTCTTCGAAAAATCCACTGACTTTTGGAGTAAATAAAATCACAATACATGCACTAATGAAAAATGTTAAAGTTCCCTCAAAACTTTTTGAGAGAAATTTTCTTTTTCCGAATTTCCGTCCTATCAATGCTGCGGCTGAATCACTTATAATCAGAATTGAGAATGCAGAAATAAAAATAATTTTTGGAAAAATGAGGACGCTTATTAATGCGGAAAGTAAAACATAAGTTGCACCGTTGAGGTTTTTCTTTTTCTGATCAAGTTCATGTGCGCGTAGAAGAAATCCGAAAATCTTGTAGAAAATTTTCCCTGTTTCAGGGTGAAGATATCTTCCCAAATCTAAAAAAAAAGCCACAGCAGCAAGTATTCCAAGAATGATTGCCGCAGATTCTGTAGTAATGAAATAATAGACTATAGGAATTGAGAGCGAAAAAAGATGAATTAATTTACGGAATAATTCATCCTTATATTGAATCGTACCGTTATCAATTGGCGTCATCTTTTACTGGAGCATCCTTTTGCTTTCGCTGCTGCATCATCGTTTTAACATGTTCAGGAATTTCTTCCTTCGGAGTCTCTACAACCGGAACAGGCGGTAGTTCTTCTCCTTTGATGATTCGTTCTATCTCATCTGAATCAAGAATTTCGCGTTCAAGCAATTCCATTGATAACTTGTGAAGCAAGTTAATATTATCTCTCAAAATTTTCTCAGCCCGGTTCATAGCCTGACTTATGATCCCGCGGATTTCATCATCAATATCAATTGCAGTTTTCTCACTATAATCACGATGTTTCTGAATTTCTCTGCCAAGAAATATTTCTTCCTCTTTAGCCCCGTAACTCATCGGACCAAGTTTATCACTCATACCCCATTCGCAAACCATCTTTCGTGCAATATTTGTGGCTTTTTCAATATCGTTTCCAGCACCGGTTGTATAATGATCGAAAACTATTTTCTCAGCAGCTCTTCCACCGAGTGCGTAAGTAATTACGGCTTCAAGATATTCTTTTGAGTAAGTATGTTTCTCATCTATCGGAAGATAACTGGTGACGCCAAGTGCACGACCTCTCGGGATGATTGTTACTTTGTGAACAGGATCAGCTTCCGGAATCATTCTTGCAACAAGAACGTGACCAATTTCGTGGTAAGAAGTTGTTTTCTTTTCTTCTTCAGAAATAATCAAGCTCTTCCTTTCCATTCCCATCATAACTTTATCTTTTGCTTCTTCAAAATCATTCATCTCGACTTTTTTCTTGTTCTTTCTGGCAGCAAGAAGTGCAGCTTCATTAACAAGGTTAGCAAGATCTGCACCTGCTAATCCAGGTGTACCTTTTGCAAGAACTTCCAGGTTTACTTTTTCTTCAAGTGGAATATTTCTTGTATGAACTTTTAGAATTCCTTCTCTTCCCTTTACGTCTGGTCTGTCTACAACTACCTGGCGATCAAATCTTCCGGGTCTCATCAAAGCTGGATCAAGAACATCAGGACGATTTGTTGCAGCAATTATTATAACACCGCTGTTTTGTTCAAAGCCATCCATCTCAACAAGTAATTGATTTAAAGTTTGTTCTCTTTCATCGTGACCACCACCAAGTCCGGCACCACGATGTCTTCCAACAGCATCAATTTCGTCAATAAAAATTATACAAGGCGCATTTTTCTTTCCCTGATCAAAAAGATCTCTGACACGACTTGCACCGACTCCAACAAACATCTCTACAAAGTCCGCACCACTGATTGAATAAAAAGGTACGCCGGCTTCACCTGCAACTGCACGTGCAAGAAGAGTTTTACCAGTTCCCGGAGGTCCTAATAAAAGAACACCGCGAGGAATTTTTCCGCCAAGTTTTTGAAATTTGGTTGGCTCTTTTAAAAATTCGATTATTTCCTGAAGTTCCACTTTGGCTTCATCTGTACCGGCAACATCACGAAAGGTTACACGCTGACCGGATTGACTGATCAACTTTGCTTTACTTTTTCCAAAAGAAAAAATTCCTCTTGAACCACCGCTCTGACCTTGCATTCGTCGCATAATTATTATCCAGACTGCAATTATCAATAGCCATGGTAAAAAGCCAAGTAGTATATTCAACCATTCACTGGATTGTTTATCGAATGAATAATTAATTCCCTTTTCTTTCCAAAGAGTTTCTTCATCTTTTATTATTGGTTCAGGAATATAGACTGAGATTGCTTTTACATCCGTCGCTGAACCATTAATTTTTATTGACGTCTCCGAAGTTAAATCTGCTCTGAAGAAATAATCATTGATATCAGATTTGGTTATCGTAGCATCTTTTATTTTATCTGTTTCGTTGAGTAGTCTGCGGTATTCAGCAAATGGAATTTCTACATAAGTTTCCTGGCTGGTTCTGAAAACCTGCATAACAATAACTGCAGCAACAATAACCGCACCCCAACCAAAGACCATCCTTAATATTTTTGACCAATCGAAGTTATCATCCGGTCTGTTCGGTCCGGAACCTTTAGGATTTTTTGGTGGTTTTTTATCGTCGTTATTATCTGCCATAAAAAATTTTCTAAAATCTAAATTCATTTAAAAAACTAATCTCCTTTTTCATTTAATATGTAAATTCCTCTCAAATTGCGATACTTCTGGGCATAATCCAAACCATAACCGATGACGAATTTATCAGGAATTTTGAAGCCAATATAATCAATTTTCACATTATATTTAAGGCTTCCGGGCTTCACCAGAAGAGAGGCAACCCTCATACTGCTGGGTCTTTGTTCAGCAAAAAGTTCCTCAATATATTTTATTGACAGGCCAGTATCAACAATATCCTCAACAATAATTATGTCTCTGTCATTCACTTCACAGTTGAGTTCTTTGAGAAGGGTCACATTTCCGGTAGAGATTTTTGCATCACCGTAACTTGACAGTTTGAAGAAATCAATTTCGCAATTTATGGTCAGATATCTAATCAGATCTGACATAAAAAGAAATGAACCATTTAATACCCCGATAAACACCGGAACTGATGATTTATATTCCAAAGATATTTGTTCGGCAAGTTCCTTTATCCTGCTTTGAATCTTTTCTTCAGTAAGTAAAGGAACGAATTCATCTTTGCCTATTAATAATTTTTCGGGTGTATTCATTTTACTGTTACTGTTAATTTTAAAATCTTTTTTGTCTTAGATGTTACTTTAAACCGGTCATCAATACGGAGACCAATTACCCAAACAATTTTTCCTGCATTAGTAAGGACAAGAAAATCTTTTTTATTCGATGAAGACGCTTTTTCATCCGAAAGAAAATCAGAAATCTTTTTCGTCCCGTTCATTCCGATTGGTTGAAATTTTTCTCCGGATTTCCATTTTCTGATTTCAAAAGTATTTCGGAGCCCATCGCCGGAGATATATTCAACTGATTTATCAGGAGTGAACTTAAACATTTTTCTTTTGACTTCATCCATAGAAATAATTTTTCCATCGGCATCAACCGTTTGACCGACTTTAATATTGTAACTGGATTTTTCAATTCCTGAAGCAGAACTTTTTCGAATTACCAACTCACTTCTTTCTCTTGAAGCAATTATGTTCCCTTTGAGATGAACAGATCTGCCAGTTTGTAAACCTAAAAGATCAATCAAGGAGAAAATGTTTTCTGACGACAATTCAATTTTAAACTTATTTTCAACTACAGATTTTATAAAAATACCAAGAATTTTCTTGTCTACTTTGAAAATTTTTTGCAAGCTGATCCGAAGTTCTTGTTTATCCGATTTAACAACTTCTTTCCTGATCTTTTCAATCTGCTTATCAATATATGAGTTGATTTCAGAAACGATTTTGGATGTGTTGCTAATTTTTTCTTCAAGTTTGGGATTCAATCTTTTCTTCAGCTTTGGAATGATTTCATTCCGTAGAAAGTTTCTTTCATAATCAGAATCGAGATTGCTTTCATCAACACGAAAACGAATTTTGTTTGTTTTCAGATATGTCCTGATCTCTTCAGCACTCAAACATAGAATTGGCCGAATAATATTATCTCTTCGAACCGGAATTCCTACTAAACCTTTTAAACCCGTACCTTTAATAAAATTCAGCAGGATCGTTTCAACATTGTCGCTTGAATTGTGTGCTGTTGCAATTTTTGTGTAATTCAGTTTAAGAACAATCTTATTTAATTCTTTGTAACGGATTTCTCTCCCGGCTTCCTCAACGGATATCTTTAGTTTTTTCGCATACACTTTTACATTTTGGGAAACACAAGCGAGTTTTATTTTATTCTTTAAACAGAACTCTGCACAAAATTTTTCATCCTCGACTGAAGCTTTGCCTCGTAGTTTATGATTCAGATGAAACGCAGTTACATCAATCTTAAATTTGTTTTTAAATTTCAAAAGAAAAGAAAGTAGAAAGATGGAGTCAGCACCACCGCTTAGTGCAACGATGACTTTATCACCTCTTTCAAGCAGATGATTTTCATCAATAAACTTAAGAGCCTTTTGTTCGATGGTTTTTGTCATTTATATGGGAATGATTTTTTTGCATACAAAAGTAAATAAATATTTGCTTTCGAAATGGAAATTTTTGACTATTGTAATCGCAAGGTCAAGCTGGTGGACTGAATTCATTCAGGATCTTAGTTTTGAAAAGATCCCAAAACAATAAGGCTGAGTTGGATGGGATGACAGTTGGATTAAATTAATTAACTTATTTCAATTATTTCATAATCAAGGATTCCTGCGGGAGCCTGAATTTTTACTTTATCACCAACCTGAGTATTTAATAATCCTTTGCCCACAGGGGAAGTGATAGAAATTTTTCCTTCCTGAAAATCTGCTTCTTCAGGAGAAACCAGAAGGTAGTCGAAGATTTTTTTGTTCTTCAGGTTTCTGATTTTTACTCTGGAAAGTATATGGACTTTGCCTTCTTCAAAATGAGAAGTGTCAATTACACGTGCACGAGAAAGCACATCTTCTATTTTAGAGATCTTTAGCTCAAACAAACCTTGCTCTTCTTTTGCAGCATCGTATTCGGCATTTTCTGATAGATCGCCATGAGCACGGGCTTCGGCAATTTTTTCAGCCATAGATTTCCTGCCGTTGGTTTTCATTTCCTTCAGCTCTTTTTCTATCTCTACGATTCTTTCTCTTGTTAGATAAACAAAGTTTCCATCAGCCATTTCTTGTTTCCTGAATTGATAAAAAAAATTGCCACCGTCTCGATTAAAGAGACAGTGGCAAGACAAAATTAAGGATTTGCTTTTACGTTGTCAAGGATTATTATTTCAACAATATAAACTTCTTTGTTTCAACAGAATTTCCGTTTTCGATTTTGTAAAAGTAAACTCCGCTATTTAAACCGGTTGCATGAAATTCAACTTTGTGTTTTCCGGCATCATTCTGTTCATTTACTAAAGTTGCAACTTCTTTTCCTAAAATATCAAATATTTTTAATGTAACAAATCCACCTTCCGGAATTGTGTATTCGATAGTTGTAGAAGGATTGAATGGATTCGGATAATTTTGTTCAAGACTAAATTGTAATGGAATATCAAGATCTTCAACTTCTGTAACGATCGTATTATTTTTCAATATCCAGTTGCCGGGATCAAATACAATTGATGTTGGGTTCCCAAGAATCTCGAACTGGAAATTTTGAGTTTGTGCATTGTTAAAGAGTGTAACAATCGTATCTCCCAAAGAGGTGTTAAACCTGATTTGTACAGGCATAGTGAAATAAGATGGATTATTATTCACAGCTTGATATATGTTTAAAGTAACATTATAAATATCTCCGCTGACGAGTGATTTATTCCAGCCAACTGAATACGTCGGTTCGTTCTCACCATAAATCCATTCCTGGAAAAAATAATCCAGGTCCTGTCCGGAAACACTTTCAGCAACTGCCTGGAAGTCTTCAGTAGTCGCAACACCGTAAGAAACAGATGGGTCTACGCTATAAGCTCTCATAATGTCAAAGAAAGTTGAATCACCAACAATTCCTCTTAACATATGCAGGACGCATCCGCCTTTAGCGTAAGATCTATCACCGTCAAATATATTCCACTCCTGAGTAATATCCTGGACCCAAATTGTTCCAATCGCATATCTGGCATCGGACATTTCGTTTAGAATCTTATTGTTGTAAGCAGCCTTTCCGTCTCTTGCTTCAATATAAACTGCTTCCGAGTATGTTGCGAAACCTTCATTTAGCCAGATATGATGCCAGTCTTTGCAGGTAATCATATCTCCGTACCATTGGTGTGCAAGTTCATGAGATATAATACCATATCCCCAAGAACCAATCGAAGTACAAGTTTGATGTTCCATCGCCCCGCTCCACTGAAACTGTGCGTGCCCGTACTTTTCTTCTATGAAAGGATATTCACCATATCTGTCCGCGAAAACTTCCATCATCTCATCTGTTTCATCAATAAATGGTTTTGCATAATTAAAACTTTCAGGATAAATAAAATTTGTTATTACCATTGAATCAGTTTCGTTGTAGTGGTAATAAGTATTGTACTGAATGTAATTTGTAATAGCGAGAGAGATAAGATAATTCGCAATTGTATAATGGTTTTTCCAGTGATATGTATGAGTTCCGTTTCCATTTGGAGTAATGCTTTCCAGCGTACCGTTGGAAACAGGGACTAAATTATCTGCAACAGTTATCCAGACATCCGAAGAATCTGCCTTATCTGCAGGAGTATCTTTCTGCGGCCACCAATATGGTCCGCTGTATGCTTCACTTAATGTACTAATAATCGGTGTTCCTGCATGTGTTTGAAAATAAAACCCGCCGAAATTTGTTCCGGCTGGAACACCCTGGTAATATACTTTTAGAGTGAATGGTTCATCCTGAGTATATGTATGATCTAAATTAATATTTATTTTGTGGGTCGAATGATTAAAGACTGCAGCCGATCCATTTAGTAAAATAGAATCAACAGTAAATATATCTCTCAGGTCTAAAAAACAAGATGTTAAATCAATTGTGTCAGCTTTTACGTTAATCGTCACAATACCGCTGAGGTAATTTGGATTCGTGCTGATTGTCAAATTAAGTCCATAATATGTTACATCAATTTTTGAATCGCCCGGGTATTGGACTTTCTGCATTTGAATTATTTTTGAATGTCTTTCCCTTTCACTTTTAATCCAGGGTTTATATTCTTCCTGTGCAATAAGAAGAGATGACAGGAGTAGCATAACAATGAAGATTTGTTTCAACATATTTTTATCTCATATTTAATGAAAAGTTTGAGTATAAAAATACCCCTTTACAGGATAAATCAAACACCAAATATTTATCGTAAGTTAGAATGGTGTATAATTATCTTCAATTTCCGATTGACAAACAACAATAACATAACTATTTTGCCTATATTCTAAACAAAAATAAACATCAATTATCATTAGGGAAAGCTATGAATAAAAAATTTTCTATTAATCGTTTTTATCTACTCTTCAGTATTACTATATTTTTTGCATTTTCATTGAACGCTCAAACAAATTATTCGGATTTATGGAATGACATTTCTGAAGTTGGTTTGGATGCACAGGGAACACGATATATCATCCCTCAATCATACCGTACGCTAGAACTTAATTTACAAAGTTTGTCATCAGCTTTAGTTCTCGTTCCCAAAGAAATTAATACTCAAATAAATAACTCATTGTTTTCTCTTAGCTTGCCATTGCCAGATAACAGTTTTGCAACATTTAAAATTGTAGAATCACCTGTGATGGCTGAAGAGCTTGCAGCGAAATATCCACAGATAAAGACCTACCTTGGTCAGGGAATTGGAGTAAATTCAAATGCGAGACTTAGATTCGATGTTACCCCCGCAGGATTTCATGCGATTATTTTCTCCAGCGAAGGAACGATTTATATTGATCCTTATTCACTCGGCGAAACAAGATACTATATCTCTTACTTTAAAAAAGATTATTTACCAACGGAAGAACGGCTTAATCTTGAATGCACACTTCTTGGCTCTGACTCAGAACTTGGTGATCATATTAATCAAACTGTTCGGGATAATCCTTTTGTTATGATCGGTTCACAATTGAGGACTTATCGATTAGCATGTGCCACAACAGGTGAGTATACAATTTTCCATGGTGGTACAGTTGCCCAAGGACTTGCAGCTGTCGTAACTGCAATAAACAGAGTAACAGGTGTTTATGAAAATGAAGTCTGCGTTCGACTTGAATTAATCCCTAATAATGATTTAATCATTTACACCAATCCAACTACCGACCCTTATACTAATAATAATGGTGGTACGATGCTTACACAAAATCAAAGCAACCTGGATGCAGTTATCGGTAACGCAAATTATGATATAGGGCATGTGTTTAGTACTGGTGGTGGTGGTATTGCAGGACTTGGAGTTGTATGCAGAACAGGATTGAAAGCTAGAGGAGTAACAGGTTTACCTCAACCAATTGGAGATCCATTTTATATAGATTATGTTGCTCATGAGATGGGACATCAATACGGTGGGAACCACACATTTAACGGAAGTGCCGGAGCCTGCAGTGGTGGAAACAGAAATGCTTCAACTGCTTATGAACCAGGCAGTGGAAGTACTATTATGGCTTATGCCGGAATTTGTTCACCGCAAAATATTCAAAACTTTAGTGATGATTATTTTCACAACATTTCTTTTAGTGAAATTGTTAACTATACTACAAACGGTAGTGGAAATTCTTGTCCTGTTGTAACTAACACCGGGAACAATGAACCAAGCGTTACAGTTCCTGCCGGTGGATTTACAATTCCAGTCAGCACACCATTTATGTTAACTGGTTCTGCAACTGATCCAGATAGCGATCCTTTAACTTATTGCTGGGAAGAATGGGATCTCGGTCCTGCTGGCGCTCCAAATACACCATCAGGCAATGCACCAATTTTCCGGTCATTCGATCCTGTAACCGTACCTTATAGATATTTTCCAAAGTTATCGAACATTTTAAACAATAATCAGACTATCGGTGAGATACTTCCAACTTATACACGAACTTTAACATTTAGATTAACGGTTCGCGATAATAAAGCAGGTGGTGGCGGAGTTAATTATGCACAAATGCAAACAATAAATGTTACAAGCACTGCAGGCCCATTCCTGGTAACTCAACCTAACACAAATGTTACGTGGATGGGAAATTCGATTTACACTGTTACCTGGAATGTTGCAAATACAAGTGTTGCACCGGTTAGTGTTTCACAAGTAAATATTCTTCTTTCAACTGATGGAGGAAATAATTTTACTGCAGTTCTGATTTCTAACACTGCAAACGATGGTTCAGAAGATATTTTTCTTCCGAATATTCCAACTACACAAGCAAGAATAAAAGTTGAAGCGGTTGGAAATGTTTTCTTCGATCTTTCAAACGTGAATTTTACAATTGAAGATTTTATTCCGGTTGAACTAACAGCATTCTTTGCTTTGAAATCGGAGAATGGAATTCTTCTCAAATGGACAACTGCAACTGAAACCAACAATTCAGGTTTTATGATTGAAAGAAGTTTAAATAAAATTGATTTCAACGAAGTGGCTTTCATAAATGGGAAAGGAACTACAACCGAAGTTACTGATTATGAATACACAGATGTGATTTCAAAACCGGGTAATTATTCTTACAGATTAAAGCAAATTGATTTTGATGGAACTGCAACATATTCAAACGTAGTTGAAACTGAAGTTGAAGGACCGCAGGTATTTGTTCTCTCGCAGAACTATCCCAATCCTTTCAATCCATCTACGATGATTAATTTTTCATTACCAGTTGATTCTCATGTAAGTATCGAACTGTACAATACGTTGGGTGAAAAAGTTGATGAGCTTACAAACAGTGATTATAGCATTGGCAGTCACGAAGTAAATTTTGATGCGTCGAAACTTTCAAATGGAGTTTATTATTATACAATTAACGCAACGGGAGTTGATGGAAGTTCGTTTGTTTCAACTAAGAAAATGGTTTTGATGAAGTAATCAGAAATAAAAAGTTAGAAGTTGTAAGGGCGAGTCGGTGACTCGCCTTTTTTACTGAATAATTGCTACAAATAACCAAGCTGATTTACCTCCACCTTTAACATCCCGAACATCACAAGTAATTCTTATTGTGTCAATTTGGTTAATAACACTATCCGGCGAATAAAAGATTCTAATATTCTCTTTCGTATGATAAAGAAAGATGGGGCACTTAGCTCAGCACCTTTAATTGATGCGCCGCTCGTTAACAAAACCAATCATAAACTAGGGAATCGCCATCAGGATCATATGCTGAACAAACAACGGCAAACGAATCTGACAATTGAACTGAAGTTGGGAAAGCATTTATAGATGTTATGATAGGATCATTATTTTCCGGGGCAGTTGCTTGTTCCTCACATCCTACAATAATGATTAAAAACAAGTAAAATATTACCAACTGGAATATTTTTATTATTATTCAATTTGATACCCCATTATTTATAATTCTTTACATTACAAAAAATCAGTTGCACATTCTATTTTTTTCGCTCTTCTATAATTAAAGATAATATAGTTGATTTTAGGATTTCGGTTCAATTAACAATTAGCAAGCATTTTTTCAATCCACTTCCTGAATTCTACAAATTCTTTTGAAATCACAAAAGCGACAAACTTTTGCTTCCCTATTTTTCAACGTTGAAAGATGAAACTTTCCTTTGGAGATATCTTCAGTGAACTTATTCACCATCTCAAGACATATTTTAATCATTTCTTCGGCATCATCAATTTCTGCCTCAATATTTTCAGTCTTTGATCTCTTTGATTTTAAACTGACATTCTTCTTGCCAAAATCATCCTCATTAAATTTAAGAGAAAATATTTGTGCACCGGCTGGCTGGTATTCTTTTCCTAATTCCTTTTTAATTAGTTCTTTCGCAGCAAAAAGATAAAGAGGTAATTGCAAAGAAATTCCTGTAGAAAGCTCTTCTGCAGTTGGTTTTACCCCGCCAAGCTTGTAGTCAATAACTTTAAGTGTTTTCTCATTTTCATTTATATCTATTCTGTCAATTTTTCCTTTAAGCTTGATCCTTCCGGCAGTGATTGATTCATTAAATTTTGTAGAGAATTTTTCTTCGTGTTTTACATTACCAAAACTCAATTCAAAAAATTCAGGAATGTAACCACCATCACTTTTTCGTTCCTCTTCTAAAAATTTATAAAGCAGCGACTGGCTTCTTTTTCCATTAATTCCCAGAAGCTTTTCACGTTCATAAAAAGAAAGTTCATTGTTCAGTTTCAACTCATCAAATCTTCTTTCAGCGATCTTGAAGAGAAGATCAGATGCAATTCTGAAATCTTCTTCACTGCATTTAAAAAGTACAATCTCTTTTTCTTTTAACTTTGTGTAAAATTCATACAGTACGGAATGAATTAGACTGCCATATTCGAAGGCTTCCAATTCTTCTACAGGTTCCTCAACAGTTTCAAGCTTAAGAATATTTTCAACAAAATATTTATATGGGCACTTCGCATAAGTTTCAAGTTGCGTAGCTGAAAACTCCCGTTCTGAAATTTCATTTAATTTATTTTTCAACACATCAGAAATTTTATCAGAAATGAATCCACTGAATTCAGATTCTCCTAATGGATTTTCAATTCTATTCTTATCAATCTCTATTGAACTGTTTATCGCATCAATGTCAACATTGATTCCTGCGGGAAAGTTTAAACCCTTCTCTCTGTTCAGGAGAAATTGTACCCAGGTGTTCGAGTAATTCTTCCATCGAAAAAATTTCATTCTTAAAATTTTCTTTAGAAATTTCTTTGTTTTCAAATAGTGAGTTGAAATCCTGTAGAAAACTTGATTGCACCAAAACTCTGCTATCATCAGTCTGAGAAAATGATAAATATAATTTTTTCTTCCACGTACAAAGTGATTGATAGAACAAATATCTTTGCTCAACCTGGTGCCGAATTTCTTCTTTTGCAAATGAACCAGAAAAGAAAATTTCAGGAGTAAATCTCGTTGGCAGATCACCATCATTTAATCCACCAATAAATAAATAATCAAAACTTAATCCTCGAATTTCATTCAGCGTTGTTATCTGAACTCCGTATCCGGGTTTTTCAGGAATGTTATATCTCGTAAATGCAGCAGTTGTTCTAAGTTGATTTAGATAAAAATGAAGCGAAAATTTTTCGTCACTGCCGTATTCAAGCTTATTCAGATTTGTAATCTCATCTAAAATTTTTAAAAAAGTGTTAAATGCGATAAAATCATTCTCAACAATATCCGGTGGAGCTTGCAATAAAAATTTAGGAATGTTCAATTTGTATATTAACGCTAAAATGTTTTCATGGAATTTATCGCTGGTTAGTTTACCTGCAAACGGCTTGAGTTCTGAATCAAGTTTTTCCAGATCGGCTTTTGCTTTTTTATATGAATGAAGATTTTCCTCATTATGACTTCGCTCGTCCGAAGATGAATGTTCGGCTATTGCAGTAGAAATTTTGTTCATCCAATTATCAAAACCGGAAACAATTTTTAGTTCCACAGAAGTTTTTAGTAGATCTGAGATTTCAATTCCCATTGATCCCAAAAATCCGCTGCCGAAAGCACGGAATATATTTTTGTAGTAAAAATCGTTCTCAGGAATTTCAAGAAGTGCAATTAAAGCTTTAACCGGTGGCGATGTGCTAAGCGAAAACCTATCAGTCAGGTTGAATGGAATTCCGTAAATATTAAACCTGTCCCGGATTATTGTCGAATAATTTCCAATCAGATTGAAAACTATACATATTTTTTCCGGTTCTACTTTTTCATTAATTACTATTTTTTTTATTTGTTTTGCTATTAGTTCAACTTCCTCTTCTCTGCTCATCGCATTAATCTGAACTACTGAACCACTGAAATAATTATCTTTTTTATCAACTGATTTATTCGAAAGGTTTTCTCTGACCTTATTGACAAATTTATTTTGAGAAGCTTGTGAGGTGTCCTTTACTTCTTTAAAACCTTTTTTAACCAAACGATCGTGGCAGGAATTCAGATGAGAAAAAATTGCGGGATTATATTTGTAATAATCTAACAAAACATAAAGTTCAATACCGTTTATCCCGGCAGTAGAATTTATAATCTCGACTTCCGGTGCAGTAAATTCATCGAATCCATTTATTAAAACAAATTTAGTTTCAGGATATAGAAATATGAAAGCTTCATTAAAATTTATTTTCTCTTTGTTGATCAGGTATGAATAAATATCTCCTGTCTCCTTAAATTGGTTTTTATCTAAGGTACTTTGATATTCTTTAAATACTTCAGAAATATCCAGTGCTTTCAGTTTTTCACCACCGGACAAATTCTCTGCTTCTTCTATTAATTTCGTCGGAGTAATTCCGTGACGTTTATATTCATCTATAACATTCTTAACCCGTTCAAGCGTTCCGAAAGGAATTTTATCTTTGTACTGTGAAAAATATTTCAACTCCACTTTTTTGAAACTGTGACTCAATAGTAATATTGAAGCCTCTTCACTGATCAGATTTATATTGCCCTCAATTTCTTTTAGAAGCTTTTCGGCGAAGGAGCCAATAGTTTCAATTTTTAATCCTGAAACAGATTTTCGGGGACTAAGTGAAATCAATTCACGAGTAAGGTTACGGATTTTTCTCCTGGTTGGAACTATGAAAAGAACCTGACCAATTTCTTCGTTGTTCAACTTGTGCATTGATCAGCTGATCAATATCTATCTTATCCAGGTTTTGCTTTGTGAGGATCATTCAAGTCTTTTACGATATTCTATAATCATTAAATTTAATTTATTTGAAGATATTTTCTATATTAAGCCCGGATTTATACTGTTGATTCTAAAAAAAGGTTGATTATTTTAGCTACAGAAATTTAAAGATAATATGCACCGTTTAATATTTTTAATATTGTTAATAATTCCAACTTCCGTGTTAATTGCACAGGACATTGGAGAAATAGCACCTCCAAAACCACCAATGGTATTTCCTTCAAATGCCTGGGGCTTTGATTTATTAATTGGTGAAAGCGGATTTGGATTTGGTGGGTTTTTCAGAAAAGAACTGAGTACTAAGTTTACTTTATTTGCAGACGTTTCAATTTCTGAGGCAAAGGATGAGCGGGAAATTGAATATGTTGATTATTACGGGCAAACATTTACTCTCGGAAAAGAGAATCGCGTTTTCCAGATACCTTTTACCTTTGGGGCACAGTTCAGGCTATTTGAAAATGAACTAACAGATAATCTTCGTCCCTATATTAATTTGGGCGTGGGTCCAACAATAGCATTAACAACTCCTTATGATCAGGAATTTTTCACGGCATTTTCTTATGCGCAGCCTTATTATGCAGTTGGTGGATATGTTGGCTTTGGTGCTAATTTTGGTCTCGATACAAAAAATCTTGTCGGTATAAATATGCGTTATTATTATACGCAATTTCTTGATGAAGGTGTTGAAATACTCAAGGACAGATACAAAGATTATCTTAGCGGTTTTTACATTACAATTAATTTTGGGTTTATGTACTGAACCGGCTAACAGGCAATAACTAAAGAATCCATCCTACTACTTCCATTTTATTGTACATCCAATCGTAAAAGTTTCAGGCACAGAAATTTCTTTTCCTGCAAGAAGTTCATCAAGTGCATTTTTTAAATAATGATTTTGAACTTTGTCAGGTTCCTGCCAGTTATCATCAATCTTTCCGTGGAAGGCTAATTTTCTATTTTTATCAAAAAGAAAAATTTCCGGAGTATGTGTCGCATCGTAAGCACGGGCAACTGTTTGATCTTCATCTCTCAAATAAAGAAAGTTAAATTTCTGCTCAGCAGCTCGCTTCTTCATATTTTCAAAACTGTCATCAGGATAATTAAGATCTTCATTAGAATTTATTGCAACCACACTTACTCTTTTACTGCTGTAATCTTCCTGAATTTGTTTTATCCTTCCTTCATAAGCCTGAACATACGGACAATGGTTGCAGCTAAAGATAATTATTAAAGCATTTTTATCAGCAAATGAGTTGAGTGAATAGTGTTTCCCATCAATACCTTCCAGATTAAAGTCCGGTGCGGTTGAACCGATCTTCAAATTATTTGTAGCCAAGTTAAAATCTCCTTTCCATTTCTTAGTAATTAACCTATTGAATAATTAAATTAAAACAGGATGAAAAAATCTACTTTCCCGAAAACCGGGATTCCGTTACTCGGAATACTATTTACAATTTTATTATCAGGAATCATAATGGCACAGGAAAAACAGCTTGCCTGGGATCTCTATCATTCATACGAAAGCTTCAAAGAAAAATCGCTGGAGAACAGAAGATTTAAACATTCCGACATTGTTCCATTAATTGAACAGCTAAAAAATAAAAATATTTTCAAGCTGGATAAAGTAGGTAAATCAATTGAGGGCAGAGATATTTATTTAATTTCTCTTGGAACCGGCAAGACAAAAGTTTTTCTATGGTCGCAAATGCACGGAGATGAGCCGACTGCAACTACAGCGTTATTTGACATTTTTAATCTATTCCTTGATGATAATGCTTTCCCCGAGTGGAAGAAATTCCTGCTTTCAAACCTGAGTATTTATATTATTCCGATGGTAAATCCTGATGGTGCAGAAGAATTTCAGCGAAGGAACATCGTGGAGATTGATTTGAATCGTGATGTGGCAAGACTGCAAACTCCCGAAGCAAAAATTCTAAAAAATGTTTTTGATAGTCTGAAAGCTGATTTTGGATTTAATCTTCACGATCAGGGAAGAGATTATTCTGTTGGTAATTCTTTTAACCCGGCATCAATTTCATTCCTGGCTCCTTCACCCGATTACGAAAAAAGTCTGACCGCACCTCGTGAAAAAGCGATGAAACTTATTGGGAATATGACAAGTGTATTGAATGAATTTATTCCCGGACATATTGCTAAATATTCGGATGATTATGAACCAAGGGCTTTCGGTGATAATTTTACTAAATGGGGAACCGGAGTTGTGCTACTTGAAAGTGGCGGTTGGCGCGGAGATCGCGAGAAACAATTTCTTCGTAAAATAAATTACATTGCAATCCTTTCTGCACTAAACAGTATTGCAAGCGGAAGTTTTGTGAATACGGAATTAAGTATTTACGATTCTATCCCTCAAAATGAAAAATTTATGATGGATTTTATTTTACGTAGCATGATATTGAAAAGAGCTGGTAAGGAATATGTTATAGACGTTGGAATTAATTTTGAAGAAGTGAATATAAATGATGCAAAAGATTTTTATCTGAAAGCTTCAATTGAGGATGTTGGCGATCTTTCTGTTTATTCAGGTTATGATGAAATTGATTTAACAGGTTATGTAATTGAGCCTGGGAAAACAAAACCAGGTATTCACAGTTCGCTTGATGATTTGAAAAAAATTAATCCCGTAGAACTTTTCAATTCAGGATACACAAATATATTTTTGAGCAATGTCGAATTCAAAGAAGAATTTTCTCAATTACCATTCAATATAATTTTGAATGAAAAAGAAAATTCCTCGAATTTGATTAAACCGGATGAAGCAGCAAATTTCGTTATTAAAAAGAATGATGAAGTAAAATATGTAGTCGTAAATGGATTTTTAATTGATATCGATAAAGTTGGCGATTGGAATGGCAACGCAATTGTTTACGGAAAGTAAGTAATAATTTTATGTTCTCCCATTCTAAACTTGAACGATTCAAAGTAAGCAGAGATGAGTTAAAAAAACTTGAAGAGGAGTTTAACTCCGAAGCCCTTCCACTTTTAAAAAATCTTTACAGAACTTCTTATTGGATTTTGCTCGATAAGAAAGTAACTCAAAAGATTATTAAACAAATCTTTTTTGAAGCAATTGAATATTGTAATGTAACTAAAAACCAGTCTGATTGGGGAAGCTGGATTTATAGAATCTGGATGAGAGAGATTTTTGATTTTTATTCTTCCAGGGAAAATGATACACAAACAATTTTTGATTTTATAGATCACGCCAAATTTGATTCGAAGGACGATGCCTCCAACAGTGACCCGGCTAAAATTAATTTGAGAATCAGGGAAGATGAATTATTAAAACTACTTGAAAAACTTCCCAGTGTTCTGAGAATTCCAATGATGATGAAAGAGGTTTATTCATTTAATTACGAAAAAATTGCTGAACTAGTTGACGTTCCAGTCGGAGTGATTGCAACAAGGATTTATCGTGCGAGAAAATTATTATTTCTCACTTCAAACAAGAATTTTTCCTATGAGGATGAAAAGAGAAAATGGAGTCAGGAGGATTCAACAAAGCTAATATTTGAACTAAGAAAATGTGCTATCTTAGTTGATAGTGAAAAGACAGATGAACAAAAATTAGCATTTATCGAATTATCAAAAAATTCTAATCTTTATCAGAACGAAATATTGATCCAGCAAGAAATGAAGAAAGTTTTCAAAAATTTAACACCTGATGATAAATCAATTGAGAAATTAAAATTAAAAATTGAAAGAAAGTCTAGAAAAAAGTTCAATCAACACTGAAGACACCACTTAACATTTCAACTCTTTTCGTCATCACATTCCGCACAAATTCCATTTTTAAGCTATAATCTTATGATTTAGTGCTGGTTTATGATATTTATGGTCTTAAAATTTGATTCTAGGAACTGTTAACCTTAAATTTATAACCTGAAAAAATAAAGAGTTAGGAATGGCAAGGATAAAAAATATAGAAGCTTTCTGTAATTCCTGTGGGACAGTGCAGAAAATGGAGATTACTAGCAGCGTTACCGGCGAAGAATCAGATTTCAAAAAGTGGGCAAAATGCAAAACTTGTAAACAAGTAATGATTGTTGATATCAGCGACATTTTGAAAAACAATAGCGCAACGTTAGAGGGAATTGAAAATGAAGAATGTAAAAAATATTCTCCTCTGAGCACATTTGAAATTGGAGAAACAATTTATCACGAGAACTGGGACGATTTCGGGAGGGTTCTTTCTAAAGAAACTCTTACAAACGGAAAAAGCTCTATCTCAGTTGATTTTCAAAAATCAGGTTTAAAGAAACTAATTGAGTCACTAAATAACCAAGAAGCGAGGTGAAATAATTTGGTTGGCATATCAGTCGGTGAAAATGAATCCATTGATAAAGCTTTAAGACGATTTAAAAAGAAATACGAAAGATCAGGAATTCTTAAAGAGTTTAAAAAACGTACTTTCTTTGTAAAACCATCGGTGAAAAAGCGAATGGAAAAAATTAAAGCCACCCGGCGCGCCCAGCGATCCGATGAATATTAATTTTTGAAACCCCTCTTTGAGGGGTTTTTTATTATCTGAGCTTTAAAACCGGTTCAATTACTTTCGGTTCTTTTTCTTTTGAATAGTATTTCTTTAAATGTTTTATTACTGCATCAAATGCTTCATCAATTGTATCGCACATAGAAAACAGACTCAAATCATCTTTACTTATCATTCCCATTTCAACTAATGCATCAAAGTTGATAATTTTATTCCAGTATTTTTTATCATAAATAATAACCGCAAGTTTCTTTCTCACTTTTGCAGTTTGGATCAATGTCATTATTTCAAAGAGCTCATCCATCGTACCAAACCCTCCGGGAAACACAATCAAAGCTTTAGATAAATAGGCGAACCAGAATTTCCTCATGAAAAAGTAATGAAACTCAAAACTTAAATCCGGAGTTACAAAGTTGTTCACATATTGCTCAAAAGGTATACTAATATTTAATCCAATTGAATAGCCACCAGCTTTCTTGGCTCCTTTATTAGCAGCTTCCATTATACCTGGACCACCTCCGGTACATACAATAAATCGGTTTGCATTTGTCTCCAGATTTAAAGACCATTCAGTTAATCTTTTTGAGAGCTCAACTGCATCTTCATAATATTTTGACATATCAAGATGAAGTTGTGCCTCACGAAGTTTCTTAGCAAAACTTTCTATTTGTTTTGGGTTAGAGCTTTTAATGGCATTGTAGTCTTTCATCGCATCTTTTTTTGATTTCAATCTTGCTGAACCAAAAAATACAATTGTATCCATAACTTTAAATTTTTTGAATTTACTTTTTGGCTGTAAATATTCGGTTAGAATTCTGATTGTTCTACCATCTGATGAGTTAAGGAAGTCATTGTCTTGATATGCTTTGACAGTATTTTTCATTTTACCTTTAAGTTATTTCTTATAAAATTTTTTGTTGATAGTTTAGTAACAGAGTGATTTATTTGTAGGCAATAATTATTTCTGTTTTTAACGATAGTAATATAAATATATTGCAAGTCATTCTCATTTCTAGTTTTAATAATTAAAAATATATTCTAATGAAAATTCTTGTTACGGTCTTATTATTTGTTTTTACACAATTCGAAATCTTATCTCAGGTTCCTGAGGAATTAGTAAAAAAATTAGATGAATGGATTGCAGAGGTTCCGGCGGGAACTAAAATGGCAATTCTTATTTACAATCCTCTAACACAGGATACGATCGTTAGTATAAATCATACAGAATCGATGATTCCTGCTTCAAATACTAAATTGTTTACATCAGCAACTGCACTTGAATTAATGGGAGGAGAATATCTTATTTCAACAGTAATTCTTGTAGATGATGATGATATTTCAGATGGAATAATTGAAGGTAATATTTATATAAAAGGATTTGGAAATCCAACTTTCACAACGGAAGATCTTGAAGACTTAGTTAATCAACTTTATCAAGCTGGTCTTCGTAAAGTAACCGGCAATGTAGTTGGAGATGATACTTACTTTGACGATATCTATTCAAGGGATGATTGGATAAGCGAAGAGAGGGCAAATGTTCAGCTTCCACCAATATCTGCTTTAGTAATTGATCGGAACAGAACGACGGTTAGTAAAAAAAGAAAAGGCAGATACAGAAATTATTTTGTCAATGTTGACAATCCTCCCTTGCATGCAGCAAAAAAATTGCGAGAAAAATTGGTTGCAATCGGCATAGAAGTAACTGGTAATGCTGTTTCTTCACAGACTCCGGATACTGCAATTCCACTAGTTGAGTCCTCTATTGAATTACGTAACCTGATGAAACTAATAAATAAAAACAGCGATAACTTCTACGCGGAATGTCTGTTCAAAACACTTGGTGCTGTGTATAGCGGCAAACAGAGCAACTCATTTTTCGCAACACAGGCTATATTAAATTATATTGAGGACTTTGGAATTTATTCAACCGGAACAAAAATAGTTGATGGATCTGGTATTTCAAGATTTGATCAGGTAACTGCCGGTGCATTAGTGGGACTACTTGAAAAAATTTATTTCAACATAAAGCAATTTGATGATTTTTATAATTCACTTAGTATTGCTGGTATTGATGGTACATTAGAAAAAAGAATGATCGGAACAGCAGCAGAAAATAATTTCAGGGGAAAAACAGGAACGCTGAACGGTGTCTCATCAATCTCGGGTTATGTTACAAATGCAGATGAAGATGATATTATTATCTGTATGATGTTTGAATTTAGCAAAGGTGGAGCCAGTAAATACAAAAACATTCAGAATAAAATTATCGAAACACTTGCCCGTTGGAAAAATTAAAACCCTGATTAAAGATCATCAGGGTTTAGTTTCTGTGAATAAAAAAACCTTTTATTACTGTTCAGGAGTCTGCTGTGGAAGTGTTGGGGTCTGTGGAATATTTTGTCTTCCTGATTCCTGAATAATACTTCTTTGTTCCTGGGTAACTTTGCCCGGTAAAAAGAATAAGTTAGCTACAATGGCAAGTGCAGCCACTATTCCTCCTAACCACCAGGTTGCTCTGCTTAAAAAATCAGCGGTTCTTCTCGTACCAAACATTGATCCCATATTACTTGCACCTCCGAATGTTCCCGCCAAACCACCACCTTTGCTTGACTGCATTAATATTACAATTATTAGTAATACAGCAGCGATAGATGCTACAAGAACTAAAATACTATACATTTAATTTCTCCTTTAATCTGTAAACATTTTTTTATTGTAGCGGGGGAGGGATTCGAACCCCCGACACGTGGATTATGATTCCACTGCTCTAACCGACTGAGCTACCCCGCCCCACTTGATCTAATCAAAATCGGGACGCAAATATAGCCACAAACCCCTGCATTTTCAAAAAATGAGTATTCCAGATCGGATAACTGACTGAGCCGTTAATAAATTTCAAAGTTTTTCTTTTTGGAGATAATCCCACAAAATATCCAGCATCCCATCAAGTCCATAACCTGTGACTGATGAAAAAATAATGGGTTTATCCTTAATGCCCTTGAATTTAAATCGCAATACTTCCTTGACTTTTTTGGTATCGATCAAATCCGCCTTTGACAAGGAAACTAAAATTTTCTTCTGGACTAATTTTGGACTATAACTTTTAAGTTCATTTAAGAGCACTTCAAAATCATTTTTCATATCTTCAGAAGTACTTTCAATTAAAAATAAAATTATTCTAGTTCTTTCAATATGTCTTAAAAATTGATGACCAAGACCTTTGCCCTGTGAAGCTCCTTCAATTATACCAGGAATATCTGCAACAGTAAAGCTTTGAAAATTTTTATATTTAACGATTCCCAGATTCGGTTCGAGAGTTGTAAATGGATAATCAGCAATCTTCGGTTTTGCGGCAGATATTTTTGAAATTAAAGTTGATTTACCTGAGTTCGGAAATCCCACAAATCCAACATCGGCAATTAATTTTAACTCAAGAATAATTTTTTTGTATTCGCCCGGTTTTCCCTCTTCAGCGAATCTTGGGGTTTGATTAGTTGGAGTAGCAAATTTACTATTACCTTTTCCACCTTTTCCTCCCTTGGCAACAATTAATTCTTTATCATTCTCATTGAGATCGAAAATTATTTTTTCCGTCTCAGCATCTTTTACAACTGTTCCAACTGGCACTCCGATACTGATATTACTTCCATTCTTCCCATCTTTCAGCGAGTTACCACCTTTATCGCCGTCATCGGCAATGTATTTTTTTTTGTATCTGAAGTCAAGAAGAGTGTGAAGATTTGAATTAGCTTTTAAAATTACATTCCCTCCGTCACCACCATCACCACCAGATGGACCACCTTTAGGAACATATTTTTCTCGTCGGAATGTAACAGCACCATCGCCGCCCTTACCGGAACTTACTTCGATAAGAGCATAATCAACAAACATCAGGCTTGCCTGAAGTAATTAGATACTGCGTTTGTGTAGGTTATGGCTTCTTTAGAATAAGGACTTATTTTGTATGAAGTGAATACTGCTTTTAAAATTTCGGAAGCTTCCTTATATGAATGGCAGTCCATAATTCGCTCAACTGTATTTGTAAAATCCTCTTCATCATTTGCAAATATGAATGAGACAATCTTTTTAACTTCTTTCCGCTTAAGGTAACTGAACAAATCCTTTTGCCTGAGAGTTCTGGTTTTATTCGAAACTTTTTCGTTTTTAGCATTGGTAGGAACTGTTGAGGGCTGCTCTTTAGCTTCGACGATTTTATTTGCAGGAGATTCAATTTTAACTTCTACCTCAACCTGTTTTTTTTCCTCAACCTTAATAGTAGGTTTTTCAGTAAAGATTATTTCATCTATGCTTTTAAGATATTCATCAAAACCATCTGTAGCTTCACTAGATATTTGTGCTTCAACCTTTTCTTCCTGCAAATCAAGCATTGAAGGGTCAGGAGTATCAACACTGAACCTCTCCTTTTCTGGTAGTATGAAGTCTTCTTTATCCAGCCCCTCAAAAATATTCAGCAAATCGTCTTCGAGTGAGCTAATTTTTTCTTCATCCGCGACTAAATTAGTTTTTTCAGTTGAATCGGAAAATATTTCAGCGATTTCTTCAGGCTCAAATTCATGATCTTGTTTTGCATCATCATTTTTTTCCTCGCCATAATAATCCTCAATCATCTCCTGGACGATTTCTTTCTCAATACCAGAATTAGGTAAATCTGAATCAAATTCTCCTGATAAATTTTCAACTTCAGAATCAATTACTTCATCAATATCGACTCTCAGGTTCTCATCCACCTCAATTTCAGCTTCCGGTAAATCTTCGGTAATTGCATCAACAATTCCATCAAGCTCTTCGTCCGATGAAATTAAATTCTCAGACGAATTTTCCTCGTAGATATCGAGTGATTCTACTTCAATTTCATTTGAATCATCCGTATCTATTGAATTTGTATTTTCACCAACCTCTTCTAAGTCTTCATCAATTGGCTCAAGAATCTCCGTTAATGCAGTTTTAACTCCTTGATTATATGATTCTTTAAAATCATCAATTCTAATATCTGATTCACTGGATTTTAAAATATCATCACTATTTTTTTTATTCTCTATAGACTCCTCACTATAAAGAGATAATAGTGCTTCTTCTTCTTCAGGACTTAAGAATGTTTCGGTATCTGATTTTTCTGACTCATCCAAACTATTTTTTTCTGATTCTTCAATATCGGATTCATCTGCATCGAGGGCTTCTATCATTTTTTCAGTATCTGTTTCTGTTTCTACGTCATTATCTTTTTCCAGTTCTTCAATAGTATCAGATGAGAATAAAATTCTTTCAATTTCAATTTTATCATATCTTCTTTTAACTTCATTTGGTATAACTTTTCGAAGTTTCAAAATTAAATCCACAAGATTTTTTTCTTTACAAAAAATTTCTACCGCAGGTAAAGGTAATCTGTTCTTATCAACACCACCTATGTTAAAGAAGTCCCCCATAGATGTGAACGAATTTGAAATCACCTGGTGTTGATTGGAATTTATGAGTTCATTATCAATTTTATTCAGCAGAATATCAAACTCGGTTGATGATATTTGAATAAGATTTCTTTTAGAAATATATCCGATAAGTACTTTTTTAAAGTATTCATAGTAATACAAATAGTTCAACATCATCTTCATTTCTTCAACTGAAATAACGGGCTGATCATTAAATATTAATTTTATCAAGGACCATCTTGGTCTGACAAGATAATTAATGTTAAACGAAACTGCCTGGAATATTAACTTCTTTGAATCTTCAATTGAAATTTTTTTATGCTTTTTTATTTCACCGGAAATTTTTTGAAAGTGATCTGAAATTTCTTTTCCAGCATAATCGAAATAAGATTGCTGCAATAATTTTCGTCTGTCGGAATAAATCATGAAATCGAGTTCAGCAGAAATGTACTGAACCACGGCAGGATGGACACCAGCAATTGTTATCTTATCCAGAGTGAAGTTAGAACCAAGACCCTTCACCTGATTAAAACAAAAATCGCCAATGAATTTTATTTCTTTCTCAAACATCACTTTTCTCTCTTAAATTCAAGTCTCAAATTAAGAAACCTTGATACTATAGACAAGTTTTTGATTAAAATTGCCCAAAATTTAGGCCTATTAAAAATCCCGCATAAAACGGGATTTTTCAGAATGAAGTTAAATAATTCGGTTAATTTATACCTGTATTTCTTTAGATTTTACTTTAGCCATTACAAAATCTCTGTTCATTCGAGCGATGTTGGTAACTGAGATTCCTTTTGGACATTCCGCTTCACAAGCATAAGTATTGGTGCAGCTACCAAAACCGAGTTCATCCATAACTTTAACCATTTTATCCACTCTTTGATAACGTTCAGGTTGGCCTTGAGGTAACAGTGCGTATTGTGAAACTTTAGCTGAGACGAAAAGCATTGCAGATGCATTTTTACAGGCAGCAACACAGGCGCCGCAACCTATACAAGCGGCAGCATCCATCGCTAAGCTAGAAATATCTTTTGAAATCGCGATTGCATTAGCATCAGGAACTCCACCAGTGTTAACCGAAACATAACCACCAGCTTGAAGAATTTTGTCGAAACCTGAGCGATCAACCATTAAATCTTTTATGATTGAAAATGCTTTTGCTCTGAAAGGTTCTACCCAAATTGTATCGCCATCATTAAAGTTTCGCATATGTAACTGACAAGTTGCAACTTTTGTAAGTGGTCCGTGAGGTCTTCCATTAATTACCAGCCCACAAGTTCCGCAGATACCTTCACGACAATCACTTTCAAAATGTATCGCCTCTTCACCTTTCAGCTCTAGAGAATTATTTAGTTCATCAAGCATTTCAAGAAAAGAAGCATCGGGAGAAACCCGAACAGAATAATCAATAAAACTTCCTACTGTTCTGGAATTTTTCTGTCGCCATATTTTTAGTTTAAGGTTTATTATTTTGCCTTCCATTATTTGTAACTCCTTATTGCCGGTTTTACATATTCATATTCAAGTGATTCTTTATGAAGATTCCACTTGTTCTCCCCTTCAAATTCCCATGCAGAAACAAATGAATAATTTTCATCATCACGTTTAGCTTCACCATCTTCAAACTGATGCTCAACTCTGAAGTGACCGCCACAGGATTCATTTCTTGTCAGTGCATCGAGTGCCATTAACTCACCAAGTTCAAAATAATCATTCAATCTGCCTGCTCGTTCAAGAGTTTGATTTACATCATCACCACTTCCGGGAATTGTAATAGTTTTCCAAAATTCATCTTTGAGCTGTCTGATTTCCTGGATACCTTCTTTCAATCCTTTTTCATCTCTTGCCATTCCAACTTTATTCCACATTATTCTTCCGAGTTGTTTGTGGATATCATCTACGGTTCTTTTTCCTTTAATTGAAAGAAGTTTTTGTGTGATATTTTTAACTTCACCTGCGACCTTTTCAAATTCGGGATGTTCAGTTTTTAATAAGGTTGGTTTATCCGCCGCAAGATAATTTCCCAATGTGTATGGGATAACAAAATATCCATCAGCTAAACCTTGCATAAGTGCTGAGGCACCTAATCTGTTTGCACCGTGATCTGAAAAGTTCGCCTCACCAAGAACGAACAAACCTGGAATCGTGCTCATTAAATTATAATCAACCCATAATCCTCCCATTGTGTAATGAGGTGCTGGGTAAATCATCATTGGAGTATTGTAAGGTTTTTCACCAGTTATTGTTTCATAAATTTCGAACAGGTTTCCATATCGCTCTTCTATTACATGTTTACCAAGTCTATTAATTGCATCTTTGAAATCAAGATACACAGCTTCTCCACCTTTTACTCCACGGCCTTCATCACATACTTCTTTTGCGGCTCTGGAAGAAATATCGCGCGGAGAAAGATTTCCAAATGATGGATATTTTCTTTCAAGATAATAATCTCTTTCATCTTCAGGAATGTCAATTGGGCTTCGCATATCATTCTTTTTCTTCGATACCCAAACTCTTCCATCGTTTCTTAATGATTCACTCATCAAAGTCAGTTTAGATTGAGACTCGCCATGAAGTGGCAAACATGTCGGATGAATTTGTGTAAAACATGGATTTGCAAAGAATGCACCTTTTTTATGTGCACGCCAAATTGCCGTTGCATTACAATTCATTGCATTGGTTGAGAGAAAATAAACATTTGAATAGCCACCGGTTGCAAGTACAACTGCGTGAGCCGAATATTTTTCTATTTCTCCTGTTAGAAGATTTCTGCAAATAATTCCTTTTGCAGAGCCATCAACGACAACTAAATCAAGCATTTCACGACGAGTGTAAAGCTTCACACTTCCCTTTCCAACTTGCCTGTTTAATGCACTCACTGCTCCGAGTAAAAGTTGCTGACCCGTTTGACCTCTAGCGTAAAAAGTTCTTGAAACTTGTGCACCACCGAAAGAACGGTTATCAAGTAATCCTCCATACTCACGTGCAAAAGGAACACCTTGTGCTACACATTGATCAATAATGTTTCCACTAACTTCTGCTAACCGATGCACGTTTGCTTCACGAGCACGGAAATCGCCACCTTTTACTGTATCATAAAAAAGTCTGTAAGTTGAATCACCATCGTTCTGATAATTTTTTGAAGCATTGATACCGCCTTGTGCAGCAATGCTATGTGCTCTTCTCGCACTATCGTGAAAAGTAAAAGAAAGTACATTGTAGCCAAGCTCACCAAGGGAAGCCGCAGCAGAGGCACCTGCTAATCCGGTTCCAACAACTATTATAGTATATTTTCTTTTATTTGCAGGATTAACCAACTTCATATTAAATTTATGATTAGTCCACTTTTCTGAGATATTTCCAGCTGGAATTTTGGAATCTAACTTGGTCATTGGCTACCTCCATAAAAGAAAAAGAAGTAAATAGGCATTGATGCAAATCCGACTACCATAATAATTGCATACAGAGTTCCGATTTTTCCAATCAGTGAAAAATATTTTGTATGATTCCAGCCAAAGGTTTGGAAGGCGCTTTGAAAACCATGATTTAGATGAACTCCAAGAAGTATTACAGCAATAACATAAAGCAATACATACCACCATATTCCAAAGAAGTAAACAACTATATCAAAATACTGGTGGTGGTTTGCAAGACCCATCGGATCATTAACATTAAACCTCCAAAAAAAAGTACCAAGATGAGTTACTAAGAAAATAAAAACAATTGAACCGGATAGGAACATTGTTCTGGAAAATACATCACTGTTTTCAGGTGAGGCATTTATTTTATACTTAACGCCGCGGGCTTTTTTATTTTCGATCCATAATTTTACTCCATTAAAGATGTGAAGTATAAAAACAGCTAGTAGCACAACTTCAATTACGCGAATAAGTGGCTTTACAACATCAAGTGCGACCACGTATCCATTGAAAGCTGATGGACCGAAAAATAAGGTCAGGTTTCCTATCAAGTGAACGATCAAAAAAACTAACAAGAAACTTCCCGTTACAGCCATCATCAGCTTTTTTCCGATTGAAGAATTAAAGAAATTCAAATACGAATTCATAAGCAGACTCCCTCTTCATCCGTTATTTAATGAACTTAATAATTGAAAACACAAAGAATTTATTTTGTTCAGAAGTTTGTGGAAAGATTATGTTAAAAAATGTCAACAATTTTAGAAATGCAGTTTTAATATGTAGAAAATTGCTGTTCAAAATTATCATTAAGAACTAATAAAATCAATTTCAGATAACCATTGTTGCTCCATATCAAAAATTGTGTTGTATATTATCACTATTAAGATTAAGTTTGAATAGTAATAATCTTAGCATTCAATTTTTGAAATGCTAACTTTTTAGCTCTCAAATCTGGAGATAATTTGATCAGAATAATCTTACTTATTTTAATTACACTTAACCTAATACAAGATAAACAATTTGAAATTAATGCTCAGGCCAAAAAACTCAAGTTTGGTGCATACGGTGAAATAGCATATCGTCATTTTGATTATGGGCCAAATCAGAGAGCTTCATTAAGTGGCTCACTTCCCGATAGCCGGGCAGAAGTTGACATTCCCCGGTTTGCATTGAAGCTGGAGAGTTACTTCACCGAAGACATTTACTTAGAGGCTGAAGTTGAATTCGAGCATCTGGGTACAGGATCAGCTTTGGAACTCGAATACGAAGAGTTCGGTGAGTACGAATTTGAAACAGAGAAAGGCGGAGAAGTACTACTCGAAGAGCTTCACATCACAAAAGAATTTTCTGATGAAATTAGTCTCCGCTTTGGTCGAATGGTAGTTCCTGTTGGTCTGCTAAATGTTTACCACTTACCAACTGACTACTTTACTTCCGTTGAATCCGAATCTGAAACAAGAATAACACCGTCTGTATGGAGTGAGAACGGTCTCGAATTATTTGGTCTGCTATCCAATTTAATTAAGTACAGGGTTCTGGTTCTCAACGGACTTGAATCCACCGGCTTTTCTTCAGAAAAATGGATCACAGAAGGTCATCAAGCAAAATTTGAAACAATAAAAGCAACTAATGTTGCATTCGTTCTGCGAGTTGATTTTGTGACTTCCAGCAGTTTTATGATTGGTGTTAGCGGATATTATGGAAATACTTCTGGCAACCGACCCAAGCCTGAAGACATGAAAGATGTTGATGGAAATGTTGGTATCGGTGATTTGCACGTTGTTTATAATGATGGAGATTTTATTACTAGAGGTTTGGTTCAATATGGTCATCTTGAAAACTCAGACATCATCAGCCAGAGAAATGCCAGTATATCCAGAAATATTCAAGCGCCTAGAACCCCAGTAGCTGAAGGTGCATTTCTCTATTACGTCGAGGCAGGTTATAATATTTTAAAATTTTTCGACGACAGTACATCATGGAAACTATTCCCATTCGGACGTTATGAATATTATAATTCAATGGAACAGGTAACTGGAAATGTATTTGCAGATCCAAGATTTAAAAGAGATTTAATTTCATTCGGTCTTAACCTTTTCGTACTGCCGAATATCGTTTTAAAAACAGATTACACAATGCGTTTTGTCGGAGGTTTTGATTCAAACTACAATCAGGAAAACACGTTTGGACTTTCAATTGGTTTCTATGATTGGTTCGTGGATTTTTAACAAATAAACTAAGGAGAATAAAAAATGATTAAAAAACTTCTTTCTATTCTAATCACAGCAAGTATTCTTGTTTACTGGGGATGTACGGATGAGAAAGATCCTGTTACATCTGAACCGAATGATTATTCACTAATCTTAACGGAATATGCTGATGAAGTAGTTGTGGGAACTTATCATGAACTCGAAGAAAAAGCTGGTGATTTAAAAACTTCAGTTGATTTATTCGTTCAGTCATCGACACAATCAAATTTAAATGCTGCCTGTGATTCATGGAAAGCTGCAAGAGCTCCCTGGGAACTAAGTGAAGCTTTTCTGTTTGGACCAGTAGCATTTCTTAGTTTAGACCCTTCTATGGATAGCTGGCCGCTTGATCAAACACAATTACAACAGGTTCTTGATAGTCAATTTGATTTAACGCCGGAATTTATTCGTAACGGATTAGGATATTCACTTCGTGGATTTCATACAATTGAATATCTTTTATTTAAGGACGGTAGTCCAAGAAACGTTGCAGAGGTTACGCAGCGTGAAAAAGAATACTTGAGTTCAGTTGCACAAGTATTATTCGAAGATACTGAAACGCTTCATAATGAATGGCATGACGGATTCAGAGATGAATTTGTCAATGCAGGAAAATCAGGTAGCAGGTATACTTCACAAATTCAGGCTGTGCAGGAAATCATCGAGGGAATTATTACTATAGCAGATGAAGTTGGAAATGGGAAAATCGGTGACCCTTATTTAACGAAGGATGTTCAAAGCGTTGAATCTCAATTCAGTTGGAATTCTTTAACAGATTTTAAAAATAATATTCTAAGCATCGAAAACGCTTATCTGGGGAAAAATCCAGATGGGATTGATGGAATCGGATTAGATGATTTTGTAAACGGAATAAATGAATCACTAAATACAAGAGTCAGGCAAGAGATCACTGCGTCATACAATGCGATTGATGCAATACCTGAACCATTTAGAAATAATTTAAACGCCGACACACAAATCCTTGCAGCCATTGAGGCTTGTAATACATTATTAAATACCTTTCAACAAGATGTTAAACCTTTAATTGCTAATTAGAACTTATGCCTCATAAAATTAAATATTTTCTACTAGCTGGATTAATTCTTCTATCGCTTACCAGTTGCAATGAAGAAATAAACAATCCAGATCCACCTTTAGACGTTGATCCGGCTGAAAGATACTCGGGCGGTGGAACAACTTCATTTATTTTCAGCAGCCAGGCTTTTTCAAATCCAGCGTCTAACCTATCATTGAACACTCTCGAAAAACATCTTGAGGGTGATGTTAACTTTGAGCAAAATTTTGTAAAAGCACCTGCTCAATACAACAGCGGTCTTGGTCCATTATTTAATAATGTATCATGTATCAACTGTCATATTTCTGATGGAAGAGGAAGACCTCCACTAGGAAATGAAGCACTCGAAACTATGCTAATTCGTATCAGCATTGATGGAACTGCAACTCATGGTGGACCTAATCCTGTTCCGGGTTTTGGAGGACAACTTCAGGATAAGTCTGTATTTGGTTTTGAACCAGAGGGCGGCGTGATTATTTCTTACTCAGATATTTCTGGAAATTATCCTGATGGTACTCCCTATTCATTAAGAAAACCGGCTTATCAGTTAGTGGGACCAGTTCCATCCGGGGTAAATTTTTCTCCAAGAGTAGCTCCGTTTGTTTTTGGATTAGGATTACTTGAAGCTATTTCTGAAGTTGATATACTTTCAAATGCAGATGAATCCGATATTGATGGAGATGGAATTTCAGGTAAAGCAAATTATGTTTGGAATGATCAAACTAATACTGAATCATTAGGAAGATTTGGATGGAAGGCAAATCAACCAAATTTATTTCAACAATCTGCTGCTGCATATGTGAATGATATAGGTATAACTAATTCTTTATATCAATTAGAAAACTGTCACGATAATGCTGAATGTGATACGCTTGACGATGATCCTGAGATTACGCTTGCGATTTTAGAATCAGTTGAACTTTACGTTCAAACATTAGCTGTTCCCGGAAGACGAGATTTTGATGATGCTGATGTTATAACAGGCAAAAATTTATTTAAAACAATTGGATGTGAAAATTGTCATACATCTGAATTCACTACCGGAACTCATCAATTATCAGAATTATCGAACCAAAGAATTTTTCCTTTTACCGATCTACTTCTTCACGATATGGGTGATGAATTAGCAGACAATAGAACAGATTTTAGAGCTGATGGAAAAGAATGGAGAACTCCGCCACTTTGGGGAATTGGACTGGTGAGTGTAGTCAATGGTCATACGAATTTTCTTCACGACGGACGAGCAAGAAATCTGGAAGAAGCAATTTTGTGGCACGGTGGTGAAGCTGAACAATCAAAAAATAATTTTATGAATCTTAAACAAACAGATAGAGAAAAGATTCTTAAATTCCTTAATTCATTGTAAGAAAATTTTCAGACTTCTTATATTTTTTTCGTAATTAGAATTCTTTTTATTTCTGCAATTAAAATTCAAATCCACACCAATAATATTCTCACAATTGTTTTATCTTTACTTATTGAAAATTCTTAATGTTTTTTAACATTTACTTTTTGCATGAACAAAACAATTCACAAAATTTATGTCGGATCATTTTTGGTAGTTGGAATTAGTGTAACCATTCTGCTTGCAATAAATGGGTATCAATACTACACAACTCCACTTGAGGAAAGATTTTTTAGTGCTGATCACACTTTGTTGAAACCAAGCGGTGCCTGGGGACATGGATTTGGAATCATCGGGACCTTGATGATGATTTTCGGTGTCGGACTCTATATGTTGCGAAAAAGATATCGAAAATTTTTTAATATTGGCTATCTTAAACACTGGCTTGAGTTCCATATTTTTCTTTGCTCTGTTGGTCCTGTATTAGTTTTATATCATACAGCATTTAAGTTCGGTGGAATAGTGTCAGTTAGTTTTTGGAGTATGGTATTAGTTGTTCTCAGCGGAGTTGTTGGAAGATTTATTTACCTCCAAATCCCAAGAACAATCCAGGGTCAGGAGTTAAGTATAACTGAATTAAATTCAATGAAAGAAAAACTTGCTCTTCGAATCAGAAGCGTATTAAGTGAGGATTCTGCAACTCTTGCCGGTTTCGAAAGAATTTCATCATCGGAGCGTTACAAATCTTTTAAACTTTCAACTTCTATAGGATTTTTTATCAGGGATTATTTTAGTACCAGGCAACTTCTAAACTTGTTCAAACGAAGAATGAAGCTTCTTGGATTAAACAAAAGTGAGAGAGAAGAATTGATTGAAGCCGCTAAATCAGAAATAGTGATTGCCAGAAGAATTGCTTTCTTACGAACATCGCAAAAACTTTTTCACTGGTGGCATATTTTTCATCTGCCTTTTGCAATTAGTATGTTTGTAATAATGGTCATACATGTAATTGTGACAATAATATTCGGCTATAAATGGATTTTTTAACATTACTTAAACTATTTTATTAGGATAAAAATGAAATTCAAAGCGATATATTTATATGGAATACTTGCTGTTCTTGCAGTAACAATTTTGATAATCGTTGGTATTCAGGATTCTACCAATCCTGACCAAATGAAAGTAACCACTGATCAAACTATGCCAGATGATGATGTTCATAAAAAATTAATGGATCAGGGTAGCACTTCGCCGGGTAAAGAAAATGTTTCTGAGGAATACAACAAAAAATTAGCCAGACTAAAAGAGGCGGTTGTTAATAAACCATCTGACACACTTGCAATTAGAGAATATGCTGATTTCCTTTCAGCTTCACATAAAATGAATGAAGCAATCCCCTACTATGAAAAAATATTAGACATTAACCCTAAACGTGCTGATGTTCGATTTGCACTTGCAGTTATTTATTTCAATAAACAGGACTATCAAAAGTGTGAAGATGAAAATAAAATGGTGTTAACATTCGAACCCAAAAATCAGATGGCTTTATATAATTTAGGTGCAATTGCTGCAACGCGTGGAAATAAAGAGAAAGCAAAAGAATTCTGGAATACGGTTTTATCAATTGATGCAAATAGTGAAACAGGAAAGCTTGCTACTGAATCGTTGTCTAAATTAAACTAAAAGTAATTAATAGATTTTACAGATTATTTCTGTTAGCTGGTTTGTTCAGAAATTCAAAATCATCTTAACGCGTCACCACGTTCTAAACCAGGGTGGAGTATCATATTATTAATTTTCTTTGACTGTTCTTTAAGCTTCAAAACTCTTTCCATAATCATCAAATGATGGCGTGCTGTTTTTTCCCAGGAAAATCTTTGAACATTTTCTAAACCATTAATTATCAGTTGCTTACGAAGGCGAGCATTTGTCAGCACTTCGGAAATTCCATCAGCAATTTCATTTTCATCGTTCGCATTAACATAAAATGCCGCACTTCCACAAATTTCCGGCATGCTAGAATTGTTGGCGACAATTACCGGACAACCCAGATCCATAGCTTCAATTGGTGGTAGACCGAATCCTTCGAATTGGGTCGGATACAAAAACAGGGATGCATTTATGATCAATCCGATTTTTTCTTCGTGAGTTACATTCTGCTTGAAAATTATTTTTTCTCTAACTTTATCACTGCATTTCAGTCGATCAACGTAGCGGAAAAACTCCTTTTTATCATCGCCAACTACAATTAAATTAATATTTTGCCTGATGTTCGCAATTACAAAAGAATTAATTATTCGTTCAATATTTTTCATCTTATTAATTCTACCAATATACAGGATGTATGGTGAAAAATCATTTGCAATAGATGCCGTTATGCTTAATTCCCGGTTTACTCCAAGATGAGAAACTTGAATTTTTTCTTCGTCGATACGGTAATTCTCAACAACTAACTGCTTGGTGTAATTTGATGGAGTAATTATCATCTTAACGTCTTGCAAAATGTATTTTAAATATTTGAAGAATAAGTATTGCTTTTTGTGAAACTGTTTAAATAAAAGTGGTATTATATCATGAACCATAACAATTTGGTTCGATTTAAAGAAACAAACTTCGAGCGGGCTTGTATTAAATTGCAAATATCTTGGATGTTTTACAGCGAGGTAATTTGAATAAAATAATCGTAACAAGTGTCCAAAGAATTTTTTATCCGGTGAAATCCAATCCGATACCCACCTAAGGTTAAAATTATTTGGAAAATTTATTTTATCTATATAAAGCTTGCAGCTACTATTTAAATAAATAATAAAATTTAAATCTGTTTCAAGTTTAGCAAGCCCCTTGAGAATATTGAGCGTATAAATTCCTATGCCATTTAACTTATAACCAATATTTGTAGCATTTATAATAACTGTATTGTTTAGATGTGGAATAAAATTAAGCATTACATTATCTCCTAATTTGTGTTCACTAATCGGAGTGATGAATTATTATTTCGATATGCAGAAGCAATTGTTGATGCGTCTCCATCCATAATTACCTCACCATTTTCAATCCAGATCAATCTATCACAATGCTCCATTAGAAACTCTAGATTGTGTGAAATGAAAATTGTTGTCAAACCTCTATTCATTAGTTTCTGCATTCTTATCATACACTTTTTCATAAAAAACTCGTCCCCCACCCCAAACACCTCATCAACGAGTAAAACCTCAGGATCAATGTCAGTTGCAAGAGCAAAAGCGAGTCGAGCGTACATTCCAGATGAATAGTTTTTTACCGGTTCATCAATAAAATCTTTCAACTCAGCAAATTCAATTATGCTTTCAATTTTTGATTCTATCTCTTTTTTTGAATAACCCATCAGCATCCCGGCAATAAAACAATTCTCTCTACCTGAAAGATCTGGTTGAAATCCTATTCCAAGCTCAAGCAATGGAACAATATGTTTAGAATCATCAACTTGAACTTTACCGGATCCTGGTATGATAACTTTTGTTAACACACGAAGTAAAGTGGATTTTCCGGCACCGTTCCTACCAATAATACCGATATGTTCACCTTCATCTATTTCGAGATTAATATTTTTCAGCGCAACTATTTTTTCAGAATTATACCCGTTTAATATTCTCCCCACAGCATTTCGCAAACTTCTTTGTGTTAAAGAATGTCTTTCGAATTCAACATTTACATTTTCAAGACGAAAAATTATTTTCTTTTTCATATTACAGGTAATAATAAAATTGTGATTTGTATTTATTGATTAGAATTAGACCTGCTACTAAGGAAACCAAAGCGATGGAAATTGAAACGATCCAATCCACTTCAGATGGCCATACGGCATTGTAAACTGGTTTTTGAAAAAGTGCAGCGAAATAAGTTATCGGATGATAATCCATTATTTTGGCCTGGAATGAATCAGGTACAAAAACTGTTTTGCTGAACAAAATAGGCGAAGTAAAAAATGTTAATGTAAGTATCATTTGAACTAACGGTTTAACATCTCTAAAGAATGTGTATAACACTGAACAGATTAAGCCCAAACCAAAACCAAAAATTGCCCAGGGAATTATTGATAGCGGAATTATCAAAAGATGAATTGTCCAGTTCTCCTTGAGAAACGCAAATAAAACGAAAGCTACAATTATGGAAAAAAGAAATTCAAAACTTGACATTATCATTTTGTTTATTGGAAACGCGAATGGAGAGACATAAAGTTTTTTAAGTAACCATTCACCGTTAACAAGAGATTCCATAATAAGATTAACAAGTTTTTCAAAATATCTCCAGGGAACCAATGCGCTAAAGAGGAAAACTGCATAGTCACTTATATTCATCCTGTTGATTACTGCAAAGACAAGGCTAAGAATAACAAGATATAGTGCTGGTTCAAGAAAATTCCACATGAACCCTAAGGAAGTATATCTGTATTTTGTTTTTAACTGGCTGAGAGAATAATGCCAGGTGAATCTTAATGATCGCTTATCGATGTACTCATTCATATTCATAAATTGTCAACTCCTTCCGAATAGATTTTAACAAGAGAATTATTTGCGTCATCAATGATAGAGCTACTCTCAATCGAGATTGAACTGCAGTAAATATTTCCAGATATCAGATTGCACAAGAATGCATAATTAAAATCTTCATTTGTGTCTAATTCTATTATTTCATTGACATTGATATTCCTGCTAACACTTATATCTTTTTCATATATACATTCGACATTTGATGATCCGTGTGTTGGATATGAATGCACCCTTATTTGAACAACATTGCGTTCATCGGGCAATGCTGCATCAACTTTAAATTTTATATTTACATTTCTTTTACCATTCCCAAGCCAGAAATAATCAGAATGAAAAATTGTTTCTTCGGATTTTATTTCGTTTAACTGATTTGCAAAATAATTTGAATGATCTAGAAAAAATCTGGAAACATTTCCAGGGAGACTTGAGAAAGGCGAAATGGTAATTTTATTTTCTTCGATTAATCTGCGGTAATTTTTCACACCTTCAGTCAGGTACTTTTTTGTGGTATCAAAATTTAAAAATTTTATCACGTCAGATTTTTTATCTGCTATCCCTTTGCGTAAGATTAAAAGAACTGATGTGAAGGGAACGTTTCCTCTGATTAGAATTAAATGTGGAAATTGTTCAACTATCCTTTGACTGAAATTATTATTACCTGAAAATGCTATGTTCTGAATGTTGGATGGATATGGATAGTTAATATTATTTTTAGTCAACTCAACATTTACGTCGGAAACAAAATCCAAACCTGATTCAGCAATTAATTTTGCAATGTAATCTTTTGTAAAAATAAAATTGTTTTCATCCGTAATTGTTTCCTCACCAAATTGTAGTTCAGTAGTTAACACATAAATTCCACCAGGTTTAAGCACTCTATTGACTTCATTAAAATGTTGAAGAAAGTCCTGATATTCTCCTATGTGCTCAATTGCACAGGAGGAATAACAAAAATCAAAGGTGTTGTCAGCAAAATCAAGTTTTCTCATATCCATTTTTAAAGCCTTGATTTTTGTATCATCAACGGGAAAAGGTTTACTGGCTTTAATGAATTCATCAGGATCACCCGTCCGTGCACAATCCCAGCTCGTGCTATCATCATAAAGATCGGTCACAAAAAGTTTTTTAATATGTCGTGCAATAGAAAAAAGAACTCTTTCATTTCCACCACCGAGAGAAAGCCCAACATTTTGCTCTTTAAGTAATTCAAATTTTTGCAGAGTTAGAAAGATCATTGCAAACTCCCACTGTTTCCTATGGAATCTAGCAGTTTCCCTTAATTCATTTTCAATAATTAATTTTATTTCCGGGTCAAACCAATCAGCAGCATCACAAATTTTACTTGTGTTATTCATTTATTTTTTCTCCATACAATTTCGTTTCAAGAACATTTAATATCTGACTTACAGGAATTTGTTTCATACATTCACTCGTTCTCATCCCGGTAAGTTTACAAGGTGTTGATTCATTTCTCCAGCAAGGCATGCAACCAAACAATTCCTTTCCACTTAAGTAAGTGCAATTTGAGTAATGTTTCGTCCTGATTTTACCATCAATAGGACCGAAAAGAGCGATTGTTGGAATATCGAATGCAGCCGCAAAATGAATGAAAGATGAATCCGGTGCCACGATTGCAGTGCATTTAGATGCTAATGCAAAAGCTTTTCTTATAGACATATTTTGAATTTTAATTACATTATCAAGTTCAAAACCATTTATTGTTTCACTATCGAAGATTAACACTTTATACTTTTCAGCTAACTTCGTGACTAGTTTTTTCATGAGAGGATAATCCCGATATGTTTCATCTGAATGCAGTTGAACACCAATCACGAGTTTTCCAATCAGTTCATTACTATTCCAGAAATCGCTGGCAAAATTCAATTCACCTTCGGTTAAAAAATAACGAGGTTTTTTGGACATCCTTTTTACTGAAAGCTTACCCACATTAAGTGCGGAACTGAAAATATCAATTCTACTTTTTCTAACACGTGGAGCAGTCATACTTTCTTTTCTAGCTGCCGGACAATCAGTAAAATTGTACCACTTGCTAAAATTCAAATGAGAAAAAAAATCTCCTTCAATATCAACCAGCTTAACGTCATCATTCCCTTCAAAAACCGGGAAATATCTTTTTGGAATTGCAAGATTTATTTCAGATTTGGGTTGCCTCTTTTTTAAAGCGTGAATGCCCGGCGTCATCATCAATAGATCGCCGATGCCACCCATTGCTCTTGTAATTAATATTTTTTTAGTCTGAGCATTCTTTTTATTCGATCCCGCTAAATCCTGACTCTTCAACAGATAAAGTGATCTTGAACTTTCATTCTTTCCAGGCAATAAGCTTTTTGTGGATTCTGCTTTTTGTGAATAATTAATTAAATAGATAGTGCCTAGTAAAACTTTTAAAGATAGTTTCTCAATAAATCCAAGTTTGAGTTTTGAAAAATTCGGCAGTTTGAAAAAGCACCAGTGGATCAGGTAAATAAATTTATTTTGGAAATTCACATCACTATTAAAAATAACATTACTCGATCTCCGATATGTTATTCTGATCTGTTCAAAAATCTTTCTGCGATTATCAGGATTTGTATAGAAATATTTTAATCCGAGAAATAGAAAACCTTTATATCGATCAACTTTCCCTTGTTTCAAGTATAATTGACTTACATTTTGCAAAAGTTCCGCTATTCTATTTCGATCAGTAATTAAATAAGGATGAAGTAACAGCTGGTTCAAATAATTTTCCGAATAAACCAATTCACCGCGTCGGTTACAGATCTCTGCCAGTCTAAATAAAACTTCTGTCTTCAGTTCTGGAAACTTATTAACTCCCAGTGCAATAGATTTATTCAAATACTCAATCGCGCAACTGAAATCTAGTAAGCTTATAAGTTCCTCTGTGATTTTGAGAATTGATTGATAAAGCTGTCTTGGGAATGAGCCTTTATTTATGCATTCAGATATGAACAAATCCAAAATTGCAATTAAAAATTTTTTTTCTTTGTAAACCAACAAATCTTCATGCCGATTTTTCAATTCAGCAAGATTTTTAATACTTCCAGTAATCGTTTCGAAATAAATATATTTGTTTGAGTACTTTATTCTCTCTTCAGGCTTTAATTGTATCATTTGAGAATAAACAGAATTATAATCTCCGTTATACGCCATAAATAACAATTGTTCAAAGCTGACTAAATATTTGTCAGCACTTCTTGATTCCTTCAATGCATATCCAGACATAGTCATAATGTGTTTCTGAAGTAGTGATATTTATTTTTTGAGTGACACACGTTTTACTTTAGCGATTTAAATATTAAATGAGAACCGGTGTTTTTGTTCATTATTATAGTAACTCAGGCTTGATTAAAGGGACATGTGTTATGACAAATTTAAATCATACGCAACTATTAAAAGATCACCTTTTTGTCAGTAGCAGGACGAACTTTAATACAATAATTATCAATTGATTATATTACAGCGTTCTTGATATTTGATGACGGGGAATTCGGGAGAATTAACTTTGAATGGGGAAGTATTTTTTAAATATGAAATAAATCAAACCAATTAATAACAAGATCCCGAGAAAGTGAAAGAATGTGAAGAACGATGCTTCCTGGATGTTGATACTAGATGGATTTCCGGAAAGCACAAATGCTGACCAGTAATACGGATTTGAAGAATAATTTTTTATGAAGTCTAATTTTGCTTTCCTTAACGCTTCAGATTTTGATATGCCGCTTGCGAGGTGCTTATAAAAATCTTTCATAAAATAAGAAGTGTATTTATCGTTAACATCCCAAAGGGAAACAATTATACTTTTTGCGCCTGCATCAAAAAAAGCTTTTTGCATTCCTAAAATTCCTTCTGATGCATCAATTTTTCCTAAACCAGAACGACACGAGCTTAAAACTACCAGGTCACTTGAAAGATTTAGTTGAACAATTTCTCCCAATTCGAGATAGCCGTCATTCTGATCATTCTTTTGCTGTGAAAAAATAATTAGTGGTTGATCTTTGAGTAAAAATGAATGAGATGAAACATGTATTACATTGCTCGAAGGTGCATATTGTTTGAAATTACTTTCCGTTGCATCCTGGGATAAGAAAATTTTATTATTAGATACCAAATCATCAATACTCTCGATTTCATCTTTTGAATATTCAAGAGGTGTCAATAAAATATTTCGTGAAAGTTTTGAGTTTAAATCAACCAGACCACTTCTTACGCTTAACGAGTATTCTAAATTACTAATTGATGGATCACCAATGAGCAGATTTTGTGTTTGATTAGTTTCGGTTTTAACTGATTGAATTTTATAAATCGAAGCCGATGGTGTATAAGAAATTTTATAATCTTCCAGCAGGAAATTTTTATCGTTATAAAAGTATGGACTTTCTCCCTCGGTCCACTCGGTCACTAAAATCTCGATTGGCAGCTTCATTAATTCTTGAGGAAAATTAATGATCAAATTGGAACCCTTTGGAACGTCAGCAAGGAAATCTTTAAATAAATTTTCATATAGCTTATAGGCAGCTTGAGCATTGAACGAAAACAAATCTTCATTCACATATATTTCTTCATTTTGCATGTTTGAGCGAAAAATTGGTGAGATTCTATTAATCATTGATAAGAGACTATCCCGATTTATACGAATAGTTTTATAATTCAATTTATTTTGGCTTAAATTGAAAAGTGTTATTGAATTATTGTCCACGTAGACGGTAAGGATGAAGTCATTATCATCGATATTTTCCTTGAGTTCAGTTAAGGTAAAAGCTTCTTTTCTATTTATTAAATCTTCCAAATTATTTGAGTTGGAGATCAACTCTTTTTTTATGTTTGCTAAAACTTTCGTCAACGAATCAGAAGTAACTTCATCATAAAGTCCTGAAGAAATCATCCATTCTATATCAATCAATTTATTGTACTGATTTTCATCCTTAAGAAGTGAGAGGATTTTAAGCTTATTCAGATTATACTTTGTATTTCTTGATCTCGATTTATCTATGATCATAAAGGCTTCTTCATTTTTTCCTTGATTTAGATAAAGATTAGTTAATGAATTATAAACAGAGTTTAAGCCGGCAAAATGAGCTATCTGAATTTCCTGATTGGGACTAAGAGGTGAAGAAATATTTTCGATTAAATCTATTGATGCTAAATACCATTTTTCTGCATTTGAAAAGTCGTTGATTTCTTCAAAGTATTTTCCAAGTAAATATGCGGCTTCAATTTGATTGTTAAAATCATGTACGCTTCCACTTAACTGAAAAGCATTTTTAAATTTCTGAACAGATAATTCTTTCTTACTTTGAGCAGAGTATATTTTCCCCCAATACAATTCCTTCAATCCCATAAGTTGAGTAAGTTCATATGTATTCAAATCTGGATTCACTTCAGTCAACAACTTTGAAGCTGAGTAGTAATTTTCCTGCAAAATATAGTTATTAGCAAGTTCGATCCTTAAGGAAATTGAGCTGTATATATCTCCGAATTGCATTGCAAGATCAATTCCTTTTTGAAAATATTTTTCAGCTTCAGGAAGATTGTCAATTGATGTGAGAATCGTTCCGAGTTTGGAATATAATTTTATCGATTCAAATGGTAATTCATTTCCAAGCGTTTCTGAATCAAGATTTTTTAATATTTCAAGAGCATCAATTGGAAGATTAATATTATAATATAAAGCCCCGATTCCCTGATCTATTTTTATCAAGGAAGAAATATCTTTAATTGAATCTGCAATTTCTTTTGCGCGATTGTAATACTCAATTGCTTTAGAATAATTCGATTCATTTGAATATACATCACCTAATCCGGTAAGATTCAAAATTTGAGCTAATTTATTCTCACCTGCAAACTCAAGTCCACGACTATAGAAATCGAGTGCCGATTTATAGTTCGCAATTTGAAGATAAAGTGATCCTATATTACTTGAAAGATAAGACAGCCGTTCTTTGTTTTTTAATTGATCGTAAAGTGAAAAACTTTTTTCATAGTTTTTTCTGGCTTCAATTAAATTTTGAGTGTAAGTGAAAGAGACTCCCAGCTCAGAATGAAGAAATGCAAGTAATTCAATGTTCTCAATTTCATCTGCTAATTTTATTGACTGCTGGAAATCCTCTCTTGCTTCATAAATCTCACCGTATTGATCTTTAATAATTGCAAGGTTTGCAGTTGCTTTAATAAGTTCAACTCTATTTTCATTTTTTTCAGATTTTTCCAACGCATATTTGTAATACTTTTTTGCTTCTTCGTATTCTCCTGATAAGAAATATATTGTTCCTTTCAGGTTTAGGATTTTAGGATAATAGTAATCAGCGGAGTCACAATAGCTTTCTGAAAAGTTTAAAATTTTGAGAGAAGAATCATAATTACCGACTGCACGATACGCGGATGCTAGTTCAAAATAAATTTCTCTGGATTTAAAACCTTTCTCTATCAGTGCCTCGAATTTTGCAATTGCTGCTGATGTTTTTCCATATTGATTTTCAACTAATGCATCAAGATATAAATAATAAAAGTTATCGGCTTTTGTTTTATTCTTAGTGAGCCATTCAGATAGTTTATCGAGCTTGCCGGAAATCTTTGCGAGTGAAGAAAGATCTTCATAAAAATTGAGCTGATCTGGAAAATCCACTAAAAGAAGAAAAAGATTTTCAAATGCTTCACTAAATTTTCCAACTCTTTTATTCAATAAAGCAATTAAATATTCACGCTCAAATTTAGAATCTAAAGAATTAATATCACTCTGAATTTTTTCTTTATCAATAGGACTGTTTTGAATCAACCTCTGGTAATGAATAAAATTACCAGACGATTGCTCAGGAAGACTTTGTGTCAAATCAAATTGATTGGAAGCTAGTTGATTTTCAATGGATTTTTTTTGATTGGTATCAGATATTCTGAAAATACTATACGAAGCTAATAATAAGCAGGCAATGAATACGATAGATCCTTTTAAAAGTAACATCTATCAATTATTCTCCAATTGAGTAATTAATCCTGATGATTCTATTGAATATTGTCCTTTACCATCGATAACTTTTTTGAAATTTGTAATTGCTGAATCGCTGTCATCAAGAAGCAGATATGCTCTTCCAAGATAATAATATGCATCAAGCTTTAAACTTTCGTAATCACCAGAATTATTTTTATCAACTGATTCTTTAAGGTTTGTTATTGCAAGATTGACTTTTTCTTTATTATAAGATTTAAATAGACCAATAAAATCTGATTCCGAAGAATGTAAATAAGTAATTGCGATAATGTAATATGAATAAAATATTGATTTTTCGTTCTGATGTTCTTTGATATCCATTGATAAAAATTCAATTGCTTTGGAGTAATCACGGTTATCGATGGCATTCAATCCCTGCTGGAATAATGGTGATGTTCTGCCTCTGGTTTTATAAAAGTCTTCTTGTTCGTTGGAAAAAATATTCTTTTTATAACCTGGAGTAGTTGAAGCTGAAATAAGGAACAATGTAGAATAAGTGATCACAAAAACAGCCAGAGTTGCAAAAGCATACCTGAAAGTACTAGTTTGCTTAAATAAAACTGATAATGAAAAATCTTTTTTCGAAAGCAATGGTTGTAATTCACGATTGACAGATTTACTAACGTGTTTTTCTATTTCAGAATACTCATCTACTAAATTATTGTATTCCATTTTACAAACTGAACACTCAGCGAGATGAGATTTTATCTTTCCTTTGAGTATTTCAATTAATTTATTTTCAGATTCATCTCCCTTTTCAAACAAAACGTAAGTAGCTAATAAATCAGTCGGAATGTGTCCAGGAGCAGATAAAGATGAATCTAAGTTTTTATAAACATTTATAAATGACTTTAATTCTTCATCTGAATCAGCGAGTTGCTTTAATGACGAAGCTTCTGCTTCAGTTAAATTTTGTTTTTCAAGTAGTTCTAATATTTTTTCAAATTTTTCCATGATACCCGTTTTTTTTGTTGATCAAGCATTTAGTATCCCAATATTCTCTTTCGTGACATTTATTTTAACTTCTCTTTTAACTCAAGAAGAGTTCTGTAAAACATTTTTTTAACGGCAGCTTCATTTTTATTTAATTTCTCAGCAATTTCATTGAATTTGAGATCTCCCCAAAATCTCAGCTTCACTATTTCTTGTTTCTCTTCGCTTAAAGTATTCAGATGGGAAAGCACGCTTTCAGAATCAATCATTGCTATTGCATCGCCCGAATAATCTGGTGCAGGAAAACTTTCTTTAAGTGGAAGGAACGATTTGCTTTTATTTGTTTTATACCATCGAACAAAATTCAGGAAGAGAACACGTCGAAGCCATTTTTCAGGTTCCCCGATATTCTGGAACTGTTCGGCAAATGAAAGGTAAACGCTCTGAGCTAGATCATCAACATCATCGCGATTTGTAATTCTTTTTTGATGATGTTTTGATAAATAGTACGAATAGGAAATTTGGCGCACATAACTGGATAGCTTTGCAAATGCCGCTGAATCCCCTGCTTTTGATTTTTCCAGGAGGTCATCGAGCTCAGAACCAGAAATATTTAGATAATCTATCTTTTTCTCTCTTTATTTTTGTCCCGAAATTACTAAACTTGATACTAAGTTAAAAAGTTTTCCAATCGTATTCTTTATGATTTATGTAATATGAAGTTAATAACCCCATTATTTGTGACATTTATTTCTATATCTGTCTTGGCTCAGCCTGAACTGGATATAAAACCTAACAGGATTGAGTTTGAGGACCTCTTCAACAGGATTGACCACGCGTTTTTAATTAATAAGGGTGACGAGATATTAACAATAGATAGTATTAATTATAACGATTCTCTTTACATATTAGAATTTGAGAACAATTTAACTTTACCATTCACGATCATACCTGATGACTCAATTAGAATGACCGTATTTTTAACTGCATTTTATCAGGTTTCAGTAAATGATACCTCGGATACAATGTTTGTCTTTAACGATGGAATTGAAAGTCCCGAACCTCTTGAAGTTAGAATTAGATTTTTTGAGGATGAGTTCGGAGAATTCAACGGAACCGTTCGAGACAGCTTGAGTTTTGTTGACAGCGCAACGGTTTATTTCTTCTACAATGGAATTTATTTACTAGACACAGCCAGAACAAATTCCGCTGGATATTACCAAAAAACTTTACCTGAAGGTGATTACACAATTGGAACGGAGAAAGAAGGATATTACGTTTTATTTCACGATAGTACTTATGACCCATTCTTTGCGGAATTAGTCGAGCTTGATTCCGGTGATGTCAAAACGATTGATTTCAATCTGAAAAAAATTGACAGTAGTAATTTTTCTGTAAGCGGGCAAATAATTGATTCGATAAACGGAATAAATGCAAATAAAGGAATTATAATCGTAAGAACCGGGACTCACGTACCAATACCAAAAATGCAAAATATTCAGACTGCGTTCGATACAATAGATGTATTTGCAGGATTTATTAAAGATGACGGATCGTACCTTGTGAATGTACAATCATCCGGACTACTATTATTTGCAAGCTTACACAAATAATTTTCTCCCCGGATATTATAATGATGAAGGTATTCCTGCTATTTTCTGGCAAAACGCAGATTCAGTTTTGATTAACAATAATATAACTGATAAAAATATTTCCCTTACCAGAGATTCTTCCTATGGTGCTGGTGGCATTGGTGGATTCATTACTTTTTCATCGCCTGCTGATGAGAGTGACTTTGAAGGGATTACAATTTTAGCAAAGAATATTAATAATGGCGCTTTGTACTCCTATAATTTTGGTAAAGAAATTGGAAACTACACAGTAACCAATCTGCCATTTGGAACTTATGAATTAGTTGCGCAGAAAATCGGATTGGAAAATGCAGTCAGTCAAACTGTGGTAATCGATCCATTGAATAATCAGATTACTGGAATCAATTTAAATTTTCTTATTTCCAATATTGAAAACGATGTGATAATACCAAGCGATATAATATTGTATCAAAACTATCCAAATCCTTTTAACCCAACAACGACAATTTCTTTTTACTTATCTGACGCATCAAGTATAAAACTAAAAGTAATCAATATTCTGGGAGAAACTGTAGAGACTCTAGTAGACGCTGAATTAGAGTACCGGTATTCACTCCGTTTCATTTGATGGAAAAAATTTAGCCTCGGGGATTTATTTGATTGTTCTTGAGAGCAACCAGGCAATATTTAGCAAGAAAATGATCTTGCTAAAATAAACTTCCGATTAATTTCATTTTGCTGTACATATTACTTTTCTTTAATAAAACCACTTGAAATAGTTTCAGTTCAAATCTCTAATTTTGCAAGAACTGAATTTAATGTTTAACTCTGTTGAAATCACAATCAGAAAATAGTAAGTCTTCAATTAAACGTGGAATAAAAACTACGCTGATTGGAATAATTGCAGGTGTTTTCCTTGCAGCAATTAAGATTTTTACTGGAATAGTTGGTAATTCATACGCACTGATTGCAGATGGCATAGAGTCTCTTACTGATATATTCACTTCTTCGATAGTCTTGACAGGTTTATACTTCGCTTCAAAACCTGCTGATGAAGATCATCCATACGGTCACGGAAAAGCAGAACCCTTTGCTGGCATCGCTGTATCATTTGGGATTTTTATAGCAGCAATGATAATAGTTATACAAAGTGTTTATGAAATCATAACACCTCATCACGCTCCTGCACCATTTACATTAATTGTTCTCATTGTTGTTATTATAACAAAGGAAACATTATTCAGGTTTGTAATTAAAGGTTGGAACAACAGTGAATAGCGTGGCAATAAAAAGTGATGCGTGGCATCATCGCAGTGATGCTATAACTTCAGCAGCTGCATTTATCGGAATATCAATAGCACTTATAGGCGGCGAAGGATATGAATCCGCAGACGATTTTGCGGCTCTTTTTGCCTCAGTGATAATAATTATTAATGCTTACAGGATATTCAAACCTGCACTTTATGAACTCCTCGATACTGCTCCTCCCATCCAAACGGTACAAAAAGTCAAAGATGTAGCTAGCAAAGTTGAAAACGTTTCAGGTATTGATAAATGTTTCGTAAGAAAAATGGGTTTTGATTATTTCGTAGATATACACGTTCTCGTAGATGCAAATTTACCGGTTTACAAAGGTCACGAAATTGCTCATCAGGTTAAAGCCGAATTGATGAAAGAATATTCAAACATTTCGGATGTTCTAGTTCATATCGAGCCATTTTTCAAAAAATGAAATTTCTATACTCAATATAGATTGTTTCAAAAATTTTCTATTTATCAACTCAAATCGTTGAACATTTAAATTTTAAATATTTTGTGTTGTCACTTTATTTATATTCTGACTACTATTTAAGTGTGGTATCTCAAGATTTAATCAGGATGAAAATGATAAACAAAATATTATTCCCTTTAAGCTTGCTTCTGTTTTCAATTGTTTTTTGGAGTTGTTCCAGTGATAATCCAACTGAACCGCCACAGAATGCAGGTAACCAAGCACCGTCAAGCAAACTCAGTGATATTCAGACAAAAGTATTTAATGTAAGCTGTGCCCTTTCGGGCTGTCACGGATCAACAAACAACCAGGCAGGTTTGTTACTCACAGTTGGAAATTCATATTCAAATCTGGTAAATGTTCAGAGTGTTTTATTCTCACAATTTAAACGGGTCGAACCAAATAATAGTATAAATAGTCTTCTGATAAAAATTCTGAAGGGAGAAGTTACACCGAGAATGCCATTCAACCGAACTCCGCTTTCAAATGCATTGATTGATTCAATTGCAAAGTGGATTGACAACGGAGCTTTAAATAATTAAGATAAAAATAATTCAATAAACTATTCGAATGGTTAAAAAGAAGATTAATAAAATTTTGTTACGACCTTGCTACTCCTTTACAGAGCTTATTCCGGATAAAATCGGGCAAGAATGACATTGCCGCGAATAAATTTTTTTTCGTCCCAACGGAATCTTATTCTTATGCAGAACATCGTATCTTCAAATGAAAAAGAGGGGAATGATAATGCTTGTTAAATTTAAAATTTCATTCCGGAATCAAAAATCACCAGTTATATTTTAATACTTCTATAGAAATTGACCATCTCAATCACAAAAGAAAGAATCTAATAAAGCGTATGAAACATTTTACTCCGTTAATAGTTCTATTTATCTGCGTAGCAATTAATACAATTCTGCCACAGCAATATTCCTGGCGTTACTATAATACCGGCAACACGGGTATACAAGGCGATTATGTTGAGGCACTATGGATTGATCACGACGGAGATCCATACATTGCAGGTTACACGCCCGGCTTTGAAGAGGGTGGCTTTGCAAAACTTATACAATCAGAAAACAAATGGATAAATTATTCTAATGTTGATTACCCCGTAATTGGAAGCATTAATGATGTCGGCTCATCTCGCATAAGTGATATTGAAGAAGATACCAACGGGTTATTGTGGATGGCAACTTGGCGTGGTATTTTAAAATTTAATCCAACGGTTGGCGGAAGTTCTTTAGAATTCTGGGGAGCGAATAACTCTCTTCATCCCGGAGGAAGAACCACTGATCTTGCTATTGCATCCGATGGTTCAATCTGGGCAGCAGTATTATCTGTAACCTGGGGAGGCGGTGGATTAGTAAATTATAATCCTTCAACAAACTTATGGCGTTACTGGTATTATGGATCTAATGCTAATAACTGGCCAAGCTTAATTGGATATTGTCAAAATGTTTCGATACAGGAAAAACCTGCAGGTGGATATGTTGTTTGGATTGATGGTGAAGGATGGAACACGATGATAACTTTTGACAGCGATACCCAGCTATTTACATTGATTCCGCAAAATCTTGAACCGGGAGAAGTTGTTGCACTCCCGGGAAATGACTGCACTGATGATGCAAATAACTTATGGGCGTTAAGATATAATGGTACTGCAAGTATTTATTCGCTTGACTATAGAACTCCAGCTGGAAACTGGATTACACCTGCTCAACCACTATCAAGTAACGAAAATGATATCTGGGCATTTAAAGCTTATGATAATGGAAAAGCTTTACTGATTGACGGCAATAGCAATGTCTGGCAGTTTAATGGAACAGCATGGCAAAACCTTGAAATTTGGCGTGATGGCGGTTATTCTTATGGTTTAGATATTGACGTAAACGGTAATGTCTGGGCTAGTGGGATTGGTGGTGTTGCAAAAAGAGATGCTCAAACAGGTAATTGGCAGCGTTATCGTATAACCAACTCTTCTCAAATTGACTATTGGGTTGAAGATATTACTCTGGATAATAGTGGAAATGTTTGGATGACTGGAACTGCTGGAGGTGGAGTTGGCGGGTATCAGATGTTTGATGGCGAACGATGGATTGGTTTTAATAATGAGAACTATGGATTAGGCCATCCTTTCCCCTTCCCTACAGATAACACAGAAGTTATTTACTATCGTCCTTCTAATGGAAATATAATTATCAATCCAATGTATAATTATTTACATGACTGGAACGGCAGTAATTATACATCGCTCAATTATCCATTAGATAGATCTGAAGGAGTTGTAGAAGATTCTGAAAACAGATTATGGAGTGTTGGTGATTACTATAGTCTTTCTTATTATAATGAATCAGGTAATAACTGGATTAATGTTCCGGTTATAGGATCAAGCACAAACATAGAAAAAGATCCAACAAGACCAGGAACAATCTGGACTTGCTCAGATCACCAGGCATTAAGAACTGACGGCACATATAATTTTTCAAAAGTTGTAGATGATTTTTCTGAGCTTGATCCACAAAGTGATGTTCTCACAACAGTAGTTCCTTTACCGGATGGGTTTGCATGGGTTGGCACGAATCAGGGACTTGCAAAAGTAAATGCTAACAATGGGACGTATCAGTTTTACTCACTTTCTAATTCACAAATTCCCGGTGAGAGCATTACTCCACTTGCAGTAACACCAGATGGAAAATTATGGTTTGCGAATTTTGGTAGTTTAACAACTTCCACTTATGGCCTATGCTGGTTCGATGGAACTAACTTCGGAATTCTTCCACAACAACAAACCGGCGGGTTACCACACGCACAAATTTATGATATGGAAGTAAAAACTTTACCGAACGGATATGAATTGTGGATTAGTTGTGCAAGCAGAGGTATTGCTGGTACTAAAGGTGGAAAATCCTACCACGGAAATTGAGGAGACTAAAAGTTATCCAACAGATTTTGTATTGCAGCAAAATTATCCAAACCCGTTCAATCCTACAACAACAATTTCATTCTCAATTCCTTCATCATGCTATTACTTCTTTGAAAGTATACGATATTCTAGGTAAGGAAGTAGCCACACTTGTCAATGAAGAAAAACAAGCGGGAAATTATGAAGTAAATTTTGATGCAGCTTTACTGTCAAGCGGAACTTATTTTTATAGATTAAGTGCCGAAAACTTTTCGGAAGTAAAGAAAATGATTTTATTAAAATAATGACAATTTCAAATTGCGCTTATTACAAAATTTTTATGGAGTTATTTTGAAAACAATTTCAATCTCTATCGCCTGTTTATTATTATTTATTTCGGAAGCAATGCCTCAGGATCCTTATACATATTCCTGGCGCTACTATAGGCCGGGCAATACTGGAATCCAAGGAGATCAGGCAACAGCATTATGGATAGATGAAAATGGAGATCCATATATTGCTGCGGCAACAGGCGGTTGGGGTGAAGGCGGTTTTGCAAAATTCATCCAAAGTGAAAACAAATGGGTAAATTACTCAAATGTTGATTACCCTATGCTTGGCTCATTTGATAATGCCGATGTACAAATTCTAGATATTGTAAAAGATTATAACGGAAATCTTTGGATGGGAAATTATGCGGGGGCAGTTAAATTCAATCCTCAAGTTGGTGCATCTTCAATAGAACATTTTGGACCAAGCAACTCAAGTTTACAAGGATTTACATATGATGTTGATTTAGCACCAGATAGCACTACCTGGTTTACTAGTGGTGGTCTCGTCCGTTTTAGTCCTGAAGATAACCAGTGGATGTACTGGCAGGGATCTAATACACGGATTGCTGTGCAACCCAAACCAGACGGTAGTTACCTGGTATGGTCGGCAGATACATATTTTGGGCAGGTGTTCACATATAATAGTGCAACAAATCAATTAACTGACTATTTGCCTACTGCTATTGGAGATGTGGCCGGTTTACCTGGTAAAGATTGCGTTGATGATGTTGGAAATTTTTGGGCTTTACGTATGGCAAATCACGGTGACTGGGAAACACTAGAATATCAGCGTCCTGATGGAGTTTGGATTTATCCTACACCGCCATATGTTAATGTCAGTTTTTATATTGATGCATTCAAAGCTTTGGAAACGGAAAAGCTTTGCTGGTCACTACAACCGGAGAAACCTGGATGTTTGACGGTACAGCCTGGCAAAATTACGGAACTTGGCGACCGGGCGAATTTACACTCTCTGTTGACGCGGACCAACAAGGAAATGTTTGGGTTTGCGGTATTGAAGGTGCAGCAAAACGCGATGCAGCAACTGGTAATTGGCAGCGATATAGAATTACCAACACCTCTCAAATAGATTATTTTGTAGAAGATATTTCTATAGACGATCAAGGAAATGTTTGGATGACTGGAAATGCAGGAACGGGAGTTGGTGGATTTCAAAAATTTGATGGCGAAAGATGGACTGGTTTCAATCAATACACTTATGGTATGGGTTATCCTTTTCCGTTTCCAGCAGATAATACACAGGCAATTTATTACAGACCCTCTAATAGTAATGTTGTATTCAATCCGACATTTCACGGAATTCATTCATGGGATGGTTCAAACTTTTTTACTTTAGAAGACTCATTTAGCAACTTCAGAAGGATTTACTGAAGATTCGCAAGGAAGGCTCTGGAGCCTTGGTGAGTATTATAATTTAAGATACTTTGATGAAAATATTCCAGATTGGATTGATGTACCAATCGTAGGATCGGGTAAAAGCATTATTCGTGATCAAACTTTAGCAGGCGCAATTTGGGCATCAACAGACTATGAGATTTTGCGTACTGATGGAATCACTTCATTCTCGCGTACAATCGAAGACTTCCCCGGATCGGCAGCGTGGTTTACAGAATTAGCAGTAGATAATAACGGCATTGCCTGGATAGGTACTTACTCGCAATTTACAAGTACAGGCAGTACCACTTATAAGACTTGATGCTAACACGGGACTATATACAACATTTGAACACGATCTTGGGTGGCCGTTCCCTGGTGAGCATGTGTATCCAAGATTGGTTACGCCCGATGGAAAACTCTGGTTGATGTATGATAGTGAATATCCATCTGCGGAAGCAGGACTTTGTTGGTATGACGGGACAAACGTAGGAATAATTCCAGCATCACCAGGCGGTGTTCCTCAGTGGGGTGGATTGCCTAATAGTAATATCAGAGAATTAGAATATAAAGCCGTTGCCGGTGGTTATGAATTATGGATGAGCTGCAAAGGCAGAGGAATTGCTGTATTAACTGTATTGGATGGGACCACCAGTGTTGAGAGCAAGAAAGAATCGCCAACAAGTTTTGAACTTTCTCAGAACTATCCAAATCCTTTTAACCCAACAACGACAATTTCATTTTCAATTCCTTCTTCAACTTTTACTTCGCTAAAGATTTATGATATTCTTGGTAATGAATTAGCAACTCTCGTAAATGAAGTAAAACCCGCGGGTAATTACATATTAGATTTTGATGCTTCTGCTTTAAGTAGCGGGGTCTATTTTTATAGATTAAGTACCGGAAAATTTACTGAAGCAAAGAAAATGATTCTCCTTCGCTAGTTGATTTAAAACAAGTTTTAATTAGCCAAGACAAGTCAGATCTTTGATTCGACACTTCTCAGCCGAACGGAACAATTGCTAATCATCATCATTGTTTTTGCCACGTCGTTTCAATTCCCGTTCCCCGGATATTTTCTCATCACCGGAACGATGGCATTCAACACAGTTGCCAAAGTTTCTGATTCCTTCTTTCAAATGTTCCTTTTCAATCTTACTTGGTCTGTGCTCGTGGCAGTTGTAGCAAGTGTAGGTTTCAAAAGTTTTGTTAACATCGTGACAATCTGAACAATTTGAGGGATGGTTATTATCAAACCGGAAGTATTTTGTGTGATCGAAAGTCGATGGTTTCCAATTATCCGTTGTATGACATTGAACGCATTGAACAGTATTTCCTATACTTTTGTGCAGAACATCTGCAGGCTTTTTATTTTCGTGACAGCTTCTGCAATCATTCACTTTATTACCAGGCAAGTCGTGCTTGAAGTGTGAGGGTTTCCAGGCTTCGGTGTTGTGGCATTCGGAACAATTCATTGTTAAAATTTTATGAATGTCATCGTCCGGTTTTTGAGGTGAATGACAATTAACACATTCATTCTGCAAATCAGCAGAAAGAAATTCGTGCCTGAATTTCAAAGTTGCATTCTCTCTTGAAAGCCCATTATGTTCCGTGTGGCAATCGAAGCATTGTATTTTTGTAATTGACTGATGAAGAAGATTGCTTTTGCTGTTCAAATTATTTCGTGCACTTCCGTTCACCAATTTTTTGCCAATCTCTGAAAGTATATGACAATTTATACACTTTTCAGTTTGTGGTCCCTCACCAAGACTGTGACAAGCAAGACAATCATTTTTAAGTATAAGGTGATCTTCAATAAGCACCCCGGGATTTACAGTGTAATAAGGAAAAATAATTATTCCAGCCAACCCTGCGAACAAAGTAATTAAAAATGATATCAGAGTTTTTTTCTTTACCATATCCAGAAGAGAAGTATCGTGATAATGTGAAGTAACGCAAATACCGCGAAGATTACAGTTAAAGGAATGTGAACAGAGCGCCACATTTGCATCTTGTCTGCAATTAGTGATAAAGCAAATAGTTCTTTTTCAATTTCTTCATCGGAAAGATTTTTTGCTTTTAGTTCTATTCGTTTCTCTTTTATACTTTCCCTTGCCTGCTTTAGAAGATATTTTCCAGTAAGTCCGCTTGCAACAACAATAAGCATTGCAAAAACTGCCATACGCGGAATGACTGCATCAAATTCAAATCCTGCGTGAAGAAGAATTAATAAGGAACCTGTCCATGCAAGCAATTCGTGGACTTGAAGCAATGTTTTTGCTTTACCGAAATTAATCACTTTTCTTTTTCGAAGTGAATAAACAAATGAAAAAATTATCAATCCAGTCCCAGCAATTCCGAGATAACGCAACATCCACTTTAATCCTGAATTATGCATATAGAAATGAATTGATGCAGCGGAAGCGATCAGGGCAACATAAATAATAACGAAAGGAAGGATTTTTCTGATAGTAAATTTTATCGGCATATAATTTTAAATACTCTCTACATAAATTTATAAAAATAAGGGATGAAAGATTTATGATGATAAATAAATAAATTATTCTCTTATTTGTCTGGGCAAATATTGTTAATGCTGAATTAGAACTTACATCCTCTAAAATGAAATGATAAAACATTTAAATAACCCGATTTAGCATTATACCTTTATGTCTACTTCTTGATATATGGAATTCATTTCTCCATGGCGAGAATTGCGACAGGTCAATTATTTGAATAAATGAACTATATATTTCTAAATACTCTAAAAGCAATGAATTTTTCAATTTATAGTTGTTCCATTAACTCAGGCACGTTATTGGTCGATAATATCTTTATTGGACTAAAAATACCCTGTAGAAGTTAATAGTTAAATTCTACCAAAATTAATGTCACGATTACTATTCTATTAGCACTAATTGACAGATATAAATCCATAGAAAGGAAACAAAATCATGTCATACTTTAATAAGAGTCGGAAAATCGGAATGAATAAACTTTCAAGAATCATTTTTAACAGAACGCAGCTAATTCTCATTACGTTAATGATTTTACTTACATCAACTCTTATAGGGCAATGGAATACTCAAAGTCCGGTCCCAACTTTTCTTGATGTAAGAGGTGTTGGTGCACCGACTGCAGAACGAGTATTCATAGCCACAGAAGATAATTCATTCGACAATGGTGGAGCACTTTTCGAATCAAATGATGGAGGAAATACCTGGGTTCAGCGAAATGTACCATTCAGCTTATATGATGGATTCAACGGATTGTTTTTTCTTGACAGTCAGAACGGCTGGGCTTTTGGAAATGATAATTACCGAACCACAGATGGAGGAACTAACTGGACACAACTTCCTTTCCTTGGTTCAACTTACTTTATGAGATTTTATTCAACAACTTTTGGACTAGCTACAGGAAATTTTGATCGTTACGTAAGTTATGATGCGGGAAATAACTGGGTAGTTTCTCCTAATAATATTTTTGCTTTCGATTTTATTGACAGTCAAATTGGTCTTGGAGTTTCCGAAGAGGGAGTTTTCAGAACAACTGATGGAGCAAATACATTCACCACAGTGATTTCAGGTGATGCGACATCAGCAGTTTTTCTTTCAAGCTCATCAGCCGTTTGTATTGTCAATGGAACTTTTAATTTTTCGACAGATGGCGGATTGTCATGGAGTACAGGGGTTTCAACAGACGGCAGAACAGATCTTCTTGCAGTTTCTTCAGATGTTGTTATTGCATGGGGACGAACCGGCGGATGGCCGAATTACGACGACAGAGTTTTAAGATCTTCGGATGGTGGACAGACATGGACAAATCTTGGAGAAGTAATTCCGGCAGGTGTTGATGCTTTTACTGTTGTTGATTTTCAAAATATTGTTGCAGCCGATTATGATGGAAATATGCATCAATCAACTGATGCCGGATTGAGCTGGATACAAACTTTTGAATCAAAGGGTCAGCTTCCGAGTTTTTTTAATGGCGCTTCCCCATATTTTGCAAATTCACAGATTGGCTATTACGGTTATGGTGCTGGTTTTGTTATTAAAACAACTGATGCTGGTGCTTCCTGGTTTCAGATATCCAGCGGTACGGGCCAATCACTTCATGATGTTGCCCGATTCAGCAATGGAAATTTATTGGCAGTTGGAGATAATGGTACACTTCTTAAAAGTGATGGACTTTCACAATGGATCATTCAAGAAAGATTTTCGCAAGAAAATTTAAAAGCCGTTCAAGTTATCAGCACAAATGAAGCAGTTGTTGTTGATAAAACAGGTCAAGTTTATATTAGTACAGACGGTGGTTTGGTTTGGACGGCAACTTCCGGGAAACCTTCAAGTATGTCGGAAGCCGAAGATATTCACTTTACAACTCTGCTAGATGGCTGGGTAATCGGTCAAAGTTTTAATACTGGTGCTTTGTATCATACTACTGATGGAGGAGCAACCTGGATTCCCGTTACAGAATTTTTAGGAAGTTACAGATCAGTTGATGTTGAAGGCTCCAATATCTGGGCGGCAAATGTTGGTGAAGTTTATTACCGAAGTACTGATAACGGTGCAACCTGGATTCAGGGTGAACTGCCTTGGTCGCCAGTACAAATCGGTGATATGGATTTCTATAATGAAAGTATTGGTTATGCGGTTGGATGGTGGGGTCAAGCTTATCGCAGCAGCGATGGTGGAATCACCTGGGAGATTTTGCCAACACCATCCACCAACGATAATTTTACAGATATACATTTGTTGAGTCCGAATGAATTATGGGTTAGCACAACAAATGATGTAGCATATTATTCAGCTACTGGTGGACAAAGCTGGTCAGTTATGAATATCGGCTCTGATGGTTTTGGTGCATTTAGTTCAATAGTTGCTGTTCAGGGTGGAGATGCATGGACAGTTGGCGATCAGGGTTATATTGAACATTTCACTGGTCCACCACCACCGCCAGTAAATCAAATACCAATTGCATCATTTGAATTTTCTACGGCAGGACTTACAGTTGACTTTACAGATACAAGTGTAGATCCTGATGGATTCATTGTAAGCTGGGAATGGAATTTTGGTGATGGAAATAGTTCAACCCAACAACATCCAACACACACTTACACTACTGCTAATACATATATAGTTACACTTACAGTCACAGATGATGATGGAGATACGGATGTTGCCGGACATTTTGTAGTTGTTCAACCCGGACCGGGTGGAACATTCGGTGACTTCACGGAAGTAACTCCAATCGATTCAATATTTATCACACCACAAGACGAAGATTTCTGGGTCGTATCTACTGCTCCTGCGGATTATGATAATGATGGAGATCTCGACATCGCTGTTCTTGGTTTCTATGTCGTTTACAATGTTAGTGCTGAAGATAAACTTTTACTTCTTCGCAATAATGGCCCTGCATCAACAACAGAATGGGATTTCTCTTACATTGATGTTCCACTTGGAAACCTTACTTCAAGTGCATCAGACCTTGCCTGGGGTGATGTTGATGGAGATAGTGATCTTGATCTTGTTCTTGGAACAGATGGCGCTACCGTGCTTTACAGAAATGATATTGGAAATCTTGTTCTTACCGATACTGAATTACCAGGATACTGGGAAGATAATGATCAAGCTGATTTTGATCTTCGCTCAATCACCTGGGCTGATTACGATAACGATGGTGATAATGATTTGCTCTTACCTTCTGTTTGGGACGGTAATGAATTTGAATACCGCACTGCACTGATGCGGAATGATGGGCCAAATGGAACTGGTGGTTGGAATTTCAGTGAAGTTGATTCGGTTTTGGCTCCAACATCTCATGCCCAGAGTCCATTGGGCAGATTTTGACGGTGATCAGGACCTTGATTTGCTTCTTATTAATATTGCACCACTTACAGATGAAGGATTTATCCGTCGTTACCGGAATGACGGCAATGGTTTATTTGTAGGCGAAGATATCCTCGATTATCTAAGTGTTGAACACGGAGAAGCACAATGGGGAGATTATGATGCCGATGGCGACCTGGATATTCTTGTTGCAGGTAACGTCAGAGAAATTGACAGTACATATACCCATATGGCACTTCGCATTTACAAAAATGAAAATGACAATTTTATTCCATTCGATGTGATAGCTTGCATCCCCTGTGAGGGCTGGTTTGATCTTAATGCTGCTACCTGGGCCGATTACGATTCCGACGGTGACGTGGACATTCTCTTAGCAGGAACTCATAACCCTGGTACTGGACAGATTGAAGGCAGAGCCATAATTTATACCAACGAAAACGGAATATTTACAAAGTCGGAAAACGAATTACCTGCTCCACGTACTATGGGCGACCGCGGAGGTACATTCTCGTGGTTTGATTTAGACGGCGAAGGTGATCTTGATTATTTTATTGCCGGATCGTATTTCGTACCGGGTGGAAACGGTCTTGTCGAAGCACAGATGCATGCTTATCGTAATGATGTATTAGATTTGAATGAAGCACCGAATTCACCAACTGGTTTGGAAGCGGCAGTTCAGTCAGAAAATTCAGTTCTTCTTTCCTGGTTACCAGCAACTGATGATCATACACCGGGGCCAGCAATAACTTATGATTTAGTCATTGTAAGAAACGGAACGCATGTTCCAATTGGTAGCACAAATGGACCTTCAAATGTTATTCTTACACGTCTGCCCGAACCTGGAAATATCAGTGCTGTAACTGAGTGGTCATTGGCAGGACTTGAGATTGGAGTCTATCAATGGAGATTACGCGCAGTTGATGCTGCTTATGTTGGAAGTGAGATAGCAATTGGTGAGTTCAGTATTGGTGTTGTTTCAGTTGGCGATCCTGGGAATAATCTGCCTCAGAGTTATAGCATCGAACAAAATTATCCAAATCCGTTCAACCCGGCAACAACAATCAGGTATTCAATACCTAATGAAGGATTAGTTTCCCTGAAAGTTTACGATTTAATTGGTGAAGAAGTTGCAACACTTGTTAATGAAATTAAACAACCTGGTAATTATGCAGTGACATTCGATGCAAAAAATCTTTCAAGCGGAGTTTATTTCTACAAGATGCAGGCAGGCAGTTTTATTGAAACTAAAAAATTCCTGTTAATGAAATAATATTTTTTTTAATTAAGGAGTCAGTTTTATGAATAAAGTCATTACGATTACCATAACAATAATAATCTCTTATCTTTTTAATAATATCAATGCACAGCAAGTTACAACAGAGTGGGTAATAAATAATTTTACCGGGTACCCTGTTGGTGTTATGATAGGACTGGACAACAACGATAATGTTTTTGTTACCGGTCAATCCGGTGACTTCACCAATATTATTACTACCAAGTATGACACAGATGGTAATGTTATCTGGGAAAGATTTTATTCTGTTCAGGATCTTGGTGTTGCTGCAACCTGGCTAACCGTCGATCCGTTTGGTAACGTTATTGTAACCGGGTATCCTCGTACATTCAGCAGCAATCCAGTTGAGGTTGGTCTGCTCACATTGAAATATGATAATAATGGAAATTTATTGTGGGATAAATTAATTTCCGGAACCTGGGCTTTCGCAGTCCGTTCAATTGTTGATGAATCGGGAAATATTTATGTAACAGGAAGAGCCTGGCAATATTCGGCAACTTACGATTTTGTAACGGTCAAATACACACCTGACGGAACTCAGTTATGGTTTGATACTTTTGATCAGAATGGAGGATTTCATACACCAACAAGTATGGTTTTAGATCAATCGAATAATCTTTTCGTGACTGGTGGTGGTCAGAGCGGAGGATTAATAACTGTTATGTATAACAATTCAGGTGAACGGCAATGGGTGAGAGAGAAATCAGGTTCAGCCGGACATAGTATTAAGGTTGATGAAAACGGTGGAATTTTTATTACCGGCTCATACTATGATGTAAATACCGGAACGGGTGACGATATGATGCTTTTGAAGTATGATTATTCGGGTAACCTGGTTTGGCAAAAATTTTACGACTTTGGGAACTATGAGTATGGGAAACTGATAAATATTGACTCTCAATCTAACATATTAATCATTGGTCAGGGTGCTGTGCCGGGAGGATTCTTTGTAGGCTGGCTTACAGCCAAGCTCGATCCTTTCGGAAATATTTTATGGTACAACAGATTTAAATTAAATCAATCCTGGGAAGAATATCCATACTTTGCTATGATTGGCCAGCAGGATGAAGTATATATTACAGGAAATGTTGGTGTGGTATCTGGCGGAACCACTTACCATGGATTGGAAACTGTCAGATACAATTCAGACGGAAGCAATCCCTGGGTTGCGGAAGTCAATCTTTATGGGGGAATCGGAAAAGGTCTTGCACTTGGTGACGATTTAAGTTTGTACGCGGTTGGAATGTTCTACTATTCTGTAATAAAATATTCACAATCTCCACCTATACCTGTTGAATTATCTTCTTTCACAGGCAGAGTGAATAATTCTACTGTTGAACTTTCTTGGACAACAGTTTCTGAAGTTAGTAACCGGGGATTTGAAGTTGAGAAAAAAAATGCTAAATGGAAAATGGAAGAAGGGAAATGGGAATTGATAGGTTTTGTTAACGGGAACGGAACAACAACAGAAAAACATTCGTACTCTTTTACTGATGAAAATATCTCTACAGGTAAATATATATTACAGGTTAAAACAAATTGATTTAGATGGTTCTTTTAAATATTCAGATATTATAGAAGTTGAAGTAAATAATATGCCGGTTCAGTTTTCACTCGAACAGAATTACCCTAACCCTTTCAACCCAATTACTACGATCAACTTTACAATTCCAAAAGAAGGATTAGTAACAATAACTATTTATAATGCAATTGGACAGGAAATACAAAAACTCGTAAATGAAATTAAGCAATCCGGTAACTACACTTTAAACTTTGATGCTTTATCGTTGCCAGGTGGAATTTATTTTTACCGAATGCATGCAGGTAACTTTTTGGAAACTAAAAAGATGATATTGCTGAAATGATCCAAACTCAAAGAGAACCCTCCTGCCCTCTCAGGATTAGTTGAGAGGGCTTCTTTTACGAGATCAATATTACTATCACAATTCAACTTTATTAATAATTATGTATATAAACAAATAACAATTTGGTCGAAGAAAATATTCCTGAATGCCTGAAGAATTAAATAAAAGAAAGACAGAATTAACAACGCAGGGAATAAACGTCTGAGAAGTTTACATCACGGTAACAATAGAAGCTAAATTAAAAACAAAATATCGTTTTGACGATGGCATAAGGCTTGAGATTAAATGCTCTTTGTCAACTCGTGACTTTAAGTTCAAACAGGAATAAACTTAATTAATTTTTCATTCGTAAAAATTGTCGCAGCCACGACAAAACATGGTAGTTAAAAGTATATAAATTCAATATGATAAGTGTACTAAAAGACAAGAGTTCAGACTTTTTAATTCAATGTTTCGGACAAGACCTGGAAATCCGGAAAAGTACATTTACTTGGGTTGAATCCAGAATTAAGTAATTTAGAAACATCATAAAAGAACATTTATGCAATGGAAGTAATAATAGAAAACATAGCCACATACTTAATAGTAGTCGCATTCATTGCCTTCTTGTTTTATTACTACATCAGTAATCATAGAAAAGACTCACTCAACACCAAAAGAAAAATTGCCAGGGCTAAAGAACTTGGTTTCAATGAACCAGTTTCACTGCATCCTGTTATCAATTACGATATTTGCATAGGTAGTGCAGCTTGTGTTGCTGCTTGTCCTGAACATGATATACTTGGTCTGGTTAGCGGAAAAGCAACAACTATCAACGCATCAAGATGTGTTGGACACGGAGCGTGTTTCCATGCTTGTCCCGTTCAGGCAATTACTCTCTGTATAGGTACTGAAAAAAGAGGAGTTGAACTACCGCATCTCAGCCAGGAATTTGAAACAACAATTCCGGGAATTTTTATTGCCGGAGAACTTGGTGGGATGGGTTTGATTAAAAATGCAGTCGAACAGGGAAAGCAGGCGATGAGTTACTTAACATCAAAATTGAAAAGTAAAGGCAATGCAAAATATGATGTTGTAATCGTGGGTGCAGGTCCGGCTGGTATTTCAGCATCACTCGAAGCAACTAAACGAAATTTAAAATTTGTAACACTTGAACAGGACACTCTTGGTGGAACTGTCTCTAATTTCCCACGAGCGAAAGTTGTAATGACTTCCGCGATGGAGATTCCACTGCATGGCAAGGTTAAACTTTCAGAAACATCTAAGTCAGAATTACTTGAACTTTGGACTGAAATATTATCTAAAAACAATATCAAGATTAATGAACTTGAGAAAGTAGAAAAGATTGAGAAGCAAGGTGATATTCTTTTAGTTCAGACAAATAAAAATCATTACTCTACAAAATCTGTATTGCTCGCAATTGGAAGAAGGGGTTCTCCAAGAAAGCTGGATGTTCCAGGTGAAGAAAAAGATAAAGTTTTTTATCGGCTCTTAGAGCCTGAACTAATTCATAACCAAAAAATATTGGTTGTTGGCGGTGGTGATTCTGCAATCGAGAATGCTCTTCTTCTTGTTGATGAAAATAATGAAGTTACTCTTTCATACCGGGGTGATTCTTTTGCAAGATTGAAACCTAAGAATCTTGAGCGTGTTAACAACTATTCAAAGAACGGTAAAGTAAAAGTTTTATTGGGCTCGGAAGTATCAGAGATTCTTGATAACAGCGTTATTATGAGAATAAATGATTCAGCTGAACCAAAAGTAATTGAAAATGATCTTGTCTATATTTTTGCAGGTGGAATTCTTCCAACGAAGTTTTTAGAAGAAATTGGAATCAGAATAACAAAGAAGTTTGGCGAAGCAATTCTGAAACATTAATTCATAAAGCGGGAACGAACATTTCTAAATATCATCTCTACATACTACTCATATTATTTGCGTTATTAAGTGTCACTATCCGGGCACAGATTTCTCCGGGTGATTTGACTACCTTTCACGCAAATCTTGAAGGGATGAGCAACTGCACAAAATGCCACGAACTTGGAGAGCAGGTAAAAAACTCAAATTGTTTGGATTGCCATTCAGAAATAAAATCACTTATTAATACAGGCACAGGTTACCATTCAAGTTCAGATGTAAAAGGAAAAAATTGCTCAAGCTGCCACAGTGAACACCACGGAAGGACATTCAGGATAATAAATTTCAATCCCGATAATTTCAATCATGATAAGACAGGATTCAACTTGTCTGGCAAACATTCAAAAACTGATTGCAACAAGTGTCATAAATCCGACTTCATCATGGATAGTAAATTAAAAAAGCGAAAGAATACATATCTTGGTTTAAATACAAACTGTTTTTCCTGTCATGAAGATATTCATCAGAAAACACTTGGAGATAACTGTTCTAAATGTCATAACACTGAATCATTCAAACCCGCAGTGAAATTTGATCACTCAAATGCTGAATTTAAGTTGACAGGTGCTCATCAAAAAGTTGAGTGTATCGGTTGTCATAAAATGGAAACTGAAAAATGGGAAACAATTTCAGACATTTAAAAATATTCCATTTCAGAATTGTAATTCATGTCATAAAGATGTTCACCAGGGAAGTTTTGGACCGAATTGTTCAAGTTGTCATGAAACTTCCAGCTTCAAGCAAATTAATAAGTCTGCATTCGATCATAGTAAAACAAAATTTCCTCTTATAGGAAAACATAAATCTGTGGGATGTAATAACTGCCATAAAAGTCCAACTGGTTACAAAATGAAATTCAGCTTGTGCACAGACTGTCACACAGATTTTCATAAAGCACAATTTGTCGTCAATAACCTGACGCAGAACTGTGCAGATTGTCATTCAGAAAATGGGTTCAGACCGTCTTCATTCTCATTAGAGGATCACAATAAATCTAAATTTCAAATTACCGGGGCTCATTTAGCTACACCTTGCGAAAGTTGTCACTATCAACAGAAAATTTGGCAATTTAAAGGCACTGGAATTGCGTGTATTAGCTGTCATGAAAATATTCATAAAAATGAGCTGAAAATTGAGTTTTTACCTGAAAATAATTGCAGTTTTTGTCACGAAACGAAAGACTGGAATACTATTAATTTCGACCATAGTAAGACAAATTTCAACTTACTGGGCAAACACAGTTCAATTTCGTGCGGATCTTGTCATCGGAAAACCGAAAATGAAAACACAACAATTATTTTTTCTTCTCTCAACAAAAATTGTGAGAACTGCCACAAAGATGTTCACAACGGACAGTTCAAGGTTGAAGGAATTTCCGACTGCAGCAAATGTCATGCTTTTGAAAATTGGAAGCCAGAAAAATTTGATCACAGCAAAACAGAGTTTAATTTAGATGGTGCACATAAAAATATTCCTTGTGCTAAATGTCATCCGCAGACAGAAGTCAATGGGAATACTTTCATTAAATTCAAATTAGAAGATTTCAAATGCGCAACTTGCCACAAAAAATAGTTTTGGCCTTGCTACTTGCAGTAACTGCATTTGCACAATCACCTCACGGTGATAATTTTGATATTGATTGCGGACTCTGCCATGTAGCCGAAAGTTGGAAGGTTGATTTGAAAAAAGTTCAATTCAATCATGGATCCACAAAATTTGAATTAATGGGTCAGCACAAAACTATTGATTGCAGAAGCTGCCACACAACTCTCGAATTTTCTAAAGTTAAATCTGATTGCATTTCCTGTCATACTGATCTTCATCAGGGAACAGTTGGAAAGGATTGTGCAAAATGTCATACACCAAAAAGCTGGATGGTTGAAGATATTAATGGTCTTCATCAGAAAAGCAGGTTTCCTCTCGTCGGAACTCATTTGATTGCTGATTGCCAGCAATGCCATCCTCGATATGTTGATCTTTATTTTGAACCATTGAATATCGATTGTTATGCTTGCCACTCAACTGATTACAATTCAACACAGAATCCTAATCACATCTCAGCCGGATTTTCAACTCAGTGTCAGGATTGCCATGACTTTACTTCATCTTCCTGGTCAACGGTAAATGTTGTTCACGATTTTTTCCCATTGATCGATGGTCATGCTATTTCAGATTGTTTCCAATGTCATGAACAAGGTGGCAATTTTACTGGATTATCAACTGAATGTATAAGCTGTCATCAAGATGATTATAATTCGACTCAAGATCCGAATCATGTTGCAGCAAGTTTTCCAACTAATTGCGAACAATGCCATACCATTAAGGGATGGGAACCGGCAAACTTTGATCATAACCTAACGGAATTTCCTTTGACCGGTGCACATATTAATACAAATTGTAATAGTTGTCATGAACAAGGATATACAAATACTCCTACACTTTGTTTTTCATGTCATCAGCAAGATTATAATACAGCACTTGATCCAAATCATGTTACTGGTGTTTATCCAACAGAGTGCGAAGTTTGTCATACAACAGCTGCTTGGGAACCGGCACAGATTGATCATAGTCTTACCGGATTTCCACTGACGGGAAAACATATTGAAACTCTATGTCAGGACTGCCACGAAACCGGTTATACAAATACACCAACGGAATGTTATTCTTGTCACCAGCAGGAATATATTAACAGTACAAATCCAAATCATATAGCGGCTCAGTTTCCAACAACTTGCCAGGATTGTCATACTACAAATGGCTGGATGCCTGCAACCTTTGATCATGATGGTTTGTATTTTCCAATTTACACAGGGAAGCATGCTGGTGAATGGGATCAATGTATGGATTGTCACGAGGTTCCGAATAACTATTCAGTATTCACTTGTATTAGCTGCCATGAACACAATCAACAGGAAATGGATGATAAGCATAGTGATGTTCAAGGATACATTTATGAAAGCGGCGCCTGTCTCTCTTGTCATCCGGACGGAACTAAAGGAAACGCGTTCAACCATAATCTCTCTTTATTTCCATTAACCGGTGCTCACTTAACTACGGATTGCCAGCAATGTCATCAAAGCGGATATCAAGGTACTCCAACAGAATGTGTGGCATGTCACCAAACTAATTACAATAACTCAACTAATCCGAATCATTCACAGCTTGGAATATCAACTGAATGCTCTACTTGCCATACTACAAATCCCGGATGGCAGCCAGCAACATTCGCGAATCACAATCAATATTTTGAACTGCTCGGTGCACATTTAAATATTACCAATTGCGATGACTGTCATAATGGAAATTATAATAATATTTCTAATACCTGCATAAGTTGTCATCAGGAAGATTTTAATAATGCAACAAATCCAAACCACTTAGTTTCAGGCTTCCCTACTACCTGTGAAGATTGCCATAATAGTTCGGCATGGACTCCGGCAACTTTTAATCACAATTTTTATCCGATTTCAAGTCAACATAATGATGTAAATTGTAACGAATGTCATTCGCAACCAAATTATCAGCCGCAATGTTTGAGTTGTCACCTTGATGATTTCAATGATGGGCATAATCCGGGAGATCCAACAGATTGCTGGGGTTGCCATAGCACTTCTAATTGGGATTCAGATTTTAATCATGGTGCTACGAACTTCCCATTGACAGGTGCTCATCTCGCAATAAGTTGTCAGGACTGTCATGCAACTGGTTACCAGGGAACACCGACGGAATGTTTCGCTTGTCATCAAACAAATTACAACAATACAACAAATCCTGATCATGAAGTATTAGTTCTTCCAACAAATTGTGAGTCTTGCCATTCAACAAATCCAGGATGGCAGCCAGCAATATTTCCAAATCACAATCAGTTTTTTGAATTGCTTGGTGCACATTTGAATATTACCAATTGCGATGATTGCCATAATGGGAACTTTAACAACACTCCAAATACATGTATTGGTTGTCATCAGAATGACTATAATGGAACTACAGATCCACCACACCAGGTTTTAACTTTCTCAAATAATTGTCTGGATTGTCATACAATGACTGGCTGGACACCAGCAAATTTCAGTCATACATTCTATCCAATATCAAATCATCATAATAATGTTGATTGTAGTGAGTGTCATTCTCAGCCAAACTACCAACCTCAGTGTTTAAGTTGTCACTTAAATGATTTTAATGAAGGACATGATCCTGGAGATCCAACCAATTGCTGGGATTGCCATACTACTTCTAATTGGGATTCTAATTTCGATCATAATAATACGAACTTCCCACTAACAGGTGCTCATCTTGCAATAAGTTGTCAGGATTGTCACGAGAGTGGTTACCAGGGAACGCCGACGGAATGTCTCGCTTGTCATCAAACTAATTACAACAGTACAACAAATCCTGATCACGAAGCATTAATGCTTCCAACGGATTGTGAGACTTGCCATAACACAAACGTAGGTTGGCAGCCTGCTACTTTCCCGATACACAGTCAATTCTTCCAATTGATTGGTGCGCATCTGAATGTTACCAATTGCGATGATTGTCATAATGGAAATTATAACAATACTCCAAATACCTGCATTGGTTGTCATCAAAATGAGTATAGCGGAACAACTGATCCACCGCATCAGATTTTGAATTTCTCAAATGATTGTCTTACTTGTCATAATATGAGCGGCTGGCTTCCGGCTAACTTCAATCACTCATTCTATCCGGTTTCAAATAATCACAATAATGTTAATTGTAATCAATGTCACTCGCAGACAAATTACCAGCCTCAATGTTTAAGCTGTCATCTTGAAGATTTTCTTGATGAACATGATCAGGGAGATCCAACAAATTGCTGGGATTGCCATAATACAAGTGATTGGGGTGATTCGCCAAATCCAAAATTTGCACCAAGGTTGCAATAATCTGATGAAGATTTATTTATTAATATTGTTTTTGACAGTGTCTAATTTTCTTTTTCCAAAAGAAGAGATGACAAGAGTATTAGAAGGAACAGTCAGCTACATTTCTTCACAGAACATCTATGTTAAATTTAAAAGCACTGAAGGAATAGAGACAGGAGATACATTATTTATCAAAGATAAAAATAATTATTTGCCGGTAATCAAGGTTGATTATATATCCTCAACATCTTGTGCCGGTGTTTCAATCACTAGTAAAAAAATAGAAATTAACACATTGGTGTATGCATTTACACCTGGTGAAGGAACTGATTCTGAACCTGAAACTGAAATTACAGAAACAGCGGTGATTGTCCCTGCAGTCATTCCGGCAGTTACTGATAATGAAATAGAAACCAAAACTTCTCTCGAACCTGTTCCAACTGTATCTGGAAGGGTTTCGATTCAATCTTACTCTAACTTTAATAATCAGAGTACAAGTTATGATTATCAACGATGGCGTTACGCTTTCCAGCTAAATGCAAATCGCATTGGTGGCTCAGGCTTGTCATATTCACAGTATATTAATTTTGCTTATCGTGCAAGCGACTGGCATTATATTTCATCAAATTTAGAAGATGCTTTCAGAGTTTATGATTTAGGAATTAATTATGCATTTAATGATGTGACATCTTTTTGGCTTGGAAGACATCTTAACAGCAAAATTTCAAACGTTGGTCCGATTGATGGTTTACAATTTGAAACAGGATTCAGTGGTTGGACAGTTGGTGCTGCAGTTGGTTCACGTCCGGATTTGGAAAATATGGGATGGGATTATAATCTTTTTGAATACGGGGCTTACGTTTACAGAGCTGATGCAATTGCAAAAGGAGATATGTTCAATACTCTCGGATACTTCACACAAACTAATGACTTCAAAACCGACAGAAGATTTATTTACTACCAACATTCAAATTCGGCAATTGAAAACACTAGAATATTTTTCTCAACCGAGATTGATCTTTATAAAATGGTTAATGGGCAAAGTGAATCAGAGTTTTCTTTAACAAGTCTGTACACGTCTATCAATATTCGTCCAAGCGATATATTTTCACTGTTCCTTTCTTACGATGCAAGAAAGAATGTCATCTATTACGAAACTTTCAAAAGTTTTATTGACAGTGTTTATGAAAACGAAACAAGACAAGGATTCAGAACACGATTGACACTGAGAACAATTAAGAATTTATATCTTGGTATTGATTATGGCTACAGATTTCGTAAAGGCGATCCGAAACCCTCAAACAATTACGGCGGATACATTACTTACTCACAGATTCCGGGAATTGAATCAAGTGTAACTGCATCATTTACAAGAATCAGCAGCAGTTATACAAATGGAGATATTTGGAATATTAATTTAAATAGACCGATAGTCGTTGGGATTGACCTGTGGCTTGGCTACAGGTACACTACATACCAGTTCAATCAAGGAATTCCAGATATGAATCAACAATCAGCCTCTGTTGGTTTGAGTATATACTTGCTTAAACCCGTACTTCTCAACTTTACTTACGAAGGAAACTTCGAATCCACACAATCATCGGGAAGATTTTTAGCTAACCTTACATATCGATTTTGATTTCTTACAACCTCAAGCTAACTTTAATCAGTTCTTTCAAATCTTTACGGTGTTCCCATTCCGTTTATTCGGGACAAGGGAAATTATAGGGAAGTCCGGTGCTTCCGCTTTGCGGAAAATTCCGGCGCTGTCGCGCAACTGTGAAGTAATGTATAATGCAGAATGTATAATTTATAATGAATTCAATTCTACATTCTTAATTGTAATAATTTATAATGAATTCAATTCTACATTCTTAATTCTTAATTATACATTATATAAGCCAGGAGACCTGCCGTAGATAATACTTAATCAACCTTCGCGAGAATCCCGCAATCGGGATAAAGAGGTTAGTTTAACGATCATCTTCTTATCCATCGTTTACTTTCAACTTTTAACCCGCGAAGTTACTTTCTAATATTTTATACGGAGTAACTTCTATGGTAAAAACAAAATTCATTTTTCTGTTTGGGGTTTTTCTTTCTTCAGTAATCAGTTTTGCTCAGCAGGATGTAATTCAAAAAACTGATACTGCAGGATTTTACAGGCTTAACAATGTTGTTATAACTGCCACGCGTACATCATCAAATACAATTGAACTGGCAAATTCGATTTCCGTTATTGACTCAGCAGAAATTGTAAATAAAAATTCATTTGATACTTTTGATGCGATAAAAAACGAATATGGCGTTAGTTACACACAACAAGGTGGTAAAGCTTCTGTTTCCAATATTTATATCCGTGGTGGAAGTCCTTCGGAATCACTTGTTATTATTGATGGTGTCGAAGTAAATATGCCAAATGATCCATCAAACTTTTATAATTTTTTTAGCTTACCACTCGATAATACTAGTCGCATTGAAATTTTACGTGGACCTCAGAGTACTCTCTATGGTTCAGATGCTCTCACGGGTGTAATAAATATTATTACTCTTAAGGGAAAGGGGAAACCTGCTTTCAATTTTAGTTTTGAAGGCGGAAGTTACAACAGCTACAAAGGAACTATCACTTCTCTTGGTGAAATTGAAAATTTTAATTACTCAATTGCGTACAGCAGAACCAAGAGTGATGGTTATTCCGCAGCTTCAGATCAATATGGAAATATTGAAAGGGATGGATTTCAGCTTGATAATTTCAACACAATTCTCGGCTATACATTTTCAGAATCATTTGAAGCAGATTTGGTAGTACGATATAATAATTCATCCACAGATCTTGATCAATCTTTTGGCTCACCGGAATTTTGGGATGATGATACTTACGATTTTGATCAGGAAGAATATTTCATTCGAGCACAAGGAAATCTTAATTTGTTAGACAAAAAATGGAATCAGAAATTTGGAGTATCATGTATTGAGAAATATCAGGAATTACTCATATGACACTTCATCAGCAAGTATTTACGTATTCGTGGAGTCACTATGATGGTAAGAAATACAAAGCAGATTGGCAGAATGATTTTTATTTCTTTGATGATAATCTCATTACTGCAGGAGCTGAATTTGAATCTGAAGAAACTACATCAGAATATTACAGCTTCCCTGTTTACTTTCCCTCTGATTCGAAGTATAATCCCTTTGAAAAGTAAGAAATAACATCGGTCTTTTTACTCAGGATCAATTTAAAGTGGATGATTACTTATTTGGAACAGTTGGAATTAGGTATGATTATTATCATCAATTCGGCTCAGCATTTACATACCGAATCGCCCCTGCATATATTTTCTGGGCAACGGGAACGAAATTAAAAGCAACAATCGGGACCGGTTTTAAAGCACCATCCTTCTTCTATCTTTATGATCCTGTTTATGGAAATTCCGATTTAAATCCGGAAAAAAGTTTTGGATGGGATGCAGGTTTTGAACAATATTTCTGGGCTGCAAAATTTTCAATTGGAGCAAATTATTTTTATAACAAGTTCACAGATATGTTCGGGTTTGATTCAAATTTCAAAACCATAAATATTAATGAAGCTCAGACTGATGGTGTAGAAGTTTTTGCAAATGCTAATTTAGCTGATGGATTAATAATAAAAGCTAACTATACATATCTCGATGCAAGAGACAAAAGTGAAGACACTCCGGATTACAATCAAAAACTGTTTCGAAGACCAGAGAACAAAGCGGGTATTTATGTGAGTTATACATGGAACAATGTTACCAATATAAATATAGATGTCATGTATGTTGGTAAACGGGACGACCTTGATTTTGCATCATTTCCTGCCAAGAATTGTAATGCCTGATTATTTTTTAATCAATTTGGCTGCATATTATGACCTGTTTTCATTTTTACGATTACAAGGAAGAATTGAAAATCTACTTGATAAGCAATACGAGGAAATATATGGATATGGGACAACAGGACTTTCATTTTATGGCGGAATTAACATTGGTCTACAATAATGATTTAAAAATATAAAGACTGAATCGTAGGAGATTTACATTTGACGTTTGACTTTTAACATTAAAAAATAAACTATATCTTTGAACAATTATAAACTGAAAATAATTTCAATAAATTTTAATCTGAAAGGAAGAAAAAATGAAACCTAAATTCTGGATACTTACTTTAATGATATTTGCCGCAGCATTTGTAAGATTAATTCCGCATCCTCCTAACTTTGCTCCAATTGCAGCTATGGCCTTATTTGGTGGAGCTTACTTTAGTAAAAAGTGGGCAGCCTTTCTCGTTCCGATTGCTGCTATGTTTATCACAGACTTAATTATAGGATTTCACGAAACAATGTGGGCAGTTTATTTAAGTTTTGCTTTGATAGTTGTGATAGGAATGATGATGCTGAAGGAGAAAAAAATTGGAAATATATTTTTTGCATCAGTAATTTCTTCAGTGAGTTTTTTCATAATTACAAATTTTGGTATTTGGCTTTCAACTAATTATTATGCAAAATCAAGTGCAGGACTTGCTGCTTGTTACACTGCTGCTATTCCATTCTTTCACCAGACATTGTTAAGCGATTTATTTTTTGTGGGAGTGATGTTTGGTTTATATCATTTAGTAAAAATGAAATTTCCAGTTTTAGCAGAATCAAAATATTAGTAAGTGAAGGCGGTGTAAAAACCGCCTTTCTTCTTTCTATTGAAAATGAAATATAAACCTCTGCTAATAGATCTTGACGGCGTGCTTAAACTTGGTAATTCCCCTGCTCCTTATGTAAAAGATTTATTTGAATATATAAACGAAAATAAAATTCCATCCTGCATACTTAGTAATTCAACGATTAGAACCGGAGAATTGGTTAAAGATTTTTTTAATGAGCACGGAATAACTCTTTCTATTCCAGCTATTACTGCATTTGATGCCGCACTTTCATTTGTAAAAATGAATTATAAAAAAGTGCAGGTTTATTGCCGTGATTATTTAATTCATCACTTCGATGGAATAATTGATAATGAAAATCCTGAGGCAATTGTGATTGGAGATATTGAAGACAGATGGAATTACCAGATTGTAAATGATATTTTTAAAAAAGTTTTTGCCGGTGCTGATCTAATTGCAATGCACAAAAATAAATATTGGAAACCTGGGAATGAGTTGTTGATTGATGCAGGTGCATTCATTCATGGAATCGAATTTGCTTCGAGCCGGGAAGCAATTTTAATTGGCAAACCATCTCCTCATTACTTTAAAGCTGCGTTAGAAAAAATCAAAGTTAATTCAGAAGAAAAATTCTTTATGATTGGTGATGACATTGAGAATGATATTAAAGCTGCACAAGAAATTGGTGGACGGGGAATTATTGTTTATACAGGTAAAACAAAATTTCCACTTGAAAGTAGTATCAATATAAAACCGGACTTCGAAGCTAAATCTCTAAAAACAGTTATCGAAATTCTCAAGAAGCAACTGTAGAAGATTTTAAATTACTCCTGCCCAATGCGTACTTAACAATTCTTTTTAATGCTTGCGCGTAAGTCATTCCGGAATGTTCTGCCGATCTCATAAAACCAGCACCTTCGGTAATATCTGGATTAGGATTTACTTCAAGCACATAAAGCTTGTTATCTTTTGCTAATCGAATATCAACTCTTGCATAATCTCTGCAACCCATAACCTTGAATGCCTTGAAAGCAATTTCCTTTGCCTTAATCTCAATAGTTTTTTGTAAAGGGGCAGGACAAATCGGAATTGTTTTGTGATATGACTCGTGATGGGGATCCCACTTTGCCTGATAGCTTACAATATTATGCAGATGTTCAGGCATAGCAGAAAAATCGATTTCACTAATTGGCAATACACGAAGTCTCCTATCACCCATAACCGCAACATTAAGTTCCCTTCCCTCTATAAATTCTTCAACAAGTGCTGGCTGCTGAAAATGTTTCAACACATGATCAATTCGCTTTCGAAGCAGTTTACTATTGCTAACTATTGATTCATTTTCGATTCCGACTGATGCATCCTCAAAAGCGGGTTTAACTAACAACGGGTAATTTAAGTTATGGTTATATCTTGCATTCTTCGCCGAAACAATATAAAACCTAGGAATCCTTATACCACCTGAGCTCAGAAGTCTTTTTGCTAATATCTTATTTTGACAATTTGCCAGCGCCAATGCTGGCGCACCAGTGTACGGAATCCCAAGTAATTCATATAGTCCAACAATATTCATCTCAAGTCTTGAATTCTCCTTGTAAATCTCAACGAAATTAAAGATTACGTCCGGCTTTTCCTTCTTCAAGTTACTGAGCATAAATTCGAGATTATCCTTAATGTTCAGTGTGTAAGCAAAAAAGCCAACATTTTCAAGCTTTTTAGCTATATAATCAAACTCTTCCATTGGTGTTGTTTTGTCCACCTCAAAATAGGTCTTAAACTCCGGTTCTTCTTGCTCTGCAGTTCCAGTCTTCTTATACATTTCCGGTTCAGGTTCATTATAAACTACGGCAACTTTTATTTTGGGTCTTCTCATGTCCCTAATTTAAAGAAATTTTTTCTGTAATCGAAGATTTATGCTGACTAATTCATTTTGATTAATTACATTTACGCCCTGAATAATTTTAACCATGAGCTTTTACCCTCAACCAAATAAATACCAGTGTGGCCCTTTTGCATTAAAGTATGCACTTGTGATGCTTGGAGTATTCGCAAGCGAAAAATCTATTGCTAGAAAAGCCGGTAGCTCGTGGTGGCACGGTACAGATGAAATAGGATTAGAGGAAGCTGCAAAATTTTATAATTGCCGTTTTAAATATTTCCGACGTGAGACCGGACAAGATGCAATCAAGGTATTAGTCCAGCATCTTAAAAGAGGACTTCCATGTATACTTAGTGTAGATAACTGGGGACATTGGTTAACCGTAATAAACTGGCAACAAGGAAAATTTATTCTCATCGATAGTTCAAAAGATAAAGTAATTAATATTTACACTGCCAATCAGCTTTTAAGAAGATGGAAATATATTGATCCCGATGATGAATTTAAAAGTTTTGACGGTTATGCTCTTATTCCAAACTTTAAACCAAAGACGAGAGCAAAATTCACTCTTGCAAAAGCAAGATATGTAATGAAGAAGAAGAACAATGACCTTGCAAAACACTGGGATACTTATTTTAACGATCTGATTTCAATTTGTAAACCACGTACAGCAACTTCTATTCATACCATTTCATTCGGCGAATTTTTAAGAAGATATGAAAGGATGATAATTCACGAAGTCGAATACTGGCATGGTATTCCAACTTATAATGAATTAAGAAAAATTGTAGATAAAATGAAGTTTATTGCTGATGTTTATAATCTGATCATTTACATTGATGAACATAAAAAAGCTTTGGTTGATATTACGAGTCTTTTGACGATGTATGCCTGCGGCAAATACGGTATGGAAAAAATTTATGTTTAATTATTGAATTTAAATGATTGAAGTTAAAAGATTCGGTAAGCTCCTTCTACCTGAAAAATCAGCATTATTGATAATTGATATCCAGGAAAGAATTCTTCCTGTCATTAGTAATCACCAGAGGGTTGTTGAAAATACAATAAAACTTATCAAGGGATTTAAAATTTTAAGCTTACCAATTTATTTCACTGAGCAATATCCGAAAGGACTTGGTTCAACCACTCCTTCAATTCTAGACCAGCTTGTTGAAATCAAACCATTTGATAAAATGTCCTTCAGTTGTTCCGGTGCACCAGATTTATTTGAAGAGTTCAAAATGAAAAACTTATCCCAGATTGTTGTCTGCGGGATTGAATCACACGTTTGTGTTCAACAGACAGTTCTTGATTTAATTGAGAATGGATTTCAAGTCAACTTAGCTGCAGATGCAGTTTCATCACGTAAAGAAATTGATTACAATACTTCAATTGACAGAATGAAACATCACGGAGCAGAAGTAACCACAACAGAATCTATTTTGTTTGAATTATTAAATGTATGCGGAACTCCCCAGTTTAAAGAAATATCTAAGATTGTGAAGTAATTTATCTGATCTTGTAAATTTATTATCCAACTCCTACCACTATTATCTCAACTGCAAAATTTTATAACAGCAAAAAAACATTGCGATTTGCTACTATTTCTGAAAGTTCAATGTAATTTTTACTAAAAAAGAGCTTAAAAAATACGGTAATCAAATGACTATGAAGTGCGATAATGGCACAAGGCTTGCCGTAAGTTGATATTGAAAAACATGTTTTGACAGTTTCAGACCAGTAATCGATTGAATAACACAATATCAAATACACACCCAATAGTTGAAGAAGCTCTTAAAAGTTTTTTTGATAAGTCAGATAAAAATGATTTTCTCAATAAAATTTCAGTGGAATTAAAAGCTCAGAGACCTGCTAAAGATACCAGTCAGAAAGACCAGATTGGTTTTGAAATCAGCACAAGTGCAGAAACTCGCTATCAGCTAGATCAACTAATAACTTTTGCTGAGAACAGATTATCAGAGGAAAAGTATATTGAGTTTTTAATTTATCTTGGACAGCACACGATCATCTCCGGGGAAAACTCCATAGCTATTGAAATTCACGAGAAGCTAATCAGGCTTTGCGATAACAAATCGGAAATGGCAAACATATTGGCAAATGCTCTTCTCTCGATTGGTGAAGTTTACAGTCGTCAGGCGCAATGGGAACTAAGTATAAATTATCTCGATAAATCAATAAAAATTTTCAGAGATGAAAATGATACTAAAGGAAATATTCACTGTCAGAATATATTAGGTACTATTTATGGCGACCAGGGAAATTTAAAAAAAGCCAAAGAACATTTTGAAGATGCCTTAGTAGCCATTCAGGAAATAAAAGACACAACTCTTATTGGAAAAATTGAAATAAATCTCGGTATCATCAGTAATATGCAGGGCAACTACAATGAATCACTTTCTTATTTTAAAAGAGCTCTGCTTAATTTTGAAAAAGTTGGAGATATAAAAAGGATAGCAGAGATAAAACAGAATCTGGGAATGGTTTATATAAAGAAGAAAGAATATTCCACTGCAATTAATGAATTCAATGAAAGCATTGAACTTTCAATCCGTTCAAATTACATGCAGAATCTTGGTATTACATATGTTAACAAAGCTCTTGTTTACTTGCAGCTTGCTGATTTTGATCTTGCCAGTGCGTTCGCAACTAAAGCAATGGAAATAACAAATAAAATTAATGATAAATTATCAATCGCAGAAGTTTATAAGATCAAAGGAATAATCAGCAGGCATAAGAATAATATTGACACAGCAGAAAATTCTCTCCTGACCAGCTACAGATTAAATAAAGACCTTAACAACCAGCTTAACATCGCTGAAGTTGCTTGCGAGCTCGGAATACTTTTCAAGAAAAAAGGTGATGCAGAAAAAGAGTACTGAATACTTCAATGAAGCATTGGGTTATTTTAGAAAAATTAATTCTAAAGCTGATATTCAAGAACTTGAGAAATTAATTAATCTTTGATTTCTTACTTCACGAAACTAATTAAGAAACGTCTTCCTTCTTTAAAACATCGGTGTTCAATAATTCACTTATTATCAATTCAGTCATTTCGCTCTTAAAAGCAAATTCATACCTGATATCCATAACGTAAGCTTTTAACCTCATTTTTAAATAAGATCTTCTCTCTTTAACTTCATTAAAAAATAGTACGCTAATGGGTTTATTCAGATATACGTATTTTGAGACTCTAGCTGCTTCCATAGCGATATCCCTTACAGCAACAGTGTCGACATTAATCGGCAAGTAAACCTCAGCAACAACCTGGCAATTTGGTTCACCTGAATTAGAATTGGAGACAGATTGGTTCATTATGTCGGAATTAGGAATGCTGACAATAGAATCATCTGCGGTAACAATTCGGGTAGATCTTAATCCTATAGTTAAAACTTCACCATAATTATCACCAACCTGAATTTTATCGCCAACCATAAATGGTCTATCGAAAAGAATCATTATCCCGCCGATAACATTTTTTACCAAATCCTGCGCTGCTAAACCAATGGCGATGCCCAAAGAGGCGGAAACAGCAATTAACGTACTAAAGGGAGGTTGTATTATTAAACCAATTATTATATAAATTATAAGAGCCCACCCTAATAGTCTGATTACAGGAATTGTTCCCTTAAAAGAAATTCTATACTGAGCGCTTTTCTCAGCAAAATACTGTAGGATTTTTGTTATAATTTTTAGAAAGAAAAAACCTACTAAAAGAACTATCAATGAACCAACGATCTTTTGAAAACTAATTAAGTTTTTAATGCCATCAACACCAATTTGTTCAGTTAAATCCGTTTGAGTAGTATCACGTAAATTTTCATCCTTTTGTAAAGTATCCTGAAGAGCTTTCGTTTCAGTTACAACAGTATTGCTGTCTTGCTGCGCAAATACAAAGTTAAATCCAGGCAGAGACGGGAATGCAATAAAATAAAATGATAAGAGATATATAATTGCGAAATTCTTCATTGATTATTACTAAATAAGGTTTCTAGATTGTAAAATTAAAACAGTTTGACGGTAAAGTAATGGATTAATTAATAGCACATCTCCATTCTTTACGAGGACACCGTCATCGTAAAGAATTTGTGTTAACTGATTTGTTTCATCTAAAGAATAGTGAACAGTCTTGGCCAGATCTGAAACTCTAAGACCATCATGCAGAACAAGTGACTGCAATACAAATATTTTTTCTGATGACAGAGAATTCAAAATCGTATTCGATATTTCGAAATCTGCATTAATAAATACTTTTCTATCCTGTATTTCCCTTATTGATCTTAGCCAGAATAATAATGCCAAACTTACGTTACTCTGAGAAAATTTAGTGAGTGAGCTAAAAAATTCTTTTTCCAATAAGATTTGTTTTTGTTCGTATGAAAGTTTATCGAAATCTTTTTTTCTAATCACATTGTCATCAGGTACATATTCAAGGTTATATCCGCTTATAGCATTACGCTTTTTAATAAGTTCAATTATCTGATCACTACTTAGCTGCTTTAGAAAAATATGATAGCCGAATACATCGTTGAGTCTTATAGTTTTATTCAGAAATTCGTTTGCATATAAAGTAGTAGAAGTGATCCAGAATATATTTTTGTTTGTCTTCGCTATTATTTCAGTAAGTGTTTTCATACATAAAAACCCTTTCAAACTTCTCAAATACATATGTTGCAGGTTTTCAATAACAATTACTTGCTTATTCTCTTCACTATTCAGATAATTAATGACATCTTCAATACCAGAAGACTGTTCAGGTAAAAATATTTCTCCAAGAAGTTTTAATAAATCCTTTTGATCACAGATCGAAGGTTTAATGCTCACACGTTTAATTTTAACTTTATTTTCTAATTTTTTAATGAAGATATTCAGGAATGAAGTTATACCTCCTCCCTTTTCCGCAGAAATAACTACAGGAGCATATCCATCGTTCATCCAGCTATCATAAGCCATTTGCAATTGAGTTTCTTCCAGTTCCCTCGAAATATATAGCCGGTCGTTTTCCAAAGGTGATATTTGGAATAATCTGCGATAGATATATGGTAACTTTTCAACTGAGCTATTTGCTCTAGACAGGAAATCAGAAATTTCAGAGGTAATTACTTCACTTGATTCAGTAAGACCAAGCTGCTTTCTGGTATCATCGTAAAATCTGAATCCTTTTTTATAGTATTCCTTACTCCTATCAAAAATGATAGGTATAAAATTTTTAATAGATGTAAATAATTTTTCTCTGACAATTTTTACTTTAGCTCTGGCTTTTGCTTTGGCTAACTGAATTCTGATTTCAGTTATCTTCGAGCTTTGTGCCAGTCCGTACATTTCTTCACTATATTCAGCAACGGAATTTCTTAAGCTTTCAAGTACATTATTGCAGACTGCATGGAAGGAATCCAGTAGTTGTTCTTGCTTGTCCAAACTAATTTTTATTCCTTCGAGGGCAATCTCTTTTGTTTCGGAAAGTGATAAATTTTCTGTGGTAGCTGCTGTAATTGCCGATTCAAGACTAAAATCCGCCATATTACCTAAGTTGATAATATCTGATTGAATATTTTTCAACTCTACGATACTATTTTCTTTAATCTTTTCTAAAGATGTTAAAAGCTTTGGTAATGAATTAAAAGAAACATATTCGCGTGGATAGATTTCAACAATATCGGAAGATTTAATTTTTTTATCAAAAGTAGTTGTTTTTACAAATGCTCGTTTTTCAGTTATTGATTTCAGATGATTTTTAATTTCCAGCATTGCATCATTAATCATTTCCGGCAATCTTAAATCCGATATAGAATTAATTAAGTTTGGCAAAACGGATGAAAGCAGGATTTTATGTAAGGTTTCTTTTGAATACGAGATTGAGCGTTCCAGGCCCTGTATATCAGATATCGACTGATTAAGCTTTTCATTAATGAAATTAAGAGTTCCCGAAATCTCTTTGAATTGTGGATAAATTTGGATTTTGTTTTTGACAGAAAGTGATTTCCCAAATTCCAGGAAAACTTCTATTGCAGCATAACGGGTCGATTCAAGATCATAGTTAAGTTCCCAGTCTTCGCCGAGTGCATAAAGAGTGTTATCCCATTCTTTGATGGTGTCGCTAAATTCATTTTTTACTGCATTGAATCGTTTAAATATTCTCTGGTCAATAAATCTGGATTTGCTTAGCTCAATTGTATCAACCTTGGGGCAGTTATTGTTAAACTCATCTTGGCATTGTTCAATTATTAATAAAGCTTTTGTTTTTACTTCATTTTTTAATACTTCAAGTTCTGAAATTATTTTTTCTGGATCCCGAAATGACTTACTTACTGGGTTCGTACTATTAACATTTATAAAATTTCCAATATATTCTTCATCATAATTCTCATCGTATTTCCAGAAAGCAAGTGAATTCTCACTCAGCACTTTAAAAACATCCTCATAAACTGAAGAAAGCTCTTTTATTAAGTAATTCCGGAAGTAATAAAATGTGACATTCCGTAAAGGTATTTTCTGATCCCAATATTTAAGCTCGATGGGTTTTCGCTTTACTACTTTTAGAAAAGGATTTATTAATTTTATGCCTAACTGCTGTAATTTGAAGATAGGAATTTTAATTCTTTTTCCTAACTTCACAATTTTTTTGTCTTCTGGTAAAAGTTTAAATCTTGATTCAGATTGTTCAACCGTAATCATTGGGTCAATCTGAGATATCAGATTATCCAAATGATCTACTAATCCCGGGAACATATTCTCAAAGGTTACATTCTCATTTCGCTGATAGTGCTTGTCTATCTGGATATTAATACTCTCACATTGTTTCCTGGCATTTTCAGTGTTGATGATCATCAAATTCTCATCATAGTCAGGAAATGCCTCCCGAAGTTCTACAAGCGTATTAAAGAATTCTATAAATTTATTAATCCTGTCAACCAGAACAGTTTCGAATTTCTGATCAACGATGGAAATAATTTTATTATTTATTTCATCTGGTAAATATTTCATTGAATCATTTTATTTGAATATATAAAAATACAAATAAAAAAAAACCTGCACGAATTCGGGCAGGTTTTGAATTACATTACATAATTCCGTTAATAAGAAAAGGCACCCATCATACCAAATCCAAAAATTGCTGTGATTATTCCCATAATTATTATGGTTAATATCCAAAACAGTATCCAGAACGCAATTCCCAAAACCAGTATAGAAATTAATAAGTAAACTACTTTCTTATCCTCCGGAGTTTGTTTCAGTGGGCCAAGACCTAAATACATAATATATACGCCATAAACAGAACCAGCGATGTATAATAACCATCCCAGAACCGGAATAAAATTTAACACTCCAAGAACGAAGGATGGAGTAAAGGAATAAACAACTAACTGCAGGCTTCTGCCAAAATTCTTTTGTGAGCTAAAACTTGTAGCGAATGCATCTATAATAAATGCCGAGAGTAATACTACCAGGAACATTGTGACAAAGTAAATTAGCGCCATTCCGATCCCGGTTGCAAGAGCAAAACCAAAGCTAAATTGCATAAAAATTAGGCTGCCAAGCAGTGCAGCAAATGCTGGTATTAAAGCCAGAGGGAATAAATATGTAAATAAAATCTGCTGTACGTTCGGCTCCTCCTTTGCAACTACTTCCCATTCAGTCTTGGGTGTCACGATAATATTTTTTGCTCTTTCCACAAGATTCATAAGGTACTCCTTTTTTATAATTAATAAATTAAAGCAAGATTAATATTTCATTCTGAAATTGGATTCGCGCTTTTCATATTTTCCAATGCAGCGATATCAATTTTATCAATTGAAAACTTAATCATATCCATCGGAACATTATTACCACGAACAGAAACCATAAACCTGCCAGAGATTAATACTTCGATACTTCCGTTCTGATATTCATTCTCATATTTCTCATAGCCTTTATGCCCTTTGTATTTCGTTGTTTTTTCATAACCAGAATCAGTTTCTTTATCTATATCAACCATCGCCCAACCCCAGGCGGCTAAACCAGCATAGCCTGTTGCTCCGGCAAGATCAGTAATTTCAATATCTATACGTTGCGAATAATCTTCGTTATTATAATCTGCTTCAGCTTTTGAAATTGTAAAACCCATTGCACTACTTTTTTCTCCTTGGGCGTTCTCCCTTTTTAAGTCACCCAAAGCTTCCGGAAGCAAAGCCTTTAAATCTCTAAAATCAACAACCTCATACTTTTGCCCTTGCTCCATATTTTTCTGCACCTCCTTCATATTATCCACAAATTCATCCACGCTTTCGATACCGGTTTTATCATCTGATGATTGATCTTGATTCGGTTGATTGTCGCCCCCTTTGCCACAGCCAGAAAGGATTAGTATTATTGAAATGAAAAGGACGGAAATAATTTTAGTCATTGCTTGCCTCCTGAGTGATGAAAAATTATTTGTAAGCTTAATGAAGTTTTGCCCTCAATTCACACTATAGGATAATGTTTTGAAAGATAATAATCCTATTTTATTTAAGCTTGTGAAAACATAGTAAAAATAGGTTATCAAAACAATAGTACTTGAGTTTGTAAGTCACATTTAGAATAGAAATTGTCCTTGTTTATAAAAATTTAGTCTCTGACAGCTATAATAATCAGGTCTTTTGATTGGGTTGGGATGAATTCAGATAAATTCAAATCACCATAAATCGAAATATTATTTCCACCCAAAGATTTTAATATGGAGATAAAATCCGAAGAAAGATGTGGGTAAATTCTGGTTGAAATTATTTTGGAGTCAGAGTTATCGTTCTCGTTGAAAGTTAATATATTAAAAACAATTTGTTCATCAATAAAGTCATAGAAACGAACAAAGTATTTATCCTTCCCTTTTGTTATGCTTACAATTCTTTTCTTTTCAGCTAAAATTTTTTCGTAATTGAGAACCTGAATTAGTAGCAGCCCTTTCGGTTTAAGGATTTCGTAACACCGGGTCAATGAATGATTGAAGATATCTTGCGAAATATTTGCGAAAGCATTTCCCAAAGCAACTACAAATTCATACTTATCATTGTGTTCATTTGGAATTTGATCGGCAGGATAATTTTGAAAATCTATTTCAACATTCAACTTTTGCGAATTCAATTTTGCAACTTTCAATATTTCTGTTGAAGGGTCGAAAGCCGTTACTTTTACTCCTAACTGAGCCAGAGCAATGGAATCAACTCCGCTTCCACAACCGATATCAGCAGCATTGGTAGAATATTGATTTATGAATTTTTTTAGAAGGATTTTCTTTTTTTCAACTGCATTATCAAATGAGATCATTTCATCATAATCAACTGCTAATTGATCATAAAAAATATTATTTGAAAGTAATTTTTCTACCATTTAAATAAGTTTTCTGGTTCAAGGATATATTTTTATTTTTGTATACAGAGTTTTAATAATTCAGTATTGAGCACAAAGAAATTTAAGGAAGTAAATATGCCAAATCCACTTATATCTCATATCGAAATCCCATCAACGGATTTAAATCGTTCATCTGAATTTTTTAATAAAGTATTTGGCTGGGACTTTAAAGCATTCGGGAATGGATATTTACTCTACAATAATCACCAGGGGATTATGGCAGGTTTAAGAAAAGTTGAATCAGTCGCAAAAGGCAACACAACAGTCTTCCACGTTACCGTTGATCAAATTGACCAGGTATTAGAAAAAGCTAAAACTGCTGGCGGACACATCGTAGTAGGGAAAACCACAATCCCAGCAATGGGCTGGTATGCCGTTATATCAGATCCCGAAGGAAGCAGTATTGGTCTTTACCAAAAAAATTGAAAAGCTCTACGACAATTACCTCTGATTCAATTACACAGGTGTAGCAATAGTCTCTTGCTCGGTTTCAACAATTTTATATGTATGATTTATTGTCATCGCTTTCTTCAGCATTGCTGAAACACCACAATAAGTTTCTGTCGAAAGTTCAATTGCTCTTTCTACGTCTTTCTCTTTAATGTCTTTTCCATAGAAAACATATTCAAGATCGATATGAGAAAATACTTTTGGATGTGATTCAACTTGCTGTGCCGTAATATTAATCTCAAAATCAGTTAGATTAACCCTTTTCTTTTGAAGTATGCTGATAACATCGCTGGCAGTACAACCGGCTAATCCCATTAAAATTAATTCTTTTGGTCTTACTCCAGCATTACTTCCACCAAGCTTTTCGGGTCCATCCATTGTGATCCAATGATTTGACTCCCCTTTTGCAGCGAGCGTTAATCCTTTGACTTGTTTCAGGTAAACTTTTTTTGTTTCCATTTTTCTCTTTCTGAATATTTTATTTAATGTCTAAAAGTAAGATGCTTTCACTGAAAATTCGATTCAAATAAATTCAGATATGTAAATTGAGAATAGCATAATTCTCAAAGAAAGGTAACAATTAAATGGAATAAATTTTTATTAGTGAATTCGTGGCCTATCTATCTTGCCACGAATGCACGAATTATTTACTCTGAAAACTTAATTTTTTGATGAGTTCCCACGCTTCAACGATATGTCTTCTCTCGTGCCTGATACTTCCGATTGTTAATCTAATAACAAACTTGTTGTTAAGTTTTGTGTGTGATAAAAATATTTTTCCGGAAGTATTGATATTCTCAATCAACCTTTCATTCAGAGCATCCAACTCTTCTTCAATTTTACCACCGGGATTATATCTGAAACAAACGGTAGAAAAAGGAACTGGTGCCATTCGTTCAAAATGATCTTCATCATCAATCCATCCGGCTAATTCTTTAGCAAGTTCAATATGATTCTTGATTCTCGAAGCTAAACCTTCAACTCCAAAATACCTGATAACAAACCAAAGTTTTAATGCACGAAATCTTCTTCCTAACTGAATTCCATAATCCATTAAGTTTTCAACTTCGTCATCTTGATTAGTTTTTAAATACTCAGGTACCAGACTGAATGCCTGCTTTAGTATTTCTGGTTTGCGTGTGAAGTAAATACTCAAATCCATTGGAGTGAACATCCATTTGTGAGGATTGATGACAATAGAATCTGCCTTGTCCCAACCATTTGTAACCCATTTCATTTCAGGAATTATTGCTGTAACGCCGGCATAAGCTGCATCAATGTGTAGCCAGAGATTATGTATTTCACAGATTGCAGCAATTTCTTCAACTGGATCTACACTTGTTGTTGAAGTAGTTCCAACTGTAGCCACAACACAAAAAGGCTTCCAGCCTCTTTTAATATCTTCTTTAATAGCCTCTTCAAGATTTTCAGGAATCATTTCAAATTTATCATTGACAGGAATCTTTCTAATTCCTTGCAAACCTATTCCGAGAGTCACGACTCCTTTTTCAATTGAGGAATGTGCATGTTCAGAACAATACATTCTCAATCTTGGGACGTCATTTCTTCCAGCCATTCCTTTTTCTCTGAATCCAAGATTAAGTTGCTCACGTGCAGATGCAATTGCGTGCATAGAACTTGTTGAAGCTGTATCGTAAATAATTCCCCAATAATTTTCAGGAAGACCGACCATTTGTCGAAACCAGTTCATCATAGCTTTCTCAAGCTCTGTAAAAGCAGGAGAAGTTTTCCATAGCATTCCGTTTAATCCAAGTCCAGCAGTCAATAGTTCAGCTAATATGCCGGGTCCACTTGAAGTTGAATTGAAGTAAGCCATAAATCCGGGATGATTCCAATGAGTAATTCCATCCATCAAAATTTTATCAACATCATTCAAAACATTTGCGATGTCTTCCCCTTTAGTTGGAGGTGAATCAGGAATTCTATTTAATATATCACCGGGATTTATTTGTGACATTGTTGGATATTTTTCAATATCCTTTAAATAATCAGCTACCCAGTCAACAAGCTGATGTCCACTTTTTCGGAATTCTTCTATTGGCATATCTGACATAATGTTTCCCATTCGTTTTTAATTTGTGAATTCGTGGCAAGATAGTTTAGCCACGAATGCACGAATTTAATTAACAGAAAAATAAGAAATGAATTTGTCTTTATTCACTTGACACAATTTAATAAGTTTACCTTTGAGAATTTTCAAACTATTCTAAACTGACTGTAAAATGATAAAACTGATTTTGATATTTTTGTTTGCTTTGGTGCTGTTTTCAATTTCATGCAAGGATAATCTTCCACTCGATAAAGATCTGACTAAAAAAAGTTATACTCTTATAAATCAAGACAGCGATAAAGTGATTTTCCCGGAGAATATCGTTGGACATATAACCGTAATGGGTTTTATCTACACACACTGCCCGGACATTTGCCCAATGACAATGCACAATATGTATCTTACAGAAAAGCAACTCAAAGAAAACGGAATAGATTACGTAAAATTTGTTGCGTTAAGTTTTGATCCTGAAAGAGATACACCTGAAGTGCTGAAGAAATTTGCTGAGATAAGAGATCTGAATTTTAATACCTGGACTTTATTTACAGGTGAAAAAAATACAATAACTGAATTAACGAAGAGGTTTGATGTGAAAGCAATCAAAACGGATGAAATGATTGATAACGATGGCCAGCCGGAATATTCGATGATGCACACAGACAGAATTTCATTAATTGATAAATATGGCAAGCTTCGAAAAAATTATAAAGGCAGCACATTAAACATCGAAGAAATTGTTAATGACATAAAAACATTAGAGGATTGAGCTATGATAATTTTAATTGCAATTTTATTCTTACTATTTCCATCAGAAGATAACGTAATAATTAAAGATGCCTGGATGAGACCTTCATCTCAGAATATGGCTACAGCGCTTTATTTTACAATTGAAAATGAAGGCACAACAGCCGATACTCTATTTAAAGTAGATTCTGACATTGCCGGGAAAGTTGAAATTCACGAGACGTACTCTCAAGAAGATATGATGGGAATGCGGAAAGTTGATTTTGTTGTCATTGATAGTAAAACTTCATTTGAATTTAAACCAGGTGGATATCACGTTATGTTGATGAAACTTAAAAAAGATATTAATGATGGTGATAAAGAAAATTTTACTCTTTACTTCAAACAGGCTGGTGAAATAAAAATTACTGCTATGGCGAGCAAGCCGAATTAAGATATTATTGATTTGGTTTGACGGAATGTAGCACAGATCATTAATCTGTGCTACAATCATTGGGGGCTTTTATTTTTCAAAAAATTCTTCAGCAAATCTTTTCCAGTTTATATCATCGAGCTTTTCCATTTCGCCAGCGAATATTATTCCTTCTGGTTCCAGCTCAGCTTCTTTACCAGTTTTAGTTTTTTTCTTCAATGCTTGAAGTCTTTCAATATCATCCTGGTAAAATGAAACTGCAGACTTACCAATTTTCAAACCAGGGATTTCAGAATCCAGTTCATCAGCATCAATTTCACATACCCAGTTGATATCATATGGTGAAATATTAAGCGAATCGAGTTCATTATTTATGAACTTATTTATTTCTTTAACTTTTCCACTTAAAGGTGATTTAAACGAAATGCTTCTCTGTCCCTGATTAATTGTAAATAAAGATTGGCCTTTCTTTACAATCATTCCAAGGTTTGGTAATCCAACAGAATCAATTTTACCGACAATCTTATTAGCGAAATCATCCATTCCAATTTTTGCTGTCCCCTCTTCACTTACATTTGCCCAGCAATGTCCTTCTGAAATAAAAACTCCTCCAGGAATTTGAAATTCAGGAGTTGATGACCCTGCTGCTTCCTTAAGATGTGTAATATGAACTTTCGGTTTAAGCGTTTTACTGATTCTATCTTCTCGCTTAATAAGTAATTTTTTAACGAACTCAAGAATTTCGTCTTCTGTAAATGGTTTTTGAACATAATCCATTGCACCGAACTTCATACAATCAACTGCAGTTTCTACGGTTGCAAATCCTGTGATTATAACTACATCAATATCCGGTCGAAGATGTTTTACAGATTTCGTTACTTCAAGTCCATCCATCTCGGGCATTTTTAAATCTGTGAAAACAAAATCGTAAGAGTGAGTCTGGATTAAGCCAAGCGCTTCTTTTCCTTGCTCAACAGTATCAACACAATATCCATCAAGCACAAGTATTCTTCTAAAGCTATCAAGAATGACTGACTCATCATCAACGCAAAGAATTCTTGCTTTAGGATTTTCTACTTCGGCACGTTTGAGAGTTTTCGCTTCCCTGCTAAAGTCAAGTTTGAGGCTTACTTTAAGCGCATCTTCTCTTTCCTGAAGTACTTTCTTTTCCTTGATGTTTTTTGCAATGTATCTGATAGTTATATCAGCAATTATGAAAACTATTACTGCTATTACAAATAGTGCCATGGTTTCTCCCGATTATATTAAAATTCTAAAAAGATAAAATTTCCATTTTATATTTTATTACATTCTATCTGACGCAAATGTTACAAGATATTTTAAATCATATTCCATATTTGATGGAATCACTTTATAAATCCATCCTTCGAAATAAGGATCTTTTTCTAATAAGTTTATATCACTAAGAATTCTTTCATTCCTCTCGATAATTCTTCCACTAACAGGGGAAAGTAAACGATGAGTAAGTTCATCATCTGTCGTAAGAGTTGCACAACAATCTCCCTGAATAATTTCTTCTTCTAAATTCATTAGCTCTATGTTTGTAAGTTTTTCAATTGTCTCAAGAAATAAATCTGTTGCTCCGATAACAGCGACTCCTTCAAAAACGAGATTCATCCAGCTCAGATTTCCCAGACGTTTATACTTCGGCGGTCCAGAAACGTATAGAAGTGAGGCTTTGTCATTTCTAAATTTTGCATCCTCAATTCCCTTTTGAATTCTAAAATATTTTATCCCCCGGTTGATTGAGCTATTCAACTCTTCAAATGTAAATGGCTTAGGAACAAAATCTATTGCACCTTTGTAAAGTGACTTAACTGCATTCTCAACGGTTGAATATCCTGTTATCATAATAACAGGTGTTAGAATTTTTCTTTTTTGAATCTCATCCAAAAAAGTAAATCCATCCATTTGAGGCATCATTATATCGCAAAGAATCAGAGAGATACTCTTTTTGTGAAATTTTTTTTAATGCTGAAGCAGCATCAATTTCTGAATCAACATGAAATCCATCTGCAGAAGCGATCCTTGACACAGCATCAAGTATCACCTGTTCATCATCAATTACAAATATTTTTTCGTCTCTGAACATCAGATTTTATTGATTGGTGATTGGTAAAAGAATTGTGAATGTTGTTCCTTTTCCTGATTCACTTTCAACGTTAATTGTTCCATCGTGATTATCAATTATTCCCCATATAACTGCTAAACCGAGTCCTGTACCTTTTTGTCCTTTAGTACTGTAAAATGGTTCGAATATTCTTGGAAGATCTTCTTTAGAAATTCCGCTTCCATTATCTGCAATTTTTATTTCGATGTAATCTCTTACTCCAGCTTCATCAACATATTTCCATTCCTGCCAATCGCATTTTGGATTGATGCAGCCTTCAAACATTCCTTGCGGTGGAACTTCAAATGAATAAACAGTACTCTTTGCATTTAGGACAGGTTTCTTCTTTGTTCACAACTGATATGTTGCACTTTGGACAAGCAATCTGGATTTGCTCTGCAGGAATAATTTCAATTGAATATTTATCCCGATTTTTGCCGTAAGTCGGATCAAGATTTACAAACCCTTCTTTGCCATTTTTTGTTAGTTTTAATTTAACACTCGGCTTAGCATCAATTTTATTTTCTTCATCCATCAGCGAATGTCTTTTGGAACAAACGGCATTTTTTATTTGTAATGTTCCGTACGGAGAAAGACTCAAGACTTTTGATGAAACAGAAATTTTTCCTTCTTTCTCCACAACAGCATCTGATGCATTAACAAGTAAATTAATAAATACTTGCTGCATCTGGTTTGAATCGATTTTGAAAAGTGGAAAATTCTCTTCAAGATTTTTATCAAGCTTTATCTGTTTCATTGAAAGTTGATTATCAACTACCGCCACAGCATTACTAATAATATCATTTATGCTGGCATTACTTTTTTTAGGAACAGACTGACGGGCAAAATCCAGCAGACTTTTTACAATCTCTCTACTTCGTTTAGTCTCTCTTACAATTACTTTAAGATCTTCCTGCAGTTCAGAATCGTTTACACGTTTAAGCAGAAAGCTGCTGTAAGTTAAAACTGCAGTTAATGGATTATTAATTTCGTGCGCAACTCCTGCAGCTAATCTTCCCATCGATGCCATTTTATCAGATTGAAAAAGCTGCAAGCGTGCATCGGCTAACTTCTGTGTCATATTGTTAAACGATTTTGCAAGCAAACCAAGCTCATCAGAACCTAAGTCTTTGATCAGATAATTTAAATTTCCTGTACCAACTTGTTCTGTTGCATTGACGAGTTCGTGGACAGGTTTCTCAATCCACTTTCTTACAAATATTCCAATGATAAGACTTAACAATGCAATTGCAATTATGGCGAACAGGATTGATCTGAATTCACTACTTGCAATTTGAGCATCAACATCTTTCAAGCTAAGTTTGACGTCAAGCACACCAAGAACCTTTTGTCCTGAATCATGAACATGACAATCAGCTTCCGAGCAAGATGGTTCATTGTAGATTGGATTTATAACTCCAAGAATTCTTGAAGAGTCATGTGGAGAATCATAAATCCGCATTCTGTCTTCCATCGGTAATTTTTCAAGCGGCTCATTAGCAGTATGACAAGCAAAACAAGCTTCAGCTTTTTGATCAACCATTTCTCCAATAAATTCTTTTTGGGAAGAGAACATTATTCTTCCCTCTTTATTGAAAATTCTAATTTCCCGTATCCCTGGTTCCTGGGAAATTGTGTTTATTATATTATGCGTCTGATCGGTTCTGTACTCAAGCATACTGAGGTGAGTGCTGTTTCTAATTGTCTCGCTCAACTTACTCGCGTAAACTTCAGCCTGTGAGAGTAATTCATTTCTCTGTGCCTGAATACTCAAGAAAGAATAAACACTTATAATAGCTATAGTGACTATACCTACAGTAAATATCAGCTTAAGACTTATTTTTGTAAATGCTTGTTTGAGTTTGTTCATATACTAATTAATAATTATTTCTTAACCATTTTACCGGGCATGGAATCAGGATATGTCAAATCATCATGACAACCTTCACAGGAAGGTTTCTTCGAGTAATCTTCCATTTCATGACAATCAGTACAATCAAATTCAGAATGTGTTTCATCCAAAACCAGACCGGTAGCTTTATGATTGAAGTTAGATGTATTCCAGGCATCATGGCAGCTATTGCATGAAGTGTTCAATCCTGAAAAAACAGTTTTAGTCTGATGGCAGCTTATACAACTTAATTTTGAATGATAACTCTTCAATTCAAATCCAGTTCTTGCAAGATGATTAAATGGTTTCATCTCTTTTGAAGAGTGACAACTTTCACATTCATTGTTAGATTTTGTATCGTGACAAGCTGAACAGTTTTTATGCTTTATTTCAATCGACACCTTTTCTAATTTTTTGTCGGGCTGATCTGAATGACACTTTGCACAACTTTCTTCTTTATGACAACTTTTGCACTCAATACTGAAAATTCCTGTGTGCTCATTATGATAGAATGTTACAATATTTCCCTTGTCCGAATTTGTCTTATAAACTAATTTTTTCGGTTCAAGAACCACAGGATGATTTTTGTTGGAATACTTTTTTTGCAGATTTACAGTTTCATCACTCTTCGTATCCTTTTTTGGTAAATGACATGAGTTACAATCAGTAGTTCCACTCCATTCACGATGACAATCAATGCACTGTCGGTGAAAAGCACCATTCAAATCAGGCACACTTACATTTTCACGTTTTCTGGAAGCATCGTGACAGTTGCTGCATTTCAATATCGGACCTGATGTGTTATAGTGATGACATCCTTTACATCCACCACCCATTTCTGACATCTGAGCATGAATTCTATGCGAAAAATTAACCGAACTGTATCTATTGCTTAGTTGATCTATCACTATTAATGCTGGAGTTTGTTCAGGTTTTTGATATACAGTTGTTAATTTTTCTCTGGGACACATAACCAGGCATGGTTCACTCTTTGTAGGCACATCACACGTATGACATGTTTTGCAATTAATATTCTGTTTACTGTGGTCTTTTGTTTGTCCTTGCTGCGCATTTATTGTAATTGTAAAAATTATTATCGAAAAAAATATCATTAAATTGTTCATCACTTTCCTCCCCTGATTGTATATTTAGTTTGCGGTGGCGTTTGTTTACCAGGCAAACTAATCACAGGAAAATTGATTACTACAAATCTGTATATGAGAACAAGCAGTGCTACAAATCCAACTGTGAGTGAAATTTCTCCGTACGATGGAAAGTACGAATGCGAACTATAGGGCGGTGTGTAAGCAACTACAAAATTATTAATCCTGTTAAGAAGCACGCCAAATACAACTAATGCGGATGCTATGAATAAAAATAACGGGGATTTTAACACTTTGGAGGATAGAAACATTCGCATCGGAATGATTACTCCGAATAACAATTCAATCGTAAACATCACACTTACAGTATTGATTTCAGTCAAGTAAACAAACGTTTCTCTGATGAACATATCACCAATTTTAAATGCTAAATAGACACCTAATAGTGGTGCAATCATAGAACCTAATTTTGATAGGATATGCATTTCAGGTTTTAATCCAAAAGAGCGTGACGCAAGAATTGATTCAAAAATTACCATAGGAAAACCAACTGATATGGCTGATAAAAGGAATAGAAGAGGAAGAATTGGAGTTTGCCACAACGGATGCATCTTTGGTCCAGCAATTATCATTAAGGTTCCCAAAGATGATTGATGTAGTGATGATAACACTACACCGGCAATAATAAATATGAACATGGTTTTTGACAATCCCCGATCAAGTATTCTTAATAGTTTATCAACTAGTTTGTTCAGACCGGATAAAAATCCTGGCAGATTGACCTTACCTATAAATCTTTCAGTAACTATAGGTAAAAATTCTATATATAGGACTGTTAAATAGATCATTACACAAATACCAACTTCAAATAATGCAGAGTTGCCATTCCACATTATCAATGGATGCCAAATGTAATACCATCTTCCAATGTCAGTAACAACTCCGAGGGCAACAAAAGTATAGCCAAGCATCGCAGTCAACAACGCAGGACGAACGATTGCATGGTATTCTTCCCTATGCATAATATGCCCAAGAGCCGCAGTTGTAAATCCGCCAGCGGCTAAAGCAACACCAGCAGCAACATCAACTCCAATCCATAAACCCCATGGATATTGATTATTTAAATTTGTAACAGCACCGAGTCCAAAGAAAAATCTTCCCATCAAAAAAACTATTCCATTCAACGCAATGATAATTAATACAATAACTCCGGGAGTAAAATATTTGTGTTTAATCAAAACAGGATTTTCATTTTCGTGATTCATCAGTCTCCCTCCTTATCTAATTCTTTTCGTCGTTTTGATATCCACATCATGCCACCAAGTAACGCATAAAGAGAAACAGGTGGAACAAAGTATGCAAAAATTCCATGTTGTATTGATTCTGAAACACCGGGAGCTGGTTTCTCAGCAAGATTCGGAAAATCAAGTTCAGCAAATTCTTTATTTGCCAGATACATCCAGGATGTACCGCCTACTTCATATTCTCCAAATATATGGTCAACATATCTATCAGGATTTCTTCTGATTCTCTCACGTGCAATTTTAATAAGATCTGTTCTGACACCGTAAGTAAGTGCTTCAACAGGACAAATGCTTACACAAGCAGGAAGCAATCCTTCTTTGGTTCTTTCAAAACAAAAATCGCATTTCATTATTAATGGATTAAGAGCTTTATCATACTCAAAAGCTGGCACTTGAAATGGACAAGCAACCATGCAATATCTGCAACCGATACACATATCTGTATCCCAGGTTACACTGCCATTTTCGTGCTTATTCATAGCACCAACTATACAAGCAGAAACACAAGCAGGATGATCACAATGCATACATTGTACTTTAACATCAAGAGGCAAATTAGAATTTTTTCCCGGTGAGTACTCATTAATAACTGTCAATGCTGTTTCATCTGGTCTTCGTTTTGTTTCAAATACTTTTCTGTCTGCATACGATTCTATATTTCCCGCAGGCAGATTATGAGAATCTTTGCAGGCCCATTCACAATTTCTGCAGCCAACACAAACTGTTGTATCGACCAAAACTCCTATCCGGTCTTCGGATAAAATATTTTTGGGACCAGCTTTGGCAGCAGACGAAATACCAGTAACACCAGCTCCTATTATTGCAGATGTTTTGAGGAAATCGCGACGGCTTTTACCAGGCATTTTATTATTCCTTTCGAGAAGTAGCTTAATATTTTTCGTAATGGATAAAAGGATCGCTTTAATAGATACAATTTTATGCCATTCTAAGGGAAAATAGATGAATCCAGAATTGTGAGAATTTATTGAATAGCGCAACAGTTGGTGAGCAAAAATCTATTTATTATTTCATCTGCTATCGGTTATTTATCAATACTGACAATAAATAGTCATCTTTTTTTTAAGAATGAAAAGGATTGATTGAGCGTTGATGTTTAATAATTATTGCTAATTACTAATTGATGATGATTGCTCAATATCAATTGATTTCTCACTCAATAACACGTTTTCTTTAAAATGTTTTTTACAAATAAATTTTGATTGTTGAGTAATGTTTAAGAATTTTTAAACACTTATGATGAGTTTTTCAACACTGTGTTGTTGAAGAAGTTTACACTTATCTTGTACTCAATCGTATAACAATTCGTCATTAAATTTATAACTCCTTACCTACCAATGAGATAAAAGATCAATAAAAATTTAAATGATTTGGTATGTTGATTGCATCTTCATCAATACAATAAAATATTTTATAGGAGAATATCATGTTAACTTTTTTAATCGTACTAATCTTGGTTTTTATTGGTGTTGATTTACTTGTTCGGTTTGTCATTGATCCGTTAGCTTCCGGATCCACCAAAAAAAATAAAATATCGAAATCTTACACACCGAGATTCGATCCAACACTAAAGCTCGCAAGTGAAACAATGTATGATGGTGGTGAACTTCATAAAGAAGAGAAACAGAATGACTCTAAAGTCGCTGACGACACAAATGATTCAAGCTCAAACTCTGAACAGTAAACAAACAAGAAAAGGATAAACGATGGTTGCTATTTTTGTTCTATCAGTATTTTTATTATTCCTTGTTCTTGATCTTATGGTATTAAAAGTTCAGGGAAAATCTCATCCTGCATTTGAAACGCTATTCCCTCAATTTGATTCACCGAAATTTGAAATAGCAAGTTTTGCGATCCCTTCAAATACAATTCTTTCAAAAGGTCATACCTGGCTAAGACAAAATAACGATGGATTAATTTCAATTGGTATTGATGGATTTGGATTAAATGCATTGGGTGCACTTTCAATTTTAGGCTGTCCGGAAAGAGGAAAAACAATTCAACGCGGAGATATGTTGTTCGAAGGCGCATACGGAAACAGAAAAGTTAAATTTTTATCGCCTGTTAACGGAATTGTGAGTTCAGTTAACAGAGATGCAATTGGTAAAAAAATCTCCGAGCCATATAAAACCTGGGGAGTACAATTACTATCAAATGATTTTTCTAAGAACCATGGGAAAGTTTTCTCGGGTAACGATGCTTTAAACTGGATGAAAACTGAATCTTTGAAATTAAAAACATTCATCAATGATCGTTTGCCAAAAGTTGAAGAAGCAGGAGCAACTATGTATGATGGTGGATTATTAACACAGGATCTGGTCGCTTCATTAAATGATATGAGTGTAATTGATTTTGAAAAAGAATTTTTATCACTATAAAAAACCGGAATAGAAATGTTGGAAGAAAAAGGACTACTCTTTGATGTAACACTCTGTATAGGATGTGGTAAATGCTACAAGGCCTGTAAAGAGGAAAATAATTTAGAATCCACAAGTAATGATTTCTTAAAAGATCATCTATCAAACAATACTTTCACAGTGGTCGAACAATATGATAATTTGTACGCAAGAAAACTTTGCATGCACTGTAATGACCCGGCTTGTGTATCAGTTTGTCTGGTAGGAGCTATTAAAAAGACAGAGACCGGTGCAGTGGTTTATGATGCTGATAAATGTATTGGTTGCAGATATTGTATGCAGGCGTGCCCACATGGTATTCCACGTTATGAATGGGGAACCACTCAGCCACGTATTCGTAAATGCAATATGTGTATAGACCGCGTTAGTGCTGGTCAGTTACCTGCATGTGTTGAAGCTTGCCCAACTGAAGCAACTTTGTTTGGGGATATGGATCAATTGATAGAAATTGCTAATAAAAGACTAAAGGATAATCCCGATAAATATTATCAGCATATATATGGTCTTGAAGAAGCTGGTGGCAGCCATGTAATGGTATTGTCTCCTGTGCCATTCGAACAATTAGGATATGTTGCACAGTTACCAAAAAAACCTATGCCTGATTTAACAGCACAAGCCATGGAAAAAATTCCTTCAGTTGTTGTTGGGGGCGGTGCGTTCCTGGCGGGAATGTACTGGCTTACTAAAAGAAAAAATCAAATAGCTAAAGAAGAAAAGTCTAATAGAAATAAATAAATATGCATATTAAAGAAATATTAAAACCGTCGTTTTGGAAAGTTGTCTCTGTTATTATAGTAACAGTAGGTTTAATCTCAACTTATTTAAGATTTACCAAAGGACTTGGTGCAACGACCAATTTACAAGATTCTGTCCCGTGGGGTTTATGGATCGGATTCGATTTTATCGGTGTGGGACTTGCAGCCGCAGGATTCACAATCGCCGCAACTGTTCACATATTCAATCTACACAAATATGAGCCAATGGTAAGACCTGCAATATTAACTGCCTTTCTGGGTTATTCAGTTGTTATTTGCTTACTGCTCGTGGATCTTGGAAGACCGGAAAATTTCTGGCATCCTTTGGTAATGTGGAATGTTCATTCAGTAATGTTTGAAATTACCTGGTGCATCATCTGTTACACTACCGTTCTCATCCTGGAATTTGCACCTGTGATACTTCAAAAATTTAATTTGAAAGGACCTATCAAATTATTAAAGATAATTTCCATTCCAGTGGTTATAGCTGGTGTTTTATTCTCAACACTGCACCAATCCTCATTTGGTTCATTGTATCTGATTGTTCCGGGTAAATTACATCCACTTTGGTATTCGTCTTTGCTGCCGGTACATTTTTTTATTTCTTGTGTTGCGGCTGGTTTATCAATGATAATTTTTGAATCATATCTTATAGCAAGAAGTTGCACTAAAGATCAAGGCTTTTGTAATACAGGTTTGAAAATTAATATTCTATCTGGTGCAGCCTTCGTGGTATGGATAGCATTGATTGCAGGTTTGTTATTAAAAATTTACGACTTTGTTAATAATGGAAAACTTCACTATTTGACTATTCCTTCGATGGAAACATCACTTTTCTATCTGGAAATATTTCTGGGAACAATTGTTCCCATCGTTTTACTAAGCAATAAAAAATTCAGAGAAGATAAAAAGTGGCTTTATATAATTTCAATCCTTGTAATTTGCGGATTAATACTTAACAGACTTAATGTGAGTATCACCGGATTGGTTGCTTCTTCCGGAATAAATTATTTCCCATCCTTTGATGAAATCAGTATTACTATGATGCTTGTCGTTCTTGCAATCTCTGCATTCAAACTGATGGCAAAGAACTTTCCAGTATTTGTAAATGAAGAATCTGTATATGCTGAAAACAATATTGCTCCAAATGAATCACAACAAATAATTTTGAGTAGACAATATGAATAACAAGAACAAATTCAAAAACACTTATTATGAAAGTATGAAATGCATCTGGATGGCTTCACAGGTTGTTGAATATAAATTATGCGATAACAATTTCGATTGTGAGAATTGCCCGTTTGACAAAGTTATGAGAAACTATCTGGATGTAAAGAAAACAAAACCAAATGAAATAACAAACATTGCAAACACTATTTCGAGCAGTTTGAATAGCATTAAGTACGATAATCAGATTATCTACCTTAAAAATAATCTGATTGCAAAACAGATCTGTCCGAATACGTTTTATTTCGGTATAAATCCTATCTTCATAAGTTTTCTTGATACAATAAGTTCAATGACGATTTCCGAATGCAATAAAAGTCTTGTTACCGGACAGGATATAATTCAGATTTCTGGCGTTTGGGGTTCTGTAAGTCTTTCGGCACCAATGAATTTTTTAATTTATGATTTAGTTGGAGACCCGACTCACGATCTCCTTAAGCCACAGTGGGTTGCGATAATCGGGATTGCTGATCAGGAAATTTCAAAAGAAAAGTTATATCAGGAAGAATGGGAAAAATTACATCACAATGCAATAAATATTATCGAAGAGATTAAAGCGAATATTCCGAAAGTCGGAAATACAATGATGGATGGTGGAACTCAAATTGAATTTCTTCATCAACTTGTTGGCAAAAAAAGATATATCGATATTTTAAATTCTTTAATCAAATAAAAATATTTTGTAAATCTTTATCCTCATTCGTTTTAACAAAAATCAAAATATTTTTTCACCTTCCGATATACATCTGCATTTATAATACGAATCTAGAAGATCAAATAGATTGTATGTATATAAAGTATTCTCTAATTTTGATATAACAGTTTAGTGGATTATTATGAAACCAAAGGTTTTTAATAAACTAAGTGTTAGGCTTATCATTTCTCTTTCGTCTATTCTGATTATCCTTCTTTCAGTTTATACCTATTTTATTTTAAAGAACCTCAATAATTATTTAACCGAATCAAGATTTCAAACCTCTTATAATATAAGTGAGATAATTAAAAAGTCCACACGTTATGGTATGCTTTTAAACCGGCCTGAAGACGTTCACTCGATAATCAATACACTTCGCTCTTTAAAAGGTGTTGAAGAAATTCGTATCTATAACAAACAAGGCATAATTAGTTACTCAACCAATCCTGATGAAATCTTGCGGAAGGTGGATTTAAACGCTGAGGCATGCATTGGTTGTCATAATAGTTCTGTTCCACTGCAGAGCTTAGCAAACCAGGATAAAATTAGAGTCTATAATAATTCAGAAAATAAACGTGTGCTTGGTCTTATTAATCCAATTATGAATGAACCTGACTGCTCAAACGCAGATTGTCATGCTCACCCGCAAAATGTTAATATTCTTGGTGTTCTTGATGTTGGTGTTTCTTTAGAAGGACTTGATGCAATAATTCAAGAGAGTACAACTGATGTAATCTTAGCTTCGATATTTCTTGTTATCGTTGTTTCATTTTTTACAGGATTATTTATAACAATTTTAGTTAACAAACCAATAAAAATAATTAGGGAAGGTATTGAAGCAATAGGAAACGGAAACTTAGAATATAAAATCGAGATACATGCTAAAAATGAACTCGGACAAGTAGCCAGACGATTTAACCAGATGTCAACAAATCTTGCTGAAGCTTATAAAGAAATAAAAAATTGGTCGGAAACTTTAAATGAAAAAGTGATTGAAAAAACGTATGAGCTTAAAAATATTTACGACCAGGTTAGTCATATCGAAAAGATGGCTTCGCTCGGAAAACTATCTGCAACTGTTGCTCATGAGCTAAATAATCCACTTGCAGGTATTTTAACTTATAGCAAACTGATATCAAAAAAAATTCAGGCTCTGCAAAAGGATTCTGAGCATCAGAAAATTATTGAATTCCTTGATGTTATTTCACACGAAGCTGCACGGTGCGGACAAATTGTAAAAGATTTGCTGATTTTTTCCCGTTCAGAGCAGGATGATTTTGCCCAGGAGAATCTTTTAAAGATAATTGATAACTGTATTACTGTAATTAATCATCATCTCGAAATTCACGGAATAAAGATGATAAAAGATTATGCTGATAAACCGATTTTACTTTGCTGTAGTGCAGATAAAATTCAGCAAGCGTTGATGGCTCTTCTAATTAATTCAGTTGAAGCATCGCCTGACGGGGGAAATATTACCATCAATATTACGCAAGAGATAAATAATATTGTTATTAAAATCACAGACGAAGGTACCGGGATTTCTGAAAAAGATTTACCTCATATTTATGAACCATTCTATTCAACAAAGGAAGCTTCTAATGGTACCGGACTTGGGCTGGCAGTTACTTACGGAATTATCACTCATCACAATGGAAAAATTGAAGTTGAAAAAACTTCCAATAGGGGAACTACATTTAAAATAGTATTGCCAATATCTGAACAACTTGCATAAGGATAAGATTAATGGATAAACAAGAAAAAATATTAATTGTGGATGATGAAAAAGTTGTGAGGGAATCTCTTTATCACTGGTTTGAAGAGGACAATTATCTGGTTGACACTGCTGAAGATGGTGAAACTGCCTTACAGAAATTTACAAAAGATAAATACGATCTTCTTCTTGTCGATATGAAGATGCCGGGTATGAGCGGGCTGGATCTATTATCCAAAATCAGAGCTATCGATAAAGATGTACTTTTTATCCTGATCACTGCTTTTGCTTCAGTTCCTACAGCAATAACTGCGCTGAAAAATGGTGCATACGATTACGTAACAAAACCAATTGATCCCAATGAACTAACACATCTCGTTAAGCGGGCACTCGAACAAAAGGCACTAAAAATTGAAAACATTCAGCTTAAAGAAAATATCGATGAGATTATTAAACCTGATAATTTTATCGGCGAAAGTTTTCAGATGAAAAAAATATTTGAGCTTGTACACACTGTTGCCAAAACCGATACAACTGTAATGATCAGAGGAGAAAGCGGTACGGGAAAAGAACTGGTTGCAAAAGCTATTCATATCAATAGCAACAGAAAATATTTTCCAATTATAACCGTTAATTGTGGCGCACTTGCCGAATCGCTTCTGGAGAGTGAATTATTCGGACACGAAAAAGGATCTTTCACCGGAGCTCAATTCAAGAGAAAAGGTAAATTTGAAATGGCGGACCGCGGAACCATCTTTCTCGATGAAATTGGATCAATTTCCCTTGAAGATGCAAATAGAACTCTTAAGAGTAATTGAAACAAAACAGTTTAGCCGTGTTGGTGGAAACGAATTAATAAAAAGTGATTTCAGAGTAATCACCGCAACAAATGAACTACTTGAAGAGCTTGTGAAAGACGGTAAGTTCAGAGAGGATCTTTATTACAGATTGAATGTATTTTCAATTATTATTCCGCCATTACGGGAAAGAAGAGACGACATTCCATTACTTGCAAATTTTTTCATTAATAAATTTTCAATTAAGATGAATAAACAGGTTAAGAGTGTTTCAAAAGAAGCAATGGAGTTTCTGAAAAATCATGACTGGCCGGGAAATGTGCGGGAACTTGAGAATGCAATAGAAAGAGCAATGGTAGTTGGTAAAACAAATTCTATTATGGTTGATGACCTTCCTTTCCATCTTTCAAAAAATAACTCTGAATTTAATGGTGATGATAAAACTCTTGCCGGGATAGAACGGAAGTACATTCTTAAGGCGCTAAATGAAAATAATTGGAATATTTCTAAAACGGCACAGGTTCTTGAGATTGACAGGGTTACACTCTACAACAAAATAAATAAGTACAGCCTGCGTAAAGCTGAATATTAATGCAAATCTTCATTGCTCCAGTTAAATTTCATAATACTCTGTTGCTGCAAAATCTTGTTAGTGAATTATCGAAAAGATTTTCATCAGGTATACAGGTAATTGATTTAAAATTAAATATTGAAGATTTCTTCTCCCCGGAAAGAAAACAATATTTTTCAACGCAGATAATTGCAGAAGCCATGAAGCTAACTGATAAATTTAACGGCAAGGTAGTAATGTTAACTGATGTGGATATTTTTGTTCCTGTCCTAACTTTTATTTTTGGAGAAGCGCAGCTGGATGGGAAGCATTCCATCCTTTCGGTATGCCGTTTATATGAAGAATTTTATTCTAACAACTCCGACAAAAATCTGTTACTCGAACGTACAATCAAAGAAGCGCTTCACGAACTGGGACATTGTTACGGACTTCGCCATTGTCTCGATTGGGACTGTGTAATGCACTCATCTCCCGGAATTGAGGAAGTTGATATCAAGGGAAACACTTACTGCCGTAACTGTATTGCAAGTATAGAAGGTTACAAACACTGATTTCATCTGAACAAATTAGAAGAGTTGAAGGAAGGAATGCATCTATGATTAGACTAACTTATTCATAAAATTTTATGCGTTCTCCCGCATCTCGGACAGTTAAATTCTTTTTGATTAAAATCTGGTGGTATTTTAATTTTAAGTCCACACGCACAGTTAATAAATGAGTACTGATTTACCTTCATCATAATATCACCGGCATCTCTCTTCGTTTGCTTCTCTAAACCTAATACTGCAGAAGTCGCAACAACTTCTTTTAATCCAATAGCAGTTTGATCTGTTAAGCCGGATGAAGGGATAAGTGATTCTTTTCCTCTCTTTACTTTATTGAAAGCATTTTGGTAATCAACATAGTTTGCACCACCCGAAATGCCTCTTAATATTCTTACTCTTTCAGAAATTGGCGGATGAGTACTTGTAAGATCAGTAAGTTTCTGACCTTTTGGTTTAAGTGGATTAACAATATACATTGGTGCAGTAACTTTGTTTGCAGTTTTTAATTCAATTGTATTATCTGAAATTTTTTCCAATGCTGAAGCAAGTCCTTCCGGGTATCTTGTGTATCTCACGGCTGAAGCATCCGCTAAATATTCTCTCTTCCTTGAAATAGCAAAGTAAAGTAGCTGGGCAAGTATCGGTGCAAGTATTGCGAATACAATTGCAACAATCATAATTATCATTTGTCCCTGTCCGCTGCTTTTAGAAGACTTCGAGCTGTATCTTCCTCCACCAAACCATAGACTTCGTAAAAATACTTCTGAGATTAGAACAATACTTCCAAGCATAATACCTGCAAAAGTCATAAACATGACATCACGATTAACGATGTGAGAAACTTCGTGTGCAATTACTCCCTGCAGTTCATCTCTGTTTAATCTTGCAAGCAATCCTGCTGTTACCGCAACAGCACTGTTCTCAGGTTTTATTCCGGTGGCAAAAGCGTTTGGAGCAATTTCGTTGATGATATAAATCTTTGGCATGGCAGGTAATCCAGCAGAGATTTTCATCTCTTCAACAACATTAAACAATTGCGGATGAACTTCTTTTGTAACTTCCTTTGCACCACTGACTGCCAATAAGATTTTACTTCCGCTGAAGTAGCTGATGAGAGAAAGGATTCCCCATATTAATAATGCGAAGAAAATCCCGATGAAACCGCCTCCATCAGGATAATACGCGCTTCCGAAAAAATATCCGAGAAGTAAAAGCGTAATCCCGAGTAAAATAAAAAGTAAAAGTGACTTACGCCTGTTTGCTTCAATTAATTCCCACATCATTTCTAGTCCCTTTTACAGTCCGGTTGCATGGATGAATGGTTGCATGAATGTATGACAGTATTAATAAACATTTTTTTACTTAATTGGTTATTAGTTATATGTTTGTGGTCTTAGTTTAAGAGTTAGTAGGTCTGATTTATTTTTCCACTGTTAATAAACTAATTAACTAAAACTGAGAACAATCAAACCAAAACTAAAAACTACCAAACGAGGAACTAACTTTTCAAAAACTAACTTTTGGAACAGCTCTTTCTTTTTCGTCTTCCACTTCAAAGAACTCTTCTTCTTTAAATTGGAACATCCCGGCAATTAATGTTTGACGGAAACATCTGAATTTTGTTATTATAAAAAAGCACCTGGTCGTTATATGCTTGTCGTGAATAAGAAATTTTATTTTCTGTCGAAGTCAGTTCTTCCTGCAATGCAAGAAAATTCTGATTCGCTTTTAAGTCAGGATAATTTTCGACCTGAACACGAAGTTGACCCAAAGCACCACTAAGTAAACCTTCTGCCTGAGCTTTATCTCCAACACTCTTTGCATCCATAGCCTGGCTGCGATACTTCGTGATGTTTTCCATAATCTGGCGTTCGTGAGTCATGTAACCTTTTACAGTCTCAATTAAATTGGGAATAAGGTCGTGTCTTCTTTTTAATTGAACATCTATTTGTGAAAAGGCATTCTTTACCCTATTTCTTAATTGAATCAATGAGTTGTACATTGAAATCACAAACAGAACAACAACTGCAACTACAACGAGTACAATTATTAAACCGGTCATTTGCTTCCTCCATTATTTTTAAAAGATACTTTCGATTCAAACATTTGTTTTAAGAGATGGATTATTTTACTTTCTCTATCGTTGGAACTAAGTTCAATTACTGATTCAAGCTCTCCTTTATCCAGCCAGAGCCCGTGATTTTTTTTACATTTATCAATAAGAATTTTTCTTTCCTTACCAACGAAAACCTTTTTCATTTTTTTACTGCAGATTGGACAACGATAACTTTTTTCATTCACACTATTATCTTCTATCAGAAGACTCAATAATCTTGCTCTTTCTTCCTGAGTCTCGAGTAGCAGTTCTAATTCACCTGCATCAAGCCAGATTCCTCCACAGCTTGTGCAATGATCAATTTCAATTTGCTCAAGTTCGAGCACTACCATTGAATTTTTACAAACAGGACAAATCATACTAGTAACTAAAAAAATGAATAAGAAATTCCTAACTGCAACGCTTCTTTAATTTGTCTCTTAATAGATTGCTCTTCATCGTAGATAAGTAAAAAGTTAAATGTTACGTTAATATAATCATTAACTTTAGCCGTTATAACATTATCCCAACGTACATCCCAGACACTGATATCATCAAAAGTTCCAAACAATCTTAGGTAACTATAATATGACATATTTTCCAGAAATTCCCATCTGTATTCAGTAACAGATTCAATACCAGATTCATTTTTGAATTTTTCTATTTCTGGTGTGCCAGCGTCATCAGTATAGATGTTATAAAATTTACTAGCCCAGGTTTGCTTCAATCCCACACCAAGTCTTGTTGAAAAATTAGGTATCCTATCATAGATGAAACCAACTGCTTCAGTTAGATAAAATGGATCTCCAAACGCTACTAATTGATAAGCAGGAATACTATCATAATTATAACCATTTGTAACTGCAGTTTGTGCAGTAACGCCTGCGTAAGGACTGGCAGCCCAGTTTAACTGATAGATCAATGTACTTTCATAAAATATTTCATTTTCATTTGTTCTGTATTCTTCATCTCCAAATTTTGTTCTGCCGTAAGCAAACTTCAAACCATTTTTCCATTTCCATGGATCTCCGATATAATCAATTCCCATCAGAGATAAGAAGGTAAACGAAATTGAACTCTGGCCTCCCTGTGACCAATTTGATAGAGCAACTTGTGATAGATTAAGCCCGACCATTCCCTTCGGCACCCACAATGTATCTTTTTTAACTGCTGTTGAATCTTGTGAGTACAGATTAACTGATATTATAGTTAGAAGAATTGCGATTAAAACAAATTTCATATTTCTATCTCCATATTGTTAGATTATTATTTGCAAAGGATAATACACTGTTATTTTATAAATGATTTAATAAAACTTTTTTCATCAACGAGCGATTTTATTGTTGCGAATGGGATACTTAATTCAGTTGGACCAAAAGCATAGGCGGTTATTTCGTAATTATTATAATAAAAGACCAGGCTTGAATCTGTAATTAAAAAATTATCATTCAGGTAGAACTCATTATTCTCAAACCAAAATCCTGCCTGTCCAAGATCTGCCTCGGGAGTAAGCTCCTTTAATTTTCTGAATTCAGCTACACCAATATTTTTAAGTTCCGTCTGCTTTTCAGAAGGAATAATTTCATCCAGCTTAATTTCTTCACCATTTGATAAATTAAAATTTTTGAATGTGACGAAAGTATTTGCGTGAGCACCACCAGTATAAGAATAATCCATATAGTCAAACGAAAAAATATTTCCTTTGTTCAGCTTAACTTCGCCTGTTCTTTCAATAAACCAGGATTGAAATGCATCCGGAAATTCCGACATAAATTCTTGGTAATCTGTAATAAATCCCTCCATTTCAGAATTGAAGTCAATTACTTTTGAATTAGAATTTCCATTCATTGAGAAAAGAGATTTTATCGAATTATTAATTTTATCCTTCACCACTGCATTTTCGAATTCAGTAATTTGAGGGAATTCAATTCTGATTTTTGCACAATTGTTCTCTATCAAACTATCGCAGCCATCCGATTGTTTTTCATATTTAGCCAATTCATATTTTAAGCTGTTCTCTGTCGGTGCATCATTCCCACTTCCACAGGAAATAAAGAAAGTAATTCCAATTAAGAATAAAATTATAAGTGTCATATTTTTCATCGTCGTACTCATTCAATAATAGAATATTAAACTAATTACCAAAACAAAAATAAAAAACATTGAGGTGAGATGCTTGACAAATGAATCTATTTAAAGGCTATGAATTTTTAATAATTCTTTAATTACTTTATCAATATTAGTCTCAACGTCATCGGATTTTCCAAGCGGGTCCTCAAAAAAATCTATGCCGAGTAATCCTCTAATAGTATTTGTTACTCCATAACTTAAAACTTGCAGGTTGTATCCACCTTCAAGAAAAAAAACAATTTTACCAGAACAGATTCGAACAGCAGTTTCAATTAATTTTCTTGATATCCAATTATATCCAGTTAAGCTTAAATTCAATTCGGCGAGCGGATCATTCCAGTGTGCATCGTAACCTGCAGAGACAAGTATTATATCAGGTTTAATTCTTTCAAGAGAAGGAATGATAATTTTTTCATAAACCAATTTAAATCCTTCGTCTCCAACACCTGCTAGTAGTGGAATATTAATTATTGTTCCTTCACTCTCTCCTTCTCCAATTTCCGTGATACTTCCTGTTCCCGGGTAAAATGGATATTGATGTGTTGAAATAAAAAGTATATTCGGATCATCGCCAACGAGTGCTTGAGTTCCATTTCCATGATGAACATCAAAATCAACAATCGCAACTTTTTTTATTTGAGGTTGAGTTAATGCAACTTTAGCTGAAATGGCAATATTTCCAAACAAACAAAATCCCATCGATCTGTTTGCCAGGGCGTGATGTCCTGGAGGACGAAGAAGTGTAAACCCGTTTTTCAATTCACCTTTAATAACTGAGCTTACCAAATCAACAGAACTTCCAATCGCTGTAGAAGTTGCTGTAAAAGAAAATTGATTTGAGTAAGTATCAGGGTCTAAAAATCCTCCACCTTTTTCACAAAATTTTTTTAAATACTCAACGTAATCTTTTGAATGGCAGACAGAGATTTCTTCAGATTCAGCTTGTCTTGATTTTATTAAACTAACTTTATTAATTAAACCATTTTCATTTAATAAATTTATTATTGATCCAAGTCGTTTAGCAGTTTCAGGATGACCGGGTTGATCGTGCTTAAGAAATATTTGATCGTATACGATACCGGTTGAATAATCTGTCATTGATTTTGAATCCTTCTTTTAAACAGTTCTTCCCACAATCTTAATGAAATAAAAAACCCCAATGCGAATTGGGGTTTATGGCTCCGCAGGTAGGACTTGAACCTACGACCCCCTGATTAACAGTCAGGTGCTCTAACCAACTGAGCTACTGCGGAATTCATCAAAATTGAGGGTCAAATTTAACCACTCAGTGGACACATGTCAAGAAATGAACAGCAAAATAATTATTAGAATATTATTCATTTTAATAGCATTTGAGTCAAAGTTTTGAACTTCCTTTCTCCGAATTGTAAAGAAACTATTAACAAATTATACTCTAATAATTATCACTTATCTGAGTTATCAATACCAATTTTTATTTCGCTGATTCACACGTCAAATTCGGCGAAATAATTTAGTGAAAATATTATTTTGCAATTATCAAACATTCAAAAATTCCTCAGGGTAATATTTACAGGAATAATTTCCGAAACGACAATTTTTGTTTCAGTATTAAAATTAATTACATCCCCTAAAATATTTTCAAACTGAAATAATTTTTATTGCTCCGTCAAAGATGACTTTTAAAATCACTAAATGAGACAGAACATCTAGTAACTATTTGGATGGTATATCAATTGAGTATCACTGTTCAGATATATGTAATTTTTAGAATGAATTAAATTAAGGGACCACACGGCAGGGGAATTTAAAAAACTTTCAACTCTTCCTATCTCGACTCAACCACAACCACTATACCGGCTTCGCTTGAAGCCGGTTTTTTTATGATTAAGTTTAATCTAGGTGATGAAATTACAACCCATAAATAATTAAGCCCGCATAAGCGGGCTTAATTAGAACAAAATTTAAAAGAATACTATGATACTATTCTGGACTCTTTTAATCTTCTAGTCATTGCAATAAAGAACCCGATGACCATAATGGCTACTCCAGCCCAGACAAAACTAACAAAAGGTTTTATGCTTGCAGTAACACTTAAAACTTCTGTCGATTGATTTGCTGTATTATTTGCACCATTAATTTTAGAAATAACTAAATCAGCATTTTTATTGCTTTGTTCAATCTTACGTACTTCAATTCTCAAATTAGCTTCTTTTAGGTCTACCGGAGTATACTCAAATTGTCCGGATATAATTTTTATCAGTGGTGAGATTTCATATTCTTTTCCATCTTTGGTGATGATTAATTTTGTCCCCATTTCAACATCACCACCAGACATCATAGCTGACATATCCGGTTTAATAAATTCTTCATATTTAATCTTTATCCCCTCGTAATTAATTTCTGAACCAGGACTTATTGAGACTGTTTGTCCACTCGCTTGATCCGAACCAGCTTCATTATATCCTAAAGGTGAAAGGTAAATATCTTTTGTTAACAGAGTTAATATAGCTGGTTCACGAACCAGGCTGTTATTAAATTCACTCATATACATAACAGGTGTTACCTTGTACTCGGAGTTACCTTTCTTTACAGTTACATTAAAAGCATATTTAGTATTATTTGCGATCGGATAGAATTCTGTGAATGTCATCTCATAACCAAATGCAGCTACAGGTTTGCCTTTAACAAGATCTAAGTTAATCTGTTCACTGTAAACAGCAGAACCAATCACACCAAGAATGAATAATGCAATTCCAATATGGGCAACATACGCACCTAGCATTTTGAAATTTCCCTTGACAATTTTGATTGCAATATCAAGGTTAACAAACAGAGAAAATGAAGTTGTCAATGAAAGAATGATAATCATTAACTCATGAACTCCACCAATAACTACGAGTAAAACAGTAAACAAAACTGCACCGACTGCTGAGTAAGTCGATTTCTTTATCAACTCATTTAGATCAGATTTTTGCCATTTGATTAATAAACTTATTCCATTTAAAAACATAATTATGATCGCAAGGGGTAGATGCATTTCATCATAGAAAAATGTATCAACAGATTGACCGAAAATTGGTGCCGAAGTTCCGACAAGAACAATTATAGCTGAGGCTATCAATACTATCATCGCTGTGAATAAAGCTAATTCACGTGAGAGTATACTCTCATTGTCCTTTATATTCTCGTTTAATGTTTTCCATCTAAACGCTATCATTCCGAAACCAATTACTATAAAAGTTCCAATGAATAAAACCAGAAAGAGGTAAACTATCATTCCCGGATCAACAAATGAATGAACGGAAGCATCACCAAGAACACCACTTCGTGTTAGGAAAGTACTGTAAAGAACTAAAACATAAGTAAGAACACAAAGCATCAAGTTTGTTTTTGCATACTTCCCGATACCACCCTGTGACTGACTTCTCTTTTGAACTAATAGAGTATGAATTCCTGCAACTCCGACCAACCAAGGTATCAGACTTGAATTCTCAACAGGATCCCAAGCCCAGTAACCTCCCCAACCAAGCATTTCGTAAGCCCAATAACCTCCAAGCATAATTCCTAAACCAAGAACACCCATTCCGGCAAGCATCCAAGGAAAAGCTTGCTTAACCCAATCTTTGTAATCGTTTTTCATTAATGCTGCAATTGCAAATGCGAATGGAACTGTAGCCATTGAGAAGCCAGTAAATAAAATCGGGGGATGAATCTGCATCCAGAAATTAAGTAGTTGTGGATTCAAACCTTTACCATCAATTATAAATTGATTAACAGAAACTCCAGCAGCGGAAAGCTTAGAAACCAAATCAGAATTTATTTGAACAAATCCCTGGTTGGTGCTTTGATCTGTAAAGAAGAACTGTTGGATGAAAGGAAGATTAAAGAATTGAGAATTTAAATGTTCTACTTTTACAAAAACCGGTGTCATCCAAATATATTCGAAAGGATTTTTAAACCAGGGCGAAACCATTACCAAAAGAAATGAGGTTGCAAGTGTAAATACAGCCATCACTCTTGGTTCAAGATCTCCTCGTTTTGAAGAGTATGATTGCAGAATTATTCCAACAATTGATGTTAATAGAAGCCAGAGCATAAAGCTTCCCTCCTGCCCTCCCCAGAATGATGAAGCAAGTTGGAAAATACCAAGATCTCTTAAGCTGTTATTGCTGTAACTGTAAATGTAATTGTACTGATATTGGTGTGTTAATATCGCGTACCATAAAAACACTGATGCAGAAATAACAAGAACTGCCATACCGTGATAGGCAACTCTTCCGTAATTAAGAGTGTTTTTATATCCTCTGTAATTCAAAAAATACATAATCATTGAGATTATGCTGAATGCAAGAGCTAGTGTGAGTAGAATACTTCCTACCATTTATACCTCAAGTCTAAACGTTATTTTGTAAATGCTAATTATAATGAAGAGTTCGCAGATTTCTCTTCATATTTACTTGGACATTTAGTTAGAATGTCTTTGGCGTGAAAATAACCGTTTTGATATTTGCCGGTTACTACAACACTTGTCGCACTTTCGAAGTTATTTGGAATTGTTCCTTCATAAATTACTTTCATCTGATTTCCGTTTACATCAGTCATCATGAAAGCGAAAGTTTTATTCTGATTATCAATCTGATAGTTTTTCTCCTTTACCCAGCTACCTGTAGCTTTAACTATCTTTTCTGTTGACATCACTTTATTAAAGTCGTCAACGTACTCAATATTGCTTTGAGTAAAGAGGTACATCATTAATCCAAGGAAAACGACAATGATTACTCCACCGAAAATATATTTATTTTTCATTTTTTTTCTCCGCTTATTTCTTTTTCAATACTTTTTAATCTTTTATCAAGGGCGTACATATAGAAAAATATTCCTACCCAAACAATAAGAACAATTATCATAACAATGTAAATTGCATTGTTCTGAAGAAAATTATAAAGTCCGTCCAAAATTTAAACTCCCTATCCTGCCAATGGGCTGGTTAATTGTTTATTAAGTTTATCTTTTATAATGATTGATCTATAACCGACTCTCCACATCCAAAAAAATAATATTGTGAATCCAATCATTGAGAGGAAAAATATTAGCTGCATATTTGAATTCATTTTAAAATCAATGACAGGTCCTGCATTTGTATCATCGGCGGAACCGGGATGAAGACCTTTCATGATCCTTGGCATAACAAAAATGAAAAATGGAACAGTGACAAAAGCAATCAATGAATAAACTGCGGAAAGTGTTGCACGTTTGTCTTCAGATTCAATTGATGAACGAAGTGCAAAGAGTGCACCATAAATTAATAAAATTGCAAAGATACTTGTTTGTCTCGGATCCCAACTCCAGAACTGTCCCCACGCAAATTTTGCCCAGACTGCACCTGTAACTGTTGCAAGAATACAGAAAATCATTCCAAGTTGAGCTGCGGAATGAGCTTTGGCATCTTCATCAAGATTTTTCTTCCGGAGATATCTGAAACTGAAAATTGTGGATAAAAGAAATGCGATTACCGTAAGCCAGGCAGTTGGAACATGGAAGAAGATAATTTTTGCATTTTCTTCCAATCCTGGAATAAATGGAAACTCATACCAGGCACTAGGTTTCTCAACTATTGGAAACGCAATTCCTGCTATTGATACAAACGCTAAAAGTACAAATAAGAATATTTTCCAAATCATAAATTTTAATCCTAAAAAACCATTGAATTTGACTAATCTTTCCAGATAAAATCAAAAAGCATATACGAGGCTGTCAACATAATTACATCGTATCCAACAACAATTGCCAGCTCAAACTGAGCTTCTTCAAAGCTTGTACCATCGAATGAGAACAAAGTTAATTGAACGCTGGTAAGAATCAAAGGTAATAAAATCGGAAAGGAAAGCACTGGATAAAGTGTTCCTTTTGCACCTGCTTTTGCAATAATTGCGGCTATTATTGTGGATGAAACAGCAAGTCCAATATTGCCTAAAATGAAGGTCAATAAAAACAAGGGGAAATTCTGTATAACAAATTTTTCAAATAAAGCAGAATAAAGTAGAGCAATAACCACGTTCATACAGAAAACGAGTATCAGGTTAAAAATAAGTTTTCCTGAAAACACCGTTGTTGGTGAAGCAATTAATTGAAGTGTAAGTGTTGTTCCCCGTTCTTCTTCAGAAACAAATGCTCGCGATAGTCCGGACATAGCTGTGAAAAATATTACAACCCAAAATAGTCCACCAGTTAAGCTTTCAGTTATAGTTTCGTTACCAATTGAAAAAAGAATAACGCTGATGGCCACAATAATAAACATTGCGAGTGAGTTGATCGCATAACGAGTCCTCAACTCAGAATGAAAGTCTTTTTTAAATAACGAATATGATTTCATATTAAAGTCTTGTTCAATTAAAAATAGAACGCAGATGACGCTGATTTAGCAGATCCGCGCTGATCAATTTAATCTGTGTCACCTGCCTGCCGGCAAGGCAGGTCTGTGTTCCACTGTTTTAAAATTTTCCAATAATATTTTTTCCTGACACATAGCCAAATCACGTTCTTCATTTGATGCGATAACAACTATTCTCGATTTGGCTTCCTCACGGACAATGTCATAAACTACTTTCTTGCCCTCCTCATCAAGGTTGGAAGTCGGTTCATCAAATATTAAAACACCTGGCGAATGCATAAGTGCAAAAATAAATTTCAATCTTTGTTTCATACCCGATGAATAAGTTTTAACAAGATCGTTCCTTCTATTTTCCAGAAGAAACTGAGTCAGGTAATAAACAATTATTTCTTCATTAAAATTAACTCCCCGAATCTTTGCAAAAATTTTTAAATTCTCCCAGGCAGAAAATTCTTCATACAAAACAAGATAGGGCGAAACAAAGCCGATGTAGTTATGAAGTTTTTCAGGGACTATTTCACCTTCAGAATTTTTATGAATGATCTTACCTGATGAAGGTGAGATAAGTCCAGCAACAATTTTTACCAGCGTTGATTTGCCGGAACCATTTGGACCGGAAATACCAAAGATTCCTTTCTCTGACCAATTGAAATTAATATCCTTGAAGATCAATCTTCTTCCAAAGAGCTTGGAAAGATTTTGAGATTGGATTGAGTATCTACTCATTGAAAATCACAACTTTTCCTTTAATAACCTCATCGCCCTGCTGGATAACGTAAATATAAACTCCGGAACCAAGTTTGTTTTTATTATTATCCAAACCATCCCAATAAATTCCGAGAGAATTATTTATTAATGGACCAACTGTGAGATTTCCTGAATAGACCTCTTCTAATCCAGATGTATAAACATTAAAATCTACATCTGTCTCCGTTTTGCATATTCAAAGCAATATTTATATTGGATTCTGAACCAGTGACATGCTGAATAGTTGAAAGGATTCGGAAAAACAAAACTCTCATTCAGTTTCAACAATTGGGAATTGGAATTACTGAATCTGATCTTACCAATGAATTATTCAAAATTTCAGAAACAGACCAGTAACTTGGATTGCTCGTGATAAAGGTTGATGAATAATCATCTGTTAATTTTCTTGTACCGCTAGTGGTATCGGAAAAAAGTGTGTAATCAAAATCAAAACTTGATTGGGATTTTGCCAGCAGCAAATGCATCACCATTTGTTACTATTGACGTATAATGTATCACCAGCACAGGTAATGTTGAATTTAACAAAATTATTAGCAGTCGGTCGTTGAAGTCATATCCGCTGTTTGTTGAGGTGGAGTAAATGTCAAGGTTGATGTTGGTCTGATCAAAGGATAATTCGGAGCTTCTTCAAAATATAGTCCGGAGATTGTCCGGATATTCGTATAGTAGGTCCAAATACCAAATTTATTTAGTTCACCCGGAAAGTGAAGAACCTGCATTTAGAATAGTATTATTTATTGACACAATTGCCTCTGTGCTTGGAATTAATTCCCATTGTTGTTTCAAAATTTCAAAATCGAAATATGTTCTTGAAGATACATATTCCAGATTGCAAGGTTGTATCCATTTTGCTGTGGAATGGCTACTTGCAGGATTTTGAAAATATGAATTGCATATAAGCGTAGTAATCGTTTACGGTATCGTAAACAAATTCCTCCATTGCAGTTGAGGACAATTCATAAAAAAATACATCAGAATTTCTATAAGGAGAATTAGCATCCGGCAGAATAATTTCCAACTTGAATGCTATGATGAAATTCATGCGCAACTGTTACAAGCATTCCATTAATACCCGTACTATAATATCCAATGTAATCGTTATCAATTACTATAAAAGATGTCCAATTATCTGACACCAACTTTACTTTCCGGTTCAGTGTAGCCATACAGTCCAGCACTTTGGCTTTGAATATAGACATCATATTTATTGTCGTTTCCAGCAATGTTATCTCGGAAGGAGGTGGAAGATATCCAAGATAATTAACTTCAAAATTGTAAACTGAATCTAGTGATTTTGCAACTTCAGCGGCATTCTGATCGGCTGATAAACTAGAGATATATGATGGACGATTAAATCCTGTTTGATCATAATGAACTCTGAAAAATCCTGATGGTGAAACAATACTTGTCTGCAAAGATGGCCTGCTAAGAATTTTTTGTATTACAACTTGCTGATCAGGAGAGAAGAGATCAATGTTAGATTTTGTGTTCGTTACAATTTCAAATCCGCATTTTCTATCTTCTAATGTCAACTCAGCTGGCTGATCGGTTCGAGGTAAATATTCTGGTGCATTTAAGTTGAAGAAATTTGATGTAAAGTGAATCAAGCTGAACTTGATTCAAATCCTGTGAAAATATCTGAACCGAAAAAAATAAATTCAGCATCAGTCCAGAAATTAAAAATGTTATTTTTTTAATGATGTTATTGATATCTCACCTTCCGTGTTTGAATAAACCAGATAATAATTTTTCTGGTCGGGTTTTATAAAGAAATAATCTGAAACATTTTCAGCAGAAACAGTACGGCTTAATTGATAATTTTTTGCTCGCCCGTCATAAATCAATGTGTTAATATAATCATCATCGACGGTATTTACTGAGAAATTAATTATTCCCTTCATAACAATTTCGCCAAAAAATCCCCTGCCAAATTCTTTTCTATTATTAGCTTGATCGTTAAAAATATTTGTCGATAAACTAAATTTATTCCCCGACGACAGCAGTAAATATTTGTTTGAGTCATTCTGAACTAAACTTATAATAGTAGGATAATCGTTATAATATGTATTAGCTCCATATAAATTGATACTCAGCGTATTTGAATTTGGAATTTCAAAGTAAGTTCTATAAATGTTTGGACCAGGTTCAATTTCTGCTGACTTGAAGTAAAGAGTATCTTTTTCTGATTTCCAATAGAATACTTCCGGCTCATCTTTAATACGAATTTTTGCTGATGTTACATTTCTGTCGATGAAAGGATATTCTTTGAAAGTAATACTCAACTCACGGTTTTCAAATTTACCGAGATGAAGTTTCGACTGCTTATTATAAACTAAAAATATATTTACCAGTGAACTATCAATCCTGAATAAATTCAGATCAAGGATTTCTCCAGGCGCATAAAGTTGCTTGCGGTTAAGCTTATTGGTTTTAAAATTATATTTAAATACTTCAAGCAGTGGTGTACCTTCGATATAACAGTAAAATGTTTTTATCTGTTTGTAGAAATCATCCACAACAATTTCTTTGTGATTTTCCGCCAGCGGTAAATAATAAAGCGATGATGGAATTCCTGATCTATTTAAAAGAAAAAGTTTGAGATAATTATCGTATTCATCAACAAAGCTGATATCTGAGATATTATCGTTTCCATAATCAAACTTTTTCAATGCGCCAGCAAAAATAGCCGGAACAAGCTTCAGCCCATTGTTAAGCTCTTTTATAGATGTCACTATGCTGACTTCATCCGTCTCTAAAAAGCAGCCAATATTATCATTATCTCCGGATTTGAATTTTACAATTGGACCTGATGATGAACATTTTAGATAAGAAACGCTTTCATAGAAATCTGAATCTTTTTTTGCGAATAGTATATTTAATGTTCCTTTATTCAACGAATACGAGATGTCCGGCAATTTATCACCGTTAAAATCACCCAAAATAATTCCTGTAGGTTTATCATCGAGCTTAATTGTTTTTTTTGATCGGAAAGCACCTTGAAAATCTCCAAATAATATCTCAAGATAATTGTCAACGCTATAAATTAAATCGTAAAAGCCATCATTATTCAAATCCATCGTTTTAAGCAAACTTATATTTTCAGAAGATTGAACTGAACGAGAAAGTCTGAATGTTGCTTTGGTATTATTCTTAAAAAACTGGAACGAATTTTCAAGGATATTGAAGGCAATAACATCCTTATAACCGTCATTATTAAAATCAATAAAAAGTGCTTCGCTAAAACTTGTGCCTGTTATAATCTTTAGTTCTCCAACGCCACCATTTGCGATCGAAATTATGGACAAGCCATCAAACCCGCTTCCGGAAACAAGTATTTCTTCCTTACCATCTAAATCGATATCAGCCGTAAAAATATTTTCAGGATAAGAGTCAAACTCAAGTTGGTCATCTCTGATCGTAACGGTATCAATAGAAATATCGATCAAAAATATTTTTCTGTGCTTTCGATCAACGGCTGCAAATAAACTGGCATTTCCGGATTTATCTTTTAAATATTGAAGTTGTGAAATTTCAGAGTTGATTGGAAACTCCTTAAACAAAACATTTTCTTCTGAGATGCCGGAATATATTCCAATACGTTTTGTAGAGGACGAATAAAAAATTAATTCATCATTCCCGTTTGAATTTAAATCGGCCGAAATCATTCCGTCATAATTTTTTGGAAGAGGGAAATTCTTTTGGGAGCAAAATCCATTGATGGGAATCTGGCTAAAGGTTAGTGAGGAAAAAAATAAAAATAAAATGAAACTATTTTTCAACAGATCTGCTTTTAAGTCTGTTTTCTCTCCGGATGAGTGCCTCATTAAATCTTCTTTTCTGTTCATTTGTTTCAGGTAAAGCATCGACAGCCTTAACAGGATTGCCATCCGAATCAACAGTCACAAAAGTAAGGTAAGCTGAATTCGTATGCTTTTCTGTGCCCTCTTTGAAATTTTGTGCGAAAACTTTAACTCCAACTTCAAGTGAAGTATTAAAAACTCTGTTAACCGAAGAAACAAGAGTAACTGCATCACCAAGTTTTATTGGATGATGAAAATCAACCCTATCTACTGAAGCAGTTACGCAAACTCTCTGGTTATGTTTTCCTGCGCTAAGAGAAGCACAAATGTCTATCCAGAACATCAATTGTCCCCCGAAAAGCGTACCTAATTGGTTGGTGTGGTTAGGTAATACAAGCTCGGTCATAGTAATTTGTGATTCGCTTACTTTACGGACTGTCATTCGCTTGAAGAATATCCCCCTTTTAACTTTGCCTCAAGAGAGTTTTTCAAATCATTAATTTCCTGGAAATTCTGATCATCCGGATACATACGTACAAATTTTTTCATATCGCTCAATGCTTCATCTTCTCTTTCTCTATCCATCAATAACATTATTTTACTGTATAACGCCATTGGAGCATATGGTGTGTCGTGAAAAATTTCAACAACTGCGTCGTAATATTTTAATGATGCAGTATAATATTGCATCCTCTGATAAATATATGCAATTGAATATTCTTTTTGCGCCAGCTTATCATTCAATTCTGTAATTTTTTGTTCTGCTTCACTAACTTTTTCATTCAGTGGAAAGAAATCAATAAAAGCCTGGTATTCCTGGATAGCTTTTACCGTGTATTTCTGATCAAGCGTGTAATTTGGCGAGAGTTCATAGTAACTTTCTGCAAGCATGAATTGAGCATTAGCAACAAACTCACTCGCAGGCATATTTTTAATCAATTTGCTGAACTCATAAGCTGCAAGGATATATTCATCACGATTGTACTTACACATTCCTAAATAATATTGTGCATCATCAATAATACTGCTGCCGGGAAATTGAAGTAATAATGCTTCAAATTCCGTTGCTGCTTCTTCATAGTCTTCATCATTGTATAACGAAAGTGCATATTGCAGCCTTTCATCAGGTCCCATTTCACCAACGTCACGTGTCGAGCTGCAGCCCCAAAGAAGTAATAAAAAGAATCCGGGAATTATTAAATATTTTCTCATAAGTGCTTTGATTTCATAAAATTAACAGGCAATATTAGTCAAAAATGAAGTTGCTTCAAAGGTAAAAGCAGTCACTCACTTCTGATTGTGAAGAAGAGTACAACCACCAAAGCTGCTGTTCCAATTGCTATCAGAGGTTCGGCAAAACCCGACAAAAATGGTTCCGCAGGCACAGTTCCTTTTGTAAAAGGATAAGAATTGTTCTCAAGTGAATTTATATCTTCAACTTTTACGGTATCAATAAGAGTGATTTCAAATTCCTGTTTACCTTTATCAGAGAATGTTTGCACATAATTTCCAAAAATTGTCGAGTATCTCTGAATATAATGAGTTCCAAAAAATCCATCCCTAAACATTTCACCGTATTCAACTCCGGCACCTTCCATTACAATATCAACTTTTGAAACATTCAACTCATCAGGAGGCTGAATAAGAATTTCTCTTCCATCCTTCTTAAATCTTTCCATAATATTATTTGAAAAAAGAGTATAGCTTTCACCAAGATTTAAAGTCAGTAAAATCTTTTTTTCATTTGAGGGTATTTCGGAATTAATTTTATCTACAAGCGAATCCGTAAGTGAATAAAAGACATCGAGATTAGTTTTTAACTGACAATTAACATTTATTGAATTTAGAAATATGATTGAAATAATTGGGAAAAGAATTTTCCTTGATTCGAGTAGATATATAATTGCAAACTTAATCGGCATTACAATACTAATATCCGCAGAATGGTTAACAGTATCAAGACTTTCTTGCAGCTGGATACTGAATGCAAGATACTAGACGATTGTATTTTCTGAAACCTTCAAGGTTGCAACCAGTTAAAGAAGCATAAACCTTGAAGGTTAGCGTATAAAAAAAGCTGTCGTTCCTGCAATTCGGGAATCTGACAGCTTTTAATTCTTTATTCTAAAATTTTAATTGTTTTATCTCGCCATAGCCTGCAATCTTTTAATTCTTTCTTCAGTCGATGGATGAGTTGAAAATAATTTTGACATCCCACCGCCATGAAGCGGATTGATAATGAACATATGAGCCGTTGTCGGTTCTGAATGATAAACTGGTTTCATCTGGTTGCCCATAGCAATTTTTTGAAGAGCAGAAGCAAGTCCCAATGGATTACCTGAAATTTCAGCACCACCTTTGTCTGCAGCAAATTCACGTGAGCGTGAAATTGCCATCTGGATAAGCATTGCAAGTATTGGTGACAAAATCATTAGCACCAATCCACCAATACCATTGCCTTCCCTGTCGTCATTTCTGCCAAACATAAAAACCCAGCCAGCCATCTGTGCTATGTATGAAATAGAACCGACCAATGTTGCGGCTATCGTGCTGATTAATGTATCTCTGTTTTTTACGTGAGCCAGTTCATGTGCCATTACACCTGCGAGTTCATCATTACTCAATCCTTGAAGAATTCCGGTTGTAGCTGCAACCGCAGCTTTTTTTGGACTTCTGCCTGTTGCAAATGCGTTCGGCGTTGGATCGTTAATAATGTAAACTTTAGGCATCGGTAAGTTTGCTTGTTTTGCAAGTCTTTCAATCATATCATAAAACTTTGGTGCTGACTCTCTGTTCACTTCTTTTGCTCTGTACATTTTCAGAACGATCTTATCAGAAAACCAGTAAGAGCCGAAGTTCATTAGCAATGAAAATACAAGTGCGATGGTCATTCCTGTATTACCGCCAAGAGAGTATCCGATAAACAGGAAGAGAACCATCATTAATGTCATTAAGAATACTGTTTTAACCGCGTTCAATTTTTATCTCCTTTTAATTTGGAAACAAATCTATGTCAGAAAAAGTTTCGTTTCAATACAAACTAGAATGACGGAAATGATCGTTTGATTAAAATCACGAATAAAAAGATTTCATTATAAATTGTCCCATCTTCTTCCCCTTGCCTTTATTGACATTAATTCTTAAATAGGTATTGAATTTTTCAAGGAATTTAACTGTATGAAAAACTTTCTTTCGGCACTTTTCATTTTTACAATATTAATATCTTCAAACAATTTTGGACAATCTACTACATATGATTTTCTACGATTGGATATGAGTGCACGTGCAGCAGGTCTCGGTGGAAGTTATGTTACAAACAACGATGATGTTGACGTAATTTTTTTCAATCCTGCCGGTTTGGGTTTTCTTGAAAAAGATCCTGTTTCATTCTCATTTGTTAAACACCTGATGGATATTAATTTATTCAGTCTTACTTATTCAACTCAGTTCGAAAATATTGGAAGATTCAGCACGGGAATTCAATACATAAACTACGGAAGTTTCGATGAGGCAGACGGAAACGGAAACATAACCGGTGAATTTAACGCAGGTGAATTTGCATTCCTTTTAAGCTACACGAATAAATTTATGCCTAATTTTTATTACGGCGCTACAGGAAAATTTATTTACTCAAATATTCAAGACTATTCATCAAGTGCAATCGGACTTGATTTAGGACTTAATTATGAGTTTCCTGATATAATGTTAAATCTTGGTGCATCTGTCCTGAACATTGGAACTCAGTTATCATCTTACACTGATGTAAAAGAAGATTTACCACTTGACGTTCTAATCGGAGTTTCAAAAAGATTGGAAAAACTTCCGGTAAGATTATCTCTCGATTTCCATAACCTTAACCAGGAACGAGATGAATTCTACCAGCACTTCAAAGGGTTCACTATCGGTGCAGAATTTTATTTGAGCGAAGTTTTCACTCTCCGTTTTGGTTATGATAATGAACGCAGAGAAGATTTCAAACTGGGTTCAAGTGCAGGTATTGCAGGATTTAATGGTGGACTTGGAGTGAATGTTTCAGGATACAAATTCAGTTATGCTTATTCATCGCTCGGTTCGGTTGGGGCACTTAACAGCTTAACATTATCAACTTCATTATAATCAGAATTTAATATCTGAGCTAATTCATTGATTCGATATACAAGTTTGCATTTTTATGTGAATCTCTGAAATCGCGCATATCCAAAACTTTTTCATAATATTTTTTAGCTTCTTTGTTATTTCCCCAGGTTTGAAAAATTGTTCCCGAGTAAAGTGTTGCGTTTATCTGGAAACCTGATTCCTCGCCTTCTTCATCTATCTTTTTTGATTCTTCAATACACTTTTTAAAATATTGTAATGCCGTATTAAGGTCGCTGCCATTTTTCAAATTATAACCTAGATAGTAATTAGCTTCTCTTCTTACCATTGGAGTATTATAACCTTCATAATTTTTGTCTGCCTTATGCAGAACATCCTTAAATATAGAATCTGCCAAAGTTGTTTCTTTTTCTCTTGCAGCTATTCTGCCTCGCCATCTTTCAAACATAGGATTGTTTGGAAAGGACTCAACAAGTTGTTGTGCATAAATTTGTGCAGAGTTCATATCATTTTCGAAATAGAAATAGAAAGTAACAAGAATATATCTTGCTTCGTATTTTGAATATTTGCCGGAAATTGCTGCATCTTTTAACTGTTGAAGTCCAAGTGCTCTGTTACCTTCAGGGAAGAAAATCATTACAGGTTTTACGATTGGATATTTTTCCGGGATAACTGCAGCAAGATAATTGTAAATTCCGAATCCAAGTTTTACATCTTCATTTTTTGGATCGAGTTTATAAGCCTGTTCAACTAGAGGAAGAGCTTCTCTTCCTGCATTTGCTGCAGAGAACCAGCTTTCCCGCATTACTTGCAGCCTGCCTCTGAAACCAATTGCACCGCCTTTGAAGAAAAGTGCATCAACATTATTTGGATCGTCGTCAAGAATTTCATCGCAGAAGTCAACTGCCTCTTCAATCTTATCATAAAAGATGTCATCCTTTTCTTCATTTTCTTCTGAGAGAATAATTTTCCACCAGTCTATCATTGCAAAAAAGAATCTGCTTGCCGGATGCTTTGGGTATTCTTTTTTTAATAACTGAAAAGTTTTTTCTGCTTCAGTAAATTTTATGCTGTAGATTTGATTGATGCCTGCTTTAACAAGTGAATCGTAAGTAGGTTTTTGAGCTATAACAGAACAAGAAAATATTACGAAGAGGATTAAGAGTTTTTTGATCATAAATGAAAATGGTTTTTAATATTGGGATTAAAGTTAATGATATAAAATAAAAAACCCGATGTGGGGATTGGGGAATTTTTGAGGGATAAATGCAGATCCAAAACTTGGACGACACGGTCGCACCGTGTCGTTCTCTCTGTCACGGTACGACCGTGACAGCCTAGGAAAAAATAAAAGTTAGAATAAGGAGTTTGAATGATTTCATTTTCTTAAGCCGAATGTAACTTGCTCAACAAATAAACAGAAAGTTTATCAATCTCCAACTCTTTCTTGAACCATTGTGTCTCTTTCACGAACCGTTACAGTTTGGTCTTCGAGAGTTTGAGTATCGACTGTAATACAGTAATGGAGTTCCGGCTTCATCCTGTCTGCGGTAACGTCTGCCGACAGCACCTTTGTCATCATAAAAAACTCTGAAAGATTTTCTTAAATCGGTTTCAATTTTTCTTGCAATTTCCGGCATACCATCTTTGTTAACAAGAGGAAATATTGCAGCTTTTATCGGTGCAAGTCTTGGATGGAATTTAAGTACGGATCTTACTTCACCATTTACTTCTTCTTCATAATACGCATCAACCAAGATTGCCATAAATGAACGGCTTGCACCTGCAGAAGTTTCTATAATGAAAGGAATAAATTTTTCTTTCGACTGCTCATCAAAATATTTTAACGATTTACCCGAAAATTCTTCGTGCCTGCTTAAATCAAAATTTGTTCTGTTGTGTATTCCTTCAATCTCTCCCCAGCCGAAATGGAAATTCATATTCAATATCAACAGCTTCTTTTGCATAATGTGCAAGCTTATCTTTTGGATGATCGTGGTAACGAAGTTTAGTCGGTGTCATTCCCATTCTTTTAAACCATTCAAGTCTTTCTGCTTTCCAGTAATCATACCATTGCTTGTCATCTTTTGGAGTTACAAAGAATTGCATTTCCATCTGTTCAAACTCACGTGTGCGGAATAAAAAGTTTTTTGTATTTATTTCGTTTCGGAATGCTTTGCCAATCTGTGCAATTCCAAACGGAAGTTTTTGTCGTGATGAACCTTGCACATTTAAAAAGTTTACAAAAATTCCTTGTGCAGTTTCCGGTCTCAAGGTAAACAACTGATCCTGTGTCTTCAACAGGACCGATAAAGGTTTTAAACATCAAATTAAATTTTCTTGCATCGGTGAAAGTGCCTTTGTTACCGCATTGAGGACAGTTCAATAGTACAAGAAGTAATTTTGAAATTTCTGCATCTTCAAGTAAAAGTGTAAATGGATTTTCCTGACCGGCGTTATTAATTTTTTCATCAATAAGTTTTAAAAGTCTTTCATCCGATTTTAAATTCTCTTTCAATTCCTGAATTGCTTTTTCCTTCTTCTTATCAGCATACGAATCACCAAGCACATCAAGTCTGAATCTTGCTTTGCATTGTTTGCAATCGATCATCGGATCAGTGAAATTTTCAACGTGACCGGAAGCTTCCCAAACTTTTGGATGCATTAAAATAGAAGCGTCCAATCCTTCAACATCTTCGCGGTAAGTCATTGCTTTCCACCATTCGCTTTTAATATTATTCAAAAGCTCAACACCGAGCGGTCCATAATCCCAGCAGCCGTTAAGTCCGCCGTAAATTTCACTCGATTGGAACACAAATCCTCTTCTTTTAGCAAGGGAAACGATTTTTTCTAACAGGTTATCCTGATTGGTATTTTTACTGGAAATGGTCAAATCCTCCGTTTAAAATCAAAATTTTGGGAGGGAATATAGCAAAGAAATGTGAGAGAAATTAGTAATAAAGTTATCGAGCATGCAGAAAAAAGTATAACAATGTCTTGTCAATTACTTATTTTTTCAAACAAAAATTGAGGGAGATATGATAAAAGCACTCATACCGAAAGAAGAAAAATATTTTGACGACTTCAGGGAAATGATTTCCCATATTCAGCAGATGGCAAAATATACTGAACAGCTTTTTGCCGACGAGCTTATTGATAAGAATCATTATCTGAACATCAAACCTTTAGAACTCAGGTGTGATGAAATATCTTCACGTGTAGTGAAAAGATTAAACAAAACTTTTATTACTCCATTCGATAGGGAAGATATATTTGCATTAACCAAAAGACTGGATGATATTAGTGATATGCTATTAGGTGCAGCTGCAAGGATAGAGACTTTCAACATCACAAAAAAAGTTCCGTATGCTGATAAGCTTGCTTCAATAATTAACAAGCAGGTGCATGAACTCGGTATTGCAATTCAGGATATAAAAGCCAGACGAATAAATGAAACTAAAGCGGTGAAGGATCTTGAATCCGAAGCCGACCAGGTTTACAGAAGTGCAATCCAGGATTTATTTGCGAATGAAAAAGATGCGATTGAATTAATTAAGAAAAAGGAAATACTTGATATTTTGGAAAGAACTTCAGACCGTTGTCAGTCTGTTGCAAATGTTATTCTTTCTATTTTCATAAAGAACGCCTGAAAATTAATGGAATTTATAATCTTCATCATCCTCCTTGCTCTCGTTTTCGATTTCTACAATGGAATGAACGATGCGGCAAACTCAATTGCTACAGTAGTTGCAACCCGGGTGCTCAGTCCGATTCAGGCAGTTTCGTGGGCAGCTTTTTTTAATTTTGTAGCTGCATTTGCTTTTGGTGTAAGCGTAGCCACGACTATTGGTAAAGGAATTGTTGATGTCTCGATCGTTGATAATTATGTAATCCTTTCAGGACTTGTTGGAGCAATAATTTTAACTGCAACGGCAACTCACTTCGGTTTACCAATAAGTGTTTCACATTCAATTATTGGTGGATATGGCGGTGCAGGAATTGCAAAAGCCGGGTTCAGTGCACTGATAATTTCGGGTTATACAAAAGTTGCAATATTTATTTTTGCAGCTCCGTTGATAGGAATGGTGATGGCATATTTTTTTTCTGTTATAACTTTGTGGATTGTCAGAAATCAACAGCCAAGAAAAGTTGATAAATATTTTCGCAGACTTCAACTTTTGTCAGCAGCATTATATAGTTTAAGTCATGGTTCAAATGATGCTCAAAAAACAATCGGAATAATTACAATTCTACTTTTCACAAATGGATTACTTGGCGCAACTTTTTATGTTCCGTTTTACGTTATAATTTTAAGTCATGCAGTTATCGCACTTGGTACTCTTTTAGGCGGATGGAAAGTAATCAAGACATTAGGTATGAGGGTGACTAAGCTAAACCCGTTTGGAGGGTTCAGCGCTGAAACGTCTGCCGGTTTAACAATAATTGGTGCAACAATATTTGGAATTCCTGTGAGTACAACCCATACAATCACAGGTTCTATTATAGGAGTTGGTGCAGTAAAAGGATTATCCGCAGTAAGATGGGGTGTTGCAAAAAATATTTTGTGGGCGTGGGTTTTAACAATTCCTTTTTCTGCAATTAGCGCAATGATTGCTTACGAAGTGGTTACATTTATTGCTTCAATAATTTAGACCAGTCCTGATCTATATCAATCAAATCACATGTTACTTTTCCAATAAATAAGAAGAATAGATTAGTTCATACTCCTGGTTCCATTCATTAACTAAAAACTTTTCGTCTTTCATACTCTCATCAATAGATTTTTCTTTCTCTTCAAAAAAAATGAAATCGTTTTCGGTATTATCCAATTTGATCTTATGCAAATAACTGTTGAAATGAAATATTTCTTTGATTGTCATTATCCTTATTGCCTTAATTGTTATGGTCAAAGGTAAGAAATGGAAATCCTTGGCAAATAAAGAAAAGGTTAAGATAACTTTAAATAATTGTTATCAATTGAATTTAAATTGGAGGAACTTCCCAGAGAGGGATAAAACCGGATTGCTTAATTATTTTTTGTCCTTCGGGCGAAAGTACCCAATTGATAAAATTCTTCACCGCACCATTTGGTACTATGGTCGTATAAAAATGTAAATATCTTGTGATCGGGTAAGTATCGTTCTGAGCATTTTTTTCAGACGGCTCGATTCCATTAATTTTAGCATAAACAATATTTCCTTTATAGCCCATGCTTCCATAACCAATTGCTGCTTCATTTTGTTCAATAGATTCGATTACACTGCTTGTGGTTGCTTCTACTACAGCATCTGAGCAATATTCATCGCCTTCAAGCACATGTTCTCTGAAATAGTAATGAGTGCCGGAATTAATATTTCTTATTACAGGAATTATTTTTTGGTCATTGCCGCCTAATTCTTTCCAGTTCCTTATTCCACATTCAAATATTTTTTTTAGTTGTTCGATCGTTAAATTTTTTACCGGGTTATATGGATTTACATAAACGCACAATGCATCCTTAGCTATCAGATAAAATAATCCAACTGAACCATAATAATCGGCAAGCTCTTTTGTTTCTTCCGGCTTAAGATTTCTTGATGCGGTGCAAATATCAATTTCATTTCTGATGAGGGCTTTTACTCCTTCGGAACTGCCTCCTCCACTAACATAAATTGAAATTCCTGGATTCAACTTCATGTATTCTTCGGCAAGATTTTCCGTTAGCTGCAACATTGAATCAGAACCTTTAATAGTAATTATTGCAACCTCAATTGGTTTTTGGCTGCAGCCGGAATTGAGAAGGAATACAATTATTAGAGCGAGTAATAGTTTCATTTACTCGCTTTCGGAATATCGGACAGGAAATTTTTTAGAAGAGATGCGGATCTTAAAATCCCATTTGACTGTGACTAATCATCTTCATCATCTTTGTCGTCAGCAAAAAGATATTTTTCATATTTATGTTTTACAAGATGTGCTTCAACGATAAAGAATACGTCTTCAGCAATATTTGTGCAATGGTCGCCTAATCTTTCCAGTTGTCTGGACATTACCAGCAAAGCAATTCCAGGTTCAATATTGTCAGGCTTTTGTTTCATTATTTCAACTAAGATCTTATGATTATCGAAGTTTAATTTATCGAGAGCATTGTCTGCATCAATTACTGATCTGGCAAGAATTTCGTTTCCGGCAACATAAGAATCAATAGCATCTTTAAGCATTTGCTTAACAACTTTGAACATCTTTTCCAGATTGGTTTGACTATAGAATGATGGGTTTCTTTTTTATCATTATAATATATTCAGCAATATTGACTGAGATATCACCTATTCGTTCAAGGTTGTTATTTATAGTTAGCGAAGACATTATCAAGCGTAAATCCATTGCAACAGGCTGTGTTAATGCAAATATCTTTTGACAAATCTTATCAATCTTATTATCATACTTATCAACCTGCTTATCTTTTTCAATTACATCTTTTGCAAGCTCTAAATTTTCTTCTTCTACAGATTTAATGGCAGCCTGAACCTGTTCATCAACAAGACTGCACATTTTAATTACTCTCTTTTTTAGTTTCTCAATATGCTCGTCTAATAATCTCTCCATCTTTTCTCCTTCTGTAATGAAAATAATAATTTATGCCAATAAATCAACCAAACCTGCCGGTAACATAATCCTCGGTTTGTTTTTTTCCCGGATTGGTAAAAATTGTGGTGGTTTTTTCGTATTCGATTAGTTCACCGAGATAAAAGAAAGCCGTTTGATCACTCACTCTGGCAGCTTGCTGCATATTATGAGTTACAATAACGATTGTATATTCCTTTTTTAATTCGTGGATGAGTTCTTCAATTTTGGCTGTGGAAATGGGATCTAATGCACTGGCAGGTTCATCCATTAAAATAATTTCCGGCTCTACTGCTAGAGCTCGAGCAATGCAAAGTCTTTGCTGTTGTCCGCCAGAAAGACTAAGTGCATTTTCATTTAGTCTGTCTTTTACCTCATTCCAGATAGCAGCTTGATTTAAAGTTTTCTCAACAATTTCATTAAGAATATTCTTGTCTCTAATTCCATTAATCTTTGGACCATAAACAATATTTTCATAAATCGATTTTGGAAACAAATTGGACTTTTGAAATACCATTCCTACGTTCTTCCGTAAATTAACAATGTCCAGTGATTTATCGTATATGTTAACGCCATCAATAAATACTTCACCCTCAGTTTTAACATTGTCGATGAGATCATTCATCCTGTTTAACACTCTAAGGAAAGTAGATTTACCACAACCGGAAGGACCAATAAAGGCAGTAACTCTCCTGGCCGGAATGTCCAGGGTTATTTTTTTAAGAGCTTGCTTTTCTCCGTAAAAAAGATCCAGATCTTTTACAACTATTTTAATTTCTTTCATATACTAATCAATTAAAAATTATAATCTTCCTAAAATTTTTCTAAATCGATATCGGAAAATAATTGCCGTAATATTAAGAAGGAATGTTAATACAATTAATACCAATGTCGAACCATACTGCAAAGGCAAAGTCTTAGTTGGATTAGATGATTGTGTCGCCATAATAAAAATATGATAAGCCAGATACATAAATTGTTCTGTGGGATTGATCATAGGTATACAATATCCACCAATGCAAATATCTGCAATCGGCAAATTAGGTAGAAAGAACGCTGCTCCAAGAAATAATATTGGTGCTGTTTCTCCTGCACCACGACTAATTGCAAGAATAGTCCCGGTTAAAATTCCAGGTCTGGCTTGTGGCAGTACAACATTTTTTATTGTTTGCCACTTTGTTGCACCAAGTCCGTACGATGCATCTCTGTGAGATTTAGGTACAGAGTTCAATGCTTCAAGTGTGGAGACAATTACAATTGGAAGAACTAAAACTGCCAATGTTGCTGATGCCCATAACAGCGCTGGTTGTCCGAATAGTAAACCAGTTTGCAAAACTTCATCCAAATTTTTTCCAATGAACAATATGAAAAAACCCAAACCAAACAATCCAAATACAATCGATGGAACTCCAGCAAGATTATTTATCGATGTACGGATTATGCGTGTAAAAAAACTATCCTTTGCATATTCATTTAGATAAATGGCAGAACAAACACCAAGCGGCACTGTAAAAATCACCATCAACAGTGTAACTGCTATTGTTCCAAAAATTGCCGGACCAATTCCGCCTGCAGTCATATTATCTTTTGGTGAATCAATCAGAAATTCGAGGGAGATAACTCCAATTCCCTCAATAAATATTTTTCCAAGCAAGAGGATTAAAATGAAAACAAGAAAGAAGAACATTAATCTTACAATCCCGAGAGAGATATATCCGGAAAAATCTTTTTTTCGTTTCTTTAATTCCATATTAATCTAAACTAAAATGTATTTTTCTTTCTCATTTTGTTTATAATAATTTCCGCAATCAGATTTAGAAAAAATGTTAGCGTAAATAAAACAATGCCAATAAAGAATAACGAGTAATAGTGATCAGAACCCTGTGATACTTCACCCATTTCAGCAGCAATAGTTGCTGTCATAGTCCTGACACTGAGAAAAATATTTGATGTAATATTTGCAGCATTACCGGCACACATTAAAACTATCATCGTCTCTCCAATCGCTCTTCCGAAACCCAGAATAATGCTTGCTGAAACACCACTGAATGCTGCAGGTAAAATTACTTTGCTGATTGTTTGCCATTTTGTTGCGCCCAATCCATACGAAGCCATTCTTAATTCATTGGGAATTGAGTGCAGTGCATCCTCTGTCAACGAAGCGATGATTGGAATAATTACAAATGACAAACCAAGTGCGGCAACAAATGCATTTAATCTGTTGGCAGGATTTAACAGATCATTAAAAAAGCTTGCACCTACAACAAGCATAATAAATCCAAGTACAACTGTCGGAATACCAGCAAACAATTCTATCATTGGTTTAAGGAATTCTTTGATCTTCGGGTTTGCAACTTCGGAAAGATAGACTCCGGCACCAACACCAAATAAACTTGAAATAATTGTTGCAGGAAAAGCTGTAAGAAATGTTCCAATTAAAAGAGGAATTAGTGAGAACCTTGGCTCTTCTGATGTTGGGTACCACTCAAATACTTTTTCTACTGTACCTGTGGCATCAGTTCTATCAAAGTAAAGAAAATCCAATAAACCAATATGATCCAGAGCTCTGAATCCCTCTTTAAAGAGAAAAATGAAAATCAGGATAATAAAAATTAACGCCATGGTTCCGTTCACTGCAAAAAAGAATTTTATTGCTGACTCTTTTACCCTGGTAAACTTTTTTATCTTTTTAGCGTATTTTGAATTCGCCGTTTGAGTGTAAAAATCTTTTTCTTCCATTATGACATCAAAGATAATAAATCAGTTATTCTATAAGAATTGGAAGTAAAATGTTAATCTTCCGGTTAACGAAGGATCAATGGTTACACCATTTTCAGGTTGTTCATAAGTCTCGAAGAGAAAATTTGGAGTGATGGCAACTTTCTCATTGAGATTAAAACTCAGCCCGAGAATAAAAAGATTCCTGGAATCTCCACGATAATCCCCTGAAATATTCGGATCGTAATAATCGTATCTGCCAACACCTGTAATCATTTTGCTAAAATTATAAAATCCAAACAAGGAAATACCCAATGCATTTCTATTTTGAATTATATATTCAGTTTCTGTTGTTTGAATTGCATCATTATAAATGATTTGCCAAAATGATTCTGCACCGATTGTAAAATTATCCTTCTGCTGATATCCCAGGAAAATATCTGTTGTTAAAGCATCGTTGTTAAAGTTTTCACCAACCTGAGTGTATTCTTTATTTGCTTTAAATCTGTAATCACCATAAAGAGTTACTCTCCATTCTTCAGCTGGTTGTAAATCTACCTGTGAATATAATCTTTTAAATTTATCAGCTTCTTCACCTAAAACGCTACCATTACCATACATCAACCAGTATTTAATACTTCCTGAAGATGTTAACCTACCCTTTAAAGAAGCACCAAAATCCCTTGAACTAACTATTCTTCTTAAATCCATTATTGTTCTTTCAAGAGATCTGTATCCCCAGTAATCTTCTGAAATTACAAAAGCCGGTGTCGGCTGAATTCCAAAAATAAAATTACTACCTTTAAAAATATTTTTCCAGTTGAGATAAGCATCTTTAATGTAAGTTAGAAAAAGAGTGTTGTCTACACTCACAAGAGTTTGCGATTCTACTCTGAATCTTGTGCTAAACTCTTCTGAAATTGTATAGTCGTAAGTGAAATAGATTCTTCTGAAATCGAAACCTTGTAAATCCTGAATGCCGGAAAGGCCGGTGTTATTCAAGTTGTTTATCGTAGAATCTCTTAAGATGTTATAAAAATAATCCCCAAACATAAGACCGGAAATTTTTCCTTCTCCTACTTCCTGAGTAAAGATTGGTGTTGACAAAAGCAGACACAAAAATCCTGTAAGAATGAATTTATTCATTTCTCTCTCCATTTATTTCGACTGTATGTTAATTAAAAAAGCTTCCTGCTCTCTCATTCAGGAAGCTTTGAATTCCGACTTACTCTTTAGAAGGTAATGGAATGTATTCCATTGATTCAACTAATTTTTGACCCTCTGGTGAAAGGATAAAATCTATATAATTTTTCAGCTCACCTGTTGCCTGACTATTTGTAAAACAATACAGGTATCTGGAAATTGAATAGTCACCACTCCATATCACATTGTAATTAACTTTTCCATTCTCAGCCGGTGAAATTGCAACGGATGTATCATCCTTTTTTATATGAAGAATCTTTACGTCATTTCTTAAAGCAAAATATCCAACTCCTCCGTAACCAATTCCTTTAACGTCTCTTGCAACTGCTTCTCCGAGTGCTGCTGTTCCCTGAAGAACTTGTGTAGAAGTTGCATAATCATTTTGCTTGCCTGATTCATCTTTTCCAAGAACATGTTCTTTAAAAAATTCATAGGTACCACTGCTGTTCTCTCTTCCGTATAATGTAATCATCATATCAGGACCGCCAAGCTGTTTCCAATTTGTAATTTTCCCGCTGAATATATCGCTAACCTGTTTGATGGTAAGATTTTCTATCTTGTTATCAGGATGTACGATCACGGCGATCCCATCAAGAGCAACTTCATAAACTACCGGAGTTACACCTTTCTGTTTTGCAGTTTCAAGTTCACTATCTTTTAATTCTCTTGATGAATTTGCAAGATCAAGAGTGCCATTTAATAAAGAAGCTACACCTGTTCCAGAACCTCCACCTGTTACCTGAATTGATACGTTCGGATGACCCTGCATATAAACTTCTGCCCATTTCTGAGCAAGATTTACCATTGTATCAGAACCCTTTACTGAAATAACAGTTTTTTCTACATCGTTTTCTTTTTTCTTACAACCAAAAAATAAAATGGGTGAGACTGCAAGAAGTAAAATTAATAGATAGACTGAATTTTTGTTTAGCATTTCTCTCTCCGTGGAATATTGTTTGAAATTTGTTTAAGAAATATATGGGTCGTAACTGAAGAAGGTAATCAGCCAATGTTAAGAAAATGTTAAATTTTTGACGCAAATTAAATTTTGAAGAATTATAGCGTTTTAATTAAAAAAATATGTTCAAAAGGCTAACAAAATAATACATTGATATAATCTATTTCTTTTCAGCTATAGATCTTAACCGAGCGTTAATGAATGGTGAACCTGAATTCCACTCCGGAGTTTCACCAGAGTTCGAAATATTACGAGCGAGTTCAAATAAGACTGCCGCATGTTGTGCAGCAGCAACGTAATCGATGTTTTGATTTAAATCATCAAATGGACTGTGGTATCTGTTTACAATATAATCTATAAAAGAAGTTAAGACTTCATTTTGACTAAGATTTAAATTTTCTAATCCTTCAAGAACTAGCAATGATGGTACACCAGCAACTGCAAAGCTAACCTGGTCTGATTGATTAAATGCTTCGAACTGATTGAATTCAGGTGGGACATTTTCGACAGTCATATCAAACTCTGGAACAGTTTCATTCAAGAATGAGCTGAGTGTAGAATATTCCAATCCAATCCCAACGACAGATTTAAAATCTCTGAAGAATGCTATTCCATCAATATTTATATTTGCTACGGTTTTGTACAGAGGCACTAATGGGTTATCTGTATAATAGGTTGATCCCAATAATCCTTTCTCTTCGCCTGTCAGAGCAAGAAAAATTATAGATCTTTTAGGTGGTGTATCGAGATTTGAAAATGATTTAACAAGTTCCAGAAGAACGGAAACTCCGATAGCGTTATCCAGCGCTCCATTATACACAGAATCACCATTTATTATTGGTCCAATTCCAAGATGATCGTAGTGAGCAGAAATAAGCAGGTAAGAATTTTTTAGTTCCTCATCGCTTCCTTCAATCATTCCGATAATATTCTGAGATAGAAAATCTCTTTGAGTATACTCGCCTTTAAATGTTAATTCAGTCTTCAGTTCAAAACTCAAAATTTTTTTCTCTTCCTTCATTTGAAGAATTTGATCAAAAGAATAGTCCGATTTTTCAAAAAGAATATTTGCTTTCTCGGGATTAAGTAAAATACTCAGATTGTTAGATGCAGAATATGCAAGATTAACATCTTCGAAAGCAAAATTGCTTACATCAGAATCCCAGTCAGTACCGATTTTATCAGGAATCAAAATACTTCCTGCAGCACCCCGTGATAATGCTGTGCGTTGTTTGGAACTTGTGGATTTGTAGATAGTCGGTATTGTTCCATTAAAGAATTCAGGATTTTCAGATTCGGGTTCACCTTCAAGAAAAATCACAATCTTACCTTCAACATCAACTGACTGATAATCGTTATAATCGAACTCAGGCGCAATAATTCCGTATCCCACAAAAACTAAAGGAAGAGGAAGTGGTGTAAAAGTCTGCTGCCCCGATTTAAAAAGCAGATAATCTTTTTCAAGCTGAAACAAAGTTGCTATATCACCATTATAGATTTTAAGTTCAGATGATGCTAACGGAAAACTTCCGTGCATTGGTATGTTTTGATAATATGAAGTTGCGTTACCGGCAGGTATCAAACCATATTTTGAGTATTCAAGTGCAATATATTTAGCGGCAAGATCTCCTCCGGTTGTCCCTGTTCCCCTTCCCTCGAAAATATCACTTGCAAGAACTTGCATATGTTTTTCAATTGCAGCCGCGGATGAATTTAGATTTGTGCCAATAAAATTGGTTTGTGTCTGAGAGTTCAGTAATGAAGAAAAAGTAATAATTAGTATCGATATCTGAATCAGATAATTATTCATTACTCTAAATCTACTTACAACTTTAAAAATAAAAAAAGGGCGCTACATTTGCAGCGCCCTTGTCGAAGGAGAGAGCGAGAGAGAGAAAATTATTTTAGTAAAGTCATTTTCTTGGTAATTCTAGTTGAACCAGATTCAAGTGTGTATAAATACAATCCACTTGGCAATTCCTCTGCATCGAAAGTTAATTCGTAAATTCCAGCAGCTTTAAATCCATCTGCTAACACCTCAACTTCTCTTCCGAGTACATCATAAACAATTATTTTAACATTGGAAGCTTCCGCTACCGAATAAACAATTTTAGTTGAAGGATTAAATGGATTTGGATAGTTCTGACTTATATTGAATGCTGTAGGAATTCCTGATAACCCATTTTCTTCAACAGAAACAGGATAACCGGCCGGGTCAAATTCAGTCCATCCATCCATCCAGTTTACGGAACCAAAAGCACCAATAAACGTAGCTGTCATATCAAAGAAACCATCACTTGGAGGTGTTCCGGCACCACTGAGTGTTGGTGAGCCTGCCACAGGCATAGGATTGGGATTACTTAAATTGAATGGATCAGTAAGCATTACATCTGTATTTGCTGCGAACGTGCTGCCACCGTTACTAGTAAACCATTGGTTGATATCAAAATTTGCACCTCCAGCACTAACTGTATCGAGTGCCTGTTGAGTCCATCCTGAAACCATACTGTTGTCTATCCACATTTCGCCATTCGTCGCAGCCTGAATAGTATTAACACCATCCAATCTTATTCCAGTTGGCCAGCCCATTACTAAAGCATTGGAAATTTTATTTCTGGAAGATCTGCGTAAATGCATTCCTCTTCTGTAAAGAGAATTAATTGGTGTTGATGTTGTTGCAAGAGGTCCAATGAGAGAAACATTCCACCAGGTTGGTGAAGTAATTGGCGTATTTAAAGTTCCCGAACCATCATTATCTGATTCAAATCCATTTGATTGTGATTGATCGGCAATATCAGGATCTCTGAATGAAACGAGATATTGAAGTTTACCTGTATAACCAAAATCACTATCAAAATCATCATCCCATCCACGATAGGCAATCAAATATTTTGCATTAACAGTTCCACCAAACCATTCATAAGAATCATCTCCGGAATAACTCACCTGGATATGTTCAATTGTAGTACCTCTTCCAACTCCGCCAAATGTTAAACCATTAATTTCATTATTCAAAGAAAAAGCAATACCTGGATATTCAATTCTAACATAACGCATTATACCACTGTTATCATCGTCGTCATTGCCACCATACGAATCGCCAGGACCTTCAATTGCAGCTGTACCGCCAGGTACGTTTATCTTTGCATTTCCAAGAATAATAATTCCACCCCAGTCACCATAAGTAGGTGTTGTTCCTGAACCAGCTAAAGCAAATTCACTGGTGAATACAATCGGTGCCTGCTCAGTTCCGTTAGCAATAATTTTTGCACCTGGTTTAATTATTAGTGTTCCTTCAGTAGCGTTATCACCAACTATTAAAGTACCTTCCTGAATTGTTAATGTAGCAGGCGGTTGCACTCTTACATAATCTACTAATTTGTATGTCCGGTTGTTAGTCAGAGTCATATCGGATGTAATATCACCTGTAATTTCCACTAACTGGGCAAAGCTAATGCTGAAAAGAAATCCAGCAAGCAAAAGCGTAAAAAGTATTTTTTTCATTTTTTCTCCTTATTTATTATTGATTAAAGTTGATAACTAATTTCAAATTTGAAAGTTCTACCTGTATTATATAATTGAGATATCTGATTTCCTTTATTTGTCTCCTGGTTGAAAATCCTATCCTGATTTAAGATGTCCAACAGACTTAGCTTTAAGCCAAATTTTTGAAAGATCTTTTTAGAGATATTAAAATCGATTAGATCAAATGGCTCTTCAATAATATTCCCTATATCCGCATAACCTACCTGAGCAATTCTTTCACCTACCCTGTTGTAAGTAATTGCTGAATTTAAACCCAGATCAAAATCGTCATAGTAAAGACCAATATTTATAATGTTATTAGCCTGTCCCTGCAGCGGTCGTTCATCTTCCTGAAAACTGCTTCCGCCAGTATTATCAAATTGCACCCTTGAACGAATAAAACTTAGATTTGCAACGATTGAAAAGTTTGTAAATGTGGAGCCAATAAAACCAAGTCCTTTTCTCAGTTCAAGTTCAGCTCCGATATTTTGCGCTGTCTCTGCATTTTGAAATGAACGGATAGGCTCATTGCTGGAAGATGCGATTAGAATTAATTCAATAGGATTAGTAAACCTTTTGTAAAAGAAACTCACTGCAAGCAGTTCACCGGCTCCCGGAAACATTTCAAATCTCACATCGTAATTGTCAACCAGAGTTCTGGTCAAGTCAGGATTTCCCTGAACCAATTCATTAGCAACAAAATCAAAATAAGAGAAAGTTGCTATCTCTCTGAATTCCGGTCTGGCCAAAGTTTTATTAAAGCCGAATCGCAGGTTCATATCAGAATTCAGCATATATGTCAGGTTAATGCTTGGCAGCCAGTCACGGTAATAATCTCTAACATTGACGACTTGATTACTGGTAGTATATGTATCAAGATTTTGTTCAGAATATTCAAAGCGAACACCGGCGACGAGTCGTAAAGAATGAAGAAATGTAGCATCAAACATTAAATATCCGGCAGCAATTTCCTGAAATGCTGAGTAGCTGTCTGACGGTTTGGTTATTTCGGTTACAGATATAAATTGTTGATTTATATTTTCCGGCTGAAAAATTCTATCGACGGATAATTGAAGTGTGCTATCTTCCTGAAGAAAATTTCCACCGGCATTATTCCTGAAACCGAAAATTCGCGCATCAAATGTTCTATCCTTTTTATTATATAAACCACCGAAAGAAATTTTTAGAACCTGTGGATCTGTGAAAGGCTTTGTTGAAAAATTTGTAAGAAAATTATAATCATTGTCTTCAAGTTCGCTATAAAATCTGGTGGCTAAGCGATTGATCAAGCAGAAAACGTAGTGGATCATTAGGTGTATCGAGACCCCGCGAATAAACATATCTTCTTGCGTCTGGTTCATCTCTGTAGGAAGTTCCGTATCCAATACCCCAATCCCATAAAATTCCATTCAACAAATCAAGAAAATGATTTCCAATTAGCTGGTGTGATCTTAATGTTCTCGAAACAAAACGAAGCGAGGTAATTTCTCTATATTGATCAGCGTATCTGTAGTCACCTTTAAAAATAGTTGTCTCATCATCTGAATTCTGATTAAAAATATTTTTAAAACTAATTTTATTAGTGCCACCAAATTTATACGATAGATTAAGCAAACCACTTAGCATGACACCGTTTGCGTAGGTCACTCCGTCATATTGATATCTTGGTCCGGAGTAGTCATAAAAATTTTTTTCTCTAATTATATTACTCGTTGCACTTGAATAATCCAGCGAAGCCATATAACCAAAAACATCATTACCAAAATCGTATTTATCCCCAATCGAAAGTTTAAGACTTCCATTGATCGGAGCGTTGATTGCTTCAGTGTTCCAATCATTTTTGAATGAAAGTCCAATCTGTTGTAGGTCTGTACCTGAGTAATTACCTCGAACGACTCTAGTGTCATTAATTGTTCCGGGCATACTCCTTGTACCATCATCAAAACCTAAATAGTCAGTCTTTCCACCGCTGTATGTAGTAAAGGAATTAAAAGTTGAATTTGAATTGTATCCTCCTGTAGCACTGAAACCCAAAGTAAATTTTGATGGAAACTCAATCGTACTGATTTGTACTAAACCACCGGTAAAATCTCCTGGTTTATCCGGAGTGAAAGTTTTTGCGGTGATAACATTCTCTATCATTCCTGCAGGAATAATATCATAAGAAAAGCTTCTCTTTTCCGGATCAGTACTGGGTAAACTTGAACCGTTAAGCAAAGTATTGTTATAGCGATCACCAACTCCTCTTACGTAAGCATATTTTCCCTCTGATATTGTAACGCCTGTCATTCTTTTAAGTACATCTGTCCCATCTGAACTATTATTCTTGGTTATTAGCTCGGAGCTCACGCCATCGACAATGTTTGACGAATTCTGCTGAATCTTTAAGACCGAGGTTTCAGTATTTTTTAATGCTTCAGCAGTTACAACAACCTCTTCCGTTTCGAAGGCTTCAGAAATTAATGACAAATCTAGTTTTTTATTCTCTCCCGGATTTATCTGCAAATCAGTAACGGTTAATTTTGAATATCCAATCATTGAAGCCGTAAGAGTATATTTTCCAGGAGGAATATTATTAATTCTAAAATTTCCATCGAGATCACTTGCTGCTCCAATTGTTGTTCCGATGATCATAATGTTAGCCCCAATAAGTTCTTCGTTGTTCGCAGAATCAATTATCTTTCCGAAAATATTGCCATTTTCCTGGGAATAAGTTTGATATGGGAAGACTGAAATAATCATAAAAATTATTGCGAAGTAGCGCTTCATAAATTGTTGAACATTTATTTTTCTGAACCATTGCAAGGCCCGGAGTGCAAGTGGAAATGATTCCATTTTTTTCTCTCTCTTATTAAATAAAATTTTTCCTTTCGACAGGAGAAACTTAGAATCGGTATGTTAAGTAATTGTTAAGAGAGGGTTAAGAATATGTTAAGTTTGGCAGGATGAACCAGTTACTAAAATTACGCAAGTTGTTTTTTAAGGAATTTTTCAATTTCCAGATGTTTCTTATTTAGTTTTCCATATTTTACTTTGACTACTTTGAGAAGTGAAAGAGATTGAAAAATATAATTTCTTCTTAAAAGTTTTAAATGATTTTTTTTGGATTTTTGAATTTGGTAGTCCAACTCAGCAATATGTTTTTTTATTGTGTAGATATCACCACGATCAATAGGACCGGAAAGTGCTTTCGACGGTGATAGTTTGAAAACATTATTTAATGCAGATTGAGTTGTCTGCCTGAGAATATTTTTTGACGAATTACTTTTTGAAGATAGAAGTGAGAAAGCGCTATAAAGATTTCCGACAAGGAAATTTGAACTGTGAACAGCCGCAAGGTGATGAAAGACTTTTTCATCGGAAGCAATTTTATGGGGTTTTAATTTTAATTTCCTGCACAAGTCCATCAAAAACTTTATTGCCCGTTTACTTTCAGCTTCAATTGATGCAGGTGAATTTTTTATATCAACTATTTTTTTTGAAGGAAATGGTTTGATTATATGAATGGAGCCTACAGAACATCCTTTTTCTGCCAATGATTTCAATGCATCAATATTTTCAACTCCGGAAAAATGTATGCAGATACTTTTATTAAAATCTCGTTTCAACCTCGCTAATTTTTCAGCAATCTTATTAATTTCTCCATCAGGAACTGTTAGAAAAAAGACATTAACTTCTTCAGGAATTTTACTTAAATAGTTGGAATAATGTGGGATAGAAAATTTGCTTGCAAGATGTTTTGCCGAACTTAGTTTTCTGCTTATTACACTTTGGATATTGTATCCTGATTTAACTAACGCAGAGGATAGTGAATAAGCGATTTTTCCAGCTCCGATTATAACAATTTTTTGTTTTGTCAATTCGATTTAATCTCCATAAAAAACGGCTGATAAATAGCCAACAACTTCTTTATTATCTCCTGTAATATCACCGGAATCACTTCTATGAAGGACCGCAGAATGTCTGATGTTTTTAAGATTTGCAGTTTTCATTAAAGCTACAATCGGACCACCACCACAAGCTTCACAAACGTGAGTTTCAAGATCAATTTGGAGAGAATCAAAATCGAATTCACGAACTCTTTTTTCAATTACTGAATCAAGTCTATCCGCCTGGGTTTTGTTGTAGAAATGTGACAAGTCTGAACTAGCAACAATTAATGTTTCATCGTCAGAAACTTCAGCAAGTTCTTTAGCAAGTGTATCGACATTTCTTTTTGATTGATCGCCCATCACTACCGGAACAATCTTAAAATCCTTTAACACTGTTTGTAAAAATGGAAGCTGTACTTCAAGTGCGTGTTCTCTTCTGTGACCTTCAAATCCTTTAAACATTACCCCATCACCTGTAATAAGTTTTTCTCGAAAATCTTTATCAACTTTTAGAATTCCCAGCGGTGTTTCATAAGCATCGCCTTCAAACAAGCTTATTCCCGGAAAATATTCTGAATGACTTGGAGAGATGACAACAACTCTTTTATAAGTTTTTCCGATTAAAAGGTTGTAAGCATGAGCAGCTGTTTTACCTGAGTAAACATATCCTGCGTGAGGTGCTACGATACCAAAGACATTTTTAATTTTTTCTTTTGGCCTGGTGACATCAAGAAGAAGCTCAATATCTTTTCTCAACTTATCGGGATTTGAGGGATAAAAATGTCCGGCAACCTGAGCCGGTCTAACGTAATTCATATTTAACCTCCTTTTTCTTCTTCAGAAAAAACGAGAGCTGTAAAGATTTTAATGTTCAACATTTTTTCCTTCCAATAATTTCCATACAACCCGGCTTTATGACAAAGAGCTGTAAGAAATTGTGAACGATTGTAATTTTGTTCAGTCGCAACCTGAGGTAGAAGAACTGCCCTGCCACCTTCTTCCAATAAAAGTCCGTGTTTGCCTACTTCAATCTCATCATAACTTTTTATCGGTTCAAATTTAGAGAGGACTGAGATTTCGATCGTCACTTTATCAAGTTCATCAATGTTTAATTTTGGAAACCGCGGGTCATCGAATGCTGAATGTTTTGCAGCTTCAAAAATGGTTTCGAATAAAGTCTTATGAGTAATAATATAACCAATACATCCTCTTAATTCTCCATCCATTTTCAAAGTGACAAATGCGCCAAGTTCCATTTTTAGTTTTGGAAATGCTTTATAGTCAATCTTTGTCACATCACCTTCGACAAACTCTTCCATAATCGATTCTCTTGCAAGCTTTAAGCAGTATTTCTTTTTCTTCGGTTGATAATTCCATTTTATAACGTATCAATTTACAATCTTATAAACAACAAGCCGGCTCTTTCCGAACAGAAGAAACAACAGATCATCTTTAACAAAAAATGAATCGGTAAAATAAAGATTTGTTTCTTTGTTGATAACCTCTTCTAAAATATACTTTCCCTTAGATAAATCAACTGCCTTAAAATGATTTGTAAAATTCCTTTGTGAATTCACTTCGTGAAAACTCATCATCAGTAATTGATTTTTTATAATATACTCTACTTTTCCGGAAATAACGAAATCATTTCTTAAAGATTTTATGCGATCTGCTACCTGATCGTCATCTACCAGTTCAGCTTCGAAAACTTCAGGGAATAAATATCCTTTATTATCTTCTTCCTTGAAAGATTCTTCGCGCAATTCATTAATCATCTCATAGTTTTCATCCAGTTCATCAATTAATTCACCGTTAAGTGGATTTAATGCATAGAATTTCCTACCGCCAAATTTTTCAGCATAAGAATATAATTTGTCGTGAAGAATAAATTGATAAACCAGATCAGGATTTTCCCAGAATATTTTTTTTGAATTAATATCAAACGCAAAAATACCTTTATGCTTTGGCATATCCGGCTTCGCAAATTTGTGGAAGAAGATTGTATCATCTTTCACAGTTTCTATGCCCACCCAAAAATTTTCTTCAAGCTGAAAGTTGTTTATTATTTTTTTGCCTGTATATAGCGAAAGGCAATGAAAGTAGGCTTGCTTTTTTTCATTCTCACGTTCCTCGATGATCAGCTTGCCATCATTGGTTGGTAATATTCTCCAGATTTGTCTTTTGTTATCAAATCGATATTTTTTTTTGAGTTTCATAATTTTGGTTTAACTCAGTGGTTCTCTGTGTTTTCTCTGCGGTTCTCCGTGTAACAACTTACTCTGAAGGAACACAGAGATCACAAAGAACCTCAGAGAACCACAAAGAATTATTTTATAAATCGTCTCAACTGATCAGTTAATTTTAATGTGTTAAAGTTCATTAAAAGACCAATCTTTTTGTTAGCAAATTTTAAATGCGTCAGGATTTGTGCTTCGTGAACCGGAGTAAGAGCTTCAATTGCTTTCAATTCTACTATTATTTCTTTTTCGACAAGAATATCTATTCTGTATCCGGCATTGAGTTTTATTTCCTTATAAATAACAGGCACAGGTACCTGTCTTTCAGAATACAAACCATTAAGCGATAATTCATAATCCAAACATTCTTCATAAGCAGATTCTAAAAGTCCCGGTCCAAGCAATTTATGAACTTCGATTGCGCAACCGATAATTTTATGAGTCAAATTATTTAATTCGTTTAGATCCATATTCTCTGTCTTAGATTTTATTGAAATTTTCTCCGAGGTTCTCTGTGTTTTCTCTGCGGTTCTCCGTGTAACAACTTACTCTGAAGGAACACAGAGATCACAAAGAACCTCAGAGAGCCACAAAGAATTATTTTAGCTGATTATCGGTTCAAACCTTGCTGTGAAATGTCTAAGCATAGGAGCTTCGTAAGCAATTTTATATCCTTTCAGTTTGTTCCTGTTCTTGAAAACTTCAAGAATTATTTCAATCAAATAATCAACGTGACTTTGTGTATAAACCCTTCTTGGAATAGCTAGGCGAACCAATTCCATCATTGCTGGAATGAGTTTTTTGTTTTTATCATATTTACCAAACATCACACTTCCAATTTCTACCCCCCGAACTCCACCTTCAAGATACAATTCACAAACTATCGACTGACCCGGATATTGATCAGAAGGAAGATTGGGTAAAAATCTTTTTGCATCAATGTAAATTGCGTGACCGCCGGGTGGTTCAATAATTGGGACACCTGCGGTGACTAACCTTTCTCCAAGATATTCAACACTTCTTATTCTGTATTCAAGATAATGCTCATCAACAACTTCTTCCAATCCTTGTGCAACTGCTTCAAGATCTCTTCCTGCTAATCCTCCATAAGTTGGGAAACCTTCTGTAACTATTAAAAGATTTCTACATTTCATTGCAAGCTCTTCATCATTCAAAGCTAAGAATCCGCCAATGTTAACGAGAGCATCTTTCTTTGCACTCATCGTTGCACCATCGGCATATGAAAACATTTCCCGGGCGATCTCGAGAACGGATTTATTTTCAAATCCTTTTTCTCTTTTCTTTATGAAGAAAGCATTCTCAGCAAACCTGCAGGCGTCAATAAAAAGTGGAATGCCATATTTTTTACAAACAGTTTTCACTTCCCGAATATTCTGCATCGATACAGGCTGACCACCACCGGAATTATTTGTAACAGTAATCATGCAGAGTGGAATATTCTCAACTCCTTTATCTTTAATGAACGCTTCAAGCTTTTCTACATCCATATTGCCTTTGAAGTCCGCTCTCTGTTCAGGATGTTTTCCGATTTCATTTAGAAGATCTTCTGCTTCAGCGCCGGTAAATTCAATGTTAGCTCTGGTAGTATCAAAGTGAGTGTTGTTTGGAAAATATTTTCCTGGTCCGCCAACAATTGAAAATAAAATTTTTTCGGCAGCTCTTCCCTGGTGAGTAGGAATGATATATTTCAAATTAGTTATTTTCTTTACAGCTTTCTCGAAACGGTAAAAACTTTTTGAACCGGCGTATGCTTCATCGCCCTCCATTATTCCGGCCCACTGCTTTGCACTCATTGCTGAAGTTCCGCTGTCTGTCAATAGATCGATTAGTACATCATCAGCGTGAATCATAAATGGATTATATCCTGCATCAATTAATATTTTTTCTCTTTCTTCTCTTGTTGTAAAACGGATTGGTTCGACTGATTTTATTTTGAAGGGCTCGATTATTGTTTTTGGTTTCATTTTTCTATCTCAAAAAGATTGGCAATAATTTCTAATGCAAATTTACAAAATGAAAAGCTACTTTGTTTAGTTTTTCTTTGTGAATCACATAAACGTGATTTCATTTAAAAGTCTAAATTACTGCCATATGACACCATTACTACCCGGTCAGCAAATATTTATTGCCTTTTGTTGAAAGATGGGATAATTTTTATTTAACAATTTTCATTAATTAATGAGGCGCATAATGGAATCAAATGAAACTATCATACCGACTGAAGAAACTTCCGGTGAAAACGGTGAACTTAGTCATTCCGATAAAATGATCGGAGTCTTCACCGAGCCAGCAAGAACATTCTTCCTTACTTCAAAATTTCCTCCCCGAACTAAAGATTGGGTAATTCCTGTGCTGTTACTCTTTTTTGTTGCAGCTTTAATCCGGATTATAGCTATGACAAATGAAGAAGTTTATTTCGAAGCTAAGAAGCAAGGAATAGAGCGAATTGAAAAAATGGTTGAAAGTGGAGCGCTCACACAAGAACAGGGCGAAGAAGCAATAAATTCAGTGGACCAACAAATGCAATTTATGAATGGACCTATAGGTTGGGTTATTACAATAGCAACTACTCTCATATTTGGTGTTGTTGTGATCTTAATAATTGTTGGCATCTATTATCTCTTAATAAAATTTTTGTTAAAAGGTGAAGGAACATTTTCTTCAGCACTTGTGACAACGGGACTTGTGAGTTATATAAGTATCCTGCAAATTATAATTGCCGGAATATTGACAATGCTTTTAGGAAAAATGATTATGGACACAAGCTTAGCTTCACTTATTGGAAGCGATAAGTTAACACTTACTGGCTGGTTCTTAGCTAAAATTGATCCGATTAGTATTTGGGCGTATATCGTACTCTCAATCGGATTTGCAAAGATGTTCAAATCAGAATCAACAGGAAAGTATTATGCACTAGTCTTTGGTGTTTGGCTTATCGGAATGTTCATTTTATTCCAACTTGCACAGGCAGTTCCATTCCTGCAAAACTTTATTCAATAAATGTAGTCAAGTGCCGTTCGGATTAAATACGAGCGGCACTATCAATATTTATCGTTCACAAAAAATCTTCAATTCATTTCCTATTGATCGTAATTAATAGTTGACATTAATAAATTCCTTTATTAGTTTAAATTTAGCATATGAAAGACTAATCAGATTTAACTAATCTGCTCTCAATTTTTTTTCTAATTAACATCATAATCAACAAACCTTAAGGAGGTTTTTATATGAAAAAATTAATTTTACTTTTTCTTGGAATTTTATTTTGTGGCTCAGTATTTTCACAAAATAACCCTGTCGGGAGCGATGTTCTCGTACTGTACCATGACACCACAGCCACAACCGCAAAACGCTCAGCCGATAGAGATACCTTTTTGGTTGCATTAAATGATATGCTCAGTTCTTTTAACCAGGAAACTATTGATTCCAACTCAACACTCGTAAACCTCAGCCTTTACAAATCAGTAATAATTATGGAAACATCATTTGATGCTGCAAACTGTAGATATCTTGGACTATCCGGTAAAGCAGCTTTAAAGGCCTGGTTAAATTCAGGAACATCTCAAGATAAAAAAACTGTCATCTTCATAGGTGGAGATCTTGCGTATAACTACTCACGAAGTGCATCAGCAGGTAGAGATATGGTACTATCACAAACCCTATTAAAATATAATTTTCGTGTTGATAACGGCACATCAGCTGCAACGGGTTATTCTATCGAAGGTGCAGGTATTGATGTTGGAAATACGAGAACAATGACAAATGCTCCTGTAGGTGCTGGGTATTATCCCGACGGAGTTCAACCTTTAGGCAGCGGTATTGTTCTTTACAAGTATTCGAACCGAAGTGTATTAGATACAGTCGCAGCAGTTGGTGTTGTTGATACAGGATACGTTGCAGCATCACTTTTCCAGGATCCTCGTTATTTTACTAACGGAAATTTTTATCCGGTTCTCTTTGAACTTATACAGTTTGCCGTAATTAACGGCGGTGCTTTCCCGGGATTTATTCCGGTTGAGCTTACTTCTTTTGCGGCTTCAATTGTGGGAACTGATGTAAATTTGAGCTGGATAACTGCAACTGAAATAAACAACCAGGGATTTGAAATCGAAAGAAGTATTGATGAAAATAATTGGGAAAGAATTGGTTTTGTTGAAGGCAACGGCACAACAACTGAAATGAAATATTATTCATTTTTGGATAAGAAGCTGGAAACGGGAACTTACTTTTATCGTTTAAAGCAAATCGATTTTGATGGCACCTATGAATATTCCTCAATTGTTGAAGCTGAAGTGACCATACCTCTTGAGTATTCGTTACAGCAGAATTATCCAAATCCATTTAACCCATCTACAAAAATCAATTTCAGTTTAGCCGCTGATTCAAAAGTAGTGCTGAAGATTTTTGATTTATTGGGTCAGGAAGTTAAAACGTTGGTTGATGCTGAACTAGTTGCCGGTGAACACGAACTAACTTTTAACGGTGCTGGATTAAATAGCGGAGTTTATTTTTACAGAATAAATGCTGAAGGTGTAAACGGAAAAAACTTTACTTCAGTTAAGAAAATGATACTAAGTAAATAATTATTTAATTCTAGCTAAAGTGAGACTCACCTCAAAGGTGAGTCTCACATATTCTACATATTCACTAAATCACTTTTTATTAATACTCTCTAACTTCAATAAATACTTTGTCAATCCTTTTATTGCCTGCTTAATAGAAACATAGTCATTTACAAAACTTTCATAATTTTTTGCATCTTTGAAATATTTTTCCCTGAATTTCAAATCAACCAAGCTGCCATTTCGTTTTCCGACCCATTCAAGGTAGTTAGAGAATTCCCAATCTTCAATTTTTTCAACCAAACCATCGTCAACAGCATTCCTATGAATATATCTGCACAGTTCTTTTAGATAACTAACATCTTCAACCTCGATTGACTTAAACGGACCCTCAAACAAAGTTCCTGTCCTTTTACGTCTTTTGTTTATTGCCTTTGTATAAGAATTGAACAAGTAGGCAATGGGTATATTTAAAGGTTTATCACCTTCTTGTCTAAAAAGGAAGTGATAATGATTTGGTAAAAGGCAATAAGCTATTATTGAAAATTCATATTCCCGTTTGTAATACTTTACTTTCTTTAATAAGTATTCATAATTATCTTTTTCGAAAAAGATTTTATTTCTATTAGCACCACGATTGAATATGTGATAATATTTATCCCTTAAAAATTTTACGTTTCGTTTTGCCATCGATTTAAACTTATTTTATAAGAATAAGTGAGACTCACCTCCAAGGTGAATCTCACATTTTAAGTATTTAAATCACACTTTGCGGATCAACATCATAAATTAATCTCACATCTTTATATCTTGATTTTCTGTTAAACTCAACAAAGGAATCCAGAATTGCTTTTCTTAATGTCTTTCCACCGGCATCAGTTTCTTTCGGAGATTTTATTAATATTTGATAACGGATATTGTCCTTTAAGTTTCGAAATTAAAGCCGGAGTCGGAGGAGATATTTTTAACCATTTGCTGTATTTTTTTATTTCATTGTGAAATTCTGTTATAGCACCTTTTGCTTTTTCATTGGACTGATCTTTAGTTTCAATTAAAGCAATTCTGGTAAAAGGTGGGAATCCCATCTTTTCTCTGTCAGCAATTTCTTTTTCGTAGAAACTTTTGTAATTATTGTTCAATACCATTTGCAGAGCAAAATGTTTTTCATTCTGCGTTTGAATAATTACTTCGCCGGGAGATTTGCTTCTTCCTGCTCTTCCGGAAACTTGTGTAAGTAATTGAAACGTTCTTTCATCAGCACGGAAATCAGGAAGCCACAAAGTTGTTTCTGCTGAAATTACTCCAACTAAAGTAACCCTGGAAAAGTCTAATCCTTTGGAAACCATTTGAGTACCAACTAAAACATCTATTTCACCGCTGCCAAAAGAAATAAGTATCCTGCTCAATGCAGATTTTTTTGTAATCGAATCAGAATCAATTCTGCTCATCTTTACATTTGGAAAATAAAACTCAAGTTCATCTTCAACCCGTTCAGTTCCGGTTCCAAAATATTTTAATTGAATTGAACCACAATTAGTACAGGCTTTGGGAACTTCTTTTATCAAACCACAATAATGACACTCAATATTATTTTTATTTATATGATAAACCATCGGCACGGAACAATTATCACAAGTTTCAACTTCACCACAATCTGAACAGTAAATCTGAGTTGAGAATCCTCTCCTGTTTTGTAAAATGATTACACCTTCACTTCGCTTTAATCTTTCTTCTATTTTATCAAGCATGATTTTTGAAAAAATATTTTCCATTCTCTTTTTCATTCTTTCCTTTTTCACATCAACAAGTGTGATCACTGGAAGCTTAGCATTATCAATTCTTTCGGGAAGCTCGAGAAGATGATACTTTCCGGATTTAGCATTATACATACTTTCAATCGATGGCGTAGCTGAGCCTAATAAAACGGGACAATTTGAAATACTCCCAAGCATAATTGCTGAATCGCGTGCATTATATTTTGGAATCATATCCGCTTGTTTATAACTGGCGTCATGCTCTTCATCGATAACTATAAGCCCGATTTGCTTTAACGGTGCAAACAGTGCTGACCTTGCGCCAATCACAACATTTGACTTCCCCTTAAATATTCTCTGCCAGGAATCAAATCTTTCGCCGGGAGACATCCGGCTGTGTAAGACTGTAACTTCATCTCCAAAAACATTAATGAATCGGGAAGTGATTTGCGGAGTTAAAGAAATCTCCGGAACAAGTATCATTACAGTTTTTTTCTGATCAAGAACTTTTTTTGCAAGTTCAATATAAACCTGAGTTTTTCCGCTGCCGGTCACGCCGTGCAGTAAAAAAGTTTTGAAACCCTTATCATCAATTACTTTGGAAACTTCATTGATGACTTCGGTTTGATGCTTGGAGAGAGAAAATTTTATTTGGTTTTCTTTGTACTCCTCAACATATCTTCGATCAATTTCCTGTTCATATATTTTAACTAACCCTTTATCGGCAAGAGAATCAAGTGATGATTTTGATGAAGATGTTTTATTAAGCAGTTCAGCAACAGGTAATCCCTTTCCCTTCGCATTAACCAATTCTAAAAGTAACTTGATTTGCTTAGGAGATCGCCTTTCAATTTCAGGGAATACGGAGTAAATCTCTCCAACATTTTTATTAAGCTTAACATAATTAACTGTCTTTGCTTTAACTTTAGCGGCCTGAAGCTGATCGAGAAGAGTTACTAATCCATTTTCCTGCAATGATCTAAGAATGGAGTAAATATTTTTTTTCTTTACAAGTTTCTGAAGTTGACGAAGATTAATTTCATTTTTCTCAGAAAGGACTTTAAGAATTTTTGCTCTGGTTGAGCTTTTATTTTTTTCTTTTGATAAAAAATGAGCGCAGGCATTTTGGTCAGGAATTATTTTCCGCTTTGATTCAACTTCTGATCCATAAGGAATTGATAGCTTTAATGCTTCACCGAATGAACAGAGATAATAATCAGCAAGCCACTGGTAAAACTTCAAACCCGAGCTATCTACTATTGGCTGCTCATCAAGAATATCAATAATAGGTTTTATTTTATCTTTAACGGAGGATGTTTTAATCCGATTAATTATAAATCCGGTGAGTGTTCGCTTGCCAAAAGGAGCAACAGCTCTTACACCAATCTTTGATTGCTTTTCAAGTTCTTGGGGAACAAGGTAAGTAAAAGCTTTTCGAAATGGTAAGGGAAAAACTATTTCAACATACATTTTTTTAGTTCTTGGTTTTAGGTTAGATAGTTTTGGTTTTTCAGTTACCGGTTGTTAATAACCAAATACTTTGCTTCAAGAAATAAATTCTTTAATTCGTCGTACAGAATTTTGATCATTACGAGTAAAACTGATTAATTTATAACTTAAGACTAATTAACTAAAACAAAAAACTACTAACCATCAACTGATTTAATTCATTCTTCATCAAGATATTTAGTAAGATCGACGAGGTTATCATTTTCAACATTTGTACTGAACATTTCAAACTTCAAAGTTTTGATTGAATTATCCCACATTATTCTTTTATAGCCTTCAGAGATAACCACTTCACCGTTTGTAGAAATAATACTGTCTTCCAATTGTATAGTTATGAAATAAAAAGGTTCCTCGTAAATTATACCTTCAACCTTTGATATATCATCAAAAGAATATTTCACGCTGCCATTTAGCTGGCCATCGGAGATAAAAAGTTTTCTGTCTGTAATATTCTTACCTTCATCCTGCATCTGCTTAACGAATTCATCTCCTTTTAGCAATTCCTGAAATAATTGTTTTTTATCCTCTTCAAGATCTGAAACATTAACGGCATCAGATTTAATATCGGATACATATAAAGTAACACTTCCGGATTGTTCATCATTTAAATTTACTTCATATGAAACGGTATGGAAAACCAGACACCCTTGAACCGATATGGTTAATAAAATCAGACTAAGTAGTTTTTTGATGTTGGTCATTGAATAATCCCTAATTTTAAATTAACGAAATTTGCGATGTAAAATTACAGATCGTAAATCTTAAAGAAGATTTAATAATATTTTGAATAAAATAAATATTGATTTATTTGACTGCCGGTTCCAATAATTTTATGGTTTGGGTTTCAGTATTCAGTTCGGCATTTATTCCAAATGGGATTGTAAGTTTATCAACAACATGCCCAAAGGACAGTCCGTAAATCACAGGTATACCAAGATTTCCTAATCTATCCTGTAAAACTTCCATCAAAGTATAAGAATTTTGAAACGATGGATTAGTTTTATCTGATTCACACAACTTGAATACTCCGAGTGCAAGTCCTGCAGCGTTTTCAAACTTACCAGCTTGAATCATTTGTGTAAGCATACGATCTATACGATAAGGTTCTTCCAAAAATTCTTCCAGAAATATTATTTTTCCAGAATAGTCTATATCATACTCGGTTCCTACTAACGAAACGGCTAATGTTAAATTTCCCCCAATCAGTTCACCTTCCACCACACCAGAGGAAATAACTGTTATTCCATATGGATTATAATTATTGTCTGAAGCAGAATTTATCATCGTTAATTCAAAAGTTGGACTCATCAGTACATCTTCAAAATTCTTGACGCTGAATTTGCTGAAACGTTGAAATCGATACCGGACCGTGAAAAGTAACTAGGTCGCTTTTTTTATAAATCGCATAATGAAGTGCAGTTACATCACTGAAACCAATAAGTGGTTTGGGATTATCAGCAATGAGATCATAATCGAGATAAGGTAAAATTCGTGCACAGCCATAACCGCCACGTGCAGAAATGATTCCCTGCACATCTTTTCTCCCAAACATTTCGTTTAGATCAGCAGCACGTTCTCTATCAGTTGCAGAAAAGTAACCGTTCTTCTGCATCAACCTGTCGGAATAAGTTACTTTAAAACCAAGATTGTACAAATTGTTTATTGATTCTTCTTTTTCCTGCTCGGTTATATAACTGCCGGGAGTAACAAGTGCAATTGTATCACCTTTCTTAAGTCTGGCAGGTTTAATCAAACTTTTTGTTTTAGCTTCTGATTTATCTGAAAATGATTTCGGAAATGCAGTCGCAGCAACAGAAGCAGCAGAAATAGTTTTTATGAAGTTACGGCGTTTCACAAATATTTTTTAGCATTTGATTCTAATATCCACTGCAAAGATATTATTATCCTCAGAAACAACAAGTGGATTTAAATCGCATTCAGTGATTTCTTTATGATCGAGCATCATCTGTCGCAACTGATTTTATTGTGTTTTTTATTTTGTTCATATCAGCAGATGATTCACCGCGAACACCCTGAATGATTTTACCGATTTTAGTCTTGGTTATCATTTCATCAACATCAAAATCAGTCAGATACGCTGAGCGAATAACAGTATCTTCAATATATTCAACATATTTTCCACCTGACCCAAACATTATCATTGGACCAAAGCTTGGATCTCGAAAACCGCCAATCAACAGCTCAAACTTTGTTTGGATGAATGGTTGTATGAGAAAGGAATCGAGCTTTAAATCCTTTTGTTTGAAATTCGTCATCATTTCATCTGCAATTTTAATGAGTTCTTCTTTATCTTTTATATTTAACACAACACCTTTCAAATCTGACTTATGAATAATTTTTTCACCTACTGCTTTTAGAACAACAGGAAAATTAAATTCAGCAGTTTTAAATTCTTCATACTTTAACAATTGTGTTTTAACGATTGGAAGATTGTATAGTTCTGAAATTTTAATGACTTCTTCCTGCGATAGAAATTTATCTTTCTCAAAATTCAATTCAATAGTATTAATATTTCGTGGTTGAAGTCTTTTTTTATTTGATGGTTTGTTCTTAAACTTCAGCATATTCCCAATAACAACTGCCGGATCTTCAGATCTTTTAAAGAGTGATCGTTTGGTCTTCGAATCCTTTCTGTATCTTTCCCAGAATTCAGGTAAAGGCATTACAACCTGAAATATTGGTTTATCAGTTTCGATTGAGTTGATTCCTTCAATCACTGGTAAAGCCGGAACCATTATTGGTTCAACAAAAACTGAAATCACTACATCAACGTTTTTATCTTCTACTAAGATTTCATTTACCTTTTTGAATTGTTCAGCAGTTCCGCCGGGAAGAAGATCAACAGGATTATTTAAACTTCCCTGCGGATGAACTATTTCTTTTAACTTTCAGTTTCGTTCTCTCGGAAAGTTCGGAAAGTGTCAGACCATTTTTTTCAAGAGTGTCAACGGTAAGTATTGCGGGACCACCTGCATTAGTAACGACTGCAACCCGATTGCCGGCCGGAATTGGAAAATCTTCAAAACCTTTTGCAGTATTGAACATATCGTTTAAATCATCGGCTCGAATTATTCCAAATTGTTGAAGCACAGCATCAACAACTTTATCAGAACTTCCCAGAGCCCCGGTATGCGAAGAGGCTGCTTTAATTCCACTTGAGGTTTTTCCACCCTTTAAAACAATTACAGGTTTGGTAACTTTTTCATCAATAAAATATTTCAAAAACTTTTCCCCATCTTCAAAACTTTCAAGATAGTAGGTTATTACACTAACATTATCATCTTTCTCCCAGAATTCGAGAAGATCATTTTCAGTTACATCAGCTTTATTGCCAACACTAATGAACTGTGAAAACCTGATGTCGGTTTCTCTCAATGAATTCAATACTGCAGCACCAATGGCTCCACTCTGTGAACAGAAAGCCATTTTACCATTGCGTGGTTCTTCAGCAACAAAAGTTGCGTTCATTTTTATTTCGGGAAGAGAATTAATTATTCCCATACAATTTGGACCAACCAATCTGGCATCAGATTTTTTAACAAGTTCAAGAATTCTTTTTTCTTCTTCTTCGCCTTCCTTCCCGGTTTCTTTAAATCCGGCTGTAATTAGAATGAGAGCTTTAGTTCCTTTTGAAGTCAACTGTTGAATTGAATCTTCAACATACTGCTTCGGAACCATAATTATTGCAAGATCAATTTTTTCCTTAACAGACTCGATTGTAGGATAACATTTATAACCAAGTATTTCGTCTGATTTCGGATTAATGAGAAATAGTTTTCCCAAAAATCCATATTGCCGGATTGATTTTGTTAATTCATAGCCAAGAGATTTTGGTTTTGCAGAAGCACCAACAACACAAATTGACTTTGGATAGAAATATTTACGGAAGACTGAATCCATATAGTTTCCAAATTTTTAAAAAGGATATTGTAAACTTAATTCATTATTGATAAAGATTCTGCTCTGACTTTTTAAATATCTATTGGATCAATCAATTCTGAAAATAAATCTCTTAATCCTCTCTCTTAAAAAGAGAGAGAATTATTTGAGATTAAACTCTCTTTTTTTCCTCGTGACAGTATGTTGACAATTAGTCCCTTTTAATAATAAATCCTTCTCTTTGTAAGAGAAGGGTTGGGATGAGTTCATTTGCAAGCCAGGATAAAACATAATTTACACATGCAGTTGTTAAAATAAACCTGAATTTTGCGAACTAATTTTTTGGTGTGAAATTTTAAATCAGAGATCATAGTTTAGCAGCAAGAATTAGGGTTGTTGGAAATTCGCATTAAAGCTCCGCTGCATAAAAGAAAGTTGGTATTGTGCCACCCGTGATACTGGCTTTCTGCAGTTGGGGCTTTTTATTATATAATGTCAATATTTTAAATTGAATGTACAAGTGATCTGACAAATGAAAAATTCAAATTAATTCTGCAACTCACTGATTACTGCTCACCGATTACTAAATTTGAATTCCCTCCGCCTTTGGGGTAATTGAATTCTGAAGACATAATCCAAAATTGTTCAAGTTTAAAACGGATTATCTTCAACAACAATATGGTTAATATTTCCATGGCCATTCACTTCGGGGTAATACATTAAAGCTCCGTTCGGCGGCATTGCTGAATATGTGCCCGGTATTTGTGCTTTCAATATGTACGAAAATTCCATTTCCTCTTTTGTGTTTGTTACGAAGAAGCTAACCTTGTCGTCTCTATATTCCTTGTCTGAATAAAACCATCTCCAACTATATGAATAGGAATCATCGAAGCTATAATTCTTTTCACCTTCAATTTCAAAATTTCTTTCATCCTTAACAGGTTCAAAACCAGATGGCAGCATATCTTCAAGAATAAAGTAATCCAGATTCGCTTCATCACACTTAACATGTGTCTTTACAAAAATATTTTCGCCCGATTTTATTTTCCCTTTGAATTCTTTTTTAAAATATACTAACCTTCCATCCTTGTTTTCAGGTTCGAGAAGAAAATATTCTCTTTCAATCAGGAACTTTTGAAGAGCCATATTAGGAGATTCTGTTTTTGTGAAATACTGAATCAAACCTGAGAAATAAATTTTTCCAATACCTGATTTCTCTATCCTGATTATGTTCTTCCCATTTTTTAATAATTTTTTGTTAGTCTCTGTGAGGTTAAACGTTTTTTGTTCACGATATACATCCTCTTTCGTAAAATGCATTTCAGTTATCAGATCATCATTAATGAATATTTTAGCTTTATAGTCAGGGTTTAACTCCTGATTTGACTTAAGATATTCAGCCAGTGCAAAAATTACTACAGCACTTTCCTGTGTGGATCTCCACGAATATCCTTTCTTTTGAGTCAGAAGCCATTGGACAATTTTTTTGGTCAATTCTTTATCTTCATTACATTTTAGTATTGCACTAAGCGCAAAGGCAGTGCTTTGTACTCTATCCTTCTGCCACCTGTAATTAATATTTTCCTCATCCCAAAAAGCGTAAACATCATCCTCTTTAACCAAAGATTTTAATTTTGATATGGATTCAGCACATAGTTCAGTTTGATTGAGATTAAATGCACTTATACCTAAAAGCGAAATTGAGTATGGATTTAATTCTCTTTGAAACAGGTCTTTAATAGTTGCCCCACAAGTTGGGTCTTCTATTCCTCTAGTTTTTATTGCTGTTGAATAAGCAAAAAGCATGAATGCCAAAGTTGTTTCATCCTCCGGGGATATGATCTTGAAATTCACAATTTGCTTTTTCAGATTTTCTACTCCGGCATTAAAAACTTTTTCCCTCACTTCATATCCTGCAGTTCTTGCTAAACTCAATCCGTAAACAACATAGGCAGTCATATAAGGATTAGTTGCATCATAGTTCCACCAACCCCAGCCTCCATCACTGTGTTGATAACCATAAAGTTTATCCAGACCAGCTTCAACCATTTTAGGAAGTTCATCAATAGTAGTTGCTTTTAATGGCACATTACTCTCTTTGAATGTATTTGCAACTAAAATACTCGGTAAAAACCTGCTCATTGTTTGTTCAACACATCCGTAAGGGTAACCAACCAGGTCATCTAATGCTGTTAAAATTGTACCTGCTATAGAAGGACTCATACTAAATGAGAGTTTTACAGTATTCAAATCGACGTCGTCAGGAACAAGAATTGAAATCTCCTCCGGTGTATCAACTGATGATTCCAACGCAAAAGGAAATACTTCTTTAAATCCTTTGGGAAGTATCGGTACCTTTAATTCAACTGCATCAGATTCTTCGTCAGTTAAAGCGTTGGCAGTAAGTTTCGCTTCACCCGATGGAACATTCACTCTTACAATCCAATCAATTCTAAGCTCAGAATTTTTATCTAAAGTTAGTTCATAAACATTCTCATCAAGCTTTGTGAGAGAACCATCATTATTATAAAATGAATTTGAATTTATCTCTGAATTAATCATCTCGAGATTCTCTGCTTCAAAACTGATTTTTGTCTTTTTACTTTCATCAAGGTAATTGTGAACAATTGTAGATATTGTTAATTCATCTCCCTCTCTGAAAAAGCGTGGAGTTTCCATTCTTACCAGAAGATCTTTTCGGCTGACAACTTTATTAATTTGATAACCTGTTTTGGTGTCACTTGTTACAGCCCTTACAGTAGTTCGCCATTTAGTCAGGTTATCGGGAAATTGAAATTTAACAATTGCTAATCCCAGGCTATCGGTTGTAATGTGTGCATTCCATGCAGCAACATCAACAAAATTACTTCTTAATCTTGCTTCGAGATATTCTTTTTCATCTTCGGTTTGTAGACTTTCAAAACCCCTTATCGGAAAGCGGAAATTTGTTCTGACTCTGTAACTCTAACTGTATTTGTTGCTGAGCGTTGTTCAAAATATCTTTCATCAATTATTATAACATTTTTCGTCTCACCTTCTTCATCATATATTGAGTCATCGATAAACTTGTCCATTATCGCTTTAAGATCAAAATCAAATTTCTTTGTGTTTGTATTTACCTTACCGACTAATGCTAAGCTGCTGCCATCTGCAACATAGAGATCATATTCCCCTTCATCGATCAAAACGAATTCATAATACCCATCTTTATTAATTTCTGCCGTATATAAATTATCTTCATTAGTTAAAATGACACTGTACTCTGTTGAATCTCCGACAGGTATTGCAACATTACCATTGAAGTTACATACGCTAAAACCAGATCCCTCAAGAGTTCCATAATAATTTCTTTCATAAGAGCTTGATGTTCTGCTGCTTCCTTTTATAGTATTTGCAATTAACGAGTTATTTGTTGTAATTCTTTTATTATTTGAAATATTGAAGAACGCCCGGATAGCATCATCACGATCTTCCCGGATTGCATAGATACTTTCATCAACTACACCAAAAGATAGCTCGGTGTTATTTACAGGATTTCCATAAATATCTTTTACCGAAACGACATATTTTGCACTATCACCAGGCTGATAAATATCCTTTGATGGAATAATCTCAACATTTAATAATTTTTCTTTATTGAATACCCCAATCCTCTTTGATTGTGTAAAAAGTTTTTGATTATATAAATAGGCAATGCTTATATCAAATGACGGGGAATAAACTTCTTCTATTTTTTTTCTGATAACAATATTATTGTTAAAAGTTTTAATCTTTTTATAACCGATGAAATCATTTCTTTCATAACTGAGCAACATTTCAACATTACTATTAGGAAGAAATATGTATGCTGTCATGCTGTCACCTATTTCATAAACATCTTTATCGGTGATAATTTGTATATAAGCAAGTCCGCTTCCAAAGTAATAGTTATGGTCACCGGAATAAAAAGAGTTACCCGTCGTTATTTTTGTTCCGTTTTCATCTACAGCTTCAATCGTGTAACTATAAAAACCTGGTTTTAGTCCAGAAGAAGAAAACTTCACAAGAGCTTTTCCGTCTTTATCAGTCTTCCCGGAAATCGTCATCTCATTTTCACCCTGATCATAAACTATGTATTGTCTGCTTAAACCCGAATAATTAATGTATAGATTAAAGTCTTTTTCAACAGGTTCATTTGCAGGAGTTGCAATTGTTAAAAGTAAATTGATTGATTCACCTGTTCCAAACAAATGCTTTTCAGGTGATGTTGAAATTGTAAAGCTGCCTCTTGTTACGTATAGTTCTTTTCTTTCAAAAACCGTTCTTCTTGAATTGTCATATAATTCAGCTCTAATTGTATAAATAAAATCATCATCCAGTTCGTCTTCAATTCTATAAGAAAAACTGTACTCACCATTTTCATCAAGACTTCCCTCAACCTGATCCAGCAAAATGTTATCTTCGAATTGATAGTTATCATAAGAATCAAAGTTTCTGTAGAACCAGTCATACTCTGAATCATACCACCAGGGTTTCCAATATGAGCTTCTGAAGATATTGAAATTAATTTTACCTTCTTTAAGAGGAGACCCAAAAAAATACTCAGCAGTAATTTTGCCTTCTATTAAATCACCTTGAGTATAGCTTCCTTTGTTTGTAGATATATTCACATTAAACTCGGTCTTTTTGTACTCCTCTACGCTAAATGCACCATAGCACTTAATATCATCTTTAGCCAGTTCAATGGAATAGATTCCAAGGTCTGCCTGCTTATCTAAAAAGAAACTTCCTGAGATTGATCCGAATTCATTTGTTTCTAATACGGAAGAATAAATTTCTTTATTATTATCTGATTTAATAGTTACCGTAAAACTTTCGTTAACTACATTCAGCAAATCTCTACCTGTTATATCTCTGATAATAGCTTTAAAGAAAACCTCCTGACCGGGACGGTAAACCGGTTGGCTCGTATATATATAAGCATTGTATTTGCTCTTACTATAGAAATAAAAATAGGGATCGCTTAAAACAACTTCGCTGTCTGTTTGAGCAATTATGAATGTTGAATTTCTGTCAAATGAAGTCAATGGTTGATCCGGCTCAAACAATACAATCCCATCTTTATCGCTTTGTTTACTTTCAATTAATTTATTGTTATGGTAGAAATCGAATTTTGTATTATCAACAAATTCACTCGAGCGGGCATTTGAAACAAAAGCAAGTACCTGATTATTTGTGTATTTATAAACCATAGCAAGATCAGAAACTAAAATACCGCAGTAAGCAACCTGATCTCGTTTAAATGCTTGCAGAATATAAAACCCGGGTTTACTTATTTTACCAAGGCTTATACTATTATTGTAATAATACCCGGATGATGATAATCTTTCTTTCCACTCTTTAACAAGCTCGGTGTGTTTTAAAAGGTAGTCTTTATCCTTACCAAGTATATCAAAGTTATTTCTCAGATTTTGAAGTTCGCAATTGGAAAAGAATTCCGATGGGTTACTTATTCTCAGCAATCGAAATATGAATAAATTCTTTTTAGAAGAATAAGTTTGGAGATTCACAACAATTTCACTGCCGGGAGAAAAGCACGAATTGTTTGAAAGATAAAATCTATCATTACTGTTAATAAATTTTTTAGTAGTGCTACCGCTTAAGATAGATAGCAGCAGTACTAATAAAATTAGAAATGCTTTATGAACCCTTTTCATAGAACCCCCTTTAATTCTTTCATGTAATTTAGAGTTGCAGGATTAACTCTCGACAGTCAAATAATTTGAAAATTTTGCTAACCTTTGCTACACCTTTAATTTGTATTAAAATTAAAGTTTTTTCACACCATAAATATTACTCGGAAAAAAAATCCTCAGCCTATATCGGTTTTTTATGTAATTCACGATCTTCCAGTTAAAACGGATAATAGAAATTAACCTTCGACCATCTCTAGTTTTTGAATTTTAGATTTGATTTAAATTCAAAACACCTCATGTTGACAATTCGTATGCCGTGGAAGTTATTTGAATTCCCTCCCCTTTTGGCTAAATTTGCCCTCTCCGAAGTAGTCCTTTGGACAATTTTTACCAAAAAACGAAATATTAATGAGATATCCGCACGAAGAAATAGAATCTAAATGGCAGAAATTCTGGGAAGAAAATCAGGTTTACAAGACCAACTTTTCAAACACAGATAAAAAACTTTATCATCTTAATATGTTCATCTATCCATCCGGTGCAAAGCTGCATACCGGACATTGGTATCACTATGGTCCGTCAGATTCCTGGGCTCGCTATAAAAGATTAAGAGGATTTAACGTATTTGAACCGATGGGTTACGATGCTTTCGGATTGCCTGCGGAGAACTTTGCAATTCAAACTGGTATTCATCCAAAGGACAGTACATTAAAAAATATTAAAGACATCAAAGATCAGTTAAAAAGAATCGGTTGTATGTATGACTGGCAGGCTGAACTAATGACTTGCGTTCCTGAATATTACAAATGGAATCAGTGGTTGTTTCTTCAGCTTTATAAAAAAGGATTAGCTTACAGGAAGAAAGCTCCGGTAAATTGGTGTCCTAAAGATCAAACTGTGCTTGCTAACGAGCAGGTTCACGATGGTAAGTGTGAAAGATGTGGAACAGAAGTAATTCAGAAAAATCTCTTCTCAGTGGTTTTTTAAGATTACAGATTATGCAGAAGAGCTGCTGCAAGGATTAGAAACAATCAACTGGCCCGAAAAAACAAAACTTATGCAGCGTAACTGGATTGGAAAAAGCGTTGGTGCTGAAGTCGATTTTAAATGTGATGGGTCAGATGAAAAAATAAAAATCTTCACAACCAGACCCGATACATTGTTTGGTGCAACGTATATGGTTCTTGCACCAGAACATTCACTTGTTGATAAACTTACAACCAGTGAATGCAAAAGTAAAGTTGATGAATATAAAGAGTCCATAAAATCTTTAACAGAAATTGAGAGAACCTCAACGGTAAAAGAAAAGACGGGAGTATTTACCGGTGCTTATGCAGTTAATCCGGTGAACAATAAAAAAATTCCAATCTGGATTGCTGATTATGTTTTGCTGACGTACGGAACAGGAGCCATAATGGCTGTCCCCGGTCAGGATGAAAGAGATTGGGAGTTTGCAGAAAAGTTTAACCTCCCAATAGTCAGAACTGTTCAGCCAAAGGAAGATTTCACAGGTAAAGCTTTTCTTGAAGATGGACCAGCGATTAACAGTGATTTTCTAAACGGACTAAATGTCGAAGATGCAAAAAAGAAAATAAATAAATGGCTGGAAGAAAAAGGAATTGGTAAAGCAACAATTAATTATCGTTTAAGAGATTGGCTTATTTCACGTCAAAGATATTGGGGAACACCGATCCCAATTATCCATTGTGATAAATGCGGTGAGGTTCTTGTTGACGAAAAAGATTTACCCGTTGAATTACCATATGATGTTGATTTTAAACTCGGCGGGGAATCACCTCTTGCACGAAACGAAAAATACATAAATGTAAATTGTCCCAAGTGTGGTGGAAATGCAAAGCGCGACCCTGATACAATGGATACATTTGTTGATTCATCGTGGTATTATTTCCGATTTCTGAATCCAAATTTCTCAGAAGGAATTTTTGACAAATCGATTGCAGATAATTGGATTCCTGTTGATATGTATGTTGGCGGTGCTGAACACGCAACTATGCATTTATTGTATGCGAGATTCATTCATAAATTTTTGCGTGATCTTCAACTGGCTAAAGGTGATGAACCATTTCAAAATTTAGTTCACCAGGGAACGATTACTAATGCTGGTGCAAAGATGTCAAAGTCAAAAGGCAATGTTGTTAATCCAGATCAGTTCACTTCTAAGTTTGGTGCCGATGTATTCCGGCTTTACCTGATGTTTATGGGACCATATGATATGGGAGGTGATTGGAGTGACAAAGGAATTTCCGGTACCGATCGTTTTGCAAACAGAGTTTATGATTTAATTAATGAGTACAAAGACTTGCAGAATCAGACAAGCACAAGTGAAAAATATGATTTAAATTCTCTGTCCGAGTCAGACAAATTCATTTACAGAAAAGTGAACCAAACCCTTCATAAAGTTGGAGATGAAATAAATCATTTTCGTTTCAACACAGCAATTGCTGCAATGATGGAACTATTGAACAACTTTAAAGATTTGTCAAACTGTTCAAAAGAAATTCAATTATATGCTTTGCAGAGACTTACCATTATGGTTTCACCACTTGCCCCACATCTCGGCGAAGAATGCTGGAACTTGCTTGGAAATTCTATTTCAATATTCGAGAGACCTTTCTGGTATGAAGTAGATAAATCCGCATTGTTTGAAGATACAGTCAGTATTGCTGTGCAGGTTAACGGAAAGCTCAGAGCAACCATTGATGTTCCGTTGGACAGCGAACAAGATGAAGTGAAGAAGGTAGTCTTTGGTGAAGAAAAAGTGGTGAGGCACACAGAGGATAAAACAATTGTAAAAGAGATTTACGTAAAGAATAAGATTTATAATATTGTGGTTAAGTAAGAATCCCAATGGAACACTGATCATTAAGATCGTTTATGATTCATTAAGATTTATGAATAATTACCTACATTCCGAAATAACTGATCAAATTATTAAAGCGTATTATATTGTTTATAATAAGCTCGGCTATGGATTTTTGGAAAAAGTTTATGAATCAGCAATGATGATTGAACTCGAAAAATTAGGTCTAAGCTGTGAAAGACAAAAGCATATAAATGTAATTTATGATGAATTAATTATTGGCGAATACTATGCTGATATTCTGGTCAATAATCTGGTAATAGTTGAATTAAAAGCTGCTGAATCATTATGTTATGAACACGAATGCCAGTTAATTAATTATTTAAAAGCTTCTGATTTAGAAGTAGGTTTATTATTTAATTTTGGTAAGGAACCAAAGTTCACTCGGAAAGTTTTAACAGCAGAATATAAAAATCATAACAGATGATAACCATCATAAAAATCAGTATTCCATTCGTTAAAAATTTGAAAGAAAAAATATAAATGCTCGATATAAAATTAATAAGAGAGAATCCTGAACTGGTAAAGCAAGGGATTATCAGACAAAAACGAAAAAGATCGTGTTGATGAAATACTTACACTCGATGAGAAACGAAGAAAAATAATTTCAGTAGCTGAAGAACTAAAGGCAGAAAAGAACAAGTGTCTGCAAAAATTCCTCAAATGAAAAAAGCAGGTGAAAATACAACACAAATTTTCGCAGAGATGAAAACGAGTTTCTGATAAGATTACGGACTGGATAATCAGCTGAAAGAAGTTGAGAATGAACTTAATACGATTCTTATGTTTATTCCGAACTTACCGCATTCATCTGTTCCGGTTGGAAAAACAGCAGAACAAAATGTTGAAGTAAGAAAATGGAATCCTGAAGGTTTCTCATTCGATAAAAAAGTTGAACGAAGTGAAATCCCGCTTAGCGGGAAAAAGACACTAGACCATATTGAACTTGGAAAGAAATTTAACATACTCGATTTTGAAAGAGGTGCAAAGATATCCGGTTCAGGTTTTCCGGTTTATATTGGAAAAGGTGCAACTCTTGAAAGAGCATTAATTAATTTTATGCTTGATTATCATCTTGCTCATCACAATTACAAAGAAGTTTTGCCTCCTTTCCTTGTCAACAAAGAATCAATGCTCGGAACAGGTCAGCTTCCGAAGATGGAAGATGATATGTACGCAATTGAAAAAGATGGTTTATATCCAATTCCCACAGCAGAAGTACCGATTACAAATCTTCATCGTGATGAAATGTTAACTGATAAAGATTTACCGATAAGATATGTTGGATACTCAGCCTGTTTCAGAAGAGAAGCCGGTTCATATGGAAAAGAATCAAAAGGATTTTTAAGAGTTCATCAGTTCAACAAAGTCGAGATGGTAAAGATCGTTAAGCCCGAAACTTCTTACGATGAATTAGAAAATCTCGTTAGTGATGCAGAAGATATTCTTAAAGCATTAAAAATTCCTTATCGTATTCTTATGCTTTGTACAGGTGATTTAAGTTTTTCAGCAGCAAAGTGCTATGATATTGAAACCTGGTCACCTGCTGAACAAAGATGGCTCGAAGCTTCCTCGTGCAGTAACTTTGAGGATTTCCAGGCAAGACGAGCAAACATTCGATTTAAAAGAGAAAATGAAAAGAAACCCGAGTTTGTTCACACTCTTAATGGATCGGGATTAGCCACAAGCAGATTGATGGTTTCATTACTTGAAATCTACCAATCATCAGAAGGAACGATAAGAGTACCTGAAGTGTTACAAAAATACACTGGTTTCTCAGAGATCAAATAATCATTTTGCCTTTCATAATCATTAACAATTATTTATCCAATCGTTATTGGTATTAACGTCATTAAGCATAAGATTAAGTTAAAGAATCAGAATATTAATTGAAAAACCTTTATACACTAAAAAAATATTTTATCCGCTATAAAAAGAAACTCATTCAGGGTTTTATTTTTATTATTCTATCTGATGTAACAGCCGTCTATGTTCCACTTATTATGAAGGATTCGATCGATGCACTTCAGAAGAATGCAACATCAGAATTGTTACTCAAATACGGACTACTGATAATTGGAATATCTGTGATTTCAGGAATTTTCCGATTTATGATAAGACAAACCATTATCGTTGTTTCAAGAGAAATTGAGTACGATCTTCGGGGCGATTTCTGGACACATATACAAAAGCTTCCGCTTCGATTTTTTCAAAATAATTCTACCGGAAATATTATGGCACATGCAACAAATGATATAAATGCTGTTAGAACATTTGTTGGACCTGCCGTGATGTACACAACCGATACTGTTGTCATATTGATCTTGGTGCTCTCTCTGATGATCTCTTTGAATGTGAATCTGACAATTTATTCACTTCTTCCTCTTCCATTTTTATCCTACGCTGTGTATAAAGTAGGAAAAAAAATCCATCAGAAGTTTACAATCATTCAGGAAAAGTTTGCGCAGTTGACTACAATGGCACAAGAAAATTTCTCAGGAATCAGGGTTGTTAAGTCGTACGCTCGTGAGGATAGTGAATCGAATAAATATGCAGTCGAGAGTAAAGATTTTGTTAAAAAGAATTTGAACTTGGTGAGAACTCAGGCGTTAATAATGCCAATACTTTTCCTCATCACCGGGATGTCAATTATAATTGTCATCTGGGCTGGAGGAACCAAAGTAATAAATCAGGAAATTACTCTTGGTGAATTGACTGCATTTGTTGTATTCCTCGGGTTCCTTATTTGGCCGATGATTGCTTTCGGCTGGGTTACCAATATAATTCAACAAGGTGAAGCAAGTATGAAACGGTTGAATAAAATATTTGCTGAACCTTATGAAATCGATGATTCAACAGATATTGACTCTTCCATAAAGGAGATCAAAGGTGATGTTGAATTCAAAAACGTTTCATTCAGGTATAGTGAAAATCTTCCTTATGTTTTAAAAGACTTAAATCTGAGGATTCCCGGGAATTCAACTCTTGCAATTATGGGTTATACCGGATCTGGTAAAACAACTTTTGTTAACCTCATACCAAGATTATACGACTCCACTGCTGGTAATATTTTGATTGATGGCGTAGATACTAAAAAAATTCCATTGGGTGTCTTAAGAACTAATATAGGACTCGTTCAGCAAGAATCATTTCTTTTTTCAGATACTGTGATGAATAATCTAAGTTATGGAATAAGAGAAATTGATGAGAAGAGAGTTTTAGAAGCCGCATCAATTGCACAATTTGATAGTGATGTCCAAACATTTCCGCAAAAATATGAAACAATTGTCGGAGAAAGAGGAATAACTTTTTCCGGTGGGCAGAAGCAAAGAGCATCACTTGCAAGAGCATTGGCCATTGATCCTAAAATATTAATTCTTGATGATTCATTCTCAGCAGTCGACACTCATACTGAAGAAGAAATACTGAAGAAAATAAAAGAGTTTATGAAGTCAAGAACCACAATAATAATTAGCCACAGGATTTCTACTGTGAAAGATGCTGACCAGATAATTGTTCTTAGTGATGGCAAGATTGCTGAGCAAGGTACGCATAATGAACTGGTGGAACTTGGTGGCATCTATGCTGATTTGCATCAGAAACAATTACTCGAAAAAGAATTAGAAGAAATTAAATAAAAATGGCCCAGGAAAATTTTAGCGAAGACGAAGTATTAGGTAAAGCTTACGACGCCAAATTAATGAAGCGTCTATTAAGTTTTATTGAACCGTACAAAAAGTATGTTATCTTCGCAATAGTACTGAATGTATTCGTGGCAATACTTGGTGCAATTGGTCCAATGCTTACAAAAATTGCTGTTGATGACTACATAAAAAAATCAGATTATAATGGATTACTTACTATCAGTCTCATTCTTTTAGGCTCATTAATTCTCCAGGCTATGATTCAGTATTTTCTTACTTACTTCACTCAATACATTGGGCAAAAAACTTTATATGATATCAGGACAAAAATCTTCAATCATATTCAAACACTCGCATTAAAATTTTTTGACAGAACACCAATCGGTCGATTAGTAACAAGAGCCACAAACGATGTTGAAGCTCTTGGTGAATTATTTTCTTCTGGCATTGTAATGGTATTTTATGATGTATTTATAATCGTAGGGATACTGGTATTTATGTTTATAATGGATGTTTCGTTATCCCTGGTAACACTCACCGTATTACCCATCTTGATCTATGGAACATTCCTATTCAGAAAAAAAGCAAGAGAAAGTTACCGTGACGTTCGTCTTTACCTCGCCAGGTTGAATTCATATATGCAGGAACATGTAACAGGGATGAGTGTTGTTCAAATATTCCACAAACAGGAAAATGAAAAGAAAAAATTTTCAAAGATTAATGACGATTATAAACAGACAAATGTAAAATCTATATTCTACTATGCTGTGTTCTATCCTGGTGTTGAACTTCTAAGTGCAGTTGCAGTCGGACTTATCATCTGGTATGGAGGTGGTGAAGTTATCCAGAAAAGTTTAACAATCGGAGTTTTGTTCGCATTCATTCAATACACCGAAATGTTTTTCAGACCAATCCGTGATCTTTCTGAAAAGTATAACATTATGCAAACTGCAATGGCTTCATCAGAAAGAATTTTTAAACTCTTAGATAACCAAACGATAATCAGGAATCCCGAGAATCCGGTCAGGTTTGAGAATTTGAAAGGCACTATTGAATTTAAAAATGTTTGGTTCGCTTATAATGATGAAGACTATGTCTTAAAAGATATTACATTCAAAATAAATCCCGGAGAAACGGTTGCTATAGTTGGACACACAGGTGCAGGAAAAACGAGTATCATAAACACTTTTACAAGATTTTATGACATCAATAAAGGTGAAATTCTTCTTGATGATATCAATATTCAGCAGATTGACAAAAAAGAATTGCGCAAACATATTGCAATGGTTCTGCAGGATGTTTTCCTGTTTTCAGGAGATATAAAATCGAACATCAATTTGAATGATGAAAAAATAAGCGATGAGAAAGTAATCGAATCAGCAAAAATAGTTGGTGCCGATAAATTTATTGAAGAACTACCAAAAAAATATGATGAAGAAGTAAAAGAACGTGGAGCAACTTTGAGCGTAGGACAAAAGCAGCTAATTTCATTTGCACGGGCATTGGCTTACAATTCTAAAATACTAATCCTTGATGAAGCAACATCAAGCATTGACACTGAATCAGAACATCTAATTAAACAAGCAATCGAAAAACTTCTGGTCGGTAGAACAGCAATTGTTATTGCTCACAGACTTTCTACCATCCAAAATGCTGATAAAATCATAGTTTTACATAAAGGAGAGATCAGGGAAACTGGAAATCATCAACAACTGCTTGCAAAAAAGGGAATTTATTATAAATTATACCAGCTTCAATATAAAGATCAGGAACTTTTAGCATCCTGAATTCAACCAATAGATGGGAGAAGGGAAAATGGCTACAACACAATTTATGACCCTCGGTCGTCATATCATTGAGGAACAATCAAAATATGCCGGCGCAACTGGTGAACTTTCAAAATTACTGCACGATCTTTCACTCGCCGCAAAAGTTATTTCACTCGAAGTTAATAAAGCCGGACTTGTGGATATTATCGGTTTTACCGGTGATAACAATATTCATGGTGAACAAGTAAAAAAACTTGATATGCTTGCACACGATATGTTAATTAAAGCGATGGATCATGGAGGACATCTTTGTGTAATGGCTTCGGAAGAAGAGGAAGACATAATTCAAATTCCACACAAATTTAATATTGGGAAATATGTTCTTCTGTTTGATCCGTTAGATGGTTCATCAAATATAGATGCTAATATTAGTATCGGAACTATTTTTTCTATCTACAGGAGAGTTTCGAAAGGTAATGGACCCGGAACGATGGAAGATTGTCTTCAGGCTGGAATCAACCAGGTCGCAGCCGGGTATGTAGTTTATGGATCAAGCACGATGCTAGTATATACTGCTGGTGCTGGAGTTCATGGTTTTACGCTTGATCCTGCTTTTGGAGAGTTTCTACTTTCTCATTCAAATATTCAAACGCCAAAAAAATCCAAGATTTATAGCATCAACGAAGGAAATTATCTTTACTGGCATCCTGGACTTAAAAAATATATTAAATATTTACAAGAAGAAGACAAGGCAACTAATCGACCTTACTCTTCAAGATACATCGGTTCAATGGTTGCAGACATTCATCGTAATCTTTTGTACGGTGGAATATTTATGTATCCTGCTGATTCAAGAAATCCTCAAGGTAAGTTGCGTCTGCAATACGAATGTAATCCCATGGCATTTATAGTTGAGCAAGCCGGTGGACGTGCTTCAAACGGAAAGCAAAGAATTTTAGAAGTTGAACCTGACAAGCTTCATCAACGAATGCCAATTTTTATTGGAAGCGAAGAAGATGTAAGAATGGTTGAAAAATTTATTGCTGAAGCAGAAGTGACTGTTGGTAGTTAATGCTGAATGCGAAAAGGATGTCAGGTTGAGGCACTGGTTATAGTTGTAATTATAATAAATTTTTTAGAACTCATTCTTGACAATCAGGGAAATCATAAGATATTATCCTTAATCAAAAAGATTATTTTATAACTTTTGAAATGTCACTAAGAGCGTCTTTTCATAATTGAACTTTTAGATGTATACCAGATTAATTTGGAAAAATAGTAGCCATTTTATACTTTTAATCATATTTAGTTGATTGAAATAAATCAGTCGTTTGAATCTGTAAATTATTATTTGTACCATCAGATATTTTCAGGATTCATTCAAATATAAATGTTTCATTCAGCATTGATGATGAACATGGATTTGGATAACTAAGATCTAATTGAAGTATCAAGCTGGAATCATTTATCGTACATTCAGATAAGCACATGCAAATTACATTTTCATCTGAATTATGTCTCGATAGAACCAATAAATTGCAGCGTAATTGCTACAAACCTTGTCAATTGCGTATTTCATAATTGATTACTTTGCAGTAAATCATAATCTTATTGTAAACTTGCAAGATATAAATATGAATCAGAAACATTAAAAATTTCTGTAATAAAATTTCATTTCATTTGATACAGTCTAACTATTAATTAAACAGAAACTTTCTTCAATTCGCTATCAATTTTTTCTGCAAGCTCATCTATCGAGATTCCTACTACTTTAATTTTTGCACTACGTAATGCTACTTTCGGAGGATCGCCCTCTCCTTTCATAAATTTAAACAGACAATAGCCAAGTCTGTTCTTGTCATTCGTGACAGGAATGTTTTCACCAAAGCTTTCAACAATATTATAAACTTTTTTTTCAAGAGAGGATTCAGGAAATTCAATTGTTCCGGGAGGTGTTAAAGTTGTCATATCAATACTTTCAATTTTTGTTTGTAAAATTAATTGCAAATACGCTAAACTTCAATTATTCTTTTAAGTGAAGCCAATATTTGTTTATATTTTACTGCAAATTTTGCAGTTAAAATGATAAAAGACATATCTGAATTAAAAAAAATACTTATAATCAGACTGAGTTCGATGGGCGATATACTTTTAGCAACCCCATTAATCCGCTCACTCAAGAAGCAAAACCCGGCAGTTCAGATCGATTTTGTACTTAAAGAAGAATTTTTTGAGCTGCTTAAAAATAATCCAAACCTGATGAATATTCATACTTATTCAAAACAAAATTTCGAAAAACAAATATTGATCAATACCCTGATATCAAACAATTACGAAATTGTTATTGACTTGCAGAACAACATCAGGTCCAAAGAAATAACAAAACATCTTCACTGCCAAACTCTGCTATTTAAAAAGAATGATATTAAAAAATTTCTTTTAGTTAATTTTAAGATTAACAGGTTAAAGAACATTCCACAAATTCCGGTGAGATATGCTGAAACAGCAGGAATTAAATTAGATGATGAAGGCCTTGATCTATTTACGGAAGAGATTGCAAGTTCAAAACTGGATTTAAATAAAAGTATTATTGGTTTGTGTCCCGGTGCTAAACACTTTACTAAGCGCTGGCCAAAAGAATATTTTATTGAGCTTGGCAAGAACCTGGAATCTGCTGGTTATGAAGTAGCTCTCTTCGGCGGAGTTAACGAAGAGCAACTGATCGGTGAAATAGCCAGCCAACTCAGTAATGCGGTAAATCTTTGCAATGATAGTATCTTACAATCTGCGGCAAATATGAAAATGTGTAAAGCTATTTTCACAAATGATTCAGGAGCTATGCATCTTTCATGTGCTGTGAAAGTTCCGGTAATTGCATTCTTTGGCTCAACAGTTCAAGAGTTTGGATTTTATCCTTACAAGGCACATAGCGTTGAACTCGAAGTAGATAATCTTCCATGCCGACCGTGCACACACATCGGAAGGAAATCCTGCCCGCTGATTCATTTCAAATGTATGAAAGATATAAAACCAGATTTTGCATTCAATAGTTTAAACAGGCTGCTGGTATCGTGATGAAAAGAATCTGGCAGATATTTTATAATATATTTTTCATTCCTTTGCTGTACCTGATTTTGATTTTTATTTCTTTATTTAATAAAAAAATACGTTCGGGAATATCGGGGAGGAAAAGAATATTTGAAGAATTGATACTCAACCGCCTGACTCTCGATTTATCCAAAAAAATTATCTGGTTTCATTCATCTTCACTTGGAGAATTTGAGCAGGCAAAACCAATAATTGAAAAACTAAAAAAAGAAACCGATGCGAAAATTGTTGTGAGTTTTTTCTCACCATCAGGATATGATAATTCAAAAAAATATCCTTATGCTGATATCATCACTTATCTGCCCTTCGATTCACGATGGCGTGCAAATAGATTTATCGAGATCATTTCTCCAAGTATGGCGGTTTTTATGCGCTACGATATTTGGCCAAATCATATCTGGACTTTAAAGAAAAAGAATATCCCTTGCCTGCTCGTTGATGCAACTATGAAAAAAAATTCTCTTCGAAAGCTGCCTTTGATAAAATCATTTCATAAATACCTCTTTGAGGATTTTACAAAAATTTTAACTGTATCGGCCGAAGATGCTGAAGGATTTAACAGTTTCAATTGTAAGAATGTCAAAATAAAAGTTGTGGGCGATACAAGATTTGACAGAGTCTACAGCAGGAGTCTGGCTTCAAGAGAAAGTAAGATCATCAACAAAGATTTATTGAAGGACAGCAAAGTTTTAGTTGCAGGTAGTACCTGGCCGCAGGATGAGGACGTAATAATCCCTTCCTTTCTTAAATTGCTGAAATACAATAAACGTGCAGTGATGATAATTGCGCCACACGAACCAACTCTTTTACATCTTGAAAAATTAGAGCACGAATTTGCTGGTCAGGCTTCCTTCATCAGGCTCTCTAACATTAATAATTACACGGATCAAAGAATAATAATTGTCGACTCAATCGGAGTGCTATCAATTCTTTACAGATACGCCGATGTGGCTTTTATTGGAGGCAGCTTTAAGATAAATGTTCATAACGTTCTTGAAGCGGCAGTTTATGGCGTTCCCGTTTTATTCGGACCAAAAATAGATAACTCGCAGGAAGCACAAAAATTAGTGGAATCTGGTGGTGGTATTTTAGTCAAGGACAAAAATTCATTTTACAGGTCTCTGAGAAAATTATATTCTGATGAAGATCGTATGAAAGAGTGCGGACGAAAGTCTTACGAATTTGTTCACAATAATATTGGAACTACTGATCGAATTATAAAGGAAATTTTTAGCTCTTGAATTCTTTTACAAATACTTTTCTTTCAAAACTTTCATATGATGCTTCTCATGTCCGGCAATTATAAAAAGAATTGCTAGAACCGTTATTGAAGTTTCATTAGCAAATCCTCTCATCTTCAACATTTCAGGTGTGAAACTTCTGAATAGAAGAAGGTTAGATTCCCTTAGTAATCGAAATTCATAATTCAATTCAAACAATTCGCGATGATTAAAATTACCTGCAGTTACATAATCATCCTGATCAAAACCTGGCAGAGATTTTTTTTCTGCTCTTGCAATACATAAAGCCCGATAAGCAAAAACTCTTTCAGTATCAAGCAAATGACCAACAACTTCCTTCACGGTCCATTTACCATCAGCGTAACGGTAATTTCCTTTGTGTTCTGAAAATGAGTTAAGAACATCCTGAGTTACTTTGCTCTGATCATTTAATATTTTTAAAATGTCTTCACCCTCCACAAGATTTACGTAATTTTCGTAGTAAGGTGCGTAATCGCCTTGTTCCGGTTTCACTTTTCCTCCAGCTATTATTTTTTATTTCCAGATTTTCACTTCAAACACTCCATCCGATGTTGCAACACCACGCATCATACTTGGCGTATTGAATGTGAGTTCATAATTATAATTTTTATCAACCGAAATTATTCCCCCCGAACCATCAGGAAGAATATTAAAAATAACTTCTTCAGCAGCTTGCTTTAAATTGTAGTTTTTAAATTCCATCAAAACTGAAATACGGTAGCAAGCTGCATTTTTAATAAATAGTTCCCCGATACCGGTAGCTGAAACACCACAGGTTTTATTGTTGGCAAACGTTCCGGCATTAATGATTGGAGTATCTCCAACTCTACCGGGCATTTTACCAGTTCTTCCTCCGGTTGAAGTTGCGGCCGAAATATTCCCATACTGATCAATTGCTACGCATCCAACTGTTCCCTTGGTTTTTTCCATCATTTTTTGAAGTTCATTATATCGTTCATAAACAAAAAAGTAAGAGGGATCGACAATATCTACACCGAGTTGGATCCCAAGTTCATCAGCACCTTTCCCGGCAAACAATACGTGAGAAGTTTTTTCTTTAACTAATCTGGCTAAAGAAATTGGGTTTTTGATTATTGTTACTCCGGCAACTGCACCCGAAGATAAATCTCTTCCATCCATTATTGAAGCATCTAATTCGTTTTTTCCTTCTGATGTAAATACGGCACCTCTTCCAGCATTGAACAGCGAATCATCTTCAAGAAATCTTACAACCTGTTCAACTGCATCAAGACTGTTTCCGCCATTTTCAAGAATTTTTTTCCCGATTGTCAAAGCGTCTGATAACGATTTCAGATATTGTTGCTTTAACGATTCATCCATATTTGCATCCATTGAACCAGCACCACCGTGAATTACGATTGTAAATTTTCCATTCGGTTGTTGAGCAAATGCAGTTTGGCAGAGTAAAAGTATGAGTATGATTAAGAGAATGAATGACGATATTATATTTTGAGAGAAGATTTTCATAAAATTTTAAATTAACTTTATTAGTGTATAAAACTTAAAAAAAATTCTGCGAATAACCAGTTGTATACTAATTTATTAAAACATAAATATTCATATAAAAATTTATCCTGCGGGAACATCATTTCGTCCCTAACGGGACTATAAAACGGTGTAAACGTAAATAGTTCTATAGACATTGAATCCCTAACGGGATTATGATAATATTGAACAATAATGAAAATAATTTTGTCCCGATAGGGACAATATATTTTTAGAAATGAATCAAACATTTCAATTAAGTCCCAGAGGGACGAAATAGAAAAAATATTTCTATAGAATGTATGAATAACATAATTTTCTTTCCGATAATTTTCTTTTTTCTGAATACATCTCCCAAGCTGCAAGTAGAGAAATCTATCTGGGAATGCTGCGGATTCTCAGATGAAGCAACTAAGCAATTTTTTCAGGATGATTCACTTCACACAGTCTATCTTATTAAACAAAGATGGCACACAGCTATTGTTTTCCATAGAGAGAATATTGATTCAACTATTCTACCCGAACTAAAATATTTCGCTGGCTCAGAACTAATTGATATCGGTTGGGGTGATGAAGCATTTTATCAATACCCTGATTTTGATTGGGACTTAGCATACCAGGCATTATTCTATCCGACTCCAAGCACTTTAAGAATCGAAGGAATTTACATTTCGATGATAGAGTATTTTAATATCTCCGAGATTGTTATTGAATTAAAAATAAACAATGAACAATTAAAAATTTTATTGAACTATATAAACGAAACGATTTGGAGAGATAGTGAAGGAAATAATAATATTTTAAGCACTCAATACTTGAACAGAGTTTACTTCTTCAAAGCAAATGGAGATTATCATTTATTTAATACCTGCAATACCTGGATTGCAAGAGGATTGAAGAAGACAGGATTCAATATTGAAGATGATATTGTATTGACTGAACAATTATTTAATGAAGCTGCAAAGTTTGGGGATGTTATAAAAGCAGAATAAACCGTTTCTACAAATTCTTTACAACCATTCCCAAAATTCTCATCGCTTCTTTAATCTGCTCATCTGAAATGTATGGTGCAGGACCAAAACGCAAAACATTTCCACGGTAATCTGTCCAGACATTTTCTTCTTGCAATTTTTCAGAAATCTTTCCGGCGGATTCAGAATAGAGAACAAGAAAACCAGCAATATTCTCTAAAGAAATAGTTGTATTTCTTTTAATTATTTTCGGATCGAGCTCAAGTTTGTCAAATTCTTTAATTAGCAATCCGATTTGATACTGACTGACTTCGCGTAAAAATTCAGGAGTCAAATTCATATCATTAAAAAACTGAAATACTCTTGCAGCACGATAGTTACTGGTTGGATCATAAGTGGCTCCGGCAAAAATATCTCCTTTTTGACCATACAAAACTTCGCCGGCTTTTTTCTTTGAAGACAAAGCTGTGAATTCACTGTACCATCCTGTAATTACTGGACGTAAATCACAATGTTTCGGAATTCTTAAGAAAGCATTTCCTTCACCAAGCTGGCAATATTTGTATCCACCGCCAACGATAAATGCATTTTGAAGTTTATTCTTTTCAACAGAAAAAGGAACAACATTGAGATGATGATATGCATCTACTAAAAGTGCTACTCCTTTTTTATCACAATTCTCAGCAAGCTCATTTAAGCCGGGAAGAAATAATCCTGAATTAAAAAACACAGATGAAACCAGAACAGCAGAAGTATTTTCTGTAACTGCTGAAATTAATTTTTCTACTACATTATCAACAGGCTGTGAAGATATTTTTACGATTTCAATTCCCTCTTCTGCAAGTCGATCAAGTTGTCTTCGAATTGAATGGAACTCACCATCTGTTGAAATCAAACGAGGTTTCTCTCTTATTGGGAGTGCAGATAAAAGTCTGATTAAAAGTTCGTGAGTATTTGAGCCGAGTGTAATGTAACCTGATTCATCTCCGAGTAATCTCGAATAACCTTGTTTAACCTCTTCAGCTTTGTCGAATGCTTTTTCCCATTTATCATCGACAAGATTTGCAGCATCAATCCATGCATTTTGCTGAGCTTCAAATCCACAGTCAGGCCACGCTTGATGTGAATGACCAGTAAACAGCAGTCTTTCCTGAACTTTAAATTTGGAATAATACGCCGCAAGCTTATTTGGTGTCTTGTAGAGATCTTCAGCATTAATTTTCATTTACTGAAATCCTTCCTGATTTCCCAAAGCAATGGGAAAAATTTAATTGATAATGTTTTTATTAAATACGCAACACCATCCGAACCACCTGTTCCCTGCTTTGTTCCAATAGTTCTTTCAACCATTTTAACATGCCTGTAGCGCCATTCCTGAAACCCTTCGTCCAGATCAAGAAGCAATTCGCAAAACTGCGCTGTCATATAATTATTATTATAAATCTCTAAGAGAATTTCTCTTAACTCAGGAAATTCATCATCTTTATCAGCATTTAACATTTCATCGGTTATTTTGTAATCATTCATTTTTAAATATTGAAGGAATACCTGCCACAATGATTTTTGATTATATCTTTTTTGAAGCAACTTCTTCTCAATTTCCAGATGATCAAACCGGTTAAGTATCTGTTTGTTTTTTTGCCCGAGTGCAAATTCGAGTTCACGAAACTGGAATGATTGAAATCCACTTGCAGATTCAAGTCTATCCCGAAAAGTTAAAAACTCAAGAGGTGTCATAGTTTCAAGAATATCAGTCTGGTGCACAAGCACTTTAAGAATAGTAAGTATCCGCTTCATAGTGTGTAAAGCTTTTGGTAAATCATTACTAAGCAATAATTCCGTCAGGTAATCAATCTCGTGAAGCATTTCTTTGAACCACAATTCGTACGTTTGATGAATAACGATAAACAACATTTCATCATGATCATCTGAAAGACAATTTTGGCTACTGAGAAGATTGTTGAGCTTTAGGTATTCCGAATATGTTAGAGACATTTAAAAATTCCTTTCGTTAATCTTTTTTTCCATTTAATATTTCTGATGTTAGTTCATCAGCTTTATATAAATCACGAATCGCTTCGATCATACCTTCTGCACTTACACTTACGGTTCTGTTCGCTTCTGTGGTGTAAATGTATCTTCCAGAATGACTTTCCATATTTCCATCGAAAGCCAAGTCCTACAATTTCTGCATCTGTATTAAGTGTAGGACTTCCTGAATTTCCACCGATTATATCGCAGGTACTTACAAAATCCAAAGTAGTTGATAAATCAAACTCTTCGGGTAAATCTTCCCAATAATCAGGAAGATCAAATGGAAATTTTTTGTTGAAAGAATAATATCTATCAAGTGAGCCATAAAAAGTTGTTTTAACCGGAGCTATAGTTCCATTGTATTCATAACCTTTTATTATTCCATCTGAAATACGAAGCGTTCCTGTTGCATCCGGTGGGATTGAATCACCATATATTTCATATAAAGCTTCACCCAACATTTGATTGTTCACGACATCAGAATTATCAAGTTTTTTATCAATACTTTGAAGTTCAGCTAGCCTGTCACGCGATTCTAAAATAAATCTAATAAATGGATCATCGGAGTAAAGAATGCTATCACTTTCTTGTTTGGCCAATGCAATTACCTGCTCTTTACTTGTGATTTTTGATTTCGATAGCAAGAGTTCTGTTGAATTATTTGCATCAATTCCAATTAAAAGTAATTCAGCAAACTCGTTATCCTCGGGTAAATTATTTTTTAAAACATTCAATTGGACAAGTACTTTTTTATCCTCAACTCTTTTGTCAAAATCTTTAGGGAAGATGTTTTCAATCAGACTATCCACTTTGCCATTTTGATAATTCGGTTCTCTCTTATCTTCAGGAAGTTGAAGTTGTTCAGCAAGTTTTATCAAATCTTTTGCAATAAAAAAGTATTTAGGAGAATACGTTGTACTAATTGTCAAGGCATATAATTCTTTCGCAATCTTTGAAGCCTGGTCTCTGTTTTCCGCAATCTTCTGCCACAGGTTTCCATATTTAATTGTCAGATCGGGATCACAATAAATTGCTTGTTTGAATTTTTTCTCAAAATCCTTTTTCCTTGCCATAAAATACGGATCCTGCAGTGCAAGATAAGTTGATTCATAAACTTTCAAACCATTTCCAACATTGAATAATGTTGCTACCAGTTTCATATCCTCAGCATCCGATTGCATTACCAAATCGTAATAAATTTTATAAAGTTCTTTACGCATTGGAGTTTGCAATCCGAATCTATAATCTCTTAAAAATTCAAGTTGAGCAACGGTATATAATCTATTTGTGCTTCCCGGATTTCCAACAACAAATACAGGTTGGTTTTCATAAATTGGTTCAGTACTCCAATTAAAATAATATTTAGTTTTTATTGGTTCATTATTCTCATACGCACGGAGGAAAGCACAATCTAATCCATAGCGAGGATAAGTAAAGTTATCGTAATCACCACCAAGTTTTGAAACTATTAGTTCTGGAGTAAAGACTAACCTGATATCATCGTATCTTTTATAACCGTATACTGAATATTTTCCTCCGTAATACAAAGAGATAACTTCATAACTAAGTTCAGAATTCAGATTATAGTATCTTGTTTTTATTTCTTCTATTTTTTGATTTTTAATTACAACTTTTTCTGAATCCGAATCAACTGTTTGCATTGCATCTTTAATTTCCATCGTTACATCTTCAATCAGCATCAACTGACGAACAAATAATCCGGGAATCTTCAACTCATCTTCCTGGTTTTCAGCATAAAATTTATACTTAAGTAAATCAACTTTATCAGTGCTCAAGTCTCTTAATATTCCCCTGATGCAATGATGATTTGTCATAATTAAACCATCCTCAGAAATGAATGAAGCTGAACAACCATTTCCAAACTTCAAAGCAGATTTTTGAACTTTATCCAGCCACTCATTGGAAGGTCTGAAGTTATATGTTTTTTCAAAATAATTGAGTGGTGGATTTTCGAATGTCCACATTTTACCCATGTCAAATTTTTGTGCTTTGACAGTATCGAAATCAATTCCGTAATAATATGATTGTGCAGAAGCTCTGAATTGAAAAAGGAACAAGAAGCAGTTAATTGTAAGGAATATTGTTTTCATTAAGCTCTTCCTTTACTGAGGAATAAAAATGCTAAGTAATTATATATTGCCTGAGCAAAAATATTAAATTCTCCAACGTATTACATTATGAAAAGAAAAGTCTACCGAATAAACAAAGCGGGTTCCATAAGTAAATTAAAGCTGATTGAAGAAAATCTGCCTGAACCTGGGGATAATGAAGTTACTGTGGAAGTTAAATCAATCGGTTTAAATTTTGCCGATCTGTTTGCCATTCAAGGATTGTACAGTGCAACTCCAAAAGGTAGCTTTATACCAGGACTCGAATATTCAGGAATTGTTTTGAAAACAGGAAGTAATGTAAAGGAATTTATAGTTGATGATAAAATTATGGGAGCAACAAGGTTTGGAGGATATGCCACACATTTGAATATTGATACAAGATACATTTTGAAACTACCTGACAGCTGGAGTTTTGAAGAAGGATCTGCATTTACAGTTCAAGCACTCACAGCGTACTACGCTTTGATAGAACTTGGAAATATTAAGAACAATGACACGGTTTTGGTTCACAGTGCTGCGGGTGGAGTTGGAATTTATGCAAACAGGATTGCTAAAAAGTACAATGCTTTTACAATTGGGACAATCGGTTCAGAATCAAAAAGAAATTTTTTGTTTAATGAAGGTTATGATGATGTGATACTTAGAAATAATGAATTTGGAAAACGATTGAGGAAAGCTCTCGGTTTGAGAGAACTGAATATTGTTCTCGAATCAATAGGAGGGAAAATTTTTAGCGAAAGTTTCAAAGCACTTGCGCCTTCAGGCAGAATTATAATCTATGGCGGTGCACAATTTATGTCTCACTCATCCAGACCAAATTATCTGAATGTTCTTTATAAATTTTTAACCCGACCAAAAGTTGATCCGCTTTCACTTTCAAATATTAACAAGTCAGTTATGGGATTTAATTTGATCTATTTGTGGGATAGACCAGATGATTTAAAAAGAATGTCAGAGAAAATCCTGTCAATGAATCTGGAGAAACCTTTTATCGGAAAAGAATTTTCATTCAATAATTTAATCAATGCACTTAAGTATTTTCAGTCGGGTAATTCAATTGGTAAAGTGATTGTTAAAACTTAGTGCTTCTTTGTGTTCTTAGTGTCTTAGTGGTAAATAAACTACTTTCTTTTTCACCACAAAAACACAGGGGACACTAAGTTACATTAAGAAGATTATACTCAGTTCAAGTAGTCTTTCAAATATTTTCCTGTCCAGGAATTTTCTACTTCAACAATTTCTTCGGGAGTTCCGGTTGCAACAACTTCTCCGCCTTTTTCCCCGGCTTCGGGACCAAGATCAATAATATAATCTGCACATTTAATTACATCAAGGTTATGTTCAATAATAACAACTGAATTGTTTCTTTGAACCAGCATATTAAAACAATTAAGCAACTTTGAAATATCATCGAAGTGAAGCCCGGTTGTTGGTTCATCAAAAATAAAGAGAGTGTGTTTGTTCTCTCTGCTCGTTGCAAGATGAGATGCAAGTTTAACTCTTTGTGCTTCACCACCAGAAAGAGTGTTTGATGGTTGTCCTAACTTTATGTAACCCAAACCAACATCAGAAAGTACCTGAAGAATATTTTCAATTTTTCTATGCCCTTTGAAAAAAGGTAAGGCTTCATCAACAGTCATTTCAAGAACCTCAACCAGATTTTTTCCGTGATACGTAATCTCGCGAGTTTCTTTTTTATATCGTGTTCCTCCACAATCATCGCAGTTTAAATAAAGGTCAGCCAGGAATTGCATTTCAACTTTAATAAAACCATCTCCCTGACAAGTTTCACATCGTCCACCCGGAACATTGAATGAAAAAAATCCCGGTTTGTAACCTCTCGCTTTTGCCTGATGTGTGGATGCAAATAACTCACGGATCAATTCAAATGCTTTAACATAACTTATCGGATTCGACCTCGGTGATTTTCCAATTGGCGACTGATCAACAATCTCAATTCCATCAATATATTTTGCTCCTAGTATATCATCAAACTTTCCTATGTGGGACGGAGCCATTCCAAAATATTTTGCAACTCCTGCATAAAGAACATCGTGGATAAGCGTACTTTTCCCTGATCCGCTTACTCCGGTAATTACCACAAATCTATTAAGCGGGATTTCGATATCAATATTTTTCAGGTTGTTTTCTTTTGCTCCAATTATTTCGATGCTTTTAGTTTTTTTAGAAATTCTTTTTTTAGGTAAAGGAATTTTCATTTTTCCTGAAAGATATTTTCCTGTCAATGATTTTTCACTTTTGAAAATGTCTTCAACTGTTCCGTGAGCAACTATTTCTCCTCCGCCAATTCCTGCTTTTGGACCCATATCAAAAATGAGATCGGCATTACGCATCATTTCAGGATCATGTTCAACTATAATCACCGTATTTCCGATATCGCGAAGATTTTTTAATAAGCCAATCAATTTGTTGTTATCTCTCGGATGAAGACCAATAGTTGGTTCATCCAGAACGTAAAGCGTTCCGACAAGCGATGAGCCAAGCGAAGTTGCAAGATTAATTCTTTGTGTCTCCCCACCGGAAAGAGTATTGCTCAAACGATCCATTGTCAAATATCCAATTCCAACATCATTTAGAAACTTTAATCTTTTTATAATCTCTTTTAAAATTCGTTCTCCGACAAGTAAATCATATTCAGAAAGTTTCAGTTCTTCAAAAAATATCAGCGAGTGTTCAATCGGAAGAGCAACAACATCATAAATTGATTTACCAGCAATCTTCACCTGTAAAGCTTCTCTTCTCAAACGGGAACCTTTACACGCGCTGCAAATCGTGTATCCTCTAAATCTGCTTAGCATAACACGAACATGCATTTTGTAAGTTTTTTGTTCCAACTTTTCAAAAAAGCCATCAATTCCATGATACGTCCCAAACCCTTTCGTCACCAGTTCAACCTGACTCTCGATCAACTGTTTGAATGGGATGTGGATAGGAATTTTAAATGCTTTTGCATTCTGAACAAGATCTCTTAAAAACGAACTGTACTTTGCACCACGAAAAGGAGCAATTGCTCCATCCATTATACTCAGGTTTGGATCAGGAATTACAAGATTCATATCAATGCCAACTGTTTTACTGAATCCCTGGCAAACGGGACAAGCACCAAACGGATTGTTGAAAGAAAAGAATCGCGGTTCAGGTTCTTCGTATCTTATTCCGCAGCACTCGTAATATTTATTGAATTCATTTTCTTCACCGGTTTCTGCGTTAATTATTACAAGCCTGTTTTCACCTTCTTTGAAAGTAACTTCAATTGAATCAGAAAGTTTTTCACGGTTTTTATTTTTCTCAACTTTAAATCTTTCAATAATCACCCGAATATCTTTGGAGTTCTTTGCCGGAAACTTTTCTTCATTAAGATCAATCAATTTTTTAGCTGAATAGATTCGGAAGAATCCTCTCTTTCGTAACAAATCAACTTCTTCTTTTATGGAATGTCCTTTGTGCTCGTGCAATGGAAAGCCGAGATAAAATTTTGTTCCTTCAATTTGCGAATCTAGCCAATCAACTACAGTGGTTGTTGTAGCTCTTGTTACTTCCTTTCCACACTGGAAGCAAATGGTTTTTCCAACTCTTGCAAAGAGAAGTCGAAGATAATCATATACTTCAGTAGTTGTGCCAACAGTTGAACGTGAGTTACGCGAAACTGTTTTCTGTTCAATTGCGACTGCAGGAGAAATTCCCTGGATTAAATCAACATCCGGTTTGTTCATTCTTTCTAAAAATTGTCGTGCGTAAGAAGAAAGACTTTCCACATATCTTCTCTGCCCTTCTGCATAAATTGTGTCGAAGACGAGAGAAGATTTTCCACTTCCGCTTACACCAGTAAACACAACAAGTTTGTTTCTTGGAATCTCAAAGCTGAGATTCTTCAGGTTGTGCTCGCGTGCACCTTTTACTATTATCTTTTTATTATTTACAGATGATTTATTGTTTTTCATTTTAGAAAATGGCGAATAAGAAAAAGAAGTTTTCTCAAATCCAGACTGTTAATTTAAGAATTTATTAGATACGTGAGAGGGGAAAATGTGAGTAATAATTAGCGATAATAAAAAAGGTCACGAAATTTATCGTGACCTCAAATAATTGAAATGTAAATTAGCTGTCTTTTTACTGATTCCCTCTATTAAACTCCTCGAGTGCCATCTTCTCAAGTTCAGATTTCATTTCTTTCGGAAGTATAACCGTCTCATAATACTTTCCGTCTTTTCCTTTTTGATCAGGCGAGGATAGAAACAAACCGTTGGAACCATTCACAAGTCTGAATCCTTTTATCGTGATTCCATCATTGGTTTGAATGTCGAAGAATGCGGCAGTTTTTCCGCCTCCTTCAGATTTTAGTGGGTTCATTCTAATTATCTTCATAGGGGCCTCCTGTTTTGATTTCAGATAATTTTTGGAATGAATTTATGATTTTTACCGATTGATGTCAACCTCCCCGAACTTTCGTACCAGTAAATTTTGTTTGAAAAATTACTTATTTGATGATTCCAGAGACTTCAATTCCTCTATCTTCTTCTCAAGTAATTCAATTTTTTGATTTAACTCTTCAGTTTTACGATCAATTTCTTTTTCATATTGTTCTGCATCCCAGTAACCACGTTCTTCAAAATAACTTTTAAATAACCAGTTATGTTTTAATGCTTCCATGTTTTCAGAAAGGCTGCTTGCTGCTGATTTTGATTCTTCAGATATCTCTTTAAGATTTAACATCAAAGACTGAAAATTTGAATCAGCACTTGTCCCTTGAACTAAAAGTGAACCGATAACACCCTTCCCTTGTACAGTAGTATTCAAAAGTGAATCCACTCCAATCAACATTCTGTTGATATTGTCAACCGCTGATTTAACGGATGTCCCCAGTGATTTGTATTGATCGGTGATTATTTTTAATTCTGCAGTGATTGATGTGAGACTTTTATCTGCTGACTTTGTTAAATCAGTTGCCGCATAATAAAGAGCATCGTCAGTAAAAATTTTACCAATGGTTCCTTCGCCTCTGTTTATCCGATTAATTATATCAGCGAGATCACTAGTCATTTCCTTTGTATATCCCATAATACCTTGTGTCTCTCCAATAATATCTGCAAAGCTAACAGGTTCTTTAGCCTGGATTACTCCGCCATCCTGAACAAGCTCTGATTGACTATCTCCAATTTTGAGAGAGACAAATTTATTTCCAACAAGTCCTTCAGTTTGAATTTCTGCCTGTGTATCAACACGTATGAAATGTGCAATCTCTTCAAGGAGTCTCATTTCAACTTCAATTAGACTAACAGTATCACCAACTACTTTAATATCCTGAACAGCACCTGCATCAATACCGCTCAACTTTACAGGAGAACCGTTACGTAATCCCTCAACATTATGAAAGTATGCTTTAACGATAAAAGTTGGTTTGAACAATGCTTCTTTATTTCCAAGCATAAAAATTCCAATTACAAGAAGCGCACTTCCGATAAATATAAATATGCCGAGTTTTGCACCTGATATTCCGGCTTTCATTTCTGACTCCCGTTAATTTCTATTATTTCATCACTAAAAAAGTTTTTAAGCAGTTGATCTTCTGAAGTGACAAGGTCATTAATGCTACCTTCCTTAACTATTTTTCCATCATCAAGAACTATTGCCCTGTCAGCAATAATTTTTGCGCATAGGAGATCGTGAGTAACAACAACCGATGTCATCTTCAAAGAACGTTGCAAGTCATTGATTAAAACACTTATTTCTTTTGCCGTAATCGGATCGAGCCCGGTAGTTGGTTCATCATAAAACATAAGTTTAGGTTTTGTAATTATAGACCTGGCTAATCCAATTCTTTTCCTCATTCCACCCGAAAGTTCCGAAGGCATTTTATCAATTGCTTCGAGAAGTGAAACTGCTTCAAGGACAAAATGAACTCTCTCAGCTATTTCTTTCCTGTCAAAATTAAAATTCCTGATTAATGGAAACTCTAGATTTTCTCTAACACTCATCGAATCGTATAACGCAGCACCCTGAAAGAGGAAACCAATATCTTTTCTTAAATTATTTAATTCTTTTATGTCCAGTTCCAGTACATCTTTATTCTGAATTCTAATACCACCTGATTCCGGCTCCATTAATCTTATCATACATTTTAAAAGAACACTTTTGCCGGTTCCGCTTCTGCCAAACACAATCATATTCTCGGCTTCATCAACATTAAAGGAAACGCCATCAAGAACTTTATTTTCACCAAATGATTTATGTAGATCTGTTATTTCAATCATCACTTTACCGTCGGCCATATCCAAAGGCTGAACTTCACGAGAATCATATCAAAAATCAAAATCAACAAAGAGGAAACAACAACAGAACTTGTTGATGCTTTACCGACTCCTTCTGTTCCGTTTTCGGTAGTGTAGCCTTTATAACATCCCACAAGTCCGACTATATATCCAAAGACAAAAGTTTTAGCAACGCCGGGAATCGCATCTCCAAACTCAACTGCAAAAATTACCCTGTCCAGGTAATAAGCCCAGGTCATATTCTGAACAAGAACAACTGCTATGTATGCACCAATAAGAGAAATAAAAATTACGTATACCGTGAGAATGGGTAAGATAAAAGTTGTTGCAAAGATTCTTGTAACAACAAGATATCTGAAAGGATTAACACCGGAAACTTCCATAGCATCAATCTGTTCTGTGACGCGCATAGAGCCAAGTTCTGCACCAATACCTGAGCTCACTCTACCGGCAAATATTAAAGCACAAATTACCGGACCAAGTTCACGAACAATCGAAATTCCAACTGAACCGGGTAAAAAAGCTTCGGCACCAAATCGTTTTAGAACAGGACTAAGTTGCATCGCAATGACTAATCCGATGATGAAACCGGTTACTCCAACAATAGGAAGTGTTTTCATTCCGAGCTCAATCATATGCTTCCTGATTTGCTCAACCTCATACGGAGGTAAAAATACTTCTTTAAAAAACCTTACTGAAAATGAAGTTAAGCCACCAAGCATTTCAAAGAATTCTGTAAGCTTCACCTGGGTCTTACTGAATAGTTTTTCGGATGTTGTAAAATTGCTCAAATTAAATACATCAAATAATGATTATCAATACGTAAAAATATGGAAATTGATTGTCAATAGAAATTAGAGCAATCACATTTTAGTATAGATTTTTTAATGTTAGAATTGAAAAAGATTCTTAATGAATAAAAGATATTTTATTGAACTAAAATGCATTCTCGTAATGATTGACTTTAGGATTGTTCAAATCCTCGAACAATATTGCAAATACATCAAAACGACAGTCAAGTTCTCTGATTTCCTTATCATATAAATAAAGCTCAGCCATTTTTCTTATTTGCTTTTGCTTGTTTTTGGTTATTGAATATTCAGGTTCACCAAACTCAAGATTCTGTCTTGCTTTAACTTCAACAAAAACAGTGCAATTATTTTTTGGATCAATAGCAATAATATCAATTTCACCATGACTGAAGCGATAATTACGTTCGATTATTTCATAACCTTTATCAGCTAAAATTTTTGATGCCAGATCCTCTCCTCTTTTGGCAAGTTCTTTTCTGTCGAGATTCATAATTACTTTGCTTTAATTAAATCAGTATTAAACTCGTGCGCTTGTTGCTCAGATAAAATATTTTTAAGAAATGATTTTCTATGTAGCGGACTTGGTCCAACTTTTTTGATAATTTCCCTGTGTTGTTTTGTTGGATAGCCTTTATTCTGTTCCCATAAATAAACCGGATATTGAACTGAAAGATTTTTCATCAACCTGTCTCTTGTAACTTTTGCCAGAATTGAAGCAGCAGCCACTGAAAAAGATTTTGTATCTCCTTTAATTATTGGAATGACCGGAATATCAGATTGAAATGATCTGTTGCCATCAACTAAAACTAAATCGGGTTTAATATTCAGGCTTTCAACAGCCTGTTTCATTGCAAGCATCGTTGCGTTTAATATATTTATATCATCAATTACTTCATGCTCAACGATTGAAATTGAATACGCTAGTGCCGAAGAAATAATTTTTGTGAATAAATCTTCTCTTTGATTTTCAGACAACTGCTTAGAATCGTTTACGCCTTTGATGAAAGTTTGTTTGTCGAAAATAACCGCTGCAGCTACAACCGGCCCGGCAAGTGGTCCTCTACCAGCCTCATCAACCCCGGCAATATATTTTATTTTCTTGGTTAAATATTTTTTATCGAATGCTTTCATTTGTAAGCCCCTGGATTATACACCAAGGTAAATTGCAATCAGCCCAAGAACCATACTTAATTTTAAAAGATTACTAATGTTCTTCAAGTTTTTCTGTGATGTATCTTCAAATAATTTTTTAACAGAATAAATAAGAATTGGATTCACGATAACCATTACCATAATAAAATATTCAATTTTGTAAAGTTGAGTGATGAACGGGAATAAAGTAAAAAGTATAAGAATAACAGTAATGACCAAAATTAGAATTTTTGATTTCTGATAACCAAACTTAATTGGGAAAGTTTTTAATCCTGCTTTATTATCTCCATCAACATCTTCAATATCTTTTACAATTTCCCGGATCAGATTTATAAGGAAGGCAAAGATAGCCGGAACAATCGCAGCAACTGGATTATTAACCACAACTCCTCCAAAAATGAAAACGAGTCCGGTTAAAAACGCAACAGTTATATTTCCAATAAGTGGAATTTGCTTCAATAATTTCGAGTAAATAAAAAGTGTTAGTATTGAAAATAGAACTATTGTTAAAGCAATTTGATTTAGAAAGAATGAAAGTATAATTGATAGAAAAACTCCTGATACATATAAACCATAAGCCTGTTTGATTGTAATCTTTTCTGATGGAAGCGGACGAAATGGTTTGTTTATTTTATCTGCTTCAAGATCATTAATATCATTTATAATATTACCGGAAGCTAAAGCAAATGATGCTGCAAATGCTGAGACGATAATAATCATTCCAAAAGTACTTTTCGGTTGACAAATTATTGCTGCAACAATTACAGAAATAAAAGTGATAATAAAATTTACCGATCGGATGAGTTTTATTGTTGTTGTCAGCTTTTCTATCAATTCTTTAAAAATGTTATTGAGAGATTCGCCGAAACTTACAAAAAGAATAAGAAATTGTTCAGATTGTCATTCCGAATTTATTTCGGAATCAATGTTATCATTGAGATGCTGCAACATGTTCAGCATGACAACTTATAATTAGGCTCATGATTGGTCAAAACCAATTTTACGATGAGTTCCATCACAAAATGGTTTATTATTTGATCCACCACAACGGCAAAGTGCAACTGAACCTTCTTTTATTTCTTCTTTACCATCTGTTCCAACAAAAACAAATTTTCCTTTTATAAGATATGGACCACCTTTACTTACTTGAACTGTAGTCTCTGATTCTTGAGTTGGTGCAGGTTGTACTTTTTGTTCGCTCATATTATTCCTCTCGTAAGATAATGCCCCCGAAGGACAGTTATCAACTATTTTAATTATTTCATCAGTTGTACCTCCATTCATATCAATCCACGGTCTTCGATTTGGATTGAAAACAGCCAATGATGCTTTCCAGCATTTGGTTGAATGAATACAAACATCGGGTTTCCAGATGACTGTTATATCTTCGTTAGAGTATGTTTTTTTTTGATCGATCATTTTAATTGCCTATAATATATTTTTGTGCAAACTTCTCTTTAAATTCATCCCAGCTAATATCTTTACCAATCTCAAAATAATCATCATAACTTGTTAATGTGTCATTCTCTATTAAATAATTTCCTGCACAATCAAACCATTGTGGTGTTAAGCCATTGAATTTAGAAAATAACGTGGTAATTACTTCAAATGGAATAAAATAAGTTTTGCCCACCTCATAATTTCTAATACACCTATTGCTCTTGAAATACCTAAATGTAATTTGCTCTCCTACTTTATATTTTTGTTCCCCCTTAAGTATGTCTTCAATTACAACATTGACTAAATATCCTTCATATTCATAGCCAGTATCGGTCGTATAAGTATCCGGAATTTTATCAATTATTTTTACTCTCAAGTAGTAAGGTGTAGTAATTATGGTTATATATTTCTGAGAATATTGTTTTTCCAGCTTACTTCTAACCAATTTGTGGAAGTCCAAAATACTTGATTTATTTACATCCATTTTACCAGCTTTAACTTGTTCTCCCTTATAAATAAAATCTTTTCCTAAATAATTAGTATAGCCCTCAGGATCACTTGCAATAGCATGGTACATTTTTAATAATAAATCGTCTAATTCCTGCTTCGAAATTGAAAATTCTGAAAATGTGGGCATATATTCATATTCTTCAGTATATTCTTTTAAAGCGTTCATATATACTTGGACTTCGGTCGAATAAATTTCTTTTACTTGAGCATAAATATTTAAGCAAAATATTAGTGCTAGCAACAAGAGTTTTTTTATGAAATTAGCTACAGTCATTATTTGTTTATTAACCATACATTAAAACTCATTAACAATTCCAAAATGAATTTTGCCTTCGCTAAAAGTATCTCCGTCAGCAAAAGCAAAACTAACTCCAAGCAAACCAATAGCTGTATCAAGTGCTATTCCGATTCCATAACCAAAAATAAAATCTTCACTCCTTAAAATCCCAATCTCGGGAATGGGTTCAAGCAGATAATAACCTGAATCAAAAAATACAAACGTATATGTTCTTTGAGAAAGCATTAACCGATATTCAAGATTTGTCCAGGCAATACGCGATGCAAGGAATTGTTCTTCTCTGTAGCCGCGGACAGTTTTAGTTCCGCCAAATCGCCAAAGATCACTTTGTTCAAAGAATGGTCCACTAAGTTCTTTACCATTAACTTTTAATGCAATAACATTTCGAGGGAAAATTTCAAAGAATGCACCAAAACCTGCAGTAAATCTCTGAAGGTTTATTTCAGTTTCAGTTGTGGCAGTAATGTATTCAGTTGGTCCCGTGATCGTTTTGTTACTGTAAGAATAGCTGTTTTCAAAAATAAATCCACTTAAGGTCGCAAGAGGATCATCCCTCAAATCTATTTTTAATCCAACACCTGTAGTAACGCTTGAAGAATTGTAAACAGTAAAAACCTCAACTTCCCTTGTAGTTGGAATCACTTGTTCAAACAGAAGGAAAGCGGTAGCAGAAATATCCTCTGTAGCAAGATACTCAATTCCACCTCCAATAATTCTTTGAACATAAGTTGAATCCTGTATCCGTTGAAAAAGTTCTGCATTTAAGTTAAATGGATAACCAAACAACCATGGCTCTAAATACTTTATTTGTAATTCCTGAGAAATACGGGTAAGTTTTTCCCAACTGATTTGTGCTGCTCTACCTGTACCAAAAATATTTCTTAAAGTTATGTTTACTAATCCTGTTACATAACCTGATTCAGTTTCGTTTTGTGGTGGTATATAGCCAATTACTCCATCAAAATTATTTGTGTTTCGTTCCTTAACTTTTATTTGAAGTACTCCTGAATTCTTTGAGTCAACATAAAAACTCGGGACAGGAACAGGGTCAAAAAAGCGAAGCTTGTTAAGCCTCGTTGGAAGGTTTTCAACTTTTTCTTGCGAATATACTTCGCCCGGATCAATTCTTAATTCTCTCACGATCACATAATCTTTGGTGGAAGTGTTCCCGGTGACTTCTATTTTATCAATTGTACTTTTGTTTCCATCATTAAGTGACAAATAAATATCAGCAAGATGGTCATCACCGGTACTATCATCATAAAAGTAAACAGATTGTATTTTAACTGATGCAAAGGGAAAACCTTCGTTTTCTAAATCGCTTAAAAGGTTATCAATTATATTTTCAATTTCATACAGATTAAAAATTTCTCCTTTCAAATAATTAAAAGATGACAAATCAGTATTTGCATTAATTGAATCTGCAGAAGTGAAAATAATATTGTTTATTACTGTAGGTTCACCTTCATCAATGTTCAGTAGCAAAGTAACTTTTTGAGAGTCGTTTGAGAATTCAATATTTGAATTTTCAAAAGAAAAATTAAAATATCCGTTGAAACTTAAAGCAGTGGTTATTCGGGAGAATGAAGAATCAAGAATTCCAGGGAAGTAATTCTGTCCCACATTTAAACCAGCCCACTTTTTAATTTCATCATCCGAAAAAACTTTATGACTTGTGATTTCTATTTTATCAACTTTTTGTGCAAAGACTAAAAAGGAAAAACTGAAAAGCAAAATTGAAATATATTTAACCGGGCTGGTCATTAATTATTTTTATTTTTTTACCGACTGAACTTATTTTAATTTGATCAACTACTGATTGTGCATTTTTATAATCAACATCGCAAACTTCGAAGGATTGCGCATTACATACTCCAAGTGCAGATGCAAATCGAAGCTGTTCCTCAAAATTTAGTTTATTGTGCCATCCATAAATAATTCCTGCTGTAAATGCATCACCGCTACCTGTTGAATCTACAGTATCAATTTTAGGAAGAGTAATTTTATAATGAAAGTCAAAATTGGAAGCGTAAAATGGATTTTCAGCATCTGTAATGAATGCCTGTTTAATTTCTTTATTATAAAGTGCGTTTAATAATAAAAGGTGGTCATTTTCAGATTTCAATACTGTACTCAGCGATGTTTTTATTTCAACCAAATTATTATGAATGATTGTGGGTGATGCTTCTAAACATTTTTCAAGATGATCACCGTAAGTATCACAAATGGAAATTTTATCCATTCTGTTTGCCATCTTGATTCCTTCAGAGAAAATAACATCCGTTTCTTTGCAGGGAGAACTTCCTGAGAAAACTACAAGCTCGCAATTCGAGATCATCTTTTCCATTTTTGTAATGAAACTTTCAACTTCTGAAGTTGAAATCTCAGAATCTGATCTGAAGAAAGAATAAACTTTTTTAGCTGACTCATTAATTATTATTGCAGCATCCCGTGATTCATTTTTCGTAATTACATCAGAAAAAATAATTTTATCCTTATGCAATGATTCCCGTATAAGTTTACCATTATTCCCTCCCGTAAAAAGCAAAGCAATATTTTGTATTCCAAGTTTATTTAGCTGCCGATTAATATTTATACCTTTGCCTCCAGCTTTTGAAATAAATTTACCGTTTCTGTTTACTGAAGATAAATCGAGAGAGGAATAATAGTATCGTCTTTCAAGAAGTGGATTTAGCGTGATAGTGAGTATCATTTATAAAAAATGTTAAATCGTTGCATTGCTATTATTTTCCAACATTAACAATTCAGTTCAGCAGTTTAGCAATTAATCAATTAAAGATGTTGCTTTAGAAAAAAAATTTCATTTGTGGAAAAACTATAACGTTTCTCAGAAAATAAGTTTAATATCGGAACCTGTAAAGATCACCGTAGAGAGGTGTATCTGGTGAAAGTCTGTAATCACCAAACCCTGTATTGTCTGTAAACAAAAAGCTCCTGTTTAGATTATAATATTGCCAAACTTCGTAAGGCTTTGCATAGTATTCAAATGGATGTCGTTCAATGTTGTCTGGTGCACCAAGAATTATGAATACCATTCCTCTATCTGACCTCCAGCCCTCAAGAGAATATGTTGTAAAATTTGCATTTGCCATAGCAACTCTGCTGTAATATTCATTAAAAACAGCGTTGTATTGATCAGAAGGATTTGAATCATATTTACCCCAATAAGCAACGAATCGCTTTGCTTTTTCCAGTTGATCTGTGGCTTCATTTATGTAAGATACATCTTCGGGATTAGCAATATAAATCATTTGATCAATTGCCTTATCCAGGTTGGTAATTGATTTGGGCACACCATACCATCTGGATACAAAAGATTTTATGGAAGAATCAAATTCGTTTCCACTTGAATCTCTGAGTGAAACCTTTAAAAAATAATTCCCCAGATTGAGTGCTAAAGAATCGATATTGTTAAATATCTGGTTAGTTCCCGAATTGATAATCTGCTGCTTTGTTATTTTTTTGAATTCAATTTGATTTTCATCTAAAATCAAGTAATCAATTATTAAAGAACGAGCGCTGTCAGAATAAACTTCGAAGAAAGTAAATAAGTCGTCACGATCTGTTAAAATATTTCTTGAAACGTTGGGGATGATCTTGGTATTTCCTTCAACGACTGTTTTTTTTGCTACAATCATTATATCGCTTAATGATGGGACTTTGCTAAAAGATTTTATCTGGAATATATTTTCCGAATCATACTGGTTTTTGGAATCATTATCCAATAAAGATGTTTCAATCGTATAAAGGCCTGGTGTTAATTCAAATGAACGGTGACCAAGATTAAAATTCTCAGGAGAAGATGTAAGCTCAAAACTTATTGCAACGATTTTCTCATTCCATATTTTCTCGGTGATAAGATTTTTCTTCTCTTCATCATAAACCGAAACCGTAATTGAGTAAGAAGCCTCAAATCCCTGACCGGTTTTTATAAACTGTACTGCGTTGTACGGCACTTGAATAAAAACATCTAAACGGGTTTTACCATCCGTCCCTTTGAAACTTAAAAAATCCTGGTAATATTTTACTATCAATTCAGGTTTCTGAGAATAATTTTCAACCTGAGCAAACGTAATTCCCGATATAATTATCAGACAACAGAATATTATTTTTTTCATTTTTCTAAGTCCTGGATATTATTTTGCATTTGCAAAGAGATCGTACTCATTTGAATCATACACTTCGGTAAAATAAAAATTACCCGGCACAATATTAATACCATTTGAATTTATAAGAACTTCACCATCAACTTCGGGTGCATCTCTATAACTACGTCCAACATAAAAATCTCCTTCCTTAGATTCAACTAACACTTTGAGTTTTCTGCCGATAAGTTCCCTGTTTTTTTCTGCAGAAATCTCTCTTTGAATCTCCATTAGCTGGCTTTGTCTCTCCTTTTTTACATCATCTGGTACAGGATCACCAAGTTTATAACTCTCCGTGTTTTCTTCTAACGAATAAGTAAACGTTCCCATCTTTTCAAATTTGAACTCTTCAACAAAATCACAAAGTTCCTGAAAATCCTTTTCTGTTTCTCCCGGATAACCTACAATAAAAGTTGTCCTGAGAACCAGCTCAGGAATTTCGTTTCGCAACCGGGATAGTAATTCTCTTGTCTGTCTGCCGGTTATTCCTCTGCGCATTGATTTGAGAATATTATCTGAAATGTGTTGAAGAGGAATATCAATATACTTGCAGACTTTTTCATTGTTTTTTATTTCGTTTATCAATTCAAGCGGAAACCTGGATGGATAAGCATACATCAATCGAATCCATTCAATGCCTTTGACTTCACTTAATCTTGCAATAAGTTCTGAAATATTTTTTTTATTATAAATATCTTTTCCATAATCGGTCGTATCCTGTGCTATAAGAACTAATTCCTTTGTACTGTTTCTTGCAAGGAATTCAGTTTCGGAAACAAGTTCTTCAATTGATTTTGAACGATGCAATCCTCTCATTATCGGAATAGCACAGAAAGAACAGGGATGATCACATCCTTCAGAAATTTTCAGGTAAGCAATATTTGAAGGTGTCGAAACAACTCTTTCACCCAAGAGTTTATGTTTTAATTCACCACCAAGTTCTTTGAGAATATTTTCATAATCCTCGGTTCCGAAATACATATCAACTTCAGGAATTTCTTTTTGAAGATCCTCTTTGTATCGCTGTGAAAGGCAACCTGCAACAAAAATCCGTTTTGTGATTCCTGAATTCTTGCTGGCAACTGAACTCATAATTGTGTTGATTGATTCTTCTTTTGCTGCTTCAATAAAACCACACGTATTAATAATGATCGTATCAGCCTCAGAAGGATTTGTTCGCAAATCAAGATTATTAAGCTGAAGCTGACGAAGAAGTCTTTCAGAATCAACTGTATTCTTTGCACAACCTAAAGTTATAACACTTACTTTTTCTCTCGTTTTCATTTATTAAATAATCTCATCCAAAATATCTAAGATAAATCCAGATCGCTGGTGCACTGAAAAGTAATGAATCGAACCTGTCAAAAAAACCACCGTGCCCGGGAATGAGTGATGAAGAATCTTTCACTTCTGAATCTCTTTTAATTAATGATTCAACTAAATCTCCAATTTGACCAATCGTGCCGATGATTACTCCAATGAAAATAATATTCATCCAGCTTAAAAAGTTTAACACAATCAGTTTTGCTAAGATGAATGTGGCAACAGAGAAAATAAAACCAAAAATCGCCCCTTCCCAACTTTTCTTGGGACTAACACGGGGGAATAATTTATGCCTGCCAAATGTAATGCCTCCATAATAGGCTGCTGAATCACCAATCCAAATCGAAGCAAAAATTGAAATTATCAGATAAGCACCGGCCTGGGTTGATTCGACATTCAAAAAATTAAACTCACGAAGCGCAATTAGGGAGGAAGCAAAAATTCCTATATAAAATATTCCGAGAAGGGTTGAACCAATATTGTAGATAGCTGAACCTTTGTTCCGAAATAATTCGATTGTCAGTAATAACAAAGATGAAAAAACAATTATAACTTCGAGATCAATAAAATGTTTGTATTGATTAAGTAGTAAAATGAAAGTAACTAAAACTCCAATTGGGAGGTTTATATCAGCGCCTTTGTTTTTTACAAGAAGTCCGAATTCATAGAAAGAGAACAGACTAATAATTGCGACAAATGAAAAGAAATAGTACTCACCTAAATAACTGGCAATTAATATCAGCGGAACCCCAACCAGTGAAACGATTACTCGTTTAAAATTTTCACTCTTCGCCATCTTCTTCTGTATCAACTGAATTACTTTTGACAGTCTGAATAAATTCAAGAGCTTCAGGGACGTCAGCTTTCTTGACGAACAATTTTACTTTTGAAAGATCACCTGGTACTGGAAAACTGGAATCCTTTTGAGAAAGTATTGAAGCAGAAATTCCAGCACTCTCAAGATTTTCTTTGAGCATGTTAGCATCAATCTCACTAAAGGTAGTATAAACGAGCACCCATTCATCTTCCGAAAGTTCGCTGAAATTTTTAAGCTCATCCACCAACGCAACATTGCAATCAGGACAGATTGATATCCCTTCAATGTATTCGTATTCACAATTTGGACAAATTGGCATTTAGGCCTCCTGCACTTTATTATTTTTTTTGTAGTAATTCTTTATGAAAAAGATCAAAGCGATAAACATAATTAGCAATAAGATAAAATAGAGGATATTTGCGTCAAGTGATTCTGCATCCGAGACATTACTTTTAAACAATTCATCATCACCAATGATGAAATAAAGTATCACCGCAAAAAAATTATTAAGAAAATGTAAAACGATAGGAATAACAAGCGATTGACTTTTATAGGCTGCAAATCCTAAATAAAATCCTATAATAGCTAAAGGGATAATGCCATACGGATTGAAATGATATAATGCAAAAAATAAAGCTGTTAGTAACGCAGCAATATGTGGCTTAAATTTAAATCCAAAACTTCGTTGTATGTAACCTCTGAACATCACCTCTTCGCATATTGCAGGAATAATTGATATTGTGATTATGACCAATAGCATTTCCACAAAATTATCTGCGTGGATCAGGTTCACGAAAGTTTTTTCAATTAGCTCATTTAAAGAATCAAGTAAAAATTTTATTGAATTGATAAATTGTGAAGATTCAGCCAATTTCTCTATAAAATAATTCTGAATGTAAAGGTAGGTTTGAAGCAGTGGTGTAAGGATTATTATCCCCAAAATATAAAGTGATAGCTCTCTCCATTTCGGCAAATTGAGAGAAATGATTTTGCTTATATCACCATAAATCCATTTGCTAAAAAACAGTGCGGGCAGAAAAATGAATAAAATCTGTCCGATAATTGTCATAAATCTTAACCCGTTAACCGGAGCTGCTTCAAGATCAAATCCGAAAATGAGCAAAGTCATTAACCCACCAACAAACTGATAAAGAATAAATCCGCCGATCAATCCAAGAGCTGCTGCTGCAACTGGGGAAATAAGTGGATAAGGCGAATAAGTTTCAGTTATTTTATTTTGTTCGCCTGAAATTTCAGGATCAGGAGGATTTTGTTCCTCGGTTAAGTTTTCCAATTTAATCTTTTATTTTTCTTGAATATTTGTTTGAAGCAAAGTTAACAAATTATGGAGTGATTAATAAAAAAGAGGAGACAAAAGCCTCCTCAATCTGCGACTTGTAAGAATGTTTTATCGCTTTGAGGTTAATTTTCCAGCAAGTCCTTCGTAGTTTGTAAGCTTTGCTTCAACATAACCTATAATGATTTTTGTTCTTACTTTGACTGGCAATTTTAATTCGTCATCTGTTAGCCACACTATAATATTTCCTTCGTGTTTGAATAGTCCACCCTCTTTAACAAGTGGTTCTACAATTATACAATCAAATTTTCCGGCGGGAACTTCAATGGTTTCCTTGCCTAAATATTTTACATCAAGGTCGTAAACTTTATCCTTATAAAAATTCTGCAGATGAAATAAATCATTTTCTTTCATGTTAGAATAATCAAAGGTCCTTGCAAAATAAAATGCTGAAACAATATCGTTAACGTAAGGCGGAATTTCGTATTCACCTTCGCTGGTTTTTGCTTTGCCTTTTCTTTGATCAAAAAAAGCCGAAAAGTCGCGAGTATATCCACCCTCCCTGATGTGCTGCTCAAATCTCCATGGAAACAATCCTTCGACATCAATATAAGTTTCATATCGATCCCTAACCTTATAAAACATATCAAAGCTTGGAACTGAATTAACTTCAAAAGTTACGTGATATGCCTCCCTACCGGATATTTTTTTAATTCCCGGAACTTCCATTACGGCTATACCTGCAGTTACGAATCCATAATTTAAATCAAATGTCAATTTTTCACCTTCTCTGAAAGCTTTATTTTCCAAAGTTCTGAATTCTTCAATTGGCTTAGAAGTCTGCGGAACAATTAAAAAATTGCTCGATATAATGAATAATAAAACGTATATCCAATTATTGAAAAACATTTACGATCTCCTCATTATTATAAAATTTTCAATACCTTCTTAGTTTCGTCAAATACTTTGCCAACATCAATACTATTCATACAGTTCAATTTTTCGCACTGTTCACGTGTACAATCGCCACAATCAAGAGTTGGGATATAGATTGTTTTCTTTTCTGTATACGGACCCCACCTTTTTTGTGAACACGCTAATATTTTTGGAAAAAAACCAATAATGTGAATTCCGAGCGCAGCAGCAATGTGCATCGGTCCGGTTGAGTTTGAAATGAAAATACTTGCCTTACTTATCAATGCTTTTAATAACGAAAGATCAAGTTGACCGGAGAGATTAATTACTGAATTAGTAATCTCAAATTCTTTACACAGTTCAGATTCACTTTTACTTCCTGTAATGATAACAGAAACTTTTTCAAGAGTAGTAAGCATTCTTGTGAGTTCAATTAATTTTTCTTTTGGAAGATCAACTGAACTTCCACCGCTACCAGGATGAATTATTATAATTCTGTTCCCGTTTTTGAAACCTTTCCGGGATAATATAGAATTAATATTTTCGGAACTGTTATTGCCAATTTGTAAATGAAAATTTATCTTTTCAGGAATAGTCTTATTATCTATACCCAATTTAGAAAGGAGGTTGATGTTGTATTCAAGCTCGTGCTTGTCTCCAAACTTTCTATGTTCATAAACTTTTTTATTGAAAAAGACCGAATACCAGCGGTAACCCGTTCCTATCCGATTATTAATTCCGGCTAAATACATCATTAAAGTAATTTTCAAAGTTGGGTTAGCTACGATACACGTATCAAAGTGACCTGACCGTATCTTTTTCAGATTTTCAGTGAAGAGAATTTTTCCATCAGATTCATCAGCTATGATCACATCATCAATAAAAGGATTCCCATCAAGTATTTCACGAGTGTAATGTCTGATGAAATAAGTTACTTTGCTCTCAGGATATTTTTTCTTTACAATTTCAGCTAAAGGTATTGATAGAACAACATCCCCGATTCTGTCAGTCCTAACAATTAATATGTTTTTAGGTTCATTCATTTGCGTGACAAATATGGATTACTTTTTATAAAGAATCTCCACGGCAGATCAATTGATTTTGAAATCCCGATTCTTTTGGAAATTCCGACTATCTTTACTTTTAATTTTTTCTGCTTCTAAAATAAATATTTTATCTCCAGTCAGATCTATTCCGGAATGTTTTCTACTTATACCAAACGCTTCACAAGTTTTTCCGGGACCACTTGTTAAGTTATAAATTTCATTTTCATTCTTAAGTATTCTTGCAAACCTATTTTTAATCATACATTCAATTCCAGTAAGTGGTTCAACTGCACGAATCAAAATTGCAGTTCCCTGTCCTTTTTTTCCAGTCACGACGTTACAACAATGATGAGCTCCATAGGTAAAATAAACGTATAGATATCCACCATCTTCAAACATAATTTTAGTTCTTTTAGTAATTCCATTATACGAATGTGCAGCCTTATCAAAATCTCCGTGATAGGCTTCAACTTCAACAATTTTTCCTGAAAGAATATTTTTACCATCAACTTTTACAAGGATTTTGCCAAGTAAATCTCTTGCAACATCAAGTAGTTCGCGCCGATAAAAACTTTTTTTTAATTTCCTGGCAGGTGAATAATCTTTCATTTGAAATGATAGCTTCAGAAAATTCTTTCGGGATAGATTATTATGATTTTAACTCGAGTATTTTTTCAGAATAATATTCTTTCTTTTCAGGATTACGCTGAATAAGTAATTCATAAATTTTGATGGCTTCATTTTTCTGACCCTGTGATACATAAATTTTTGCAAAGGTCTCGGTAGCAAGTTTGCTTTTATCAGGTATATATTCAGGCTGAGTTATTTCATTTGATGAAGTGCTTTTGCTTTGTTCAAACTTTGTGTTGATAAGTTTTTCGGCAATCTGCGATAAATTATCTTCAACAGACTTTGGTGGATCATCTATTAAATCCTCATTTAAAACATAATCATCTATTGGATTGAAAAATATATTTCCTCTGGATGAATCAAACGGCGAGGTCTGTTTATCCGGTAAATTGAATTTGTGTTTGTAACGCTCGAATGTACCGAGGGAATTTAGAAGTTCGTTGGCTTTTTTTAGAAAAGATTCTGTCATCTCAAAATTACCAAGCAAGTGCTGAGCCTTGGCCAGTAAAATAAATACTAATGGATGGTCCGGATAAATCTTTAAACCACTTTCAAGGATTGAAACAGCAGTTTGAGGATCATTTTCCTGCAGATAATTATCGGCTACTCTTAAAAACAATGGAGAATTATTGTCACGCTCAAAAATTAATTTAGCTCTTGATGTTAACTTATCTTCCATGACTCACATACACTCAACTGAGCCCCTCTTTTGCAAAAGCATGCTTGATGGAAGTAATAGATACAAAAGAGAAACCGATAAAGAACAACAATTGGAACGGAAGACTTGCAATTTCCATAAAGTAGATACTTGATACTACACCGATCAGGCAATAAAAGGCAAGGACTAATTCAACGATAACAGCAAAACCTATTTTCTTGTTATTATATTTTTTCCCAACCCAAGTATCTTTTTCAGAGACTAATTTGAATTTAGGAGTTCTTACAAATTCACTTTTGCGGTTAAGCAATCCTTCAAAAACTGCACGTGAATTATTTAGTGCGAACCCCATACTTCCTGCCATAAAAATCGGGAAGAGCACAATCCTTTTCCGCCAATCAGGATGAATATCTTTTTGCGAATAAAGATAAAACATAAATGAGCTTACGAAAGCGAGGACGAACACAGACATGAACGCAAAATAAAGTTCGTGTCCACCACTATTTTTAACAAAGATTAATGGCACATTTAATATTGCTGCAAGAAGAATAAATGGAAAAACAATATTATTAGTTAAATGAAAAGTGCTGTAAAGTTTTATTCTGAGTGGAACATCCGAACTCCAGACGAGAGGAAGAATTTTTTTTGCAGTTTCAATTGCACCTTTTGTCCATCTGAATTGCTGTGACTTTAAAGCATTTATCTCTGACGGCAACTCTGCAGGTGAGGTAAAATCTTTTAGAAAGACAAACTTCCAGCCATTGAGTTGCGCTCTGTAACTTAAATCAAGATCTTCGGTTAAAGTATCAGCATGCCAGTTACCTGCATCCTCTATGCAAGATTTTCTCCAAACTCCTCCGGTCCCATTAAAATTAATGAAGAAACCGGCTTTGTTCCGCACACTCTGTTCAATGACGAAATGACCATCTAGAGCAAGTGCCTGGGCTCTGGTTATAAGAGAATGATCGCCATTCAAATGTTCCCAACGTGTCTGGACCATTCCGACTTTTTCATCTGAAAAAAACTTTAATGTTTTTTCAAGAAAATCAGAATGGGGAATAAAGTCGGCATCAAATATTGCTACAAATTCACCACTTGCAATTTTTAATCCTTCTTTTAATGCACCGGCTTTAAAACCTTCTCTGTTACTTCTTTTGACATGCTCAATATTGAATCCTTGTTTCTGTTTTGCTTCAACAACTTTAGCAACTACATCCACTGTTTCATCAGTTGAATCGTCAAGAACCTGGATTTCCAATTTATCTTTCGGATAATCAATTTCACATACTTTATCAATTAGCCTCTCAATTACATATAGCTCATTGTATAATGGCAACTGGATAGTAACTAAAGGAGTTTCCCCAAATTCTTTTTCAGGATTGAAGTTTACATCTTTATACTTTCGGTGATAAAAAAGCAGGACAAAACCGTGAAGTCCGAAAATGAAAAGTATTGAAAGCGAAACGAAGTATCCTATTAAAACTATATTATCCATAATATTTTCCTCTTTTTACCATCCTGAAACTACCGCCAGAAGAATATCTTCTGAAATATAATTAACTGCAATTGCAAGTGCATCTTCACGCTGATTTGTTGCTTGTCCAGGTTCATATTCACCATAACCTGTAAAGTCTTTTTCAAAAACTGTTTTCTTCATAACGAGATCTTTATACAATACTCTTACAATAATTGTAACCTTTCTTGCTGTAATCTGCTCGCCAGCACTAACGATTGCAGGTGCATCAGTTACACTTGTAATTACACAATTTAGTGTTGCATCTGCTGATGCCATTCCAGAAACCTGAAGTGAATTATCATTGATAAATTTCTGGATTAGATCATCAGTAAGAGACTCTCTCAATCCGGGTATTCCAGCAGGACTTTTATCCTGAGCTACAGGAATGGAAATCGTTTTTAAATGTGTCGGGACTGATGATCCAGTAAAAGAATAAGAACCACATCCAAAATTAATTACAACTAAATTACTTAACAAAAGAACGATCGACGTCAACTTCAAATTTTTAATCATAATTTTATTTATCAAGTCGTAAATCATTCTTCTGTCAAATCGTATTGTTTTATTTTCCTATAAAGAGTTCGCTCACTAATATTCAGTAGTTTGGAGGCTTTTCTCTTATTCCCACGAGTTTTATCAAGGGCAGATTTAATTGTATCGCGTTCGATGATATCTAGACTAAAAAGATTCTTTTTTGGTTCTTCTCCTTTAACGATACTTTCCCTTCCAGTTTGAACAACCAGATCTTTTAACTCGATTAAGTCTTTCTTTATTTCAAATAATGCTCTGTAAAGAATTTCTCTGTCTGCATCTTCAGGAGTTTTTCTTAAAAAAACAGGAAGGTTTCTGGAAGAAATATTTTCATCTTCATTAATAATTAAATCTGAAAATGAATCATCATCAATAATTCCATTTCTGTTCAATGCAACTGCAGTCTCTACTGCATTTTTTAATTCACGCACATTTCCCGGCCAATTGTATTCCATAAGTAAATCCATCGCTTCATCAGTAATTTTTGGTGAGGCGATTTTATTTAAAGTAGTGTAATTTTCAAGAAAGTGATTCACGAGTAATGGAATGTCGACTTTTCGTTTTCTTAATGGAGGAATATTTAAGCTAACTGCTTTTATTCTAAAAAAAAGATCTTCTCTGAATCTTCTTCGGTTAACTTCGTCCTGCAAATCTTTATTTGTTGCAGCAATTATTCTTACATCAACTTTAGTTACGGTTTCTGCACCGATTCTCATAAACTCTTTAAACTCAATTGCTCTTAAAACTTTAACTTGAGTTGTCAGTGGCATTTCAGCAATCTCATCAAGGAACAACGTTCCGCCATCAGCAATTTCAAAGTAACCTTTTCTTCCTTCAAATGCACCAGTGAAAGCACCTTTTTTATGCCCGAATAAGTTCGCTCTCAAGTATTCCTTCCGGAATGGCTCCACAATTTACACTTATCAATTCATTACCAGTTCGCTTGCTTGAATTGTGAATAGCTCTGGCAAAAACTTCTTTCCCAACTCCGCTTTCACCATAAATAAGAATTGTAATATCTGAAGTTGAAACTTGCATCACTACATCAACCAGATCATTTATTTCGCTTGACTGGCTGATAATTCCGTGCTTCTTTTTGAATTCTTCTCTGTTCAATTATAATTTGGTTTAAGATTTTAATGCCATTCTGTCGTAGGGACAAAAATACCAATTTAAGGATTCATTTGAAATATCTTGATTTTGGTATGGAAAGCTTAATTACTATCAAATTTCGACAGATAATCCGTCACTTGCTAATGTAACGTTATTTATTTGTGAGCCTCGGAAGGTTGCCAAAATTTCATTTAGCTGCAGATAATTCTCATCAGAATAATGGGTCAAAAAGATTTTTTCACATTTAATTTTGGATAGATTCTGAAAGAGAATTAAAGCCTCTAAATGAGTTGCCTCACAGATAAAAATATTAGAAGTAAATTCCCTGAAGAGAAACAAATCTTCCACTGAACTGATATCCGCTGTATAAATAATTTTCTTGTCTTTAATATTGAAAAGTAAACTGGCACTATATAAGCTTACGAAGGGATGATTTACTTTATATTTTTCAAGTCGCATCAGGTGTGAATTTTTTCTGGCTACAAGGAAAAAATCTTTAGAAATATTTACATGTGCATCATCATTAAAAATCCTATAACAAATTTCAAATTTCATCTTTTCTGGAAACAGATAAGTTCTCTCTAAAATTTCTTGAACGACATCTTTTAAACTTTGATGGATAAAAATATCGAGAGGTTTAATTCTGTTCATCATTTTCATTTGAACTATTAATGAGGGTAAACCGCAAAAATGATCAGGATGGAGATGAGTAAAAATTATTCCGTCAACCGAATCAAAATTAATATCGTTGAAAATCAAAGCTCTTGATATTCCATCGCCGGCATCAACAAGCAAATTGTAATTTTCGGATGAAAGTAATAATGAAGAATGAAAACGATTTAAAGAAGCTTTACCTGAGCTCGTGCCAATAAATTTTATTTTCACATTTATTTTGGAGGAATTGAAACAATGCTTCCAGTAATTTTATACCGGGAATTAATAACTTGCAAAAAACTTTCGGCATCCTCGTACCTTTCGAACTTTCCGGCATAGACAACATGAAAGGTTGTCCCGGCAACAACTTTATCAGATAATTGTGTGTAGATACCTGAACTTTCAAATTCACCTGTAAGCTTATTTGCATTTTCAAGATTAGTAAAAGCACCAGCCTGGATTGTGTATTTGAATATTTCCTGAGTTTTTGGTTTGTGCTCTTCTGTTTTTGTTACCGGTTGCTGGTCATCAGATTTTTCAAGCAATGAAAGATTTTGATCTGCTACCTGAATATATGGCGAAGTTGGATAAGAACTTTTCAATTGTTTTAATTTCTCCTGTGCGGATTCATAAAGTCCAAGAGCATAGTAATAGGAAAATATTCTGTAAAGAGCTGCATCAGCATATTTACTTTTAGGATAGTTGTCAACAATTTCCTGATAAATAACAATTGCTTCCTGCCCGTTCTCTTTCAATACTCCGTCGAGAAACATAACGGATGGATCATCAGGATTTTTTGTTTTCAAATCAGCGAGCGCTTCTTTTGCTTGTGCAATATTCCCGTTCTCAATGGCTTTTAAATATGGAACAATATCAACTTCCTGAGAATATAATTTACCAAGCGAGAGAGAAAGGAATAGAAAGAGAAGAAACGGAAAAAATTTTAGTTTAAGCTTTAGCATTATTTTACCGTATTCAAACGGATATTTAAATATTAAAAATTCAACCGGTTAAAGATAAACTTTCTTCAACCAAATTTACGAAACCGGTAAAATCACCAAAAAGAGTTGCCGAGGTTGCCCGGTTTATTTTAACTTTTACATACTCACCAATTTTTATTTTATCATCAGCAGGGATGATAACCACTTTATTTGTATCAGATCTGCCGGATAAGAATTTGTCCGACTTTTTACTTAATCCTTCTATCAAAACAACTTCCTCTGTATCAATTAATTCCTGATTTAATTCGAAGGATATCTGCTGCTGTAGATTAATTATTTCCGAAAGTCTTTTTGATTTTGTTTCCTCAAGAACATCATCATTCATCTTAAATGCTTTAGTGCCTTCACGTGGAGAATACTTAAACATAAAAGCACCATCGAATCTTACTTCTCTCATCGCGTTTAACGTTTGAATGTGATCTTCGAAAGTTTCTGTAGGAAATCCTGATATTATATCTGTTGAAAAACTAACTCCCGGAATTATCTTTCTTGCTTTCTCAACTATTTTAAGATAATGTTCAATTGTATAAGTACGATTCATTAATTCAAGAATTCTATTTGAACCGGATTGAACCGGAAGATGAATGTAATTACAAATGTTTGAGTGCTGAGCAATTGTATAGAGTAACTTATCAGAAATATCCTGTGGATGTGAAGTAGTAAAACGAATTCTCATTGAACGATCTATTTGTGCACAAGCAGAAAGTAAGTCAGCAAAATCACCACCAGCTGCTGATTCATCATCCTTGTAGGAATTAACATTCTGCCCAAGAAGAGTTACTTCTTTAAAACCTCTTTGAGATAATTGTTTCACTTCTTCAACAACGGATGAGAGTGTCCGGCTACGTTCTCTTCCGCGAGTGAATGGGACAACACAGAAAGTGCAGAACTTATCACATCCACGCATTACGGAAATCCAGGCTTGCAAACCATCTTCTCTGTGAGGAATTATATCATCGTAGGTTTCAGTTTTTGAAAGTTTAACACCAATTCCTTTATCCCCATTGAATGCAATATCTATTAATTCAGGTAATCTTCGGTATTCATCAGGACCGACAACAACATCAACAATTTTTTTCTTATCAACCAGGTCTGATCGTAATCGTTCAGCCATACAGCCTAATACACCAACAATCAACTCCGGTTTTTGATCTTTAATAGTTTTGAAGTTTCCAAGTCTGCCATAAATCCTTTGCTCAGCATTTTCTCTAATACTGCAAGTATTCACAAGAACTACATCCGCATCATCAAGATGTTTGGTAACACTGTATCCATTGTTCTGAAGGATCCCAAGTACAATTTCTGTATCAGCGAGATTCATCTGACAACCGTAAGTCTCTATGTAAACTTTATTTTTATTCATATTATGATGAAAAAGATGGCCTAATATAAAATATTACCGTTTGCGGTTCAATCTAAATTCTGATAGGCAAAGGACTTAATGAGGCGATTAATTGGAAGAAAGAGCGTAAAGCACGAAGTTCAATAACAGAAAGCCGATTGTTCCATAAATAATGTTGAAGATGATCTTTTTGATTTTATGATCCCGCCGGATACTTCGTTCTAACTTTGTTCTTGTGTTTATTTTTACAAATCCTAGTATCATTTTTCAATCAAAAATTTTATGAGACCAATATTACTCAATTCATGGATTAAATTCAGTCACAATCTACGTGCCTGTTTTTATCTTCGAAAATTGTTAGATGAAGTCTAGTATCGTTCAAAATTAAAAATCAATTGAACGATTCATCCCGATTTTACCTGTCATTCTTTACTAAGATTACTCACGACAAAAAAACCCCTCAGATGAGGGGCTAAAAATAACACTATAAAATAAATTATTTAATCAAAGTCATCTTGCGAACTTCAGTAATCTGACCAGCATCGAGTTTGTAAAAATAAATGCCGCTATTCAAATCACTAGCGTTAAATGTGACTGAATGAACACCAGATTCCATATTTTGGTTGATAAGAGTTTTTACTTCCTGACCAAGAGTATTAAACACTTTTAAGCTTACAATTGAACTCTGAGGAATCGAGAAGTTAATTGTTGTACTTGGATTAAATGGATTCGGATAATTCTGCGAAAGTTCAAATTGCGCAGGTGCAGTAACATCAACATTCACTACATCAGAAAATGAAGAAGTACCGTTAAAGTCAACTTGTTTGAGTCTGTAAGAATAATTTCCCGAAGAAAGATTTACATCAACAAAACTATATGATTTCGACTCAGTGGTAGTTCCATGACCGGTTACAAAACCTACCGTGCTAAAATCACTTCCAGAATATGATCGTTGAACCTCGAAACCAAAATTATTTAATTCGGTTGCTGTTGACCAATTCAGAGTCACATCACTTCCATTAGAAGTAGCGGTAAAAGAAGTTAGTTCAACAGGAACAACATCACCCCAGGCTGTTCCGATTCGTATTCCATCTAGAGTCAAAGTGGCAGCTGTAGCGGTTCCTCCCTGTCTTAAATAGACACCACCTATATTAGCCGGATCGTTACTTGCAGAAAGTGAGTGTTGTAAATTAAAAGCAGGTTCCGTACCACTAATTACAGGATTTATGAAAAGATATGCAACATCATCTGCTACATCAGGATTAAATGTATATTTAAGAACTAGGAGGTAAGTAACCCCAGTTGTATAAATGGAATCGCTGTATACAGGTGGTATCGAGGCACTAATAGATGTCTTAGACAATCCAAATGCAAGATTACCATTTAATGCCGTTTTAACAAAAACTCTTCCCATATAAATAGTCGTCGTATTTTCCAGACCCAGGTGGAAAAAGTAATCACCTGTTGAAGCACTTGTTACTCTTACCATAACTGAAGCATAAATCGACCCAGAAGTAATTGGAGTAAACTGCTGATTTACATCTTGCCCGCTACCTGAAATTGAAGCAGCATTACCAATTCCTGATGATGGATAATCTGTATAGGTTAAACCTGGAGAAGTAACGAGAATAGCGTTTGTAGTACCGCCGCTATGTGATACCCAACCATGTTGCGTTAAGCTATCTCCTGTCGCGTAATCAAAATTTTCGATAAAGAACTGTCCATAAGAAAAACTTAGCGGCAGAAATAAAAGTGAAAATAAAACAAGTAAATATGATTTTTTCATATTCGCCCTCCGATTAGAATTGTGAATAATTGATTAATTATTTGAACTGGATTTATGACTTAAAAATAGTAAAAATTAAAAAGAGAATGAAAAGCCCTGATTCAATCAATTAAGAACCAAAATTATTTTGCATTATTATTTAAGTGATTATTATTAAACATTTCAATTCCTTCAGCATAAGGTGTTTTAATGTCTAATAGATATCCTATACTTCCGGCTATATCAATTTGGTGATGTAATGTGGAATTAGTAATTCCTTTCGGAATATTTTTTCCAACAGCCAACAACATAATGTGTTCACATCCATCGCAGCCATCACCATGGTCTTTAAATTTATCGGTGTGTCTTCCATGATCATTAGTTATGAATAAGCTAGTCTGGTCTTTATATACGGAATCTTGTTGAATGGTAAGCCAGAGTTTGTAAATCAAGCTGTCTGCAAGTGTCAGCGATTCTAAGTAATCAGTCCAAACTCCAGAATGTCCTTTTATATCTGTCGAAGGAAAATTCACAAGTATTAACCTGGGATGATATGTATTCATAACGTATAAGAGACTGTCAAACACCTCATAGTCATTGCCGTCAAAACATTTTGTTGAAGCACCATATTTTTTTCCGTATCCATCAAAAGAGCTGTAAGCTAAAGCTTCAATTTTCTTTTTACCAGCGACAACAAAGCAATCAGTTTCTTTTGCAGACTTTTCTTTTCTGAAATATTCAAAGACAGTTGGTTTGGAAGGATGTTCAGAACCATCGTTTGCAATTAGCTGCCAGGTGCCGGTTAATATTGATGCCTGACCGGGATTTGTAGAAGTGATTCCTTCATCGGCTATTCTGAAGTTGTTGAAAACCGTACCCAATGTTGCAAGATCATTATACATGTAAGGAATATATTTGCCATCGGAGCCGAATGTCTCGGAATATCTGGCACCATCGATCACAACTATTATTACGTTCTGACCAACTATTAGTGAAGAGAAAAAATAGAAAAGTATAATAAGTTTGACTTTCATGGATGCTTTTAATTTTCTTAAAATTAATTTCAGCGGTTTTAATATTGATAAAATCAGCTATGACAAAGATTAAGAAAAAAAGTCCGAGTAAAAAGTAGGCGGGATAAAAATTGACGTTAAGAAATTGTTATTTTATTAACGTCATCTTTTTGGATTGAACGAAATTGCCGACTACTTATTTTGTAAATGTAAATTCCACTGTTCAAATTACTTGCATTAAAATTTATAGTATGAACTCCGGCTTCCTTTAACTTCATTTACAGTTCAGCAATTTGCTCGCCCAATAAATTGTAAACCGTTAACCTTACATTTCCACTTTCCGGTAATGAAAAGCGATATTGTTGTGACAGGATTAAACGGATTAGGATAATTTTGATTCAATTCAAATTCTTCAGTTGAACCAAGATCAATCTCAATTGTTTTTGAGTATTCAAAATTACCATCTGTGTCAATTTGTTTTAGTCGATAGGAAAACTTTCCATCATTTACATTTTCATCAATAAAAAAATAATCTTTGGGTGAATTAGAATTTCCATTTCCCTGAACAAAACCAATCTTTGAAAATTGCTGATTTCGGATTTCGGAATTTGGATTTACTTTAGCACGTTCAATATCAAATCCATAATTATTTACTTCGGTTTCTGTTCGCCAAATAAGTTCTACTACTCCACTATTCAAAACTTTAGCAGCGAATGATGAGAGTTCAACGGGCAATGGATTATCACTTGCGCCTCCAACTCCAAATTCAGAAAAACCGGACATACCTGTTCTGTGAACTACAGGAATTGAAGTCATCTGTTCCTGCTAAATGCGAACCGTCTAACCCCCAATCTCCACCTCCTGTTGCTCTCTTTATAATTCGCAATGTTGAAACTACAGAGACACCGCTAAATCCATCTGCCGTTAAATCTAATGAGTATGTTCCTCCCGTCAATCCGTCTCCCGAATTGATTGTCCAGTAGCCTTCTTTACCTGAATTAATAACTGAAGTTCCGCTATCATCTATTGGCAATCCTGCTGTTCCGGGATCTGTTGAAGTTAAGAATGCAGTCAAAGTTCCTCCAACTGATGGTGCGGATGTGAAACTTATGCTAGCCGGTCTATAATTAGTAGAAGTGCCAATTGGGAATAACACATTACTAACCGTGCCTGCGGCGAACCATCTTCTAAAATTTCCAACAATTGTACCTGATGTGTAAGATAATGTTCCTAAGTTGCTAGTGCTAGTTCCAAGTGTAAGAGTGTTCACACCCGTGGAAATATTACCAGTTGTCATGGATAGCGTAGCAGGAAAAGTAACCGAAGTTGTTAAAGTCAAGCCTGCAGAATTGTTAACTGTAATATTTATAATTCCTGAAATAGTTCCGCCGCCAGTGTAGGATTGATTACCTGAACCATTGAACACTATAGTTCCTGATCCACCACCAGTGCGAGTCAAGATTCCTGAAGTCTGAGAAAAATCTCCTGCAATGTTAACTGTTGAGGAAGTGGTTCCGGCTCCACCAGTAAGAAGATCTAACGAACCACCGCTTTGAATAAAGTTTCCACCAACATTTAATATCTGTGTTCCTCCGCTTCCTATTTCCACGGTGCCACCACTAATCTCGAAGTTCCCTGCGACATTATAAGTTGCACCACCGGTACCTGAAAACATAACCTTCCCTGAACCAGTTGAAACAAATTTGTAATCACCTGTTACTGTTCGAAGATTGTTACTGAGATTTGGATTTCCGGTTTGCCCAAGTGAATTCCAGATCACGTTACCAAACGATTGATTTAGAATATTCCCAGGTTCTAAAGTGACGGCACCAATTATTTCGAGTGTTGAATTAGAATGCCAGGTAGTCCGATTAGCGGGATACAGACTTCCAGAATTTCTGTTCCACTCCAATTTGGATCCATCTTCGAATGATAGTAAAGTGTTGGCACCAGCTCCAAATGATCCTGATCCTCCCGAAACTCTCATCACACCAAAAACCTGAACTGATGAATTGGCACTGATTGTAAGTGTACCATTGTTGACATGACAATAGCCATACACAACCATATCAGTTCTCCGTACCATTGGCAATTGTTAGATTGGCCGTTGTTTCAAGATTTCCACCTGCGTTAACAATGACTTGGTCGGCAGAAACATTAGCTGTAACTGTTACTGTATCTCCGCTTAGAATAGTTATAACACCGTCAGCGCTGGTAGGCACATTAGGTGCGGGTGTTATCCATGAGCTTCCATCCCATCTTTCCCAGGTACTTAATGCGTTCCAATTACCTGTAGTATTGGATTGAAAATCTCCGGTTGATTGTGCGTGTAAGGAAATGTTGAAATTTAGATTGAAAAGAATACAGGAAAAGAGAGTAAATAATATTTTCATAACCACCTCATAAAATGGTGAAAATTATAGCTCAAGTTGAGAACAATCATTCACTGATTTTTACTTTGTTGTAAAAATCCGCCTTTCAAATATAGAGAGAAATGAATTGATGTGGGAAGATTTAATGAATTAGATATTTGAAAAGGTAAAAATGCTGGCTCAGGTCCTCCTCAATTTCACAGCTCAGGATAAAAAAATAGTAAATGTTATTTTAAAAGCATCATCTTTCTGGATTGAACAAAATTCTCTGCAACAATTTCGTAAATGTATAATCCACTGCTAAGCTTACTTGCATCAAAATTAATCGTGTGAACTCCTGCATCTCTTATCTCGCTGATTAGTTCTTCTATCTGCTCACCAAGTAAATTGTAAATAGTTAATCTGACGTTACCGCTTTTTGCCAATGAAAACCGAATAGTTGTATGCGGATTAAAAGGATTTGGATAATTCTGACTCAGCTCAAACTTTCCTGGGGAGCCGAGATCAATCTCTATTACTTTTGAGTATTCAAAATTTCCATCTGTGTCAATTTGTTTTAATCGATATTGATACTTTCCTGAAGAAATGCCTTCATCAAGAAAAGTATAATCCTTTGGTGAATTTGAATTTCCGTTACCAACTACAAATCCAAGCTTAACCCATTCCGTTTGACTTTTGACTTCTGACATTTGACTTCTCTCAATCTCAAATCCATAATTATTTACTTCAGTTTCAGTTCTCCATATTAATTCAATGGCATTTTCCAAAACGATTGCAGAGAAGGAAGAGAGTTCAACGGGTAACGGATTATCGCTTGCACCCCCAACTCCAAATTCTGAAAATCCTGACATTCCGGTTCGGTGAACCACTGGATTTGAATTGAATCCAGTCCCTGCAGCATTCGTGCCCTGTAGCGTCCAGTTACCACCACCGGTCGGTCTCTTTAAAATTCTAACGTTGAATAGTTGGATACACCACCAAACCCATTAGCGGTTAAATTCAAGGTGTACGTTCCACCGGTCAATCCATTGCCAGAATTAATTGTCCAATAACCATCTTGACCTGGATTAATGATAGATGTTCCTCCATCGTTAAGTGGTAAACCTGCAGTTCCCGGATTTGAAGAAGTGAAGAATGTAGTTAATGTTCCTCCAGTAGTAATCGCACCAGTAAAACTGATGTTAGCTGGTCTGTAATTAGTGGAAGTTCCAATTGGGAATAATGCATTACTTACTGTTCCCGCAGCAAACCATCTTCTGAAATTTCCAATTATACTACCCGAGGTCCGGACTAAAGTTCCTAAATTACTAGTACTTGTTCCCAATGAAAGTGTGTTTGAACCAGTTGTGATGTTGCCGCTTGACAAAGTAAGTGTTGATGGGAAAGTTACGGAAGTTAATAATGTTATTCCTGCTGGATTGTTAATTGTAAAGTTTATTGTATTAGAAATCGTTCCACCACCACTGTAGGTTTGGTTTGTGGTTCCGTTAAAAATAATTAAACCGCTTCCGGTAGAGGTTTCATCAATTGTTCCTGCGGTATGAGAAAAATTACCGGCAACATTTAATGTCCCTATAACTCCAGCACTTGACATAATAAATGTTCCACCGCTTAATGAAAAATTTCCACCGACAGTTAAAGTTCTGGTAAGAGCGGGCGCAAGCCAGAATGATCCGCCTGTTTGAGAATAATTTCCAGGAATTGTAGTGGTACCAAGTCCAGGAAATAACTGGATTGAACCTGACCCCGTATTATTGGTTGTAAAATTACCACTTATTGAAAAAAGTAATCCGAGGGTAGTATTAATTGATTGGCCCGGACAGTTCCAGGAAAAATTTGCAAACGATTGTCCTATTCCGGTAGGATTTGTGGTTGTCGTTCCGGTAATTAGACAAGTTGAGTTTGAATTCCATGTGGAAGTGGGAACTACTCCGCCGTTTTGAGAATGCTGGTATGATGAGCCTGCTGAAAACACAAGCTTCGCACCACCAAATAAACCGGTATTTACTGTCCCTGAGTTTACAATGCTTCCGTCCACGGTTGTAACTACAGTAGTACCGTTTGTATTGTATATTGCCACACTATTTATTGATAATGTTCCACTAACATTGGCTGTTGAGTTTGAAGCAAGTGTTATGGTGAGAGCATTTGCTCCACCAATAGTTAGTGATGAGCCGGCAGGAATATCCAAATCAGTTCCGCTTCCGTTACCTGTGGTTAATGTTTGTGCACTGCTTGACTGTAAAGTAATAGTTGTATTGCCGGACATAACAAATCGGCCGATTGTTTGAGTCGGAACAGCTGTTATCGTTCTTGTTGTTCCACTATTGAATTGTAAAATGTCAGTTGTATTTGGAGTTGTTCTAGTTGGACTCCAGTTGGACGCGGTTGCCCACGATGCATTATTCGCCCCAATCCAAGTATAGGTTGTTTGACTATATGAATTGAAAGTGAGAAGAAAAATTATAAGTAGAATTTTTTTAAAAACTGAAGATGGCTGCATAATATTACTCCTTAATAGTTAAAGACTATTCCAAGTGAAAATATTTGCAATAAAATATTTTCATTATGCGCCTCGAGCATGTAGAAAACACTTGATGAAACATATAATTGAAATTATATATTATCCAAATCATTTATTCAGCCCCTAATGAAAAATTAAACAATGTAATTTCTTTCATACTTATTTTTTTGTTAACCTATTTTTGTAAAATCATTTTCCTGGACTGAACAAAATTCGCTGCAACGATTTCGTAGATGTATAATCCACTGCTAAGCTTACTTGCATCAAAATTAATCGTGTGAACTCCTGCATCTCTTATCTCGCTGATTAGTTTTTCTATCTGTTCACCAAGTAAATTGTAAATAGTCAGTTTCACATTCCGCTGTTGCCAATTAGCAATTCTTTTGCCATTGCAATACTTTTCTCTTATTCGAAATTAGTTACAATTCAAGCTTTTTTATAGAGTTTTATCAGGTTAAAGAAGTAAAAAGGAAGAAATTACTTGAAACGGATGTAATTAAAATTTGTTTATTAATGTGATGAATACAATAAAATAAATTTAGTTGAATAGGATTTTAAATTCTCTGGAATAATTATGTGATGTGTTTACCACTCTCGCTACATTCTAGCACTGGATTATAAAGGCAACGATAGGTTATACTTAAATGATTAAACTCTTTTCGCTTTTTATTTTAGCCGGAGAGAGTACCAATATTTATAATCAAATTAATGAGGAGCCTTGAACTCGTCTACATTACTTTTCCAGTTTAGTAGACTCACCAAAATACTTCCTGTATCCAATAAACAAACTGTGAATGATATATTACTGATTAGGATTTTACAAAATTGTAATTAAGATTTTGAAGTGAACGAAAATATTGTCGGATTACGTCAACAAATGCTTTGTGGCACAGCAGTTGAAAATTATGATATCGTAATAGTTAATAATTGATCCTCTGTTGAATTATTATCGTCCCCTATCCGAACCTTCAAATTCAATCTGGATTCAGAATTCATCAAATTTCTTTAGTAAATATAAGGAGAGAAATATGAACTCAATTCACAGAATTTTTAAAGACGGAGTTGCAATAGAGAGAATAAATCTCATACGTGCAACAATAAATGAAGCTCAAGAGATTAAAGATATTCTTCTCGATGATATAGATTGTAATAAAATAATAGTTGATTTAAGCACTTGTAACTATATAGACAGCTCTTTTTTCGGTGCAATGGTTTTTGCTTACCGGTTGTTAAAGCATCAGGAATGTGAGTTTGCGTTAGTTATCGGTAATTCATTTCTCTCAAGAAATTTTATCTATGAGGAAATTGCATCTGTATTCAAAGTATATCATTCGATGAATGAAGCGATGAATGCTATGAATCATAGATATCCAAAAGTTAATTCTGAAAATTTTAAGTGTTCAGAAGCAATAACACAACCCGCCAATATTGTCCAGTTGCAACTCATGCTAAATCCTGAATAGAAATTTTAAGTAAAAATGACTTCTGAAAATCCGATATTTACAGCTACTCAAATTATAAGTGAGATAAGGTACTTCTATACATTTTAATTGTAATATTACTCTCTGGTAGTGTAATGAATACTATACATTTAATCACTGCACATAAAAAAGAATTGTGTGAATTAGAAGAACTTTTTAACGATTCATCAAATATTTGATGAGAAGTAAAACCCGCGATTTCAGAAGCGAATTCTATCAGCTGATTTTTAACGACAGACTATTTTAATAAAAGCATCTTCCTATTTTCTAATTTTTCTTTCGTTTCAAGTCGGTAGAAATAAATCCCACTTGAAAGATTTGCACCATCAAATTCTGCTTCATATATTTTTCCACCTTCTGCTGTTCCGTTGAATGGTGCTGCGACTTCATTTCCAAGAACATCATAAACAACCAACTTTGCTGTTTGTGTTTCTGCCAATGCAAATTTAATTGTAGTTGATGGATTAAATGGATTCGGATAATTCTGCTCAAGCACAAATCCATTCGGAATATTTCCCGCATCGACTTCAATAATTTTTGAGTATTCAAACTGTACCATCAGTGTCAATTTGTTTTAATCTGTAAGCATAGCTACCATATTGTAGCATTAATATCAGTGAATGAATAATCTTTTGGTGAGTTACTGTTCCCGTTCCCTTCTACAAATCCAATCTTAACCCATTCCGTTTGACTTTTGACTTCTGACATTTGACTTCTCTCAATCTCAAATCCATAATTATTTACTTCGGTTTTGGTTTGCCAATCAAGTTTAATTCCGGCGCTTTTTAAAACTTTTGCAGTGAAATAGGAAAGTTCAACTGGTAAAGCACTGTCAGTTATAATTTTTCTGTCATATCTAACACCATTAGTCCCGTAAAAATCTATATAACAGGAATCATTACTTAATCGTAACTAACTGAGCACCAAAATGTGTGGCATCTCTTACCACACTTGCAGAATGTATTGTTGTAAAAGGGCGAAGAGGTCGTCCGCCACTGCCATTTACAAAATAAGGGAAACCACTAACTTCCAATCTTTCGTAATCATGGTCGTGCCCGGAAACAACAAAGTGTGCACCCCAGGTTTGGAACGGCCATCTCATATAAGTACTTGATTGATGTTCACCACTTGAATAAGCCGGATGATGGAAAGCAACTATTCTCCAATGAGAATGGTTTGCTACACAATCAAGCATTTTTGCTTTAATCCAATTTGCTTGCGGAGAAGTGGAATGTGTACCATCAGGTTCCCCAGGTGTATGAGAATTGATCATGAAATGATGAACGTTACCGATAACTTTATCATAATATCTTTCATTATTCGGTAAAACAAAATAATTGTAGTGAGCTGTTATTCCCCCGCCATCTGTAAAATCGTGGTTGCCTACACTAACCCAAAAACGATTTATATTATTTGGCGATCCTGCACCAAAAGTTCCAACATAAGGATAAATAAAATCGTGATAATATTTCCCGATGTTTACATCAATATCAGTATCACCGTAAGAATTATCACCTGTCGTTATTATGTAATCAGGATTCCAGCTCTTAACTAAAATTGAAACAGCTAACTCGTCTGCATTATCATCACCAAAATCACCAATGATCGCAAATCTGGTCTGCCCAAAAAGTAATTCAATCGTTCCAAATAAAAGGATGATTGAAATAAAGAATAATATAAAACTTGATTTGATCATTATTTTTCTTGGTTGAATAAGTTTTCCAGATGAATCTAAGCATTTAAATTGATAAAATCACGGAGAGTTTGATTCTGTAAGGAATTGACTGAACGAAAATGTATAAAATTCATATTGATTTTTATGAATTTATAAAAAACCCCCGAAAATTCGAGGGTACATTTTTAATTATTAATTTTTCCTTCTTAATTATTTGAGTAGCAACATCTTTCGGTTTTCAACTTTCTGCTCAGTTTCGAGTCGGTAGAAATATATTCCACTTGAAAGATTAGCACCGTCAAATTCTGCTTCATATATTTTTCCACCTTCTGCTGTTCCGTTGAATGGTGCTGCGACTTCATTTCCAAGAACATCGTAAATAACCAGCTTTGCAGTCTGAGTTTCTGCTAATGCAAATTTAATAGTTGTATTTGGATTAAAAGGATTCGGATAATTCTGTTCAAGCACAAATCCATCGGGAATGTTGCCTGCATCAACTTCAATTATATTTGAATACTCAAACTGACCATCGGTGTCAATTTGTTTTAATCTGTAAGCATAGCTACCATATTGTGCATTATTATCTGTATAAGTATAGTTCTTTGGTGAGTTACTGTTTCCGTTCCCTTCAACAAATCCAAGCTTAGCCCATTCCGATTGACTTTTGACTTCTGATATTTGACTTCTTTCAATTTCAAATCCATAATTATTTACTTCCGTTTCAGTTCGCCAGTCAAGCTTTATTCCTCCACTTTTTAAAACTTTTGCGGTGAAGGATGAGAGCTCTACGGGCAGATGAAGAATCGATTTGCAATATTCCGGTGGCACTTGTTCTAAATTGCCCGTCGGGATTTGTAATTGTAACTGTATAAAATCCATTCGCAGACTCCTGAAGCATTTAAATTTAATGTAACCTGGGTTGGGCTATTATAAGTTGCACTATTGACTATTATTCCTACCGGGAAGTGATGCAGAAATACGATTTGGAAATCCAACACCTGGATCAAAAAAACCGGAACCGTTTACGACTGTACCAGTAACAACAACATTTACAGAACTTTGATTGGGAATAGCAGATGGAGTACATAAGGTTGGAGTAACTGGTGGTGGTGCCAAAAGTTGAACAACTCTCACGCCATACGAATTAGCGACATCACAAAATTCTTGTACTGTCCACATTGTCATATCATTTTGTGGATCAACACTAACAAATGAATAGTCTCCCCATCGTCTTGATCCTCTGGTAGTACCAGGGTCACTTGGTGGATTATATGCTGTCGTACTTGAAGTATACAGTAAGGGTGTTCCCATTATACCTTGTGTGTCATTATTTAAACGACCAACTGTTCCAGAATTTATATATTGATTCGTTCCTGCAACACTAAATCCCATTGCAACATGTCCCTGACCCGATATACTGACTGTTGGAATCCAATAGTTTCCTTGATCCGTGGTATTTGAGGCAGAAGCTTGAAAAACTGTTCCTGACTGTACTAATGCTGGTGTTCCGGAAAGATTATTGATCTCGTACCACCTAGCACCATCCCGAGTTGCAGTTCCAACAGTTCCTGTATTGTCAACACCAATATTGTGTGCAGTCCATAAAGTATTATTTCGGATGACTGCTGCAAAAAGTCTATCATCAAGAGGATCCAACCTACCATTGATACCACCAGTATTCCCAAGATGTCTTACAGTGATTGGAAAGCTTGTGGTGTTTACAGTAATTGTTATATTGCCTGATATGGACGGAGTAGTACCTGGATTAGTAATTCTCCTTAACATCAAAGTTCCAAATGTCAAATTATCAACACCGATAAAATATCCCTCTGTCGAAGATGCATTAAAGTTATCAACACCTTGAGGTGTATATGGTCCTGCAGATGATGAAGTCGGTACTAATCCCCTAAAAACAGTGACAACTATGGGTCCCGTGCTTAATATAGAACTTTTCCTGATTACGTAACCATCTGTACTGTTAAATGTTTGAGATGGACTACCACAAAAATTATTAGTGCCAATGTATAATGCATTATTATCTATACCGAGAGTCGGGTAATCGGCTAAGCAAGTATTCGAAATTGGTGGGTTAATAGAGTCAATGGGAATATAAAAATATGTCCAAACCGTGCTTCCGCTAATAATTCCATTACTTGCAGCATCACTGACGGCGATTAAAATTCTATTTGGTGTAGATACATTTATAATAATTATAAACCATCTTTGTGAAAGTCGATCATATCTGATACGCGGATCACTAGTTCCTGATCCATTCCTGACAGAAGTGAAAAATACATTTGTTGTTACATTTAAGACTCCATCAGCTACACCAGTTGTTTTGTTAAAAGTCACTATTCTATTATTCACAGCCACAATATATTGAGTCGGACCAACCGCTCCCATACAATCGGGGGGAAAAGCTGATGTTGGATTTGTTCCGGATAAAGTGGCAGCAGTAAAATTAACTCCTAATGTTTGAGGACTATCGTTTTCATCCAGTAATGGTATTACACCATTTTGTTCTGGTGGCCAATACGTTAATGACTGCGATTCTGGATTTTGTGGCAAATTACTTCTATCCGGCCAAATCTTTTCAGCCTCAGTTTCCTTCGGAATTGTTGACCCCATTAAAATTATTCTAGCCATAATATCAAATGTACTTTCACTTATTCCAGTTTCCCCCTGCCAAGGTGTCCCTTCAAAATAAATCTGAGCATAATTCGATATTCCAGTGAAACATAGGAATAAGATTAATGTCAGTAAAAAATTAAGCCTCATATTATCTCCTAAGTTTTCTAAATTATTTCTTTTTCATACTATTTTGGAAACCTTCATCATAATCATTTAATAATTATCCAGTGTCTAATTTTTCTTTATATCGCTTGAAATTATCAAATCAGACGCCAGAAAAAACAATTTTTTAGATGTCAAGAACTAATTTTCCTATTAAAATGTTACCTTTAATACTATGAAAAAAATCGTAATAACAGGATCAACCGGTTCAATCGGTCGAAGGATAGTGCAGGATTTAATTGCAAAAGGTAATAAAGTTATAACCTTCACCCGAAATCCAAAAAATGTCCGAGAAAAAATACCTAAGGATGTTGCTGTTGTCAAGTGGGATTATGAATGCATGGATGAATGGGTGCATGAAATTGATGGAGTCGATGCTGTAGTTCATCTTGCAGGTGCAAACCTTGGTGCAAAAAGATGGAATGACAGTTATAAGAAACTTGCCTATGAAAGTAGAATATTAAGTACAAGAAATTTAGTTGAAGCGATAAAGCTAGTCGAAAAAAAACCAAAAGTTTTTATTTGTGCTTCAGCAGTTGGGTACTATGGAAATCGTTACGATGAATTACTCAATGAAAAAAGTTTCCCTGCTAATAACTTCCTTTCAGAATTTATGTAGAGACTGGGAAGCAGAAGCTGAGAAAGTTGAGCAACTCGGAGTTAGAATAGTAAGCATCAGAACAGGTTTGGTTCTTGATAAGAATGAAGGATTGATGAAAAAACTTGCTTCCGACATTTAAATTGTTTCTTGGCGGATGGCTTGGCAATGGCAGGCAATGGTTTCCCTGGATTCACATTGATGATATTATTGGAATTTATTTGCACGCAATTGATAATTCAAATATTAATGGTGCAATAAACGCAGCCTCACCCGGAATTGTAACAAACAAAGAATTTTCGAAAACTCTCGGTAAATTTTTGAAAAGACCAGCAGCGTTTCCTGTTCCAAAATTAGCATTACGGATTTTTAGCGGTGAGCTTGGCAATTATATAATTGACAGCCAAAGAATATCTGTGGATAAGATTTTGAATTCTGGTTACAATTTTAAGTTTAGAAATCTGGATGAAGCACTAATGGATATTTTAAAATGAAATGAGGCGCAAAACGCGCCTCACTTTTTAAATAACTGAAATAATTTTAATATCTATAATAATCAGGTTTAAAAGGTCCCTTCACTTCAACTCCGATATATTCAGCCTGAACGGGAGTTAAATCTTCAAGTTCAACACCTATCTTTTTAAGATGAAGCATTGCAACTTTTTCATCAAGATGTTTTGGTAATGTGTAAACTTTATTTTCGTATCGTTCAGGATGATTCCACAATTCAATTTGTGCAAGCACCTGGTTTGTAAATGAGTTTGACATTACAAAAGATGGATGTCCTGTTGCACATCCTAAGTTTACTAATCTTCCTTCTGCCAGAATGATAACATCATTTCCATCAATTGTGTATTTGTCAACCTGAGGTTTAATTGTATTTTTTGTTTTACCGTAATTCTTATTTAACCATGCCATATCAATTTCATTATCAAAGTGACCAATGTTACAAACGATTGCTTTATCCTTCATCAATTTAAAATGTTTTTCAGTAATAATATCTTTATTTCCTGTTGCTGTAACAACGAGATCCGCTTCTTTAACTGCATCAATCATCTTTTTAACTTCATAACCTTCCATAGCTGCTTGAAGTGCACAGATAGGATCTATCTCTGTAACTATCACTCTTACTTTTGCATTCTTCAGAGATTCTGCAGAACCTTTACCAACATCACCGAATCCGGCCACTACAGCAACTTTACCAGCAAGCATTAAATCAGTAGCTCTTCTTATTGCATCAACTAATGATTCCCGGCATCCATATTTGTTATCGAATTTGGATTTTGTTACTGAATCGTTAACATTAATTGCCGGCATCGGAAGTGTTCCTTTTTTCATTCTTTCATACAATCGATGAACACCAGTAGTTGTTTCTTCTGATAATCCTTTTATCCCGGCAGCTAATTCAGGATAAACATCAAGAACCATGTTAGTAAGATCACCACCATCATCAAGAATCATATTTAGTGGTTTTGCTTTCATCTCCAAAAAATAATGTTTGTTCTATGCACCAATTAAATTCTTCTTCATTCATTCCTTTCCATGCAAAAACAGGAATACCTGCAGCAGCGATTGCAGCAGCAGCATGATCTTGAGTAGAAAAAATATTACATGAAGACCATTTTACTTCTGCACCAAGATCAACAAGAGTTTCAATTAAAACTGCAGTTTGAATTGTCATATGTAAGCATCCGGCAATACGAGCTACCTTTAAGTGGTTTCTTTCCTTTAAACTCTTCTCTCAAAGCCATCAAGCCGGGCATTTCTGCTTCGGCTAATTCAATTTCTTTTCTTCCCCATTCAGCCAAGAGATATATCTTTAACCTTATACTTTAGTGCGAAGTCAATTTTCTTTTCTAATACTTCACTCATTTTTTTACCTTTTCTTTATTTTTATTATAAATTCTTTTGATTGATCAACAGTAACAGAACAATTAATAATAGATAAAAAGTTCAAAATAGAAAAATTATTTTTTTAAGTACTTTTTAAATATTGGAACAAGATCAAGTTTTTCCCAGGTAAAGTCTTTATCATCCCTCCCAAAGTGACCATAAGCGGAAGTCTTCTGATAAATTGGTCTTCTTAATTTTAATCTTGAAATTATTCCTTTTGGTGTCAGATCAACTTCTTTCTGAATCATTTTAGAAATAGCCTTATCCGGAATAACACCGGTACCTTTTGTATCAACGAAAACAGATATTGGTTGTGCAACTCCTATTGCATAAGAAACTTGAACAAGACACTCTTTAGCAAGTTTTGCAGCCACAACATTTTTAGCAATATGTCGTGCAGCATACGTTGCACTTCTATCAACTTTTGAAGGATCTTTACCAGAAAATGCACCACCACCGTGAGGAGCCCAACCACCGTAAGTATCAACAATAATTTTTCTTCCTGTTAAACCGCTGTCGCCGTGCGGACCTCCAATTTCAAATCTACCAGTTGGATTCACAAAATACTTTGTATTCTTATCAAGATATTTAGCAGGTATAACTTTTTTAATAACATTCTGAATAACATCAGATTTTATTTTACTTTGCTTGGCATCTGCATCATGCTGAGTTGAAATAACAACTGCATCAACTCTCAATGGTTTTCCATTGTCATTGTATTCAATTGTTACTTGAGATTTTGAATCTGGACGCAGATAAGGCATCAATCCATTATTTCTTTTTCTGATATCAGCAAGTTTTTTTACTAGCTTATGAGCAAATACAATAGGCATTGGCATTAATTCAGGAGTTTGATCACAAGCATATCCAAACATAATTCCCTGATCCCCGGCACCTCCAGTATCAACTCCCATTGCAATATCAGGTGATTGTGAATGAATTGCATTTAGCACCGAACAAGATTCTGAATCAAATTTATAATCTGCTTTTGTGTATCCGATCTTTTCAACTGTTTGTCTTACAATTGCTGGAACATCAATATATGTTTTTGTAGTAATTTCACCACCAACTAAAACTAAACCTGTTGTAACAAATGTTTCGCAAGCTACTCGTGCATTTGGATCGTGAGCGTAAATTGCATCAAGTATTCCATCGGATATCGCGTCACTAACTTTATCCGGATGACCTTCAGAAACTGATTCTGATGTAAAGAAAAACGACATTATGATTTTGCCTTTATGAAATGAAAAATTTTATAAGTGCTTTTTGATAAAAGGTTTACAAACTTAGGAAAAGGGGATTTTAATAACAAGGTAAACAGGTTTAATTTTGAGGCGGATTTAAAGCAAAAATTATTAATTACATCTTATCAACTGATATTAGATATAATGAAATTCAATACAAAAATTACACAACTCTTTGATATCAAATATCCCATTCATTCAAGCAGGAATGGTTTGGACTTCAGGATGGAGATTAGCATCAGCAGTCTCAAATGAAGGAGGGCTTGGACTTGATTGGCTCCGGTTCAATGAAACCAGATTTGCTGAGGGAACACATTCAAAAATGTAAATCTGCAACAGACAAACCTTTTGGAGTAAACATTCCTTTGCTTCGTCGAGATGCGGAAGACTTGGTTAAAGTGATTATTGAAGAAAGTGTGAAAATTGTTTTTTCATCTGCAGGACATCCGGGAAAATTTATCAAATTATTCAAAGACAATGGAATCAAAGTTGCACATGTTATTCCATCAGTCAAACATGCATTAAAAGCTGAAGAAGTCGGATGCGATGCAGTTGTTGGTGAAGGTGTTGAAGCTGGTGGACACAATGGGATTAATGAAACAACAACACTTGCACTAATTCCTCAACTTGTTGATGCAGTTAAAATTCCAGTTATTGCTGCTGGCGGAATTGCAGATGGAAGAGGAATTCTTGCTACACTTTCACTTGGTGCAGAAGGTGTTCAAATAGGAACAAGGTTCGCTGCAACAGTTGAATCCTCTGCTCATCAAAACTATAAACAGAAAGTTGTTGAAGCTAAAGATGATGCAACCATACTTGCATTCAAAAAAATTGGTTTGGTACGAATGATAAAGAATGATTTTGCTCAACGTGCAGTACAAGCTGAAAAAGAAGGCTGGGATGAAATCAAGTTGAAAGAGTTACTTGGTAGCAAGCGAGAAAGACTCGGTATTTTTGAAGGTGATGAAATTGAAGGCGAGCTTGAAGCAGGTCAGAGTTCAGGTTTGGTGAAGGAAATATTAACTGTAAAGGAATTATTTCAAAAATTACTCTCGGAAATTTCTGAAGCAAAAAAAAGAAACGATGAAATAATTTCTTAGCCAATCAAATCGCTTCTAAAACATCAGTTACAACGGAATCAACATCCTTCGCATTATCATAGAACGAAATTATTTTTCTTATTACAGATTCAACCACAGCATCGGGACAGGACGCTCCACTCGTTACCAGAATTTCCACAGGATTTTTCCCCGGTAAATAATTATTTGAATTAATTACTGACTGCTTTAAAATATCAAAATGACTAATTTCATTTTCTGATCTTATCCTCTCGGCAGAATCAATGAAGTAGGTTTTAATTTCTTCTTCACAAATTTTAACAATGTTTGTGGTATTGGAACTGTTATACCCGCCAACTACAATAGCAAAATCAGCTTCAAATTCAAGAAGTCCGTAAGTTGCATCTTGATTATCATTTGTTGCATAGCAAAGTGTATCACGAGTATCGGCAAAGTGTTCATTCAGATTTTCAATCCCGTAAGCTTTTATCATTGTCTCTTTTAGTAAATCTGCTATTTCCTGAGTTTCAGTTGCGAGCATTGTTGTCTGATTTACAACTCCAACTTTATTCAGATCAGTTTTTGCATCAAAATTTTTTGATAGTTTATCTTTGAAGAATTCATAAAACTCCTCACTTGATTTATCTCCCATAATTACATCCGAAAGAAATTTTGTCTCATCAAGATTACGAACAATAACAGAAGGCGAATTTTGAATCGTGTGAGAGAAAGTTGCTCTTGTTTCTTCGTGATAATGCTTTCCATGAATTATAACAGTAAATCCGTCTTTTCCCAATTCTGAAGATCGGTTCCAAACTTTTTCTACAAAAGGACAAGTCGTGTTATATGTGTATGGATTTATTCCCAGCTTATTTAGTTTTTTTTCTATTTCAAGAGTTGTTCCAAATGCCGGAATAATTAATATGTCATCGCTTTTAATTTCTTCCCACGCAACTAGTTGATTGCCGGAAGTATCCATCATGAAACGTACACCCATACTTAAAAGATCGTGGTTTACTGCAGGATTGTGAATCATCTCGCTGAGCAGAAAAAATCTTTTACCTGGATTTTCGGTAATAGTTTTGTATGCTATTTCAATTGCATTTTCTACGCCATAACAAAATCCAAAATGCCGAGCGAGGTAAAATCTTACTGGTCCAAAATCCAGGAGTGTCGGTGAGAAATCTTTTTTCCTTGGATCATCAAGTTTTCTGCTGTTCTTTAATTGCGTAATAAAAGAACTTTTATAGTGAACAGGTATATCAAACTTTTTCATAATTAACTCCTCAATACTAAATCACTTTCTTCTGAATTTAAACGCATATCCTTTACCAAAGATTCTTTTGTTGGTCTCAGCAAAATGAAATAACCAAAAAGGAAAATAAAAACGACTACGTAAAGATAATTCGAAGTTAAGATTGTTGCTATAAGAGACAGAAAGCAACCTCCTTCAATCATTGCCCAGGAAACTATTTTTGCAGTTCTGTGAAATCCAATTTTTTTCAGTAGAGTACTGCCTAAATCATTCTTAGATATCATTTGATTATAAAAAAATCTGGAAAGAAACATCATCATGAGACCAAACAATGGCACAAGAAAAGTAAAAATAGAATCGAGTTCTTTTCCAGTCACAGGATTTCTAATCTGTATCAGAATCATTACGATGACAAAAAATATGATCAGTCCAGAAATTAACGAGAGATAAATTATGTTGGTTACTTTTATTTGATTCTTTATTTCAGGATTTTCCGAAGCAGTCATTATAGCTAATACCTTGTATTTTTTAGAATTTCAAGATGTGCTTTTATATATTTGCACACAATTTTCAGAAACACGATATGAATTTAGCAGATAAGTTAGAAAAAATAAAAAATAAATTTGACAGCATTAACGAACAACTCTCAGATCCCGGAATTTCGGCCAACAGAGAAAAACTTGTTTCATTGACCAGAGAGAGAAGTGATCTTAATGATATTGTTGAAGCATACTCAAGATATTCCGCGGTTTTAAAAAATATAAAGGGCAACAAAGAAATTATTGATACAGTTAGCGATAGCGAACTGGTTTCAATGGCATTAGCAGAACTTGAGGACTTAAAAATTGAAAGAGAGAAACTGGAAGAGGAAATAAAATTGTTAATCCTTCCGAAAGATCCGAATGATGATAAAGATATTATTATGGAAGTAAGAGCCGGAACCGGTGGAGAAGAAGCCGCTTTATTTGCCGGAAATCTTTTTCGGATGTACAGCCGGTATGCAGAAATGCGTGGTTGGAAAATTGAACTAATCGATATGAATGATACCGGACTTGGCGGATTGAAAGAAGTAATTTTCTCAGTAACTGGTAACAACGTTTATGGTGATATGAAATTCGAAAGCGGAGTTCACAGAGTACAAAGAGTTCCTGAAACTGAAGGAAGTGGTAGAGTTCACACCTCAGCAGCATCTGTAGCTGTTCTTCCCGAAGTTGAAGATGTTCAGGTTGAAATAAACCAGAATGATTTAAAAATTGATATCTTCCGTTCGGGTGGAGCCGGTGGTCAAAATGTAAACAAAGTTGAAACTGCTGTTAGGATGACTCATATTCCTACCGGGATTGTTGTTCAGTGCCAGGATGAGAGATCACAGTTGAAAAACAGACAGAAGGCAATGAAAGTATTGAAAGCAAGAATATATGATCTTGAATTAAAAAAACAGAATGCTGAAATTTCCGCCCAAAGAAAATTAATGGTTGGAAGCGGCGATAGAAGTGATAAAATCCGTACTTATAATTTTCCGCAAAACCGTGTGACCGATCACAGGATAGGTCTAACTCTATATAATCTTTCCAATATAATGGAAGGTCAAATCGACGAACTAATTGAACAACTGAAAATTGCTGACAAGACTGAAAAGCTACAAGCCACTGAATAAAATTATTTCTCAGTAAAACATATTCCAGGTTTCAATGGATTTATTCTTTGGATATCAGGTAAGAAGATTTGAAAGGATAATATTACTTCGAAGCCGAAATTGAAATCATACTTATATCATCATCAAACTTTTGTTGATTAAAATTAGTCAAATCATCTTTAATAACTTGTAATGGTGCATCCAGAAAGCCATCTTTTTGTATTGACTTTACTAACTTACTCAGACCAAAATGATCTCCATTAGCATCCCGGCATTCGACGAGACCATCAGTTGCCATTACAACTGTATCACCAGGATTCATTTGCAGGTTAGCATCTTCAAAAACAGTATCCTTGCTGAATCCTAATAACGAGCCACGAGAATCAATTCTTTTTATCTCACCAGAAGTTTTATTTTTATAAATAATTGGTAAATCGCCAGCACCCGAATATTTCAGTGTCATTTTCTGTTTATCAACTACAACGACCGAAAGAGTTGAAAATACTTCGGAGATTTTTGAGTCGTGATAAACCAGATTGTTTACCTTACTAATGATTTTTCCCGGAGATGTAACGTCTCCATCTTCAATAGCTGAATGAATTGCACTTCTGATATAACCGGCGTACGCATAAGCAAAATACCAAGCACCCCATTTTTTCCCCATTATATCCCCGAGTATAACGGTGAGATGATTTTCATCCAGCAAAAAATGATCAATAAAATCACCGCCCGGTATTCCTGTAAACGGAACATGCCAATATTGAATTATAAAGTTTTCAAATTCGGGAAAACTATCAGGCACTACACTCATTTTAAGAAAGTCTGAAGCTTCGTGTAAATCTTTTACAATCTTACTTCTTTCTTTACTCAAACTTTTTAGTAATGCAGATATTTTAGCAATCACAACTTTGTAGCCGCTTGCTTTCAGAATATAATCAGTAATATCCTTATCAAACCCGTGAAGCACTTGCTGGTCTGATCCTAAGTTGCTTAGAAAAACGAAAGGGATAGAACTTAAATCAGGTTCACGCAAAAGTTTCTCGCGAAATTCAAATCCATCAACTTCGGGCATCATTACATCGGCGACAATTAAATCAGGTTGAAATGTTTTAACAAGTTTAAGTCCTTCCACAGCATTATGCGCGATTTGACAATCGACACCTGTTTTAACCAGGCCTGCCTGATACATTGTAAGAACAGCTTTATCATCGTCTATAATAACAACTTTTGGTGTTCGCTTTGTGAATACTTCCTCAAGATTTTTGCGAGTGCCATAAATTCGATTTATTTCAGATCGCCTTATCACTGCTTTGATCTTTAAGATTAGTTCATCAACGTTGAATGGTTTTGTTATAAAGTCATCGCCTCCAACTTCGAGAGCTTTTGATTTATCCTCAAGACTGTTTTTTGCAGTCACAAACACAAATGGAATTGATCGGTACTTTTCATTTTCCCGGACAATTTTGCAAAAAGTGAAGCCATCCATTTTATCCATTATTATATCACATAAAACCAGATCAATATAATTATTAAATAAAAGATCAAATCCTTCATCAGTATTGGATGCGAGGTAAACTTTATAACCATTAAGATTTAAATGATGGGAAATAAGTTTGCGGATAGTTATATCATCATCAATAACAAGAATCGTTTTTTTTTCACTAACACTCATTTAAAGTGCGACCAACTTATTAGAATATTGATTGTTAATACTCAGCTTTCAATGCCGTACTTTTCCATCAGACGATAAATCGTAGCTCTGCCAAGTTGCAATTTTCTTGCAGCTTCAACAATATTACCACCTGTAACTTTCAAAGCGTGCCTGATTGATTTCTCTTTTATTTTTTCGAATGGAACAATATTATCATCAGTGAACATCACGCTCTGTTGGTCAGTATTTACAGAAGGATCAGCAGCCCTGATATGTTGTGGTAAATCATCTATGTCCAGATTATCTTTTTCTGAAATAATCATACAACGTTCAATGGTGTTTTCCATTTCGCGGACGTTTCCCGGCCAGTCGTATTCATAAATAAGTTTCAATGCTTTTTTGCTAAATCCCTTTACATTTTTTTGAAGTTTCTTGTTGAATTCCTCCAAAAAGTATTCAGTAAGCACAAGTATATCTGATCTTCTTTGTCTAATAGGAGGTATTGATATCGGGAATGAATTTAATCTGTAGAAAAGATCTTCACGAAATTGCTTTTGTTCTACTGCCTGTTTTAATTCTCTGTTAGTAGCTGAAATAATTCGAACATTTGTTTTTATTAATTCATTGCCGCCAACACGTTCAAATTCTTTTTGCTGAATAACTCTCAGAAGTTTTGCTTGTAATAACATTTCAAGTTCACCAACTTCATCAAGAAATATTGTTCCATCTTTAGCAAGTTCAAATTTACCAAGCTTTCTTTGATGAGCGCCGGTAAATGATCCTTTCTCGTGTCCGAATAATTCACTTTCAAGAAGTTCTCTCGGGATGGAAGCACAGTTTACAACAACAAATGGTTTATCTTTCCTTCTGCCGTTATAGTGAATAGCACGTGCGATAAGTTCTTTACCTGTTCCACTCTCTCCATATATTAAAACCGTGATGTCGTTATCGAGTACTTTAGAAACAAGTTTAAAGACATCCTGCATTTTTCCATCAGCAGAAATAATATTATCGAAGCTGTATTCTTTCTTAACGTTTTCTTTTAGATTCTGGATTTCTTTAACTAGATCATAATTACGAATAGCATTCTTTAATGAAAGTTCAAGTTTCTGCTGATCAATTGGTTTTGAGAAATAATCGTAAGCACCGTACTTTATTGAATCGACTGCAACTTCAATTCTTCCCTGAGCAGAGAGCATAATGACCGGCAGGTGTTCATCTATTTGCTTTATTCTTTTAAGAGTTTCTATTCCATCCAATCCGGGAAGCATTATGTCCAGTAATATTAAATCAGGCTTAGAATTAATTTTTTTTAGCATCGATTCACTGTTTGAAAAAAGCTCAACTTCATAGCCCCATTTATCCTTAACCCAAAACGATAGCAGTTTAGCTATGGACTGTTCATCATCAACTATGAATACCAGTTTACTCAAATTTTACCTCATTTATTTCAATTTTACTTATTCTTGGCAATTTTACCAGAAATGCCGTACCGCTTCCGGTTTCACTTTGAACTGTTATAAGACCTTTATGTAAATCAATTATTTGTTTTACAAAAACCAAGCCAACTCCAACACTTGGTATATCACTCATTCTCCTGCTAGCTTTAAAAAACCTTTGAAAAATATAGGGTTGATCCTCATCGGGGATACCGATTCCAGTATCACTTACAATAATTTCTACCTCTGAAATATAATTGTTAATAATCAACTTCACCCTTCCCAGTTCATCGGTGTATCTTACTGCATTATTTAGCAGAGCATTAAATACTTGAAATAAACTTTCCTTATCTGCTTCCAGATAAATTTCTTCGGAAGGATGTTCAAAATTTATGACGATGTTTTTAAATGTAGCTAATTCAATATTTGCGCTGATGACGTCCTGAATTAATTTTACCAGATCAAAAGACGATTTATTAATCATAATTATTCTGTTCTCATCATTCGAAGTATCTAAAAAGTAATTGATGAGTTTTGCGAGTCTTTTACCCTCGCTCATAATTACATGAACAAATTCTTCTTTCATCGATTCTGTTATTTCAGGATCAGAAACTATTGTTTCAGAAAAACCGATGATTGATGCCAATGTAGTTCTGAACTCATGGGATATGCCTGATATAAAATCATACTTTAACCGATTAAGTTCTTCAACAACAGATTTCTGCGGATTTGATCTTGCACGTTCAATATTTAACATTCTGTTTATTTCGGTTAATTTTGGTTTAATCTTTTGGAGTTCCGTTTCATATCTGAATTTGTCACTCAAGTCCTTTCCGACTCCAAGCAAACCAATAGTTTTTTTATTTTCAATTATTGTACTGCAGCTCATTTCAATTGGAAATACCTGACCGTACTTAGTTAGCAAATTAGTTTTGAATTTAATTATTTTTTTTTCGGAGAGAACCTTGTTAAAAGAGATATTTACTAACGATGTATCATCTTTATTTATAAAGTCTAAAAAATATTTACCTTTCATTTCGTCTTGTGAGTATTCCAGATAACTTTTCGCTGCTTCGTTTATCAGAATAATTTTTCCGGAATGATCAAGTAAAAAAATTAAATCAGGTGAAGTTTTTACCAGCAGGTTAAATTTGTTTTCCCATTCATCTATTATTCTTTTTCTTTCTGTCGGTATGAAATCCTGGCCTGGTGATAACAATTTATTTTCATTTTTCTGTTCAAACCACTGCTTCACCTGGTGACTAAGAATGGATAGGATTGGTATAATTTTACTCTTCGAATCTTCTTTAAATTCTTCAGGATTGTCAGAGAACAGAACAATATAAATAAACAAGTTTCGTTCAGAGAAATAAATAAGATCTTTTAAAAAAATTGAGGACGAAAATCTTTCTTTAAGAACAGTTTTAACTGAAGGGAGACTCGCTACTTTTTCAGTATCGATTCCGCCGGCTTGTAATAATTGTAATAGCAAATCGTTCAACGAATTGAAATCTTCTTTTTTTCCTCCCCAGATATTTAAAATTCTATAACCCCGTTCACCAAGTTCCAGCACGTACCCCTGTCTACTGGTGCTTATCTTAGAAATAATGTTCAGAGTATTTTCGATTAATTCATTCATTGAGCAATTTTCAATTCTCAAAAATATACATAATTAACCTATCAAATTAAAAAAATTAGGCCTTTTTAAATAAAAAGTTCTGTTATTACTGGATAATGATTTTGATGGGAATTAATTGGCTATCGATTTTCTATCGCTTCACTTTGCAGGATTTCATAATACTTCCTGATCAGATTCTCATAATCTCTTGAGTAACCTTCTTTTACCGCCTTATTCAGTTCATCGCGGATTGTGTTTGATGAATTCGGAGAGTTAAAATTCAGTTCAGCCGGAAAATTTCTGAAAATATTTTCTCCGGTTCTGGATTCTCGTTCTTTTTCATAATCTCTTTCGTTGAGTGATCTTTGAGCATCAATCAATTTGCTTAAAATATTTTCCTGTTTCTGAATCAACTCATCATTTAATTTTTCACCTTGCATATCCGTAATTACTTCCTGCATTTTTTTCAGGATGTTATCAAGATCGGAAGGAAGTTTTGACGATTGACCGGATAATTTAGCTTCCTTATTTAGTTGCTCAAGAGATTTTTGAATTAACTGCTGCTGTTGACCAAGCCTTTGCATCTCGGACTGTTGCTGGGGACTCATTCCTCCTTGCTGCATTTGTTGAAGCATCTGGGTCATATTGTTAAGATTCATCTGCTGACCCGACAATCCTTGAAGCTGTTGCATTAGCGGCATCATTCCTCCCTGACCCCCACCTTGCATCATAGATTCCATAGAATTCTTCATCATCATTGCAGATTCGTTTAGAGATTTCATTGCTTCTTCCTGTTGGTTTGAAGCAAGCAAGCCATTACGGTTTTTCATTGCCTGAACCGAATTTTCCATTTGTTTTTTTGCATCTCCAAGTGACTTTCCCATCTCAGGACTAACAGCAAAAGTTTTTTGTGAGAGTTCAGACATCTGTTGCATAATATTGTTAAGACTGTTCGATAGATCATTTTCTTTCTTCGCCATTTCATCTAACATTGATGAATTAGGTTCAAGATTTTGTGATTCGTTCTTTAAATCTTCCTGCTGCTTGGAAAGAGAGATGATATTGTCCAATATCTTCATCATATCAGTAAATGTTTGCATCTGATTTTGTTGCTGCATTGAGTCTTTCATTTCTTTCATCATCTGTTTCATCTTTTGCATATTTTGCGAAAGCTGTTTCTGATTCTGATTTGCTTTTTGCTTTTGCATTTTCTGCATTTCCTGAGAGGACTGCTCTGACAATTCCTGGTTTTGCTGTTTCTGAAATTCCTCCATTAATTCTTCCATATCTTCTTTTGGCATATCAGGAACTTCGCTCATTTTCTCGTCAAGGTTTTCCATTTCCTTCTGCAACTTTTCAAGATTTTTAGTTATTTCATCTTGTTTCTTACTCAAATCATTCATTTCTTTTTGATTATTTGGATCACTCTTTTCAGTTTGCTCTGAAAGCTTTTCCTGTTGTTCCATTAATTCTTCAGTGCGCTTCATAAGCTCATCCATCTTCTGCTCGATCTGAACTCTCTTCATCAAGTTGAGAGTTCTCTCAATATTTTTCTTAAATTTTTCCTCGTCAAGTTTCATGTTCTCCAGTTGATCCTGAGTCATTTGCCGGTTCATATCTTTCATCAGGTTTTGCAGTTTCTCCATTGCTTTTTTCATCTCATCGCTTGTCATTTCATCCATCAGCTTTTGCAATTCCATATACTTTTCCATCGTTTCCTTTGAAAGAAGATTGTTCTCCTGAAGGTTTTCTTTCATATCGCCAAGCTGATCATTTATTTTATCAACCTTATCCTGCAGCTCCTGAAATTTTTCAAGTGCGTTTTCAATTTTTTCTTTTTCTTCCCAGGTAAGTTTTGGATCATCTTTCTTTAATTCCTGATCTATTTCCTGAATAGCTTTTTTCAATTCTTCGGTTTCTTTAAGCACTTGCTCAAGTTCGGTTTCACTCTGAGCTTGTAATTGATCCGCTGTGTTTAAAATCTCATCAAGTGAGGGAACCCGGATAGTTAGTGATTGAGTTCTTGCAGATTTTGGTCCGCTAATAAAATCGTTGTCAAAAATTTCCAGATAGAAAGTCACTACATCATCCACCGCCAGATACATCTGAGTTAAGTTCCAGATATAGTTAATGTCAAGCTCTAACAGTGAATTACTTATTGGAATTTCGACTGAACTAAATTCAGTTTGAGGTGCTTCATATTTTGAGGCTGATAATCTGTAATTCAAAATAAGTTTTGAAAAACCATAATCATCAGAAGCTTTTGCAACAAGCGAAACTCTATTATCATTCGCAAGATTTGTGTTTTGATTTGGTGAGATTAACTCAATAACCGGGTAAGCATCGAAAAGAGCTTTTACCTGGTATGTAATTGGTGCAAGATTGTTGTTACTATTATCATCAGTTAATTTAATCTGGTAGTTGTTGTCTTTTCTCACAGAAAAATTTCCTGATGCAGATTCTCCATCAACTTTAAGATCAACGATAGAAGAATCAGAAAACTCAAGTTTTGCTTCTTTCAGTTTTTTTGTAGAAGAAATATTTATTGAAACTTTACTTCCAACGAGCGCTTGAATATTTCCATTATCTTTCTGAACAGATTTTGGAATGTTTGAATATGATGGTGAAATTATTTCTACATCAAGCGTTTTTACAATCGGTCTGTCAATGACAAGAATTTCATAATACTCGCTGTTGAATCCATCGGCTTCAGCAAAATATTTAAACGAACTTTTAACTGAATTCATTTCCAGAAAATAATTTCCGGAAGAGTCAGGAATTAATTGTTGCTTTTGAAATTCTGCTTCTTCTTCTTTTCGTGAAGCAAGATAAACTGAATTTGGTTTCGTACCCTTTATTTTAACCGATATTTCTAATTTATCTCCTTTGGTTATTTCTTTATTACCGGGATTTATTTCAAAAATAAATTTTGGCGGCGGAACAAACTCCTCATTAAAATTTATAATTCTCTGAGACGCAGAATTCATTCCAGGGATAAAAAGTATAATTGCGAAGCACACTATAGTTATCGCAGCAAAGTAAGGAAGAATTTTTTTCACCCTTTCAAAATTTACGAGTTTTTGAAAATCTAAATTTTTTATTCGCTCATAAACTTTCTTAAATGCAGCATCAATAAGATTTTCTGAATAAAGATTTTCTTTTTCATTCTCCGAAACAAGCTGCATTGTGTTTATAAGTTCGTCTTTTACTTCAGGAAAGTTTGCACCAACCTTTATTGCAGCGTTAAAATATGATTCTTTCCTAATACTGCCGATATATTTTAGTAATGGATTTATCAACAAGAAATAGAGCAAACCTATTGCGAATAAAATATATATTACAAATAAGATTGTTCGCACCGCTGAACTAAAGTTTGCCATCAATTCAAGGAAAGCATAAAAGGTGAAGAGAAGAATTATAACGGTAAAGAAAGCTTGAACTCCGAAAAGTATTAGCTGCAAATATTCCTTCTTGATGAAACCTTCCAGCTTCTTCAACAATTCAAGATAATATTTTGATTTACTTTCCATCAGCTATTGAGATAATGCCCATACAACAATGTTAGTTCCAAATTTCAACGCTTCTTCCCTTTTTTCCTGTGAATCATTGTGAACTTCTGCATCAGCCCAGCCATCACTGGGATTTGATTCGTAAGTGTAATAAACTGCCAATTTTTCATTAATAAAAATGCCTAATCCCTGTGGAGCAGTTTTATCGTGTTCATGAGTTTTCGGTGGTCCGTTTTCAAATTTGAAAAATGAATGATAAAGTCCGTAACTAAATGGAAGTTCGACAAAATCATATTCAGGAAAAACTTTTTTCATTTCACGATGGACTGCATTATTCAAACCATAATCATCATCAATATAAAGAAAGCCACCATTCTCTAAATAAATCCGCAAACGATAAACTTCATCTTTTGAGAAAACAATATTTCCATGTCCCGTTAGAAATAAAAAAGGATACGAAAAAATTTCATCCGAAGCCAGATCAACAAACTGATATCGTGCATCTACTTTTATGTTGGTGTTTTGCTGGATAAAGTTAAGAAGATTAACCTCCGCAGAAGGATCGTTATACCAATCTCCGCCGCCTTGGTATTTCAATCGTGCTATTTGGAAATCACCTTTTGATTGGGGATATATTATTCCACAAAGCAATAAAACTACTGTAACTTTTAATAAATTCATTTTAAGTTTTAATTTTGAGCTAAATATATTCTCACTTAGTTTTAATAGCAATCTATAAATCAACGTCACATTAAAAAATGTACTAATTACTCTAAGATTTCGAGAAAGGACTCAAACTAATGACAAATAAATACTGGCTATTCAAATCTGAACCTTCGGATTTTTCCTGGGCTTATTTGAAGAAAAGTAAAAACCAAGTAACCTTTTGGGATGGAGTTAGAAATTACCAGGCAAGAAACTTTCTCCGCGATGAAATTAAAAAAGGTGATGGAGTTTTATTTTACCAAAGCAGTACCGAGCCATTAGCCGTTGTTGGTTATTGTGAAGTTGTAAAAGAAGGTTATTCTGATCACACACAATTCGATTCAAAGAATGACCACTTTGATCCAAAAGCAAAAAAGGATTCTCCAACATGGTTTATGGTTGATATTAAACTTGTGAAGGAATTTAAGAAACCAGTTTCTCTTGATTCAATAAAATTAAATTCAAAATTAAAAAGTATGCGTCTCATTCAACGAGGACAGAGATTATCAATTCAACCTGTTACAAAAGATGAGTGGGATGAAATTTTGAAGATGGGGCTGTAGCTCAGCCTGCCTTGGCGGCAGACAGGTTGGAAGATTCCCGACTTATCGGGATTCACAACGAACAGTTCTGCGGTTCGATCCCGATCAGCTCCACAACATTAAACCTTTTTTTCCATCAATGTATGTTCTATTTCCCCGAACAATGTATATGATGGTTCTACAGCTTTATATCCATTTTTCTTATAAAACTCAATTGCATTATTTCTTGCATGAATAATAATTCGTCTTGCACCTTTTACTGTGACTATTTTTTCAAGTTCTTTCAATACAATTGAACCAATTCCCTTACCTGACAATTCTTCTTCAACAGATATCGAACGGATTTGTGCTTCATCTTCCGAAAGTAAAATGCGCTCTGCCTACACCAATTGGAAATGCCATCAACTTCACAAACCATAATTGGATAGTCTTTAATTCCAGCGTCGTCGTTCTCTGTAATTTTGGGTTGGTTATACGGAGCTCGCAAAATTTTCCAACGAAGATCTCTGTATCTCTGAAATTCTTCGGGAGTTGCAGGCGGTCTCACAATCATTAATTTTCCAATAAATTATTTTCATCATCCAGTTCTGCACGATTTAGAATAGCAGGTGGTAAACTTTTACTTGCTTTTGCACCAAGCTGTTTAATTTTTTCCGAACGGCTGATTAAATTTCCTCTTCCTTCTGTCAACTTATTCATTGCTTTATCGTAATTGTCTTTTGCATTTACCAAACCTTTACCAACAGAAATTAAATCATCAACGAATGCTGTAAATTTATCCAACATATCACCACTTTGCCTGGCAATTTCTAAAGCGTATTTGTTTTGATTTTCTTGTCGCCATATACTTGAAATTGTTCTTAATGTTGCAAGCAGTGTAGATGGACTAACAATCACAATATTCATTTCGAAAGCGTCATTAAAAATTGATTGATCATTCTGAACAGCAAGAGCAAAGGCTGGTTCGACAGGCATAAACATTAAAACAAAATCCAGACTTTCAAGTTGATACAGATTTTGATAATTCTTTGAACTCAGATTTTTAATATGTGATCGAATTGAATTGATGTGCTCGCGTAAGTGCAAGTTCTTTTTCGTTCTCATCTTCAGATGAAACAAATCTTTCGTAACCAACGAGAGAAACTTTGGAATCTATGACTATACTTTTATTTTCAGGCAGCTTGATTATCACATCGGGCTGAAATCTTTTGCCTGATTCAGCAGTTAAACTTTCCTGAACAACATATTCTCTACCTTTAACCAATCCGGATTTTTCAAGAATACTTTCAAGAATAAATTCACCCCAATTTCCCTGAGTTTTGCTTTGTCCTTTTAATGCTTCAGTAAGATTTTTTGCTTCTTGTGTTACTTGTTGATTCAAATCTTTTAACATTGAAAGCTGCTCACGTAATGATGCGTTTCCTTTTATACTTTCCTTATTCGTCTCTTCAACTTTGCTCTGAAATTCTGTGATTCTTTCTTTAAGTGGATTTAATATTTCCTGAAGATTAGTTTTACTTTGTTCAGAAAATCTTTTTGTCTTGTCGTCGAAAATCCTATTTGCGAGATTTTCAAACTCTTTGGTAAACTTCTGCTGAAGTTCTTCCAAATCTGCTTTTTGTTCTGAAAGTTTTTGTTTGAAGATTAGAGTAATCTGATTTTAAAGATGAGTTCTCAGAATTAAGTTTTTCAGATTTATCTCTTTCACTTTTTAAGTCAGATTGAAGCGATGATTTATCAACTTCGAGCATTCTGCTTCGTTCTTCAACTCTGCCTGCATCTCCTTTAAATTTCGAAGATGCGATGAACCAGACAGCAATTGCCCCAATTAAAATTCCAACTATTAAAAAAATAATTTCCATTCTGAGCCTTTAAATTTAATTTAATGGAACACTGATTTAACTGATCAGACGGATTATAACTGATCCTATCTGTTTAAATCTGTTTAATCCGTTCAATCCGTGTTCTATTAGCTTATTCTAACGAACCAACAACTTTTTCGACATCATCAAGTATTTCACAAGACTTAATGAGTGCTTTCATCTTGTTATGATCGTTATAAAGTGGTCTGTCAATATCAAGATATTCCACATGCTTCCTAATAATTTCTTTTGCTTTTGTAACTCCATTGCCGGTTTTATGCTCGCGGAAATCAAGCGCCTGTGCAGCAGCCATAAATTCTATTCCCAAAATACCATAAGCATTATCGAGAATCTGGTTATTCTTTAAAGCAGTATTCATACCCATCGAAACAAAATCTTCCTGGTCTGCAGCAGCGGGAATCGATTGTATCGAAGCAGGAGTTGAAAGAATTCTTTGCTCAACAATCAATGTGTCTGCCGTGTATTGACTAAGCATCAATCCGGAAAACATTCCTGCACCTTTAGTTAAAAAAGCAGGAAGTCCAACACTCAAAGCTGGATTATTTAATCTATTCATTCTTCTTTCTGATAAAACACTGACCATTGTAACCGCAGAACTTATCATATCCATCGGAAGAGAAACAGGTGTTCCCTGAAAGTTTGCACCGGTTAATGTGATTTTATCTTCAGGAATGAAAATAGGATTGTCGCCAACTCCATTTAACTCAATTTCAATTTGTGATTTTGCATACGCAACCGCATCGTGTGCTGCACCGATTACCTGTGGAGTTGATCGCATTGAATATGCATCCTGAACTTTCGATTTTATTTTTCCGGTAAGAAGATCGCTTCCTTCAATACATTTTTTTATTGCTTGTGAACTTCGAACTGCTCCGGAAAATCCTCTTAATTTATGAAGACGAACATCATACGGTTTCATATTTGCAAGAAGTGCTTCAAGAGACATTGCAGCAGCAATTTCGGCTTGCTTCAGCCATCTGTTAATATCATAAATCTGGAGTGCACCGATTGCAGTCATAAAATTACTTCCGTTAATAACGGCTAATCCATCACGAGCCTGCAATCCGGGAATTTTTATTCCTGCTTTTTCAAATGCAACTTTTCCAGAGAGTCTTTCTCCTTTATAAAATGCTTCTCCCTCTCCCATCATCAACAAAGCAATTTGTGACATCGGTGCCAAATCTCCGCAAGCGCCGACTGACCCTTTTTCACAAACAAAAGGAATGCAATCTTTGTTCAGCATTTCAACAAGAGTTAAAGTAATTTCAGGTCTGCAGCCAGAATTTCCATGAGCGTGAACATTAATTCTTCCTGCAATTGCTCCCCGAACCCATTCAATCGGCATAGGATCACCGATACCGGCAGCGTGATTATAGATAAGATATTTTTGAAAATCTTTTACCTGTTCATCGTTCAATACAACTTCGGAAAATTCACCGATACCAGTGTTAACTCCGTACATAATTTCGTGTGCTTGGATTTTTTCCTCAAGCATTGCACGACATTTTTTTATTCTTTCGATTGAATCATTGCTAAGTTCAACTTGTTCTTTATTTCTTGCAATGCGGACTAATTTTTCAACGGTTAATCCTGATCCATTAATTGTAATTGCCATTTTCCTTCCTGTTATCCTTAAATAGATAAAATACGATGATGAATTGTGAGTGCAAAATTAAAGATTAAGGGTGAGAAATCAGAGGAAGAAATGGAGTAAGAGTATGATTAAGTGTATGATTTATTTATTCGAAAATTAAATACGTATCCTTAAAATATTTTTTGAAGTCAATCCAGCTTGTGTCTTGAATTCCAAAATATTCAATGTTTTTTATCATTTCATCTTCGATAGGAAAAGTTTTTGGTGGAATTCCTCCATCTGTTACTGTTTGATAATCTTCGTGTAAAAATGAAAAGGAAACTTCACCATTGTAATTTGTTGTATTATACCACGTTGTTATAGGAATTAAATAAGATTTATCTTTTTCTCTAACAGGTGCGGGTGCCTCAGCATTTGAGCTGAGAGAAATAGTGCATTTATCTCCACTAGCAAAGAATTTATTACCTTTTAATACTTCCTCAATTACAAATACATAATTATTTATAGACCAATTTGATTTTAGTTCCGGTAAATATATTGAAGACCGATATGCTGAATCGAATTTTGCTCTAATAAAACCAGGCGTTCCATTCACTTCAGTAAAAGGGATTCCATATCTATTCGCAATTTGGTACCTCAGAGCATAAACTTTTAGCCAAGGTCTTTTTTTTATTTTTCCAGATGTTACTTCTAAAAATGTCTTCTCCCATTCTTTGTGCTTGTCGTTGACATATTTTTGAAAACCAACTGGATTTTCATCGTAACATTTGTAATAAAGCTCAGCGATATGATTTATTTCTTCTTCGGTAAATATTTTATAAATTCCTTTTTCAGGATCATTCTGTTTTGCAAATTCATCAGCAATTTCCCAAAACTCAATTACATAATCCGGTGTTAAACTATCAGCATAAAATTGTGGAAAGGATGTACTATGGAACAGAATGAACAGAAACGAAATATTTTTCAATAATGTTTTCATTTCACAAATTGAATACTAATTCGATTTCACTAAAAATGAAAAACTAATTTTTTGCCAAAATCAATTTTTTAATCTTTTCAGAATTTTCTTTATTCGCTCTTAACTTTAATACTAATGAATCCTGAATATAATTGACCGAAGAAAAAATTAATATTCCAACTAAATTCTTTCAGCCCAATATTTTGGTTTCCGTTTCTGATGCATTACTGCAAGTATATAAATATTATTTTTCTCAATCCTGTAAAGGATTGAATATGGAAATTTAATTACTACGGCTTTGCGAACATTTTGATTTAACACCGGATAGGCTAATGGATTTGTTTTTATTATGTTCAAACATCTTTCAACTTCAATAACAAATTTTTCACCAAGTCTATAAACCAAATCATCATAATAATCTCTTGTATCCAGCAATTCTCGACCGGCTAATTCGTGAAAACGAATACTTTTCACTTGTATTTCGACTTAGCTTCTTTGATGATTAAGTCGCTATCGATTGTATGCTTATCGCTTTGAATTATTTGATCATATCTTTTGAGTGCTTCATTTATCCAAATTTCTTCAGCCTCATCAGATTCTTCACCTTCCAAGCTTTCAAGGAGTTTATATGTGACAATGGCTTTTTCTCTTGGAGATAACTTGAGTAATTCTGATTCTAAAGATTTTAAATCCATTTCTACCTCATAAATTTTACCCAAATATAAAATATGACAATCAAACGAACAATTGGTAAATAAAAACTAAAACTTCGCAATTAGCTTTTTAATCTTCTCAGAATTTTCTTTATTCACTCTATACTTAAACAAAACCGTATCGTGATTATATTTAACAGAAGTAACTTCGGCGAGATCGTGAATTTGGGATGCGAGTTTTGTTTGCTCTATTCTAAGTTCAACTTCTTCTTCAACGAAAGATTCTTCAATCAATTCTTCAATCATCTTTTTCAATAAAGAAATGTTTATTCCCTTCTGTGCGGAAATGATAACTGAGTTCGGATATTTATTTCTCACGTATTCAATTATGCTCTTGTCGATAATCGAATCGACTTTGTTAAACACAAGAATTTCTTTTTTGTCTTTGCTTCCAAATTCTTTTAGGGTTTCTTCCACAACTTTCAGATGATCTTCAAAATAGGGATGAGATAAATCTATTGTGTGGAGAATAATATCTGAATCTCTTACTTCATTAAGTGTACTTTTAAATGAAGCAACAAGATGCGTGGGAAGCTTTCTTATAAATCCAACTGTATCGCTTATCAGAATTTTTTCTTTTGTGTCGAAATTTACAGTTCGGGTTGTTGAATCAAGTGTTGCGAAAAGTTTATCCTCGGCAAAAACATCTGATTTAGTTAAAAGATTAAACAATGTTGATTTGCCTGCATTCGTGTAACCTGCAATTGAAATTCTTACAAAATCTTTTCTGCCTTTGCTCTGAGTTTGTCTCTGCGATTCTATTTCTTTTAGTTTCTCTTTCAAATGACTTATGCGTGTCCGAATCATTCTTCTGTCGGTTTCAATCTGTGTTTCACCGGGACCTTTTGTCCCGATTCCGCCGTACTGTTTCGAAAGGTGTGTCCACGCACGTGTTAATCTAGGCAGCATATATTCAAGTTGTGCAAGCTCGACCTGAGTTTTTGCTTCTTTAGTTTTTGCACGAAGAGCGAATATGTCAAGAATCAATCCGCTACGGTCAATTATTTTTCTGTTAAAAAGTTTTTCAAGATTTCTCACCTGCACAGGTGTCAGATCATCATCAAAGATTGCAAGATCGATATCATTTAATTCAATAAGCTGAGCAAGTTCTTCTGCTTTGCCTTTGCCAATATAAAAAGCCGAATCTGCAGTACTCTTCGTTTGAATGATTTTAAAGATTGAATCTGCACCTGCAGTATCAGCGAGTTCTTCAAGTTCAGCAAGATGTTCTTCGACCAATTCCCTGTTAACTTGTCTGGTTTGAAGAGCAACAAGCATTGCGCGTTCTTTTCTTTTTATGGTAATCTCTATCATAATTTTTTCTTAGTGAAACTTAGTGTTCTAAGTGTCTCAGTGGTGAAGAAGAATTTTACCACTAAGACACTAAGGTCACAAAGAAACACTAAGTTGTAAATCCCTCCAGCTCTTTTTTGGCATTTCGTGCAATCGTCATTTCAACCAAAGCCAGAAGAATTGCAATGAGCACAAAATATCTCCACAACTCAGAACCAAATCTTGCCTGTAAAATCATTTGTGATGGGTCTTCATCTTTATCAATAAGAATATATTTTCCTCCAAATTCTATTTTATCAAGATAATCTTCAAAATCACTTTCCGATAAATATTGTGTTACAGATTCTGCCGGATCGGTATTAACGTTAGCTGTCGCAATTATTTTATCGCCTGAATAAAATTTGTAATTACCAGTTACGAAAGTCTGATCATAAGAAATAAAATTAATGTTTTGTTCTCCCTCAATATTAATTATTTCCTCAGTGGCATCTGGTTTTACAATTTTAATTTGCGGAAGCGTTCTCTCAGAAACATTCACGTTTATAGTTTCTCCGGCAAGATAATTTTCATCACCATTATTTTCTGATGAAATATACATAACCGATTTTGTTATCAAGGGAGCGAATATACTTTTGATCGGAAAGTTACTCCAATTAAATACCGGCGAACTACTGAACAATAAAACTTTTCCACCATTAATTGAAAATTCACTGAGGAAACTGCTTTCATCTTCCAAAGTGATTATTGATTTTCCTTTACCAGAAGGATCAATTTTATAGTAAGAATAAAAATCAGGAGATTCAACCTGCTTTTTCTTTTCCTCTATGAAAATATTTTCAAAAACAGGATGATTGAAATCAACTTCATTGAATTGCATTGATTGTCCTTCGTCAGTTTCCACCAAATTACCTGAGACTGAAATTCCAAGAGAATTTATCGAGTTCATAAAATTTCGTGTCCGAATATCAGACGAAGGAAAAATAATGACTCCTTTTCCTGTTCCAATAAACTGATTTAGTTTTTCTGACGCACTGGTAAACTCGCTGCTGATAACAATCACAACCTGGTAATTATTTAATTGTGTGCCGGAGATCTGACTAACACTTTTTATAGTTAGTTCAAAGTAATCTTTTTCCGAGACAGATTTAAGTGCTGCTTCAACAAGCTTTGTATCACTATTATTATCAAAAAGAATTAACACCGGAATTTTTTCGGGAATAGAGAATGAGTTGAATCGCTTATTGTCCTCCAATATATCATCTTCTTCAATTTCAGCAAAAGCTTCACTGTAGCCATAATTCTTTGCCGGTGATTCGAGATTTGCAGTTTTTGATTCGCCGGGGTTCAGGTTGATACTCTGTTGAGCAAGTCGTTCTCCATTAATGAATAATGAAACCACCAAATTTTCTTTTGCTCGTTCGGAATAATTTTTTACAACGGCTTCAAACTTTACAGGTTTTTCTTTCTCAAATATCTGGGTGTTCAATTTTAAGTCATCAATTCCAAAATTAAAAACTTCTTTGCCGGAATAATTGAATGAATATAGACGAACCTGTTCGCCAAGCTGTTCTTTTAAACTTATGATTTCATTCTCGTTGGCTAGTCTTCCTTTTTGAAAATCTGTTAACAGATAAATTTCTTTGTTGAAATTTTGTGCTTCGCCAATTAGCTGCGCTGCTTTGATAATTGCATTATTCAACTTACCCGAGGCAAAAGAAATATTCATCGCATCAATTTCCTGCCTGAACTTATTCAGATTAGACGTCATTTCAATTTCATCCGGTTGATGTGAAACGAGAACCAATCCAAACTCATCACCTTCTTCAAACTGAGTGAGAATATTTTTTATCGCTTCCTTTGCCTGGTTGAAGTAAGAACCATTCTGATCAACAACAGACATACTGAAAGTATCATCAAGAATAAAAACTGCCGTAGTTTTAGCGGCAGAAGTTGTTCCACCGATTGAAACACCGACCAAAGTTGGTCTTGCAAAAGCTGTAACGATAGCGAGTATTATCAAAACACGAAGTGCAAGCAGCAGCCATTGCTTGATTTTTATTTTCCTGATTTTATTCTTCTGGAGTTCTTTTAGAAACTGAAGTGTACTAAAATCAATCTTCTTCAGCTTCCTCAGATTCAGTAAATGAATTATAATTGGAATTGATGCAGCAATCAGTCCGAATAATACAGCAGGATTAAGAAATGTCATTCATTTAAATTATTAGTGATTGAATTTTACCTGCTGAAAATAGCGACATGAAAATCGTTAAACCACACAGGAATTTTTCACTCGATTAAGATTTATCTTGAGATTTCATTAAGTCATTGATATTATTGTATAGGTTATAATTATCATTAAAATTAGAAATGGGCGTAATACTAAAAAAGCGATTAAAGCAGGAAAAGTTCAGCGGAATTGAACAGGAAGGTCTGTTGAATTTATTTATTGCCTCAAATTTTCTTCACTCAAAACTTGAAGCAGTTTGTAATAAATTCCAAATCACTCTGTCGCAATTCAATGTTTTACGAATTTTAAAAGGTGGTTATCCGGATGGATATCCAAGACACGAAATTATCAGACGAATGGTTGAACCTGCACCTGATGTAACACGATTGATCGATAGACTAATAAAAGAGGATCTGGTTGAAAGATACGAATCCAAAAAGGATAGAAGACTTTCACTCGCACGGATAACAAAAAAAGGAATTAATCATCTTTCAAAGATCAATCCAGAAGTGGATAAATTTATTTCGGAATATTCTTCATCGCTAAGCAAAACTGAAAAAGAAATGCTTTCGAATATTTGCGAGAAGTTGTATTCCGTTGAAATTGAAGATTAATAAATCACTTCGGTTTAATCATATTTTCAGGTTTGAGTATTTCATCAAGTTCCTTTTTTGACATAAGTTTTTTCTCAAGCACCAATTCATAAACTCCCCTGTTTGTTTCCAAAGCTTCTTTTGCAAGCTGAGTTGATTTTTCATAACCGAGTACCGGATTAAGTGCGGTTACAAGTCCGATACTGTTTTCAACAAGCGATCTGCATCTGTCTTCATTTGCAGTAATTCCGTCAATACATTTTTGTTTGAGAGTCATCATTCCGTTCTTCAACATTTCAATTGATTCAAAAAGACTTTCAACAATAACCGGTTCAAAAACATTCAATTGCAGTTGCCCTGCTTCTGCAGCAAGAGTAACCGTCAAATCATTTCCAATAACTTTAAACGCGATTTGGTTTACAACTTCCGGAATAACAGGATTTATTTTCCCCGGCATAATTGATGAACCCGGCTGCATTGGCGGAAGATTTATTTCATTAATTCCTGTTCTCGGACCTGAAGAAAGTAATCGTAAATCGTTACAAATTTTTGAAAGTTTAATTGCAAGTCTTTTCACAGCAGAAGAATACATTACAAATGCACCCGTATCCTGAGTTGCTTCGACCAAATTATGAGCGAGAACAATTTCCATTTTGGTGATATCCCGTAAATGAGCAACAACTTTTTTACTGTAATCAGGATGAGAATTTATTCCTGTACCAATTGCAGTTGCACCCATATTAACTTCAAGAAAAAGTTTTACGTTTTGTTCAAGTCTCTCGACTTCCTCACTGAGTGTAACTGCGTACGCTTCAAACTCCTGTCCCATCGTCATCGGAACAGCATCCTGTAATTGTGTTCTTCCCATTTTTATTATGTGAGAAAATTCTTTTGCTTTGTCATGAAATGATTGAATTAATTTTTTTAGTACTTCAATTAATTTTTCATTTGCGAGTATCAATGCAATCTTCACGGACGTTGGGTAAGCATCATTTGTTGACTGCGATAAATTAACGTGATTATTCGGATGACAGTATTTGTAATCACCTTTTTCATAACCCAGAATTTCAAGTGCACGATTTGCAATCACTTCGTTAGCATTCATATTTGTTGAAGTTCCGGCTCCACCCTGAATCATATCAACTATAAAATGAGTGTGAAGTTTTCCATTAATAATTTCTCCACACGCTTGAACAATTGCATCAGTAACTGGTTTAGAGAGAAGTCCAAGTTCGTTGTTTGTTTTTGCAGCGGCCATTTTTACCATTGCAAGCGCTTGAATAATCACCGGATGAAAGTTTAGCGTTACTCCGCTGATCATAAAGTTTTCAATCGCACGAAGAGTTTGAACTCCATAGTAAACTTCATTCGGCACTTCCCTGTCGCCAAGAAGATCGTGCTCGCTTCTTGTTCTGCCTGATTGATACTGAGCAGCAAGATTTACAGACCTGGTATTTGCGGAACTCATTCTTCTTGAGATTACTCTTGCAATTTTGGAGAGTATATCCATTGCAACATCATTATGCTCAACCATCAATTCTTTAAATTTGTTTCTCGAAAGCCGTAGGATTGCTGAATCGACTGTCGCTCTGGCAGAGGTTGAATGAGGTGAATCATCCATTAGTGCTCCTTCACCAAGAAAATCATACTTCCCGAAAATTGATAACCTTTTCTCTCCGCCGTACGGACTCGTTTTGAAAAGTTCAACTTCGCCTTCATAAATAATTGAAAGATTTTCCCTCGTATTGTTTTCTGTAAAAACATTTTTGTCTTTTGGAAAATTTTCGACGTTGATTTTGTCAATCACAGATTGGAGTTGATTATCATCAAGATCTTTAAATAGTTCAATACGTTTTAGAAATTCTTTGATAACGGATTTTTCCATTGTTTTACCTTTGTAAAAAATATTTTAAAAAAAAGAGAACCCAAATGGATTCTCCCTTTTAAATATCTGATTATAGATTAAAATATTAATTTGAACTCTGCTTTGCAATCAAATTCAACGCACTACCTGCTTTGAACCAACCAATTTGAGCATCATTCATTGTATGGTTAAGCATAATTTCATCATTGCTTCCATCAGAATGTTTGACGATCATCTTTAATTGTTTGCCCGGTGTAAGTTGAGTAACAAGTAAATCAATTTTATCATCTTCTTTTATCTTGTCATAATCTTTTGGATCAGCAAAAGTTAACGGCAGCATTCCCTGTTTCTTCAGATTTGTTTCGTGGATACGAGCAAAGCTTTTTACAATGATTGCTCGTCCACCAAGAAATCTTGGTTCCATTGCAGCATGTTCACGTGAAGAACCTTCGCCATAATTTTCATCTCCAATTACAACCCAACTTATTCCTTTTGCTTTATATTCGCGGGCAACTTCAGGTACAGATTTAGTTTCACCGGTAAAAACATTTTTAACTTTTCCAGTATCTCCACCGAAAGCATTGGTTGCACCGATGAACATATTATTTGAAATATTATCGAGATGACCGCGAAATCTCAGCCACGGTCCAGCCATTGAAATGTGATCAGTTGTACATTTTCCTTTTGCTTTAAGAAGAACCGGAAGATCAGTTAAATCTTTTCCATTCCATTTTTCAAACGGAGTTAGAAGTTGAAGTCTTTCACTCGTTGAATCAACTTTTACTTCGACTGCAGAACTATCTTTTGCAGGGGCAATGAATCCGCTGCTTCCTTCATCAAATCCTTTTGGTGGGAGTTCTTCACCAGTGGGTGGATTTAATTTTACTTTTTCTCCTTTATCATTTACCAGCTCATCCGTTATTGGATTGAAAGATAAACTTCCAGCAATAGCAAGTGCAGTTGTAAGTTCAGGAGATGCAACAAATGCAAGTGTTTCGGGATTACCATCATTTCTCTTTGCAAAATTTCTGTTGAATGAAGTTACAATAGTGTTCTTCTCACCTGTTTTAATATCCATCCTTTTCCACATTCCGATGCAAGGCCCACATGCATTTGCAAGAATTAATCCTCCAATGTCTGTCAAAGCTTTTAATTGACCATCTCTTTCGATTGTTGCTCTGACTTGCTCAGATCCAGGCGTAATTGTGAATTGTGATTTTGCTTTCAAACCTTTTGAGAGTGCAAGCTTTGCAATGCTGGCTGAACGATCAATATCTTCATAACTTGAATTAGTACAGCTTCCAATCAATGCAACTGAAATTTTATCAGGATAATTTTCTTTCTTTACAGCTTCTTTCATTTTAGAAATCGGCCATGCTTTGTCGGGTGTAAATGGTCCGTTTAAATGTGGTTCAAGTTCACTCAAATTAATTTCGATGACTTGATCGTAATATTTTTCAGGATTTTTGAAGACATCTTTATCAGCACATAAGTTCATCAGCAAGACCTTCAGCAAGTGCAGCAACATCAACTCTTTTTGTAATTCGTAAATAAGAAGACATCTTTTCATCGAATGGAAATACGGAAGTGGTTGCACCAATCTCTGCACCCATATTGCAAATTGTTCCTTTTCCAGTACAGGAAATTGATGAAGTACCTTCCCCAAAATATTCAACGATTGCACCGGTTCCACCTTTAACAGTAAGAATTCCCGCAAGTTTTAAAATAACATCTTTTGCAGAAGTCCAGCCATTCATTTTTCCGGTGAGTTTAACTCCAATAACTTTTAGGCCATTTTAATTCCCATGGCATTCCAGCCATTACATCAACTGCATCTGCACCACCAACACCGATTGCAATCATACCAAGTCCGCCAGCATTTGGAGTGTGAGAATCAGTTCCAATCATCATTCCACCTGGGAAGGCATAATTTTCTAAGACAACCTGATGAATAATTCCTGCACCCGGTTTCCAGAAACCTATTCCATACTTTCGTGAGATGCTTTCAAGAAAATCATAAACTTCTTTATTCTCCTCGTTCGCTCTGAGTAAATCATCTTTTGCACCAACCTGTGCCTGAATTAAATGATCACAATGAACTGTTGATGGAACTGCTGTTGTCTTTTTTCCGGATGACATAAATTGAAGAAGAGCCATCTGTGCAGTAGCATCCTGCATTGCAACACGGTCAGGTGATAGATCAACATAATCCTTTCCCTTTTGAAATTCTTTGGTTGGATTATCCCATAAATGTGTGTAAAGTACCTTCTCAGTATAAGTAAGTGGTCTGTTTAATACCTTCCTGATGTCGGTCAATTTTTCCCGGTAATTATTATATACGGCTTTAATCATATCTAAATTTGAAGTCATTTTTAACCCTTTACATTATGCAATAATAAATTTTTCCTTCCCTAAAATACTTAAAATCAAAGAAAATTGCTTTATTCCGTCATTCAAAGATTGTCTGCACGATATTTGACGCCAAGAGGAAATTAAAAATAAATACTCTTTGAAATAAGAAATAAACCGCGGGAAAAGTAAAGTGGAAAAAAACCCAATCCTAATTGTAGATGATGAATCTTCTTATTTAGAATTAATGAAGGACTTCCTGAATCAGGAAGGCTATGCTAATATTATTACAGAATCAAACCCATTAAATGTAATTTCACTGCTTGACAGAACAGATATTGATTTAATACTTCTGGATATTTTTATGCCGGAAATGAATGGTTTGGAGCTTCTTGAAAAAATTTACGCAGTATATCCCAATATTCCGGTAGTGGTGATAACTGCTGTTCATGAAGTTCAGATTGCACTAAAGGCAATTAAACTTGGCGCTTACGAGTTCATAACCAAGCCACCTGATACAGATAGATTACTTTTAACAATCAGAAGAGCTTTAGATACCAAACTTCTTGAGTCAGAACGGGATTCACTCAGAAGATCATTACTTGAACATAATCCTAGCAGGAGAATCTTTTCAGATATAATTACAGATTCTCCGATGATGCACAGAGTTTTTGAACTGGTAGAAATTTTTGCACCAACAAATGAAACTGTTTTTATTTCCGGCGAAACGGGAACCGGCAAAGACATGATCGCTAGAAAAATTCATGATCTTTCCCCTCGCAGAGATAAACCATTTGTTGCAGTAAACCTTGCATCAATATCTCCAAGCTTATTTGAGAGTGAATTATTCGGTTATAAGAAGGGAACATTTACAGGTGCTATTGAAGACAAAGTAGGGTACTTCGAAGCTGCAAGTGGTGGGACTATTTTTCTGGATGAAGTTGGCGAACTACCAATCGCTCTACAGGGAAAATTGTTAAGGACAATTCAATACAATGAAATTTACAGAATAGGTGATGCAAAACCTGTTCAGCTTGATATAAGAATTATTTCTGCTACAAACAGAGATTTGTTAGATGCTGTAAACAAAAAGGAATTCAGAGCTGATTTATACTATCGGCTGAATCGTGGATTTATTTATATGCCCCCATTAAATAAAAGAGTTGATGATGTCGTGCTGTTAGCAGAACATTTTCTAGAAGTCGGTAACAGAACATATAATAAAAATATTCAAGGATTTTCTGATAATGTTCTTAATTCACTTAAGAACTATACTTTCCCCGGGAATGTAAGAGAACTGGAAAATATCATACTCAACGCAGTTGCAAAAACCTTTGGTGAATCTCACATAAGTTCTATTGATCTTCCGAAAGAGTATATCAAACCATTTGAGCCCGGAAACGGAAATGGTAAACCTAAACAAACAAGTCTAAACCTTGCTGCTGAAGAGCACATTATGAACGTTATGAAAACGGTTGGTAACAGTGTTCAAAGAGCAGCACCACTTCTCGGCGTCAGTGAACGAACACTTCAAAGACGATTAAAAGCAATCAGAGAAAGAAGAAATTAATTGCTGCGACATTATTGTCCGTGCTTTGGTTAAACAAATTAAATCCGATTTTTTTACTGAGATGTTAGTAACTCAAAGCAAGTATTTTCTACTTGAAAAGACTTCTTTAACAATTGTTTGCACATATTATCAACAAAATACAAATTTTTTGAAGCGCCACCATTGACGATTGACAGGCATACCTGTTGATTACTAAAGCAATAAAATGACAATAAAGGATTTAGGGAATAAAATTTATGACAACAGGTCAATCTATGATGAGTATAGGAGCTTTACTCCTACTTTCGATCACTGTATTAAGGGTAAATAATACTATCCTCTACTCTGACTCAGTATTGTATGACTCCAAATTTGCAATTATGGCAAATTCCATTGCCACTTCAATAATTGAAAAAGCTGGAAGAATACGACCAAATGGGCAGAGTATGCATTTCGATGAAAGCACAATACTTACTCAGTTAACTGATTCCACAAAATTAACTTCCTATAGTTCATTGGGGAAAGAAGGGGAAATATCTGAGGATCTGTTTGACGATTTTGACGATTACAACGGCTACACACAAGAAGATGATCATTATGGTTCTGTAACTTTTTATTCAAAATGTGAAGTATGCTATGTAATGCCAAACAATTCTGATGTCAAGCTAAATAAAACCAGCTGGCATAAAAAATTATCTGTGGCAGTCACTTGGAGACAAAATGATCAGGCCGTAGGGTTTGTAACTGATACAATTAAACAATCAACAATTTTAAGTTATTGGTGGTACGCGAGGTAAAATATGGGATTTGCAAGTTTAATAGACATTCTTGGCTCAATGATTATTGGCGGCATCTTAATGACAATCGCCTGGAGATTGAGTGATGCTTCAACTCAGAGGACTTATAACTACAGCGGTGAATTATCACTTCAGCAAAATCTTAAAACAATTGTGGAAATAATTGAATACGATTTCAGGAAAATCGGTTATTGTGATGTTCCAGGTAGCCTGCCTGATACAATTGTATACGCTGATGCCAACAGGATAGATTTTTACACTGATCTTTTACCGCTCAACGGTGTTGCGAACAAAGATTTACTAAAATATTATCTCGGCCCAACCAGTGGATGTTCAGAAACACCGAATCCAAGGGACAGGATATTATTCAGAGTAGAAAATAATGAGGCTCCTAGATCATCGAATTTAGGAGTAACTCAGTTCAGATTGGTTTATATGGATGCGCTAGGTGATACATTATCAACACCGGTCGCAGACCCAAGCCTTATTAAAACAATCGAAATAAATGTTGCCGTTGAAAGTGTAGCTGCATATGACACACTTTATTCACAAGCTATATGGCGGCAAATCAGAATGGCGTCAAGAAATATTTCAGCAAGATAAAGGAGGATTAATAATTTATGTCAGGAAAAGCATCTTTATATGTAGTTGTAGGATTCAGTATCCTTTTTGCTACAATACTACAAAATTATGGTTCAATTACAAATCGATCAGTCGATAACTATATTGAGTATCACAATGAAACTGCAGCACACAATATTGCTTTAAGTGCAGCTAATATAGTTGCCAACCAGGTTTACCGAATGCCTATGCAAGGATCAAGCAATTCCGGATGGCAAAACTTTCAAGGTGGAAAAATGCGATGGTCGGTATCTGGTTGGGTAAATAACAGACGTACTCTTACTGCGACTGGTGTATATGGAAATGGTACTACTGCCGATACAAGTACAATACAAATTCAAGTCACTCCAAATAGTTTTGCCCGATACGCTTACTTTTCAGAACATGAAAGAGCCAATCCTACAGGCGGTTACATTTGGTGGATGGGAAAAGACGTTGTTGATGGGCCTTTCCACACACAGGATGATTTAAGAGTAGCTACCCATCCTAAATTTCTTGGGGAAAGTACATCACATTTAGGGAGCCTTATTTACCAAACAAATAAAAAAACTGATAGTCCAATTATAACTGGTCTTTACCAGCCAGGAATTTCAATGCCGATTCCTACTAACGCTATTTCTGAGTTAAAAAGTCCTGCAATAGACGCAGGGAAAGTTTTTAACTTAGCTTCGACATCCTCAATCAGGTATTCTGGTTTTTCTTTAACATTTAATTCAAACGGAACAATTACTTATGCAATTTCAGGATTTAAAAAATCAGGAAGTAGCTGGGTAGCTTGGAATTCTACCGATTCAACGAAAACTGTTTCGGGTTCTACTTTAGCTCCTAATGGGGTAATTTACCTTGCGGGAAGCTTTAAGGATAAGAACGGTAACAATTTAGCTCTTGATATGAGATTGAAAGGTACGGTAGCCGGGCAATACACGGTTGCAAGTGAAGGTAATGTATGGCTGGACGATGACGTTGTTTATAAAACAGATCCAAAAAACGATCCTACTTCCACAGACCTTCTTGGGATATGCGCAAAAGATTATGTGTGGATTACTGATAATACTCCGAACCAATCAAATATTAATATTCAGGCTGCTATATTCTGTCAGAACGGCGGCTTTGGTGCGGATAATTGGGATGGTGGCTCTGCGAGGGGAAATATTAATCTTCTAGGTGGTGTTTCACAGTCCTGGAGACAACCAGTAGGTACTTTTTCCGGTGAGACAATTAAAACAGGTTACGCAAAGAAATATACTTATGACAGACGATTGGCATCTAATAGTCCACCTTGCTTCCCGGGAACTGGCTTATTTAAACTAGTATCGTGGTACGAAAAATAAATTTTTGTAGCAGAGACAGATAAAGTCGATGTAGAATACATGGCGTTCTGTAAGAGATAATATATTTGACAATAGCAGAATAACTATGCAATCAGTCTGACGAATCTGGATAATTAAACAATACTGTTATGTTTGTAAACTTCAATTTATATTACAGCCGCTGTATTCTGGAACAACTGTCTTTGAAATAGTATCCTGTGATAAATAAAACAATGATAATGGATTAAGCCAATTCATTATTAACTCACTCGACACACGAAATTAATGGCGACAGCGATGTCGCCATTTTTAATCTTCTGACCTCAATAACCTCAAAATCCTACTGAAACTAAGGTATTCTTTTTAGCACAACGATTGCTTTAATTTCAAGGATTTTTGGTACAAACCATCTTTATTAAAAGGATACAGAAAATATGAATACTGGTCAATCACTTTTTGCAATCGGAGCGTTGCTGTTGCTATCACTGACAGTTTTAAGAGTTAACAACAATATTCTTTTAACTGACACAATAATGATCGATTCAAAATTTGGAATAATTGCAAATTCAATTGCAACATCACTAATAGAAAGTGCAACAGAGAAATTTTATGATGCAAAAACAAAAGAAGGTCCGTGCTTGCAAACTGCACTAACCTATCCGCCAAATAAAGAATCAGGCGAAACCAACCCGGATAATTTTGATGACTTTGATGATTTTAATAATTATACTCAGACAGATACCGTTAGCTCGGTAGTCTTCTACTCAAGATGCAGAGTATTCTATGTAAACCCAAACCCGAGCAATCCATCAAGTCTGAATAATGTAGTGAGCACAAGAACCTGGAATAAAAAGTTAGATGTCTCTGTTACCTGGCGGCAGAATAACCAACCAATTGGATTCACTGTCGACACTGTTAAGCAGTCCACGGTTTATAGTTATTGGTATTTTTAATTTAATCAGGAGTAAGTGATGGGTTTTACAACTCTTTTTGATATAGCAGGTTCAATGATTATTGGTGGAATACTAATGATGATAGTCTGGCGCTTAGGTGATGCCAGCACAGAAAAAACTTATAACAACAGTGGAGAACTTACGATCCAGCAAAATCTTTTAGTATTAGCTCAAATGATTGAATTTGATTTTAGAAAAATCGGATATTGTAACAGTTGGAATGCAATTATGGACCCAAGAACCAAGCAACCATTCAATTCTTCTCAGGCAATAATTTATGCGGATGAAACAAGCATTACTTTCTATACCGATCTTGATCCTTATAACGGAGTTCTTGACTCGGTTCGCTATTACCTTGGCCCTGTTTCTGAATGCCCTTCAACACCAAATCCACGAGACAGAATATTATACAGAGTTGAAAATAACGCTACACCTGCACCATCAAATTTGGGAGTAACAGAGTTTCGAATGGTCTACTTTGATGTAAATGATGATGTTATTCCGACACCGGTTTTAACGCGTGGTTTAATAAAAAGTATTGAAATAAATATTACCGTTGAAAACGTAGCAGCATACGATGAAAAATACTCGAATGCTTTCTGGAAACAAATCAGGCTTGCATCACGAAATGTAAGCAGGTCAAAAACAGAATAATTAGAAAGGATTAAATAATATGACAGGAAAAGCAATACTTCTTGTAGTAATCGGTTTCAGTTTAACACTTTTAGCTGTAGGACAGAAATTCGGTAATCTATCCAACAGAGCCGTTGATAATTATATTACTTATCAAAAGGAAACCGTAGCACATAACATTGCTATCAGCGGTGCAAACATTGCTGCAAACGCAATTTATATGAATCCTGTTTGGAATGAGGGATATGATCACATTCCATATCAGGACGGTTATCTAGACGTTTCCGTAGATGTAGTTGATGCAGATTTAGGTTTTCGTGAGATAACATCACGCGGAACTTTCCTCGGCAAAACCAGCGAGATTAAACTCAGAATCGCCCCAAGTAATTTTTCTGAATATGCTTATTATTCTACTTATGAAAAATCCAGCCCTTCATCAACTGGAACAATATGGTGGACTGGTAAGGACACGGTTTGGGGACCGTTTCATACTCAGGACAGATTAAGCACAGCATTACATCCGGCATTTCTTGGTAAGAAGACATCTCACAAAGGCGCTATTCAATACCAAACGAATAAGGCAACTGACTCTCCAGTAATTACCGGAATATATGAACCGGGAAAAAATTTAGAAATACCAACGCAAGCTGTCGAGAATCTTGAAGCAGCTGCTGACGATAATGGACTTAAATTCAAGGATAAAGATTCTCTCTATCTTGTTTTCGACAAAGATACATTACGCTACAAATATAATTATTCGAGCAAGTATACTGCTCTCTACTTACCTACTGCTGCACCTAATGGTCTTATATATGCAAAAGATATGGTGGTACGGCTTCAGGGTGTTGTAAAGGGAAAATATACTTTAGGATGTTCATCATCAACTTCTTCTACTGGGAAAGGATCTATCTGGCTGGATGATAATATAGTTTATAACACAGATCCAAAAGTAGACCCGACTTCAACTGATTTATTTGGGATAATTGCTGAGAATTATGTCTGGATCACTGAAAATGCTGCTAATAAAAATAGTATAAATATTCAGGCATCTGTCTTTAGCGAGAAATGGGGTTTCGGAGCCTACAACTATGATAAAAGACCGGTCAGTGGAGATATAAACCTTCTTGGTGGAATACAACAAAACTACAGACAGCCGGTAGGTACATTTAGTGGTAATTCTGTTAAATCAGGGTTTACAAAACAGTACCGCTATGATTGGAGATTGCAATTTATGTCACCTCCGTTTTATCCGGGCACTGGCGGTTTTAAAATCGTTTCCTGGTTTGAATAAGGAATTTTCATTGATTTAATATGTTAATAATAATTAAGTAAATACTGGAGAGAATTTATGATGCATTTAAAACCAAACAGAAATGGCACTGCCGATATCTCAGAAGTATCTGGATTCATTTCAACGAAGCAGAACAGTATTATAAGTATCACCAAACTGGTAGTTGTAATATCTGTGATACTGGCAGTGTTGATGGTAGTTTCTAAATAGTTCAATCGGGAAAGTATTCTTTTAGTTCCCACTACTAAACCTTTGCTTATTTCCTGATTGACTCCTGAGATTCGTTAGTACCGATAATTATTGGAGCAAATAATATCTTTAGATATTAATTGCTCCAATTTGTCTATCCCCCATTAAATAATATTCAATTTCGAAACTTCAGTTTGCTATTATATTCTTCTTATTTTTCCTGACGAATATTTTGTCCGACAGCCTCAGAGAATGTAAAAAAGATCTCTTTTTACTAATAATTATCGGAAAATTGTACATCGAGAAGCGACAGATTTTGTCTTTTCCTTGTGAAAGACAAATATTTAATATGTTGACAATGGCCTGATAGTTGTCAAAATAGTCAAGTAACTATACAATAAATGCTGAGATTTTTCTAGTAAAAAAAGTAAGAAAAAATAATTATCAATAATAATATTTTTTTAGAAGGTGAATACAAAAATGGAATTAATAGAAAAAAAAATAGAAAATTATGCTGTTGTATTTAATGTCAACCTAATAAGGGCTACACTTAATGAAGCAGTTGAGTTTAAAGATTATCTGGCAGAGACAATTCAAGAATCAGAAAAAGATATAATTGTTAATCTTAGTGCGTGCGAACATCTCGACTCCACTTTTCTCGGAGTATTAGTAAGTGGCTACAAAAAATTAAAAAGTCAAAACCGAAATCTTGTTATCATTGAACCTATTGATCAGTCAAGTATTTTTCTAACACTTAATTCAATTGGAAAAATTTTTCCACTGTACACAAGTGTCAAAGTTGCCCTTGATGATATCGAAAATAAAAAACTAATTGAAAAAGAAATTAATGAGCTTAGCAGCGAACCAAAAAAATTATCATTTAATATTGATCCTAAGCCGGTAGTTGAGTCTCCTGTCGAACCAATTCAATCCGATATAAAGAAAGAAGAACTAAGGATCGAAGCACTTGCTGATAATGAACACCAGACAGACAACGAAAACACCACTATTATGAATAATAGTATTACAGAGAATGAAGAATTTAAATTGATAGAGCACGAGCATGCTGAAGGAGAATTAGACAACCATTCTAACCTGAGTGAAGAAAAACAATTAGTTGAAAATAATGTTTCCGATTATGCTACAAACGATAATGAGGATTCAAAGAATTTTATTTTCAAACACAAACGCGCAACTGAGGAAAGTCACTTCGGTAGCAATGTTAAATGGGAATTCGGTTTTAATTAAACTATAATTTCACAAAATACATTTACGCCGAAAAATCTTCATTACGGATGAGTAATAATATTGCAGATTGAGGAATAATAAGAAATTTTTCTTTATCAAATTCTATTTCCACAGCTTCTTTTCGTAAAAAAATTGCCAGATCACCTTCCGTTGCCTGCAATGGAATATATTTAACTTTATGCGCACTGTCCTTCCAGGGTTCATCGTCAACTTCGGTTGATGTTGCGTAACCAGGCCCAACTTTCATTACATATCCGCTTTGTACCCTTTCCTTTTCAGTTACACCTGTCGGTAAATACAAACCACTCGATGTTCGCGAAGATTCCTCCTGAGGTCTTATCAATACTCTATCGCCCACAACTATAAACCTATCTATGTTTCTCAATGCTATTACCAATGAATTTTTGAAAGAAAACTACTTTGAAATATATTAAATATTCAGTCATCATAATTTGAAAGAAAATCAAATTTTCCACAAAGAATTCTTTATCCCTAAATTTGAGTTAATTAAATGAGAAAATGAGATATGACTGACTTCAATTCAAGATTCTGGGATGAGCGATTTTCGGTTGAGGAATATATTTACGGAAATGAACCGAATCAGTTCTTCAAAGAACAACTGGATAAAATTCATTCACACGGAAAACTATTATTGCCCGGTGAAGGTGAAGGACGAAATGCGGTATATGCAGCAAAACTTGGATGGACAGTTGATGCTTTTGATCAAAGTCCGGTTGCAAAGATAAAGGCATTAAAACTGGCAGAAGTAAATAAAGTTGAAATCAACTATTCAAATATTGATCTAAGAAAATTCAACCCTCAAAAAAATTTTTATGATTTTGCCGCAATTATCTTTGTTCATTTGCCTCCGGATTTTAGATCTGCGTTTCATAAAAAGATTATAGATTCAATTAAACCTGATAGCAAAATTATTCTAGAACTTTTTTCCAAAAATCAATTTGGAAAAGATTCCGGTGGCCCGAGTGATTTAGCTATGCTTTCTTCAATTAAAGAAGTTGAAGATGATTTTAATAAAATGAGAATAATTCTTCTTGAAGAAAAAAATATTTTTTTGGATGAAGGCGAAAAACATACAGGCGAGGCTAGTGTGATTCGTTTTGTTGGAGAGAAGATTAAATAGTTTTTATGAAGAAAGTTTTATTCATAACGTACTATTGGCCTCCATCCGGAAAAGCTTCTCTTCACTGGCCATTAAAAATAATTAAACATCTCCCCTCTTTCGGTTGGATGCCTTCGGTATTAACCGTCGATGAAGATACTTTTACACAAAAAGATGAAACTTTTCTTGACGAGATTCCTTCTGAAGTAAAAATACTTAAAGCAAAATCTTACGAACCATTCAATATTTATAAAAGAATTACAGGTAAAACGAAGTATGATCAATTAATTGCTTCAGAAACAATCTCAGCAAAAAATAAAAATTTTTCTCATCGACTTTCAATTTGGCTAAGAATGAATCTGTTTATTCCGGATGCCAGAATTGGCTGGTACTTTCCCTCTGTTAAATCCGGTTCAGAATTTTTGAAGAATGAAAAAGTCAATGCGATTGTATCAATAGGTCCACCACACACAACACATCTGATCGGAAAAAAAATATCTTCAAAATTTGGCTTGCCTCACATACCTGTATTTATTGATCCGTGGGTCGATATTTCTTATTATAAAAATTTTAAACGAAGCGGAATTACTCTTTCAATTGACAATCGATTGGAAAAGTCAGTATTGGAAAACGCGGCTTCAGTTGTGTTTGTTACTCAAACAATGGAAGATGATTTTGTAAATAAATATCCATTTATAAAAGAAAAAACAAATGTTCTTTATTGGGGTTACAGTGAAGAAGATTTCGACCTAACACCCGGCTCTTACATTAAGGAAGTGAAAGATGAAGAAATTATACTTCACGCTGGAAATATTTTTGATCATCAGAATCCCAGGCAATTTTGGGTGACATTAAAAAATGAAATTGAAAAGGGTAGAAAACTGAAAATGGTTTTTATAGGAACTGTCTCTCCGGGAATCAGACAATCAATAAACAATTCAGGGCTCGATAAGTACACAGAGTATAAAGGCTTTTTACCTTACAAAGAAATGTTAAGAGAGATGATGAAGGCAGCAAATCTATTAGTATGTGCCACAGAACCACGTCACGTACCCGGTAAATTGTTTGAATATTTGAGAGCTGGCAAACCAATAATTGCTTTCGGTGATGGGTCAGATGAAGTAAAAAAAATCCTGGCAGAAACAAATGCCGGAATGATGTTTGGTTATAACGAAAGTGGAGAGGAATTTTTCAATACTAGTAAAACTTTCAGAACGAATCAGGATTTTATTAAGAAATTTGAAAGAAGGCTCATAAGTAAAGAAATGTCACAATTTCTTGGGTCAGTTTCTGGCTCTTAAAAATGAAAGTATAAATAATCGAAAATAAATTTGACATAAATAAGTTCAAACCATTCCCCACTAGTTCCGGGTTAGATGTTGATTCTACAGGAATTTATGACAACAGGGTTGTACGTGTGTTTCGAAAAAAAATTAGAATATTCAAAACCATTTTAGAATTTTGTGATGAATTTGAATTTCTAATCCATTCAAAACTTTTTTTCGAGGATGAAGAATTACTGGTTATTGAACACGAGAGACTTGAGAATATTACCTACTTCAACGAATGGACAAAAAAACAAAAAGTAATCGCAGCAAAAGCCGTAATTGAGTTGCAATTGGGATTAGTTAAGAAAGGATTTTATCTGAACGATCCTCATTCATTTAATATCACATTTAAATATCACCAACCAGTCTACTTTGACTTTGGCTCTATCAAAAATGGACAAATAAAACCGAGTTGGTGGTTTATTAAATGTTTTTGTGGATGGACTGAAAGCGATTATTGGGACGAAGTACTACAAATTAATTTTACCCAAAAATACTGGATTGCCATTCAAATGATTTTTACTGAATCGCCCTACGACTATCTTTTAGACCGGATTTCAAAATTTGAAACGGGATTTGTTGAGAGACAAATAATTAATCTTCTCCGTAAAAAAGGGTTCGCAGGGAAAGTCACAAGAAAAATTATCAATGCTTTGCCACTCCTCTTCAGTAATTTTTCTAACTGGACAGATTATGAACAAAAAAGTCCCGAACTCGACCTTAATAATGCCAGGAACAAAAATATTCTACATTTATTCAATCAGTATAAACCAAAGAAGGTTTTAGACATAGGTGCAAACAAAGGTGCTTTCTGTTTGTTGGCATTAGATCAAGGAGCTGATGAAGCAATTGCTATTGATCTTGATAACTACTCACTTGATTACTTGTTGAGTCAAATAAAATTCAATAACATTAAAATAACGATTGCCAGGTTAAATATTATGAATTACCCGGAAAATCCTGGACACTATCGATCATATCTTCCTGTTCACGAAAGACTTTATTGTAATTTTACAATTTGTTTAGCTGTTGTTCACCACGTCTGTTACTTTGGTAACAGTTCATTCGAAGAATTTGCAGAAAAGCTTAACCTGTTTACACAAAAAATAGTGATTGTAGAATTTATACCGTATGATGACGTTCATTTAGCTGGTCAAAGCTACAAAGGAAAAGATAGATCCTGGTATAACCTTGACAATTTTATAAATGTTATGAAGAAATGGTTTCCGGGCGAGCATGAAGTTTATGAATCTTCTCCAACTCCTAGAGTTTTAATAAAATTTTGTAAATGAAATCATTATCTAAAAATTTATTAACTCTCATTTTATTACCAGTATTAATACTTCGAAAGATATATTTTTGGAACCAAACGGATAAATCAAAGCTTCCGGGAGTTGAATTTGCTGAATTCGGTTTCAGTCTTGGCAAAAATTTACTTTACAAATGTAAGTTTTCACCGAGATTACTTCTCAATCCGGTTTCTATTGTCAGATATTTTGAATTTGATTTTGTTAAATCATCTTTAGAATTAGGGAATGGTATGAGGGTTTTAGATATATCTTCCCCATACCTTTTTGGCTTCTATGTATCCAGTAAATTTCAATTAGAATATCATTATATAAACCCGGACGAAAAAGATTTGGCAAATGTAAATTCACTTTCGGGAAAGCAAAAGTTTCATGGTAAATATATTTCTAATCAAATGGATGCTTTAAATCTTACTTTTTATGATAATTTTTTTGATAGAGTAATTTCCATCAGTGTAATTGAGCATATAAATGGTGAAGGTGATTCGCGGGCTATTAAAGAAATCTGGCGCGTATTGAAGCCTAATGGACTCTTTAGTTTTACAGTGCCAGTTAATAAAGAATTCGAAATTGAATACCGAAATAAAGATGAATACAATCTAAATCCTGAAAAGAAATCAGAAAAATATTTCTTTCAAAGAATTTACGACAAACAAAAAATTGAAGAAAGATTACTATCTTCGATTAGCAATTATGAAATCATTCAGCAAAAGGTATTCGGAGTAAACAAAAAAAATTTTTATTCTGAATACAAAGAGCGATGGATGAAATTCAACTATTGGGAAACGGTAAAAGACCCTTACCTGATAACAAATAACTTTTCATATTTTAACGATATTAATGATCTCGAGGACATCGGGGTCATCGGAATAACAATCAGAAAATTAAAATGAGTTACAAATACCCCGTTTATCAACCGAACCTTAATGGAAACGAAAAAAAGTATGTTCAGGAATGTTTAGATTCAACCTGGATATCATCAAAAGGCAAATTCATTAAACAGTTTGAGAATAATTTTTCAAACTTCACAGGAATTAAAAATTCCGTTGCCGTTTCCAATGGAACCGTTGCACTGCATGTTGCTTTGTTGGCTTTAGGAATCGGAAAAGATGACGAAGTCATTGTTCCTACATTTACCTACATTGCTTCAGTAAATGCGATTCACTATACCGGAGCAAAGCCAATATTTGTTGATTCAGATCCTGTTACCTGGCAGATAGACATAACCAAAATAGAAGAAAAAATTTCCAGCAAAACTAAAGCGATAATGGCAGTGCACATTTACGGTCATCCTTGCGAAATGGATGAAATAATTCGAATAGCCAGGAAGCATAAAATTTTTGTAGTTGAAGATTGCGCTGAAGCAATAGGCACTTTTTATAAAGGGAAGCATGCTGGTACGATTGGAGATATTTCCACTTTTAGTTTTTTCGGAAACAAAGCCATCACAACTGGTGAAGGTGGAATGGTTTGCACAAATGATGATGAGTTGGCTGACTTATCAATTAAAATTAAGGGACAGGGCCTTGCAATAAATCGGGAATATTTTCACGATATCATTGGATATAATTATCGAATGACAAATATTTGCGCTGCAATTGGTTGTGCCCAACTTGAAAAGATTGAAGATATTTTAATTAATAAAAGCAAAGTTGCCAAAAACTATATCGCTGAATTAGGGGGCTTACCAATAGAGTATCACAAAGAAATTGGAGAAGTTAAGCACGCTTATTGGATGTTTACAATTTTGGTGGCTTCGGAAGATGAACGGGTCAGATTAAGAAATCATCTAAAAATAAATGGAATTGAAACCAGACCCACTTTTCATCCCGTTCATATTATGCCTATGTATAAGACAGGAGAAAAATTTGAAGTTGCAGAAAATCTTGGAAGCAGAGGGATTAATCTTCCAAGTTATCCTGAACTTTCAGAGTCAGATATTAAATTCATTTCAGGTAAGATAAAAGAATTCTATGGATAAAATTAATTCCATCGAAATTAAAGAGCTGAAATTAGAGCACATCCCAAACCTTGTTGAAAATTTATCTGCTGAGTCACCAGAGTATTTAAAACATTTTACTGCATTTGAGCTATCAGAAAAAGTTTTTGCTAATCTTTTATCCAATGCTGTAAATGACAAATATTTAGGATTATTTTATGGTGAGAAGATAGTTGGTTTTTATATGTTACGAGGATTTGATGAAGGTTATGAAATTCCTTCATATGGTGTAATCATCTTATCAGAGTTTTCAAACAAAGGCTTATCAAAACTAACCCTCTATCATGCTTTTGCTTTATGCCGAATAAATAAAGTCAAAAAACTAATGTTAAAAGTTCATCCAGAAAACACATATGCAAAAAAACTGTATGAATCTTTCGGATTTGAAAAGACAGGATTCGATAATAAAAATGGTAATTTTATTTATCATAAGTCTCTCTCAAGCTAGATTAAAAAATGAAAATCGCTTTTTACATCCACCACACCACAATATCTGCTGGCGGAATTTATACTTACACTATTGGAATTCTCAGACAGTTATATAACTCACCTGAACTCGATAAGATTATTATTGTGACATCAAAGGAAATTTCGGAGACTCTTGCTGAATTTAGAAACAGTGGCAAGATTGAAATCAGAATCGTCGATAGACAAAAATTTCTAGTCAATCTAAGAATGTTAATCTGGTATGGATTATACGTAGCTGTCCAGCTTATTAGTGATATTTTTAATTCTTCTTCAGTTTTGAATCGCGCGAAATATCTGATTTCCAAAATAAATCCATACAATAAAATTATTCTAAAAGATAAAGTTGAAATCTTTCATGTTCCTATTCAGTACTCACCAATTTATAAAATAGATGTTCCAGTAATTATAACTATGCACGATCTTCAGGAGTATCATTATCCGAGATATTTTTCATTTAAAGAAAGATTGCACAGAAGAATCAACAACAAAATCGCGATTAATGATTCGGACCATACTGTTTGCTCCTTCGATCATGTGAAGAATGATATCATCAAATATTTTAAGATTGATCCGAAAAGAGTTTCTGTTTGTCCTCCACCATTTGCTGATAATTGGTTCCTTAGTAAAAATGAATCAGAATGGGATCAGATTCAAAAAAAATATAGTATTAAACAGAGTTATATACTTTATCCTGCCGCTACCTGGGAACATAAAAACCATAAAACTTTGCTTGAAGCTTTTAGGCATATCAAAGCAGAAAATTTGGATGTTGAACTGGTTTGCACTGGGAATAAGACAAAATATTACTCGACTATTGCAAAGAGAATTTCAGAACTAAATTTATCTGAGACAGTTCATTTTTTAGGAATAGTTCCTGAAGAAGACTTAATCAGCTTATATAAAAATTCATCTTTGGTTGTAATTCCAACACTTTATGAGGCAGGAAGCGGACCACTCTACGAAGCAATGAGATATCAGGTACCTGTAATTTGTTCAAATGTTACTTCTTTGCCTGACACTGTCTCTAACGATGAATTTCTTTTTAATCCAGATGATGTTGAAGAACTGGCAAAGAAAATAAAAAAAGGTTTGGGAGATGAAGACTTTAGAAAACGAAATATTGAAAATTCGATAAGTAGAATGGATTACTATAAGAAAGTTGACTATTCAAATAATTTTATCGAAGTTTTTCAAAAACTTTTAAATCGTTAATGTCAATAAATTCAACACTAAGATTTGAAATTCTTAATTTCGCTTTGAAAATTTTTTAGCCAATCTTTGGGGTTTTTCCATTTTGTGAAGACCTTCTTCATTACCATCAATTCCCTTTTTTCAAAACACCCGATCCCTAAACAAATTAGTGGAAAAAGTACACTGACAACAAGTTTTATTGCAATATCACCAAATAAGGATCCTGTTAGTAGAAAACCCGTAATAATAAATAAAGCAAATCCCGTCATAAACAATTTTGTCAATTTAAAATACTCATACTTTATCCTGTAATATTTATTTGATGCGAGTATGGAAAGAATATCCTGAATGAAGAATGCAATGACGGTATTGATTGCAGCAGCAATAATTCCATAACGCGGGATTAACCAAAAGTTTAACCCAATATTTATTCCTGCACACAGCATAGTGATGAACGCCATATAAACGTTTTTTCCGCTCAAAAACATGCCAAGTGAAGAAATATTACTTATTCCGTAAAGTATGTAGGCTAAGATTATATACGGTACAACTTCATAGGCTGAGTAATAGGAAGAATTAAGTGCAAAAATTTCAACAATATCTTTGCTAAAAAGTGATAGCACCAATCCTGCCCAGAGAAGTACAAATGACAGATATGTTTTTAGTTTTTTGTAATAATCTTTGTCACCCTCGGTTTGATAAATTTTGTAAGCCATTGGAAGAAGGCTAAGGTTAAATGGAATGATCATCATCATATTTATAATTCCGCCGACCCGATAACCCAATTCATATAATCCAAGAACCTTCTCCCCTATTAAAAATTTTATGATATACCTATCGCTTCCATTTAAAAGATTAATTGCAACAGCACTGAAAACCAATGGAAAACCAAAACTTAATGCGTCTTTAACTATACTTCTTTCAAATTTAAATTCTATTTCGCTTAGGAGAGACGGAAAAACAACGAGCATAGTAATTACTTCACCTGAAAGTTGACCTAATAAAACACCAACTAAACCCATTTTCAGATATACTAGGAAGTAAATTGTAAAACCAATTTGAATGAAAATCTTTACTAATCCTGAAACTGTATAAAGTATTGATCTTTCATCGGACCGAACTTTTCCTAACAATACGTTATTAAGTGTTACCGCGGCAACTATGTAAATACAGACTTTTATCGGCAATTTGAAATCCTGAGGACTTCCAAACAAGCCACTTATTTGATCAAGATATAATTCAGAAATAAGTACGAAGACAATTGTGACAAATAAAACAATTAAAGCGAGAGTAAAAAAGATTGACTTTCTCTTATCTCTATAATCAACCAAATTATTATATCGAATTACAGCACTTGACTGACCGAGGACAAGAGATTGCGAAAGAATAATAGCGGTAATATACAATAATCCATATCTGCCGTACTCCTCAACAGTAAGGTAATAAGTAAATAACGGTAATAAAATAACACCCGAAGCTTTTTGAGCAATATTACTTATTCCATAAACAAGCGAATGTTTTAGAATGTTTTTTAGATTATCGAGCATCTTTTATGGATAGGAATGAATGGTTCCCATCAAAATGTTGTTACTTCGATGGATAATAATAGTATTTAATTTCCTATTGAAAGATAATGTTCTATTTGCTTCTTGTAAAACAGAATTGTAAGTAATAAATTTTATTAAATAAATTGGATTTAAAAATAAATTGCCTTGTAAAATATATTATTACAAGGCAACAGATTTAATAATTTTAGTTTACTCACCTGAGTATAATTAGTTTCTTCGATTCTTGATAAATACCTGCATTTAAATTATAGTAATAGATTCCGCTCGGAAGATTAGCTCCGTAGAATTCAATCTCATAAATTCCAACTTCTTTTTCTTCATTTACAAGTTGACTAATCAATTCGCCCAATAAATTATAAATTCGTAATGTGACTAACTGTTTCTCGGGAATTGAGTAACGAATAGTTGTTGATGGATTAAATGGATTTGGGAAATTCTGGTCTAATGAAAATGAAAATAACGGAGCATATTCAATTGTGATTTCATCGGAATATTCAAATGTGCCATCATAATCGATTTGCTTAAGTCTGTAAAAGTAATTACCATTTTTATCTGGTTGATCTTTGAACTGATAAGCATGTCTCTCTGTGGTTGTACCACAACCAGGAACAAATCCAATCTTACTCCATTCACCACCTTCAAAATTCCTTTCAATTTCAAATCCTGTATTATTTGTTTCTGTCTCAGTAATCCATTTAAAAATTATTTCCTTCCCAACTGATTCCGCTGTAAATAAGGCAAGTTCAACAGGTGTTCCACCATTTAAAGTCTTAAGTATTATTCCATTGTCTCCTACAGTCCAACCAGTGGTATTATCATGGAAGTAAACTCCATAAAGATTATTACTTAGCCCGCTAATTTGTTGATACCAGTTTACACCACCATCCAAAGATTGAACTATTACACCGCTTAATCCAACGGACCAGCCTTCATTCTCCCCCAAAAATTGTATGTCTCTTAATTCATTATTGATTCCAGTATATCCAAGTAACCAATCAAGACCACCATTTGTAGACCTAATAATTTTTCCACCTGCTCCGCAAGCCCAGCCAAAATTTTCATCATAAAAATAAATATCCATCATTCTTTCATTTGTTGGTAAAAAAAGCCATGACCAGTTTTGGCCACCATCTGTAGTTCTTAATAAATAGCCTTCCAAGCCACCGCCGACCCAACCAATGTTTGAATCAAAGAAAAATGCTGAATACAGCCAATAGCTATTAAATGGGCTTATCTTGTACCAATACTGCCCATTGTTAGAAGTCTTATATAATATTCCATTACTACCTAAGGCATAACCATTATTATTATCTGTAAAAAATATTTTATGTAATGTAAATCCCCATTCTGTAAGTTGGGTTTGCCAGGATTCTCCTCCATCAGTTGTATGCATGATTATTGCATGTCTATCCGGAATAAATTCATATAACACAATCCAACCGCTTAATGAATCGACAAAAAATATTGAATGAATATCATCCGCGGTTGATAAAGATTGAGAGGTCCAATTTGTCCCTCCGTCTGAAGTTTTAACAATTGTACCGTTATAACCTGCTGCCCAGCCAATATTTTCATCGAGAAAAAAACAAGTCATAAGTCTGTTATTTGTACCAGAGTTTTGTTGGATCCATTGCGGATAAAGTGAACTAGACAGGACAAGAAAAAAGAAAGAAAAAACAATAACTAAAGCTTTCATTAGCTACCCCAGAAGTCAATTAAGAGCGATCTTATTAATTATTTACATTTATCTCGTAACAAAACCTATTTTATATGGAGAGCTATAAGAAGCAAATCCAGTATAATAAATTCTTTCCTTGTTATTAATTCTGATAAAATATGGGTAAGCAATTTTGTAATCCGCCCAATGATTATGAGTTTCTAAATTTGTGAAAAATGGATTCGATTCTTCTTTTAGCCAATGAATTGCATCTGTTGAAGTTGCTTTACCAAATCCGGTACCAGGTTGGTTCATATATATCATAATGTAACTGTTATTGTTTTCATAGACTGATGGATAATATACGCCGGTTGCTTCCCAAGGCTCATTATAAGTCAATATTGGATTTGAAGCACATCTTGTCCAATTAATCCCATCAGCTGAAGTTGCCAAACCAATTTTCAAGACAGGTAGATTCCTTCCGGTATAATAAAGATAATATTCATCGTTTATTTTTATTACACTTGAAGTCGCTAGTTGATACTCCCATCCGCCGGAAGCATATAGAATGGGATTAGGATATTTCACCCAGTTAATTCCATCTACAGAGGTAGCCAGACCTATATGCCAGGGACCATCAGTGTATGACCATCCACAATAAAACATTTTATACTCACCATTATCAAATATTACTGCGCCGGGATGGACCGATAAATCATCCCACGACCCAGGTAAACCTGGTAAGAGTATTGGTTCTGCATATGGCCTCGTCCAATTAATACCATCCATTGATTCAGCATACATAACAAAATTATGATTAGCTCCTGCATCACCTAGATACCACATTTTATAAACACCATTAATAAAGAGAATGTTGCCCTGACCAACTCCATGAGTTTCAAAGTATGACCCTGATGGAGATAATACCGGATTTCCAAAATGATCTGTCCAATTGGAAGAAGGAATACCCCATGTCACCCAAATATAAATATTGCCTGTACCTTCACCTGTAGGTTGAAGCACTAAATTAACCTGAGTTGTAAATCCCGCAAATATCTGAACGTTAGTCTCACCCGAATACAAAATAGTGCCAAGACTATCATTTGCATTTACCAGTAGATGCCATTCACCTGCATCAATATTTTCTAGAAGGATATCTGCCGTAGAGTCTGAGAGTAAATTCAGTAAACCTGAAACTGAGTCGTAACCTTGTCTGGTAAGAAATGCTTCAATCCACACAACACTTTCCGGTGCATTAGCTTTATCTATTTTCAGAAATAATTTACCTGAATTTTGCTCAGTTACATTTGGTGAAGTGGGATCGTTTTGTGTGCAGCTGAGAAATGAGAGAAGTAATAAAAAACTAAATAAAATAAAAATGTTTTTCATAGTTGGCCCCATTAATTTTTATTTAATATAATATTCTAAAAACCTATTAAAACTTAAATCTATTAATTGAATTAATCAACGCTTAGTTTTGAGTGAAGATGAATGTCATTTGTTAATTATTCACTCAATTTTTTTTACAGTCTTTAATTATGGTTGTTCAAATATTAAGCCAGTTTGATTTTAACTTTGAAATATTAAAGTATTGAGCGTTTTAGCTTTTAATTTATAATTCAATTCGAGAAGAAAATTGTAAACAATCGATTCCTGAGGAATTGATTAATCAAAATCAATATCTTCTATCAAAATAGGATTTGGCTTATGCCTAATCCAACCATTCAATTTTTAATCTTCAATGTCCAAGCCCTCAAAATCTATATTTAAAAGATTAATTTTCTGTACTTTGGAAGGAGTTTGTCATAAAATTTTAGTAAGGGATTATAAAGTGAAGAAGGTAAATAGTTTTTTAGTTTCATTCTAATCTTTCGTCTTAGTACAATGTTAAATTTAATAATTTTAAATTTTCAAAAATTGTTTACACAAATCGATTAATTATACCATAATAAGAATTTTATTTTGCTTTTAAGAATTCCTTTTATTCTTCTTAATATTATTAAGATAACCAAACATTGAAACAAGAGACAATGATCTCAGCATCATCTTAGTTTGATATTTATATTCGTTATGAAAAGAAGGCACAAAAGCCACTAAAGTATAAGAAATAAGGGTTGCTACCGCAGAACCAATTATCCCGTACTTGGGAATCAAGAAAAAATTCAGGGCAACATTCATTATCATACCAATAAAAGTTCTGAAAAATGATAACTTCGTCAGGTTTTCACTTATCAGATACTGACTACTTGCAACTCCGAGAAATACGGCGACTCCTGCCCAAATATAAATTGTCAGAACCGGAGCCGCAGACGCATACTCACTACCAAACAGAAGTAGAATTATCTGATCAGAAAAAATGGTAACGGGAATAGCTATTCCAATCGCCAACCACGTAAGTAAATCATATAATTTTTGCATCCTATTGTTGTAAAATTCCTTACTAACATTTTTAGCATTTACAATTGCGGGAAAGATTGCGTTACACAGAGTAACCGGAATAAAATACCAGGCTTCACAAATTCTAACTGCAGCAGAGTAATAGCCGACTGCTTCTTCACTCATCATATTTTTAATCATAATTTGGTCAATTCGCATATAAACCATTACAACAATTCCGGAAAGTGCAAGTGGCCAGGAATCTTTTAATAATGAAGCTGCAAATTTTTTAGAATATTTCCAATTGAATATTGAAAGATTGTTATACTGATAAACTAAAATTAATCCAGCTGCCAAAACAGTATATTCAGCCAAAGCTGCAATAACAAAGTAAACAAGCGGGGCTTTCTGCAAAATAAATATAACTTTTAATCCTGATGAAATGATTACCGAGGCGGACAAAGCGTAAGCATTGTACTTTCCTTTTAATATTCCTCTGAAGTAATACTCAATCGGAGTAAATGATTGAAATAAAAATGATCCTGAAAGAATCAAAATTAATATTGCTGTGTCCGGTTCCTCACCGGTCAATAGCAAGGTAATGCCAATCATAAAAATAGCAACCATTCCGCCTGCTAATCTTAAGAAAAATACTGTGCCGTTTATTTCATCAATCTTATCAGGATATTTTATTGTCTCTCTGGTTGATATTGATTCGAGACCTAATGAACTGAAGGAAGCGAATAGCCAACAAAAACTAAGTACGTAACTATATAAACCAAATTCCTTTGGCCCGAGATATCTGACAACAAAAATGGCAACAACAAAAGAGACGAGTATTCTGATAATTCTTTCTAAGAAGAGCCAGGAAGTGTTGGCTAAATATTTTTTGAATGAGCTTGAAGAGAAATTGATCTTCGTATTAGTTCTTCCCTGCGATTCACTCAACTTTCTTTTTCCCCGAGAATTTTTTCCTGAGATTAAATCCTATACCGATGACTAATCCAAGCATAATAACAGAACTAAATGCAAGTGAAAGATATTTAGAAACAACAAAAGATTCTGGTAAATATATAAATTCGATTTTATGAGTTCCTTTCGGAACTACAATACCACGGAAACCATGATTTGCCCGGTAAATTTTTGTTTCATTTCCATCAATAAAAGCTTTCCAGCCAGTATCAACCTTGAATAACTTGTAGTCAGCTTCTCCAGACATAAAGGTATCACCAAAAAATAAAAAATTATTTCCACTGGCATTTACGTCAAGCTGAATTTTTTCATCTTCAAACTTTTCAATTTTCACAAAAGCTGAACTATCCGGTGGATCAATTCCATTTATTTCTTCATCTGTAAAAGCAACATCGCGGGGATCAAATTGTCCATCTTTAACCATATTGATGATTTCGACACCAGATTTTTTAGCAACCTGGTTAACGAAGTAAGCACGGGGCAATGCATTTCTATTTAAATAGACAAAAGTCTTCTCACCTGAATAAATAAGCTGAAAATCAGGTGAATTTACTTCCTTATCTAGTATTAAATATTTAACATTCAACATTCGCCAGAATATCGGGTTAGCAGGCGAGCCAAGAATATCATAATAATCCTGAATTGCCCGTGGTTTAATTCCTGAATATCCATAAATATCATACATTAAAAAATAAGCAAGGTAATTTGAATTTTGATTCAACGAACCGATTGAACCATCCTGTTTTAAATTCAACACTCTGTAAACTGATTTATCACCGATGTTTTCAATAGCCTGAATATAATCAGGCTTATTAAACAATTGTTCATTACTTGAATTCTCACTAAATGTTTCGCCCCTGTAATTAATTCTGAAAAGATCGATTACAACTAAAATGATAATTGCGAAGATCATCAGGTCAGCACTTATTTTTCTCTTCACAAATGAGAACGCCAGTCCGAATGTTGCAGCTGCAAAAAAGAAAGCAAGGCGGATATCTGAAATAAACATATCGGCCATATAATCGTGTATTGCTTTCAGTCTGCTACCTTTCTCTGCATCTTCGGCTACTCTTGTTATGAACCAATCTTTTAATGGTGAACCAAGCAGAATAGTTAAAACGAAAATTCCAGTAATTATGTAAAATGTGTTTCTGATAATTATCGAAATTTTTTCATCCGGACTTTCCTTCAGGGAAAGAATCTTAACTAAGCCAAGTCCGGCAAGAATAGGAAAGCTCAACTGCACCAAGACAAGAATCATCGAGGGTACTCTGAATTTATCGAAGAACGGAAAGTAGTTAAACATCAAATCGTAGAATAAAGGAAATGTTCTTCCAAAGGAAATAAGTAAAGCGATTACGGAGAGAATTGTAAAAAATCTGACAAGAGGATTTTTCCAATTTACTATCATCGAAAAAACAGCAAGGAAGAATATAATTACGCCCATATACATTGCAACATCAACAAAAGGCATTTGTCCGAAATAAGTATTTACTTCAACTGGCTGGTTTTGTGAAAGCGGACCCTGGTAAGTTGATTTACCAAACCCATAATAAGAAGGAATAATAAAAGTCAAAACTTCGCCGGGAGAAAAAGACCAGTTGGTTGCATACTGGTAAAAATCTGAATTGGATTGATTAGTGTGCCCTGTTTCTTTTTCGAGAATACTTTCTGTTCCTCTTGTTGAGAAAGGAGTGTATTCGTAAACCTGAGTTAGGTTATCTGATTGTATAATCAAGCCCACGACTACGGCTAGAGTGAACACACCGAGAGATTTTAAAAGTTGAGAAGAAAGAAATTTATCTTTTAGTTTTAACGATCTAAAGAAAAAATAAACGAAGTAGATCAGAACTGAGAAAAAAATATAAAATATTATCTGAACGTGCCAACCTAGAAACATTACATCCATAAAAAAGATGAGCAGAAAAACTTCCAGCCATTTTATTCGTTTTTGAAAATTAAAGAGCAACAGGAATAATACAGGAAATACCCACAGTGCTGTTAACTTTGTAACGTGTCCGATAAATAAAAATACAATCAATCCCGTACTAAAAGATGTACTAATTCCAACTAATAAGCTCACCAGTTTATTTTTAGTCTGTAGATAAAAAAATGTAAACATTGTATAAGCGAGCGCCAGCAAATAAAATGTCCATTTAGCGTAATCAACTAACAAATGGGCTGCTAAAAATATTCCTGACACTATTAATGGTTACATAAATCAAATTGAACCATTTATATCCAACCGCAATCGCATATGCCGGCATACCACCAAATACATATGGATTCCATAGAGTAAAGTCACCAGTGTGATTTTCTAGATATGTTTTAGCTGCTCTGGCTTGTAATTATATCACCGGATTGAAAAGTTTTTCCACCAAAATAAAGCGGTGAAAAGAAAATGAGAAAGAGAGCAAGAATTACAATCACAAATACCGGGATATGATATTTCTCTGGGATGTAATTAATTAAGCTGAATGTTGAAAAAAAAGTTTCTTTTTCTTGTTTAGCTATTTTTGCTGATTTATGAATTTTCTTCGCAGTCATATCTTCCCAAAATTATTATTCTTTTTTTGCGATAAAATTAATTCCTGAACCCGTTTTACTTTCAGAACTAAAATCCAGATTCATCATGATCAGAGTAAATGGAAATGTTAATAGATAATATAAAGGTAAAATAAGAAGAAACAGTTTTGAGATGTTTAATAAAATCATTGGATATTTTATTCCAAGCCGCCACGCTTTATCTCCCCAAAAGCCATAAGTGTACCGACTTTTATAAGTTGAGAATCCAAGCGGGTGAAGTTTTTGTTCAAGATCTTCTTTTGAGTAGCCGTCTCTTGCATGCTCACCAATGAAGCTTTCCCCTTCCTCTTCGTGAACATCGCTTCCGCCATAAATTGAAGGTGAATTGATTAAAAGATATCCACTTTTTTTTAACGAAACATAAAAATTTTTGAAAACAGTCACATCTTCTTGGATATGTTCCATCACATCAACACAAACTATCAAATCAAATTCATCCCGGTGTATTATTGATGTTAAATCTTCAACAGAAAATGAGACATTTTTTATTTTCTTTTGATCAAAGAAATTTTTACAGTCCGCAACCCAATCTTCCTTAACATCAACTGAATAAATTTGGCAGGGCATCAAATATTTAGACATAAAATATGAATACTGACCATAGCCAGAACCAGCGTCATAGATTTTAATTTTTTGAGTTCCAAGTTTATTTCTGATTTCCCGAAGTTCTCTTCTTACAAACCAGGAACGCAGAAACATTAAATCGAGAATTTTGTAGAATAGGATTCTCAATGATGGATATTTTCGGATTGTGTTAGCGAAGATATTCTTTATCGGGTCGTAATACATTTTATTTATGGATGATGGGAAATGGAAAACGGAAGATTTTAAAATAAATCATTAAAAAAATTTTTAGCTCAAGGTAAATAATTTTGTTGGGAGGAAATCATAAATCATTATATTAAAATTCGATGTAAAAAAATTTCCATCTTACATTTTACATCTTAAATCAACCATCTTACATCTGCCCTCAAACATCTTCCATCCTAACTTTTATCTTTAATCACGTACTCACGATCATCCATTGCATTATGAACGATGACTTCGCCAAGCAACCCAACTGCAAATAACTGAACACCAACGATTATCAACAACATTCCAAGAAAAATCATTGGTCTGTTGCTTAAAGAATGACCCTGAATCCACAGAGCTGTCAGATAACCTAATATAATAATACCAACAAGTGAAGAGAGTGCACCAAGAAATCCAAAGAAATGCATTGGCCGTTTGATGTAACGTGTAACAAATACCACAGTAACAAGATCTATAAACCCTTTGAAGAAACGTGAAATCCCAAATTTCGTTTTGCCATATCTGCGTGGATGATGCATTACAGGAACTTCAGTAATATTATAACCCTGCCATTTTGCGAGTACAGGAATGTATCGGTGAAGTTCACCATAGACTTTAACATTTTCTACTACTTCTTTTTTATAAGCCTTCAAACCACAATTAAAATCGTGAATTTTTATTCCACTTATAACACGCGTAACAAAATTGAAAAACTTTGATGATATTTTTTTGATGAATGGATCCTGTCTCTTCTTCTTCCAGCCAGAACATAAATCATAACCCTCCTCTAATTTTTTAAGGAGGTTTTGTAACTTCCTGAGGATCATCCTGCAAATCTGCATCCATAGTTACAACAGCGTCACCAGTAGCAACCTTAAACCCCATTTGTAAAGCAGCAGATTTTCCATAATTTTTTCTAAAACTTAAGTACCTGAATCGATTATCATTCTTTGCGATCTCTTTCAAATTTTGCAGAGAAGAATCTGTACTCCCATCGTCTATAAAAATTACTTCATAACTTGTATTTAGCCTGCTCAACGCTTTTCTTAATTCATGACTAAGAGGAATCACGGATTCCTCTTCATTGTAAAGTGGAATTACAATGGAAATTTTTTTAAATACAGTTCTTGTACGTTCAGATTGGGGGAATTGATTTGGTCTGTGATGATAACGTTTTCTTCGGTTATTATAACGTTTATATCCGACATTTTGCTGTTTTTGAGGTTCCTGACGGGGTTCTTTTTCTTCCACTAATTAAGTCTTTTCTCAAATTATTTTAAATGTTTGAAAACATTAAATTTTCATCATTAAATTTCGCTTCAAAGTTAATCCAATCTTGAGTGAAATACAATTTTGAACAGATACTTCCTCCAAACACAACATTTAATATCAAGTTTGATACTCATTTCTTAATCTTGACATTTTTGTATAGATAACGTAAGTTTGAACCCAGAAACAGAATCGATTGTTAGATTTTAATAGTTATAATTAAGGAAAGTAATGAGCTCCACTGAAGTTTCAAAAATAGAAGAACTTGCAAATAAAGAATACAAATACGGATTTGTATCTGAAATTGAGGCTGATACCCTACCCAACGGATTAAACGAAGATATTATCAGACAACTTTCTGCGAAGAAAAATGAGCCGGAATTTATGCTTGAGTGGAGACTGAAAGCTTACAGGCACTGGCTTGACGATGAAAGAACCACATTGGGCGAACGTTCAATACTCTCCGGTTAATTATCAGGATATTTCGTACTACTCAGCGCCGAAAAAAAAACCAACATTAAAAAGTTTAGATGAAGTTGATCCCGAGTTACTTGACGTATATAAGAAACTTGGAATTTCTCTTGATGAACAAAAAAGATTAACAGGCGTTGCAGTTGATGCTGTGTTTGACAGTGTTTCAGTTGCCACAACATTTAAAGATAAATTAAACGAAATGGGAATTATTTTCTGTTCATTTTCAGATGCAGTTCAAAATCATCCGGAACTGATAAAAAAATATCTTGGAAGTGTTGTTCCATACACAGATAATTTTTATGCTACACTTAAACTCTGCGGTTTTCAGTGATGGTTCATTTGCATATATTCCAAAAGGTGTCCGTTGTCCGATGGAACTTTCAACTTATTTTAGAATTAATGCTGCAAACACAGGTCAGTTTGAAAGAACATTAATTATTGCAGATGAAGGATCTTATGTAAGTTATCTTGAAGGATGCACTGCACCGATGAGAGATGAAAATCAATTGCATGCAGCAGTTGTTGAGCTGATTGCATTGGATAATGCACAAATAAAATATTCAACAGTTCAGAACTGGTATCCGGGAGATAAAGATGGAAAAGGCGGTATTTATAATTTTGTAACAAAACGTGGTGCTTGTAGAGGAGATAAATTCAAAAATTTCCTGGACGCAGGTTGAAACTGGTTCAGCAATTACCTGGAAATATCCAAGCTGTATTTTACAGGGAGATAATTCAGTCGGTGAATTTTATTCTGTTGCTATGACTAATAATCATCAGCAGGCAGATACCGGAACAAAGATGATTCATCTTGGAAAGAACACAAGAAGCACAATTATTTCAAAAGGAATTTCTGCAGGTAAAAGTCAGAATAGTTATCGAGGTCTTGTTAAGATTGCTAAGAAAGCAGAAAATGCCCGAAATTTTTCTCAGTGCGATTCTTTGTTACTTGGTGATAAATGTGGAGCGCACACTTTCCCCTATCTCGAAATAAATAATCCTGGTGCCAAGGTTGAACATGAAGCAACTACCTCAAAGATTGGTGAAGATCAAATTTTCTATTTAAATCAAAGAGGAATTTCAACTGAAGATGCAATTGGATTGATCGTTAATGGATACTGCAAAGAAGTTCTTGCAGAGCTACCAATGGAATTTGCAGTAGAAGCTCAAAAGTTATTGAGTGTTAGTCTTGAAGGAAGTGTTGGATAAGAAGTCAAATGTCAAAAATCAAAAGTCAAAGGAAATAATTATAAATGTTAGAGATTAAAAATTTACATGCAGGTATCGAAGGAAATGAAATTCTGAAAGGAATTGATTTAAAAGTTAATGCCGGTGAAGTACATGCAATTATGGGACCCAACGGATCTGGAAAAAGTACACTTGCACAGGTTCTTGCCGGAAGAGAAGAATATGAAGTTATCTCTGGAGAAGTTTATTACAATGGAAAAAATCTTCTTGAATTGAACACCGAAGACAGAGCAAGAGAAGGAGTATTTCTCGCATTCCAGTATCCTGTTGAAATTCCTGGTGTTTCTAATACGAATCTTTTAAAAACAGCTTTAAATGAAATAAGAAAATATCGTGGTGAGGAAGAGTTGGACACAATAGATTTTCTTTCTCTTATCAAAGAAAAAATGAAACTGGTGGAACTTGATCAGAAATTTATGAGCAGAGCTGTTAATGAAGGATTTTCAGGTGGTGAGAAAAAGAGAAATGAAATTTTTCAGATGGCAGTACTTCAGCCGAAACTTGCAATACTCGATGAAACAGATTCCGGATTAGATATAGACGCTTTAAAGATAGTTGCAAACGGAGTGAACAAACTTCGCTCAAAAGATAATGCAACAATAGTTGTGACTCACTATCAACGACTTCTTAATTACATCGTTCCGGATTTTGTTCACGTTCTTTATAATGGAAAAATTGTTAAGTCGGGTGGGAAAGAACTAGCCTTTAAGCTTGAGGAGCTTGGTTACGACTGGGTAAAAAATGGTAAAGAAGAAGTGGTGAATCAATAATGGATAAAGTTGTCGATATAAAAGATTGGTATCTCTCAAACTTTGGTGAGTTTGAGAAAAGACTAAATGGAGGAAAAGAAAATCCTCTTCATCAAAAAAGAAAGGAAGCTCTTTCAAATTTTAGCAGACTTGATTTCCCTTCAATCAAAGATGAAGAATGGAAATACACAAGTATTGCACCGTTATTAAAACATAATTTTATTCCGAGCTATGAAAAGAAAACTGTTTCCAAGGAGTTCATCAAATCTTTATTGTTTGATGAGATGGAACATAGCTTAATCGTTTTCATAAATGGAAGATATTCTCATGAAAATAGCATCCTTCTCAATCTGCCAAAAGGAGTAATCGTTGGCAGCATAGCAGAAGAAATAAAAAACAATAACGAGATTCTTGCTAAAACACTTTGGAAAATATGCTGACTATCAAAATCAAATTTTCACGGCACTGAGTACCGCCTTTACTGAGGATGGTGCATTCATTTATGTTCCGGAAGGTAAAATTGTTGAAGAACCGATTCATGTTATCTTCATTACAGATTCTCCAAATGAAAAAGTATTAATCACAACCGAGAAATCTTTTTGTTGCCGAAAAAAATTCTCAAGCTACTATTATTGAACACTATTTTGGCAATGAAGGCGAAATTTATTTCACCAACTCTGTTACAGAGATAGTAGTTGAGGAAAATGCAGTGGTTGATCACATAAAACTTCAGGAAGAAAGTAAAAAAGCATTCCACATTGCAAGAATGGAAGTTGATCAGGAAAGAAATAGTAATTTTAGTTCGCATTTGATTTCAACTGGTGGCTGATCTGACAAGGAATGATTTCAATGCAAGATTTAATGATGAAGGTGGCGAAGTGCACACTAAATGGTTTATATATGATTGACGGAACACAGCTTGTTTGATGCACACACATTAATGGATCATGCAAAACCTCATTGTAATAGTCACGAACATTACAAAGGAATTCTTGATGATAAATCACGCGGAGTGTTTAATGGAAAAGTAATTGTAAGACAGGATGCACAAAAGACAAATGCTTTCCAGCAAAACAATAATATTCTTCTTTCAGATGAAGCCTTGGTAAATACAAAACCACAGCTTGAAATTTTTGCAGATGATGTTAAATGTTCACACGGTGCAACAATCGGTCAAATGGATGATGAAGCAAAATTTTACCTGAAATCACGTGGAATTGGTGAAGAAGCCAGCAGAAGTATTTTGTTACACGCTTTTGCAAGTGATGTGATCACTTCAATTAAAATTGAATCGATCCGTAATTACATTGAGAAAATAATATCAGAAAAATTCAACCAGTAGAGAATTTAATGAGCACAGAAGCTGAGATAGCTGTTGCTGTTTCAAAAAATAAGTATGATGTCAACAGGATTCGTGAGGATTTCCCAATACTCAAGAAAAAAGTTCATGGTAAGAATCTTGTTTATCTGGATAATGCTGCGACAACTCAGAAACCTAACTTTGTAATTGACAGGGTGAACAAATACTACACAACGATGAACGCAAATATTCATCGCGGTGTTCATGCACTAAGCCAGGAAGCAACCGAGGCGTTTGAAGGTGCAAGAATTCAAGTTAAGCAGTTCATAAATGCACTTGGAAAAAATCAGATTATTTTTACCAGAGGGACAACTGAAGCAATAAATCTTGTTGCAAGTTCTTATGGAAGAACAAATGTAAAAGAAGGTGATGAGATAATTATTTCTCACATGGAACATCATTCAAACATTGTTCCCTGGCAAATTCTTTGTAAAGAAAAAAATGCGAAGCTAAGAGTAATTCCTGTTAATGATAATGGCGAATTGATATACGATGAATTTGAGAAGTTAATTAATGAAAGAACTAAGTTTGTTTCGGTTGTTTACGTATCAAACTCATTGGGAACAGTTAATCCTGTAAAAAAAATAATTGACTTCGCTCATCAATTTAAAATTCCTGTTCTACTTGATGCTGCTCAGGCCGTAAATCATATTAAAGTAGATGTGCAGGAACTCGATTGTGACTTTCTTGCTTTCTCCGGCCATAAAATTTATGGACCAACTGGAATTGGGGCTCTTTATGGAAAAGTTGAATTGCTCGACGCCATGCCTCCATATATGGGCGGTGGTGATATGATATCAAAAGTTACATTTGAAGAAACAACATACAATGAGTTACCTCATAAGTTTGAAGCCGGAACTCCTGATATTGCTGGCGCGATTGGTCTTGGTGCGGCTATTGAATACGTATCAAAAATTGGAATTAAAAATATTAAAGCACACGAACAAATTTTATTGGAATATGCGACTGAGAAAATTTCTGAAATTCCAGGATTAAGAATCATCGGCAAAGCAAAAGATAAAACAAGTGTTCTTTCTTTTGTGCTGGAAAATATTCATCCTCATGACATAGGAACTTTTCTTGATTTTGAGGGTGTTGCAATAAGAACAGGTCATCATTGTACGCAGCCATTAATGAAAAGATTTAATATTCCAGCTACATCCAGAGCATCTTTTGCTATGTATAATACAAAAGAAGAGGTTGATGTTTTGGTGAACGGCTTGAAAAAAATAATCGAGGTATTCGGATAATGAACCAGGAATTAAGAGAGCTTTATCAGCAGGTAATTTTAGATCATAATAAAAGTCCAAGAAATTTTCGGAAGATGGAAAATGCAACCCGGCACGCTGAAGGATACAATCCTCTTTGCGGAGATCACATTGATGTTTATTTGCTTAATTGAAGATGGAATTGTAAAAGATGTTTCCTTTAAAGGTGAAGGTTGTGCGATTTCCAAAGCATCTGCTTCACTAATGACTTCAATCCTAAAAGGAAAAACTAAAGAAGAAGCTGAAAAACTTTTTGAAAAATTTCATGATCTTGTAACCGGAAAGCTTGAGGCGAATTCAGAAATTGATGAGCTAGGTAAGCTTGCAGTTTTTGCAGGTGTACAAGAATTTCCAGTAAGAGTAAAATGTGCTTCGCTTGCGTGGCATACAATGATGAATGCCTTGCATAACAAAGAAGAAAAAGTTTCAACGGAATGATTAATTCCGTTGTCATTCCGAACTTGTTTCGGAATCTTAATCGTTAACTAAAAGTGCTGAAACGAGTTCAGCATAACAAAAAATTATGGCAGAATTAAATAAACAAGAATTAGAAGAAAAAGTTATTCAAACATTAAAAAAATGCTACGATCCAGAGATACCTGTGGACATTTTTGAACTTGGATTGATTTACGAAATTGTAATTGATAATGATGCTAACGTAAAAATTAAAATGACTCTAACTTCACCGGCCTGCCCGGTTGCGGGTTCACTTCCACCGGAAGTCGAAGCAAAAGTTAAAGCCATTCCTGAAGTTAAGGATGCGAAAGTTGAAATTGTTTGGAGTCCGCCATGGGATAAAGATATGATGTCGGAAGTAGCAAAAGTAGAATTAGGATTTATGTAAGTTTTCCAAGTGTCATTCCGTGCAAGCGAAGCGCGACACGGAATCTGACTTAAGAGATTCCTGCTTTCGCAGGAATGACAGTAGAATATGAAAATCATTTAAAATAATAAGGAGCTATAAATGTTCAATATAACTTCAAGACCACCAATGTATGACCAGAATTCCGTTCAGCCAATGAGAGACGAATTAGTTGCTGTAGGCTTTTCTGAATTATTAACACCAAGCGATGTTGAAGAAGCAATAAAAGTAAATAATAACGAAACTGTGTTTGTGATGATAAATTCAGTCTGCGGATGTGCAGCTGGAAGCGCACGACCGGGAGTATCTCTTGCCTTGCAAAATGATGTTATTCCAGATAAACTCTACACAGTTTTTGCCGGACAGGAAAGAGATGCTGTTGATAAAACTCGAGAGTTAGTTGGCAGTATTCCACCATCCTCGCCAAGTTTTGCACTATTTAAGAATGGTGAGTTAGTTCATTTTATGCACAGGCATGAAATTGAAGGAAATATGCCGCAACAGATCTCTGAATATTGGAGAGAAATTTTCAATAAACATTGTTCAAAACAAGGTCCTTCAATTCCTGCAGAACATTTTGCAAAAGTAATGTATGCTAAATCTTGCGGATCTAAGATACCTTTGTATCAAGGATGAATTCCAAGGCAACCTTCGAGGTTCCTTGGTGTTATTGCCCTATTTAACCTCGAAGGTTACTCTTGACTGAGAAAAGATTATGAAATTTAGTACACAAGAAGAATATGGTTTAAGATTATTACTGAGAATTGCTAAAAGTGATTCTCAGCATGGCCTTACAATTCCGGAACTCAGCGAAGTTGAAGGTCTTTCAGCTGCAAATACAGCAAAGATTCTCAGAGCATTGAGACTGGCTGGCTTTGTAGATAGCGCAAGAGGGCAAACTGGCGGTTACAAGTTAAATCAGCCTGCAAATAAAATTTTAATCAGTAATGTGCTGACTGCACTTGGCGGGAAACTTTACGAACAAGACTTTTGCAGTATGCATGCTGGTGTCGAAAATATCTGCACAAATTCAATTGATTGCAGCATTCGTTCAGTTTGGAAAACTGTTCAAAATGTTCTTGATGGTGTGTTAAGCAAATTCACTCTTCAGGATCTCCTTGGCAACGAAGAAGATGTACAAGCACTTGCTTTGTCTTTTGCAGAAGAGTTACAAGAAAAATTTAATAATAATTAAATAGCCTGAATCACATTACCATTCTGGACTTGGAACATTATAACCTTCAGCCTTCAAACTCTCGTAAGATTTATAAATTGTTATTGCAACTTCATTAGTCTGAGAGTAACCCGTTGAAACAACCTTTACTCCCTGAACCTCTTTATTGATTTTTACGGATGCATATAATTTATCCTCCGCAATCAAATCATTATCTAAGGTTGTTTTCTTTCCAGGAATATTAGACAACGCCCAATAAATTCCTTTCTTTGCGTTTTGATACGCCAAATCAATGTCTTGATCTGTTTTAGCCTGAGCAAGTAAACTAATTGGTAGGAATAAGAATAACGCAAGCACAAACACAATTTTCATATTTTCCTCTTCTTTTAGCTGAATTTTAATAATTCATAATATGATTAACAAGACTTGATTTTTGGTGATTAGAGCCACTCCCGGAAACTAATACTTGACAAAGCAGTTTCCATCTATTATTTTAGAAACCAAAAAAACGAAAATAGTTTCCAAAGGTATTATGGAAGATCAAAATAAAATAGTTGAATTAACAGAAGAAAAATTCTTCAGAGACGGTTTTTACAAAACCACGATGGATGAGGTTGCTACCGAATTAAAAATGAGCAAGAAAACCATCTACAAATTTTTCCCATCTAAAGAAGACCTTGTCAAAGCGATTGCAAAACATTTTATGGAAAGAATGAAGAGCAAGATCGTTCCGGCATTGAACTCGGATAAAAATGCAATTGAAAAACTTGCTGAACTCAATAAGATCCTTACAAAAGCATCAGAAAAGATTTCTTCAAAGAGAATGGATGAGATCAGAACTCATTTCCCAACTATATGGAATGAAATTGATAACTTCAGAACAAAAATGATGTTTGGAAATATTACCAAAGTCATTGATCAGGGAAAAGCTGAAGGATTGTTTATAGATTACCCAACGCCGATAATAATGAACACACTTGTTTCTTCAATACGCGCAATTGTAAATCCAGAATTTATCATCAACAACAATTTTTCTATAAGTGAAGCAGCACTATTTGTTTTCAAAGTAGTGATAGGAGGAATTGTTACAGATAATGGAAGAAAAATTTTTAATAAATCAATAAATAAGATGTAATTATGAAAAGATTATTAATTATAAATCTGATATTGATAAGTCAGGTTTTTATTATTCCTCAAACGCAGCTTACGCTTGAAGACTGCTATGAAAAAGCAAGAATTAATTATCCGCTTATCAAACAGAAAGACTATATTGAAAAATCCAAAGAATATAGTGTTAGTAATGTTTGGCATGGATATTTTCCGCAAATTACAATTCTGGGGGAAGCAACTTATCAATCCGATGTAACACAGGTTCCGGAGCCATTACCCGGAATCGTAATTGAAAGACTTCCTTTAGATCAATATGAATTTATTGCTGATGTCACTCAAACAATTTATGACGGTGGAATTATGAGTTCACAGGCAGGAATAGTAGAATCCGCCAGTGAAATTGATAATCAACAAATCGAAATTGAACTACTCAAGGTGAAAGAAAGAGTTAACCAGATTTATTTAAGTATTCTTCTTCTAAATGCTCAATTAACTCAACTTGAATTATTAAAAGATGATCTGAATGCAAGTATTTCAAAACTTGATGCAGCATATTTAAATGGCACTGCAACAAAATCTGATGTTGATGTTTTAAAAGCTGAGTTATTGAAAACAGAGCAACGAAAAATTGAACTAAACTCATCCAGACAAACTTATTTAAATATGCTGGCTATGCTGATCAATGAAAAATTAGATAATACAACTGTACTATCAGCTCCATCACAAATTAATTTTCTCTCTGCAGATGAAATTGTTCGACCCGAATTAAAACTCTTCTCGGCTCAAAAAAATCTTATTGAAAATCAGGACGGATTGACTGAATCCACAATTATTCCTAAAGCATATCTCTTTTTTCATGGAGGTTACGGCCGACCCGGTTTAAACATGTTTGTAAATGATTTTGAATGGTATTATAAAACTGGTATTCGACTCTCCTGGTCACTTTCAAATCTATACAGCTATGGAAATGAAAGTGAAATCAATCAACTGAACGTGCAAAGCATCGACGCTCAAACGGAGACATTTCTTCTAAATACAAAAATTACCACGAATCAGCAGTTACAGGAAATAGAAAAGCTGAACAAAATGATTGAGGTAGATAAAAATATTATTGAACTAAGAACTTCAGTTAAAATAGCTGCGGAATCAAAACTTGAAAACGGAGTTATTACTTCAAACGATTACATACAAGAATTAAATGCTGAAGATACTGCAAAGCAAAATTTAGAAATTCACAGAATTCAATTATTACTGGCTCAGTATAATTACAAAATCACAACAGGAAATTAAAAATCATAATAGAGATAAAAATGAAAAAAAGATTATTCAGTATTGTCCTTTTTCTACTTACTACTTTGCTAGTTTCTTGCTCAAACGGAAATGGAGACTTCGACGCAACCGGAAATTTCGAATCTGAAGAAGTTATCGTTTCTACCGAAGCGATGGGAAAACTTTTGAAGTTTGATGTTGAAGAAGGAATGATTCTAAAACAAGATCAGATTGTAGGATTGGTTGATACCACTCAGTTGTATCTTAAGAAGAAACAACTTGAATCAACAATTAAATCAGTGTTAAGTAAACAGCCGGATATTCCCACACAACTTGCTGCGATACAGGAACAAATAGCAACTGCTGAAAGGGAAAAAAAGAGAATAGAAAATCTTGTTAAATCTGATGCTGCAACAACAAAACAGCTTGATGATATAAACTCACAGCTCGATGTTTTGAATAAGCAATACGATGCAACAAAATCAAGTTTAACGATTACCAAGCAAGGAATAAGAAGCGAAACACTTCCACTCATTGCACAGGTTGAACAGATAGAGGATCAAATAAATAAGAGTATTATAAAAAATCCCATCGATGGAACTGTATTGACACGCTATGCCAAACAGGATGAAATAACTTCAAACGGCAAAGCACTTTATAAAATTGCCAGATTTATCTGAAATGATTTTGCGTGCTTATATAAATGGCGATCAGTTAGGTCAGGTTAAACTTGATCAAAAGGTAAAAGTTTTTGTGGATAAAGGTGATGGTAATCAGAAAGAACTCGAAGGAGAAATTTATTGGGTCTCTTCAAAAGCTGAGTTCACACCAAAAACAATTCAAACAAAAGATGAACGTGCAAATCTTGTTTATGCAATCAAAATCAGAGTTAAAAATGATGGCTACCTAAAAATTGGAATGTATGGCGAAGTAAAATTTTAATTATGAATGCGATTGAATTAAAAAATATTGTTAAGACTTATCCAGCAAAGAAAACTAAACTCACTGCAGTTGATGATGTTTCGTTTTCAGTAAAAGAAGGTGAACTGTTCGGATTAATTGGTCCGGATGGTGCCGGCAAATCATCAATCTTTAGAATTCTAACAACATTACTTCTTGCTGATAGTGGAAATGCTTCGGTCATGGAACTGGATGTTGTAAAAGATTACAAAGAAATCAGAAAAATTGTTGGTTATATGCCGGGCAGATTTTCACTTTACCAGGATTTGACTGTGGAAGAGAATTTAGAATTTTTTGCTACAATCTTTAACACCACTATTCAGGCAAACTACAACTTAATCGCTGATATATATATACAACTTGAACCTTTCAAAAATCGTCGTGCGGGAAAACTCAGCGGTGGAATGAAACAAAAACTCGCACTTTGCTGTGCATTAATTCACAAACCAAAAGTTCTGTTTCTTGATGAACCAACAACCGGTGTTGATCCTGTTTCGAGAAAAGAATTTTGGGAAATGCTGAAAAGATTAAAAGAGCAAGGAATAACTATTCTTGTTTCTACTCCTTATATGGATGAGGCAAAACTTTGCGATAGAATTGCTCTGATACAAAATGGTAATATTTTAGAAATTGATACACCTCAAAATATTGTGGATAGATTTGATAACAATCTTTATGCTGTGCGCTCTGATAATATGTTTAATCTTCTGACAGATTTAAGAACTTTCCCAAAACAAAATCGTGTTTTGCATTTGGGGAAAAACATCATCTTGTTTTGAATGATAATAATTTTGATTTGAATGAACTCAAAACATATCTGAAAAATCAATCTAATCTCGAAATAAAAAAGATTGAACCAGGTATTGAGGATTGTTTTATGACTAATTGCATGAGAAAAATTACCTGCGTAATCAAACATGAAATCTGAATAACGAAATCGTAATTAAAACAGATAAACTCACGAAAAAATTTGGTGATTTTATTGCAGCTAATGAACTGACTTTTGAAGTTTACAAAGGCGAGATCTTTGGCTTTCTGGGTGCTAATGGTGCAGGCAAAACAACAGCTATGAAAATGCTAATCGGTATTTCTAAACCAAGCTGCGGTAATGCAAACATTGCCGGTTTTGATGTTTACAAAGAAACGGAAAACATAAAAAAAAGTATCGGTTATATGAGTCAGAAATTTTCTTTGTATGAAGATTTAACCGTCAAAGAAAATATTCAATTATTTGGCGGAATTTATGGTCTCAATGATGAAGAAATTGAATCAAAACGAAGTGAGCTGATCGAAAAATTAAATTTACAAAATGATGCTAACAAATTAGTTGGTTCACTACCGCTTGGATGGAAACAAAAACTTGCATTCAGCATTGCAATATTTCACACACCAAAAATTGTTTTTCTTGATGAACCAACAGGCGGCGTTGATCCTATTACCAGAAGACAGTTTTGGGATATGATTTATGAAGCCGCTCATAATGGAATCACAGTTTTCGTAACAACACATTATATGGACGAAGCAGAGTATTGCGATCGTGTTTCTATTATGGTTGATGGAGTAATTAAAGCTCTTGATTCACCAGCAGAATTAAAAAAACAATTTAATGCAAACTCAATGGATGAAGTTTTTTTGATGCTTGCCCGAAGTGCGGAAAGAGGAGATTGATTTTTATGAATCAGCTTTTAACATTTGTAAAAAAAGAATTTCATCACATCCTGCGCGATACACGTTCTATGCTGGTACTAATTGGTTTGCCGATTGTACAGCTTCTGATTTTCGGTTTTGCAATTACCACTGAAATTCGTAATGCAAATATTGCAATTCTCGATAATTCAAAAGATGAAGTCACACAAAGCATCATTAATAAAATAGAGAACTCACAATACTTTGATATCGATAGAACAATTTCAACCAATGAACAAATTGAACAAGCTTTTAAAACCGGTAAAATAAAATTAGCAGTTGTTTTTCAGCAAAATTTTCAAAATGAATTATCACACTTAAACAAAGCACAACTTCAGATCATTGCTGATGCTACTGATCCGAATCAGGCAACAACCCTCACGAATTACTTAAGTTCGATTGTAAAGGATTACCAAAATGAATTGAATCAACAAAATAAATTACCTTACTCAATCAAGACAGAAACTCGGATGCTTTACAATCCACAATTAAAGGGCGCATACAGCTCTGTTCCTGGTGTAATGGGAATGATTTTGTTGTTAATCTCTGCAATGATGACCTCGATTGCAATCGTAAAAGAAAAAGAATTAGGAACAATGGAAATACTTCTTGTTTCCCCAATGAAGCCATGGCTTGTAGTCATAAGTAAAGTGATACCGTACTTTATTATTTCTCTAATCAATGTTGTTACAATTTTAATATTAAGCGTATTTGTTCTGGGGCTCCCCATTGAAGGAAGTTTGCTATTGCTGATCGCTGCTACAATTGTTTATATATTTTGTGCGTTATCGCTTGGAATACTAATTTCAACAATTACTGAAACACAACAAGCAGCAATGCTAATCTCGCTTCTTGGTTTAATGCTTCCAGTAGTAATGTTAAGCGGTTATGCGTTTCCAATTGCAAATATGCCTACAATTCTGCAACTACTGTCCAACTTAGTTCCGGCAAAATGGTACATCATCATTGTGAAAGGAGTAATGATAAAAGGAATAGGCATGGAACAAATCTGGAAGGAAATATTAATTCTATTAGCAATGACCGGAATATTTTTGATAATCAGTATAAAAAGATTTAAGATCAGGTTATAATGAGAACACTAAAATTTTTATTAAGAAAAGAATTTCTGCAAATCTTCCGTGATAAACTTATTCTAAGAATGATTTTTGCTTTGCCGGTAATACAATTGATACTTCTTCCGTATGCCGCAACTTATGAAATTAAGAACATAACACTTAGTGTTGTTGATAATGATCATTCAGAATATTCAAGAAAACTGATAAATAATTTTACTGCCTCAGGATATTTTCAACTGGTAGATTATTCCAAATCATATGCCGATGCGTTAGACCAGGTTGAAAAAGATTACGCAGATTTGATAGTTGAAATTCCAAAAGGATTTGAGCGCGATCTTATTAGAGAAAATGAAACAAAAGTTTTGTTCGCTGCCAATGCAATAAGTGGACAAACTGCAGGACTAGCCGTTGCTTATGGCAATACAATTTTAAAAGATTTTAATAATGATGTCCGTGCTCAATGGATTCAACAACCACGTTTGAATGCAAGTCCTGTAATCGATATTACAAGTTCTAATTGGTTTAATCCTCAAATGAATTATAAAAACTTTATTGTACCTGGTGTACTGGCCTTACTCGTTACTTTGGTTGGGTTCCTGATGTCATCACTAAATATTGTAAAAGAAAAAGAAATTGGTACGATTGAGCAGCTTAATGTTTCACCAATAAAAAAATATGAATTTATATTAAGCAAACTAATTCCATTTTGGGTTCTTGGTTTTGTTGTACTAATCATTGGATTCATTATCAGTTTTATCATATACGGAATTTATCCCGCCGGAAGTTTTTGGGTTGGATTTCTTTTTGCAGGAATATATTTGATTGCACTGCTCGGATTTGGTCTGCTTACATCCATCTATGCTGATACGCAGCAACAGGCAATGTTCATCGCATACTTCTTTATGCTGATATTTATTTTGCTTGGTGGATTATTTTCACCAATCGAGAACATGCCGGATTGGGCACAATACTTAACGTTCATCAATCCCGTTAGATATTTGATTGAAGCAATGCGAATGATAGTATTAAAAGGCAGCGGCTTTTGGGATCTGCGCTATCACTTTCTTATTGTTATTGGTTTTGCAATTGTGTTCAATGGATTGGCTATCTGGAATTATAAAAAAACTATATAACAAAGTAATAAAAACAGGAGATCGAAATGAATAATCCAAGACTAAATCTATCGCAAATATTTTTAATCGTTTTAATTGGTCTAATAAGTAGTGTATTAATTGCAACAAATAAAGGGAATGTGCAGACAATGGAATCTTATAAAGTTATTGATGTAACAAACGAAATTTCTGATGGAAAAGAAAAAGAAGTTAATGTGTTATTTGAAGGAGAAAGAAGAAAGATTGTTCAGCTTACTTTAAGAAACGGGAAAAATCTTGAAGGTCATAGCGCTAAAGAACCAATTGTTATTCAATGTGTTGCCGGTGAAGGTGAACTAATAATTAAAAATGCTGACGAGAGTAATACAATCGAATTATTGCCGGGCACATTTGTAACTGTTGAAGCTAATGTAGTGCACGATGTTATTGGAAAACCTTCGGTTTCAATTGTGTTGATTAGATTTTTGGAAGAGTAATGCATTTCTATGAGAACAGTTGGAATATTTCGTCCATTTTTTTTGATCGTAAAGCTGTTCTTTATTTCAATAAACTTAACCGCACAAGTCAAGGATTATAATTCTTTACCATCAGGTCTTTCACGAAGTCAAAATTTAGAATTGGAGAACACAGTTACAACTGAAAAAAATTACTGGCTGCCTGTAGTTGAAATTGTCGGTCTAAATTTTGCAGTGTGGGGCTATCATAGGTATTTAAGTGGTGAAAATTGGTCTGACATAAATTGGGAAACAATAAAATATAATCTAAAATATGGCTTCGTTTGGGATGATGACGGTTATCTAACAAATCAATTTTGGCATCCTTTCCACGGCGCCAACTATTATAATGCTGCCAGATCAAATGGTCTAGGAATTTTGGGAATCTGTGCCTTATACTTTTTTCGGAAGCCTGACGTGGGAATATTTTATGGAAAATCAACAACCATCCTATAATGATATTGTTAATACCCCGGTTACTGGAATTACTTTAGGTGAAATTTCCTATCGTGTTTCAAACCTTATTATTGATGAGAGTACAACCGGGTTTGAAAGAGTAGTCCGCGAGTTCTCATCAACTCTAATAGATCCAATGCAAGGATTAAATAGAATGATCAGAGGAGAAATGTGGCAAAAAGTTACGCCTCAAAAAAAGCATGATTTTAATGTTACAATTTCGTTAGGTGCATTTAATGTTTTTTTTAATAATAAATTTAATGATAGCAGATCGTATGCACATTTAGGTTTTGATTTGAATTATGGAAACCAATTTTCTGTTTCAAGGCACAAAGAACCTTTTGATTTTTTCACAGTACACACGGAAATCAATATTGGTCCCGGAGATAATATTGTTGGAATTTTTGCCAGTGGAGTTCTTTGGGATAATCGTCTTAAACTTTTTGACAATTCTAAAAATATACTTGGTATTTATAAAGAGGTCGATATTATAATAAATACTATTTACAAACTTTCTGCTACAAGTGTTACAGGACAAATGATAAATACTATTCCCCTATCCTCAAATTTATCAATGGTAAATTTTATCGGTGTTTCGGCTATCCTTATGGGAGCCACGAATTCTCAATATTCCAGCGTGTACGGAAAGGATTATAACATCGGTCCGGGAGCAAGTGCAAAAATAGGAATCAAATTTTCTCTAAAAAATTTTGGGAATGTCTTTGCGAATTATAAAAGGTATTGGATTCATACATTAAGTGGTGCTGAGAGTGAAGAATTTGTTGGGCTGTTAAATACTGGAATTAGTATTGATATCTTCGACAATACGGAGCTTGGCTTTAATTTCTTATTGTACGAAAGATTTGGTGATTATGAATATTTCCCTAATACTCAAATTTCTAATTCTGCAATCAGGTTATTTCTTTCACAGAACATTTAGAATGAAAGAGGAATTTTAAATGAATAAAACTATCTTTAATAAATTAGACGCAACTGTTGCTGTGCTTTTTAGTTTTCTAACTATAGCTGAAGGTTCCCAGGTTTTACTTGGGATATCACAGCAAAAATATATAGTCTTCACTCCACTGCTAATTTATAACATTGCGATGGGTATCGTTGGAATCTTTGTCGGCGCAGCAATTTGGCTTAACCATAAAAAGGCACTAATGCTTACATCAATTGTAACAGTCTTACATTTAATTGTGCTAATTGTCGTGCTATTGCTATATGTTTCAAATGCTACGGTTGCAATACATAGTGTTCAAGCTATGACTATACGAACAGCAGTATGGTTAGCTATTACAACAGTTTTCTGGAAAACAAATCGATCTAATGAAATTCGTACTGAGAAGATATCAACCAACAAATGATAGAAAATTGTATGAAAAGTAAAATCATTGCGGTCATATTTGGCTTATTAGTTTCAATCCTTGCAGAAACGTAATAGCAGGCTATGTTTATTTCATATTTTTTAATGACGGTTTTTATTTTGTTAAGTGGTTTGTTTGCTACAATTGAGAATATGCCACACTGGGCAAGAATACTTGCGTACATGAATCCGGTTAGTTACTTTATTGATGTGATGAGGATGATAGTTTTAAAAGGAAGTGGCTTTACAGATATTTTACCCAACCTTGGAATCATAACATTATTCGCAATTGGTTTTAATACGCTGGCAATTTTGAATTACAAAAAAACAGTTTAATGTTGTGCTTTTGCGGTTGATGTGGTTACAATTCTGTTGTTAAGTTCGATGAGATTGAGAGAAAGCTTGAGTGTTAGTATTAAGTTGAAGTTGATTCTTTTTCCACCAACGAAATTATTTTCTTTTCAATTTTACTAAAAGCCTTATTTGGATTACCAAGAAATTCTTCATTTTTTATTCTCACGAACTTAATACCAAAAGCTTCAAGATATTTTTGTCTGGCTTTATCATAATTCTTTTGTTCCGGGATTTCGTGAACATCACCATCAATTTCAACCGCAAGTTTTAGTTCCGGACAGTAAAAATCTATAACGAAGTGATCTACGGAATACTGTCTTCTAAATTTGTAACCGAGGATTTGACGACCACGCAAATGTAACCAAACAATTTTTTCAACATAGGTTTCTTTTCTACGGAGTTTCCTTCTCTTTTCCAATTCTTTCCTTTTGTTAAAGTGTTGAGTCATTTCATACTTTCGACCTCACCCTGTTTCCCTCTCCTTACCAAGGAGAGGGATTTTAAAAGTCCTTCTCCTTTAAAAGGACAAGGATTTAGGATGAGGTTTCCATTATCTTCGTTTTTCTTGTTCTGATTTTTTATTATAGTGTTTAGTCATAGTCAAACCCCTACTTCATCTTCCCCTTTGCTATAGGAGAGGAACGAGGTGGGGTTAATTTTCTTAAACAATATATTATTTAGTTCGTTAAGATTTAAGAGCAGGTTGGAATAATGAGTTGTTATTTAGAAATGCCGCACTAGCCCTTGGTCTATGAATTTAAAATTGGATTGAGGCATTTGTCATGCTTTAATTAATAAAATGAAATAATATAACCTCTAAATAAACCTCTTTATTATCATCAGCTGGTAAATGAAAAATATAGAAGGATGTTTCTCCTCTTTGACCATTTTCCTTTGTAAAATACGGATGGGATTTAGTAGCATCAGGAATGGATTCGATAATCTTCGTAAACTCTTTATTATTTACAAAAATTAATAAAGCAACTTTTGAGTCTCTCCAAGTCAAATATTTTTCAAAAAGCTGATTTATAGCTTTATGAAATTCTGATTTGCCTTTCCAGAATTTACACTCTGCGATAAATAAATTAGTTGAATCCTTAGAATATTTAAGTAATATATCCGTTTTGCCACATTTATTAAAAGTTTCACCAGTAGCAGTTGTGCGTTCATATCTATCTTCAAGAATAAATAAGAATTGATCTCGTAGTCCTTCTTCATCTTTATCTTTATATAAAGATGGTTTTCTTTCCATTTTCTTACCGGAACTATAAATAACGTCAAGTATGTCATAATAAATTTCAATAAGCATAGTGGGTTCGGATGTGTATTTTTCATTTACCTTAACTTCTGGTTCTGGAATTATTTTCTTTTTTATGGTAGGAACAGAAAAAATAGATTTTGTTTCAGGATTAACTTTTAAATTTATTGCTTCAAAGAAAGTATTTTCTTTTATGTATTCTTCTCTTAGATTACTGAAAATATTACTTATTCTACTTTTCAAAGAGGTGTTATGATTTTCAGCTTCCTTATTTATGTTGTTGACATTTGCAAACGCTCTATTATAATATTGAGATTTTAATCTCTTAAATTCTTCTGGATATTTTTTATCTAAGTTGAAAGAAAACATAACTAAATTGTCATTGACATCAATTTCATAAGATGTTCTAGTGAAAGTATTTGGTTTAAGTTTAAAAAGTCAGGGGGATCCCTCAAACCTATATTTAATCGTAAACTTATATACATCTCGTTCATATTCGCTGCCATATCTGCTGTCAATATGTGTTTCTGTAATAGTTAGTGGTTCATCATATTCTTCAGTCTCTAAGTATATTTTTAGTGGGATTAAACAAAATTTCTGATAAAAATATTCTATATATTTTTCCTCGTCTACATTAAGAATATAACTTTTACCTTTTGATTCCATCTCCGATTTTATTTGATAATCGACTGAAAAGACAAAATTATCAAATTCATTTTCTAAGAAAGATTTAATAGGCATTAAATATGAACTCCATTTTAATTTAAATTATAACAAGTAATAATCAGGAACTACTTTCTCATATAAATTAATTTTTCACAATTAACTTGGGAAATGTTTTTAAAGAATCAAAGCAAACCAGAAAAATCTTTACAGCAAAAAAAGCCGCTACAAGAGCGGCTTCTTAAAACATATTTTTTCTTTTTATTGCTGAATTCTCATCATCACACTATTTCCGTTTCTCATCGCAGTTCGAAGAGTTCCATTCGGATGTTCAACATCAACAAAATCCATTTGAGAAACTTCTGCTCTTAAACCATCCGCAGGAATTCCATTAATAAGTTCCTGAATCTGTTCAGAAGTAAATGTATAAGTTCCCGGATTTGTTTCCAGTATAACAAAAATTACGCGATCCATTGGAGGGTTTGGATCATGCCCTGGCCCACCATTTCCGCCAGGTCCGCCATCGTGTCCTCTTCGAGGTCTGAAATCCGGCATTAATCTGATTCCAACTTTTCCAGCATTTCCGCCTTCCCAGTTTATTGTGAGATCTTCGGCAGGATTAATAATTTCACCAAACGTTGGACTTGTTATATTCATTAATGCTGAAGGCGAAGTTAACGTGATTGTAATTGGTGCAAAATTTTCTGAGCCGGAAACTTCAAACTGATAATCCGTGTTTGGTATAAATTGAAGCATGTTTTCGGAATTGCAATGACCAAAAGGTCTTTCAAACAAACTGTAGGCTACTCCTCGTCTGTCGTGGACATGTTTATACATTTCAACCTGGTTGCCCGAGTAACTAATTGTAATGTCGCCCATATCTAAACCAAATTTTCTGAAATGAGGAAGGTCACTTGGTCTTTCACCAAACGCAACTGCAAAGGCCATTCCTTTAATTCTTGAGCTGTCCATGAAAGGTCTGAAGATTTCATTCCAGCCAATTGAAAAAACTCCTGCTGAACTATCCAGAGGCATTCCGCCAGCATTCATTAATGCAAGATCGCCATCAACAGTTTTGTACAATAGTTGATCTGTGGCTGAGTTATTTTGGTCGGGAGAATTAGGATCTGATTGGCATCCCAAAAAGAAAAGGAAGAAACTTGTTACTAAAAAAATAATACCGATTTTGATTTTCATATTTATCTCTCTTTTTAATTATTTAAAATTATAACTATCAATTAGACATATCAAGGTAAAAAAGGTTTAAATTTACTTTATAAGATTATTGAAATATCCATCTAAATAATTTATTCTTTAATTTTAGCTAAATAATAGATAAAAGAATGCCAAGAATAAAAATTTCGATACCAGATAAATTTATATTCAGAACTGAAATTCCGATAAGGATAACCGACATAAACTACGGCGGACATCTCGGTAATGATTCATTGCTATCAATTATTCACGAAGTAAGGGTTAGGTTATTAACTCATCTCAATTATTCAGAGTCAAATGTTGAAGGAGTTGGAATAATAATGATCGACTCTGCTATTCAATATAAATCTGAGGGCTTTTATGGTGATCAATTGTTGGTTGAAATTGCCGTTAATGATTTTTCAGGAATTGGATGTGATTTTGTTTGCAGAGTAACAAATAAAAATTCGAAGAAAGAAATTGCAGTTGTAAAAACAGGAATAGTTTTCTTCGATTATGAAAAAAGAAAAACTGCACCTGTACCATCTGAATTCAAAAAGAAGATTGAGGATTTATACTAATGGGTTTCTACACTGATGTAATCATTCCTATCTTTTATGACACTTCGATGGACTCACCCAAAATCAATGAAGGAAGAAAAAATATTTTAAGTAGAATTACAGAAGAAGAAATTCTGGAAATTGGATTTGGGACAGGAATAAATACTAAATTCTATCCTGATCATGTAAAAAAGATAATAGGTATTGATGCCAGTATGGGAATGTTAAAACAGTTCGAGAAGAAATCCGGTAATGATAAAATAGAAATTGAGCTCTTGCATCGGAGTGGCGAAACTCTTCCCTTCCACGATAATACTATAAATGCAGCAATTAGCACTTACACATTATGCAGCATTAAAAATGTTGCTTCATCACTGAAAGAAATTTTCCGTGTATTAAAACCTGGTGGCAACTATTATTTTCTTGAACACGGTTTAGCCGATAACCCGAAAACTCAAAAGTGGCAGCACAGGTTAAATCCAATTCAGAATATTTGGGCTGGAGGATGCAATCTTAATAGAGATATAAAGCAACTTATTATTGATTCAGGATTTAAAATATCTGAGTTGAAAAACTATTATATGAAACGAGATCCAAAAATTGTCGGCTATATGTATGAAGGGATAGCAATAAAATGATTGATAATATAATCTTCACAGGCAACGTTGTTGCACCGGTATTTTTATTAGTCGCACTTGGTTACTTTGTAAAACGCATAAATGTTATCAATGAGAATTTTGTTGATGTTACATCCAAATTTGTTTTTAATGTTTCTTTACCTGCCCTGATATTTATTAACTTAGCAGAAATTGATTTACGTACCGCAATAGATTTCAATCAGATAATTTATATCTACTCTGCAACCCTCATCAGTTTTTTTATTATCTGGATTTTGTCAATGCCATTTATTAAAGAAGCAAAAAACTTAAGTGTATTTGTTCAGGGTGCGTACAGAAGTAATTATGCTATCGTGGGACTTGCAATTATCTCAAAGTTGTTTGGAACTTCTGCGTTGGGAAAAGCCTCAATATTACTAGCATTCATTTTACCACTTTACAATATTCTTGCGGTCGTGATTTTAACTGTTCCATTCAGAAAAGAAAGAAAGTTGAAACTAAAAGGCACTTTATTCGAAATTATTCTTAATCCATTAATTATAGGAGTTATCGTTGGGTTACCATTTTCTTATTTCAGAATAGGAATACCTTCGGTCATACATTCAACAATTGAATTTTTATCTGAGCTAGCATTACCTCTCGCATTGATTGGAATTGGTGGCTCTCTCAATCTTCAAAATATTAAAAAAGCATCCGGATTGGCATTCACCTCATCAGCAATAAAAGTTGTACTCATTCCATTCTTGCTGACTTTGGGAGGATACTATTTCGGTTACCGTGGATTTGATCTCGGAATTATGTTTGTGTTGTTTGCCTGTCCCACAGCAATAGTTAGTTTCATTATGGCTGAAGCAATGGGAGCTAATAGTAAACTTGCAGGAAATATTGTCCTGATAAGTACAATAGCCTCTGTATTTACAATTGCAATCGGAATTGTAATTCTGAAAGAATTATCCCTAATTTAAAATAAAAATCTTTAGGTTTAACTTATGGCACAACGAATTAGTGATGAAGCAGTTAATAAAAGTACTGGAAAAATCTGGAAAGAGTGGTTTTCACTCTTAAATAAAATTGGTGCAAAAAAGCTTGAACATAAGCAAGTAGCAAAATTGTTATATGATAAGTATGGATTATCCGGATGGTGGTCACAGATGGTTACGGTACAATACGAACAAGATGTTAAAGGGCGAAAGAAACACGAAAAACCAGATGGTTACCAGATAAGTAAAAGTATTACTCTTCCCTTTTCTGTTACAAATGTTTTTAATGCAGTTAACTCACCTGCAAAAAGAAAACTTTGGTTAAAAGATTTTGATTTCAAGATCAGTAAGTCAACAACAAATAAATCAATACGTGGTAAATGGGTTGATGGTATTACAAATATTGAAGTTCAGTTTTATCCGAAAAATAAAAACAAAACTCAGTTGGTAGTTCAGCATAATAAAATTAAAAACTTAAATGAAGCCGAAAAAATGAAGAAGTATTGGAAAAATAATTTTAAGGTTTTGGAAAAAACACTCACAAAGGCAATTGCATAATTTTAGTAAATCAAATTTTTACCAAGTCAGTTTTTGACTTACTAACTCCTTCCCTATTTTTGATCAATTAGTTTAATAGAATATTTTGCGGAGATAATTGAATATGCACAAAGTAGTTTTACTCAGACATGGCGAAAGCACCTGGAATAAAGAAAACCGTTTTACAGGTTGGACTGACGTGGATCTTTCCGAAAAAGGAATTAAAGAAGCACATACTGCCGGACAAACATTAAAAAAAGAAGGATACACTTTTGATATCGCTTACACTTCAGTTTTAAAGAGAGCAATTAAAACTTTATGGATAACGCTTGAGGATATGGATTTGATGTGGATTCCTGTAATTAGAAACTGGAGATTGAACGAAAGACATTACGGTGCTTTACAGGGATTGAACAAAGCCGAAACTGCTCAGAAGTTTGGTGAAGATCAGGTGAAAATATGGAGACGAAGTTATGACATTCAACCACCCGCATTGGAAAAAATTGATGATCGTTTTCCCGGTAAAGACCCACGTTATTCTGACCTTAAAGAAAATGAACTACCACTTACTGAATGTTTGAAAGATACAGTTGCACGGTTCGTTCCTTACTGGGAAGGAATTATTGCGCCATCAGTAAAACAAGGGAAGAAAGTTTTAATTACTGCTCACGGCAACAGCTTAAGAGCTTTAGTAAAATATCTCGACAACATTCCTGAAGATGAAATTGTTGGTTTAAATATTCCGACAGGTGTTCCGTTAGTTTACGAATTAGATGATAATTTGAAATCACTAAAGAGCTATTACCTTGGTGATGCAGACGAAATAAAAAAAGCAGCAGAAGCTGTTGCTGCACAGGGAAAAGTAAAATAAGATCATTAAAAAATGGTCAATTATTTCCCCCTCATCGCATAAAAATAGCCTTGACTTTATTGTTTTCATTAACCATCTTTTTGCCAGGTTTTAAACAATTAATGCATTCGGGAATATCTTTATGCTGAAAAAAATAGCCTTCATTTCACTATCCTTTCTGGCTTGCATCACTTCAGTTAACGCACAAACAGTTTGGGGCAAGTATGCTGGTGAATTTATGGCGCTCGGAGTCGGCGGCAGACCATTAGGAATGGGTGGAGCTTTTACCGGAATAGCAAACGATGTAACTGCTGGTTACTATAATCCGGCGGGATTAGCAAATGTTGATTATCCGCAAATTGCATTAATGCACTCCGAACAATTCGGTAACCTTGTTAATTATGATTATGGTGCTGTGGCTATCCCGTTCCAGAATGATATGAGTTTTGGTTTAAGTATTATGAGACTTGCGGTTGATGGAATACCGGATACGAGAAATGCTTTAATTGATGGTCAAACAGGTGAGCCAATTCAGGATATTAATAATACGTATGCAAGATTAGATTATTCAAGAATAACTGAATTCAGTAACCAGGATTGGGCAATTTATTTCACCTTTGCAAAAAGACAATCAAAAGATTTTTATTGGGGAGCTAATTTTAAAGTTATTGTAAGAGATATTGCTGAATATAATGCAACAGGAATCGGATTTGATTTTGGAGCTTATTGGATACCGATGGAAAATCTAACTGTAGGTGGTAATCTGCAGGATGCTACAACTACTTTCGTTGCGTGGAGTACAGGTACAAATGAACTGATATCTCCTACTCTCAAATTAGGCAGTGCTTATAAGTTCACCGGAATTCTTGGTGGTTACATCATGCCAGCACTTGATGTCGATACAAGATTTGAGAACAGAAGATATGCATCTGAATTTAATCTTGGACCAGTTAGCTTTGATGTTCATGCGGGACTTGAATGGAATATCCAGGAAATAGTTTTTGTTCGTGCAGGTTACAGTGATACTAAACAATATACAATTGGAGCCGGTGTCAAACTTCCGAAGTTAAATATTGATTACTCATTTGCACGCTTCAGTGCATCAGAACTTGACCGCTTACCGGATTCACACAGAATTTCTCTCATACTCACACTTGAAGAACCTCGTTTTATGAGAGACGGAATTTAAGCTACCTGCTCATTTTTCCAGTGACTTTTAATTATTGAGTTTCATCAGCAGAATTACTCTTTAGATAATTTGGCGGATAAGGCCCCTCTTCAGCAACTTTTCTTGTGTTGTTAACAATGAAGAAAAATGTAAGAACTACTAACACAAGTATCGTCCAAATTGTGCTTTTATGTTTAGTATAAAAGTCTCCTTCTTTTTCTTCTGACTGCTGTGCTGCTGATTTACCTATCGGGTAATTTGTTTTCGGTTGATTGGTCTTATTTTTTTTAGCCATAATTTTATTTCAGATTTATAATAGAATTAGTTTTAACGTCAATTGTAATTTATTATTCTAACATCAAATTTAATAGAAAAATCATTCCCACCCGCAAATAGAAATTCATTTTAATTAACTGTAATATTGACTTGCCTTTTAAAATGTTACCAAGTTTAATCCAGCCAAAGAAACTTCAAAATTTAATGGAAGAAAAATTTATCATTCGGTAATTATTTACGTAATTTTTACAACAATTCAGAATTACAGTAAATTTCATTTACACTACTAATAGTTATAATAAAAAGTTTCTTAATGCTTGATGACGATGAACTATTAATGCTCACTCAATTATTTCTCTATTTTTTAAGAATATTGAGCAAAAATCCACATAACACCTGATTGTCTTTTAGTAAAACCATCAACAATTAAATTACACTATTAAATTTCCGAACCCGAAATTTTAACTGTTCAAGCTAGGTTTTGACCTATAAACAGTCATTCCATTGGTATGATAATTGTCTTCCAAAGATGCAATATTTTTTAAGTGGTTGAGTCGAATTCTATTCTGGTGGTTAATCTTACTTAATAGTTACTATTTCACTTTTAAAATATCCAGGTGGTTGTAAATAAATAATTATTAAAGAATCAATTGAGGACATAGATGCTAAACAGAAAAAGAACTTTAGATAGCACCGGAAGTGCTCTTGTCGATGAACCTTCCAGATCCGCCGATGGTTTAGAAGAAGAACTTGATAGTTTTACAAGGTCAGCAGTTACAAGGATAAGATTTGATGTAATAATAAAACCAGCGATTATCTCCCTGATAGCTTTGGTTATTTCCTTCTTTATTGACGTGGCAAGTGTGCCCGTTCTTGGAGAAGTAACATTCGATCTTGCCAGATCATTATTCCCCGGCTGGCAGCCTCCGGTTGATACATTTGAACCCTATAGTTTTTGGTGGTTACCGGTTGCCGTGTATGCATTATTTATTTTTATCTCATTCCTGGCATACAACAAATTGAAGTTGGAAATTATCAGAACGCCGGCAACAGAAACTATAGATAGAATTATTGAAGCATCTACAAGTGTAATTGATTCAATCTCCACAGCATTGCCTTTAATAGGTGCAGCTATTTTACTTGTAAGTATAAAACTTGGTGAAGAAGTATTTTTAGGGCTATCAGTTCCATTTGAAATTAAGGCTCTCATCATTCTGGCAATTGGAAAATTGTTCCAACCTGTTCTCGATCAACTTGGTGTCGATTTTCAAAATGTCGTGAACCACGTAAAAGATATTAGAGATAAATATTTTTCAAGAATTCAGATTGAAAGTTCAAAAAGCCTGATAAAGCAATTTAACCAATCAGGAATTGGAGGAGGAGGAGCAGTTTCTGTTCAGGATTTGGAAAAGTACAAAGCTGTTGTAACTGAATCAGCAAGAATGAGTGAAATAATTCATAAAAACTTTTCCGCTGTTACAGCAATGATGGAAAAAGTGAACTCATTACAGCATATCAGCTCAGACAAAATCCAGCAATTAAACGCACTTGCAAATTCAATTACACAGGCATCTACATCTCTTACGGATGAAAAGACACTTGTTGGTTTAAAACACCTAGAAGCAATTGTAAAAAAGTAAAGGGTATAAGATGACTAGAAGAGACCGCGACGCCAAATTTGTTATTTACCAGGTACTCTACATTTTCGTTATTACAGTACTTGCGCTCAAAGGAGCGAACCTCGATCTTAGAAGAGTTGCACTTGAGGATGAAACCGTAAGGGTTAGTGTGCGTGATTCATTAATGGCTGTACTAGACTCACTTTACTCTCTCGGAATCGACTTTTCAATTAAAATTGATCCAAATGTTTTGGTTGAAAATGAGGAGATGAAAGAGCAACTCGCATCCCTTAGTAAAAAACTTGATACATATAAAGATTATGTTCCCCCACCAAAAGAATTGGAAAAGCCTAAAGAAATACCTAAGGAAGAGCAATTAAAAATGCAGCTTCCCATTTCAATGAAGCAAACATTTATACAAAATACATGGAACACTGCTCAGAATAGTGGAAGTGTACCAACTACATTTTACGATCCAAGAGACCGTTCAAAACCAATAGTTGTAATTCCACCGGGTAAAGAAGCTAAATTTGACTTAACAGATCAAACTGAAATTATAGTTGCATTCGGTAGTCAGGAAGAACGTGTTAAAGTTGTTCCTAATAAACCACCTGAAATAAAGATTGAACGCGTGACTACTAAAATGAATGCTCAGGATATTTATGTCCAGGAATTACAAAGAATAACAGCATTCACTGTTACAATTGTTGACAGCCGTCCGGAACAGTTGAAGGTAACTTACTCGGGACCAATTTCTGTGTCAGGCCCACAGAAGGATGCTAATGGAAATATGGTTTACAATGTTTCTCTCAAAATTGCTTCAAATGAAAATCAGTATGATGACTGGACTGATAAAAATGAAAACTTAAGAGAATCTGACGGCAGATATAAAGCCAACTTCTTTTTTATAGTTGTTGATGAGAGAACTAAAGATAGGGTCCAGGTTGGCGACTCTTTCTTCTTTACAGATTTTGCTAAATAATACTTAGGATAGAACACAATGAAACTCTTGTATCTTCTAATAATATTCGTAACGATCCTTCTTTTAACATCAACAGTTCCTGTTTTTGCTCAGGATGATGAAGAGCCAATTAATTATTTCCAGATGGAACCGCTCGACGACAGTTTGTTTATTTACATCCAGGAAGCCTTGCTCATTGAACCTCCTGATCCAAAAGCAGAAATTATTGCAGATTTACGAGATGCAAATAATCAGACAATATCAATTAAAGGATCGTTGTATCCTTTTCTCGCTCTTCCTCCAGAGCTAAGAGCCAGAGTACAAACTTATCCATTCAAAATAAATCTTGAAGAGGAAGTTAATTACGGAAGTGTGTTCACACGGGTAATTGAGAAAATTAAAGTGAGTAAAGTGTTTGATCCTCCAACCAAGCAGCAAATTTCTTCCACAATGGCTTATATAAATCCGTTTTTTGAATTGTTCGGTGGTGAACGACTTGGCATTCCGATCAAGCAGGACATAGGGCTGTCCTTTGGTATTTTAACAAAGTATGAAGGTCCACTCAACACAAACTTTATAGAAGCAAATTTTCACATACTTGGTGTTTCGGGTGGTATCTATTCAAATGTAGATCCATTGGTGACATCGTTTAAAGAAAATAATTATAACGCTTTGATATTTTCAACAGGGTATCAAATAAACTATGTGCTTCCATTTGGTAATTTTTTCCAACTAGGTTATTTGAGTTCCACCGATGATTTTTCACAAACCCAGGAAGAGCAATATTTAAGTACGGAAGATGGAACCGTAGTATTGAATCCTGACTCAACAATAAAATACCAGGCTTGGCTAGTAGAGGGATCATTTTTTAACTGGGAGTTCCGTTATCCTGTCAAAGTGCTTGGTTCAACGAGGGGTAGAGTTTATGCTGGTCAATATTTAGACGAATGGCATTTCGGCTTTGACTTTAGAGAAATGTCACTTGCCGGAAGTACATTCGATTTCCTTTTCGATGCAATGACGGGCAGCAAGCATAGAATACCACAGTACGTAATGACTTTGACAGTGCAGAAAATTGCTGAGAGTTGGGCCTTTAGTGCATTTTCTATAGGACCATCATTAATTTTATCGCGTCTTGAGAGTGGAAACTTTGGAGTCTATAAGATTTTTGTGAATATGAGATTTAAGCTAGGATCGTCTTTGTAGCAGAACCATACTCCTTTCCGATAACCCCGGCATTATTTAACCGGGGTTTTTTATTTTAAACGTGTGGTAATCATTCTAAACATTCTATTTATTTTGGAAGTATGAAAAACGAAATTATCCTGTGGTTTAGCAGCATATTGATTGTATTTATAATTGGTTACATCAAAAGTGTAACGGATAAAGATTACCCCATCACAGGTACTTTTGGAATTGAAGGCAGGAAAGTTTCCTACAAACTGGATAAGGTTTCATTCGACAAAACATCATACAAAAACATTGTAATCAGCGATATAATTGGTTTGACCGGGAAACTTGTTCTAATGAATGATGATCAGGAAACAGAATTTCCCTTCAAAGAAATTGATAAAGGTCTGGAATGTGAAATTTCAAATCTTAAACCAGGGCAAAAGATCAAATACAAAATAATTCTTCATTACTCCAATCGAATCTATGAAATACCTGAAAAAGAATTTGTGAGTTTAACTTTTTGGGGGAATATCCCCTCTACTATAAATATACTTAATTTCATTTTACTTTTTGGTGGTCTACTGATGTCGGTACGAAGCTCACTCGAACTATTCAATAAAAATAAAAATTTAAAGAAATATGCCATCATAATATGCACACTTTTATTAACCCTGGTAATAATAATTGCTCCGTTAAGAAATAGCTATAAACTTGGAGCAATAAATAATTATGTACCTCAGGTGACCGATCTTTTACAGCCAGAATTATTATTGATTTTATTTGTTTGGATAGCCGGGACAATACTTATATTTAACAAAAAATATGTTGGAGTAGTAACAATCTTAGCGCTCGTTGCGACAGTAATTCTATTCTTTTTTATTTGATAATTGAACTTAACTGTTCAGAATTGAAATGACCTTCGAGTGAATTTGGTTAGATGCTGCTACTGCACTCTTCCCTTCTATCGGATCCTTACCATGATAATCAGTTATTATTCCACCGGCACCTTTTATAATTGGAATTAATGGAAGTAAATCCCAGGAAGACATTATCGGGTCAATCATTATATCTGCATAACCGGTTACCAATAAAAAATAGCCATAACAATCTCCCCAGTTCCGATATAGTTTTACATTCTTAATTAACTCATCAAATTTATCCTTGCTTTGATATCTTTCAATATTAGTATGATCAGTTGTTAGCATAACAGCTTTGCGTAAATCATCACAATTTCTAAGCATAGTTTTACTACCATTAATAATTGTCTCTGAATTATCTCCGATTAAAAAATCATTCAAGATCGGATGATTATAAACACCAAGAATTGGTCTTCCTTTTTTTAGAAGTCCAATTAGAGTACCAAAACTATAAGCACCGCAAATAAAACTTTTTGTTCCGTCGATTGGATCCAATACCCATGTGTATTCTGCATCATTGTTGGTTTCACCAAATTCTTCACCTATTACTCCGTGATCTGGAAAGTGTTTTGAAATTAATTCTCTCATAACTTCTTCCGCTTTTTTATCAGCGATGGTCACAGGAGATTTATCTGATTTTGATTCAATATTAATATTTGTTCTAAAATATTTTCTGATTATCTCCGAACTAACTTTTGCTAGCTCTTTGCAGAAAATCTTGTATTCCGTCAGATCACTCATTTTATTCCTGTTATTTTAATGCTTAGGGAGAAAATTAAGAAAAAATTTTTGTTCGATGAGGGTACAATTCCTATATTTACAGCCCAAAATAAGGATATTCGGAGAGTTGGCAGAGTGGTTGTCATCACAAAGTGAGATCCCGCTTTGCGGGAAATGCGGCGGTCTTGAGCAATGTTTTATGTATATATTATACAAAGCAAAATCATAGAGCGATATTATATTGGTCATACAGGCGATTTAGATAAAAGAATAAAGGAACATAACAGTGGAAAATCTAAATCCACCAAAGCTTATAGACCATGGACATTAGCATATTTTGAAATATGCACGACAAAATCTGAAGCTTTCATTAGAGAAAAAGAGATAAAGAGTTTCAAATCTGGCTACAAGTTTCAGGAACTTAAAAAATCGGAGAGTTGGCAGAGTGGTTGAATGCGGCGGTCTTGAAAACCGTTAAGGATGCAAGTCCTTCCGGGGTTCGAATCCCTGACTCTCCGCAAAGTTAGAATAAAGCCTTGAAATCAAACTATTTATAAGTTTTCAAGGCTTTTTTTTCTAGTCCAAAGTAGGAAAATCTGTTGACCGACAATTCATTTCACACTTTTTTATTACGAGATATTTTAATTCTGTTTCAATAGCATTTCTTATTATTTATATTGAAAAAAATTAATGAAAAACTCCTCATAAAATCCGTTACCATAATTTCTCCAATAACTAAAAACTTCATAGTTCAAGCAAGTACAAATAATAGTTTATTTTCAAAATCATTCAGTGTACGTTAGTTATGGAAACGAATTTGCAAGACTACTTTTTAAATTTTATTAAATACATTCTATTAAACATTATAGGTTGAGGAAGCAGTGTCCCCTCCTCTTCCTGTCCAATTTGTATGAAAAAATTCACCTCTTGGTTTATCAATTCTTTCATAAGTATGTGCACCAAAATAATCTCTCTGAGCTTGCAATAGATTTGCAGGTAATCGAGAATTTCTAAATCCGTCAAAATAGTTTAGTGCAGTTGAATGTGCTGGAATCCAGATTCCATTTGTGATAGAAGTTGCCACAACTCTTCTCCAGGCTTCCTGCGTGGATTCAATTTTATCTTTAAAGAAAGGATCGAGTAAAAGATTTGACAAGTTCGCATTCTTATCGTATGCTTCTTTAATCTTTCCAAGAAATATAGATCTTATAATACATCCACCACGCCACATCAAAGCAACTCCTCCATAATTTAGATTCCATCCATATTCTTTTGCTGCGTTTCTCATCAAATCATAACCTTGTGCATACGAAACAATTTTTGATGCGTAGAGTGCTTTACCTAAGTCCTCTATAAACTGTTTTTTATCACCATTAAATTTTGGTTTGGGACCTGTAAGCACTTTAGATGCCTCAACTCTTTCTTCTTTAAGTGCAGAAAGTGTTCTTCCATAAACAGCTTCACCGATAAGTGTTAAAGGAGCTCCTAAATCTAATGATGCAAGTACAGTCCATTTACCAGTACCTTTTTGTCCTGCGGTATCGAGAATGTATTCGACGAGAGGTTTTCCATTTTCTTTATAGTTAAGTATATCTCTGGTAATTTCAATTAAATAACTATCAAGTTCCCCCTTATTCCACTCTTTAAAGACATTATACATTTCTTCATAGTCCAACCGTAAAAGATCTTTCATAATCTGGTAAACTTCACAAATCAGTTGCATATCACCGTACTCAATTCCATTGTGGACCATTTTAACAAAATGTCCTGCACCATTTTCTCCGACCCAGTCACAGCAGGGTGTACCATCTTCAACCTTTGCAGAAATAGATTGAAAAATTGGTTTTAAATGCGGCCATGCTTCTTGCGAACCGCCGGGCATAATTGATGGGCCTTTCAATGCTCCTTCTTCACCTCCGGAAACTCCTGTTCCAATAAACAGCAGGCCTTTACTTTGTAGAAATTGTGTTCTTCTTGTTGTATCAGGAAAATGAGAGTTTCCTCCATCAATTATTATATCACCTTTTTCAAGATGAGGAATCAATAGTTCAATAAAATCATCGACAGGTTTTCCTGCTTTCACCATCAGCATCACTTTTTTGGGCGATTTTAATTTTGAAATTAATTCCTCAACAGAATGACAACCAATAATATTTTTTCCTTTTGCTCTTCCATTTATAAAGCTATCCACTTTTTCCAAAGTTCTGTTATAAATAGCAACCCTGAACCCATGACTTTCCATATTCAAAATTAGGTTTTCACCCATTACAGCTAACCCTATTAAGCCGATATCAGCTTTACTTTCTTCATTTTGGGATTTTGCTTCGTTTAACATTTTATACAATTCTCCATTAATTATTCTGAAAATCAATCATTAAAATACAATAAACTATGTACTCGGCGTTTAGAAATAAAAAAGATTCCCTACGTAACAGGCAATTTATAAAAACATCTTTTAGTTTTTCGGGAATATATTTTTCACCAAGTAATCCAGTGGTGAGAAATTAAATTTCAAACTTTTAGCTTCATCTGCTGAAATATGATCCGGATGGTAACTGATCTTAAACGCATTTCCTGGTGAACAGTGAATTAGTTGTGTTTCTACTGGCAGGTTATTGCTTTATCTTCTTGTGCAGAATCTTTCAATAGTCTTTTAAAATTTTCGTCATCGACAAGGGATTCATTCCCAATTTTTTCAAGGTAAGGAACAAAATCTGCAGCATATTTTCCGTTATTCTCCACATATAATTCTATGAGCTTGTTCAAGTTTCCCTGTTCCGTGGTTTGACTTCGGCCGAATGTAATCTGGTGAGAGTGATTAACACCGTCAGCATAAATTACTAGTGCATCATATTTTCCTTCCGGAGAACCTGATTCAAACACATTTACAATTCTTTGTATAAGTGATTTTTTGCTATCCAGTGCCATTTTTGCCTCTGAGCTTTATTAAAACTATTATTTTAGCCTGAAGTTTACATTATCTCTGAAAACTGCAAATTGCAAGTTCTTCATTCGTTATTACTACAAAATCGGATCGACCCGATGTCCAGGCACCAGCATCAATAAAAATGTGATTCCCATTATTTACATCAGTGTTGATGTATGGATGATGTGTGTGTCCAATGACTGTAATTTTTGTTTCTTTGTTCTCCGGATTTTTTTTCATTCGATCTGAAAAATAGTTCAGACAATGACCATAATTTTTTATATAATCTTTTTCAGAAGGATAATTATAAATCGGGTCTTTGCCTGACTGAACTCCCCATGAATAGAATTCATCTTTTTGAATTACGTTGGATGCTACAAGTAGATTTGCGAAGAACTCATTTATCTCTCTTATTGATAAGAATAAAAACTGTCCAACTTCCCACAAAGATGCATTTGGATTTGAAAAATCCTGCCAACTATCCGGAGTGAACCCATGTTCAATGTATACTTTACCTTCAAGGGCAGCAAAACGAAAACCAGGAAAATGACGAAGTTCAAAATCATGATTGCCGTAAAGAAAATGAGTTCTCATTGAATTCAATGAATTTACTATCTGGTCGTAGGTTGTATGTGACATTCTAATCTCAACCGCAGTTGCATTTGGTCCGTGTAATCCGGGAAATCTCTGTTCATATAAATCACCAAGCTGATAAATTCTCAAAGTCTGGTCTTCCAATTCCATTTCTTCTTTGAGCGTGCTAAGATGATTTAAGAAATTTAGCATAGCATCAGCACCATACTTGAAATTATCAAGATGCGAATTATAGATATACATATGCATATCAGGAATAATAACAAGCATATCACATTTACTAAGCACCGGCCGCCAGCTTTCAGGAATCGGATATGGCTTTCCATCATTTGAAATGATTTTAATCTTTTTATTAGCTTTAATAAAATCTTTTTTAATCTTCATTTTTATTTACCTCTCTCCAATTAAAAGATGAAACAGGTTCATTGTTGAATTCCAATAATTCAATTGGATACAATTCATAATTTGTATCACCAAGCTTGAATGACTTTGCATTGCTCAGTATTTCAAGATTGTACCAGTAAGTTACTTCCCTCCAGGGATGATCGTTGTAATGTATTTCTGCGTACAAACTTGTGCTTACTGGAATTTGTGGGAGTGAATCTCTTACTGTCAAAACATTTGATTTATTCAGATAACTTATAACAGAACAAATAACCGTATCATCAAAAAAAACACAAAGAGTATCGCGTTGAGAAACATCCATCGAATAAAAGTTTGGTCTTTGATACCAGACTAATAATTTTCCTTCACAGGTTTCAAATTTATCGATCAACACACTGATATTTGGATCAACATATTTCCTGTTCCAGCCTTCTTCTTCTTGCAATCGTTGTTTACTTCCAAGTGTTGCAACAGGGATTTTGATTTCCATTGATCCGGCTGAATAATTCTTAAACAACTGGCTCACCACAAAGTGAGGCATACCTGCAGAAAGTTTTCCCTGATTAAGACTATCAAGAAGTGATTCTGAATGAACCGTCTGCTTAAACATCAGAACATCCGGTTCCTGTAATGCAGGATAATGAGTACAGCCAACCTGCAGGAGAATAATCAGAAAAGTGAAAAGTAAAAAAATGCGTTTAATTTTTTTCATAAATTTAATATCCTATAAATTTTGTTCGCCGATTTGATTATACCAAGCTTTCAATTTCACCATTTGCCTTTATTATTATTGACTCACCACCAGAAACACTTTTCCATTTATTCGGACCAGTAAATCGAACCTGAACTTTTCCCCAGCCGGAAGGTATTTTCCAAATAAAGTTTTCATCCTTTTTCAACATTTGATGAGCATAAGCAGTCCATCTTAGCCAGTCATTCGGATGATAGAACCATAATTCAACTTGCTTGCCAAACGAATTTTTAATATTAATTTCGTTGACTGATGATGATTCCCCGATTTTAAATGTATTTGAAATTCCTGTGTAAGTTTTAATTTTACCCGAAATGTCGCACGAATCCCCGAAGTGACAAATCCGGTATTCACCAGGTTTTGTATCTGCAGGAATATTCCAGGTGATAGTAATTTTTGAATTGGCTATAAAGTCTCTTTTCCATTCATAAATTGTGCTTGGATCGTTATCATTAAAAATTGTAACCCATTTATCACCATCTTTTCTCTGGACTTCTAAAAAATTTTCTTGTATTCTCAAATTATTTTTAGGATGAGCTCCCCAGAAAATAACTTTGGCAGTTGTTCCGGCTTTGTAAAAAGAATCAACATCAGTTTGAGTGCCTCCGAAAGGAATCCACGGAAATGGCTGGGTATCTGTCACAAGTCCGGTTTGTAACGTGGTTTGTTCAGAAGATAAATCTCTGGGAATTGGTCCGGCAGGAACAGGTTGATTATCTTTCATTGCTTTTGCAAGTTTCCCAAACTCCTGCTGAAAAGCCATTAAAGTGTACGGCCCGAAATGTGTCGAAGCTCCCTCATAATGCTGAATATCATACTCTTCTTTCGTCGTAACATATCCTGCATAAGCATTAGCATAGGTAGTAAGAGCAATGGAATTAATTCCTGAATTTTTAAAAGCATGGAGAATAGATTCCCGTAATCTTCTGCCAGCCATCGTTGTTAACTCGACAGGAATTCCAAGTAAAACTAAATTACCAATCCGGAGAATTTGCAGAGGTAGAACTTCAGGAGATAATGGAAAGGGTTCTGCTAACCCTTGAGCAAGCACAATCGGTTTAGGATAATGGCCTTTTTTCATTTCATCTTCTAAAATTCCAGGGACTTTAAATCCTGTCAACAAACCTGAGAGTAAATTAATAGCTTCAAGGATAATATTTCTTTTATCTGACGGATAATCTCCTGAACTGGTGGCTTTAATTCCTTCAACAATTCCGAATTCAGATTTACTGTCCTCGGTGCTTCCGGCAAACATCGAAGCTCCTAATGCAGCAGGATAAGTCCTGTTGTTTGTCCCTTCAATATTAACTTTGGAAAAATCAATATGAGTGTGCCTGAAATCAATATTGCCATTAATTTGAGTTGTCGCAGTCGAATACAATTCTTTTGCTTTTTTAAACTGCTTTTCACCGAATTCTTTCATATGTGCAAAATCTTGAACAAGATCAGGGATACCATATTTAATATTTCCTGAAATGTCACCGCAATTTGAATTTGCAAATGCTCCGATGAATGTTTCTTTCCCGTGAATGTCAGTTCCCTTTTCTTTTTCAAAAAGATAAGAAGCGTAACCTTTGTTATCACCGGTAATAAGCTTGTTTTTATTTCCACGATTGGTCGGATGAATTGCATACCAGTTTATGCAGCCTATTTCTTTGCCATCATTTTTAACGAGTTTTAGAAGAAGCATTTCTTTATCAGTGTTACTGTTATACTTTGCTTTCTCTTCGGGAGGATTTTGTTCATACGCAATTGGAGAGCGGTTATTTCCGCAGTCTTCTAAAATTCCAGAATTTATAAATATTTTTCCGGGAGATAAATTTTCGTGAGCTTTTTTAATTGCCTGAACCATTCCATTTACGATGCATTCAAAATTTTGTTTATCGAATCCGAGGATTGATAAATTGAAAAGTCCGTAGTGAGAATAACCTCCGGGACCGCTGTGAGTGTGAGTTCCACTGAGTAAAACATTTTCAATTGTATAAAGATCATTTCCAAAAATCGCTTTCAATCTTTTTACAACTTCCATTTTTACAGCCTGTGTGCAAGACCAGATATCTGCTGATAATATTACAATTCGTTTGTTATCGCTTTGATCACAAACTATAAATGCTCTTGCAAAAAGTCGGCAATGTATGCCCTCGGTTTTCTGCTCAATGCTTGCCATTCCCATCATACCAAGTTCTGCGGCTGGTCCAGTTACATCGTAAATTCCCGTACCAATTAAATAATCATTTGGCATCTGTTTTCTCCTGATTAAAATTTCTATTTAATGAAATATTTAATTTTATTTCATTCAGATATTAGACTACGTGTTCAATATTTCTTTGAGATTCTGGCCAGTTCTCAACTTCATGTTCAAAGTTGAATATCCAAGACTGATATGGTGGAGAATCTTGATTCTGATTGTTGAGTTTTCTCAACAGAGCACTCTGATGAATAACAGGTTTACCGTGTGTTTCCGTTTTCCAGCTTCTTGTTGCTTTCCTAAACAGAAATCCCGGAAATCCTTTACGTGAATCGTGCATAAATCCATTTGCATCCGGATGAGTATTCACTTTATGTTTTGGATAGATTTTGAGACCAAACTGCTTTGCCTCTTCAATCATCCAAATTAAAGGTATGTCAGATAAATCTTCTTCTTTATATCCGCCACCAACATCCGTGTGCATTCCACTAAACCAAACCTGCTTCATAGTTTGATATGGTTTCAATTCTTTATCCCAAATCTTTGGATGAAATGTAAGTCGTTCGTCATCAATTGCTAAAGCGTGACGAGCATGTTCAACACTTTCACTTAATGTGAGGTTATGATATTTGTGTCTGAAGAAAGGAAACCAATCAACAAGTGTACTTAAACTTTTTATCGGTAATCCAAGTGCATCAACCGTATCCCATACTCCAATAAATTTAACTTTTGTCCATTGATTATGATGACGCGCTACTAAATCATCTGCACGTTTTTTTCGTTCAACGCTATCATCGATTTTATAAATCTTGTATGCTTGTTTAATTAGTTCCGGTCTTGATTTAGGTAAGATTCCAAAGAGATGAATAAATGCCGAGAGACTTCTGACCGTTGTTGCGCCTCTGCTGAAACCGAAAAGGAAAATGTTATCCTCTGACATATAATTTTCAAAAATAAAACGATAACATTCATAGATGTTTTGAGAAATGCCCATTCCGCTGATGTTGCCGGTAAATTTTCTGAAACCGGTTCCGAGTCCTCTGTCATAGAATGTGATTTGATCTTCAGTTCGATCTTCTAACATATTGAAGAGTTTATAGACGTTGGTGTTATACCCTTTCCCACCTTCCTGCCCGGTACCGTCAGAAAATACGACTATGTTTTTTGGCATCAAGCTCTCCTTAGTTTGTTAATCCAAAATACAAAGACTTCTTTTACCGTATGAATATAGGGAAAATTAGTAAATATTGGTTAAGTGGATTCAGGGTTCAAGTTTTGGGTTAATTTAGGATTTTTGATTAGAAATTGACTTTTAAGAATTCATTGACACAAATTAAAAAATTAACTATAAATTATAACAACTAATCCACACCTATTACTCTAGAAACATATTTTTTAATTTCAATACCACTTAATAATAACTGTTTTATTTTTAAGGAAGTATAGGACCTTGAGGCGAATTCTTCGCAAGAACTAAAATACCAATGATAACCGCAATACATAGAGCAATGTATGGCCCCATGACATACCAATTAATACTACTTTCTTGAATCTCTTTAATATCCTCGAAAGCTATTTTCCTTTCAAGCTCGTAAGTCTTATAGATATAATACCCTGTGCCCTGTTCAGGAAGGATATCAATAAATTCTCCTTTCTTAAAAGATAGACGGGCATTATCTTTTATCCAGTAAAGAGAATATTCCTCATTATCGATTATCAAAATTCTTGATGAATCAATCATATCCCCCTGAACAATCCCTACAAAACTCCTTTTGATTCCGGTTTTTTTATCAATTTTATCTCCGCTTCCAATTAATATTCTGCTGGGTTTATCTACCCTTAAGTAGTAATATTCATTTGAATTCGTTCTGAATAATTCATTTGAATTTGTACTAAATGCAGGACTGCAACTGGCTTCACTTCCATCATTGAGAACCAATATGAAACTTTCATCAGGATGTGGTCTACCTTCATTTATTTCTTCTTCCGTTAACGCAGAATATGAATAGCATCCCATATAGTTGAAGAATGAAACTACAAGCAAACTGATAAAAATTTTCTTTTTCATTTTTTACCTCTATGCGTTTAAATTATCGCTTCATTTTTTCATTTATCAATAAAAAAACGATCGCCGTAATTGCAGCAACTGACAAAGCAATAAACAAAGTACCGAGACCCCAATTAATATCACTTTCCTGGATCTCTTTGATTTCATTAAATGATACTTTTCTTACCTCTTCATTTGGCGTCCACAAAAAATAACCTGTTCCTTGTTCAGGAGTAATGATGACATAATTTCCATCTTTAAATAAGAACCATTCATTATTTTTAGTCCATATTGAACAATATTCTATAGATTTAATTGTAACAATTTCTGAGGAATCTGTCATATCTTCCTGAACCACACCATTATAGTTTGCAGTGACACCTGTTAACGTATTGATCATATTTCCACGACCCATCAAATATGTTCCAGGTGTGTCAACTTTAAGGTAAAAAAGATTATTGTCTTTATAATCTGAAATCGGTGCACATTCAAACTCACTTCCATTTTTAAGTAACAGTTTTATACTTTCATCAGGTTCGGGTTTTCCTTCTTCAATTTCTTTGTTACTTAGCGTATAATAGGAATAACATCCTATATAATTGAAGAATGAAACTATAAGCAAACTAATTAATATTTTTCTTTTCATTTTGTACCTAATTTGCTTTTTTATTTACTTACATTTACTTGCATAATAATTAGTAAGCTAAATATTCCTTTAGTTGTTGAATATCGCTTGCTGAATTAATTTCAATTGCTTCATCTGCTGATGTTAGAGCTCCAACTCCAGCACCCAAAGCACCGCCAATTAAAGCTCCAATTGTTGTGTACATAAGTCCCTTCGTAAAATCCATTCCTTCTTCACTTATGACCGAACTTGTCTCTGTATTGGTTGTAGAATTGTTAGTGGTTAAAGCAATTATAAGTCCCGATAGGCCTCCGAGAAGAATACCGATACGCATTCCAGCATATGTTCGAGGCCACGAATCAAATTCTAACTGAAAGCTCTCGACCTCATTGGCCTTTAATTTTATATAAGTCCTAAGAAAAGTTTGTGTGCTTACCGAAGATATTGAGTCGGGACACATTATAATACTACTATCCTGAACTGATAGTAATTTCCCGACAAATTTTTCTCCATTTAACTTTATTACGGTTATTTTAGTATCCGATTCGAAATTTTCTAATCTTTCTTGATTTACTTGCCTTATATAAGCCTTAAAATTTCCCAAATAATTTGCGCCATTAGTAAATACCGTATCTATTAATAAGCCTTGCTCATTTAGATAATTAATTTTTAATTCGGTTGTAGTATCATTTATTAAATGAATAACAGCATATTGAAAATCCTTGATGACCGGGAAAAAGTTATAGTAGTTTCTTTCAGATAAACTTATAGTGTCTCCAATCTCAGGACTAATTTTTATTAGTTCTACATTATCCTGAGCAAAACAGAGGGGATATAAAATTGAATTTAGAATAACTAAAAATATTATGTGCAAAAGGTTTTTCATTTTACACCTCACTTTATTTTTTTTTGTTCATCAGGTTCACTGGTAGGAAAAATCGCATACTGGCTTAGTCCTTTGATATTTTCTTCTGAAAAGGGTTGAATAGTTATATCTGGAGTCGAAGTTATTGAGCCATAAATTATACCTGTTAATAAACCAACGCAAGAACCTACTAACCCACCTGCAAGAACACTTGCTGCTTCAAATTGTTCCCAACTATTGGTGCTTTCATTTACCACCATTCCTATTGCAGATCCTGCAGCAATACCAATTATCGTACACCAAACTACACTCTCGCCAACATTAGATTCGCCGGGTATTACGAATTTTTTTATTTCCGTATTATTTATTTTTTTAAAGCAATTAGAATTAAAGGTTACTTCTTTACATTCCTCAGAATAAATTAAAACTGAATCATGATTTATTGATAAGAAACTGCCACTGATATTTGTTTTATTTTCAAGATATACCCTCACTTCTCTGCTTTTGGTAATATCTATTTTGAAGAGATACATTCTTAATTTGTCAAGTGATTTGTAATGACTAATTAATGTATCTCTAACCCCACCGCTGTTTTCATATCTGACCTTTACGTCAAGCAAACTATCCGGATTTAAAAGAAATAAGGCCCACTGAAAATTATTAATTGTTGGAAGAAGGTTGTAATAATCTCTTTCCTCAAGTGAAAGTGTGTCTCCAATAAGCGGACTGACAATAAATGGCTTTTCTTTTTCCTGCGAAAGAGAAGGAGCAGGTGATAAAAGAATAATAAAACCAAATAAAAAGCAAAATATATTTTTCATTTCATAACTCTTAAAAAATCTCTGATATATTGTAATAAAAAAGATGAGATGAATTGTCATGGAATTGTAAAAGTTGTATCAAAATCAGGGTTATTGTTTTCCAATTACAAATCGATACTTCTTAACAATTTGAAAATTTTTTATCTGATTTACATCAGTAATTATTCTCTACTCTGAGAGAGTTTAAATTGCAGAGACTGGTTACAGAATAATTTCCTGAAAAATACTAACCGAACACTCTCCCAAAGCAGACCATAAGTAAAACCATTGTTAATATTACCCAAATGAACATTACAAGCATTTTACAATAACATGACAATTGTGTGACAATCACTGGCTTTTAAAGTAGTAGTTTTTTCACCAGGATTTGAGATTCAAAGTCCTTTGTGTTAAGAACAATTATTAATTAATATTTATGGAGGTTCACAATGTTTAGGTTTTATTTTTACTTTATTCCTTTCTTCTTGCTGTTCGCATCAATCACATCTGCTCAAACAGACACAATAACAATTCTCCATGTTAATGATACACACTCGTGTCTGGCACCACTTGGTCCAAGAAATCCATCACTTGAAGGAACGCAGGGAGGAATCAGTCGCGCTGCAACTGCTATCGGTATGACAAAAATGAGCGAGCAAAATGTTCTCACACTTCACGGAGGAGATGTTTTTATCGGTGATTTTTTCTTTAACAAATTCTACGGTGCCGCTGAGTTACAATTAATGAACATGCTTGGTTTTGATGCTATGGCCGTTGGTAACCACGAGTTTGATTTAACACCGGTCGCTCTTTATGGTTCATTGCAATCTTCTTTCCTTCCTGGTGCCGGGTTTCCATTGGTTTCATCAAATCTTATTCTTGAAGATCCGCAAGTTCAACCACTGAAAGATTACATATTACCATACTCAATTAAACAATTTGGAAATGCAAAGATTGGAATTTTCAGTCTATTAACTCCCGAGACAAATCTATTCTCTTTACCATCACCGGCAGTTGTAGATACAAACATTGCACAGACAGCATTAGCAATGATTGATACTTTAAATTCTCTGGGTTGCAACCTGATAATTTGTCTATCACATCTTGGAATTTTTTATGATCAGGATTTAGCAGCAAACATTCCGGGAATAAATATTATCATAAGTGCACACGATCATTTAGGAACTGATCAGCCGGTTGAAGTTACTGATCCACTCGGTGGTACAACTTACATCGTACAGGCAGATGCTTTTTATAAATGTATTGGTAAAATGAAAATTGCAGTTTTAGCAAGTGGAATGGAATTGATTGATTATTCATTAATTGATCTTGATGAAACAATTCCGGAAGAACCTTCAGTTAAAACTGTTGTTGATGGATTGATAACTGAAATTGAAAATACGTGGGGACCAGTTTACTCACAACAGATCGGGACAGCGACAGAATTCTTCGAAGAAGTTGCAACTGATCTTGCTGAAAACGGACCACACGACACTCCAATAGGAAACCTTGTTACTGATGCTTATCGCTGGAAGACGGGAACTGAAATTGGAATTATAGTTGGTGGATCAACTGCACAACCAATTTACGAAGGACCGCTTGTAGCCGCAGATGCATTTAGAGATGTTGGTTATGGTTTTAATGAAGTTAATGGACTTGGTTTCAGAATTGTAAAATTTAACCTAACCGGTGCAGACCTTATTGCAGGATTAGAGCTCGGAGTTTCAATGGCAGAGTACAATGATGAATTATTTCCTCAGGTTTCTGGAATGAGCTATTCGTATAATCTGGCAAAAACTTCCTTTTCCAGAATTGAATACGCAGAAGTCGGAGGAGTTCCGCTCGACCCTCAGCAAATATATTCAATTACTGCAAATGAATTTTTATTAAGTGCTCTGAGCGCTATGCTTCCCATAACTATAATTGATCCATACCTGTACGCTGATACTTCCGAGTTCCAGGTTCTAAGCGAGTACATTATTTACAAGCAGACAATTTCACCAGAATACAGAGGTAATGTTATAGCTGAGGTGAAAGAAAATGATGGAAGCATAATCCCTTACGAATTCAGTTTGGCGCAGAATTATCCGAACCCTTTTAATCCGGCAACAACAATAGAATATTCAATTCCTGAATCAGGACTTGTATCAATTAAGGTTTATGATATTATCGGAAACGAAGTAGTAACACTAGTTAGCAAAACAAAAACCGCAGGAAGATATGAAGTTGAGTTCTCCGCCAAAGGCGGATCCGCCTCCGGCGGAAATGCTTACACTTTACCAAGCGGAGTCTATATATATTCTTTAAGAGTAGGAAATTTTGCACAGACAAAGAAAATGATTTTGCTTAAATAAAAAATTAACAACGCCTCCCCCTAAGGGAGGCCTTGATTTCTTTAAATAAATCTTAAAGGATGAGTTATGAAAAAAATAATTTTATTCTTAGTTATAATTTCAATGGCTTCTATGAATTCTCAGGTAAGAGAGGTTGAATCGATTTCATCTTTCAAGCAGGGAGATTTTGAAGTCAATTTCTCAACCAATTTGGGCGCTGGATTTTTAAAAACAACTTCAACAAATACCGATCAATATTTTAACTATAATGATTCAATCTATTATTCGCAATCTTATAATTCTGAATACTCAAGCAGAGAATTTCTTTTCTTATTCTCAGCATCAATCGGATATTATTTTATTGACGGATTGAGTTTTGAACCGGAGTTTGATGTTAACCTTATAACTGATGATGAAGTTTCAATTTCAATACTGGCAAACTTAACTTATAATTTTAGCACTACCAGCAAAAAGACATATCCCTATGTTAAAGTTGGATATGGTTTAAGCAATTACGTAACTTATTATGACTATTATGGTGGATCGACAGATAATTCGCTTGATACTCAGGTATTTAACGCTGCTCTGGGCATTAAGATGATATACACTTCAGGGTCTATGATGAGATTGGAACTGAATTATAAATACTTCTCTAACTCGCGTTCAAATTCATATGCTGATCAATATAACCAGAGCTCTATTGAGTCAAATACCGGCATTGATGCACTAACAATTGCATTTGGTTATTCAATCTTATTTTAAGTTATATATGAGTAAGATAAAATGAAAACAATAAAAAATATAATTGAATCTGCTTCCATCAAGGTTTTGCTCTTTTTGATTTGCGGAAGTTTAATTTTGAATTCGAATTGTGGGGGCTCAAGAATTGAAAGAATTTCTGAACCACCAACCAAAATTTCACCTACTGAAAGCTCTGAAGATTTTCCATTTATTAAATTACATATGAAAAACGGTGATTTATATGTACTCAATAACTGGATAGTAGATTCCAAAAGTTCATCAGTCAATGGTACCGGTAAACTTGTTAATGCCAACCGGGAGATAATTTCAGAGGGACAATTTACTGTACCAGTTAAAGAAATAGTTATTGCGGAAACTAATCATATCAAGTCATCTTCTGCATTGGGAACACTTACAGTACTAACAATTGTGACAGGTATTTTTACTATCGTGTGTATTGTAAACCCAAAGGCCTGCTTTGGTTCATGCCCGACTTTTTATGCAAACAATGGGGATGATTTTATTGTTCAATCTGAAGGATTTTCTTCAAGCATTTCTCCTGCATTAGAAGAAAAAGATGTTGATGCCTTATACAGAATAAAACCTAACAGTAGTGATTTTACTATTCAATTAAAGAACGAAGCTTATGAAACACACGTTATTCGTTCGGCTAATCTTTTGGCATTACCAAAACCAGAAGGAGGCCGTGTTTTTTTAACACCGGATGGTGAATTTTATCAGGCAATAAATATTACCGAAGCAAGCTCAGTTATTGCAAATGAAGGAGATATTTCAGAAAAAGTTTGTTCGTTTGATGGTGTGGAGAGATTTAGCAAGGCGGATTCCAATTATCTTGCCACTAAAGAAATAATTGAACTGACATTTAATCATGCAAAATCAGATAGTCTCGGATTAGTTATTGCAGCTAGACAAACTCTTCTTACAACTTATCTATTTTACCAGACTTTAGCATACATGGGAACAACCGCTGGCGATTGGTTCGCAAATCTTGAACGAAATGGTGATCAATATAGATCACTTCTTCAAAATCCAAAAAAAACATTAGGAAATATTGATGTCTTGATAGAAGGTGAAAATAATGAGTGGGTTACAGTCGGTGAGGTTGGTGAAACCGGACCTATCGCAACTGATATCAAAATAGTTCCACTAAAAAATAAATTGAATTTGGCTACAAAAAATCTTCCGGTAAGAATAAGATTGAGAATGGCGAAAGGCTTATGGAGGATTGATTACATAGCTCTCGCAGAAATAGTTGACAAAGTAAAACCAACTATTATTCAGCTATCAACTTCATCTCCTGAAAAAATTAATTCGAGTACGGTAACTGAGTTATTAACAAATATTGATTCGGTTTTAGTAACATTTCCTGGAGATAACTATCTACTCAATTATAAACTCCCGGCTGATTTTAATAATTATGAACTCTTTATGGAATCGCAGGGATATTATCTCGAGTGGATGAGAAATGAGTGGCTGGCTGAAGAAAATCCGGGTAAAGTTTATCAAATGTTATTCAATCCAAAACAATATTACAAAGATCTTGCACCTCGATTCAAAAATGTTGAAGCAGAGATGGAAGAAACTTTTTGGAGCAGTAAATATGTGTATCCATAAAAAAATACTTCTCTTTTTGATGATGTCACCATTGCTGATTTTGATCGGATGTGCTGCATCTCTTGCACCTGAAAATTATTTACCGGAGACAGAAGATGTGCCCCAGGATGTTTATGGAGGCTGGTTAACTATAACTACCTCTCCCGATAGTTTAAATCCAAATGAAAAATGGATGATGTATGGTGGAGAATTCATCGCATACGAAGATAGTGTTGTTTATTTACTTTATGATTCACTTTACCAAATACCAATAAGAAAAATAACTGAGAGTACTCTCGAACTTGATGAAAAGAACACCACAACTTACGGTCTATGGGTTCTGGGTGGCTCGGTTTTAACTATTTCAAATGGTGCGTATGGAATAATCACATTACCATTGTGGTTGGTCGCGGGAATTCCTACTGTCAGTGGAGAATCTATGAGAGACAGGTACGAAATGGATGAACCAACTCAGAAATATTGGAATAGCATAAAAATGTTTGCAAGGTTTCCACAAGGTCTTCGCGGTATAGATCTAAGTACGATTAAACCATATTTCGTTTCACAAAAATGATCAGAAAATAAAATTATTTTATAAACTTATATCCCGCACCGTGAACTGTTAAAAGGTGTTTTGGATTTGAGTGATCGTCTTCAATCTTTTTGCGGAGATTAAGAATAAAGTTATCTACAGTCCTTGTCGAGGGATAATTTTCATAACCCCATACTTCATCAAGCAGTTGATTTCTCTCTATCACTTCACCTTCCCGCTGAATGAAATACTTCAGCACTTTAAATTCCATCACAGATAACTCAACCGGATTAGTTCCTTTTTTAGCTTCCTGCTTTTTAAAGTCAAGAAAAACATCACCGAAAGAATATTCTTCCACTTCAGGTCGAATTTCTTGCGGACGTCTCAACAATGCTTTAACTCTCGCAACTACTTCTCTCAGACTGAATGGTTTTGTGACATAATCATCCGCTCCAATTTCCAAACCGATCACTTTATCAATTTCCTCTTTTTTGCCTGTCAACATTAATATAGGAGTGTTCACTCCATCTTTCCTTAAATCCTTGCAAACATCAATCCCACTTTTTTCAGGCAGCATTAAATCAAGAATAATAAGATCAAAATCTCCTTCTTTGGCTCGTTCATATCCCATCTGTCCCGACATTACAGTTGATACTTCATAATGTTCCTCTGTCAAAGTATCGCTCAGCCCGGCTACGGTTGCCGGATCGTCTTCAATAATTAATATTTTTTTCATCATGCCTCCATAAAAAAAATTTATTTAGATCTGCTCAAAATTAAGCAAAGCAATCAAACGATATAGATATCAATTTCACCTTTAATATTTTTCATTCATTTGCCAAAGGGAAACAAAGTGTGAACTTACTTCCCTTTCCAGGTTCACTTTTGATTTCAATTTTTCCCTGATGTGCATCCATTATATGTTTTACGATTGCAAGTCCAAGTCCTGTCCCTTTGGTTTTATTTGTTGAATCCTCTTTTGTCCTGATAAATGGTTTGAATATTTGATCAACTTCTTCCGACGGAATTCCTCTTCCGCTATCTTTTACAGAAATTTTAAAATATTTTTCATTTAAATCGGTAGAGATTACAGTTTGAGAATTTACAGGTGAGTACTTGGCAGCATTTGTAAGCAAGTTCATTATGGCTCTGTCGACTGCATTACAATCAGCGTAAATATAAATCTGCTGATCAGATGTTTTATTTTCAAGAGTTTGATTTTTAATTTTGAATTGATATTGAGCAGAACTGATTGCTTTCCTGATTACTTCATTAATCTCTATGGTTTTCATCTCGTACATCATCATTCCCTTTTCAATCTTTGCATAGTCAAGTATGTTTTCAATCAGGCTTTGAAGTTTGTCGCTCTCTCCATCAATTACTTTAAGATTTTCCTTAGATTTTTGGTGTGAGGTCTGAATATTTTTTTCAGTCATCTGAGTGTACAACTTAATATTCGTGAGTGGAGTTTTTAATTCATGCGTCATGGTGTTGATAAATTCTTTTCTCATTTCATCCAATTCTTTTAATCTCTCAGACTCAAGATGTTCGAGTATCAGCTCTTCCTGTAACTTTATTCTGTCTATCGCAAGTGCAACTGCAAATACTACTGAATTCAATAAGTCAATATCATCTTTCAAAAATCTCACTCCGGATTTTTTAGCACCCAGAACCAGAAAACCATGAATCAAACCAGATGGTGACTTCACAGGAAAGACAAGAACCATCCCCCATCTTTTAAAGACTTTTATGTCTGCAGATTCTATTTTCAAACCAGGTTCAACTTTATCATCAACAGCAACAGGTAGGGACATATCAGTTTTGAGATTTTCAGATTCAAATCTGATGCTTCTGCCTTTCAATAAATTCCAGCCCTTATTAGCAATAATCTTCATTCTTTCGGTTTGATTATTTAACTCAAAGTAACCAATCTTTTCAACTGGTATTAGTTTATCCACTCGTACTACGATCAATTCTGCAAGTGATTGAACATCATAAATATTTTTTATATCATCCAAAAACCTTTTCTGTTCTTCGCGGTAATCATATTCGACACGAAAGAATTTTTTGTCGACAAATTTCTGAATGCCTTGCTTAACCGGTTGAAGTAAAGCAACTACTGCTAACACTGTTAATACTGAAGGGAATGCGGGATTGATATCACTAACAAAAAGAGTGATGGCCGAAGAGATTCCGGCATAGGTAATAATTATAGCTGACAGAATTATTGTATAAAGAACACTTCTTCTAACAATAAGATTAATATTCATCAAATGATATTTAATTATAGCTATGCTGAATGTGAAAGGAATAGCAGTTAGGAAGATCAAGATTAATGATTCGGGAATTAGGGTATGGCCAATAAGGTAAATAGGTATAACCCAAAAAATTACAAAACTAAACGGACCGATAAAGAATCCCAGCAGCAGCCATTGAAGTCGTTTCCTTTCTTCAATTTCACCTGCCGATCTGTATGCATAAACACAGATTGATATTGCAATCACTATACAGGTAATCAGAAAGAATCTGAAAATTAAATTAAAGAAAGCCACATAGTTTTTGAGACTGTTTATATTTTCGCCAATTGTTGCATCGAGAAATAAATACGCAAGAATGACGGTATTAATAAAAGCACTTATATAGAAAATCCATAAAATATATTTAATGCCTTTAACTTTTTTCTTTGAGAACGAGGAAGTAAAATGAATGAATAATACCGGAGTAAAACTATAAGCAAGCAGCCAGATGATTCTGCTAAAATGACCGTAGCCAATTGGTTGAACATTATAATAACCTGCAGTCAAAACTATTACTATCCCGAGTCCAACACTCGCCCAATGAAATATGCGAGCAGAATTATTTTCTGAAGCCCTAATTCTTACAAGCACACCCATTACAAAGAAGATTAGTCCGACTAATGAAATTATAATCAGGTCAAATAAATTATAATATTTCTTAAGCTGCACAATTTCTGACTTAATCACTCCGTTGCTATATAATCTGATCTCAACTGTACCCCCAATATTTTTTCCATCAAGATAAAGTTCTACTTCCTCCCATTTACCAAACTGATGATTATCTATGCTGATAATTTCATCACCTGCATTTACATTTTTTTTACTGACGAGATTTTCAGAAACAATCAGCTTAGAGTTTATAGTGGAGGTTTTGAAGGGTAAATCTGCTTTAAGGGTTATGAGATATAAACCTACGACACAGATTAGTAAAATGAGGATATCTGCAACTAATAGTGAAACATCATTTATAAAGAAACGTTTCACTTAAATCTAGCTTTCTAAATTATTGAAAGAAAAAGTAAGAACCGTTTTAATTTGATTTTAATTTAACTCTATAAATGCAGAAGGTCAATTGTTTTTTTTAATTTTTTACAAATAATTGAAAATTTTCCTGCCACGAAGAATTCCAAGAGCATTCCCAAACTAACAAAACCAGTTTTGACTGCTAAAAGCATCTAAAGAAGAATTTCAAATAAAATAAAATTTAGCTCTTAATCATTTTAAAAAGAAAGACTTATACGGCAGACTTTAGTTCCTAAATAACTGCAGGACTCATTTCAACTTCTCACTACTTAGAATAAATCTCTCTCTCTTTCTAATAGTCAAAAAAAATATCTGAAAAATTTTAAAAATCTCATCATTTTATTATTAATATCAATTGTGGATATTGGAATAAAATTTGCCTCATAAATTAAATTATAAATGTTTATTTTACATTTAACGAAAATCAAAATATTGCTGGTTATTGCCTACCTAACGAACCATATAACCATCATTGCGATGTTAATCTTAATAATTATTTCTGTGCTGATTTCTTTTCTGTTTTTTTTATAATCAATAAAATAAAGAGTTCGGGTCAACTCCCGAATATGATGCTAACTCCTTGATATATTGGAGCGAACTATGAAACTATACCTTGCGTTGATTGGGATATTATTCTTTTCCACATTTTCTATTTTTCCAACTACCATTAATGGTAGACTTACTATTTTAGATACAGGCAATTCAAAGATTTCCGTTTTACTACAAATAAATACAAATACAGGTTTAGATGATATTGGCGGTGCCACAATTGTATTCGGTTTCGATACAAATGCCGTAAGTTTTACGAATACTCCGATTAAAAATGTCGATTTCATTTTTCACAATTTTGATGGAGGTCACTACTCTTCTGCAATAATAACAAAACCGATGAAGAACAAGATCTGGGTAAATATCGATTTACCTTTCACCAATAATAATAATGGAACGGTTGTAGCCGGAAGTCCTGGATGGACTGATGTTGTTACATTAAAATTTGATGTTGTCAATCCAAATATTGCACCTGGTCTGACTTGGTTTATGACAAGTTTGTTTTGGGGAATTTATGATGCAGACAATATAACATTATGGAAGACAGGTGAATTTGAGGGCAATTTTGGATTAGTAACTGAAGTTTATAATGGCTGGAATATGGTGTCAGTTCCAGGTATAAATCCGGATGGAAGCGGGACAAATGTTTGGTGGCGGGGTAAAAATCCTTCATATAATGTTTATAGGCTCATTGGTGGAAATTATATTACTGTGACAAGTACTACGCCCGGTGAAGGATATTGGATGAATCATGTAGGAGCCAATGTTTATAATACCGGTGATGAATGGCCTGCAGGCGGAATCCAGCGAGTACCAAACGAGCCGGTAAATGTTTCAATAGGCTGGAATATGATTGGTGGATTCGAAAAAATAGTTCAGACAAATCAGATCACCACGACACCACCAGGTCTTATAAGCGGACCTATTTATTCCTATTCAGACCAGTACCAAATTGCAACTACTATTGAACCAGGTCGCGGATACCTTGTTAAGATGAATGGAACCGGACAAATAAATTTTAATAACGGATTAAATAAAGAAAATATTGCAGATAAAGAATTTTTCAGGAATGATTGGGGGAGAATTATTTTCACCGATGATTCAAAAAGAAATTTCTCCTTGTTTCTGGTAAATGAAGAAATTGATTTGAAGTTATATGAACTTCCCCCCGTTCCACCTACTGGCGGATTTGATATCAGGTTTGCAAGCGGAAGGATTGCTGAAAATCTTGAAAATAGAGAGCAGTATATAATGATGAGCGGAATTGATTATCCAATAAAAGTCAGGATTGAAAATATAAGTATCAGGTTAATGGATGAATCAAATAAAATAATTGATGCCGATTTAAAGTCAGGTGACGAATTTATTATAACGAATGAATCGATTAATAAATTGCTGGTTCAATTTAGTAATTCAGTTACTCCAAATGAATTTTTACTTGAACAGAATTACCCCAATCCTTTTAACCCGAGTACAAAAATCAAATTCACCATTCCAAAAGAGTCGAATGTACAATTAAATATTTATAATGTTTTAGGTGAATTAGTTTCGACACTGGTTAATGAGCAATTGAATGCTGGTTATCATGAATATAGTTTCCATTCTTCCAACCTTGCGTCGGGGATTTACATTTACAGGATTAAAGCAGGTGACTTCGTTGATACCAGAAAGATGGTTCTTCTACGCTAAAGCTTCGAAGGATAAATTCTGCTTAGATAATTGTTGTCTTTTTGATTGGAAGATCAACATTGAGTAGTTATTGTTTAAGGTTTTAATCCTCCAGGAACGAATAATAATAAATTGAGTATAGTTATTTGTGAATGGAAAAAAATTTATTTTGGTTTCAGTCTTTAAAAGCCCATCTAGCACATTTCAACTTCTCATATCTTAGAATTAAACTGCCTTATTTTCTAACAATCAAAAAGAAATTGTCCCGGAATTTTTTAAAACTCAACTTTTTAAATTAATAATCTGATACGGATTGTGGAATAAAAATTGCCTGATAAAGTCAATCACAAAAGTTTATTTTTACGATAAGCAAAAATTTACTTAACTGCTGGTTAGCACCTACCTACGAACCCATTAGCCACAAAATGTGATTTAAAGCTTAATAATTATTTCTGTGTGACTTCTTTCTGTTTCTTCTGTAGAGTCAAAAAAAAATAAAGAGCTCGGGTTTTTCCCGAATATGATGCAAACTCTTTAACATACTGGAGAGAACTATGAAACTATTTATTTCCCTGGTGGGGATAATTCTAACCTTTTTTACGATTTTTACGTTTCCCACAACAATTAATGGCAGGTTTACTGTTTTAGATACAGTTAGTTCAAAACTTACTGTACTTCTTCAATTCAATACTGACACAGGAACAGATGATCTTGGCGGTTCAACCATTGTTATTAGTTTTGATACAACAGCTATTCACTTTACGAATGATCCGGTTAAAGATATTGATTATGTTTTTCATAATTTCGATGAAGGTAATTACTCTCTCGCAACTGTAACAAAACCAATGAATGACAAAATCTGGGTAAACATAGATTTGCCTTTCACAAACAACAATAACGGAACTGTTTTAGCCGAAAGTCCGGAATGGACTAATGTAGTTACTTTACATTTTGATATTATCGATCCGAATGGTTTAGCTACAATGTCGTGGTTCACAACAAGTCCATTTTGGGGAATTTACGATGCAAATAATTCAACCTTATGGCAAACAGGTGAATTTGAGGATCTTTTGAGTCCACTTCCAGTTGAACTTATTTCGTTTACCGGAACTCATCTTTCAAATGATTATGTATTACTCGAATGGAAAACTGCTTCATCTTTAAATAATTTTGGTTTTGAAATTCAAAAATGGTCTTCATCTCTATCTTCACCTTATCAAGAATGGAAGGCGATTGGATTTGTTGAAAATCATGGTGACCCAAACGCATTGGTCGAATATAGTTTTACGGATATTACATTGCACAGCTTTCCTGTTGAAAAGTACAGATTAAAATCAATTGATAATGATGGTTCCTTTCAATACTCGTATGAAGTCGAGGTGAATACAGTTCCGATGAGTTATGAGCTTGAACAAAATTATCCGAATCCTTTTAACCCAAGCACAAAAATAAAATTTGCCATTCCAAAAGAATCGAATGTACAATTAAAAATTTATAATGCTTTAGGTGAATTAGTCTCGATCTTAGTTAATGAACAGTTAGTCGCTGGCTCTTATGAATATGAATTTGACGCATCAAACTTTTCATCAGGTATTTACATTTACAAGATTACAGCAGACGATTTTGTTGAGGCAAAAAAGATGATCCTCATACGTTAATCAAAGGCTATTCAAATAGGAAGTCCCACCAAGCAAACTCATTTGTGTTAGTATCCAGCTTTGTCTTCTTAGAACATATCCGGAAGGTTTTTTAGCAGAAAATCGTTTTGGATTTGGAATTGTAGCTGTAAGTAAGGCTGCCTGACTTCGTGTTAGTTTAGATGGAAGTTTCTTAAAATAAATTTGACTCGCTGCACCTACGCCAAAGATCATATCACCCATTTCTATAATATTTAAATATACTTCCAGTATTCTTTCTTTACTCCAAAGTAGCTCAATTAAAAGAGTGAAATACGCTTCAAATCCTTTCCTTATAAAACTTCTTCCTTCCCAAAGAAATAAATTTTTTGCTACTTGTTGCGTGATTGTGCTGGCACCTCTTAATTTTCGACCACGTTCATGTTGTTCAAGAGCTTTTTCAATCTGATCAAAATCAAATCCAAAATGATTTGGAAAGTTTTGATCTTCCGCAGCTACAACAGCCAGTGCCATCTGCTTTGAAATATTATCATAGCTGAACCATTGATAAGCAATCGTTTGTCTTTCTTTAAAAGTAACTGCTGCTTCAATCTTTCTTTGAATCATAATTGAAGAGGTTATTGGATTTAGCCATTTTAAAAGTACAACCCACAATACTGATAGAAAGAAAAAAAGTAAAATAATCTTCAGAATGATTTTTGGTAACTTTAAAACGAATTGCTTTAGATTGAATTTCTTTTTCTTAGCCATTATCAATCTACAATTTATGGAACAGGATCATAGCCACTTCCACCCCAGGGATGACATCGAATTATTCTTCTAAAACTTAACCAGCCACCTTTAAATATTCCATATTTCTTCAATGCTTCCAGAGAGTAGTGAGAGCAGGTTGGTGAAAATCTGCACGATGGTGGAATTAATGGCGAGATTATGAGCTGATAAATTTTTATCAACAATATAAAAGGCAATGCTAATATCTGAAAAAAAATCTTTAATAAATTATTAATACTCATTCCTTTGATAGAAGAAAGAAAATATTTCCTTCAATTTTTGGTGATAAGCGCACTATTCAAAAATTACTTTGAAATTCTCTTTAAATATAAGTTAATTTGCGCCGTCAAAATTGAAACTTTCACAGAATAAAAGTAAACCGAAGAGTTTTATAAAAAATATGTCAAAAAACGTTGTAATTGTTGAATCACCAGCTAAAGCAAGTACGATTGAAAAATTTCTTGGAGAAGATTTCCTCGTTACCTCAAGCTACGGTCACATCAGGGATCTAAAGAAAAAAGATAAAGGGATTGATATTGAGAACAATTTCTCTCCGCATTATATAGTGCCTGAAGATAAAAAGGCAAGGGTAAAAGAACTAAAGAAATTAACCGATAAATCCGAAACAGTTTGGCTTGCAACTGACGAGGACCGTGAAGGAGAAGCGATCGCCTGGCACTTGAAAGAAGTATTAGAACTGCCTGAGAAAAAAATAAGACGAATTGTTTTTTCAGAAATAACCAAACCCGCAATTCTTGAAGCTGTAAAAAATCCGCGTGGGATAGATTATAATCTTGTTAATTCTCAGCAGTCAAGAAGAATTCTTGATCGGTTAGTTGGATTTGAACTTTCTCCAATTTTGTGGAGAAAAGTCAGACCGAAATTATCTGCGGGCAGAGTACAATCAGTAGCAGTTAGATTAATTGTAGATCGTGAAAGAGAGATTGATGCATTCACAACTCAATCAAGGTTTAAGGTAACCGGCAATTTTATAGTCACAGATAAAGATGGAAAGAAATCAGAGATCAAAGCTGAAGTGTCGGATTATTTTGACACTCAAAAAGAAGCTGAAGATTTTCTTGAGAAATGTAAGACTTCAGAATTTTTAGTTGAAAGTATTGATAAGAAACCAGCAAAAAAATCTCCTTCTCCTCCATTCACAACTTCAACTCTTCAACAGGAGGCAAGCAGAAAACTTCGCTTCTCTGTTCTAAAGACAATGATGGTTGCTCAGAAACTTTATGAAGCTGGCAAGATTACTTATATGAGAACCGATTCTGTTAATCTTGCTGACCTTGCACTTGATGGCGCAGAACAGCAAATTAATTCAGAGTACGGTAAAAATTATTCTCACAAAAGACAGTTCAAAACAAAATCAAAAACTGCTCAGGAAGCACACGAAGCAATCCGCCCCACAGATTTCAGCAAAGAAACAGTAGCCGGTTCAAGAGAAGAAAAAGCTTTATATGATTTAATCTGGAAAAGAGCCATTGCTTCTCAAATGAGTGATGCACAGCTTGAGAGAACAACGTTAAAAATTAATGTTAGCAATGCTAAAGAGAAGTTCGTTGCAAAAGGTGAAGTAATAAAATTTGATGGATTTCTGAAAGTATATCTTGAATCAACTGATGATGAAAATAGTGAAAACGGTGATAGTGGAATTTTACCTGACATTTCAAAAGGTGAAAAAGTTTCCTTCGCAGATATTACCGCTACTCAAAGATTTACCCGTCCGTCTTCGAGATACACAGAAGCAAGTTTGGTAAAAAAGCTAGAGGAGCTTGGAATCGGCAGACCATCAACATACGCCCCAACAATTAGCACAATTCAAAAACGAGGTTATGTTCATAGGGAAGAACGTGAAGGTACAGAGCGAGACTATGTTGTTTTAACATTAGATATTTCGAAAAAAATAAAGAATGAAAAAAGAACCGAGATAACAGGTGCAGACAAAGGCAAGTTATTTCCAAATGATATTGCAATGATTGTAAATGATTTTCTTTTGGCTCACTTTCCTCAAATAATGGATTTTAAATTTACTGCTCATATTGAAGAAGAACTTGATGAAATAGCAAATGGCGAAATGGATTATCATCAAATGCTGGAAGAATTTTATTCTCCCTTTAAAGTGAAAGTAGATCACACAATAGAAACTTCCGAAAGAGCCGCAGGAGAAAGAATTCTTGGAACAGATCCAGCTACTGGAAAACGTGTCTCGGTGCGTATGGCTCGATTTGGACCTGTGGCGGCGCTAAGTAATCCAGATGATGCGGAAGATAAACCAATCTACGCTGGATTAAGGAGAACACAAAAATTAGAGAACATAACTCTCGAGGAGGCTTTGCATTTGTTTAAACTACCAAGAGTGGTCGGAATGTATAACAACCAAGAAGTTGTCGCTGCGATCGGAAGGTTTGGTCCCTACGTAAGATATGATGGTAAGTTTTATTCAATTAAAGATCAATATGATCCTCACGATATTGAAATTGATGAAGCTATTGTTGCAATCGAAGCGAAAAAGAAAGCTGATGCAGAAAAATTAATCAAAACATTTGAAGAGAACCCTGATTTCCAGATTTTAAATGGAAGATGGGGCCCGTACTTGAAAGCCGGTAAAGAGAATGTTAAAATACCAAAAGATCGCGACCCAGCTTCTTTAACTTTTGAAGACTGTGTTCAGTTAGCTGAAGAAGCTAAATTAAAACCAAAGCGTAGAGGAAGATTTAGAAAGAGTTAGTTTTAATTAGAATTAATTCTAAGACTTAAAACAAATCAGTATTTTTCTTTACAAAATAATTAAATAAAATTTTTTATGTTATTAGCGTTTATTGAGTGGAGTATAAGTCCCGAAATTTTTCATCTCGGTCCGATTTCGGTCAGGTGGTACGGTTTTCTGTTTGCAATGGCTTTTGTTGCCGGATATTTTATAATGACCTGGATTTTTAAAAAGGAAAGCAGACCACAACCCGATCTTGAACAGCTTTCCGTTTATATGATTTTCGGAACTGTTATAGGTGCAAGATTAGGTCATTGTTTGTTTTATAACCCATCATACTATTTATCTAATCCAATTGAGATACTGAAAGTTTGGGAAGGCGGTTTAGCAAGTCACGGTGCCGCACTCGGAATCCTTGCAGCTATTTATTTCTTTTCAAAGAAGAAAAAAAATTATTCAATGCTTTGGGTACTTGATCGGGTAGTAATTGTAGTTGCTCTCGCCGGAACATTTATAAGGCTGGGGAATCTTTTTAACTCCGAAATAATTGGAATACCAACTGATGTTTCATGGGCATTTATATTCACATCAGTAGATGATCTTCCAAGACACCCGGCGCAGCTTTATGAAGCCATAGCTTACTTTATATTTTTTCTTATCCTGCTTATTATTTATTACAAAGGAATTGAAAAGAACAAGAGTGGATTACTTTTCGGATTATTCCTGGTTCTGATTTTTACATTCAGATTTTTTGTAGAATTCCTGAAAGAAAATCAAACAGGTTTTGAAGCTGGTATGGCTCTAGATATGGGACAGTTGCTAAGTATTCCTTTTGTGATTGCAGGTTTTATTTTTATCGCAAAGTCATTCAACCCAAAAACAAAAAAGTGATCTTAATTGATCACTTTTTTAATTGCCTTTTCAAACTCTTCAAAGCTTTGCTTACCAATTAGAACTTCAGTTTGTTTTCCATTTTTATCATAAATAAAAGTTGCCGGAATTGCTCCACTCCAATCTTTATCCAAAAGATTTATAAAATCTTCTGGTTCCCTTACTTTGATAAGATAATTTTCAAATTGAGCATTCTGGTTCTTAAGAAATGGAATTACTTTGGAATCTAGTTCGTCAACATCATCCGCACTAATTCCGATGAATCGAATTTCGTCCCTGTAAGTATTCGATAATTTAACCAGGTCAGGAAATTCTTCACGGCAAGGCTCACACCAGGTTGCCCATACATTAATTAATAATGGACTTCCCTTTCCGTCTTCAAGTATCAGTTTTAGATCTGAAACATTGATGATATTCACTTCATAAGCTGAATTTAACTGCGAATAAACTTCATATTTTAATCCAAAGAAAAGGATTAATCCTAAAATGAATAATTGAAACCTGCTACATCTCATATTATCAGACTCTTTTAATCGAACATCCAAAGGCTTTGGTTGCGTTTGTTGTTACTTCTTTTCCGGCAAGGATTTCATTCAATGCATTTTCTAAATCTTTGCTTGTTACATCAGCTTCATTTTTTGAGTTATCAATTCGTCCGTGATACAGAATATTATAATCATCATCCAGGACATAAACCTCTGGTGTAACTGATGCATCAAACTCATCGGCAATAACATTGTTTGCATCTTTCAGAATTGTAAATGTCAAATCATTTTCTTCTGCGTGTTCTTTCATCATCTCTTCTGTTTCAGCTTTGTTAGAGTTTATTCCAAGAAACGCAATGTTTTCTGGATTATACTCTTTATAAAGATTTTCCATTCGTGAATTGTATGCATTAGAAACCGGACATTCGGTCGCAACAAAAAATATAACTATCGCTTTTGAATCCTTGTAATCGGATAAAGAATGCTTTTCACCATTGTAATCATCAAGTGTAAAATTATCGATTTTTTCAATCGAGGGGTGGTTTGCACAGGCTGCTATCGAAACAAAAAATAATATTGCGATCCCGATTGCTGAAATGAACTTACTTAAAATCATAGATTCTCCTTGGTTTATTTTTTATAAGATTTGGCATAATAATGGCGAATATTGAATAATGTATCAAGTTATTATTTAGTGGATATTGAATTTATCATAAAAAAACATTCATTCTGTAGCTACTATTAATCTTAATTACTCAATAAGGAATAAGTGGATTATTTTGAGTCAGTTTTATAATATATTTTTTAACTAAAAATGGAACTTAACTATGCATATTCTTGAAAAAATAAAAAATAAATCTGTAGTTGTCGGAATCGTCGGAATGGGCTATGTTGGACTACCTTTGGGTCTGGCATTCGCCAATAAAAAAATAAAAGTTTTAGGATTTGATCTAGATGAAAGAAAAGTAAAGTTTCTTTCACAAGGCAAATCTTATATCAAACATATCAGTGAAAAGAAAATAAAAGAGGCTGTCAAATCTGGTAAACTTAAAGCCACAACTGATTTTTCAAGATTGCCTGAAGTTGATGCTATTATTATTTGTGTACCAACCCCATTAGATGAACACCGCGAACCAGATATGTCTTATGTCGTGAATACAGCTAAAACAGTGGCAAAGTATTTAAGAACGGGACAATTGGTAACATTGGAATCTACCACATATCCTGGTACAACTGACGAGGTTCTGCAACCACTTTTTGAAAATGCAGCAAATGCAGGAAAGAATAAATTTAAAGTTGGAAAAGATTTTTATCTTGCCTTTAGTCCCGAACGTGAAGACCCTAACAACCCTGATTATTCTACAGTAACCATTCCAAAGGTAGTTGGTGGAGTGACTCCCAAATGCCTAGAAATTGCTTGTGCACTTTATGATCAAGTGATAATTAAAACGGTGCCTGTTTCATCCCCAAGAGCAGCAGAAGCAAGCAAACTACTTGAAAATATTTTTCGTTCAATAAATATTGCAATGGTAAATGAACTAAAAATGGTTTTCGATAGGATGAATATTGATATCTGGGAAGTAATCGCTGCTGCTTCAACCAAGCCATTTGGATTTAAGCCTTTTTATCCGGGCCCTGGACTCGGAGGACACTGTATCCCGATAGATCCTTTCTACCTAACGTGGAAGGCGAGGGAATTTGAAATCAATACAAAGTTTATCGAACTTGCAGGCGAAATAAATACTTATCAACCTTACTATGTAGTTGAAAGATCGATGGAAACTCTTAATAAATTTAAGAAGGCATTGAATGGATCAAAAGTATTAATTCTTGGTGCCGCATATAAAAAAGATATTGATGATATGCGAGAATCACCATCACTTAAGTTAATTGAAATCTACCGGGAAAAAGGTGCAACTGTTGATTACTCTGATCCAGTAATACCAATTTTACCTAAAACAAGAAAATATAATTATCATATGAAATCAGTTAAACTCAGTAGAGAAAAACTAAGAAGTTATGATCTGATAGTTTTGAGTACTGATCATACTGATTTCGATTATAAGTTTATCGCTCAAAACTCGAAACTTATTGTGGATTCCAGAAATGCCTTTGAAACCAGAGGAATAAAATCTAAAAACATTTTTAAAGCTTAGCCAAACAGAGAATAATGAAAAATTTTGCTATAACGGGAGTTGCGGGATATATTGCGCCAAGACATCTTCAGGCAATAAAAGATACTGGAAATCAATTAGTTGCTGCAATAGATCCAAATGATTCCGTTGGAATACTTGATAAATACTTTCCTGATGTAAGTTTTTTTACTGAATTTGAAAGATTTGATCGTCATCTGGAAAAATTACGAAGAGAAAAAAGTCACGAAAAAGTAGATTACGTTTCAATTTGCTCACCAAATAATTTACACGATGCACACATAAGGTTAGCTCTAAGAGTCGGTGCAAATGCAATATGCGAAAAACCCCTTGTTCTTAATCCATGGAATTTAGATGCATTACAGGAACTGGAACAAGAAACATCAACACGAGTTTTTACTGTTTTACAACTTCGTGTTCATCCGGCTCTTCTAGAATTGAAACAAAAACTTACGCAATCAAATTCAAAGCAAAAAAGTGAAGTTGTTCTTTCCTACATTACATCACGCGGTTTGTGGTATTATTTTTCGTGGAAAGGTATGATTGAAAAATCTGGAGGAATTGCTACCAATATTGGAGTTCATTTTTTTGATTTTTTAATGTGGCTATTTGGTGATGTTCAATCAAGCATTCTTCATCTTAAAGATGATAAAAGGATGTCTGGTTTTATAGAACTTAAAAATGCCAATGTTAAGTGGTTCCTTTCCACAGACAGAAATGATTTGCCAGAGGAAGCTTCCAAAAAAGGAGTGCCTACTTTCAGATCGATAACTGTGAATGGTGAGGAAATACAATTCTCTGAGGGATTCACAGATCTGCATACAAGAGTTTATGAAGAAACTCTTAAAGGAAATGGTTTTGGTATTGAGGATGCGAGGCCATCTATCGTGCTTGTGAGAAAACTCAGGTCGGCATCTGTAATTAATGTACTAGACAACATCCATCCATTCGCATTAAAACATAAATAATCTAAGGATCATAAATGAATTATTTTAAACACGAATCTGCATTCGTTGATGAAAATTGTGTAATTGGAGAAGGAACAAAAATTTGGCACTTCAGTCATGTTCAGAGTGGAGCCAGGATCGGAAAGAAATGTGTCTTTGGTCAAAACGTGAATGTTGGTAGTAATGTTTCAGTAGGCGACTTTTGTAAAATTCAGAACAATGTTTCTATCTATGAAGGAGTTACATTAGATGATTATGTATTTTGTGGTCCGTCAATGGTCTTTACAAATATTCTTGATCCAAAATGTAAATATCCTCAGGTAGGTGCTGAATATTATGTGAAAACACTCGTAAAAGAAGGTGCCTCAATCGGGGCAAATGCAACAATTGTTTGCGGGATAACCTTAGGCAAGCATTGCTTAATCGGGGCCGGGTCAGTTGTTACCAAAGATGTTCCTGATTATGCATTAGTTGTTGGTGTTCCGGGAAAAGTAATTGGATGGGTCTCTGAAGCCGGCAAAAGATTAGAATTCAATAAGAATGGTGTTGCGTTCTGCGAAAAATCCAAGAAGAAATATAAATTCAAAGATGGATTAGTTACTGAAATGGAGTGAATAAAATTTCTATTAGAAACTATTTATAAAGTTGCTCAATCGCTTCAATTACCATTTCAGAAGATATTTTCTCCATACAGGAAACAACTTCCGAACAATTTTTTCTATAATAACATTTACATCCATCGGGTGAACTTAATTTAATCCCTTTTCCATAAAGCTCAATTTCATTCGCAGACGTTGGTCCAAATAAAGCGATTATTTTTTTCTGAAGTGAAGTTGCAACGTGAAGACCTAACGTATCTGCAGTAATAATTAAATCACACAAATCAACAATTGCAGCAAATTCCAGAAGTGAATTATCACATCCGGTATCAATCAAGAAACTAAATTCTTTCTTTAAAATACTGATTGATTCAACCTCTTCTGGACCACCGAGTAAAAGTAAATTAATTTTTTTGTTTCGAAGCTTTTCAATTAATTCTTGCCAACTCTTAAACGGCCACCCTTTACTTGGCCATTTAGTACCAACACCAACATTCAGTCCAACCACAAGTTTCTTCGGATCTAAGTTTTTTACAAACTCTCTGGCCGAAATCTTTTTCCTTTCATTTTCAGATATATAAATTAATGGTGGTTCCACCGGTAATTCCAAATCAAGGATTTCATAAATAATTTGTTGATAAGATTTTGTATTAGCTTTCTTCACATCATCAAAGGAACTCATTTCCAACCAATGTTGAGACCCAATATTAGTCGATTCCACATAGCCTTTTTTATTTAAAACAAAACCGTATTTTTCTCTGGCAGATGCTGCTGCAGCAATAGAAGAACTTAGTTTTGATGTATCAAGATTGATTACAGTATCATACTCTTCTGCATTAATTCTAAAGAGAGCATCATCTTCAATTATTATCACTTCGTCTACAAGTGAATTATTTTTGAATAGTTCAATCGAGTTTTTTCGGGTACACCATCCGATATAACTATTCGGGTACTTTTTCTTAAGAGGTTTTAGAATTGAAGTTGTGCGAAGAACATCTCCAACAGCATCGAGCTTTATAATAAGTATTTTGGACTTAATTGGTTGGTAATAACTGCAATCATCGCACTTCACTCCATTTTCTTTATGTGGATCACAAGGTCTATCACCTTTGAAATAGCGGCAATCTGTTTTAATAACCATAATCAAAAAATATTTTCAATATAATGCAGATAAATACAAGTAAGTCAATTAATTTGTATTATAAAATTGACGAGCTAAAATAACTTTGAAAACATCTTCTCGCAAAAATGAATAATTAATATTTTGGTCATTATTTGTCACAACAAAGATTAAAAATTACATTCTAAACTTTTCTGGAGTTCATATCATTATATTTGCAATTAAAGATTAACAAATAAAGCTAGAATGAAATCTAATTCAAATTATTTTTGGCAAGATTTAGACGGATTTTCGAATCAAGATGCATTACTTGACGTATCTACGGGGAAATCTGTTACGTATAAAGAACTTGAAAATGCTTCAACTGATTTAGCTGAGAAAATTAGGGTATCAAATAAAGGACTTGTGTTTCTTTTTACAACAAACACTAGCAGTTGTATTACAGCATATCTTGGAATTTTAAAATCAGGAAATGCTGTCTTAATGCTTGATGAGAAGCTAAATGAGGAGATAAGAAATAATCTGATAAATAAGTATAACCCGGAATTTATAGTGACTTCGAATGAAACTATTCCGTTGAATTATGCCCTTGATTTTAATTATGAATCGTTATTCTTTTATAAAAAGAACGAATTTATAAAAGATAAAATATTTCCTGAACTTTCAGTTCTGCTTTCAACTTCGGGTACAACAGGCTCTCCCAAACTTGTAAGACTTTCTTATAAGAATATACAATCAAATGCTGAATCAATTGCTCATTATTTAAAAATTGATACAAATGATAAGCCGATTACAACACTTCCATTAAGCTATTCGTATGGGTTATCGGTACTCAATAGTCATTTATTAAAAGGCGCAAAGATTGTTTTAACTGACAAGACGGTATTTTTTAGAGATTTCTGGGAAGTTTTTAATAATCTTAAATGTACTTCCTTTGCCGGTGTGCCCTACACTTATACGATGTTAAAAAGAATAAACTTTGATAAAATTGAACTGCCAACTTTAAAAACTATGACTCAAGCTGGCGGAAAATTAAGCGAAGAATTTATTCGATATTTTAATAACTATGCTTTAGAGAAAAGTGTTAAATTTTATATAATGTATGGTCAAACTGAAGCTACTGCAAGAATTTCTTACCTGCCTGCTGATATATTAAAAGATAAAATCGGATCAATTGGAATTTCAATTCCTGGTGGAGAACTAAAAATTATGAATGATGAAATCGAAATAACCAATCCAAATGAAGTTGGTGAGATAGTTTATAAAGGTGATAATGTAATGTTGGGATATGCAGAAACACGTGATGATTTATCAAAAGGCGATGAGTTGAATGGAACTCTTCACACTGGTGACTTGGGCTATAAAGATAGTGGCGATTTTTTTTATGTGACGGGTAGAACTAAACGATTCATTAAAATATTTGGTCTCAGAATTAACCTTGACGAGGTTCAAAAGATGATTGAAAACCATTTCAGCTTTTCTGCTGCATGTACCGGAAAAGATGATTTACTAAAAGTATTGGTACTCTCTGATGATAAGCTTTCCGAGATAAATGTTAAGAATGAAATATTAAAAATGTACAAACTAAACTTCAAATCAATTGTCGTTAAGTCAACCAACCAGATTCCAACGAATAGTTCCGGTAAGTATGATTATGCAAAGATTAATGAAATGTTTGAAAATTAAATTAAGGAAGCTGCAAGCTTTAAACTTACAGCGCTCCTAAAGAGAAAGGTTCTTGTCTTAAATATTCAGTTGTTTGAATCTTCTGCTTTATATCATTTATTTCAGAATCAACTTGTGCTTTTTGAATACCAAGAACTTTAGCAATAATATCTGATGAAATACCCTTTTCCCAACCATCCCAAATACGATCCATAACTTCAAACGGCATTTTGTAAAAAAATTCTTCCTGAGTTTGTTCAGCGCTGTATGTATCTGTTGTAGGTGTTCTTTTTCTTATATCCTCAGGAACACCAAGAAATTCTGCTAACTGAAATACCTGTGTTTTAAACAAATGAGCAATTGGTTTAACGTCAGCACCACCATCGCCGTACTTAACAAAGAAACCTTGTTCATGTTCATTCTTGTTGCCGGTGCCAATAACGGCAAAGTTTTTAGCTTCAGCATGATAGTATAACATATTAGTTCTGCTTCGTTGTTTGAAATTTGAAGCCGCAACAATTTGAAGGTATTCTGAAAGTGGGAGGCGCTGAGATTTTACTTCTCCATCCGGAGCTATAATGGTAAGATAAAATAGGTTTAGTTTGCCCTTTGCTTCTTTATCAGCGTGAAGAACAATTTTCATCTTATAAGTTTTTGGATTATACTCGGGAAATACACGGCTAACTGCTTCATCTCTTCTTTCATAACAACCAAACCCGTGAACTGCGTCAGTAATATCTTCTAATAGATAAGGAACTTTAAATTTTTCGCAAAGCATGGTTGCCAATTCTTTACTTTCAGGACTAGAATCTCTTTCGGGCATCATTATGGCAAGTACTTTTTCCGGTCCGAATGTTTTTGCACATAATGCAAGTACAACTGATGAATCTATTCCGCCACTAACGCCAACAACAGCCCCGCGTTTTTTTAGTTTGAAGGCAACTGTCTCTTTTAATGCTGCAACTAGCCTCTCGGTTTCTGTACGAGCATCTAAGTAAATTGAATCCATTGTAAAGTTCATCTTTTCTCCAAAGTATAATTTAATTTATTTGATTTCTTTTATCTATAAATGTGTTGAATGAATATTCGGAAGGAACATTTAATTTTTTATAATTTATAAAATGTTTTTGTAAAAACTGAGTCGAAATAATTCCCGCAATTGCCATATTATCAAGCTCGCTAAGAGACTGAGATTTTTCCGCTTTTTGAATTAATAATTTTACTTTAGAAGGATTAAATATTCCAGCTTCATTAATTTCTTTTTCCGAAAGGACTGAGTGAAGGTCAAACGATTTATTGTTAAGAAAGCTATTCCTTATTGGTGCACGATAAGGATTCTTCGGACGATATACAATTTCTTTTGGCAGCAAATCATTAAACACTTTTTTTAGCAGATATTTTTCATTCAAGCCTCTGATTTTAAATTTTGATGGTACGGTAGCCATATATTCAATTATCCGGTGATCCAGATAAGGAACACGAAGTTCGACCGAATTCGCCATTGCCATTCTATCGCCTTGAGATGAGAGTAAGTATCCGCTCATAAAAGTCACAATCTCGAGATACTGTGCTTTATATACATAGTCCCAATCACCAAAGTCTTCAGGTAACATATTTTTTAGATCTTCGTAACCATTATAATCTGCTATTTGTCTTCGAAAATCTTCAGAGAAAAAGTTTTTTAATTTAGTATTGTTATTCCATCTCACAATATGCGAAAAGAAAGGATTGCCTGGTTCGTCAATTCCAAGTTTAAAAAAAGTCTGTAAAGTTTGAGCCAACCTTTTATCTTTAAATATATATGGATACAGTTTTTTTAATAACTTCGGTCTAAACTTTGAATCAGCGTCACGGGACCAAAAATTTCGTACTTTTGTTTCTCTGAAAATATTATATCCACCGAATATTTCATCTGCACCTTCACCGGTTAAAACTACTTTATACCCTTCTTCCCTAACTTTTTTTGAAAGAAGGAATAGCGGCACAGGTGCAGCACGGATTATTGGTTTTTCACCAGAATAAACAATATCAGAAAAGTATTTACCGATATCTTCATTCGTCGCGTGAACTTCTGAATGGTTAGTATCAAGATGTTTAACCATCAATTTCTGAAAGTCACTTTCATCAAAACTTTCCTCCTGAAAAGTTATCCCAAAGGTTCTGAGCTGATTATTAAAATCATTCTTGACTATTGCTGTTATTCCAGAAGAATCCAAACCCCCGCTTAAATAACTGCCGACAGGCACATCTGCTCTAAGTCGAATCCGGATTGAATCTTTCATCAAGTCTGAAATCTCTCCAGCAAATTGAGGAATGGATTTGTCGTTTTGAATAAGCTCCTTCTTATATTGTAAACTCCAGTACCTCTTTACCGAAATATTATTCCCTTTAGAAAATTTTATAAAATGACCTGGAGTTAATTCGTTGATACTTTCAAAAGCGGTTCTACCGGGTAGCGTCGTCCAAAAAGTAAAAATTTGATCTAATCCGATGGGATCGAAAGATGTTTGCTTGTTAGATATTTCTATAATGGCTTTTGCTTCTGAAGCAAATATTAGCTGATCATTTTCAATCGTGTAAAATAAAGGAAGTATACCAACACGATCTCTTGCTGCAAATAATTCTTTTTTATTTGAATCCCATATCGCAAAAGCAAATTGGCCGTTAAGGTCATCAAGACATCTTTCTTTCTTCTCTTCATAAAGATGAAGTATGACTTCAGTATCGCTGGTAGTATAAAAATTGTGTCCGCGCTTAACTAAAGATTCGCGGATTTCAGGATAGTTAAATATCTCACCATTAAAAACAATCCAGATGCTTTTATCTTCATTATGAATAGGCTGTGAACCACTGCTAAGGTCAATAATACTGAGACGTGATTGAGCGAGCCCAATCCAATTATCAACATATGCACCTGTTTCATCTGGACCTCGATGACGTAAGGCATAAGTCATTCGTCTGAGATTTTCAATATCAATGGGGGCGGGATTTTTGAGATTTAATATTCCGCTAATTCCGCACATTAGATAGAAGCTGCATGATTATTTTTAGATTGCAAAAATTTTTCAATTGCAGTCAGGCTGGAAAAATTATCCTGAACGAGCTCCTCATCAGAAATAGTAATATTAAAATTCTCTTCGATGAAAGCAACCAATTCAAGAACACCTGTTGAATCGATGATCCCCTTTTCGAATAGCGAAGTATCAAATGCTAGTTTATCTCCATCTCCAAAAAGGAAATTATCCACAATAAATTGTTTGATAGTTTCTAACTTATTTAAACTTGTGTTCATTGTTTTAATGCTCTTTCTGAATGATTTTTAAGTAAATAATTTATTCGTTAATAAATTGGTTTGAAATGTAAAACAAACAGGGTTTAAGATATATAGATATACCTCTAAAAACCTAATATTCCCGCTCAGATAAAATATTCAAATTTATCTTTATGAAATTATGAATACGGGCTATACCAATTGCATAAAATCAGTTACAAAAACCTTACCAAATATGATAGTTGCAATGAAAATGGGTTAAGTCTCACAACTCGAAAATTGCTCTAATAAATCAGGAATATGCAATATTCAGAATCGCGTTTCAAATTTTAGTTAAAGTTTAAGTAAGAACCTTTCAAATAGTTAAATAATTTCTCAAATTAAAACAATAATCATTGTTAAAATATCAATATGGAATTGAAATTAGCTTAAGATGATTTGATTAATAAAAAATACGAATAATATCTTTTAATGAATTCAAAGTGTTTAATCTATTAAATGCTATTCACATGATGAGGTGAATTATAGTAAAGAAATATTAAATTAAATAATTAACTTTATAATAACATTTACTTACAAGGATAATTTATGGTAATTGATCATATTGGTATAGTCGTAAAGTCGATCGATGAAGGGATTAAAAGATGGGAAACTATTTTTCAATATAAACAAATGACACAAATTGTTATCAATACAATTCAAAAAGTCAAAGTTGTTTTTTTACATAAATCGGACTCGATCATTATCAAACTAATTGAACCAATAGATGACAGCTCCCCTATTTCTAAATTCGCTAAAAGCGGAGGCGGTATTCATCACCTTTGTTTTAAATGTGATAATATGGACAATGAAATAAAAAGAATTAAAGAATTGGGGCTACGTATACTAACAGAACCAGAGCCGGGAGAGGCATTTTGTAATGAAAAGATCGCTTTTTTTTATGCAAGAGAGGGACTTAATATTGAGCTGATTGATACAGATCTTAAATATGGATTGCTGTGAATAAATTGACTTATAAAAGTAACTTCTTTTCCCACGCGTGATACTACAAATCAAATTTATGTTAATAGTTGATAACTAGATCAATATATTGTTCAATAGGATTGAGAAAATCAGTTAAAATTTTTCGAATATTGAGCCTCTACTTCACTGAGTCAAAGAAATTATTACACCTATAATCTAAAACTAATCTATACATATTTTTATAATAACATAGATTAATACGATTCAAATTTCACATTAAGAATAACCAGTGAAGTAGACTATTAAAAATTGATCGGATCAATATTTCTTTTTTAAGAAATATGCATCATTTTAAGAATGGAAATTCTAAAAAATTTAAGGATAAAAATTTCAGCAGAACAGGGTAATTAGAACTAGCCCGTTAACGCTCGTGGAATATATCATGGTCAAATTCAATTGAGATGAAATTATATCTACTCTAGTAAAAAATAATAGTATGTTTAAGTCAATTTACAACAAGCAAATCATTTATTTGGATGTCAAGTATTCCTCAAGTTTCCTTGAAGCGCGGCAATGGAATCGCGTTCGGTGGTTACAGTTTTTATCGACTTACATTTTATTATTTTTCTTTCGTTTTCAAAGAATTTAGCGCTGTAATTAAATTGTCTTTTTCAGTTTTGTACAAGCGACATTTAATTAACAAATTTTGACGAAGATATTAATTTTATGGTATGATTAATGCCTAATCTTACTGATTTTCAATTGAATGTTGCCTTTAAAATCAGTTAAATGAACATAAATTTTAAGGGCTTACATTTTTATATCAAAATTTGTTGTCCATATTTGCTAAATAATCCATCAGACCTATTTATGTCATTTGCAAGTATTCGGTATTTATACAAGATTTGTTTTTTTCTATATTATAGCCAAAGAAAAACAAATTAAGAAAATGAAATGAAAATAATAATAACATTTTTATTTATAACATGTTTTTTCAATTTTGCTTACTCTCAGGATGACATTCAGATTGGTAGCCAAGGTGCAACGGGTAACCAAAACGGCGGACTATTCGATTACTCAGATCCATCCGCTGTAAATATAAAAGTTCAATTATGGGGATATGTTGAATTTCCAGGATTCTATATCATTCCTTCAGGATTTAGTATTAACGAACTAATTTCATTGGCTGGTGGCCCCACTCAAGATGCGCTAATTAATGATATCAGAGTGGTAAAGCTGAGAGAAGGAGCTAAAACCGTCATGGTGAAATATGACTATAATGATATGATGTGGGAAGAAAATATCAATACACAGATAAATTATGTCCGATTAGACGCTGGAGATATCGTTGTGGTACCTGGTGAACCTCGATACTTTGTCCGACAGGATATTGCATTTTATTTAGGAATAGTAACGACTCTTGCATCACTCGCGGCACTAATTATCAGTATAATCTATGCGAGTAATTAATCACGAAAATTTTATTGTTTTTTCCAAGTTGTTGAAAAAATAAGATTAAGAAATCATACTATTCAGTATTATTTTAAATTTTAGTAGTATCGGAAGCTTAATCTAATAAGATAAACTTTTTTAATTTATTTATGATTAAAAATGATAAATAAGAATGATGGAATACTAAACTAAATGAACAATAAGAACTTTAACATCGAAAAGCAATCTCATACAGAATCTAAATCAGTTAAGCACTACATTCTTCTGGTCAGAAATCATCTTAAATCCCTAATTTTTATATCTTTATTAATAGTTGTTCTAACTGCAATTTATGCTATCAGAGCTAAGGATATTTATGTATCCACCGTGACCATCAAAATCACACAACAAGATCAAAATATCCTTGAAAATACTGTAGGGCCCCGAACGGATACTGAATATTTAGATAGATTTATTTCTAATGAAATTGGTATAATATCTAATTACAATACAAGGGAAATAATTGCTCAAGCTCTTATCGATAGCTTTAATAACAATAAAAATAAAAATCTTTTTTACATAGTTAGGGCTGGTGATGGTTTAGGAGGAACCAAACATAACCCATTAGAGGGGATTGCCAACCAGCTAAAAGGTGCTATAAGAGCTGAACAGAACCCAGGGAGTGATGTGATTGAAATTTCTGCGGAATCCCGTTCGGCTTATGAGGCTGCATTAATTGCAAATACGTGTGCAGTAGAGTACCAAAAAATAAATTTAGAAATTAATCGTTCCAAGTTAACGAACATAAGAAAATTTTTCGAGCAGCAGAGCCAGGAAAAATTAGCTGAGCTAAAGATTGCCGATGATTCTTTACGAAACTTTCAGGAAAAAGGTGGAATAATTTCAATGGATGTTCAATCATCCGAACTGTTAAACCAGTTAGCTGAACTTGGCGCTCAAAGAGATGCTACGCAAATTGAACTAATGACATCCAATGAAGTTCTTAAGCAATATAAGTTTTTCTTAAATAAACAAGATCCTCAGTTGGTTAATTATCTGGAAAACGCGACCTCTCAAGCTTATATTACGGCGTTACAACAGCAGATAGCGGATCTGCAGGTAAATAGGGATCTAGCAGTTTCCATTAAAAATCCCAATATAGATATCTCCAACAAAGTAAAAGAGTATGACCAAAGAATTGGAGAACTAAAGGAAAAATTAAATTCCACAATAGCTGGTATAAAAGCAGAAGGTTTTTCTAGCAATCCAGAACAGGTAGGTCGTCTGGCTCAACAGCTTGTTGAAGAACAGATAAAAAACAGCACCCTTTCCGTAAAATATAGCCAACTTGAAGCTTTGACAAAACAATATGAACAAAAATTAAGCGTACTACCTAAGACTTCAACTGCACTGTCACAATACCAGAGAGACCGGGAGTCTCAGCAACAGTTATTTTTATTGGTCAATGAAAAATACCAGGAATCAATAATTAATGAACTTTCCCAACCGGGTAATGTTTTTATTATTGGTGAAGGAAAAATTCCTGATGGACCTGAAAAACCAAACAGAAAATTAATCCTCATATTTGGATTTATATTAGGTCCAATCCTAGCTTTTTGTTACATATTAATTAGAGATTATTTTGACAATACTGTTAAAACACCAGAGGACTTAGAGAAAAATAAAATAAATTTCCTTGCCTGGGTCCCTCAATTAATTAGAAAATCCAGTGCAAATGTTGGTAAAAATGAATTTATCGCTTTATATGAACTTGATAGTCCAGTAAGTGAATCATTTAAAACTATTAAAACACGCATTCAATTCTCTACTGTTGAACATGAACAAATTAAAATAATATTGGTAACTTCTCCAGCCGAGCATGAAGGTAAAACTTTCGTTTCAATTAATTTAGCCGGAAGTTTTGCTCAATCAGAGAAAAAGACATTGTTAATAGACTGTGACTTAAGAAGACCAAGAATTCATACCATCGTTGGAGGAGACAAAAAACCAGGACTTTTTGATTATTTGAGTGGGAATGCAAAATTGGAAGAAATAATAAGAGAAATTAAGCCTAACTATTTAAGTTATATTTCCTCGGGTTCGATTCCCTCAAATCCTGTTCAGATATTGGAATCTAAATCAATGCAAAATTTTTTAGAAACAATTAGAGAATTTTTTGATATTGTAGTAATTGATTCTCCACCAATAGTGGCAGTGGTTGATGCCGAGATCTTGGCGAAAATGGTTGACGGTACAGTTTTAGTAATATCTGCGGATAAAACTGAAAATAGGGTCATGCTGGAAGCGGTTGATCTGATTAAAAATAATACTACTCCATTTTTAGGTGCCGTACTAAATAATTTTAAGAGTAAAAGTGGTTATGGATATTATTATAAATATCACTATAGTTACTCAAAATCATCGAGCAAGAATAAAAAAGGAAAGTTTAGGATTAAATCTTGAATTTTAGGTTTATAGAATCTCTAAATGCTGAGTTTCTGTTAAATTTGGAAATGATCAGATAATAAGATCTCAAATATGATTTTATTATTCGTAAGAGTATAAAATCGATTTGAAATTAGAGATAATGTCTTTTTTTGAAACAAACAAAAACCCCTTCTTTTCTTGAGATTAATTAACTCTCCATTATATGCCTATTCATTATTTTTGAATTATGTTTTATGGCATAATGTTGGAAAGATTGAACCTACTCCGTATTAACCATGAAATAATAATCTTAGTCAATTAATGTTTTTAGGCTATTATTTCTAAAAATTAACTATTGATCGAATATTTCAATAGTTAAAGGATTCAAAAACTTCAATAGGGAAAAAAATGAAAGCAGTAATATTAGCTGGTGGATTAGGAACTAGATTAAAACCATTTACAGAAGTAATACCAAAACCTTTACTTCCAATTGGGGAGAAGGCTGTACTCGAAATACAAATTGAACATCTCAAAAGTCATGGATTCAATGAAATATATTTAGCCACAAATTATAGATCAGATTATATTGAAAATTTTTTTGGAGATGGTTCACGTTATGGAGTTAAACTTATTATCAGTCGGGAAGAAAAGCGACTCGGTACTGTTGGCCCGTTAACTTTATTAAAATCCGAGTTATCGGAGCCGTTTGTTGTGATGAATGGAGATATACTAAGTAATATTAATTTTACCGACTTTTACGCTTCAGCAATCAATAGAGACTCTCTTCTTTCAATTTCTGTTAAGAAAATAATTATGCCTTATGCCTTTGGGAATATTTATTTTAAAGATGATCTTGTTATTGGAATTGAAGAAAAGCCAGATATTATCACTTATGCTCTGGCAGGTATTTATGTGATGAAACCGGAGATTCTAGATTTCGTACCTTACAACGAATTTTATGGAATGGATACCTTAATTAAAAAAATGTTAGCGGATCAGATGCCTATTTCAAAATATGAATTAAAAGAATATTGGCTTGATATAGGAAGAATTGATGATTATGAATTGGCTCAAAAAGATTTTCAGAAAAATTTTTACAGAGTTGAAGAATGAAAGTTTTAGTTACCGGAGCCGATGGTTTCATTGGTTCACATTTGACAGAGCTGTTATTAAAACAGGGCTATCAGGTTAAAGCACTTTCATATTATAATTCATTCAACTATTGGGGATGGTTGGAAGATATTACTGAGAATAAAAATCTTGAAATAATTACTGGTGATATTAGAGATCCACATTTTTGTAAGAATATTGTAAATGATGTTGAAATAGTATTTCACTTGGCCGCTTTAATTGCAATACCATATTCATATATTGCCCCGGATAGCTATATTGATACAAATGTAAAAGGAACATTAAATATTTGCCAGGCTGCAAAAGAAAGAGGGAATGTCCGTGTAATAAGTACTTCTACAAGTGAAGTTTATGGTACTGCATTGTATGTCCCAATAGATGAAAAACATCCCAAGCAACCACAATCACCATATAGTGCAAGTAAAATTGGATCTGATATGATCGCTATGAGTTTTTTCAATGCTTTCAACTTACCAGTTACAATCGCAAGACCATTTAATACATTCGGTCCACGTCAGTCAGCAAGAGCTATTATTCCCACAATAATATTACAGATTGCTGCAGATATTAAAGAATTAAAGGTTGGAGATCTTAAACCAACAAGAGATTTTAATTATGTTAAAGATGTTTGTCGGGGATTTCTAGCAATTGCTGAAAGTGATGAGACGATCGGAAAAGAAATTAATATTTGCTCAAATACGGAAATTTCAATCTCAGACACGTTTAAATTGATCAAAGAAATCATGAATAAAGACGTAATGTTTATTGAAGATGAGCAACGTATAAGACCTGAAAACTCAGAAGTATTTAGACTTTGGGGTGATAATGATCTAATCAAAAGTATTACTAATTATCAACCAGAATATGATTTTAGAAGAGGGCTGGAAATTACTTGTGAATGGTTTTTGAAAAAAGAAAATTTATCAAAATACAAAGCAACTATCTATAATGTTTAAAAAGTTTTCTGATTTCCTATTTCAGAAAAAGGAACTTTTTAATCACGTTAAAAATGCAGGCCTTTATTTTCTCGGTTCTATTCTCCAATCAATACTAGCACTTGTTGCACAACCAATATACTCATTACATCTTTCTGCTGATGAATTTGGTATTCTTGGTTATTTTGATGCGATAAAAAGTACTTTAGTACCAATATTTATTTTCGGAATGTCTTCTTTTTTTTTAATGCGTTACTTCAAACAAGGGGAAGAAGAAAATAAAAAATTACTATTTAATATTACATTTTATATATGCTGTTTCAATACAATCATTTTGTTTATTTGCTACCTGGGTATTTATCTGTATTTCAAATATTTGAATGTTAACATCCCACTAAATCCATTTGCATGGTTTATTTTAACTGCATTACTGCTTGAAAATATTAAATCTTTTGTACTAATAAATTACCGCATCCGAAAAAGAGCTCTGGCATTTTTCATTTTCTCGGCTGCTAATTCGTTGTTAAATTTCGTTCTGGGTATATTATTTGTTGCTTACTATAATTGGGGTGCCGAAGGAAGATTGGGAGCTCCATTAGTTTCATCTATAGTACTATTACCCGTTTGTATTTACATTTTGAGCAAATATTCAACGATAAACTTTGACATAAAGGTATTTCTAAAAGGCATGAAAGTAGCATTCCCCCTGGTTTTAGCAGCGTATGCATTTGTTCCAATTGAAACTGCTGACCGTTTTTTTCTTGAAAGGCTTAATAATTTGTCTGAATTCGGATTATATAATATTGGTATTACAATAGCAGGTTATGTTCTACTTGCATATGTAGCATTAGGCACTGCAGTTGAACCCGACATATTTAAAGCTGTTGCAGAAAAGGATAACAAAAAATTAATCAAAAGCGGATTAATAATTTTTATTCCGTACTTAATATTTGTTTTGATTTTTATGTTTTTCTCTCATTTTATTATTTCGATTCTAACTGCAGGACGATACGTGGCTGCAGCAGAGTATACAAATATTATGTTGATAGCAGTTTTTTTAATGGGTGTTTATTGGTTTTTAGATAAAATATTAATTGCTTTAGAAAAAACTAAAATGAATCTTATAATTAATATTTTAGGTGGAGCATCAGCAATTATATTAACATACCTTGCTGTAGATATTTTTGACTTTGCAGGAGCTGCATATGCTAAAGTCTTAGTCGCCTTTATACTTTCCGTAACCGCTTTACTACTTGTCATTAAAAATCTAAAACCTCATAGGATTATAAATAAATAGTATACATGAATCAGCAGAAAATTAAAGTGGTTTGGATTTGTCACTTCACCAATGAAGAAATTCAAAAATTATTGCCTATTTGGAAACATCGTGATGAAATGGCTTCCTGGATTCCAAATTTATTAAAGGGCTTCGAGGATCGTGAAGACGTGGAAATTCATGTCATCTCTCCTCATGAATATTTAAAAGAAACGACAAATATTTTCCTTAGAAATATTAATTATTATTTCGTTCCCTACGGTATTCCATTTTTACATCGTCACTGGCCGGATTATTTTAATTTTGATGTTTATTCAGATTATTATTTTTTTAGAAGAAAAGTAAGAAAAATAGTAGAACAGATTAAACCTAACATAATCAATTTAATAGGTGCGGAGAATCCGTATTACAGCACTTCAATTCTTGATTTCAAAAACAATTATCCAGTTTTAGTATTCATTCAAGGGCTTATCAGCCAGTTTAAGGATGAGCCAAATAAGACTTCCAAGTTAAATCATAGAATTAGAATTGAAGAAGAAATCTTAAAAATATTTAAATTTTATTGTGGCGAGCAAGATTCATCTACTTATATATCAACATACAATCCTGATCATGTTTTTTTCAAGTTATATTTTCCTGTGGATGAATTTTTAGTTTTAAATACTGAGGTTAGCAGCAAAAAATATGACTGCATTTATTTTGGAAGGATGGAAAAAGTAAAGGGATGCGAAGACTTTATAAGAGTTATATCAGAAATTAAAAGAAATAAATCTGATGTTAAAGCATGCATGATTGGCTCCGGTAATTTGGACCCTTTAAAAATGTTGGCAACGGAATTAAATTGTTTCGAGAATATTGAATTTGTAGGCTTTGTAAAATCACAGAAAGAACTTTTTGAGTATGTAAAAGCTTCCCGGGTATTTTTAGCACCACCGCACAAAGAACGACTCTCTTCAACTATCAGAGAAGCCATGTTATTAAAGGTACCTATTGTAGCTTATGCTACAGGTGGAATTCCATATGTAAATGAATTCGATGAAAATATTTATCTGGTTGATACCGGTAATTACAAAGAAATGGCTGCAAAAGCTCTTTTACTGCTGGAGGATAACCAACTTAGTGATAAACTATCGGATAAAGCATACAAATATTGTAATAACGAATACAGTTGTAAAATAAACACAGAACGTTTAGTGTCCGCCTATCGAACAATGTTAAACAATAATTAGAAATATTAAATGAACTATAAAATTCCCCTTTTTGACCTTAATTTTGATGCAGAAGAAGAACAAGCTGTTACGGATACTCTACGCTCAAAATGGATATCAACGGGTCCCAAAACAATTGAGTTTGAAAATAAATTTTCATCTTTATTAAATGTTAAATACTCTATTGCACTTTCCAATTGTACCGTAGCTTTGCATCTTGCAATGATACTTTGTGATCTTAAAGAAGATGATGAAGTAATTTGTCCATCACTCACTTTTGTAGCTACTGTAAACGCAATAAGATATGTAAATGCTATTCCTGTTTTTGCTGATATTAAAAGTTTTGAAGATTTAACACTTAATCCGCTTGAAATCGAAAAGAAAATTACCTCCAAAACAAAAGCTATAGTAGTTATGCATTATGGTGGCTTTTCCTGTGATATGGAAAGCATCATGAATTTAGCTAAAAAACATAATTTGAAAATAATTGAAGATGCTTGTCATGGTCCCCTATCGGAATACAAGGGAAACAAACTTGGAACAATTGGAGATATAGGATGCTTTAGTTTTTTTTCAAACAAAAATATAAGTACAGGCGAAGGTGGAATGCTCATCACTAATAATTCCGTAATATTTGAAAGAGCAAAACTGCTTCGCTCACACGGTATGACTTCGTTATCATTTGAAAGAGCAAAGGGACATAGCACTTCGTATGATGTCGTGGATTTGGGATATAATTATCGGATGGACGATATTAGAGCTTCAATTGGAATTGTTCAACTAGATAAACTTGAAAACGATATTAAGAAAAGAGCTGTAGTACGAAAAATGTACATTGAAGAATTAAATAATATTACTGATATAATCATTCCATTCAAGGATCATAAAGAATTCTCATCAAACTATATTTTTCCTATTGTTCTAAAAAATTCTAATTTTGAAAAAAGAGATGCACTTCGTAATAAATTAGCTGAGGCTGGAATTCAAACCAGTATACATTATCCAGCCATTCATAGATTTTCAATCTATAAGGAATTTTATGCTGAGTTACCTAATACGAATTATGTAACTGATAACCTGATAACTTTGCCGATGTATGGTAACTTGAATAAAAGTGATGTTATTTCTATTTCTCAAACTATTAATAAATTTTTTATATGAAAAAAATATTAATTATTTCGGCACATGCAGATGATGAGACATTCGGAATGGGTGGAACATTGGTTAAACTCTCAAAATCACCTAAAGATTATAAATTGTATTGGTTAATTCTTTCCAGTATTTGGTCTCCCAAATGGAATGACTATGCTATAAAATCACGAAAGAAAGCAATAGAAAAAATTTCTGATAATCTTAATTTTATTGAAGTTGAACAATGGGATTACAAAGATAATTTGATGGATACTTACCCGGTGAACGAAATGCAGGAAAAGATGATTCTTTCTTTGGAGAAGATCAAACCTAATATAATTTTTACTCCTTCTCCCTGGGATTTTAATTTTGAACATAAAATTGCTTTTAATCTTGTTGAAATGTCATCAAAGCCATATTATTCAAAATATGTTGAAAAAATAATTACATATGAGATTCCATCTTCCACAGATTCAGCTTTCAAAACGACTAAAAATTTTCCTTTCAACTATTATGTCAATATTGAAAATGAACTGTCCAAAAAAATTAAACTGGTTAAGTACTATGATACTGAGTACTACGAATCCCCCCACCCTAGAAGTGAAGAATATATAAGGGCTTTATCAATTGTTCGAGGTGCTGAATGTGGATTAAAGCATGCCGAAGGATTTTGTTTATTGCGAGAAGTTGTAAAATGAAAAGAAAAATCATAGTAATTGGATATGACCCGGAAATCATTGAAATGATATTAGGTTTGGATGATTGTATCATAGAAGGATATGTCGACATAAACAAAGCGAAGTATGACCCATTTAATATTAATTATCTAGGAACTGATGAGAACTTTGTTAATAATTATTCACACAAAAACTCTCATCAATTGACTATTACAATTGATGATACTTCAAAGCGAGAGTTTTTATTTAAATTTTATAAGAACCACTCATACGTATTGGCGACATTAATTTCTAAGAAAAGTAATATTTCCAAATTTTGTAGCATTGGGGAAGGATGTATTATTCAGGATCTAGCCAATGTATCTTTTAATGTTAATTTGGGAAAAAATGTTAAGGTTAATACCGGAGCAAACGTAATGCACGACGTTAATATAGGTGATCATTCAACGTTAGCACCGAATTCTGTTATGTTAGGTTATGTTAAAATTGGTGACCGCTGTTTTATTGGTTCGAACTCAACCATTCTCCCACACGTGGAGATGAGCTCTGATTCAACGCTTGGGGCAGGCAGTGTAGCAACAAAGAATCTTGAAACGGGTGTTTATGTTGGCATTCCAGCGAGAAAATTGAAATGACTACAATTTCTCAACTTTTGAGTCGACATTATAAATTACCATTTTTTCAATGAAATGATTTTTATATTGATTCAAAAAAATAAAATTAGAAAAAAAATTAATAATTGAGGAGATAAATTGAGAAATATTTCTGTTGAAGAAATAATACCATTGTTAGATGTTGATGATAAAGTTTTAGGAAGCAAGAATTATTTTTTTAATAATGTACAACCGGCTGAAAGCATAAATGAAGAATCTCTGGACTGGGTCAATCCAAAAAAGAAAAACAAGTCTGAATATATAAACACTTCAAAAGCTAAAATAATTATTTGTGATTCTTCTGTTGAAATAAGTGAAGATTTAACTAAAAGTAAGTGTTTAATAATTGTTGAAAATCCCAAGCTGACTTTTTTAAGAATTGTTAACAAATTTTTTGGGAAGGAAATTAAATATGAAATTCATCCATCCGCAATAATCCATAAAGATGCAAGCATTGCAAAAAATTGTTATATAGGTCCCTTTAACTATATTGGTAATAGCGAGATTGGTGAAGGAACCATAATACAAGCAAATTGCTATATCAATGATAATGTAACTATTGGAAAAAATGTAATAATACAAGCTGGTTCTGTGATTGGTAATGATGGATTCGGCTATCAGAGAAATAAAGATGGTGCTCTTGAAAAATTTCCACACATTGGTGGTGTCATCATAAAGGACAATGTTGAAATAGGGTCAAATTCAAGTATTGACCGGGGTGCTTTAGGTTATACAATCATTGAGGAAGGGGTAAAAATTGATAACCTTGTTCATATCTCTCATAATGTTAAAGTTGGAAAACATTGTGTAATTATAGCTAATACGGTGATCGGGGGAAGCACTGTTATAGGTGATTATGCCTGGCTTTCTCCATCAGTTAGCATTCTGGATCAATTAATCATTGGCAATAAAGTAATTATTGGTGTTGGTGCAGTTGTCACAAAAAATATCCCTGATAATGAAACCTGGACTGGATCTCCGGCAATGCCTTTCAAAGACTTTTTAGCATTAAAAAGGAAACTAAATAAACTGTAGATATATGAGTTGGAATTGAATATATTAATAGCATCTGTTTCGACTTAATTATTCTGTAATTTGTAGATTAAAGCATGTGCAATGATGAGTCACAAATTCAATAATTTTCCCAGAACGACACAAAATGTACTCAAAATAGAGGGCAGATAAATCTTAGTAACGGTATGGAACTTGCAATTATTGTTTTCCACGGTGTTCTATATTCTGTAATAAAATGTGATTCATATATTTAACATAGATTAAAAATGTTAACAAAAGGAACTATTGAATGAATTTAATTAGAAATAAGGGAAAGATAACAAAGATGGGAAATTACTATTCTAAATCGGTTAGTATTAATATAAAAGTTTTATTTCTATCAGTTTTGATGATTTTTGCTTTTATTCCATTGTCAAGTAACGCACAATCGTGGTTAGATTATAATTACAGACGTGCTTTAACAATAACAAATTCTGGCGGTTCAACATTAACGGATTATCAAGTTTTGATTACATTGACGAGTTCTAATTTCAACAATAACTTCCCGCAGACCAGATGGTGATGATATTCGTATAACTACTTCCGATGGAACAACTCTTCTTCCCTATTGGATTGAAAGCTGGAGTTCGAACCAAGGCACTATCTGGACTAAAATACCAAGTGTCCCGGTTGGTACATCTACAATATATCTCTATTATGGAAATAATGTTGCTGTATCTTTGAGCAATGGAGCAAATACTTTTGAATTGTTTGAAGATGATTGGATTAGTAATCCGGTTCATGTTACTATGCAACCATCCTGGGAAAATTTGGTAACATATCCAATGGTTTTTAGAGAACCGGATTCGACGAATTTCTATATGATTTGGGATGGGCATCGTAATTCTGGTACATCAAAAGGACTTTCAACATCACCTGATCTTATTAATTGGACTCCTTATGCCAACAATCCGATAATGGGATTTGATTCATCAGGTGTTGATCACGGCGGCAATGGTATATATGCCTGGGGAGATGCGATCAAGGTCGGATTCATTTTATCATATATTTCCATCCAAAGGACCAGCCTACACTTACCATGCTAAATCAATTGATTTAATAACCTGGACAGGGATGAATGGAGGAGCAGCATTCGATTCATTAATTTCTGATATCAATGTTGGAATTACTACCGGAGTTGCGATCTTAAAAGAAGGAGATGGTATAACACCGGTTGTTGTTGACGGAAGATATTGGATGGTTTATGGTTATAGTGATTTTTACATGGCATGGTCAACAGATTTAATCAACTGGCATGATGCTAATAATGGCGATCCTTTTCTTGAACGGTGTTACAGCCAAATGGGACTCAATAATGTGGACACCTAGTTTCGTTCGGGTAGCTGGTAATTATTATATTTATTATCAGGGCTCCGCAAACTGGAAGCGCTCCGTGGAATATTGGATATGCAAGTGCGCCTGCATCAGGTGCACCAAATATTGTAACCTGGACAAAACCTATAAATCCGGTGCTTTACGGTAACAATGGTTGGGAGGTAAACAACAACATAGCCATTGACCCTGCATTTAGATATTTTGACGGAACCTATTACCTTTTCTATACTGGTGGTGCAAATAATGGTTTTGCAACTTCATCCAATCCTGAAGGACCCTGGATTCAAAATAACAGATGGGTTAAAGATCATAATTATCATACAAATGGAGTTCCAAATGTATCCGGAGGCTATTGTGCATATCAGACGATGCACAAAGTGTTACAACTGTAGATAGTTTTTCTGTTGGTCATGCAGTTGGTTTTCGTGCTTATTTCCATCATGCGTTAGTTATGAAAGTTATAAATGGGGCGGATTTAGTTATAATGAAGTTCAGCCCTATATTCTTTTTCAGGTAGACAATGGAAACCCGGATAATCTCTCATTTTACTGCTAATGATAGAATTCATCAATTTAAAATATTAAAACTTCTTCCACCAACTACACTTAGTTCTTTTAACAATTATGAAGCTACCTGGTCACCTTCTTTAGCACAAGCTTTTGTCAACCATTCATTTGCTACTGATATAACTGCTCAAATATATAATGGCTCAATGCCATTGAATTTTGAAAACTTTTATGATACAACCACTACTTTTGATCTTGACTGGGTGTATCTGAGAAAATTCAGTTATCCAGATCCCTCAATTACTACAGTTGGTGCAGAACAACTCAGGCCGTTGTATGTTAACGCAAAAGTTTATCTTGAAGGACCTTATGCCGGGAACGATACTATGACAACAACGACTTAATACGAATAATCTCATTCCTTTGAATTCTAATACTGCATATTCAACTACCACGTTATGGATACACTGCAAGTACTGTTGGAAGTATTCCAAATGCTACCATTGTTGACTGGGTACTTGTTGAATTGAGAACAGGAACTGCGGCAAATACTAAAGTGGCTACACGTGCAGCATTTTTAAAAAGCGATGGAACTATTGTGGATGTTGATGGAACAAGTCTATTACTGTTCAGTGGATTAGCTGCCGGAAATTATTATGTAGTGATACACCATCGTAATCATCTTTCAATAATGAGTGCATCAACGATATCTTGCATTAAGCAATTCAGCTACGTTATATGATTTTTCAACATCACAGTCGCAAGCATATACTTCTGGTACCGATCCAATGGTTGCTCTTCCGGTGGTGGTTTTGGTATGATTGCAGCCGATGCAAATGATACTGGTATTGTTACAGCAGCAGATGTTACACCAATAATTACAGATTTAAATCTTTCTATTTATAGTGGTGCTGATATAAATATGAGCGCAATTGTAACAGCATCCGATGTTACGCCAATAATTACAGAATCTTAATAAAGCTACTAATGTGCCAAATTAAAAGGAGGGCATAATGAAAAATTTCTATATTATTTTAATTGTAGCTGTTTTATTTTCATTAAATGTGGTATTTGCTCAACGAGTAGTAATACATACGATAACAAATTTTAATGTAGATACAACAGCTGATAAATTTTCTTTTGATATTTATTCTTGAGTACTGGAACACCAACAATTCTATGTTGGTACTCAACTAGTTATTTATCTTAATTATAATAATTTAGCGTTAATCACCCTGTGTTATCCAATATCAATTCTAAATTTACAACAGGTTCTCCAACCGGAGATTACAATGCAATGACTGTGCAAATTGCTTGGAGAATCAAGTCTAAGTTACTATTACATTTCACTGGAATGGATCTGGAATTGGAGATATTCTTTCAACGACCGGACCATAGGAGAACGAATTTTTACTGTAACTTTAGATATTACTCCACAAGGTCAGCAGGGTCTCACGGCAATGCTGAATTGGGATGTTACAAATAGTACTATGCTATCTTCGAATCTGTATTCAAGCAGTAACTAATAATTATCAGGGTTCATTTGATGCTCCTCTTCCTGTTGAACTTTCTGCGCTTTACAGTAAAATTCACAGGCAAAGGTAAAGTGGATTTAAATTGGGTTACAAAAACTGAAGTTGACAACTTCGGATTTTATGTGGAAAGAAGTATTAACGAAGGTGAATGGAACAGCATCTCATTTGTTAAGGGAAACGGCAATTCAAATTCACCAAAACAATACAGCTATAGTGACAAAGACCTGTTTGCAGGTGGAAGCAGATTTCAATACAGGCTAAAACAGGTGGACACAGATGGACAATACGAATACTCAGATGTTGTTGAAGTTGAAATAGTTCCAAACGAATTTGAATTATCACAGAATTATCCAAACCCGTTTAATCCAAGTACAACGATAAGGTTTTCTTTACCAAAGCAGACAGAGTTGAAAATAAGTCTTTACAATTTGCTGGGAGAATTTGTGGAAGCAATTGCAGAAGGCACTTATGAAACAGGTTATCATAAAGTAACATTTAATGCAAATAATTTACCAAGCGGAATGTACATCTACAGAATAGAGAGTAATGACTTTGTGCAGACTAAGAAGATGATGTTGCTGAAGTAATAATAAATTCTTTTTATCAATAAAAGCTCTGAATATTTCAGGGCTTTTTATTTAGTGACTAACTTTGGCAGAATGATTGAAAGAAAACTCAAGAAAAAAAGTTTTGTACCTGTATATTAAATGAGTATCACCTGGTAAAATCACTAAACCAACTTCAGTCTGCTTTTATATAAACTTTTTTTCTTTTTCACATTCCGGATCAATTAAATAAAATTTGAATTAAGCATACGCTCAATGAATTCGACTTTAATAAACGTACAATTGTAGATTACTTTTTAGTTTTTTTATTAGTTGCTACTTCCGGGTTTGCTTACTTTTATGCTAATGATGAATATATCGCAATGGGGGTCATTTTTTCATTAGTAATCTTTGTCGTCCGCGGAAATTTAGACAAGCTGGATTCAAAAGCGATTTTAATTATATCAATTTTTATTCTCTGGGAGCTATTTCAGGATTTTTATTTTCAAAATTTTGCATATAAAACCCCTTATGGGCACATTAGGTCGTTTTCTGTTTGCTTACACAGTAATAAAAAATGTTGGCTCAAAATTTATTCCCACATATATAAATTTAATTTATTTCTCTGTCTGTTATTAGTCTCTTTTTTTACGTTTTATTTTTTTCTCCTTCCATAACAAATATATTGGTCTCACATGCTTTAAAGAACTTTTTATTTCCTGTAGACATGCAGAGTTATGAATTCATTCCAAACTATATTATAATTGCTTTTAATTCATATCAGGAATTAAGAAATTCCGGACCATTCTGGGAGCCAGGTGCGTTCTCGGTATTTCTAAATATTGCTTTAATTTTTAATATTTTAGTAAAAAATAAATTAATCGACAAAAAAAATGTACTTTTTATTATTACTATTATAACAACACTTTCTACTGCAGGATTTTTAGCTCTATTCGTTATAGTTGTTTCTGTATATTTTTTATTAAATCCCAGCTTAAAAAAAGTAATACTTTTATTACCAATGATTGCTTTATTTACAGTCCTTGTTATAAACCTTCCTTTTCTTCTCCCTAAAATTGAGAACAATATCATTATTGCAGACAACAATAACACTTCCAGATTTGGAAGTGCATTATCTGATTATAAACTTATTGCTGAAAATCCAATTCTTGGTTATGGTGGAGATCTCAGTAATATGTTTGGCACTACTAAATGGAGTACTAAAAGAATGCACAGGAATAACGGGATAACTGCTTTTATAACTCAATGGGGGATAATACTTACTTTGATCTATTTCTATAATTATAAAAAATCTGCTGATAATATTTGCAATTATTATAATTCGAAAAAAAGCCTGGCCTATGTTTTTCTTATAACCATTTTGCTATTAGGATTTTCACAAGGATTATTCAAATACACCTTTTTCCATTCCTTAATGTTTATCCAATTTGTGTATTTAATCGGAGAATATGACAATGAAAGGACGGATATTTCAACAGTTCCTCAGGGACAAACTATTTTATGAATTACTACAATATAAGAAGCATCAATAGAGTTGGATAAAAATTTTCATTACAGCCGCCAGTTTATTATTACTGATTCCTCAGTGCCATTTTATGATTTTTGGAAAAAAAGTAAATTCTCATCTTTAAACGTTTATACTCATCCTTTACTTAATACAAATTTTATAAAGGACGATTCTAAAAACATAGAACTATTTTTAATCGGTTATGTCTTTAACCCTTTTCATCGGGACAGGGATGAAACAAAATTATTATTTGATATTGTAAAATCTGCTTCAGGTTTTGATGATATTTGTAAGGCGATCTCAGACTTATCGGGTCGATTTATATTATTATTATTATACAATGAAACAGTTTATGTCTTCAACGACCCCGGTGGATTGAGATCTGTTTATTATTCTAAAAATAATAGCCAGGTTTTTATTGGTTCACAGCCGGGTATATTTTCAAAGTTCTTCGAGCCGGAAAAAACGGATAATTATTTTGAATTTGTGAATTCACTTTATTATAAAGATAATGTGGATTTTTCACTTCCCGGTGGAATAACTCTTTATAAAGATCTGCAGCATTTAGTTCCTAACCACTATTTAAATCTTTCAACATTTAAGCAATATCGATTTTGGCCTACAGGGGAAATCAAACAGAATGAATTGAATAAATCTATAAATGAAATTTCTGGATTGTTTAGTAATCTTCTTTATGAAGCAAATAAACGATTTGAGTTATCATTACCTCTAACCGCCGGTTATGACTCAAGAACAATTCTAAGTTTTTGTAAACCCTTTATAAAAGACATTTACATTTATACTTTAAAATATAGAGATCTTGATGTTTCATCTCACGATATTCGATTTCCGAAATTATTAACTGAGTCTTTGAACATACCTCATAATTTATTGAACTGTCACCTGGAAATGGATCCTGAATTTCTGAAAGATTATGATATGAATGCGGATTTATATCATAAAGATTGGGCAAAAATTGCATATGGTCTACACCTTAATTATCCAAAGAATCTTGTGGCCTTAAAAGGAGCTTGCTCAGAAATTGTTAAATGTTGGTATCAGAATAGCATAAATAGAAAAGACATTTATTCCGCTAATCATCTGGCTAATCTTGAACCAGGATGGGAAAAATTTAATTTTATTATTGAAGCGTTAGATATATGGATAAATGATGTTAAACAAATTTGTTTAGACACTAACATAAGTATTTTAGATTTGTTTGTTTGGGAACATAGAATTGGAACCTGGCAAGCAAATTGTCAGTTAGAATGGGATATTGCACAGGAAGTATATTCTCCGTTTAATACAAGACCCATTTTAGAGCGAATGCTTAGTATTGATACAAAATATCGACAGAACGAAAAACCAATATTTCTAAATAAAATAATAGAATCTTCGTGGAAAGAATTGAATGATTTCCCTGCCAATCCAAGAAAATTAAAAACTATTATTAAAAATCGGGCACAGGCATTTTTGACAAAAAGAAATTTATACTCGCAGTAGAAATATTTCATACATCAATTAGTAACGAATTATTTAATGGATATTTTTAATTAAAAATGAAAAGTTTAGCTAGAATTACCATAATGTTTTTTATCAGGCTATATCGCTTTGCCATTAAAAAAATTAATAAAATTTTGAGTCAAATTATATTTATTCGCTAATAATGTTGAATATAAATCTCCGATGTCTTGCTTTGGACTTCCAATAATCGCAATTAACAAAGGTGGAGTCTTCAGAATAGGAAAAAATTTTATAATGGTTAATAATGCTATTTCAAATTTGATAGGGCGTCCTCAAAAATGCTCATTTTATGTTGGTGAAAATGCAATATTAGAAATTGGAGACAATGTCGGTATGAGTGCAACAAGCATTGTTTGTGCAGAAAAAGTTAGTATTGGAAATAATGTCAGATTAGGTGGTAACACAGTTATATATGACACCGATTTCCATTCTTTAGATCGAGAACAACGAATAAAAGAAAAAGAAGAAAAATCTAATATAAAAAACGCTGCTGTAGTCATCGAAGATGGAGTTTTTATCGGAGCTCACACTACAATATTGAAAGGAGTGACAATTGGTCAAGACTCAGTTGTAGGGGCATGTTCAGTTGTCACAAAAAGCATCCCCAGGAATGAAATTTGGGGTGGTAATCCAGCAAAGTTCATAAGAAAGTTAGACCAATAAATATTCTGAAGAAGATAATAGTATTATCCTAACTTCATACAAAAGTTGCAAATTTGTATTTGCTTTTCTTTATAGAAGAGATAAAATAGAAAATTTATAACGACTTAATTAATAAAAAGCTTTATCAACAGTACTATTTACGAAACTCTTAAAAAGATTTTTAATGAATATTAATAAAAAAATTCAGAAGAATATTTTTCAACCTTACAAGATGATCCGGGATCATAAAAAAGGAATCATTCCCCTCGTGAAAATCCATATTGGTAATTCCCGATCGAAGAGAATTAAAGAATGGTATGAGATGTTAAATGAAAGACATCCGATATTTGGCAAATACTCTGCAAATACAATGGGACTAAGTTTGATTGATTTAACAAAATTTGATTCTTTTAGTGATTACGAACAAACTGTGAAGGGAAAAGACTATGTGACAGTCAAATGCACAAGATGTGCAAATCGAGGATATACATTTAATATTTTAGACCGTAACCAACGCAGTGATGAGATATATTCAATAAATACTTCAGCCGACGAGCGGCAAGGTAAAAAAATGAGCGATCATTATCTAAAAACGAATAAACTTTATGAACAGGAGGAATTCACCGAATATTACGGTGTTTTCAACAAAGAAGGTAAATTGGTTTCTTACGTACATTTATTGTTTGCTAATGAGGTGGTATTTATCTTCAAACTACTAGGACACGATTCATATCTTAAAGACAATATTATGTATTTAATGATTTTTGAAGCAATCAAACAAATATTTAAACGAAAAGAGGAAGTATATCACAATATAAAATATGTTATTTATGATTCGTTTTTCACAAATTCTGAAGGATTAGCATTCTTTAAAAAAAGATTCCGATTTACTCCCTATGCAGTGAAATGGTTAATGGATTAGAGTTTGATTCGTAGTCAATGAATAATCGTTTTTAAAAGTGTGAAAAAAAATATTCATTGAGTCAGTTGCTAATTGGTATGATAATTGTCTAAATTCTATAGGGAGATAATCAATTGCGCCAAAGACAACTCTCTAGACGCACAATTATAATACAATAACTCCCAAAACATTACATAGTATCAGATCAGTTGGTTATCTAAATTATTTATTACCAACATAATTTCCATCTAATAGAATAAGTAAAAATGACGATTAAAATCTCAGTGATTATTCCAACATTTAACCGACAACAATACCTGAAGACGTTGTTAACTCAATTAGATAATCAGAAATTAGGAACTGAGATTGAAATATGTATTATTGTTGTTAATGATGGTTCTTCGGATGGTACTTCTGAAATGTTGATAAATGAATTTCGTCATGTTATCACTGTCTCGGGTAATGGAAATTGGTGGTGGACGAGATGTGTAAATGAAGGAATTAAGATGGCAATTAATTTATCTACTGATTTTATTCTTTTATTAAACGATGACAATGAAATTAAGGACGATTATATTATTTCATTAATTACTGACTATAATACATTGACTCCAGGGGCAATTCTAGGCTCTGCTTCATTATCATTAGATTCGGATAGAACATCAATTGATTCTTCCGGTATTAAGGATTTTTCTAAATTGCTTTGTCATTACACTCGTTTCCATCCTAGAAATTCAAGAATTGATAAAAATTTTTGTGGGATTCATGAGTGTTTTAGCTTTTCTGGAAGGGGTACGTTTATTCCTCAAAGACACATTACTTAAATTGGGATTATATGATGAGAAAATGATTCAGTATGGAAGTGATGAAGATTACATTTTGACAGCCAAGGAAAAAGGGTTTCCTGTATTTATAACCTGGAATGCTTGTGTTTATAATCATTCAATAATGACGGGTAAAGGAAAATATCCACAGAATATGTCACTAATTTCTTATCTATCAACTTTTTTCAATAAGTACACTAATAAATCTCTTTCACTAAATTATTATTTCTATAAAAAACATTGTTATCCATTATTTGGCACCTATATATATGCTTTATTATTTGTCTGTTAATATTGGATTTTTTTATTACGAAAACAGGAGAAGTGGCTAACAATAGATAATCATTTTAACTGTTCATTTATTAGGATAATCTCAGATAAAAGGACTTCATATAGTTTTTTCTACATCTGGTAAGTGATTTCGGCAAAGATCACTATCCTCTACATAATACATGTGATTAGTATTAAGTTATTTAAAGAGCAGGTAAAATACTTTGTCAAAAGTTTGAGATAATTACTATTAATGAAGCTTATAATAGGTTTATTTCGGGTCAAAGTTTGATAATCAACTTGTATTAACCACTGATGATGGATTTGTAGAAAATTATTCTAGTTGTATGTCAATATTTTGGCAATCATATAACGTTAAGGGAAGCTTCTTCTTAATTGAAAACTCAATTGATAATATTCAAATAATGTGGCGTCATGCACTATTCGTTTTAGAATCAAAAAGTTCAAGATTTGCAAACTTCAAAACACAATATCATCGTTAGCACAAAAATTTAACATTTTACAACCTAATAAGAAAGAGGGATTACTTGCTTGGAGTTATCGTACCTTTCCTTATAAATTAAAAGAACAATTAACCAGTGAATTATGGAATGAATTAATGCCTTATACCTTGAATGAATATTTAAATAATGAAAAGCCTTATCTGAATTCTTCACAAATAGAAGAAATGCTGAGAAATGGTCATGTCATTGGCAGTCATACAAGATCACATCCAAATTGTTCATTGTTAGGCGAGGAGGAATTGAAATTTGAGACTTATGATAGTGTGAAAAGTTTAGCTAATAAATTTAATACAAATGTTTTAGCATTTTCATTTCCCTTTGAAAGAAGCTAATCGTTCTACTGAAATATTGAAAAAAAAATTCTCTGATGTAAAAGTACTGCTGGGAACAAAAATGAAATATCATTCAAATTTCAATTCGCCCTACTATTGGGAACGATTAAATATGGAAACAAAAAAATTCAAAAGTCGAATTCTAATACGAACCCTTGAAAAACGAATTATTACATCATTAAATTTTCCGGTTAATAAATTCTTAAAATTAAAATTGAAAAGTATGAATGATTCAAAGTTTCAGGTAGAAATAGATAATATTAAAACTGAGGAGTGGAACAATTTAATTACACTGTTTGACGATGTAACAATTTTTCAGACCTGGGAATATGGTGAAAAAAATTCAATGCACTTAAGTCATATTGTATTAAAGTATGAAGACGAAGTTGTCGCATGTGCACAAGTAAGAATATTTAAACCACCTATTCTTAAAGCTGGTATTGCTTACATCAATCATGGACCTTTGTGGATAAGAAAGAATAATAAAAATATCGATGTATTAAAAAAAATTGCAACTGTTTTAATTGAAGAATATGTTAAAATTCGGAAACTATATCTAAAGGTAAATTTAGAATATGAGAATACAGATTCTGATGCAAATGATATTATGGATACATTTATTGAAATCGGATATATTAAAAAAGAACATAATGAGCAACATGTAATTCTTCCATTAAATAATTCGATAGAAGAATTAAGAAAAGGATTGGATCAAAAATGGCGAAATCAATTAAACATTGCTGATAGAAATTCATTAGAAATAATTGAAGGATATGAAGATCAATATATCATTGAATTTTCCAAAATATTTAAATCAATGATTTTTCAAAAAAAATTCGCTAAACCCGAATCAATTGATGGATTCATCGAACGTATTTAAAATTCTTCCATTCAATCTTAGACCCTTAGTTATTCTATGTAAGTATGAAAATGAATTTATTGCAGGTGGTGTATTTTCAACTTTAGGGACTACCGGTATTTATTTATTTGGTGCTAGTAATGATAAGGGAAGGGATCTTAGAGCATCTTATTTGATACAGTGGCGAATTATTCTTTGGTTATTAAAGAATGGATTTTCCAGATACAATCTTTCGGGTATTAATAAAATTAACAATCCAGGGACGTATCATTTTAAAGTTGGGATTATTAAGAAAAATGGCTTTGTTTCTAATTATCTCGATTCTCTTATTTATGTTCGTGGTTTCTTAAACAAATTGGTTATCACCCTGGTTACAAAGTTTTTTAAAAAGAATTTTTGAAAACATTTCCTAATATTTTGGTCTTACCAGCAGCTTTTCAAATTAATGACTATTTTTAAAATATTCACATAAATTTTGACGATTACTAATTTATGGATAAAAAGTACATTATTATTACTCCAGTTAAAAATGAAGAGAAATATATTAGATATACATTAGACAGTGTGACAACGCAGACCATTCTACCTGAAGAATGGATTGTTGTTGATGATGGGTCTTCTGATAATACTTCGTTAATAGTTGAAGAATATATTTCAAAATTTAATTGGATTAGTTTAATTAGATTGAATACTAAAGAAGAGCAACGAATGGGTGGTAATAAAGTTGTCAGAGCTTTTAATGCAGGATATAAGTTTATTAAAAATAAAGACTGGGATTTTGTTGTTAAATTAGATGGAGATTTATCTTTACCTGATGACTATTTTGAGAAAATATTTTCTGCCTTTGCAGGCAGACGAAAAATTAGGTATTTGTGGTGGGATGATATTAAATAAGTACTCCGATGACCAAATGATACTTGAAAAAACAGACCTATATCATGTAAGAGGAGCTCTTAAAACAATAAGACGAAAATGTTGGGATGTAATTGGTGGCTTTAAAGAAGTATGGGCCTGGGATGGATTGGATATTATGGAAGCAAGATTTCATGGCTGGGATACAAAATCTGTTGATGTGAATGTAATTCATCACAGACCTACGAGTAGTGCTTATAATCCTATTAAACAATCTTACAGAAATGGATACGAATCTTACAAGTTCGGTAATGACCTGCTTCTGACATTAATTCGCTCAATCGTCAGGATGAAAAGAAAACCATATTTGATTACAGGTTTATGCTTTTATGTTTGGTTTTTTTATTTCTTGGTTGAAAAGAGAACCGATAATAGTTTCGAAGGATTTAGCCAGGTTTATGCGGAAATTTAACTATGCAAGACTCCCTAAGTTATTTACTTTTGGAAAGTAATTTTATTGGTTAATATTTTTTCATTATTTGAATTGAATAAAAGTATGTTAAAAGTAGCAATTACGCATGATGTTGATCGCACAAAAAAAACTTATCAATATATTACTCATAGTTTAAAAGCATTGAGTAATCTCGATTTTATAAAATTCGCTAGTCAAATAAAATCATTTGTTCTCCCAAACAAATACTGGGGGTTTGATGAAATTATTAAGATAGAGTCGGCATTTAATATTAAATCAACATTTTTTTTCTTAAACGAGAGTCTCCCATTTGATTTATTTAGCCCTCCAAATTGGGAACTTTCACTCGGCAGATACAATATTAATGACCCTAAAATCATTGAGATTATTAATTTCTTAGATAAAAATGGATGGGAAATCGGTCTGCATGGCTCTTTTAACTCTTATAAAGACAGAAAATTGCTTACTTAGAGAAAAGGAAATTCTTGAAAACATTTTGAAACATGAAATAGTTGGGATCAGACAACATTATTTAAATTTGGCTGAAAATACTTGGAATATCCAATTCAGTATCGGATTAAAATATGATACCTCCTGGGGTTTGAATAAAGATGTTGGGTTTAAGGAAAATAAAATTAAACCTTTCAAACCATTTAAGAATGAGTTTTTAGTGATACCTATGACAATAATGGATACTCCTTTCGTAAATAGTAAAAAGAAATGGGATAATTTGAAAAGAATTATTGATAGGATAATAGAAGATGATTCAATTTTGGTAATAAATTGGCATACGAACTACTTTGATGAATTAGAATTTCCTAATTACAAAAATGACTTTATTAAAATAATAGAGGAATGTAAAAATTATGAGGCAACCTTTTATACTCTTAAAGAATATTATTCAGAATTCCAGTCTATGTATTAAATAAAATATTTCACAATCAATTCGCATCTCAAATATTTTAATGAAAAAAAGATTGAGAAACAAATAATATGCGAGTATTATTTTATTTCGTTCATCCGGCAAAGTATCACTTGTTTAGAGTTGCAATAAACGAGTTAATGAAAGATTCTACTGTTGATATCGTAATTAATTCGAAGGATGTGTTGGAAGAACTAGTTAAAAATGAAGGATGGAAATACACAAATTTATTCCCCAAGGGTAGAAATGTATCCGAAAAACCATCAGTAGTTAAATCGGGATTTAAATTCGTTCTTACTGTTCTACGGCTTGAAAAATATTTTTTTTTTCATGATAAGTTCGATGTGTTCGTAACTGATGATGCATTGGTTGTAAATGGATGGATGCACCGAATTCCGACATATATTTTTAATGATAATGATATTGAGACAATTAGAGTTAATAAAATATTATTTTATTTTGCTTATCGAATTATTAGTCCTCAGTTACAAATTTAGGTCCATTTGAAAAAAGAAATTAAATTTTAATGGGAATAAAGCATTAGCTCATCTCCATCCCGCATACTTTGAACCCAGATCCGAAATACTTAATAAGTACAATCTTCGGGAAAATCATTTTTGTATTATTAGAGTTTCTAAAATTAATGCAACACATGATATTGGAAATAAAGGTATAACCGATAAAGATTTGGAAGGTTTAGTTGATTATTGCAATAAATTTTATAGAGTAATTATTTCTTCTGAAAGAAAGATCAATGAGAAATATAAAGAATATGTATTTAAGGGAAATCCTGAAGACTTCACTCATTTGATGTATTATGCTGTAATATTAGTTACTGATAGTGCAACAATGGCTTCAGAAGCTTCAATAATGGGAACACCTAATGTTTTAATTAATAAAGTTGGTAAACAATGTGGTGTAAATAAGGATTTGTTTATAATGGATTGCAATTCTATTTTGATAATTATAGCGAAAGTATTGATGTTATCCACAAAATAATTGAAGATGTAAACATTAAAAATAATTTACGAAAAAAAGCAAAGTTATATTTGGATAAATGTGATGACTTAAATAAATTATTATTGAATATAATATCAAAACACAAGTAAAATAAGAAGAATAATATGTGCGGAATATTCGGCATTATAGCAAAAGAAGAAAAGTACAGTAGGAAAGAGTTGATAAACTTACTGGAGGAAGTTGCAAGACTTTCTCAGGTTCGGGGTAAAGATTCTTCAGGTTTAGCTTATCGATTTGAATCGACTTCTCAGATAGATGTACTTAAAGGTCCTGTCTCAATTGATAAATTGTTTAAAACAAAGGAGTACAAAGATTTCAAAACGGCAATTTTAAAGGAAGAAAAACAAGCTACTTGTAACAATGTATTTGCTGCTTTGGGACACGCACGTCTTGTCACAAACGGTTCACAATTGGAAGATGTAAATAATCAGCCAGTTGTTAAAGATGGAATTGTCGGCATCCATAACGGTATAATTGTTAATGAAGATTGAATTGTGGAATAAGCATTCAACATTTACAAAGAGAATATGAGATTGATACAGAAGTTATTTATTCTATTTTTCGCCATCATTTAAATCAAAATGGAAATAGTATTACTGCGATTAAACAAACAAACAATGAGTTGTTCGGAACAGTATCTACAGGTTTCTTTATAAATGATCGTGATGAATTTGTTGTCTATACAAATAACGGTTCGTTATATATTTTAACAAATAATAAAGACCTATTTCATATATGGTTCTGAAAATTATATTCTTAAAAGGCTAAGAAAAATAACAGACAGTTTATTTAATCAATCCTTTATTCTTAAACAGGTTCCTGCAAATAAAGGATATTTGTTGCAGTATAAGGATTTTAAGATAACAGAGTTTGATTTAACAAAGGAAGAAGATGTACAATTTAGCAGTCAGCTGCTACAGAAGAATTCAGATACAAATAACTAATTACCATCCAAAAGAAAAACAGCTTCAAGTTGTTGTTGATCCTGGTAAGTTTACAAATGGAATAAACTGCCAATAATGAAAGAAAACTTCTTGAATATAATATTGAAAGAATTTCAAGTTTAAAAAGATGTACAAAATGTCTTTTGCCTGAAACTTTCCCTTTTATACAATTTGATGAAAAAGGAATTTGCAATATTTGTAATAACTACATTAAAAAAAATCAACCCAAACCTATTGAAGAATTAAAAGAATTAGTTGAACCTTATCGACGAAAAGATGGCCAGCCAGATTGTTTAGTCCCATTCAGTGGAGGCCGCGATAGTACTTATACTTTACATATTGTTAAGAATATATTAAAGATGAATCCAATTGCATTTACTTACGATTGGGGAATGGTAACTGATCTGGGAAGACGAAATATTGCACGTGTCTGTGGTAAGATGGGAGTTGAAAATATTATTGTTTCAGCAGATATCCACTGGAAACGAAAGAACATTAAGAAAAAACATTTCAGCTTGGTTAAAAAATCCAGAATTAGGAATGATTCCACTTTTTATGGCCGGCGATAAATTTTTCTTTTATTACACGGATAAAGTAAAGAAACAGAATGATATTAAACTTAATATATGGGGAATAAATCCTTAGAAAATACAGATTTTAAAGTCGGGTTCTGTGGTGTTCCATCCAAGATTTAATAAGAAGCATATATATTCATTAAAAGCAACTGATCAATTAAAACTTATTTAGCTTTGTAGGGAAGAATATATTAAAAAGTCCGTCTTATATAAATCAATCAATCTTTGACACTTTAGGCTCATTTGCTTCCAGATATTTTGCAGAAAAAAAAGATTATTATCATATGTTTGACTATTATCGTTGGGATGAAAAAGAAATCGAAAATCTAATTAGTCTAACGAGTATAAATGGGAAACAGCAACAGATACGAAAACTACGTGGCGTATTGGTGATGGTACTGCTGGATTTTATAATTATATCTATTATACTGTTGCAGGATTTAGTGAATACGATACATTTAGAAGCAATCAAATTAGGGAAGGAATGCTGGATCGGGAAAAGGCATTACAATTAGTGAATGCTGAAAATATGCCTCGATATGAATCAATTAAATGGTACTTGGAAATAGTAGGTTTGAATTTTTCTGATGTTTTAGAAAGAATAAATGAAATTCCAAAACTTTATTAAATTCTGTAAATATTCATATGTATCGCATTGCAATTGGTAAGTTAAAGGCTAACAGTTTTATAACCTTAACGTAAAAGCACCATTTTCTTTGTTGCAACAAAATCTGGTGTGTCTATCCGATAAACATATATTCCGGAGGCCAACCCTGATTTAGAAAACTCCACTTCATAGATCCCTGGTGCTTTTTCTTCATCCATCAATGTTGCCACTTCATTACCAAGCACATCATATACTTTCAACCGAACTACAACATTATTATCTATCCCCAAAAATGGAATTGTAAATTTTATTTTTGTACTTGGATTAAAAGGATTGGGATAATTCTGTGATAGATCATAATTAAGTGGTAAAGTATTTACTTCAATTATCTCAGAGTACTTGAAGGAACCGTCGTCATCGATTGCTTTTAGTCGATATCTTACTATAGGAAAACTATGTGATGTTATATCTGTAAAACTATATTCAACTAATGAATTAGGATCACCGTGGCTTTCCACAAACCCTATTGTTTCCCACAAATCTGAGTTTTTATATGATTTTTCAATCTCAAAACCTGAGTTGTTCAGCGAAGATGCAGTTTTCCAATCTAACAGTACATTCTCATTTGAAAGAAGCGTTCCGGTAAAAGAAATTAGTTCAACAGGTAAAGGACCGAATAGATTTTCGAATATTCCTGTTTGCCATAAAGTTGTATTATCTGCATCAAAAATCCCCCAAAAAGGACTGCTTGTTAGCCAGGTTAAGCTTGCTGTTCCATTCGGATCGACTATATCAAAAATAATTGTTACGACATCTGTCCAACCAGGACTTTGCGCTACAATTGTTCCGCTATTACTATTTACATAAGGTAAATCTATATTCACCCAAATTTTATTGCTCATCGGGTTAGTAATAGTTGCTGGGGAGTAATTACCATCGCAAAAATTATGAAAAATGTAGTCCACATCTTTGACAGGAGCATTTGAAAAATTAATCGCAGTGGTGTCAAAATCAAACACTATCGTCGCACCACCGAGATCATCTGTACCAGTATTTGTATTGATTTGAAATTTTACTTTGAATTCCGAACTATCCATGCTCACGATTGTAAATCTTCCATTGATAGTTGCTGGTAAAGCTGAAATTGCAAAAAAGAAAAGCATTACAACAACCAGACGATTATAAAGTTTCATATTTCACTCCGTTATTTATATAGAGATTATTCATTGTTTGCATCATACAAGTTTTTTGACTTCTTCTTAATTTTATTCATTCCATCAATATTTAATCACTAGGAGTTTCAGTTTATTATTATTGATCTATCAGAGTCAATTGAAACTGTATTCGCCGTTTATTTGCTGATGAATTCAAATACAGTTAATTCATTCGCGACCTAATTAGTCAATTTGAATACCACATTTGTTATTTTGAATTTGACTCGAAAGCCGATAAAAAAAGGACACCAGTTAAGCACTAAATGGCGGGACGACAAAATTGGTTGTCAGTAAAAATTTAAAATGAAATTACTGCTTGATAACTATTTAAAAATTTTTATAAGGAAGGTTTTTGTTCAAAAAGAATCTCATTAGTAAAGTATTTGTCAATTTAAAAAATCCATAGTAAAGACTTGTCTATAATTAATTATATCGTCAGTAAAGAACTTAAATAAACATTTAAAAAAATAAGGTTTCAATTAAAATGATTAGATTAGAAAACGATTTCTAAGCTTGACCGGAGGAGATTATATAACAATTATTTTTTGGGCTCTAATTTTATCTTTAAAGAAAATTAAAATGATATAAGCGGGAAATGTTTAATCTCTCCCTGGCGAAAATCATAAGCTAAATCTTATTATATCGGCATGTTCGATAAATGAATTGGAAGAACTTGGACATTACTACACATTCGACACACTCTGTCCGTCTAAGAATTACTTACTTTAATAAGACCATTTTCTTAGTGTCTATAAAATCGGAGCTCTCTATCCTGTAGATATATATTCCAGATGATAAGCCCGAAGGGTTAAATGTAAATTCATGAGTGCCTGCTTCATATTCACCCTCTGCAATTTCACTTACCTTCTCACCGATTAGATTATAAACTGCTAAACTTATAGTTGAAGCTTGAGGTAGACTTACAGTAATCTTTGTTGAAGGATTAAAGGGATTTGGATAATTCTGCGAAAGATCAAATTTTTCAGGAACAATCAACGATGTGATTCCAGTTATAAATGGAAAGTTTAGTAAATTCTCAAATTCACCAACTTCGAATAAAGAAAAATTATCTGCATCATATATTCCCCAAAAAAGACTTGTTGTGAGCCAGCTAAGGCTTGCTGTGCCATTCAAATCCAGTATGTCGAAATTTAATGTTACTACATCTGTCCATTCGGGGCTTCCTGCTACTACAGTTCCGTTATTATTATTGTTAAACGGTAAATCAATGTTTATCCATATTTTGTCGTTCATTGGTTTGGTTACAGTTGCGGGTGAATATGTGCCATCAGAAAAATTATGAAAGACGTAATCAACATCTTTAATGGGATTATTGGTAAAATTAATCGAGGTGGAATCAAAACTAAAAACAATAGTCGCACCACCAATATCATCAGTTCCTGTATTTGTATTGATTTGAACAAGGACAGTAAACTTCGAACTTGTATAATCAACTACAGTAAATCTACCGTTAATGGTGGTTGGGGAAACAAAAGAGGCAAAACAGAACAGTATAATCCCCACCAAGGAATTAAATAACTTCATATTTCTCTCCATTCAATTAAAGAGTTTGCATCATACTCGGGAATTACCCGAACTCTTCATTTTTTTCAGCTTTTTCTAATAAGAAGCTGAACTATTTCTTTGCTATCCTAAGAAATCAGGAATACCAAAACTTAATATTCAGATCCAAGAATTCTATCAATTCTTGTTCAATGTAAATTTTATTTTAAAAAAACTATTATTTATTCAACAAAAAATATTCAAATCTGCTTAATCTTTCTCCTGCCATTACATTATTAGGGTACTCGAGTAATTGCACCGTTGTTTTGGTTCCACAACTGGTTAACATCATGAATTGTAACTCCGCTATTCATATTGAAATCACCTTCTAAATAACCCATAGTACCATTTTGTACAAGCCAGACCTCATCACGATCGGCAATATTAATTACACCATCTGCATTGCCATCGGCTGCGTACATACCAAACACTCCTGTTGTTAATTGAATCATAGGGTTTTGTCCGTATGCTTTATTCATTGCAGTTGTAAAATCATAAAGAGTAGAGTTTGACGACAGTGGAACAGGTGCAGAAGACATTATACCCAGATGATCCCTATGGAAGACGACTATGTAATATGAACCCGCGCTAACATTGCTAAATACAATCCCTTCACTACCATCGGTATTGAGCAGAAGTCCATTGTTTTTTAACATCGCTGCTCGACGAGCAACAATCTGTGCTGGATTGGAAGCACTTCTTAACTCAACTAAAACCCAATCAACCATACTCGAACCTGGACCTGAACCTAAATTTTCATTTCCGTTGTAATTCCAAGGTGCAGTGTTATAAGGCTGAGAATTTGGCAACAAAGAATTTTGATTCAGGGTTGTCAGCATAGAATTTGTGCTAAATGGTCCTTGCAAAAATATTTTAGCTTTAACATTTATATTATTGGATGATCCATCAATAAATTCAAATGCACCAACATCCCAGGCCGCACCTTGTGGTCTTGAAGTCCCGGAATAATCATCAGAGAATAGCTGTAGGGTTGTCCCTTCATTTACACCAGATGAGCCAGAAGTAAGTCTGTAATCCAAGTGGGTCTAATGAACGAATTGGAAAACTTCCACCAACAAAGCTTTATTGAAGTTCCACTTGAAAAATATTCGCTGTGTGTATCTTGTCCGAATGTAGATTCTCCATGAAGAAAACGAATATGAGTTTGCATTCCCATCACAAGCACCATATATATGCGAAATTGTGCATTCGCCAGATGATATTGATTGTAGTCAATATCCATATAATTTGACATAGTACATCTGTTCCAATTAACAAACTATTATAAAGTCCACCAGGATTGTAAACTATATTATTTTTGAAAATCACTGTATCAGTGTGTTCTTAATCATCACACCATAATAAGAAGCATCGCAGATATAAAAAGTATTGTTGTATATCTTTGCACTGAAAAGCATATTCGTCATAAGGTGCTTCTCCACAAGTTTGCATAGAGAAGAACTCTGCCAGAACCTTGACCACCATAAACAATTATGTTATCATATATTTCCCAATCACCACCAAGTCCACCAAGTTCAAATATTGAATTAGAAGTAGTGGTCGCAGAAGCATTCCACATAAAGTTGTGATGTATTTTTGTTAATCCTCCACTTGAAGTTGATTGCCATCCATAACTTTGTATTACATCTTTATGAGCTCCACTATGTCGGATCTGAATTTCTTTGTAAAATTTGATTGTAAGCAATTTCCAGATTACTTCCGTTATTGCCAAGCCATATCCCATCTGGTCTGCCCCGGATGGATTTGATGTCCCTGTATCAAGCACGTTATATAAAACTTTACAACCTGTTCCACTATCCATACGGATACACTTTAATCGTGGTGCAAGAACAGTATTGTATTGAAAAGTAATATAATTACCATCTATTTCAACCACTTCAAGTCCGGATCCTCCAGTTGATGTAAAATCTAAATACTGAATAATCTGGTAGCTTGCTGAAAAATGTCCGCTTCTATAAGAAGAAGTTGTAAATGTAGGTGTTCCATTATGGCCTGCATCAACTCCTCTTGTAATTGTAATCGGCTGACTTGCTGTACCGGACTTATTCGGAATTAGGTTCGTTGTATAAGTCAGTCCACTTGAACCACCATCTATATAGACAACATCTCCGGGTTGAACTTGAGCCCAGTTAAAACTTGAAAGAATCCTCTTATTCGCCCAGCTGTCACCACTCCCATTTCCTGATGTAGAAGTCGAGACGTACCAGTTAGTAGCAATTGCAGTATATTGTAAAATGAAAAGAAGTAGAATAAAAAATTTTTTCATCGCTGTTCCTTAATTATTTATTAAAATCAATTTATTAATACTGTAGGGATTGTACAAAAACATAAGTGACTAAATAAGTTATCAGCGAGAAGAAAAAAATAATGTGCCAGGCTTGATCTAAAGCGATAGTAATTTGGGAGGCTTTGATTGAGAGAAATTTTTTCATCTTAGTGGTCTCCAATAAATTAATTGAAATAACTAAAACAAAATTTGTACCTTGTTTAATCTTTCTTTTCCTGCTGTAATCAGAATTGGTCTCAACGTAAATTCGTAAGTATGGTAATATTTACTTTGTTTTCTCCACTCTGAGAAATAACTACGACAAATAAATATTACCAATTAGTGAAAATATGTCGGAAAAATAAAAAGTAATATTCTATTTGTTATAATAAAAGTACTTTAGTTATTGCAGAACAAAAAGTCAAAAAATGATTCTCAAGAAGTGGACTTTTTTTATCATTTTCAAACTTTTTTTCAAGTTAACATCAAATATGTACACTTCAAGAATTAGCTAATGAACACAAGTTAAGATTATATGAATATCAAGTTATTATAATACACACCAATAAATAATGTTATTGGGCTTATAATAAGTGATATGAAATATGTAAGAGACTCCTGATTATCTGGCAACGCCTCAATAACTTCCTTCGGGGTTCTAAAGTAGATGATAATTATATTTTAGATTTCGACCAACCGGTTAACCTGGATTATAGAATAATGAATACTATCTAACATTAACTGCATAACGGGACTTGTATTTTTTTGTAACAGAGGCCCAAATTGAGATTAAGAATTTGTTAATAAGTTTATTTTTTATCGGTATTTAAGTGTTTTTCCCGGTACAAATCTGGCTACAACATATTGCTATTCTTAACTATATAACAAAACTAAGGGCTTATTCAAATTGAGGGATGAATTAGAAATTAATAACGGCTTTGTAGAGTATCGAAGAAGTAAACCCGCTATCAAGGTTAACCGGCAGTTAGACTATGTTTCACCAAGCAGGAAATACATAAATTTAGTTTTTTATTTTCTACTTTACTCCCTATCATTTTCTGCTTTTTATTTTATTTTTCAAGATAATTTTCGATTGGATAATAGGTACTTAATGTCATCTGGACTTTTCCTATTATCAATATTTTTTGGATGTTCTATTTCTGGAAAATGCAATTTATCCAGGGAGGCAAAATCTGAAAAAATATTAAAAACCCTCTACCTATCCTCAGTCCTCACTTTAGCTGTATTAGTTATATTATTTTATATTCTGGAAATTAATAATATCACAAGAATAACTATCGTAACAGCAGTTTTTAGCGGATTAATAATTGAGTTATTTTATTTTATTTTATTAAACAGCAAAAGACAAAACAAAGGAAGTTATGTCAAACAAATAAAGTTACCGATAGGATATATTTTGTTAGATGGATTGCTTCTAACAATATTTTGTTACTTTGAAATTGCAAAAAACATAGTTCCTTTTCAAAATAAAACAGAAATTTTCATGCTTGCGTTAATTTATTTGAGCTGGGCAATCTCTGCCGCAGTCACACATAAATTTATTCCAGCAGAAGTTTCAACTAGCAGAATGAATGCATTTGAACTGCAGGTCAAATTTTATTTGAGAATTATCTTTTTGACCATTCTTTCTATGATCTTTTTGCAAATAGATTTTTCAAGCGCTCTTATTTTTATAAAAGCATTAGCAGGTTACGCTTTCGTATCATCGATTTTATCAATTATTCTCTTTGCTCGGAAAATCAATAATAAAAGTGATGAAGCCACTGTAGTATTTTTAAAAGCATATGAATTGACTGAGACTGCAAACCGAACAAATGGTAGAAATAGAAATGGAAGGTATGCTTACTATAATCCCGAAGCGGAATCAGGAATTCAACAAGATAAAATTGAATTTGAATATTTAAAAGAATATGGAAATGTCTTTTCCATATTAGACACTATACTTGATCTTAAATCGTTCGACTCCCGACAAACACTAATTTTAAAATCTGATCGACCTGAAGATATTGCAGTTCAATCTATGAATTCTCTTCAGCTTGTAGTTAATTTACATGTCCTTAACGATCAAATTAAACTTAACGATTATTTATTAAGTGTCGGAAATATTTTAAATGATAAGGGAGTATTTGTCGGAGCTTTACTTCCTCACCATTATAGATATCGCAAGTATCTGAAAAAATATTCATTTTATTTAGGCAACTTATTATATTTCTTTGATTTTTTATGGAAAAGAGTGATGCCTAAAATTCCTTTAACAAGAGAAATATATTTTACTTTCAGTAAAGAAAAAGATCGTGCAATTTCTTTGGCAGAGGGATTAGGCAGATTAGTATATTGTGGTTATAAAGTATTGGATTTGGTAGCAGTGGATGATGTAGTTTATTTCGCTGCTGTTAAAAACGGAAGTTACAATCCTGATAAAAAATTCTTCTATAGCCCCATTTTTAAAATGAAAAGAGTCGGTAAAAATGGACAACCAATCTTTGTTTATAAATTAAGAACTATGTATCCATATTCGGAATTCATCCAGGATTTTGTTTATAACCATAACAAGCTTGAAACAGGTGGAAAATTTAAAGATGATTTTCGAGTGCCAATATGGGGAAAATTATTCAGAAAGCTTTGGATTGATGAACTACCTATGCTTATTAATTGGGTGAAAGGCGAGTTAAAGATAGTTGGTGTTCGTCCGATCAGTAATCACTATTTAAGTCTTTATTCTGAAGAGCATCAGGAAAGAAGAAAGAAATTTAAACCAGGATTAATTCCTCCCTTCTATGCGGATATGCCTAATTCTATTGAGGAAATTGAATTTTCCGAAAAAAGATATATGGATGCCTATGAAAAAAATCCAATTAAAACGGATTTCAATTACTTTATCAAAGTTTTGAATAATATTGTGATAAAGAATAAAAGAAGTGCGTGAGCAATTAAATTGAAGACTCCAAACGATTTCACAATTTTTCATTTTATCTGTTACAAAATTAACTGTATTACTAGTCCTGAAAAAAAAATTTTAAAACCAGTAACTAATCAGCTGTACTTGGATCCCAACAAGATCTGAAATCTTCATTCATCGTATCCAAAATCCGCATATTTTCTTCCTGAATGCAGAAATCAAAAATATTTGCATTTTCAAATACACGTTCTTTGTTGACAGTTTTAGGAGTTACTACTAAATCATGTTCGATTGCCCAACGGAGTAATATTTGTGCGGGAGTTTTATTAAGAGATTTCGAAATCAAATTTAGCTTTGGATCTTCCATCTTTTTCATCCTCGTCAATGGGGCGTAAGCTCCTAATAAAATTTTACTTTTTGTACAGAATTCAAGCAAATTTTTTTGATATAGAAATGGACTAAACTCTACCTGATTCAAAGCAGGAATAATATTGGCGTAAGTTAACAACTCCTGAAGATGGTTTATCATGTAATTGCTAACGCCTATCGAACGGCAGTAGCCTGATTCATAAATTTTTTCTAAAGCTTTCCAACTGTCCTTTCTCTTATCCTTTACAGGCCAATGTATTAAATATAAATCAACATATTTACTATTTAATGTTTTCAAACTTTTATCGAACGCTTTTAATGCACTTTCAAAACCTTGATCATTATTCCATAATTTTGTAGTTATAAATATCTCTTCTCTTTTAATTCCAGAATTTCTAATAGCTTTGCCAACATCTTTTTCATTTCCATAGCTTGCTGCAGTATCAAAATGTCTGTATCCGGCTTCTAGTGCCCAGTTGACAGCTTTCCTACATTCACGTCCCCTTTTAGCCAGATAAACTCCTAATCCAAATTGAGGAATAACTATACCATTATTCATCTTCAACTTATAATTGATATTTCTTTCCATATTCTTCAATAGCAAAAATTATCTATTCAGACTGAAAATATTTTTTTAGATATTTAATAGATTAAGTAATTTGGAGTGCATCTTCGAAAATTTTGTAAAACACTCAAAGCGCTTTTATCAAATGATTAAAACAGACTGTGCATCCCTTCACCAGGATTAATAATAATTGTAAATATTTTAATTTAAAAAACGATTAGGAAATTAAAACATTACATTTTAAACAAATTATTTTAGGTTTTTTAAACAGTCAAACCCTAAAAATTTTAATCCTCTCTAATTATTAATACACGTCTGTTAGCACTTCTTCCTTCTTCCGTATTATTATCTGCGATAGGTGAAGCACTGCCATAGCCAGCCACTGTAAATTGATTTCGTGACAACCCTTCAGAAACGAGGTAATTATAGACTGTATTTGCTCTTTGAGTTGATAGTTTATTCAATAATGAAGTTGATCCCTGATTATCCATATATCCCTCTATTCGCCATCTGCTTCCCGGTTGACTTTTAAGATAAACCGCTATTTCATTCAGAAGAATCTTGCCTAAATCTTTCATAGTTGAAGTGTTAGCTTCAAAAGTGTCGTCACCTCTTAAAATAAATTGATTAAACACTTCACCCGGTTGCTCAGTTATATTCAACTTACTTAGATCCTCTTCAGCGATGATCTCAATTCTACGGTTTTCACTGCGACCTGCTTCGGTGGAATTATCAGCAATCGGGAATGTATCGCCCATTCCGAATACCTGGAAATTTTCTCTGTTCAATCCGCCAAAGTATGTGAAATACTCAAGTACAGCTTTTGCACGATCCAAAGATAAATTTCTTAGGAATCTTTTATCTCCGTTCGAATCCATATGCCCTTCTATGCGCCACTTTACATCGGGATACATTTGAAGTTGGACAATTACTCTATCGAGATATGTTTTCCCTTCAACCATTATCTCTGCAGAATTTTCAGAAAAAATATCATCATCCATCAATAGAAATTTTCCTTCGCCAATTACTTCTTCCAAATCCGGACATCCATCTTCATCTGCAACGCCATCAAAATCTTCCGGTTCATTTGGGCACTGATCGTAAATGTCTAATATTCCATCTGCATCATTGTCAAGATCCGGGCATCCATCTTCATCCTCAAATCCATCAATGTCTTCAGCATCATTCGGACATTTATCGGTGACATCCAAAACACCATCGGCATCATTATCAACATCTGGGCATCCGTCCTCATCTTCAAAGCCGTCATAATCTTCAGGTTCATTTGCACATATATCCGCTGATCCTTTTATTCCATCATTATCAGGATCATTATTAATGAATGGTGAAAATGAAACACCAACTATTACTGTTGTATATGCATCGTTTTCATATGCAGCAGCCACATCATCAATATAATCTGTCTGTGGCCAATATTGATTTGCTGAAATGTTTAAACTTACTTTTTCGCTGACAAAAATTTTCACACCAGCTTCTAAATTGTACATTAAAGCAGTTTTGTCGTAGAGATTTGCTGTATTTCCAGAAGTCGGTTGACCCTCACCATTGGTGGGATCAAACGATGCGCCCGATACTCCTCCAGATAAATAAGGTATGACTACATTTTCAATTAGAATACCATATGTTGCAGCTAAGCCTACAGTGAAAATACCTGTGCTAAATTTGGGCGGAATAGTTTGCTGTCCGTTTGCTGTCGATAATACTCCTCTTGAGTCCTCACCTGTTACCTGGTCATAACCTAAATTAAGTTTTAATCCAAAATAGTGAATAGACTTCGTCTTAAAGAAATATTCTCCTGCTCCTCTTAAAGCATATCCTATTTTGGTAGATTCATAGTCAGTTTGAGGAAGTGTTATTCCTCCGCCAAGACCAAATATCATTGTGTTTTGAAACGGTCGATTTTCAGTTGCTGTTGATTGTGGATAAAATTCGGTTAATGATATTAGAAGAAAAAAGCTTAAACCGAATATGAAATGCCTGATCGGATTAAAATAAGTGTATAGAATTTTCACAATTACTGCCCTATTGTTATTAATAAGTTGCAAACATTACCGTATTAAATTAATTCATATACAAATCTTATGCGAATTTTTTTTTCAAAATGAGTCTATGAAAAGATTGATTTTGGCCCGAAAATAGATAATATTGTCTATTGAGAATATCAGATATGTAATTGCTACATTTAGATACATGTTATTTGTTTAATTTAATTACGAATTATAAATCGACAATTTACTAACCTACTTTAAAGCACAGGAGCAAAAATGTTCGAGACCAGCATATACACCAACAGAAGAAGAATATTAAAGGAAAAATTTGATTCGGGATTGATACTGTTTATAGGTAACGAAGATAGCCCAGCAAACTACGCAGCAAATACATACAATTTTAGGCAGGATAGTACTTTTCTCTATTATTTAGGAGTTGATCGACCGGGATTTGCTGCAACTATTGATATCGATAATAATCTTGAAACTCTTTTTGGAAATGATTCTACCCTGGATGAAGTAGTTTGGACAGGTAGACAGCCAACGGTAAATGATTACGCTGAAAGAGTAGGAGTTAAGCGAGCAGCTGCAACTGAAAAACTAAATGAACAAATAATTGGTGCAATAAAAAGAGGTCGGAAAATTCATTTTCTTCCGCAATACCGTCTTGAAAATATAATGAAGCTTGCCGCACTAAGTGGAATGAAATCCGAAAATGTAAATGATTATGCCTCTGAGAAACTTATAAAGGCAGTAGTGGCTCAAAGATCAGTTAAATCAAGTGAAGAGATTTCAGAAATGGATGAAGCGGTTGATATCGCTTCTAAAATGCATCTTGCTGCAATGAAAATGGTTAAACCCGATATAGATGAAAGAAAGATTGCAGGTATGATTGAAGGTATAGCACTTTCACTTGGATATGGACTGTCGTTCAGACCAATAGTTTCAATTAACGGACAAACTTTACACAATCCATATTACGAAAACAAAATGAAGACTGGAGATTTACTTGTAAATGATTCTGGTGCTGAGAGCAAGTTTCATTACGCAAGTGATATTACAAGAACAATTCCGGTTGGTGGAAAATTCAGTGACAAACAAAAAGAAATTTATCAGATTGTACCTAAAGCAGAAACAAATGCTATAAATTCAGTTAAGCCCGGAATAACAAATAAAGAACTTCATCTTGCAGCTGCAAAGGACATAGCGTCTGGTTTAACTGATATCGGTTTGATGTTTGGTAATCCTGAAGAAGCTGTTAACGCTGGTGCTCACACATTGTTTTTCCCTCACGGTTTGGGACATATGCTCGGTCTGGATGTTCATGATATGGAAGGACTTGGAGAAGAGTATGTTGGTTACGATGAAACCGTAAATCGAAGTGATGAATTTGGATTAAAGTCATTACGGTTTGCAAAAGCACTCCAACCAGGATATGTATTTACTATTGAACCAGGGATATATTTTATTCCTGAGTTGATTGATATGTGGAAAAGCCAAAACCGTTTTCCAGAATTTATTAATTATGATATGCTAGAAAACTATTTAGACTTTGGAGGAATCCGGATCGAGGATGATGTTTTAGTTACTGAAGATGGCAGTAGAGTTCTTGGTTCAAAACCAATTCCAAAATCTGTTGAAGAAGTTGAAGCGATTGTAGGAAAGTAATTATTTGGAAGCCCGGTTCATCCGGGCTTTTTATTACAAAGTTTTTCCTATTTACTCTCCACTGGAGTATGCTCAACAGCAAAATCTCTTCCCGCTTTTAACGCATCTAAATTTAGTTGAACAATCTTCTCCCCTTTTCTGCCAAAGATCTTTTTGATTCCAAGCTCAAGACTTTCATATGGTAGATCAAGAAATGGAGAGGCCGCACCAAGCATCACAATATTTGATGAGCGCAGAGATTTTACCTGCCGGGCAATTTCATCAGCATTAATAGCAATGTGATGTGGAAGCTTTTCTATTTCTGCGAGAAGTACCTTCATTTCCGGGTAATCGGAAATATTAACAAATGGTGTTGTGTTTGTAACGAGCCAGCCATTTTCTGAAAGCCAGGGTAAATAACGAAGCGATTCCATCGGCTCAACGGAAATAATAAGATCTGCTTTACCAAGAGGGATTAAATCACTGGCAATTTCTTTTTCTGAAATTCTCAAATGAGATTGAACTGCTCCTCCACGCTGACTCATACCATGAACTTCTGCTTGTTTCAAATAAAGATGATTTTCAAGTGCTGCCATTCCGATTGAAGCCGCTATGGACAGAATTCCTTGCCCGCCGACTCCTGCTAAAATTATATCGGATTTCATGATGCAATCTCCACCGTTTTCAGTTTTCTGTCCTTCTTATTTTTCGCTACTGCTTGAACAATACATTCTCTTCTCGGAATAATTACGGATACGCCTTCATAAAGCAATTCTTCACGTAAAGTTTTTACCATCTCTTCATGATATTTCGGAAGAGGGGTAAGAACTTTCACGTGCTCATGTTTAACTCCCAGACCAATGCAAATTTCTTCAAGTCTTCCAGTTGCGTGTGATGCTTGTCCACCTGTCATTGCGGTTGTTGCATTATCTGAAATTATGATTGTAACAGGTGTGTTTTCGTAAACACAATCGAGTAAAGCAGTCATTCCACTATGGGTAAAGGTGGAATCGCCGATGACTGCAACTGATGGCCGAACACCTGCATCAGCAGCGCCTTTTGCCATAGTTATTGAAGCACCCATATCAACGCAAGAATTTATTGAATTCCACGGAGGAAGTGCGCCAAGTGTATAGCAGCCGATATCAGAAAAAACTTTTTGCTTACCAAATTCTTTCATTGTTTCGTTGAGGGCATTATAAATATCACGATGACTACAACCGGAACATAGTTCAGGCGGACGATTCGCAACAACTTTTGGAACCGGCAATCCCTCTTTCACTTCTTTTCCCAAAGCTTTCGCTACAATATCCGGATTCAATTCGCCGTCACGTGGAATTGTTCCGTTCAATCTTCCAATAATTTTCGAGTTAATATTCAGGAATCCTTTCAACTGTTCTTCAACAAAAGGATAACCATCTTCTAACACAAGAACTTTTTCACATTCATCTACAATTTTTTCTACTTTTGAAAAAGGAAGCGGATACTGATTAATTTGAAGAACAGGATGAGGACAACTTTTGTTTTGATAATTTTCTTTTAAATAATTAAAAGCAATTCCACAGACAATTATTCCGAGTGATTTATCCCTTCCGGGAAAATATGTATTATAAACCGAGTGTTCCGATTCCTGCTCAATTAAAGACTGTAAAGAAAGCAGACCTTTGTATCTCTTCCTTGCATTAGATGGAAGAAGAACGAACTGTATCGGATCCTCGGGATAAGTTAGTGGATTTTCAGCTTTGATGTCTCTACTTTCAACACCAGAACGTGAGTGCGAAAGTCGAGTTGTAATTCTTATCATCACAGGAATTTTAAACTTTTCTGAAAGTTCAAATCCTTCATAAGCCATATCGTAGGCTTCTTGTTGGTTTGCTGGTTCAAGAATTGGAATCATAGCAAACTTCCCAAAGAAACGCGAGTCCTGTTCATTCTGTGATGAATGCATTGATGGATCATCAGCAACAGTAACAATTAGCCCGCCATTTACACCTGTAATAGCAGAATTGATAAAAGCATCAGCAGCAACATTTAATCCCACATGCTTCATACAAACCATTGCACGTTTTCCGGCATAACTCATTCCAAGTGCTGATTCCATTGCTGTTTTTTCATTGGCAGACCATTGCCTGTGAATGTTTCTTTCGATTGCAGTTTTGTTATGCTGAACATATTCGGTTATTTCTGTGGAAGGCGTACCGGGGTAAGCATATACACCAGACATTCCCCCATCAATAGCACCCTGAGCAATTGCTTCAGCACCGAGGAGTAATAATTTTTCCATAATTCCCTATTATTTTCATTCAAAGAAAAGCCTTCCGAACCTGTCGGAAAAAGTAAAAAATTCTACTTGAAAAATAAGCAAATCGACTTTAAGTCGTAAGGTAAATCAAATAGTAAATCTATATTCTAGAGCCCAAAATTAAATTTCTCCTTGTAAGGAAGAAGGCGTGGATTTTCCGGAGACTTTTTTACTAATTCAAAAAAAAGTGATTTTTCCTTCTCATCTTGTCCAGTATCAGAATAAAGTTCAAGCAAATTGATTTGTGGTGCGATATAATTTGGAAAATATTTTTTAACTTTTTCAGATTGCTCAATTGCTTTATTAAAATTCTTCATCGAGTAGTATGAGCTTGCTATATTGCGCATAATAATTGGATTGTACGGTGCAAGCTCTTGCCCCGATAGATTATTTTGCAATGCGTCCGGTAACCTGCCAAGATATGAATTTGCAATACCGCGGTAGTAATCTATTGGCTGCCTGGAAGCATCAAATGGATAAAATATTTCAGAAATTTTTTCAAGTCTTTCATACATTAAAGGATATTGTCTTCTTTCCTTTAAGTAAATGGATTCTCCAAACAGCAATTCTGATTTTAGCCTGATATATGAAGTGACTTCCCCCAATAATTATTAAAAATAATAGTCCCCACTTTAGATGAATAAATTTTAAATTGAAAACTTTCTTCTCATTCTCGTCATAACTTATTAATGATATTCCTGCAATAACTGCTGCAAGGAAGAATGATGAAAATTTGTGATTAGGAAATGCCACTAATGAATAAGCAAAAATTATAAGAAATGTAAGCAACAGTGGAAAATACTTTTTACTATATTTAATACGTTTCAGCAAAAGGAACGAAATCAAAATATAAATCAATAAAAAAGTTAATGACGCTAAAATTCCATTTTCGGCAAAAAGTTCAAGGAAATCATTATGAGCATGAATACTGTGAATGTGAGTTACATTTTCATCATTGAAATATTCACTATTATATTTAGGATAGACACCGCTCCATTTAAATAAACCCACACCAGCTATAGGTTCTTCCTTAATCATTTGAATCGATGCATCCCAAAAACTCAATCTGAGCACATTGCTTTTAAATTCAGGATCAAAAAAAGTGCTTGCAGTAGATTGAAGATCGGGTCGTTCTGTTCCTTTTACAGGAAATAATGAAATCAAAAATGAAGTAAAGAGAATTACAAGAGTTATTATGATTGTTTTTAGTTTAGTTTTCTTTTCTTTATTCAATAGAATAAAAATTATATACATAATGACAACAACAACTAATATTATTATCCCAGAACGATTCCGGGTAAACAATAAAAAAGAAATATTAATCACTGCAGCTATCAACAAGTAAAATTTTTTTTCTTTTGGTATATATTCATTCAAGATCAAGAGAAATGGAAGTGACGGGAGCAGATATTCTGCTGCAAAACTTCTGTGACCAAGAGTTGATCCGGGTGGAATTATTGATGGAAGCTCCAAAACTTTGATCTGGAATACTTCCAGTACGCCTATAGTGCTAAAAATTGTCGAGAATATTACGACAGAATAAGAAACAACTTTGAGAAATTTATCTTCACCAAGAATAACGAACAAAATTGCTGATTGAATAAGAATTGTTAAAGGAATTACCAAATCACTTAACTTAAGAATCAGTAAAGAAGCAGAACCGTTGATGAAACAAGTTAAAAAAGTTAATGGAAATATGAGCATCAACAATAAAATTCCTTTATTAAAATGGATAGCCTTTTCAAGCCTAACTCTCCTGACGAAAACAAGAAATAAGAGAAGAGAAGTTGCAAAGAAAAAAACTCTCTGAACGACATCCATTTCATAAGCCAGAATCGAATATGTTACAGGAGAAATGAATGTTATCCCGAATAATATGCCTATTCCACCGATTGTATCTTTTTTCTTCATAAAAGTTATTTTTTCTTAAAATTAAATATAGAAAATGCTCGCTACAATTCACTATTAACTATTTTGTCTGTCAAGAACACTTGAGAACTATAGTATAATTTTCTTAATTTGATAACGAGATTAGTAATACCTCTTTACAAAACAATAATTCAAGATAAAATTTGGAAAACGAATTTAATTTAACTCAACTTAGACGCGGTATAATTCGCACACTCGCTTATTACGATATTTTTTCTTATCCATTAACTGCTATAGAAGTTTATTACAACCTGGGGAACAATCATACAAACCTGGAAGAAATAAAAAGTGAGCTGAAAAATCTTACAATTAATAGTATCATTTATTCCAATGGTGAATTCTTCCAGCTTAAGGATGATAAAAATTATGTTGATCGTCGAAGAAAAGGTAATGAGCTTGCAGACAAAAGATTAAAAACGGCGAGAAGAGTGTCTGGCTTTATTTCAAGATTCCCGTTCATCAGGGGAATTTTACTTTCGGGTTCCATATCGAAAGGATTTATGGAAGAAGATTCTGATATTGATTATTTTGTAATCACTCACCCGAACAGGGTTTGGTTTTCGCGATTGATGCTGATGCTCTTTAAGAAATTATTTTTGTTCAATTCGAAGAAAATTTTTTGTATAAATTATTTCATTGATTCAGAAAATTTGGAAATAGAAGAGAAAAATATTTTTACGGCAACTGAAATAGTTACACTGCTTCCAACTTTTGGAAAAGAAATTTATCACGAATTTTACGCAAAGAATTCCTGGGTAAAACAGTTTTATCCTAACTATCCTATCAGGGCGACTGAAGAAGTAATAGAGAGAAAAAAAGGAATTATTAAATCCTTACTGGAAAAGATTCTTGAAAAAAAACTTGGCAATAAAATAGATGATTTTGCGATGGGAATTTTTGACAAATTTAACAGAGCAAAATACAAGGACTACGATCAGGAAGAATTTAAAATTGCATTTAAATCATCCAAGAAAGAATCCAAACACCATCCCAAATTTTTTCAGAAGAGAGTATTAGAAGAATTTAATCAAAAACTAAAATCGCTCGAAGACAATATGAGAGTTTCGCTTTAATCAAGATGAAAAAAATTCTTTTTACACATTCATATTTCTATAGGTTCGATCCAAAACAATGGAACACAAAGCAACCTTATCCTCCTCTTGGAACTATTTATGCCGCTTCAGTGATGCGTGATGCCGGTTACCAGGTTTCACTTTTTGATACAGCATTGATTGATTCACCTGAAAAAATAATTTCAGTAATCGAAAAAGAAAAACCTTCTTACCTTGTTATTTATGATGATGGATTTAACTATCTCACAAAAATGTGTCTTACAAATATGCGGGAAGCAGCTTTCAGAATGGCAGAGATAGCTAAATCAAATGGTATTACTGTAATCATGTCCAGCTCTGATGCTGCAGATCATTATGAAAAATATCTTAACCATGGCGTTGACTTCGTTGTTATTGGTGAGGGTGAAATTACTCTTCGTGAACTTATTTCATCACTTGATAATGATAAAACAAAATTAAATGAAATTGATGGATTAGCATTCAAAGACCTTGATAAAATAATCAGGACTTCGGGGAGACAAATCATCAGGGAACTTGATTCGTTTCCTATGCCTGCCTGGGATTTGATTGATGTTCCATCATATAAAAATATATGGATTGAGAATAGAAGATACTTCTCTTTAAATATCGCCACTACTAGGGGATGTCCTTTCAAATGCAATTGGTGTGCAAAGCCTATCTATGGTAACAGATACAACTCCCGGTCTCCTCAAAAAGTAGCTGAAGAAATTGAATACCTAATGAAAAACTATGAAGTGAATCATTTTTGGATGTGCGATGATATATTTGGTTTGAAACCCGGCTGGGTTCAGGAATTCAGAGATATTGTAAAATCAAAAGAGCTAAAATTCAAATACAAAATTCAATCAAGAGTTGATCTACTTTTGCAGGAAGACACAATTGCAGCACTTGCTGAGTCAGGCGCTGAAACAGTTTGGGTTGGAGCTGAATCAGGCTCGCAAAAAATTCTTGATGCAATGGATAAAGGCACTACAGTTAAACAAATTTATGAAGCTACTCGTTTGCTGAAGAAAAATAATATCCGACCCGCTTTCTTTTTGCAATTTGGATATCTTGGCGAAGAAAAACAGGATATCGAGAAAACCATTAATATGGTTCTCGACCTGATGCCTGAGGAAATCGGAATTTCCGTTTCGTATCCTTTACCGGGTACAAAGTTTTACGATGTAGTAAAAGAACAATTGAAAGAGAAAACCAACTGGACTGATTCGGACGAACTTGCGTTAATGTACAAAGGAACGTATTCTCCTTCCTATTACAAAAAATTACATCGGTATGTTCATAAAGTTTACAGAAGAAAACAAAGCTTGTTAAATTTAAAAAATGTAATAGCCAATCCATTTAATATCAACAAAAACAAGATTCGCTCTGCGTTTGCTTCATTGTATTATATTCCAGCTTCCTTGACTGACTCACTTATTTTGAAGAAGCTGGAAACAGAAAATTAAATCTCTCAATGTCTTCCACTCTTGAGCAAATTAATAACGTAAATAAAGCCTTCACCCGCCAATCGGAAATTTATGATGATTATGATCAGAACAATCCAACTTTGACGTGGATGCGTCAACAAGTTAGAAAACATGCACTCCGATTTCTTCGAAAGGAAGATAAAATTTTAGAGCTAAACAGTGGAACTGGTATCGACGCTGAATATTTTGCAAGACTGGGATTCAGAATTCACTGTACCGACCTTTCAGACGGAATGATTGATAAAATGAAAAGTAAGTTCTCGACCGGAGAACTTGCTGATAAAGTAACTGTTCAGCAATGTTCATTCACTGAATTAGATAAAGTTAAAGAGCATAGGTTTGATTTCATTTTCTCAAACTTTGGCGGATTAAATTGTGTTGATGATTTAAAAAAAGTTACAAAGTTTTTTCCTCAACTGTTAAACCAAAACGGCAGAGTTTGTTTGGTAATTCTGCCCCCTGTTTGTCCATGGGAAATTGTTCAGATGTTTAGAGGAAAATTTTCACTGGCATTTAGAAGGTTTCATAAAGATGGCGTTCTCGCAAATGTTGAAGGAATAAAATTTAAAACATATTATTTCTCAGCAACTGATGTAATGAAATCACTTGGCTATAATTTTAAATTGCTTAGTGTGAAAAGTCTGGGAGTATTTACACCAATTCCCCAGATGGATAAAATTCCGAAGAGTTTTCCTATGCTTACCAAAACATTAAATAAAATTGATGAAATGATTTCAGGCATTTATCCACTCAACCGGATCGGGGATCACATAATCGTAACCGCAGAATATAAGAGAGAATTAGATCGCAAGTGAAGATTACTCTCCTTGATAATTACCCGAAGCAGAATGGAGTTTATATTCTTTCTGAAATTAAAAGTGAATTTGAATCTGAATATTTGAAAGTCAGGAATAAAGAGAACAGAGTTTATTCTGATGAGGAACTTAAACAACTTCCTTTTGCATCAACTAATAATCCTCACACAAATGAGTGGAAGGTCCGGGCTAAATCATTTCTAAGATTTAAAAATTATTTCTCATTAAAGAATGACGGGCAAATCATTTTGGACCTTGGCTGTGGTAACGGATGGTTTAGCGGGCAGTTATCAAAAACTTTTAATCATGAATTCTACTGTTTTGATGTTAACCTGATCGAATTAAAGCAAGGTAGAAAGACTTTCAATTCAACGAAAATAAATTTTGTTTATGCTGACATTTTTTCTTTTAACAATTCGGATGTATTATTTGATCTGATCACTATTAATGCTGCCATTCAATATTTCCCTGACGTCAATAAATTAATTAATAAGTTACTAACTTTATTAAAAGTGAAAGGCGAGATTCACATAATTGATTCACCGATTTATGATGACAGTAAAGTTGAAGAGGCAAGGAAAAGAACTGAAGAATACTATTTCTCTCTTGGTTTTCCCCGGATGTCAAAGAATTATTTTCATCATTCTTATGAAGCGTTTTCCGGAATTAACTTTGATGTTTTGTATGATCCTCAATCAACATTTAATAAAATCAGGAAATTATTTTCAATAAAAGATTCTCCTTTTCCCTGGATAAGAATCAGGAAATGAATACTAAAAAACATATTTTATTTCTTGTACCAGGATTTCCAAAAGATGAAGATGATTTTAACACTATACCTCCATTACAGGAATTTTTAAAAAAATTTATTTCAATTTACCCTGCTGTAAAAATCTCGGTGATTACATTTCAATATCCTTATATTAAAAACAATTATTCTTGGAATGGATTGCAAATAATTCCAGTCAACGGTCAAAACAGGTTTATCAAAAAACCATTTGTTTGGTTGAGTACTATTCGAGAATCAAAAAGAATAAATCGTGAGTTTCCTGTGACTACAGTCCATTCTCTTTGGCTTGGAGAATGTGCTCTTATTGGAACTTATCTTTCAAAAAAATTTGGGTGCCATCATCTTTGCACTTTGATGGGACAAGATGTAAAGGTATCAAACAAATATCTTGGTCGGTTAAAGGACACCACTACAAAATTCATTGCTCTTTCAAAAAATCAGGCTGAACAATTCCATATGATCACCAGCAGAAAAGTAAATACCACGATTCATTGGGGAATTGATGATCAAATAATTCTGTCTCAGGAACGCGATATAGACTTATTAGGAGTTGGTTCACTTATTCCTTTAAAAAACTACTCACTATTTATAAATACGATTGCAGCAATTGTGAAGAAAAAACCTGATTTGAGATGCAAGCTTGTCGGAACTGGTCCCGAATTAAGCAAATTAAAAGATATGTCAAATGTAAGAGGATTGATAAAAAATATTGAATTCACGGGACTTTTGAGTCGAAGTGAAATATTTAGGATAATGCAAAGAAGTAAAATCTTAGTTCATCCATCATTATTTGAGGGTTCAGGATTTGTTTTTGCTGAAGCATTAGCAAACGGTATGAATATAGTTTCTTTTAATGTCGGTTATGCACATGAACACACCAAATGGATGATCGCAAAAGATGAAAATGAGTTTATTAATTACACAGAAAAATTAATTAACGACCATCTGAACTTTGATCCGGTAAATCTATTTCCTTTAAAGCAAACAGTGGATCGCTATGCCGAACTTTATGGAATTTAGTTGAATTAATTTTCAGTTAAACTCTCATAAAACGATTTTGCTTTCTTCGCAATTGCTGGAAAACTCAAGTGATCTGAAAAATAATCTATGGCTTTTTTCGATTCATTTTCAATTGGCTTGTTAAAAATATCTTTTGCGCTTCTATAAAAGGAATCTGAGTCACTGCATTTCCATAATGCACCAATCTTTCCTTTGTTAGTTATCATTCTGAAAGCCGGGATATCTGTTACAATTGGTACAACTCCACAGGACATTGCTTCAACCAGACTGTAGCCAGAACCCTCATAATGGCTTCCAAGCACAAAGTAATCTGCACTATTGTAATAATCTCCTATTAAGTCATGATTGATAAATCCAAGAAGTTGTACTTTTGTTGAAATTGATTTATTCTGATTTATTATTGATAGTACTTGCGGTTTAAGATTTTCTTCAGAAAAAATCATATATAATTTTGCATCAGGAAAATCTTCTACCAGTTTTTTAAAACCTGACAAAACAGTCATTGGATCTTTATTTTCATTTAATCTTCCAACCCACAATAACACTGGTTTGCCCATCAATCCAGTCTTACGTCTAGCTTCGTTACGATTTTTAAAAACTAAATTTGAGGATCCCTCCATTATTTCACAAAATTTTTTATTAGCCGGTAATAGATTTTTATTCAGCCATGTATTATAAATCTCGGATGAAGAAAAAATAAAGCCGTCGAGGTTGGATGAATGATATTTCAGTAAATATCGTTTAATAGGGTTTCTTGGATTTTCTGCATGATGCTGAATTACAACTTTAATATTGGGATGATTTCTTTTCAATAGATGTGATTGATAAGTATAATTGAAACTATTTACATGAATTACATCGTGTTCATCTTCAGCAATTTGTTTATGAAATTCAAAAGGTGTGTTATACCATTTCAAATTATGTCGGAGATTATCCTTCACCAGAATATATTTGACATCGTCCTGAATAAAGGAATAATCCTCATTAAATCGGTGATAAACCTTTATTTGCATCCCCAAATTGGCTAATGCGTGGCTCCAGCCAAAAATTGTTGGATACTTATCTAAATAATTATCAATTGGTATATCCTTGTCATAGTAGTAATTTACGAATGTAACTTTCATATATGTAGATTGAATCGTTCAGACTTAATAATTATTATTTTCTAAGTAACATTAGCAATATTAAAACAAAAAATAAATTGGAATATATGTTTAGTAAAGTTTTAAATTCAGAGAAGAATATTGAAAAAGAGTAAGGTTATACTTTTTAATCCAAGAAGTGCAAATTCGAAACACAGAATTCCGAATTCAATTCTGCAGGTCGGTGCAGCCATCGAAGGCAGATATGATTATGTGTTTGTAGATGGAAATCTTGAAAAAGATCCATGGAAAAGTATATACAATTATTTGGTTACTGGTGAATACAAATATTTTGGCTGCACAATTATGCCGGGTTTACAACCTAAGCAGGCAATTCCTTTCACTAAAAAAATAAGAGAACAATTTCCTGATGTGATAAATATCTGGGGCGGATATTTTCCAGCCAATCAGTATAAGGTAGTTCTCAATTCAGGTTTTGTTGATTACGTTATTAATGGACCAGGAGATGAAGCATTCCCACAACTACTCGATGCACTTGAAAATGATCAGGAAACTTCATCAATAAAAAATTTAATCTATAAAACAAATGGGGAATTTGTTCGGTCACCTAAAGCAGAGCTTTTTGACCAGGATAGTCTTCCACAGTTACCTTATGAAAACCTTAATAACTTTTATCCGGTTAAAAAATATCTTGGAAAAACTTTTCTCGGAACTAAAACAGCAGCGTATCATTCAAGTATGGGTTGTCCTTTTACTTGTTCATTTTGTGCAGTAGTTCCAATTTATGAAGCAAGATGGAAAGGAAAATCTGCTCAGCTTATTTATAAAGACATTAAATTTCTGAAAGATAAATTTGGAGCCAACGCTGTTGAGTTTCACGATAATAATTTTTTTGTTTCAGAAAAAAGAACAGTTGAGTTTTCTAAACTGATAAAAAATGAAAACATTATTTGGTGGGGCGAAGGAAGAATAGATACAATTAATAAATACAGTGACGAATCACTTGCAATAATGAGAGAAGCCGGCTGCAGAATGATCTTCTTCGGAGCTGAGACTGGAAACGATGCGATACTTAAGCAAATGGATAAAGGCGGAACCCAATCAGGCGAACAAATCAAAAAGTTTGCTGCAAGAATGAGAAAGTTTGATATTATACCTGAATATTCCTTCGTGCTTGGTCTTCCGGCAGAAACTCCTGAAAAAGTTATGCAGCAGATTAATGAGGATATTCAATTCATAAAACAAATAAAAGAAATAAATCCCTTTACAGAAATTATTATTTATGTCTACAGTCCTGTTCCAACGGAAGGATCAGAGCTATATGATAAAGTAGTTAAATCAGGATTCAGGTTCCCTGAAAGGCTTGAAGACTGGCTTGACCCACAGTGGGCAAATTTTGACTTACGAAAAAATCCGTTAACACCCTGGCTCACTTCAGAAATGGTTAGCAAGATTTTAGATTTTGAAACAGTTATTAATGCTCAGTATCCAACTGTTTCAGATTTCAAACTAACTTCCTTTCAAAAAAAGACAATGAAATTGATTTCTTCATTTAGATATAAAACAGACTTTTATAATTTCCCCTACGAATTGAAAGCACTTCAAAAATTCTGGCTTAAATACCGAAGACCTGAAGTGGAAGGATTTTATACAGAATGACAAATAAAAAAAAGAAAAGCTTTTTAAAAAGTGTTGCCTTCAGAATTCTATATCCAGCATCAGAAAAATATTTGTCAAAAGAAAGAAGCTTTAGTTATAACGGCACTACTGTTACTGTTTTCCCTGGAGTTTTTCATCCCGGTTTCTTTTATAGTACAAAACTGTTGCTTAAGTATATTCAAAACTTGGAGCTTCAAAAAAAATATGTTTTAGAACTGGGTGCAGGCACCGGATTGATTTCAATTATTGCTGCAAATAAAGGTGGTTATGTAACTGCATCCGACATAAGCCTTACAGCGGTTTATAATATTGAAAAAAATGTGAAAATGACGAATGCAAATGTTGAAGTAGTTCATTCAGATCTTTTTGATGATATACCTCAAAGACGATATGATTATATAATTATTAACCCACCTTATTATAAAAAGACCCCTTCCAGTGAAAAAGAATTTGCGTGGTTTGGTGGCGATGATTTTCAGTATTTCAGAAAACTGTTTGGTCAACTGCAGAGCAATATCTATGAAAACACAAATGTAATCATGGTTCTTTCAGATGAAGCTGATTTAGTGATGATTAATTCAATTGCCGAAGAATTCAATTTTAGGATGAAGGAAGTGATTCACAAAAAAACCTGGGGCGAAAATCATTTTATATTTAGTATTAACGGAGATAAGCAGTAATAGTAATTCTCGTACTCTAATTAATATTATGTTGAAATTTATCTTCAGAGACTTTTGAATCATAAGCAGCTCTCAGAGACAAACCCCACAATCCTAAAGCTCCATACAATTTCGGATAAGCAAGTATAGCCCAAATTCCTGATGTAACTTTTGATGAGGTGTACGGTATGCTTAAAGCAATTAGGATGAAACTAACTAAAAAAATCCCCCACATTCTGAATGAACTATTGTTTCTTAACCAATCTAATAAAATTATTACGGGAATGAGAATCAGTATATAATGATAATCTATTGTTGCAGGATTTAATATCAGACCTGCAATGATAAATAATCCCAAAGCAATATCAGATCTTTTATTCTTAAAACTGCTAATGCTGGTTATAATTAGGATTGTCAAGCTAACCATTATGGTTAACAATTTTCCAATTATAGCCAGGTTAAAAATTGGTTCGGGATTCCATTTTTCATTTAAAACAAAAAAGTGATAAAAAAAACTGTGAATAGATTGATAGGCAGTTACACTTAGCGTGGGACTATCAAAGTAGTGGAACAATTTATTTCCGTAAGCAAACCATGAACTCAAACCTAAGAATGGCAACGTCGAAACAAAAAAGAAAATAACAGTAGCAGATACCCAGAGCAAACTTTTCCATTTCTTCTGAATTACAAAAAGTAGCAGCAATAATAATCCGGAGGATTTGAGAATTAGAGAAATTCCAACAACCACACCTTGCATTTTTTCTTTACCTGATTTATAGCCAATAAACATTAGAATCATTAAGCTAAGAATGAACATATAGGCTTGAGCAGAAACGATATTTGAGTAAAGAGGTTGGAATGAAAAAATCAAAATTAAAATAAATGGTAACCATGCTTCAGTAAATTTCATTTCCTTAAGCAAAAAAAGAGTTGATCCAGCGAAAAGTACCAGGCTGATCGCAATCCATAATATTCTTGCAGTTGAATAATCGAACATTGCAAATGGTAACATCATTACAGAAGTAGTAGGCATATTAACCAGATAAATTTCGTAAATGCCTGGCACAAACCTCTCAACATTTGAACTGAAATAATCATCATTATAAAAATTTGCTACTTCTTCTCCTTCGATTAAAAGACGAGATGCCGTATAATAACTTGCGAAACCGTTACTTGGATTGGTAGCGTGATTAACAGCATAAAATAGAAAATAAACGATGAGCATTGTGGCTACTATCCATAGAACCTGCATTTTTTTACTGATAAAAATCTTAATGATTTTATGGAATAATGGCATTACAATTTAGCGAGAGGAGAGAGATTGAGATAACAAACGCACTTTTCACAGATTGGATTTGTTGAAACATCAAGGTTTTTTCTGAATGAGATTGATTTTTCTGAATTGATAATTTCAGCAAGTGAATTTTCTCTGACATCACCTATTACATGATGAAAGAAACAGGGACGCACACTTCCATCCGCTTCTATTACAGCCGAAACCCACGGGGCATTACATTTCATTTCCGGGAATTTGCTTGCTCCATAATAAGCAGCATAATAATGATAAAATCGTCTTATTTTATCGGGTGATTCAGCAATAAAATTTGTTTTGAAATCATTCGAGTGAGTAGAAATTAATGATTCAATAATATCCTTAAAATTTGATATTTCATTCCGGGATAATTTAACTTCACCAGCCTTCTGATCATCCCATAATTCCGGTCGGTTGAACGCATCAGTTGTAACATCAGCCGTTAAAAAACTAATTTGATCAAGTCCTATTTCTTTTGCAGCATCAACTATGTTCGGAAAATCTATAAAATTTTCTTTTTGTATTACACAGCGTGCTGTCACTTTAAAATTCTGATCTAATCTTTTCAATTCCTGAACGCCTTCTTTTAACTTATCAAACGCATTTGGAATATTTCTTATTTTATCGTGAACTTCTTTTGAACCATCCAAAGAAACAATGACTTCATCTGTCTTTGCAATAATTTCATTTGCATACTTTTTCAGAAGTAGCCCGGTAGATAAAAGAGTGATTTTTATTTTCCGTGTTTTAATAATTTCACAAAGCCTGAAAAAATTTGGATGCATCAAAGCTTCACCGCCAGACATGACTACCATTTTGGTGTTCAACTTGTGCAATGAGGCTAATAATTTTTCAATATCACTCTCTTCCAGTTGCTTAACGTTATTATTCCCTTTCCAGATATCACACATAACGCAACGACAATTACACCTGCTGTGAGGCATTAGTATCACTATCGGAAGTGAAACTATCTTATGCGATTTAAGTGAGTAAATTCTCTTTACGGTATCTATTGAAAAATTCATTTTCATAATTGATTAAGCTTTAGTCACTTTGTTCGTTTTAACTTTATATCTATTCTAATACCCATTAATATAATAATTCAATTTACTATATTTCGCCTGTGAGAAATATGGACGATGCTTCTTCTAATTCTATGAATATTTTAAAATTTATACTGATCATTCTACTTTCAATCTCTTCTTTCCCACAGACTGAAGAATATATCTTCAAACAATTTACTGATGCAGACGGGCTTTCCCAAAGTACTATTTTTGAAATGTTACAAGATCAGGAAGGATATTTATGGCTAGGAACAATTGATGGACTTAATCGCTATGATGGCTATCAGTTCAGAATCTACGTAAATGACCCTTCTGATAACGCTTCAATCTCTGATAATTTCATTTCAGCACTTTTCGAAGACAGCGATGGATTTATCTGGGTTGGAACAGTGAATGGTTATTTTAATCGATTCAACAGGAAAACCGAAGCCTTCAAAAGATACTTTGCGAATGGTTATTTCTCATCTGCGAAAAATCCCGATATAAATTTATATGAGTATCCTCTTGCATTCTCACGAAATCAGATAAACACAATCACTTCAATAACTGAAGATAAAGAGGGTTTTTTATGGATTGGAACGTGGGGAAGTGGCCTTATAAAATTTGATAGGAAAAATGAAACAGGCAAACATTTTTCATACGATAAAGATGATCCAACAAGCATAAGCTCAAACAGAATACTTGATATTCTACCTGATGTAAATGGTGAAATTTGGATTGCAACATTCGGTGGCGGTTTAAACAAACTATATCAGGATAAATATGATGAAAATGATTTGGAGAATTCGCGATCGGTAAATTTTTTAAGATACACATCCAATAAAAATGATAAAAACTCAATTAGTGACGACAAAATAATTTCTCTTTTTGAAGATAATAATCGAAACTTATGGATTGGGACATTTTATGGTGGATTGAACAAACTTGATTCATTCAATAAAAAACTTCCTCCGGGTGAAGCTAAATTTATTAATTATAATACAAAGAATAGCAGCATTTCAAATAACACGGTGATGGCAATCCAGGAAAATCCGGATGGATATCTCTGGATAGGAACATTTGGTGGTGGTATCGATAGATTTAATTCCAGAGATAACAGCTTTATCAACTTTTTAAAAATTTCATCTCAGCAAGACGTATATCCTGATGTGGAAATACTTTCATTGTTTGTTGATAGATCCGGTATATTATGGGCAGGATCACACCTCGGCGAAGGCGTTACAAAAATTCAAAAAATCAAATTGAAGTTTGATATTATGAATAGTAAATCAACTGGTAATTTAAAATTAAACGATGATGTTGTCTGGTCTTTGTTCAAGGATAGCAAAGAAAATCTTTGGGTTGGAACATACAGAGGAGGGGTAAATGTTCTGAACTTCAAAACAAAACAGAGATATATCTATAAAAAAACTGGTGAAAAAAATTATGAAATCAGTGACAACCACATCAGATCAATAGCTGAGGATAAATTTGGAAATATCTGGATTGGGACTTACAGCGGAGGGTTAAACAGAATTAACGGCAAAACTGGTCAGATTGATTTATTTAAAAATGTACCGGAAGACAGCAACTCACTTTCTGCTAACCAGGTGCTTGATATTTATATAGAATCAGAAAATAAAATTTGGGTTGCAACTTTCGGAGGCGGATTAAATAAACTTTCCTTTTCTGATAATACTTCAGGATTACCAGAATTCAAATCTTATAGGCATAATCCTTCTGATCCAACTTCACTCTCAGATGATCGTGTTTATACAATATCTAAAAGACAAAAACCAAAATTTTTGGGTCGGAACTTATGGCGGAAGTCTTAACAGGTTAGATGAAAAAACAGGAAAGTTTAATATTCATTTTATTGATTCACTAAATTCTCATATATCTCTAAGCGATAAAATTCTCTCCCTTTCAGAATCTAGAAATAATACCTTGTGGATAGGAACCTCCGGAAGCGGATTATATAAATTCGATACCTCAAGAAAATTAATTCAAAATTTTTCCTTAGCTCAGGGATTAAGTAGCGCTGTTGTTTATGGTATTCTTGAAGATGATAAGTCTAATTTGTGGCTGAGCACTGATGACGGTATTTTTCTTTTTGATACTAAAACTGAGAGATTCACTCAATTTGGAATTGAAGATGGAGTTCAAAGTCTGGAATTCAGTGGCGGAGCTTATTTTAAAGATTCAGATGGTATGATGTATTTTGGTGGTATTAATGGATTCAACTATTTTCATCCCGATAGTATTACTATTAACCAATATTTGCCTTCTATTGTAATTAGTGATATAAAAGTAATGGGCGAAAGAATCAAAGGAGAGCCAAGTGAGCTAATACTATCACACGAGCAGAATTTTATTTCGATCGAATTCTCTGCTCTCGACTTTTCTATTCCAAAGCAAAACAAATACATATACATCCTTAAAGGCTTTCAGGATTCCTGGGTATCTGCAGAAGGGTCCAGCAGAACTGCAACTTACACAAATCTTCCGCCTGGTGAATTTACTTTTATGGTGAAAGGAACAAACGAAGATGGGATATGGAACGAAAACCCAGCTTCAATAAAAATTATTATCAATCCACCATTTTGGCAAACCTGGTGGTTTAATACAATGATTGTATTGTCAGTTGTCTTTTTCATTTATTACTTTGGAACTATTCGAGTAAAGAGCCAGCTTGAAATTGAAAAGCTAAAATTAAAAATTGCTTCAGACTTGCATGATAATATAGGAGCCGGCTTAACTGAAATTTCTATCCTAAGTGAAGTTGCTGATAGAAGTGAGAATCATTCAACTGCGAGAGTAAAAAACGATCTGCAAAAAATAAGTGAAACGGCGCGGCAGTTAGTTGATTCGATGAGTGATATAGTTTGGGTTGTAAATCCGCAAAGAGATTCGCTTTACGACCTAATCGTCAAACTGAAAGATTCATATAACGAATTCTTTAGTTCGATTGGAATTTCATTCCAGGTAAATAATATTGAGAAAAGTGAGGACATAAAACTACCGATGGAATACAAGCAGAACTTGCTAATGATGTTTAAAGAAGCCATAAATAACTCTATCAAACATAGCGGATGTAAAAAAATAGTTCTTGAAGCTTTTTACAAAAATGATATAATTAAAATTGTGCTAAGGGATGATGGTGCAGGATTTGATTTAAATAAAGTTAAGTTTGGTAATGGAATCAGTAATATGGAAAACCGGGCAAATAAAATAAAAGGAAAGTTGAACTGGAAAACTGAAAGTGGTACTGGCACTACAGTAATTTTTTCGGGTAAACTAGGCGGATTAAACAGATTAAAATCACTGCTTAAATAATTTTATTGAAAAGAAAATGATTAATGTAGCAATAGTTGAAGATAATAATACAATTAGGGAAGGATTAGCAGCTTTGATCAACGGAACCACCGGATATCAGAGTGTGGGATTGTTTAGAGATTGCGAAAGCTTCCTGGCAAAACTCAAATCACTTGATGTAGATGTTGTCCTGATGGATATTGCATTGCCCGGAATGAACGGAATTGAGGGAGTAAAGCAGGCTAAAATAATAAAACCTGATACCGATATTCTTATGCTTACAATATACGAGGATAGCGAAAAAGTATTTGATGCTCTCTGTGCAGGAGCCTGCGGTTATTTAGTAAAGAAAACTCCCCCATCTAAATTACTTGAAGCAATAAAAGAAGTTAATGAAGGCGGTTCACCGATGAGCAGCCAGATTGCAAGACAGGTAATTACTGCCTTTAAAGAATCAAAAGATCTTAAAGATGACAAACAGGAATTCGAATTAAGCGCAAGAGAAAAAGAAGTAATTACTCTTCTGGCTGGAGGGAATAATTACCAGCAAATTGCCGATCAACTCTTTATTAGCGTTGATACTGTAAGACACCATATTAAGAACATATACAAAAAACTTCACGTCCACACTCAGTCCGAAGCTGTGGCAAAAGCTATCCGAAAAAAAATTATCTAATATCAGCTACCTACATAGATATGTAGTGTTGAATTCGCCTTCTTAACAAATATCAAATTAATTACATAATCATGTAATTGATTTCCATAAGCATTCTGCTAGTTTTAAACCAGAGATTAACAACACTCATATTACTGGAAACTATATCTCAACTGGTGCTCAAGTAAGTCAATTAAAATAAAGGGTGCTTATATGGAAACTACAATTACAAAAAAAGAACTCAACAATCCTATCTCGGATTTGATCAGTAATGAGATTTATGATTTGCTTCTATCCAGGGGATTAATAAATGATAGAGCTGTAAGGGATTATATCATAAGGAAAAAATTTAAATCATTGCGAGCACAAAAACTCAGAACCGGAGATGCAATTGATTCGATCAGGGAAGAATATCCTTACTTGCAGTTTGATACGATTAGAAAAATTGTTCATAATCCACCAAAGAATTTTGCTAACTAGATAACGCCCTCTTGTGCGATCACTCCATCTGCCACGTGGGGTGATCCACTTCATTTTTATTTTAGTGGCTGATGTTCCGGCTTTAATAAATCATTCACTTCCTTCACCGGATTAAAAGTAAATTTTGGAACTTCCACAAAAACCGTTAACCAGAAATACATTCCACCGTTCCACAAACCGGGAAGTTCAAGTGCTTTTAACTCTTTACCATCTTTGGATTTTGGAGTTATCAATCCTGTATCAGGATTAGAAAATTTTTCCAGATCAAAATGGCTTCCTTTAAAATCCTTCACTCCACAAACAAGATCCACTGGATTAAAATGCGATCCTTCATTAAAAATATTAAACTGATTCGGATCTGAAACATCAACCTGTGCAGTTTCAACAATTTGCTTAGTCAATTCACCATTTTTCCCTTTTACCCAGAATGGACTTCCTCCGGGATGATCTTCCCTTTTCACCATCCCACATACTCGAATTGGACGATTTAGAAAATCCATAAGATACTTTTGCTTTTCTGAGTCTGATATTCCATTCAGATTATCAGTCAGATCAATTTCAAATTCATTTTTAATAAAGTTCACTGTTTCCAAAATCAAGCTAACGTCAGCATCGCTTTTTTCAAGCATTCTTAAGTATTTAAAAACTGCCTGTTGTAATGCGACAAGATAACCACCAAGAATTTTTTTATATCTGTACGTATTATCGCTTAAATGATCGGGGACGATATTATCAATATTCTTAATTGAAATTATATCAGCCTTAAGGTCGTTCAGATTCTTCAGTAATGCACCATGACCACCTGGCCTGAATACAATTTTTCCATTTTCATCTCGAAAAGGTTTATTATCCTTAGTAACTGAAATGGTATCTGTGGACGGATTTTGAAATGAAAAGTCAACTTCAAACTTCCAGCCTCTGCTGCTGTATTTTTCAAAAAGCGATTTAAATAACTTTTTTGTTCCTATCTCGTGCTCAGGTGAAATTGTAAAGTGCACTCTTACCACTTTATCTTTGCCCGCAGCGTAATTCATTGCTTCAATTAGATGTTCCTCAAAAGCTGTTCTAGATTCGTTAGAATAAGAATGAAAAAGAATATAACCCTTTGGGAAGGTAGCATAATTCAACCCACTCTCGTCAATTACTAAACGAATTATTTCAAAGATATTTTCGTTCGAAATAAGTTCTTCAATTTTATTTCCGCTTTCCTTAGCTATCTCTTTTAATTCATTATAGAATGCAAAGCGATGAATATTAGTAAAAAATTCCAATGCTGCCTTGCAATCATCATCTCCTCGATTAGCTAAATCTTTTATTCCATCAAGCTTCAGGCTTCCGAATCTCGACAGCACTGATAGTTGCTTCTTAAACATTCTTGTTGCAGCTCCTGAAGCCGGAACAAATTTAATCACCCTGCCCTCATCCAAGGCCGAAGTATAAATTTTTATATACTCTTCCTGACGATTTTCGGAAATTACTTTTACTCCCCCACCGATACTGCATGGCTTTACAAGTTTTAAATAAGGAATTCCTTTTTCGAAAATTTTTAACTGTTTGATGATTTTATCCGGGGAAAGTAGCAGCCCAGTATCAGTTGAAAGCTCTTTTTTTAATTCCTCGTACTCTTTATTATTCATAAATCATTAACTGTTCTTTGATAAATATTTCTATAACAAAAATAATTAAATAAATTTAGCTGTTAAATAACAGGCATATTTCATTCTGGAAAAGATAATAAATATTAACGAAGACACTCCGCTTGAGAATGTAAATGATCCTTTTTTGAAGGAAAGGAAAATTTCCTTATTAATTAAGAGAGAAGACCTGAATCATCCATTTTTGTCAGGAAATAAATGGCATAAACTTAAGTACAATCTTCAGGAAGCACAAAAACTTAAAAAAAATACTTTGTTGACATTTGGAGGTGCTTATTCAAACCATATTTACGCTGTGGCTGCAGCCGGGAAAATTTTTAACTTTAACACAATCGGAATTATAAGAGGAGAAGAACATTTACCACTGAATCCTACACTATCATTTGCAAAGGACAACGGAATGCAATTTCATTATATCGATAGGTCAACATACCGGAAAAAGAATTCTGATGAAGTCATAAATAATCTGAAAAATAAATTTGGAGATTTTTATTTACTGCCGGAAGGTGGAACGAATGAATTGGCTGTTAGAGGTTGCAGTGATATTATCAATAATATTAAAATAGACTTCGACTATATCTGCTGCCCTTGTGGAACCGGAGGAACTTTGGCTGGTTTAATTTCAGGTTTGAATGGAAAAAAATTTGCACTTGGATTTGCAGTTTTAAAAGGAGCTTCATTCCTTAAGACAACTGTCTCAAATCTCATCTCCAATAAAAATGTAAATGATTTCCATAATTGGGATATTAATCTTGACTATCATTTCGGAGGATATGCAAGGATCGATGAACCTTTGCTCGAATTTATCTCTCAGTTCACTAATCGTTCAAAGATTCCTATAGAGCCAATCTATACTGGAAAGATGTTGTTTGGTATTTATGATCTAATAAGTAAAGGATATTTTAAAGAAGGATGTCGGATAATTGCCTTACACACCGGTGGATTGCAAGGATTAAGAGGATTAAATCAAACAGGAAGGTTTTATGGATAGTGCTTTTTTCACTCATATTAACACGGTTTATTCTATAGTCGAAATAATATGATTTTCATCGCTAAATTGCAGAGGCATTTGAAAATATTTGGGGTTCAAGCATATGAATGACATAAAGATATTATTGGTTGAAGATGACCAAATAGTAGCCAAGTTTGCTGAAAAACAACTTTCTGGCGCCGGATATAAAGTTGTAGCTTCTGTTACAACTGGCGAAGAAGCAATTGAAAATGTTAGAAAGCAACATCCGGATATTGTTCTCATGGATATCAAACTTATGGGTTCAATGGATGGAATTGAAACTGCAGATTATGTACGTAAAAATTATCAAACCCCGGTAATATTTCTCACCTCGTTAGCCGACGATGAATCTTTTCAACGTGCAAAAATTGTTGAACCTTTCGGCTATCTTATAAAACCAATTGATCTGAAAGAGCTTAACCGTGTTATAGATATGGCTCTATACAAAAATAAAATTTATAAAGAGCTTATCAATACAAGACATCGTTTCCAAATTGCTACTGAAGCTGCTAAAACAAGAGTATGGGAGCTCTGGGCAGATGAGAATAAATTGATACTTGATTCCGATATTCCAGCCTTGTTCGATTATACTGAAAAAGATCTTGAGGATATTGACTCTGATAAATTCAGATATATTTATAAAGAAGATAGAGAATTTGTTGAAAAAACTATTCAAGATTGTTTGGAAGGCAGATCAGAAAGTTTTGAAATTGAACATCGTTTATACAAGAAAGACAAATCCGTTGGTTGGCTATTGCTTCGTGGAATTTTAATTCCGGCAATAAATGGAAAACCAAAAAGATTAATTGGTTCTGCAACCGATATAACCGACCGTAAGAACTATGAACAAGCTCTCAAAAAGAGTGAAGAAAAATTCAGAAATATTTTCGAAAGCTCCGGTATTGGGATGGCTCTTCTCAGACCCGATGGCCAATTCACAAAAGTTAATACTAAATTCTGTGACATGTTGGGATGTAACGAAGAATCAGAAATCATTGGAACTAATTTCCGCAATATAACTCACCCCGGTGATCTTGATAAATCTCTTGAAATATTTAAGGAATTATTGACGCATGATTCTTTGGAAAACAAGTCGGTCGAAAAAAGATATCTTCATAAAAAAGGTGATGTCATTTGGACTCTAACGACAGTTTCTCTAATCAGAGATGCAGATGAAAAGCCTTTATTTTTTATCAAGCAAGTTCAGGATATAACCAAGAGAAAGAAATTTGAAGAGCAGTTAATAAAAAATACTGAGGAATTAAAATTACTAAATTCAGCGAAAGATAAATTCTTCTCAATAATATCACACGATCTGAGAAGTCCTTTTAACTCTCTCCTTGGACTAACAGAGTATATCACTCATTCGTATGATGAAATGACTCCTCTTGAAATTAAAAACTCGATTTCAAACGTCTATAATTCTTCTAAACAAGTTTATAACTTAATTCTTAATTTGCTTGAATGGTCAATGATTCAGTCCGGTCGATTGACCGTAAATAAAAGTGTAATAAATCTGGCAGAGTTAGGTAACGAAATAGTGAATTTGTATTCTGAAGGCGCAGAACACAAAAAGATTAATCTGATTGACAATATGAAGCAGGAAATCCTGGTATATGCCGATAAATATATGATCGATACTATCGTTAGAAATTTCGTATCAAACAGTATTAAGTTCACAAATCCGGGTGGCCAAATTACAATAAAGGGAATTATTAACGGTGATAATGCAGAGGTTTCTGTAACTGATACTGGTATAGGCATAAGTCCGGAGGATCAAAAAAACTTATTTCGAATTGACGAGCAATCCAGAAGAGATGGGACAGCGCATGAAAAAGGCACTGGACTTGGGCTAATTTTGTGTAAAGAATTTATCGAAAAGAATAACGGCGTTCTCTGGGTTGAAAGTGAGGAAGGCAAAGGAAGCAGATTTTCTTTCACTGTACCGAGATACCTCGGAAACGTCAGTAAAATCGAAGAATAATAATTTCAATAAGCATTTTATTTTAATTCATTCAGACTGATCCATTTATCAGTTACTGATTATTATCCATACATTCATTTATTTAAACAGAAATTAAATTATGTGAGGAATTATGAGTGACCTTCTCATTGTTTTTATCGGTCTTGCGATAATTTTATACATTTTTTTCGTACTTGGAACTTCACGGACTGCAATATTGAAAGGTTATTCAGGCCTTCCATGGTTTTTATTTTCAATTATACTACCGCCTATTTCGTATTTATTAATTATCAGCAAAACTAAAAAAGAGAAACCTGTAGGACATAAAGATACCTTCTTCGAGGGAATCGTAATGGAGCTCACGCAGCCGTTCGTGGATCTGGCTCATACTTCTCGTGCATTGCTCGGTGTAAATCTTTCCTATGTTCTAGAAGGCTTAACCTATTTTGGCGTGGTTGGTTTGCTGGCAATTTTCTTCAACGATTTTATTGGGCTCAATGATATTGATGCAGGAAGAATGGTTGGAATTCTTACTGCGGGAATTACAATAGCAATGCTTTTTTTAGGGGCAACAGTTGATTGGATTGGGTTGAGAAAATCATTACTCATCTCTTTGAGTTTGATGCTTGTGGGCAGAATATTCCTAACTATTTCACCAGAAATTGGTACTACTGGTTTATGGAACTCAGCACATATTTTTGCAATGCTGGGAATTCTGGGAATCATCCTCGGTTACGGAATTTATCAGCCTGCCTGTTACGCTGGTGTAAAACAACTCACCAATGAAAAAACCTCTGCAATGGGTTATGCAATGCTTTATGCATTAATGAATCTTGGAGGATTTTTACCAGGAATAATTTCTCCGCCTATAAGAAAAGCTTTTGGCATTCCTGGTGTATTTTGGGTTTATGCAGCTTTAACTGTTGTAGGAATTGGAGTTGTTTATTTTATTATCACAAAAAAAGCAATGAAAAAAGCACTCAGCGATGCTAACCAGGATGCTGATGGGAATCAAAAGGAAGAAGAAGTAGATGAAATGGCTGGGTTGACTAAGAAAGAAAAATTTGCATACTACATAAAAAATTTTCCACTAAAGGATTTAAGGTTTCTATATTTCGTTTTCATCTTAATTTTTGTACAAACCTTATTTGCTCACAACTGGTTAACAATTCCACAATATACCAGCCGGGCATTCGACGGATTTGTAAGTGATAATTTTGAATTTTTCGTTAATCTTAATCCAATTTTAATTTTCATATTAACACCGATGGTAACAGCACTTACATCAAAAAAGGATACTTACAATATGATGATCATCGGAACTTTTGTGATGGCTTCGCCTACATTTATTCTTGCCTTAGGGCCAAGTTTTGAAACGTTAATGGCTTACCTTATAATAATGACTTTAGGTGAGGCGATGTGGCAGCCAAGATTTTTACAATGGGTAGCCGAAATAGCACCAAAAAACATGACCGGTATTTATATGGGAATAGGGCAATTCCCATGGTTCCTCACAAAGGTTATTACCAGTCTTTACTCCGGTTGGTTCTTAATGAATTACTGTCCTGCAGATGCATTACCAGCAGATATGAATACTGAAACGATGTGGTTTATCTATGGTTGTATTGCGATTATTTCTCCCATAGGTTTGTTGTTAGCTAAAGGATGGATGAAAAAAGGATTTAAAGTTAAGCACCAAGAAAGTAATTAAGACTAAGTGTAGTTTTCCTAAATTTTATTTGAGAGGCAAAAGATGAAAAGAATAAAAATTATTTCATTATTCCTTTCTGTTTTTTGCATTACTTTGCTTTTTAATGACTGCTCAACAACTAGCTACAAAGAAATTTACCCAATCCTTCGTGATGGGAAGTACGACAGCGAATTTCCATATAAAGGAGCTTCCGACGAATTAAGAAATATTAGCCTGACAGTACAGAGAATTCACACCAGCATATTTTATAAAACTTATACCTTCGATGAGGATGTAACTCTTAAAAAGGACAATCTTAAAACAGTTGATTTTAAGAAATTAGCTGTTTCAGAAGGGTTTGCTGAACAGTCTACTTCAGGTACGGGTACTACAATTTATTTTAATGATGGCAAAATTGCCATTTTGACTTGCGCCCACGTTGTTCAATTCCCGGATACAGTGATCTCCTACTTTCCAAGCCCTGATGGAAATTTCACAGAAAATATCCAGGCAATTTTCATAAGTGAAAGAAAGTCTATATATGTAGCAGGTTTTCCGGAAGGAAGTGAATTTGAATTGTTAATCGTAGATAACAAAAACGATCTTGCTTTAATTGGAAAAGACTATAAAATCCTGTCTAATTTACGATTTCCAGTATTTACATATCCAACAGGAAAAGCTAAAGAACTTGATTGGGGCACATTTGTTTATGTCTTCGGATACCCTATAAATTACCAAATGGTCACTAAAGCAATTGTAAGCAATCCAAACAGGGATGATTATGGTTCATTCCTTGTGGATGCTGTAGTAAATAATGGAATGAGCGGTGGTCTCGTGTTAGCAATCAGAGATGGCGTACCAAACTTTGAGATGGTTGGAATGATTCAATGGGTTCCCGAAGAAGAGACTAATGTTTTAGTCCCCAAGAAATTAAATAATAATGAGAAGTACAACCCGATTGTTCCTTATGAAGGCGAAGTAAATGTGCAAAGATTTTCTTCAATAAGATATGGAATCGCAAGAGTAATTTCTTCAGAAGCAATTTTGGAATTTTTAAGGAAGAATAATGAAATATTATTTGGTAAGAAATATTACCTGGATGCATTTATTAAATAATATATAAATTAAAGTAACTTTTCTGGCATATGAGGAGTCTTAATGGAAATTAACTATCTCGGAAGATGACAAAAATACTACAAAAAGAACCGATTAAGTTTAACTGCCCTCATTGTAATCTGGAAATGACCGATGTTTGGATCTGTGAAATTGATTCAGTAATCGGACAAAGATTTGCTTATATCTGTTCTAATTGTGAGAAACTTTTAGGGATTTCAAAACAACCAATTTTAACATCTCATCAGTTTAATGATAGAAGGAATTTCCAACATAATTAATAAAATCTTCTAATTCTGATCTTCTAAAATTATTCCTCCACCAAGACACATATAATCATCATAAAATACGGCAAACTGTCCGGGTGCAATTCCACCGTCTGAATCATTCATTTTAACTATTAATATATTCTCGTCAAGCCATTCAATAATGCAATCATGCATCTTTGCTCCATGCCTTATTTTTACTTTCAAATTTTTATTATTCGCTGGCTTACTGGAAATCCAATTAATTTTACCAACCGAAAATTCATTTCGTTCTCGTTCAGCAAGATTTTCCCTTGAAATATAAATGATATTTTTTTTCACATCTTTCTTCACAACAAACCATGGACCCCCGCCCAATTTCAATCCTGATCTTTGTCCGATTGTAAAGTAATAATATCCCGGATGCTTTCCCATAATTTTACCGGAGTCAATGTCAATAATTTCGCCTTCAATTTCTCCAAGATGATGCTTAATAAATTCTTTAAATTTTATTTGACCAAGAAAACAAATTCCCTGGCTGTCTCGTCTTGCCATTGTCGGTAAATTAAATTGCTCAGCAAGTTTACGTATTTCAGCTTTTTTGAATTTACCAATCGGAAACAAAGCTCTTGATAATTGCTGCTGAGTTAGATATGCCAGAAAATATGTCTGATCTTTTACAGGATCTGGAGATGTTTTGAGTAAAAATTTTCCATCCTTCATTTCTACATTTGCATAGTGTCCACTTGCAACTTTTTCGAATGAACTGTCAATTTTATCATAAAATTCACCAAACTTTATCAAGCTATTACAAAATATATCCGGATTGGGAGTTCTGCCTTCCTTTATTTCAGAAATTGTATACGAGACAACATTATCCCAATATTCTGTCTGTAATGGAATAACTTCAAGAGGAACATTAATTTGTTCGCAAACTCCCCGTGCATATTTAAGATCCTCTTCCCAGGGACATTCACCAAGAAATGAAAATTCATCCTGAAGCCATATCTTCAAATAAAAAGCTGTAAGGTCATGCCCCTCATCTTTTAATAATCGAAGCGCAACAGAACTATCAACTCCACCAGATAATAAAACAGCTATTTTCATTTTTTCATTTTTCTTTTACCGGACTGTATTTTTTCAAGCACTTCATCGTAAATATTTCGTCTTACTTTACTTAAAATAATTGTTGCAAGCTTGCTTGAATTATTTAATCGATGATAAAAGCCTATACAGACATTATTACTTTTGTCACAAACATTCATCAAGCCTGAAATCTTGTTATCAAAAATACCGCCTCTCAATGATGAAATATCAGTGTAATAAATTGTTAGTTCTTTTTTAGAAAGAAAAAAGTCCGAACAAACAATCTTTACATCATCAGCCTGAATTCTGTAAGGCAAAATTTTATACAGGTTCAGGTAATGTCTGTTTAGAAAAAAAATAATACCAAGATTAACGATGATTGGAAAAATCAAGATAGGTTTTTCACTTATAAAATAATAAAGTGGTATTGAATAAAGAACTATGATAGGTGTTACAATAATATTTCCATACCTGAAAATTATTCGGAAAATGAATGAGTAAGTGAAAGTCTGGTTTTCTATTTTTTCAATCATATCTTTACAGCAAATTTACTAATTGAGAATCTTACAAAGAATTCAAGAATACTGATCTTGCGTTAATATTTAGTAATATCATTTAGAAAACCTAGCGATTATATAATAGCTATTATTGATTTTATTTATTTGTGATTTACCTGGAAAGGGAATAAAAAAGCCCGCATCTGCGGGCCATTTTTTGCTTAAGAAAAGTATCTAGTTGATCGTTGCAGCTAATCCTTTAATCTGATAGATGGTCATCGGACCTGTTACAATAGTCGGATCAAAATCCTCACCTGATTCTTCGGCAATATGTTCAAAATAATCAACTGCTTCTTCCTGAGTTAATTCAATTTTATAAACCGTACCCTGAACAAGAGCATTCTCCCCGATAGCATCAACCGGAAAAACAATATCACCATCTTTAACTTTTATCTTAATCATTCCTTCTTCATCCTCTGATTCCAATTCCATCCAGCATCCCATTTTTGGGCATACATCCAGTATTTCTCCTTCAACAAGTACAGTTTGATCAAGATAAGAATCAGGATCAGCAAGTATATCCGAGATACTAGTTTTTTCAGTGAGAGTTATTTCACCACCTAATTTTATTTCTTCAGTTTGCGAAAAAATAAATCCGCAACTTAGTAAGAAAGCCAGGACGATTATTTTAATCTTCATTTTTCTACCTATAATGTTATTTGAATTAATTGAATTTAATTGTTACTGGTTTTTCAACTTCTATTTTTAATCCGGGTAATTTTTCGAGATACTTTTTCATCTCATCAATATTTTTTGGCTCATTTTTCTTAAACTCTTCGAATCCTTCTTTGTTCTTCATCATTTCACTAAAATCCATCTGGAACAAAGTAACCTTTGATCCCTGAACATAAGTTGCATTTGTATTTACTATCTCACCTTCAAGCTCAACCGCTATATCTACTTTCATGCCTTCCATTAATTTTAAAAATTCATCTTCACCTTCATTATTTTGTGTAGTATCCTCAGACTCATCGTTTTCAAACACTTCCCCACTTAATTCAATTTCAGGTCTGTCAATTGTTAATTGAGAGACATCTCCTTTAACAAACCTAAAGAAATAATATTCTTTATCTTCCGCATTTTCTTCAGCATCACCATTTAAATCTATTTTGGAATCAGGATCAGGTGAGATTGTAATCTTAGTTATATCGTCAAAAGAATAAGTTACCTGATAACCCTCCCAATTTTCATTATCTATTTTTTCATGAGAAACATATATCACATTTTCGCCATAATTCTTTGCATCAGAAATAATTTCTTCTTCCGAGAACATAGAGAACTCCTCAGTCGAAGCGGAATCCTGAAAAGCCTCAGCAAAATCCTTCATCATATTCACAAATGTCTTACTGAATAAAATTTTCTCCTCAATATTTCCACTGCCGTCTTTATTAACTTTAAGTGTGGTTTCAACTTGTAAACAACCCGAAAGAAGTATCAAAATAACAGGGGATATGAGTAGAGTTTTTATTTTTGTCGTCACGATCTAATCCAGATAATTTAAAATTCTATTAAAGTAAAAATACTAATTTTTATTCTAAATATTTTATTAGTGATGGATATCAATGACTTTCTCAGTTCTACAAATCATTTAGAAAGCTCAGTTATTTATATTTAAGCAATAGTAAAATTAAATTAATTTTTGAAGTGTTTGAGAAATAAAAAACAAATAATAATCCAGATTTCTGTTGTCTTATTAGCCACTCTGTTTCTGTTAACCTTTCAGAATGTCAGAAAGAGCACTGATAATGAATTCGATAACATTTTTACTAAAATACGAGGTGAAATTAAACCTGACTCGAACATTATTTTAATCCATTTTTCAGAGGAAGATGTAGCCCGACTTGGACCCTGGCCGTTAAAAAGGAATTATTATGCACTGTTAATAAACCAGCTTTCAAATCTTGGTGTAAAGAAAATCGGGTTAGAAATTTTTCTGAGTTCTAGATTTGTTACACAATCAGTCTATGACAACCTTCTCGGGAAGGAAATTGAAAAATCGGGAAGAGTTATTCTAAGTGCTGTTGCGGGAAGAATAACTTCGAGAAATAATAAATTTTATACAGACTCCTTAAGTTTTCCCAGTCCCAAATTACTCAACGAAAATCTTCAAACGGGTCACATAAATTTTATAAGTGATTATGGTTATGAAATTCCTTTGGAAATAATTAATAATGATATTATTGAGAAAGCTTTTGCATATGAGATATCGGAAATTCAAACCAAGCAACAATCTATAATTGTAAATTTTATTTCTTCCTGGCAAAGTATCCGAAAATATTCTGCTCTCGAATTTGCAGAACTTGTTTACAATGATAGTCCTGAACTCAACAACTTTAAAGATAAAATTATTCTCCTGGGAATAAGCGACAACCAGATAGCACCAACAATTAAGACACCATTTGACGAGCAATTACCCGGCGTTGCACTTCATTATTTTGCGCTAGAGAATCTATTAAACTCAAGAGATTACCAGAATGATTATTATTTACTTTCGTTGATTCTTTTACCACTCCTGCTTTTCTGTTTTATTATCTACAGAAACACAATGAGTAAAAAATTTATTTCCGATTATCTCGTGATATTTACTGTAATTCTTGTTATCGCTTTTATACTTGTCTCTGCATTCCACCTAAAACTTTCCACATCAATATTTATAATACCCTTTGTTTCTTTGGTTATAACTGAGATCGTTGCCTATTTCTTCGAAGGGAAAAGAGAACTGAAGGGGGCAATTGACGAGGCGACACTTCTACGAAACTTTTTATTATCAAAAGAGAAAGAGCTTTCCAAATTACAAACGGAATTAAATGAATCCGGTGAAGAATCAATTCAGCTTGTTCAGAAAATTGATGCGCTCAAATCTGATATCGAGAAACTAAAAGAGAATGAAGATGACAGGTTAAAAGTTTTATTTGATTTAAATAGAAAACCGGAAGAGTTTTATGGAATTGTTTACTCTTCAAATTCGATGAAACAGGTTGTAAATCTCATACAGAAGGCTGCACCAACCAATTCAACAATTCTGATAATTGGTGAGAGCGGTACCGGGAAAGAACTTGTTGCAAAAGCAATTCATTCTCAAAGTAAAAGAAAAGATAAAAATTTTATAGCTGTAAACTGCGGTGCTTTATCTGAAAGTTTACTTGAAAGTGAGTTGTTTGGACATATGCGCGGTTCCTTTACCGGGGCAATCGCAGATAAACCAGGCAGATTTGAAATGGCTGATAAGGGAACAATTTTTCTGGATGAAATAGGAGAAACATCTGAAAATTTTCAGGTAAAGTTGCTTCGTGTTTTACAATCAGGCGAAATTGAAAAAATTGGCTCAACAAAAATGCAAACAGTGGATGTAAGGATAATTGCTGCGACGAATAAGAAACTTCCAGAGCTTGTAAAAGAAAAAAAGTTTCGCGAAGACCTCTATTACAGACTAAACGTAATAACAATAGAAATTCCTCCTCTTCGTGAAAGGAAAGAAGAAATTGAAGTGCTTACAAAAAGCTTCCTTCAGGTAGAAGCTCCTGAACTCAGTTTATCCAAAGCTGTACTTCAGGCTTTTAATGATTATCAATGGAATGGTAATGTAAGAGAACTTGAATCTGTTATTAAAAGGGCAATAATATTTACGAGATCCGAACATCGGAACCTGATTCAACTTTCAGATCTTCCAAAAGAAATTGTGAAGGAAGCTAAGTATAGTTTTGATGACCTCGTACTTGAGTCTCTCCGAAATAAAAAATTCTCCCATTCATCTATTGCTGAGACGGCAAAAGAGCTAGGTAATGTAAACAGAACGATGATATCAGAAAACCTCAGAGGTTTGGTGTTAAGAACCTTGGTTGAAAATGAATTTAATATCGAAAAAACGGTATCTATTATTTCTGGTACTGAAGAAAACGAAGTGAAGGATAGAGTTTCGCAAAAAGTCCAAACATTTATTAGCAACATTCAAAAAGATATAAACAAAACGGGAGATGAAGATTTCGTGACTCTCAAGAAACAATTTTCTTCCAAGTATAAAAATTTACCCGTAAAATTCCATTCATTTCTTGATGAAGTCTTAAAGTGGCAGAGTCAATCAAATGTTGAGTAACCTTTAATTTTAAATCCTGTCTAAAGAAAATACCGTTCATTTAATAAAATTCGCATTAGTAGGAATACCTTAATATTTTTACTTATATCAAATAAATTTTAATGGAGAAAAAATGAATTACCGGAGTTTTACTATCATCTTTTTTTTAATGGTTATTTCACCACTGTATATTATTGCGCAGGATTCCACAAAGACTGAAGATGAAGATTGGGCCTGGGAATGGGATGACGTTGACGATTGGATTAGTTGGTCAAAGAAAAAACCAACTATATCTCTTAACTATGGTTTATCCAATATTTCTCGGGAAGATGTGGAAGAAGCTTTTACAAATAATGCTTTGCTTGAACTAAAACTTGGGTACACCACAAGGAAAGATTCACGATATGCAGATTTCATAGAAAAATTTAATTATAATTATGCTTTTCTAAATTATAACTCAACCAGCCTTGCTGGTGGAACTGAAGACACTTCTGAAATAAATACCAAAAATTGGCAATTCGGTTTAGGATGGTCAGATGGCTATGGATATAAAATTGGATCAGAAGGTGCTATCATTCCTTATTATTCCTCAACATTGAGTTTTACTGAAGTTGACTATCAGAACGATTCACTAAATGCAAATGACGAAGATATTATGAATCGTTATAATGGTACTTTCCGATTTGGTTCCAGTTCTGAATTTGGTATACGCGGTCAAATAACTGAATTGCTGATAGTTGAAGCTGGATATGAAACCGCTGCAGTATTTGAAGGATGGTTATTCTGGAAATGGGCTGGAAGCGCTGTGATTGAGGTAGCTGCTAACGGCGTATTGGATGTATTTATAAAGGAAGTTTTTAAATCATCTCCTTCCGCTGGACCTATTGTTTTCTTTGTATTAAAAGGTGCTTTAGGCTACGGACTATATGAATTGAGAAAAAGTGAAATGAACTGGCCATTTCCGAGTGCACCACCAATTTCTATGAATAATTTTAAATTTGGAATGACATTCACTTTTTAAATCATACAAGCATTCAATCATACATCCATACAAGAGTATAATTTACTAGGAAAATATGTGTGGCTGTATGATTGTATGAAAATAAATTAGTCAAATTTTATTTTGATATTTACTATTTCGGATTTGCTACCAGTGCGGACTGGCGGTCCCCACGTTCCTGCACCTGAAGTTACGTAATAGTGAGTGTTGCCTTTCTTCTTATAACCCCAACTAATTTCATAAATCATATTAGTAATAATATTTGCAGGCCAGATTTGTCCGTGATGTGTGTGACCTGAGAATTGTAAATCTATTCTGTTAATTTCAGCTTGTTCCAACTTAACCGGAGTATGATCTAAAAGAATTTTAGGCAGATCAGAATTGATTGAACTCATTATTTCTTCGAGTGATTTTCTTTTTCTTCCTGTAAATGAATTCATTGAGACATCTTCTCTTCCAATAATATAAAAACTGCTGTCAATGATAACATATTCATCCCGAAGAACTTTCATACCAAGATGCTCAGCATATCTAACGGATGAATCAACTCCATTAATAAATTCGTGGTTACCATTAATTGTATAAATACCGTATTTGGGATTTAATCTTTTAAAAGATTCACCAATGTTTCTTTGCTCAAGTACTTCTGCTTTATCATCAACAATATCACCAGCTAATATTATTATATCAGGATTTAGAGAATTCATTTTATCAACAATTCTCTCCAATAAATTCTCACCATCAATTGGAGAAAGATGTATATCAGAAGCAGCAACAATATTTAGCTCTTTTAACCGACCATCTCCTTTGGGCAATTGAAATTCAAGAGTTTTAATCGTTATATCTCTTTTATTCAGATTTCCCAGGAAAACAATTAATCCAACAAGAGCAATTATTACAATTGCTGTTATCTTTTTAGTTTGTTCATAATTGTTGTAAATAAAATTTGGCAGAAAATGATAGAATGATTCAACCAAACGAATAATATCCAATCCAAAAAGAATAAGAATAAAATAAACAAGGAACGCAAACCAGATTGCCCCCACTCCAAGCCAGATATCATAAAAAATTGGCGGCAGAAATTTGTAAAGTAGCTTTGAAAAAACGTAGCCGTAAGCAAAAAAGATAAAGAAAATTACATAAAAAGGTTTTAACGCTGGCAAAGTATGAAGTGCCTGCCATCCTCTTATAAAAATGTAGTAATTGAGTGCAGTGTAAATCGTAAAGAATATTGTGAAGAATAAAGCCATAATTTTAATAATTTTTCTTAATTAAACTTTAAAATAGGCTTAATAGTTCAAATGATGAATAAAGAAATAGTTTGTGTGATTTGGAACAAAGAACCATTGCGGACAAGTATTTGCAGTACAGAATTTAGAGGACAGCTATTGCCCGCAATGGTAATGAGGCTATGAAGTTTATTTATAAGAGTGCAAAACCTTCATATAATTTGCACGCTCAAACTTTGCCGGATCATCTACATTCATATAACTCATACTTCCGCGCATTTGGTCAATGGATTCATATTCTTTTTCATCCATCCACAATTTCATTTTGGAAGTAACATCTGCAATGTGCCCAATTCCATATTTCAACAAGCAAGAAAGCATTTGAGTTACTTTGGCACCTGCCATAATCATTTTAATTACATCTTCTGCAGTATAGATACCGCTTGTAGCAGCAAGATCAGCATTTGTTCTTCCATAAAGAATAGCAATCCATCTTAAAGGAAGTCTCATTGCAAATGGAGTACTGAGAATTACGTTTGGCTCAACTTCAAGCGTTTCAAGATTTATATCTGGTTGATAAAACCTGTTGAAAAGAACTAATCCACTTGCACCGGCATTACTTAATTCTTTGGACATGTGAGAAACAGAACTGAAAAATGGATGCATCTTTACTGCGATAGGAATTTTTATTTCTGATTTTACTCTTTTAACAATATGAACATACTTTTTCTCAAGCTCTTCACTTTTCTGATCAAGATCAGTTGCAAGAAAATAAATATTCAATTCGAGAGCATCGGCTCCTGCTTTTTCTATCTGTCTTGCATAATCAATCCAACCGCCAAGAGATTTTCCATTCAAGCTTGCGATGATAGGAATATCAACTGCTTCTTTAGCTTTCCTGATATGGTTAAGATATTCTTCGGGACCCATCTTGTAATCAAATGGTTGTGGGAAATAACTCGTTGCTTCAGCAAAACTTTCTGCTGGAACTTCAGTATGATGTTGAAGTTCAAGTGCATCGTGTTCAAGCTGTTCTTCAAACAATGAATACAGAACAACAGCCCCTGCACCTGCATCTTCCATTAATTTAATATTGGAAATTTCCTGTGACAACGGCCCAGCGGAAGGTACTATCGGAGATTTAAGTTTCAAGCCTAAGTATGTGGTTGATAAATCCATTGTTTTATCCTTAATTAATAATTTCAAAATATTTTCAATTTCAACAAAAACCTTCGAGGTTAAGGCACTTCTATCAGCAGCAACCTCGAAGGTTGCTCAGAAAGAATCTCTACTCCTTAGCCTTTTCATTTCCCGGATCCCAGGATGCTAATCTCTGATATTCTTTCCATCTGGTAGTCACATCTTCCTGCGCTTCTTTCATTAGCTTTTCGGCAATCTGAGGATGTGATTTTGTCAGCATCTTGTATCTGGTTTCCATATAAGCAAAATCTTTTACAGGAATTTTGGGATCTTTTGAATCAAGTTTGAACGGATTCTTTCCTTCTTTTGCAAGTTCAGGATTAAATCTGAATAATTGCCAGTAACCTGAATCAACCGCAGCTTTTTGATTCTGCATTCCTTTACCCATATTAATTCCGTGTGCAATACAATGACTGTATGCAATTATCATTGATGGGCCATCGTAAGCTTCAGCTTCAAGTATTGCTCGCAATGTATGTTGATCATTTGAACCCATCGCAATTTTAGCAACATAGACATTACCATAGTTCATAGCCATCAGAGCAAGATCTTTTTTTGCAGCCGGTTTACCAGCAGCAGCAAACTTTGCAACTGCTCCTCTTGGTGTTGACTTTGAACATTGGCCACCGGTGTTGGAATAAACCTCCGTATCAAGCACTAAAATATTTACATTCTTACCTGAAGCAATTACATGATCCAATCCACCGTAACCAATATCGTATGCCCAGCCGTCACCGCCCATAATCCAAACTGATTTTTTAACAAGATAATCTGCAAGGCTTAAAAGGTGTTTTAAGTCACCTGTTTTTCCATTGCTTCCAGATTTTAGCAATTCATTTAATTTTTTTCTTAAGAACATCTACTCTTTCTCTTTGCTCATAAATTTCTGCTTCATCTTTCTGTAGTGAGCTAATAAGCTTTGTAACCAACTCTGCACCGAGCTCGGTTGAAAATTTCTGAAGCAAATCCTTTGCTTGTGCATTATGTTTATCTATCGCAAGACGGAAACCAAATCCGAATTCAGCATTATCTTCAAAGAGTGAATTAGACCATGCTGGTCCTCTTCCATCTCCATTAGCTGCCCAAGGCGTTGTCGGTAAGTTACCACCGTAAATTGAAGAGCAGCCTGTAGCATTCGCGATAATTGCTCTGTCACCAAATAATTGGCTTACAAGTTTAACATAAGGAGTTTCTCCGCATCCGGAACAAGCTCCTGAAAATTCGAAAAGTGGTTCAAGGAATTGTGAGTCTTTTACTTTTGTAACATTAATTTTTCTTCTGTCTAGTTCTGGAATTGACAGGAAGTAGTCCCAGTTCACTCTTTCCTGTTCACGAATTGGAAGCTGCTCTGCCATATTAATTGCTTTCAGACGAGTTTCCTGTTTATTCTTTGCAGGACATACATCAACGCAAAGTTCACAACCAGTACAATCCTCTACTGCAACTTGCAGCGAGTAATACATATTTTCACCGTAATCTTTTGATTTGAATTTTGTGAATTTAAATGTTGGTGGTGCATCTTTAATATATTTTTCATCGAATACTTTTGCACGAATAGTAGCGTGTGGACAAACTATCACACATTTGTTGCATTGAATACAAACGTCGGTATCCCAGACAGGAACTTCAAGAGCGATGTTTCTTTTTTCCCATTTAGTTGTGGATAGTGGGAAAGTACCATCAATCGGAAATTTACTCACGGGAATATCATCGCCTTCGAAAGCAATTATCTTTGCAGTAACTTCTTTCACAAAGTCAGGTGCATTTGCACTCACTGCTGGCTGCAATTGTATTTTGCTGGTTACTTTGGCGGGCACTGCAACTTCAAATAAGTTTTCAATTGTTTTATCAACTGCATCAAAATTCATTTGAACAATTTTATCGCCTTTTGCACCGTAAGTTTTCTTAATCGAATCTTTAATCATCTTTATTGCTTCATCTTTCGGGAAAATATTTGAAATTGCAAAGAAGCAAGTCTGCATAATTGTATTTACCCTTGTACCCATTCCGGTTTCTTCACCAACTTTATATGCATCAATTATGAAGAATTTCATTTTCTTTTCAATCAGATCCTTTTGAACTTTCTCAGGTAATAAATCCCAAACCTGTTCTTTTGGAACTTTCGTATTCAAAAGAAATGTAGAACCTTCCAAAGCTTCTTTGAGCATATCAAGTTTTTCAAGGAAAACTTGTTGATGGCAGGCGATAAAGTTTGCTTTGTTAATAAGATAAGTTGATTTAATTGGTTTTGGACCAAATCTTAGATGAGAAATAGTCATCGAGCCGGATTTTTTTGAATCATAAACAAAATAACCCTGAGCAAAAAAGTCTGTGCCTTCACCAATAATTTTTATGGAATTTTTATTAGCACCAACAGTTCCGTCAGCACCTAATCCATAAAACTTTCCTCTGAATGTTTCTTTTGCTTCAACAGAAAAGTTTGGATCGAAATCAAGACTGGAGTTAGTAACATCTTCTTTTATTCCAACTGTAAAATGATTTTTTGATTTGGTATTGCTGAGATTATCTATTACTGCTTTAACCATTGAAGGAGTAAATTCTTTTGAAGAAAGACCATATCTTCCACCAACAATTTTCGGATAGCTGAATTTCAATTCACCGGCAACATATTTTTCAGATATTGAATTCACAACATCAAGATAGAGAGGTTCACCAGGTGCACCCGGCTCTTTGCATCTATCAAGAATCGCAATTGCTTTTGTTGATTTAGGCAGTGCATCAATAAAATGGTCCATAGCGAATGGTCTGTATAACCTTACTTTTATCAGACCAACTTTTTCGCCACGATTTACGAAATAATTCACAGCTTCTTCAGCAGCATCAGAACCAGAGCCCATCATAACAATTACTTTTTCTGCATCAGCGGAACCTACATAATCAAATAACTTGTATTGTCTTCCTGTTAGTTTAGCAAACTTATCCATTTGCTGTTGAACAATTCCCGGGCAAGCAAAGTAAAATGGATTGATGGTTTCTTTACCCTGGAAAAATACATCAGGGTTCTGAGCAGTTCCGCGAATAAAAGGTTTATCCGGAGTAAGAGCTCTTTTACGGTGAGCGATAACAAGATCATCATCTACCATTGCGTGCATATCTTCAATGCTCAACTCTTCAATTTTCATTACTTCGTGCGAAGTACGGAATCCATCAAAAAAATGAAGAAAAGGAATTCTTGAATTTAGTGTTGCAGCCTGAGCAATTAAAGAAATATCCATTACTTCCTGAACATTGTTCGAAGCGATCAGTGCAAAACCTGTTTGCCTCGTTGCCATAATATCACTGTGATCGCCAAAAATAGAAAGTGCGTGAGTTGCAACCGAACGTGCAGAGACATGAAAAACTGTAGAAGTTAATTCACCGGCAATTTTATACATATTAGGTATCATAAGCAGAAGACCTTGCGAAGCGGTAAATGTTGTTGTTAGAGCTCCACTTTGCAATGCGCCGTGAACGCTTCCGGATGCACCACCTTCACTTTGCAGTTCGCTTACTGAAGGGATTATTCCCCAAATATTTTTCATGTCCAACTGCTGACCAAGCATCACAATGTTCGCCCATATTTGACGAAGGTGTAATTGGATAAATCGCAATCACTTCATTTGTATGAAATGCTGTGTACGCAGCGGCTTCGTTTCCATCAATAGTTACTTTATTCCGATTCATTTCTTTTCCGTTCTATTTATTAAAAAAGTGAAGAAATTTGACAATCGAATTAACCAACTATTATACCAGCCAAATGCTTTCAAATAAGGTTTTATTAAGATTTTTTTTTTCAAAAATGGAAATGAATCTGGCTACACAAATATGGTTTCCCATTTTTAAGAATGTATATTGATTTAATCTTAAATTTTCTGAAATTCATTTCGCTATATAGAATGAATTTGATGATTAACTAATAATAATCATTACTGGGTGCAGATGCTTGATTAGAAAATTATTGTTATATTTTCGTAGCAAAAAGTATTTCTGCTGTATCTTTAATTTTTTTACCTCACATTTCAGGAGACGACATGGATCTTCAATCCGCTTCATACCAACCAATGAAACTCAGTGATTGGCTCATCACATTTCTTATTCAAGCCATACCTTTAGTAGGTTTTATAATGCTTTTCGTTTGGGCTTTCGGTGACGGAACTCATCCGAGTAAAAAGACGTGGGCACAAGCATTGCTCATATTTGCACTCATTAGTGTGGTAATCGCAATCATCTTCTTTATTCTGTTCTGGAGTATTCTAATGAGCATGTTTGCTGGTTATGGAACCTATTCCTGACTGATTAACAAACAATTACGAATTATGAGGGCTTAATGCCCTCTTTTTTTAAAGTGTTTTTTAAATTCTATTATTTAAGTTTAGAAGTAAATTTTATTTTACTTTGTGATTAATATGAAATAAGAATTAACTCATCGTCCGGGGATATCAATAATTAAGTCTATTCAAAAAACTAATTCATCTAAAAAACGCTTTGACTTCATAGATCAATTCCGAGGTTTTGTCGGAATATTAATGTTGCTTGGTCATAGTTCTTATTACTTCAATTCTATCTGGTTACATCTTGATCCTGTAGACCCACTGCTTCCAAACTGGGAACAATTTGTACTCAGGTATATTGGATACATTTGTGCACCCGGATTTTTAATGATGAATGGGGCAATGGTTTGGTGGACATATCAAAATAGAATTACAAGGGGTTCAACAGCCTGGGATACCCGCTGGCACTTAATTCAGCGCGGATTATTTCTCGTCTTAGTGCAGGTAACCTGGGTAAATTCTTCGTGGGGAGGATTTAGTGAATTCAAACCTGGTCATCTTGGAATAATAAGCACAATTGGAATATCGATGTTGCTGCTCACTTTCATTATTAATCTGAAATGGCATTTAAGACTTTGTATTGCATTAGCAATTTTATTTATCTACCCACTTCTACTTAATATTTCCTACAATCATCAAGTTTTATGGCAGCAAATTCTAATGCAAACATTTATTGATGCTGGTGAATTCAATAAATACCCCATCCTGCCATGGTTTGCACTTGCCATTTTAGGATCTGTCATGGCAACAGGCTGGTTGAAGGACTGGAAAACAGAAAAGCAAAAAATTATTTACAGTCTAACAATCGGAATGGCTTCTATTTTTATTGCTGTCTTCATTCGGATGGGACGAGATTTCGGAAATATATTTTCATTTTCGGATTTTGGTTCGTATTCATTTTTCCTTGATCAAAAATATCCGCCAAGTCTTTTTCACAATCTCTGGTTTTTTGGATTAGTTGTGTTGGGGGTAGGAACAATTATTATAATAAATAAAACCTTTCCAAAATTATTAAACTTCCTTTCAGTTGTTGGCAGAGTGCCACTCTTCTTCTACTGCATTCACATTGCGATACTTGGAATAGTATCGAAAAGAATAGGATTATTTTATCGGCAAGGTGAAGTATTAGATACTTTGATAGGGTTTTCAATTATGATCATTATAATGCTTCCATTGGCTAAATGGTTTGGCGGTATAAAACAACGAAGCAAAAACTATTTTATTAAAATGATTTGATGAGTAAATTATTTTTAAAATACTTAGTGCAGATTTTATTCGTCATTTGTATAACAGCGGTATTGTTCTTGACTTCAGGATGTTCGAGTAGAGAAGAAACACCAATTACCCTCGATGATTTAACAATAGTTTATCCATCAAAATCTGAAAATGGAATTTATGCTAAAATTACTTTCGGCAATAAAATCAGCAAGAAAACAGGTACACCACTAAATGCTGGAGTAGTTTTCAAATTGAATGAAACGGCAAAATTATATGCACTCATTGAGTTAATGGACTATCAATCAATAAATCAAGAAGAACTCATGATGCACATTGATTGGGTTGATCCTTCAGGTAATTCAATCTATAAAAAACAAATTGACTTTTCACCATCAGATTCAACTTCGAGTATCACGAGCTCAATTTCAATATCACCTAAAAAAAGAAAAGTCGGACAATACACAGTTTGTGTTTATCTGTTCAGAGAATTGATTGCTGAAAAAAAATTCCAGCTTGTTGAATCATTTCCGGATTCTCTTACTGTTAACAAGAAAGATTCATCTATAAAGAAAAATAAATCAGAAAATAATGTTGACGTTAAGAAAAGTATAGAACCTGAAAATAAAGTGGAGACTATAAAAGCCGATATAATTCTTTGCAGAAAGCTCAGTAAGAAATCAGGCAAACCGATTGGGGCAGGAAATGTTTTTACAATTAAAGACAAAGCTAAGGTTAGAGCGATTGTAAATTTTGAGAAAAAGGATATAAAAACGAATGAACAGTTTAAATTTTATTTTAAGTGGCTAGCTCCGGATGGTAAATCATTTTATAATAAACGTGTGGTTTATACAACCAGCAATCCGTCTTTCACTATTTCAAACTCAATTTCAATTACACCGGAGAAACGGCAACCGGGAATTTATACATTACAAATAATCTTCCGTAAAAAAATAATTGCTGAACAAAAATTTGAACTCGTAGCTCTTACAAAATGAGTAAAATTTTCCTCACGGAATTGAAATTATAACAAGACCTTCAGTCTCATCAGCAACATAGACATATTTATCATCAAGTGTTACAGCCATCGCATATTTCATTTCAACTGAACCAATTCTAACAGGAGAATTTAAATTCGACACATCAAAAATTTGAAGCCCTCTTAATTCTGTAGTTACGTAAACTTTGTTTTCCTTATACACGACTTCTTTTGCATATCCTCCCGTTGAGTAATTACTGAGCATTACCACATTTGCAGTGTCCGCAAAATCAACAATCACCAGACCACCAGTTCCGCATGCAAGAAATGCAACTGAAAGATCTGGATGAATTGTTACATCTTCAGCGAATCCGGGAGTATCGAGCCCACCTACAAATGGGTAAACATTATAGCCATCCTGGAAATCAGAGATATCAAAAATTGTAAGTCCAACTTCTCCGGATGCAACGAGAAGATAATTGGTTTCAGCAGAAGTATCGGCGGCAGAAGTACATACTGCCTGTGCAAATCCGGGAATAAAAAATGTTTGTCTGAAGCTCGGGTAGACAAGATCAACAATGTTAGAAATATTTATTCCTTCCTCACTTACTGCTGTAAACAGATAATTTCCCATAATATGAAAATTTTTTGCTGGAGCAATCGAACGAATTTCTGGCGTGATTACAGGTTGCACAGGATCAGAAACATCTACGATGCTTACTCCGAAACCGCCTGCAGCAAGATAAATTACACTATCCTTTTTCGCTAACTTATATGAGTATCCCCTTAATCCGTATGTTAGCTCTGAAACAATTTTTGGAATTTTCGGATTCGAAACATTAATTATTATTAATCCGGCTTGCCCCTGTGATATATACACCAAAGAATCTCTCAATACAATATCCTGTGCATATCCCGAAGTAGTAAATTTACTAACGATTTTATATCCGCCATCGCCTCCAATAATTGATTCGGGATCGTTTGGCGTACCGCAGCTTATTAGTAATGCTATACTTAAAATAATAATTACATTTTTAAACTTTTGCATGATGTTTCTCTTAAAGATGATGGATTTACATTTTAAAAACTTATAAAATAATTAAAGCTTACACCTATTCGATATTGAGTATAATCTTTCTCATCAGAAATATATTCTTTGTTATAATCGGATGGAGAGCTTGCTTCCCTTGCATACCAATTGTAAAAAAGTGTTGCAGAAAGATTATTAATCAAAGCTAAATTATAATTAACGAACAGACGATAGTTGTAATCGTATCGTCCGACGTGAAGTGGATCAACTTCAATAAATTCCCCAGTAGTAAAAAATGTTCTTTGGTATTGAAAATCAATTCCGATGTCATTGTTTAAAGAAAATAATCTTGGAAGAGTGTAGTCAAAACCTGCAAAGTAAGTATGCTCATAATTGGTTGCATCTGAATCATCAGAAGAACTTTTAGTTTCTAATGGATCATCATAACCCTTTGCATCAGAAGTAGTATAAAAATATCCAAAGTTTATTTGAAGGTCTTTAAATACAGATTGATATATTCTAAATCCGTACATATAATCATTACTGTCGTACTCAGTATAAGCTTCGTTTAGAAAATATTTTGTATAGGTAAAGTACAATCTAGCCCGGGTAGTTCTCCAGGGTAACACTTGATGAAGCCAAAAACTAAAATCATCTTTTGAAAAAGTATATGGTTGAAAAGTTAATTCTGTATAACCGTAGTAATAGACCCAATCGTCATCGCGGAAATGGCGGACATAAAATTCAGGAATATATGAATATGAGAATTGCGCTGAGGTTGACGTTGTAATTTGCTGTCTTAAAAATAAATCAAATGCTGCCCAAGATTTAATTGAGTTATATGTATAGGTATCATTATCATAACCTGCACCCAATGTTGTTTTCATTTTTCCAAAGAGTACATCTGAAAATGTTAAACCTGCTGCAAAACCAATTGATAAATCATCTACGCTATTAATATGAAATCTTCCCTCATCTTCCCTGTTCTTAAATCGCTGAATATACTTGTCAGAATATTTTAAAATGTTACTGTCATAATAAGGACCAGCAGAAAGATTAAGCGTCCATTTGTTAACTTTCTTCTCTGTCTTATCACCCGCAAAAGATTCTTCATTAGTAAACAATGAAACAAAAATTACTACGCTTAATAGAATTAAACATTTAGGCATAAACTCTATTTTAACAATCCGGTTCATTACTATTCTTCCAAAGTAATGTCTTTTTTAGGAAATAAAATTCTCGCAAGAACCGAGCAATTATCCAGGGGAAGTAATGTGTACAAATGCGTTCCGGACGGAACATTTATCACTATTTCATTGGCTTTACCCGGAGTCTTTTTACCATCGTTTTTATACCTGGTAATTTCTGAACGATCTGTACAAAGCAAATAAGTATTTTTAACTTTCTTATCTTCTTTAACTTCAATCCTATAATTAATTTTACCCTTCATCTTATAATCAAATTCAACACGATTCAGAACTCTTAAAACAGTGGGTCCGGTGACTTTGATTTTCAAAGATTTTGATGAAGAGTATCTAAAGTATGAAACAACATCTTCGTTAGTAACAAGATTTACAGGCTCGTTTGGATGAATTGGAGAAATCCTAACCCAGTCAACTTTCTTCTCTTTTATCTCTGTGAACAGATTCCGTATACAAATTTTGGGATTGGCTGCTCCACTCCAGACTTCAACTGTGTTCTCGCCACGAGACAACTCGACGATAATATTTTCTCCAGTAGAAGGATAACCAAGTGATGCATTTTCGAAATAAGCTTTATCATCAGGATTAACACCATTAAATTCTACTTTTATTTTCTCGCCACCATTTATTCTATAATAAACAATGTAATCCAACTGCTTTTTACTTTGAGAATTCAGATGCCCACGTGTTATTATTTTCAATTTACCAGGACCACGAACTCCTAATATGACAGCTTCATCAACTGAAGTCGGATAGTATTTCAGACTTTTTCCGGAAATATTAATAGAGATTGATGACTTAGCATTTTTGGGTATTAAAATTTTTGTTTTGGGAGCTGCTAAACATTGAAAAGAAATAGCAAGCAATATCAGTGTTAGAAATAAAGTCTTATTTATTTTTTTATAAATCATAACTCTTATATTCAGAAATAAATTAATTACAGTTCGGGTACAGCTTCACTTCTTTGAACACTAATTTGTTCGGTTCCAAGCTGATGTCTTTTTCTTTCCATAATAAATACAAATGCAATTGCTAGGATTAGAAAAAATGTTACTCCGGAAGTAAGTAAGACGCTGTATCTTTTTTGAATAAAAATTTCTCCTGCCCCTGGACTCGGTAACGGCGTAGGATTTATTGGTAAACCATATTTTTGTGCTAGTTGATTCACATTCAACAGATGAATGATTGGAATATTTTTTTCTGCCATATAGATCATCACTCCTCTTACAGGATAATTTTTCATCGGAAGAGACACTGACAATCCCCCAGGTATGAATTGATAATTTTCAACAGAGCCGATACTTGATATTCCACCACCAACATTAATGAATGCTTTTATTTTTTCTTTCCTTCTCTCTTTATTATAAATATCTATCCTCTTTTGAATACTGCTTTCCAGATGCTCTTCGTTAATGAATTCAATTTTATTTCTATTGATAGCATCAATAATAAGTTTTCTACCATCTGGACTTAATCCCCTGCCCCTGTCACCTCCACCACCGATGGAAGCTGCAACCGATTTATTTCTGAAGATACCTGCTTTAAATAAAATATTTTCCATATCCAGCCACGTATAAAGTGGATCATTTGCACCCCAGTTAGAAGCACCAACTGAAGTAATTATGATTGGTTTCAGCTTTAGAGTTTGCACAGCCGAATGAACCGCTATATTCAAACCGGGAAATGAGCCAGTAAAAGCAATTCCGACTACATCATTTTTTTCGAGGCCGGCTTCTTTAAGCATATCAACTACAACTGCCGCAAAATTAGGATTTGTTGAAGTAAGTTTTGCTTCTATGTTTCCGCGGTCAGTTGTGATCGGGGTAATGTCCTGACCAATCAATGCTGTTTCGTTAGGATCATTAACTACATCGACAAACACACTTTTGTGGACTCGGAATTCTTTTAAATAATCTGTGGCTTCTCCGGCAAGTTTGGATGCTTCGAGTTTTTGATCATACCATTTAAGCTTTACGTCTTCTTTACCATATTCAACAGCAAGAAAAGCCATCAATGATAAAAGTGATAAAACACTTAAAACTGTTTTTGAACCTGCACTTAAATTATAAACTTGCATTTGTTACTTTAAGATTATGTCGGCAGTAATTCGCCGTTGAAAATAATAATCACGATTAACCTTACTAAAACTGAGGTAATAAATAACACGCAAAGAGTTCTGTAAATTCCCTGCTTGCCGAACCAATGCGCAATCAGGCCTGGAACAACCCAGCCAACAGCCTGAAGCTGTATTGTGTTTGAAGTTAAATCAATTAATAAAAACTGTCTTGAAAAATTTGCAAGTAAGCAACCTACCAGCAAACACAAAACCATTTGTCTTCTTCCATAAAGGAAAGTATAATGTCCTAAAATTTTAATTATCAGATAAGTTGATAAGCTGACCAGAATAATTCCGATAAGTCTGTCTGGTTGTGAAAGTTGAAGAGCAATGTAGCCGGGGACAACAATTCCTCCCGCAGCTAATCCAAATACTTCGTAAGATAGCAAACTGAAAATCAAACCAATGGTGATCGCAAGTTCAACCATAAACTACTCTCCGGTTTTCAAAGTAATCGGCAACCTTTCCACCCAACCCACCCATATTCCCAATCGCAACAACAGTTGATTCATCCATTGTGTATGCCAGGATCGCTTCAAAAACTGTTTCAGGTTCTGCCCAACCAAGGTTTACAATTTTATTTCTTTTAACACCACTTGCAACTGCTAAGTCCTCAACTACTTCCGATGATTGTCCTATCAGAATCAGATATTCGAATTGATCACTTATTTCTGAGCCAACTAGTCCGGTGAGCTGCTTTGCTCTATCTAAACGATCTTGCCTGGTATTCAATAAAATAATTTTTACTCCGCGAAGCCCAATCTCTTTTTGAATTTTTTTCCATATCATCAAAGTAGATTGCGGATCATTTGCAGCAAAAGCGTTAAAAAAATTTATTTTTTTCTGGAACACATTAACTCTTGAAAGTTTCAAAGCACCGGCATCGGGAATTGCGTTATACATTCCTTTCAACGCTACTCTCCTATCAATACCGAGATGCTCACTGACAGAAAGTGCAAGAGCAACATTTTCTTTATGCTCGATATAAGCAAATCCTTTCATCTCATCATCTGTAACTAAGTTTTCATCTGCGAGATGAATTCTTGTATTTTTTCTATCCGATATTCTTTTGAGGTCGTTAAATAAAAGTTTTTCAGCAGTAAATAAATTTTGTTTTTTCGGAATTGTATTTCCAAGTGCATTTGCAATTTCAGGAAGTGTGTATCCCATTACATCAATATGGTCTAATCTTACATTTGTAATTACGCTAATGGTTGAATGAAGCATTTTTGTTTCGGTAACTAATTGATATTGCGGTTGAACAGCCATGCATTCCATTACAATCGCTTGTGCTTTTTTCGAGGATGCATATTTTATTATGGATAACTGCTCAATAATATTTGCTCCGGCTTTGCGATAGATTGCAACCTCACATCCGTTTTCTAATATTAGTCGTGGATACGTCCCTGTAACTTTGGTAATAGTTTGAATTCCACCTTCGCGCAAGGCGGCGCCGACTAGTCTTGTAACGCTGGATTTGCCTCTCGTTCCGTTTATATGGATTCTTATTGGAATTGAATGAATTCTTTTTTGATGAAGATAAAATTCAATCAGTCCATAAATTGAAGCAATAATAAAAACTATTAGTAATGAAGTAAATACGTACATATTAAAAGATTATTTTTAAATAAACATAATACTTCAGATTATGTGAATAATTTTTCACCAATAGCCAACTTCTTGTCTTACTTCAGTAGAATCATTTTTCTTGTCTGAATAAAACTATTCGCTTGAATCCTGTAGAAATAAACTCCCGATCCGACTTTCATTCCGGAACTGTTTTCACCATCCCAAATTGTTTGATATCTACCAACTGATTGATTTCCTTCGTATAATGTTTTTACAAGTGTTCCACTGATGTCATAAATACAAAGTTTAACATAAGCAGGTTCAGGAATTGAGTAATTAATATTTGTTTGAGGATTAAAAGGATTCGGAAAATTCTGTTCCAGCGAATATGCGGAAGGGATTATATATTCATTTTCTCCATCCTCATCAACTGAAACTACAGTAGGATTTTTCGTGGTAATTTTTATTGCCAGACCATTTACTAAATCATTAGCTGTAGCATCATAAATTTCATTAAATAAATATTGCAAGCCAACATCCTCACTGTTATTCTCTATCCCAACTGTGCAGCTTCCAGCTTCTTCAACTTCTTTATATTGTAATATAATTTCTCCGTCACCTGTAGGTGTAGAATAATAAACAGGATCAAGAAGAATCACCTGAAAAGTTTCTTTATCTGTAATGTCAGATTTATGTGGCACGGTATCCCATTCAACAATGAATCTATGATTAATCTGATCTGAGTAGTAATACAATTTTCCTCCTCCTTGTGGCCCATTAGAGAAGAAATCGTCCCAGAAAACCGCGGTCATATTGTTGAGTGTGTCCAAGCAAGGTAGCGAACGGTTCAGTGGTTTTGTTTGTGTTCCGCTGCCGAAGGCAATCCAACCATCGCCGCTAATTCTTAATTGATTAAAATCGTTTCCATAATATTTAAAGTTAAATGGAAGAGTTACGGTTTGTGTAAATTCGCTTACACCACCGGGCTTGGGTATCTCAGTTCCGATCGTTGCGATCTCCACCCAGTTGTATTCTGGATGCTGATCCCAGAGAACATCGTTACTTGAATATGCGTAATATCCATATTGATCTGGTCCGGTTGGATCTGAAGCAGACGGCATAGCAACCGGAAGTATAATTGACTCTGTTAATGTGTAAGGATAAAACCCATTATGAGTTTCAAGCTTTAGAGAAAAAGCAGCATCATATTGAGCTGGACAATTTTCACTAACATATATAGTATAAGCATCAGTTTCATTAATTGAATTGCTGTCTGGTAAAATTGTTCCGAAAACAGCCATTGAATCTATGATTGTCATATAGGGATCGTTGGTACTTATTAAACCTGTAACATCCGGGGCATTATCATCACCTATATTTAAAATTTTAAATGTTACTTTAACTGTTTCACCCGGATCCATCCTATAATTTCTAAGAATACTTCCTTCATCATCCACGAAAAACTCATTGAAATTAAGTTCGCAACCATGAACAACTTCATTAACAGAATAATTCCAGGATGAAGTTGTACTGAAAACATTAAGCTTGAAAGGAATTTCATAGCCTACAGGACATTCCGGATTTACAAAAAATTGGTAAGGTGAACCAGTTAAAGAATCTCCCGGCGCAATATTTCCAAAAAATGTTGAGTCAGTTACTATTTGCACATTGGTTATAGAATCCGGAACTGAAAGAATAGCATAAACATCTTCAGATATGATTGTTCCCCAATTTTTTAGTCTAAACGTAATTGAACCGTTTTCATTTGGGTTTATTAATCCATCATCATTTCCGTCCAGATCAGTAACAACAGGGTTTCCATGAAGAGTAATATTCTCTGTTCCTATTAATACCTGAATCGAATCTTCATTTGGAGCAACATCTTTTCCGGTTACAGTTAGGTAAAGTGTACCCGCCAAGGCCGGTGTTACATCTAAAGTAGCAATTCCCGATACATCAGTCGTGCCGGTTACATATGCACCGTTTCCGGAAATACAAACACGTGCATTACGCACAGGTAAACCGCCTGATATTTCACTAACAGTAATTTGAATTTGATTATATCCAACATATATTTCATCAGGATGAGTTACGTTAACCAGTTTTGGAATATCTTTCCAAATATGCATACTCGGATCCCCGAGAACACAATAAATCTTATAGTGATATTGAACATAAGGGTCACTTCCACCAAAGCGTTCATACATTGCAAATTTTCCGTTCAGCAACGCTTCTCCGGGACTATCCATACTTTGCGAGAAGGATCCTGCTAAAGGAAACATTCCCGTATAAATTCCTTTATCAATTGTGTTATTATAGGCGGTATGTGTATTGGAAGTTGGGCCAATAAAAGCACAGCCTCCTTTTGGTGGATCTGTTAATGAGCCCATCTCAATCCATACTTCACCAAAGCAATTACCTGCATCAAACATGGCAACACCACAGCCGATACTTGTTACAAAAGTCAGCTTGTTGGCGTTATTTAAACTATTTACATTCGTGCTGTTAAAATAATAACACGAAGCATGCCAGCCGTCATCCCAGCCTTCACCTCTGTAATTGAGATAGCTTCTACCATTATTAATCGCTGCGAGAATATTACTTACACCATAAGTACACTGTGAATTACTCATCATTGTATCTACGGAAGTAAATCCTCCATTTTGCATCATTAGTTGTGCTGTAAATCTTTTAGTATCTACCTGAGATTGATAATAATCATTTGAGCAGACAATACCTTTTTTATACCAGGCTGTCTCAGAAATGTTTGGATATCGTTCATATTTAAGAAATTTATTAACCATAACATTTAAAATTTGTTCACCACCGCCGTTAACACCATTATAATTGGTAAATCTTCCAATCATCATTTCCGGAAAGTAATCATTTCCCTCGAGCTCAACGAAATAATCTTCATTGACAAAAGTCCATCCACTGCCTGTCCAAAATTTTACCGGTGCGTTTCCAGCGGGTGAGCCATAATCTCCCACAATTAAAATGTGTGTAGGAACATTCTCCCAGGTGGTATAAGCATTTAAAATATAATTTTTAATGATATCAGGGTTACTTTGATTTGCACCTATCTCACTGAATTTTGTAACTATAATTTCAGTTCCGGATTTGTGCTTCCATTCAGCATAAGGTTGAAATTCTTCTATGTATATATCTGGCATAATGCACAACATTATATCATGACCATTTTCTAATCTATTATACCTTCTTTGCAATACTTCGTCATAATTAAAAATAAAATTTCTGTAAACCTTAGCGAACGAAGGGGCAATTGGTTTTTGAAGAGTTGTTTTGGGATTGGTACTAGTACCACCAGTATAATTTAATTTAACCGTGATTGAAGATACTGCCTGAATTTCATGTCTGGATGGTGAATATCGAATTGGAAAAATTGATATCCGCGCTAATCGAAAATCTCTGAATATTACAGGTTCATCAACTTTTGCATAGTTCATTGGATATAGATCTTCTGAATCATAAGCTAACATATTTTCAAGGTACGGAGTTTCAGGTTCCCCTTCGATCCAGCTTTCTCTGGCTGGTGCAATATTAATTCCTTTAATAGTCTGGATGGGACTTGTTTCCAGAATTTCTACATTCACAGAACCCTGATCAGGTATTGCCAGAATTTTTGCAATGTGCGGAATTTCCGGATAGCCTACTTCAGTTGTTATTCCATCTGAAAAAATATTTATAGAGTGATAAGATTTTCCGTTTGAAATAAATTCATCAATTTGAAAACCAGATATATCAATTTTTATTACAGTACTAAAATCATTATCGCTTATGAGTTGAATATTTGGTTGAGAATTCGGAGTGGAAAGTTTATCTAATGATATCCATTGTGTAAAAGAAATGGATTGAAGCAAAACAATTAAAAGACAGCAAAGCGATTTTATATTCATCATCACTTTTATCTCCCGGTATATTTAATTTGTGAAAAAAGTTATTTTTCAAATGTATAAGATTTGTGAAAAGCACCGCAAATCATTATTTAAAATTAACTGTAAATTTTGTGTCTACCAACATTTTACATTTATATTAATAATTTAAAATGAGATAGATGAAGCAATTTATATTCCTATAATTATGTCTAAAATAAGTAAATGATTTTCTCCGTAAAGTTAAATCGCATTAATTAAATGGAGTAAAACGAAAATATTGTAAATATTGCACGTCACCCATGACGGATAATCATGATATCACCATCTTTAACGATGTATTCTTTTCCTTCCAATCTCCAAGTGCCTTGTTCTTTCGCTTTGGCAAAAGTCCCGGCAGAAATAAAATCATCATAACCAACCGTTTCTGAACGAATAAATTTATTATAAAAGTCAGAGTGAATTTCTCCTGCTGCTTCCTGGGCTGTTGAGCCTTTTCTAATTGTCCAGGCACGAGTTTCTTGTTCCCCACAAGTGAAGAAAGATTGTAAGCCCAACAGGTCGTACGCTTCCCTGATAATACTATTCAAAGCTGATTCTTTTATTCCGTATTCATTCATAAAAACTTCTGCTTCTTTGTCATTTAGTTCAGATAACTCCTGTTCGATTTTTCCAAAAAAGAATAAAGCTTTAGTAGTAGCACTTAATTTTTTCTTCGCAAGCTCATCAAGATATTTCCCTGTTTCATTTACCTGGGATTCATCAAGATTAAGAGCAATAAGCATCGGTTTTACTGAAAGCAATTGAAAGGATCCTATAATTTTTAATTCATCACTGGTCAGATGTGCATCTCTCAAAGGTTTTTCTTCTTGAAGAATATTGTAACATTTTTCGAGAAGAGATAGTTCTCGTTTTAATTTATCATCCTGAATTTTTTGAATTTGTTTCTTAACACTTTCCATTCGCTTTTCAACTATAGTCAAGTCGGAAATAATAAATTCCGTTTCGAACGAATCAATGTCACGCATCATATTAACTGTACCATCAGGATGAGGAACAGTATCGCTTCTAAATAATCTTACTACTTGAATGAGAGCGTCATTGTTTTTTACTTTTCCTAAGAAGTTACTCGTAAATTGAGTTGAACCTGAATCACCCTTCTGTAAACCGACAACATCAAGTACTTCGATTGTAGCACTCGTTTTCTTTTTAGGGTTAAAAATTTCAGTCAGCTTATCAAGCCGGGCATCTGGTATCTTTATCATCGCTTGATGAGTTTCAACTTTAGCCATTGCTGATGGATCGAGATGAGTTTTTGTAATTGTTTGAAATAAAGTTGACTTTCCTGATTGCGGTAATCCTACAATTCCTATCTGCATTATTCTTTCTTTTAATTTTGATTTTATAAGGCAAATATAAGCATCGTAATTGTAGAACTTAGTCCATAATAATATTCAAATAACAGTCCATTAGACAATACTTTCAATTTGTGTTTTGTGATTTTCATTCAATTTAATACATTAAAGTTAACTTTTAATAATAGTTTAACAGGAATATATGAGACAATTATTTTTATCATTTGCCATTTCATTAATTACAATCGTTTTCTTTCAGACTTGCAGTTCAGTTCCATTAACCGGAAGATCACAACTAAATATGATCCCAAGCAGTGAAATGCTTTCTATGAGCTATCAGCAGTATGATGTCTTCTTAAAAGAAAATAAGCTGAGTACAAATGCACTGGAAGTAGATATGGTTAAACGAGTCGGTGTAAACATTCAGCAGGCTGTTGAACGATACATGGCAGATAATAATTTATCATCGAGATTAAATGGTTACAAGTGGGATTTCAATCTTGTGGAAGACGACCAGATAAATGCATGGTGTATGCCCGGCGGAAAAGTGGTTGTTTACACGGGAATTCTACCAGTTACAAATGATGAAGGTGGTCTTGCTGTAGTTATGGGTCATGAAATTGCACACGCAATAGCGGAACACGGTAATGAAAGAATGAGTCAGCAATTGTTGCAGCAGGTTGGCGCAGTAGGCTTAATGGTTGCAATGAACGATGAGCCAGCTGAAACACAAGCATTATGGCTTACAGTTTACGGAGTAGGAACAACGGTTGGTGTTATACTTCCGTATTCAAGAACACAGGAAAGTGAAGCAGATCATCTCGGATTAATTTTTATGGCAATGGCTGGTTACGATCCGTACGAAGCACCGGAATTCTGGAAAAGAATGGCTGCCAGCAAACAAGGAGGTTCGCCACCAGAATTCCTGAGCACTCATCCTTCTGACCAGACAAGAATAAATGATATTACTTCCTGGATTCCAGAAGCAATGAAGTATTACAAAAAATGATTTTCAGTCAATTAAAATTATTACTTTGGAGGCAAATTGAACAAAGTAGTTCATTTCGAGATTCACGCAAGTAATCCAAACAGAGCAATTTCTTTTTACAAAAAAGTGTTCAACTGGGAATTTACAAGTTGGGGTGGGAATGAAGAATACTGGATGATCAAAACTGGTCCTGATGATCAACCCGGAATAAATGGTGGATTGATAAAACGTCGTGGTGAAATTGACGGACAGGCTGTGACAGCATACGTCTGTACTATTGCAGTTGATTCGGTTGATAATTATTCGAAAGTTGTGGTTGAAAATTCAGGTGAAATAGTTGTTCCTAAAATGCCGATACCCGGAGTCGGGTGGCTAATCTACTGCAAAGACACCGAAGGAAATATTTTCGGAATTCACCAGGAAGATGCAAACGCAAAATAAAAATTAATAATCAGAGTTTATTATTCTTTTGATGAAAAAAGTATTTTTGATTTTATTAGTTCTGGGTTTTAATGCCTGCAATAACGCCCAAAATGAATTTTCTCCAAGACTTGTTGGAGGGCCCTGTGAAGGATGCGAAGCAGTATTTGAATTTGGAGATGAAACGCTTACGCCGGTTGACACGCTTCCCGATTTTAATGATGAAGGAACAAAGTTAAAACTGACAGGAACAATTTATTTGAACGACGGAATTACTCCTGCAACAGACGTTACACTTTACTTTTATCATACCAATCAGTCCGGCATATATCCTAAAAAAGGAAATGAAACAGGTTGGGCAAACAGACATGGATACATACGAGGCTGGATAAAAACGGGTGCAGATGGTACATACACTTTGTATACTTTAAGACCGGGTACATATCCCAGCAGAGCTGCACCAGCTCATATTCACGTTACGATTTTAGAACCTGATGGAAAATATTATTGGATCGTAGATTATTTTTTTGATGATGACCCGCTGATTACAGACACTGATCGATTTAGAGATTCACCAAGAGGTGGCAATAACGGAATTCTGTATTTACAACAAGATGGTAATCTCTGGATTGGTGAAAGAGATATCATTCTTGGAAAGAATGTACCAGGTTATAATTAAAGAATTTTGGGAGGTTATTTAAAATGAAAGATATTGTTGAAAGGAAAGTTTCAGATTTTATCGTTAAGATTGAACGCCCTAACTGTATTGGTTCGAAAAATTGCATTAACGTTGCACCAAATTTATTTGAACTGGATGGTGACCAAATCTGTTCGTTCAAAGAAAATACTGAAGGCATTGAAAAAGAAATTATAATCGAAGCTTGTTCTGTTTGTCCGGTTAATGCTCTTTTTGTGATTGATGAACAGAACAAACAAATTGTTCCATAGGCAATTACTAAAGGATAGAATTAAGAATTCACATAGGAGGCGTTTACAATGGGAACAAACGAATCCGGATATCAGTGTTCTGAGTGCGGTGCAAAAGTTAGTGCTGACGATAATGTTTGTCCTAACTGTGGTACATCTTTAGAAGATATTTCTGAAGATGAAATATCGAACGAAGAAGAATTTGTAGAAATTCCTGTTACTTCTAATCCTGCTGATCTTTCATCTATACTTTCACTCCTGGATGAAAATAAAATTGAGTATTCAATATATGATGATGCTATGGAAAATATCTGGGGACCAAATTTTATTCAATTACCAAAATTATTAGTTCATAAAGAGCAGGTTGAAGAAGTAAAAGAAATCATTAGCGGTATTCAGGACCAAGTAGAAGTTATTGACACTGAAGTCTTTGCGAAACAAAGTTCCGAAAATGAAGCAAGGTTGGAACCAATTAAAGGTGTTGAAGGTTGGCTTTTATTCTTTTGTATGATTCTTATTTTTAGTCCAATCGCCTATATACCATATAACATTAACTACTATATTGAAATGCAGGATGAACTGACGTGGATCACTTTTATAGATTGGTTTTTCATGATTGATCTCATTTTAAGTATCCTGATTTCTTGCTTGAGTATTTATGCCGGATTAAAGCTTTGGAGAATTCGTCCTGATGCACTGAAAACAACAAATGTTTATCTCAATGTTTTTTTAGTTTACTCACTGATAATTTTCCTCACAATAACAATCATTTTTTCGAATTTTAAAATTCCTTTCAACACTGAAATAAAATTCTTATATGGGCAAATGATACGGGAGACAATTTCATCAATTACATTTGTAGTTGTTTTGAAACTATATTTGAAAAATTCGGAGAGAGTTAAGAATACTTTCGGCATGCGTTTTAGTCCAACAATTCCGTATTGAAATCGATTGGATTTATTACCTTTCAATCCCCTGAATATCCCTCTGGAATAAATTTTTATTTTCTATAATTAGCTGTGTTGAGTATTTTTGAATACATTTTTAAATACTTTTCTCTAACCGAATAAAAAACGGACATACAAATGAATACCAAAATCACCTGGACAAAAATTGATGAGGCTCCTGCTTTAGCATCCTATAGTTTACTTCCAATATTAAAATCATATTTAAAGAACAGCGGAATTGAAATTGATGTTGCAGATATATCTTTAGCTGGAAGAATAATCGCAAACTTTCCCGAGAATCTGACTGAAGCACAAAAAATTCCAGATTACTTAACTCAACTAGGAGAACTAACTCAAAGTTCCGATGCGAATATTATAAAACTTCCAAATGTTAGTGCTTCGATTCCACAGCTTCATGCAGCGATAAAGGAACTGCAATCAAAAGGTTATAAAATTCCTGATTATCCTGATGAACCGAAAAATGATGAAGAGAAAAAATTAAAAGAAAGATTTTCAAAAGTTCTTGGTTCTGCTGTAAATCCGGTTCTACGTGAAGGAAATTCAGACAGACGTGCAGCAACTTCAGTTAAAAAGTTTGCACAAAAACATCCGCACAAAATGATGAAACCCTGGCCTGATTCAGGATCAAAAACCAGAGTTGCACATATGGATAAAAAAGATTTTTATGGTTCTGAAAAATCACTGACACTCGACAAAGATGATGTGGTAAAACTTGAATTCGTTAGTAAAGATGGAAAGACAGAAATTTTAAAGGAGAATTTAAAACTTCTAAAAGATGAAGTGATTGACTACGGCAGTAATGAATGTAAAAGAATTGAGAAAGTTTTATGCTGAACAAATTGATGCTGCAAAAAAAGATAACGTGCTTCTTTCACTTCACTTAAAAGCAACAATGATGAAAATTTCTGATCCGATAATGTTTGGTCACGCAGTTTCTGTTTATTACAAAGATGCTCTTGACAAACACGCAAGTACACTAAAGGAAATTGGTGCAAATGTTAATTACGGTTTGATGGATGTTATTGAAAAATTAAAAAAACTTCCTGATGAAAAGAGAAAAGAAATTGAAAACGATATAAATAAAGTTTATGAAAGCAGACCGCAACTTGCAATGGTTGATTCAAGAATCGGAAAAACAAATCTTCATGTTCCAAATGATGTTATTGTTGATGCATCAATGCCGAATGTTGTTCGGGATGGTGGAAAAATGTGGAATTTAAAAGATGAACTGCAGGATTGTATTGCAATGATTCCCGACCGTTGTTATGCAACAATGTATGGTGAAATTATTGAAGACGCAAAATCAAAAGGACAATTCGATCCTTCAACAATGGGAGCGGTTTCCAATGTCGGACTTATGGCAAAGAAAGCAGAAGAGTACGGCTCACACGATAAAACTTTTGAAGCAAAAGGTGATGGAATAATCCGTGTTGTAAATTCTGAAGGAAAAACTTTAATGGAACAGCAGGTTGAAACCGGAGATATTTTCAGAATGTGCCAGGCTAAAGATGAAGCAATCAAAGACTGGGTGAAACTTGCGGTTAACCGAGCACGAGTATCTAAATCTCCCGCAATTTTCTGGCTTGATGAAAACAGAGCACACGACAGAGAAATTATTTCAAAAGTTAAAAAGTATTTACCCGAACACGATACAAAAGGACTTGAAATAAAAATTCTTAAACCTGTCGATGCGATGAAATATACTCTTGAAAGAACACGAAAAGGATTGGATACAATTTCAGTTACAGGAAATGTGCTTCGTGATTATCTTACTGACCTCTTCCCTATTCTCGAACTCGGCACAAGTGCAAGAATGCTTTCAATTGTTCCGTTGTTAAAAGGCGGCGGACTGTTTGAAACCGGTGCCGGTGGTTCTGCTCCAAAACACGTTCAGCAGTTGCAGAAAGAAAATCACTTAAGATGGGATTCACTTGGTGAATATTGTGCTCTCGTTCCTTCACTGGAAATGATTGCTGATAAAACAGGAAATGCAAAAGCAAAAGTTTTAGCTGAGACTCTCGATGCTGCAATCGGAAAGTATCTTGAAAACGGAAAACTTCCCTCACGCAAAGTTGGCGAAATTGATAACCGAGGAAGTTCATTCTATCTTGCTTTGTACTGGGCTGAAGCTTTGGCTAATCAGGATAAAGACAATGAAATGAAAGCACGATTTTCAAAAATGTATAAAGAACTTGCAGCAAATGAAGATAAAATTGCAAGTGATTTGATTTCAGTGCAGGGAAAACCTGTAGATGTTGGTGGTTATTATTTACCCGATGATAAAAAAGCTGCAGAAGTTATGCGGCCAAGTTCAACCTTTAATAAAATTATTGATGAGATGTGATTACAATTTTGAGTAAAGTTAATATATAATGAAAACAAAATACTTATTAGCTCTTTGCTTGATACCAATTCTGATTATTGCTGATCCATCAGATTGTGACTCAAACTTATTTACAAAATTGATTGATGTTTCAAATCAATCCAAAATAACGACCTCTGATTTCTTAACTTGTGAATTAATTGTTGATACACTTGATAAATATGATTGTATGTATTACGAAAAAGACGAAGCCCTTATAACAAGTCTGACATTTTTATTTGGAAAAATTTGTTATGAAGTAAATACTGATTCTTCTATTAAAGCATTTTTAGATTATCATATAAAACATATCGGTTTTGCAGAAGAACAAATTAGTTTTTCTTTTGAAAACCTTTTTACATTGCGCCCAAAATTAATACTTGATGAAATCTTAAAAACCGATACAGTCTCACAGAATGATTTACTTGGTTCGTTAGCATGGGGATTTATAAATAATCGGGCGTATGGGGTCGAAGATCCTTACGCAGATAATCCTTTTAAAACGCTGACCGCTTCTAATAATCACCCCAATCCAATCATAAATAGAAATAACTATAAAGAAATCTTTTATCAAACTCATCCCGAAACGAAAAACCTGTATTCAGAATATCGGAACCAGTATGACTATATATTTAGTAAAATTGCTGAATATTTTGATTGGAGAGATAAGATGTGGAATGAGAGAAAAACTAATTGTAATTCGTTCTTCTTTTATACAAAATTCAATTACTGATACTCATCCCTCCGAAAGAGTCCTTCGGACAACTTTTAAATCGCAGACTATCAATTGTGAATTGCTGAAATGCTTTAATTAATCTTTTTACAACTGTAATAAATTTCTTTATTGTGAGTTGCTTTTTTCCACACCGTTAAATCTTCCCGCAATAGGTTAATTTTAGTATTTTTTATTCGCATAATCTTATTTTTTGCTGGACTACACGCAGTAAAAATAAAAGTCACTTAAATAAATTATATTGCGGTAAATAAAGAGTTGTGCACTATACCAAGAACCATAAAATCAATAAAATGAATATTGAAATAAGACCATTGACTAAAGATCTAAAAGACGATTACTTGTTCTTCTTTGACAATATAATTTTCAAAGAAAATCCTGATAGGTCAAAATGCTATTGTTATGACTATCATTTCCTCGGAGATGTAGAAACATGTACTCGTGAAGTTAGCCGAACTGCAGTAATTAAATCTTATCAATGAAAATAAGCTGACAGGTTATTTAGTCTTTGATTATGATAAACCGATCGGATGGTGTAATGCAAATAACAGATTGAATTATCAAAGATTGCTGAGAGACTATGATTATATTGAAAATCCTGAAGATAAGGTTTGTTCAATTGTTTGTTTTTTAATACATGCCGATTATAGAAGACAAGGGATTGCTCAAAATATTCTTGAAAAAATTATTAAGGATTATTCAAATAAAGGCTATGATTATCTTGAAGCGTATCCTAAAAAAAGAGAGTTATCGTGTGAGGGAAATTTCAAAGGCCCGTTTGAATTATATAGGAAATACGATTTCAAGGTGAATAAAGAGTATGACGATTATTATGTAATGAGAAAAATAATACGATAAATACAGTGCACAACAACACCTATACGCAATGCCCTTTGGGACACTGCGCATAGCCAAACCGTTGGACGCTACTGATACTCTGTCACCATTTTAATGAGAGAACATTCGAGTTTACTATATCTCCAGATAAAATTAATTTAATTGATGAAAACCATTTGCCTGGTATTCAATTATTTAAAGGTGTCTTATTGAAATACATTTAAAAGATTTAAAAAGTAAGTTACTAACTCAAACCACAAAATTTTAAAAATTCTAACTATACTAATCACAAGCTAACAAAGCTGCGTTGAAAAATGCTGCAGTGCTTTTCAGCCAGAGGCTGATGAGCCTCCGGCTCAAATAAATCTTTTTGTTGCTTAAACGTTTAAAAGAAGGTAAGATTTGTCACCGAATTTTAGATGAAGACAATTTTTTGAATTTTTACCCTCGTTAATAAATTAAGATAATGTTTTATAAATTAGATTAGTCGATTTTAATCAAAAGAAGATATCTATGACAATTAATAATTTAAATATTTCTGAAGAGCAGTTAAGAAAAATCTGTGAAAAGTATCTTGTAAAAGAGTTGGCTGTTTTTGGTTCGGCTTTAAGACGGGGACTTCAATGATGACAGCGACATTGACTTGCTTTACATTTTCTCTGATGACGCAGAGCAAAGTCTTTTTAGCAAAGTTCGTATTAAAGAGGAGCGTGAAAAATTGTTTGGAAGACCAGTTGATCTTATAAGTCGCAGGGCTATTGAAAATAGCCGGAACACTTACAAAAGGAAAGCCATACTTGAACATACAAAAGTAATTTATGCTGCGTGACATCGGTTATTTCTCCGATATACTATAATCAGCAAAATTTTACTGATACTCATCCCAACTTTTAATCGGAAGACTCTCTATTGTGAATTGCTGCAAAGCTTTTATAAATCTTTTTGTTGCCTGCACGTTTGTAAAAAGAGGAATGTTCAGGTCAACAGCTTTTCTGCGGATAATGTAATCGCTGTCCAGCTCAACTTTTTCTGCTGACTTCGGAATGTTTATCACCATATCAATTTCACCGTTGCCAAGATAAGTTAAGATTGATGGTTCTTTTTCATCAAAAGGACGATAGAGAACTTCAACATCGATTCCACTCAGCTTGTAAAAATCTGATGTTCCTTTTGTACCGTAAAATTTCAATCCCATTTCTTTCAATGCTAAAATATCTTCAAGCAGTTCAGCTTTATTTTTTGGTGTTCCTGTTGAAAGGAGAACAGCTTTTTCAGGAATTTTTTGTCCCGTCGATAAAACACTTTTCAAAAAAGCTTCATTGAAGTCATCGCCGAGACAGGCAACTTCTCCTGTTGATGACATTTCAACTCCTGTCACTGGGTCAGAACCTTTTAATCTGGTAAAAGAAAATTGCGAAGCTTTTACTCCAACGTAATCCAGATCGAAAGATGATTTATCAATCTTTGCAACTTTCTCACCAAGCATCAGCTTGGTTGCAATATCAATGAAATTTATTTTCAAAGTTTTGGAAACGAAAGGAAAACTTCTTGATGCACGAAGGTTGCACTCTATTACTTTTACATCGTTATCTTTTGCAATGAACTGAATGTTGAAAGGTCCGGTTATTTCAAACTCACTGGCTATTTTCCTGGTGATATTTTTAACACGCCTCATTGTTTCGAGATAAGTTCTTTGCGGTGGAAGAACTATTGTTGCATCACCTGAATGAACACCTGCATTTTCAACGTGTTCGGCAATTGCATAACAAAAAAGTTCTCCGTGATCTGCAACTGCATCAATTTCTATTTCACGCGCATCAGTAATGAACTTACTTATAACAACCGGATGTTCGTTATTTAAATCGGTAGCTTTTTTCAGATACGTTTCAAGTTCATCTTCTGTCAAAACGATACTCATTGCTGCACCGCTGAGAACATAACTTGGTCTGATTAAAACAGGGTAACCAACATTTGCTGAAAACTTTTTTGCTTCTTCGAGAGTAGTAACTTCAGTCCAATCCGGTTGATCAATTTCCAGTTTGTCAAGAATCTGAGAAAATTTGTGACGACTTTCAGCATTATCAATCTGTATCGGTGAAGTCCCAATTATTTTCACGCCGACATTATGAAGTTTCTTTGCAAGATTATTTGGCACCTGACCGCCCATCGAGACAATAACACCTTCAGGATTTTCGAGATCACAAATATCAAGAACTCTTTCAAGAGTTAGCTGTTCAAAGTAAAGTTTATCACAAATATCATAATCAGTGCTAACAGTTTCGGGATTACAATTAATCATTATCGATTTGTAACCGCTGCTGTTTATTCCATTCACTGCTGTTACACAGCACCAGTCAAATTCAACAGATGAACCTATTCTATATGCACCACTTCCAATTACGGCTATTTGTCCTTTTTCTTTTACAGAAATGTCGTGTTCATTTCCATGATATGTGAGATAGAGATAATTCGTTTGTGCAGGATATTCAGCAGCCATCGTATCAATCTGTTTTACAACGGGAAGAACACCAAGTGATTTTCTATTATCTCGAACTTCATTTTCTGTCGAATGAACCAGTTCGGCAATCTGTAAATCCGAAAAACCGTTTTGTTTTGCTTCCTTCAATAATGGGACATCAATTTCTGAAAGACGTTTTTGTTTCAGTATTAATTCTGTATTCACAATGTTCTTCATTTTATAAAGAAACCAGGGAGTGATCTTTGTAAGCTGATGAATTTTTTCGACTGAATATCCTTTTTGCAAAGCAATAGCAATTGCAAAAATTCTTTTATCTGTTGGTTGAGATAATTCTTTATCGAGATCTGCAAACTTTAATTCGTTGCAAACAAATCCTTTCAACCCAACATCAAGCATCCTGATTGCTTTTTGAAGAACTTCTTCAAAGCTTCTTCCGAGCGACATCACTTCACCAACGGATTTCATTTCAGAACCAAGTTGTGTACTCACTTGCTGAAATTTCTGTAAATCCCATCTTGGAAATTTTAATGCAACATAATCGAGTGCAGGTTCAAAACAAGCGGAAGTTTCCTGCGTGATGCTATTTTCAACTTCGTTCAGTGCATAGCCAAGTGCAAGTTTTGTAGCAATGAATGCAAGAGGATAGCCTGTTGCTTTTGATGCTAGTGCAGAACTTCGGCTGAGACGAGCATTTACTTCAATAATTCTATAATCATCTGAGTTCGGATCAAGTGCATATTGGATGTTGCATTCACCGATTACTCCGATGTGTCTGATTAACTTTATTCCAATTGAACGAAGTTTGAAATTTTCCTGTGCTGAAAGAGTTTGAACCGGAGCTATCACAACACTATCTCCGGTGTGAATTCCCATCGGATCAATATTTTCCATCGAGCAAGTTGTGATGCAGTTATCATATTTATCACGAACAATTTCATACTCAACTTCTTTCCAGCCGTAAAGAGATTCTTCAATTAAAATCTGATTTGCATACCTGAATGCTTTTTCAGCTTTTTCTTTTAATTCTTTTTCATTGTTAACTATTCCCGAACCCAAGCCACCAAGTGCGTACGCAATTCTTACCATCACAGGAAAATGAATTTCATTCGCGACCTTAATTGCTTCATCAACACTTTTTGCAGTTTTGCTTCTGGCAACTTTCAATCCGATTTCAGTACACTTGTTTGCAAACAGAAGTCTGTCTTCGGTATCCTTAATTGCTTCCACCGGAGTTCCAAGTACCTTGTACATTGTGTTTTTCAAGAATTCCTTTATCGTATAACTGAACACCAACATTCAATGCTGTCTGTCCACCAAACTGAAGAAGTATGCTGTCGGGTTGTTCTTTTTCGATTACACGTTCAACAAACTCTGCCGTGATTGGAATGAAGTAAACTTTATCAGCAAAGTTTTCTGAAGTCTGAATGGTTGCAATGTTTGGATTAACAAGGACTGAAGTTATTCCATCTTCCTTGAGTGCTTTAATTGCTTGTGATCCGGAGTAATCAAACTCACCCGCCTGCCCGATCTGCAATGCACCGGAGCCGAGAATTAATACTTTTTTTGGTTTTCGTTTTTTTATCATTGTTTTTTAAGAGGAAGAATACGAATCCTTGTCTGGTTTCGTCTATTACTAGGGCCCTTCTTTTAGATAAGTTTCAACCTGTTTTATAACCGAGACAAGTTTTTTTCCATAATAATCTGGGGTGATATTGTTAGATCTGATTTGTATTACACTTGGTCCATCTTCATTAGAACAAGCTAAGATTGCTCCAAAATCTAAATCGTGAGTAAGAATTAAATAATTATTTTTTTTGGCATACTCAAATAAAAAAGAGTCGGGTTCGTTGCCCTTACCTATCTTTGACCAATGAATACATTCAAATCCCTCCTCGGTTAAATAAGTCTCCCACGAAGGAGAAAGATTCATATCAATAAGTATTTTCATTGAAAGGAAGAATCATTTGAAGTCGAAAGGTATTTCTTTTTCTTCGACTGCCATGCGGCGTAGTTAAGTGCCTGTTGAATATCTTCAGTATCAAGGTAAGGATATAGTTTAAGTACTTGCTCAAAAGTATTCCCCGCAGCAACAAGTCCAACAATTGCACCAACAGTAACTCTTAATCCACGAATGCAGGGTTTTCCTCCCATTACTTCCGGATTAATTGTTATTCTATTTAATTTTTCCATATTAAATCCTGTAAAAATAGTAGTTGTATTTGGAAATTTAAGTAAAGTAAAATTAATGTAATAACCTACAAGAATTCATCGTTTTATCCTTGTGGCTCTAATTTAATGATCTAACAAACATATCAAATATAAACTCACAGTCATCAGGTCCAGGAGAAGCCTCAGGATGAAACTGTGCCGCAAAAAATGGTTTTGATATATGAATAATTCCTTCATTCGTTCCGTCGTTATCATTAACGAACCACTCACGCCAATCCTGCGGAAGTGTATCAGACTTAACGGCATAACCATGATTCTGCGAAGTTATATAACACCTTTTCGTTCCCATTTCATTACAAGGCTGGTTATGTCCCCGATGTCCATATTTTAGTTTATAAGTATCAGCACCAGCGGCAAGTGCAAGTATCTGGGAACCCAGACAAATTCCAAGTATTGGAATATTTGCTTCCATTGCTTTCTTTGTGTGTTCGATTGTAGCAAGATTCATCTTTGGATCACCGGGACCGTTTGAAAGCATTATTCCATTCGCTTTAATATGTTGTAAAATCATAATCATAAGGAACACGAATTACAGAAATATTTCTGCCTAGAAAAGCACGGATAATATTATTCTTTGTTCCGCAATCGACGAGAATTATTTTTTTACTTCCGGCAGAATACTCAACCGGTTCATTTACAGAAACTTCTCCAACAAGGTCAGTTTGGTTTGGATTGGATAATTTAACATTATCACTTTCATTAATAACAATTTTACCAAGCATTGTTCCTTTATCACGGAGTTTCCTTGTCAGCATACGAGTATCAATTCCAGTTATCGCAGGAATTTTTTCTTCCTTCAGCCAATCACCCAAAGATTTTACTGCACTCCAGTGAGAGATACTCATTTGAATAATTTGAAACGATTAAACCACGAACGTGAATTGAATCCGATTCAAAATTTTTTGAAACTCCATTTGATCTTTCTCCATCAGGAACTCCATAATTTCCAATTAGCGGATAAGTACAAACAAGAATTTGTCCACGGTAAGAAGGATCTGTCAGTGTTTCGGGATAGCCAACCATTCCGGTATTGAAGACAACTTCACCATTCGTGTTACCTTCATAACCAAAACTGGTTCCTTCAAACTCGGAACCGTCTTCTAAAATTAATTTTGCTTTAGTATTTGTATTCATTTCATTCAGACAAAAAAATAGTCCGGCAACTGCCGGACTGATTTAAAAATAATTTATTCAAAACAATTTTGGTCAAAATTTTACTTTTTATTTTCACTAATCCTTAAAAAATTTTCGTCAAATATAAACCGTGTAATTAACTTATCCAATTTAAGGTCATGAAAAACAGATAATAATTTGTTAAAACACGATGAGTTGGATTTAACTCAAGTTTTATTATAATTGCAGTGAAGATTTATCTGTTCATAATAAAGAGATATTTTTTGAAGATATTCTCATTAGTACTACATTTATCTACTGCATTCGATAAGCCAACTTTCCATAAACTCTATTTAAACCATCACATTCAACCTAAATGAGTAAAAAACCAAAGATTTTTATTCTCGATACAAATGTAATTCTTCACGATTCATCCTGCATAAATCAGTTCCAGGAGAATGATGTGGTGATTCCATCTAACTGTATTGGAAGAACTTGATCAGTTCAAAAGAGGGAGCCAGGTAATAAATCTTAACGCAAGAGAATTCTCACGAACACTCGATTCGTTGACCGGACAGGACATTTTTAATGGCGGCGTCTCCATGGGTGATGGACGCGGACAATTACGAATTGCAATTTCGCGTGGACTTTCACAGGAAATCCGTGAAGTATTTAAAGAAGACACTCCGGATCATCGAATACTTGGAACTGCACTCGAATGGCAGAAGAAATATAAAGATTCAAATACAGTCATTCTTGTTACTAAAGATGTAAACCTTCGTATGAAAGCCAAAGCGCTTGGGATTCTTGCAGAAGATTATACCACAGATAGAGTTGGCAGTATTGAAGAACTTTACAGCGGTAAGCAAGTAATAGAAGATTTTGATGATGATAAAATTATTGAACTTTTCCAGCCTCCATTTGAAGTTCAAGCAAAACCTCTTCTGGAAAGATTGAACGGCGAAGCTCTAGCCAACAAATATTTTATTCTTCGTAATGGAAATCGTTCTGTGCTTGCAAATCTTGATCAGAATAAAGAACATCTTAAGAAAAGTTGATAAGAATGTTATTTACGGAATCACTCCAAGAAACGCAGAGCAGACTTTTGCTGTTGATGCTTTGACGTAATCACGATATTAGATTAGTTTCATTAACCGGCAAAGCCGGAACAGGTAAAACGCTGCTTGCACTTGCGAGTGCTCTTCACGTTAGAAAACATTACAGACAAATTTTTATTGCTCGTCCAATTGTTCCACTTAGCAATAAAGATATCGGTTTCCTTCCCGGTGATGTTGAAAGCAAGCTTGCACCTTATATGACTCCGTTGTGGGATAATTTAAAAGTTATACAGGATCAATTCCCTGAAGCGGATAAAAATCATCAACTGATTGATTCATTAATTAAAGAAGAAAAGCTTGTTATTGAACCGCTGTCGTACATTCGTGGAAGAAGTTTGCAGAGAATATTTCTTTATTGTTGATGAAGCACAGAATTTAACTCCGCACGAAATAAAAACAATCATCACTCGTGCAGGTGAAGGATCGAAGCTTGTGTTTACTGGAGACATTTACCAGATAGATCATCCTTATCTTGATGGACAATCAAATGGTTTGTCTTACTTGATTGATCGTTTTAAAGGACAGAAATTATATGCACACATAAATCTCGAAAAGGGTGAACGAAGTGAGCTCGCTGAGCTTGCAAGTAATTTGTTGTAACTGTCATCCCGAATTTATTTCGGGATCTATTTACACACCCAAGATTCTGAAACAAGTTCAGAATGACAACTGATTATTTCAGCAGCACCATCTTCATTGTCTCAGAATATTCTCCAGCTCTCAACTGATAAAAATATATCCCGCTTGGAAGATTAGCGCCGTTGAACTCAACCTCATACTCAACGGCAGGTTTTTCTTCGTTAACGAGCGTTGCAACTTCTCTTCCGAGAATATCGTAAACTTTTAATATTACTTCTTGCCTCCCGTCGCTCAAGTTCTCCGGAATTGTGTATTTTATTTTTGTAACCGGATTAAACGGGTTGGGGTAATTTTGGGAAAGCAGAAATTTATTTGGTTGAGAACGGTTTGTTTCATTTTCAATGAAAGTTACTCCGCCATTTGTTGTATGCAGAATAGTACCCATGTTTACCAACAACCCAGCCCTCATTAATGTTTACAAAATTCACATCATGCAAAGGGTAGTTGGTTTTGCTAAATTGTGAAAACCAATTGATTCCAGCGTCTGTTGTTCTAAAAATATTTGGATATCCTTCACCAGCTACAATCGTTCCATGATTTACGTCAACAAAATTAAGTGAATTACCACTATGGCTTGAAATACGCTGCCATGTACCGCCACCATCTACGGTTTTGTATATACCTTGCATCGCTGTGGAGTAACAGATATCTGCAGTTAACATTTGCACATCATAGAAATCAATAAATGGTCCAGCATTTTGTTCATACCAGGTATTCCCACCATTTGTTGTCCTTAAAATTATGCCTCCTTCACCTACTGCCATACCATTATCTGTATCTATAAAACTTACACCACTCAAGGAATAAGTCGTTCCGCTCGATTGTTCATTCCAATTTGTTCCGCCATTAGTGGTTCTCCAAATTGCACCATTTGCTCCAACAACAGTTCCATTGTTTGCATCAGTGAATGATAGATCTGTGAAAATTTCTACCTGTGAAATTATTTGCGGTAACCAAACAACTCCTCCATTTGAAGTTTTAAGAATTAATCCCTGCAATACTCCTAAACTCTGCTCATAACTTCCGACAACAATTATTTTATTCTGATTAATAAATTGTACCTTATCCAAAAAATATTTTGCCTCTGAAAGCTGCTGAATCCAAGTTGTTCCACCATCAGTTGTTTTAAAGATTAAACCATTGAGCATTCCACCAACTTCAAAATTAACGCCCACAGATAAACCAGTATTATTGTTATAAAAACTAATACCACGTAATTCGCCCTGTGCGAGAACAACACCACTAGATAGTTGGAGCCAATTTGTTCCACTATTTGTAGTTTTAAGAATTTTTCCCAAATCACCAACTATATAGACGTTGTTAAAATCTGACATGCAAATACCTAAGAGATTGAAGGATGTAGCACTTGATTGTGAACTCCAATTTACTCCTCCATCTGAAGTCTTTATAAATATACCATTCCAACCAATTGCATAGCCATTTAATTCATCGATAAATAGCACATCAGTTAAGTCATTTGTAGTACCGCTTGTTTGTAGATTCCAATCTACTCCACCATTAGTAGTTCTCCTGATTTTACCAGAAATTCCGACCACCACACCATTAGTTGGATTTGAAAAAGAAAATGAACGATAAAAATCGCCATAAAACACTGAGTTCCAATTCGTACCCGCATTTGTAGTTCTGTAAATCATCCCATTACTACCAATTGTAATCCAAGTATTTAGATCAATCATTGCAACATCGATTAATAAAGAGACTGTGCTCCATTTGACTGCCCAAGTCAATCCGCCGTCATTAGTTTCCAATAATATTTGATCTCCAGATATGAGTCCATTATTTGAATCATTAAAACAAATTCCATACAAATTATTGTTTGAGAGTGATCTTGAATCCCAAGTTGTTCCTGCATCAGATGAATAAAGTAGTAAACCATGCGTTCCCACAATAATACCAGTGTTTGAATCTATGAAATAAATATCGTTTAAGTTTTCTGTTGTGATGATTGATTGTTGAATCCAGTGACACCGCCATCTGTTGTATGAATTATTGTACCACAGTTACCAACAGCCCACCCGTATTACCAGATATAAATTTGGTTGCATTTAATGGATGACCTTGCGGTAATGGATTTTGTCAGTTACCATCCTTCTTGTGCAGATATAGTAATCGAAAGAATAAAAACCAGGAGAGATATTTTAAGGGTTCGCATAATTTTACCCCGTATTAAAATTAAACTTGGTAGAAACTTAAGTAATTAAATTGAGAAAGTCAGGCGCGTATTGCATTACAATTCTAAATTATACATTGTTAATTGCTTAAATTGTGCATTGCTTTCCTTCCTTGTATTTCACTCGTTAATCAATTAATTTGACGCCTCGATTTCTGACAAAAACAATCAGCAAATTTCACTTTTTAAGCAGAATTCTAACATTTTTATAAGTATAACTAAGGAAATTTATGGCTAAGGATTATAAACGAAATCCTGAAATTGAAGAACAAGAAACAAGCGAGTGGCTTTACTCGCTCGATTATGTTTTTGAACACGGCGGACCGGAAAGAGTAAGAGAGTTACTTCAGCAATTGCAAATACGCGCACACAAAGCTGGTGTTCATATTCCCTTCTCTGCAAACACACCTTATATAAATACAATTCCAAGAGAAAAGCAGCCTCCTTTCCCGGGCAACAGAGAAATTGAAAGAAGAATAAAATCTCTCATCCGCTGGAATGCAATGGCGATGGTTGTAAAAGCAAACAAGATGGAAGATGGAATCGGCGGACATATTTCTACTTATGCAAGTGCCGCAACTTTGTATGAGATAGGCTTCAATCATTTCTTCAGAGGAAAAGGTGAAGGCTACGACGGAGACCAGATTTATTTCCAGGGACACGCATCTCCGGGAATTTACGCTCGTGCTTATCTGGAAGGAAGAATTTCAAAAGAAAAATTACAAAACTTCAGAAGAGAATTTGCAAAAGGCGGCGGACTTTCATCTTATCCACATCCGTGGTTAATGCCGGCATTCTGGGAATTCCCGACAGTGTCGATGGGTCTCGGACCTATCACCGCAATTTACCAGGCAAGGTTTAATCGTTATTTAGAAGATCGCGGTTTGAAGAAAGATACCGGAAGCAAAGTCTGGGCGTTTCTTGGCGATGGTGAAACAGATGAACCGGAAGCTCTTGGTGCAATTACTCTTGCCTCAAGAGAACAGCTTGATAATTTAATTTTTGTAATCAACTGTAATTTGCAAAGACTTGATGGTCCTGTTCGCGGTAACGGAAAAATTATTCAGGAACTCGAAGCAGCTTTCCGTGGTGCCGGCTGGAATGTGATAAAAGTTATCTGGGGAGAAGATTGGGATCCACTTCTTGAAAAAGATAAAGATGGAAAACTCATCAAGCGAATGGGTGAAGTTGTTGACGGTCAATATCAGAAGTACACTGTTGAAGGTGGGGCTTACATCCGTGAACATTTCTTTGGCGTCGATGAAGAGCTGAAAGAAATGGTTGGTGATATGTCTGACGAAGAATTGAAAAAAATGAAAAGAGGCGGACACGATCCGGAAAAAGTTTATGCGGCTTTCAGTGCTGCAGTAAATCATAAAGGTAAACCAACTGTAATTCTTGCAAAAACAATTAAAGGATACGGACTCGGTGAGAGCGGTGAAGGAAAAAACATAACTCACCAGCAGAAAAAATTAAACGAAGATGAAGTGAAGGAATTCCGTGCACGTTTTGGTATTCCTATTTCTGATGATCAAATCATAAATGATCCATTCTTCAGACCTGATGAAGACAGCTCCGAGATGAAATATCTTCAGGAACGAAGAAAAGCTTTAGGTGGTTATGTTCCCTCAAGGAAAACTAATTTGAAGCCAATAAAAACTCCCGATGAATCTCTCTTTGAAGAGTTCTACAAAGGAACTGAAGGAAGAGAAGTTTCAACAACAATGGTTTTTGTGAGAATACTCGCAAAGCTTCTTAAAGATGCTGAGATTGGAAAAAATATTGTCCCGATTGTTCCAGATGAAGCAAGAACATTTGGAATGGAATCACTTTTCCGTCAGGTTGGAATTTATGCTCACGCGGGACAGTTGTACGAACCTGTTGATGCTGATAGTCTTCTCTACTACAAAGAAATTAAAAACGGACAGATACTCGAAGAAGGAATTACAGAAGCCGGTTCGATGTCTTCATTCATTGCTGCGGGAACTGCTTATTCAACACACGGAATAAATATGATTCCTTTCTTTATTTATTATTCGATGTTCGGATTGCAGAGAGTTGGCGATCTCGTTTGGGCTGCCGGTGATATTGGTGCAAAAGGATTTTTGTTAGGTGGAACTGCCGGAAGAACAACTCTTAACGGAGAAGGTTTACAGCATCAGGACGGACACAGTCATCTGCTTGCATATCCTGTTCCTAATCTTGTAGCTTACGATCCTGCTTTTGCATTTGAGCTTGCAGTGATTATTCGTGATGGAATAAAAAGAATGTTTGAAGACCAGGAAAACAAATTTTATTACATCACTGTTATGAATGAAAACTATGCAATGCCTGAAATGCCAAAAGGAGTAAAGGAAGGAATAATAAAAGGAATGTATAAGTTCAAATCTTCCGGTATGAAGAAAGCTGACGCAAAAGCTCAACTTTTCGGAAGCGGTACAATTCTCAATCACGTTCTTCAGGCACAGGAAATTTTAGAAAAGGATTACAACGTGGCTGCAGATGTATGGAGCGTGACCAGCTACAAAGAACTGAGAAATGATGCTCTCGAAGCTGAAAGATTTAATATGTTGAATCCTGATAAGAAACAAAAAACTCCTTACATCACTCAAAACTGGAAAAAGAGGAAGGTGTATTCGTTGCATCGTCAGATTATGTAAAAGCATTACCCGATTCAGTTTCCAAATGGTTTCCGCGTACACTTTATTCTTTAGGTACAGATGGATTCGGAAGAAGCGGTTCACGAAAAGCATTAAGAGATTTCTTTGAAGTAGATTACAGGCATGTTGTGTATGCAACACTTGGTGCTCTTGCAAAAGAAGGAAAAATAAAAGATACAGTTCTTAAAAAAGCAAAAAAGGATTTGGAGATTAATCCCGATAAATTAAATCCGATGATCTCTTAGCGATCTCAGCGAATACTTTGCGCTCTTTGCGTGAACCACAAACCTTAATTTCTCGCAGAGTTCGCAGAGAGAAATCCACGCAGAGAGCGCAGAGAAAATAATCAAAAATAAAAGTATAGAATGGCAACAGAATTTAAACTACCTGAACTAGGCGAAAATATTGAGTCGGCTGACATCATAAACGTGCTTGTCAAAGCTGGTGACCAAATAGAAAAAGAACAATCAATAATCGAAATTGAAACTGATAAAGCAACAATTGAAGTTCCATCAAATGTTTCCGGCAAAATAACTGAAGTGCTTGTTAAGACAGGTGATTCCGTAAAAGTCGGGCAGACAATAATTAAAGTTGATGAAGGCGGCAAAACGGAAGCAAAGACCGAGGCTAAGGCTGAGACGAAGACTGAATTGAAAACCGAAGCGAAGAAAGAATCGAAGGAGGAGACCAAGGCTGAGTCAAAATCTCAAATTAAAAATGAAGTAAAAGAAACCGTTCAATCTGGCCCAGGACAAATTGTTGATTTTAAAGTCCCTGATCTGGGTGAGAATATTGAATCCGCAGATGTAATTAATGTTCTTGTGAAAAAAGGTGACACAATTTCCAAGGATCAGGGTGTTATTGAAATTGAGACTGATAAAGCTACGATTGAAGTCCCCTCCTCTGTTGAAGGAAAAATTGTTGAAGTAAATGTAAAGACCGGCGATAAAGTAAAAGTTGGTGATGTACTGCTCAAAGTTGAATCATCATCTACTGTAATCGAAAAAAAGAAAGAACCCGTTAAAGCAAAAGAAGAATCGACTCAACCAAAAAAGACTGTAACACCTGTTCAGGAATTCAAAGGCGAAGTTGACGAAATGAAACCGGGTGAACGAGATGAGCAACCACCGATAATGAGAGGCTCAGCACCAGCAGCTCCATCTGTTAGAAGAATTGCACGCGAACTTGGTGTTGATATCAATAAAGTTCCCGGCTCTGGTGAAGATGGAAGAATTTCGATGGATGATGTTAAGGCTTATGTAAAGAGAGCGATGCAAGGCAAAGGAGAAAGTGTAGGACTTGGAATCAAGAAAGAGACCTTACCAGATTTTTCAAAATATGGTAAGATTGAACGGGTTGCAATGAGCAAGATCCGCGAAAAGACCGCCACTCATTTAAGTTATGCATGGGCTGTTACTCCTCACGTTACACAATTTGATAAAACAGATATTACAGAGTTTGAAAAGGATCGGAAAGAACTCAGTAAAAAAGTTGAAGAGCACGGTGCAAAGCTTACGGTAACAGGCATCCTTATTAAAATAATTGCTGAAGGACTTAAGAAGTTTCCACAGTTCAACAGCAGTATTGATATGGAAAGTAAAGAAGTCATCTACAAAAAATATATCAACATTGGAGTTGCAGTCGATACTGAATATGGCTTACTCGTTCCCGTGATAAAGAATGCGGATAAGAAAAATTTAATCGATATTTCTGTTGAGCTTAATACTCTTGCTGAGAAAGCACGTAATAAAAAACTTTCGCTTGATGAAATGCAGGGTGGATGTTTTACTATTACAAATCTCGGTGGAATCGGCGGAACTTACTTTACTCCAATAGTAAATTCTCCGGAAGTAGCAATACTCGGAGTATCACGTGGAAATTATGAACCTGTTTACAACAAAAAGGACGGAACATTTGAACCAAGGTTGATGCTCCCTCTTTCTCTTTCATATGATCATAGGATAATTGATGGAGCCGATGCTGCAAGATATTTACGATGGGTTTGTGAAGCGCTTGAAGAACCATTGAAAATATTTATGTGAGTAGAATTATTAATTGTTCTATGGTTTCATTGTTAGATTGCTGAATATGAGAATAACAATGAAACAATTTAGCAATACAACAATACACGGAAATCAGAATGAGTGAACAAATAAAAATATGTGTAATCGGTGCCGGACCAGGTGGTTACGCAGCGGCATTTCTCGCAGCTGATCTGGGAATGAATGTTACATTAATTGACAAAGAAAAAAATCCCGGCGGTGTTTGTCTTTACCGCGGATGCATTCCTTCCAAAGCATTGCTGCACGTTGCAAAACTTCTTGATGAAACTGAACATGCAAAGAACTGGGGAATTGAATTTGGCAAACCCAAAATTGATCTTGATAAACTTCGTGAATGGAAAAACCAGGTTGTTGAAAAACTAACAGGTGGAGTTGGTTCAGTTGCAAAATTCAGAAAAGTAAATTTTGTTCAGGGAACTGCAACTTTTAAAAATTCAACTACACTTTCTGTAAAAAAGCTTGATGGTGGAACAGAAGAAATGAGTTTTGATAAAATTGTAATTGCCACTGGTTCAAGAATTGCAACCATTCCTTCATTAAATATTGACAGCAAAAGATTACTTAACTCAACATCGGCACTCGATCTTCCAGCAATTCCAAAATCGCTTTTGGTAATAGGCGGTGGTTACATAGGATTAGAACTTGGTTCAGTTTATCAAGCACTTGGTTCAAAAGTATCCGTTGTAGAAATGTTGGATGGATTGCTTCCCGGTGCTGATCGTGACCTTGTTTCTCATCTTTCGAAAAGATTAAAAGACAAATACGAAAGTATTATGCTTAACTCAAAAGTTGTAGAGATGGAAGAAGTAAAGGATGGCATCAAGGTTAAGATTGAAGATAAAGAAGGAAAATCAACAGAAAACACTTACGATTATGTTTTAATGTCAATTGGAAGAAAGCCGGATACTTCGGGACTTGGATTAGAAAACACAAAAGTAAAAGTGAATGAACGCGGTTGGATAAATGTAAATAATCAATTGAGAACTGATGATCCAATTATTTATGCAATTGGTGATATTGTTGGTGAGCCTATGCTTGCTCACAAAGCCTCTCACGAAGGAAGAGTTGCAGTTGAAGTGATTGCAGGACACAAATCAGTGTTCGAACCAATGGCAATTCCTGCAGTTGTTTTCACAGATCCGGAAATTGCATGGGCAGGTTTGACAGAGAATCAGGCAAAAGAAAAAAAGATTAATTACGAAGTAACAAAGTTTCCGTGGGCAGCATCCGGTCGGGCAGTCACATTAGATAGAAACGATGGTGTGACAAAAATTTTAGTCGATCCTTCAACACAAAGGATTTTAGGAATAGGAATTTGTGGCCCAGGTGCCGGTGAATTAATTGCTGAAGGTGTGCTTGCAATTGAAATGGGTGCAAACTTAACAGATTTAAAATTAACAATTCATCCTCATCCTACTTTATCAGAAACATTAATGGAAGCTGCTGAGGTTTTCTTCGGGCAGAGTACGCACGTTTACAGACCAAAAAAGAATTAATCCACTCAAATCGCATTGTTTAAGAAGCCCCAAATCGATAATTTTAACTATCGATAATTAGAAATTCAGAGAACCAACAGAATAATTTATGACAAAACCACAGATTTGGGTAGCTGCATTTTTAGCAGCATTTATTTTACTTTTCATTCTTCAAAAAGCAACAAAAAAGGAAGAAGCTCCAACTCGTGATCTCTCTTCACAAATGAATAATCAAATGTCAGAGGAAGGAACCACTGAATTAACAGCAACTCAATTAATTAATAATTTTGGCTGCACGAATTGTCATGGTGCTGATCTTCAGGGAACACAAATGGCTCCGGCATTAAAAAACTTATCTCAATATTGGGGTAAAGAAGGTCTACTTAATTACCTGAGAAACCCAAATGACTTTATGGATGATGCAAGATTTAAGGCATACAAAGAAAAATATCCAAGCCAGATTATGCCTCCGTACGGAAATAAAAACATAAAGGATCTTGGAAAGATCGTGGATTTTCTTCTGGCTCAGTAATATACTTTAAAAATGAGATTTGGGGGATGTTTTTTTACAATAAAAATTGTAACGCAATAAGTTTTTCACTTAACGGAATTATTTTTTTTCTGTCAGTTCTTTCTGTTTGTTTAACGCAACCTCTCCTTGCCCAGACATTTTCACTAAAAGGAAAAATCAACGATTCGAAAAGTGGATCTGCTATTCCCGGAGCGGCGATAATCATTTCCTACAATTACTTTACTTACTCAAACGGAAACGGTGAATATAATATTACAAATTTGCCCGAAGGCGATTACGAGGTTAAAGTTTCCTGCCTTGGATACATACCAGTTACAGTAGAAATAAAAATAGATTCAGCATCTGTCAAAAAAGATTTCCAACTTGAAACCGCATTAATAGAATTAGATGAAGTTGTAGTCAGTACAAATCGAAATGAAGATTACTTACGTAATTCTCCTTTCGCTGAATTAATAGTTGACAAAGAAGAAATTCAAAAGAGACCAGCAGTATCGCTGCCAGACATTTTACAGAATGAACCCGGGATTTCATTAATTCGTGACGGCATTTGGGGTACAGAAATTAGTATTCGCGGATTGAATCGTGAAAATATTGTAACACTCATTGATGGAAACCGGATTGTTACTTCTACTGACGTTGCTGCAAGATTATCAATGATTGATCTGAATGACGTTGAAAGAGTTGAAGTAATTAAAGGTGCTTCATCGTCAGTATTTATGGTTCTGGTGCAACTGGAGGAATTGTTAACATCATTACAAAGCAACCTCCGCTTTACGATAATTTTTCTCTGAATGGAAATGTGCTGGCTGAATATAATACAGTAAACAATCTATCTTTGTTGGGAGGATCATTATTTAGCGGTGGTTCTTTCTGGTCAGCTAAAATTTCAGGCTCGTACAGGGATGCTGAAAATATTCAAACACCTGTTGGAGAATTAGATAACAGTCAGTTCGAAGACTATACTTTTTCCGGTGCATTTATCATTTCACCAACTGAAAATCAAAAACTTAAAATTGATTATCAGAATTTCAGAGCAAATGATGTTGGCATTCCCGGCTCATCAGTTTTTCCTGATAATGCAGATGTAAGATATCCTTATGAATTTCGTGAATTGATCTCCGCAGGCTACGATGTTCAAAACATTTCAAAATCATTTTACAAACTATCACTTAAAATATTCACATCAGCTAATAGAGAGAAGTGTTGAAAACATTCCACATATTGTTCAGAACATTCCTGCATCAGGAGGTAATCCGGCACGAAGAGTAAGTGTTTTAAAAATCACTCCCTCTGCGGATCACAAAAACAATAATGCTCAGCTTCAGGGGAATTTCTGGCTGTTCGACAGCAACAACTTGATATTTGGTTTGGATTACTGGGATCGGAGTTATAATGGTGAACGTGAAAGATATCAATTAATTGAAGTTCTCGATTCATCAGGAAACGTAATCAGTACAACAGAGAAAGTCATTGGTGAAAAACCTTTACCAAATTCAACTTACAGCAGTCTTGGAATTTTTGCCCAGGATGATTTCAAACTTTTTGATGATAAACTTTCAACTACAATCGGACTTCGATATGATTTCATAAATATAACAAGTGAAGAAACTGTTAATCCCGATTATGAAATTGTAAACGGAAACTTGAACACAGAACCAACAAATCAGCAGGTGATTTGGCCGGATACAAGCACAAATAACTCATCATACAGTGCGAACCTCGGATTTATTTATTCTATTATTTCAAATCTTGATTTGTCGCTGGCATTAGGTTATGCTTTCCGCTCCCCTTCTCTCGAAGAAAGATTTCAGTACATCGATCAGGGAAGTATTGTTCGTGTTGGTAATCCTGATCTGCAACCCGAGAAAGGAATTTCATCCGATTTCGGAATAAGATATTACTCAGGTAATCTGAAAATAATTACGAACATATTTTACAGTTATTATAATGATCTTGTTACAGAAGTACCGGGGATTTATGACGGGAGAAACGCATTTATAAAAACCAACATTGGTGAAGCAAGAATTTATGGATTTGATTTCAGAACGGATTATAATTTCTGGAAAGACTTTATTTTTTATACAACAATCTCTTACGTCAAAGGTGATGATTTAACTACGGACGGTAATCTTCCGGAAATTCCAGCTCCGAATGGCAATATTGGTTTTAAATTTGGATTATTTGAATTTCTCAACGCAGATATCTATTCAACTATTTTTGCTTCTCAAAACGATGTCGCTGAAGGTGAGATTACAACTCCAGGTTATACAATTTTCAACCTGCTACTGAATACAATGCCAATAAAATTTTCAACAATTAGTTTCAGAATTATTGCCGGAGTTGAAAATATATTTGATACCGAGTATCGTAATCATTTATCTACAACCCGTGGGAGTATTACAATTGAGCCTGGCAGAAATATATTCCTTAAATTAGCTGTGGATTTTTAGCCTTAGTTCGTACTGTCATTCTGAGTGGAGCGAAGAATCTAAAATGTTATTTGTCATCACGATCCCGACTTCAGTCGGGGGAAGTGATCTCCTCCTGAACTAGAACATAAGATTGCTTCCCCCGCCAAGGTGGGGTCGCAATGACAGACAAAGATATAATAATTAAGAAACAATATTTTTCTGATGACCTGGTTTTTAATTGCACTGCTTTCTTCTTTTCTTTCTGCGTTTGCTGCTATAACTCAGAAGAAAGTGCTGTTTAAATTAAATCCCGTTCAATTTTCATTTTATCTTTCAATTGCAAACCTTCTTTTGTCAATCCCTTTCTTTTTCTTTATTGATTACAACACAATTAATGCTTCTAATCTTTCAGTACTTTTCTTTTAAATCACTGATTGGAGTTGCAGCATTTTTATGTGTGATGACAGCACTGAAAAATCTACAAATCAGTAATGCTTTGCCTTTGCTTGCATTAACTCCGGGACTCGTTGCTGTGTTTGCTTTTATTTTTCTCGGCGAGAGTTTGAAATTTTTTGAAATACTGGGATTGATCTCTTTAATTGTCGGCACATATATTCTTGAGAGCAAAAACCTGAAAGAGATACTTTTTCCGCTTAGTGTTTTTATTAAATCGAAGTATCATCAATACATTCTTGCTGCATTGATTTTGTTTACCGTATCTTCTGTGATGGATAAACTTCTCGTAGCGAAAATGAATCTAACTCCGATTTCTTTTACAGCATTTCAGCATGTCTTTTTTGCGTTGCTGCTGCTGATAATATATTTTGTATTTAAAGGAAAGCTTGTTGATCATTCTCCAGAAGTGAATAAATCAGATGTACTCTGGATTTTATTGATTTCAGTTCTGACTATTGGTTATCGCTACACACAAATTGTTTCAATCAGCATTGCATCGGTTGCGTTGACACTTGCAGTCAAGCGAACTTCTGTTTTGTGGGCAACGGTTATTGGCGGTAAAATTTTTAAGGACACAAACTTGCTGAAGAAAACAATTGCCGTTTTGTTTATTCTTCTTGGTGCAATTTTAATCTTGAGGGATTGAATGCTCAGGCTGTCATTCCGTGCTTGACACGGAATCCAGTCGTAATTCTAAAAAATAGATTCCGGTTCTTCGCTTCGCTCGACCGGAATGACAGGTGATATGATTCAAATAAAATTGTCATTCCGGTGATACCGACAAAGTCGGGAGAGTCCGAAACCATATTCTGGACAACCTGCCGGCAGGCAGGCAGGTTCAGCAGTACAAAGAGGAGAAATTATGAAATCAAAAGCAGTGCAGGACTATTATCCTGATGATGTGGCTCATTGTTACGGTTGCGGGAAACTAAATGAGCACGGACATCAGATAAAAACATTCTGGGAAGGCGATGAAACCGTAACACGATTTACTCCGAAAGAATATCACACAGCAATTCCTGGATACGTTTACGGCGGATTGATCGCTTCCTTAATTGATTGCCACGGAACCGGTACTGCTGCTTTAGCCGCTTACAAAGCAGAAGCAAGAGAAATTGATACTTTGCCTCCTTTTCGTTTTGTTACTGCTTCTCTGCAGGTTGATTACTTAAAACCAACTCCACTTGGTGTTGAGCTTGAAATACGAGGGAAAGTATTTGAGATAAAAGGAAGAAAGGTAATTTCTGAAATTACATTATCAGCTAATGGAGAAATTACAGCGAAAGGAAAAGTTGTTGCAGTTCAAATGCCGGAGAATATGGTTGGGAAATGAAAAGTTATTCAGGTTTGACCACCAAGTACAAAAATTAGTAATCAAGTTTTTTTGATATTCATATTCATTAAATAATTATCAGTATGAATCCTACAATAACCAACGAAGTTCCAATTAATAATATTTGAGGTCTGTACCTAGCATAATCTACCGGAACTCTGTATCCATTTTTCTTCCAATCTTCAAACATCTTCTCTTTATAGTATATAAAAACAGCACCTAAAAATAGAATAAGCACACCAAAAAAAATTTTACCTTTGTAAAAATCTTCTCTTAGTAATTCAACTGGATTTCTGAAGTCTTCATAAAACATAAAAAATATAAATATGCTATCACTTATAAATAGAATCGAAAGAATTATTAACACGAATGAATTAAGCTTAACTTTTTTTAAATATAGTTTATCAACTTCTTTTATATCGACAAAGAAAAATAATCGGATTATTAAAGCAAATAATCCACCAATAAAAAGAGTTAAGCTTAATGATAAAGCTGACATAAATTAGTTCAACTTAAGATCAAACGTTTCGTAATAATCTCCTTATTTATTTATTTTTCAAAGGCTTTCATAGTCAGTAGCGCCGTGACAGCCAGAAAACTTTACGCTACTGTTATCTCTTTTTCCAAATAAACATCCTGAATAAGATTGAGCAGCTTCACTCCATCTTCCATCGGGCGCTGGAAAGCTTTTCTTCCTGAGATCAATCCCATTCCGCCGGCACGTTTGTTTATGATTGCAGTCTTTGCAGCTTCAGCAAAATCATTTTCACCGGAAGCGCCACCACTGTTTATCAATCCTGCTCTTCCCATATAATTATTAATCACCTGGTAGCGTGTCAAATCAATCGGGTGATCAGTAGATAAATCAGAATAGACTTTTTTGTGAGTCTTTCCGAATTTTAGTGCATTGTAACCACCGTTGTTTTCAGGAAGTTTTTGTTTAATGATGTCTGCCTGGATTGTTACACCAAGATGGTTTGCCTGTCCGGTTAAATCTGCAGATACGTGATAGTCCTTATCTTTTTTGAATTCCGGATTTCTGAGATAACACCACAACACAGTTGCCAATCCCATTTCGTGTGCATACTGGAATGCTTCGCTTACTTCAATAATTTGTCGTGCACTTTCATCAGAACCAAAATAAATTGTCGCGCCAACAGCAGCGGCACCCATATCAAAAGCCTGCTCAACTCCTGCAAACATTATCTGATCAAATTTATTTGGATATGTAAGCAGCTCATTGTGATTGAGCTTTAGTATGAAAGGAATTTTGTGAGCATATTTCCGGGAAACCATTCCAAGTACACCAAGCGTTGATGCACAAGCGTTACATCCGCCTTCAACAGCAAGTTTCACAATATTTTCCGGATCGAAATACATTGGGTTTGGTGCAAACGATGCACCTGCAGAATGTTCAATTCCCTGGTCAACGGGAAGAATAGAAACGTAACCTGTTCCTGATAATCTCCCGGAATGTAAAATCCAATTTAGATTTTTTAAAACGTTTGGTGTGCGGTCTGATTGTACAAAAATACGATCCACCGAATCAGGACCGGGAAGATGTAATTGTTCTTTTGGAAATTTAGCTTTATAGCTTAAGAGTTCATCAGCTTCTTTGCCTAATAACTCCTGAATCTTTTTTAACATAATAAACTCCGGTTTTAATTTTTAAGATTGATTAATTATCAATGAAAAGCGGTTTAAAAATAAGGTTAAGGTCTGTGGATTTCAATGTTAAATGAGATAATAATTCGGTTTAAAATAAAAAAGCCCCGAATCCGGCATCTGCCGGACGGGGCTAAACAAAACCAACCCTGTATTAATCTATAATCTCAACGAGAGCACTTGCCACAGTTTTGCCATCCTCATCCAGCAGGAACACTCTATAAAAACCCGGATCGTCAAATTCTAAATCACTGTCGTCATTTCTTTCGAAGAAAATATATTTCATATCACGATCCACTGCAAAATCAAATTTCTTATAGTATTCAAATTTACCAGTTCTGAAATCATATTTATCATACTGTATAACTACATCCTCTAATCTAAGTGCATAATCACATTTAACCATAACTGTTATATATCCTGTTGTGAATCTATCACTAACACTAATTTCTCCGTCGTTATCATCATATCTTTCGCAGAAATAAAGCACCGGTTCTGATTGAGCAAACGTAGTAGTATTTGTCATCAGAACAGAAACAAGAATAAAGAACAGAAACAAAAAGTTGAAATTTTTCATTAGAGTCTCCTTAATGAGTTTTATATTTAGTTAGTTAAATGAGCTTATCAAGCTAAAAATCGTACCATACTTTTTTGATTAAATCTTACTAATTCATCACAAAAGAAGTTGAGAGTTAATTAACTAAGTTAATTTTTACCTGATTACTTATATACAAGTCAATATTTACAATACAACATTTCTAAGCAATTCTTTAAAAGACAAAAATGTTTCTGTCCGTGGGTGAAAAATTCAGATATTTATTAACTAAAAACAAGTACCGGTAAAAATATTTTTTGTGTTAACAGTATGTTTTTTTCATTCCATATATTTGAGTGAGTAATCAATGAAAGTATTTTTTTAACTAGTAATGAGCTATTTTTAATTTGTAACTGGTATAACCAGATATTGAGTATAATCTGGGTTCATGGACACTGACAATTTTCAACCTGCAGAATTAATATTGATGAATGTTGCAGGAGTGAAGAAGTTCAGTATGAAATTATTAATGTTGCAATAGGCAGAAAAGCTAAAGATGATTAAACACATATGTTTTGATCTTGATGGAACGTTAGTCGATTCAAAGGATACAATCCTTAAAAGCACACAAAGTGCTCTGAGCCAACTTAACATACCGCATTATATTCCGGAAGATGTTTTCACAAATATGATAGGAAAACACTTTGTTGATATCTTCGAAGAACTTAAAATATCTCTGCCTGATTTCGAAAAGTTTATTTCAATTTACAAGAGACTGTATTTTGATTTTATGGATTTATCTCATCTTTACCCGGCAGTAGAAGAAACACTCAACTATTTAAACAAAAAGCAGATTAAGGTTTCTTTGCTCACAACTAAAGTTCAGGAGCAGGCAGAAAAAATCATTGATCATTTTAATCTTCGATCTTCATTTATTTATTTAATGGGTAGAAGAGACGGCTTGGCTCATAAACCTTCCCCTGAGCCATTATTATTTATTTGTAACGAGCTTAAGATTGATCCATCAGATACATTGATGATTGGTGATACCGAACTTGATATTCAATGCGGAAAAAACGCAGGTTCAAAAACCTGCGGAGTGCTTTATGGCTATAGAACAAGAGATCAGCTTGAAAAAGAAAAGCCGGATTTTTTAATATCCGGCCTTAGTGAATTGAAAAAAGTTTTATATCAATAAGCTAGTAACACTTTTACTTAATTACGACCATCTTTCTTGTTTGTGTAAAAGAACCTGACTTCAAAGTATAAATATAGACTCCTGAACCCAGATTGTTTTTAAGATTTTCAGTTGAAAATTCAACCGAGTAATTGCCAGCTTCTTTATTTTCATTAACAAGCACGGCAACTTCAGAACCAAGAAGATTGTAAACTGTCAGTTTAACCTGTCCGGCGATTGGGATCGAATAGTTAATCACCGTAGATGGATTGAACGGGTTCGGATAATTCTGTTCAAGTGAAAAATCTTTTACCAGATTGAACTCCACCATTTCAGCATTAAGAATTTTGTAAGTGCCGTCAAAGTCGATTTGTTTTAATCTATAGTATGAAATACCAATCACAGGAGATTCATCTGTATAAGCATAATCACTTTTTTCTGTTGTAGTTCCCCTTCCTTCTACTGAACCGATAGTTTTCCAGTTCAAACTTCCCTCACCTGCATTACCGGCAGCTCTTTGAATTTCAAACACGCGATTATTCATTTCTGAAGCAGTAGACCAAATTAGCACTACATTATTAGATTTGATATTTGCAGAAAATGAGAGCAACTCTACCGGAGTAATTTGATAAATAATTATTCCAATATCATCAACATACCATCCATCGCGTTCCAGACCCCCATCAGTATTCAATTGGAATCTGATTTTATTTTGTAATGCTCTGTATGAAGCAAGATTCATCTCTTCCCTTACCCAGTTTGTTCTCATTCCATCGTAGAGCGGTTCACCATTCGGTTGAAAACTTCCGACGCCAGGTTCTGTGTATTGTCCTTGTAATGGAATCCATGTCGAGCCGTTATTTGTCGATATATCAACCTGACCATAATCCCAGTTGCTTTCTATATCATACTTTGTCCAGAAAACTAGGCGCGGATTATTATATGAAGTTAGATTTATTGAGTTTGTTAGTGTCATCGTTACCGTCGCATTACTCAGATAATTACCAATCTTGCTGTCAGTATAGGAGTTTGGTGTAGAGTGAAATGTAGCAGTAGTGGCTTCCCAATGAGGATTAGAAGATGGAGTAATAGTCCATAAACTTGGTGGATTATTTGTAGTATCAGCAAATACAAAAACCGGTGTACCAATTATTAAACTGATTGTGTCTTTTCTTACAATATTAGAATTTAAACTAATCACGAATTCCAGCTTAACTTCTGCTTCTGCAGGTGCTGATTGAGAAACAGTAAATGATAATGGAGAAGTAACCTGCGAAGTAGATCTTGCCTGTATAGAATCCAGAAATGCATTTCCATTAATCATAGTTGCATAATTGCTCAATGAATTAACTTCCACACCAACATCGTAACCCGTCGAAAGTCCTTTGTTCCTGAATGAAGGAAACATATTAACTTGATCGCCAGGATTAAAATATTGTTGCGAAAAATTTGGATTATCCAGATGAACAGATTCGCCTGCAACCCATGCATAATATAAATTTGGTAATAAGTTTTCTACGGCAAGTGGAATAATCTCGCTTTGCGAAGGCCAAAATCCTGTAGTGCCAACTTCGGGTGTCATTGCGAAAATTTTTCCTTCATTTGCAATTACATCCCCATCATAAAAATAATCATCGCTGACTCCTCGAACACCGTAGCCAACAGTTTGAAGAGCGGTTCCTGCTGAATAACCGTTGAATGAAGACATATCACCGGCAAATTCAAAAAATGTAAGCGAATCTGGTGTTAAGTAGGACAGAGCACCATATGGATATATTAAATAATTTCCATATGTGTGGTAATTAAGAGCGTTATTTAAATTTTTTGAACCAATAAAATCCCTGATTGTTGCAGTTTCAGGTTCTGAGAATGGAGCAGTTCCTCTATATGTATCGCTGCTTGGAGTTGTACTCGATCCCCCATTTGGAGAATTCCAATATAGCATTGGACCATAATTTCTATTTAAATCGACTCCATAACTCCCAACATTATTCCGTCTGTTTTTTCTCCACATTCCACCGCCACCTGGATTAGTAGTATAGTTGTACTGATATCCATCAGGATTAATGACTGGAATGAAATACATTTCTCTGTTGTTAATTAAATAAGTTGCTTCGGGATCTGTTCCGTAATTTTCTAAAAGATAAAACATAAAGAATATCATCTGTTCCATGCTTTCGGGTTCTCTGGCATGAATTAAAGCTGTGTACAAAACCTGCGGTTCATTTTCAGAAACAGATGCATTATCAGAAATTTTAACCATATAAATTGGTTTTCCTTCAATGGTTGTTCCGATAGAAAATTTTTGAGTAATCAGAGTCGGAAATTGAGCATACATTTCATCCAGTTCAGCAGTAACTTCTGCAAGTGTATAAAAGCCACCCATCGATCCATAATTAAATCCGGTGATACCGTAATCCTGATTAACGCTTTGCAGAGATTGAGTTTTTTCAGTTTCAGTCATTTTAGGAAGGTTTGCATAATATGAGAACCAATCATCAATCAAAACCTCATAACTGAATCCACTGTTTTGCAGAATAACAAAATCATTTTCACTAATGAAAACATCTACTGTGTTATCCTTATTAAAGTTTAAATGATCGAATTCCATTCCCGCATTTACCAGAGTCTGAATATCATCAGAATGATTCAGAAATATTTTAACTTCCTTGTAGTTCTGAGAGAATATGTTCAGCGAAGTAAAAATGAAAAGAGAAACAAGTAAAAAATATTTAGTCATAATCGTCCTCATTAAAACTAATTTACATCAATAATTTAAGTTTATTTCATTTAACAATTTGATACAGTTTGGTATTTAGTAAGAAATAAACCAGTTAGCTATTTGCAATTTGTATGCAAATAAAATAGTTACATTTATGTTTATTTGGTGACTCAAAAGCTATTTACATTCACTAATTTTGAGAAAATATGCAATTTTTGAGAACATTGGAGTGTCAATGACGGAAACGATTCAACCTAATCAAAATTTCCTGAGAGCAATTCAAAAGCAAGATCCACAGCTTTGTGAGTACCTGTAATAACCAAAGTGTCTCCCGTTTCCAAAATGTCCTTTGCTGCAGGAGTAGTTATAGTGATTCCTTTTCTTACGATTGCAATAATAGTTGCATCAGTTAAGTTGCGCAGATTTAGCTCACCAATAGATTTTCCAGAAAATTTATTGTCTTCATTAATATAAAATGTATCCGTCAATCTTGCTGAAAGTATTTCATCAATATGAGTGAAAGCTACTTCGGTGCTATCTTCAGAACGAAGATACTTATAAGATTCTCCCCTCAGCAGATTAACCTGCTGCATTATAACATTTAACGGGATGTGATATTGTTCCAGCACCTTTCTGAATATTTGTATGGATGTTTCAAACTCTTCCGGGATGACCATTGCAGCACCCATCTTTACAAGCTCATCAGTTTCCTTCACAAATCTTGTGCGAACTATTGTGTGAATGTTTGGATTTATTTCTTTCGCAACCTTCAAAGCTCTCCTTGAAGTCGAACGATCAGAAATAGCAATCACAAGAACTTTAGCTTGTTGGATCAGTGCAGATTTTAGAACTTCATAATTTCCAATATCACCATAAATTATTTTTTCTCCTTTTGATTTTTCCTTTTTAACTGTTTCAGGATTCATTTCGATAATAACATATCTGATTCCTGTTTCCTTTAAAACGTGAGCCAGGTTTCTTCCGTTCAGTCCAAAGCCAGCAATGATAACATGATCCTGGAAATTATCCGTAAATTTTTCCTTCTGTTTTCCGCTGTTAAGTACATTTGATTTTCCTGCTATCCCAGGTGCCATCCTGAACAGAAATGGAGTTAAAATCATTGTTATAATTGTTGATGAAATAAAGATGTTGAAAAGTTCTGGTGTTATAAGATTTAAATTGAAACCTTGCTCACCTATAATGAATGAAAATTCACCAACCTGCGCAAGACTTATTCCAACAAGAAGAGCAATCCGAGCAGGATATTTTAAAATCAAAACTACGAAGAATATTATTACTCCTTTGATGAGAACTACACCTATAGAATATGCAATTACTACAAGCGGATTTTCAACTACAAAACTAAGATTCAGTAATAAACCAACCGAAACGAAGAACAAACTATTGAATGCATCTCTCAATGGAAGAGTATCAGCAACTATCTGGTGACTGTATTCAGATTCCGAAAGAATCAATCCGGCAATAAAAGCACCCAATGCAAATGAAAGTCCGAGTGAGTGCGTTAAATATGCTGTGCCTAAAATTACTAGTATCACTCCAACAGTAAAGACTTCCTTCATCCTTAATTTAGCTAACCTGTAAAGAACATGTGGTGAGAGATATTTTGCGACGAAAATAATTGCTGCCACAGCACCAAAAGCTGTAAGCAATTGCAGTGAAACTTCGCCAAAGCTAATCTTATCGGAGGCACCCAAAAGGTTTACAATTATAAAAAGTGGAACGATTGCCAGATCCTGAAAAATTAAAATACCTAAAGTGATTTTTCCGTGAGGTGCATCAATCTCATCTTTATCCGATAATAATTTTAGAACAATAACAGTGCTCGAAAGGCTTACCAAAATCCCAAAGAAAAATGCCTGCTTGACCGGAAGTCCAACAACAAAAACTATAACTGAAGTAATTAAGATCGTTAGAGCTACCTGTAATCCCCCTCCAACCAGCAGGATTTTTTTCATTTCCACTAATTCTTTTAGCGATAGTTCAAGTCCTACGGAAAACAGTAAAAGAATTACACCTATCTCCGCCATAATTTCTATCTGTTCGGGATTGCTGATAATTTTTAAAACAGAAGGCCCAAGAATAATTCCCGCAATCAGAAATCCAACAATACTTGGTAACTGTATTCGATTAAATATTACAATTATCGGGATTGATAAAAGAAGAATCAGAACGATATCTTTAATTATTGTATAGTCGTGCATTTAATAATTAGATATGGTGGATGCTAATTGATTTAAAGATTAATTACCTTGAAAGATAATAATCAATAAGCAAAGTTTTAACTAGTTCAACGGTTTTTTGGTAGAAATTATTTTTAATCTGTTATTTTAGAACGAACTTTATTGGTATTACCATCTTAACATTTACAGGTTTTCCTCTTTGTTTTCCGGGAATAAACTTGGTTGCTAAAACTGCACTTAGTGCTTCTTCATCAAGACCTGCACCGAGACCTTTTATAACTAATGCTTCAACGACATCTCCATTTTTATTAATCTTTGCCTGGATATAAACCGTTCCTTCGATTCCTGCTCGTCTGGCAATTTCCGTATAGTGAACTTTTTCCTGCAGAGCTTTGAGTCCGCCAATCGGTGAAGGCAATTCTTCAACAACTTCAAAAATAAATTCGTCATCAATTATCTTAGGTTGCGTTGGTGGCTTATCAGGAAGTTGAACAGGTATGTAATCCTCAATTCCTTCAACTAAAATATCCTCAGGAACATCATCAATTGAAGCGGAGATAATTTGTGGAGCTTTTGGAGGAGGAGGAACATCTGGTTTTTGAACTGTGTTAATAATATCCTCAATCTTAATTATTTCCTGAGGATCTGATTTAACTGATTCTATTTTGGTAACTTGTGGAGAGAATTGAAAAGCAGCTACAATTAGTGTAAGTGCTAAAATCAAGCTTACTTCAAAAGTGCGATGATAAAGCTTTCTTAAATCGGCTTTTGGATTCTTTAGAGACGGCATTTTAACCTCCGGTTTAGTTTATAATCTAAACCTTTTACTTTGCCGAAATAAAAATGTTCCTATGAAAAGAAGTGAATTCCGAATAATGTTCAAGGAAAAACGAATTATGAAGTTTCCTTCGAATTTCGAGATTCAATATTAGATATTCAGTATTCTAAACCCACCCTCTTAGCTGGCAAGCCTGTGCAACTCTTGCAACGCCTACTAACATTGCGGCTAATCGAGGATGAACTTTCTTCTCCCTGATTGCCTCCTGAACCCGCTTGTAAGCAAGCGTTAATTTTTTATCAAGCTGTTTATGAACTTCTTCCTCTTCCCAGAAGAACAGGGATTTGTCCTGAACCATTTCGAAGTAAGAAACTGTAACTCCTCCGGCACTTGCAAGAATATCTGGAATGACATGAACATTATTTTTAAACAGAACTAAGTCTGCTTCAGGAGTTGTCGGACCATTTGCAAGTTCACAGACAACTCGTGCTTTTATATTTTTTGCATTTTTTGTGTTGATTGCATTTTCTAATGCTGCCGGATAAAGAATCTCAACATCAAGTTCAAGAACTTGTTCGTGAGAAATTTTTTTGCTCCCCGGAAAGTTCATTACTGATCCTGTTTTAAGTTTATGATGAACAAGCTCTTCAGGATCTAATCCGCTCTTATTTATTATCGCTCCGCGTGAATCGCTTGCAGCTATAAGTTTTCCTCCACCTAACATTTCTTTATGAAGTAACGCTGCTCTTTGTCCTGCATCACCAAATCCCTGGATTGCAAATTCTTTTGTAGGATCAAATCCATAAGTTTTGCAAGCCTCACGAACAGTGATTATTCCGCCTCTTGCTGTTGCATCTCTTCTTCCTTCAGTCCCACCAACTTGCAATGGTTTATCCGTAAATACACCGGGACTGTGACGCTTTGTAATTGTTTCATATTCATCCATCATCCAAGCCATAGTTTGGGGATTTGTATAAACATCAGTTGCCGGTACATCTTTATCTACTCCAAGCATTTGTGATATTCCACGGATATATTCTCTCGATAGTCTTTCGAGTTCCATTTCAGATAATTTTTTTGGATTGCAGCGAACACCGCCTTTACTTCCTCCAAGTGGTAAATCAACAACTGCTGTTTTCCAGGTCATCCAGCAGGCAAGTGCACGAATTGTGTCAACTGTTTCTTCAGGATGAAAACGTATTCCGCCTTTTGCCGGACCTCTTGCATGGTTGTATTGAATTCTGAAAGCCTGAAATATTTTTGTAACTCCCGTATCCATTTTAACCGGAATGGTGAAGTTAACTTCAATTTGAGGTGTGCTTAAAAATTCTGTGGTTGCATCATCAAGGTTGAGATGCTTGGCTGCTTCTAAAACCTGCTGACGTGCTACTTTAAATGAATTATAAGATTCCATTAGTTTAAACCTTTATTCTTTGATTTTCCTGAATCTGATTTCTTTGTTACGGGTATTACATCAAGGATAATTCTATACCAGCAATTTCTGCATACAAGAGCTCTGTCAGTTGCAAGCAGAACCTGCTGCCATGGAGAAAGTTTATTACCACAGTGCGGGCATGCACCCGGCACCTCCTCCCTATTTGATTTTTGATCATCAGCCAAAATTATTACTCCGGTTTATCTGCCGTCAGGCAGGTTTATCCGCCATCAGGCGGGTTTTAAAATTACACCTTTGTTTTCGTGCCCATTCATTTTTATTATGATCGGCTTCTCAAATCTGATATGCTTTGTATAAACTTTACTTTCAACCGATTCCTGTTTAAGAAGCCAATCCCAATCAACAAATCCAGTATTTTGAATAGCGTTGACTGTAAAATAACCAACCATAAACGAAGTGATGTTCTGAAAAAAGTGTGAACCCTGTGAAGGTTCAACTGCCATATCTTTGAATGAAGTTTCAATTATTGCTTTAGCACCTGCTATTTGTTCCCACGTAACAGGAATTCCAAGCCATGGATCCAGTGAACCCCATCTTCCAACTCCAACAAGCAAATATGATTTACCTTCAGTAATTAATTTATTATTCAAAGTTGAAATCTCAGCAGCAACCTCCCGGCTTTTTGCACGATCAAATAAATGGAAGTCAACTACCACAACATCGTACAAATCTTGTATTATTCCATTACCGAGTACTTGGTTACTCTGACAAATTAATTTATCACGTTCAACATCCTCAATTCTAAGTTCTTCAAATTCATGACTTACAACAAGTGGTCTCATTTGTAACAAACCGAATTCTTTTTTCTTTCCAGCTGGTTTCGAAATATTTACTGCAAATTCAATTTCAACAGGTGTCCCCATTCCCCAATTGCCCATTTCGAGCAAGAGTTCAAGTACATTAGCAAGTGGAAAAAGTTTATTTCTGAGGACAGGCGCAAAGGTTACTAATCGTGTTCCACTTCTTCCAAGCCCTTCAGAAATAGCATCGTTTTCTGGGAGATAAGTTGATCCAACAAATCTTAATGGACCATCTTTTTCTGCAACACTTAATGGAAATGTTTTTACAAGTTTGTCATAAGTTACATTTCCGAAGTCTGTTTTTTCATCGAGCTGCAAAGCAAAGAATTCCATCTGGCTGCTGTTAAGAGATTCTTTTACAGAATGAAACTGCAGCAAGTCAGTTGAATACCTCGGAGAAAATCTTACAGTGTTTCCACCTTCAACTACCCATTTGCCTAAACCGAGTGCTGCTGAAACAATTCCGTCAGTTGATTTTTGTGGAGGCATCGGATAAAAATTATAGGATTTTGCTACTCCTGAAAAATCAGGATAAAATCTATTCTCATGATTGTTGCCTACCATTTTCTGAATTATTACAGCCATCTTTTCTTCTTCAGAGCGATAGGAAGTAATTCTGATGTAATTTTTTGCATTCTGGTAAAATGTTGAAGCGTAAACTCTTTTAATAGTTGTGAGAAGATCATTTAGTCTAATGAGTGAATTCGCATTATCGTTTGGAATCATATAAGTTTGGTATACACCAGCAAAAGGATGATACTGAGAATCTTCAAGTAAACTTGACGACCTGACTGCGAGCGGACTTTTAATAATATTCAGGAAGGCTGCAAGTTCACCAAGAATTTCTTCCGGGAATTTTGAGGCTTCTAAAAATTTTTGAGTTATTTCTTCATCATCTTCACAGTGCAGTGCAAAACTCCTGAGATTATTCATTTCAAGAAAATCATCAAATACATTTGTGCCTATAACTATTGCCGGTGGAACATAAATTTGAACATCCTCAAATTGATCACGAAGTTGATAATCATTGATAAGTGTATTTACAAAACCAAGACCTCTCGCTTTACCACCGAGTGAACCACCGCCGATTCTTGCAAAACTGCTTTCAGGATCAAAAGTTTCTTTGTTGAAATCAGTTATTATTCCACGCTGGCGTACCATCCTATAATCATGCACAGAATGAACAAGATATTGTCTTAAAGCTTCACCGGTTTCGTAATCCGAAACTTTTCTCGGTCTTAACTTGTGGGCAAGCCAGAATTCTGTTCTGGCTTTAAACCAGTTAGAGAAATGATTTCTTTCAGCGTGATAATTAATACTTTCCATCGGAACAATTTTTAATTGCTCTTCCATACTTATCAAATCATTTGCCCGTCCTACTTCAGCGCCTTCGGCTGTTCTAAAAATAAAATCACCAAAGCCAAAATTGTTGTTCATAAAATGCTGAAGCTTTGTAATGAGGATGGGTGAATCTTTTAATATGAATGAAGCTCCTGCGTTTTTAGCATCTTCTTCGTTCGATTGGTCGTTCGAGGTTAATAAAATTGGAATATCGCTTATTGATTCTTTTACTGCTTTGGTAAACTGTATTCCTGCAGTTTCATTTATTACACCATTTTTCGGAAAAGCAATATCCGATATGATACCAAGAATCAGCTCTTTATATTTTTCAAAATAATCCCAGGCTTCTTCATAATTAGTGCATAAAAGAATTTTAGGTCTTGCACGCATTCTTAAATATTTGTGAGTCAGGTTTATTCCTTCAGAAATTAATCTTTGGCTTTGCTTCAGCATTTCAGTATAGATGATTGGAAGAAATGCAGAATAATATCTCACACTGTCTTCGATAACAATTACATTTTGCACACCAACAATCTTGCTATCGTGTTCAACATTAAGCCGGTCTTCAAGATATTTTATTATTCCGATTATAATTCTGAAATCACCTGTCCAGTTAAATACTTTATCGAAGACAGCACTTTCAGGATTTGTTAGAAGAGATTTTAACTCCCTGTTATCATGAGCAAGAAGAACAATTGGAATATCCAATCCGGATTGTCTTACGAGTTTAGCAAAACTCAATGCGGTCATATCCTCGATGTGCATAGTAGAAATTATCAAATCAAATCGGCCTTCGTCTTTTGCACGAGTGATTGCATCATAACCGCTTGAAACTCTTGTTAATTCTGGTGAGTGACTGAGATTTAATCCCTGGTATTCATTCCGAATAAGTTCATAAAGGCGTCCATCTTCTTCGAAGAGATAAAGATCGTAAAGGCTGGAGACAAGAAGGATATTTGTAACACGAAGACGCATAAGGTTTTGAAAACCCTGGAACCGGGTTCCGTAACCATGCTCAACCCAATCTGCTTCGGGATTACTTTTGAATTCTTTTATGTAATCCATTTCCTCATTTAAGAATTAATTACATCGAAATATATCAAGAATCGAAGCGAGATGAAATCAATAAAGTGTAATATAAACAGAGATTTCTGGGACGTCACGGTCGTACCGTGACGTAATACACTACAACATTCTCATTCCCGCATATTCAGTATCGACTTCAAGAATCGAGCGATCTCCATTTATATAATTTCTCGCGCTTGAGTATTTGTAGTCTTCTGCTCTGCTTACCAGTCCTGCTTTTATAGGATTGTTATGAATATAATTTAGCTTTGTCCAGAACATTTGTTGATTTCTTATAACTTCATCGTCAAATCTTGGTATCCATAATTTCTTTGTCTGATCTTTAAATCCTTCCGCGGATTCTTTGAATGTTTGCAAAATCAAGTTGTCCTCAACCTCATTCAAAGTATCGAAGATCCGCCAAGCTGTGAACTTCTTTATATCTCTCATTATGTCAGATATGGTTCCAAGCTTTGGATTGACAATTAGAATCGAGTGGAAATGAGATGGCATAATTACATAACTCAGGACAACGAATTTATATTTTTCTCTATAGTGTTTAATATTTGAAATTAATATATCGCAGTAATTATGGTTGGCGAATATTGGAGTGAATCTGACAACGGTTGTTGTTACAAAGTAAATTCGTTCTTCTGTTAGGTTGCTTCTTCCTCTTCTTCCCATAGGTTAAATATAACAAAACAACTTTTCTCTGTCACGGTGCGACCGTGACAGCCGTGGAAATCAACAATTTCTTAGTATAAAAAAAGCGAAGCAAGTTGGAAAATTTAAACCCGCTTCGCTAAAGAATTATTGCATTCCTAATTAATTATACAACTCCCTGGTCAATCATCGCATCAGCAACTTTTAAGAATCCGCCGATATTTGCACCGTTTACATAATTACCCGGAGTTCCAAATCTGTTAGCCATTTCAACACAAGTCTTATGGATATTTTTCATAATCATCATAAGTCGGTTATCAACTTCTTCTCTTGTCCACGGCAGACGCATACTGTTCTGTGACATTTCTAATCCGGATACAGAAACTCCACCGGCATTTGCAGCTTTACCCGGTCCGTAAAGAACTTTATTCTCAAGGAAAATATTTACACCGTCTATGGTTGTTGGCATATTTGCACCTTCACTTACAACATAAACACCATTCTTAATTAAGTTCTGCGCATCTTTTGCATTGATTTCATTTTGAGTTGCACTCGGGAAAGCACAATGTGCTTTGTGATCCCACAATGGATTATGATCCATATTTCCATCAAGCTGAGTGAATACAGCTTTCTTATATTTATCTGTGTATTCTTTGATTCTTCCTCTTCTTACATTTTTCAATTCCATAATGTAAGCTAACTTTTCTCTCGTGATTCCTTCTTCATCATAAATGTAGCCGTTAGAATCAGAAATGGTAACTGCTTTTCCACCAAGATCAAGAATTTTTTCAATTGTATACTGAGCAACATTTCCGCTTCCGGAAACAAGACAAGTTTTTCCTTCAAGTGTTTGTTTTTTTGTTCCGAGCATTTCTGCTGCAAAATAAACAGCACCATAACCAGTTGCTTCAGGACGAATTAATGAACCACCCCAGTTTAATCCTTTACCAGTTAGCACGCCTGTAAATTCATTTTTTAATTTTTTGTATTGACCAAAAAGATAACCGATCTCTCTTCCGCCAACACCGATATCTCCTGCCGGGACGTCTGTGTTAGGACCGATGTGTCGGAACAATTCACTCATAAATGCCTGGCAGAATCTCATAATCTTTAAATCGCTTTTACCTTTTGGATCAAAATCAGATCCGCCTTTTCCACCGCCCATTGGAAGTGAAGTTAAACTATTTTTAAATACCTGTTCGAATGCTAAGAATTTTAAGATGCCAAGATTTACAGATGGATGAAATCTTAACCCTCCTTTGTATGGACCGATTGCACTGTTCATCTCAATTCTGTAACCAATGTTGATGTGAACTTCACCCTGTTCATCAACCCACGGAACTCTGAAAATTATTATTCTTTCCGGTTCAATAATTCTTTCAAGAATTTTTGCTGAACGATATTCGGGATGTCTCTCCAGAACAAGATCCAATGATTCTGCAACTTCCTGAACTGCCTGGTGAAATTCCGGTTGAGCCGGGTGTTTGGCTTTTACTTCTGCTATTAAGCTTTTTACGTAATCGGACATTTTTCCTCCGGGAAAATTGAAGTTAGAAATTAGTTGTAGGATTATTATTGAATAATCTTTGGAAGTAAACTAATTCCAGAAAGTGTGTTGGTAAAGAATAGATTTTGTGAAAGTTATGTAACGGAAATTGTTACAAAATATTTTGGGGGAATCAACTATTTATATTTCAACAAGCTTATTATTCAGCACATATTGCGTTAATTCGACATTCGACTTCATTGACATCTTATCTAAAATTCTGTTTCGGTATGTATAAATTGTATTTATACTGAGTGACAATTCCTGAGCTATTTCTTCAGCAGATTTTCCAAGTGCAATGTTACACATTATCTGGTATTCACGATCAGAAAGTTTTTCATGAAGTGATGCTTGCCCAGTTTCACCAAATTTTTCTGCAAGTTTTTCAGCTAACGATGAATTAATATATTTCCCACCGGAAACAATTTTTCTGATTGCAGTTACAAGTTCTGTTGGTGCACTTACTTTTTTTAGATAACCTGAAGCTCCGGCTTTTATTGCACGAATTCCATATTGGTCTTCACTAAACATACTCAGAATCAGTACTGGTAGATCGGGATATTGAATCTTAATATCTTTCAAAGCTTCAAGTCCGCTCTTACCCGGCATATTGATGTCGAGCACAACCAGGTTCCATTTTTCTTTTCCGAGAAGTTCCATTAGCTTTTCAGCGTTTTCAGCTTCACCAGCAACGAGAATATCTTTTTCCTCTGCAACGATTTGTTTCAAACCTTCGCGAACAATTGCATGATCATCAGCGATTAATATTTTTATTTTTTCAACTGCCATAATTAGTCAAATGGAATTTCCACTTTAACTTTTGTCCCTTTACCTACAATACCTTCTATACTAACCTGACCACCAAATACCAAAGCTCTTTCTTCCATACCATGAATACCAAGAGATTTGAAATCTTTTATTTGATCTTGTGTAATTCCCTTTCCATTATCCTGTATTTCTAATAAAATGTTTGATTGAAAATTCAGCAGAGATATTTGTGCTTTAGAGGCTTGAGAATGACGTGCAATGTTTGTCAACGCTTCCTGGAAAATTCTGAATATTGCTGTAGATTTATCTTTTTCAAGCACTAATTCTTCCTTGGGAAGAACCAATGAACATTTTACGTTAGTTAACTTTTCGAATTCTTCAGACTGCCATTCGATAGCCGCGATAAGTCCGAGTTCATCCAAAATACCGGGACGTAATTTAGCAGAAATCTTCTGCACAGATTCTACTGAAGCATCAATCATATCAGAAAGCGAATTAATTTTTTGTTTCAAAGGCTTCTGATCATCATTCAATTTGTTTGCAAGTAAAGAAATCTGAATTTTTAGTGCCGTTAAAACCTGGCCAAGTTCATCATGAATTTCCTGTGCGATCATCGTTCTTTCTTCTTCTCTCACAGATTGCAAATGAGTAGCCAGCTCACGAAGCAGTCTGCTCGTTCGTCTTAATTTTTCCTCAGCCTGCTTTCTTTCAGTAATATCTCTTGCAATGGAAAGAACAGTCGGTTTATCATTATAAATAAACAGATGTGAATTTATTTCAACAGGAATTAGCTTTTTATCTTTTGCACGATGCACAAGGTCATAAATAACGTGACCTTCTTTAAGAAGTCTTTCCATATTTAAATTGAAATCTTCAATATTTTTCTGTGATACAATTGCCGAAGGACTGAGTTGAAGAAATTCTTCTTTTGTATATCCAAGACGCGAGCAGGCAACTTCATTTACTTCAATAAAATCTCCATAAGATTTTTCATCTGATAGCTGTGTAACAAATACGGCATCGTTTGCGTTGTTGAATAGCATCTTGTATTTTGATTCACTTTCGCGAAGCTCAATTTCCGATTTCTTTCTTTCTGAAATTTCTTTAACGATGCTGAGAGTAATTCTGTTTTCGTCGGGCAGAGTAAGAAAAGAATTTGAAAATTCGAACCATGCTTTCCTTCCGTTCCAAAGAGTGTTCTCGCGTTCAAACAAAGTTTTAATTTTATTATTCCGGATATCAAATTGAAAAATTTTTAAGGCATCCTCCTGTTCGTCTTTATCATACACTATAGAAAAAGGTTTGCCCAGCAGTTCTTCTTTTTCTTTCTCAAAGATTTTACAAAACGCATCATTTACAAGTAAAATATTTCCATCCTCATCAATTAGCCGCATTCCATCAACTGAAATTTCCCATAGTTGTCCGAACAACAGATCTATATTTGAAAACTCTTCTTTAATTAATAAGTCATTCAATGTTTTATATACTTGGTTTTAAAATGATCCCAATATTTTTGTGCCCGTTAATTTTAACAGAAGCAGGTCGTTTAAATTGAAGATGTTTCGTGAACTCAAGTTCTTCAACTACCTCCTGGGCAAGAAGCCAATCCCAATCAATGAATCCGATTTTATGTGCAGCATCAACAGTGAAATAACCGACACGGAATGAAGTTATATTCTGAAAGAAATGAGAACCCTGCGATGGTTCAACTTCAAAATCTTTAAAACCTGATTCAACAATTGCAGCAGCACCTGAAATTTGATCCCATGTCACAGGAATTCCAAGCCAGGGATCGAGTGAACCCCATCTTCCCAATCCAATTAAGATATATGGTTTGTTTTGACTAAGTAATTTTGAGTTAAGTTTAGCAATCTCCATTGCAATTGCTTTACTTTTTGCTCTGTCAAATTTGTTGTTATCAACCATAACCAAATCATAAATGCCATCAGTTGCTCCATTGCCAAGCACCTGGCTACTTTGACAGATAAGATCATGTGGTTGAAAATCAACTTTCAATTCATCAAGTTCTTTGCTGATGACAAGTGGTCTCATCTGAAGCATCGCAAATTCTTTTGGTTTGTCAGGTGGAACACTAAGGTTAACTGCAAATTCAATTTCGACCGCTGTGCCCATTCCCCATGTTCCTAATCCTAAAAGCATATTAAGTATATCAGGAAGAGGAAACATTTTGTGTTTTAGTATCGGTGAAAACGTTACAACTCTGATACCTTCACGGGATATTCCATCATAAACAGCTTCATTTTCAGGTGAGTATGTTGAACCAACTGAGAACAATGTTCCATCTGCTTCTGATTCAAGCAGATCGTATCTTTTAACAAGCGGATCTTTTGTTGAATCAGGATGATGATCGAGCTTACCATTTAGATCGAGTGCAAAAAAATCTTGCTGTGCATGCATAAGAGTTTCTTTTGTTGAAAAGAACTGAAGAAGATGTTTTGGGAAACGAGGACAGAATCTAACTGTGTTACCACCTTCAACGACTGTTTTGCCAAGCCCGAGAGCTACTAATGCAATTCCATCATCAGATTTTTGAGGAGGAACAGGATAAAAGTTAAAAGACTTTCCAACTCCGGCAAAATCCGGATAGAATTTTCCTTTATGTTCACAACCAACAAGTCTTTGAACTATAACAGCCATCTTCTCTTCTTCCAAACGATATGCTGTTGCCTTCATATAATCTTTAGCTTTGCGATGATATGTAGAAGCATAAACAGCTTTAATTGTCTGGAGGAGTTCTTCAAGCCTTACATTGATATCAGGATTACTGTTCGGAAGCATATAAGTTTGGTAAACACCTGCAAATGGTTGGAACTGAGCATCTTCAAGCAGACTCGATGATCTGACAGCAAGTGGTTCTTTAATTATTTCAAGAAAGTCATAAAGCTTCTGCTTTACTTCTTTGGGAAAGTGAAATGCTTCGATAAATTTTTGATTTATTTTAATATCGTCAGTCTCATTAAAGGCATAGCTTTCAAGATTGTTATCACGCATAAAAAGATCGAACACTTCAGTTCCAACCACAACCGCCGAAGGAACAGATATCTCTACACTCCTTAAATAAATACTTAATGTTGTAGTTTGCAATTAATGTATTAATAAATCCAAGACCACGAGCTTTTCCGCCGAGAGAGCCTCCACCAATTCTTGCAAAACTATTTTTCGGATCAAATGTTTCCTTCCTGAAATCTGAAATTACACCTTTTGTCCTTTCCTCAAGATAACCTGTAATAGAGGTTATAAGGTCTTTCCGTAAATGTTCAGGTGATTCGTAATCGGTAACTTTTCTTGGTCTTAATTTATGAGCAAGAAAAAATTCAGTTCTTGCTTTAAGCCAGCGTGAGAAGTGATTACCCTCGGCATGATGTAGTAAACTTTCTTCAGGTATTTTTGCAATTTGATCTGCAAGCTCCATCAAATTTGCTGCACGTCCAACTGCGGTTCCATCACTTAATTCAAAAATAAAATCACCAAAACCAAAATGATCAAGCATAAATTCTCTTAAGTCATGCAAAAGTCGTGGTGAGCTTTTATAAAGAAATGATGCGCCAATCTTTTTTACTTTTTTTTCAAGATTTTGATCGCTTGTTTGAATAAGTATTGGAATATCTTTGTGTCTTTCTTTAACCGCTGTTGCGAATTTCAAACCTGCTTCCGTATCCCTGACACCATAGTGCCTGAAGTTATTATCAGTAATAATTCCGAGAACATTCTCTTCATACATCTCAAAACAGTGCCAGGCTTCCTCATAAGTTGTGCAAAGCAGAATCTTTGGTCTGGCTCTCATTCTAAGATATTTGTGAGTAATATTTATTCCCTCCGATATCAACCGCTGTGATTGATTAAATATTTCTGTATAAACTAGTGGCAAATAGGATGAATAAAACTTTACGTTATCTTCGACCAGGATTATTACCTGCACACCCATATCCTTTGTATCTTCAACTACGTTCATCTTATCTTCGATATATTTTATTATTCCGATGAGAAGATGAAAATCACCACTCCAGATAAATATTTTTTCAAATACAGAACTGTCATAATGAGTAGTAAGTTCTTTTCTTTCCATGTTATCGTATGCAAGTAAAATAATCGGAAGTTCAATACCAATATCTTTTACCATATTTGCCAACTTAACCACGTGCATACCTTCGATGTGAAGCGTCATAATAATCAGATCAAAATTGTGTTCACCTTTAAGCAGTTCTATTGCCTCTTCACCCGTTGTTACATGAGTTATTTCCGGTGCCTGACTTAAGTTCAGGTTTTGATATTCGCTTCTGATTAATTCATAAAGTCTGCCGTCTTCTTCAAAGAGATAGTAATCATATATACTTGATACAAGAAGTATCTCCTGTATCTTGAATCGCATCAGCTTCTGGAATTTTTTTAACCTGGCGTGGAAGATGTTTTCCAGCTTGATTTCACTTATCGAAAATGCTTTGTCCATTTTTTAGAATAGAGTTGTGATGATTTGTTTTTTTATAGTCTAATATAGAAAAAGGGCAGGTGAAATGCAGGGAGTTAATAATGAATAATTTATAATGAAGAATGTAAAATGTAGAATTATTATAGATTAATAAGAATATGATTAACAAGAAATAGTTTTTGTAAAATAAAATAGCGGTTCAAAGAACCGCCTAAATTATAAACTATACATTCTACATTGTTAATTAAACAAGTCCCTGGTCAATCATCGCATCAGCAACTTTAAGGAAGCCGGCAATGTTTGCACCGTTAACGTAGTTGCCAGGAGTTCCAAATCTTTCAGCAGTTGTAACACAAGTCTCGTGAATTCTTTTCATAATTTCGTGCAAACGTTTATCAACTTCTTCTTTCGGCCACGGAAGACGCATGCTGTTCTGCGACATTTCTAATCCGGAAGTTGCAACTCCGCCGGCGTTGGAAGCTTTACCTGGTGCGTAAAGAATCTTTGCTTCTTTGAAAATATCATAAGCTTCAACTGTTGTTGGCATATTTGCACCTTCGCAAACACAGAAGCAACCGTTCTTTAATAATTCTTTTGCATCATCTGCAAATATTTCATTTTGAGTTGCACAAGGTAAAGCAACATCAACTTTAACATCCCATGGCTTTTTACCAGCGAAGAATTTTACTTTGTACTCTTTTGCATAATCTTCAACTGCGTCTTTATTACTTGAACGGAGCTTCAACATATAATCAATTTTTTCTCCCTTCACTCCATCTGGATCGTAAACATAACCGTCAGGACCAGAAAGTGTAACTACCTTTCCACCAAGTTCAGTTACTTTCATAACAGCACCCCAGGCAACGTTTCCAAAACCAGAAACGGCAACTGTCTTACCATCAAAAGAAGTCTTCTTTGTTTTCAACATTTCTTCGGCAAAGTAAACACATCCAAATCCTGTTGCCTCCGGACGAATTAATGAACCGCCCCAATTCAATCCTTTACCTGTCAAAACTCCTGTGAATTCATTTTTTAATCTTTTGTATTGTCCGTATAAAAATCCAATCTCTCTTGTTCCAACTCCGATATCTCCGGCTGGTACATCTGTATTCGGACCGATGTGCCGGAAAAGTTCAATCATAAAACTCTGACAGAAGCGCATTATTTCGTTATCGCTTTTACCTTTGGGATTAAAATCTGATCCGCCTTTTCCTCCACCCATTGGTAAGGTTGTTAATGAATTTTTGAATACTTGTTCGAAAGCTAAAAATTTTAAAATGCCAAGAGTTACAGATGGGTGAAAACGAAGCCCACCTTTGTATGGACCAATCGCACTGTTCATTTCAATTCTATAGCCGCGGTTGATTTGAATTTCTCCCTGGTCATCCATCCATGGAACACGGAACATTATTACTCTTTCCGGTTCAACCATTCTCTCCAAAATTTTTAATGACCTATATTCAGGATGTCGTTGAAGAACAACTTCAAGCGATTCAAGAACTTCATGAACAGCCTGATGAAATTCCGGCTCGTTCTGATTTTTTGCTTTTACATCTTTGAGTATTTTTTCTATGTATTCTGACATGTAAACCTCTATGTATAAATTGTTTTACTGGTTTGGTGATGAAATTTTTGTGATAAACAATATTACTTACTCAATTTCCCCAAATGATTTAATTGATAAATGAAAAATCTTTTTATTTGTCATAAGAAAATTACTAAATAGGAAATTCAAAACCTTAATAATCAGCATAAGCAATTGATAATTATGATAAATATCACTCCCGGCATATCTAATTAGTCAATTAAAAATAGAATATTCTGCATCTAATTGATAAATTGCAATAGATTTTCTTTCAAATTATTAATGAACAGGAGTTTTAGTATGGATAATTCAATCCTAAAAGAAAAAATAAACCAGGCGGTCGGTATCCTCAAAGAAAAAAATATTGATATGTGGATTACATTTGTAAGAGAAAGTTCAATGTTGACAGATCCGGTTATGGATATGATTTCCGGAGTGAACTCTACATGGCAGGCTGCATTTATAATTAATAAAGATGGAGATACAACTGCGATTGTCGGCTCAATGGAAGAAGGAAATTTTAAGAAAGCCGGATTATATAAAAATATTATTCCTTACCTTAAATCAATCCGCGAACCGCTCAGAGATTACATGGCAAGAAAAAATCCCGCAAAGATTGCAATAAACTTTTCCAAAACTTCTGTACTGGCAGATGGATTGACTTATGGGATGTATCAAATCCTTCTCGAACATCTTGAAGGAACAGAATATGCAAAACGTTTTGTTAGTTCTGAAGAAATTATTTCTGCCTTAAGAGGAAGAAAATCATCAACAGAAGTTGCAATAATGAAAGAAGCAGTAAATGAAACATTAAAGATTTTCGATGCGGTAACAAAATATCTCAAACCAGGAATGACTGAGATTGATGTCGCAAACTATGTAAGAAAACTCTATACAGAAAAAGGATTTGAAGCTGGCTGGGAGGAAGATCATTGTCCTGCAGTATTTGCTGGTCCGAATCCAAACGGTCCGCACGAAGGTCCAAGTGATAAAGTGATTAAAGCAGGAACAGTTGTTAATATGGATTTTGGAATAAAGTACAAAGGTTACTGTTCCGATCTGCAGAGAACCTGGTACATTTTGAATAACGGAGAAACGAAAGCTCCTGAACCAGTTCAAAAAGGTTTTAATGTAATCCGCGATTCAATACAAAAAGTTGCAGATGCAACAAAGCCGGGAGTGAAAGGTGTTGACATGGATACAATTGCGAGATCGTACATAACACAAAATGGTTATCCCGAATATCCTCACGGACTTGGTCACCAGGTTGGTAAAACTGTTCACGACGGAGTTGCAGGAATGTTTCCTGCGTGGGAAAGATATGGCAATGCACCATTTATGGAATTGGAAGAAGGACAAATATTTACAATCGAACCGAGATTACCGATTGAAGGTTACGGTGTTTCCACAATTGAAGAAGAAGTTTATATAACAAAAACCGGCTGTGAGTTTATTTCTCCTCCGCAGAAGGAATTGATTTTAGTAAAACCGTAGTTCATTGATTCAGAGTTTTTTAATCGTTAAAGAAAATGAAAACTGTATTAAAATTATTTATTACCTTCATTTTCTTACTGGAATTTGTTGGCTGCGATACAACCGAACCTCCGATAGATATACAACCGATTCCAACAACCGAAGTAGAAGGCCCAGGTGGGCCAGCTTACTTATATGGTTTTATTAAAGATTATGTTCATGAATCAAACCAGTAAGTTACACAAACATTTATGTGATGAATCACCAGGATTATAGTGATACTATTTTACATGTATTTGTTAATTCTACCGATGCAAGTTTTAAAATCACAAAAATGCCAGTAGGTGTGTTTGATATACTATGTATGAATGACGAATTCTTATGTGCGAAGCTGGTAAGCGACAACTGAATAAAACTATTACAAACTAAAACTCACTCGCCTTCGCATAAGCTTTATGCAGCAGCTTTGTAATATTCCTCAAAAGAAATTTCAACTGCACCAAACATTTTTAAGTGGTCGCTCATATACTGCACATCGAGAAGAATAAATTCTTTTTCCTTCAATCGTTTCAGCAAAGCAACAAGCGCAGCTTTGGACGCTTGCGAAACTTTTGAAAACATACTTTCACCAAAAAATGCACCACGAAATGTAACTCCGTAAAGTCCACCGACAAGCTCACCATCTTTCCACGTTTCAACTGTGTGAATGTGTCCACGTTTTTTTAATCTTCTGTACGCAGATTTTAGTTCTTCAGAAATCCAGGTTGATTCTCTGTCAGCACAACCTTCCAACACTCTTTCAAAATCTTTATCAAATTTTATTTCAAAGTTTTCGGCATCAATTACTTTTTTAGCGGAACGAGGAATGTTAAAATTATTGAGTGGAATGATTGTTCGTATATCCGGCAAATACCAGTTTATGTTTCCGGTTTTTTCATCTGCCATTGGAAAAGCGCCACTTGCATAAAGCCGTAACATATTTTCAGGTTTTAATAGTTCTTTCGGATCGATGTTTTCTTTGGTGTTCACAGATATTTTTAGTTTAGTGTTCAAATAAACTTAGGGATTGTTCAACTTTTACTCAAGTTAGTTAATAGTTTGTAGTTAATAGTTTTAGTTCACCAGTTGCTGGTTATGGTTATTAAGTTACCGATACTTATAAAATAATATTTAACTAGAACCAGAGACTGAAAAACCACAACTAAAGACCAACAAACCAAAAACTAAATTTCCTTTACCGCTTCGAGCTGTGTAAATTTATGCCTCATTTTTAAATTCTGTAAATAAATTATCCGGTATGAATAAGAAAATAGCAGTCGTTGCTCTTGGTGGAAATGCCCTTTTAAGGGGAAGTGAAATTGGAACAATACAGCAACAGGAAAGGAATACTTACGAAACTTGCCTTAACTTAACGAAATTAATAAAAGACGGATTTGAAATTGTGATTACACACGGAAATGGTCCACAGGTTGGAAATATTATGTTACGTAATGAAGCGGGTTACAAAGAGTATAAAATCCCACAAATGCCATTGGATATTTGTGTTGCTGATTCGCAGGGTGGAATCGGTTATATGATAGAAAGGCAGATTAAAAATATTCTTCGTGAGTTTAAAATCAGGAAAAATGTTGTTACTGTTATTACCCAGGTATTAGTTAATAAAAATGATCATGCTTTTATAGATCCGACTAAACCCGTTGGCAGATTTTATTTGAAAGAAGAGGCGGAACTTTTAGCAAGAGCAGGCGGATTAATCTTCAAAGAAGATCCACGGAAACGAGGATGGAGGAGAGTTGTTCCCTCACCTGATCCTGTTGATATTTTAAATAAAAAAGTAATTCGTGATTTAGTTAAACGTGGGAACATTGTAATTGCAGCTGGAGGAGGCGGAGTCCCTGTCTACCTGGATGAAAAGAAAAATCTTGTGGGTGTTGAAGCAGTGATTGATAAAGATCTTGCATCATCATTACTTGCAAAAGAAATTGGTGCTGAGGCATTTTTTATTCTAACCGATGTACCGAATGTTTATCTGAACTTCAACAAACCAAATCAAATCAAGCTTGAGAAAATAACAGTAAAAGAAGCGGAGGGTTATTTTGAAAGAGGAGAATTTGCCGATGGTAGTATGGGTCCTAAAATTTTAGCAGCCATTCAATTTGTAAAAAATGGTGGTAAGGAAACAATAATTACTGATTCAACTCAACTGGCAAATCTTGATTCTGGAACAAGGATTATTGGAGAATATTTAAATGGATAATTTATTTCGAGTAAATATAATTATTCAAAACTTCTACGGTCATTTTACAAGCTGATAAATCCAGCTCAAGCAAATCCCGGATTGAAAGTACCCCTAAAAGTTTTTCACCCTCTATAATAAGAATATGCCTGGTATTTGCTTCTTTCATTTTTGCAAGGACTGATTCATTTGGTTCATTCGTTTCAGCAATAATTAATTTTGTACTCATTACCTCTTCAACCATTGTATCATCAAGACTCTTATTTTTCGATATTACACGTTTAACCAAATCTCTTTCCGAAAAAACTCCAACCAATTTCCCTTCGTCCAGTACTGGAACAAGTCCAACTCCTTTTTCAGCCATGTAAAAAACTGCTTCTTTAATAGTTGTGCCTTTAGATACGGTATATACTTCACGATCCGTTAAAATCTCTTTGATGTTTTCCATAATTGAACCTTTTTTCTTGAAAGATATAAAACTTATATCAAATCATGCAAACAAATAAAAAATGTTTGACTTTTCTACAATATTGAGTATTTTAGCTATATAGTGAGGGCTAATCAATCTAAACATCATAAATAATAGGAGGCTTTATGAACAAAGTTGTTTTAACTGTTTTCTCAATTATCTTGATCTCATCGTTGAGCTTTGGAGAGTTAAAGTTAAAACTTCCGGCAGACCTTACCGGTGAAACCACTCAATCAATAATTAATAAAGACATTGAATCAAACCTAAATCTGAACGTGCCATCGGAAATTGTTCCTCCGTCAGATATGAAGGAATTAGTAAAAGGATTGATGCTTCTTGGAATTCTTGGTGATGTTTCATTCCCTATGGGAAGTGATAGCGGATTTAAACATATTGCCGGGACAGCCTGGTCGGCTCATTTAGAATATTCTTATTTCGTTTCACCTGCTTTCCGAATAACATTCAGAGGTGGTTATGTAAACTTTGGAGCTCAAAGCGAAGAAGGCAGCGGACCGGGATATAGTTACAATTATGAGGATACATTCTCACAAATTCCAATTTTAATTGGTGGATATTACATGTTTCAAACCGGAAGTGGATTCAAGCCATATATTGGACTTGCTTTAGGAATGTTTTTCCAGACATATAAAGTTAGCTGGACAGAAACTTATAGTGTTGGAGATCCATTTGAACTGGATGAAAGCTTTACTAATTCAGGATTTGGAATTGTACCCGGTATTAGGTGCATACTATATCGCTGGTTCTGTTCTGATTCAGTTTGCAGTTGAGTATACTTATGTATTTACAGACGTACCAACAGTTGAATATAGTTATGATTACTTGTATCCAGGGCATTAAATAAGATTGCGGGTATTTCGCAGGAAACATATACCGAAGAAAATAGATGACAAGCCCAAGTTACTTTTCAGTTTTGTTAGGCGTATCATTCCCTGTCGGAAAATAAGCATATAATATAATCGTAATTTAAGGCGAAGAGGCTGTCTTAAAGGCGCCTTTTTTATGTTCACTCAGTTCTTTTAATAAATTCTTTTATGATAGGATCCTTTGAGGAGAGCAGTTCTGACGGAGTACCAGAAAAGTGAATTTTCCCTTCATGCATCATCGCCACCCGATCAGCAATATTTTTTACACTGTACATATCGTGTGTAACAACAACTGAAGTTGAATTTAATTTTTCGGTTAATTCTTTTATCAAATCATCAATTGAATCTGACATAATGGGATCTAAGCCAGTTGTTGGTTCATCATAAAAAATGTAATCAGGGTCAGTGATCAAAGCTCTGGCAAGCCCGACTCTTTTTTTCATACCACCGGAAAGTTCTGCAGGTTTTAATTTCTGAACTCCTGACATCCCAACCATTTCTAGTTTCTCGGCAACTTTTTTATCCATCTCAGTAATTGAATATTTTATTTTGGATTCAACAAGAGGTAACGAAATATTGTCTTCAACAGTCATTGAATCAAATAAAGCGGAGCCCTGGAACAAAAATCCAAACTTGGTTCTTAATTCATAAAGCTCTTTCATACTCATTTCGTCCACTATTTTTCCCTCAACTTTAACGTTGCCTTCATCCGGATAAAGCAAGCCGACGATGTGTTTTATTAAAACACTTTTACCGCAGCCGCTTCTACCGATGATTACTAATGTTTCGCCAGTGTTAATATTAAGATTAACTCCTTGAAGAACTTTATTCCCACCGAATGATTTATGAAGGTTTTTTATTTCTATCATTTATATCTCTATTTCAAAAATATGTAACAAGAAGTTCAGACGGAATATTCTAAAATGCTTCTGGTAAAGTATATTTTCTTCCTTTATTCTCTTCCTTCAACCATTTCATTAATGGCTCGAAATAATCTATCAAGGCTTTCGCACTCATTTCTGATCCGGTAGACTCTTTTAAAAGTTCTCTCCAATCAACTGTTGCACCGGGAGACAAAACATCGTACATCCATTTACCAACTTCTTTGCTTCCGTAATAATTTGTCGCGTAAGGATCTTGTTTCAATATTTTACTTGCTATATAAGTATGAAACTGAAATAAGAGAACATTAGCAATTGCATAATCATAATATTGTCCTGCATCGTCATTGATGTGAGTTTTAGTTGCAGCATCGCAATACATTTCTCCTCTTTCATTAGGTGGAATTATTCCCTGATATTTTTTAACAAGTTCCCACCACATTTTATTGAATTGGTCTTCAGGAAGATTTTTTGAGTAAAGTTCATATTCAAATTCAGTCATTACACCTGCACTCCACGGAATGAAAGGAATATAATCCAATGCTTCATTAAGAAGTGCTTGTGTATTATCAATTTTATAATCCTGATTCATCAATCCCATTTCTTTCAGGAACGGAGATTGCAGTGAAGCTAATCCAATCATAGAACCAATAGCTTCATGAAATCCACGGTTAGCACCTTCGCGTAAAATGATAGGCACATTTGGATTTGAATAGCTGATGTAATAATAAATATGTCCAAGCTCATGAAGTGAAGTTGACCACCATCTTGTATTTGGGATGACACTCATTAGCGATCTAACATCTTTATCAAAATCCATATGCCACGCAGATGCGTGAGTGTTCTTTTTGTAATCTGCATCAGGTGAAACGGGATATAGACTTGATAGATCCCAGAATGATTGTGGCAGATTTGGAAAACCAAGACTCACATAAAACTCTTCTCCCTTTTTAACAACCCATTCCGCAGAATAATTTTTTAATTGTTCATCAATATTTAATCCTTTTGCTTCTACAATTCCCTGCCAATCCTGTCCCCATCTATCAGGAAGCCACTGTGCCGGAAGCATCTCAGGAACTTCTGCTCCATACTTTTCCGCTAAAGTGTAACGTGCCCAGGTATGAAGTTCGCGATAAAGTGGCCAGATATCTTTTATCATTCCTTCGCAGACTTCTCTCATTTCGTCAACAGTCATCCCGTAATCAGAAACCTGGTACTGGAAGAAATCTTTGTAGCCAAGTGCCTGAACAGTTTCATTTCTTAATCTTTGAAGATTTACTAATCCGTCTTTTAATACAACACCTACTTCTTTGCTTGCTTCCCAAACTTTTAATCGCTCAGAAAGATTATTTTCTGTTTTTAGCAGTTTGTCAATTTCATTTGGAGTGATTGATTTACCATCAAGCTTGAAATCAAATCCGAAAAGAAGTTCTATTTGTTTTGTGCTGGCAATAATTTTTTCTTTTACAAGCTCACTTACTGTTTGTGGGTTACTTGCTGCCAGATATAAAATCCTCTCCAATTGTTTTCTCTGCAACTCAGTTAATACATCTTTATGCTTAAGATACTCTGTTGCTTTTTCAATGTTCTCTTTACTTCCTGTAAACTTTGCATATTGCTCCTGGGCTGCTTCTGCACTTTTACTGGTGATAGCATCTCCTTCGACAATATGAGTATTAAGTGCCCATTCACCTTTATTCCACTCATAGGCATATTTCTGAAATTCCTTGTTGTAATTATCAAGATATGATTGGACTTCTTGTTGCAAATCAGATGATTTTGAACATCCAAAAATCGACAACAAAATCAGTGCTAATAGTATTGGAGTGAATTTCATTTTTTTCCTTCTGTTTTTATCTGAAAATTATTTAGTGAATATCTGATTAAAATGATGATCCATATGATCAACGTAATCTTTCATCAGGAAGAAAAGCGTGTCTGCATCTTCAAACGGTTGTTCTGCCTCAATTTTTAAACTTAATTTTTCTTCAGGAGTATTTTGCATGATAAAAAGAATATGCTCGTTATAAATTTTCCAAAAATTTACTAAGTGCTTAGTTTCCATTTCGTTATACTTTTGAATTTTTACCCAATCATCCTGAATGTAACCTTCCACAAAAAATGGCTCGGGCATAAATTGTATTTTAATAAATCTAAGATGATTATTCGTAGCCGAATCGATCAAGTGTCCAAGCAATTCTTTCTTCGACCATTTATTTGGTGAAGGTTTTCTTCTTAATTCATCTTCAGAATATTTTAGAAATTTTGCCGGAGCTACATTGATATGTTCCTGCAAACGGTCAATAACTTTTTTTAGTTCGTGTATCATTATTTTATTGTTAGTTTATTTTTTGCCAATGTTGATTAGTTTTTAATTCAAAGAATAGCTCATAAAGTCTTCGTAATCCAAACTCAGATTTTTGATAATCAATAATCCTTTTTACTCTACCATTTGTGTAAGTAAATTCGCTGCTGATGTAAGATGCGTCGGTAGTCCGTGCTGGGTACTCGCTTAAAAAGTTTTTGGGATCGATATAATTAATTAGTCCGAAAATTTCATTTACAGTCTCCGAATCAATTTTAGTTTCATACAGAATTTTATCTTCATAGTATTCCCCTCCTAGCATCTTTGCCTTACCATCAATTTGTGTTTCAATATCCATGACATAACACGCAATCAATGAACAACTATTTTTAGCTCTGAATTTAAGGATTTCATTTTTTAGCGGATTTGAATTGTATTTTACAAAATCACCAAACTTATAAATTAAAGTGTCAACGCAAATTTGTGTTTCACTATTATTGTAACTTGGAGTTGAGTAACCATAAGGATCTATATCTTTAATATAATCTTCACTAAAAATTCTTTTCAAACAAGTTCTGTATAACAAGATCAAAACTTCTGAACTGTTTTCCGAGAGGACTGGAAATGAGAGACCTTTTTTTACACGTAGCTGTCTTGTCTGATAATTTCCGTCTCCCTTATCTATAATTGCTAATAGAATAGTTGATCGATCTTCTGATTTAATATTATAAAAGTAACTCCCGTAAACTAACAAGTCCATTCTTGAATCTTGATTAAGATCGGTTTTATACCAATATTTCATTCCAAGCGTATCAGCGATCAGTTTACCAGAACTTTTCCCCCAAATAGTGTTCGTATCTGCAACTATGAACTGACTGTACTTTTCTCCAAAATGTTTTGCCATAAATACATTAACATCAATATCTGTTTGGATACTATCAATTTCATTTGCCTTAATTACTGAGATTGAAAAAAATAATATGAAAATGATGATCTTGATTAATAGGGTGCTCATTTTTTACAATTTCCTCGCAACAACAACAACAGTTTTCATTGATTCAACAACACCGACACCTTCATTTATTGCTTCGAGAAAAATTATATAAATACCAATGCGTAAAGCCTGTCCGTCATCACCAATTCCATCAAAAATAACTGAGCCGGATGAACCGCTTGCCATATTATTGGAAAGTGTTCTTACAAGTCTTCCTTTACTGTCATATATTTTTATCTGAACCTGTGAAGTTGCCTGAGTCAAATTATAATTTATAATAGTAAAATCTTCATAACCATCATCATCCGGTGAAAACGGATTTGGTGAAACCGAAATATTCGATGACGTATTTGTATTTATTGTGTAAATGCTGTTTTGTTCTCCAGGTGTTGCACCAATTGAAGCAACTGAACTGCTCCAGTTGCTTGCATCATTTGAACCAAGGTTTGGATTTATTCTTTCAAGAGAAATATTTTTTGTTGAAATAAAATTATCATTTTGCCATTTATCTGAATACCAGACTGAATCAATTGTATTTCCTTTTACATCAATCAGCAGAACTTGTTCGCCGGTATTTACCAAACCAAGACTTGAAACTCCGACTATAGTCTTAAGCATTGAATCATCCAGATTATATTTTGAAATCACCAACGAATCTGCTGCTAACAAAAAGTATGAGTTTGCCGGAACTAATAATGGAACTGTTGAAAGTTTAAATTCATTTCCATTTTCATCCACTATTTCCCATCCGCCAACGTTAACAGAATCACCGCTAAGATTTAAAAATTCAATGAACTCACTATTGTCGGAACCGGGATCGTACATTATTTCATTAATCACCATATCATCTCGCGAATAATCCGGAACGCTTTCGATTGAATTTACTTCGCCGGGAGTGCTGCCATTCGGATTCAAAGAAGTTGTCCAGTTTGTGCTGTCGTTAGTCTCTTCTTCAAGAGAAATTCTTTCGAGGGAAAGTCCTTTTGCCCCACCCCACGATGAACGATAAAATAAACTGTCAATAATTCCGTTTCTGAAATCATAAATCACAACTCCATCAGATGTATTACCCAGACTTCCAAAATTTGCATAAAATATTTTTGCAGTCACTCCCGGATAGGCAGAATTGAAGGATGTATCTTTTGCAATAACTATATACTCATCCTGCTGCATGAAATAATCATCATTAGTTATGAAACTTTTAGTCGGAGTTGTAAGCACATCGCTTATTGACCAGTTCTGAATATTTATACTGTCTCCTGAAACATTTACAAGTTCAACCCATTCAGGTTTGTTAGTATCAGTATTGTACATAACTTCGTTAATTAAAACTACACTCTGCAGGAAATCCCGGCTCGACACTTTGCTCAAAATAATTATTTAGTGTGTCTTCATCTTCAGTGTAAACTACTCTAACAGCAGCTAAAATTTCAGAAGTGATGTTTTGAATAGGTGATAATGAAGTAACATTCGTTGAATCGCCTGAAGCAAGATTTAAGCTACTCACAACGCTAAGCAATTGATCAACAACATTGTTAGAATCAGTATCAATATAAAACTCAACAGAATAATTATTTGCCGAACTGCTTCCATTATTTTTGATGAAAGCATTTATAAAAACATTGTCACCATCTACCGGGAAACGTGGATTGAAACCCATCTCTGCAACTGAAAGATCAAACTGTTTTGGAGTTAAACTGTTTATTCTGCCGGGAGTGCTCTGCTCAATATCAACAGAAGATCCCCAGTTTGCCGGAAGATTTGAGTTAGCATCAACAGAAACTCGTTCCAGTGAGTAACCATTTGTTCCTCCCCACTGACTTGAGTAAAGAACCGAATCCATTTGAAGTCCGCGATCATCTTTAAGTACAACTCCGTCAACATCGTTATTTAATGTTGGAAGTGAAAGTACAAAAACATCAGAAGGAATTACTCTATGATAATCATAAATTGAAAGGCTTCGGCTCAATACAAGGTATGAGTTTGGTTGAATGAACACATCCTGATTAATTGTCGCGGTTACCGGTGTTGAAAAAACATCGTTGACTGTCCAGCCATTTAGATTGATGGTAAGATCCGTTTTATTGTACAGTTCTATCCATTCCGGTTCACCACCGACAGGTGTGTACATAATTTCGTTTATAACAATTGACTGAGCAGGTAATCCGGGTTCAATAGTACTGTATGCCTCGTTGTTTGTTGTATCCTGATCTGGTAAAAAATCGGCTCTAACAAAAAAAGCTTTCTCCGACTGGAGATTTTCAATCTGATAATTGAAATTAAAAATTGACGAATCATCCGAAATAACAAAAAGATTTTGAAGTGTTTCTAATAATAAATCCGGGATGGAATCCAGGTTAGAATCTTCAAAAAGTTGCAGAGAAAAGTTTGCATCATTGATACCTAAATTTTTGATTTTTGCAGATACGAAAACAGTATCACCCTGTATCGGGAATTCGGGATTAAATAGAATGTCGTCAACAGCAATATCAAAATCTTTTTTAGTTAATGAGTTAATTGACCCTGGAGTTGCTTTGAAATTACTTTCTGATGTTCCCCAGTTGTTAGGATCAATGCTCGAAATTTCCGTTGAAATTCTTTCAAGAGATTTTCCACCAGTACTCCCGCCCCAGGAAGGTAGAAAAGAAAGTGAGTCAATTATAGTTCCAATTGAATCTTTGATGACAACTGCATCTCCAGTATTATTTAATGCAGGAAGACTAAAAACAATTATTTCGGATCCAACATTATAAAAATTCAGAATTGATGAATCTCTGCTGAGAACTATAAAACCATTTGCAGGGATGAATATATCGTTATTTGTAATTGTAACTGTTGAAGCTGCATCAGAAAATTTCCATTTTTTCAAATTGACAGGTAAAGTTGTACGGTTATAAATTTCAACCCATTCTGGCTCTCCGGTTGAAGGTGCATACATAATTTCATTTATAACAACATCATTGTAAGCAGCCCCCGGAGGAAACACAGTAAACAATTTTATTAACTGATTATTTGATGGATTTTCATCTTGAATAAAAATGACTTTTGCGATTATCTGGTAATCGCTTGCTGATAATGAATCCATCACTGAGCTTGCTGTAACTGAATCACCGGAAGCAAGATTATTGTATTGTTGAGAAAAAATTATTTCACCTGGATCTGCAGTGGAATCATAATTAGCATCGTTATAAATTTCAATAAAATAATTGTCCGCAGAATTCGTTCCGATGTTTTTTACCTTAGCAAAAACAGTAACATCATCACCGACTATAGGCAATGCAGGTTGAAAAGTTAATGAAGACACTTGCAAATCGAACTGAACCGGAGTAACTGAATTTGCAAAACCCGGAGTTCCGTTTGAAACAAGTGAATTCGCCCAGTTACTCTGAGAACTATCTTTGTTCAAAATTTTCTTTTCGTCTGAATGCGTTTGCGTATTCGGTACCGAATAGAAATAAGAATCAAGCGTGTCATCCAAAGCGTTGATCAACCAGATTGGTCTGCTTGTTGTATTTGCCATTCCGGAAGTTCCAAATGAATTATCTGATATTTTTAATACTATCGCTTCGGGTGGAATCAAACCATCATAAATTCCGCTTCCTATTATATAATCACCTTCAAGAATGATTGCAAAAGATTTTGGTGGAAGAATCGTTCCTTCTCCTGCATCTGCAATGAAATCAGGATTCGAAGTGTAGTATATAATTTTATAACCGACTGAGGTCAATACTTTCGGTCTCGCTGTAATTATACAACTCTATAAATTCATTTGGACCTGTTGCCGGATAAAACATTACTTCACTTAAAATTAAAGTTGAATCCGTTTGAGAAAAAATCAAAGTAGTAAAGAGAAAGAATGCCGGTAAGATTTTATTAAACATATTTTGAAATAATTAATTCTTTCTTGGTGGAAGTGGTTTGCTCATTAAATAATCAAAAAGCCAATCAGGCATAAACTTAACTATTTTCGAACCTATCACTGTAGGTAAAGGAAACTGAATTATTCGCTTCTCCTTTTTTATTCCCTCAATAATAAACTTAGCAGCATTGTCAACTTTAATCAGGAATGGCATATGAAATTCATTTTTATCTGTCATCGGTGTTCTGACAAATCCGGGTTTTACAGTTATTACTTTGATGTTGTAAGGTTTTAATTCTATCCGAAGACTTTCCAGTAATAAACTTGCTGCTGATTTGCTTGCATTATAAAAACCACTTTTGGGAAAACCCCGAACCTCAGCAAGACTTGAAACTCCAACAATCATTCCTTCTTTTTGGCGAATGAAATCAGGAAGTAACTGCTCAATGCAATTTATTATTCCGAAAGTGTTCGCACCAAAAATTTCTTTTGCAATTTTTGCTGAATAATCTTTTACATCTAATCTATGAGAAGCTCCAGCATTCAGAATTGCAATATCAATTTTACCAAAATCTTGTTTGACCAGTTCGATTGTATTCCTGACTTCATCAATATTTCCAACATCACACTTGTAAGAAAATATTTTTAAACCCTTACTTTTTAACTCAGATGCTAGATCATCCAGTATATTTTTTCTTCTCGAAAGCAGCGCAAGAGAGCATTTTTCCTTTGGCAGTGATTTTGCAAGGGAATAGCCAATACCGGAAGAGGCTCCGGTCAACAGGACAACTTTGTTTTTTAGGTCCATCTATGCAAGGGGCATTTTATCGAAATACAGGAAGGAATTTAATCAATTGGAAAGAGTATTTAAACTTTGTAAAAAAGAATCAATTGTTTATCTTTTCTCAAAAATTATTCCAAGTTAATGGATAAGCAAATTTTACCGGTTGGAAATATAATAGTCAGGCAAGAAATTGCTGAAATGCCTTTCAAATGCGACTTATTGAAATGTAAAGGCGCTTGCTGCACATTCGAAAGTCACTACGGTGCACCGGTTACCTGGGATGAGGTTAACCAGATAAAAGAGATACTACCTAAGGTAGTTAAGTACGTTCCAACAGCACATAAAAATGAAATTGAAGAACACGGATTCTTCGAGTTAAAAAAAGATGAGCCATTGCTCAGAAGTGTGAACAACAAAGCTTGTGTTTTTGTTTATTATGAAAATGAAATTGCTAAGTGCGCATTAGAAAAAGCTTATCTTGACGGCAAGACAGATTTCAGGAAACCGATTTCATGTCATCTCTTTCCGATCAGAGTTTCTGATTTTGGTGGAGATGTTTTGAGATTCGAACACCTTGACGAATGTAATCCGGCAATTGAACTTGGTAAAAAAGAAAATACAACTGTTGCAGAGTTTTGTGAAGAACCACTGAACAGGTTGTATGGAAAAGAATGGTATTCACAATTAAAGGAAATAATCGGAAAATAAAATGCTTTCACTAAGTCAACGTTTATCACAACAGCAAAAACTTTCACCGCAGCAGATTCAGTATCAAAAACTTCTGCAGCTTAATACTCTTGCACTTGAGCAAAGAATAAAAACTGAGCTTGAGCTAAATCCAATTCTTGAAGAGGAAATGGAATTAAATCAGGAAACAGACGAAAAGGAAAAAGATGAAGATTCAACCGTCGATGAGATAAAAGATCCCGATAACGAAGAGTTCAGTTTAGAAGATTATATGAATGATGAAGATCATGATCACGAAAAAGTTTACCGTGGTAGCGATGAAGAACAATTTCATCCACTCGCACCTGTAAGGGAAACATTATCCGAACATCTGATTGAACAACTCAATATGCTTAACCTTAATGAAAATTTATTCAGACTTGGTGAAGAAATAATTGGGAACCTCGACGATGCCGGATATCTCAAAAGGGGTCTTGGTGAAATTCTAAACGAACTTGAACTGTTTGAGCATATTAAAATTGAACCAGATGTTGCAGAGGGTTTATTAATGCGAATTCAGTTATTTGATCCGTTGGGAATTGCAAGCAGAAATCTTCAGGAATGTCTTCTCATTCAAATACGGAATATGAAAAATGCTGATGATTATTACAGATACATCGGTGAAAAAATGCTTGTTGAATTTTATGATGATTTTACAAAACGCAGATTTGACATTCTGAAACAAAAGATGAATCTGACTGATGAGGCTCTTAAGGATACTGTAAACCTGATTCAAAGCCTTAATCCAAAACCGGGAGAGGGCAACATTGATTCAGCCGAAATGAACCAGATATCCCCGGATTTTATTATAGAAAAAGTTGAAAATGATTTTGTGATAACTCTGAATGACAGAAGTATGCCGTCGGTAACTATTAGCAAACAGTATCTGGAGATGTTCGAAAGTAATAGAAAACGTGGTAAAAAATCTTCCAGAGAAAAAGAGACGTATAAATTTTTAAGGGAGAAATTCGAGTCGGCAAAATGGTTTATCGCTTGTATTCAACAGAGAAGAGATACACTAATGAGAATAATGCAAGCAATTTTTCAGAGACAATTCGAATTTTTTGAGAAGGGACCAAAAGCCCTTACTCCGATGATCTACAAAGACATTGCTCAGGAAATAAATATGGACATCTCGACGATTAGTCGAGTTGTGAATGGGAAATATGTTCAGAGTCCGCAGGGAATTCATGAACTGAAATATTTCTTCAGCGAGGGTCTTGCCACAGATAATGGTGAAGAGGTTTCCAATAAACACATTAAAGAAAGACTTAAAGAAATAATTGATAAAGAAGATAAAAGGAAACCTTTCAGCGATGACAAACTCGCAGAACTTTTAAACGAGGAAGGTATTCACATCGCAAGAAGAACAGTAGCAAAATACAGAGAGCAGTTAAGACTTCCGGTTGCAAGGCTAAGAAAAGAACTTTAATGAATCTGGTTTTTGATGTATTAATCATCATCTTACTTTTTATAGTTTTTGGTTATACTCATTCCCTGCTTGCTTCCGAAAAAGTAAAAATTCAATTCAAGAAAAAATTCGGCGACTTTATTGCCTTTTACAGAATCTTGTATAATCTCCTCTCATTGGTTTCTCTTTACTTGATATACGAATTATCCCCAAAACCTCACATCATCATTTATGATTTGCAAAATCCTTACGATTTGATCATTCTAATTCCACAGTTTATATCCTTGGCAGGGGTATTCTGGGTGTTTAGGTATATTTGCGCCAGGGAATTTTTAGGTCTAGATCAAATAAAAAGATTTCTGGCAAAAAATTACACAACTGAACTTGATGAACAATTTACACTTCGAATTGAAGGTCCATACAGATATTCAAGGCATCCTGTTTATTTTTTTTCGATAACTTTTTTGCTGTTCAGACCAGTGATGGATTTGTTTTATCTCACATTCTTCATTTGTATAGTGGCGTATTTTTACATTGGTTCCTACTATGAAGAGCGGAAATTAGTAAGACAGTTTGGTGAGGTTTATGAAAACTATAAAAAAGAAGTGCCGAGAATTTTTCCGTTTAAGTTATTAAGGCCTTATCATTAGCAAATTTTATTGAAGTTTGGAAGGAAAGTTTATGAGTGAAAAAATAAGATCAACCACGATTCTAGGAATTGTACACAATGGAACTGCTGCTCTCGGAGGTGATGGACAAGTTTCTATTGGTAATACAATAATGAAGCACAACGCTATGAAGATCAGGAAACTATCTGAGGGAAAAGTGATTTGTGGATTTGCAGGTGGTGCTGCGGATGCATTCTCTTTGATGGAAAGGTTTGAAGACAAATTACAGCAGTATCGTGGTAATGTGAGTCGTGCCGCTGTCGAGCTTGCAAAAGAATGGCGAACAGATAAAATTCTCCGTCGTCTTGAAGCAATGCTTGCTGTTGTTTCAAAGGATACAGCACTAATTGTTTCAGGTAATGGAGATGTAATTGAACCTGATGATAAAATTGTTGCAATTGGTTCTGGTGGAATGTATGCTTTATCAGCAGCAAGAATGCTAAAAAAATACAGCAAGCTTTCTGCAAAAGAGATTGCCGAAGAATCACTGAAGAATGCAGCAGAAATTTGTATTTACACAAATGATAAAATTAATGTTGAAGTAATTGGAGCTGAATAAAGATGACTGAAAAATCAATGCAGGAATTAACACCGAGTAAAATTGTAAAAGAACTTGATAATTATATTATTGGTCAAAATGAAGCTAAGCGTGCAGTTGCAATTGCACTTCGCAACAGATGGAGAAGACAGCAAATTGACGATGTTCTCCGCGAAGAAATTCTTCCAAACAACATAATATTAATCGGGCCTACAGGAGTAGGAAAGACTGAAATCTCCAGAAGACTTGCAAAGCTTGCTGCAGCTCCGTTTGTAAAAGTTGAGGCTTCAAAGTTTACTGAAGTGGGTTATGTCGGAAGAGATGTTGAATCTATGGTTCGTGACCTAACTGATTTTGCTGTCAATATGGTAAAAGCAGAAAAGACCAAAGAAGTTCAATCCAAAGCCGAACATCTTGCCGAAGAGAGGATTCTTGATATACTTATTCCGCCTGTCAGAAAACCACATCAACCTGTACAACCAGTTCAGGTTCAAGCGCAAACTGATACTGAACAGCAAGTTGATGAAAATAATTCTGAAGAATATCAGAACAAAAAAACACGTGAATGGATGAAAGTAAAATTGAAAAACGGTGATATGGATGATAAGTTGATTGAGTTTGATTCCCAGGCACAACCGGCTATTGGTATGCAGGTAATGGGTCCTTTGGGGATGGATGATATGGGAATTAACATTCAGGAGATTGTCGGCAATATGATGCCGAAGAAAAAGAAAAAAAGAAAAACTACAATTGCTGAAGCCAGACAGATTCTTGCACAGGAAGAAGCACAAAAGTTAATTGATATGGAAGCTGTTCAGCGTGAAGCAATAAGGAAAGTTGAAGAATCCGGAATAATTTTTATTGATGAAATTGATAAAGTAGCCAGCAGTGGTGGAAAAGGACACGGACCTGATGTATCTCGTGAAGGTGTGCAACGAGATCTTCTTCCAATCGTTGAGGGGACAAATGTTAATACAAAATATGGAATAGTTAAAACAGACCATGTTTTGTTTATTGCTTCAGGTGCATTTCACGTAGCAAAACCTTCTGATCTTATTCCTGAATTACAGGGAAGATTCCCAATCCGTGTTGAACTGAAAAGTTTAACTGAAGAAGATTTCGTTCAAATTTTAACAACACCACAGAATGCATTATTAAAACAATATTCTGCTTTATTGGAAACGGAAGGTGTGAAATTACATTTTGCAGAAGATGGAATAAGAGAAATAGCACGCATTGCAACAGAAGTTAACGAAGCTGTTGAAAATATCGGTGCAAGAAGACTTCATACAATTCTTAACAACTTTACTCGATGAAATATTTATTCGATGTGCCGGATAAAATTCCCACAGAGACAATTAATATCACAGCAGAATTTGTAAAAGATAAACTTGATAAAATTGTTAAAGACAGGGATCTGAGTAAGTTTATTTTGTAGTGACTTCACATATTTTTTGTAACATCACCTAAACCTTTTTATGTTTGAGCAAGTACTTAATACATAAAAACGGATTGCAAATGCTACTAACTACTAACAAAATCAAAACGATACTGAAGACAAGAATTTTTCTTCCGATGATATTCCTATCAGCTTTTCTGTTTTTAGGATGGGGATGGATCGGACACGGTATAATAAATTATAGAACTATTCTTTCAGCTTTGCCTGAAATGGAATTCTTTGAAACCTGGGCAGATTCACTTCAAGCTCATGCATCAGATGCAGACCAAAGAAAATCCTGGGATCCAGATGAGAGCCCAAAGCATTATATCGATATCGATAATTACCCTGAATTCATTGCCAATGGAGCTATTTCACAGGACTTCGATTCGTTGGTCGCAATTCACGGATTGTCATTTGTTATGGATCAGGGAATTCTTCCGTGGGCAATATTAAAAACTGCTGATTCCATTCAAGTAGCTTTTGAAAATAATGATATGCACAAAGCAATGCTTCTATCCGCAGACCTTGGTCATTATATTGGAGACGGACATATGCCTTTACATATCACAAGGAATTACAATGGTCAGTACACAAATCAAACAGGTGTTCATTCCCGTTACGAATCTACTTTGATCGGAAATTTCCAGAGTCAGATAATTTATGATGGAGATAGTCTTCAATACATAGAAAACTTACCTGATTTTGTTTTCAATATGCTCTATGAAAATTATCAGTATGTTGATTCAGTTTTATATGCTGACTCTGTTGCGAATGCGTTTGCCGGCAACCATAATAGTTCTACCTATTATAATAAGTTTTGGGAAATTGCTAAAAACTTTACGATTGGTTTATTCCAAAAAGCTTCCTACAGAATCGCCTGTGTAATCTATACTGAATGGATTGAAGCTGGTGGTTCGACCACAAATATTTACGAAGATAAAAATGATTTGCCATCCGGTTTCAGCCTATCACAGAACTATCCCAACCCTTTTAATCCTGTAACTAATATTCATTACGTAGTAGGTAGTAGGCAGTCTGTAACTCTAAAAGTTTATGATCTATTGGGAAACGAGGTTGCAGTTCTTGTTAATGAAGTAGAACCTGCAGGTGAATATGAAGTTGAGTTTTCCGCAATTAGTCTTCCAAGCGGAATTTATTTCTATAGATTACAGGCTGGAAATTTTATAGAAACTAATAAAATGATTTTATTGAAGTAATGGGATTTGTAAGTTAAAGAGTAATTGTAAGTGTAAATCTAAAATATATTTGCTTAAACTTACTCTTACGTTTCAACTTTGATCTGAGATACTTCTCGTACCAATTTCTTCTCATTTCATCAACTTCTTTGCGATGCTTTTTCATAAAATGATCTCCACCTTCAAGCATAATTAATCGAAAAGGAATTTTTAATTCAAGAAGCTTGTAAGAAAGATCCATTGAATCGTGAGGTAAAACTCTTTCATCTTCAGTTCCGTGAATAATTAATATCGGAGTGTTTTTTGAAAGCTTCTCTGGGAATTTCACAATCGAACGGCTTTCACATTTTTGATAAAACTCTTCGTCCTTATTTTTCCCCATTGTAACTTCATATAGTCTTCTCATAAATGGACTCTCATCTGAATTGCAACGAAGATTTGCAATCCCTCCGCTGACAACAGCACATTTAAATTTATTAGCTCTTGTTAAAGCAAGATAAGTCATCATCCCACCACGGCTCCATCCTTCAATTCCCCATTTAGATGTGTCGGCATTTTCAATTTCATCTCCCAAAGGAATTAAATTTAAAACATCGTTTATATCACCACCACCAAATTCATCCTGACCTTCCCCGCCATCATTACCACGATATTGTGTTGCAAAGACAACATATCCCCAACTTGCAAGCTGACCAAATATTCCTCGAGCAGTAAAAGAATCAATTGCACCTTTGTTACCAATTCCGCCACGGTTCCAAATTATGCAAGGATATTTCTTTGATTTGTCTGTTGGATAGGAAATATATCCTTTAACTTTCAAATTATCAGATAGATATGTGATTTTTTCAGTAATTGTATTTTCAAGAACAACCTGTCCCCAGCCGCTGGCAATCATTTTGTTTTGAGACTGACTGAGAACTATTTCTTTTCTTTCAAGAATTGATGACATTTCTTTACTCATAATATTTTACTTCTAATAGCTATATTAACGCTCGCAAATATCGGGATTAATTCTTTGGGTAAAAAGAACAGAAAAAAAAAGCAGGAAGAACCTGCACAATCAAAAAAAAATTTAAAACCTTTAATCGTGAAAATCGGGATAGCAACTGCAGGACTAATTGTTGTTTTCTTTTTCATTCTTAATAACTGCACTGATGAGAATAGTGAAATGCATTATTATAAATTTAAGAAAGAAGGCGAACTAACTATTACTGACTCAACATCGAATCCAATTGTTAAAATTGACATCGAAATCGCTGATAATGATTACGAAAGACAATTGGGTTTGATGAACCGACAGAGTATGGAAGAGATGCAGGGAATGCTTTTTATTTTTCCTCAGGAAGAAATTCAATCCTTCTGGATGAGGAATACTCTATTTTCGTTGGATATGATTTTTATTAATAGTGCCAGAAATATTGTTACAATACACAAAAATACTACTCCTCTGTCAGATCAAAGTTACCCTTCGTCAGCACCGGCTCTTTATGTTCTTGAAGTCAATGCAGGATTTTGTGATAGGCACAATGTTAAGTTGGGTGATAAAGTTTTTTGGATAGGAAATAAGTTATCAATATCAAATTGATAATTTCCAAGCAACAAATCACAATAAATTTTAATAAACAATTTTAGAAACTCAAACTGTTTGAGACTTGAATTTTAATATTTGATGCTTGTTCGTTTTTTGAAGCTTGTAAATTAAGACTTGCCGTACAGTTTATCTTCAACCAACTCGCAAACGATATGCGCTACTGTGATGTGACCTTCCTGGATGCGCTGAACATTAGATGAAGGAATTACTACTGCAAGATCAACAGTACTTTTAAGTTTGCCGCCATTTCCACCCAGGAATCCGATTACCTTCATTTCTTTTTTGTGAGCCATATCAACCGCTTTCATAACATTCGGTGAATTTCCACTAGTAGAAATTGCGAGTAAAATATCCCCTTTATTTCCAAGTCCATCAACATTTCTTGCAAAAATATTTTCAAAACCAATATCATTTCCTCCAGCAGTAAGATTTGAAGTATCTGTAGTAAGTGCAATTGCAGGTAAAGCAGGTCTTTGAATACTATGATTCAATCTTATCATCAATTCGGTAGCAATATGCTGACAATCAGCGGCGCTTCCGCCGTTACCGCAAAGTAAAAGTTTATTCCCGCTTTTAAAACAAGCCGTGAGTAAATCAACAGCTTTTAGTATTTCGTCAGAAAGATGATCTTTAATTTTTAGTTTTGTCTCAGAACTTTCAACTAAAGAATCAAATATAAATTTCTTTGCGTCCATATTTACTTCACTTTAAAAATTAGATTCCCGCTTTCGCGGGAATGACACTTACTAGTTTATTAATTTATTAAACTTCAACCGGAAGTTTATGATGAATAGCACTCGCAAAATCTCTTATCATATCCCAGTTATTTTCATCTTCAAAAAAATTACCAGTTACAATTATACTTGCACCGTTATCAACTTTTCTGCGTGCAGATTGCGGAGTACGAATTCCACCGCCAACAATTACCGGAATTGAACATTCCTCAGATACGACTTTTACCATATCATCGGGAACAGAATCCTGAGCACCCGAACCTGCTTCCAGATAAATAAATTTCATTCCAAGATATTCACCAGCAAGTGCAGTCGCTGCAGCAATTTCCGGCTTATTTCTTGGCACCGGCAGACTTCCACTCATATACACTGCTGTTGTGGTTATTCCCGATTCAATTAAAATATATCCGGTTGAGATTGGCTCAATTTTAGCTCGTTTAATCAAAGGTGAAGCTGTAACGTGTTTACCAATAAGATGCTCTGAGTTTCTTCCACTAATAACTGAAAGAAACAAGATTGCATCAGCATTAGGAGATATCTGATTAATGCTTCCAGGAAAAATTATTAAAGGTAGCGAAGTTTCAACTTTCACATTTTCTATAAATGAATCAAGATCACCGCTCATCATAAGGCTGCCGCCAATCAGGAATCCATCAACGCCGGATTTTTCGCAATGCCTAATGAATGGAGCAATTTTTGACTTCAATAATTTATCGGGATCCAAAAGGATTAGATAGGCTGCTCCTTTTGTTATGACTGTGTTTAAGAGGTAGTTATAAGTTTTCATAAAAAATAATGTTCACGATTTAAATCGGGTTGAAATATAAAAAAATTGAGTTTTATTAGAAAGAAAATGATAAAATCATTTTACAACAAGCCTTTGTTTTATTGCGTAATAGAATTCAGAAAGCCATATTTTAGTTTTGTTAGTCAAAAAAAATATTTGATCAAAGTGAGGTATAATTTGGAAATCTGTATTAATGGGTAAGATAATAGCAATTACAAATCGTAGGGGAAAGGTTGGCAAATCAACCACTGCAGTTAATTTGGCGATAGCTTTTGCTTTTTCAGGTAAAAAAACGCTGCTCGTTGATTTGGATTCTGCTGGTTCATGTGCCAAAGCATTTGGTTTCAAAAAGCATGAATTAGCCAACGATATTTTTAACAGTTCAAAGCCAGAAGTTTCTTTCAGAAAAGCTATCTTGAAAACCGGCACAAAAAATCTCGATTTCATTTACATCAAACGACTGCCTTACCTGGATGAAATGAAAGCCGGTGGAATATCCGCAAACGAGCACGTACTCAAGACTACATTGAAGCCTGTATCAGCTAGTTATGATTATGTCATTGTAGATTGTCCTCCTTACCACGCCGGAACTATAAACGCCTCTCTCATAGTTGCAGACAGTGTTTTAATTCCTGTGGCATTGGGAATGTTTTCTGCCGATGCAGTAAGAAGTGTTCTGGATCAGATTGATGAAATTAAAGAAAATTACAATCCTGATTTAAAAGTTGATGGAATACTCCTGACTATTTATGAATTTAATAATGTAGACTCATTTACCTTTAAGAAAAAATTATTTAAGGAATATCCTACATTAATATTCAACACATCAATTCCAAAAAGTCCAGCTGTCAACGAAGCTCTTGATGAAAACAAACCACTTTTGATTTCTAAGCCGGATGATCGGGCATCTAAAGCATATATAAAAGTAGCTGATGAATTAATTGAGAGGAAAAATTTATTTAACTCAAAAAGAAAAAATTAGGTTTATTAGTCAGGAAGATTTAATGTCAAAAATTACAGTTTATGAAAAACCTACCTGTACAACCTGTCGAAAAGTTGCAAAACTTCTTATAGAAAACGGAGTTGATTTCGAAAAGGTGAATTATTACGTAGAGCCTTTCGCTAAAACAAAACTCCAATCGTTATTAAAGAAGATGAATATGAAACCTTCAGAAATTCTTAGAAAGAATGAAAAGGTTTACAAAGATTTGAAGTTAAAAGAGAGGGACTATAATGAAAAACAGATTTTAGATTTGATGATCAAACATCATGATTTAGTCCAGCGCCCAATAATTGAAAAGGGAAATAAAGCCATTCTTGCAAGGCCAGCTGAAAGAATCCTTGAACTTTTCTGATAGATTATTATCATAAAAAAACCGTCCCCCCTCTTTCTCTTTGTAAAAAGAGTCCGAGTTTTACGGGGGACGTTAGGGTGAGGGACTGAATTTTAACAATAGTTTCTGACTGTTGCAAATTAATTATTGTTTTCGGTTCTGAAAGATGATAGAACATTTCGGAAATTCTCAACTCAGTTACTAATTATTACCAAGTTTTTTATCTTTGCAAAACAAAACGAGTTAATTATGATAAGCAAAGATCTTTTAGACATACTCTGTTGTCCTGAAACAAAAGCTGATTTAGTATTGGATGATAATACTCTAGTCTCAACAGACAAGATTACTCGTCGTCGTTACAGGATTGAAGATGATATCCCGGTTATGTTGATTGATGAATCCGAGCAACTTTCGATGGAAGAATGGAAGATAATAATGAAACGTCACGGTAAAAATGTGCTTTAGTTTTTCGATCATTTGTAAAAATATGATTACTAATTCTGTTTGTGAACATTTTCAATTTTCAAACCGTAATCCATTTAACTACAACTAAAAACCATCAACCAAAAACTAACTATCCTCCAACTAACAATCTTTTTAATTATATTTTCTGAAAAGTATTTCAGATTTTCTACGCAAGGCAAGAACATATGGATCCTGTAAACATTATTGTGCTGCTAAACATAATTGGAACATTTGGTGCTAATGTTACTGGTGCTAAACGTGGTTTAAAGTCAACAGTCTCAGAAATAAAGGAAAAACCGAAAACGTTTCTCCAAAAATTTCCACCGGTACTTTCAATGCTCTCACTTGTTGCTTTAATATTGGCTGTTTTCCAGATTGGTACTATTGATTACACTGACGAATATAATTTGATCAGGTACATTGGACTTGCTGTATATCTTGCTTTTTCCTGGATACAAGTTTGGTCATTTAAATCTCTCGGAGATAACTATTCACAGGATATAATGATAAAAAAGAAGCACGAGCTGGTTACAAAAGGACCATTCAAAATTATCCGGCATCCACAATACGTTTGCCAGATTATTCTTGATCTCGGAGCTGCAGCAGCAACACTTGGCTTTGTTGTTGGTTTCTTAGCACTTATTGAAATACCAATTTACATTATGAGAGCTTCGGTTGAGGATAAACTTCTGGCTAAATACTTTACAGAAAAATTTTCTGACTATAAGAAGAAAAGCGGATTTATGATTCCCTTCATTGGATAGGTTTAACTTCTCAATGAAAAAAATATTATTACTGACTCTATTTTTCATATCATCTGTAAATATACTTGCACAACAGGTTGAAAACCTTTTTATAGTGACCGATAAAGGAACAATATCTGTTTCCGCATGGCAGCGTGAAGCAATATTGTACGTTTCAATTTCCGAAATAGCAAAAGCGCTATCAATAAATTATTTCGAAAATGACAGAACAGGAAAAGTTGAGCTCAAATCCAATTATTTTTTGCTTAAGTCTACACCTCGAAGCCCGTACCTGATTATAACCAAACGTTCCAGTGGAACTCCTAAAGTTTATCAGCTACCTACTTCAACCTATTTGAGAAATGAAAAGACTTTCATCCCTCTGCAATTTTCAATTGATGCACTTGAAATTATAGTTGAGCGTGAATTAAAATTTGAAAAGCCAAACAAACTTATTGTGGGCAAAAAAATTTCTGCTCCACTTGATGAAGACCAATGGATGTATGATCTACCTGATTTGCCACCAACTACCGGTTACGATATTACTGGGATATCAATTACAGATAAGGTTAATGGAACACTTATCCGTCTTCACTCAAAATCAAGAATTCCTTCTTACTACACTTCGTTTAATGAAGATGAATTAACAATTATTTTCCGTAAGGTTAATGCCGACGTTCAAAAAACAAGCCGTGGAAAGATTAATAATCTCATCCAAAAAATTGAAACCAGGAATGTTGGGACGGATGTTGAATTTAAGTTTATAGTCGGATCGGATTATTCAACAAGTGAAGTTATGAATGTTCCGGAAAGCAATGATGTAATTATCACTATCCATAACAAAGTGTTCAACAAGGGTGATCAAACAGATAATATGGGTAAATGGAATTTTGATGTTGTTGTAATTGATGCCGGCCACGGAGGAAAAGATCCGGGTGCAATAGGAATTGATAATCTCAAAGAGAAAGATGTTACACTTGCAATAGCCCTAAAGCTTGGTGAAATACTTAAAAAGGAAATGCCCGATATTAAAGTAGTTTACACACGAAGTAATGACACTTTTGTTGATCTGTATAAACGAGGTAAGATTGCAAATGAAAATAATGGAAAGTTGTTCGTCTCAATCCACTGCAATTCAACAAAGAAAAAACCAAGTGATGCAAACGGTGCTGAGGTTTACCTGTTAAGACCGGGACGAACTGAAGAAGCCATTGAGATTGCAGAAACTGAAAACAGTGTAATAGTATACGAAGACAATCCACAGAGGTATCAAAAGCTTACAGATGAGAATTTTATTCTTGTAAGTATGGCACATTCGGCCTATATGAAGTACTCCGAGAAATTTGCAGAGTTACTTAGTAAAGATTTTGATTTAAATTTAAAATTAAAATCACGTGGTGTAAAGCAGGCAGGATTTTATGTGCTGGTTGGCGCTTCAATGCCAAGCGTTCTTATCGAAACAGGATTCATATCAAATAAAGAAGATGCTAAGTTTTTAAAATCTAGTGCAGGTCAAAAACAGGTAGCTGAGTCAATTTTCAGCTCGATAAAAACTTATCGTAAATTCTACGAAGACGCAATGGATGCTGAGTTGTAATTTGAGTCAATTAAAGTTCGTAATTAATCAAGACAAATGTGATTTCAATCAAAATAGTGATGAATCCTTAGTACACATTTTATCATCTTATTAGCGTGGGTTATTGACTAAAGATCACTAGCGTACAATTTATTTATAACAATAAAGATAAAGGAAATAATGAAAAATCTAATCGAAGGAAATGACTTTAATTTTGAGCAGGAAGTTTTAAAATCTGATACGCCCGTTTTAGTAGACTTTTGGGCTCCTTGGTGTGGCCCTTGCAGAATGATTGCACCCGTTGTTGAACAGATCGCAAACGAATACGAAGGCAAAATAAAAGTAGTTAAACTAAATACAGATGAAAATCAAAATACTGCCATAATGTACGGAATAAGAAGTATCCCAACTCTCGGCATATTCAAAGACGGACAGGTGGTTGATGCAGTAATTGGTGCAGTTCCGAAACAACATATTGAGGAAAAAATTAAACCGTACTTGATCACAATTAACTAAAAAATGTAAGGCGGGTTTGACCCGCCTTTTTAATTTTTACTTTTCTCTTACTGTAATATCTCCACCTGAAGTATGTGCGTTTAGCTTCTCTCCTCCACCATTAATATCACCAGACAAACTACTACCGTATGATTTCTTGATATTGCTCATATTAAGTGAACACGAAACGTCACCTCCGGAAGTTGATAAATCAATTGATGATCTAAAGTTTTCCGGAAGCTTAATATCTATATCACCTCCGGAAGTCGAAAGATCAATTCCCTTATTTTCACCAGCATACTCAAGATTTATATCACCTCCGGAAGTTTCAGCTTCAATGAAGCTATCACTACAAAACAGAAAAACGTCGCCACCTGATGTTGAAACATCTATATTTCCTGAGCACTTGTCCACCCACACATCGCCACCTGAAGTATGCAACTGCGCTCTTCCTGTGATTCCCCCACATTTAATGTCTCCACCCGCAGTATTAATATCCAAATTGAATTTTGATGGAACCTTAATCTCAACTTTTACATTTATATTACTGAACCACGAAGATGTTGAGGATTTCTTCTCACCAAAGACTTCGACTGATTCTTCATCGCCATTCAAAGTAAAATTCATTTTATCAAATGCCTTTTCGTTTCCGAAAATCTTTATATGAACCTCCGACTTATCCCAGTAGGTAACGGTAACATCGCCAGAAGATAGATCAACCAAAAGCTTTTTTTCCGGCGATATAGTAAATGTTTTTTCCTGTATAAGTTGAAGATCATCATCCGATGTTGAATGCATACTTCCACAGGCAGTTACTGTAAATGCAATAGAGATAACGATGGACGCACTTAGTTGTTTGAACTGTCCGAATTTAAAAAACATAATTTTTCTCCTGTCGATTTTTAAGATTAGACTCAAATTTCATAAAAATGGTTACCGAGCAATACAAAATTGGTCAACTCATACCTTTTGCGAACTTGCTTAATGATCAGCGGTATTAAATTAGTGTTGGAGGTTGAAATAATTTTTCAAGTAAATTGTTATGATCAGAATATGCGAATCAAAGAAAAGGACATAAACTCTAATAAATAAGTTTTATGCCCTTGACAATTATCATTTATTTGAACAGTTTTCTTTTGTAAAATTTTCCTTAAAAAGATATTTAAATTATTGTGTAATAACACTACACTTATGGAAAACATTCAACTAAATCCAGCCGTTAACTTTACAGAGTATTATGTTTTCATTAAGGTCAGACTATGACATTTATTATGGTTAGCAGATTTTAAATTTTATACAATAAAAAAATCTCTTTAAAATACCATTACATAATATCAATGGAGGAGTTATGAAAAAGCTTGCTCTCTTAGTAATAATCATATCATTGTTTTATAGTTTTCTTCACGCACAACAGACTGATGATCCACAAGTGGGAGATCCAATTCGAGCTTACCTTAATCTCAATAATATTTCAACAGTTTTTAAGAATGATGGCATCTCAGATATAAATGTAGGACAGGATGCTGCTGGATTCGTATTTCCGAAGGGTTCAGGAAAATCAGCTGTTTACCAATCAGGTTTACTTTGGGGTGCTTTAATTGGTACTACAGGGGATAATATACATATCGGTGGTTCTGTATACCGAACGGGTTTACAGGGAGGAAAAATTATTTCTCCGGGTGTAGCAGAAGATTCAAATTTACCTCACGTGAGAATTTACAGGGTAAGACCTGATGTTTATCCCGGTGGTCCAGCGGTTGATTTATCTGTTGAAGCTTTAGATGAGGGAAAAACAGAACAGGAAATCAGGACTCAATATGAATTGGATTGGACGGAATGGAGAGCACAAGACGGAGCTCCATTTGATGATATTGATGCAAATGGGATATATAATCCAAATGTTGATATACCCGGAATAAAAGGTGCATCTCAGACGATATGGTTTGTTGCGAATGATCTCAATCAATCACTTACATCTTTTATGTATAGTACAGATCCGATGGGGGTTGAATACCAGGCAACTTATTGGGAATACAGAAACGGAAGTTTTCTTGATAATCTTTTCTTCCGAAAATATAAATTGATCAATAAAAGTAATGTTACAATTTAATGATATGTACATATCTATGTGGTCAGATCCAGATATTGGATATTCAGGTGATGACTTGGTTGGTTGTGATACAACACTAAATATGGTTTACGCTTATAACGGATATGAATACGATCCGGTATATGATAATTTTCCTCCTCCTTCTATTGCTTTCGATCTGTTTAAAGGTCCAACGGTACAGGGAAATCAAACTCTTCCAATGACAGCTGCATACTATTTTTTAGGTTCTGATGCATTATTATCTGATCCTGTTCAGGGTTCTTATCCTGAAGGTGCTGTTAGATTTTATAGATTTTTACAGGGACGTTATGGATTAACCAATGAACCATTTGTAAATCCTATAACCGGTCTTCTAACTTCCTATTCACTTTCCGGAGATCCATTGACGGGTGAAGGTTGGATTGATGGAGTTCAATATAGTCCAAGTGACCGAAGAGTTGGTTTGGCTTCTGGCCCTTTCAATATGGCTGTCGGTGATACTCAGGAAGTTGTAGTTGCAGAAATTGCAGCAATCGGTTTCGATCGACTTGAATCGTTCAAAATATTAAAATATTATGATGTGCTTGCACAAACAGCTTTTGATAATGGCATAGAAAATATTGTTTCATCTCCACCCAGGACAGAAATTCCAAACACAACAGTTACAGGTACAACCTGGAAGATAAAATTAAACTGGGGATTAGATACTTCTTCTGTTTCTGCAATTGAAAATTTCACTCAGGACGGATATGAATTTCAGGGTTACAATGTTTATCAACTCGCGAGTCCTTTACTGATTAAAGAAAATGCAGTTCGAATTGCAACATTTGATAAAGTCGATGGAATCACTGAAATAGAAGGTCTTGTTATGGATCCTGTTACAGGATTACCAATCAATGGTATTCAACAGTATGGATCAGATTCCGGAATTGAAAGAACAATACTTACGAACTATGATTATGTCGAAGACGAATATATGAAAGTAGGTAAGAAATATTATTTTGCTGTTACTGCTTACACTTATAATTCTGATCCACAAGCAATTCCAAATAATTCCGAGAGTTTTCTTGAAGTTATTGAAGCAGTATTTTATGATAGCCTTGGAGGTGCAAGTTATGGCGATTCAATTACAGTCACACATTCACAGGGAAATGGTGATGGAAATGTCTATGCAGTTGTTGATGATGCTACACAATTAACTGGAGATGATTATGAAGTATTCTTTAATCAACAAACATATTACAGAAATGAAAATGGAGAGTGGATACCAATTGGACCAGGAAGATCAACAAATGGTCCCTCTGAAACAGATGACTTGACAGGATCTACAATTGACATCGGGGCTGTTTATGGTCCATTACCAAACAGCCTGGAATTAACCTGTCATTTAAATTTAGTTAGTATTGATTTTGATTGGGCAGATGGAATTACAATGACTTTTCCTTTAGGAACAACAATCATCGAAGCACCTGTATTTCAGGCAAATAACGGAACTGTATATCCCGAAATCGTTGGGAACACTTTAAATTTAGGTGTTGTCGGTGGTGTATTAACAAACAATGGGATTTTCACTGGTGATGAAGAATGGACTGTTTCAATCTCACCCTACCAATTACCACTTAATGTTGAATGGATAATTTATGATGACGGCTATGGAGGTAATCCAGTTAATGCAGAAGGCTCAACCGAAATTAATGATATAGGTTACGCATTTAAAACTGAAAAACATTGGAACGTATTTAATCTCACAACTCAGGATACTGTGCTTGAAGACCAAACAGTAATTATGGGATACGATCTTTATACGCATGAATATGTTGGCGATCCGGTTGTTGAAGGATTTAAAATTACTGTTGATGTTTCTTACGACGACCAGCTCGGTTTTTCAGATCTTCAACTATATTCTCCTTCTGGATTAACCATACTCACTTCAAACTCTAATACTCAAACTCTTGATATTCAAAATTATACCATATTCAGCGGTACGAAAAGCAGTAACAGCCATAGATAACTTTGGATGTAGTGAACAAACGAGCTTGATGAATTGACCGATGATTATGAGCTAAGATTTACCGGTGTTTGCGGACTCAATGATGGATGGCAGTCAGCTTGTTTATTTTATCTCAAGTGGTGGACAAATGGCTACATTATTTCGAACGTTAAGTGGCTCTGCTTTGGCTAATCATCCGCTCAATCCAATCCTGGGATTCTGATCAACCATTTACAGTAAGAATTCCTTTTGAAGTCTGGAATGCTGAAGATCCGAATGATCCTTATCAGGTTAATCTTAGTGTTCCGGGATAGATGCACGGAGATCCAGACCATCAATGCTGGTGCGTTTGGAATCAAACAAACAGGACGTATACACATGGTAGTTAATACGGCTTATGATCCAAACCAGTGTAATACAGATGATAACCGGACAACTGGTTAGCGATAATGCAACATGGAATGTAGTCCACTATTGTATCTAACTATTATTATTGACGATCTTGTTGACGTGATTTATCTAGGCGGCAATTCAGTTCTGGCGTGATAAATTTAATTTTACTACACCTGAAGGAGTGGTATCTGTTGACGATAAATCTGTTCCAACTAAATACCAGGTATTCCAGAATTATCCTAACCCATTTAATCCTTCGACAGTAATACGTTTTACTCTACCACAGCAGGGATTGGTGAAGCTTAATGTTTACAATATTCTAGGTGAACGAGTTGCTCAAATAATAAATACCGAATTGACAGCCGGAACTCACGAAGTAGTTTTCAATGGACAGAATTTAGCAAGTGGAGTTTATTTCTACTCAATTAATGTTCAGGATAAATTCTTTGAAGTTAAAAAAATGTTGCTGCTCAAGTGATACTTCACTCGAGCAGAAACCCCGCTTTGCGGGGTTATTGCTGAAGTAATTATTATTTTTAATTGACTTATTTAATGAGGCGATCACATTGATCGCCTTTTTATTTAACTTTGAAAAAGTCTTCACAAAAATCAGGACGATATGACTAAACCAAATTTCATTCCGCTGAGCAATTACAAGAAATATTCTGAAACCGAAATGTTGAATAGATCAAGAGCATTTTATGAAGATATTAAGAGAAGAAGAACTGTAAGAGATTTTTCTGATAAGCTTGTTCAAAAAGAAATTATTGAGAACTGTATCAAGTCGGCAGGGACAGCACCAAACGGAGCCAATTTACAGCCGTGGCATTTTGTGGTTGTTTCAAATCCGGAAATAAAAAGGAAAATTAGAGTCGCGGCTGAAGAAGAAGAGATAGAATTTTATACAAAGCGCGCACCAAAAGAATGGTTGGAAGTTCTTGAACCACTCGGTACAGATGAGAACAAACCTTTTCTTGAAACTGCTCCGTATCTAATTGCCATTTTCTCTAAAAGTTACGAGCTACTTCCTGATGGAAGGCAGGTAAAACAATATTACGCAATGGAATCAACTGGAATCGCAACCGGAATGTTAATTACTGCAATTCATAATGCGGGATTGGTTTCACTAACACATACACCAAGTCCAATGAATTTTTTAAATGAAATCCTTGGCAGACCAAAAAATGAACGACCGTTTTTACTTCTTGTTGTCGGATATCCAACAGATGAGGCAAGAGTTCCTGATATAAAAAAGAAAAAACTAGAAGAAATATTAACTTTTATTTAGCCTGCAAATAATTTCTTTGTAAAGTATTAAGAATAGGCAAGTACTAAATAATCGCTTTCAATTATTAAAATTTATTAATCCAATTTTAATCCTCTGTTAATTTCCTCAATTTATTTTAGTTATAAATCTTTCAATAATTTTATTTTTCATTTTAGCAGCATGCTAAAAATCAAAATACTTCAATTAACTTATATGTGATCATCATATTTAAGGAGTCAAAAAATGAATAGGCTAAAAATCATTTATCGGGGAATTTTCATTATTACTTTTCTATTAGGGTGTGGGGCGAATTCAACGAAAGCACAAAACAAAAATACCAGTCCTGATCAGGAAATGATCAATAGTTATCTCATCATACTTCACCATACTCCGGAGACTTGTTTAGCAACACTTGATAAATTCAGTGGTGATGATCCTGAACTGCTAAATCAAATTGAATGGGGCTGTTTATCAGGTGATCATACAGGTTATATAATTGTTAATGGAATAAACGAGGTGGCTGCTCTTCAAATTGTTCCGGTTGAATTTAGGTCTGTGGCTAAAGTAGAGAAAGTGGATAAATTTACGATTGCACAAATAAAGTCACTTCATCAGCAGCATAACTAACTAATAAATCTATCAACAAACTAAACCCCTGTAATTAGCAATTACAGGGGTACCGATTCTTCGAAACATCCAGAATCTATCATAAGATCCTATCCACCGAAATACTGAATGTGAATTTTAATATTCTTCAATTCCCGAAATGTGCCCGATGTAAGTTTAAAGAAATAGATTCAATTTGTAAGTCCCACAACTCATAATTACACTTTAAGAATTTCACCTTCTGATTTAGCAATAGTAACGGCACCGCAAGTATCGCTGAAGACATTTACGGTAGTTCTACACATATCAAGAAATGGATCAACAGCAAGAATAAGTCCGACTCCTTCTAATGGAAGACCAACTGCGGTTAGAATTACTGAAATCATAACCAGCCCAGCCATTGGAATTCCGGCTGCACCGATTGAAGCAAGCAATGCAGTAAAAACAATTATTGCTTGCTGAACAATTGACATCTCGATTCCATAAGCCTGAGCAATGAACATAGCTGCCACACATTCGTAAAGTGCAGTTCCATCCATATTTATTGTTGCACCAAGAGGTAGAACAAAACTTGAGATCTTGTTTGAAACTCCAGCATTAGTTTCGACAGCATCAATAGTCAATGGAAGAGTGGCGGACGAAGATCGTGTTGAAAATGCCATGAGCAGTGGAGTTGTCATTGCTTTAATGTGGTTCAATGGATTCACCCTTCCAATCAAACGAATAATTAAAGGTAATGTAATCATCGAATGAATAATTAACCCAATTAAAACTGTAATAAAGTATTTGCTTAAACTTCCTAAAACTGCACCAAGATTTTCCCTTTGCTCTGCAACCACAGCAACAACAATTCCAAAAATACCAAGAGGAGTAAACCGGATTACAAAGTGAGTTAGTTTCATCATAACTTCAAAGCCGGAATTGAATAGTGTCGTTAAAAAATCTTTCTGCTTTGAATCAAGTCTTGTAATAAAAAACCCAAAAAGTATTGAGAAGAAAATTATCGCAAGAATATCGAACGAAACCAATGCTTCAAAAATATTTGTTGGAACCATTCTTAAGATAATATCCCATATATCACCTGAAGCTGCAGCCAATTCAGGCACTTCTCTTTTTAGACCAAGATCAGCACCAACTCCCGGTTGAATAAGGTTTACTAAGAACAAGCCTGTTACTATTGCAAAAAGACTTGTAGTTATATAATAGGTAAAAGTTTTTATTCCGAGCCTGCCAAGATTTTGTGCGTCACCAATACTAGTAACACCAGATACAATTGATGTTAAGATTAATGGTATAATGATCATCCTCAATGCTCTGAGGAATAAATCGCCCATCCAGGTAACGAGGTATGCATAATCTGTAAGGAACAATCCATAAATCACTGCAATGATCAGAGCGATTAAAATCTGCCAGTGTAGTTTTATTTTAGGCATAAACAGAAAAGATTATTAAAGTATTTCTGAAAGTATTTCATCACAAACAGCATATCCTTTTGAAGTAAGTTTTATTATTCCATCATTCATCATTACAAAATTCTGATTCTTCAACAATTCAAAATAAGGATAATTATTTTTTAACCAGTCCCGGCTTTCTATTACAAATCTTTTTTCAAACTTTTTGATATTTAGCCCTGAACTTCTTAACTCAAGCATAATATATTCATTAATTGCTTTTTCAGAATTTATTATTTCCGAGCCAGCAACAGCATTTTCGGATTGTCCAATTTTATCAATATACATTTTAAGACTCGACAAATTCCACCATCTTTTACCATCAATGAATGAATGAGCAGATGTTCCAAATCCTAAATAATCTTTGTAATGCCAATAAGCGTTGTTGTGAACGCATTCGAAACCGGGTTTGGCAAAATTAGAAACTTCATATTGAGAAAAACCTTTCGAAGTAATAAAATCAATAGTGGATTGGTATAATTCCGCATCATAGTCTTCATCAGCAATTTTAACTTTACCGTCGAGAACCATTTTATTCAGAATAGTCCCTCTTTCAAGAATCAAGCTGTAAGTTGAAATATGATTGATTGGAAGTTTAACGGCTTGTTCTAAATTTTTGATCCATTTGTTTTTTGTTTGTCCGGGTAAATTAAATATTAAATCAAGACTTATATTTTCAAAACCAGCTTCAGTTGCATTCTTAACTGTTTTTATTGCAGTATCAGAATTATGAATACGCGTGAGAAACTTCAAATCATCATTATCAAAAGATTGAATGCCAATGCTTATTCTATTAATTCCTGCATTACGAAACATCTTTAATTTTTCAAGAGACACTGTCCCGGGATTGGTTTCTAGTGTAATCTCTGCACCATCCCTTACTACAAAATTTGTTTTTACGTTTTCAAGAATTTCTGAAATGTAATCCGGTTCCATCAATGAAGGAGTTCCACCACCAAAGAAGATTGAAATAAATTCTCGGTCTGCTGAATATTTTTCAGAATAATATTTTATTTCTTTTTTCAGTGACTTTAAAAAAGAATTAACGTTATCGGAAGTAATAATTGAATAAAAATCACAATAGATACACTTATGATCGCAGAACGGAATATGTATATAACAAGCGTTTTTTTTCAATGGACTTTATAAGAGTGAATTTTTATAATCAAATTTAATTGCATGGTGGGAAAATAAGAAGACAATAAGAAGTTAAATAATTAAGGGACTAAAATCAGTCCCTTAATAAGAATAATTTGACAGTTATGGTGCTAATTCAATTGAGAGAAGAAGTTCAACCTGTCCGGTTAAAGTATACGGTGGACCCTGACCGGCTGAAATATTACTCATTGTGAGAGTAGCAGTGAAGCATAAATTCTGATTTTCTTTGTATTGCGCTAAATATTCATTTAGTATTGATATTTCGCTTGTCGTTAATTCAATTTCGTAAGGTGTATCAATATAATCGCTAGCAACCGCAGTTGGAAGATCTCTTGAAAATATAAGAATACCATCACCATCAACAACAGTTACATTAATATTTTGACCAGCTAAACCCGGAGTTAGTTGAGGCGAATCTAATGTCCTGTATAATGCTGCAACATATTCGACACTTTGTATCTCATCGATATTATCCGAATAAGCATCATAATCTTCGAGACAAATATTCTCGAATTCACTTATCGTCGTACTACTACCAGTTGAAGTAATAGGTTGTTTAAGCGGAAGATTCAAAAAAAAGTTTTCAAGAATTTCGCAACCTTGAAAAGACGTAGCAACAAGAATTATTAAAATTAAAAAGTTATTGTTATAAATATTTTTCATTTTCAAACTCCTTTATATTTGTAATGAAATACCACCGGTGATCGTAAACATCGAGGTAATATTGAAGTCTAAATTGAAAACTACCGGCATAAGCTCAATTGCACCTCCCGCAGTAAATCTGAAAACATTATCACCATCCACCGAAGTGTTTTGCATTGTATTCGCAATTGATGGATACAGTTCATTTGGATCTCTGAAATAATAACTAAGGTCCATACTCGAATTTTCGTACTGCAATCCTCCGTAAACAATAAACATTTCACTGAAAGTTTTACTGCCTTGAACATTTATCGCAAAGTTATTTGATTCAATATTAATCTGGCTGGTTGGATCATCTCCGACATAGTCAAGGCTGAAACTGTTATAAAGAATCTGAAGAGCAATGTTAAAAGGAAGCGAGGGCAACAATTGACTAAAATCATGTTTTAATCCTATTCCCCAAAAGCCCGATTTAACATCACTGAATGTGATACTTGGAAAATACCTGAGCATAAGCTCTGTTCCGTAGATACTTCCAGCAGCCTGGTAAATACCAGAGGGTACACTGCTTACATTAAATCCGCCCGGATAAGCGAGAAAACCTCCAGAACCAACCTGGTAACTTCCATTTCCTCCAACGAAAGTGGCGGTGCTTCCAGTATTACTATAACCAGAAACTCCGGGATTCGGTGTGAATGTAGTTTGCCCATCAGGAACAAAAGTATACATTCCAATAATGCTAAACTTAAATTGAAATGTTTCCGGTAAATCAGCGGAATAGTAAGCGCCGGAATTAAAATAAGTTCCCAGAAATGTAGCCATTGGTTTGGAATAAGAATTTGCATCGTTCGGGGCTAAACCAAATATTCCCAAACCAACTTGTCCAAAAGTTATGTTGAACTGAAAACCGAGAATGAAGAGAAAGAAAAGGATTCCTCTTTTCATTGTAGCCTCCTTTTTCTAATTAGTGTATAATATTTTCTTGATTCATCAGTAAAATATTTTTTTCTGATAAGGCAGGCAATCACGCAAATGCGTTATTTTGAAAAAATAATGAGGAGGAAGATTTTAGGATTTTTGAAGTAAGGGTGTGTTTTTTAGGAGAAAACCAAGGATAAAAAATTAGAACAAAAGTCAGAATCCGAAACCAACTCCAAAGGTTCCGGTATTTGTGCCACCGAATTTATAATCAAAATTAATTAAGAATATTGAAAGGTTTATTGAGGTACCAATAGCAAGATTGACAGTATTATCACCATTATAATCAATATTAAGATTTAATTCCTGTTGACCGGCAGGACTATCGAATTGATAACTATAATCAATCTGACTTCGGGAAGTTTCATAAGTTAAACCTGCGTATGGTTCTATTGAAATTCTTCCGCCGATTCTTTTACTTAAGTATAATCCAAACTGAGAAGCATTATTTGTAAAAACATCCCCAACTTTAAAGTTCTGAAAGTAATAACCAATACCAAGATCAACAGGTAAAGGATCGCTGAACCAATAGTTTAAATTGTGAATAATTCCAGCTCCCCAAATATTTACAACTCCAAGATCATACAAATTTATTCCACGGAAATAACGAACTGAAACTCCTGTCCCAACGACACTTCCCAGATCAAACTGCAACGCAGGTGATGGCATAACTTCAATATTATTTAAATATCCTTTTACCTCATTAACCTCAAGTGTATAACTTTCAATATTATATCCTTGAATTTCAGTTCCAGGGAATTCAACCTGAAGATGTTCATCCAGTCTGCCGATAATTGTTGGTCCATCGAATTTAACTTCCCATGACTTCGAAAGAATTTCGTTTTTTATTGATTCATAATCGGGAATTGAATTTGGATCATATCCGGAAGACAAAAGGATTTCATCTACCTGTGAGGAAGTAAGATTTAAATTCCCTACGTAACTAAATCTTCGGTAATCATCAGTAAAGAATGAACCGACAGCAACAAATCTTAACTTAGCATGAACGCTATTCGTTGTGGCTGGTAAACCTGTAAACCATCCTGAGTTCATACTTGAACCAAATGCACTGATAACCGGTTCAGAATATTTCAGGACTGCATTCGAAGATAAATTTGAAAGTGTTTCGCCGATTGTTTGTGGGACAGCTCTGGAAGAGAAAACTAAAAAAACCATTAAAATGGTTGAAACTATTTTAGAGCTCTTATTCATTAACACTGTGAAAAAATACTTCAGTAAATTGTTTTTAATAAATTATTGAAGTAAATGGCTCAAAAATTATTCCCTTTGATTAATCAGTTCACGAGCACTTTTTAGGCTTGCATCAGTAATATTTTCTCCACTGAGAAGACGTGCAATTTCCGTAATTCTTTCCATTTTAGGTAAATTTCTTATTGAACTAATCACTCTCTCATTTTTAGTTGATTTTTCAATCGAAAAATGGTGATCTGCATGACTGGCAATTTGAGGTAAATGTGTAATTGAAATTACCTGATGAAATGTGGATAGATTTTTTAACGCTCTTCCGACTTTCTGTGCAATCCTTCCACTTACACCAACATCAATTTCGTCAAAGATTAGCAAGGGTAATTTATCATTCCTGGCGAGCGTTGATTTTAACGACAACATAATTCTCGATACTTCACCACCCGATGCAACCTTCGCGAGTGGTTTTAAATCTTCACCGGGATTTGTGGAAATGAAGAATTCAACTTCATCAATTCCATTTGAAGTTGCTTTGAAATATTTTCCTTCAGTAAAAACTCCAGAATCTTTTTCTGCTTGTTCGTTTATTATTTGTGTCTTGAATTGAGGTTCTTGTATGCCAAGCTCCTTTAGTGATTCTTCTACTCCCCTCTTTACAAGTTTTGCAGATTGTTCTCTTTTTTTTGACAAGTTTTTAGCCAGATTGCCGGCGTTTTTTCTCGATTCAAAAATATTTTTAGAAAGCTCAATCATCTTTCCTGAAAAATTTTCTGCAAGCTCAGATTCTTCTCCAATCTTTTTTCGATAATCCAGAATGCTTTTGACTGAGCCACCATATTTTTTCTTTAAAAGAGTTATTGCACTGAGTCTTTCCCTTTTACTTTCAACTTCTTTTTGGTCAAGATTAATTTTTGAGTTGTAGTTTCTTATAAAATTTGAAATGTCCTGAACCTGCGCAAGTGCAGATTCAGATTCGGTCAGGGAATCACTAAACGATTTATCTATCTCATTCAGTTTTTGGATTAATGATTTAACTTTTGCTAAAGAAGATTGCACAGAGATTTCGGATTCATAGAGAAGCTGATAAATTTCAGAAGTTAATTCTGCAAGTCTTTCTGAACTCTCAAGAATTTTTAATTCTTCCAGCAGATTATCATCCTCATCCTCCTCTGGAGAAACATTGTCAATTTCTTTTATCTGGAATGAGTAAAAATCTTTTTTCTCTTTTATGCTGTTTTCTTTTCCCTGAAGTTCAACCAGCTCATTTTCTTTCTTAGTTAATTCAGAAAATACTTTTTTGTATTGCTGAAGAATATCATTGTAATCACCAAATTCATCAAGGTAATCAATATGAGTTTCAGTTCGAAGCAGTGATTGATGTTCGTGCTGACCGTGTAAGTCAACCAGTAAATTTCCAATATCTTTTACAAGATTGAGATTAACTGGAGTATCATTGATAAAACATCGGTTGGAACCTTTGAGTGAAATTTCTCTTCTAATAATCAGCTCATCATAAAAATCAACTTCATTTTCTTTTAGTAATGATTTTACTTTTTGATTTGCTTTTACATCAAAGATTCCTTCAACAAAAGATTTTTGCGCACCTTTTCGTATGACTTCTGTTGAAGCTCTTTCACCAAGCAAGAAGACTCATTGCATCAATCAGAATTGATTTACCGGCTCCGGTTTCACCAGTGATGATGTTAAGTCCGTTTCCAAATTCAACGGAGATATGTTCTATTAGAGCGTAGTCTTTTACTTCAAATGATTTGAGCATAAATTAATTACCAAATAAAAATGCCACATCGCAAAGATATGGCATTTAATTTGAAAACTTTCATTTACTACTTCCGGGAATGTAATGCAATCCTGTTTTATTCCGTATTAATGCAACTGAAATTTAGTCAATATCTTTTGTGAAAAGTTTTTTCGGCTTTAAGAATTAATCAATAAGAATGCACTTTCTGCACTCGGTCTTGGGATCTTGTGATTCGATTCTTTTAAACCTTCCAAATGGAATGTAATTGAATCATATATCCTCTTATCAACATCATTTTTATTTTTACCGGTCGCAATACAACCGGGTAAATCAGGAACATATGCACTATAACCTGTTTTAGTTTTTTCGAACACGACTAAATACTTTCTCATTTATTACCTCTTGGTTTATCAAGTTTTGCTTGTTTAAGAATACTGCCCAGTGTACCCGGTGCAATTTCATCCGAAAGCTTGTGTACAGAAATAGTGACAATCCCCGACTTTTCCGGATGTTTAAATTGTCTGTGACTTCCTTTTTGTCTATCCAGATACCATCCATCTGATTCAATCAATTTTATTATCTCTCTTATCTTCAAAACACTAATACTTCGTAATATTTAATTTAATTATACAAATTTTAAAAGACAGTGACAATTGGTACCTAAAGGTGTACTTACAAATTGATAAATATAAACTATTTACATCTTTTGTTTAGCTAGATAAATTCCACAGATTGTTTTCCCATCAACTATTTCACCACTATAAATTTTTTGTTCAATTTCTTGCAGGGTTAACTCAAATACTTCCATCCCAAATTCACCTTCCTCACGATTATGGTCACCGGGATTTAAATCTTTGGCAAGAAATATCCATAATTTTTCTGTTGAGTAACCGGGAGTTGTATAAATACTTCCTAGCTCTTTTACATTATCTGATTTGTATCCTGTTTCCTCTTCCAGTTCTCTAACGGCACATAATTTAGGATCTTCACCCTTTCCTAATTTTCCTGCAGGAAGTTCCAATAAAGTTTTATTCATCGGATATCTGTGTTGCGTTACCATAACAATTTTTCCATCTTTAGTAACGGGAACAACTACAGCTCCACCCGGATGTTCTGCAACTTCACGGACAGCTTTGTTGCCACTGTCATATTCAATCTGATCTACTTTCGTGTTAAAAACTTTACCACGATAAATTACTTCGCTTTTTATAATTCGATAATTCATTTGGATTTTCTTTTTAGAATTAATTAGGGAACGAAAATTTGATAAGACTTCTGAGCAATTAAAGGTAACTCAGGTTCTGTAGCTTTCAGGATAATATTGCATTAGTTCGCTACCGAGGTATTTCAAAAGTGCGGTTATTACTCCAATATCATCGAGATAACCGAAAAATGGAGTTATATCCGGGATAGTATCAATTGGAACGATAAAATAGATTAATGCAGCTACAACAATTGCTTTTCTGTACCACCTGACCAACGGATCTTTCATATAATTGTAAAGTGCAAGAATATCTTTAGCGAATGAAATTCTTTTGCCGGAATGCTCGAGTTTTTCCCAGAGGTTTTCATCAACGTAATCAATTTTTTTCTGGACTTCTTCTTCATCAATATTTTTATTACTCTCCCCTTTTCTGTTTCCAAAATCCAACTCTTTCAGCTCACCGAAATCTTCTAAGATATCATCTTCCAGATAATCTATGTCTTTGTTCATAATAACCTCTCGCAGTATGCTTTCAAATTAATAATTATTTAGGCGAATAATATAAAATTCAAATCAAAAATACTGCATACATTTCATAAAGACAAAACAGACTGAAATTACTATTCATCAAAAAAAATAATATTGATTAAATTAGACTGTGAAAAATCAAAATTATCGAGGAATAAATCCAAATAGATAATATTCAACTTCCCGGTGGAAACAGCCAGCTTGAGCATTTGCTTGGAGAAAAAATTTCAAATGGAAGCCACGCATTAATTATCGGTACAGTCAGCAATTTAATTGTTAAAAAATTGCTTGAGCATTTTACTGATATTAATATTATTTCAGATAATTATAATTCGTTAATCAGAATAAAGATGAATCTGAAAGGGAAAGACTCAATCAAAATTAAAATGATGGATTATGCTCATACTGATTTTGATGATAATTATTTTGACTTAATTTATTCACAAGGAACAATCTCTGTATCCGAAAGAAAAAATATCTTAAAAGAAATTAAACGTATTTTGACTGACGGTGGAATTCTTTCCGTTGGTGAAATTGTTTCGCTTAAAGAACCGGTTGCAGGATTTATCAAAGATATCTGGGAACGAACTGGATTGGATCCTTTGACTTTATCAGGTATAAAGCAATACTATGAAAACAAAGGATTTGAAATTATAAGTGAAAAAGATCTTTCAAATACTTTAAGAGATTTTTATGAGAAAATCAGGCTCGAAGTTTCAAAAGCCGGTAAAGAAGAAAAAGAACAAGACAAAAAATATTTTTCGCTAATGAAACATGAATCTCACGCATACATTAAACTTGGCGGTGATAAATATATTGGATTTAAATCTTTCATAATGAGGAAGCAGAATTGAAAAAGGGAGATATTATTCAGATAAAAGTTGACAAGTACGCCTTCGAAGGAAAGGGAATCGGAAAAGTAGATATTGAGAATTCCACAGAAAGCACTGAACCGGATTCATTTATTGTTTTCGTGAACGGTGCTTATCCTGGCGACACAGTGTCAGCAAAAATTAAAAAACTCAAAAAATCATATGCTGAAGCAAATACACAAGAGGTCATTACTCCTTCGCAACAAAGAGTACAGCCACGATGTAAATTTTTTGGCACTTGTGGTGGATGCAAGCAGCAGGATCTCAATTATGCTCAACAAATAGCTTACAAGCAGGAACAGGTTAAAGATATCTTCACACACGATGGCGGATTTGCAAACCTGCCTTCTGGCAAGACAAGTTTTGAATGTGAAGATATTCTTCCTTCAGAGAATGTTTTCTATTACAGAAACAAAATGGAATTTTCGTTTTCTGAGATTCAATGGCTCACTGTTTTAGATGATGCGACTGTTTCTAATAAAGGTTTTTTTGTCGGACTTCACGTTCCAAACAACTTTGAAAAAATACTCGATATTGATGAGTGCTTCCTTCAATCAGAACTAAGTTCACATATACTGAACTATTCCAGGGAATTTTTTAAGAAGCGACATACCTCTATCTACAACACTAAAACACATTCAGGATATTTACGGAACCTGATTATCCGGCAGGCACAAAAAACTAATGGTCTCATGTTGAACCTTGTTACGTTTGAAGAGAATGAATTATTGATGAAAGAATATGTTACTGTAATTACAACTAAATTTCCTGAGATAACAACTATCGTCAACAATATCAGTAAGAAGAAAGCTTCTATTGCAGTTGGTGATTATGAAATAGTTTACCACGGAAGCGGATTCATTCAAGATAAAATTGGAGATTATAAATTTCGAATAAGCGCAAACTCTTTTTTCCAGACTAACACAATCCAGGCAGAAAAATTATACAACACAGCTTTGGAGTACGCTGATTTAAGAGGTGATGAAATAATTTATGATCTTTACTCCGGTGCAGGAACAATTGCAATTTATGTTTCCGCATTTGCAAAAGAAGTTTATGGTTTTGAATCTGTAGAGTCTTCTATCTACGATGCAAAAGAAAATCTTGATATAAATAAAATTGAAAATGTTTCATTTGTGCAGGCTGATCTTTATAAATCATTTTTACCTTTTACAAATGTGTTACCAAAACCTGACGTTGTTATTCTCGATCCACCAAGAGGAGGAATGCACAGTGTTACAGTAAAAGATGTGCTACAGCTAAGTCCGGAAAAAATTGTTTACGTAAGCTGTAATCCTACAACTCAGGTGAGAGATATTAAATTGTTAGTTGATGGTGGTTACAAACTAATTAAGATGAGACCTGTGGATATGTTTCCGCATACTTACCACATTGAGAATGTTGCGCTTACTAATAAAATTGAACAGACTATCTTTAGTTGTCACTTAGCAAATCTTAGATGTAAACGATTAATTATGAATATCAATTCACAGATATTATTACATTAAAATCTCTAATTAAATTTTAAAGTATTATCTATATTACTGAAATTGATTCGGAGTATTCTTCTAGCAGCTATACAAACTGACATATATCTCAACATCTTAAACCCAACAGAAGAATCTATTTCTGCTACTTCAAATCAATACAAGACTAAGACTCCCATATAGTTCCAATAATTGATCTTTCATGTAAAATAATGCTTATCAGCACTATACTACTAAGAATAGTATCTGCTCCAATCTATATCTGAGAATGCTTAACTTTAATATCTTTCAAGTAATATCAAAGCACCGTGATTATAGATTACAATCTCATCATTGTTGAATAACTAGGAAATGTCGCTATATTTTCTTCGATAATCTTCAAATTACGGAATCATCTGTAATCTTATGTCAATTTTTGAAGCTTAATTAATTGTATTCTGCTTTATGCAATTACTTTATTTAATTGATCCACCATTAGCAGTACAATTGTTGATTCGTCTGAATATAGTAGCCAATAAAGTAATATATTTTATTGTTCCTCTCATCATTATGAAATCAAGTAAATTTTACTATTTGATGTATCTGTAAGAATAGGTGTGATATTTGAACCGGTTTTGAATTCCGTTTGCGCAAATGCAATGGTTTAGAAACGGATATATGAGGAGATGAATAGTTTATTCATTAACCTGAAATTTTTATAAAAATACTTTAATAAGTTATTTATTCCAAGTTTTTTTCTTTCGAATTGCTATCATTGAATTGTTAAGAACCAACACAAACTCACCCTTCAAATTCTCTTTTTCAACGTGCATTAAAATGTTGCCGGTATTTCCGCGATATAATTTTTCTCTTTCTTTTGTAAGCTCAAATGCAAGCACACACGGAATATTCGCCCCAAGAATTTTTACAATATCTTCCATCAAAGTTTTTAAGCGGTACGGAGTATCCATCAACACAATTGTTTCTTTTCTCTTTTTCAAATCTAGTAATTGTTTTCTCCTAATATCTTTTTTAGGAGAGAGCCAGCCGTAGTAATAAAATTTTTCAAAGTCCATTCCGCTGCCCACTAAAGCTGCAAGCAACGAACTAACACCGGGAACGGGAACAACATCAATTTTATTTTGGATACACAAATCAACAAGTAAATGTCCGGGATCAGAAAAGAGCGGAGTTCCGCAATCAGAAATCAACGCAGCAGATTTTCCATCTAAAAGCATCATAAGAATTTCATCAGAAACTTCGTTCTCATTGTGCTCATTCAGTTCAATTAACTGTTTCTCAATTTTATAGTTTGAAAGAAGTCGTCTTGCTTCTTTAAATTCTTCACAGATAATAAAATCAACTTCTTTCAACACACGCAAAGCTCTGAGAGTTATATCTTCGTAATTGCCAATTGGAGTTGAGACTATAAAAAGTGTTTTATTCATACAATAAAATTAGTTAAATCCAGCTAAAACGAGCTTACTTTTTTCGAAGGTAAATTCTAACAACTTTATTAAGTTTGTTATATGCTTCTTGCAGAATTTTCATCAATCACATCGAGCACATATTATCAGAAAATTGAAATGTCAATCAATTCTATAACTTTATTTATAATCTAATCAAACAATCAAATGAAAATCACAAAAATTATTACGCTGTTTCTTATTACAGCTAACTTGCTTTTCTCCCAGGAAACCGGGCAGACTTTTCTATCATTGGATGATACAGGTGTTGAAGAATTCTTAACACTTCACCCTGAATATGATGGCAGAGGGACTATTATAATAATTCTTGATACTGGTGTTGATATTGGTATCGATGGTCTAAAACAAACTTCAACAGGAGTAGTAAAATTCTTAGATGTTCAGGATTTTACTCACGAAGGTGATGTTCAATTATTTGAAGCTGAAGTTGACAAAGAAGAGGGCAAAACAATATACAGTTACGATGAAGAAGAACTTTCCGTTTCCGCATCATCCGCATTGCAATATTCACCAAATGGAAACGAATATTATATTGGCGGTTTTGCAGAAGAGATATTAAAGAACTCTGGATCAGGTGCCGGAGATCTTAATGGCAATGGTGAAATGGAAGATGTTTTTGTAATGGTTGCTTTTGAAACTAGCGAAGGCGGTGAATCGTTTTGGGTAGTGTATCTGGATTTAAATGGTAACGGAGATATTTCTGACGAGAAACCGTTAAGAAATTACAAAGAAAAACAAGATGCTTTTGCGTTTGAATATCCGGGTGATCTTCCTCCACTTACAATGGGTTTAAATATTCTTCCTGAAGAAAAGTCGGAAGACCCGTCCTCTGGCGGGATAGTTTCGTTCCACTTTGACGATGGCTCACACGGAACTCATGTTGCGGGAATTGCTGGCGGATATGATATTGGTGGAATTGATTTTAACGGAATAGCTCCCGGAGCTCAAATGATGAGCATGAAACTTGGCAATAATCTCTATTCAGGTGGCTGTACTATTACTGAGAGTATGAAAAAAGCGTATGAATACGCTGATAAAATTTCCAGGGAAGCAAAAGTTCCTGTAATCATTAATATGAGTTTCGGAATCGGTGCCGAACTTGAAGGAAATGCCGATATGGAAAAATTTTTAGAAAATCTTGTTAATGAAAATCCATATTTATACATCAGTATGGGTGCAGGGAATGAAGGTCCGGGAATTTCTACGATTGGTTTACCTTCAGCTACAACTGCAGTTTTCTCATCCGGTGCTGTTATGACTCAGCAAACTGGAAGTGATCTTTACAGCACAACTTTAAACCGGGATATAATTTTAAACTTTTCATCACGCGGTGGCGAAATAAATAAACCTGATGTCTGCGCACCGGGTGCCTGTGCTTCAACAGTACCAAACTTTGTAGGATGGGACAGATTCTGGGGAACAAGTATGGCATCACCGTATTCCGCTGGAGTTATGTCATTACTGCTTAGTGCAGTATCAATGGAATATCCCGATGTTAAAATTCCAGCTCAACTTTTATTCAAAGCCATCCGGGAAGGTGCCACACATTTGGAAGGATACAGTAATCTTGATCAGGGACACGGTTATATAAATGTAATGAATGCGTACTCCCTGCTTAAAAAATATATTGATGATGGCGAGGTAAATAAATTTGAAACATATTCAACTTCATCTTTATCAGCGAATTCTCCCAATGAAAAAGCACCGAATCTTTACATTAGAAACGGTTCATATTTAAGAGATGAAGATACATTCACAATATCATTAAGAAGAAACAGTTATCAGGAAAGCGAAAAATTTTACAGAGCATTCAATATAGAAAGTGACAGCGACTGGCTTATCCCTATTCAGAAAAAAACTTATCTGCGAAATCAACAAGGAACTTTTATAACTGTAAAATTTGATAAATCAAAAATGCAGGAACCGGGATTATATTCAGGAAGGCTAACGGGATATCGCGATGATAATGCCAAATTTCCTGAATTCGATGTATTAGCGACCGTGGTGATTCCGTTCAGATTTAGTTATGAAGATAATTACGGCCGAAGCTGGAAGTCAGAAAAAGTTGAACAGGGATTATTTAAAAGATATTTTGTTGAACTGCCAGCCGGTCAGACCGGAATGAATATTAATTTAGCTGCTTCTGATAAAGAATATGCCCGTGCCAGGTATTATTTGTTTGATCCTAATGGTATTCAAGTAGGTGCATCACCATCTCTTCACACACTCGATAATAAAAATGAAGTTGGAGATACCTACTTCAATCTTGAGCCGGGAGTGTATGAAATTGTTGTTGATGCAAATATACTCGCGAAAGGAATTTCAACTTATGATCTTGCCGTTCAGTTCTATGGAATTAACAGGCTTGATGATAAAACAGTAAGTATGGAAGATAACCAGATTGATGTGGTGAATTTATTTAACTCACCTTTAACATATAATTTGAAGGGTCAGTTTACCGGCTATGAAATAAAGAGCAAGATTACAATCAGTGGAAGTGAGAAATTCAGGATGCCATTTGTTTTAAGAAAAGGTGAGCAATCGAAAGAAATCAGGATTGAGCTAAGTAAGACTGATTATAGTAAACTTACAGATATGGCTTTTTTAATTTATGATATGAACGGGTTCGTAGTTGAAAGTAATGCGTTAAGTTTTAGTAAAGGAAGTATAAGCGTTAATAATACATCAGGTGAGGATTCAACAGAATATATTTTTGAAATTGTACCGGGTTTTGCTTTCGAATCAAGTTCAGCAGATATTAGTCTTACAGAAATCACAACATTTGATCTTGAGTACGATTTTAGTGTGACAAGTGAGAGAAAATCAACAATAATATTGTATCCTTCATTGCCGAAACAAATGCAAATAAATTTTAATGTACCAAATGAATATTTTCCTGAGAATTCACAACCGATCGGAAAAATTACATTCGAATCTACAGCATCTAAAAAAACAGAATATGAACTCCCAATTAAATTCAATTTCTAAGAGGAAAAATTATGAGTGAACATACATCAGGAGCTATTAAAGGACTTCCGGAAAATGCTTACAAGGAGCTGAAACCCGGGGAAGAGTACAAGCCATTAATGCCAGCGAGTACAACTCCCCAGGAAATTACTCCATATTCTGTAATTATGGGCTTGATGATGGCTGTACTTTTTTCAGCTGCTGCTGCCTATCTTGGATTGAAAATCGGGCAGGTGTTTGAAGCTGCTATCCCAATTGCAATAATAGCTGTCGGCGTTTCAACGCTGATGAAAATAAAAAGTCCGCTTGGGCAAAATATAATTATTCAGTCTATCGGACAAAATTCAGGATTGATAGTAGCAGGTGCCATCTTCACAATTCCAGCATTATATATTTTGAATCTTGAAGCTCACTTTTTTCAAATATTTTTAGCTTCTGCTTTCGGTGGAGTGCTCGGTATTCTTTTCCTCATCCCGTTCAGGAAATATTTTGTTGCAGAAATGCATGGTCAGTTTCCTTTCCCGGAAGCAACTGCAACAACTGAAATTTTAGTTGCAGGTGAAAAAGGTGGTAAACAGGCTTTAGTTCTTGTAGTGAGTGGACTGATTGGCGGCGTTTATGATTTTATAATTGCAACTTTTGGGTGGTGGAGTGAAATATTCACAACAAGAGTTGTCGGGTTTGGTGAAATGCTTGCTGATAAATTCAAACTCGTATTTCGATTAAATCTTGGTGCAGCCGTAATGGGGCTTGGATACATAGTTGGATTAAAATATTCTGCAATTATTGCTGCCGGTTCTTTTGTCTCCTGGTATCTTTTGATTCCTGTAATCTCATACATCGGCGCAGGTCTTACAGAACCATTTGGTACTGGGGCAGCAAAATTAATTTCTGCAATGAGTGCAGAAGAAATATTCAGACAATATGTTAGACACGTTGGTATTGGTGGTATTGCCATGGCTGGTATAATCGGAATTATTCGCTCTTCCAAAATTATTCGCGATGCAATTTCTTTAGGGTTCAAAGAAATTTTTCACAAGAAGCAAGCCAATAGCGTTCAACTCAGAACTCAACGTGATCTTCCAATGAAGATTATTATTGTTGGCATTGTACTTACCGCTATTCTTCTTTTAGTTTTCTTTTATATGGGTGTTGTATATAACATCGGATGGGCTTTAGCCGGATTACTCATTGTTCTTGTCATTTCGTTTCTTTTCACCACAGTTGCCGCAAATGCTATCGCAATTGTTGGAACAAATCCCGTTAGCGGAATGACATTGATGACATTAATTCTTTCCTCAATCATTCTAACTTCTGTTGGATTAAAAGGAAGTTCCGGGATGATTGCTGCTTTAATTATTGGAGGAGTTGTCTGCACAGCTCTTTCAATGGCTGGCGGTTTTATTACAGACTTGAAAATTGGTTACTGGCTCGGTTCATCTCCAATCAAACAGGAAAGATGGAAGTTTCTCGGCGTGCTTGTTTCAGCACTAACTGTTGGTTTTGTAATTATGATTTTAAACGAAACTTATGGCTTTGTTGGTGATGGCGCTTTAGTCGCACCACAAGCAAATGCAATGGCAGCAGTTATTCAGCCGCTGATGGATCAACAGCCGGCACCGTGGTCACTTTATATTGTTGGAGCTATTCTGGCTTTAGTTCTTACAATGATAAAAGTTCCTGCTCTTGCATTCGCACTTGGCATGTACATTCCTTTAGAATTGAATACTCCATTATTGGTAGGAGGATTAATTGCTCATTTTGTCTCAACAAGAAGCAAAGATGAAAAGATTAACAATGCAAGAAGAGAACGAGGAACATTGATTGCATCAGGATTCATAGCTGGTGGTGCTTTGATGGGAGTAATAAGTGCTATTCTAAGATGGCAAGGTTATAACTGGGTTAATTTAGAATGGGCAGAATCACATTCAGCAGAATTAATCGGACTTGTAATGTTTGCAATTCTTTGTGCTTATATGATATGGGATTCTTTAAGAGGAAAACCGGACACGGAATAAATTGACTTTCGTAGGGACACAGTATATTGTGTCCCTACATTTTATAAACTTTCGATCAGTTCTTGAATTTTCAATTTCACATTACCCAACTCAACATCTAAGCGTTCACCCGTTTTTCTCAGCTTCACTTCGCATTTATTTTCTTTTAATTTCTTTTCACCAATTACAATTTGAACAGGCATACCGAGTAAATCAGCATCATTGAATTTGAATCCTGCTGCTGCATCACGATCATCAAATAAAACTTCGTAGCCAGCATTCTTCAAATCGTTGTAAATTTTTTCTGCTGATGTAACCACATTTTCATTTTTCATATTCAATGCAATCAAATGAACATCAAAAGGTGCAAGAGCTTTATTCCAGATAATTCCTTTATCATCGTGATTCTGTTCAACATAACAAGCCATAATTCTTTCAACACCAATACCGTAACTTCCCATAACTATCGGATGTTCTTCTCCTTTTTCATCCAGATAAAATGCTTTAAGTGCTTCAGAATATTTTGTCCCAAGTTTGAAAATATGTCCGAGTTCAATTGCTGTAAATACTTCAAGTTTGTTATCACAATTGGGGCAATCCTCTCCGGACTGCACAATTCGTAAATCAGCATATTCAATCGTTTTCACATCTCGTTTCAAATCAATTCCACCAAGATGATAATCGTTTTTATTCGCACCGCTGAAAAGATTATTTCGGTCTTTCAACTTTAAATCTGCAATTATCCTTCCCTTAAATCCAATCGGTCCAATTGAGCCAGCATCAGCACCGGTGATTTGAATTAGTTCTTCAGGATGAGCAGAACGAACATTTCCACCAAGAATTTTTGTCAACTTCGATTCGTTTACTTCTTCATTTCCCTGCATCAAAATCAGTACTGCTTTTCCATCGTTTATATAAACTCTCGACTTTGCGCAAACGGATTCATCTATTTTCAAAAACTCACAGAGTTCATCAATTGATTTTACATTTGGAGTTGATATTTCATAAACTGTTTTTTCTTCATTCTCTCTTTTAATAACATCAATTTTAGATGAAGCTACTTCAGCATTAGCTGCATATCCGCAGGAGGAACAATAAGCAACATTATCTTCTCCTGCATCTGACTTTACCATAAATTCTTCTGAACCTGTTCCACCCATTGCACCACTTGAAGCACCAACAACAAAATATTTTAATCCGCAACGATCAAATATTTTTCTGTAAGCTTTGTCGTGCAATCCATACGCAACGTCAAGAGCTTCATAAGAAACATCAAGCGTGTAAGCATCTTTCATTAAAAATTGTCTGCCACGAATGACTCCGCTTCTCGGTCTTGGCTCGTTTCTGAATTTAGTCTGAATCTGATACCAGATCTGCGGCATATCTTTGTATGATTTTACAACATTGCGTGCGTGATAAGTTATAATTTCTTCGTGAGTTGGTGCCAAAACATATTCCCGGTTTTTGATTTGAAAGAGAATATCTCCAAAAGCTTCAACTCTTCCTGTTTCATCCCAGATCTCTTTTGGATTGAGAGCGGGTAAATGAAATTCCTGTCCACCGATTGCATCCATTTCTTCTCTGATAATTTGAGAAACTTTTCTTACTACTCTGTAACCTAATGGAAGAAATGAATAAATTCCTGCAGATAGCATTCTAATCATTCCTGCACGAAGCATCAAAATATGGCTTGTTACTGTTGCATCAGATGGAACTTCTTTTAAAGTTGGGACAAAATATTTACTTAATTTCATAGATGAATTTCTTTTTTAGACATAAAATTTGAGGTCAAAAAATACTGATTTGATAAGGTTGTTCAAAGTTATTGATTATAATTTGGTGGGCTAATTTAATTGTTCGATCAGATAAACTTTATCGTTTCGCCTGACAAGCTCATGAGTTATAATAGTTATTTCATCACCTTTCCCTGCTGAGCGTGAAGATTTATCATTTATTATTATATCATCAAATGTCAGTTCAACAAGTCCTGTTGTTTCACCTATGATTATTATTCTATCATTCAAATTCACTTTACCAGATTCTAAAAGAATGTGGGCAGCTTTTGGTTTTTTAAAATAATTGAGAACCTTGCCAACATAAACTTTACGTGTTGTTGCTTTACTTCCGTTTACTCCAGCATAATCTTCGGAAGATGGAGTGCCGAAATAAAATCCTGGTGAGAAGCCACGGTTGTAAACAGTTTCTAATTCTTTTAGAAATTCTTTCTTATTCTCACTTGTAAGTTTTTTCTTGAAATACAGGTCGATTGCTTTGCGATAAACTGAGACGGTTTTAGCCACGTATTCCGGTGATCTTTTTCTTCCTTCAATCTTGAATGAATCTATTCCTGCTTCAATCAACTGATCAATAAATTCAATTGTGCATAGATCTTTTGGTGAAAGGACATAATCATCGCCAATTAATAAGGATTTGTTTGTTGCGAATCGTACACTTCGTATTCTCTTCTGCAAGGCTGAACACATTCACCACGGTTTGCACTTTGTCCGAATAAATGATGACTCATAAAACATCTTCCGCTTACAGCAATGCACATTGCGCCATGAATGAATGTTTCAATTTCAAGATCAGTATTCTTTCTGATTTTTTTTATTTCATCAAGTGAGCATTCACGTGCAAGAACTATTCTTACAGCACCAAGTTTTTTATAAACAGAGGCTGACAATGAATTTGAAATTGAACTTTGAGTGGAAATGCAGAAAGGTATTTTATTTTTGTTGCAAAGTTCAGCAACGGCTAAATCAGAACAGATTATTCTGTCAATCTTTGCTTTCTTTGCCGCCTTGATTATCTGCTCTGCCTCATCAAGCTCATCTTCAAAAACAATTGTGTTGAGCGTAAGGTAGGTTTTTACTTTTTTTGATTTACAGAACTTTGAAATTTCAGGAAGTTCTTCGACTGAAAAATTCTTTGCCTTTGCACGCATATTCAACTTATCAACACCAAAGTAAACTGCATCTGCCCCGGATTTCACCGCTGAACGAAGCATCGTCCAATCTCCTGCAGGCGCCATTAACTCCGGTTTATGGTAGGTGGTAGGTAGTTGGTGGTGTTTTGTCATTTCGGCGTTGAAGAATTGGTAAGATAATTTATGTATGCACTCAATCGTGGTAATAGTTTTTCAATGTCTTCAACACTACTTGTAAAATCTTTATCTGATACCAGCTTTCGTCTGTGTGAAATGGTTAACCAATGTTTTGTCTCGAACAAAGATCCTCTGGCAATTTTAACAAAACGAGCATTATCAATCTTACTGCCTCTCCCATATCCTTCAGAAATGTTTGCACCAACGCTATCTATGACTCTTAGAAGTTGGCCACCAATATTGTTTCTAGAAAATTTGTCCCAACAAATTACAAGATTCCAGATTTTATCACTTATTTCCAAAGAAATCTTATAAACTTCTAAATCTTCAAGTCTGGACTTCTTTTCCATAGTTTAACTACTCACCACCTACTACTTACTACCGACTACTTACTAACTTCTTTTCTCCCAGATTTGTGCTAACTCCACAATAACTTTCACAGCCATTTCCATATCCTGAACAGCAACCCATTCAAGTTGTGAGTGAAAGCTGTGCTCACCGGCAAAAATATTTGGAGTTGGTAAACCCATAAAAGATAATCTTGAACCATCAGTGCCACCGCGAATCGGATGCTTAATCGGTTTGATTCCAAGATTTTTCATTGCCTGAACAGCAAACTTTGTTACCTGAGGATGCTTTTTAAGAACTTCCCACATATTTCTGTACTGGTTCACAACTTTGAATTCATATTTTGAACCAGGGAATTTTGCAATAGCCTGTTTCGCTAATTTTTCAAGAAGTTGTTCATACTTTTTCAATTTTGGCGTTTCAAAATCTCTTATAATTATTTTCAATGTTGTAGCTTCTTCAAGTCCATTTATTGTTGTGACGTGCACATAACCCTGTCTCTTTTCTGTAGTTTCCGGAGAGAGAGTTTTCTTTGGAAGACTTTCAATAAATGCTGCTGCAATCTTAGATGAATTGATCATCTGGTTTTTTGCGTAACCGGGATGAATATTTTTTCCAATGAATTTAAGTACAACCATATCAGCACTGAAAGTTTCTGATTCAACTTCACCACGACTTGAGCCATCAACTGTGTAAGCATATTTTGCACCGAGTTTTTTCAAATCAATTTTTTCTGTTCCTCTTCCGACTTCTTCATCAGGAGTAAAACAAATCTTTATCGGACCGTGTTTTACTTCAGGATGAGACAAGAAATAATTTACTGCATCCATAATTTCTGCAACACCTGCTTTATTATCTGCACCAAGCAATGTCGATCCATCCGTTGTGATTATATCGAAACCTTTCATACCCTTCAAGTCGGGGTTTTCACTTACCTTAATTATTCTACCTTCTTTAGGAAGTTTTATATCACCACCTTTATATTTTTTGTGAATGATAGGCTTAACATTTTTACCGGTTACAGCGGGTGAAGTGTCAACGTGTGCAATGAATGCAATTGGTGCGAACTTTCTTTTTGGTGATTGGCAGGAATCGTTGCCATAACGTAACCCCATTTATCCATCGCAGCATCTTTCAAACCCATCTTCTTTAGCTCTTTGGCTAGATCAGCAGAAAGTTTTTTTTGTTTTTCAGTGCTTGGAAATGAAGTTGATTCGTCATCTGATTGAGTATCGTATTTTACATAATTTAAAAAACGATCAACGCAAGTAAATTTATATTTTGGATCGAACATGATTCCTCCGGGTTTTTAGTTAGGTAAAATTTTATTCCCGCCACAGGGGAAAGTTTTTTAATCGTCAATTCTTGTTATTTCTACTCTTCTGTTTTGTGCTCTACCTTCAGGTGTGTTGTTATCTGCAATCGGATCTTTACTTCCCTGACCAACAACTTCAAAGCGTACCTTTGGGATTCCTCTTGATACAAAATAATTCAGAACAGATTCAGCACGCATTTGTGACATTTTAATATTTCCATCCTCTGAACCAACGTTATCAGTATAACCAACTATTTTCCATCGTGACATTGGAAATTCCTTCATCTGCACAAGCAGTTCATCAAGTTTAGAATAAGCAGTTTCTTTAAGTTTTGCACTGTTAAATTCAAAACTCGTTTCGGAACTTAATACAAGCAGACCTGGATTTGCTATAGGAACTGGAATAGTAATTACTAATTCACATCCTTGCTCATCAACCTGAACTCCCGGCAATGTTCCTGGACATTGATCCAGATAGTCGGCTACACCATCCAGATCATCATCAATCGGACATCCATAATTATCAACTTCAACTTCGTACGGTGTTTCCGGACAACGATCGAGATAATCTGGCACACCATCTCCATCAGCATCAAACGGACAACCATAATCGTCCACATCTATTCCTACCGGAGTGTTCGGACAAAGGTCTGTGTAATCAGGAACGCTGTCTTTATCTGAATCAAGTGGACAACCTCTTTCATCAACCGGCGCACCTGATGGAGTTCCGGGACAATCATCTAAATAATCCGGCACACCATCTTTATCAGTATCTACAGGACAACCGTATTCATCAACTTTTACTCCTGCTGGTGTATCGGAACACATATCCTTCGAGTCAACAATTCCATCTCCATCGGTATCAAATTCTGTAAGGAATGAATAAGATATTCCTGCAAAGGCTGTGTAAAACATATCGTTACTAATGCCCAAAGCCTGATCATCAAGCCAGTCATTTGGTGATATTTGAATTCCAATGCTGAAATTAACTGAGAGATTGTCGGTTACTGGATAACGAGCTCCGAGTTCCCCAAGATAATTTACTTCTGTTTTACTATAAATTCCGGCTTCATTGTTTGGTAATTTTGCTCCTCCTTCGCCTTTAGGATTAAAGTTCAAACTTCCGATGCCAGCAAATAGATATGGGAACAAAACATCGTTTACACTTAAATCGATAATTGCACCGGCACCGATTGTTGCGATACTTGTACGAAATTCCTGTGGATCAAGATTTGAATCACTTCCGCTAACAAAACCTGCATTATAAAAAGCACGTAAACCAAAACCACTCTTAGTCCAGGCAGGAAAAAAGTATTCAAGCGAAAGTCTGCCGATATAATCTGTACCAATTCCGCTGTAGTCAGTGCTTGAAAAAGTAGCCCCTCCTTCAACTGAAAAAACTATTGTGCCTGAAAACGGATTATATCTTTGAGTTTTTGTTGTTTGCGAATAAATGAATGCAGAAAAAAATAAAGTAATAAATAGAATGGTGAAAAGAAATTTCATCAATATTCATCCGTTAAAGTTGATTTTTATAGAACAAATTTAAAGGTAAATGGAGTATTAAAAAAGCTAACTGCACTCTTCGAGGTTGCTTGCAATAGTAAGTAACCTAACCTCGAAGGTTTTCATAATTAATATCCTCGTCTTAAAACTTTTTCCATATCAGATTTTATCATCAACATAACGAGGTCTTCAAATTTTGTTTTAGCTTTCCAGCCGAGAACTTTTTTTGCTTTGGAAGGATCGCCAATCAGTAGATCAACTTCTGTTGGTCGGTAATAGACCGGGTCAATTGAAATTAGTGTATCACCTTTTTTCAGTTTGGTGGTAAAATCTTTGAGATAAGATTTTTTATTAGCCGAATAACTAATCAGTTTCTTCGCCCGTTCCAGGTTGATTGATTTGATAACACCTTTTTCATTTTCGCCTTTGCCTTTCCACTCAATTTCAATTCCAAGATTTTTGAAAGTCAGTTCAGCGAACTCACGAACGGTTTTTGTTTCACCTGTAGCAAGAACAAAATCATCAGCATCTTTATGCTGGAGAATCCTCCACATTCCCTCGCAATATTCTTTTGCAAAACCCCAATCGCGTTTTGCATTAAGATTTCCTAAAGTTAAATCTTTCTGTAATCCAGCCACAATACGGGAAGCTGCACGTGTGATTTTTCTACTAACAAATGTCTCTCCTCTTCTTGGCGATTCGTGATTGAATAAAATTCCGTTTGATGCAAAAATGTTATAAGCTTCACGGTAATTAACTATTATCCAGTAGCCATAAAGCTTTGCAACACCGTATGGCGAGCGCGGATAAAAAGGGGTTTTTTCACTCTGCGGAATTTCTTGAACTTTACCATAAAGTTCGCTTGTTGAAGCCTGGTAGAATTTTACTTTCTTTAAACCCACTTCACGGATAGCATCTAAAAATCTTAGTGTGCCAAGTGCATCGACTTGCGCAGTATAATCCGGAACCTGGAATGATACTTTAACGTGACTTTGTGCTGCAAGATTATAAATTTCATCTGGTTCAATTTTTTCCAGAAGCCGGTTCAGGTTACTTGTATCAACAAGATCCCCGTAATGTAGAAACATTTTCTTATCGAGAATGTTTGAATCGTTGTAAAGATGATCTATCCTTCCGGTATTAAATGAACTGCTTCTTCTTATTATTCCATGAACTTCGTAACCTTTTTCAAGAAGAATTTCAGTTAAATAACTTCCGTCTTGTCCGGTTATGCCGGTGATTAGTGCTTTTTTCATTTTATTAGACTTTATTTTAATCAAGTGAAACAAGGATTAAACTAATGTAACTGATTTAAATTGATTTTTATCCGTGCAGCATCCGTTTAATGCTGTTAAATCATGCAGTTCTATGCATCTTCATTTATACTGTATTTAGAAACCAATGATATGTTTTTTCAATCCCAACTTTCAACTCCGTTTTGTATTTCCATCCAAGTGAATTTATCCGGGAAACATCAAGCAGCTTTCGCGGAGTTCCATCTGGCTTTGAAGAATCGTGAATAATAGTCCCGCCAAATCCAGTAATCTCTGCTATCAGCTCTGCAAGATCATTTATTGTCAAATCTTTTCCGGTTCCGATATTCAAATGTGAAATCCCTTTTTCATAAAGATCTTCAGCATTAATGTTTTCCATCAAAAATAAAATTGCGTTGGCGAGATCTTCAACGTAAAGAAATTCCCGCATTGGTTTACCCGATCCCCAAATTACCATTTTCTTTTCATTTTTTTCCGTTGCTTCGTGAAATTTTCTAATAAGTGCTGGAAGAACGTGCGAAGTTTCTAAATTGAAATTATCATTTGGTCCATAAAGATTTGTGGGCATGACTGAATAAAAGTTGGAACAATACTGTCTGAAATAATTTTCACATAATTTTATTCCTGCAATCTTTGCAATTGCATAAGGCTCATTTGTAAATTCAAGATAATCAGAAAGAAGATATTCTTCCTTCAATGGCTGAGGAGCTAATTTGGGATAGATGCAAGAGCTTCCGAGAAAGATAAGTTTTTCAACGCCGTATTTGTGAGCATTGTGAATAATATTTGCCTCAATCATCAGATTATCATAAATAAATTCAGCACGGTAAGTATTGTTGGCAAGAATTCCTCCGACTTTTGCTGCAGCGACTATAACAATTTCAGGATTTTCAGCTTTAAAGAATTTTTCAACATCATCCTGCTTAATTAAATCCAATTCAGGATAGTTTTTTAGAATTAAGTTTTTATATCCTTTATTCTTCAATTCATTTGTAATTGCAGAACCAACCATACCCTTGTGTCCTGCAATATAAATTTTCTTGTTCTGATATTTTGTTTGATTATTCATTTATCCTTTAATTATAATCCATAATAAACTGCAAAATAGAATTGCTGAATACTTTCATCAACATAGCTTAAATCTTCCTGCTGATGTGAAATATTTTGATACTGGTAACGTAATCGAAAATAAAGATTATGAATGAATTCATATCTCGCTTCACCACCGATGTAAAAATAATCTGTTCTCAAGCCAGCAAGAAATGGCGGTTGAGGTTGAGTAAACTGGTAATCAACATCCTGTTCATCTCCCTGACGAATATATCTCGTCCAGAGAACAGCTTCCAATCCTCTTAAAAATCTATATCCGATTGAAGCATATACCTGGTCGGCGTTATCACCCATCCAATGACCCATTACATAGGATGCATTTGTGTATGTAGTGGTACTAACAAAATGTCTGTAAACATATGGATATATTTTCGAGTACTCAAGCTTTAATGTAAGATTGTGAATTGGTAAATCTGTTACAGATCCACCGAGTGTAAAACCAAGTTGGTTTCTTTGGCTGTAAGAATCAAACAATCCATTCAAAGTTATTTCATCTATTATTATGGAGCCGTATAAATGAGTGTTCTTAATATGTCCTTTAGAACTGATTGATCCAAAAAATTGCACATTACTTCCTGCTGAATTATTTTGTCTGCTTAAATAATGATCCGCTAATCTAAAAAAAGTAATTGGAATCAGATAGATATATTCAAGTTCGTCAGAATAAATAATAGATTCTCCGATGGCAATATCCAAACCTTTTGTTGGTCGGATCGTCAATGTATGTGATGCAAGAAATTTATCGCGGTATTCAATTCTTAAATCGCCGTGCTCGGTATAATAAAAACTTGATGAATCAATTACGTCCGATGAAAGCCATGCATGAAAATAGTTGAAGCTGAGCCATTCAATCGGATTAATATCAAGACGTATTAACGGAAAAGAAGGAGCTTTCTGCGACATAACGATTAAACCATTATCACCATAACCCCATTCGATAAATTCTTTGCCAAGTGCAAGACTTCCCCATTTCCAATTAGTAGCAAGCATCATCTTTGCTTCACTGTATTCCATCTTATCTTCAGAATAATTATAATAGTTTTCACTGGTGCGTGCGTTAACTCCTGTCTCAGGAGTAAATCTTTTTGTTTTATCTATTGTGTTCCCGCTTTCGGTATTATCTCTGAAATCAAAACTGAAACCCTAGATACATCATAGATATAACCGTATGAATAAAAACCATTCCAGAAATGTGTTGTCATTTCACTTTTCACGGAGCCAGCTTCAAAACCAAGTATCGGATCGAAGTTTAATTTAAAACCATCTCCACCGTAACTGAAAACCCGCCATCTTTCGCCGGGATCACTATTAAACCACTCCAAATATTCGTCTTTTTTATTATCATACTTGATGAACCACTCTTCAAAGTAATAGCTTTCCAGAAAAAATTTAAGTTCTTCTCTTTCAAGTGAAGTAAGTTTTGATGAGAGTGAATCAGCTTCTAAAAGTTTTTCCGCGATATACATTTTTGGAAGTGGCCTTATGAGATCATCAAACTCGATGATTCCTTTTTGGCTTACTCTTCTTAGAAAATTATAAACATCATCGTATAGTGGTTCGTAAACAAGTTGTGCTTTTAAGTTCGGAACCAGACAAATCAAAACAATAAAAAATATTTTCAAAGAGAATATTTCCCGTAGCACTTTTTAACCCTGAATAAATTCTTTAATTTTTTGAACCACAAACTCTTGTTGTTCCTTCGAAAGCTCAGGGTAAATAGGAATAGCTAGAGATGTCTCGCTGGCTTTTTCGGATTCAGGAAAATCGCCCTTACTATGATTTAAGTTTGCAAAACAATCCTGTTGATGAAATGGCACCGGGTAATAAATTTCATTTCCGATTTCATTTTCAGTAAGAAATTTCTTCAACTCATCTCTTTTCTGAGATCTGATTATATACTGGTTGTAAATATGATAGTTCTTTACACCAGACTGATTTTTATAAACTGGTTTTGGTAGAAGAACTTTATTTTTATCATCAAATTTAATTTTACCTGCTCCTTCGGATAAGCCGGCTTTCACAAATGATTCGTTATAAAAATCCGCATTAGCTCTGCGTTTTTCAGACCACTTGTCCAAATGAGGAAGTTTAACTCTCAATACTGCGGCTTGCAAAGCATCAATTCTGAAATTTCCACCAATTACTTTATGATAATATTTCTGTTCTCCGCCGTGAACTCTTTTTATGCGAAGCATGTAAGCTAAATCATCGTTGTTTGTTGTGACAAGTCCGCCATCTCCGTATCCACCAAGATTTTTACTTGGGAAGAACGAAAAACATCCAATGTCTCCAATCGTTCCAACACATTTTCCATCTTTATACTGAGTTCCAATTGCCTGAGCAGCATCTTCAATCACAAAAATATTTTTTTCTTTTGCGATCTTCATTATCGATTCCATATCAGCGCTTTGTCCATAGAGATGAACAGGAATAATTGCTTTTGTTTTTGAAGTTATCTTTTTCTTTATATCGTCCGGATCAATATTAAAATTAACCGGATCAATGTCTGTCAGCACCGGAATAGCATTCAATCTTGAAACAACGCCTGCAGTTGCAAAGAATGAATAAGTAGGAACAATAACTTCATCACCGGGTTGAATATCAATTGCCATTAAAGCAAGAAGCAGAGCATCTGTGCCCGATGAAACTCCTATTGCGTGTTTGCATCCGAGATAGTCACAAAATTCTTTTTCCATTTTTTCAACTTCGGGACCAAGAATAAAGTATTGCGATTCAGCAACACGAAGGATTGCATCATCAAGTTCTTTTTTTAATGAGAGATATTGTGGTTTTAAATCGAGCAGCGGGACTTTCATATTTTTTCCAGAATTTATGTTTTTGAATAGTTAGAAATAAAAATTGTTATAATAGAAATTGATCACTCCAAAGAAAAAACAAAATCCTTTTCAATTTCTTTAAAATCCGAAGCTTTCAAATCCTTATCAGAAACAACAGGGTTTTGTACTTTCCAATCAATAGCTAAGTCTGCATCATTATAATTTATTGTTCTTTCATCGGCTTTACTGTAATAATTTGTACATTTGTACGAAAAAATGGCTTCATCAGAAAGAACAGAAAATCCGTGAGCAAAACCCACCGGTATCCAGAGTTGAGATTTAGTTTCTGAATTTAAGACCAATGAAAAATGTTTTCCGAATGTAGGTGATCCAAATCTGATATCTACAGCAACATCAAGCACATCGCCTTCAATTACCTGGCAGAGTTTTCCCTGAGCTTTTTCTCCAACCTGATAATGAAGTCCTCTGACTGTTCCATTTTTAGATTTAGAAATATTATCCTGAACAAATTGTTCCAGTATTCCAATTTCTTTATAACGGCTCTTGCTGTAAGATTCTAAAAAAAAACCACGGGAATCGTTAAAAACATCTGGCTGAATAACAAGCAATCCGGGAATTTCTGTTTTCGTAACTTCCACTTAAATCTCTGTTAAAACTTTTTCAAGATATTCTCTATAAAGAGATTTTGGTATTTCACTAATTAGCTGCAGGTATTTTTCTTTATCTATAAATCCTCTCAGCAAAGCGATCTCTTCGATGCAGGCTACTTTAAGTCCCTGCCTGTCTTCAATTACTCCAAAAAAGTTTGAAGCAGCAAGTAGCGCTTCAGGAGTTCCTGTATCGAGCCAGGCAACTCCTCTTCCAATTTTTTCAACATTCAGTTCACCTGTTTTCAAATATACTTTGTTGACATCAGTAATTTCCAGTTCACCTCTTGAAGATGGTTTCAAATTTTTTGAAATGTCAACAACACGATTATCGTAAATATATAATCCGGGAACAGCATATTGAGATTTAGGTTTGGAAGGTTTTTCTTCAATTGATAGAACTTTTCCGGTCTTATCAAATTCAACTATACCATATCTTTCAGGATCATTTACCTTGTAACCAAAAATCTTTGCTCCTTTATCTGACTTAAGCGCCTTATAAAAGAAATCAAGATTACCATAAAAAATATTATCGCCGAGAACAAGACAACTCATATCTGAACCAATAAATTCTTCAGCCAAAATAAAAGCCTGTGCAATTCCGTTTGGCTCTGGTTGAATTACGTATTCGAAATTCATTCCGATACTGGAACCATCACCAAAAAGTTTCTGATATAATGGAATAGTTTCAGCATTTGAAATTATTAATACATCTCTAATTCCACCAAGCATTAAGATTGAAAGTGGATAATAGATGAGAGGTTTATCGTAAATTAGAGCAAGTTGTTTACTGTAAACTTTAGTAATTGGATAAAGTCTGGAACCTGAACCACCAGCCAGAATGATTCCTTTAACTTTTCTTTTTGAATTATTCATAATAGAACAAATATAAGAAGAAACTCCAAGTTTTATTTGGTAGAAAAGAGTAGAAAACCAGTCTTATAATAGTGTTCCGCTCAATACGAGCATCGCAACCGAAAAATAAATTATTAAACCTGTTACATCACATAATGTTGCTATTAAAGGAGCCGACGAGGTTGCCGGATCAGCACCAAGTTTTTTTAAAATAAATGGAAGCATAGATCCAGAGATCGTTCCCCAAAGTACAATTCCTATCAAAGAGAAAAAAACTGTGATGGCAATTAATACCCAGTAAGAAGAAATAACATTAAATACATTGGCAAGAATTGCTACCTGAAAAAAACCAATCACGCCAAGAATTCCACCCAACATTAAACCAGATAAAATTTCACGTTTCATTATCAGCCACCAATCGGCAAGTGCTATTTCACCAATAGCCATTGCTCTAATAACAAGTGTAGCTGCCTGCGAACCTGAATTTCCACCACTTGATATTACAAGTGGAATAAATATTGAAAGCACTACAGCTCTGCTGATTTCATTTTCAAAAAACCCCATTGCAACTGCAGTAAGAATTTGTGCGATGAAAAGCAACGTTAACCAGATTACTCGTTTCTTCATCAGTGAAAGAAGAGGAATTGTATGAAATGGTTCTTCCAATGCTTCAACACCGGCGATTTTTTGGATATCTTCGGTTGCTTCTTCTTCAGCTACATCAAGCACGTCATCAACTGTTACAATACCAATTAATATTCCAAAATTATCAACAACTGGCAGAACAACGCGATCGTACTTTTTAAATACGTCAACTGCTTTTTCCTGATCATCATGAACATTCAACGAAATATAATTTTCATCCATCAAATCACTTATGGATTTATCAAGCGGCGAAAGAATTATTTCCCTGATTTTTATATCATCTATCAACTTTCCTTTGTCGTCAATTACATAAATTACATTTAGTGTTTCGCTATCAGCACCGAATTTTCGAATATGTTCAAGTGTTTCTGATACAGTCCAATCTTGTTTTACTGCAATATAATCTGGAGTCATCAACCTGCCGACACTGTTCTCCGGATAGCCCAATAATGTTTGTGCTATTTTTCTTTCTTCGGCCGATAACAACTGAATTAGTCGTTTCGCAGAAGTGCCAGGTAATTCTTCCAGAAGCGCTGTTCTGTCATCCGGTGACATTTCATTTAGGATTGCAGCAACTTCTTCATGACCCATTGCCTTGAGTAATTCTTCCTGAGTATCAAATTCCAGGTGCTCGAAAGTATCGGTAGCGAGATCAACCGGAAGTACACGAAAGACTATAACTTTATCTTGCTCAGGCAGATCAATTATAAGGTCGGCTATATCGGCAGGTGTCCAATCACTGAGGATTTCCTTTAAAATACTTAGTTTTCTCTCAGCAATAAGAGACTCTATTTCGGGCATAAGCAATTTGCTGAGCACTGGAAATTCCTCCCGACTGTTGATGTTGAGTGTTGATTACATTCTATAAAAATAGATTTAATTCGATACAAAAATATGTTGTTAATCGTGTAAAAACAATTCTCTCAAACAAATAAGACAATGAAAATCTTCCTGAGTTATTAACTAAATTTGTGTTAAACGAATTAGAAAAAATGAACATAATAGTTGACGCTAATATAGCATTTGCAGATGAAGCTTTTTCACATCTTGGTGATGACCAGGTTTGTCGATGGGCGCACTTTAAAGAATGAGAATGTTCAAGATGCTGATATACTGATTGTCCGTTCCGTTACAAATGTTAATGAAAAATTGCTGAAGGATAGTAATGTAAAGTTCGTTGGAACAGCTACAATCGGGATCGATCACATTGATCTCGATTATCTTTATAAGCATAATATTCAATTTGCAGATGCAAAAGGCTGTAATGCGGATTCTGTTGCTGAGTATGTTTTTACTGCCCTACTGAAAGTTGCTTCAGCTAAAAATATTTCTCTTAAGGGAAAAACAATTGGAGTTGTTGGAGTTGGAAATATCGGGAGCAGAGTGGTTCAACTTGCTGAATCATTTGGAATGAAGGTTTTGAAGAATGATCCTCCATTACAAAGAGCCGGAATCGGAAATAATTATGTTGATCTTGAGGAGATTTTAAAAGCTGATGTAATCACATTTCATGTTCCTTTAAATTTGGAAGGTGTTGATAAATCATTTCATCTTCTGAATAAAAATAATTTAAAGAAGATCAACGAAGGAACGATACTAATTAATTCTTCCCGCGGTGCGGTGATTGATAACGAAGCATTACTTTCTGAATCTGCTAATTCAAAATTTGAAATCATTCTTGATGTTTGGGAAAATGAGCCTTCAATAAGTACAGATCTTCTTTTAAAAACAATTCTTGCAACTCCACATATTGCAGGTTATTCATTTGAGGGAAAAGTTAACGGTACAAAAATGATTTACAGTGCTTTGTGCAAATTTTTAAAGATAAAACAAAGCTGGGAGCCAATTCTCCCGGAGATTGAAACTAAGGAAATTAATTTACCTGAAGGTAAGACTGACGAAGAAAAACTTTACAAATTATTATCTTCAATCTGCAACATCGAAAAAGACGATGAAGAGATGAGAGAGATTTCAAATTACAAATTGAATGAACAGTCGGATTACTTCGATAAGTTGAGAAAAAATTATCCGGTCAGAAGAGAGTTCAGCAATTTTACTGTTTACATTTCTGAAGTGGAAGAACACTTAATATCAATTCTTGAAAACTTTCGATTTAATGTGAGAATAATTTAGTCTTTCGCTTCCAATTTAAAATCTATTGAAATTTCCATTTCCACTTTTACTTTCTGTCCTTTTATAATTCCGGGTTTAAAGCGGTGATACAAAATTGCTGTTCGAACAGCTTCATCGCAGCCATAACCTATTCCATCAATAACCTGAACATCAAGCACTTCACCATCTCTGTCAACAAAAACTGAAACCGTTACTGTGCCTTCAATCTCATCATCTTTTGCTTCCTGTGGATAGCCTATTTTCTTATAAAGCGCTTCCATTCCTCCATAAGGTTCCGGCATCACTTCCACAGTTTTATAAAATGCAGGATCATCTTCATAATTTTTTTCTTCTTCGATTACAGGTGGTAATGGATCGTCGTTACTTTGTTTTTTCTTTTTCTTCTTTACGGGAGGATTTACTGAAACAATATTTTCCGTTACTTCTTCTTTGGGTCCTGAGTCAAGCACAATTTTATCAACCACAAGAATTCCTTCTTCATAGAAAATATCATCAATGTATTTTCCGGTACTATCAAATAGTGATGTTGGACCTTCTCTTTTTCCATTCTCTATAGAAAACATTTCTCTCAATACACCATCCTGATTATATCTTCTTACAAGTCCTTCAACTCGACCGCTAACATAAGAGATTTCCTCTTTAATATTTCCGTTTTCCCAAAAGAATTTTGCATCGCCATCACGAAAATTATCTCTAATATGAATGATTGATTCAATTTTACCATTGCTGAAATAATTAATAACAGAGTCTGGTTGAGCAGACACTTCAATTATCAACATTAAAAATGATATGAATATTACTCTGAACATTATCTCCTTAATCTTTTTTTCTTTTAAAAAGATACGATTTAGTCCTGAGTTAAAAGAGGCATTAAAATGGAAACAAGAAAAATTAATATAGCAATTCCGAGAAAAGTATAACCAACTAAAAAATCATACTCAAGAATTCCGATTTCACCAAGAAGATAATACCAGTCGTGGTAGACTTTATTTCCACCAAGCAGAGGAAGTTTTCTTGCCTGAGCATCTGCAGAATAAACACTTATGTTTATAAAATTTTGCCCAAGCCACAAAAGACCAAACTGAACTCCTGTTCTGTATTCATTTCGGAAAAAATAAATTGCAATTATTGAAGGAAGTATAATCTGCATTAGCGTTCCACCAAGAGTATAAATAAATTTTCCGAATAACATAAAGAAAAAGTGTCCTGCTTCATGGATAACCAAATCAATATTATCCAACAAACCAAATTCACCGCGATTCAAGACCCAGTAAGTTGCTATCGGCAAAATAATTATTGATGGAATCCAGCGTTTAAAAATGTCCCAGCGAGAATATGGTTTAGCCTTCTTTAGGCTTTGTTGCGATTCCGCTATATTTTCTTTATCAGTAAGCATTGTTTATATGATAATCACTCTTTAACTTCGTAACCAAAATTAAAACTAATCAAACCTGTATCAAACAAAACTAAGGAGAAAAAATGTATAAACTATTTCATCTTTCTATACTACTTATTTTCATTTTATCAGTGAGTGTATTTGGGCAACAGATTAGAACACCACGTCCAAGTCCGGATGCAACCGTAACTCAAATTGTTGGAGTCACTGAAGTTAGTATCGATTATAGCTGTCCGGGAGTAAAAGGCAGAAAAATATTTGGCGAACTTGTTCCTTATGGCGAAGTATGGCGTACTGGTGCAAATGAAGTAACATCTATAACCTTTAGTGATGTTGTAAAAGTAAATGGAAATGAATTGCAGGCTGGAACATACGGTATTCATACAATCCCTGGTGAAAGTGAATGGGAAATTATATTTAGTAAAGATACTGAAGTAGATGGTGGCTCAAATTATGATCCTGAAAAAGATGCACTTCGTATAAAAGTTAAAACAGAACAGCATCATTTTATGGAGCGCATGACTTTTATGTTCACCGACGTTACTGATAATTCGGTAAACGTAAATTTACTTTGGGATGAGTTAAAAATTTCCTTCAACATCGAAACAAATACAAACGATATATTTTTAGCAACGGCACGCAAAGAACTAAGTTGGTCACCTACATTTCAGGCTGCCCAGTATTGTCTAGGTGCTAACATTAATCTTGAGCAGGCATTAGATTGGATTGAAGCATCGTGCCTTATAAACGAAGTTTACTGGAACACAAGAGTTAAAGCTCAGCTTCAGCACAAACTAGGAATGAAGAGTGAAGCTATTGTAACTATGGAAAATGCAATCAATCTGGGTAGTAAAATGGAAAGTGCTCCGTTTGATTATGATAATATGAAAAAAATGCTTGCTGATTGGAAAATGTAATCTTTATAAATTATTTTTTAGGAGCGAAGTTACCAGAGTATCTGCTAAAACTGGTTCTTCGCTTCTGTTATTTAAACAGACTAGCCTATTCGATTAAAATATTAAAAATTAACCGTGAATAACATTTCTTTTATTCGTGCTTTTCCTGCAATTATCTGAACAGCAATAATCTTTTTCGACTTTACACTCGTGGCAACTGATTATAATTTTATCGCAATAAACATTATGACAGTTGATATAGTATGAGGTTGGCTCACCACAGAAATGACATTGTGCAATATATTTTAGTTCTTCTTTTGAATTTGGATTCACAACTCTTCTTTCATCAAAAACGAACATCCCTCCTTCCCAATAGGTATCAGGATATTTTTTTATGAAGTTAACAATGCCTCCGTCAAGCTGATAAACATCTTTAAATCCACTTTCAACCATGTAAGCTGAAGCTTTTTCACAACGTATTCCACCCGTGCAATATGTAACAACGGTTTTATTTTTGTACTCTTTCAAATCTTCATCAACTACCTTCCTCCATTCCCGAAAATTTTTCATCGGCGGAGCGATAGCATTTTTAAACTTTCCGATCTTACTTTCATACCAGTTACGTGCATCGACAATTACAAAATCTTTTTCTTGTTGGTAAAATTGTAAAAGTTCTTCCGGAGAAAGTCTCTTTCCGCCCTGCCTTAATGAGACTCCGTGTAAATCTCCGTGAACAATTTCTGTTTTTAACCGAACATGCATTTTTTTAAATGCGTGTTCATCCGTATAATCTTCTTTGAACCAAATATCCTTGAATTCAGGATAGTTGGTTAAATGGGTTTTATATTTTTCAATATTTTCAACAGTACCGGAGACAGTTCCATTTATACCCTCTTTGGCAAAAAATACTCTGCCCTTAATATTGTTTTTTAAACACCACTGAAGATGCTCCAGCAGAATAAGTTCAGGATTATTAAGGTTTATATATTTATAGAATAACAGAACTAAATAATCAGTCACAGGAAATATTTTCTCTTAGTTGTTGTATGATTAAATTTGTCATCAAATGAACTGTGTTCATCTTTTCAAATTCTTATTAAATTTTCACCTCAAAGATAATTTGATATCATCAAAACAACCAGAGTATCTGGCTTTTCAAAAAAAATAAAAATGTATAATTTTAATTAATCTATGGAGGGTGTTACAATAAGCTCAGTATTCAAGACGAAGTTATTTTAGAGAGAGGAATAAAGTGTACTGTTTCTTAAACTTCGTTCAACATCAGGTGTTTATTGGCTTCTGTAACTTTAATTATTTTTTTCTCAAAGATAACAGAGAATAAAGAACCTTTGTTCTTTTCACTTTGAACGGTTATAATACCTTTATTAAGATTAACATACTCCTTAACCAATGCAAGGCCTAATCCATTTCCTTCATATCTTCTGGTTTGCCCGGTATCTTCTTGTGAGAACGGCATGAATAGATTTTTAATATACTTTTCGGACATTCCTATACCAGTATCTTCAACTTTTATACGTATTCTATTATCCTCATAATCATCAATTGTTACGCTTATTTGACCTTGTTGAGTGTATTTTACTGCATTTCCAATTAGATTTTGAAATACCTGTCCGATCGTATACCTGTCAGCTGATATTTCTGCACCAGATGAATTATTTGTGAAAAGTATTTTAATTCCTTTTTCTCTACCAAGATTAGTAAACTCTGTTGTGAGGTTTTTTATGTCATCAGCTAAATTGAATTTTTCAAATTTTGCTTTGTAGTTGCCACTCTGTACGGCTGACATTGATAATATCATATCGATGGTCCTGTGAAGCCGTTTGCCTGCACTATCCACAGCGTGTAATATGGAAACCATTTCAGTATCTTTTTTTCCAATTTCGTCAGCAATAATTGGGATTGCAGGAAGAATAACATTTAGTGGTGTTCTTATTTCATGAGACATCTGCGCAAGAAAAGCACTTTTAAGTCTGTCAGATTCCTTTGCTTTATCGAGAGCTGCCTCTAATTCAGCGTGGACTCTTTTTATTTGAGTGATATCAAGAACCTGTACAAGTGTACTTATTACTTCATCATTTTCATCTTTTATGCGGATTGACTTTATTAATGCAAAAAGTTTGCGTCCATTTCTTTTCGTAAGCTTACATTCTAAATCAAGGCTCTCACTTTCCATAATCATTTGATAAGATGATCGGAGTTTCCCGATTGAATTACCATCAAAAAAGTTTTTAATATTCATTCTAACTATTTCTAATTCATCGTATCCAACAGTATCACAAAACGCTTTATTAGATTTAACTACAGTTCCTTCATTAGATACAATCAACATCCCTATCGGCGCACTTTCGAATAGAACTTTAAACATCTCTTCGGTTTTCTTTAAGAATGATTCAGCTTTTTTCCTGTTGTTTATTTCAATATCAAGTTCGTATATTTTATCACGAAATGCATCCTGCAGTCGTTCATTCAGAGTGCTCACCTCTGATGACGATTTATCCAATTCATTTAGTATGTTATAAATTTTTTGTGCAAGCACACCGATTTCATCGTTCTTAAATTTTGTTAATAGAATCTTTTGTTCTTTAATATCTGATTTATTCAAAGCAGAAATTAGCTTCGTTATAGGACGGAAGGAAATAGAACTTAGGAAGTAAGTAAATACCATTCCTCCTAATAATATTATCAAACTAAATAGTGCCGTTAAGTATGTTTTTTTCTTGAGCTCTGTTGCTACCAAACCGGCTTTCAATCCAAGATATACTTTACCTGTACTGATTAGACAGCTGTACTGGTAATACGACCCTGTAGATCGTTTCATCAAAAGAGATATTGTCATTGTCATTCGCTGCAACATATAAATAGTATTCAGCAACATCTAAATTAATAGCATCGACAATGCCTCCATCTTGCCCCTCTATAACTAAGTAATCTACATCATTCAGTATCATTAGCTGAATTAGCTGAGTTTTGTCAAAATTATCGTTGGTGAAGAACTGAGGCTCTTGCCCAATAAACTTTGCCATAATTTCAGATTTGAATTTAAATTTATCTAAAACCTCCTCTTCAAATTTCTGGCTGAAATAGGAGTAAATGAATACAGTTATAAGTATAAAAAATACTGCGAACTGAATCGTAAGACTGAATTGCAATTTTTGAGGTTTGTATATCATATTAGTATTTATTCTCTCTTCTTATTGCTTGCTTGAATTTCAACATCCTTGCCGGAAATTCGAAACAAAAAAATCTTTAAAAAAGAAAGAATTGGTGTTCTAAAAAGAAAAAAGGTGAGTTTAATGATTTTTTTTGAGTCAGTTTTAGCTTTGAGAACTATGCTGATTTCTATCAACATAGGTCTTGACGTCAAATTTGCGGTTGGCACCATTTCTATTCATAAAACGAATTTTTCCAAAAACCGGGCGTTCCATCCAGGCTCTATCATGAACTCCACCAATCGACCAAGCACAACCAGCATATCCGTTCGGATCTCTACCGTCTATTTCATATTTATCATTTAAATAAATTGCAATTCTCAGGGCCTCTTCCGGTGAAGCACTCCACTCCAGAATTTTTTTCGCCCAATACATTCGCATATAGCTATGCATCTTTCCTGTAACCAGTAATTCTCGTTGTGCAGCATTCCAAAGATCTTCATGAGTATTAGCTTGTTCAAACTCTTCCAAAGAATAAACAAATTCTCTCTGATCTTTTCTATGTTTGTTTAAAGTTTCTTTTGCCCAATTGTGGAATCCATCAAATGAATCATACTCAGAATTGAAATAACAAAAGTTATCAGAGAGTTCTTTTCGGACAATGAGCTCTTCAAGAAATGATTCTGCAGAAGGATTCTTTTGATAAAATTGTTGAATAGTTAAGGCTACTCGCTGAGAAGAGATTTGTCCAAAGTGTAGATAAGGTGAAAGATTTGATAAAGCATTTTTATTCGGATCATTTCTATCTTCACCATAATTATCAAATCTATTTTCGCAAAAGTCTCTAAACACAGATGAAGCTGCCTTCTCACCAGGCCTAATCCATTCTACTTCTTTTACTTCGCGATTAATTTTTAATGAAGCTTTCACTCCTGTCCAATCAATTTTATCTGAACTTAATGCTTCTGACTTTTTCATTTTTTTAATCGATGGAAATTCATCTAAAAATTCGGGAAGTAATTTTTGAATTTTAGAACGAAATGTGTAAGCACCAAACTCAATTTTATTAGATGCGATTTTACAGGGAACTATATTATGTGCATCGACTTCATAAAATGGAATTTTTATTTTCTTAGTAATCTTTTTTTGCCATATCCTTTTTATTTTAAGAGGATCAAAATCACTAATAAGTATCGAAGCATTCCATTTTTTTAAAAATTCTGAAATTTCTATCTCAGGCTTACCCTGTAATAAATAGAAAGGTATGTTGTAATTACTCAATTCCTTTTCAAGTCCATGCAATCCTTTGAGCAAAAATCCATATTGCCGAATTGTTGCTTCCAGAAAATCAGGAACCAGGTTAAAAATTACAGCTAAAGGTTTTTTCTTTTCCGATGCTATTTGTTGAGCAAAGAGTAATGCCCAGTTATCATGAACTCTTTGATCACGACTCATCCAGTAAATCACCGGACCAGTAGTTTCTTTTCCATCTTGCAGTAAATTAATTCTTTTAAGGTTAATCATTTTTTATGAATTTAAAAATTCTCTCAGACATGCTCTGTAAAAGTAATCAAGAAATAATTATCTAAATTAATATTATGGTGTTAGAGAGTTGAATACTCTTTAAATTTTTGATTGAGGTTAGTTTAGAATCCAAACGTTTAGAGTAAGTGCAGTAGAAAAAATTACCCACACTGAATATGGTAAGAGTAGGTATGCCGCCAGAGGAGAAAAACGCCAGATCAGCAAAACAAGAAAAAATAAATTTATGATCAAAAGTAATGCTTGAATGAATGCAAGGCTCATCATTTGATTTGAGAAAAATAGAATATTCCAACCAACTATTAAAAGAGCATTCAGAACAAAAAGTGAAATAACAATGCCAAATTTTTTTTCAGAAGAATATTTATTCCAGATTATCAGGATAGAGAGAGATGTTAGCACAAAAATTATTGTCCACATTATTACCATCATAGAATTTGAAGGAGTCCAGTTAGGAAGGTGTATTGTTTTATACCAGGATCTTCCAGTATCAGCAAAATATGAGGCTGCAGATGCAGTTATTGTGACAAAAAGCGGAATGAAGAAATAATTTGGTTTAAATTTTGCCAAAGTTACGTACCCTAATACTAATATTTATTATCTACATTGAAATAAATAAAGAATTATTTTGGAAGTCAAACACTGGTTTTTTCCCCAATTTATTTTATCTCAGAATTTGCTCAATGGCTTTGTCTGAATTTTCTACGGGTAGTTGACAGACACGATTCTCACAAACATAAAATAAAGTTTTATTTGCAACGTATCTGTCTCTTAATATTTCCAAATTACTTTCTCCATTTCCACCAAATAGAATAATATTCGGTAAAAACATTCTACCAATTTTTTCTATTTCTGGTTGATAATTATTTGTAACTACACCAAGTTCGTAAAACGGAAATGAAAATGTAATCGCATTACACAGCCAATATGAATGAAAAACTGGATTCATCATACTAAACTGTTTTATAACCATTAACATCTTGTTTGCTAACTCTTCATAATGTTGATCATAAAAAAATCGCGATAGTTTGAAAAGTCCTAAAGCCAACGAGGAATTTGATGAAGGAGTTACATTATCCGAAAAATCTACTTTACGCGCAATCAATGGTTCATCAATATCCGAAGTGTAAAAGAAGAAATCAGAATTGTTTTCTTTAAAGTGAAGAATTACATAATCAGCTAACTTTTTTGCAGAGTAAACCCATTTTTCATCAAATGTGGCTTCATACAATTTAATAAATGCTTCGATGGTAAATGCATAATCATCCAGGAAAGCGTTGATGCTACTTTTACCGTTTTTATAATTTCTGTTCAGCCTTCCATCATCCTTCATCATCTCATTCAAAATGAAATTACCGTTCTTTAAAGCCACTTCAAGAAATTTCTTTTGGCCAAATGCTAAGTAAGCATCAACATATCCTTTGAGCATTAACGCGTTCCATGATGTTAAAATTTTATCATCAAGTCCCGGTCGAACTCTTTTGTTTCGTTCTTCGAATAAAATCCTTTTCGATTCACTAATCGTCTTGTCAAATAATTCTTCATCCAATTTATATTTCTTCAACAAATCTTCTTTGTTCTGAGTGATGAATAAAATATTATTTCCTTCCCAGTTACCATTTGAAGTGACTGAATAATAATCACAAAAGATTTCAGATTTTTCATCGAGCAAGTTTTCTATTTCTTTTTCGGTCCAGACATAATACTTTCCTTCCTCACCTTCTGAATCAGCATCGAGTGACGAATAAAATCCGCCTGATTTGTCTGTCATTTCTCTTTGGGTAAACTCCAAAGTTTCATAAACAACTTTTTTATATTGTTCTCTTCCAGTTACTTTGTAAGCATTTGAAAACAGGCTGATTAGTTGACCATTATCGTAAAGCATTTTTTCGAAGTGTGGGACTTTCCAGATTTCATCGGTTGAATAACGTGCAAAGCCACCTCCTACATGATCATAAATTCCACCGAGAGTCATTTTATCCAAGGTAATAGTTATCGCCTCAATTGCTTTTGGAGCTTTAGTATGGAAATAATAATTCATTAAAAATTGATAAATGATCGGCATAGGAAATTTAGGAGCGCCTTTAGTTCCTCCATTTGTAAAATCAATTTCTGAAATAATTTTATTGAATGATTCATCAACATCCTGTTTCGTAAATGAAGAACCAGAATTATCAAAACCAGGAACTTTCATTTCCTTAATTGCATCAGTTAATTTGCCAGCTTCTGTATCAAACGTTTCTGGTTCCTTTTGATATAAATCTTTGAAGTAGAGAAGTATTTTTAACCAATCATTTTTTCTGAAGTAAGTTCCTGCGTAAACAGGTCTTCCATCGGGAAGAGCAATTACGTTCAAAGGCCAGCCGCCTCTTCCCGTTATCAAGTGCGCAGCATCCATATAAATCTGATCGACGTCCGGTCGTTCTTCACGATCAACTTTTATCGAAACATAAAAATCATTCATCACCTGTGCGACCGAAGTATCCTCAAATGATTCGTGTTCCATCACGTGACACCAGTGACAAGCAGCATAACCAATACTTATTACTATTAATTTGTTCTCAACTTTAGCTTTGTTCAATGCTTCATTTCCCCAGGGATACCAATCAACAGGATTGTTTGCATGCTGAAGCAGATACGGACTGCTTTCATTTGTTAATTTATTTTGAAATTTCATTTGTTCATCCTTCTGATTTCCACAGCTACTTAGTAAAAATATTAATAGCGGAAAAATGATAATCTCTTTTAGAGAGATTTGTCTAATTAATTGTTTATGTGGAATCACTTAGAATTTTAGTTGAAGCTCAATCGGGCAGTGATCAGAACCCATTACTTCTGAATGAATTGAAGCAGATACGATATTCTTTTTCAGATTTTCACTTGCATAAAAATAATCAATTCTCCACCCAACGTTTCTATCACGTGCTCTTGTCACCATATCCCACCAGGTATAGTTTTCAGCTTCGTTGTTGAATATTCTGAATGTATCGATAAAACCTGAATTTAAAAATTCATCAATCCATTTTCTCTCTTGTGGAAGAAAGCCTGAGATCTGAGAGTTCTCTTTTGGTCGGGCAAGATCGATTTCTTTGTGGGCTGTATTCACATCACCGCAAACAACAATTTTTTTGTTTTGCTTGAGAAGTTTTTTGCAATGCTTTAAAAAGGCATCATAGAAATCCATTTTATATTGCAGTCTTTCATCGGAAGCTTTTCCATTTGGAAAATAAATATTGAAAAGGGTGAATTCTTCAAACTCAGTTATGATGAATCTTCCTTCACTGTCAAACTTTTTTATACCAAGTCCATTCTGAACACTCACTGGATTCATTTTCGTATAAGTTGCCACTCCGCTATAACCTTTCTTTTCAGCAGACGAAAAGTAAGAATCGTAGCCATCAACATTTTTTAGCTCGTCAACTAATTGTTCTGGATGAGCTTTTGTTTCCTGAAGACAGAGCATATCGGGATTTTCCTTTTTGAACCAATCCAATAATCCTTTTTTATAGCTCGCACGAATCCCGTTTACGTTCCATGATATAAGACGAAGATTTTTTTTAGCCATAGATGATCCTATTTATTTTTTCAGAAAATTTAACCAGCAATTAATCTCCAAATCTGAGTTACAAAAAATGTAACTATCAATCCCATTAATATCGGCAGAAAAGTTGAAACCCATGTCCACTTCATGCTTTTGGTCTCTTTATAGATAGTGTAGATCGTTGTCGAACAAGGATTATGCAGCAAACTGAATATCATTAGATTTATTCCTGTTAGGAGAGTCCATCCACCGGCAGTAAGAATATTAGCAGTACCAGAAATTGAATCAAGTTCGAACATAACTCCATTACCTGCGCCAACTCCGGCAAGACCAAGATTAGCAACAGTCAACATTAAAATTGTTGGGATTACAATTTCATTTGCCGGAATAGCAATTATGTATGCGAGGAAAATCACTCCATTCAATCCAAGAATAAATGCGAATGGATTAACCCAGTTTATAAAAATATTAGCGATTGATTCACCTTCAATGGTAATATTTCCAACAAGCCAGATTACAACACCAGCAGGAACGGCAAATACAACTGCTCGCCACAAAACGAATATTGTTCTGTCAATTAATGAAGTGTAAAGTGCCTGAAGAATTCTTGGTGGTCTGTAAGGAGGAAGTTCAAGACTGAATGCAGATGCTTCACCTTTTAAAACTGATTTTGATAATCCCCATGAAACTACCAAGCTAAAAGCAATTCCAAGAACTGCGATAAATACCACCGCAGCAGCGGAAACAATTCCGGCAATATATGCAGGAGCTGCAGCACCTATAAAAATTGTTGCAATAAGAATTTGCGTTGGCCATCTACCATTACAAAGCGAAAAATTATTTGTGATGATAGCTATTAATCTTTCACGTGGAGAATCAATAACTCGTGTTGCAATAATTCCAGCAGCGTTACATCCAAATCCCATTGCCATTGTTAATGCTTGCTTACCGTGTGCGCCGACTCTTTTGTAAAGACTATCCATATTAAACGACACGCGAGGTAGATAACCAAAATCTTCAAGCAAAGTAAACAGAGGAAAAAATATCGCCATCGGTGGAAGCATAACACTTATAACCCAGGCACCTGCCAGATATGCACCATCTATTAATATACCGTCTAACCAAAATGGCAGTCCGATAGAAGCTGCAGCACTTTTAAGAATTGGATGAATTGTATCAATTAAAAAAGAAGCAAGCATTCCGGAAGGTACATTTGCGCCTTCGATAGTCAACCAAAAAACTACTCCAAGAATTAAAAACATTATCGGGAAGCCTGTATAAGGACTTGTTAAAATCTTATCAACGGTTTTTTCCCAGCTAATAGTTTCTTTCTCAGCGGGAAGCGTAACTGCACGTTTTGTAATTGATGAAGCATTTGAATAGATGGATTCCATTAACGTATCGTGGAAATTTTCACCTATTTCCCAACGTAAGTTGTTAGCTGTTGATAAAATTGATTCGTTATTTCGTTTTATTTCTATCATTGTGTTTAATTTTTATTCGTGTATTCGTGGCTAAAATTTTTGCTAACTGGCAGACAACTCAACTAACTCTTGTTTTTTGAGATTACCGAGATCACCATTCCTGATTGAATCAATTATGCTTTGATCACCTTCAAGTAATCGCAAAGCCACCCATTTTACATTTGGTAAATTTGGAAATTCTTCAAGCAGCATTTTGCTTAGCTTTTCAACTGAGTAATTAAGTTCTTTAGAACTGCTTTTTATTCTGTACGGTTTACAAACATATTTTCCGGTTGCAACTTCATAAATCGAATTGAGCAGTTCATTCATTCCTTTGTTATAACGTGCAACTGCGGGAATAACCGGAACACCCAAGTCTTTCGAAAGCATTCTTTCATCTATTTTAATTTGATGTCTTTCTGCCTCATCAAAAAGGTTCAGACACAAAACTACTCTCTCAGTAATTTCTAAAATCTGTAATGCAAGATTTAGATTTCTCTCAAGTCGGGTTGCATCAACCACAACAACAGTAACATCAGGTTGTCCGAAAAGAATAAAATCTCTCGCAACTTCTTCATCTGTACTTGTTGATAAAAGTGAATAAGTTCCCGGAAGATCAACCAATTTAAATCTGGAATTGCTGAATTCGAATCCACCTTCAGCACGTGTAACTGTTTTACCCGGCCAATTTCCTGTGTGTTGTTTGAGTCCTGTCAGATTATTGAAAACAGTACTTTTGCCAGTGTTCGGATTCCCTGCAAGAGCAACTACAAAATCAAAACTGCTCATATCGATGCCAAGTCGTTTAAGATTACCGGCGTTGTGAACCGGACAGGTTTCGCAATTATTTGCATTCATTTTCATCTTAATTAATTCCTTTACTTTCTGGAACGAGATAAATCCTCTCAGCAAGTTTTTTTCGAAGAGCAATAGAAGCTCCTTTAATTCTGTAAGCTGTCGGATCACCAAACGCACCTTTTATCTCAGCAACAATATCTGTCCCTGGAACAACACCGAGATCCATCAATCTTCTTCTCTGCTGACCTCTCAATGCTTTAGATATTCCTAATACAGTTCCCTTCTCACCTATTTTCAGAGAAGATAAATTTTTAAATTTTCCTTCAACAACTTTTTCAAATTTAATTGGAGCGATAGTTATATTTTTAGCAAATAGTGGAGCTAGCACACATTCTTCGCCGTTAGCTGTGAATCTTATCCTTTCTTTATTTGATTCCATCATCCTCACTTGCATTCCGGGATATAATCCTTCTGCAACGAGCTGTTTGTAAATCGCATCCGGTTCATCTTCAATGTGAATTATATTTGCAAAATCTCCAAATTGTAAATCGGTCAGTGGTTTTCCTGTTTTATCAGGCAGAATACCTTCAGTAGATGGAATAGGATCTCCGTGTGGATCAAAAACAGGATTTCCGATTTGTGCTGCAAGAGCATCTGCATCTGAAGGAGTCAACTTATGTTCAAATTCTTCAGCAGAATGATGCCAATCACGTTCATCAACTCCTGTTTCATCAGCAAGATATTTTTCCCACAAGCGGTGTACTCTTATAATCCTTAGTGCGTAGGATCTTCCTTCACTTGACAACTGAAGAGTTTCATGGTGAGATATTAATAATCCCATGTCTTCCAGTTTAGTTATTAATTCTGCTGCTTCATCCTCAGAGATTGAAAGTTTTCCGGCGACACTGTTCAACGTACAGCTTACATTGTTGTATTCACAGTTGTATAGATGTTTCAAAGCGTCTTCAATCAAAACTCTTTTTGAAATAGTTTTGGTTCGTCTCATTCTTGCAATCAATCCTTTTTCAGGAAAGAATGAAACTATTCCAAGCAGAATTATTCCAGTACCGATTAAAAAAGTTAATAAAGGATCTGTCATCTTACTTTACCTCTGTAACAAAAATATTAGCGGCCACTTTGCTGCTGATGTTTGTTTCTTTTTTATCAATTAAAACTAAAAGTGAATGGTCAAATTCCATTGTTTCAACAACTTTAACTTCTTTGTTCAACTCGATACCAATTTTTGAAACGTACTGCAGAAAGTTGCTGTCAAAATCATGCACACGATTTACTTTAACTTTTTTTCCGGAATCAATAGTGCTTAAAGCTACACCTGAATTACCCTTCGGTAATTTTCCATTTTTATCCGGAATAGGATCACCGTGCGGATCATACTCGGGATAATCGAGCATCTCCTCCATCTTATCAATCAATTCATCGGACGCACTGTGTTCAAGATTGTGCGCTTCGTTATGAACTTTATCCCAGGGTAGACCCACAATTTGATGTAAAAATAATTCCCAAATTCTGTGTCGCCTAACCATATTCCGTGCGTAATCTTCACCGCTTTGAGATAGCTTTATTCCTTTGTAACGCTTATAATCCACGTAACCTTCTTTTGAAAGCTTGCGTAACATATCCGTAACCGCAGCTCTGGAAATATTCAACTTCTCAGCGATTTGGTTTGCTTTTATCTCACCATTGCTGTCAGATGATTTATAGATTACACTTAAGTAGTCTTCTTTTGAAATATTTATCATACTTAGGTTTTCAATAATAATTGGGACAAAGTTAAGCACACTTAATTACTTTATCAAGTGCGTTTAAATTACTTTTTAAATTATGCTCTATCCATTATTGCAATCCTTTTCTCACTTCATTGTTAAAAGGCCAATATATTTAACTCTTAATGGACTTTTGATATTTCTTCAAATATTGCTTTTCTCAACTTACCTTATTGTCTGAATATGAAACCTATTCTCGCCTTGGAACAAATAGCTGCTGTTTCATTTTGACAATAGTGAAGGAATAGCAATTAAATAAGCTGGTTTTATTTGGTGACCGTGTGGCACTTATTTTGGCAATTTCTAAACTGCAATCTTATAAAATACTTTGGTTTTTTCGGGATGATATGCTTTAACTATTTCAAATTAAGTAGGCAATCCCAATAATTCTGGAGTAAAATATGAGACTATTTCTTTTTTCAATAGTGACAATCGCGTTACTATTTCCGGCGTGCGATCAGATTACTGAACCGGTGTTAAATTCTGACCAGTTTGAGAAGAGTACTGAAATTTCAAATAATCAAACTGCAGAAACAATAAAATTTTCAATAATTCCTCTTCCTGCAAAATCAGCAATCTATCTGGATAGTATTTTCACCGTAACAAAAACAATCAATGGACTATTAGGTGGGATAATAACACTAGATAAAGCTTATATAAGCAAAGAAGGAAAATTGGTCACGATGCTGGTAAATATGGTGATTCCTCCCCTCGCTTTTTTAGACATAAGAGACATCACCATAACCATTAGAAGACTCTGTTGCAGTAATGGATTGTGGACCAAGTATGATTTTCCAGCGTTCTTTGATTTGTTTGCAGACATTTACAGGTCTTAATTTAAATTATTACAACACGAAAGAAATTGATTTCATGTACATTTCTGATAATGGTTATTACGAATCAATCCCCAGAACGGCATTAGTAATCAACAAAACACTTGGTCTTGTCAGTGTAATTAATGCACGAATAAATCACTTCACAAAATATGGATGGGTTCGTAAACACGGAAATTCTAATTGACATAAGTTATAGATTAAGAAATAAACATCGAAGGGAATTGAATCTTACTAAAACTAACTTTCAATTCCCTTTCTTGATGTTATCCCTTTTTGATAATAGTGTTTTATTTCCTTCATTTCAGTTACAAGATCAGCCAGCTTAATTAAAACTTTCGGACAATATCTTCCTGTTAAAATTAGTTCAACATTTTTTGGTTTTGCTTTTATTAATTCAATAATATCTTTTGTTTCGATGAGTTTAAAATATATTGAAACTATAGCTTCATCAAGAATAATCAGATCAAAATCTCCACTAAGCATTTTCGCTTTAGCTGATTGCAAACCTTTTCTGGCTTTCGCCAATTCTTCTTTGCCGGGAAGTTCTTTTTTATAAACAAACTCATCGCCACCAAATTGTTCAATCGTTATCCATCCGGATAAATGGTTCAGACTAATTAATTCGCTGTAAGGAAATTCTTTCATAAACTGAGAGATGTAAGTCTTCAAACCAAAACCTGCAGCACGTACAGCTTGACCGATTGCAGCAGTCGATTTTCCTTTTCCATTTCCTGTATATATCTGGACGAAACCCTGGCTTAATTTATTCATAATTTTTAATGAGGAAATCCTTCGTGATTTTTTACTCGTTCAGCCTGGTTCATATGTCTTTCATCATGCTTGGGAATAAATATCAGTGGGTCACCAAGATTCATTCTAATAAAAATATTTACAGGTGAACTTATTTTAAATTTCTTTAAATCAAGATGCTTCATTTTCTCTGCAAGTGAAATCAACTCTTTAGAAGTCTGAACATAATCATGTGAAATATTAACTTTAATATTACTCGAACCAGGATAAAATGGTTTGAAAGTTTTTGTCTTTTTTAGATTTGAAGGATCAACTCCTTTTGTGATAAACTTGCCTGAAATGCTTTGGGAATAGGAAAAATCCGCATCAGTCCCCGAAGAATTAGAATTGATTATCGAATAAAATTTTTTAATGTATAACCCGTTTGAATTAGCAAGATGAGATAGACATTCTCCTATACTCCAGGAATCCATATTTATTTTCCAGTTAAGCTGATTCTCGGAAAGTTGAGAAAAAGATTTCATTGCTCTATCAATATTTGATTGTGTTTTTTCTATGCAATCCTGAATTATCCGGTGTGAACCCAAAATACCTCCGTTAAAAAATAGGAAGGGAAATTATGTTTTGAGAGTAAAGGTTTCCCCAATATCCCACAACCCAACGATCATTTTATAATTTTTGCTTGATTTAGCCAGCCATTCTAATGGCTCATAAATCATATTTCCAAACTCAAATGTTTTTGTATGAATAGGAATAAAATATTTTGCACCAAGATAATATTCCGCCATCACGAGTGCTTCTTCCGGAGTACAATGATATTTTCTCCACGGTTTATAAGCACCGATTGGCATAATTGCGATATCAACATTTTCACTTCGATGCTTTTTAAATTTATCTGTGAATGTAGTATCGCCACCAAACAAAATTTTCCTACCATATCTTTCAAGAATAAAACCATTAAAACTTCTTCCATCTTCAAAATATCCAGATGATCTGTCTTTTTCCCCGGGATAACGCCAGCCAAAATGTTGAACTTCAATTCCTTTAAATGTTACTCCGTTTAAACTTATTTTTTCATCCCAATCAATTACAGTTATTGATTTCCATTTTAATTCTTCAATAACATCTTTAGTATTATAAGCGACCACACAATCAAGTTCGGAAGGATATTTGTCTGTTAATGCTTTCAAAGTTTTGTAATCCATATGATCCATATGTGCATGCGAAAGTAAAACAATATCCGGTTTTGGAATTTCATCAAGCATTAGTGCAGGTAGGCTGGCTCTTCTCGGTCCAAGAATATATCCTTCAATATAAACTCCAACGGCTTCGAAGAATACCGGATCGGTAAGAATAATTTTACCATAAAAATTAATCAGAACAGTTGCATGCCCGATCCATGCAATATTGATTTCATCATCTTTCCATTTATCTACATCAGGTCTTGAAGAAGGTTCAATTATATTCCCGTTTGAAAAAGAATTTGTAAATCCTTTAATCATCTTTGGAGGAATTATAAATGAACCAGCAGTTGCTAATCCTATACTTTTAATAAATTTTTTTCTATCCACTTAGTACTTATATGAATTATTTTTTTTACTTCGGACCTTGTAATAATAAAAATTATTATTTAAAAATTGACTCTGACACCGATAAAATTTAGCTTGCGTTAGCAATTATATAACAAATATTGAGTTAAAATGATAGACATTCTCATTTCTCTGATTATTGCCGGAATTGCAGGCTCAATCGCCCGTTCGTTATCAGGTTTCAGCCGGGGCGGATGTATTATTTCAGTTGTGGTCGGTTTCATCGGAGCAATGATCGGCTCATTGCTTTCTCGTGAATTAGAATTTCCCGATCCTTTCGTTCTTCAGATACGAGGAAGCAGTTACAATATTTTATGGACTATTATTGGCGCTGTTATCTTTACTGCCGTATTAAGCTTGATAACTCCAAATAAGAAAAAATAAATTTCTGATAATGGGTACTCATTACAAAGATTCAAAAAAAACTAAGGATGCATTAAACAGTTATATTAAATTGATTCGATCAGCAGAATCAATGAATTCAAAAATAAATCTGATGTTAAGTGACTATGGATTAACCGAAAGCCAATTTGGTGTTTTGGATTCTCTGTTTCATTTAGGACCAATGAAGCAAAAAGAAATCGGAAAGAAAATTTTAAAAAGTGGTGGTAATATTACGATGGTAATTAATAATCTCGAACGACGCGGCATTGTTCAAAGGAGAAAAGGTGAAAAGGATAAAAGGCAGTTTATCATTCATCTTACTTCAAAAGGAAGAAACACTATTCTGGAATTACTCCCGCACGTTGTAAAAAAAATAAAAAAGTATTTTGAGATACTAAGTAAAGAAGAGCAAAAAGAATTACAGCGATTGTGTAAAATTGTTGGATTACAAATTCGAATATGATTTATAATAGTTTTCTTAATTTATATTCATCAAATATTTTTGGAAGAATTTCGCCAGCTTTTCCAAAATAAGAGTAATTTGTCGAGGATGTAAGATCTGTTTCTTCAAGATTTATTTCAACGATAGTTGCACCGCTGGCTTTTGCGGTATAAATTAATCCTGCTGCAGGATACACAATCGCAGTAGTACCAACAACAAAAAAAATATCCGAATTGATTGCTGCTTTCTCTCCACTAAGAAATTGATCTTCCGGAAGATACTCACCAAACCAAACCACATCGGGACGAATCAGACCACCGCATTCACATTTGGGTACACCGTTTGAAAAGTCCAGTTCTACATTGTGAAATTTTTTACAATTAATGCAAAAGTTCTTTTCAATGTTTCCGTGCAGTTCATAAATTTTTTTACTCCCGGCTCTCCTGTGAAGATTGTCAACATTTTGTGTAATAACACTAACACTTTTAAAATGGCTTTGTATTTCTGCAATCGTCAGGTGGGCTGGATTTGGTTTGGCTTCGTGAACTATTTTTTTTCGGTAATTGTACCACTCCCAGACAAGTTGAGGATTTTTTATGAATGCATCGAAGCTGGCTAACTCTTCAGGTCTGAACTTATTCCACAACCCCTCTTTTCCTCTGAAAGTTGCTATTCCGCTTTCTGCAGAAATTCCAGCGCCTGTAAAAAAAACGATTGACTCTGATTCTTTGAGCGCTTGAATCAGACTACTGTCGATTTGTATCACTCCAGTTCTTCATTAACTTCAACTAAAAGTTGTTTTGCTTCTTTCAGATACTCATCATCATCTTCAAGAACAAAAGGTGCTTTTTCTACGAGTAACAAATTTTCTTTTGCAAGTTCGTATTCGTCTTCTTCAATGTAAGCCTTCGCCAGGTCAAGATAAAACATTCTGTAATTTGGTTTGAGTTTAATAGCAATCTGATATTCTCTTATTGCAACTTCCATATCGCCCCAACCTAAACCAAGTGGTAGTCTCAAGAGGTAAGATTTTTCACAAACTTTAGCATGAGCTCTTCCCAGAATATAATGTGAAAGCGCCTGGACATAATTTCCCCCGTTGTCTAATTGAATAGCTCTTTCAGAATCATCTTTAACATCATTTACTAATCCGATTGCTGAGAATACACCTTCGAATAATGCAATTCTTCCATTCACAATTGCACGACGCAGATGGGTTATTGATTCATCGGGCGCTAGCTTTACTGCACTATCTGCATAGATAAATGATTTTTTATATTTATTATACTTTGCTTCCTTTTGTTCGTCGGTTTCTTCAGGCATTTTGTTAGCAATATCAACCATTGCACGGCTGATCCTCCACATAATTTCCCAATAACCCGGTAATAATTTATCAGCTTGCTGGTAGGCTTCAAGAGATTTTTGATGATTGAATTCGGTGTTGTACTTATCCCCGGTTTGAATTAATTGCTCAGCAGTTTGAGCAAAATTATTATTAAAAAAAATGAATGAAGAAACTAGAATCAGAAAAACAGTAGAAATTTTCATATGTCTCCTTCGTTTAATCGAACAAAGATTTTTTTGTCTTCTCTTCGGAAGAATTATTTAGATTAAATTTATGAAGATCAGTTCCTGCAAGTTGAATGAACCTGGTCCAGTTAGAACCGTCTTTTAATTCTGACTCAACTGCATTTTCATAAGCATTAACTTTTGCACTTAGCTCATCTGCCTGGTATAGTGCAATAGCCTCAGCAGTTTTTGGGACAACGGGTGATGCATGTTCAAGTTTTCCCTGGTGACTTAGAATCAGGTGAATCAAATTATTTTCCAACTCAACCGGAAAACCAGGAATATTTTTTACTTCATCCCGAACAATATTCGAAGCAATTACGATATGCCCGATAAGTTTTCCTTTATCAGTATACTCGAATGCTGAGTCATAACTTAGTTCTTCAATTTTCCCAAGATCATGAAGCATTGCCCCGGCTACAAGTAGATCTTTATTCAATTCAGGGTGAAACTCACACATAAGTTCGCAGATTTTAATTATCTCCAATGTATGTTCTAGTAATCCATGAATGTAAGCATGATGCCAGGATTTCCCCGCGGGTGCGTTACTGAAAAGTTCAAATCTTTCATCAGTGAAAATTTGAGTGAGAAGTTTTTTAAGATATTTATTAGAATTGTTTTTAATTCTTTTGTTGAACTCATCTATCATCACTTTAAGATCACGCTTTGACTTAGGAAGAAAATCTTTTGGACTAACTTCATCAGAGGTTTTTGCCAATCGAATTGAAGAAACTCTTATTTGCAAAGAACCCTGATACTCTTCAACGGTTCCTTCTACTTTAACAACATCACCAACTTTACCTCTCGAAGCAATTTCAGCAAAACCCTCCCAGACATTTGCATTTATTGAAGTAGTTTTATCACCTAGTTCAGTAGAAAGAAAATCACTTCCACTTCTCGTACTTCGAAGGTCAAACCTTCTTATTAAAAGAAAATGATCTATCCGATCATTTTTCGCCAGAGTATTTAATTCAGATTGTTTTATCAAATATTTCGACTTTTAATAATTATCTAATAATTTTTGTTGAATAATTTTGACTGTCAGCTATGAAGTAACATTTCAATTTTGTCTTTAAGATTTTCTGTAATCGAAGGCTCCTGCTTTAAAATTTTTACATTTATTTCCTGGTACGACTTTATCAAATCCTCTGATTCAGAATCAATAAAAACTATAAATGGAATTTTCATTTGTTTATGCCTTTCCCGAACGGAACCGATTAAATGGAAACCATCCATTAAAGGCAAATTATGTTCTATGATAATCAACGAAGGAGACTTACTTGATATAATTTCCATAGCCTCAAATGAATTTTCCGTTTTTAGCACTTGCAGGTTTGGAAAATTTTTCTTTATTCCTTTTTCTAATTCGTTTAACTTTTCTTTGTCTTGTAAAACTAAAAGTATATAACTTGTTGCGACGGGAAGGGTAAAATGAAATTCACTGCCTTTACCTTCTGCAGAATAAAACCACATGTTACCACCATGCCTTTCAACAATCTGTTTTGAAAGAGTTAGACCCAACCCGCTTCCTTTTTCACCTTTCGTCCCCTCCGTGGAAAATAGTTTTGCAATATTAAAAATCTTTTCTCGGTTGGCTTCGGATATCCCCATACCTTTATCTTTTACAACAAACTCTATGAAGTCGTCATTGTAAATATTTCCAATTACTTCAACGGTTCCGTTTTCAAAAGAATATTTTACAGCGTTACTAAAGAGATTCATAAAAAGTTTGTTAACAAGTCTTTCGTCTGCATCTATATGAAATGAATCGGGAATCTTAACAACGATATTAATATTTTTTCTCATCGCAAGACCGGTGAGATAGGAGATACAATTGTAAGCAATACTCTGAGCGTGCAATCTTTGAATTTCAAACTTCATCCGTCCGGTTTGAATTTGTGACCAGTCAAAAAGATGATTAACAAGTTGTAATTGATTATTCGATGAATCATAAATAAACTTAACATACTCTGCTTTATCCTTTTCAGGAAGTGAAGTTTCATTCAGGATGATTTCTGAAAAACCAAGGATACTTGTAAATGGAGCGCGAAGATCGTGCGAAAGTATAGATATAAAATTATCTTTGGAGGAATTAAGCAACTCAAGTTGTTCGGTTTTGGTTTTTAACAATTCAATTTCCTCCTTGTAATTCGTTACATTCATAATCAAACCAAATCGTTTTATAATATTTCCATCATCATCTCTAATAACCTGAATTTTTTCATTAAGATGAATAATGTTTCCATCTTTTTTAGTTATTCTATAATCAAGCTCTGCTAAATTTTGATTTAAATTTTTTTCAAATTCATCCAGGTTTTTCCTGTATGATTGTAAATCATCAGAGTAAATCAATGATCGCCAGCCATCATTAAGTTTGTTTATCTCAGGGATAGAATAGCCGGTTAGATCAGTAACATATTCAACCTGTAAAAATTCTGGCAAACCATCATCTTCTGTCCAAATAAGTAACCCTGAAAATTGATTCAGGATTTCGCTTGGTTCAGTATTTGCAGATTCTTTCATTTCTTGGATTAAATTCTCTGGTTTTGTTAAAAATTTGTGAACATTTTCAAAATTTCACAATCAATTATAAAGAATAATTGCAACTTATAATAGATTTTTAGTATAGTTTTAGAACTTTAGGAGGCCGGAATTTGTTCTTAAATAGAATATTTATAAAAAGTAACAATTATGAAATTATTATATCTAGCTTTGATCTTTTTAATCGTATCAGGTTCTACTTTTTCCCAAGGACAGGAAGTTTCCGTCTATGGGAAAGTGGTAGATAATTTAACCCAAGAACCTTTGATAGGGGCCAATGTTATTATACTTGGTACAAACTTTGGATCTGCAACAGATGCCAGCGGTGAGTTCTCAATCAATAACGTTCCTCCAAATACATATCAGATAAGAGCATCTATTATCGGTTATAACAGTGTTACAAAAACGGATATTAGTGTTATGCCGGGCAGACCTGCACAAGTTAATTTTGAGCTATCAACAACTGCCATTGAACTTGAAAATGTTTTTGTCCAAAGTGATTATTTTAATGACAACCCGATTGAATTAAATAGTATAAAGAGTTTTAACTACGAAGAAATTAGAAGAAGTGCCGGTGGTTTCGAAGATGTTGTAAGAGCAGTTTCAATTTTACCCGGTGTTGCTCAGGCTGATCCCGGAAGGAATGATTTGATAGTACGTGGTGGCGGACCCTCTGAAAATCTTTATTTAATAAATGGTATTCCAGTTCAAAATATTAATCACTTCGGAACTCAAGGTTCAACAGGTGGACCACTTAGTTATATAAATCTGGACTATGTAGATGAAACCACATTTTCAACGGGCGGTTTTTCAGTTTTAAATGGAGACAAAATTTCTTCTGTCTTAAGTATAAATCTACGCGAAGGCAGAAAAGATAAAATAGGTGGCAAAGCAACGGTATCTGCAACTCAATTCGGTTTTGATCTGGAAGGACCTGTTTCATCAAATTCATCTTTTATATTTTCAGCCAGAAGGAGCTACCTGGATTTCATCTTTCAGGCAGCAGATTTTTCTTTTGTTCCGGAATATTATGACGGTCTTTTAAAGTATGATATAAGTTTTGATAATCGAAACTCTTTATCTTTTCTTCTCATCAGTGCCTTCGATAATGTTAAATATTTTAATGACACTGAAGATCAGAGGTATGACAATTCAACAATACTTGGAAGTGATCAAACACAGTATGCTACAGGAATTTCCTATCAGCATTTGTTCAGGAAGGGGTTTATAAATTTATCTCTGAACAGGAACTATGTTGATTTTGATACAATGCAAAGTGATTCGCTTCTCAATCCTATTTTCATAAATAATTCAATCGAAAAAGAAAACACACTTAAAGCTGATTTAACCTATCAATTAAATAAATCGATTGAACTTAATGCAGGAGGTTTTCTAAAATTCATCAATTTTGAAGCTGATATTTTGGTTCCTGAATTTACAACAACCTTCGGTGACAGTATTCCATTAACTGAAGTAGTAGCAGACGAAAACTATAACAAAGCTGCAGGGTATTTAAATTTCAATTTCTCATTGTTTGAACGGTTAAGATTAAACCTTGGTGCTCGTGTTGATTACTTCAGTCCGCTGACCACAACAACATACATTAGTCCTCGTTTTTCTGCATCCTATCAACTAACTGATCTGACTACACTGAATTTCAGTACGGGAGTCTATCATCAATCACCATCGTATATCTGGTTAGTTGCTTATGATGTTAACTATCAGTTGGAAAATATTAATGTTGACCAGTACGTGCTGGGAATTGATCAGTATATTTCTGCTGATGCTTTGCTAAGATTAGAAGGTTTTATAAAGGATTACATTGATTATCCAACCAGTACACGCCGCACATATTTGATTCTTGCCAACACTGGTGCAGGATTCTCAGGTTCTGACGAAAATTTCTCCTCATTTGGATTGGACCCTCTGAATTCAGGTGGCACAGGTTTTACAAGAGGTTTTGAACTTTCAATTCAAAAGAAACTTACGGATACACCTTATTACGGTATTTTAAGTTTGACGTATAGCATAGCAGACTTTACTGCACTCGATGATGTTGAAAGAATTGGAAGTTACGACCAAACCTGGATATTTAATATAAGTGGTGGTTATAAATTCAATGAGGAATGGGAAGCATCATTGAAATTCAGATACTCAACGGGGAAACCATATACTCCTTACAATTCAGATGGGACACAAAATGTTGATGACATTAATACATTACGTCTGCCAGTAAATAATAGTCTTGATTTAAGAGTCGATAAAAGATGGTTCTTCAGCAGCTGGACTTTAATTACTTACGTTGATATTCAAAATGTCTATAACAGAAAAAATGTTGTGGGCGTAAGCTGGGATCAGCGAACACAAGAACCTGAGTTTAATGAAACGATCGGAGTCCTTCCTTCTATCGGAATTAGTGTGATGTTTTAAATAACAAAAACTTTCGCAATATCAACTAGCAATGAGGGTTGGTTAATAAGCGCAGTTGTAAATAATCTGCCAAGTGTTCTTTTTTCATAAGGAATTTTATTGAAGGCGTGTGCAATGTTATTAAACTTTTCATCAGAAAAATTGTAGATGCCTTCTTTAATTCTGTTGAATGTTTCGTGGCGTTTACCAAGCCTGTCGGCCCACGCTTTATCATACGTTAAAATGTGATCAAGTTTATTCATTTTGATAGCTTCGGCCGCAATCTTTCCCGCAATTTTTCCACCGATCATTCCGCTTGCAATTCCACCACCGCTCAACGGATTAACCTGTCTGGCAGCATCACCAACTAACATAATTCCGGGAGCGGAAATTTTGTCTAAGCGTAATTGCACACGGAACACCGCCGGCAATTTTTGTTAAGCACAGGTGCGTTCGGATAATGATTGTTCATAAAATCATCAAGAAAAGATTGAGCAGATTTTTTCTTCCCGATAATTCCGCTGACACCTAATCCGATGTTAGCTTTGTTATGTCCTTTTGGAAAGATCCAGAAATATCCGTTTGGAGCAACATCTTTCCCGAAATAAAAATAGAGCGTATTCTGATCAACGGGAATATTTGCAGCAGTAATTTGCACAGCACTTTCCATATCACGAAAGTCAATGTGGGTTTCCAAGTCCGGCCCAACGACCAACACGTGATTCAACTCCATCTGCAGCAATTACAACTTTTGCTTTTACTTGTTTCTGCTCACCATCATATTCATACTTAACACCGCAAACTCTTCCATTATCGAATAGCAAATCATTTACATAAGCTCGTGTCAGTATTTCTGTTCCTGCATCTGCAGCAGTTCTGGCAAGTTCGTAATCAAAAATTTTTCTTTCAAGTACATAGCCTGCTTCACCAAAGTCTAAAATTACTTCTGTTTCATCCGGTGCTGTAAAAGAAAACTTACTGATCTTTGCAGCAATCCATTTATCATCTGACGGAATAAATTCCTCTACTCCAACTTTACTTATTGCTTCACCGCATCGTACAGGATAACCAACGTCTCGATCTTTTTCTAACATTAAAACTGACACACCCTGCTCAGCAGCAAAACGTGCAGCCATACTTCCCGCAGGTCCGGCACCAACTACTATTATGTCGTATTCTGTTTTCAGCTTAGATTTTCTTTACTGTTATTCTAATTTTTCTTTTTAACAAATAAGTCTTCAGTCTTCAATTTGCAGTCAGCAAATCATTATAAATATTTTTCTGGATTTTCAATCATATGATTTAACATCTTACCGATTTCCTCGGATCGTTTTATATAATCATCATAAGTTTTTCGATCAATATATTTGCAGCTAAGTGAAAAATCTAACCAAACTTGTGTTTCTGAGTTCTCCATATCTGCATCTGTAGTTTTAGAAACAAAATGAGCGGGATATTTTCTTTTGCGATAAGCTTCAGCAATCGAAGAACATACACTTCGTGATGATCTTCTTATTTGTGAAATCAATCCAAATTTTTCTTCATCTGGGAAAGATTCTGTTAAATGAAAAATATCCATCGCAAGCTTAAATGCTTTCTGATATACTTTTAAATCTCTGAATGTACTCATATCACTTAATCAAATTTCCAGAATTGAGGACTGATGACTGCGGACTGAAGACTCATTACAAAAAAACACCTTCCTTATTGAACTTTATAACCTCAATTGGGCAGGACCAAACACACTTAGCACAATTTGTGCATCGTGGATCGATGATAAAAATCTCAGCTTCTTTTAATTCTATAGCATCTTCAGGACAAACTCCAACACAACATCCGCAAAAGTCACACTTATCAGGAAGGATATCTATCATTAACTTGCCTGTTTTTGCTTGTCGAAAGTTCAAATCAATTATAAAATAATTTATGATTATGAATAATTTTTTCCGATCTGAAGTTAATCAAAGGTCATGTTTTAATAAAACTTAAATAAAGATGGATGGAACAATTTATTAACAATTGCTTAGGATTTTCATTAAATTAAACATGAAATTAAACTGAAGTTTATGGCTAAATCAAAAAAGTTTGGAACATTTGGGGGTGTATTTACTCCATCCATTTTAACCATCCTCGGTGTTATAATGTATTTAAGACTTCCCTGGATTGCAGGTCAGGCGGGTCTTTACATGACAATCGGTATAATTCTGTTAGCCCATCTCATTTCCGTAACCACCGGTTTAAGTGTCTCATCAATTGCTACAGATAAAAAAGTTAAAGCCGGCGGAACATATTATATGATCTCCCGGAGTTTAGGATTACCGATTGGTGGTACACTTGGTTTAGCACTTTTTGTTGGGTTATCGTTCAGCGTGAGTTTATATCTGATTGGATTTGCTGAAAGTTTTTTAAGCTATTGGGGATACTCTTTTGACACCAATACTATCCGGTTAACGGGAACCATAATTTTAGTCGCCGTCACTATTATTACATTCATCAGCACCTCTCTGGCAATTAAGACACAGTACATTATAATGTCAGCGATTGGACTTTCTCTGATTTCAATTTTTCTTGGTAATCATGATTTCACTCCGGATTCACCTTTATTATCTCCAACTGCAACTGCTGCACCTTTTATTGTTTTATTTGGAATATTCTTTCCGGCTGTAACAGGTTTTGAAGCTGGCGTTTCTATGTCCGGAGATCTCAAAGATCCGAAGAAATCCATTCCCACAGGAACAATAGCAGCGATAGTAATTGGTTTAGTTGTTTACATCTTTCTTGCATTTTTCTTTTCTACATCTGTAAGTGCAGACCTTTTAGAAAACGACCCACAGGCATTATTAAAAATTTCCTGGATTCCGGAGCTTGTTATTGCTGGTATTTGGGGAGCTACTCTTTCATCTGCACTCGGCAGCATTCTCGGTGCACCAAGAATTTTACAAGCAACTGCTGTTGATAAAATTACACCAAAATTTTTTGGTAAAGGTTTTGGAGAATCAAACGAACCACGTAATGCTTTACTTTTAACATTCATCATTGCAGAAGCTGGAATTTTGATTGGTGATCTTGATGTGATAGCACGAATTGTTTCGATGTTTTTCATTACTACTTATGGATTCCTTAACTTAAGTTGTGCCATTGAACGATGGGCGAGTTCAGATTTTCATCCTGATTTTAAAGTCCCGGGAATAGTTAGTCTTATAGGATCTGTTGCTTGTTTTATAGTGATGATACAGCTTGATTTTGCTGCAATGGTTGGTGCCACTGTAATACTTGGAGCCTTATTCATCTATCTTAAAAGAAAAGAACTTACGCTCGAAACAGGCGATACCTGGGAAGGAATCTGGGCTTCACTGGTTAGAACAGGTTTAACAAAACTTAGAGGAAGAATTCGAGCGGTAAGAAACTGGAGACCAAATATAATTTTATTCAGCGGTGGGATTCAGGCAAGACCGCATTTAGTGGAATTTGGTAAAGCGATCACCGGCAAACTTGGAGTAATTTCTAATTTCGATCTTGTGGAAGATCCCAAATCTGATATGCTGTTTTCAAACGTATCAAGTCGTGATGATGAGAGCTCTGAACTAGCAGAAAATGGTGTCTTCTCTAAACGTCTTTCCTGTAAAAATATTTTTCAAGGCATTGAAGCAATTACTAGAGTTTATGGATTTACGGGCATTGAGCCGAACACTGTTCTAATGGGTTGGGCAAGAGACACTAAACACTCTGAAAATTTTGCAAACCTCATCAATGATTTAGACAGGCTTGATTATAACGTCATCTTTCTTGATTATGATAAAGAGAAAGGTTTTGGAACATATAAAACGATAGATATCTGGTGGAAAGGACATGGAAATAATTTTTCTTTTGCTTTGACAATACTCCGGTTCATTAAAGCAAACCCTTCCTGGAAAGAAGTAGTTTTAAGAGTTTTATTTATAATTGAAGATGGCGGCAACCCGGAAAAAATTTATAAAAATGCTCAACAAGTTTTAGATCAATACAGGATTGATGCGGAAATAAAAATTATAAATAATGGAATTGAAAGAAGATCACCAACCGAAATTATTCAAAGTGAGTCAGCTCAGGCGGATTTAACAATACTTGGTCTATCTGAAGAATCCACAAGCACACCAACTGCTTACATTGAGAAGATGAATTCTTTTATGGACAATTTCGGTTCTGTAATTCTAATTCATTCTTCTTCATTTTTCGAATCGATTGATATTGGAATATCCAGAATCTCAGAACCTAAAAAAGACATTTTACTCAAAGCAGAAGAATCTCTTCCCGCTTTACCAGTAGCGCGTAACAATGTGATTGCAAGTAATTGGGAAAAACTCGATAAGGAAATAATCAAAATTACTTCTTCATTTTGTGAAGATTCTATTTTCCAGGTTTCAGAAAAACATCAGGAATTATTGTCTTCACTTCAACAGGTAGCAGACAAAGAATTCGAAAGTCTACTTAGAGCAGTTGGAGACATAGATAAACCAAGATTCACCAGGTTGTTAAAAAAATCATTAAATGATCTTCTTTTCCAGATTAAAAGGATTACGGATAATTATCGCTCGGAACTTGATGAATCTTTCGAAAATATTTTCAAAGATTCTGTTGGATCTTTTAAGACAAGAATCAGCGATTTAATAGACAGACAACCTAAAGAACTGATTGTTCATTTTTATGAAGATGACTTTAAAGCTCAGCCAAACGAGAGTTTATTTCTCAAAGTTTTCAAGTCGAGGAAAAGAATAAAAGCAAGGTTTACAAAAAAGCCGGCATCAGTAGAAATTAAATATCGTCAGTTTCTCCAATTTTATATTCAGCACAGAAGTGAAGTTAGCACATCGCAAATATTAAATGACTTTGGAATAGGAACACTTTCTTTCTTTTCCGAAAGCAAACTTTTAATTGATTCACTAAATGAAAGTCTCGACAGATTATTAATCCTGAATACAAAAAATGAGATGTCAGCCAATTTAATTGAAGAGGAAAGAAAAAATATAATTAACAGGTTTGAAAAGATTGCCAATCAGTTGACATCACTTGATCATAACCTTAAAAATAAACTTCTGCTCGATTGGCGAGAAAATCTTTCCGAGATGAATGGTTTGACTGGAAAACCCACTATTAATTTTGCTTTAAAGAGAAAACTCAAAGAAATAAAATCATCACGTTCACAAATTGAATACCTTGATAGTTTCTCTTACATCTGGAATAAAAACTACAAATATTTTATTGAGAGTTTTAACTTAACCAGTAGTTCTCTCTGGCTCAAAGGAAGGTTGAAAGTAATTAATTCTGATATATCACAAAATATTTCCACCTACTTGCAGGATAATTATTACGGTGAAATTGATAGCCTCAGAGCAGATGAATTAAAAATTAAGGAAGGGAAAATTAACTCATTTGAATTTTTAACTGTGGCTGATCCTTCCGCTGAAATATCAAAGCAGCTTGAGGAAGACTTTGAAAACGCAAGAGAACTATACTCTGATCTGCCTGAGAAAGTTGAAGTGCCTTCCGAGGAATTCATTAGATCAGCCGAAGATCGGAAATTCAAAGAAGCCAATCCATCGGTTGTTCATTACAGAAAGCTCGCAGAACACTTGATTGAAACTAATTTTATAGAATCAATTCAGAATAAAATTGATGATACAGGTGAAACTTTAATTGATACCAGCGAGAGCATCCGGGATGTCGTAAACCTGACAAACTTTAACATTGGCACACTTGAAGATGATTTGACTGATCAAACCAGGAAGGGACAAGCACTCGAAAACGCTCTAATGGAATTCGAAAGAAAAATAAATAAAGAATATCAGTTAATTTCAAATCTTGAAACAGAAATTAAGGAGAAAATAGAAAAAGATTTTATTTTAACAGTTGAGCCATTCAGTTCATACTCAATCTTAAAAGCTTCGACTGAACTTGGACAAAGTATCAGACATAAGGAAGGCAGGAAGGTGCTAAGTGGCCTATCAGAATTTTCTGATAAAATTTCTAAAACATTTCGGGACATAATTGTCAACCTGATTTATGGAAAAAGTAAAGGCAGACTTTTTGCAAGAAGACAAACCACTTTACAAGGGAAAGATATTTCAGTTATTGATCCGGTGTTAAGACTTGTCAATTCGATTAGCCCTAATCCTGCAGTTTATTCACACATTCCTTATTACTACAAAAAACTTTTCAGCGGAACATCAAGAGTAAGCAGTGATTTCCGGGTTGGAATGACAAACGAATTCGTCCGTGCAGCAACAGCAATTAGAAATTATAAAGCCGGATACTTTGGTGGATTACTAATTCTTGGAGAAAGAAATTCAGGGAAAACCACATTATCAAGAATGATCGCTTCAAAATATTATAAATCAGATCGTATCTTCTCTCTAAAATCACCCGGTGCATCTTCTGCTCAACTGAATGTATTCGAACAAATGTTAAAAAAATCTTTAGGCAATTATGCATCAACTGCGGAAATTTTTTCTATGCTTCCTCAAAACAGCACCGTAATTATAAATGATCTTGAGCTTTGGTGGGAAAGAAGTGAAAAAGGATTTGAAGTAATAGATGTAATTGCAAATTTGATTCGGGATTATTCAAGTAAAGTTTTGTTTATTGTTAATTGCAACATTCATTCTTTCCGGCTGATGAACACTATAAAAAAGCTGGATGATCTGTTTATCTCAACAATTCAATGTCAGCCTTTCGATTCCGAAGCGCTGAAAGAAGTAATTCTTTTGCGACATGATTCAAGCGGAATCAAATTTAAATTGGGAAATAAGCTTGATGAAGAGTTGGGAGAAATAAAATTAGCCGGATTGTTTGATGACTATTTTAATTACTCAAATGGAATTGTTGGTGTAGCATTAAATGCATGGATAGCCAATATAACAAAGGTTGAAAGTAACACAGTAACAATTCAACACCCTACTGTCCCTGATACTTCGTCTTTAGACAGTCTTGATGATGATTGGCTGATCTATATTTCTCAAATTATGCTTCATAGAAGAATTTCTGTGGAGACGCTTACAAGACTTATGAATGTAAGCGAAATAAAATGTGATGATATTGTAAAGGTTCTTCTTCGATCCGGAATTATTTTGGAAAAATCTGCGGGAGTTTACGGTATTAATTTCTTTCTGGAACCATATTTAACAAAATTGCTTAGAGAGAGGATGGTTATAATATGATGCCGGGTTCATTTACATTACCGTTTTTCTCGACGATTGAATTCCTTGTTTTTATTTTTTCAGTTTATATTCTGATAAGAATAGTTGTAAGGTTCACTGCATACGTCAAAACTTTCAGAAAATCTTATATCTTCCTTAAAAAAATTCTTCCAATAATTGATCTCACTTTTGTGGTAATAATAGTTTTCTGGATTATTAACAGAATCTTTGGTGACACGGAAATGTTGCCGGAAATTACTTTTGCAATTACCTTAATTTTATTAAGCTTGTTCGTGTGGTTCTGGGGCAGAGATTTTTTTGCTGGTACTATTCTTAAGAGTGAAAATTATTTTGAGTTAAACAAATTGATCCGGCTCAATAATAAAAGCGGAAAGATTATTAAGATAACCTTAAGGTATCTTGAATTTGTGACAGATGAGGGAGAAACAATCAGAGTCCCTTATAGCAAAATCAGCGGAGATTATTTCAGCAAGCTTTCACCTGATGAAAAATATGAAAGTCATTCGATTACGCTTCATGTGAAAGAAGTTGCAGACACAAGTACTTTACGCGAATCACTAAGAAAAATCATTTACAATTCACCCTGGTATCTTGCCGGAAAAGAACCTGTGATCGAAATTATTTCTTCTGCAGAAAGCGGATTTAAAATAAATCTGAATATTTATACTATTAATTTGTTACACGCAGATTTAATAAGGCAGGAGTTAATAGCAGGTTTGGGAAAATAAATAATTAATTGTTTTCTTTGTCGGTTAACTCTTCCCTTATCCGTTTCTTCTGTTTCTCAAGCTCATTATTTGTTTTCATCAATTCAATTAGTTTTGATTCATCATCTGTAAGCTCAATTTCTCTTCGATTGGATTGTATTGTTTCTTCTATTCTTTCATTAACAAATTTCATTACTGTATCTTTCGCAAATTTCAATAAAGTCATTTCTGCTGTTATACTTGGAAATCTTTCTTCCCAACTATTGCTGACTGAATATTTATCAAAAGTAAGTTCTCTTACAAATGTTTCTTTTCTCTCATCCTTTATCGCAGCTACTAATCCGCTTGTTGTGAAATTATCCCCATTTTCAAATTCATCCTTCACATATTCAAAAAGTTCGCCGTTCAAAGTATTGGTGAAATTTTCGGATTGTACATAAGTGAATATCACTTCTGCAACAGGATTATCTGCTTCAAAAAGCAATTTTAAAATTTCTTTTTCGAGTCTATATAAAGTAGGAGAAATCTCAGTTGATGAATCAATAAGAACCGAGGAAATTTCCTGCTGATTTCTGGTCTGAGTAATTCGTACATCCGGCTTATCAAATCTCTTGGCCTGCTTCATTTGCTTATCAAGCTCCGACTCAAGTAGTTTTTCCCTGAGATTAAACTTTTGTGCAATACTTCTTAATAAAAGATTTCTTTTCAGTTCATCACTTATTAATGCAACCGGTTTAACAAGATCTCTTATAGCTTCCGCTGCAGTTGCAGGATCTTCAAACTTTCCCTGAGATTCATAATACTTGCTTTCGTATTCCAAAAAGTTTTCCGCTTTTTTAATCAGCTCTTCAAATTCATCTTTGCCATATTTATTAACATAAGAATCAGGATCTTCTCCTTTTGGAAGAGAAACAATTTTTACTTCCATATCACGCTTCAGCAGAATCTCAATACTTCTCATTGAAGCCTTTATTCCTGCAACATCAGCATCAAAAAGTAGAACAACATTTTTTGTATATCTCGATAACAGTTGAACCTGATCATCAGTTAAGGCAGTTCCGGAAACAGCGACAACATTTTTAATTCCGCTCTGGTAAAGCGAAATCAAATCCATATAACCTTCAACAATTATGGCTTTGTCCCATCGGCGAATATCATCCTTTGCAAAAGAGAGTCCGTAAAGAATTCTTCCTTTGATGTAAATTAGAGATTCGGGTGAGTTTATATATTTTGCACCGGTGTCTTTTTCGTCAAGTACTCTTCCCGCAAAGGCAATAACTCTTCCATTGGGTGAGAATATTGGAAAGATTAATCTCCCCGGGAGTTTATCGTATAATTTTCCTTCAGAATTTTTTCCAATCAATCCTAACTGAATACATTTGTCAATATTTAAGTTTCTACTTTTTGCATAACTTATAAAATTTTCCCATCCTCGTAAGGCATAACCTAATCCAAATGATCGGAGTGTTTGTGTTTTTATGTTTCTTTCGTGTAGATATTTTCTTGCATATTCCGCTTCATCATCATTCAAAAGATTGTTTAAGAAATATCTTGCAGCTTCCGTGTTAATATCATATAGAATCTCTTGCTCTGATTGTTGTTCAGAGTATTCCTGTTTATCAAATTCTATAGTTATCCCCTGCTGCTCGGCGAGTTCCTGAACCGCTTCAACAAATGAAATTTTATGGAACTCAGTTAAAAATTTGAAAACATTCCCACCCGTGTGACATCCAAAACAATGGAATATTTGTTTTTCTTCACTGACTGTAAATGAAGGAGTCTTTTCGGAATGAAAGGGACAAAGACCAATAAAATTCTTTCCTCTTTTTCTGAGTTGAACATATGGCGATATCACATCAACAATATCAGCTGAATTCTCGTATTTCTTCTATTTTTGATTCCGGTATTCTCATACCGTAAATATAAATTTATTTTTGATTACCTGCTTGAAGTGAATCGATTTGCGATCAGTGGAAAATTAACATCTTTTAATCGGCACAGCATATTTCATATATTTGTAATCAAATTTAGTTGAGTGAATGAGTAATCTTACACAAAATAGCGTCCTGATTTTCCTCCCGAAAAATGATTTTAACGAGGATGAATTCACAATAGTTCAGAAGCGAATATCGAAAGCTGGTAAAAAAGTTTTTATTACTTCTGATGATCATTTGGTTTGCTCAGGCAGCAAAGGAATGAAAGTAAAATCAGACACAAGTTTTTACAATGTGAATGTTAACAATTTTTCTTCACTGATTTTAATTGGTGGTTCGGGAAGCAGAAATTATTGGAAAAATGAATCGCTACACAAAATTGTTAAAAAATTTTTCGAATCAAAAAAAATAATTGCTGCCATTTGCTCATCACCAATAATTCTTGCAAAGGCTGGAATACTTCAAAATAAAAAAGCAACTTGCTTTTCTGAAGACAAAATGGAACTGATTAACTCAGGAATTGATTATCAGGATAGAAACATTGTTGTTGATGGAAATGTAGTAACTTCTGACGGCGTACATTCAGCTTTACAGTTTGCTGAAGCAGTGCTTCATCTGACAAAATAATTTTTAAGAATATGACTGACACTATAAAAAAATATTGTAATAGTTTAACTGAATACTCACGATACAAAACCAGGGAAGTTAAAATTGGAGATGTTCCGCTTGGTGGAAATAATCCAATCCGAATCCAATCGATGACAATAACTGACACGATGAACACAAAAGCAACGGTTGAACAAACAATAAGAATGGTTGAAGCTGGTTGTGAATACGTTCGCATAACTGCACCAAGTATTAATGAAGCCAGAAATCTTGAAAACATAAAAAAAGAATTAAGATCTCGCGGTTACACCGTTCCATTGATTGCTGATATTCACTTCACACCAAATGCTGCTGAACTTGCTGCAAGAATTGTTGAAAAGGTTAGAGTTAATCCCGGCAATTATGTTGATAAGAAAAAGTTTGAACAGTTTGAATACACTGATCAGGAGTATCAGGAAGAGCTTGAAAGAATCAGAGATAGATTTACTCCTCTAGTAAAAGTCTGCAATGAATACGGAACAGCTATGAGAATCGGAACAAATCACGGTTCACTTTCTGACAGAATTATGAACCGCTTTGGAGATACTCCACTTGGAATGGTTGAATCTGCATTAGAGTTTGTAAGAATTTGTGAAGACTTGAGTTATCACAGTATCGTTCTTTCAATGAAAGCAAGTAACACACAAGTAATGGTTCAGGCTTACAGACTCCTGATCCAAAAAATGGAAGAGGAAGGAATGAATTATCCAATTCATCTCGGTGTTACAGAAGCCGGTGGAGGTGAAGATGGAAGAATAAAATCAGCAGTTGGAATTGGTGCACTACTCGAAGATGGAATTGGAGATACAATCAGAGTTTCATTAACTGAAGATCCTGAATATGAAGCTCCGGTTGCAATTTCTTTAGCTAACAGATATAAAAACAGGCAGAATCATAATCCAATAAAACCAGTTGTTGAAAATCCAATTGACCCAATTAGTTATAACAGAAGAGAATCATTTGAAATAATGGGTATCGGAGGAAATCACGTTCCTGTTGTTATTGCTGATTGTAGTAAAAGAAAAATTACTTCACAAAAAGATTTGGCAGACATTGGTTATAAGTACGACGAGCCTTCAGATAAATGGTTTTTAGCTGATGCTGCTTCGGATATTATTTATCTCGGGAAGCAGAACATTAATTTCACTATTCCTGAAAATCTAAAACTGATAGTTGATCTTGATGTATGGGAAAAACTTGAATCTAAAAAGTTAAGGTATCCTTTATTTAATAAACAAAACTACATGAACTGTAAAAATTTTTCAGACCAAGTAAATTTTCTGGAATTACAGTTGAATGATTTAGATGAGGGACTTTCCGGCAAAATAAAATCTGACAATAAACTCGTACTGATAATCAAAACTGAAAACGAACACGGAATGGCAGAGCTGAGAAGATTATTTTTTGAGTTAATTCATCTGGGGATAAAAAATCCTGTAATTATAAAACGCAACTACCTGAATTTAAAACTTGATGAAATTCGATTGTACTCTTCAACTGATATCGGTGCCTTGCTGATAGACGGACTCGGAGACGGAGTTTGGTTAGCTGCCCAATCAAGTGAGGAAGAATCCGAGAGTTCCGGAAAACTTACATTAGTTAAGGAATCAAAAGAAAAATTTATTAACAGGACTCTCTTTGGAATACTGCAAGCAACAAGGACGAGAATTTCAAAAACAGAATATATTGCTTGTCCATCTTGTGGAAGAACACTTTTCGATCTTCAAGAAACAACAGAGATGATCAGAAAACGCACTGAGCATTTGAAAGGTGTTAAGATTGCCATTATGGGTTGCATTGTAAATGGCCCCGGCGAAATGGCTGATGCTGATTATGGATACGTAGGTTCCGGTGTAGACAAAATAACCCTTTACAGGGGAAAAGATATTTTTAAAAGAAGTGTTCCTTCTTCAGATGCTGTTAATGAGCTAATCACTTTAATCAAAAATGACGGAAACTGGTTGGAACCATTAGAAAATTGAATTATCTAGACTTTTGAATGGTTGTTACTTAGAACTTTTTCAGTTATATTTTGACACTTAAAATGAGCACTAAAATAAAGCAAAATTTAAAATACCTTGATATTGCTGAAATAAGGGATAACAAAATCCCGGGGTAGAGAAAAAATTAGGGAAATGCACTTCAAAAGAGAAGTGCATTTTTTTTTGAAATGACTGTAATAGAGATAATTAAATATCTGGAAATGTGGGCACCAAAAGAAATTGCCTGGGAGAAAGATAATGTTGGACTACAGGTTGGTGACCCGAATATAAAAATCAAAAATATATTACTTAGTCTTGATCTAAAGGAAGAAGTAATTGAAAGTGCAATAAAAGAAAACTGTAACTTGATTATATCACATCATCCATTGCTATTTTATCCAATTAAAAATTTAGACTTCTCTAAAAGCATAATCGCAAAAATGATTGAGAAGCTGATTAAAAATAATATTTCTCTTTATTCCGCACATACAAATCTTGACTTTACAAAGAATGGAGTCAGCTACCAGTTAGCGAAAAGATTAACTTTAAAAAATATTAGATTCCTAAAAAACCTTTCGCAAAATCAGTTTAAGCTAGTTGTGTTTACTCCGGCATCTCACATCGACAAAGTGGCAGAAGCAATTCATCAGTCTGGTGGTGGAATTATTGGAGAGTATTCACAATGCAGTTTCAGAACCACAGGCACTGGAACATTCAAAGGTTCGAATGATAGTAATCCTTCAATCGGGAAAAAAAGAGTCGTTGAATTTGTTGAAGAAATAAAACTTGAAGTCCTGGTTGATAAATGGAAGTTGAACGATGTTATTTCTTTGATGAAAAAAGCTCATCCTTATGAAGAAGTCGCCTATGACATATTTCCTCTTCAGAATGATAATATAAATTTCGGAATAGGTGCGATTGGTGAGCTAAATGAAGTAATGAATACAAATGACTTTCTGTCTTTTATTTCGTCTAAACTGAAAACTTCCGGATTGCGATATACTAAGGGCAGAAAGAATAAAATAAATAAAGTAGCTGTTTGTGGTGGATCGTGTGGTGAGTTGCTAAATGAAGCTATAAAGCAGGGTGCTGAAGCATTTATTACCGCTGATTTAAAGTATCATACTTTCCAGGATGCAGAAGGTAAAATTTTATTAATCGATGCCGGACACTATGAAACTGAAGTGCCAGTTCTGGATGAAATAAAAAGTCGACTGGAAAATTTATTAATTGTCCGAAAGGACTCACATAGAGAAGATAAAAAAATAAAAATATTAAAGTTTAAGGGTTCTACTAACCCGATAGTTTTTTATAACAAATCAGGAGCCAATTAAAATTGTATGACAGATTAAAAGTTCTATACCAACTTCAGCAGATCGATAATCATCTTGACGAACTTGAATCTTTACGCGGTGATCTTCCAAATATGGTTAGAGAGCTCGAAGAAAAATTAAAGAGTTTCATCGGAGATATTGAGACAAAAGAAAAAGAGCAAAAAGACTCAATTAAGAATCGAAGCGAAAATGAAGATGAAATTGAAAAGCTGAAAGAAAATCAAAAGAAGTTTAAAGCACAGCTTTACCAGGTTAGAAATAATAAAGAGTACGATGCTCTCACAAAAGAAATTGACCACACCGAAGAGCAGATAAACAAACTTGAAGCTGAAAACAATTCTCTTGCAGACAGAAGTAAGGTTCTCACTCAGGAAATTGAAGACATTACACCTAGACTCGATGAACTGAACAAGGAACTTAAAGAAAAGGAAGCCGATCTTAAAGAAATTATCAAAGCAAATGAAAGAGAGGAATCCAAGCTTCGTGAAGAGAGAAAAAAAATGGAAAGCGAAGTCAAAAAGAACGATCTTTCAGCTTATATGAGAATAAGGAAAGCCAAGAAAGGGCTTGCAGTAGCAACCATTAAAAGATCTGCCTGCTCCGGATGTCATAATATTGTTCCTTCTCAGAGACAGCTCGAAATAAGAAGAAATAGCCGTCTATTCTTTTGCGAATATTGTGGAAGAATTCTTGTATCCTCTGAAATTTCAGAAGACGTGGATAAAGAATAGGCTTAATATCAGGATTCGACTACTGCTTTCTGGTAATCAATTTAGTATATTTGATTCAGTTAAATAACAATAAGAATTCGGTATTAATTCCGGATTTAATAATTGTCTAAAAAAATTTTGAAGAAAAATAAAATAGTTCGGTCCGGGCAATCGCTCACTTTATTTAATTATGGTGGGAGGAAAGTCCGAGCTTCATAGAACAGGGTGCCGGGTAACTCCCGGGAGTTGTAAAAGTAATTTTATAACTACTGAAAGTGCCACAGAAAATATACCGTCTCGACTTTGTCGGGATAAGGGTGAAATGGCGGAGTAAGAGCCCACCGTCCTGTTGGTAACAACAGGTGCAAGGTAAACCACACCCGAAGCAAGATCAAATAGGGAAATCGTTTCTTATTAATTTAAGAATCAGGGTTGTTCGCTCTGAAGGTTTCCGGGTAGATCGCAAGATTCCATCAGCAATGTTGGAACCAGATAAATGATTGCCACCCCGATTTATTCGGGATACAGAACTCGGCTTACAGGGCTGGACTTTTTATTTGTTCTTTCTGAAGATTGAAAAATTCCTATGGGAAGAAAACACTGGAAAATAAAAGATGTTTCTGATGAGCTATCAATACAGCGGCTTGCAGATTCATTAAACATCTCGCCGATACTGGCTAGGTTGCTGGTTCTTAGAGATATTAAAACCTTTAACCAGGCCAAACAATTCTTCCGTCCTTCAATCGAATCTATAAATGATCCATTTCTCATGGATGAAATGGAATCAGCAACTACAAGAGTTATTACCGCCCTAACTGAAAATCAAAAAATTTGTATTTATGGTGATTACGATGTTGATGGAACGTGTGCGACTGCTCTACTATTTATGTTCCTGAAAGAACTTGATGCAAATGTAGAATTTTACATCCCAAGAAGATTAGAAGAAGGATATGGAATATCAACGGCTGCAATCGACATTGTAAAAGAAAAAGGGACACAGCTTATGATTGCAGTTGATTGCGGAATAACTGCCATCAAAGAAACAGATTACGCAAATAAACTTGGGATTGATGTTATCATTTGCGATCATCATCAGCCGAAAGAAGAAATTCCAAAAGCTTTTGCTGTTCTTGATCCTTTAAAACCAGGATGCAACTACCCTTTCAAATATCTTTCGGGTGCTGGAGTTGCGTTCAAACTTGCACAAGGACTCTGTGAGCGAATTGGCAAACGTGGACTTCCGCTAAAATATCTTGATCTTGTTGCACTTGCTGGTGCTGCCGATATTGTTCCGCTTGTAGACGAAAACAGAATTCTTGTAAATGAGGGCCTTAACCAGGTTAATTTAAATCCTCGTCCCGGAATTGAAGCATTAATCGAAATGAGCCGGTTACAGCCTGGGCATTTATCCTCCGGACAAATTGTTTTTACTGTTGCTCCGCGAATTAATGCAGTTGGAAGATTAGGAGATGCCGAGCGTGCTGTAAATCTTCTTATATCAACAAATAAAAAGGAAGCAATTAAATTAGCTGAAGTGCTTGAGACTGAAAATTATGAGAGAAGAAAAATTGACGTTGATACTTTTGAATCAGCAAAAGAAATTGTTGAAGCAGAAATAGATCTTGATGAAGACCTTGCCATTGTTTTACATAATGGAGACTGGCATCCCGGTGTAATTGGTATAGTTGCATCACGACTTGTAGAAAAATATTATCGTCCTTCAGTTCTACTTACAACCGTTGATGGTATTGCCAAAGGCTCTGCAAGGAGCATAAATGGATTTAACATTTATGAAGCTCTTCAAAAATGTGATGACCTGCTTCTTCACTTTGGTGGTCATCAGGCCGCAGCCGGCCTTGCACTTAAGATCGATAAAGTTCAGGAATTTAGGATAAGACTTAATGAAGTTTTAAAATCTTCAATAACCAGCGAAGATCTTTCACAGGAGATCTCAATCGATTCAATAATCAGGTTTTCAGAAATTACACCAAAATTTTTACGGATACTTGATCAGTTCGCACCATTCGGTCCGGGTAATCTCAGACCTGTATTTATTAGTGAAAGTGTTCACATCTCAAATGTACCGAGGATAGTCGGGAACAATCATCTGGTAGCCAGTTTTAAGCAAGACGGAACCGATAAGATATTTGATTCAATCGGATTTAATATGGGAGATCACTATGAGCTAATAAATCAGAATATTTCTGAGCTGGATATTGTTTATTCAGTAGATAAAATTATACGCGATAGCAGAATTTTTCCGCAACTTAAATTAAAAGATATAAAAGCAAGAACTTAAAGGAGATTTTTCAATGTCGGGGCATTCAAAGTGGGCAACTATCAGAAGAAAAAAAGGGGCGTTAGACGCAAAAAGAGGAAAACTCTTTACAAAATTAATTAAGGAATTAACGATCGCAGCCCGTGAAGGCGGCGGAGATCCTGCAGGCAATCCAAGACTCCGTCTTGCAATCGATAATGCAAAAGCCGCAAATATGCCCGCCGATAATATCGAACGTGCAATTAAAAAAGCAACTGGCGAACTTGAAGGAACAACAATCAGTGAACTTACTTATGAAGGTTATGGTCCGGGAGGTGTTGCAGTGTTAATTGAAGTTGCAACCGATAACAAAAATAGAACTGTTGCAGAAGTAAGGCATATCTTCAGTAAGAATGGTGGCAATATGGGTGAAAGTGGTTCGGTAGCATGGATGTTTGAAAAGAAAGGCGTAATTAATTTGCCAAAACAAGGTAAATCGGAAGATGATATTCTGGAAATTGCGTTGAATGCCGGAGCAGAAGACATGCGTACTGAAGATGAATATTTTGAAATTCAATCCGAAGTCGAATCTTTTGAACCTGTAAGAAGAGCACTCATTGACAAAAACCTTAATATTGAAAATGCATCGCTTCAATGGATTGCAAAAAATACAATTAACGTTGCAGGAGAAAACGCTGAGAAGATGATGAAGATGATCGAAAGTCTTGAAGACTGCGATGATGTACAGAACGTTTATTCTAATGCTGATTTTGATGAAGAGTTTATTAAACAACAATCTTGATTTTTACTTTCACACAGAATAATAATAATGATTATACTCGGTGTTGATCCGGGCACGATTGTAACTGGTTACGGATTAATTGAATACACCAATAATAAATTCAGAAGAATCTCCCACGGAGTAATTAAACTTCCATCCTCAAAATCTCTTCCCGAAAAACTTGAAATTATTTACAACGAACTTGACAAGCTGTTGAAATTATATAAGCCGGATGAATTTGTTATTGAAACTGCTTTTTATGGAAAAAATGTTCAATCAGTTTTAAAAATTGGTTATGCACGCGGAGTTTCCATTCTTGCAGCTATTCACAATAAAGTTCCGACAAATGAATATTCTCCGCGCGAAGTGAAAAAAGCTGTGGTTGGAAAAGGTGCCGCATCAAAGCAGCAGGTAAATTACATGGTGATGACGATTTTGAACTCCAAGAAGATTAAATTTAAGCCCGACGAAAGTGATGCTCTTGCAATTGCGCTATGTCACGCATTCAGGTTGAAAACTCCAACTTTTAAGAAAAGTAAGAGTTGGAAAGAGTTTATTGAATCAAATCCGGAGCGAATAATTAAATGATAGGTTACTTAACGGGTAAAATAATTTCAGCAAAACCCACACAGATTCTACTGGATGTTAACGGGGTTGGGTATGAAATAAGAATTTCAATCAACACTTTTGAACGAATTAGTGGGAAAGAAAAAATTTCACTTTTTATCCATACCAATGTGAAGGAAGATTCCATCACTTTGTTTGGATTTTATTCAGAAGCAGAAAAAGAAATGTTTGAGCTGCTAATTTCAATTTCGGGTGTTGGACCAAAATCTGCTTTAAGTTTGTTATCCGGCATTTCAACTGATGATCTTAAGCAAGCAATTATCACAAGCAATGTCGAAAGAATGATTGCTGTTCCGGGAATTGGAAGAAAAACTGCTGAGAGATTGATTCTCGAATTGAAGAATAAAGTAAGAGATGTAAAAGAAGAAGGTGTGTCATCTACCAAACCAAGTTTGCAGAAAGAAGCAATAGCTGCATTGACAACATTAGGTTACAATCTTGCTTCGTCAGAAAAGGCTGTCAATAAGATTTTATCTGAATTTCCAGAATGCAGTTTGGAAGAATTGATTAAAAAAACTTTGAAAGAATTAAATAATTAGTTTGCCACGATTGCACTAATTCGTGAACCTATCCGCCTCTGGCGGATTCGTGGCTAAACAACCGTGCAAAACAGCTCTGCAACATCTCCAAGTTTCGCTACTAATTTATCACCCGTCTTAACTTTACTAACTCCGGCAGGTGTTCCTGTAAAAATCAAATCTCCCTTTTCTAGAGTCATCACTGAAGAAATGTATTCCACAATTTCTGCAGGATTAAAGATCATACTCTTCAAATTATCGCTTTGCTTTACAACTCCATTTACTTTTAACTCAAGTTTTTCATCGAGCTTAATTTGATAATCTTTTTTCAAAACAAAATCCGAAATAACTACAGAAGTATCAAAACATTTTGCAAGTGTCCACGGATGACCTTTTTTCTTTAGTCCATCCTGAACATCACGCAAAGTCATATCAAGTCCAACACCATAACCAATGATTGCTTTTTCTGATTGAGTAATGTCAGTTTTTTTAACTGTCTCTCCAATTAAAATAACAAGCTCAACTTCGTGATGAAGCTCATTTCCATAATCAGGATGAATGATTTCTCCGCCGGAATAAATCAGTGCCGATGGTGGTTTTAGAAACAATACCGGCTTGTCCGGTATCTCGTTACCGAGTTCCTTTGCGTGCTCAGCATAGTTTCTGCCTACGCAGACAATTTTCCCAATTGTGTATTCTTCTTTTGAATTTTTGATTCGTGTAGTTTTCAAGTCTTCTGTTTCTTCTTTGTAGCTGCAGGAAAAAGAATATTGTTCAATATCAACCTGTATCCGGGAGAGTTTTTGTACAAACTCAAATCAGTAGGTGGATCACCGACAGCATGCTGGTAATCTTCGGGATCGTGACCACCGTAAAATGTGAATGTTCCCCTGCCAAAATTTCCGTGAATGTATTTAACCTGGTCAGTACCATTTCTCTCAGCAAGAATTATTACAGAATTCTTTATTGTATTTCTTCTGAACATTGATGTCTGTCCCATAAACCCTCGTATGATATTGGCGTGATCTTGAGTAAGCATAGTTGGCACAGGATCATACTTTGCAGAGAACTCAAACAAAGTGAAGTAATCATTTTCAAAATTTCCAACTTCTCCTGGTTGTATATCAATATCACTATACTCATAAACATAAGGATTCATTTCCAGCCTGAAGTTTGTAAATGCGAGAGTATTATCGAAATTAAGTTTCTGTTGTGCATTCGGATCTGCTGCATCGCCATCATACATCTGCTCACAGATATCAACATTGATTGCAGCGAGACCAATATCGTAAGAATCAGTTGCAGAACACATCGCAAATAAAAATCCGCCTTTGCCAACATAATTCTTAATATCAATTGCAACTGTTTTCATCATCTCGGAAACTTTTTTAAATCCGTTTTTCTTTGCATCCTGCTCATATAAAAGTTGCTGATCGATATACCATTGTGCAGAAGCAAAACTCGCATAAAATTTCCCATACTGTCCGGTAAAATCTTCGTGATGTAAGATGAAGCCAGTCATAGTTATCAAGATCGCCTTTTAGAATTTCATCATTCCATATTTTATCATAAGGAACCTGCGCGTATTCCAGAACCAGTGTAACAGCATCATCCCATGGTTGAAATCCTGGTGGAACATAAACCGCAATCTTTGGAGCTTTCTCCAATCTAACAACATCCATATTATTTTCTTCACTCTGAACAAATGAGTAAATCTCCGTTACCTGAGAAAGAGATAACGTTTCAAAACCGACATTATTCACTCTACATTCTGCAGCAAGTTCATCGCTGTAATCAATGAAAAAAGAACCACCACGGTAATTCAGAAGCCAGTCAGCTTTGTAACCTTTTGTAAGTGCACGAAAAGTAATTCCGTATGCTTTTAAATGGTCGGTTTGATCTAAATCCATATAGATGAAAATTTTGGATTGAGGAAAAACAGTTAGAGAAAACAGAATTATAAAAAATAATATTTTTAATAAGATTCTTTTCATAATGATAATGCTTAAGGGATTGCTAAATTGTTGTATTGCTTTATAGTTAATAACAATTTAGCAATGTAACAATAAATCAATTTTTGATTATGCTGACTTCTTCTCCACCTTAATAAATATTGGTTCATTGCCTTTTTCAACCACGTCTTTTGTAATCACACATTTTTCAACATCTTTTCTATTCGGTAGTTCATACATAATATCAAGCATAAACTCTTCAACAATTGAACGAAGTGCCCTTGCACCTGTTTTTTTAATCATAGCTTTTTGGACGATTGCATTTATAGCAAACTTATCGAATTCAAGTTCAACACCTTCCATTAAGAAAAGTTTTTTGTATTGTTTGAGAATTGCATTCTTCGGATCGGTTAAAATCCTTCTCATTGCATCTTCACTGAGCTGATGAAGTGGAGCTACAACAGGAATTCTTCCAATCAGTTCAGGAATTAATCCATACTTAAGTAAATCTTCCGGCTGAATGAATTTCAGAAGTTCATCATCTTCTTTTCTATCTTTTACATCACGGGCAAAACCCATTTTGTTTTTGTTGATTCTTGCCGCAATAATTTTATCAATCCCATCAAATGCACCACCGAGAATGAAAAGAATATTTTTTGTGTTAACATTTATCAAACTCTGCTCGGGATGCTTTCTTCCTCCCTTGGGCGGAACTCCTGCAACAGTGCCTTCAAGTATTTTTAAAAGTGCCTGCTGTACTCCTTCACCAGAAACATCGCGTGTGATTGATGTACTTTCACTTTTACGGGCAATCTTATCAATCTCATCGATATAAACTATTCCCTTTTGTGCTCGTTCAAGATTATAATCCGCAGCCTGTAAAAGATGAACAAGTACGGTTTCAACATCATCACCAACGTAACCGGCTTCGGTAAGTGTTGTTGCATCGGCAATTGCGAATGGAACATCTAGAATTTTTGCGAGAGTTTGTGCAAGTAAAGTTTTACCAACACCTGTCGGACCAATCAGCATAATGTTGCTTTTTTCTATTTCAACATCTTCAAGTTCAAAAAATGTTGAACGCATACTTATTCTTTTGTAATGATTATAAACCGCAACAGCTAAAACTTTCTTTGCCCTGTCCTGACCAATAACATATTCATCAAGTTGCTTTTTTATTGATTCAGGCGTGTTATTACTTTTTTCTTTATGATTGCTATTCTGATACGTCGCTAAATTATTTTTAAGAATGTCCACACTACTTGTGATGCAGATATCACAAATGTAAACATCCGGTCCGGCTATCATTCCACCTACTTCGTGTCCTTCTCTTCCACAAAAAGAACACTTAACAATTTTCTGTCCCTGTTTTTTATTCATTTAAGTTCCTGGTTTATTCTGTAATAATAAAATCTGTGCTCTTGCATCATCAGCATAAATCGATTTTGGATAATCCTCTAAAAGTTTTTGGTAATACTCTACAGCTTTTAAATAATTTAATGTTCCATATTGATTGATTTTTCCGAGCAAATATACTGCTTTGTCAGCATAAATATTTTTTTCACCTTCGGCAGCTACACCTTCCAAAACTGAAATAGATTCACCATAATTATCGACGGCAAGAAGCATTTCACCGTATTTCACTGCTGATATAGAATGCAATACAAATGCTTGCTGGTTGTCTGCTAATTTTTTGTAGCTGAGTGCTGCTTCATCAAACTTTTTTTGCTCTGAAAGAAATTCTGCCTGAGCATAAGTTACAAGGTTAGACGAATCATTCATCTGGGGGTTCAATAACATCATAAGCTCAATTGCATCATTTGCTGAATTATCTTTCAGGTTGCCAAGCACCTGGGACAAATACTTCCCGGCTTCCTCAAACTGACCTTGGTAAAAATTTACTTTTCCCAGTTTGTAAATCGCTTTGTTTTTTTGACCCTCACTTGCGCTGATCAATTTCATTATTGCTGAAAAATTTTTCTCTGCTTCATCCAGGTTTCCTTCAATAATTGAGATGTTTCCCAACTCCAGATAGGCTTCTGCGGAATTTTTAGATAGTGGTGCTTCTGTAATTATTATATCTAAAAGTTTTCTCGCTTCATTATAATTTTTAAGAAGATAAAATTCTATTACCGCAGTTCTTAGAATACTTTCATAAGCCGGTTCGGAATGTTTATAAAGGTTTGCAACAACATTAAACGCTTTTAAAACTTCTTCCGTTTTTTCTGATTGAAATTTTTCCAATGGGAAATCCGGTTTCCACAAAGGAAGTGTTTTTTCATAATCCTCAAAAAGTTCTGCTTCAAGTGATCTTGCATATCCGAGAAAAGCCTGTGAAAGAATTGGAGAATCCGGATACCGATCAGTGATGGTTTTAAATATTTCAGCAGCTAATCCGTATTCTTTCTCAGCAAACATTTGCCTGGCAAAACTGTAAAGTTCTTTTCCTTTGCTTGACAGATTCTCATCTATATTTAAATAAATTTCGTACGCCTTCTCATAAGATTTTTTTTCAGTATATAATTTTGCAAGCAAATAAGAAAAACTAAGGTTGTTGTTTTCAGCACAAGATTCTATAACCTTTAGTGTTGCATCAAGAGCTCCCGGGCGATTTATATTTTCAAAAATTCTTGCTTCGACTCCGCTACTCTGTGAAGGTTCATTTGAAAGAATATAACAATATTCCTGCGCAGCTTTCTCAAATTGCATTGTTAGAGAATAAAGTCTTGCGAGATCAAAAGAGTAAATTACCTTGTCGTTGGATACTTTTTTTCCTTCTTCATATAATTGAATTGCAATTTCAAATGCTCTTCTATCAAGAGCATAGTTCGCTATCAATCTATAAAATACCGGATTCACATTACCAGATTTGAATGGTTCATTCCAAATTTCAATTGCTTTCTCTTCATTTCCCATCAGGTAATAAGTTGAGCCAAGCATACCATAGGCTTCAATATCATCAGGGCTTTGCTTTATTCTTTGATCAAGAATATTAATGAGAGCAGCATAATTTTTTAGCTGAGTGTAAACGCGATATAATGAAATAATATATTGCGAATTGGTTGGATCAGATTCGTATAATTCCTCATAAAGCTTTGCAGCCGAATTAAACTCACCGATTTGTTCATAACTTTGAGCAAGAGCCAGTTTTTGTTCATTTCTTTGCTGTGAATAAGCAAAAACCGTTAGAAGAATTGAAATTATCAGCGCAATTTTGATTTTCATACCTGTGCAAAATAAGAATTTATTCGCCGCTTTCAAGGTCAATTAAAGGTTTATAATTCAATTACTCAATATTGGGGACTGTGAACGAAAGAGCTTCTATAATATCTTAATCTTAAGCAGTTTTTAAGTATTTTTGACCCCAATGAAAAAGGTTTTTGTACTTGGCTCAACAGGATCGATTGGTGTTAATTGCCTGAATGTGATCAGCAATTTGAAAGAAAATTTTGAAGTTGCCGGTTTGACTGTAAACTCAAATACTGAATTGCTCCTCGAACAGATCAGTAAATATAAACCTAAAGTTGTTGTAGTTAAAGATGAAATTGCATCTAAAAAAATTTCAAATAAAATTCCAAAAAGCTGTGAATTATTTGTCGGAGTGGATGGATTAATTAAAGCTGCGATAGAAACCGATTACGATATTTTTATGGGAGCGATGGTCGGTTTTGCAGGTTTGGCTCCTACTATTGAAGCCATCAAAAGAGGAAAACGAATAGCTCTTGCCAACAAGGAGACTCTGGTAGTTGCAGGAGAAATTGTTACAAAACTTGTCCTTGAAAATAGTGCTGAAATTATTCCCGTTGATTCTGAACACTGTGCAATTTATCAATGCCTTGTCGGTGAAAATTTAAATGAAGTTGAGAAACTAATTCTCACTGCTTCCGGCGGACCATTTCGTGAAAAAGATAAATCATTCTTTGAAAATGCAACTGTTGATGAAGCTCTAAATCATCCGAACTGGAAAATGGGCAACAAGATAACAATTGACTCTGCTACAATGATGAATAAAGGATTGGAAGTTATTGAAGCTCGCTGGTTATTTGGAATGCCTGCGGAAAAAATTAAGGTTGTAATTCATCCTCAATCAATAATTCATTCAATGGTTCAGTTTGTTGATGGTTCAATAAAAGCACAACTGGGGTTGCCAGATATGAAACTGCCGATTCAATATGCACTTACTTTTCCAGAACGGGTCGAAAATAATTATCAAAGAACGAGTATGCCGGGAATTGAATCATTAACTTTTTATGAGCCGGATTTTAATAAATTTGAATGTTTAAAGTTGGCCTTCGATGCAATAAATGAAGGTGGAACAGCACCATGCATTTTGAACGCAGCTAACGAGGTTGCTGTTAGCAAATTTTTAAATAAAGAAATAAAGTTCTCACATATTCCCTTGTTAATAAATAAAGCTTTAGATAAAGTTGTTAATATTTTTTCTTCGGATTTGAATACAATCTTTGAATGCGATAAAAAAACAAGAGAATTTGTTAATCAATTAAGTTAGCCTGGCGATATTTTCGTGTTAAAATTAATTTATAGATATATTTTTCAATGACTAAAGAAGAAAATATTAGCTACTGGATTGAATCCTCAGATAACAATTCTGTCACGATGCATAATCTTTTTAATTCCAATGATTATGACTGGTCACTGTTTATTGGTCATCTGGTAATTGAGAAATTATTAAAGGCCTATTATATAAAATCTAAGAATGATAATTATCCACAGATTCACGACTTGTTAAGACTTGCCGACAGAGCCGGACTAGAATTAAATAATGAGCAGAAAGATTTTCTTGATGAAGTTACAGGTTTTAACATCAGTGTTAGGTATGAGGGTTATAAAAGAGAATTTAGAAAGAAATGTACAGCCGATTTTACTAAAAATTATATTGAAAAAATTGAAGAGTTCAGAATATGGATAAAGAAAAAATTATAGAAATTTTAAAAGCTTATGTCAGCGCTTTAATCTCTAATCGTATTCCTATTGCACAGGCTTACTTCTTTGGCTCAACTGTTAAAGGTACCGATAATATAGATAGTGATTTTGATATTGCACTGTTTCTGAAAAAAATGCACGATGAAATAAGTATACTCAATCAGTTGATGAAAATAAGGCGTGAGTTTGATTTGAGAATTGAGCCTCACCCTTTTTTAGAAAATGATATTGACAATGGAAATACATTAGTGAACAATATTATAAAGACGGGTGAAAAAATTTATTAAGTGATAAAGAGAATATTTTTATTAAATTTTAACTGAGAAACAGGAGATACTTCTTTAATGGATTATATAATTTACTTTGCGATTACAATTGGAATACTTGTATTCATTCATGAACTCGGACATTTCCTCGCCGCTAAACTGACTGGTATGCGTGCTGATGTTTTCGCAATTGGATTTGGAAAAAGACTATTTCGGTTACAATAAAAAAACAGGCTTTACTTTTGGCGATCTACCAAAAGATTTTGATGGTGAAGGAAACACCGATTACCGCCTTTCCATTCTTCCACTCGGTGGTTACGTAAAAATTCCAGGAATGGTTGACGAAAGTTTCGATACAGAATTTGCAAACAAAGAGCCACAACCTTACGAATTCCGCTCAAAAAATTTCTGGCAGAAAACATTTGTTATCACTGCCGGCGTTGCAATGAACCTGCTTCTTGCAATTCTGATTTTCTGGGGCGCAAACTTCTTCAAAGGCAAACCAGTTACACTTACAACAACTGTTGGCTATGTCAAAGCTGACAGTCCGGCAGATTCGCTTGGCTTTATGAAGGGTGATGTCATAAAATCCATAAGTGGAGTTGCAGTTGAAAATTGGGATGAGATCAGAAATGAAATTTACATCAATACTATTGGAGAAAATCTTAACATAAAAGTGTTACGAAATGGTGTTGAAGAAAATTTATTCATCCCGCGAAACAGAATTCCTGATATTGAAAAGAAAGGTGAACTCATAACACCTGAAGGTTACAGACCTTACGTGGCTGAAGTAATGAAAGATTCTCCAGCGCAGTCTGCAGGACTTCTTTCCGGCGATATTTTTCTCTCACTGAATGGACAATCTCTTGGAAATTCATCTGAGTTTATTCAAATAGTTTCTCAAAATGCCGGCGTTGAGTTGAGCTCACAAATACTCAGAGGTACCGATACACTAAATCTTGCAGTTATACCCGGCAGTGATGGTAAAATTGGAATTGCAATCAATGATATTTTTGAAGGTAAATCCGAATTCAAAACTTTTGGGTTTTTTGAATCATTTTATGTCGCCGGAATTGATCTCATCAATCTTACAAAAGTAACTTTCAGTGTTGGCAGTAAAGTAATTTCCGGGCAGGTTGAATTTGGAAAAGCTTTCGGTGGACCTGTGCGCATTGCACAGCTTGCTGCAAAATCCGCAGACGTTGGAATAGAGAGTTTTCTTTTCTTCATTGCAGTTCTTAGCCTTAGTCTTGCAATAATAAATATTCTTCCTTTCCCTGTTCTCGACGGCGGACACTTGCTCATGATAATTATCGAAACAATTGCAAGAAGAGAAATACCAGTTAAAGTGAAAATGGCAATTAATAACACTGGCTTTGTTCTGCTCTTACTTCTGATGGCATTTATAATTTATAATGACATACTTTCGTTGTAAAAGCTTGACTTGAAAACAGTTTAACTTTTTGTGAGTAATTTATTCTTCAGCTATTAACTCTGAATACTGTTCGTTCTTTCTGGCGAAAGCCTGAACATATGAACAAGTTGGTATGACCTTCAGATTATTTTCTTTAGCAAATTCAAAAGCGGCTTTGACAACCAGAGCCGCTAATCCTTTCCCTCGCAATACCGGATGTGTGTAAGTGTGATGTAAATCAATCGAGTTATTTCTCACCGTGTATTCAACATATACTTCGTGACCTTCGACGTAAATAACAAATCGTTCATTTTCTTTTTCGTGAATTACTTTCTCTTCCATTTTTATTCTTATTTATTTTTGATTGTAAAATTAAAATCTCTGTTTGAAAATCTTCCTGAGTTTGCAAAGTATGTTTTCTCCACAAACCTGACTGTGTGGTTTTTATCTACTGTGATAATAGTTGAAGATCTTGTCCCATATTTTTCCGACTTAATGAAGATGGGTGAAAGCATTCTTTCCAACTCGAGCCCAACACCGGTATCCGGAAGTTCTTCATCTTTTGCCGGCGAAGTATCATCAAGAATATTTAATATTTCCCACGGATGAATTTTTTGATATTCAATTAATCTCTGTAGTTGAATCTTGCTTTTCTCAACTTTGGGCCAAGGGGTATCCAACACAGCATTACTTATTCCGTGAATGGCTGGTTCCAGCTTATGAAAGCCTTCAGTTTTATTTGAGAAATAACAGAGTTCATCAACATTACCAAGCAGGAGATTAAATCCATTAAAGTCATTCATGGTTGGTTTCAATTTGTTATAATATTCTTCTGCTGAAATATCACTAATTAGAAAATCAAGCGTCAGGTTTCCTCTGGATGGCGCATCAATTCTGTTGTTTTTAAGATCTCTAAAATTTGTAATCGCAGCAAATCTTCCTTGCTTAGTTATTCCCAGCCAGGTTCCGCCAGCCTGCAAATCTTTCCCGGCAAGAAGATCAGGATATTCCGTCCAGAATTCAGCCTGTTCAGTTGATCGATTGTAAAATTCATCTCTGTTCGCAGCAAAGACGAGTTTGTAATCTTCGATGAGGTTATTTGCGAATACTATTAGGCACATTTAGTTATTAGTTAATAGTTAGTAGTTCTGGTTTTTCAGTTAATTGTTTTAGTTATCCAAAGTTTAGGAAGCCCCTGAGCCTATAAACTTATAACTTAAAACATACGAACCTAACCTGCCTAACGACAGGCAGGCAAACCAAAAACTTAAAAAATGTTTCTGTTCTTAAGATCGTTTATTAGCCGACCATAATCAACAAACTGCACAGCCTCCCAGCCAAGATTTTTTGCTGCATCCACATATTCCTGAATATCATCAATATAAAAATGTTCTGCAGAAGGAAACCCCGAAGCTTCTTCAACTGCGTGGTAAATTTTTTGTTCAGGCTTAACCGAACCAACTTCGTGAGAAAGTATCAGCTCGTCAAAATGTTTTAAAAACTCATACTTCTGCCATCCATACTTCTGATGAATTGAATTCGTATTTGAGAGAAGGAAAAGCTTGTAATTCTTTTTTAAAATTGGCAGGAGATCAATCACATCTTGGTTCAGAGAAAAAATATCAGAGTAGATTCTGCAGAATGTTTCAGCATCAATTTTATTGTCGACGACTTCGAGCACTTTATCTATGAAAATATTTTCCGGAATATTTCCTTTCTCAAATTCACGATGAAAATTATAGTTTGACTTGTAAAAAGCAGAAAATTTGTCTCCTAATCCTTCTTTTAATAGATTCAATTTTACGATTGCAGGAGTATAATCAAATGGAATTAAAACATTCCCCAAATCAAAAACTATTGCTGAGTATTTTCTATTAACCATTTATTCAGGTAACTCGAATATGCTATCATTTAAACCAGAATTAACTTCAATGCTGGTTACATTAAGTTCAATCTCCTGTAAACCTAAATATTGTACGATTTTGAAAGGATATTTTAATCCTTTTACCACACGGTAATCTGAAAAATAAGTTTCTTGTTCGAACAATCCCTGCTTGGTATAAATTTCTTTTGTTTCCTTCACCTTTAAGTCTGTTTCAACACTGTAGTATTGAAACCAACGTATTCCGGAAGGCAAAACAAATTTTAATTTATAGCAGTCGACGCTGTCCACCATTTCATTAGATAGTACTTCGGTTTTTATTCCATAATTCTCCGGATCAAGCAGTAGCTGCATTGTTGCATCTACTTTTAATCGTTCGAGTTCCTTGTTTTCAATTTCATTTGTCTCATCCCCGATCTTGATCATTCCCTTTCCATTTCGATAATAAATTATCTGCTTAACTTCTCCAACTTTCAATTCCTGAAAAAGTTTATCAGGATATTTTTGCATAATAATTATATCCACCGGCTGGTTCATTGCAAGACCGGTCATTACCGTTGTTCTATCAATAACACTCTTAAAATTATCTAATCCGCCAATTGCATCAATGTACTTATTTATGACGGCCATCGCCGTTATGTTTACGGGGTCAGTTTCAGTTGAGTTCTGTTCTTGAGGTGACAGACTGAATGGAATCGAAATTAGAATGAGCAGCAGAATTGTTTTCTTATACTTCATAATAAAAAATTTTATTTTTTTTAAAAAGATAACGAGATTAACTGTACAATTATAACACCAATTATTTTCTCTTAATATAAGCAAGCTTTTCTTTACTTTTGAGAAGGCATAACAATCTATTTCTGTATGAAAATTATCTATTTAATATTGTCTTTCCTTCTGATTTCCATTAACATAAAATCTCAAACATTCGTTGTTTCCGGCGGAATATCAGATGCTCAATCTGGTGAGTCGCTTTCATATGGAAACGTCAGAGTTCTGAATACAACTCTCGGCACAGCAGCTAATACAAATGGTGATTACGAGCTTAAGCTTTCTCGCGGCGAATATTCTCTGGTAGCTTCTTACATTGGCTATTACTCTGATACTATTTATGTTAACCTGAATAAAGATTTAAATGGAATAAACTTTACTCTCAAAAAAACAGAGATCCTCCTTCCTGATATTGTAATTAGTCCCGGAGAAAATCCCGCACTGGAAATAATCCGTAAAGCAATTGAAAAAAAGAATGAAAGAAATTTAAAGCTGAATACGTATGAGTTTGAAGCTTACACAAAAGGAATGGTCAGAACCACAGATGAAATCAGCGCAAGAGGAAGAACTGTATCTGCAGGAATTGGAACCGAAGAAGACTCAGTTGATTTGAAAATAACCGGGATCCTTGAAAATCAAAGTAAAGGTTATTTTAAAAAACCAGATCTGTTTAAAGACGTGATAATTGCACGCAAACAAAGTGCTAACTTTCCGCCAACAATTAACGTTGTTACAGGCGGAAGATTAATTCAGAATTTTTATGAGGGTGATATCAGGTTTTTCGGAAGCAAACTTCCAGGACCAATTTCGGATGACGCCCTTGATTATTATTACTACTACATTGATAAAGTTATAATGATGGATGACAGAAAAGTTTACAAGATATTTTTAAGTCCAGATAATTCAGATGACCCCGGTTTTGTTGGTAACATTTTTATTAACGACAGTACTTATGAATTAATCCAGGTTGATCTGGAACTGAACCGTTCTGCAAATATCGGTGGTATCTTCGATACAATAAGTATTTTTCAGCAATTTTCAAGTTATGATGATATTTATATGCCGGCAGATTACAGACTTATTTATGAAAGGCAACATACTTGGTCTGGCAAGATTTGGTTTCGAACTGAACACAATTCTTTATGACTACAAAATTAATTCTGAATATAAGCGATGATATTTTCTCGAAGGCAATAATTACGGTTCTGCCCGATGCAGATAAAAAAGATTCGCTTTATTGGACAACTGCTCAAACAATTCCAAATACAACGGAAGAAGAATTAGCTTACGAAAGAATTGATAGTTTGCAGACAAGCTACCTTTTTCTTTTTGGGATCAGTTTTCCTGGCTTAGCACACGCACGTACTTTTCAGAAAACTTTTCAATTAATGGAACGCTTAATTGCTGGCGTTTTAACAGCGTTGAGGGCTTCACTCCAAGACTTGGATTTTATCTCGAAGATTATTTAGACCAAAGATTAAACTCATCTTTAAATTTCGCATACGGTTTTTCTGATGAACGTTTCAAAACAGATTTTAGCTTTGAATATTTGTTGGGTGATTACAGGACGACAGCTATTGATCTTGATATTTTTGATTCAATAAAAGAACTCTTTGGAACATCTGATGATTATACCGATTTAACAGCATCATTACTTGCTTTGTTCAACAAGCAGGAATTCCGAAGCTATTATTATTCAACCGGATTGAATATTAATTTTGAGAGTGAAGTCTTTCCTGTGCTTGATTTGAGCGTTGGCTTTCTTACTCATAAAGACAAAAATGCATATACGAACACTCAATATTCTTTTTTCAGAAAAGATAAAGACTATCCACAGAATCCACCTATTTATGAAACGAGCATAAATGCATTGACAGCAGGATTTAAGCTCGACTTCAGAGACTATATTGAAGACGGATATTTCAGAAGACGAACTTCAATGGGAGATTCTTATACTATTTTTAGCGGAGATATTACGTACTCAAATAAAGATTTGTTGAACAGCGGTCTCGACTATACTACTTATCGTTTATACATTGATAACATAACAAGAAGTTTTCGTTCTTCGTATTTCAACCTGGAACTGTTTGGTATGTATAATGTCGGGACGTTGCCATATCAGAATATGTATGCTCTTCCCGGTAACCTTGAATGGTTAGCAAAACCTTTCAGCTTCAGAACGCTAAGAGTGAATGAAATTTTTGGTGAAAGAGTTGCAACGCTTTTCTTCGAATACAATTTTCGTGATGAAATATTTAAACTCCTGAAAGTACCTGGTTTAAAAGATTGGGAAATAACTCTTAATCTTTTCTTCAATGCAGCCGTTTCAGAAATTGGAAGTGAATCTGCAGCAATACTCCCAACTGAAGTACAAACTTTCAATAAACCATTTTACGAAATTGGATTTGGTTTAGGGCAGGGAATTATTCCTTTAAAGCTTGAGTTTGGCTGGAAGTTAAATTATCGTGGGGAAAATAATTTTGTAATTGCTTTAAATTCTTTTGTTTTTTGAAAACGATTCAAATCATCTTAAAATAAAGAAGCGCCCGAAAAGTGAGCGCTTGAACAAATAAAATATGTCGGTGTAGATTTTATTCTTTTGGTTTTGCTTCGTTTACAACAATGCTCCTGCCTTCAAGTTCAGAACCATTTAATGCTTCGATAGCAGCTTTGGCTTCGGAATCGTTTTCCATTTCTACAAATCCGAATCCTTTTGATCGCCCAGACCGGCGATCAACTACGACTGTGGCAGAAACAACTTGACCATAAGCACTGAATGCTTTTTTTAATCCATCGTCGTTGACTGCCCATGGGAGACTTCCCACAAAAAGTTTTTTGCTCACAAGAACCTCAATTAATAATTAAATAACATTATGGCAAAAGCCACACATAAAAATATGAAAACAATGGAATATCTCAATAGTCGTCTTTGAAAAGATTGTGTATAAAAGAAAGTATAATTCACATTATCAAAAGTTGATCCGGACAGGAAAAATTCTTTAAAAATAGCCCGATAATACTTGTTTTGGCTACTTTCTCTTAACTATTACAAAGGTGATGTCATCTTCCTGCTTAGCTTTTCCTCTCCATTTATCGGCTTCTTTAACAAGGAATTCTGTAATCCTTGATGCCGATAATCCATCAATTGAACTGAAAATTTCTTTTGCTCTGTAGTAATCAAGTATTTCTTTTTGTTCATTAAAAAGCTCAGGAAATCCATCTGACATTAAAAGTAAAGTATCTCCTGCAGACAGAAATATTTCTTTTTTGGGATACGTAAAATCTGCGGGACCACCAAGTGGAATTGCCTGAAGTTTTATTTCTTCAACCTGTTTACTTTTATGTCTGTGGATAAGTGCAGGAGGCATTCCTGCTGAAGAAATTGTTAATCTATCTCCTTCAATTTTTGCGAGAAGCATTGCCATATAAAGATTTCCAAGCCGCATATCCCGAATGATCGAATTACTTTTATTTAAAAAAGTAACAAGATCCGTTTCTTTACTTTCAGCAGTAAAGAGTCCCTTAATAGTTGCAACCATAGTTCCGGCTTTCATACCGTGACCTGTAGCATCACCTATTGCGACGATCAAAGTACCATTGTCATCATATTTAAAATCATAATAATCTCCACCAACTTCTGAAGCTGTTTTCATATAAACAGATATATCAAGATTTGGTACCTCAGGAATATTTTTTGGCAACATTGATAGTTGAAGTTTTCTTGCTTCTTCCAACTCCTGTGTTTTTCTTTTATTATCAGCTTCCAGCAGTTTTCTGGATATCTCTTCTTCTTTGACTTTTCTTTCTTGCTCAATTGTTTTCTCAGAAAGATCTTTTACCTGAATTAATTGTTTCTCAAGATCCAGGTGGACATCTGCCATTTTCTTCGCAAGATTAATTGAAACGGTGATTGCAAGAAAGACTAATCCATAAACATAGACCAGATAAATTCCGAACAGAGGTTTAGTAATAACTTCAGTAAGAATCAGAACCTGATACCCGATCATTAAAATTGCCACAATGAATCCGACACCAATAAGCCATCCCCATCTCCATTCCTGTTTTCTTCTTATGGATCGGATTACACAACGTACTATTTCAACCGTGATGATACTGACATAAATAAAAAATATTATATCGGAAATATTTCCGTCAACAATCGGAAAGAAAATCGTTTGAATAGCAAATAACGTAGAGACTAAAACAAAATATTTATATTGCTTCGGCATTTTTGGGTACGAAATAGCGTATACAGTTAGCAATCCAAACAACATCGAGAGCTGTACCGATACTGAATTTATTGTTAATAGCGTTATGCCGGTTAGTATGGAATTAATGAAATTAGTCTGCACTGATGTGTAAATAACAATTGCAAAAGAAAGCATCGAAACTGAGTAGAATAAATTTTCCTTTGCTGTCGGATAGAATATAAAAAGCAGCAAATGCATTATTGCAAATGCAAGTATAAAGGCTCCAAATGCCATCTGGCTAACTGAGAGTTCTCTAACATTATTTATCCGGCTGTAAACAAATACTTCAAGATCTCCAAGTGTAGCAGAAAATCCAACCTGAATATCTCTATCTACAAGCTTTTCTGCGGAATGATTTGAGTATCTAACGGCAAGAACCTGAACTTCCTTGTGATCAAAAAGAATATGTCTTGGATTTCTATCAAGATAAATTTCTTCCGTCTCTTTAGAGAAGACCGACTATACCATATTTATAGAGTTGTCTTCCGTTTAAATATATTTCTGCTGCACCAGTACAATAGAAAGCAAATGCGAAAGCAATGTTCCAGATTGAAGAGTCAACCTCAATTTCGTTTCTGAACCAGATATTGCCGGTCCAGTTTAAATTTTCAAAATCTTTTTTATCCAACCCTGGATTTATACTTTGCCAATCACTATCATCGTAGTCGGGAGATGCCCAGGAAGTATCATCACCAATTTTGTATTTCCAGCCTTCAAGCAATTCGACCCAGCCACCCTTATTTTTTATCCGCTCTTCGGTTAAAATAATTTTTTGCTGAACCTGGTCTCGCCATTTTGTGAGTTTGAATTTTATAGTTGTGTCTCCCTTTACAACGTGCACAAAATTTGGGAACTCAATTCCATTAGAATCAACAGCTTCAGTACTCCAGTCACCTCTCGTAAATTTGAAAAAAAGTGTGTCGCCATTATTAGCATAAGTCTTAAAACTCCAATTGTTATACGAACGCTTCTTCATTTTCTGCATTAAATACCAATTGCCTAGTTCCTCATTGCCGCCAGTAATATAAACTTTGGAGTTAGCCGGCAGAGAATCTACTTCAGCAAAAATTACTATCTTTCTCTCTTGTGGATAAATAAGAATTATAGAAGGAAGAAAAAGCAGAAGTATTAAAATAAATTTCAAACGCATTGAGAGCCCAATGATTTGTGTTGATCAAATAAAAAATAAAAAATTAACCTATCTAACATAACTGGTATTAGTAATTCTTGTAAATGTATTTGTTCAATTTCTGATTATGAGGGTTAAATGGTTCATTCACTTGAAGAAATCAATGTAGGTTTTTAATTACTTGTTCCAGGTTATCAAATGCTTTAACAACAATATTTGAAGAACTTTTAATTTCCTTTGTGTTTCCCGGGGGAACAATTGCAGTTTTGAAACCTAATTTAGCTGCTTCCTGAATTCTTTTTTCGATATGTCCAACACTTCTGATTTCTCCGCCAAGTCCAACTTCACCAATCATCATTGTTTGATTGTCAATTACTTTTTCAGTCAAACTTGAAGCAATAGCAGAACATACCGCAAGATCAGCTGCTGGCTCGATAATTCTAATTCCACCAGCGATATTAACAAATACATTTGTTGAAGAGACTCTTACGCCAGCTCTTTTTTCAAGAACTGCAAGCAGAATTGAAAGTCTTCGTTGATCAAATCCATTCGAAACTCTTTGCGGGTAACCGTAATTGGATGGAGTAACAAGTGCCTGAACCTCCAGAAGAATCGGTCGTGTTCCTTCAATACTTGATGTAACAACTGATCCGGGCGTTTGTTTTTCTCTTTCGCTTAAAAATAATTCACTTGGATTCTTTACTTCTCGTAAACCGTCTTCGTGCATTTCAAAAACACCAATTTCATTTGTGCTGCCGAATCTGTTCTTCTGAGCACGAAGAATCCGGAATGAGTGATTTGATTCTCCTTCAAATTGAATAACTGCATCAACCATATGTTCAAGTAATTTCGGTCCTGCAATCATCCCTTCTTTTGTAACGTGACCAATAATTATAACTGAGTAATGTTTTTTCTTTGCTTCTTCCATCAGGAGGGATGTGCACTCTCGTATTTGAGTAATAGTTCCGGGAGAATTATCGAGTTCGCTTCTATACATTGTTTGAATTGAATCAATCACAACCACAGCCGGTGAAAGTTGATTGATAGCTCCTAGTATGTCCGAAAGATTCGTTTCTGCCTGAACGTAAAATTCAGGTGAGTTAAGTTTTAATCTGCTTGCTCTTAGCTTGATTTGCTTTTCGGATTCTTCTCCTGTCGCATATAAAACTTTTTGTTTGATATTTGCTGTTGCTTGCATTGCAAGTGTTGATTTTCCGATACCGGGATCACCACCAAGAAGAATAACTGAGCCGGGCATTAGCCCACCGCCAAGCACGCGATCAAATTCATCTATTCCGGTTTTGATTCTATCAGCTTCGTCGGCGGAAATAGTTTCGATAGTGTTCAACTCATATTTTGATTTTGAGATTGTCGGTTTTCGCTTAGAAGTTTCAACAATTTCTTCAGTGAATGAATTCCAGCTTTCACATTCGGGACATTTACCCAGCCAACGAAGAGATTCGTATCCACAGTTAGAACAGATATATTTTACTTTAGTCTTTGACATTTTTTCACCACTAAGACACTAAGAACACTTAGTGTCACTAAGATTCAGGAAGTTTTGTAAATTCATCAGTGACAAGGGGAACTAATTGATCTTTAATATTTTCACAGTGGAAATTTATTAATAATCCTTTCGGCTTTCCGGTAAGTTTTAAATATGACAGCAATTGTGCTTTAAAAACTGGAATTATCATTTCAACTGCTTTTAGTTCGACTATGATTAAATCATTGATTACTAAATCTAGCACTAAAGTAGTTCCAAGATCTTTGCCTTTATAAATTATGGACACAGGAACTTGCCTTTTAACTTCAAAACTCTGCATTATTAATTCATCTATAAAGCAAGTTTCATATACGGATTCTAATAATCCTGGACCAAGCTGTTTATGAACTTCAATTGCACAACCAACAATCTTATATGCTAAATCATTTACATATTTCTTTGTGATTTTCATTCTCAGTGTTTCTTTGTGTTCTTAGTGTCTTAGTGGTAAAATTTCTTAAAAGAAGCTGCTAACTATTTTCTCCACTTTACCAATTGCTGCAGTTATTCCGGAAACATCTTTTCCGCCGGCAGTTGCAAGATGAGGACGACCACCACCTCCGCCGCCAACAAGCTTTAGCAAGCTCACCAACTATTTTTCCGGCACTTAGTTTTTTCTCTTTGATGAGATCATCACTTACCACGGCAACGATTCCAACTTTATCTTCAATCTGAGAAATAAGCACCCCAACACCACTGCCCATTTTATTTCTTAACTCATCACCAAAAGATTTTAACTCATCCATATTATCTGCGTGGACTTTACCTTTATATATTTTAATTTCTTTTTCTATGGAATGAAGAGAAAGTATGTGATCAAGCTGACCGAGCGAATCCTTCAATTTGAGATCTGAAATTTCCTTCTCCAATTTCTTTTTAGTATCGAGCAGTTCTTCAATCCTGTGGCTGAATTGGTTCATATGTTCAAGCTGTGATTGAATATACTTTTCAACTCCGGCACCAGTAACAGCTTCAATTCTTCTAACACCGCTTGCAATAGAAGCCTCACTTGTAATTTTAAACAAACCAATCTCTGAAGAATTTTTTACATGGGTTCCACCGCAGAATTCCATACTAAAATCACCAAACTGAACAACGTTTACTTTATCTCCGTACTTATCACCAAAGAACATCAATGCGCCCATTTTTTTTGCTTCATCAAAAGGAATATTACGATGGTGTAACATCGAAAGATTTCTTCTCAACTGCTCATTTACCAGAATTTCTATGTCCCTCAGTTCTTCAGGACTCGGTTTTGTGAAGTGTGTAAAATCAAATCTAAGATGATCAGGTCCGACGTAAGAGCCTGCCTGGTGAACGTGCGTTCCAAGAATCTTTCTTAAAGCAGCATGAAGAAAGTGTGTAACAGAATGATTTCTCATTATATCCCAGCGATATTTTGAATCAACTTCGGCAATTAGATTTGTATCAGGTTGAAGAATTTTCTTTGAATCATTTTTGACCACGTGAATAATTTTGTCTTCAACTTTCAGTAAATCAACCACATCAAATTTATCGTCACCTGAAATCAGTGAGCCTACGTCATCAACTTGCCCACCGGACTCAACGTAAAAAGGAGATTTATCCAATATCACGAGTTCTGTATTACCATCTTTCTTTAATCCTGTAACTATTGATTTAGTTTTGAGTTCATCATAACCGGTAAACTGAGTTGGATCAGTGCTGGAAAATTTAAATCCTTTGGTATCGTTAATTGAAACATTTACTGATGCAAATTTTTCTTTTGATGCTTCACGCGCCCTATCCTTTTGCTGATTCATCAACTCATTGAAACGTAACTCATCAATTGTGAATCCTTTTTCAATTGCCATTATGTTTGTGAGGTCAACAGGAAAACCAAAAGTATCATAAAGTTTAAAAACATCTTCCCCAGGAATAAGTTTTTCTTTTTTCTTATTAAGCTTTTCAATTATTTCCTCAAAAAGATCAATACCCCGGTCAAGAGTAGCATTAAAGCTTTCTTCCTCACCCTTAATTACTTTTTTAATATAATTCTGTTTTTCTTTTATTTCCGGAAAAACATCTCCCATGGTTTCAGCTAGAACATCAACAAGTTGATATAGAAAAGGTTCGTGAAGATTAATTTTTCTTCCGTATCGAGATGCTCTTCTCAAAATTCTTCTCAGCACATAACCTCTGCCCTCGTTTCCAGGAACAGCACCATCGGCAATTGCAAATGTTAATGCTCGAATATGATCAGCAATTACTCTCATCGGAATTTTAATTTCCTCGGTTTTTTCAAGAACTACTTCGGAAAGGTCGTTTTCAATTTTTACTTTACTGAGTTTCGCTATTTCATCAATTAAAGGATGAAAGATGTCGGTGTCGTAATTTGATTTTTTATTTTGTAGAACCGTACACACTCGCTCAAAGCCCATCCCGGTATCAACGTGTTTTGCCGGAAGATCATGAAGTTTTCCATTTTCATCCCGATTGTATTGAATAAATACGAGGTTCCAAATTTCAATACATTCGGGAGTGCCTGCATTAACGTATTGAGGATTATCGAAATCGTCTCCAACATTTATATGAATTTCCGAGCACGGACCACAGGGACCTGTTTCGCCCATTTCCCAGAAGTTATCCTTCTCGCCAAACTTTAAAATATGTTTCGGATTAATGTCAGTTTTTGTTTTCCATAACTCATAAGCTTCATCATCATCTTTGTAAACCGTAGCCCAGAGTCGTTCTTTAGGTAGCTTCCAGACTTCCGTTAAAAGTTCCCAAGCCCACTCAATAGCTTCTGGTTTATAGTAATCTCCAAAAGACCAGTTGCCAAGCATTTCAAAAAATGTATGGTGATATGTATCGTGTCCGACTTCTTCAAGATCGTTATGCTTACCACTCACGCGGATACATTTTTGTGTATCGGCAGCTCGTTTGTAATCTCTTTTCCCTTTTCCAAGAAATACATCTTTAAACTGATTCATTCCTGCATTTGTAAATAGTAAGGTAGGATCGTCAAATGGAACGACTGGAGCAGATGCAACAATTTTGTGATCTTTACTTTTAAAGAAATTTAAAAACTGATTTCTTATTTCGTGAGAGGTCATTTCTTCCTTTATCATTTAACTTATCTGTAAAAATAATAAAATAGGGTGTAAGCATGAATCTTAAATGTCTTCAATTCCGAAGTGGTCTGTTTATTAAATTGAAAATCCTGGCGCTTTTTGACTGAGTCCGCAGGAGAAGTTCCTTATGATTAATCGGCGGTCATTTTTTCTTTTAGTCAGTAATTAACGACTATAAATAAATACTTTCAATTGATTTAATTCCTAATGTTAAATAAAGCAAATGGTACCCTAATTGCTTGATTTTTTTCGTTTTTTGAGACTTAATATGGAAATCGTATAAAAATTTTAAGACTCTAAAAGTAATAGATTCTAAAATAAAGATTTAGTGTTTTGTGGTAACCTTAATGAAAATAAAAAATCCTAGTAAAGGGGTAATGTGAGCTATGTTTAAGAAAAGAGATGTTGAACTAATTATACTGGAAGTGTTAGGATGTCAGGATGAGACTGACAAAAAAAGTCTTCAGTTTTTAAAAGAGAATGATGACTCATTTTGCTGGAAGGAGCTTGGAGAATGTCAAAATCTTTCCGCCATACTTCCCTCGTTATTGAAATCAGATCAACCTTCAAAAAAATCAAAAGAAATAGTGGTTAGAAGATTAAACAGATTGATATTTGGGAAGGAAGATATAAGCCACACAGAAAAATTTGATCCAGGAAAGAAAAAAACAGAAGAGGAAAATTTAGAAAAAATTCTTGACCAGAATAAAATTGACTGGGGATCATTATCTATATCAGCATCTTCTACAAAACAGATGAGTGGCTTTAAAGAAGTAAAACCCAAAACTACTTCATTAAAAAGAGAAGCAGTTAGCTCAAAAGAAATAGGAAGTTTTTCACAAGATGATGTAAATGAGGCAATGAATGATGAACACTCCGATTTCAACACTGAAGAAATGGTTAATAAATCTTCAACTCTTAAAAAATATATTTTAGTTTCAATCTTACTCTTTATTGTAATTGTCTCAATGTCTTTTTATTTAATATTAAATAATAAATCTGAAACTGTGCAAATATCAGAAGAAAGAAAACCTGTTGATACCCTTGTTACAGCCAAAGAAGAATTGATTTATGACAGCGTGAAAGGATTCGAGCCCGAATTAGAAGTTAATGAAATTAAGAAAGTTGAAACTTCAGACAATCTTCAGGAGGAGAAAAATATACTTCCAAAAGCACCACCAAAATTACCAGATCCTATAGAAGCTCCTTTGATTGTTACCAATGAAGTTGTGGGTGAGAAAAATCCTAAAGTTGAAGCAGAAATTTCTGTTCCGCCACCAAAAGAAGTAATTGAAGAAACTGAAGAGCCCACTTTTTTTGTGGCCGTTGAGGAAATGCCGCAGCCAATCGGTGGACTTCAAGGAATTCAGGAAAAGATATCATACCCTGAAATTGCAAAGCGAGCTGGAATAGAAGGTAAAGTATTTGTCAGAGCTTTTGTTGATGAAACCGGTACTGTGGTAAATGCTGAGGTTGTGAAAGGCATTGGTGGAGGATGTGATGAAGCTGCTCTTGACGCCATTCTAAAAACTAAATTTACACCAGGTAAACAGCGGGGAAAGGCAATTAAAGTGCAAGTAACAGTACCTGTTCTCTTTAGACTTTGATAAAATTATTTATCAAAATTTAAATTTTACTGGAAGTTAATTTGACAGATTGCTTTATCTATCTGAAAAATAGCCGATCAATTCTGCTATTTTAACTCATTTAACCCAATTTGGAAATGGTACTTAAATTGCTTCTGTTTTATAGTAATTTTAATATAAGAAAATCATTTTTTTGAAAGGAGAAAACGAAGTGGCTGAAAGCGATTCCTTAACTGATGCTGAAGTAATGTTAAAGGTTGCGGGATACGATTCTAAAGCGTTAGAATTATTGTATGACCGTTATGCTCCTATCCTTTACACTTTAATTAAAAAAATAGTTACCGATAAAGATACAGCCGAGGAAATTCTTTCTGAAGTATTTGTTACGGTATGGCGGCAAATAGATCAATTCGATTTCAAAACCAACAATGTATATACCTGGCTAATCACTTTAGCACGTAACAAAGCAATTGATGTGTTAAACAGGAATGGTGGTAAAATTATGCCTGAGTATAATGATGAATATGAAAAAGAAAATATAATTCCGAAACTATCTCAGGAAATAGAAGCCCTTGAATTAGCAGACGTACTTAATAAAAAAGAAAAAATAGAGAAAGCTCTTGGAAGTTTGACGGATGCGCAAAGGTATGTACTTGAATTAAGCTATTATGGCGGAATGGATCAGGGAGAAATTGCTGCTAAATTGAACATACCCACAGTGACTGTTAAATCTAAATTACAGGTTGCATTCGGAAATTTAATGCAGAAAGTTTCAGAGGCTAAGTAGTATTATGGATAAGAAAAAAAGTCTTGATCTGATAAAACTGGAAGTCTTGGGCTGCCTTAACGAAAAGGATAGGGAGAATCTTCTGGCGATGAAAGCAGAAGTTGTCGATTTTCCCTGGAAGGTACTCGGAGATTATCAGAATTTGATTGCCAATCTTCCCCTCGTGCTTGAACTCAAATACCCTGCGAGTGATTTAAAAGATAAAACAGCAGTTAAGCTTTATAACATCAGAGAACAAATAAAAGCCAAAGTTGATGCCAAGAAAGCTCAACTGGTGCCCGCAGAACTAGTTGAAGTGATATCTGAACCAGAAGAAAGTATTGAGTTACAAGAAAATTTTGAGGAAAATGTAACTGCTGAACAATTTGAAGTTGAAGAAAAAGTATTTGCGGAAGTAGAAGAGGGAATAAATTACAATGTTGATGAAATTTCTGTGGGCAAAGATGAACCGGTCAAGTTCGTAAGTAAATTTAAAGAAAAAAGCGAACCAGAAAATCTTTTTCGTCGTGCAGCGGAATTTGAAGCGAAAGAACCGCTAAAAACAGTTGTCGATAAAGATGTTATTGAAAAAGTAGTACGGGATTATATCAAAACTCATTTAGAACCCCAAATCGGAGCACTGAATAACAGTGTGAAGAAAAATAAAATACTAAGCTTTATTTTATTTGTTGTTTCTTTAGTTTTAATCCTGGCAATATACTTTATCAAATAATATAAGTACAATATCCAGCCTACCTAATCATTTTTTTTATAAATAATCCTGGCCGGGAACTACTGCCTATTTAACTCTCATTAAAAAAATAAGGAGTAAAAATATTACCAGGACGGGCCAGAAAAAGCTAATTACGGGTAATACGGAAAGAGCGAATGATCCTATACCCCAATGACTATTTGTCAAGATTAATGTAATTCCCACCGACAAAAAAATTATCGAGATAATCAGAAAAATTTTATGTGTCGATGTTGAAATGTAAAGCATCAATAAACCTGCACCGCCAAAAAATAGGATTATCGGTACGTAAAATCCATCGCTGATATTCAGATTAAATTTTTCTGTAATTAAAAAGTAAACTCCAAACAGAAAAATTATTGAACCAAGAAATAGTGATGGTCTGTTCTGCCGGATTGTTTCGGTGTATACAAGGGTAACTCCAATCACCAATAATGAGTATGCCAAAATATCTGTGAAAGCAATAGAAATAATATTAAATGTTGAAAGCAGAAATGTCGCAATGATGAACAGAACAATTATTAAAGCCAGATCATTTAGTTTCATTAAATTATTCTTTGTCCCATACTGGATGCAATAAGCTCAGCAGTGAAAACAGCACTCTGGTTTTTATGATCAAGTATTGGATTCAGCTCAGCAACTTCGAGAGATGACATACAACCGCACTCAGCAATAGTTTCCATGAGTAGATGTGCCTCACGGTAACTCAGCCCGCCTGAGACAGGGGTTCCAACTCCGGGAGTCACAGAAGGGTCAATACTATCAACATCAAAACTGATATGAATATGATCAACTTTTTCGCGAAACTGTTTTAATACTTTTGCTATTATCCTGTGAATTCCAAGCTTGTCAATATCATTCATTGTATAAATTGGTAAGCTCAGTTTCTTAATATTTACTTTTTCAGCTTCATCAATACTTCTTATTCCAATGAGTGCACAATTCTCAGGAATAAGTTTTGGTGAGAAACCAAGAAAATTTACTAGTTCATCACAACCAAGACCTAAAAGTGATGCAAGGGGCATGCCGTGGATATTTCCTGAAGGGCTAGTTTCATCTGTATTCATATCGCTATGAGCGTCAATCCAGATCACGCCCAATTTCAATTTTCTTTTTTTACAATAAGAAGCAATGCCTGATATTGTTCCTAATGCCATCGAATGATCTCCACCAATACATAATGGGAAATCTCCTTTTTCTAAAACTCGATCAACTTTTTCTGCCAATAATTTGGATGTCTTAATAATTTCATCCAGATATTTTAGTTTCGGGTTCTTGATTTTTTGTCTTTCCATTATTTCAATATTTATATCACCGTGATCATTAACTTTATATCCAAGTAACGCAAGTTTTGTTTCCAGGCCCGCAATTCTTAAAGCTGAAGGGCCCATATCAACCCCACGACGGTCAGCACCAAGATCCATTGGAAATCCAATTATCGAAACATTTTGTTTAGATATGCTTTTCATCTTTTTAATTTTTATTAAATCCAATTGAGTATAGTCAAAATAATTATAAAGAAGGTTATACTCAAAAATCTTGCTTCATCAATTAAAACTATTCAGTATATTTTGTAAAGAATAATTAAAAGTTTAATTCAAGTTAATCTGATAAAGTATTATGTTGTTTGCAGAAGAACCATTTATAAACGTCGGAATTTTAACCGGTAAGACTATTAAGTTCGAGCTTTATGGAGATTTCAGTGTTTTGGGATTCAAAGATAACTTTAGCGGGATTTATACTGCCGAGATCAAGAATAATGAAATATTTTGCAAAAGTAGTAAGCACGAAATTAAAGTAAATGATAAAATAGAATTTATTCCTTCCGATCCTATTTCAGAATCTTTTCTTCTAAAAGATGTTATCATTGGAAACAAGTTTCATTGGGAACGAAAAGAGAAACAAAGATTTATCTATTCTCTTCTTTTACAAAAAGTAGGAAACGAAATTGTTACAATAAATCATATACCGCTGGAGAGATATTTAACGAGTGTTATTTCTTCCGAAATGAGCGCTAAAAGTTCTATCGAATTGCTCAAAGCGCAGGCTGTAATTGCAAGAAGCTGGGTACTTTCGCAAATCCAAAGATCAAAAAAATTAATCGAACAAAAAGAAACACACGAAACTGCCTTAGAGTTTAATAATGAATTAATAAAATGGTATGACCGTGAGGATCATAAGTTGTTTGACGTTTGTGCAGACGACCATTGCCAGAGATTCCAGGGTGTTACAAAAATAATTTCCGATGCAGCTTTTAAAGCCGTAGAACAGACGAAAGGAATTTCATTATTAAGCAACGGAGAATTATGCGATGCAAGATATTCAAAATGCTGCGGTGGACTAACAGAATCATTTGAAAATGTCTGGGAACCAGTAAAACATCCTTATTTAACATCGGTTGTGGATTACAAATTTGAACCTGAAAATTTTAATCTTGACTTTTCTGACGAAGCAAATTCGGAAAAATGGATCAGAGGCAACCCGCATTCTTTTTGTAACACATCAGACCGGAAAATACTTTCACATATACTGGTTGATTACGATAGAGAAACCAAAGACTTTTTCAGATGGAAAGTTGAATACTCCCAGGAAGAATTATCATCTCTTTTAAAGGAGAAAAGCGGAATTGATTTTGGTGAAATTTTAGATCTTATTCCTACCGAAAGAGGCGATTCTTCACGTATAGTTAAGCTGAAAATAATTGGAACCAAAAAAACATTAACGGTTGGTAAAGAATTAGAAATCAGAAGATTTTTGTCAAAGACTCATTTGTATAGTTCGGCTTTTGTTGTAAAAAAGATTGGTAAAAATAATCCCGAGAAATTTATTTTTTATGGTGCAGGTTGGGGTCACGGTGTTGGGCTTTGCCAGATTGGAGCAGCGGTTATGGCTGAGAAGGGTTACAATTTTGATGAGATTTTATTGCACTACTTTAAGAATTCCGAATTAAAAAAAATATACTGATAAGTTTTAATGAAGATACTTTATTCCTGCTTATCAAAAAGTTGGGGAGGTTTGGAAATGTTCACTCTAACCTCAATTCAACAACTTTTGAAAAAAAACATTGCCGTTGAACTAATCTGCTCGGCTGATTCCAGAATTCACATTGAAGCAAACAATATGGGGATTATGCTTCATCCTGTTAGAGCTAATGGTTATTTCCATCCCATTTCTGCCTTTAGAATTTCACTGCTAATTAAAAATAACAAATATTCTCTTGTGCATACTCAGGCTTCAAAAGACTTGTGGCTGTTAGTTCCGGCGCTGTTTTTAGCAAACATTAAAGTTCCGCTTTTTCTTACAAAGCAGGTGGGTTCATTTATTGTCAAAAAAGATTTTCTACACAAACAATTATACAAGAGAGTACGGAAAATTTTTGCGATCAGCACTGTTGTAAAACAAAACCTGATTGTAACTACTCCTGTGAAGTCCCAAAATATCATCATCGTACCGAATGGAATTAATTTAAATAGATTCAATCCGGAAAATGTTTCCGATCAAAAGGTAAGAAAAGAATTTAATATTACATCTGAAGAAATTGTAATTGGTATGCTTGCACGATTTACTCCCGGCAAGGGACATGAAGAATTTTTATGGGCAGCAAAAGAATTAAATAAAGATTATAGTAACATTCAATATCTTGTTGTTGGTGAACCAAGCAGAGGTGAAGTTGAATTTGCAGAAAAAATAAAACAACTTGCAATTGATTATGGATTAAAAAATATAATTTTTACCGGTTTCAGAGGAGACACACCAGAAGTGCTACATGCAATGGATATTTTTGCTTTCCCATCTCACTCAGAAGCCTTTGGAATAGCGCTTGTCGAGGCAATGGCAATGAAAAAGCCTTCTGTGTGTTCTAATGCTGAAGGTGTACTTGATATTGCAATTGATAATGAAACATCGTATCTATTCGAAAATAAAAATGCTGCCGACCTGAAATCGAAATTGAAAATGTTAATAGAGTCGAAAGAAACAAGACTAAGTTTTGGTGAAAATGCACGAAAGAGAGTTATAGAAAATTTCGATATTGATGTTATAACCGACAAGGTTTTGAAGATTTATAATGCAGAAATTAACAAAGCAATCTGAAGAAAGAATATGAGTAATAAAATTACAGCGGCAATTTTCTCATTTGATAAAAATATTACAGATAAAATATTATCAAACCTGAGAGAGATTGACTGTGTTGAAGAAATAATAATTGTATCAACGGATGAAATTAATAGTAATTCAAATACTATTAAGTCAACGCAGTTATTCAGCGGTGAAACAATCAGAGATGTTATAAATAAAACCTCAACAAAATACTTGATGTTGATAGATGGAAACAGAATTATAGAACTATCAAGGAAAGCTGTAAAGAAATTTATTTCGGAAGCTGAAATAACAAATTCAGGTTGGGTCTATGCAGACTATAATGAAAAAAATGGAATTAAAATATTATCACATCCTTTGATAGATTATCAGATTGGAAGTATCAGAGATGATTTTGATTTTGGACAATGTTATTTAGCAAATGCTGAATTGGCGAAAATAAATTTGCCGGATTTATATTCAACTAAAAGCAAATTGCTCTACTCAGGGATATATGATTTAAGATTAACTATCTCCCGGAAATCTACGCTATCAAGAATAACCGAACCTCTTTATTCTGTTCAAACTGAGGAATCTTCCGGTTCAGAAAAAATATTTGAATATGTTAATCCTAAAAACAGGCAAATTCAAATTGAAATGGAAAAGGTTGCCACGCACCATCTAAAAGAAATAAACGCATTCATAAACCCGGCAGATAAAAAAATTGTTAACTTTAATGATAAATTTAATTTCGAAGCTTCGGTTGTAATCCCTGTTAAAAACCGAGTGAATACAATTGAAGATTCAATCAAATCTGCTCTATCACAAAAAGCGAAGTTTAGTTTTAATGTGATCATTGTAGATAATCACTCGAATGATGGCACTACGGAAAAAATAAAAAATATTTTTACATGAAGATGAAAGAGTTCTCCATATTATCCCGCAAATTAATGATTTAGCAATTGGTGGCTGCTGGAATGAAGCTATCTTTCATGCGGATTGTGGAAAGTTTGCAGTTCAACTTGATAGCGACGATTTGTATTCTGATGAAAACACTTTACAGAAAATAGTTGATAAATTTTATGAAGATAATTGTGCAATGGTAACAGGAAGTTACAGGCTAACAGATTTTAATTTAAATGAAATTCCTCCCGGATTGATTGATCATCGTGAATGGACCGATGAAAACGGGCACAATAATGCACTCAGAATTAATGGACTTGGTGCACCGAGAGCTTTCTATACACCAATTATAAGAGAAATTAAATTTCCGAATGTCAGCTATGGTGAAGATTACGCTGTTGGTTTAGCTATTTCACATCAGTACACAGTAGGTAGAATTTATGAATCTGTTTATCTCTGCAGAAGATGGGAAGGAAATACAGATACTTCTCTTTCAATTGAAAAACAAAATGCAAATAATTTTTACAAGGATTCACTACGAACAAAAGAAATAAAAATACGCCAGGCATTAAACCAAATGAAGAAGCAATGAGTTCTTTCGAAGAAAAAATTTACAGTGATTCGAAAATTCAAAACATGATTAACAAAGATGATTATTCATCAGCAGCAGATTATCTTTTTAACTCTCAAATAAATAGCTGGTCGCTGCTAAAAAAGAATTACGATGCATTAAAAAGTGTCCAGACAAAATCCTTTTGGCTTGATGGAATGAAGCTGAAAGTTCAGTTTAATCCGGAAAGAATTAAATCGACATCAGCTAAAGTAGATGAAGGCTCAATTTCAAATCGCCCGTGTTTTCTTTGCACAGAAAATCTTCCTAAAGAACAAAAAGGAATTTTAATTCGACAGAATTTTATTCTTCTCTGCAATCCCTATCCTATATTTCCGCAGCATTTTACAATTGCTGCTTTAGATCATAAGCCACAGCAATTAGCTGAATATTTTGGTGAGTTTCTTGAAATATCAAAACTACTTTCACCGAAATATTCATTAATTTACAACGGACCAGCTTGCGGTGCATCGGCTCCGGACCATCTGCATTTTCAAGCCGGAACTAAGCAAGTCATGCCTATTGAAAATGATATTCAACAAATGAAAAATAATTTTGGGCAGATCGTTCAGGAGAATGAATTCATTACAACCTCTTTTATTAACGATGGTTTGCGAAAATTAATTTTTATTGAGTCTTTTCATCAGTCTATGTTGGAAAAATCTTTCAGAAAAATCTTCAATCAGTTTGAAAGCCTTTCTTCCGCTGAACCAGAACCAATGATGAATTTGCTCTGTAGTTATGACAATGAGTTTGGATGGCAAGTAATTATTTTTCTTAGAAGCAAACATCGACCGGAATGTTTTTATAAAAATGATCCCGAAAAAATATTAATCAGTCCAGCCGCTGTAGATATGGGTGGATTGATTATAACTCCAAGGGAGGAAGATTTTATTAGGGTTGACGAAGAATTACTGCGGAAAATATTAAACGAAATTTCACTCGATCAAAATACTTTTACAATACTTGCAGAAAAAACAAAAGCTGAACTAAGTTAATCCAGCAATCCTGAAGGTGTTTGAGGCGTTGAGATCAGCTTTGAAAATATTTCCCATCTTTTTGCAAGGTTATCCTTTGTTCCACCATTCCTATCCAAATATTCCTCGATAATAATTTTACCCATATCATATGTAACCACATAACTTCTGTAAGTTTCTATGAACGAAAGATATTTCTCTGCTCTCTCTTTGGTTCTGAGTTGAAATTTTTGGAGCCATGCAACGGTTTGTCCTTTTGTCCAATCTCCATTAAGAAAATTCTTTGCTGCTAAAACGCCTGCACTGCTAAGCTTATCTTGTAATGAAAGAACTTTGTAATAAAGGTCGGCCTCTTTTGTGTTGAGCCCGGCAAGCGGGAACAAAATTTCTTTTTCGAATATCATCCTTTCGTCTCCAGGAAAAATCAGCTCTTCACCAACAACTGCGGTGCCTTCTGCAATCAATGATGAAGGCGAATAGAGTGGATAAACAGTGTATTCAATCCAGCCTTTGTCTTTAACGAGATTTTGTTCAAGAAGAGTACTATAAACATGATGTCCCGGATAACCTTCATGAGCAGCAAGACCAACAGCAGCGTCAATGTATACCGGAGAATCGGTTGCAATTTGTATCACGCTGAAAAGATTTCCTTTATACCAGTTATATGCACCCCACGGTTTGTTTACAACATATTCAGCTTTGAAATTTTCACCTGCTGGAAGAGTTATGTATTTAGCAGTTCTTCTCCGGCATTCCTTTACGGCCGCATCGAAAACTACGGCGATTTTATTTTTTGGTATCTCAAAATTGTTCCTGAGTTTAGCAATTCTTTCTGAAATATCTCCTTGACCGGGAAGAATTTTATCGAGCTCATCAATTATTTTCTGAAGGCTATCTTCTGATTCAATAAAAGGTGTAACATCGTATAAAGCTCTTGATTCAAGATTAAAGGGCAGAACTGAGCCGTTTAAAATTATTACTCTGGCCTTCACAGAAAAAAGCTGTTTATAAAGATAACGGTATCTAAGTGTTTCAAGTTCGGTTGCCTTGTATTCGCTCAACAGCTCAAGTTCAGTTAAAAGAGAATCCGCTGTAGAGATAAGTTCATTGAAAGCAATTGAATCCGGTTGAAGATTTTCTTCTTTTGGTTTCCATTCTTTAGGCCCGTAGTATGCGTCAACATACATTGGATCATACTTTCCAACTTCAAGCACCAACTTTACATATCCTTCTGCAATGCCGTTCATTTTTAATTCCAGATCACTAAGTTGTTTTTGATTTTTCTTTTCGCCACACGAAACTACAAGCAAAATAAAAATTAATATTACGACTACTCTATTCACTTCTTTTCCTTCTTGCATCGATGAATGATTTAATTGCGAATATTAAAAATATCAAACAGATCACAGCCATTATTGACTGGATAGTGATTGCTGCTGGTCGTTCAAAAACTTCACCGCCGAGCATTCTGAAAAATTTAATTAAGCCTCCAACTGTTCCACCAAATCCGAGAAGCATCATAACAGCGGCTCCATGCATTGCATGCTTCAAATATTTTTCATTGAGAGCTAGTAAGCCTAAGATCAAAACAGGTATTCCGAAAAATGCTGGAATGAGCGCTGTTACACTTTCACTGCTAATACCGAAGTAACTAATTAGTCCGAGAATTATTAGTATGATACCGAATGTTATAGAAGTTTTTGCCACTGATTACCAAATGATTTTTGTTTGATGTGTAAAGTTACTAAAACGGGGATAATGATTTAATGCTATTTTACTATCTCTGAAAGTGCCCTTACCGTTTTCCAATTTCTTGTTGTGCCGGAGACTTTAAGTTTATTCTCAAATAAATTGTTACTCAGTTTGGCTTTGCCTGCACCATTGGGTAAAAATAAATAAACTAATTTCTCATCAATTTTATATTCTTCAGGAGAATAATCCAAAGATTTGAGCTTTTGAATGTTTTCTTTTGAAGGGGCATCCGAAAGAAAAATCACATACAACCTTTCAAACTCTTTCTTCTTTTTTATAAAAGGATTGTTTTTCAGTACATATTCAATTTCTTTCTGATCGATGACAATTATCTGAACATCAAAACCAAATTTATTTTTTATGCCGGATGAAATTTTTGCTTCGAGCTTTTTGGTAGATTTATCATTGGAAGAAAAAATTACATTACCACTTTGGATGTATGTCTGAACATCCTGAAAACCCATCTCCTCAAATAATGATTTAAGCCCGGACATTTTGATTATCTTCTGGCCGCTGACATTAATTCCACGTAATAAAGCGATAAATTTTTTCATCAATTTAATTTCAATATTCTAAATCCGATTCCTTTTGCATTAAATGAAATTAAATTCTCAATTATCCCTAAAGTGTCACCGGTGAGGAGATCTGTCGCTGACTTTAAATTGTAAAACTCAGGAAGATTTAGTTCAATCATCTGATCATCTTCACTCTTATTTAAAACTACAAGAATTCTTTCATTCATATCAGATCTTACATAAGCATAAATATTTTTATCAGCCTGAAGAGTAAGAAAATCACCATAACGCAAAGAAGAATGATCTTTTCTAATATGAGTTAATTTAGATACATCTTTGAATGTTTGTTTTTCATAATCATTCAGGTTGTTATCAAAGCTCATCATCCTTCTGTTATCAGGATCAGAAGCACCGGTCATTCCAATTTCATCGCCGTAATAAATTACCGGAACGCCAGGAATAGTTAAAATGTATGCAAGCTGTAGTTTAAGTTTATCATAACTCGATGGATGATCAACCTTTGGTGGGTTTGTCCAGGCAACTTCATTAGCTCTTCCATCATTTATCTCAAGATCACCATCTGCATATGCCATGTAGCGAATTTTGTCGTGACTGCTTACAAGATTGCCCATCAAATGATTTACGCCGTAAACCTGAAAAGTTTTTTGCATTTGTAAATCCAGGAGTTCAAATGAACTTTCTTTTTGCAAAAAAACAGGTATGGCAGTATCATAAAGATTAAAATTAAACTGTGCGTTTAGTTGTCCGTTATTTACATATGAACTTATAAGATCATATCCACCAAATGTTTCACCAATCTGGTAAACTTTTGATCCCTCAACGATTTCAAAATTTTCTTTTATCTTTTTTGTGAGCAAACGCCAGAATTCGTGGGGAACATGCTTAACTGCATCGTGTCTGAATCCATCGGCATCTGTTTCTTTCAACCACCAGACAGCATTATCTGTCATCGTTTCGAGTGCTTCTTTTGATCCAACATAATCGAATGATGGCATATAAGGTTCAAACCATGTTGTTAAGCGATATTCATCCCATAAGCGAAGATTTTTTCTTCCATCAGGCAATTCAAGATCACCAAACCAATCACGATGTTCTTTCCATAATGGATTCTCTTCGTGAACATGATTAGAAACGAAATCAATTAATACGTTGATTTCATTCTGATGCGATTTGCTTACAAATTCCTTTGCCAAATTTATATTGCCAAAATGTTCTTCAACTCCTTGTAAGGAAACCGGCCAATATCCGTGATAGCCTGTATAATATCTATGTGGTGGTGGATATTCCCGATACGCTTTATTTGTATTATCAACAATTGGTGAAATCCAGATAGTGTTAATTCCCAGGAAATTAAAATATCCTTCGTTTATTTTGTTGATGATTCCCTGAAGATCACCTCCATTGTAATTTGCTGGTTTAAATAATGAATCATGATTTACTGGATTATCATTTGATGGATCACCATTGTTAAAGCGATCAATCATCAAAGAATAAATGATAGCATCGTACCAGCTTTTTGGTGAGTCGTTACTGACTGCTTTGCCATCAATGATACGAGTTGATTGAATGTTTGAAAACTTTCCTTCTGCTCTTACTGCAACCCGCAATAATCTTTCCCCATCAACAAGGTCATCGGGAAAAAGTATTGATATAATATGTCCATCAATTTTAATCTGACTGGAATTTATGAGTTGATTATCTAGTAATGCGATGATGTTCAATTCTTTTATTAACGGCGAATAGTATCCCTCGAAATAATAATTAAAAGTTTTTGTTTGATCTTGAGTTTCATAATTCAGGCAATGAAGATACATCTTATCAGATCTTTCAGGTTCAATTATTAGAATAGAGTTAAAATCTCCAAGTCCATTTGGTACTTTTACAGGATTATTAGGATCGATCAATTCTTTTCCATCAACAAAAAATTTGTATTCATATCTTCCCGGATCGAGTGGAATACCGATTTCGTAAACACCGTTGCCATCCGAATCATCCATTGGAAGATTTCCTCTGTCCCAGCTATTAAACTGACCGAAGAGATTTACTTTCTTTGGTTTTCCTTTTGGTTTATAAGTGAAAAGATATTTTTTTCTCGGCTGTAGTTTGAATGGAATATGATAGGGCTGATTTTCAAGAGTAAATGCTAATACATCTAATCCGGTAAATCCTTCTTTCGTTTTTAACTTTAATATATTATTTACCGTGTCATGATCCACAATCAGGTTTTCATTTGGTGCGAAAATTAAATTGTAATCTGGCGCATAAAAGAGATCACTTATTACAATTTCTTTCTCAACTCCTTCTTCAAGATTAATTGGTTGGATGATATCAGCGATTTTTTTTGTGTTGTTCTGTGAACATTCAATTGCAATAATTATTAGCAGGATAGAAACGAAGAATTTTTTCATTTGATTTGTGCGGTTGTTTAAAATAATACTGAACTGCCGGACAAAGTTAATAATTGGAAGGGAATATTTCTGTAATTATTTACTTGCACCGATTACAATAGGAATGACTATTTTAAATTTTTTATATCTGTAAGTAAGAAACAATGATTATGCTTTGTCATTCCGATCTTAGGATAATAATCAACTGCAGCCGGAGCCGAAAGTAAAATAAGAGTTGCTTGTGGGGCTTGCTTTTTGGTTTCTTCAATTAATTTTTTACCAATTCCTTGTTTCTGAAATTTAAGATCGACTGCCAGATCAGAGAGATATGTACAATAAACAAAATCTGTTACCGATCTCGCAATGCCAACAAGTTTTCCGTCAAGCCTTGCCGTGATGATCAAATTTGCATTTTTGCACATCTCATTTATTCGATTCATATCATTAACAGGTCGACGTTCAGCTAAAGTACTCCTGTTGAGAACATCAATGAACTCCTGTGGATCAAGAGTCAATTCTTTTTGGATAATTAGTTCATTCATATAAAATAAAAAAGCGAAGAACAATTTCTCATCCTTCGCTTTAAATAAGAGAAACAGAATTACTTTAGAATAGCATCCTTTGCAGCTTTAGCAATTCTGAATTTTAAAACTTTTCTTGCTGGAATTACAATCGATTCTCCAGTAGCAGGGTTTCTTCCCATTCTCTGCTGTCTCTGGGCGACTTTCAACTTTCCAAGTCCAGGAAGTACAAATTCATTCTTAGCTTGCTTGTATGAAAGTTGAGCCAACTCATCCAAAAACTGTGCTGCAACTTTTTTGGTGGTTTTGGTTTTGGTGGCAAGATGTGCAATTACTTGACTCTTCGTCATTGATTTAGCCATTTGGTCCCTCCGATTAAATGTTAATGTTACTTACGGCCGAAAAATACTTAATATTTATTTGAAACAAAATTATTTTTGAAAATTAATTGTGCTCAAACCCCTGTAAATACGGCTTAAAATGAGAATCGACTTTCCGATTCTTTGAGTAAATTGCCTTGTAACTTTTTTACTCTTTTATAATTCTCTATTTTCATTTCGTTAATTGAAGATTTTTCTGAAGCACAATTAATGTTAAAACAGCTAACTGTATTATTATTTTTCTCCTCTTTTGTCTTTCCGCAAAGCAGCGATTCATTATTAATTCAAAATAATCAAAGCAATTTCGATACAACCTTTATCGGAATAGCTGATACTCTTTTAACATCAGATTCAACTAAAATTGAACAAACTACAGCACAGCCCGATTCACTTATTCCGATTCAAGGCGAACCACTTACTGACGTTAGTGCTGTAATCAACAAAAACACTTTTCTGTTTGAGAATTACCGCTACACCGGAGACTTGTTAAGATCATTCAATTTAAATTTTATTAAAGATCTCGGTTTCGTCGGTTATCCAAATGAAACTTTTATTTATGGAGTAGGCAACGGTGGTATTAGCTATATGCTAGATGGAGTTCTTTGGAATAACCGTTACACAAATTCGCTTGATCTTAACATGGTTCAGAGTGAAGATATTGATTCAATTGAAATTGTTCCGTCTCCACGTGGATTTTTATATGGACCGTACAATAATCCTGTTACTGTAAATTTCATCACGAAAGATTTTATTGTTCCGGTACCTTACGCCCGAATCAAATATTACCAGGGACCTGATGCAGAAGCAATGATTGATGGACGATTTTCAGCACTTCTTGCAAAAAGATGGAACCTGTCCTTTGAAATAACAAACAGAAGTATAGACAGCACTTACACAAATACCGAATTCTCCTTCTGGAATGTAAATGCAAAGCTGAAATATTATTTATCAAACGCAGTTAATATTACAGGATGGTATTACTTTGTTTCTACTAAGCAAGGATTAAACGGCGGAGTTAATGTTGACAGCATTGCGAATATTCCTTCAAGTTATAATATTGATATGTATAGTCTGGAAGCACCTGTTGTATATCCAAACCAGAAACTTGATGTTCTACAAAATAATTTTGGATTGAGGTTGCTGGCAAACACCTTTAATCAATCTAAGTTGGATTTGACTTTTTATTATAAATATAGTCTTGATGCATTGCGAAACGGGTTAAATACGTTTAATGATAATCTTGAAACTAAAACATTAGGTGGGGCCTTGAATTATCATTATGATGAATACAAATTTTTGGATTTTTGGCTTGGTGCTAATTACGATGCAAACAAGTCAATTGGATCAGATGAAAATAACTTTAGTTCGAATTCAGAATTGAACTATGATTACTTTTCCGTTTCAGGAGTTCTGCAGGGAAATCTTTTGGGTAAACTGATACAACCATCTATTTATTATAAATATAATAATATTGATTGGCAAAGTGATGAATTGCCAGAAAACTTCAATGAGGGCAATTCAGGTTTTGGGTTAGATATTAATGTTAATGTTGATGAAAAGCTTAGTCTGTATGCTGGCTATTCAGGCGTTACTCAGTTTGGCGAAGAGGATGCAACAACATTCGAAGTTGGTGGAAAATTAAGATATGAAGGGTTTTTCACGAATATAAAATATTTTAGTAGAAATTATTTTATTACTTATAATATTTTTGTGCCTTGGTGGACATCTTATGAAATTGGGTATGCAGTTCAGAATGCCAAAGGTCTAGGCATTAATTTAAATTATAAGTATTGGGTATTACTTCTCGAGACAAACTTCTCTTACTATTTTGACATAAATAATTCAAACCCGGTTGATTTGCCTGACATTCAGTTGATTGCTGGACTTTATGTAAATGGATTATTCTTTAATAACAATCTTGATTTGAAGACAGGTTTTGTGTTCTACTATACTGGTGAACAAACAAATAATTTATTCTCATCCTACGTCAGCCCCACAAACAAACTCGATTTCACTTTAGCAGGTGAGATAAAGAAAGTTGCAATCTTTTATTTCATTTGGGAGAATTTATTTTACGAGCAATATTACATCACTCCATATTATCCAATGCCAGATGGAAATATTCGTTTTGGAATTGCGTGGGAGTTGTTTAATTAGCCCAATTTGTCATTGCGAGGAACGTAGTGACGAAGCAATCTTCATACGCAAATGAGATTGCTTCATCCCAATAAGTTGGTATTCGCAATGACATTTCGGAGAGTACTACAAACTCAGCATATCTTTAAACTTAACAGCTTGCCTTCGGGAAACTTCAACTTTGTGTCCGTCTTTCAGCTTAACGAGTAAACCACCATTCAACCACGGTTCAATTGAATCAACCCACTTAAGATTGATAATGTGTTTTCTGTTTGCACGAAAGAATACTTTGCTATCAAGTCTTTCATCAAGATAGTTTAATGTGCGCAGGATTAATGGTTTGTTATCTTCAAAGAAAAGTCGAACGTAGTTTCCTTCCGATTCAAGTAATCTGATTTTTTCAAGTTTAACAAACCAGCAACGGTCGCCATCTTTTACAAAAACCTGGTCGCTTTCTGTTAGAATTTCCGAATCAGATTCAACCGCAGCTTTTTTTCTTCCTTTTTCAATCAGCTTGTTTACTGTTTCTTCAAGTCGTTTTGGTTCAATTGGTTTTAATAGATAATCAAGCGCATTGTATTCAAACGCTTTTAATGCATATTCATCGTAAGCAGTCGTGAAGACAACAGCAGGAACGCTGTCAAGTTCTTCCAGCAATTCAAAACCTGATTTACCGGGCATCTGTATGTCTAAGAAAATAAGATCTGGTTTCAGTTCATTTATTTTTTCCATTGCATCTTCTGCATTTACTGCTTCGCCGACAACCTGCAAATCTTTAAATGGTGTGAGCAGTCTTTTTAACTCTGTGCGTGCCAATCTTTCGTCGTCAATTATTAATGCTTTCATTTTATTTCCCTCTTGATTGTTGTTGCTTTACCCTAGTGGAATTTCAATTTCTGCAAGAACGATGTCTTCGTTCTCATTTTTTATAGTAAAATGTGCATCATCACCAAAGAGCAGGTTGAGCCTGTGTTTTGTGTTACTGACACCAAACCCGTTTGAACTTTTCAATTGCTCTTCGTTAAAATGACCACTGTTTCTTATTTCAATTTTTAATTTTGAACCATTTGAGTTTGAGATCAACTTAGATTTTAAATAAATCTCTCCACCTTCTGTTCTTTTTGCAACACCGTGCTTTATTCCATTCTCAACTAGTGTTTGAATCATCATCGGCGGAATTTCAATTTTTTGCGTGCTTCTATCAATATCAAGTTTGTACTTAAGCCTGTCTTCAAATCTTATTTTTTCAAGATCAAGATAACTTTTAACAGTTTCAATTTCATCTTCAAGCGGAACTCTTTCCAAACGTTCCATTTGCAAAGAGTAACGAAGTATGTTCGATAGTTTTGTTATTGCAACTTTAGCTGAATCAGGGTCTTCTTCAATCAAAGCTCTAATGCTGTTCATCGCATTGAACATAAAATGCGGATTGAGTTGAGACTTTAGAGTTTTTAACTCGAAGTCTTTTACTGCTGCTTCCCAGATCAGAGATTCAATTTCTTTCTTCTTATAATTTTCCATGTAGTGAATGACAAAGTATATCAGGTTCCATAATAGAACTAAGATGCTGATGTTGACAGTACCACTAATCAATCTTGCAAAATTATATTCGTCCTGCTTAAATGTTCCTGCAAAATAACTGGCTGCAAATACCAGTGCGTAAATAATAATTGCAGCTAGTATGCTTGAAGTGAGTATTCTCGGGATGGTATTCTTTAGAGGAAGGTTTAGCCAATTATTTTTTCGAATTATTCCGCGAAGAATATGAGTAAAGATAATTCCAAGTAAGCCAAGAAATATCCAAACTAATACTCTCTGCCAGATTACCTCTTCAAAAGATGAAATGATAAAGAGATTAATTCCAATGAAAAAAGACCAGCCGGTGACCTGGCTTATCCAGTATATTTGTTTACGACTTAATTTCATCTCTTTTGTGGGTTGATGCCCTTCAATGGAATTATGTAAAACTAAAGGTATTTTTTTCTCTCTTCTCATCAAATATAAACTTATTCAGGATTAAGGTAAATTTAACTTAGCACTGCTTGATAAAGACGAACAAGCCTCGATTTTATTCGAGGCTCATTTTCCACATCAAACTTATTAAGGTTATGGAGGAGTGGCGGATTAATTTTTATAATAGGCAGAATAAAATGATGAGAGGATTTAAGGACGAATAATAGAAAATTAGCCTCGTCATTCAACGAGGCTAATTTTTTGAATTATCTAACTCGTTATTTCAACCTTGCACTTAGAATAATCTTTGGACCGGTTAATGCTCTTGAAACCGGGCAACCACCTTTTGTTTGTTCAGCAAACTTTTGAAATTTTTCGTTGTCAATTCCTTCTACATCACCAACCGTATCTAATTCAATTTTTGTTATTGTAAATCCAGCATCAGTTTTTTCAAGATGAACTTTTGCATCGGTTTTGATTGAGTTTACTTTAAATCCTTCTTTTGATAAAGAATTAGCCAGGGCCATTGAATAACATCCCGAGTGTGCAGCACCAAGTATCTCTTCCGGGTTTGTAGTTGAACCGGATTCAAAACGCGAACCTGCATCGTAAGGTATGTTGTCTAATGTTTTTGTTTCAGTATAAAGTGAACCTTTCCCACTCTTTAAATCGCCTTTCCATTCGGCGTTTGCTCTTCTTATTGGCATAGTATCTCCTTTGTTTTAATTATAAGTGATTTGAATTTGAATGCCCTAAGTTAATATTAATACCAAAATAATAGACCATATAATTATAGAACATAACTTTTTTTTCGATAAAATCACGTTAAATGTATAAATTGGTAGCAATTATTTTATGGAAAGAGTACAATTTTTCGCGGAGAATGAATAATGCAAAACAAAATCACTCACGTAATTAAAAGAAGTGGTGCAATAGTTCCCTTTAAACAGGAAAGGGTTATTAATGCTATCTATCGTGCTGCTGTGGCTGTCGGTGGAAGAGATAAAGAAAAAGCCGAAGCATTGGCAGAACACGTTGTTAAAATATTAAATGAAAAGTTTGATGGAAATACTTATCCGCATATCGAAGATATACAGGATGTCGTTGAGAAAGTTTTAATCGAAAACGGACACGCAAAAGTTGCAAAGGAATATATTCTTTATCGTGAAGAAGCCGCAAAACGAAGAGATGAAGAGGGAAGACTTAATTCAAAGCTTAACCAAAATATTCCCTGGTCAAAAGTCTGGAGAAATCTCGATTGGGCTGTTGAGCATAATCTGAATACCGTTGAACAGTTAAATGAAAGAGTAAAGAATGGTGAGTTTGCACAAATCGTTCACGAGTCGGAAACACTTTATGAAGATGATGTTGAGCTTGCAGCAAAATTAATTATTGAACGACTGAAAGATCTTCGGATGGTAATGATCAGTGGGCCATCTTCATCAGGTAAAACAAGCACAACGATGAAGCTTGAGCAAAAACTGATTAAGAAAGGCTACAAATTCAAAGCACTGATTGTTGATCACTATTTCTTTGATCTGGAATTTCATCCAAAAGATGAATTTGGTGATTATGATTTTGAAACCCCACAGGCACTTGATCTTCCATTAATCAACGAACATCTTGTGAAGTTGAGCCAGGGGGAAAAGGTATTAATACCCAGTTACGAATTTAAAACAGGAACACGAACTCTTGATGTTACTCCAATGAAACTCGAGAAAAATGAAATTCTTTTGATTGACAGTTTACACGGACTCTATCCTGATTTCAGCAAAGACATTTCTGCGGAAGTTAAATTTAAATTATACCTTGAACCATTATTACAAATGAAAGGTCCTGACAATAAATATATTCGATGGACAGATATAAGATTAATAAGAAGAATGCTTCGCGATTTTGCTCATCGTGCATATAATCCAACACAAACTCTTGAACACTGGCATTACGTTCGTTCAAGCGAGATGAGAAATATTATTCCTTACAACAACACAGCAGATTTTATTATAAGCAGCGCAATGCCGTATGAGTTTTGTTTTTATGCTCACAAGCTTGGAAAAGATTTTATTGAATGGGAGAAAAAGTATAAAGATAATCCACTTAAAACAGATTCTTTTGAAAGAGCTTCGAGGTTAGCTGAATTGTTAAAACACATCACTCCGGTGCAAGATGATTCCCCTGTTCCTCACGATTCTGTTTTAAGAGAGTTTATTGGCGGCAGCAGTATTGTGCATTAAAAAAACATCCGATTTATTAAAACGAGTTTGACAAAATGCAGGCGATCCGGAATACCAACTAAAACGCAAGTATACATTATTAAATAAAAATCAATATTGCGTGTATCGCAGCCCAAAAAGCAAAGGATAAAATCACTTGCCTTCTTAACCCCTTTACAAGGAATCCAAAATATATTCCTTTTACAATAGTATTGCTCATCATAGAAATAATAATTGCAGAACCAATAATATTTTCAACAGGAAGTTGTTTATTGATTAATGAAATGATAAAGGGATCAATGTCCGTTACACCTACGATCGCTGATAATCCCAAAAGCCCGGCACTACCGAAGAACTGTTTAACCCAAATTGTAACAATTGAAAGAATCACAAAAAGAGAAGCGAAAATAACAGCCGGTTTAATTTCAAATGGATTATGGATCGTAGAAATTGGAACTGCCGGGGTATCAGAGTTTTTATCACGCACAATAATTGAAAGCAAAAGTCCAACAATAAACAGTACGATAAATTTCCACCATAGTTCATAAGCAACACTAGCATTTAAAAAATAGATGATTACAAGTATTCGTAAATACATCACACTGCTGGCTAATATTGTTGCTTGAAATGCTCTCTTATCTAACTGATTATTTTTCTTTGCGATATTCCCCATTGCAATGCTAACAGCAGTGCTCGAAACTATTCCGCCCAACAATCCAGATAACCAAATTCCTACCTTATCCCCAAATTTTTTCATCAGAAAATAACCGACAAATCCAATTGAAGATACCAATATGACTATTTGCCATATTCGATATGGGTTTAATTGAAATTGTGTATAATAATTATCAGGTAAAGCGGGAAGAATAATTAAGGTAACTAATAAAAATTTTACTACTGCAAGAAATTCAGATTTGTCAAGTTTTTCAATGTATTGTTCTAAACCGGCTTTTTCAGAAAGAAGAAGTGTGGTAATAATTCCTAAAGCCATCGGGATCCATATATCGGTAAGTAAGGAAAGAACTCCAACAATAAATGTGAGTAATACTGCAATTTCACTCGTCCAGCCAACTGCACCTGATTTTTGTTTGGCTAAATAAGAAGATAGAATCATTCCGCCAATTACAATTATACCAACAGGAATAACAAACTCGATATTCAATCTGTAAAGCCAGGCGCATCCAAATCCAAATAAACTAACAAGCGTATATGTTCTTATGCCGGCAGTTATCCTGGCAGAAATCGATCCACCTCTGCTTTCTCTTTCAAGTCCGACTAAAAATCCTAAAGCGATTGCAACCAGGAATCTTAGCTCATCAGTCCATTCAATCAGGTTCATTTAATAAGAAAATTATTATGAACAAATATATCTAAACTTACTAATAATAACTTCCACGATGCCAAAACTCTGCTAATCAAATTGATGATGAACATTATTAGTAAAAATTTTGAAAATAAATTGTTTCAAATTGGATACTCGATGTTCTGCATTAATAGCCAATAGTACACCTTCTAAACACTAATTTTGCTGAATTTCGCTATTATTCACACTTTTTTAGAATTCTAATTAAGGAATAAATTTTGTCTGATAACTTCTCAATGCTTATAATCACTACGAGGAAATATTTTATGAATACAAAATTTGCTTCAACCATTATACCTGTCGTAATTCTGCTCTTCAATTTTTCGTTAATATTTCCTCAGCAGTCTCAGTCAAATCAGCCGCAATCTTCTTTATCTAAAAAGAGCTATCAAACACATAATTCAACGGTGAGCAATCCCGCAGATGTTCACATTAATAATCGAAAAGAAATCACCAATAAAAAAACTCAAAGAACAAAGTATAAAACAGATAAGCATAATATCACCAAATCCGAAAATTATTTTCACATTGATAAGTCAGGTAGAACGTTATGGGATGGCAAACACTGGGAGCTAAATGAATTTCCACTTAAAGTTTATGTAAAGGAAACTAACTCAAAATATTTTAAATCAGCTTATAAGGAATATGTGAGCTATGCATTCAGTGTTTGGCAGAAAGCCGACAAAAGAATTGATTATACGTTCACCAACAATAGTCGAAATGCTGACATAGAATTTGTATTTGTTGAAAATCTTGGAAAGAAGTATGAAGAAAACTATCTCGGTTTAACTGAATACGATACAAACAGAGGAAATGAAATCGAATTTTCAAAAGTGCAAATAAGTTTGTTGAAATTTGGTAAAGAAAAAATCAGTGCCGGTGAAATTAAAGCAACAATAATTCACGAACTGGGACATGCTTTCGGACTCGGGCATAGCGATAGCGAAACTGATATTATGTATCCATTCATAAGTTCTGATCATTCATCAGAAATGAAATATGACGAGCTTTCGCGAGGCGACAAAGAAGCAATAGTTGATGTAATCGACTTAGGCAAAGACCAGTATGTTTGGAAATGAATTGTAGAGACGCATCGCGATGCGTCTCTACTTAAAGTTACTTCATCAGAATCATTTTTCTCGTTTCAGAATAATTGCCAGCCTGTTAAAGTATAAAAATACATTCCACTTGATAATCCGGAAGCATCAAAATCAATTTCATACGTTCCGGGCTCTTTTTCTTCGTTAACCAGAGTTGTGATTTCATTTCCCAAAATATCATAAATTTTCAACGTTACAATTCCTCCGCCTGAGGCGGATGCAATCCGAAATCTGATCAATGTGTAGAAGGATTAAATGGATTTGGATAGTTTTGAAGCAAGATAAATTCATCAGGAATATTTTCTTCCGAATTAATTTCTGTTACTGGACTGTTTGTGAAAAGAATCAACAAATCCTGACGTTCATCTATACCGGTCATATCCATATCACCATCGTTATCCCTATCATGAAAAACAGCACAGCTTCCTGCAAGGTTTGATGGCAGATCATCCCGGTTAATGAAAACTCCGGTACCATCATTTTCGTACAATGTAAAATTCGCACCAGTAAAATTGCTTGTAACAATATCCAAATCCAGATCACCATCAACATCACCTAAATCAACAGATAATGGAAACTGACCTACTGAGTAATTAGTCGGTGAAGAAAGATTTCCCAAACTATCACAAAGTACAACAGAAAAACTTGAACTGCTTGAATTTGCACATATAACATCTGGAACTCCATCATTATTGACATCACCGGAAACAACCATCCAGGGACTATTACCGACTGTTACTTCATCACTAAAAATAAATCCTCCATTTCCATCTCCAAGCCAGAGCATTACATCATCAGAATAAATTGCGCCAAGAAATAAATCCATAATTCCATCACCATTTACATCGGAAGTTGCTGCTGCCGTTTCACCATTTCCATTCCCTTCAAAATTAACTGGTGATGCAAAAGATCCGTTTCCATTATTGATTAAAATAGAAACATTACTCCCGTCCCTGTTAGCAGTAACAATATCAGAAAAACCATCACCATCTGCATCGAGTATCACTAATCCACGGATTCCATTGCCAGCATTAAAATTTTGAATGAGAGAAAATCCTCCGGTACCATCACCGGTAAAAACTGTTACTTGATTATTCGTGCTATTGCCACAAGTAAAATCCATTAATCCATCCAGGTTGTAATCAAAGCCTTCATTTGTACTTGGTCTGGAACCACCACCGATTGAAAAAATTGTAAAGTCATTATAACCTCCCTGCTGATCATTCATAAAAACTCTTATATCAGCAGAAATTTCATTTGGAACAATGAAGTCACTCCATCCATCTCCATCAAGATCACCAGCATAAGTACCGTAAGTTTGAATCCAATTTTCTCCGGGTTGCCTAACATTAATTGTTGAGGTTCTGATTAACTCCATAGTTCCCGGTAAAGTTCTCGTCCAAAAACTCCATGCAAATCCTGATTGCAGATAATTGCCTTCGGTGTCTTTAATTCCCTTAGATAAAGAAACTGTAACCAGTTCACCATAAAAAAAGTTTTCGTCGGGTGTAAAGTGAATTGAAGTCGTATCGTTAAACCAACTAATAGTTCCCTTATGAACTCCCGACCATCTTCCCCAAACTTGAAAAGTTGTATCATTAAAAGAAGTAATATCAACGGCACGATTGAAATTAATTGTAATCTCAAGTGTTGGCAGAAAATTCATAGACTGTGCCGGTGGACTTACATTATTTACTTCAAGACTGCCTTGAGCAAACAACTGAAGATTTAATACTACAAATACGAAAAGGAGAAACAATATTTTCATCTTTTTCCTTCCATTTTTAGGTTGAATATAAGGTTTTTCCATTGAAAATGAACTAAATAAAAGTGGTTTATATTTAAGTATGAATATGCATAATTTTCATGAGCAAATAATATTCTTTATTGAAACCCACAGGAATTTTATATGAAAACTATCATATCATTTCTCTCATATCTCATAATCCTAACATCGATTTCATCGCTTCTTGCTCAGGATCAGAAAGAAAAAGGAGTTTTTACCGAAGAGAAAGATGGATTCTACAAAAACGAAATTCTTAAAAGTATTGATGAATTCAACAATCCGGAAAAAGCTAAGAAAAAAACTTTCCAACTTGATTTTTCAGGAATGGATTTGCCAACATCAAAAGATCAGTTCACAACTTATTGGTTTAATGAACCTATTTCACAAGGAAGAACCGGAACCTGCTGGTGCTTTTCAGCAACATCTTATTTTGAATCTGAGGTTTACAGACTTAATCAGAAAAAAGTAAAAATCTCTGAGATGTACACAGTCTATTGGGAGTACGTTGAGAAAGTAAAAAGATTTATAAAAGAAAGAGGAAGTTCTGCTTTTGAAGAAGGCTCGGAAGCAAATGCTGTCCCAAGAATCTGGAAAATGTATGGTGCTGTTTCTGAGGAATCTTACACGGGGTTACTTCCCGGACAAAAATTTCACGATCACCAGGCGATGATAAAAGAAATGCAATTGTATTTAAATAATATAAAAAATACAAATGCCTGGGATGAAGAAGAAGCGGTAACTGTAATCAAATCGATAATGAATCATTATATGGGTGAACCGCCAACGGAATTTTATTATGAAAGCATTAAATATTCACCTAAAGAATTTCTGAACAATTACTTAAAACTCAAGCTTGATGATTATGTTGATATTCTTTCCTACATGCAAAAGCCTTACTATGAACAAGTTGAATACGAAGTCCCGGACAACTGGTGGCACAGCAATGTTTATTACAATGTTCCGTTGAATGTTTATATGGATGCATTAAAAAGTGCAATAAGGAACGGTTTCACTATGGCAATTGGTGGCGATGTTTCCGAAGCTGGCTACGATTCATGGCACAAAGTTGCAGTTATACCCACCTTTGATATTCCTTCAGAATACATTGATGAAAGTGCAAGGCAATTTCGTTTCAGCAATAAAACAACGACTGATGATCACGGAATTCACCTCGTTGGTTATATGGAAAAAGATGGAAAAGATTGGTATCTAATTAAAGATTCCGGAGCAGGTTCAAGGAATACAGGAGATAAAGGATTCTACTTTTATCACGAAGATTATTTGAAACTGAAAATAATGGATTTTATGGTTCACAAAGATGCGGTTGAAAATATTTTGAAGAAATTTAAAGAGCAGAACGAGTAGCAGAGGCCCCTCTCCTTCTCTCCCCAAAGGGGAGAGTGAATGATAATATTTAAAGTTGAGGTGTGAAATTTTTCATTTAGCAGGCACCTAAAAAGAATTGCGTGAAGAAATTTCACGAAGTGAAGCGATAAAAGAGAAATACTGTTTGAGCGAACGAAGTGAGCGAGTTTATTTCTCTTAGCGGAACGCAGTGAAATTTTAGCAATTATTTTTCGTGCATGTTTCTTTTGCTACTTTTCTTACGCTAAGAAAAGTAGAAGAAGATTGGTTTCACTCCTGCGGATGCATTCCATAGTTAGCCCATTCTTCTTTTGCGGGCCCATATGGACCGACAACTTTTAGTCCAGCTAATCGCATAACAACAATTAATTCTCCTCTGTGATGTGCCTGATGTTTTATCAGTGATGAAAGCGTTTTACCCTTCTTCCACATCTTTCCATACATATCAACTTCTTCTTCCAGTGAAGCATCCGTCCAGTTCTTTTTAATTGCAGCTATCATGTTATCTGACGCTTTTTTATACTCATCACAAATTTCTTTAACCGTTGTGAGAACGGGTGCTTTATCATCTACAGCATCGAAACTTAAACCGGTTCGTTGAACCATTTCCGGAATTGTAACTGTAATATGCCAGGTAAGTCGACCTGTTGATCTTACGTTCTCATTAAACTTTTTACTTAGAACATCATCCCTAAGATTGCTAAAAAGTTTTAAAGTGTTTCAGATTCGTATTTCCAGTCTTCAATAAAATCTGATATTTTATAATACATTTTTAACCACTTTCAAGTTTTTATAGCTGAACTTGTTTCAGCATCTGCATTTTTTTTAACTTTTTTGTTCGCCAATATTTTTCAAAAACTAATAACACAACAAATAGACTATTAAACCCAATTAGTAGGTAATAAGACAGATAAATTTCAGTTAACCAATGTGGTTGCTGAAAACTATTAATATGACCAATCGTAAATGCATCTTTGAATGCGAGTTGATCATTTATCATAGACCAAGTCATAATAGAGTTCACGATTAAAAAATAAATTAAAAATACCCAGTATTTAAATTGGCTAGATTTAGTAATTAACCATAAGGTGATTAACAAAACAATAAAACCTATCATCCAATATTGAGAATCGGGCATTTATATCTCAGTGTTAACTTTTAGAATTCCAATTAAATTTAAGATCCTGAAACAAGTTCGGGATAAATTAGTTCAATTCAAATTTTCCAAAATCTTTTTCAACTTTATTACTTTATCACTTCTACAAATTAAAATACTATAAAGTCCAAATTCCTTGATGAAATTCCTTTAAATCTTCTCTTCTTTCAATAATGTTAGTAATAACACTCATAATTGCTTGAAATCTTATTGACTCTTCACTATCAAAATCATGAATACTACCCATGAAAACAGATTTAATTTTATCCTCAAATTCGATTTCGCATTGTGTATCATGAAAATCTGAAATCACTTTGATTACTCCCTTTTCATTTGGTTCATGTTTGTATCGCATGATTGTATCAGGAAGCTCAAAAAAATTATTTTCATTTATTACGTTAATTATTCTCTGTTGTTCTTCTGAACTAAGAAAGAATGGGATTTTATGTTCGTCAGAAGAACTGTTATTGCCATAGTAGTAATTTTCGAAAGTATTCAGTGTATCACTATAAATATTGCAATATATCTTAATTATTTTCGCATCGTCCTTAAAAAGGATTGGTTTACTGGCACATCCAGCAACAAATAGAAATAGTAATAATATTATAGATTTCATTTCTTCCCCTATTTTAAATTATTTAAAATCTCTTTCAGCTTCCTTAAATTCTCCTGCCAGTCTCTCTGCTTCGTTCTTTCCTTTTCAACAACTTCTGCAGGTGCACCGCTAACAAACTTTTCATTAGATAGTTTTTTTTCTATTCCGGCAAGAGAACCTTCGAGCCGTGTAATTTCTTTTTGTAATCTCTGTCTTTCAACATCAAGATCAATCAATCCTTCAAGTGGAATGTAAATCTCAGAAGACTTTACTACGGAAGAAGCACTGGCCTTTGGCTTAACTATGTTTTCACCTGCTTTCAAGTCTTCAACCTTTGCGAGTTTCTTTATATAATCAATCTGCCGTTCACTAACCTCATTCGTTTTCAAAAAAACATTTATTCTTTTTGAAGGAGGTATGTTCATTTCGCCGCGGATATTACGGATTGCTGTTACGATATTCACTACGATCTCCATTTCTTTATCAGCCTGAGGATTTATCAATTCCTTCTTCACTTTCGGAAATTCTGAAGTTGAAATGCTTTCTCCATCTTTTCTTTCTCGCATAAGTTGATAGATCTCTTCAGTAACAAATGGCATAAACGGATGAACCATCTTCAGCATATTTTCAAAGATTGAAAGTGCTCTTGTTAGCACAGCGGATTTAATTTTCCCGACAAGCTCGGGACTTTCAGCCCCATCATCACCGTACAATCTGTTCTTTATCATTTCGACATACCAGTCGCAGAAGTCATTCCAGACAAAAGAATAAATGATCTTCGTTGCGTTGTTTATTTCAAAGTTGTCCATCGCATTGTTGAATTCTTCAAGTGTTTCATTGAATCGCGAGATTATCCATTCATCTGCAAAATCTATGTGAGAATCTTTAAGCTTCTCATCAACCTTTATATTCTCAGCGTTCATCAAAAGAAATCTTCCTGCGTTCCAGATTTTGTTGGCAAAGTTTCTTCCAAAATCACATTTGTCAGCGGAGAAAAGCACATCCTGTCCAAGCGGTGCAAGGTAAAGAACTGTAAATCGTAACGCATCAGCACCGTATTCTTTGATTACATCGAGAGGATCGGGTGAGTTGCCGAGAGATTTACTCATCTTTCTTCCCTGCATATCACGAATGATGCTTGTGAAATAAACACTACTGAAAGGAATGTCTTTCATAAAATGCATTCCAGCCATTATCATTCTCGCAACCCAGAAAAATATTATGTCGGGACCAGTTACAAGTAAACTGGTTGGATAATAATATTTTCTTTCTGATTCCATTCTGAAAATTGCGTGTGCCCAAATCCAGCTTGAAGCCCAGGTATCAAGTACATCTTCATCCTGCTTTAAATTTTTAGAATCGCAATGCGGACATTTTTCAGGTGGATCAACTGACACTATTGGTTCTTTACATTCAATCTTGCAATGATCATCGCCGATGCAATACCAAACCGGAATTCTGTGTCCCCACCAAAGCTGACGAGATATACACCAGTCGCTTATGTTTTCCATCCAGTGGAAATAAGTTTTCTCCCAGTGTGCAGGATAGAATTTTACTTTTCCATTTCTCACAACTTCGAGTGCGGGCTTTGCAAGCTCAGACATCTTCATAAACCACTGCTCAGAGAGATATGGCTCAATCGGAACAGCGCCTCTTTCGGAGTAACCAACTTTGTTCTGATAATCTTCAATCTTCTCCATCAAACCATTTTTCTCAAACCACTCAACAACTTTTTTTCTTGCCTCAAACCTATCTAAACCTTGCAGCCAATCGGGAACGTTTTGGTTTGTTGTTGCATCAGGATTAAAGATGTTTACAATATCCAGCTTGTGTCGTTGACCCATATCGTAATCGTTCACATCGTGAGCAGGAGTAACTTTAACTGCTCCAGTTCCGAATTCCATATCAACATACTCATCTGCAAAAATCGGAATCTCTCTTCCGACAATCGGCAACTTAACTTTTTTGCCGATGATATCTTTGTATCGTTCATCGTTCGGATTTACTGCAACGCCTGTATCACCGAGCATTGTTTCGGGTCGTGTTGTTGCAACAACAATATATCTGTCCATTCCATCAACAGGATATCTGAAGTGCCAGAGTTTTCCATTAACTGTTCTGTAAAGAACTTCTTCATCTGAAATAGCAGACTTGTTTGCAGGATCCCAGTTAACCATCCTGTAGCCACGATAAATTTTTCCTTCTTTATAAAGATCAACAAAAGCTTTTATCACTTCGCGGTAGTAGTCGTCATCCATCGTGAAGCGTTCACGACGCCAGTCGCAGCTAACACCAAGCTTCTTCAACTGCTGGATGATTATTCCGCCGTATTCTTTTCTCCACTCCTGGCAATGCTTAAGAAATTCCTCGCGACCGATTTTATATTTATCAATTCCCTTCTCTTCTAGGAACTTTGTTACTTTAGTTTCCGTAGCAATTGATGCGTGGTCTGTTCCCGGAACCCAGCAGGAGTTGAAGCCCTGCATTCTTTTCAGCCGGATGTAAACATCCTGGATTGTATTGTTGAGGATGTGTCCCATCGTAAGCATTCCGGTAATATTCGGCGGAGGAATTGCAATCGTGAACGGCGGTTTCTCATTTGGCTCTGAGTGAAAGAGTCCGTTATCGAGCCAGTATTTGTACCATTTATCCTCAGTCTTCGAGGGATCGTATGCTTTTGGTATTTCGCGTTTGTTTTCTGTCATTAATATTCTGATAATTCGTTTTTTGAGGAGTAAATATAAGGATTTTGGACCGGTTGATTTTAACCAATGGAACACGGATTTGACTGATCAAACTGATTTAGACTGATATAAATCTGCGTTAATTCGTTAAATCAGTTTCATCAGTGTGCTATTGTGATTTAATCTTCAATCAAATAAAGATAATTCGGGATTTTGATTTGTATACCGTGATACAGTCCTTCCAGGTCTGACCATTGGTCGCCAACCGTTCCAACTATCTCATACCCTTGTTCGGTCAGCCAGATTCGTTTCCTGCTTTTATAATCAACGGCTTTCAATTTTGTTTCTTCACCGATCTGGGTAATTAAAGTATCGAATACTGTATAACCAGCTTGCTTTAAATTTTCGTAAGTCGCTTCGTATTCAGGAAAGTTTCTGCCGGTAAGAAAAATTATCTTTGCACCTTTTGTGAGAAGAAAATCATAAAGTTCTTTTACCTGCGGAATTGCAGTGGCTTTCATTTCAGCATTCCACTTTTTGTTCATTTCATACACATAGCCGAATCCCATCATTTCTGCAAGTCCATAATTGTCAAGCGCTGTTTCATCAACATCAAACACAACAACAGAATTGCTTTTAATCTCAACTATGCTGAACTTTTCTTTTGCATCAACAATCACTGAATTTATTTCTTCATCAAACTTACCTGATTCGTAATACTGCTTTACTTCTTCTCTGGCAACAGAAAGGTTAACGGGTTTTTCATTTTTTTCGCAAGCAAAAAAAAGTATGAAAGAAAGAGGCAGAAAATATTTAATACAAAATTTCATTATGAGTCTTTCTTTGTCCCATTTCGACTGGGTCAGTTTGATAGTTTTAGTGATTGCTTCATCGCTTCGCTCCTCGCAATGACAAAATGTTTTTTATTTTCCAAAGAAAAATAACAATGGACGTTCAAGCCGTTTTGCCCACTCGGATTCATTGTGCTCAGCTCCGTGTGCGTAAAAATAATCAAGGTCTGTTCCTATCACATAACCCATTTGCGTGAGTTTGCAAAACATTTTTTGCCCGCGAACTAAGCCATCTTCACCGTGATCAATATAAAACTTAATTTGCTTTTTTGTTTCTTTGTATTCTTCAAGCATTTTGAAAACTTTATCATCATTATAATAAAAAGAGCTTGACAAGCATCCAGCCATAGAAAATACTTCCGGATGTTTCCAGGCAATCAGGAATGATGCAAGTCCACCCATTGATGATCCCATAATTGCTGTGTTCTTGTTATCGGTAAGAGATTTATATTTTGAATCAACAAAAGCTTTGAGATCTTCAATTAAAAACTTTCGATATCTTTCACCTTTTTCGCTATCACTGTATTCTTCAAGTCTGTCTTTTGAATTGTAAATTCCGACAATAATTATCTCTTTAATCTTATGCTCTCTAATTAGTCGGGTAACAGTCTCATCAACCTGCCAGTCTTTACCGGCAAAGGATGTTTTGGGATCGATCAAATTTTGTCCATCAAGCATATACAGTACAGGATACCTTTTTACAGAATTATCATTATATCCTGACGGGAGCCAAACAAAAAAATCCCGTTTGCTATCCAATATTCTTGAATAAATTTCACGGTGATATTGGACCTTTCCTATTACGGATACTTTTCCTCTACTAATCTTCTTTCGAAATTGTTTTTTTCTTTTAAATAATGCCATTTTTCCTTATGTATATAAATCGTTATAATATAAAACAAAAATAACTGTCAGCGATTTAAAATAGAACGGTTTTCATTGAAGATGATTGCTCATTACAGGCTAAATAAATGTTTTAGAGCAGGCAAAATATATAGATTATTAATTTATTTATGTAGATTTTTTATGAGTGTATAATAAATTAGTTAGTTATAGTCCCTTTCATAAGATCAAGCAATATTATTCTTAACATGAATATTAACTACTTTTCGGTTGACGATTTTATTGGCTGGAATAAAACAGAAGCTTTTGTTCAAGCTTTAATTCTCAAACATAATTTTAAATCTGTTCTTGAAATTGGTGCAGGTGCTAATCCGACTATTAGTGATGATTTCATTAATTATCACCAAATTTCATACACAATAAGCGATGTTGATGATGCAGAACTGAATAAGGCATCACCTATTTACAGGAAACTCATTATTGATTTAAGTAAACCACTCACCAAACTAAATATGAAATTTGATCTTGTATTTAGCAGGATGGTGGGTGAACATATTCCTGATGCAAAGATATTTCATCAAAATGTTTTTAATATCTTAAATGATGGCGGATTTTCTTTTCATTGCTTTTCCACACTATATGCACTGCCGTTTTTGGTCAATAAATTATTACCGGATAAATTAAGCGACTTGGTATTAGCCAGGCTTGCCCCAAGAGACAAGCACCAGCATGGAAAATTCAAAGCACATTACGATTGGTGCAGAGGGCCATCAAAAATAATGATCAGTAGGTTTAAAAATATTGGATACGAAATAATTGAATATGTCGGTTACTTTGGACATAATTACTACAAAAAATTTCCTTTCTTACATAAACTTGAGCAAATGAAATCGGGTGCGCTCAAAAAACTCCCTCTTTCTTATTTGACTTCGTACACTCATCTCATTCTAAAGAAATCATAAAATTTAGTTAAAATCTCCTGCGCTCCTGTTATAAAGGTTCGTTTAAAGTGGATTATTTGTTCAAATTTGTAGATTTTAGTAGTGGACATTTGAATTAATTAATCCGGATACATAATGGCAGTAATTAAACCATTCAAAGCACTAAGACCCACAAAAGAAAAAGCTCAACTTGTAGCAAGCGTTCCGTACGATGTAGTAAACAGAGAAGAAGCAAAACAGTTTGCAGATGAAAATCCATTAAGTTACTTACACATTACAAGATCAGAAATTGATTTACCAGACGGCACAGATGTTTATTCCAATCAAGTTTATAAAAAAGCAAAAGAGAATCTTAACAGAATTATTAAAGAAGCTCCATTAAAAACGGATAATAAGCCCGGCTTCTATCTTTACAGATTAGTAATGGATGGAAGATCACAAACCGGAATCTGTGCAACTTTTTCTGTTGATGATTATGATAACGATGTAATACTAAAACACGAGAAGACAAGAAAAGTAAAAGAAGATGATAGAACAAATCATATTATAATTACAGAAGCTCAAACAGGAATTGTATTTTTAACTTATCGCGGAGTAAAGTCTGTCAACGAAGTTGTTGAAAAAACGATGGGTGAAGTTAAACCCGAATATGATTTCACTTCACCTGATGGAATCAAGCATACGGTTTGGATTGTTCCGGAGAACTACAATCAAATCATAGTTAGCGAATTTTCAAAGATCAATAAGCTTTACATCGCCGATGGTCACCACCGTGCAAAAAGTGCAAGTCGTGCAAGAGAAGAAAAGAAGAAAGCAAATTCAAAACATAGTGGTAAAGAAGATTACAATTATTTTGTTGCTGTAATCTTCCCTGCTGAAGAATTAAAAATCTTGCCTTATAACCGAGTTGTATTTGATTTGAACGGATTGAGCAATAATGATTTTTTAAATGAGGTAAGTGAAAAGTTCGAGATTAATCTTACCAATGACAAACAACCACAAACTAAAAACCAATTCTGTATGTATCTCGATAAGAAATGGTATCATCTTAAAGCAAGAGATTCCGTACTTGCCAGCTTGTCATTAGAAAAATCAGTTGGTGAAAAATTGGATGTAAGCATTCTTCAAAACTTTTTACTAAACCCTGTGCTTGGAATTGATGACCCAAGAACTAATAATCGTATTGATTTTATTGGCGGAATCAGAGGCACAAAAGAACTTGAAAAACTTGTGGATTCCGGAAAAGCTGCAGTTGCATTTTCACTTATACCCGGTTGGACTTAGATGACTTGATGAATATTTCGGATGCGGGCGAAGTTATGCCGCCAAAATCAACATGGTTCGAACCAAAACTAAGAGATGGATTGTTGACTCATTTAATTTGAAAATTGGTGAAACTTGTCCGCCTTTGGCGGATTCGTGGCTAATTTTTTTTACCACTAAGACACTGAGGACACTAAGATTCACAAAGAAAATATTTAAAAGGAAATAAAATGGAAAAAAGAATTTATAACTTTAGTGCAGGACCAGCTATTCTGCCCGAGGAAGTTTTACTTGAAGCTCAAAAAGATTTATTTGCTTTACCCGGTGTAGGGATGTCCATAATGGAAATCAGTCACCGTTCAAAAACATTTGACGCTATCCATAATGAAGCTAAGGAAGGATTAAAAAAACTTCTTGCAATCCCTGATGATTACTCAATATTGTTTCTGCAGGGTGGCGCAAGTCTTCAGTTCTCAATGGTTCCTCTAAACCTGATGCCTCCAAAAAATAAAGCCGACTATATTTCAACCGGAACCTGGTCAAAGAAAGCTATTAAGGAAGCAAAGCGAGTTGGGACTGTAAACATCGCTGCAACAACTGAAGAAGGTCAGGGAGATAATAAATTCTTTAAACGAATACCAAAGCAAAGTGAACTTAAGCTTGATCCTGATGCAGCTTACGTTCATTTCACATCTAACAATACAATATTCGGAACGCAGTTTCATTCGGAACCACAAGTCGGCAATGTTCCTTTAGTTTGTGATGCTTCATCCGATATTCTTCATAAAAAAATTGATGTTAAAAAATATGGTTTGATCTACGCTGGCGCTCAGAAAAATATTGGTCCATCAGGAGTGTGCCTTGTTCTGATAAGAAAAGATCTTGTAGAAAGAAGTCAGGATACTCTGCACACAATGCTTAACTATAAAATCCAGGTTGAAAATGATTCGCTGTATAATACTCCGAATACGTTTGGTATTTATATTATTATGCTCATTACACGTTATCTCTTAAAGCTTGGCGGACTTGATAAGATGTATGAAATAAATAAGCACAAAGCAGATCTGCTTTATAAGTGCATTGACGAAAGTGGTGGATATTATAAAGGTCACGCTGAAAAGGAAAGTCGTTCATTAATGAACTTAACTTTCAATCTGGCAACTGCTGACCTTGAAAAGAAACTGATTGACGAAGCAACCAAAGCAGGCTTTAATGGTTTGAAGGGACATCGTTCAGTTGGTGGTTTACGTGCTTCTATTTACAATGCATTTCCAACCAAAGGTGTGGAAGATCTTGTATCCTTTATGAAAGATTTCCAGAAGAAAAATGGATAAATCTCTAAAGTGTTTCAAAGTGTCTTAGTGGTGAAAAGCTTTTATCTACCACTTAGACACGAAGAGCACAAAGTTTCACAAAGAAAAACAAATAAGTTTAAAATGAAAAACATATTTATAATATTCGCCCTCAGTCTGGTTGTTGTATCTTGCAGTAAAAAGGAAGAGGGATCATTTGAGGCATTCAGTCCAGAGGCATTTGCTTATGATATTGGAGATGCGTGGGAAATAAATGCAACGGTTAATGTTAAAGGATTTGAAAAAAAAGAAGTTGGCGACGAAATATCTGCTTCATTTGAATTTACTGTTGACATAACAGGTCCGGATAGTTTAGAAATTGAAAATGTTTTCAATGATTCGAAAGAAGTTACAGACAGCGAAATAATCGATGTTCAGTTAGAATCACAATTTGAATTTGATTATGACTCTCCGGAAGGTTTATATAAAATCACCTTTAATGTAACTGATATGAATTCAGGTGAAAAGACTTCAGCACAGACTGACTTCGAATTGAAAAAATAAAAGTCTGACTTAGTCTGTAAGTTCTTCTGGTGGGATTAATTTTCTACCGGCGAAACCAGTTTCCATTTCGTGGTAGTACATTATATCATCTTCATCTGTTCTCCAGCAAAGGAAAACTTCCTTTCCATCTATAATGGCAGGAAAATCAACCAACCCAATTGAGAAGTTCCAGTCTTTGAAAAAGCAGCCTATTTCCTCAAGCTCCTGCATAAAACTTTCAACATTATCAGCAAGCTTTTGTATACGCGGATCATTTTCCACTTTACCACCTATTTCATCGGCAATTAAACGCATCTCTCTGCTGGTATCAAGAATATCACTTACAATCTTACTAACAAGAGGCAAAGTTTTTTTAGCTTCGGAAGGTGTGAAATATTTTAAGTCAGTTGTCATTCGATTATCAAATAATTTGTTATGGCAAATTTAAAACATAATTCAATTAAAAAAAGCTTACTAATTTAGTGCGATATTCAGTGATAGATAAGAACCGAACAAATTGTTCAAAAGAAAGAAGTGATTATCAAGACTGATAAAATAATCCAGGGACTATAGACTGGTTAGCTTTTTTCTCAAAATACTTTACGTTTTTAGGCTGATATCAAAGTAGCTGATTTAAGTCACATTAGCATAATTATTGCTGTTATTATCTAAATTTGCAACAAATACTTCTGAAATAAATATTCAAGAAAGGAATTTGAGATGAGGAAAATTCTACAGGCTTTGATTCTTATTTTATGTATTCAAAGTATCTCTTTCAGTCAGTCACCCACTATTCAAACAATTATCAACCAAACGAATATCGATTCATTGACATATTTTGTGCGGGAGTTATCAGGTGACGTTCAAACAATAATTGGAGGGTCACCATATACTATTGTATCAAGACACAAAAATCAGCCGGGAAATAATAAAGCTGCGGATTACATTAAGCAAAAATTAAACAGCTACGGCTTGATCACTTACGATCAAAACTTTAGTGCTACAGGTAGAAATGTGTACGGTGTTCAACCTGGCTCATTATATCCAAATAAAAAATATATAATCTGTGCTCATTATGATGATATGCCTTCCGGAACAACAGCACCCGGAGCCGATGATAATGCAAGTGGAACTGCTGCTGTTATTGAAGCCGCAAGGATTTTCACTGAATATGATTCAAAGTATACGATCATTTATGCTCTTTGGGATGAAGAAGAACAAGGATTGATTGGAAGCGCATATTATGCGCTACAGGCTTTTAATGGAGGCGATTCCATAATGGGAGTTATAAATATGGATATGATCTCTTACGATTCAAATAGTGATGGACAAGCAGAGATTCATACACGCCCAATCGCTAGTTCAATTTCTTTAAAAGATAATATGATACAAATAAATTCACTTTATGGAATCGGATTAACTCTTGCAACGATAAACCCGGGTGCAACCTGGAGCGATCACGCATCTTTCTGGACCAGAAATTTTGGAGCAATTTGTTTAATTGAATTAGATGGTGACTTTAATGCTTATTATCATACTGTGAACGATAAGATTCAATACTTTAACATGCCCTACTATTTAAAAATGAGTAAAGTCGCTTTCGGAACCGTGGCAACATTGGCTCAACTTACTGATATTATCCCTGTTGAGCTTTTCGCTTTTAGTGCTTCAGTCAGAAATGCTGAAGTTCAGTTACTCTGGTCAACTGCATCAGAGCTGAATAACAAGGGTTTTGAGATTGAACGTTCGGTTAATGAAAGAGCTAATTTTTCTACCATTGGATTTGTTGATGGTAAAGGAAGTTCTACTGAAATAAACTATTACTCTTTCACTGATAATCCTCAACTGAGTGGGACAAACCAATTATATTATCGTTTGAAGCAAGTTGATTTTGATGGAACATACAGCTACAGTGATATTGTAAACGTGAGCTATGAAGTTCCTGCTGAGTTCGTACTTGATCAAAACTACCCGAATCCATTTAATCCTTCAACGTCAATAAGGTACTTCATACCAAAAGAGAGTTTTGTCAGCATTAAAGTTTATGATTTTCTTGGAAGAGAAGTAACAACATTAGTCAACGAAACAAAGTCAACAGGAAATTATGAATTGTCATTTGATGGAACTAGTCTGCCAAGTGGAACGTATTTCTATACTTTGATCTCGGATAATTATTCGGCGACAAAGAAAATGATTATACTTAAATAATTAAAAATAATTGAATAAATAACATGACTTGTATTGTTTTTCAACAAGTCTTTACATCTTAATTGATAACAACTAATAACTATTTACAGGATTTCGTCATGAAAAAAACATTACTGATTTTTATGCTGCTGTTCGGAATACAATTGTCTATATATTCTCAGTCTCCTACTGTCCAGGCGATCATCAACCAAACTAATATTGATTCACTTGTTTACTTTGTTGAAGAACTTTCAGGTGAAGTTTCAACCATTATAGGCGGATCACCATACACTATAGTTTCAAGAAATAAAAATCAGCCAGGAAATAATAAAGCTGCAGATTACATTAAGCAAAAATTAAACAGCTACGGTTTGATAACTTATGATCAAAACTTTAGTGCCACAGGTAGAAATGTCTACGGTGTACAGCTTGGCTCAATGTATCCAAATAAAAAATATATAATCTGCGCTCATTATGATGATATGCCTTCCGGAACAACGGCACCCGGAGCCGACGATAATGCAAGTGGAACTGCTGCTGTTATTGAAGCCGCAAGATTATTCACTCAATATGATTCAAAGTATACGATCATTTATGCTCTCTGGGATGAAGAAGAACAGGGATTGATTGGCAGCGCTTACTTTGCTCAACAAGCTCATAATTCTGGCGATTCTATAATGGGCGTAATAAATATGGATATGATAGCGTATGATAATGACAACGATGGTGTGGGAGAAATTCATGTCCAGAATTATGGAAACTCAATCAGTCTTAAAGATAATATGGTCCAGGTAAATTCACTTTACTCGATTGGTATAATGCCAAGTATAATTAACCCCGGGAACTACCGCGAGCGATCAAGCTTCTTTCTGGAATAATGGTTACGGTGCACTTTTACTGATAGAGGAATATTACGGTGGAGATTTTAATGCTTATTATCATTCTATTAATGACTTAATAATACATTTCAACCAACCTTACTACCTGAAAATGAGCAAGTTGTCAATCGGTACGGTTGCAACGCTGGCTCAGATGACAGACATAGTTCCGGTTGAGATGCTTACATTCACCGCTTCCATCACAAATTCTGAAATTAGGCTTCTATGGGCAACTGCTTCTGAACTTAATAACCGGGGTTTTGAAATTGAACGTTCGGTTAATTCAGATAATAACTTTGTTACAGTTGGATTCGTGAATGGTAAAGGAAATTCTACTGAAATTAATTATTACTCATTTACTGACTATCCTCAGCTCAGTGGTATCAACGAGATTTATTATCGATTAAAACAAGTTGATTTTGATGGCACTTTCAATTACAGCGATATAGTAAACGTGAACTATGATGTTCCAGCCGAATTCGTACTTGATCAAAACTACCCGAATCCATTTAATCCTTCAACATCAATAAGCTACTTCGTACCAGAAGAAAGTTTTGTCAGCATAAAAGTTTATGATTTTCTCGGAAGAGAAGTAATTACACTTGTCAACGAAACAAAACCAACCGGTAGCTATGATATAAATTTTAATGCATCAAATTTGCCAAGTGGAACATATTTCTGTACCATGAATGCAGCTGGATACGTAAACACAATCAAGATGCTGTTAATAAAGTAAGCTTGACACAAATTCTAATTCAAGGCGATCCAAAAGCGGATCGCCTTTTTTCATTGTAAAACTTTCTTAACTGAAACGGCACCACGAAGATCCCCCGATTTATAATTGATAGCTTTATCTTGAGGATAATTATGTGTGATGAGATTTTTTACTTCAGGCATCATCTCCGCTTGACTGCCATGACAATTTAAACATTCAGCCTGAACAATTATTGGTTTGAGATACCGTAAATATTCGTAATCCCCTTCCACAACAATTTCCGCATATTCAATTTCGCTGTTTAGCTTATTACTTTGTTGAAGCAATTCAAATTTGTTGAGAATTCTTTTTTCAAACTCATCAGGATAGTTATTTGAATTTCTGACTTTCAAAGAAACTCTCCTTATATCTACACCTGTTCTTACACCAAAATTATTTGTAAGAACCTGAGCTGTGTCTGAGCAAACAGATACTGCTTGCAACACCCCATTTGTTTGCATTTGTTTAATAAGAACGCTTTTCAAATCCTTCATAAAATCCACTGCGATTACTCTCATCCCACTAATTTGAGCTTCACTAACTTCCTTTTTATTCTCTGAACAATTAAGAAAAAAGATTGAAAGTGTTAACGTAAATCCGATTACAAAATATTTCATAAAAATCTCCTCCTTTATTACAAACTTAATCAGTGATTTGATTTAACTCAATTAGTATTTACAAAATTAAGTGTCTTTAATTATGATTAACTTTGATTTGAACAAAATTCATTTTTTCATTGACATACACTTCAACTCAACTCACGTATAAGAAAATATTTTATTTTTGGCTACCACTTGCAGCTACATGGATTATGATGTCTATCGAAGGTCCATTCCTGGCAGCACTAATTGCCCGATCTGCAGAACCCAAATTTAACCTTGCAGCGTATGGTGTTTCTTACTCTTTCGCTTTGATAATTGAAGCTCCAATTATAATGATAATGAGTGCATCAATTGCATTGGTGAACAATAGTCAATCATTTTTCAAACTAAGAAATTTTACTTATTCGGCAAATGGAATAATCACTCTAATAATGCTCATAGTTATTACTCCGCCTGTTTTTTATTTTATAACAGAAGGGTTGATTGGCTTGCCGGATAAAGTTTCAAGACTAACACATATTGCTACAATAATTTTAATTCCATGGCCGGGAGCCATTGGCTACCGCCGCTTCTATCAAGGATTATTAATTAAAAATAACCAGACCAGACGAGTCGCCTACGGAACCATAGTTCGATTAATTTCAATGTCAGTTTGTGCAATTTCACTCTACTTATCCGGAATTGTCGAAGGAGTAATTGTTGGAGCAGCATCATTATCTTTTGGTGTTATACTGGAAGCAATTGCCGTTAGAATTATGGTTCAGAAAACTTTAAGTAAAATTAAATCCGATGATTCATCTTCATCACAACAGCTTACTTATCGAGAAATCTACAAGTTCTATTATCCCCTTGCGCTCACCTCGTTAATCGGGTTGGGTGTTCAGCCGCTGGTTACTTTTTTTGTCGGGCAAAGCAGAATGGCCATTGAATCTCTTGCCATTCTTCCCGTTGTAACATCGTTTGTGTTCATATTCAGAGCCCTTGGTTTGTCCTATCAGGAAGTTATCATTGCACTTATGGGTGAAAGGAAAGAAGGACTTAAACCACTACTAAAATTTGCAATATATCTTTCCATAATTCTTGTTGCTGTTTTAGGTTTATTTGCATTTACACCGCTCGCAGATTTTTGGTTTATTACTGTTTCGGGATTAAGTGAATCGCTTTCAGCTTTTTCTCGATTACCATTGATGATAATGTTTTTCTTTCCTGCTTTAACAGTTTTAATAAGCATTCAAAGAGGGATATTGGTTTCAGATAAAAACACTAAACCTATTACTATGGGAACGACAATTGAATTTTTTATAATTGTGGTTACGCTCATTATTCTTATAAACTATTTAGATTTTGTTGGGGCATTAGCTGCAATTATTGCTTTTGTTGCGGGTCGACTGGCAGCTAATATTTATCTGATGAATTCAACCTACCGATCACTTAAAATATTCACTGGCTAAATAGGCAACTGAAATGTAATTGCAAGACTTTCAACTCCCGGGTTCATATCACCAAGACTAGCATTAGAAATATGATTAAAACTTAACCCGGCCTTAATATCATTCGGGAGATTAAATATTATTTCCATTTGCGATCTGAATACTAAAGTAAAGTGCAAATCTTTGCTGCTATTTTTAAAATAAAGACCGGGGGCAAAACTTGGAATGATACTAAAAAAAGTTGTTACCGGAATTTCATAAAATAGTCCGGAATAAAAATGAATGGCCCCATCAGTGTTAGCCATAATACCTCCGAATGGTTTTATCATCCATTCAAGAGAATTAACTCTATATTCAATTCTTCCTTCAAACGAAGTTTCCTCTTCCTGCAAGACATCAAAAAAAGCACTGGAAATGGAGAGATAATCTCTGGAACTATCTGCAAATAAATGTGAGCTACTTGAAATAAGAAACAAGATAAACAGGACAAAAATTCTTCTGTCCATAAACCTTTGGATAATCATTTATAAACTCGCCTCAATTGAGTCTCTAAACTTTAATCGAATAGTTTTAATTTAAGAAATGTAAAAATAATTCCGTGCGACTCTTGGAGCCGCACGGACGAAAGAATTTTAATTTACTCTTAGTAAGGAACGAATTAGAATCCTAATGTAAGAGCAAATACGTTGTTACCATCAAAGAATTGAGCATACCTGTAAGCATAATCAATTTTTACACTGAATCCATCAGCGACATAATTAAATCCAGCACCTGCTGTAAAGCCATACAAATAATTGCTCTCGTCAAAACTATCGCCAGCATTAGAAGCAAACTGGTAACCAGCTCTTACAAAGAACATTTCTTTGTAACCATACTCTGTTCCTAATTTCCACTCATCGGGCGAAAAGTTATTATTCATGTAGATACCGGTAAACTCGAGAGAGTTAATAGCATCGAGAGGTTTTTTGTAACCCGCAGCTAGTTGAAAGTTAAATGGCATTTCAAATGCCGCTGAATTAACCGAATAATAACGATTAACATCGTAAGGTGGTTCTGAAACTACCTGGTATAATCCGGTGCCATCAAATGTCATATCAGTTCCGAAGTTTTTAGCGACAACTCCGATGCTTAATCCATTGATGTCGGCAAGATTATTATAGATAACTCCAAAGTCAAACGATAAACCACTCGCAGTTACTTCGGCTAAAGTTTCAGTAATAAAGTTTGCTGTCAGGCCAACTGAAATTGCATCAGTCAGCATCCTTGAATATGAGACTCCTGCCACAATCTCAGTAGGAGAATATGTTTCTCCCGTTCCATCTGGTGTGGAGGTTGTAGTTACAAGAATGTCTCCAACCGATAATGATTTAACTGCAAAGGAAATTGTTCCGAATCCTTCGAAGTTAGCAGCAACTGCACCGTATTGAACACCGATATCTGCAATATAATCCATATAAGAGAACAATACATCAGCATTGTTAGTCATATGAGATACACCTGCGGGGTTCCAGAATAATGCTTCAATTCCTGAAGCTGTTACAAGATTAGATTCACCCATTGCTATACCACGAGGACCAACAGGAATTAAAAGCTGGGATGCACCGGCCGTACCTGTACGACTACCTCCTCCGGCAAAAGCACTGCTAGATGCCAATAGCAGGATGATGACCGAAATTAACTTAAATATTTTATTCATTTTTACTCCTTGCTTTAAACTTTTTACTTGTAATTAGAATCTATCAAGAACTTGATCTTCTTGAATGATTGCTACTTTAAGTACCTTTGTTGTTCCCAGTTCAGGCATATCTATGTATACTATATACAAGCCGCTTGCAACCGGTAATCCGTATTCATTATTCAGATCCCAATACATAAACTGTCCCTGATCTTGTTTTTCAAGAGACCTTACTAATACACCGGCGAGGTTAAAGATCCTCATATTTGCCTGTGTCGGTAAATGATTGAACGTTACAAAACGATTGTATTTGTTTATTTCCTCAGAGCTAAATCCATAATATGGATTTGGGAATACGTTTATATCACCAACCTGATCCTGGGCAAGTGAGCTAGAGTACGATGAACCTGTGGTAGAGAAATTATAAGTGTCTATACCAATTTGAATCGGGTTAGCATAGGTTATTTTTACTACGTCTTCTGTACCATGGTAGTTTGTAGAATACATTACAAGTACCCATGTCGCAAGAGCATTATATTGATCCGGGCCATCATCTACCTGAATAACCTGGTTAGGATCGTATGGTGAATTAACAATGATTGCATACATTCTATTATTATTAAGCCAAGCAGGGAATGGATTCTCGGTTCCACTACGTGTACGATCCCTGAATGTCAAGTTAACCTGATACTCATTATTTGGATCATCAACATTCCATACTTCAAAAGGTATTCTAATAAGGAATGGTTCTGCAACTCCGGGATTCGGATTTAATGGATGTTGTTGCCAATGAATCAGCAGTCTACCATTCGGAAGTATTGTAGCCCATTTGTCCACCCTCTACTACCTGGTAAACAGTCTGTCCGATTCATAATAGATTTCCCGTCCATCATAAACACCTGTAAATCTGAAGTTCATAATCCTGTTGGAGTTCATCAATGCTTAGTGTACCAACACCAAAGTTGTTGATGGACCAACTATCGGTTGTGCCACTGAATATTGTATAATTTGCTATATCAAGATCTGTATCATTACCTGGACCGATCCAGAATTTGCGAGCACAGTTGAATCTGTAGGATTACTTGTAAGTTCTGTATCAAAGAAATTGATAGGTGCATCATAAACTAAGCTCATATTTATTTGAACTCCATCAACAATTACGGCTGCATTCAAACCATAGTCGGTCAGTTGATCATCTCTTCTTGGGTAGAGGTCGATTCCATCTATAACACTCTGGTTTGCAAGTACTATACTTGATGTAGCAAGATCTTCAACATTCCAGTATCTTGCAAGACGCATAATATTGCCAACTTCTGTAACAAGAGTAGAACCCTCAGCATCCACTGGTCCTCCTCCATATCCATCATCATAAATATGCCAATCAGTAGTGAGTGGTAGATCAGCAGATACTGTGAAGCTCCATTCTTCACCACCATGAAATATACCGTTACCTGTATATTGATGATCTATAAGACCCATATTTACAATTGTACTGTCCCCATAATTTATTACTTGAGGGTTTACAGGACCACCACCAGCTTCAAAAGTAGGTGCATCAAGAACTGTAACACCAGCAGGGAATTTGAGAGTTATACCATCCGCCCAATCAAAATCAACTGATACAAGATCAAGAACAAAATTAAGTTGAAGAACGCCTGCTTGTGGTCCATATACTCCTGCAATTTGAATTGATGAACCAGTAAGAGTATCAGGATCGTTTGGATTACGTTTTATTGTTACCTCACCTGCAGGGACCCAAAATCCAGCTGGATCTCTAATCTCTAATCGATCAGTGAAAAATATCTGATATTCGTCACCAGTTGTTTGGGTTGGGTCAACTACTGTAACCGTTGCTACACCATCAGCCGTTCCTATATGTTCAACATCAAGACCACTACCGGTGCCTTCTCCTAAAGTAACACCAGGGTCGTTGCTGTGCGGAATAATAGTGAAAATTCTTAGCGGATTTTCAAGGTTATTCGGAACTATTCCAAATTCATCATTATAACTGTATGCTGTAACTGCATAATAATACCTGATGCCATTTACAAGTGGAACCTGGTTAATAGCATCCTGAGTAATTGATATATATCGTTGTATTCCAACATCGTTTCCAAATTGTACTGGAAGTTCAACTACTGATCCAGTTGTGGGATCAAATACGAGATCATAAATTTTTCCCACACCATCAATAATATCATAAGTTGCAACCCTTATACCTTCACTTGGTGAGGACGAAGCAGTAGGTAATTGATAAACATTATATCCCTGAAATTTATATCCCTTCGAATTGGAATTTTCTGTCAATTCAATTCTTGCAGGATCCTTTGACCAATCAAGTATAATTTGCTCATCAAGCTCAGAAACAGTCACGTCAGGTGGAGGTGGAGGTGTTGGAAGATCGAAAAAATTATCATAGGCCACCTGGGCAATCTGGTCGTAGAATTTCATAAGAGAAATTGCAGACAAGCGATCCACACCCTGGACAGCTCCGGCTAATATTTCTGCAACAACAACTTCCTGTGTATCTCCGGGAGCCATGGTAAATGGACCGGAAGCCATTCCTATTCTTCTATCAGCATAAGCAAACTGTTGACCATCAATCCAACCAGTTCCTGCAACAGGATCACCTGTTAAAGTGAATGGGGATTCTTGTCCTGTTATTGGATCTATAAATGGTTCGTTTGTTAATCCTATTCTTCCTTTCATAAAGCGATACCATCTGACTGCGCCTTCCGCATAAGAACCCTGTACCGGATCTGTTAAAGTAGGATCTGTATTTATATAATAGAATGCGGCTGTCATTGGAAGATTTTTATAGCCATATATCCTTTTACCTTTAAATATTGCAGAGTCACCCGCAGAAGCAACAATGGGACCCTGGAAAAAGTCAAAGCCAACGCATGGAGTTGTTCCGCCGTAAATAGCATCTTGACCCTTACCATTATAAGCATAAGAAACGCTTAGTGCAGTATCACAACCAGCGTAATCATCTCCGGAATCTCCAACGTCAGGATCGGACCACATTGAAACATACATTGAATCAAATGTCCTTGGACCGCTTGGCAGAATGTTGGTTTTGTTAATTAAAAGATATCTTCTGAAAAACATATTACCGAGAGCACCGGTTTGAGAATATCCCCATATTGTAGCCTGCTGCTCTATTCCCATCGGCTGCGTTCCATACATAAAGCTAGTCTTTGATGCGGCCTGATCGTTAGCAACGAACCAGATTGTTTGGTTAGCTCCTGGCACACCCGGAACATCAATAGTAGGATCATATGATCCATTTCCGTCAACATCATCATATGGTGCGCCGATGCTCGCCGGCCATTGTGTCCAATCAAGTTCGTACTGGGATCTTACGTCAGCTTCGGTTTTAACCTCATCACTTGCTTCAGCGCCAAGATCAACGCTCGGACCGCCTGGATAAACATCAGGACGAACACGCCAGATTCTAACACTAAGATCACTTTCCGGTACTACAGTTCCATCGGCTTGAATCCAGCCGGATTGTAAACCTTCTCTGTAAACCGTACCACCAACGTGTGGATCCTGTTCATTCGGGTCTCCAACATTTGCAGCCCAAAGAAATCCTGATTGATATACAGCAGTTTTTCCACTGCCTTTGGGATAAATGAGACCGGAGGCATCCTGACCGGCATTTATATCGCTAATACCGGTATTTTTAATAACTGTTGATATGAAATTAATATTCATATAAGCCCTGATAGGACTGCCGGGCTTTTCTAAGGTATTACCATTCTTACCTTTGTCTCCCCCTTCAGCAAAAATATTGCTTAAAGTAAAGAGAGATCCAAGCAAGAGCAGTAACAAGAATTTTATTGTTTTTGAATTCATATTATAAACTCCTTTTTTCATCAGGTTGAAATTTTAATATTCTAAACGTATACCGAACCTGATCTGTCTTGGTGGTCCGTATATAACGGGTTGTGTTGTATAGGCTGCGCCTGTTGTTGCATTATACCAATCCTGATGGTAATCTAAATTTAATGCAGTATAAACAGCCGCATAATCAGGTCCAAAAGTGGCTATTTGTTTTCCACCTTGATTTGGATCGCTTAAATAACCATCATCATCTGCAGCTCCTGTTCTTAAAAATACATTATATATATTTTCAGTATCAAGAAGATTAAAAACACTGAAATAAATATTGAGATTGAACATATCCGCAATATTAAAGGTCTTATCAATCCTCATATCAAGTTGATACGTAGAAGGCGTCGTAGAACTGTTTAATGGTTCTGTTGGTTGTCTGAATCTTGCATCGCCTTCAAGATTTCCTGATCCTATACCTGTAGTGAATGGATGTCCACTTGAAAATTGTCCTAATAATGTAATACCCAGCTCTTGTAATACTGGTCCGCCATCTCCTTTACCCCAGCGGTAGTCTAAACTTAATGTTGTTCTGACCGCCTGGTTATAATCGAGGGGACTAATGTAAGTTGGTGTATACCCTCCAGGTGTTAAAAGTGGATCCAAAGGCGCTCCAACAATACCTCTGTTAGAGTTAGGAAAGGAACCTGTTCCATCACCACTTGTGAAAGAAATGTTCGCATCAGCTTTAAATCTTTCAATACGTCTCATAGTATATGCAATCTCAATACCCTTTATAGTTGCGACATCATAATTGCCTAAGGTATAATAATTACCAAAAGGTGAGCCGTCAGCTACAAGTATTTGCTGATAAGTTATTTGATCAGTTATGTCCTTATAAAAGCCGGTTATGTCGATAGAAGCAAATTCGCCAATTTGCTGTGTGAAACCAACTTCATATTGTGTGGTTCTGGTTGGATCAACATCAAAACCAACTGGTGCACCTATATAAAATCCGCCTCCCACATTGTAACCGGTTGCATTTAGTCCCTGGTATATATCTCTTAAGCGAGATTGTTGAACAAACTTACCCCATTGCATATGGAATATTGTTTGGTCTGTAACCGGAAATGAAAATCCTAAACGCGGACATAGATAATCATTAGCTTCGGTTTCTACAACACCGCTGGGAATTACGTCGTTTGTTACCTGGTCCCAGGTAAGTTCAGGTCTCGTAACATCAACAGGAACGTAGTTTGCGATATCAATTCTATCATATCTTAATCCAACATTTATAATAAGATCCTTGTATTCAATCCTATCCTGAACATAGATACCAAGAAAGTTTGGATTTCTTGATTGTTCATAATCCGCAAGACCATCATTGGTCTTTTCTCCTTGAGGAGTATATCCGTAGTTATTTACACCTTCTCTCCTAATCAGAGTATCAATTGCATTTGGATCATCTGCAATCTTAGCGGCAAGTTTTAAAATGGCTTCGTTTCCAAGAGACCAATTTGCTATATCGTAAAACTGGTATTCAGCACCAATTTTAATATTATGTTCATCATTTATCTGAGACGTGTAAGCTAAATTTATATTCCAGTTCTGACGCTCAGTTTGTTGATAACCAGAAACCACTGCACCATATGGATAAAATTTAAAATTAAATAAGCTCTGCGATAACGGTACATCGTATTGATTATTAGTAAGTGGATTTGGATCATCCGCATCATAAGGAAAATCAAATAGTGGCTGTCCATCTGCACCGAGTATAGCTTCATTTGCAGCGCCATCACCATAAGATAGCCAATCGTCTTTCAAGAATGGATCATATCTTTTGAATTGGCTAAACGACCAACCTACGTTTGCCTCAAGAAATGATCTTGAAGTAAATAGTTGCGTGTATTTTAAATTAACAGCGCCGTCTTCTGCGTCTGTCATTTCTGTTCTAATGGTATTCTGAATATTTCCAATCTGGTTTAAATCTCTTGCAGTAGACCATGGATTGGGAGCAGATCCAGCGGTATATGTTCCAATCAATCTGAAGATTGAGGGATTATAATCAAAAGTAAATGATGCTGTTCCAGTATAATTTTGAACCCAGCTATTTGGTCTTGCACCTGCAGGATATGTGAGATCGATAGTAGTGCCTGTCGATGGGTCTGTTATTTCTCCCAATTCAATACCAGGCAAATTCTGAGGTGTAGCGTCATTTATAAAGTTATAATTGAACAAACCAAAGAATTTAATATTTGGCGTACCAAGGGGTCCGCTAACAGTAAATATGGTTTCATCATAACCAAACCAATAAGCGGCATCTCCCCAGTTCTGTGCACCGGTATTACGGTCGTCAGAACTATTAAATCCAACATTATCTGTTATAAATTCAAGTGAAAACTTCCAGTCTGGCGTTCCGGTTTTAATCTGTTGCCGAACAATTCCAGAGTTTGCATTTCCGTACTCTGCATTGTATCCACCCGACTGTACGCTTATTTCCTCAAGTGCATCCTGAACCAATGTAACCTGGCGACCGCCAACCACTGGATCAGTAATATTTGCACCTTCAAGATAAAATCCAACTTCATCTTGTCTGCCACCCCTGATAAAAATCTGATTATCCTGAAGGATAACACCAGGAGTAGTAGCGAGAATATTGTCAACTCCTCTAACAGGAAGTGCTTCAATATCTTCACTTGTTGTAATTCTGTTCGCATTGGTATTGTATTTATTAACCAATGGTTTCTCGGCCACGATTTCAACTGTGCCCACCTGAATTCCTTCAGGAGCCAGTTTGAAATCCAATCCGGTTGTAAGACCAATATTAATACGAATATTGGAAATAGATTTTGACTGGTAGCCGATGTAGGAAGCCTTAACCTCATAAACATCCGGAATAAGGTTAAGAATTATGTACTCACCGTTTAGATCTGTTGCTGCACCTTGTGAAGTCCCTACTACTATTACATTGGCTCCAACTAGTGGCTCACCCGTTTCCTGATCTGTTATCTGGCCCCTTAGTTTACCTTGGGCCAGTGCCATCGCTGGCAAGAGCAGGAGTAAAAAGAGAATAGTGATTATTCTATTCATATCTCTCTCCTAATTATGTGGATAATGGTGAATGAATTAGTTTTTTCGTTTTTTACTTTTATTCTGATCATTAAAAAATTTATTTCACTTTCCTGGTAATCCGGAAAGTACAAATGAATTTAATTTGCTGCCAAATAATGATATTGGCAGTAAAAAACTACAACCCGTAAAATGTTAAATTGAAAAAAAAATAAGCTTTGAGAAATGTGTAAAAGTCAGGCATAATCCTCCGGTTGTTAATAGAATTTTAATTCTTAGTGGTAACCTTATAAAAATTATTAACAAAGTCAACTTATTTTAAAGAAAATTACTTTTTTAGTGTTACCAATTCCGATACCAAAAGTTACCGTTTGAAAATTATTTTTTAAAGTCTTGTAAGTAATTTTAACTCTACACCTTTAAATGCTGGTTCGTATCTGCACACTCCGCCAATACAAATATTTCCTGCTTGTCGGGAGCCAATAAGTAAACTTATATCAGCGTATCCACCAATTTTATATGTGCTTTGAATGAAGCCATAAAATTTTCTGATGAGATTATCAGTTTCCGGTTCAGTGGTTTGCATTTCGGTTACCAGTGCAATGCTGAAATTTGGAGATCTTAAATATTCCAATGTTACTACATCTGTGTAGTATTCTTCGGTTGTTGATTTGTCGGTTACATGCTGGTGTTCAAGAATAACTTTAATTGTATTTACTTCATCAAAATAAAACCTGCTTTCAAGAATAGGCGTAATATTTTTTGTGTTTGTTGCAAGCTCCTCGTTGTAAGCAAAGGCTGCTATCAAAGTCATGAATTCCCAATCACGCTGACCTGTTAAATATAATTCTTCAAGTTGTGTGGCAATTGGAAGTGAGGTTTGACTAACTCTTTGATAGTAGGAACTGGAAGACAAAGTATTTGTTAATGAATATCCTGCAGAGAAATATGTTTCATCGTCTAAATTATATCCTCCGATAATTTGGAATCCAGTTTCATTATTTGCATCAAGCGGTGACGGGTGTCTGTTTGGTAAAATGTATGTATACTCCATTCTCACCGATGGAGGTTTGTTATAATAAATTGTTCCATCTTGCGAGTAAAAGGCGAAATTATCATAATATTTATATTCGCCTAGTAAAGAGAAAGATCCGAAATAAAAATTTACGTTGCCATAAAAGCCCTCACCAACTATCGATCCCGAACCATCCAAATTATTCTGAAGTATGTCTTCGTTAAACTTTGCTGTGTATTCTGCGTACATATCTATATCCCAGAAGCTTGGCAATAGTCTTATTGATGCCAATGTAGTCCTGGCAATTTCATCCGATGGTGGTAAGTTTGAAGCAACAGTTGCCCCAATTTTAACTGGTTTCCAGTTTCTATATTCTAAATCTACTGCATGAAGAATATCTTTTCGCTCATTTCTGAAGTTGGCGGCCATTCCGGAAAGTCCAGTCAAAACAAATCCTGCATATTTTCCGGTGACTTTAACACCAAGCAAATTGTTATCAACCCTGATGGCCCTATCTTCATAACTATTCAGAACCATTCCTCTTCCAAACAAGGTATAGTAATTACCACCTATTACTTCAAGCCCTTCTCTTTTGTCACCAATATTTGCTTGAATATAAGTGAAATCAATTTCAGCATATTTTTCTTTGCCTCGACTGATCGAAGGGTCTGGATCATTTGGTTCAAAAACATCCAGTCTTAATCCGGCAGAAAAAATCCCTTGAAAGTAATCAAGGTTCATCCAGTTTTCTAAAATGTCATAATCACCGTCAATGTTATATGAATATTCCAACTGATTGGCAAATCCCAGACCCTGTGGCCATGTAATTCCGGATGATTCGGTCTGTGAATAGCCGGGTGAAATTGAAATTAAAGATAGAACAATTAATACTTGAGTAAAACCGCAAAATGTTTTTTTCATTTTAAATTATGAAGAGAAATTGTTGGGAAAATTTGATTTGAAAAAATTAAAAGCAACATTGAAGAAATCATCTGTATAAGAATAATTCGATATATACCTATAAGAACAGGCTGCCTTGTAAATTAGAATTTTTAAAGTCGTTATTAATATATCCTGCAGTATTAATTTCCACAAGACAGCCTTTTTATTTTATTTATTTATTTCTGATGCGATAATTTGCTTAACCTTAACTTCGTCGCCTTTCATATATCCAAGATGAGAATAAATAATCATTCCTTTTTTATCCAGAATGACAGAGTAAGGTATTGATTGTGCATAATATAGCCTGACAGCATCTGAATTGGTGTCCAATAAAACCGGAAAACTATAGCCTTTGGATTTTACTAATGGTTTTACCTTTGCAACTGAATTTTCATCATCAGTGGAGATAGCATACATCTTGAAACCTTGATCTTTGTAATCACTATATATTTGTTTGTATTCATTCAGTTCCTCTATGCAAGGTTTGCACCACGTAGCCCAAAAGCTAAGCAAGATCGGACCATCACCAACTTCTTTATATAATTCCACAAGGTTACCATCAAGATTTTCTAATGTAAAGTCAGGTCCTTTTCGTATTCCAGCGGAATTATCCTGCGAAAAAGAAGCAGATGCAAAAACAACTAACAAAAAAAAGATTAAGACTATTTTCATCTATTTCTCCAGGATCATTTTTCTGGTTTGAGTAAAATTGTTTACTGACAAAGAATAGAAATACACTCCACTGGAAAGTTTTGAGGCATTGAAGTCAACTTCATAGTTGCCAGAATACTGCTGTTCATTTACAAGAGTTGCAACTTCAACACCCAGGATGTTGTAAATCTTTAGCTGAACCAATCCAGGCTCACCAACATTATAACTAATTCTTGTTGATGGGTTAAAAGGATTAGGATAATTCTGAGAAAGATTATAACTCTTGAGAAGATTGTTTTCTTTTACACTGAGAGACGGATCGGTGGTAGCGATGAAATCATATGTAATTCTATCGTCAGGATTACGAAAAGTAGCGGCTTGTAATTGGACATTTCCAGTGGCAACTGAATTATCTGAAAAGACATGTAATGATACTATTCTTGTTTCTCCTGGAGTTAATGGAGTACTCCCGTAGTCCTGTGTTGTTGCTATACTATCAACCTCGGGTGAAAAACACAAGTCAAAACATAATGATGAGGTCCATCCCGATGGCAGATTGTTAATTGTCCTAATCAAAAATACCGTCTGATCCATCGAAGTCAAATTCGTTATTTCTGCCTCAAAAATAATTTCAGTTCCCGGATTGGCATACAAAAATGTATTGAGAGGTTCAAAAGAAATGTCTTGTGCTTTTAAATTAAAAGCAGCCAAAAACATAATTGTCGTTATCAATTTTAAATAAATTACTTTCATATTATTTACCATTTATTACAGAATATTTAAATAGATTAAAAAAAAGGGTACACTAAAAATGTGCACCCATAATTGTGAATATTTATTACTTGAGCAATACCATCTTCTTTACGGAAACAAATTCACCTGCTGTCAACTTGTAAAAATAGGTTCCCGAAGCGAAGGATGAAGCATCTAACTCTATATTATAAGTACCTGCTGATTGTTTGCTATTTACGAGTTCAGCTACTTGCCTTCCCATTATATCATAAATTATTAAACTTACCTGTGACTCCTTTGGGATTGAATAAGAAATGGTTGTTGATGGATTAAATGGATTAGGATAATTTTGTAGCAAAATATAATCGTTAGGTATATCAAATTCAACTTCAACAATATCGCTATATTTAATTTTCCCATCAAAATCAACTTGTTTCAATCTGTAATAGAATAATTTTCCACCGTCATATTCAATATTGTCTGTAAAAACATATTCTCTGGATTCTGTAGATGTTCCAGCCCCTTCCACAAATGCAACTGTAAAAAATTCAACACCATCCTCTGATCTTTCAACTCCAAAACCATGATTATTAATTTCGGAAACAGTTGACCATTTAAGAAGGACACCATTAGAAATTGCTGTTGCCGTAAATGATGTTAATTCAACTGGAACAACAACACCATCCATAAGCCAGTTGATTGATCTTACGACTAATGTATCCCTAACTGCCTGATCTGCTATCTGTTCCAGACCAAACCCTAAATAAACTACCCTGTTTGTCCCGTCATCTGCCCTTAGTGAATTATACTGCGTATAAGTGCTGAAGGTAAACAATGATGTTGCAGATACATCATAAGGAGTGAATTGATCCGGACTTCTTGGATAAAGAGAAGATAAAGAGAAATTCATCTGATCACTGATTGGATCACCGGCGATACCTCTGAAGAAAAATGCAAGCCCTACGTCATCTACGTAACTTGCATGCAAATAATCATTATAAAAACTTTGTGCAAATTGACTTTGTCCACTGGGATCAAATATATCCTGACCGATATCCTGACCATTTATTAATAGAAGTCCGCCATTATCTAAATATAGCTGCAAAGCATTCACTTCATCTTGTGTAAATACTGGTAATATGCTTCCTGAAGACCAACAAATCAATGTAAAATTCGTTAAATCAACTGAAGGATACAGTGCCTGATTTGTAACAATTCCATAATCATAATTAAATGCCTGATTCAAACCATTTTTCAACACATCAGCATATCCTTCACCGCTTGCATCTATAACTAATCCAGGAACACCGGTAAGCGTAACTAATCTAAACGATGCTGAAACATAAATGTTTGGATCATTCATAGAAGTAAATTGAATAGTAATTTCAGCTGCACCATTAATCGCATTTGGTAATACTGAAAGATCAACAGTTAGAGTACTTCCTGTTGGTACTGCTACCAAATCCTGCTGGCCAAATGGGAATGTTCCGTTAGGAGAAGTGAATTCGCCTGACCAGCCTGAGGGCGAAGTCATTTCAACATCTATATAATAAGAATCATCCAAGAAACCTTCATTTCCAATAACAGCACTAAATTCTCCAACACCGCTATTTTGTACGAGTAAATCTCCTGTAGATGAATTAAGAACCACTACATAATTCGGAGATAACAATGGGAACTCTTCTGCTTGTTGAATTTCAGCATTTGAATTTAAGGGAGAACCATTTTTGTAAACCATAACCACTATACCACAGCTATCCGGGTCAAAGTCAGGTGCTAGAGATGGTACTGGGATTGTATATGAAAAATTCTTAGAAATTAATTGTCCTTGATTCCAAGCACCATTTACTATCTCTTCACCAGTAGCCCCATTCATCATATCTCTTACCAGCCAATAATGTACATAATTTGGAAAGTATGTTATACCCGGAGAACAAGTATTATTTGACGTTTGACCATAAACCTGGCCGTCTTCAACAAGAATAATATTATAGCTATACTGGCCGTTAAGATTGCTTAATGCCGTAAAGTCTACAGTGGCAGTAAATTCTCTTGTATTAATATTATAACTTCTGTCAATATCGATGCTAACTGTTGCCGGTACACTATTACGACTATTCATATTCGATGTCCATCCACTATTCCAGTTTTGAATACCCGATACTCTATCTACCACACCTGTTGGATAACCTGAAAGACCCAATAAACTTATAATATTACTCCCAGGAAAAATTCTAAATGGGTCAGAACCAGCACCATGGTATGCTAATATTATTGCGTTTGGAATATTTGGTAAGATATTATCAAGTACCATATCATCTCCACATGGACACCATTGGCACCAAGTTCCCGTACAAAATTCGAGAACAGGATTTCTCTGTGTCTGAGCGAATGCATCTTGGGAGATTGAAAAGATAGAGATGACAATACTCATCACTATCGCAGGAAAACGTAGTTTGTTATTCATAGCTACCTCTTCATGTTATTTGATTGATTGTTGAATTAATTATCATTTTAATAGATTCATCTTCTTTACAGAAGAAAAGTCTCCTGCAACCATCTTATAAAAATAAACTCCCGAGGCAAGATTTTCGAAACCAAAAGAAACCTGATAAACACCTGGCTGCTTAATTTCATCAACAAGAACTGCTACTTCCCGGCCAATCAAATCATAAACTTTTATTGAAACAAGTGCTGTATTTGGGACCTTATAGGCAATTGAGGTAACTGGATTAAACGGATTTGGATAATTTTGGCTTAAGTTAAATTCTGTTGGAGTACCATTCTCGAGTTCTTTAATTCCTGTTGGTGTATCTATAATGAAAGCCCCATCACTCTCATCCATTACCAAACCATCATCAACATTAGTAATCCTTATTAAGCATTGATCTGCAGAGTCTGCAGACTCAATAAGCCATGAATATGAACCTGTATTCGGTGTGGATTCAGCAATTGTTGACCAATTTGTTCCGTTATCTATACTCAATTCAATTTTTACATTATAAACATTTAGGTCTGTCCAGGTTATCTCTTCAGTTTCACCAACCATCCAAACCTCTCCACCATTCGGAGTCTGAACAGTTAAGCTTGAATAATTCAGCCAATTATTAATCATATAATTATAGCTTTGGTACATCGTAGCATTATCAAAGCGATACGGACGACCAGCTATATATATGAAGCTTCCTTGATTCTCTTTTTGAACTCTGAAACCCGCTACATAATTCGTTGAAGCATTATCGTCAAAAATCGGAATGGCTTCTGATCCGGCATCAAGCGTCACAAACTGATTTCTATCATTTGTGCCAACAGCAGTAATGCTTACCAGACTATCATCAATTGCAATTAATTGGGTAACCTGTAATAACCCTGTAAAAGAAGTTATTCCACAATAATTTTTCAGATCAGTATTAAAAAAATCTGCTCCTTGTCGGGTGGCTAGTAAAAGATTACCTCCATTTGTAACGTAGTCCAACATTGTCGCCGGATTAAAGAAAACCTGATCGCCGCCATAACTATTACCCATCCAAATAATTTTTTTGTACATATTTAATATTGAAACAGGAATACTCCTGTTAAATAAATTCACTCGTTGAATATTCGGATTGGTTTCATAATCAAAACATTGTTCTCCGAACAAATCCCATACATCAACCTGATGGTTTCCGAAACAGCCTGAAGTATTATACAAATCCTGCATTTGAACACCATAAGTAGCATATGCAATACCGTTCACAACGAGAATATCAGAACTTTGACCTAAAACCGATATATAGTTATCAGCTTTATATGTATGCTGATTTATGCCATCACTAACAGTAAGTGAAACATCATATGATTCTTCATTTAAATATGTCCACGAAGAATTTGGGTCGTTAGAATCAATGGTCCCGTCATTATCAAAGTCCCAAGCCCAAGATATTATGTTGTTGCCAGTAGAAGCTATAGAGTGATCAGAAAAATTAACAGTAAATGGTGAGGCGCCAATAGTTTCATCCGCAGTGAATGAAGCAGTCGTACGATCCACAGAAATAATATCTGTCATCGTTGATTGATAAGTTTCCTGAGAACAATGGTCCTGTATAAAAGCAACGACTCTTATATTATCCAGATTAACTTGTTGTAAAAAACTAGCGGTTGGTATATACTGAAAACTCGTCTCAATCGAATCCCCTGGTGCTGGAATTTCAAATGAACTTCCGTATCCATCGGGAAGCATTTTACGTGTAATACTGAAAAAGTTAGTTTCCCCATTGTTACAACATGATGGGTTAACTACATAAACTTGTTTTTCAGTAAGTGCAATACGAAGTCTTGGATTATCAAATGTTGTTGCATCTGATGGGTTGCGAATAATTTTAACATTAACTGAAATAATGTTATTTGAAAGTTTTTCGGGTACTAAAACAATTTTAAAAGGAGAGTATTGAGCATTCCCGGCAGTTATAGCATTTGTAAATGTGGTTTGATTTACCGCAACAGTTATCCCATTTACTTCTATCCAGGGCACTGAATTACATCCGTAGTAGTTAGTACGATAATCGTTATCTGTTTTATTTAGTAGATGCATTGGGTCACACTCACCAGGCGATGGCCAATAAACGTTGTACACGATATGAGTCATAGAACCAGAATTAATAAGACTGCTCGTTGTGGAGTTATACCACGCATTGTTGGTATTAGCACAAGGTCCACACGAACAATTTGTAAATCTTTCAACCAATGATACCTTGTCATATGCACTGATAGAAAAAATAAACCCTGTTAAAATCAGAATTAGTAATAATTTTTTCATATTACTCACTCTCCTTTAGTTATAAATGATGTTAAATTCGATGAGGTGTGTGTTAATAACACCTCATCTGAATATTGTAATTAAACTATTTCAGAAGATTCAGTTTTCTGACTGAAGTAAAGTTTTCTGCTATCATTCTGTAAATATAAACTCCCGATGCGAGATTATGAGCGTCAAATTTTATCTCATATGTGCCGGCTTCTTTTATTTCATTAACTAGTGTTCCGACCTCCTGACCGGTTAAATCATAAACTTTGATGCTAACAAGGCTTGTTTTGGGAACAGCGAATTTTATCGTAGTGGCCGGATTAAATGGATTTGGATAGTTCTGATGCAGAACAAAATCCTTTGGTACATCAAAAACAACTTCCAAAACATCGCTGTATTGAACTCTTCCATCGAGATCAATCTGTTTCAATCTGTAATAGAAGGTTTCGCCGCCTTTGTAATCAACATCATCCTTGTAAGTATATTCTCTTGATTCCGTTGTTGTACCAGCTCCCGGAACAAATGCAACCGTATAAAATTCTATCCCGTTAGCGGATTTTTCAATTTCAAATCCATGATTATTTGTTTCTGTAGCTGTAGTCCAGTTTAGCAACACTCCTTCAAATGTTGCTGTTGCAGTGAACTTAGTTAGTTCAACAGGAAGTGGTTGTAAATTAATTATCCAAACTTTATCGCCTTGTAAAATTTCTTTTGTATCAAGATTCTGAATGAATGCAGCAAGCTGACAGTTCTCAGTTACCCAAGCTGGCATTCAAAGAAAAAGATAACGGAATATCAATCTGATTATTATTAATTAAGTCAACAGATGTTCCCAATTCATTTGGAACCATAAGCCTTTCGGCATAGTCAACTTCTGTTTGTCCTTGCCAGTTAAAAGGAATGTCAGATTCAGTAACTACAAAATGAATTACAAGATTATCCCACGTGGGAGGAATCGCAGCTAATCTGTTTAATCTTACTATTACGTTATAATCCAACCCTGAATTACTCCCGAACATATCAACTGAGAAAGCAGACATAATCTCTTTTCTCCCCTCATATATGGGAAGATAGTACCTGATACATACTCAAATTATGATCACCGCCAACAAATGATTGTACTCCATCAAATACTGCGGTTGGAAAACCAGAAATCCCATAATAGGTATTTCTAGCATTTGAATAGTTATTAGTAAATGAATCACCGTTATGATATTCAATAACAGCAACGGAACATCCGTTTTCTACAAGATCATCTGCACCCATTTGTGAACCTGGACAATATGTACACCAAGTACCAGTACCAATTTCTAAGACAACCATTTCACGAGCAGTGGTATATGTATTAAAATATTCTGTTCTCGTATCGTTTGCAGTATCCATATCTCCGCTAAGATTGGTCTTTACTGTTATTTCATATAGATCATTCGCAGCGTTTAATAAATAACCTGGAAATGATACTGTCTGTTCAGCACCGGCAGTTAAAGTCACCGGTGAACAATTTTGAGTGTAAACATTGCTGCCACCAAGTTTAATAACACAAGTTGCATCGAAAGTTTCTGTATTTAAACCGAAGTTTTTAAGTACTGCTTGAGGAATTAAATTGGTGCCCGGAGGATAGCTAGGATCAACCAAGATATCTTTCACCATAGCATCGTGTGCTAAAGGGACAAAAAGTTTCAAGTCATCGAGATACCAATAATTTAGGTTGTATGAATAGCCGGAGAAATACCAGCAAATCTGAAAATCTACGGCTCCGACATCACCATTGTTTATCGTAACAATTTCAGTAGTTGCTGGAATAGATACTGCTGGATTAACTTTCTGCCAGACAACATTCCAGGCACCACCGCCGGATCTGGTTGCGACACCTATAGTATACGGTCCACCGTAATGATCAAGATTAAATTTGAATTCAACGGTAATTGTTGTATTACCCGTTGTGTTAATTGTAGGACTGATTAATCTTGAATCTCCAGTAAATGTTGGAGAGTAATTAAACCTAGCCTCGGGTGAGGTACCACCTGAATTATTGGTAGCAACTGCAGACCAGTTAGTGGCGTGCGCATCCACAGTCCATCCTGTTGGTGGGAATGTTCCGTTAAAATCTACATTGAAGTAGACTTGCGCCATCATTAGAGATGGGAATAAAATAAGTATGTGTAATAATTTTTTCATAAAAGTTCCTCTTGTTTAATGATTTATAGTTACTAAATAATTAACCCAAAACATTTTGGGATTTTTTTGAACCTTCTAATTTCAAAGATCTATTTTTTTCTTGCCTTAAAAAATCTTAAAGCTTAGTTTGTTACAAAAGAAAACGATTCAATCTTATTAATGGAATCTTTTCCTACGTCATTTATATCAACACCCTGGTTCCATAAATGATAGAACAAAATACTACAAGCTTCAGCCAATTGCTTATGTTCAATATAAATCATCGTTAGCTCATTCAATTCAGGAACAGGTTGTTCAAGTGCAAACATCACTTTTTCATGATCAAAGACCAGCATTTTTATTGGGAGTTTTTTTACAACCCTTGCCTGTTGACCGAGCTTCAGAGATTTTTTTACAGAACTTAAAAGCCATTCAACTTGTTTTAGTTCTTCCAATTCATATATGTCCTTACAAGCTCCGCCTCTCTTTAACAATTTAAATTCTTCATCTTCCTGCTCATCAAGGCGATCAGAAGTATCGCAAGCGTAGGGTCCCTTATTAAAAGTTAACATTTCTCTTTTGGTGCTTCGGACACACGCAGTATATCTTTTATGAATTTGTCCCTTTTCTTTCATCACATCGATGAACTCAAGCGGATTAACAATTGATTTACTATTTTGAAAAATCGGTGTGAAAACTTCTGAGACTTGAGTAATTAATTGTTCTTTTCTTTCAAGATCTTTTTTATATGATTCAACAACGCGTTCGAGTGCAATTTTGGGTTCAACTGCTTCGTAAAGTTTATTTTTTCCAAGCTTTTTTTCTACACAAATATTTCTGCTTACAAGCTTATTCAGAACTTCGTATATTTTTGTTCGGGGAATGTTAACTGCTTCCTGAAGTTCTAAGACCGTGAACATTTTGCCACTCAAAAGTGTCATATAAACTTTTGCTTCTCGTTCGGTAAGACCAATTTCTATGAATGACCGAAGATATTTCGATGTATCCATTAGGTGTGTTTTCTATTCAGTTACAAGTAAAAGGGGCTATTAATTAATAATTTTACCCCGCTGGGGGTATAAACTACAAAATGGGAATAAAAATTTCAAACAAAAAAAATGAAAAATCAAAAATATTGCGGATTCTGCTCAATAGTAGGCAATTGCTACAGTTTTGGTCAATCAAAAGTCGAAGTAGTCTGATAAATTTCTTTAGTACTTATATTTTGAATGAAAGCAATCACGTGAAGGTTATTTACAACCCAGTTTGAGTTGATAGTAGTCTGTCTTTGGAAGACAACTTCCTCCGTTTGACTTATTCCACTTAAAGATTGTCCTAGATTTGACGGAAGCATGGTACGCATTACATCATAAAACTTAGTTTCGCCGTTTGAGCCTGGAGGTGTTGCAAACTCAATATCTGTTTCAGTTACCACAGTCTGTAAAACTGTATTTGAAAAATCTATTCCTGCACCATTAAGTACCTTAACAGTAACTGTTATTAAATATTGTGATCCAACCACACTGCTGGAAACGTCCATTCTGAATTGCAGAGGTTTTGTTAAACGCATATCAACAGCAGCCATAACGCTCAATGAATCTGTAGAGATCGGTCGTTCAATACCATCAACAACTGTAGTTGGAGCAAAAAATACATTGTAGTAACTAATTCTTGCATTGCAATCGGTTGTGTTTGCAAGATAAAATGGATCGTTAGGAGATGGAAAATTTGTTGGGTACTTAATTGCCACAAGTTTTGAATGACCATAAGTTACATTGGATAAACTTTCAATTATCTTATTAGAGGTAACGCATGGAACACAGCTTACATTTGCAAAATCTTCTATCAAAACTACATTGCTCGGGGGTATCTCCTGAAGATTAATATCCAAATAAATCAGACTATCTTTGAACACTTCAACTTGTTGAGTTGAAGAATTATAGAAAGCTCTTTGCAATTCTATTACATGCACACCAGGCGAAGCAAGTACTGTATCGGGAGTTACTTTGCCTGAATTTATCTGATCAATAAATATTTGAGATCCCACTGCATTAGAACTAATGAATATTCTCCCGGTTTCAGAAATTTCAGTTAAGGGAATGTTAAGTGAAATTAAGCTGTCTGCAATTATCTCAACAATTTGAGAAGCATCTAAATAGTCAGTTTTTTTTAGTGTAAACGTGTGCGTTCCCACGGTAGTTTCAACAGTATCCGGGGCTATCTGACCTGTATTTGAATTATCAAGCCAAATTTCAGCATCAGAAACATTTGCAGTTATAAATGCTTTACCAAATTGTGGGGTCGAATTATCCGGAGATGTTGGTGGATTTGTCTCACAACTAATTGATATAAATAATAAAAGTAAAACGAATGTTAACTGCTTAATCATATTTATTGTCCCGTACTATACCTTAACTTATTAAAGCGGAGAATATTTTTCAATTGTTGAATACATTAAATTATTCAATAATCAGAAAAGAATAAAGATTATTTTTTTGCACCTTCGGGTTTTGTAATAATATAATAAAAAATGCCGTTACACATTTTCAGGGCAACGGCATCTTAATTCCGACAAGAAATTAAATTTAATCCTTATTCAGCGTGAGCAACCCAGAAACCTGTGACACTATTAATCTTTGTATCGCCCCAGGTTTTTACTTCAACAGTAAAGCCGTCTCTAGATACTGAAATTGACTTTACCGCATATCTTACAGCGGTGCTTTTATCAACATCAATTGATGAAATACCACAAACTACGTCTGGTTTGTTCTCAAATGGTTTTAAGAAATTTACCTGAATGGTAATGGATCTGTCACCAGAATTAGCGTTCAGTGTATAAGATTTGGTGTCAGAGCTTGCACCCCAGGTACCACTTAAAACCTGCGTTTGGCTGAATGCAACTGCAGAAACCATAAAGAATAATGCAGATATTAATATGAGTCTTTTCATTACGACCTCCATTTGTTTTGTTTAAGGATAATTATGTGATTAATTAAAAAGCTATCTAAATATAAATAATCTATTCTTTAAAAAACATTTAATTATACTTCAATTTGATTTATTCTCAAGCATATCGCGTTCAGATTTTTTTAACTTCGCTACAACAAGATTGTAAGAAACATCAATCCATTTGAACAGCTCGACGTTTGGGATAGTTCCATCAATAATAATAGTGTTCCAGTGTTTTTTACTCATATGGTAACCGGGTTGAACTGAATCATATTCCTCTCTCAATTCAATAGCCTTTTCAGGATCGCATTTAAGATTAATTTGAAGTGGAATAGTTTCCAGAGAAGCAAGCAAGAATATTTTTCCTGCAACTTTAAACACAAGTGTCTCTTCATCAAATGGAAACTCTTCTGTAACTCCTTTTTTCTTAATACAATATTCACGGATTTGTTCTATGTTCATAATATTTAAATAGATTCCATATAAAATAATTGTGCTGCTCAAAAATAAAATTTTCATCCATCTCTTGTAATATTTGAAATGTCGGGTTTCGTTATAAATTTGGGTATTTTTAAGCATGATGGTTTTCCTTAACAATAGAATTCTTTCTCTGGAAGAAGCAAATACTCTCCCCATTCGACCGTGGTTTTCTCTTTGCCGATGGTGTTTATGAATCAATCCGAACTTACAATGGCAAATTGTTTCGATATGAAGATCACTTAAACAGATTAAAGCGAAGTCTCAAAGAAATAAAAATTGATTTCGGAGAACTCAGCTCACTTGAAAAAATAATTTATGATCTCATAAAAAAAAATAATATTGAGCGGGAAGCATTAATTTATTTACAGATTACCCGGGGATCAGCAATTCCGAGAACTCATCATTTTCCTGATGATAAAATTTCACCGACATTATTTATCTCTGCTAAAGAATTAAATGAAAATTTTGACGAACAGGAAAATGGAGTCAAAGTAATTCTTCAGGAAGATATCCGCTGGTTGAGATGCGATATTAAATCGACCTCTCTTCTGCCTGTTGTTCTTGCAAATCAAAAAGCAAAAGAAGAAAATGCTGTTGAAGCAATATTAGTGCGGGATGGATTAATTACTGAAGGAACACACACTAATTTCTTTGCGGTAAAAGACGAAACTATTCTTACAGCACCAAAGTCAAGATTAATTCTTGAGGGTATTACAAGAAAGGTGGTTCTGGAGTTTTGCGAAAAATTCAAAATAGATTACCGCGAAGAGTTTATTGAGAAAGATGATCTGAAAAATTATACAGAGTTTTTTATCACAAGCACAACAAAGGAAATTACCCCCGTAACAGAAATTGATTACTGGACAGTCAATAATGGTGAAACAGGGAAAATCACAAAATCTTTGCAAACAGTTTTCAAAAAAGTTGCTGAGGATTATTGATGGCAGACACAGCAAAAACATCTGCAAAAGTGTTCATTCTTACGGGTGAATGGCAGGACATTCGCGGTAAAAACCAACTTAGATTTGTAGGAACCTCTGATGAAATGGGAATTGTTGAAATGAATTTTACTAACAATCCTGTATTTTTTATTAATAATTCTTCAGTTATTACTAACCTGTCCGCTCCATATAGCAGAAAAGAAGTTGATCTTAAAAATTTTGAAGAAAATAAAGTTGATGCACTCTACTTTAATAATCAGCGGGATTTAAAAACCGCATCGGAAGAATTGGATGGAATGGGTGTCAAAACTTTTGAATCTGATATCGACCCCTCGAGAAGATTTCTTATGGAACGATTTATTAATGCACAGGTTCAGGTTGAAGGAACATTCTCTAAGAAAAAAAATCTGGTTTCATTTACAAATCCTAAAATTGAACCATGTGAGTTCACTCCAAAATTACTTAATCGCTTCAATCGATATTGAAACAGGTCAGAATAATCAACTTTATTCAATAGCAATTCATCTTTCCGGAAAAGAGGAAGAGAAAAAAGTATTTATCGTATCAGAAGAAAAGGAAAAGCTTCCTGATTATATCATAACATTTAAGAACGAAACAGAATTGCTTCAAAATTTTCTTAAGTGGTTTCAGGAGAAAGATCCGGATGTAATAATTGGCTGGCATGTTATCGGTTTTGATCTGATGTTCCTTGAACGTAAATGTAATGAGCTTATGATTCCATTTGATATTGCAAGAGCCGGCGGAAGAGTTTCTTTACGCCAAAGAAAACCAAGTGGATATTTTGCATCAGTCACTGGAAGAATTGTAATTGACGGTCCTGTTGCATTGAGGTCTTCTTTTTTCACTTTTGAAGATTACAGACTTGAAACTGTTGCACAGGAGATGCTCGAAGAAGGAAAAGCTATTAGCCAGGATCACGATAAAGTTGAAGAGATTGAACGAATGTTCAAGGAAGATAAAGCCAGTCTTGCTGAATACAATTTAAAAGATGCGGAACTGGTTACAAACATTTTCAGAAAAGCAGGGTTGATCGAACTTTCAATTCGCCGCGCTCAACTTTCCGGCTTGTTGATGGATGAACTTGGAATGATGACCGCAGCTTTCGATCATTTTTTTCTGCCAAAGCTTCACCGTGCTGGATATGTCGCACCAAATGTGAAAGATCTTCAAACCTCAGAACACGCAGCAGGCGGCTACGTAATGGATCCTGTGCCGGGAATTTATGATGATGTGATTGTTCTTGATTTCAAAAGTCTGTATCCGTCAATTATTCAGACTTTCAAAATTGATCCTTACTCAAACTTAAAATCAAGTATAGATACAATTGAAACTTTGAACGGTTATAAGTTTTCTTCAACACAACATTTTTTGCCTGAGTTTATTGATCAGCTAATTGAACAGCGGAATCTCGCAAAAAAGAAAAAAGATAAACAGCTTTCACAGGCAATAAAAATTTTGATGAATAGTTTTTATGGAGTGATGGGTTCTTTTGGATGCAGATTCTATCATCCAAATCTGCCAACGGCGATAACAGGCACAGGACAAAAATTATTAATAGATAGTAAAACATTCCTTGCTGAAAAAGGATACGAAGTAATTTATGGCGACACTGATTCTCTCTTCGTTAAACTTAAAGAAGGTGAAGGAGAAAGAGCCGAAGAGAATGGACAAAGAATAGCAAATGATTTAAATAAGTACTGGTTAGAAAAAATTCAGAAAGATTACGATTTAAAATCATATCTCGAAATAGAATTTGAAAAGTTTTACAGAAAATTTGTGTTAACTCCTGCCAGAGGAAGTGAAACCGGTGCAAAGAAAAGATATGCTGGACTGTTATCAAACGAAGATAAAGAAACAATTGAATTTGTTGGAATGGAATCTGTCCGCTCAGATTGGACACGACTCGCTAAAGAATTTCAGTTAGAACTTTACAACAGAATTTTTAACAATGCTGAAATTGAAAACTGGCTTAGAGAATTTGTTAAAAAAGTAAAAGATGGTGAGTACGATGACAAGCTTGTTTATAGAAAAAGATTAAGAAAAGATGTTGACGAATACACAAAGAATATTCCACAGCACGTAAAAGCTGCACGAATGTTCCTGAAACAACTTCCCGGGCAGCGAGCGGGCAGGAACAGTTTACTATGTTATCACCAAACGAGGTCCAATTCCAGTCGAATTAAAACATTCGATATTGACTTATGATCATTACATAGAAAAACAAATGAAGCCAATAGCAGATTCTGTGATCTAAGCTTAGAGATATTCTATCGAAGATATCTATTCCTTTATAACCATAAGCAATTAAGTGTTTACCATCGTAACTTTTAACTAATGCGTACTTTGCATCTTGAAGTTGAAAGCGGTTCTGGATCGTAAGAGGCTGAAAGTTACATGTATAGATCGAGTAATCACCGCTCGTTCCCCAACACGAATACCAAGAATTATAATCAGGGGAGAATTCAATTGTCCAAGGAACACCAGGCGCTGTAATCATACTATCAATTAATTCAAGAGAATTGGGGTTGAGAATCCAAAGTCCCGCCTCCGTACCATCCATTGAAAGATATACAGCAGCATCATCAGGAAGTGGTGTTAACTCACTCACGGGTCCAACACCGTTGTCATTGCAACTTAAAAGGTAAAATAATAGGAATGCTATCAGTGCAGTAAAAAAAACCGTACTTACTTTATACAAAATATTTCGGGATTTAGTAACCACCAATTTTAGAGATTGAAACAATATCCCTTTTCTCCACTTTAATAAAAATACTTGTACAAAAATTATTCCTTAACAATACATAAAGCAATTCAAATTTTTCTGGGGAATGGGTTTTTCGGCAACATAGTTCAGTCAGATCAACTAAGCTTCTTTTAAAATCTACATAGAAATTTTAATAAGGGTAATATAATTGATTATTTTTGTTTGGGTGTTTTAATAAATTTTTTAATAAAGACAGAGAGACTAAAATGAAGTTTGTAGAAATTTTAGTCAGCAATCAGACTGACATAATCAACGAAGCTTTTAATTCCCTGCAAAGATCTCATCTGAAACATTATGATTCATCACAGGCAGATGAAAACTGGCAGAGATTAGCAAAATTGTTTGATCTTACTTTGAATGGAATCAAAACCAAAAACCTTGTCGATATGGTTAACTATTCTGAAAAGGTTGCCAAAGAAAGATTCGAATCCGGGTTTGACTTGCACGAAGTTCATACCGCTTATAATGTTATTGAAGAGGCACTATGGAAATGTATTATCAATGAAGTTGACTCAGCCGAATTGGCCGAATCATTGGGTTTAATTGGTACTGTTCTCGGGACGGGAAAAGAATCATTAGCTTTAGTATACGTTTCACTTGCCAGTAAACAAAAAGTTAAAAGTCTAAATCTCACACAGCTTTTCAAAGGAATATAAAAGAAAGTATTAAATTGAAAATTCAATTCTTCGGTGCAGCCCAAACTGTTACCGGCTCGCAGCATCTTCTTACAATTAATGATAAAAAAATTCTTCTTGATTGCGGTTTATTCCAGGGAAGAAGAAAAGACACTTACGAAAAAAACAAAAACATTCAAATTCGATCCAAAAGAAATTGATGCACTAATATTATCTCACGCTCATATTGATCACTGCGGAAATATACCTCATCTTGTAAAAGACGGATTTAACGGACCAATCTATACTACATCTGCTACAAAAGATCTCTGTAAAATTATGCTTGAAGATTCTGCACATTTGCAGCAAAGAGATATCGAATGGTTAAATAAAAGAAAGAAAAAACGCATACCGGAAGAACCACTTTATTCAATTGAAGATGTTGATGATGCAATAAATAATTTTATTCCGGTTGATTACAATACTGCAACAGAAATATTTCCAGGCGTCGTGGCTTACTTTCAGGATGCAGGACACATACTTGGATCTGCGGGAATACTTCTCGAAATTGAAGAAGAAGGAAGGAAACTTCGTTTTGGATTTTCCGGAGATATTGGCAGACCGGAAATGCCGATCATTCGTAATCCAGATATTTTTCGTGACCTTGACATATTAATAATGGAAAGCACTTATGGCAATCGTCTCCATACTCAAACTGATGAAGTTGAAGAAGAAGTTGCCAAAGTTGTGAGAGAAGTTTTTGAGAGACGAGGAAAAATAATTATTCCTTCTTTTGCTGTTGGAAGAACTCAATTACTTGTTTACGTGCTTCATAAATTATTTGACCAAAACAGAATTCCTGAAATTCCAATTTATGTTGACAGTCCGTTAGCACTTAAAGCAACTGAAGTTTTTAAAGAACATCCTGAATGTTTTGACAGAGAGACGAACAGAATATTCTTAGAAAGCGGCGATGATCCTTTCGGATTCAAGAGACTTAAATATATTACCACAGTTGATGAGTCAAAAGAGCTAAATGAAACAAAAGAGGCAATGATAATTATTTCTGCATCAGGAATGGCAGAGGGTGGAAGAATACTTCATCATCTTGCAAACAATATCAGCAATTCAAATAACTTAATTCTGTTTGTTGGTTACGCTGCTCAACATACACTTAGCAAGAAAAATTATGGATGGAATGGAAAAGGTTAACATTCTTGGCGAAGAATATTCTGTTAAATGTAAAATTAAAACTATGGATTATTTCAGTGGTCATGCTGACCAAAAAGAACTGCTTGAATACCTTCGTCTGAATCCTTCAAACAGATTAAAAAATATCTTTTTAGTGCACGGGGAAGAAGAACAGGCATTACCTTTTAGAGAAAAAATCCTTCAAAAAGGATATAAAAACGCAGATTATCCCATCTCCGGAGAAAAATTTGTGTTGTAGGGAACCTTTTAGTCTTCCATTCATCTTATTATAGTAATATATTTGCAGCCTTGAATTTGACGGAGTTAATAAACACTACCCGTTAAATACCACAAGTTTTTCTATTCACTTAAAAATCCTATGAAGGAGAGCGATAAGCTTGAAAATAACTAAGCAATTTACCAATCGCGAAAGTAAATCTCTTGATCAATACTTGCAGGAAATCGGCAAGGTTGATCTATTAACTCCAGATATGGAGATCACATTAGCTATTCTTATTAAAAAGGGCGACATGCTTGCCCAGGAAAAATTAATAAAAGCTAATTTAAGATTCGTTGTTTCTGTTGCAAAGCAGTTTCAAAACCAGGGTCTTTCTCTCGGTGATTTAATTAATGAAGGTAATATCGGTCTGATAAAAGCTGCACAGCGATTTGATGAAACACGAGGATTTAAATTTATCTCTTACGCAGTTTGGTGGGTAAGACAGTCAATCATGCAGGCAATTGCAGATCAATCAAGAGTTGTTCGTTTGCCACTTAACAGAGTTGGTAACCTTACCAAGATCAGCAAAGCTTACAGAGAACTTGAACAGGAATATGAAAGAAAACCCACTACGGATGAGCTGGCAAAAATCCTTGATATGACTGCTGATGAAGTTGCATACGCGCTTCAGATTTCTGGTCGTCACGTATCAATGGATGCGCCGTTAAAAACGGGTGACGAAAATAAAAACACTCTTATTGATGTTCTTCCAAATGATGAACAACCGTTACCGGATAAAGAGTTGATGAAAGAATCTTTAAAGAAAGAAGTTCATAATGTTCTTTCAACTCTTACTGAAAGAGAATCGGAAGTAATTAAACTTTATTTCGGAATTGAAGGTGATCATTCTGCAACTCTTGAAGAGATTGGCGAAAGATTTAATTTAACCCGTGAAAGGGTAAGACAGATAAAAGAGAAAGCCTTAAGAAACTTAAGACACTCAAAAAGAAGCGGCAGATTAAAATCCTACCTCGGATAAACGTACATAACATTATTTTTCAAAGCCTCGATATTAATTTATCGGGGCTTTTTTACTTAATATCTAAATCATTCAAAAAGCAGTTCCAAAAAATTAGCTATTCCTAAAAAATATATTTAGCTTAATATCAGTATGTGAATGATAAATATTGAAATAATAATTCAACTAAATGAATTAGTATTTTTTAATTTAAAGGATAATGAGATGAATAAGTATTCTTCTTCAATTATAATTGCTGGAATCTTTTTTCTTTTATCAATCGGAAAAACTTCAATTGCACAGACAACTACTGGTGCAGAGATGTGTTCAGAAGGAAAGACAAATAGTAGTTCCACTTTTTCGGATGGCGTTATGATTACTCCACACAATCCATTTAACATTATTCATTACAGCCTCGACTTCGATCTTTACGATAATTTCATCACGCCATTTCCAAAATCATTCAACGCATCCGCTGTAGTAACATTCAAAGTTGATACAGCTTTGAGTTCAATTCATCTTGATGCAGTCAATACCTCTTTAGTGATTGACTCAGTAGGACTGGCTGCTACATCGTTTACACATAATGCTAATATTCTTAATGTTCAATTGGATAACACGTACCTACCAGATGATACAGTTGATATAAAAATATATTATCATCATTTAAATGTAAGCGACCAGGCTTTTTTTACCGGAGGTGGTTTTGTATTTACAACAAATGCGCCCGAAGGTGCCCGTAAGTGGTTTCCATCTGTTGATCATCCTTCTGATAAAGCAACGTTTGAGCTTATTGCAAAAATGCCTTCAACAGTAAAGTTTGGTTCAAACGGATTATTAGTTGACTCAATTCTTGTTGCCGATACAATTTATCACCATTGGAAAAGTCGTGACCCGATTGCTACATACCTGATGACTCTTTCAGGAAAAGTAAATTACAATCTTGATATTATTTACTGGCAGAATCCTTCATCGCCTGGTGATTCAATCCCTGTAAGATTTTATTGGAACACCGGTGAGACTGTTGCTAGCCTTAACAACATTAAAACCAAAATAATTCCGATGATGACTCATTTTTCTGATTTATTCGGAAAATATCCATTTGAGAAAAACGGATTTGCAACATTGAATGGATTATTCCCGTGGGGAGGAATGGAAGACCAATCACTGATTCATCTTTGCCAAAATTGCTGGAATGAAAATTTAGTTTCACATGAATTTGGCCACCAATGGTTTGGAGATCTTTTATCTCCAGCTACCTGGTCTGATGTGTGGCTTAACGAAGGCTTCGCAACTTATTGCGAAGCGTTGTGGTACGAATACACTACGGGTTATACAAGATACAAACAGGAAATAAACTCTCAGGCTGGCAATTATTTTAACGGAAACCCGGGCTGGCCGATTTACAATCCTCAATGGTCAGTGGTTACACCGGGCATAAATACGCTTTACAATTTCGCAATTACCTACGTGAAAGGTTCTTGCGTACTCCATATGTTAAGATACGTTGTCGGCGATTCGCTCTTTTTTGAAATATTAAATACTTATTCAACTGATCCAGTTTTCAAATATGATATTGTTTCTACTGCTGACTTTAATGCTAAAGTTAATAGCGTAACCGGTGAAGACTATGATTGGTTTTTTGATCAATGGGTTTACAGTCCAAACCATCCTGTTTATCAAAACACTTACATAATATCGGAAGAGGGTCAGAGTTGGGATGTTGAATTAGTCATAAACCAGATTCAGCAGAATACTGCATTCTTTAAAATGCCCGTAGAATTAAAAATAACATTCAGTGATGTTACAGATACTCTTATTACAATTAATAATGAAATGAACAACCAGGTATTTAATTTTCTTTTTGATAAAGAGCCAGTTAATCTTGTTTTTGATCCTCTTGCAAATATTGTATTAAAAGCTGGCAACACAATTTTAGTCTCTGTTGAAGATGATGAAGTTTTGCCCACAGAATTTAGATTAGAGCAGAATTATCCAAACCCGTTCAACCCATCTACAATAATAAAATTTACACTTCCTGAAACAGAAATTGTGACCTTAAAAATTTATGATGTAATGGGTAAAGAGGTTGCTGTTCTACTCAATGAAGAAAAACCGGAAGGTTCACATTCGGTTGAATTCGATGCAGGTATGTTAGCCAGTGGAGCATATTACTATAAACTTCAAGCCGGGGATAATATTGAAACACGTAAGATGTTACTTTTGAAGTAATGTAAACTTATTTTTAAAGATGATATCCTTTCCTCCAAACGTGAATAGGCGAAAGATGTCATCGATTAATTAAATACATTCTTCACTATTTCAGCAAGTCCAACCCAGGTTCCCAAAACACTTCCAAGACTAGCAAGAATAAAAACCAATAATACTTTTAACAATTTGTTCCCCCACCACATTGAGAACTTTCTTGCATTTTCACTAACATTCTGAAAATCTTTAACTAATGGTGGCTGAAAATAAGCTTGAACAAATGCTGCTACGTACCCGGCTCCAATTAATGGAGATAAACTTGTAATTGGTGCTGCAAAAAAAGCAGTTATAATTGTTATTGGATGTGCTATTGCAATCAATGCACCAATTGCGCTCGGAATTCCATTTGCTAATATCCAGAACAATGCATTATCACTTGCTTCACTCAAGCCTTTGTTATAGCCAATAAAAATAATTGAACCGACTATAACCGCCGGAATTCCCCAACCAATAATTTTTGTTACCGGAGACGAGGCTGGAATTACTTCAATTTTTTTTAGATCAATTGAATCGTTGCTTTCCAACACCCTGATTATTCCTTTAACATGTCCGGCACCAACAACAGAAACAATTTTTTCTCCTTTACTATCCTTCATCTTTTGAGCGATGTATTGATCGCGCTCGTCGATGATTACTTCTTTTAGGATTGGCATTGCTTTACCAAGTTCATCCATCATTTCAGAAAGAACATCTTTGCTGCGAAGCTCCGCCAGCTTTTCTTCAGTCAATTCCTGCTTTTCAAAAATTCCACCAAAGCCGCCAGCAAGCAATTTTATTTTCTGCCATACACCCATTGAATGCCAGGCTCGTCGTAAAGTTATTCGCACTTCCCTGTCACAAAGCTCGATTGGAATATTTTTTTCTTTTGCGGTATTGACAGCTTCAAGTAATTCTGTTCCCGGAGTAACTCCAAGTTTTTCTCCTAGTTTTTTTTGATAGGATGAAAGAACAAGATTAATAATAAGGGTGCTTAATTGTTTTTGCTTAATTATACTTTTAAGATCCAGATTCTCCCACCTGTTTTTTTCTGAGAGAGCAGCCAATCTTTTTTCATCAAGCTCTACACAGACGACATCCGGATTTTCTTTTTCTATTACTTCTCTAACCAAGTCGGCAGACTGGCGTGAAATATGCGCTGTTCCAACAATGATAAATTCTCGTCCATTTTTAGTTACAATCTGAACGTCTTCCGAGTAATTATTTTCTATTTGAATTGTTTTTTCTTCCAAGGTATTTAAGGTTTCTAATTAGAAGCCTCTCCCCTTTTGGGGAGAGGTTTGGTGAGGGATTTCAAATTACTTATACATCTCTTCAATCTGATAGACCGGTTTAATATCTACCGGAAGATGATCAAGTTTCTTTCTCAAAGTTTCCATTGAAGGTGAATTAACAGCGTACTTTGCAATTAAATCTTTTGCCCCCTGATAATCGCCTGTTGCCTGAATCATCAAAACAATATTTGCAAGTTCCTCCATGGCAGGACCAATCTTTTCAAAATTTACTTTTACTTTTTGAGTAGACTCGTTGTATTCATACGCTCCTTTTTCGATCAGGAAATTATAAATAATTGCGTTACCACCTCCGTGTGCTTCGTTAATACCAAATCTTACCGAACGGAAAGTGCCTGCGAGGAAAGTCACCCAGGTTTCATTTTCAAAACTCTCAGGGAAAACACCTTTCTCAATCATAAAAACATTATTAGTCATTCCTAAAATATCAGCTTTACATTCTTCTAATGTTGCGTATGTTTCTTTCAACTCTTTGCGTACTTCAGTATCCCTGCCGTCAATTTTAATAAAACCGGGTCCAATGCCGTGAGACATTTCATGCATTAGTGAATGAGTAAAGAATGAATTAAATGTAACATATTTTATCTGCTCCTGATCCAGGACAATGTTTGTAATCGGGATAAGAAGCTTGTCGTATTTTGCGTGAGCAACATTTTTAAGCATTACTTTTTTTGAACCTTTTACTTTTCGTACTCTTTCATCATTAGGCAAATTGAAAGCCAGAGTTTGAACACCAGATTTTGTATCACCGGCAGTAAAGATTTCATTTACAACAGCGAGAGGCGATTCGGAACCACGATCAAAATTTTTATACTGATCCGGGATTGGCAAATGGATTTCCATGTCTCTTAAATATTTTTTAAACACTTCCAGTTTTTCACTTTCAACCTTATCCTTCAAAGTTAAGAAGCACTCAAAAGAAGCTTTATAATTGAATAGATTATCTTCATACACTTCATAAGGTCCGATAACAATTTCTATATTATGATCTTTTAAATCCATCCAATCCATATCACTCTGATAATAATCATTACTCAGAAAAGCATCTGCTCTTGAGTTCAGATATTTTTTAAGCGATTGATTATCAGCATACTCTGCTGCTTCTTTCAACAACTTCCCGGCTTGAGTTAATTTATCTTTCCAGTATTCACTGTAAGGAATTGCCTTTAATTTACCGTTTTCTCTTCTGATAACTGTAAATTCAGATGTAAACGATTTTTCCTCCTTAGGATTTGCTTTAATCCAATTTTCAAATTCCTCTTTAGTCATATCTTCAGGATAAAAATTTGCCCCGAGTGGTTTTTTTTCAGTTCCGAGAAATGGCGCATCATGATCTAACCGGTCAAATGGTCCAAACATTATATTAAATAATTCAAGTTGAAGTTTCGACTCTTCGGTAGTTTCTTTCATAAGTCTTGCTTTAATTTCATCATTCTTCGAGTAAACCTGCTCAAGAAATATTTCATCCATAATTTTTGCGGCACGGTAAAGTTTTTCAACAACAACTTTTTCTCTTTCATCCAGATTGCTGGAATCATAATTAAGTTCTGTCGGAACGAACTTTGCAATTTTTTCATTAAGCATAGTTATTTCTCCGGAGTCGTTTTGATCTTTTTGTTCCTTTGTGCAACCTATTACCAAAAGCACAAATAAAATAAAAATTGTAATTTGCTTCATTGTTTTACCTTTTTATTAGTTTGATTCCTTAATAACAGTACAAATTTACTGAAGAATTACCGAAAATAGTCCCCATTATTCACCGCCTGTTTGAAATTAACAACCGCCTATCTTTATTTACATCAAGGAATTTATTTGTTTATTGAAAAACTTAAAAAATAATCGGGTGCCAGATGAACTTATTAATCAACAAAAAAATATTAAAATATTTAATCAGCAATTCTTTCCAATTGATTTTATTTTTTCTTATTGGCTTTTTCTGTTATAATTCTCAAACACTTGCTCAGTTTGGACCCGATTCAGTCGCAGAATTTTCTGAAGCTCCGGTAATCATTGATGGACATGAATTATTTTTAGTCAGGGGAATCCCTTCATACCCGGCTGAAGATCGAGCTAAAACTATAAAAGAAAGAATTGAAAATGTAGCTAATGATTATTCTATACGACCGGAAAAAGTTGATATTGTGCACTCTGAAATTCGTGATGATATTTTTATTTCCGGAAAATTTATTATGAGTGTTTTTGATGTAGATGCTCAACTTGTAGGTATTGAACGGGAAGTATTGTCAGCTGTCATAAAACGAAATCTAACCAAAGCTATTTACAACTACCGCCATGAGCGAACCTCAGAAACTATAATTAATAGAGCTTTGTATGCTGCTGGGGCAACTTTAATCATAATTTTCATTTTACTTCTAATTCATTGGGGAATAAAAAAAACTCATACGCTGCTTGAAAGAAAGTTAAAAGCCAAGATTGAATCCCTGGAATCAAAATCCTTTAATCTTATTCGTTCTAACCAACTATGGCTGACCATTTACAGCTTAAGTAAAGTAATAAAACTTATTCTCGTTCTAATTATTTTATTCATATATCTCGAATATTTACTAAGCCTGTTTCCCTGGACTCGAGGTATATCAATATCATTAATTGGTATATTTATTACGCCCCTCAGAGAATTTGGCATATCAATTCTAAATTTTATTCCTAACCTGGCTTTCTTAATTGTCATATTTTTTGTTACAAAATACATCCTTAAACTGACCAAGATTTTTTTCAATGGAATTGAACAAGGTAACATAAAAATCCACGGGTTCGATGCAGAATGGTCATTACCTACTTATAAGATTTTACGAGTTTTTATCTTATTGTTTGGAGTGATAATAGCATACCCATATATCCCCGGATCAGATTCAGATGCCTTCAAAGGCGTATCATTATTTTTAGGGTTATTAATATCTCTTGGATCTTCTTCCATTATTGGAAATCTGATAGCAGGTTATTCAATGATATACAGACGAACATTTAGAAAAGGTGATCTGGTCAAGATCGATAATTACATTGGACAGGTAATAGACACTAAACTTTTTATTACCAGACTACACACACCAAAAAACGAAGAAATAGTAATTCCAAACTCTGTAATATTAAATAATCATGTTGTTAACTATTCATCCCTTGCACATGATCGTGGATTAATACTTCATACTGATGTGGGAATTGGCTACGAAACTTCCTGGCGTCAAGTTGAAGAAATGTTGAAAGTCGCTGCAGAAAGATCAGAGGGATTTTTAAAAGACCCTCCGCCTTTTATATTACAAAAAGCATTAGGTGATTTTGCTGTAACCTATGAACTAAATGTCTACTGTAAAGATCCGCATAACATGCTGAAACTTTATACAAAGTTACATCAAAATATTCTTGATGTCTTTAATGAAAATAATGTTCAGATAATGACTCCAGCATATGAGCGTGATCCGGAGGAGCCAAAGGTTGTTCCAAAAGACAAATGGTATGTGCCGTTAATCGGAAAAACAAAAAGTGAAGGAGATAAGAAGTAAAGCCAATACAAATATCTATAAATAATATAACACCGCTCATCAAATAATTTTCTTACAGAAAAAAATTCTTGTTAATTTGCATTTGCTAAAATCCAATCATAAACACAGGTAAAATAATGAATAAGTTCAGCCGGTTTTTTATTTATTTCCTTTTTTCTTTTTTAATTATTATTTCCTCTTTTTCACAATCTCCAGAACGTAAAGATGTCCCGGATAATCTTAAGTGGAATCTTGCAGATATTTATCCCTCTGTTGAAGCTTGGCAATCTGATGTAAAAAAACTTAACGGTGAAGTTGATAATTTATCAGCTTATCAAGGGAAGCTTGGTGAAAGTGCTGATGTTCTTTACAACGCACTGAATACATCTTCAGATCTTCTTAAAACTCTTTCAAAAGCATGGACGTATGCGAGCAATTTTAGTAATGAAGATTTGAATAACTCAGAAGCACAGGCAATGATGCAACAAATGAATGCACTCGGAACAAAGTTTGGTGAAGTTACTGCATATTACGAACCTGAAATTCTTCAGATCCCCAAAGAAAAAATTGAGTTGTTTTTTAAAGAAAGCCCAGAGCTTGCAAAAAATTTTAATATGTATATTGATAACATTCAGAGATTAAGAATTCATACCTTAACTGAAGCCGAAGAGAAAATACTCGCAAGCTTTGGATTGATATCAGATGTGCAAAGCGATGTTTATGATATTTTCACAAATGCTGAAAAGCCTTTCCCAAAAGTTATTCTTACATCTGGCGAAGAAGTTGAATTAACTCCATCTTCGTATACAAGATACAGAACACTTGAAAATCGTGAAGATAGATCAAAAGTATTTGAAGCATTTTTTAATGGCTATGGTGAATTTAAAAATACACTTGGCGCAAATCTCGGTGGAAAAGTAAAGAAAGATTGGGTTTATGCTAAAAACAGAAAGTATGATTCTTCCCTGGAGGCTGCTTTAAATGCTGACAATCTTCCTGTCTCTGTTTATACTACATTAATTAGTGAAGTTAACAAGAATCTCCCGACCTTGCATCGCGCACTTGAATTAAAAAAGAGAATGCTTGATGTTGACGTACTCCATTATTATGATTTGTATGTGCCGCTTGTACAAAAAGTTGATATGAGCTTTACGGTAGAACAGGGTCAGCAAGTTTTATTGGAAGCATTAAAACCACTAGGCAGTGAATATATTTCAACATTGCAAAAGGCCTACGATAACAGATGGATTGATTACATTCCAACAGTTGGAAAAAGAAGCGGTGCATACTCAACTGGTGGAGCTTACGATGTTCATCCTTATATTTTGATGAACTGGACAGATGATTATGAATCTGTTTCAACTCTTGCCCACGAACTCGGTCATACAATGCACAGTTATTTTTCTAATAAAATGCAGCCATTTTCAAAAGCAGATTACGCAACTTTTGTAGCAGAGATAGCATCAACTGTAAATGAGAATTTCTTGAATGACTATGCTGTTAAAAATGCAAAGAGTGATGAGGAGAGATTATACTTACTTGGTAGTTACCTTGAATTATTAAGGACGACCATTTTCCGTCAGACTTCTTTTGCTGAATTTGAATGGGATATTCATAAAAAAGTTGAAGCTGGTGAACCGTTAACAGGTGAAGATATGAATGCGATTTACTATGATATCGTTAAAAGATATTATGGAAATGACGAAGGCATTTGTGTTGTTGATGATTACATCCAGTACGAATGGTCATATATTCCCCATTTTCTTGGATACAACTATTATGTGTTTCAGTACGCAACTTCCATTATTTACGGAACAGCTATAGTTGAAAAAATAAAAGAAAACGGTCAGTCTGCAGTTGATGCATATTATAGTATTTTAAAAGGTGGTGGTTCAGAATATCCAACTGAACTAATCAGACAAGCCGGAATTGACCCAATGTCACCCGAGCCGGTTGCATTAACCATGCAGAAGATGAATAAGGTAATGGACCAAATGGAAGAAATACTTAATAATATGGGTAAATAGATTTTTGCATTGTAGGGACACAATATATTGTGTCCCTACAGAGATCAATATCACATATTTCTGATTCTTGTCCTCCTGTTACACTTTTGTGATGCATTAAATTTTTCCCTTTCCTATCTTGACAACAATAGTTATTCTAAGATTAAAAATGAGAGAGATGTAATGAGGTTCACAAAAAATATTTTAATAATTCTTTTATTATTTACCTCTATTCTTTTTTCTCAGGAAGATAGAAAAGTTCTCGTAGAAGTCTTCACAAACTCTCATTGCCCACTATGCCCGGTTGCCCATAATGTAATTGATAATTATCTCTCAGGACCAAACGGTAATAAAATCAGTTACATATTCTATCATATGATTTATCCTTATAGCGATGATCCGCTTTATTGGCAGAGTCAGGAGGGATCGGATGCAAGAGATAATTATTATAATCCTGTTTCAGCAACACCCCAGAGTTGGTTCGATGGAACTCATCAGGGTAGTTCATCCGGTTGGACGAATACACTTAATAATTTGGTTGCAACCACAAGTCCGATAAAAATTATTTTAAGTGGATCCAGAACACCAACACAGTTTAACATAAATGCACAGTTAACAAGAACCGGTAATGTTTCTGACAATGATCTGGTGGTTCATTTTGTTGTTGCTGAAGATATTTTTTTTGATGGAAGAAATTCCGTTTCAAATCATAAACACGTAATGAGAAAAATGCTGCCAACTCCAAACGGACAATCATTTTCAATCAATTTAAATGAAATAATAAATCTTCCACAAACAATTATCCTCGATCCAATTTGGGATGTTGATAGCTTAAGTGTTGTTGTTTTTGTACAAAGTGTTGCATCAAAGACTGTTTATCAATCTGCAACAATCAGTTCGTATGAGTTAAATGTTACCGGCGTACAAAATGAAAGCTCAGTGCCATCTGAATTCAAGCTCTCTCAAAACTACCCCAACCCGTTCAACCCCAGCACAGTCATAAGTTGGCAGTCACCAGTTGGTAGTTATCAAACTTTAAAAATTTACGACGTGTTGGGAAATGAAGTTGCAACCTTGGTTGATGAATACAAACCTGCCGGAAGTTATGAAGTTGAATTCGGTAGTCATCCCAACGAAGTCCGGAACCTGTCAAGCGGAATATATTTCTACAAACTGCAAGCTGGTAATTTTGTAGAAACAAAAAAAATGATTCTTCTGAAATAGTTCACACACACCACCGAGTGAGACTGACTAATAATATGAGTCTCACTTTGGAGGTTTTGCTATCACCCTTTAATTTATTATCAGAATAATAATAAATCATTAATTTATAAATATGGATTTGTACTTTTGCTGTGATATTTTTGTTATAACTGGACTTTATTTTAGCATATAAATAAATTGAAAGTAATGAAAAAAGTTTTAGTAATAGAAGACGATAAATCAATTGCAGATCTTTTAGAAATACATCTGAAAGATTTGAACTGCGAAGTAACAACTAAAATGGATGGCGGCGAAGGTTTGAAAACTGCCACAACAGATTTTTATGATCTGATTGTTTTGGATTTAATGCTTCCCAAAGTTGATGGATTGGAAATTTGCAAAGAAGTTCGCAGAAAGGATATTTACACACCCATCCTTATGCTTACTTCTAAATCTGAAGAGATGGATAAAGTGTTAGGGCTCGAAGTAGGTGCTGATGATTATTTGACAAAACCTTTCAGCATAAGAGAATTTATCGCTCGTGCGAAAGCTATTTTAAGAAGAGTTGAAGCTATACAAAAAGAGATTGGCGGCGATTCAGATATTTCAGTTAGTGATATATCAATTGAAGCATCAAAAAGAAAAGTAACACTTAGAGGAGAAAGAATTGAACTGACACCAAAAGAGTTTGACCTTCTTCATCTACTGGCTTCACATCCGGGCAAAACTTATACAAGAGAACAGCTGTTAAATATTCTCTGGGGTTATCAATACAATGGATACGAGCATACTGTTAATTCACATATCAATCGTCTGCGTAGTAAAATTGAACCGGACATCTCAAAACCGAAATACATTTTAACTTCGTGGGGAGTTGGATACAGATTTAATGAAGAAATAAGTTAATTACTTTGTCAAGTTCCAAACAAAAAAAATATGGTTTCTTCTCAAGCCTTTACTGGAAGATAGCGGCAGTATTCCTCTTTGCATTAATTATTATTTCGATTGTTTACCTCTACATAGCAGCTTTCACTGCTGAGATGTATTTTCAGGAAGCAAGTCAACGTCTTAACGCTGAAGTTGCCCAACATATAGCCGATGACTACCAGTTTTTTGTAAACGGTGAAACCAACCAGGCTGCTCTTGAAAAAATTTTTCACGATATAATGGTGATCAATCCAAGTATTGAAGTTTATCTGCTCGATACTGATGGAAAAATCCTTTCCTACTTTGCTCCGGATAAAGAGATAAAACTTGGAAAGATTCCTTTAGAACCAATTCAAGAATTTTTAGAAGTAGGCGCTTCTTCATTTGTTATGGGTGTTGATCCAAAGAACGAACACGTCGAAAAAACTTTTTCTGCTGCAAAAGTATATGAGGGAGAAGTTCAGAGAGGATACATTTACGTGATTCTCGGTGGTGAAGATTATGAAAACGCAGCCAATTTTGTTTTCGGAAGTTATATTCTACGACTTGGTCTTCGCTCAATGACAATTACAATAATAGCTGCTGCTTTATTCAGCTTGATTGCACTTGGTTTGATAACAAGGAATATGAGGAAAATTGTTTCAGTTGTACGAAGATTTAAAGAAGGCGACTTGAACAGCCAGGATCAAATTAAATAGTAAAGGTGAACTTGGCGAATTTGCAAATTCATTTAATGAAATGGCAGATACTATTGTTAAAAATATTGATGAAATAAAAACAATGGATAACCTTCGAAGAGAACTTGTTGCAAATGTTTCTCACGACCTTAGAACTCCACTAGCTACTATTCAGGGATATATTGAAACTATTTTAATTAAGTCCGAAACTCTTTCTGAAGAAGAAAGAAAAAAATATCTGCATACAATTTTTAACAGCACGGAACGCTTGAAGAATCTTGTTTCGGAATTGTTCGAGCTATCAAAACTCGAAGCCAGAGAGACAAAACCAAATCCCGAGGCTTTTTCACTTGCTGAGTTAGTCCAGGACATTCAACAAAAGAATGTAGTGCTCGCCGAAGAAAAAAATATCAACCTGGAAGTTAAATTTCCTTTCGATCTTCCGATGGTCTATGCGGATATTGGAATGATGGAGAAAGTAATTCAGAATTTAATTGATAATGCAATCAAGTTTACTTCCGAAAATGGAAAAGTTTTAATAACGCTTGCACCCAATTCAGATGAAGTTCTTGTTGAAATACAGGACACGGGACATGGAATCAATAGTGATGAATTGCCTCATATCTTTGATCGCTATCAAAGAAACCAAAGATCGGGACAAAAAGAAAACGAAGGGTTGGGTTTAGGATTAGCGATTGTAAAGAGAATCATGGAAGTTCATGGAATGGAAATAAGTGTTAGCAGCGCAGAAGGGAAAGGAACTGTTTTCTCGTTCAGGATACCTATCTATAAATCCAGTGCAAAAATCACAAAAGAAATTGAATACAGTTAAAAGGATTTTATTTTCTTTTTGTTTTTCATATTTATAAATATTAAATCCCTCTCGGACAGACAGGCCTACGGGATCAAGAAAAGAAAGACACGTCAACATAATGACAGAAATGTCCCGATAGGGACAAAACATTTCTAGAACAAAATAATCGACAAATAACAAAGTCCCATCGGGACGATATATTAATTTCTAAATTATGATGAGATTGCTAATGCACAAATCCCAGAATAATTATGAAAGGCTAAACCGCTAACTAAAATAAATCCAAACGATAGCAACACAAATAATCAGCAATACAGATAAAATAAAATCTCTTCTCCGCCAGCTTTCGTCTTTGCTTCCCGTTTCAGCTGCTACTGTATGAATTGTAAGTCCATCAATTTTTTGGGCAGCAGGAACTGAGGTTAGATAACTAACTACTACCAGAACAAACGTGCAAACAAGGAAGAGAAGAAACGCAAAGTGAAGAAAATTTAAATCAGCATAACTAAAAAAGAAACCACTCAACAATTCTTTATTTAACTCAAGAATTAATCTTGTAATTCCTAAAACAAAACCAGTAATCAATGCTGCAATTGCACCTTGTGAGTTTACTCTTTTTGAAAGAACTCCGATTAAAAATATTGCAGCTATTGGTGGCGATATATACGCTTGAACACTTTGCAGATACTGATAAATTTGTCCTGAAATTAATTTCATCATTGGAATCCACATTAATCCAAACACAACCAGAACCGCGGTTGCAACTCTTCCAACGAGCACTAATCTTTTTTCAGAAGCATCTGGTTTAAGCTTTTTATAAATATCCCACGTAATTAATGTGGAACAGGAATTAAACACAGAGGAAAGCGAACTCATTAGTGCGGCAAGCAAACCTGCAACAACAATTCCTTTTAGATCCTACGGGAAGAAGTGTTCCGATTAAAGTTGGTAAAGCATGATCAGGTGAATCTAATGTTAAAGCACCGGTTTGTGTTAATGCATATGCAATCACTCCGGGAATTACAAAAAGAAAAAGTGGAAGAAGTTTTAAATATCCTGCGAAAATTGTTCCTCTTCTGGAGTGATTAATATCTTTACCCGATAATACTCTTTGAACAATAAATTGATCTGTACACCAGTACCAGACTCCAAGTATAGGTGCACCAAATAAAATTCCTGTCCACGGAAAATTCGGATCTGTCATCGGCTTCCACAAACTAAAAAATCCTGGCCCGGCATGATTGTAAAGATTTTCTATCCCACCAAGTTTTATTAGTCCAACGACGGTTACAGTAATTGCTCCGCCAATAAGAATAAACATCTGAACCATATCCGTGTAAAGAACAGCACGAAGTCCTCCAAGAACAGTATAAATTCCAGTAATGATAACAACAATTAAAGCCCCAGTCCAAAATTCAATTCCCATCAAGGAAGTAAAAACAATTCCACCGGCAGCAATCGTAACAGAAATTTTTGTAAGCACGTAACCAACGATTGATATTATCGCCAGATACCATCGTGCACCGGAAGAATATCGTTTCTCTAAAAATTCCGGCATAGTAAACACACCACTCTTCAAATAGAACGGAACGAATAACCAGCCAAGAATTAAAAGAATTAATGAGGCGAGAATTTCAAACTGACCAACAGCAACACCGCTTGCAGCACCTGTTCCTGCTAAACCAACAAGATGTTCGCTTCCAATGTTGGAGGCGAAGAGTGAAGCCCCAATTATAAACCAGCCAACATTTCTTCCTGCAAGAAAATAATCAGATGAATCTTTGCTTTTTCTCTTTTTACTGAACGACGACCAGAACGCAACAAGGAAAACCAGTATAAAGTAAGCTGCTATTAATATCCAGTCTAAATATTCAAGCATGATATATTCTGCAATTATTAATTATTTTTTTCAGATTCCTGACTCGCTCCACTCGCAGGAATGACACTAGCTTTCTTTAGTCATTCCGGCTTGTCTGGAATCTGACCAATTTTACTCTACGGGTATAAAACTAATTGCCGTTCCTCCACCGGGTGCCAGTCTTAGTTTTAATGTGTCCAATCTATCAACAATTTTATTTTCGATTTTATACGCTGTTGGATTTTTATCCCAATGAGAATCTTCTGCATCTTGATAAAGAGTTGCAGTGTATTCTTTTCCTTCATCTAAAAAGTTTAAAGAAATATTAATGCTCTCTTTCATTTTCATCAGTGATACTCCCGATAAACCAATTATCTGTTTTTCTTTCTTTTCTGGCAATCGTAATGAATTCTCCTATCTCACCATTCAAAACAATTGAAGTATCCCAATCAACACCAACATCTCTGATAAACTGGAATGCAGGATTTCCCTCATAATTTTCAGGAAGATCAGCAGCCATTTGTATAGGTGAATAAATTACAACATAAATTGCAAGCTGATGTGCAAGTGTTGTGTTAACCTGGTTTTCTTTTTTGTACTTGATCAAATTTTATATCAAAGATGCCAGGGGTGTAATCAATTGGTCCTGCAAGCATTCTTGTGAAAGGAATTATTGTTAAGTGTTCAGGAGGATTTCCTCCATCCGGAGACCACGCATTAAATTCCTGTCCGCGCAATCCTTCGGCACTCATAAGGTTTGGATATGTTCTTCGCAGACCTGTTGGTTTAATTGGTTCATGAACATCAACCATAATTTGATACTCCGCTGCTTTCTCCATTACTTTTCTGTAATGATTTACCATCCACTGACCGTGATGATATTCACCGTCTGGAACAATTTGACCAACGTAACCTGTTTTGACCGAATGAATACCAAGACTTTTACATAAAGCAAAAGCAGTGTCGAGTCTTTCTTCATACGGAAGGATATGAGCATAAGTTTCGTGATGCATTATAATTTGAACATTCCTCTCTCTCGCGTATCGAACAACTTCATTTAAATTATAATCAGGGTAAGGAGTAACGAAATCAAAAACATAATCCAGTTTTTCTTTTCCTAGATAATGATCCCAGCCTGTGTTCCATCCTTCAATTAAAACAGCAGCCAATTCCGTTTTTTGAAGCGAAGTCAATATATCGTTTAGCATTTTCAGTTGTTGCACCGTGTCTTCCGCTTTTCATATCCCAGGTACTTTTACCAAGATGCATTTCCCACCAGATGCCAACATACTTTGTTGGCTTAATCCAAGAAACATCTTCAATTTTATTTGGTTCGTTGAGGTTAAGAATTGTTCGCGAACTAACAAGATCAGTTGCTTTATCACTTATTAATATTAATCGCCACGGGGTAACGAAAGGAGTTTTGGTTTTTACTTTTATTCCTGAATCATTTCCAACAAGTTCGCTTTGAAAGAGAAAATTTTCTTTATCAATTTTCAAAGTCATATCAGCATAGTTTGTCAAATTCGCCTCAAGAATGCTGATATAAATTCCATCATTCGTCTTCATTGTGACAGGAAGGTTTACTGCATTTTCGGGAATGTAAGTTTGTGCAAGCGCTTTGTGCGATCTTTTTGATAGAGCATCAATTTCAGTGAATCTTGTTGTGTTGGTTAAATGTTCGTAAATATCCCAATCGCCGGGAGTCCACCAACAGGTGTGATCACCAGTCAATTTGAATTGAGTGTTCTCATCGAGAATAACTACATCATTTAAATTTTCCTGACTCGGAAACTCAAACCTGAAACCAACTCCGTCATCAAATACTCTGAAAATAATAAAACAAGTTCTTCCCTTTTCTCCATTCTCTTTTACTTCAACTTTAAGTTCGTTATAATTATTTCTGATGAATCTCTGTTCGCCCCAAACAGTTTCCCAGATTTCATCGAAAGTTGAAATGGAACTGCTGATAATTTCAAGATTCTTTCCAAAGGAATTTTCACCCTGAAAATCAAAACCAAAATATGAAGTATCGATTACTAATTTATTTTTATACTCAACAAAATATCCCGCCTGATCATTTTCACTAAAGATGAATTTAAGCTCAATGTTTCCATCGGGTGAGATTATCACATTTTCAACTTTGTTTGAACAGCTATGGAATGTGAATAATAAAAAAATATAGAGGATTGAAATTCTTTTCATATCTAAAAATAAGTTTGAAAACAGCTTAAATGTTAATTCATACTTTCTTCTTTGCAAATCTTACAATGAATAATATTCCAAGAAAAACTAAGATTAGTAAAATAATAGTCCTGATAAAAATTTTATCAACAAGGTCTCCGGCAATAACTGATGATTGATTTATTGTTTGCTCGGTCAGTTTTTGAAAGCTTTGTAAAGTTTCAATTCGTTGCTGATTAATATCAAGCATTACTGCAATTCTTTCAGATTTAATGTCATCAAGAATTATTGCGCGTTCATTTGACAAAGTAGAGAGAGTAAGTAAAAGTTCCTTATTTAATTCCTCAAAAGTTGATATTTGAATATCTGTTAAAAGTGAAGGAGTTTCTTCAATTATTTTCGTGATTCTATCTGCATCATTTATCAATCTTTCTAAATTATTAAAAGTTTTTTCAAAAGATGAGTCTCCAAAAACTTCATAAGAAATTAATTGTGCTTCCCATTTTGTTTGCTTTGGTAAAACACCAGCGTAAACAGAAATTTGTCTTCTTATATCATGAACCGCTTCAGTTAAGTTTCCAACTGTAGCTCCCAAATCGTATTTCTCTGATCCAAGAGTTTTAGCCATCAAATCAAATGTAGATCGGCGATGGAACTGAAGATCTTTGATAGGATTTTCCTTTATCCACTCATTAATAACTTTCATTGATTGCTCTCTATATTTTTCATCACGATAAGCATCTACCAACTCTTCTATGTCGTAAAATATATCTTCACACGCATTTATTGCGATGAATTGATATTCACCGAATAAATTTTTTCCATTACCGGTTTTGAAAAAATTTAACATTTGTGCAGATAAAGCGTAAAGATCTGTTCCGACTGCCCGCGGATCAAGAATAACTAATGATTCCATTACTCGCGGAAAAATATTTATCTTCCACTCAAGAGCATTCATTTTAATTTGACGTTGATCAGTACTACTAATTATTTCATCAGCGGCTGCTTCCACTGTTCCCATAAAATATTTTTCAAATTCATTTAGCCGTATGTTTAACTCAATTGTTGTCATATTCACACCCTCAAGATTTTTAGTTGTTGAGGATTCTGTCGAAATTGTTGAACATGAATTCATCAGAATAACAACTGAGAATGCTAACATCAATTTCTTAATCGAATTAATAGATAATAATTTCATTACTGACCTCGGCTAAATTTATTTTGTCAACTGTCGGGAACTAAAATACAAACGAATCTGATTACCAGAATATAATCAGTTTAAATACAATATAAGTTAACGGGAAGATTTTTTATGTTTCCATTAAAAATAAGCCTCTCTCTTTCATTACCAACGGTGAAAACTTTGTGGTAAATTAGAACATTAAGAAGATTATTAATAGTTTTAAACCAAGTTGAGTATAAGCGTAATTTAATAATGAAAGGGATTTGATGAATGTTCGAGTATCAAACTAACAAAACTTTTTTTGCACAAGTTCCCGGGATGATGGAAGAACTTTGTGAACAGGAATTGATTGAGCTTGGTGCAAAAAATACCAGAGTTGCTTATCGTGGGATTTATTTTGAAGCCGATCTGATTACAATTTTTAGAATTAATTATACTTCCAGGACAATATCGCGTGTGTTGGCCCCTCTAAAATCATTTCGGTGCAGGGATGCAAAATCAATTATGAAAATGGCAGAAAAGATTGAATGGGATAAAATATTCTCTCTCAATCATACTTTTGCAATTACTTCGTCAGTTTCAAAAAGTACGATTAACAATTCTCTTTATGCATCGCAGGTTCTTAAAGATGGTATCGCTGATTACTTCCGTGCAAAGTTTGGTAAACGACCGAACGTGGAAACTGTAAATCCTGATGTAAGGTTTAATCTTTTTATCGAAACGGACAATGCGGTTTTAAGTCTCGACACTTCGGGTGAATCTTTACACAAACGAGGTTACAGACTACTTGCAGGTGAAGCTCCGATGCAAGAGACTCTTGCTGCCGCTATAATTAGATTGAGTAAATGGGATGGTGAAAAACCTTTGCTTGATTGTATGTGCGGATCTGGAACAATTTTATGTGAAGCTCTAATGCATTACTGCAAAATTCCTGCTCAAAAACTTAGAAAAAAATTTGGATTTTTTCATTTGCCGGATTTTAACGGATCCGTTTGGGAAAAATTTAAAGATGAAGCAAATAGTAAGATCAGATCACTACCAAAAGGATTAATAAGCGGTAGCGATAAATCCCAAATAACAATAAATATTGCAAAAGAAAATTTATCGAGGTTACCTTATTCTGAAGCAATAGAATTGTCTGCGCATCCTTTTAATCATATTAAACAATTTGAGAACGGAGTTCTGATAACGAATCCACCATACGGTATTAGGCTCGGGAAAAGAGATGAAGTTGAGAGTCTTTACAAAGAGCTGGGGGACTTTCTCAAAACTAAATGTAAAGGAACTTCCGCATTTATTTATACTGGTGAACCATCACTAAGAAAACACATCGGTCTAAAAACTTCTAAAAGAATTCCATTAGTTAACGGAAAATTAGAAGGAGTCTTATTGCAAATTGATAGTTATGAGGGAAGCAGAAAAAAGAAATATCAGAAGAGCGAACATCCGGATTAATAATTAAGCTACAAATAAAACTTTAATGGGTTATTGAGGGTTTAACATTTTGTGTAGAGTTTATGCGAAGAAATTGATTTTGTTCTTTACACATATGATAAAACCAAGGGTCGGTTAACAGCCGACCCTTTTTTATTATTCGTGCATTCGTGGCTTGCTTAAAACAGAATTAGTATTGCGCTAAACGAAAACAACATCTCACTTCCTTTGCCACGAGTGTGCTAATAATTAAGAATTCCTTGATTAAGAAATCAACAGACATCACGCTGCTTATTTTACTTCCCAATTAATTAATGATCAATGTTCATTTTTAAAAAAGTAGCGGTTTGAAACATTACTAAAAAACTGTACGTTTGATCCGTTTACTTCCGAAAAAAGAATTTGGATAACCAATTATACACCGATCAAGATTTTAATTAAATAATTCAATCAAGTTTTATGAAAGGAACTTAGGGCATATGAAACAAAAAATATTATACATTGTTTTTACTATTGTGTTTGGCCTTGCCATATTATTAATACAGACACACGCCCAGGAGGTTTCCGGTAAGCTGGGCACACCAAGTGCAACTACAACTACAGATGGAAAACAATTGCCCGTACCTGATCCTAAGTTTGGTGGAGTAATTAAAATGAAAGCCACTGAATCAACTCCCTGGTGGGCGCCGCGTATTGTTCCTCCTAAAGGAGCGCCAAACATTTTATTAATTATGACTGATGACCAGGGTTTCGGTGCGCCAAGTACTTTTGGTGGAGTGATTCCTACGCCCAATATGGACAGGATAGCAAACAATGGTTTACGCTATACGAACTTCCATTCGACAGCACTTTGTTCACCGACACGAGCAGCGTTGATCACAGGACGGAATCATCACTCAGTCGGAACCGGTGTAATCGGTGAAATCGCAACAGGATACCCGGGGTATAATAATATTATACCAATAGAGAAAGGTACTATTGGTACTATTCTGAGAGATAATGGATATGCTACCGCGTGGTTTGGTAAAGACCACAATACACCTTCCTGGCAGTCGAGCCAGGCCGGGCCGTTTAATCAGTGGCCTAACGGAATGGGCTTCGAGTATTTTTATGGATTCGTGGGCGGTGATGCTAGCCAGTGGCAGCCGAACTTATACCAAAATACGACAGCTATCTTTCCCTTCAGAAATAATCCGGGTTGGAATCTGGAAACAGCAATGGCTGACGAAGCCATCCATTATATGAAGCAACTCAAAGAGATTGCACCGGGCAAACCATGGTTCGTTTACTACGTGCCTGGTGCTACACATGCACCTCATCATCCAACACCGGAGTGGATTGAAAAGATCAGTGCAATGCACCTTTTTGATGGAGGCTGGAATAAGTTGCGCGATACCATCTTTGCTAATCAGAAACGTTTGGGTATAATGCCTGCCGATGCAAAACTGACTGAATGGCCGGAGGGTTTGAAAGAATGGGATTCTCTGGATGAGTTGGAGAAGAAGCTTTTCATCAGACAAGCAGATGTTTATGCTGCCTACCTTGCTTATGCTGATGATGAGATTGGAAGAGTCATTCAAGCTGTTGAAGATCTCGGTGAACTCGACAATACATTAATTATATATATCGGTGGAGATAATGGCGCCAGTGCAGAAGGTATGGTCAACGGTACACCAAATGAGTTTACAACTTTTAATGGTGTTTCTGTTCCGGTGAAAGCACAGTTCTTGTGGTACCCATTCTGGGGTTCCGATAAAACTTTCCCACACTATTCAGCAGGATGGGCATGGGCATTCGATACTCCGTTCAAATGGGTAAAGCAAGTCCCCTCACACTATGGTGGGACAACTCAAGGAATGGCGATTTCATGGCCAGGTCATATCAATGATGAAGGAGGTCTTCGTCACCAGTTTCACCATGTTATCGATATTGTTCCAACTATCCTTGAGGCGACCGGCATACCTGCACCCGAAGAAATTAATGGTATCAAGCAGGATCCAATCGAAGGAACGAGTTTGGTTTATACCTGGGAAAAAGCAAATGCTGAGGCACCGACAAAACACAATATTCAATATTTTGAAATGTTAGGAAACCGTGCCATTTATAAAGACGGGTGGATTGCAGCTACAACACCAGCGACTCTTCCATGGGAACTTACTACCAAAACACCTCCGGATGTGATTACTGGTTATAACTGGGAACTCTATAATATGGATGAGGACCCAACACAATCCAACGATTTGGCAACACAGATGCCGGAGAAGCTTAAAGAATTACAGGATGTCTTTTACAAAGAAGCAGCAAAGTATAATGTGCTTCCACTTGATAACTCAACACTTACACGCTGGAACACGCCCAGACCAACCTTTAGGACCGAACATAATTACTACGAATATACAGGTGTGCTAGCGGGGATACCAGCCAGTGCAGCACCAAATATTTTAAACAAGTCTTACAAGATTACCGCTGATATTACAGTTCCGAGCGGTGGTGCAGAGGGCGTGATCGTTACTGAAGGCGGACGCTTCGGTGGTTATGCATTATTACTGAGTCCAAGATTTAACTGGTGGGATAATGCAAACTTTTTCTTTTTACTTGGGCTTGGATTTTTAGCTTTAGGTTTATTACTTGGTTTGGCGCAGTCGGAAAAAAAGCTGGGGACGGTTTAGAAAGTTCATAAGTTATAGCATATTGTCTTTCGCTTCGCTACTTGTATTTGCAGTAGTTGTCACGAGCATTTTCAGTATAGGGAATGGCAGACCTGTATTCATATATAATTTACTTGATCTCAAACATACTACGTGGTCCGGCTCTTCGTTGAGCGAAGGCGATCACACCATCGTTTTTGATTTCAAGTCTGATGGTCCGGGTCTTGGCAAAGGAGGAACTGGTACATTGTTAGTTGATGGTGAGGAAGTTGCCACAAATTATATGGAACATTGCACTCCAATCACTTTTCCGGAAGATGAAACTTTTGACGTCGGAATGGATACACGCACCGGAGTTTCATTTTTGAAATATCGCTATGATTCCCCATTCGAGTTTACAGGCACTATTAACAAACTTACATTCAACCTCGAACCTCATGATGTGACTGAAGCAACCAGCACGACTATATCTGAAGAAGATAGTAAACGGCTTAAATCCATGGCGGACACAACCGGTGTTGAGAATTGAAGTAGTCAATTAGAAAAGTAAGCCAGTTGAACGTCAATCAATTATTAATAAAACTGGTCATGTTTAAAAACACGACCAGTATTTTTTTATGAGGAACAATACTTGAAAATTCTTCTGAAAATTTGCTCTGTTATAGAAACATCAACTGGTCTTGCAGCTCTCGTTGTTCCTTCAATTATAGTAGAACTGCTTTTAGGTACAGAAATAAGTGAGGCAGTTCTAACAATTGCTCGCCTGGCGGGAATTTGTTTGATTAGTCTGGGAATTGCCTGCTGGCCGGGAGAGCACTTTTCTCAGGCATTACGAGCAATGTCTTCCTATAACATGGCCGTAGCAATATTTTTTATTTATATTGGATTGTCTTCATCATTGGTTGGAATACTATTATGGCCGGTTGCCATATTACATTTTGGATTGGCTGTTCTTTTAATTCGCGGCTTGCTACTAGACAAAATCAAAACCGGATAAAGCTGGAGATGTAGGAAATTTATGTCACCCCTAACGGGGTTTAATTAGTTCTTTGTGTTTTCTCATGCTATAGATATTAAATCCCCAAGGGATTATTGCAAATCTTGTCCCGTTAGGGACAAAATATTTCTAGAAAAAATAACCCAACATAAATCAGAGTCCCTTTAGGGACGATATATTAAGCAAAGAAAAAACAAAACCGGATAAAGCTGGAGATGTGAGTTATTAAAAAACAAGCAATTGTGTTAAATCCCAAACCACAGAGATCAGACCGCAAATCCATCAGGCTAAAAGAATTCGACTACTCATTTCCCGGATGGTATTATGTTACCATTTGCACGTTTAAAGAAAGAATATGTTTGGAAAGATCACAAATGGAAAGTCGATAATAAACAATAACGGAAATGTGGTCGATGAAGAATGGATACGAGACAAAAGATATTAAGAAAAATGTTGATCTGGATTACTATGTAATAATGCCAAATCACCTTCACGGAATAATAATTATAGAACAATCAATCGAAAATGCAAGGGCAACCCGAGAGATAAGTAGGGGCGAATTGAATTCGCCCGAAGATTATACGGGGCGTATGCAATACGCCCCTACGAATGATAAATTCAAATCACCTTCGCAAACATTATGTGCAATTATTCGAGGTTTCAAATCCTCCGTAACAAAAAAATTAAGAGAATTAAACAACGAACCTAACTTGAATATTTGGCAGCGAAATTATTATGAACATATAATTAGAAATGAAATGATCTTCATCGACATCAGACACTTACATTCAGAACAATCCGTTGAAATGGGAATTAGACGAATATTATAATTCTTAAATATTAATTCCCTTCACCTTAAAACTTGCCTGCATTTCAATATTAACAAATTGTTAAGTATTTAACTTTCTCCAACTTTTACAAGTAATATACACTTGTAATTAAAATGAAGTGTATTATGTTTGTATCAGAGTTAGGCTAAATCGTTAAATTATTATCAACAAAAACTAAGGAGGCGCATATGACGATAATAAAATCGTTATTGATTCTTTTCTTTTGTGCATTCGTTTCTTTGTTTGCACAGGACAAACCAAACATTCTTTTCATTATGGGTGATGACATAGGTATTATGAACGTTGGTGCTTACCACCAAGGTTTAATGGTTGGTGAGACTCCAAATATCGACCGTCTTGCGAAGGAAGGTGCGAAATTCATGACCGCCTATGCGGAGCAGAGTTGTACCGCCGGCCGTACAGCGTTCGCAACAGGCATGACTCCGCTGCGCGCAGGTATGATCATGCCACAGTTGCCCGGCTCTACCAGTTCCCTGTTACCTGGCACCCCTCATATCGCTAAATTTCTGCTTGATCTTGGCTATACGACGGGCGAATTCGGCAAGAACCACTTGGGTGATAAGCCTGGTTCACTGCCGACGGCTCATGGTTTCCAGGAATTTTGGGGCTATCTGTATCACCTAGATGCGATGCAGGGTGTAAGTTTTCCGGATATCAACAGCTCACCATTGGATCAGGCAATTTGTCTGCCATGTAAGAACTTACCTATCCCGGGTATTCCAGAGGTTCCCGGAGCCATTGATCCAAAAGATGGAATATGCATGACTCCACCGCGCCCTGTTATGTGGTTGAAATCTTCCGATGGTACAGAGAAGAACCAAACGGGTAAGGATGAAGGTCCACTTACGCTAGAGCGCTCTAAAACAATAGACGAGGAAATTTCAGCCAAAGTTATTGACTTCCTGGATCGCAACGATCCTGATAAGACTGGTAAACCATTCTTTGTCTGGTACAACCCGGCGCGTATGCACATTACAACCATGTTGTCGCCTAAGTACGAGGCTATGCTTGGCGTTAAGGGTGGCAAAGACTGGGGTCCAAATGAAGCTGGAATGAAGCAGATGGATGACAACATTGGATTGGTGTTCAAGAAGCTCGAGGAAATGGGCGAGATGGACAACACCATCATTGTTTTCACCACCGACAACGGAGCAGAAGTTATTACTTTCCCAGATGGAGGTGTTACACCTTTCCGTGGTGGTAAGCTTACAACCTGGGAAGGCGGTGTGAGAGTCCCGTTACTGATCCGTTGGCCGGGACACATCGAGCCGGGTATTATCAAGGATCAGATCTTCTCGATGATGGATTTTTTACCTACCCTTGTTGATATCGCAGGCGGTCCCAAAGGTGACGACTTAAACAAACAGATTATGGCTGGTGAATACCCTGGAATTTTGAAAACCAAATTGAGCGGTGTGAATCAACGCGCTTACCTGGAAGGCACGGGCGAATCTGCGCGCGACTACTTTTTCTACTACAGCGGAACCCACCCATCAGCGGTGCGTTACAAAAACTGGAAGATGTACTACGCAATGGCACCTTCAGATCCTTTAGGTGGACTTTTGGGAGTGCAGGAATATCACTGGACACAGGTCTGCAACATCAAGCGTGATCCGTTCGAAGGTTCTATCATGAATGATAACACTTTGTTGGGCATGGCCGGTGCGCTGGCCTCGCCTAGCACGGCTTACCTTTATGACTGGAACATGCTACCGATTGGACAGCTGATGTGGATGAAGGAGCTGATGAGCTACAAGGAATTCCCTGCGCTACAGACCCCGTCCAGTTACAACCTGGATCAGATTATTGCGGAAATGCAGGAATCGAAAACCGGTAGCCACGCGGGCGAATAGAAGACTAGGATATAGTTGATACAGTTTTACTAGTAAGCGGGAGAATAATTTTATCTCCCGCTTCTTTTTTTTATTTTGAATCAGATTTTGTATACTAATCGTGTAACCTATTGTCATTCTTTTTATTTGTGAAATACTTGTTACAATAATTCAATTAATATTTACCATAAGGAGGTTCTTTATGTTTCGTAAAATTCTTTTTCTGCTGCTTGCATTCACTTTCACTTCAATATTCGCACAGGACAAACCAAACATTGTTTTTATTATGGGTGATGATATAGGTATGTGGAATATCGGCGCATATCACCGTGGTATGATGGCAGGCAGAACACCACACCTTGACCAGCTCGCCAACGAAGGAATGCTGTTCACAGATTATTATGCAGAAGCAAGCTGCACGGCAGGCCGCGCAAATTTTATCACAGGTGAATTACCAATCCGTACCGGTATGACTACGGTTGGTCAGGCTGGTGCACCCACCGGACTTCCGAAAGAAGCAGTTACAATTGCAACAGTACTTAAATCCATGGGTTATGCCACAGGTCAGTTTGGAAAAAATCACTTAGGTGATAGGAACGAATTCCTTCCAACTGTTCATGGCTTTGATGAATTCTTCGGTTATCTATATCATCTCGATGCTATGGAAGATCCATCACACCACGCTTATCCTCAGGATTTATTAGACAAAGTTGGTCCGCGCAATATGGTTCACTCATGGGCAACCGAAACTGATGATCCTACTGAAATGCCTCGCTGGGGCAAGATCGGCAAACAAAAGATTGAAGATGCCGGAACACTTTACCCGGAACGAATGAAGACAGTAGACGACGAGATTCTCAAATACACAATCAGTTTCATGGACAAAGCAAAGAAAGATGGCAAGCCGTTCTTTGTTTGGCTGAACCCAACGCGTATGCACATTGTTACACATCTATCTGATAAATACCAAAGTCTGCGAAATTCCGAAAATGGCTGGTCAATACAGGAAGCGGGTATGGCACAGCTTGATGATATTGTTGGCTCAGTTATGAAATATCTTAAGGATAACGGTTTCGATGACAATACTATCGTGGTGTTCACTACCGATAATGGTACTGAACTATTTACCTGGCCTGATGGCGGAACAACACCTTTTGCACAATGTAAAGGCACCACTATGGAAGGTGGATTCCGCGCACCTGCGATACTCCGTTGGCCAGGCAAAGTTCCAGCAGGTAAAGTGGAAAATGGAATTATCTCCGGGATGGATTGGTTCCCAACTTTTGTAACAGCAGCCGGTAATCCAAACATTACGACTGAACTTTTAAAAGGGAAAGAAATTAACGGTACGACTTACAAAGTTCATCTTGATGGTTATGATCAAACAGCTATGATTACCGGGAAAGGTCCATCTAATCGACACGAAATATTTTATTTTGGTGAAAGCTCTCTTGGTGCCGTTCGTGTTGATGATTACAAATATCAATTCATCCAACAACCGGGTGGTTGGCTTGGCGAAAAAGTCCATGTTGATGTACCAACTCTTACCAACCTACGTCTGGATCCATTTGAGCGTATGCGTTGGCCACAAAACGGTACCGCTGAAGGTTCACAAAATTATTTTTCCTGGTTCCAGTATGAGTTCTGGCGGTTTGTCTTCGTTCAGCAGGTTGTTGCAAGTCTGGCTATGACAGCTATCGATTATCCACCGATGCAGAAAGGCGCAAGCTTCAACCTGGATGCTGTTAAACAAAAGATTGCGGAAGCCATGCAGAAACAAGGACAGTAATCTAATTGGAATAATTAAATAAAAAATATTTATTAATAATAACTGTTAAATAAAAGGCGTTGAAGATATTCAGCGCCTTTTTATTTTTAATAATTTGTCAATTAATACTTTATTTTTGTTTAAAATTTTTGAAACAGTTAATATCATTGGAAAATAATTGAGCTACCTAGTAATTATTTGGTCTTTAGCAGCAGGTGTAAGCATAACATTGAGCTTTGTGCATCTGTTTGTCTGGTTCAGGCAAAGGGATTTCAAAGCTAATCTACTTTTTAGTATTTCTTCATTTGGTGTATTCTGCAGTGCACTTTTAGAGTTAGCAAGTATGAAGACCACGAGTATCCAATTAATGAATACTTATTTACTTCTGGAAAATTTGGCAATTTTTATTCTCCTTATATCTCTGATATGGTTTATCTACTTCTATTTTAAAACTGCAAGACTCTGGCTTGCATTTTTAATATCAGGATTATGGATGTTGGCTATCATAATAAATTTTACTGCTGAGGGAAATTTAACTTTCTCACAAATTAATTCTATTACTCAATTAACTCTGCCGTGGGGAGAACAATTTTCAGTTATAATCGGGGAAACAAACCCACTCAAATTTATTCCTGATTTCACAACTGTTTTACTTCTGATTTATATAATCGATTCATCAATTCGTCTTTACAGAAAAGGTGAGTCCAAAAAAGCAGTTCGTGTTGGAGGAAGCATTGTGTTGTTCTTTATAATAGCAGGAATTCACACACCACTTGTAGATTCAGGAATAATTCAATCTCCTTACATGATTTCATTTTCATTTCTTGCGGTTATAATTGCAATGGGTTACCAGTTGAGTGATGATGTTATAAATGCCACAATATTACCAAAAGAAGTTATAGCAAATGAGAGTCGATGGAAATCTTTGCTTGAGAATGTAAGGTTTTTAGTAATTGGTGTGAGCAAAAATGGAACAATCAACTATATTAATCCATATTACCTGAAAACAATTTCTTATTCTAAAGAAGAAATTATCGGCCAGAACTTTAAATTTTTAATCTCGCCAAAAGAAAAAGATACTATTGAAAAAATGGAAAAAGTATTTAATGAAGAAAATAAAATTCCTGATGCTTTGGTTTCCATCATAACAAAAGATGGACACGAACGAAATGTTTTTTGGTCAAATGTGATAATCAAAGACAAGGACGGAAACTATACCGGGACAATATCTGTTGGCAATGATTTGACAGAAAAAATAAAAGCCGAAGACGATTTAAAACGAGCTTATGAAGAAGTCGAATCATTAAAAAATAAATTAGAAGATGAAGTAGTCTATCTGCAGGAAGAAATAGTGAGTGAACGGTTTGAAGATATAATCGGAGAAAGCCCTGCTATTAATTATGTATTGAATCGTGTCGAAGAAGTCGCCGAATCTGATACGACCGTTCTTCTTGAAGGAGAAACAGGTGTTGGTAAAGAACGAATTGCACATGCGATTCATCAAAAAAGTTTTAGAAAGAATAATCCATTTATTATTCTTAATTGTGCCGCACTCCCATCAAACTTAATTGAGAGCGAACTGTTTGGTTATGAAAAAGGTGCGTTCACAGGAGCAGATAAACAAAAGCATGGCAGATTTGAGCTGGCTGATAATGGTTCAATTTTTCTTGATGAACTGGGCGATCTTCCTCTCAACATTCAACCAAAACTTCTGCGCGTTTTAGAAACAGGAAAATTTGAAAGACTTGGAAGCGAAAAAACTATTCAAGTTAACGTAAGAGTAATCGCAGCAACAAATAAAATTTTAAAAGATGAGGTACGTTCAGGAAATTTTAGAGAAGACCTTTACTACAGAGTTAACATTTTTCCAATTTCTATTCCTCCTCTTCGTCAGAGAAAAACAGACATACCGCTTTTAGTAAACGCCTTTATTAAAAATTTTACCAAAAAGCACGGAAGACAATATGACTACCAGGATGTTGAGACAAGAGGAGAAGGACCAAAGGGATTTTTCCAGTTTAGATTTGTTGCACCACTTCCTGCAGATGAATCTTTTCCTCTCACTTTATTACCAAGATTGACAGCGAGATTAGTTCAGAATTCTGAAGATCAATTTGGTTTTGGACAATCGGATCTTTTCATATTAGGCATTCTGGGTCAATGGGATTCCGGAAGATGGGGACTGGGTTCACAAATAAATTTTCCTGCTCAGACAGGTTTTGGAAGTCCAAATTGGGGATATGGATTAGCAGGTGCTATAACTCAACGAGCTTTAGAAGATGATTTATTTTTATCTTTATTGCTCCAGCAGATTTGGCGGGATGATGGAACTGGTGTAGTCCGTGCATCCCCATTGGGAATGAGTCTTACGTTTGTATACCAGCTTGGTAAAGGATGGTACTTTGGCAACGGAGATTTTGTCATAAGTTATAGTTGGCAGAATCAATCCTGGTTTGTTCCCTTTGGAATACGTGTGGGAAAAGCTTTTATAAATCCAGAAGGAACATGGAACACATATATTGAATACAGAACATGGGCAATAGATGAAAATTGGGTTGGGCCTGTTGCCGATCACAATGTCAGAGTAAACATTCAGTACCAAATACCGGTCAGTTTATAATTTAGAAGAGCAATTAATGAAACTAAAAGAACTGGGAAATAAAATTTTTCCTAAAAAAGAGAAATCACAAGCCGAGAAAGAAAGAGACCAAATGCAATTAAGAAGATTGCAAACATTGATGGACGTTGTATTTGGAGTTTTAATAATAAGGATTTTTATGGCATTGCCGCAGCCAGCTGAAGTTTTAACAAAAGGGGCGGATCCTCTGTTAATATTTGGTGAGGGTAAATTTATAATGTTTATAATTGGAATTATTTTGATCTCCATTTACTGGTTTCAGAGTAATAAGACTAATGGAAACCTTGTTGCAACCGATAGTAAACATTCTTTCATTTCATTTCTACAATTTAGGTGTTATGGGTTATCAGACACCTAACATTGACCGAATAGCAAATGAGGGGGCAATGTTTACGGATTGGTATGCGCAACAATCGTGTACAGCCGGACGAGCAGCCTTCATTTTAGGTCAGAACCCATTCAGGACCGGGCTACTCACAATTGGAATGCCCGGTTCAGAACAAGGTATTCAGGATAACCAGCCAACAATTGCAGAATTGTTAAAACCACTTGGTTATACTTCCGGACAATTTGGAAAAAATCATCTTGGTGACAGAGATAAACACTTGCCGACCAATCATGGGTTTGATGAGTTTTTTGGAAACCTTTACCATTTAAATGCTGAGGAAGAACCAGAAACATATTATTATCCGAAAGATCCTGCGTTTCATAAAAAGTTTGGTCCACGTGGAGTACTTCACAGTTATTCCGATGGAAGGATAGAAGATACTGGTCCGATGTCAAGAAAAAGAATGGAAACTGCTGATGAAGAATTTACCAACGCTGCGATTGATTTTATTGAAAGAGCACATAAACAGGGTAAGCCTTTTTTTGTTTGGTTAAGTGCAACACGAATGCATGTGTGGACTCGTCTTAAAGAAGAAAGTGAAGGTGTAACAGGAATTGGATTATATGCAGATGGTATGGTTGAACATGATCAGGGAGTTGGTAAAGTGCTGGCAAAATTAGACGAACTCGGAATTACAAATAATACTATTGTTATGTATTCAACTGATAATGGTGCTGAAAAATTCACCTGGCCCGATGGAGGAACATCACCATTTTATGGTGAAAAAGGAACAACGTGGGAAGGTGGTTTCCGTGTACCTTGTATGATTCGCTGGCCTGGAGTAATAAAGCCAGGTACAATTGATAATAATATTTACTCTCACGAAGACATGATGACTACACTACTAGCTGCAGCCGGAGTTCCGGATGTTAAAGAAAAATTGCTTACAGGATATCAGGTGGGTGATAAAAATTTCAAAGTACATTTGGATGGATACAATCAGATGTCCTTTTGGAAAGGTGAATTAAAAGAAGCTCCGCGTCATGAGATATTTTATTTTGATCAGGCCGGTAATCTGAATGCTCTCCGATTTGAAAATTGGAAGCTTAACTTCTCTATTATGGAGGGTGCAATTAATACTGCATATCGTAAAAGCCCTGCCTGGCCCGTATTAGTAAACCTTAGAGCAGACCCGTATGAAACCGCCTGGAAAGAATCGTCTATGTATATTCGCTGGTTCGCAGATAATATGTGGACTTTTGTTCCGGCACAAGCTATCACAGCTAAGTTCTTGCAATCTTTTATTGAATTCCCTCCCGTCATGGGTTCATCACTTGGTATTGATAAAGTTTTACAGCAAATGCAATCAATGCCACAGAACTAAATTAAGTAATAAAGTTAAACTAAAGGGCGTTGATATATATCAGCGCCTTTTTTAATTTTTAATATATTCTTAAATAAAATGGAGGTGTAAATATGAAACTACAAATTAACTTTTTATCACTGATTTTAGTGTTACTTCTGTTCTCCTGCGTACAGCAGACAGATAAAAAGTCAGATCCTCTCCCCTCCTGGAACGAAGGAAAAACAAAACAATCAATTATAGATTTTGTAACTGCAGTAACAGATAAAAACTCACCGGACTACGTTTTACCAAAGGACAGGATTGCAACATTTGATAACGACGGAACGCTTTGGTCTGAACAACCATTTTATTTTCAACTTGCATTTGCTCTTGACAGAGTTAAAGCAATGGCTCCGGAACATCCTGAGTGGAAAGATACTCAGCCATTTAAAGCTGTGCTTGAAAATGATTTGAAGACTGTTATGGAATCGGGCATGAAAGGTTTAATGGAAATTATTGCAGTTACTCACTCAGGTATGACTACTGATGAATTTGAATCACTCGTAATTACTTGGATTGATACTGCTAAACATCCAATAAAAAAAATGCTTTATAAGGATATGGTCTTCCAGCCAATGCTTGAACTGCTTTCATATTTGAGAACGAACGAGTTTAAAACATTTATTGTTTCCGGTGGTGGAATTGAATTTATGCGTCCGTGGACCGAATCAGTTTATGGCATTCCACCTGAGCAGGTTGTTGGCAGCAGCATTCTAACAAAGTTTGAAATGATAGACGGTAAGCCTGTGCTAACCCGATTACCAAAAATTAATTTTATTGATGATAAAGAGGGCAAACCCGTTGGAATTAATTCGCACATTGGTAAAAAACCGATTTTCGCTTTTGGAAATTCTGATGGAGATCGACAGATGTTGGAATGGACACAAGGAAATAAAGGGAAAACATTTAAAGGTTTGATTCACCATACTGATGCAGAAAGAGAATGGGACTACGATGCTGATTCAAAAATTGGTACTTTTTCCAACTCCCTTATGGAAGAAGCTAAATCCAATGGCTGGACAGTTGTTGACATGAAAAATGATTGGGGAATGATATATCCTTATTAAATTTGATTACATAGTTTTAGATTTAAAAAATAAAAACCTTTAAAGGTATAAAATGAAAAGAGTTTTTTTCGGCGCAATGTTTTTATTTCTAAGTTTTAATTTATACTCACAGACTACACAAATCGATTCCGTAGCCATTATGATGCTTAATAAGATGGGAAATTTAATCGGCGAACTTGAATCTTGCAGTTTTACTTTAAACACTTCGGAGGATGGCATCGATGTTAACCTTGGGTTGATTAAGTACTTTGGTGTTCACCAGGTCTATTTGGTTGGACCTGATAAGATGCTGATAAATTCTCAAGGCGATAAAGGGCATCGTGGATTTTGGTACAATGGGAAACAGTTACAATATTATTCGTACACTGAGAACAATTTTGCTGTGATAGATGCACCACCAAATATTATAGCTACTATTGATACTGTGCACATCAAGTATGGTATTGACTTCCCTGCTGCTGATTTCTTTTATCCGACATTTACACTTGACCTGATTGAGGAGTATAATAATATTATTTATGTTGGAAAAAGCAGAGTCGATGATAAAGCCTGTTTTCATTTAATCGCCCAAAATGAGGAGATGAGTATCCAAATATGGCTTTCAGATGATGCATTATTTCTGCCGGTGAAATTTGTCATCGTTTATTATGATGTGGAACCAAATCAGCAGTATGAAGCAACCTTTTCTGACTGGAAATTGAATCCACAATTGCCGGATGAAATGTTTGAATTTACTCCACCTCCACAGGCAGAAGAATTAATATTACTCGCAAAGTAAAAAATATAAAAAATCAATTTTTAAGAGCATGATTATGAATAATACAAAATTAATTTCCCGACACATTATCTATCTGGTAATGATTATTATGTTTGTCCCATTCATTGCTGAAGGTCAGAGGATGAAACATAATTCGGGTAATCGAAATGTTAACAGGAACAATACATCAAGACAAAATACGGTCCAGAACAGATCAATAAATGGTGGTTATGATAAACCTACAAATCGGGATATGTCTAATAGAAATACAAATCGGAATGAGAATGTTTCAACCAGGGATGTGAATAAAACGAATATTAAGGATAGAAATACAGGTGTAAATAATAGCCTGCCGAATAATAATCGAAATAATTCAAATATTAATTCTGGTAATCGAAATAATAATATCAATAATAGTTTGCCAAATAATAATAGGAATAACAATAATATAAATTCCGGAAACAGAAATGTTAATATAGATAACAGCAGGAATGTATATGTAAGACCCCCTGCATACCCATATCCAAGACCACCATACTCTTACGGTGGCTACCATTATAATTGTTATCATCCATATTCCTATCATCCGTATCATCCATATTATTATGGGCCGGCATACAATCCATGGGGCGTTTTTGTTGCAACTATTGCCATAACCGCAATTATAGTAAATGCAAATAATCAAAAATATTATTACGATTCAGGTGTCTACTACGTTCAAAGCAGTGGAGGGTATACTGTTGTGGAGGCACCAGTCGGCGCAACAGTAACGGTGTTACCCGAAGGTAGCCAGACTGTTGTTGTGAATGAAACAACAAATAATTACTACTATGGAGGAACTTATTACGAAAAATCTGATAGTGGATATACTGTTGTTCCACCGACAGCAGGTACAGTGGTTGAAAATCTTCCTGAAGGAGGCGAAGAAGTCAGAATCGGCGATGTAACTTATGTTAAATTGGGAGATGTTTACTACCAACCAATCGAACAGAATGGTAAAAATATGTACGAGGTTGTAGATGTTGAAAAAATTCAACAATAAAGTTGTGGAATGAACGTAACTAATTCTAAATTGATTTTAGATACTTTTCTATCGGGTATTGCATATAGATTGTGACACCCTCGATATTAATTCATACGTCAAGTAACTTTGAAAGTAAATCTCGCTACTCGTCTCAACTAGTCAAAATCAAAATTAAAAATTGGAAAGACCGGTAAGAATCCGCCTTTACCAATTATGTTTATTAATCCTATCTGAAGTCCTTCAAGTGTTTCAGTATAATTGACGATAGAAATCTGCAGCCCGTTAAAATGTCCGCCATGATAATTTACCCAGGAGGATTGCAATCCTGTAAAATTACTTTTTGAAATATTTACAAGTGCAGACTGCCATCCTGTAAATCCACCATCTGTTACGTTAACACCACCCCACTGTACACCAAGCTGTTTTCCTGTTGTTACGTTTACAAGTCCCATATCAAACCCCGTCACATTAACATTTTTTGTGTAAATGAGATTTAACCTTATACCGCTTACAGATTCATTGTTTGGTATAATCTGAATCGGGTCAAAAAGTGAAAGCTGGAAAGGTTTATCCTGTGCAAGAACATTTACAGAAAATTGAATCAGTAGGGCAGCTATTATTAAACCGTAATATTTTTTCAATGTAGTATCCATATTATAAATGATGATAAATTATTGATGGAAAATTAATGAAATTACATTAACTATTCTATATTTGTACAACAATAAATTCATATAACTTTTCAGGAGGGCATAATATGGATTCAAAAAAATATTTCGCAGAGTTCTTCGGGACTTTCTGGCTGGTTCTAGGTGGTTGCGGTAGTGCGGTAATCTCCGCAGCTTTTCCTGAAGTAGGAATTGGTTTACTTGGTGTTGCGCTTGCATTCGGTTTGACCGTACTTACAATGGCTTATGCAATTGGACATGTTTCCGGTTGTCATCTCAATCCTGCAGTAACAGTTGGGTTATGGGCTGGCGGAAGAATAAAATCAAGCGATGTTCTACCATACGTAATTTCACAAGTTCTTGGTGGAATAGTTGGGGCCGGTGTTCTTTACATTATTGCAAGTGGACAGGCCGGTTTTGACATAAACGAAGGTCTAGCATCAAATGGTTATGGAGAACATTCGCCTGGTGGTTATTCACTTCTTTCAGGTTTTATAACTGAGATTGTAATGACATTCTTTTTCCTTTTCGTAATACTTGGAGCAACAGATGAGAGGGCCCCGAGCGGGTATGCGGGGATTGCAATTGGGTTAGCATTAACTTTAATTCATTTGATAAGTATTCCTGTTACAAACACTTCTGTAAATCCTGCAAGAAGTACTGGTCCGGCAATTTTTGTTGGAGGGTGGGCTTTATCACAACTATGGCTGTTCTGGATTGCACCGATTATTGGAGCGGTTCTGGCAGGATTTATTTATCCTCTTGTTGCGGGTAAAAACAAATAAAAATTTTTCCAAAGATGCATCACCGGTGCGTCTTTTTTTATCTTTCAATTAATTTAAATCTAACTCTCAAAACACCTTCATTAAAATCAGTTGAGATAATTTTAAATATTCCAATCTCACTTGTATGTGATACATGCAAACCGCTGCAAGGGCAGGCATCGTAATCCCCTATTTTTATAATCCTTATTTTATCTCCGGCATCCTCGGGAAGTTTTGAAAGATTAAATTTTGTTTCAGCTTCGCCTTTATAAAAGAATTCTTCTCTAACTATTAAATCTAGTTGGATGACTTCGTTTACTTTCTGTTCTATTTCCTCAATCTCTGCCTTGGTTAGATCTCTATCAAAGTAATAATCACATTTCGATTTTTTCTTTTCGATGTGATTACTGAATGATCTGCCACGGTTAAACATTCTAACCATGGTCTGGTTAAGAATGTGCTCTGCTGAGTGCATCTGGGGATGATATTGTTTGTTTGATTTTACTTCCTGATTATTATCTGCTTCCATATTAGTCCCTTATCAGACTTCGAATTGTTTTTCCTTTTAGACTAAATTTTGATATACTCGCAACTCAAATCACGGGCAAAAATACAAAAACATAGTGGAATAAATTTTATGAAGAGCAACAGATCTGGAATTTACTTTTTTATACTTGGTGCGTTAGCTATAGTAACAATAATTATTATCCTAATCACACTTCAGCAAAACGGCAAAGTAACCACAGCAAGTGAAAATTCTGATGAGGATTTTCCACAAGGATATAAAATTACTTCTCCGGAAATTCCAAATTATCTTGAGTTTGCCGGCGAAAAGATTCCAACTGAAAACTTTGAAGTTTTCGAAAGAATGGAAAGAGAATTTCTTTCGAACACTTACTGGCATTCGGCTACCGTACTTGCAATCAAAAGAGCAGGCAGATGGTTTCCGGTAATTGAGCCTATACTAAAAAAGAATAACATACCTGACGATTTTAAATATTTGTGTGTTGCAGAAAGTAATTTGGAAAATGTCGTTTCACCTGCCGGGGCAACCGGGTTCTGGCAGTTTATGAAGCCTGCCGGAGAAAAATACGGACTTGAGATAAATTCTTTAATTGATGAAAGATATAATGTTGAAAAATCAACGGAAGCCGCTTGTAAATATTTGAAAGATTCATACGAAAAGTTTGGCAACTGGACACTCTCTGCCGCTTCTTATAATATGGGTTCGGATGGAGTTTCGTTACAGATGGAAAGACAAAAAGCAAAAAATTATTTTAATCTCGTCATTAATTCAGAGACTTCAAGATTTGTTGCCAGAATTGTTTCTCTCAAATATATACTCCAATATCCCGAGAAATACGGTTTTGATATTAAGACTGACGACAAGTATAAACCATTGGAGTTCACTGAGATTAAGTTGGATAGTTCTGTTTCAGATTTTGCTGACTATGCTAAAAGTCTCGGAATAAATTATTTTATTTTAAAGATGTATAATCCATGGCTACGTGAGAACTACCTTACTAACAAAAACAGAACTGTTTATATGGTCAAAATACCTACGGAAGGAAGCATAGATATTATAAAAGATTAATTTGTCTGATCCGAATCGGGATAAATTAAAATAATCAATCCGATATTTTTGTGATTGTTCCATTCACTGTTCCGGGATGCAGCCAGAGAACAAGTGAAGTGGAGTCACCATAAAAGTTTACTAACCAATCTGCTGTGTTATTAACACTTGTTGTGTCTATTGATTTTCCTGGAATTAAAAACATATCAATTTTACTTCCGGAATTATTGTTTCTAAAAATTGAAACATCACTTCTCGTTAACATTTTTTCAACGATAGCAGGACTATCATCATAGTTTACAGAAGGATCTATGTGTACTGTTGATAGACCAGAAAATACGTTACCCAAAATATTTTTTGCAGTTGAGTCTTTAATTAGTGGAAGCATACTATCAAAATTTATGGGTGATTTTACGGGTCCTGAACCGAATACAGGTACATAAAATTCATTCGATTGTTTTGAATCGGATTGCATTACATAAACGAATGCATTGTCAGCAGGTCTTGATAAATCTATCTCTCCTTTTGTGCTCACATTTAAACCATAAATTGCTGAGAGTTGTGCATCAGCAGAAAAATCGGATTTTGCAGCAGATACTACATCATTCAATTTTGTTTTAGCAGTAATGTTTGAATTTTCGACTTCGTTTAAAATTTCATCAAGATTACAAGCAGACATTATTAAAATTAGTGTGAGACCAAAACCAATAAAAATTCTTTTCAATCTATTCGCTCCTTTAAATACTTCTAAATCAAGATCACATTATTTTGGTTCCCAATCAACACCATCACAGGGAACGTAATTTTCGGTTGGGTGTTTGTCATATTTGATGCAAAGAACAGCGGATCGATCAAAACTTTTACAGCTTGTGCAGAGAGAAGATTCAATAACTTTCTTATTACGTTCTTCAAACCATCTATAGCCAACAACTGCTGGGTGAATAATTAATACGTAAACGGCGGCAATGCTTATCATCCACCATAGCTGAGCATCAACCTGTGATTTTATTATCCATAAACCAATAATAGTAATCGAGGCTCTAATTATCGTCCAGAAAACCACTTCACCCATAACAAACTCAAAAAGTTGACAATATATTGATTAAAACTAAAATGGTGCCAATAGAAAATTACCATTAGAATATAGCTAAAATAGTAACTCTGAGTGTATTCCAAATGTTTGCAAACTTGTAAATTTTACATTAATGTATTAATATTGATAGGAGAGAATCTAAAGTTATGGAACGAATGCCCTTTGTAACTATTTATAAGAAAAGAAGATAGAGTGAGCGCGGGTGGTTTCGAACCACCGACCCTCTGCTTAAAAGGCAGATGCTCTACCCCTGAGCTACGCGCCCTTTCGTAAAAAGGAATGTAAATATAGTAACTTGAGAATTCTAATACAAAATAAAGATTTTAACACATAAAATCGATCGGCGGTAAAAATGGCTTCCCTGAAAAATTCTAAAATTCTTGTTTGTGATGATGACGAAACTCTCTGTTATCTGCTGAAGGAGCAGTTACTTGAGGAAGGTTTTGAAGTAGATGCAGTTTATGACGGCAAGTATGCAATAGATGCAATCAAAAGGTCAAATTACGATGTCCTCTTGCTTGATTTAAATATGAAAGAAGTCTCTGGTGAGGATGTTCTTAAATTTGTAAAAGATTACACAGCATCTTTACAGGTAATCGTCCTTTCAGCGCAGGGAGAAATGAGGAAAGCTATAGATTGTATAAAAGCAGGTGCTTACGATTTTATTCCAAAGCCATATGAATTTGAGCAGTTACTTGTAACTTTAAGCAGAGCTCTTGAACACAAAGATCTTTTGGTTAAAACTGAAATTTTAACTAAAGAGATTAGTAAAAAAGGTTCTGAAAATATTATTGGAAATAGCGCTCAATTAAAAAGAGTACTTAATCTTGCAAATAAAGCCGCGATCTCTGATTCAAATATTCTGATCGAGGGTGAGACAGGAACAGGCAAAGAACTTTTAGCCGAATACATACACAAACACTCCGCCCGGAAAGATAAACCATTTGTTGTAATAAACTGCGCATCGCTACCTGATCAATTAATTGAAAGTGAGCTTTTCGGTCATGAAAGAGGTGCTTTCACAGATGCAAAAAATTCTAAACAGGGATTAGTTGAAATAGCTCATGGTGGTTCACTTTTTCTTGATGAAATTGGTGAACTCAGTCTTACTTTACAACCAAAACTTTTAAGATTTCTGGAAAATGGAGAATACAGACGCATTGGTGGCATCACCACTTTAACTTCCAATGTTAGAGTTATCGGGGCAACAAACAGAAACTTACTTGAAGAAGCAGACAATAAAAATTTTCGTAAGGATTTATTATTCAGATTAAATGTTATTACACTTACAATTCCTCCTTTGCGAGATAGAAGAGATGATATTCTGCTGCTTGCCAATTATTTTATAAAAGAAAAATCACCGATACGATCACCCAAACATCTTTCTAATGAAGCGGAAGAATTACTTTTGGGCTATTCATTTAATGGTAATATCAGGGAGCTTGATCATATCATTGAAAGGGCTATAATATTTGCAGAGGGAGAAGTAATTTATCCTGAGGATTTGAATTTACCTCAGTCATATCAAGTACAAACAAGAAAGCATTCTGAAATTGAACATTCTGAAGAAATTTTGAGTATGGAAGAGCTTGAACGATGGCATATTAAGAAGGTTCTCGATAGAAACCGATGGGATAGAACGCAGACTGCAAATCAACTTGGTATAAGTCCAAAAACTCTTTATACCAAAATTAAAAAATATGAATTAAAGCCCGTTTAATTTTAAATGCCTTCGAGCATAATTGCCAAATATTCACCCGAAATTATTTTCGGTGAAAACATACCGGTTGCAATTACTGATAGTCAGCTAAGAATAATTTGGTTTAATAAAAGCTTCAAAGAGTTTTTTACCGGTAATAGATTAAAAGGAAAAAATATAAGCACCCTTTTAGATTCAGCCGGATTAGATAAAGATTCAGTAGAAGTTTATAAAAAACCCGCAGTTCGCCAACTTCCTCAGATAAATAAAGAACTTCACATAACTCCTCTATTTACACAAAACAAAAAAAATAATCCCGAAAACTATAGATTAGAAATTGTCGACTCTGAAAGAGCATTCCAGCACAAAACCTCGGATGACAAATCGAACAAAGACGATTTAAACTTTCGTAATGTGCTTCAAGACATTTTAACCTTACTGGTAAAAGAAAATTCGATTGATAAACTTTCCTCTGAACTTTTATCAAAATCTGTGAATTCAACTAAAAGTGAAATTGGATTAATTACTTTTCTAAGCGAAAATTCAGAGCCAGAATTTAAATATCTTGATCCACAGAATATTATTTCAAATAAATCAGAAGTTGAAAAGACTGTTAATTCGGACTTTAAGTTTATAACCAAGTGGTTGATGTTGAATAAATCCTCCCTCATAGCTGCAAATCAGAAAAATAACCTGGGCAGAAATCTTGCCTCATCTATTGGATGTGAAAATCTACTTGTTGCCCCTTGTATATTTGATGGTAAACTGATTGCAACATTAATTGTTGGAAAATCTAAAAATGTATATACAATTGATGAGATAAAACTCTTAGAACAATTGGCAACACTCCTAACATTTATAATCAGCAACATTAGAACACGCGATTTAAATACGGCACTTGAAAGCAGATTATTACAAGCACAGAAGCTTGAAACAATTGGGAAACTATCCAGTGGAATGGCACACGATTTTGGTAATCTTCTTTCCAGCATCTTCGGAAGTTTAAACTTATTAAGAAAAAGGGTTGACCAAACTGAGAACGTCCAAAAATTAATCGACAATATTGAAAACTGTTCTGTAAGAGCCCGGGATTTAACTAAGGGCTTACTATCATTTGGCAAGCCAACCCCAAAACGAAAAGAGCTTGTTAAGCCGCATCTGCTACTCAATGAAATTATTAAAATTGTATCTCAAACATTCCCTAAAACTTTAACGTTGACCGAAGAGGTTGATAACAAACTCTATGATATTGTGGGTAACGGGACAGAAATTTATCAGGTTATTCTCAATTTATGCGTTAATGCAAAAGAAGCCATCAAAGAAAGAGGAAATATTAAAATTGCTGCAAAGAACATAACAATAAATGAGAATAACATTTCCTTTTTGCCGCTTTTACAAATCGGGAACTATGTGAGATTTTCTATAACTGATGACGGTGTTGGAATTGACGAAAAGCATCTGACTAAAATATTTGATCCATATTTTTCAACAAAAGTAAAGGATACCGGCTCCGGTTTAGGTTTATATGTTTCCTATGGAATAATAAAGGCACACAATGGAATTATTGATGTGACAAGTAAAGCTGGCTCTGGAACTACTTTTGATGTTTATATCCCGGCTTTTGAACCTCCTGAAGAAAAGAAAACTGATCCTTCCGAGAAAATTATTTTACTGGCAGACGATGAACCTATGCTTGGTGAACTTCTCTCTGAACTTCTTGAAACAAATGGATATACCGTAATAAAAGTAGCTTCCGGAAAAGAAGCACTAAAAGTGCTTACCGAAGAAATTAAAGTTGATCTTGCTATTATTGATTACAATATGCCTGGATTATCAGGTCTTGAAACAATTGCAGAGATAAGAAAATTAAATCTTGATATTCCGATTATCTTATCTTCGGGAAGCCTGTGGACAAATCAGGAATCAGAATTTTTAAAATATCAAATTAACGGCCAGCTGAATAAACCTTATGAATTTGAAGCGATGCTCGCCACTATCAGAAAATTTGTTTAGCCTTCAAGTTCATTACTATCCACTTTAATCATCTTGACATCTTTAGCATAATCAGATAGTTCTGGTTTAGTAATAGAATTTAATTTATTCAAAACATCGCTGATATCTTTTATTGCAGCATCAATATACTTAACACGACGTAAAATTGCTTCCCTGGTGAAGTCTTCTTTATCAAGTTCTTTTTTAATTGCTGCAGATGAAAGACTAAGTAAGGTGAGTGGCTGTTTAATTTTATGATTTGCTGTTACCATTGTGGCAATAAACGTTGTTCGCTTTTCTATTTCTAAAAGTTGTTTATTGACCTCAGATAATTTAAGAGCTGATTTTACTCTTGCCATCAACTCAATACGATTGAAAGGTTTTTTAATGTAATCAAACGCACCTGCTTCAAGACCTTCTTTGGTATCTTCTGCACCAGATTTTGCAGTTACAAGAATAATTGGAATGTGCTTTGTCTTGTCATCGTTAACAAGAGTTTTGCAGACATCCAACCCACTCATATCCGGCATCATTACGTCAAGCAAAATAAGATCTGGTAAATTAGAATATGCTTTCTCCATTCCATCATTACCGCCGTAGGCTGTAATCACTTCATACCCTTCCTGAGCCAACCGGTCCTGCAGAATAAATATATTTTCAGGAAGATCATCAATGACCAGAATTTTTTTCATTTTAAGTTGTCTTTAGTTGAGTGATTAATTGTTGAATCTTGTGTTCAACAAAAGCAGGGTTAACAGGCTTGGGAATATAATCCGTAAATCCATGTTTTAAAATGATTTCGTTATCTTCTTTCATAGCTTTTGCCGTGACAGCAATAACAGGAATATCAGACCATTTATTATTTTGCTTAATCTGTTTAATAGTTTTGAAACCATCCATCTCCGGCATAATAATATCTAATAATATTAAGTCGGGTATTTTTGTTTCCAGCAATTCAAGGCATTCTTTACCATTATGAGCAATTATTGGATTGCAATTAGCTTCTTGAACTATTTCAGCTAAAGTGAAAAGAGTGTTGGGGTCGTCGTCGACGATCAAAATTTCCAATCCTGCGACTTCATTGACTGGTTGGATAACCTCAGATTCACTATTAACTATCTCCGATCTAAAATTCGAATTTAATTCCAGGTCTTGATCAATAATTATTGGTATCGGTTTATTTTCATCTTTTAAAGCAGGAGTAATACCGACGATATTTTGTTTGTCATCTTTATTGAACAATTTCACCGGGTTGAATGGAATAGAAAAAATAAATGTGGAGCCTTGATTGATTTCACTTTTTACATCAAGATTGCCGTCAAGGATTTCAGCCAGCCTATTACTTATTGCAAGACCTAATCCAGTTCCCCCTCTCCGGCGGGACTTGGAACTATTTGACTGACGGAATTCCTCAAAAATCACTTCAATCTCTTCCTGAGAAATACCAATGCCAGAATCAACTACTTCAAAGTTAAGCATCTCGTTCTCAACAGAGATTTTCAGAGCTACGCTTCCCTCATCGGTGTATTTAACAGCGTTCCCTAAAAGATTTATAAGAACCTGAACAACTTTTCCACGATCAGTACTTATAACGGTGTGTGGATCAATATTTCTTACTACTTCGTAAACAATCTTTTTTTCGTTCGCCAGCATTGAAATTGCGGAAGAAACTTCTGTAATAATTTCTTCGAGGATAACGTCTTCATGCAGAATTTCAACTTTACCCGCTTCGATTTTTGACAAATCAAGAATATCATTAATAAGAGTCATCAATCTTTTACCACTATTTAAAACTACTTCAAGCCTTTCCTTGTTGCGTGGTTCCAGATCAACTTTTTCTAGCATAAGCTCAGTTAGTCCAAGAATCGAATTCATTGGAGTACGAAGTTCATGGGACATATTTGCAAGGAATTTTGACTTTGCATCTGTCAATTCAAATGCTCTCTGTCTTTGTTTTTCAAGTTCTTCAGCCTGAACTTTTAATTCATTATGAAGTTGTATTAAAGTTTCATTCTGTTCTTTGATTTGAATATTTTGCTTTTGATATTCTTCATTTAGCCGCTTAAGCTCGGTAACCAATTTTTCAAGTTGCAATAAAGCTCTCGCGTTAGTTATTCCGATGGCCAACTGATCTTTTATTTTTTCCAGATAATCTCGTACTTCTTCTCTTGGTTTTGTTAACGAGCCTAATTCCAACACAGCAATAGACTTATTATTATAAACTATCGGGAGAAATAGCATATATTTAATTCTAATATCGAGCAAGCCTGTCGACACAACCGGCAGATCTCCTTCGTTATATAGTTCAAGACTCTGTTTTGTTTCAAGGACTTTTTTAAAGAAATGAGATATTCCCGGACGTACTGAATATTCAGTATTTAAACCATATGAAGAGATAAGTGTTATATTATTATCAACAGTGTAAAGACCACCAATTAAAAAGTCTCCTGCATCAATTATTTTCTTTAGAGCTACATCCGATATTTCTTTAAGTGATGGGTTTTGGTTAATCAGAGTAATAAACTCAGCATATTCATTTTTCGCAACTTCCTTCTTCTTAAGTTCCTCCAGCATCTTGTTAAATGCTAAACCTAATTTCCCAATTTCATCTTTACTTTTAACCTCAATTTTATAATCGAATTTTCCAGCATAAGTTTGCTCTGTTGCTTTACTTAATTGAGTTACCTGATTTCTGAATTTATGGGTGAAGACTAGTGTAAAAATCAAGGACAGCGCTATGCCAACAGATCCAATAATTATAAAAATACTTTGCAGAGTATTTCTTAATTCGCCAGCTTCAGCAAATGTTCCAAATATTAAATATTGAAGATTGTCCTGACCGGCCACTAAACTGGGTTTATATATTGTGGCCAAAATATCCTGGGATTCAGTGCCTTGAATGTAAAGCTCAAAATTATTTTTATTCTTAAGCTCGTCCACTGCCTGGCTTAATATGTATAAATACTTCTGATTATCAGATTGGTTAGAAAAATCAGCAGGATAACCGTTCCAGACTAGGGCAATATTTGAATTAATTCTCTGCGAGATGTCATTAAGCATTTCATTATTGATAGCCCTCCCATAAATATAATTTTTCCCATCGGGTCCTGAAAAACTCATTATCATCAAATAGGGATTATAACTTTTAAATTCTCCCAGGTTAAATTCTTTTTCCGGCAAAATGATATGGTTCTTGGTCAAATGCTTTGAGACAAACCCATCCTTTTCGTTCCCTAGTTCGAGAATAAAATCAATGTTTTTTAATTGAAGAGTTTGTTCTTTCCAGAACTTTTCAATACCCCGATTATATATTGAAGTAAAATCATCCTCAATATCCGATTGAAGAGTTCTATAAACATAAATAAAGTTATTCGCAGATTGTCTTAGATTGCGGGTTTGAAATGAGGTTAGCACGTCATAAACAATATTGTAAAAAACAAAAAAAGAGCTGCCTAGTATTAGCACTACTATCAGAAAATTGATTAACAATATTCTCAGGCTGATCTTCATTTATTTTACTCTGACGGAATTATTTATTCTTTTGAATTACTCTTTTAATAGAAGCAAGAAGTTTGCCAAAATCATATGGCTTAATAATAAAATCTGAAGCACCTAATCTTGCTGACTCTATAGCACTTTTTACGTCTGAGTGGGCGGTTAGAATTATTATTTTAGGTTTGATGCCCGGATAAGCATTGATTTCTTGCTGAATCTGAAATCCATCTTTCCCGGGCATATTAAGGTCAAGGAGAATGAGATCGGTATCTTTATCTTTTAAGAATTCGGAAACATTTTCGCTATTTGATATACAAAATGTTTTATATCCAGCTTCATTTAATTCTTCCGAAAGAAAATTACACAGATTAATGTCATCATCAACAATTAGAATCGATTCCATCATTAAGGTTTGGCATCGTCGCCTTCATTAAATTCATAGTACTTCATCTGGTTTTTGCCGGACTCTAATTGTCTGCTCAAAACATTATCCCACTGCGGGTTTTCAAATCTTTCCTGAAGTGTAGGAATGAGTTCCATCTTTAACAATATCACAAGTTCTTTTTTTCTGACTATTGTTTGATCATAGCCGGTTAAATATCTAATACCGAATACCCACCATGGAAGATCCATTAAGAATGGTATACCAACACGCGTAATTGCTTCTTCATTAAGGAATAAACCACCTATTGCAGTTTCTTCTCCATTAAGCATTAAAACTTGGGTGGCAGCGGTTGTCTTTTTAATTTCTGTTTGTAACTCACTGGTTGTGAATGAACTTCTTTCAACACCTATATCCAAAAGTGCATACTCTAAACCACCTTCTTTTTGAATGTAAGGAGTAACTATTATAATAGTTCCTGTGGGGAAGAATTGCTCAGTAGTATTTCCAGCAAAATCTCGTGTCTTAACAGAAAAATCTACACCAACCTGAATCTTTCCTTCCGTTCTATCTCGAACAGTTATGCTTGGATTTGAAATAATATTTCCAATACCGGTTTCTTCAAAAAACTTGAAGATAGCTGTAGCCTGTCCGAAAAAGTCACCTGCCTGGAATGCAGAGTTAACACCAAGTTTAAATTCAGGCTGAAGACCTTGCGTCTGTGTCTGACCTCCGGTCTGTGAATTTGGATCTCTTTCGGTTTCAGTTCTTAGGTTTCCAGCAACATTTGTCTGGCTTCCTGACAATAAAAATCTCCAATCAAAGCCTACTTTTCTGGCTTCGACAACGTCTATTTCACAAAACAGAGCAGATATTTTCACCTCACGCTGAGTCGCTGGGGCGTATGTATTGGGATCTTGATTTGCTTGTTCATCAGATTTAGATCGAACAATAATTACATCTTCTTTCATTTCGTATTCGAGACCTGCAAAATTTACGATCATTAGAAGTGCTTTATCAAAAGGCATATTGATAACTTCAATGCCGATTGGATCTTTCTTTTGAACTGTAGAAACAATTCTTCTTCCGGAAACACTTTCGCTGACTTTGCTTAGCAATTCAATTGCCTGATCAAAGGGAAGTGTTTCGGACATTGTCACCAGCTCGTCAGGATTCTGATAAGTTTTGAATCTTCTTTCCCAATAATCCTGGGCAGTTACCTGAAGAACGATGAGAAGCGATAAAACGAAATAGGTTATTATGTTTTTCATGCTTGTACTCTTATTTTTTACTTAAATTTCTGTCTAATTGCAATGTTACTTGTTCAATAATACCACCCTTATTAAGGATGAAGCTGACTGTATTATTATCATAATCAATTTTGGTTAAGTATCCTAAGTAAACTTGTTCACCTTCCCAAACTAAATAGGTATTACCTTTGTTGTCCGCAACGAACGCACCTTCAGGAATTAACGCAAGTAATCTGCCTCCTTGAACGTCAAGTAAGTTATCAACATTTGGAGGAATCTCATTTCTAATGAGAGGATAGAAGGCATCATAAATCGGACCGGTAGCAAGATTGTTTTCAACAAACTCAGCCGGGGCGAATCTGGTATCTGAGGAAAAATAAACCTGAGCGATAAGCTCAAAGTTTACAAGGAAGAGCGGTACTTCATCATCAGTTTTAACCAGATTAGAAAAGGATAGTTTTCCAATCTTTTTTAGTTCCTTACTTTGCTCGATGGCATAAATCATTTTATAAACATCATTGTAGTTGCCGCCACCGGCAAGCTTATATTCATGGAAGAAAAACTCCTTGTCAGGGGCTTGCCTTATATACTCTATATTAACAGTAGTTTCCTTCGGGAAATCAGCAACAATGCCGTTGATAAAATTATAGAACTTAATTGAGTTAACGTTCTGCGGAATGTTGAATTTCCTATTGGCAAGGATTGAATCTAACTCAGCTGATCTTTTTTCAAGATCTAAATACCGGTTGTTCAATTCTTCAGGATCATAAACGTTTTTATTAAGTTCTGCCAGTTTATCTTGTCGTTCTGATAAGTCTCCTCGCTGCATAACGAAGATATAAATACCTCCGGCAACTAAGATAATTATCAGTAGTGCAAGAACGCTGAGAGTGCTAATCAATTTCTTATTCATTTTGCTTCTTCTGATTTGAAATTTTAAAATTTAAATTGAACCTGTATGCACTCCTTTCCCTTAACTCTTCGTAAAGCATACTCTGAAGCACTGCATCATTGATCGAATATGCAAAATCTGTAAGGGAACTTCGTGTAAGAGAGTAGCCTTCGGTCGTCACAACATCACCCTCGTTACTCATTTTTGATATCCACATATTATTATTATTTTGACAAAAACCTGAAATTTGCTTTAATAAACCTTGCCAAACTTCTGTGCCCGTAGCAGCCGAATCCAATATGGCCTGTGTTTGACCAAAACTGCTAATTTTGCCTTCCAAGCTGGCAATTTTAACTAATACTTCCTGGTTTTGTCTCATAAGAATTGTTTTCGCTTCTATTTCTTTTTCAAGTTCAGCAAGTGCTTTGTTGTTATTAAGTACTTTCTGTGTAATAAAAAATGCGGCTATGAATAATAATGGTAATAGTGCGTATCCGTGCCAGGAAAACTGAAAGACTTTTTGTTCTTCTTTGATATACTTGGGAAGTATATGTAATCCGTGATGCTCCTTATTCAGTTCATCAAAATAATCTACCGCTATTGCTACGGGAATACTGAAGGTAGAAAATTTTTCTTTAGTTTCATCATCAAGTGCTGATAAATCGAGGTCGTCAAATTCAAGTCGGCTTACATTTGCTTCAGGAAAAGTTCCATAAAATGATAATATAATATTTTCAGAATCGTCTTCTCCACAAACAATAATATTATCAAGTGAAGATATTCCACCATTTTCCATCTCCAATAATATTTTAGAGAAGTAAACATCGTAAGTGTGAAGATTCTGAGTTCCTATATCAAGCGTAGTTCCAATATGTTTTATTCTTCTACCTTGCAGGAAAATAAGCTTGCTGTATTCTTTGCCAATATACACTATCAAAGAATGATCATCCGGGAAAAACTTTTTCCTTTTTGCAACGTAATAAGCAAGCGAAAGATCTGAACTTTTGATAGTGGGAATATTGTAACCTCGCTTACCCTTTTGCCTTGCTAACGAATTGATCATGCTCGCGCAAGGAATGTTTTCAGTTACGAAAACTGCAAGCAGGGCTTTATCAGAAAGTTCGACAAAATCAATACTGCTTTTATCAACTAAGATATTTTTTGACTCTAAAATATCGTTGATAATAGCTTGTTTGAGCTTGGCAGGATTTTGATTTCTTTCACCTTCATAAAGATGATAATAAATATTTGGTTCAGTTAAAGCAGGCAGAAAAAGATGCTTGCTTAAATTGAATCCACTAAGCATTGTACTAAGTTCGGTCATTCCCGATAAATCGAGATCTCCTTTAGAAGATATAGATTCATCCATCCCTTCTAATTCAAGAGATTCTTCCTCTACCCTAAAACCACCACCCGGTTTATCAAGGTTGGCGGAAGATTTTGAATGACTGATTGAAGCTGTTTTAAGAACTGCCGGTTTACCGGTTGCTGAGCTCTTACCTATAACAGCTACCTTAATGTCATTGCTTTCACAGTATATTGAAATTAATGGTTTCATTTTGCTGACAACAATTGGTTGATTCTTGTTTTATTATTTGAATAAGTAATCGCTGTCTCAAGCGATATTCTTTTCTGATCATATAAACGTTTTAAATCCTGCTCCATAGTAAGCATACCCAGCGGTCCGCCCTGGTTAATCATCATATAAATTTCGCTGAGGTTATTATTCTTAATAGCAGCTTTCACACTCGGAGTCATAATTAACACTTCTTTAGCTAACATAACTTTTCCATCAAGGCTGGGGACGAGCTTCTGGGAAACAACAGACACTAAAACATCAGCTAATCTGTTTCTAACTCTTTCCTGCTCAACGGCGTCCACTTCTGCTATAATTCTTTCGATTGATTCCGTGGCTGATGATGTGTGTAATGTAGAAAAAACTTTGTGACCAGTATCGGTAACCTCAAGAGCTGCCATTATAGTATCAGGATCTCTCATTTCACCAATTATTATTATATCCGGATCCTGTCTTAATGATTGAATAACTCCTTCTTTAAATGAAAGAACATCCCTTCCAACTTCTCTGTGTTTAATCAAACAAAAGTTTGAACTATGTACATACTCTATAGGAGCTGCAATTATTATAAGATGTGCAGGATCAAACTTGTTATGAAAATCTACTATCGAGTCAAGCGTTGTAGATTTACCCGAACCGGTAATTCCGGTTATAAGTGTTAATCCGAATTTGATATAATTGTGACTTAAGTATTTAACTGCTGTTGGATGAAAATCGAGAGAAGAAAGTGGACGGATATTAGTATTAATCGCTCTCATACTACAGGCGAGAGTGTCAAGATCAAAGTAGGCATCTGCTCTAAATCTTACATTAATTTTTCTTCTCTCATAAAAGAAAGTGTAACTAAAATCAAGATTCCTGGTTGCGGCAATATATTTCTTCTGATTTGAATTAAACATATTGGCGATCAACAAGGCAGATTCATCTTCGGATAGTTGCGGGAGGTCTTTTACTCGTTCCAGTTTTCCATAAATTCTCATCCAAAAATAACCTTCATTTCCATGCCCACCGATTTCAATATCGGACGCATCTCGTTCAATCATTGATGTGAGAACTCTATTAACAAATTTTCTTAAAAGAACTATTTCCTCTTCTTTTAGCTTACCACTATTTTCAAGAATGTAAGCAACACGATCCGGTCCGTATACAGACTCAGGGATTCTTGCACAAAAATCTGATAAAATCTTTTTTTCTTCTTTAACTATCAACTTACAACCTTCTAATTGACTATTTACTAACCACTAAGATTTAGTTACTAACATGTTTTATTCCAACACAAAACATAATAATAGGTCACAAAATCTTCCCCGAAACAAAAAAAATGCTGATTATCGACAAATTTATAACCACTTGTAAAAAAATTTAACTACCAAAACAACCCAACCCATTAGTAAAACTTACTGAAAAACTGAAAATATTAATCTTCTGTTGTCGAAGAAAGAACTTCTTCTATAGAAGTCATACCGAGTTTAACTTTCTCAAGCCCAGATTCTCTTAAATTCAATGTTCCATCCTTCTTAGCCTGAATCTTTAGCAATTCTTCATCGACTTCTTCTCCGGATTTTACAATCAGATGTCTTAACTCTTTAGTAAAATACAATGCTTCGTGAATTGCCATTCGACCTTTGTAACCGGATCCACCACACTCATCACAGCCAACAGCCTGGTAAATTTCGTATCGCTTCCACTCTTCAATATTTAACCCGGCAGCTTCCATCGTCACTTCGTCAAAATCGGTGAGTCTCTTTTTACATTTAGTGCAAAGTTTTCGAACTAATCTTTGCGCAACTATAAGATTTATTGCGTAAGCGATCAGGAAGGGTTCGATTCCCATTTTAAATAATCTTGATACTGCACTAGTAGCATCATTTGTATGTAAAGTTGAGAATGTTAAGTGACCTGTGTTTGCCAGTTTAATAGCGGTTTCAGCTGTTTCTTTGTCTCTCATCTCTCCAACCAAAACAATATCCGGGTCGTGTCTTAAAATAGATCTGATAGCTTGTTCAAAATTCATTTTATACCCAATCTTCAACTGCCGAGCTCCTTCAATAACGTATTCAACTGGATCTTCAACAGTAAGAACATTTACCTCAGGATTAATAACTTGGAAAAGTGCAGCGACGAGAGTTGTACTTTTACCACTTCCAGTTGGTCCCGTAAGAATAACCATTCCTTGTGGTTGATTAATGGCCTTAACAAATTTTTGTTTTGCTACACCTGTTAGTCCCAGCTTTTCAAGATCTTTAATGACTTTTCTATCATCAAGAATTCTTATTACCACGCTTTCAAATTTATTCTTCAATTCTGTTCCAACCATTGGCAGAACCGAAACTCTAAATCTGATTATGTAGTTGTCTATTGCTCTTTGAATAAAACCATCCTGAGCGGTTTCACGTTCGAATCTATCCATGCCTTTTCCACGATCCTTAACCACTGCAATAACAGCTTCAGGTAAAGTATTTTCCTGGACATGCCACAGACGCAAGGTTCCATCTATTCTCATATATATTTCAGTTCGATGACCACTGCAAGGTATGAAGTGAATATCACTTGCCCCCTTTCGAACCGCTTCGAGTAATGCACCTTCTACAAGATTTATTAGAGCACTCTTATTAATTTCCGCATCTAGTTCATCTTCATCAAGGTCTTCCCGGTCTTCAGTCGCGATAATATTTTCTACATCCTCTGAAATGTTCTTAAGGAATTCATTTTCCGGCGGGATGATTTTTTCTATAAGGATATCGTAATCTTTTTTCTTAATGAAGATTACTTCATACTTTTTAGCATTAAGACCAAAAGCTACTTTTTGTACGTTTCTATTTGTGGGATCCGTTGCGGCAATAATTAATTTATCTTTTGTCTGTTCATCATAAATAAATGGTATAATCTTGTCCTTGAGCATAAGATCTTTAAGTTCCTCACCACCGCCTTCAATCATGTCACGGATGGCTCCAATGTAATCCGACTGTATTGTTGCCAAATCAATATCGAGTTCACGGAATGCATAGAGAATTGCTACTTCTCTGAAAATAACATCGTGATCATAACCAAAGTCATCAACAAGTATCTGAGCAAGGTTTCTTCTCAGCTTGTTGCGATCGTTGAATTTTGCGTTAAGAGCTTTATCCAACGTTATTGCATCAATAATCCCCTTCTTAAAGAGCAGATAGCCTATTTTATCATTAACTTCCAATTTTGTTTCTATCATTTCCCAGCCTTAGACTTTCTTAATTTACACCAGGTGTTTTAGGTCTAACAGTTGCTGTCTCTGCCGAAACAAGAGTTAGTGCTATCATTATTATCATTATTATCATTGCAATGGTCACTTGAATAATTTCAATAAGATTTTTTAATCTGAAAACCGTCTCACTCTCGTAGTAGTTCGCCAATTGCAGTGCTGTGTTTTTAATAGTTCCTGACTCTTCACCAGAGTGAATCCTGGAGATAGCCGTTTCAGTAAAAACTCCTGAAGCTTCAAAAGCATCAGTTACGCCTACTCCCTTCTTAAGCATAAGTGGGATGGCAATATTTTTAATTCTCTCTTCAAAGTACACATTACCAGTTGCCTCCGCGGCTATTCTAATAGGTTCAATACTTTCAGCAGATCCATGATAAAGTGTATAAAAGACACGGCAGAAAACTTCAATTAAAGTTTTATGAATTAAACTACCGATTACAGGCAACTTCAAAATGTATTCATCGAAAAGTAGTCTTCCCTTTTTAGTGTGTACAAATTGAAACAATGCTATTGGAGGAATGAAAAGTACTGATGCAATCAAGATAGGGTGCGCTACCAGGAAATCACTTAGCTTAAGAGTGAATGCCGTCATTGGGGGTAGTTCTATTCCAAAACGAACAAATAGTTTCGCCGTCTCCGGAAAGATGTAACCAACATAAAAAATTACAGCAAGAAATAGAACAAAGAGCGTAACCATTGGAGTAATAAGAGCACTTCTTAAACTTTTATTGAATTCCTGTTTTCTTTCAAGGAATTTTGCCGTTGCTATATATATCTCTGCCATATTACCACTCTTGGATGCAAGTCCAAGCATATATGCGGTAAACTTTCCAAATATATTTTGGTATTTTAAAAAGGTTGCCTCAGAGTCAGCACCTTTTTTAAGATCATTACTGATTTCTTTTAATGTATTTCTTAAAGTTGCGTTTTGTGTGTCGTTTGTTAAGAGAGTAAGAATTTCACCATACCCAAGCTTTTGGTTTAATAATTCTGCACTTATTTTTACAAAAGTTACTATTTCATTGTTTGGTGGTTTACGTTGGAAATCCAGCAGCTTTTTGTTTACCGATAGCACATTATAACCAAGCCTGGATAGAGCCTCTTCAACTTCTTTTTTAGTGTATGCCTTCTGTTCGCCATGGATTGGTTTTTCTTTTCCCTTGCGAACGCGGTATAAATAAGTAGACTTCTTTTGAACATCATTAAGTTTTAGCTTATTCTTTTCTACAAGTTTCTGAATCTTTTTCTTTCCCTCAACAGATGAATTAGCCGTAACTGTTCCGGTGATTGCCTGGCCATTAGGTTTAAGTGCCGTAAATTTTAACTCAACCATCTTCTACTCTTTTTTAATGAATTTATTGTTTTGATATCAACGTCAAATTTGGTTCCGAAATTTTCTTTGATTTTTTGCTCATATAACAGAGTTTAATTATTAGAGAGATGTAAAAAGTCATTTAAAAAAGAAAAGGCTGCAATATTTACTATTGCAGCCTTAAGCTTTAACGAATGCTATCTAAGATAGCAAAGGTAAGTTTCTTAGTTGATAACCGTTGTGATTAATTGTGGTGTCACAGTTGTAGTAACCGTCCAGCCATAACCTTGTCCTGCTGTTGGTGTTCCAACGATAGAACAAGTTTGTCCAGCTGGAGTTGCTGCATAGGTACCATTAGCTGTTGTTACCAAACCTGCAGGAACTGTAAATCCGGTGAAGTCGTTTCCACCACCGCCCATTGACAATGGTTTCTTATAAAATTGCTGTGCCATAGCACCTAAGTTTGTACAATCTGATACTACACCATCTTTTGCTGCTTCTTCAGCATTAGCGTTGAAAAGATTTATACCAACAACTACAGCGATACCAACTATGATAACGCCAAGAACGATTAAGAGAAGCTGTTGCTGACCCATTTTTTACTCCTTGATTGTGTTTGTGTTAAGTTAATTATGTGTTACTGTTAATTATGAGTTAATTTATTATAACCGTATACATTTGATCTGCGGTTACGACTGTCTCCACTTTTATAGAGTCTCCGCCTGTCACTACTTCACTTCCCGTGCCAGTTATTGTAATTTCATCTGCCTGGATAGCTGCTGTCATAAAATTACCATTGACTGTCGTTATCATTTGACTTGGTATCGTGAACCCGACAAAAGATCTTCCACCTCCACCTAATTCTGTTGGTTTTTTGAAGTATTGTAATGCCATTATACCTAAACTTGATGTTTCTTCAATCAAAATATCACGCTTTCCTTCAATTGCGTTTGATCTAAACAACGAGATAGAGATCGCTATTGCTATTGCTACTATTATTAGTGCAAGTACTATCATTAAAAGTTGTTGTTGACCCATTATCTATTCCTGTAATTAATAATTTTTCCTCTATGTTGAGTAAAAAGTATGCCACCTAAAGAAAAAGCAATATTTTTATCATATTATTAAGAATTTAAAGCGTCATAGTTGACAAAGAAATTTTTACAAGTAATATCTTCTATATTTGGTGATGATCTGAGATCTGGAAAGCAGAAATTAGTAACCGAGTTATTATTAATTATGGTTAATTGATGTAATTAGATATGAATACTAAGTTCAACGACATGCTTGTCTATACCCATTTTCCCTAAAGGGATCATGGCGAATTATTACCGATTAGATATTGAAAGTATTTATTGGTGGGTAATATTTGCTTAGATACTTTTGTAAATGTTACGGAACAGGTTAATATAGACAATAAAACAGGCCGTGCACTGTAGATATGTCGGCGACGGTCGTATCAGACGTTTTGTGAGCTATTCGAACTTAATCAAATCAGGAGTATAAAAATTAATTAGCTTCATCAGCTAAAAATTACATTCTAAAGTAATTTTATATGTAATTCTTTCAGTTGATCTTCACTTACAGATGACGGGCATTCATCCATTAAAGATATTGCGCTGGCAGTTTTGGGAAACGCGATCGTATCTCTGATTGACTCAACACCAGCAAATAACATTACCATTCTATCAAAACCAAACGCAATTCCACCATGTGGTGGCGCACCGAATTTAAAAGCATTCATTAAAAACCCAAATTTCTGTTGTGCTTCTTCTTCGCTAATTCCAAGCGCTTTGAACATTCTTGCTTGTAAATCGGAGTTGTGAATTCGTATACTACCGCCGGCTATTTCGCTGCCGTTCAATACAAGATCATACGCTTGTGCCTTAATTTTACCTGGATTTTTTTCCAGCAAGTCTATCTCTTCCATCGTTGGTGATGTAAATGGATGATGCATAGCATAAAATCGCTTTGTTTCCTCATCATATTCGAACAAAGGAAAATCCGTTACCCACAACAGTGAAGGCGGTGTTTCGGGTTTTATTAATTCTAATCTTTTTGCTAACTCCAATCTTAATAAGCCCAATTGATGCGGTGTTGAATTCATTTCGCCTGCAAGAATGAGAATTAAATCATTTGGTTTCGCTTTAAGTTTTGAAACAAGATTTTCTTTTTCCTCTTCACTCAAAAATTTTACGGTTGGTGAGTCAATTCCTTTTTCCAGCACTTTAAACCAAACCATCCCTTTTGCACCAAGCTTTTTCACAAAATCTATCAATCCATCAATTTGATTTCTGCTGAAAGAGGCACAACCAGGGGCAACAATTCCGATCACGACACCATTTGAATCAATTATATCCTTGAAAACTTTAAATTCAGAGTTACTGAAGACTTGATTTAGTGTATGGAGTTCTAGCCCAAATCTTAAATCTGGTTTATCGCTTCCATATTTATTCATTGCTTCTTCATATGAAAGCCGCTTTATTGGCAGTGACAAATCAATATTCCAAATATCTTTAAACAAAATTTTCATCAATTCTTCAACAATAGAGAACACTTCTTCTTTAGTTATAAACGACATTTCAACATCTATTTGAGTAAACTCGGGTTGACGATCAGCTCTTAAATCTTCATCCCGAAAACATTTTACGATCTGAAAATACCGATCAAATCCTGAAACCATTAATAACTGTTTATATTGCTGTGGTGATTGTGGAAGAGCATAAAATTTTCCTTTGTGAACTCTACTCGGCACAAGATAATCTCGTGCGCCTTCGGGAGTACTCTTCATCAATACCGGAGTTTCTATTTCAACAAAATTATTTTCGTCAAAATATTTTCGAACTATCTGATACATCTTATGTCGAAGCAGTAAAACTTTTTGTAATGCGGGTCTTCTTAAATCGAGGTATCGGTATTTCAACCGTAAATCTTCAAAAGCATCTGTTTCATCTTTGATTGCAAATGGAGGTGTTTCGGCTTCATTAAGAATAATCAACCGATCAGCGAGAACATCAATTTTACCCGTTTCAAGATCTCTATTAATTGCATCATCAGGTCTTTTCCTAACTTTTCCCTCAACAGATATTACAAATTCGCTTCTTAACTTTTTTGCGAGTTCGTACGAATTCCTTATTAATATCTGGTTCAAAAACGATTTGAGTAATCCCATAGCGATCCCTCAGCCAGATAAATATTAATCCTCCAAGGTCTCTCCTCCTGTCAACCCAACCATTAAGGATTACTTTATCGCCAACAATTTGTTCTGTAAGTTCGCCGCAGGTATGAGTGCGAATACTAAAATTCATAATTACCTTTTCTACATAAATCGTTTATTTAAGTCGAAAATTAATCATTCATTGAAGTGTATACAAATAATGTAACTATCTTCAAAAGTGAATAAAGAATTTTCCTGTCAACGACATTGCCTTCACAAACACTTCATTTCTTCGTAATTTTAAGTAATGAACAATGTAGAATTGATAAAAAAGAAGAGAGACGGAAAATCTTTTTCTGATAATGAAATAAGCTTTCTTATCACTCAGTTTACAAAAAACAAAATTCCGGACTACCAGTTCTCCGCACTGCTGATGGCTATTCTATTGAAAGGAATGAGTCGTTCTGAAACTGCTGCATTAACTAATTCAATGCTGAATAGTGGGGAAATTATTGATCTTTCTTCATTGAAAGGAAAAAAAGTTGATAAACATTCAACTGGTGGAGTTGGTGATAAAACTTCATTAATCATTGCACCAATTGTAGCTTCTGCCGGAATTTATGTGCCGATGATTTCCGGGAGAGGACTTGGACATACCGGCGGAACTCTTGATAAACTTGAATCAATTCCCGGGTTCAGAACCGATTTGAGTTTATCCGAATCAATGAAAGTATTGAAAAAATGTGGGGCAGTATTAATCGGGCAAACAAAAGAAATTGCCCCAGCAGATAAAATGATTTATGCTCTCAGAGATGTAACCGCAACCGTTGAATCAATTCCGCTTATCACGGCCAGCATAATGAGTAAAAAACTTGCTGAGGGAATTGACGGACTCGTGCTTGATATCAAAACCGGCAATGGTGCTTTTATGAAACGTCATCAGGATTCAAAAGAACTTGCTAATTCATTAATAAATACAGCCAAATCTTTTGATAAAGAAGTAATCGCATTTATCACAGATATGAATCAGCCATTAGGAAATTATGTTGGGAATTGGTTGGAAGTTTACGAATCAATTCAAGTCCTTAAAGGGAATGTAAAAAATGATCTTTATCTTCTTTCTAGTAAAGCTTGCTGGTGCGATGATTTTTCTCGGCAAGAAAGCAAAATCGTTAAAGGAAGGCGAACAAATAGCGAAAGTTAAAAATTGAAAATGGAGATGCATTTAATAAATTTTTAGAAATTGTGGAACTTCAAGGTGGAGATCTGAATTATATTAAGAATCCGGAAAAATATCCAAAGCCGAAATTTTAAAGAAAAGTTTGACAACTAAATCTGGCTATATTGAAGAAATGAATACTTACCAAATTGGAATGGTATCATTGGAATTAGGCGCTGGCAGAAGAATTAAGGATGACGATAATTGATCACAAAGCGGGATTATCATTCTGATAAAAAGATTGGGGATCGGTTGGGTAATATGGATATTATTTGTGAACTTTATTCGGACTCTAACGCCAAACTAAAAATTGCAGAACAAATGATTTTTGAATCAATAAAAATTTCAAAGATAAAACCATCAATACCCAAATTGATTAAAAAAATAATACAATAAAATGAATTTAACCGTTAACCTAATGATATAAGGAGAAAAATATTATGTTATTTCTTATAGCTTTAATTGCTGCAGTTGTTGCTTTCTTTGTTTATAAAAATGCTAAGAAACGATTTCAAAAATCAGAGACTACTTTTGCATTTATCGGTTTTGTAGCGGCTTACTTATTGCATTTCTTCAGTGCTTCACTATAATCCCTGCAGGACACACTGGCGTGATCGATTTTCTTGGTTACGTAAGTGATAACACTTTGAAGCCTGGAGTAAGCCTTGTCAATCCAATGGCTAATGTTGAAAAGATGAGTATCAAGACACAGGAATTAAGAGAAATGATGAATGTTCCTTCTAAGGAGGGGCTACCTATTGATCTTGAAATAAGTCTGTTGTTCAGATTGGATTCCGATAAAGCAAATGAAATTTATAAAACTGTTGGCCCAAACTACGTTGAAATAATTTTAGTCCCTCAATTCCGTTCTGTTGTAAGAGGAGTAACTGCACGTTACGAAGCGAAAGCATTATATACTGCATCAAGAGAAAAACTTGTTGGCGAAATAGTTGAAGATCTGGAAAAATTGGTTGGTCCGCGTGGAATCACAATCGAACAAGCACCTTTAAGACAAATCCAGCTTCCCGAAGGTTTAAAAAAATCCATCGAAGAAAAATTACAGGCTGAACAGGAAAGTCAACGAATGGAATTCATTTTAACTCGTGAAAAACAGGAAGCAGAAAGAAAACGTATTGAGGCTAAGGGTATAGCAGATTTTCAGGATATTGTATCAAAAGGAATAAGCGATCAGCTCCTTAGGTGGAAAGGAATTGAGGCTACAGAAAAACTTGCAAATTCATCGAATACTAAGGTTGTTGTTATAGGGTCAGGGAAAGATGGGCTTCCATTAATCCTTGGTTCAGACAAATAAATGGCCCTGGAGCAGACTATTGCTTTGTTAAGATAGCGATCTATTCGTATTTTTGAACTCACAAGTCAGAAAAAGTTAGATCGCTATGATTTCAGCAATACATACAATTAATATATTACTGCCAGTCTTCTATTTTATCACTCTGGTAGTCTATTTCTACGATTTCATCAAGGGAGAAAAGAAGTTTGTTAATGTTAAAAGAGTGTTTCTATTTATCACTCTTTTTCTGCATTTAATATATATAGTTCTGCGTACGATTGCCTTCGATCATCCGCCAATTACAAATGTTTTCGAGATATTCACTATCCTGGCGATCACAATTAGCTTTTCTTATTTCCTTGTGGAGTTAGTTTCTGATATTAGAGGAACCGGTCCATTTATAATAATTCTTTCTCTGATCTTCCAATTAATTTCGTCACTTTTTATTCAGGATTTAGCTGAAGTCAAAGATGTATTGAGAAGTAATTTGCTGGGTAGTCATGTGATCAGTGCATTGCTTGGGTATTCCGGTTTTACAATTTCTGCAGTGTATGGATTTCTATATTTAGTTTTATACAAAGATATCAAACTCAACAAATTTGGTTTGATCTTTAATCGACTACCCAATCTTGAAGTGCTAGAGCGACTAAGTTTTTACTCTGCTATAATAGGCTTCATTGCACTTACCATTGCAATTATAATTGGAGTTATTTGGCTACCAGTTGCATTCCCCAAATTCTCCTACTTTGGATCCAAAATTAATCGGCTCAACCTTGGTATGGCTGCTTTATGCTGTTGGAATAACAAGTAAAATGTTAGGTAATTGGAGAGGGAAAAAATTGGTAATACTATCAATAACGGGTTTTGTGGTAGCAATCATTTCAACTATTCTTTCAAACTTTATAGCACAAAGTTTTCATTCCTTCTATTAAGAGTTTATGAATTTAATTGCAATATCAATAAATCACAGAACTGCACCGGTTGAAATTAAGAGAAGCAGTTTATCTTAAAGAAGATGAAATACGTCCATTCATTGAAGTTGCAAAAGAAAACCAGATAAAGGAAGGATTGATTCTTTCAACCTGCAACCGAACTGAAATATTTGGTATCCCAAGCAATGATAATACATCACACGAAAAATTTCAAAACCTTCTACTAAACTTTAAACAATCACAAAACATTACTGAGCAGCATTTTCAAAAATTTGTTTCGAGAGATGCAGTTAAACATCTTTTCAGTGTTGCAACCGGAATTGATTCACATGCTCGTTGGAGATAACCAGGTTTTTAAACAGGTAAAAGATTCTTTTCAGATATCTGAAGAATCAAATTTTTCCGGTTACATTATGCATAGAATTTTTGATGCAGCAATCAGAACCGGCAAAAGAGCAATCTCAGAAACTTCAATTAGTGAAGGCGCAGTAACTGTTAGTTATGCTGCTGTTCAGTTAACGGAAAAAATATTTTCAAACCTTAGTAAGAAATCAGCCCTTGTAATCGGAGCTGGAGAATCCGGTGAGATTGCAGCGAAACATCTCTCCGAAAAAGGGATCGGTAATCTGGCTGTTACAAACAGAACCCAGGAAAAAGCTGATAAACTTGCTCAAAAACTAAATGCTAAAGTTATTCCGTTCTCAGAATTTAAAGACTCTATTTACAAATTCGATATAATAATAAGTGCAACTGCTTCTCCAGAAATTATAATTAGAAAAGACGATGTTAATAGTGCACTAAAGAAACGAAGCAATAATCCAATGATTTTGATGGATATTGCTGTACCACGCGATATTGATCCGGAGACAAAAAAAATCGATTATGTTTTTTACCACGACCTTGATTCATTGAATATTATTGTAGATCAAAACCTTTCGAAAAGAAAATCCGAAATTCCTAAAGTTGAAAAAATAATTGAAGAAGAACTTGATAATTTTTTGGAGTGGTATAACTCGTTGCAGGCAGCACCTGCGATAAAAGATCTTAGAGATTTTTTTGAGGACATCAGGAACGAAGAGGTAGAGAAAAACAAAAATAAATTTTCTTCGGAAGACCAGGAGAAGCTTGATATTGTTACTAAGAGAATTATAAATAAAATTCTTCATCATCCTACTATCGAATTACGCAAAGCAGATGAAAATTCCGCTTCAGTTGATGCTTCAACTAAGATTGGAATTATAAGAGATCTATTCGGGATTAACTCCAGTAAAAAATCAGAGAAAGAATAGGAAAATATATTGAAGCAAAAAATTATCATCGGCTCAAGAGGAAGTGAACTTGCACTCTGGCAGGCAAACCATGTAAAAAAGCAACTTGAGAAAAAGAATAAAAATATTTCGGTTGAAATAAGGATCATCAAAACTAAAGGAGATAAAATTCTTGATGTTGCTCTTTCTAAGATTGGTGATAAAAGTTTGTTCACAAAGGAATTAGAAACAGAACTTCTCAACAATAAAATTGATCTTGCTGTTCACAGTTTAAAAGATTTACAGACGCAGATTCCAAAGGGATTGAAGCTTGCTGCAATAACCAAAAGACATAATGTTCAAGATGTTCTTATTTCCAGAAAGAAAGGAACTACAATCCTTAATTTACCAGATGGTGCCACTGTAGCAACAGGATCATTAAGACGGAAATGCCAGCTTCTTCATGTAAGACCAGATTTAAATCTCGTTGAGCTACGAGGAAACGTTCCATCAAGGATAAAAAAGTTTTTAGAATCTGATTGGGATGCAATTATTCTTGCACGGGCCGGCGTTGAAAGATTAAAGCTTGCCAAGCATATCTCGTCAATTATTAAAACTGACGTTATGCTTCCTGCTGTCGGACAGGGTGCATTAGGAATTGAAACCCGGGCTAATAACAAAATTGTAAATGAAATAGTTAAGTCAATCCATCACGAAGAAACTTATAAAGCTATTTTGGCCGAACGTGCTTTACTCAAAACTCTTGAAGGCGGTTGCCAGGTTCCTATTGGTGCCCTGGCTGAAGTTAAACCAAATGGTTTGTTTCTAGATGCGATGGTTGGTTCGCTTGATGGCAGCTTAACTTTTCGGAAAAAAGTTCGCGGAAGTAAAAGTAATCCTGAAAAATTGGGAATAAAGCTGGCAAATGAATTACTGAAAGCAGGAGCTAAAATTATTCTGGATGAAGTTTACAGAACCGTGAGGTCTAAATGACGACTGTAACTTTTAAAAAAAATCCAATTATACTATTTCTGATATTAATATTACTTAGTATTTCAATTTTATATTCTTGTAAGTGCAGAAGCTGTCAAGATGAGGAACAAGGCTCTGTTCCACTTGAAGTATTAACGAAAGCAGATTCATTCGTAGTGGCATCAACAGGAAAAGAATTTTTCCAAAACTACATCACACCAGATTTTGCAAGAACTAGATATACTCCCCCCTATTACGAAATGGCTTACAAATTTTTTATGCCTGACAAACCTTATGTGAATGCAACAATTAAATTCACTGTTGATACTTTGGGTAATGTTATTAAAAACCGTGACATAGTTGGAATTCCACGATGTAAAAATTTTCCGGAAGAATGTGATTTCAATATTGATGAACAATCCGCCAAACAAATTGCCACTAATATGGGATTGAAAGATGGAGTAAAAGAATGGGATACAGGTTTCATGTGGGATTTTAAGTTACACAGATATGTGTGGCGAATTCTATCAACTCTAACAGAATTAGGGAACGAAGAAAATTATAAAGCCACCGGTCAGGAAATGCTGATCGATCCAAACACGGGTGAGGTTTTTGCTTTGAATGATTGGAGAATTAATTAATCTATTGCAATGTTAAAAGAAAAACGTGAAATAAAACGAGGGAGAAAAAGAGAAAAAATTCTCGAAGCAGCGGCGGAGCTTTTTTCCACGAGGCACTATCATGAAGTTATGATGGATGATGTTGCAAAATTAATTACCGTGGCAAAAGGAACTGTTTATAATTATTTCACTTCGAAGGAAGAGCTCTATTTTACGATAATGCATACAAGGATGGAGAATCTTCTTTCACTGCTTAAGCGGAAAATAGAATCAGAACACAGCAGTATTGATTCGCTTCGTGCTTTTGTTATCCATCTTTACATGTTCATGATGAAACACAGGAAATTCTTTCTCATTTACCAGAGAGAAACTCTGAATAAACAAAATTCTTTTTGTGAAGAGATGCTTTCGCTTGAAAAGCAAATGAAGCAGATGATTTTACAAATCATTTCAAGAGGAGAAAAGGAAGGTGTATTCAGAAAAGTTGGTGAGGAATTTGCAATCAGCCTGATATTTGGTAGTATTTATGGTGCCGTTCAAAGAGGAATAAACGAAAATATTCCCGATGAAACTGCTGCCAAAGAAAAGGAAGATATTTTTGATTTCGTTTTGCACGGGCTTTATTCCGGATTCAATAATATCAAAGAGCTGCCTTTAAAAGGTAAAACAATAGTAATCACAAGAACGATTGAACAATCGCGTGAATCTGCAGCCGCATTAACAAATCTTGGTGCAAATGTAATTATAGTTCCCACACTTGAAATTGTTCCGCCATCTGACTGGAGTAAATTTGATTCTGTTGTTGCTCATCCTGACAGAATAGATTTTATAATTTTTACATCTGTTCATTCAGTACAGATGTTCTCGAAAAGAATTCAGGAGGTTGGGGCTTTAATTAATTACAATCAGACAAAAGTAGTTGCAGTTGGAAATAAGACTTCTGCCTATTGTCATAAAAATAATATAAATGTCAACATAGTTCCTGAAAAATTCAGTTCTGAAGGCGTAATTGATGCGTTATCAAAATATAGTTTGAAAAACAAAGTTGTCTTCATTCCACGTTCGGCAATTGGAAGAGAAGAATTGCCAATGGGTTTGAAAGATTTAGGGGCAGTTATCAAGTCAGTGCCGGTTTATAATGTTGCAATCCCATCGGGAGATAATTTAAAACAAAGTCTTCAACTATTGGATTCCTCTCACATTGATCTTTTTATTTTTACAAGTCCGTCAACATTTGAAAATTTTTTACAGATCGTTGACATCAAAAACCCATTTCAGTACTTCAGCAAGTTTGATGTTGCTGCTATTGGTCCAACAACAAAAGATGCGATTGAGTCAAGGAAAGTAAAAGTTAAAATTCTTCCGGATGAATTCACAATAAACGGTTTAACTAAAAAAATTGTAGAATACTATAGTAATCACAAGGAGAAGGTTTGAAATTAAAAAACGATTTAATAATCAGAGCGGCTAAACGACTACCAACAGAGCGCACTCCAATCTGGATTATGCGTCAGGCAGGAAGATATTTGCCGGAGTACAGAGCTATTCGCTCAAAGCATGATTTTTTAACAATGTGCAAAACACCTGAACTTGCTTCAGAGGTTACAATACAACCAGTTGATATTATTGGAGTCGATGCTGCAATAATTTTTTCTGATATTCTTGTTATTCCGGAAGCGATGGGAATGCATCTTGAGATAAATGAGGGCAAGGGTCCTGTTTTTACAAGTCCGATAAAGTCGAAAGCTGATGCTGATAAATTAAAAAATCCCGATCCAACAAAAGATTTAAAATATGTTCTGGACGCAATCGCTTTAACAAAAAAGGAATTGAGTGGAAGAGTTCCACGTAATCGGGTTTGCCGGTGCACCGTGGACGATTCTTACATATATGGTTGAGGGTCAAGGTTCAAAATCTTTTTCCAAAGTGAAAAAATTGATTTATGGTAATCCTGAACTTGCTCATATTCTTCTCGACAAAATTACTAAAGCAACTGCTGCTTACTTGTCAGCACAAATTGAAGCAGGTGCAAACCTTGTCCAGATCTTCGATACGTGGGCAGGAATTCTTTCTCCAAGAGACTACCAGGTGTTTGCAATGAGATATGTTCAACAACTTATTTCTGAAATAAAGAAAAAAGATGAACCGGTAATTTATTTTCCCAAGGGTGTTCACTATCTTATGCACGAACTTAAAGAGATTGGTGCAGATGCAATCAGTGTTGACTGGACTCTTGAGCTTGAAAAAGTCAGAAGAAAGATGGGTGATAAAGTTGCAATTCAGGGTAATCTCGATCCTACTGTGCTTTATGCCGATCAGTCTTTTATAAAAAGAGAAGCAAGAAAAGTTCTCGAATCATTCGGAAAAGGTGATGGACATATTTTCAATCTGGGTCATGGTATTTTACCAGATATTGATCCTGAGAATGTAAAAGTGCTGGTTGATTTTGTTAAAGAAGAGAGTGGGCAGTTCCACCACTAAAATTCGATTGAATGGCATCAATGAATGCACTGAATGTATGATATTAAAATCGTTCAACCATTCTCAACCATACAAACGAAGAATTAAAGGTGCAGACTATGTTTGAAGTAGATTTAAAAAAATTCAAAAAATACGATAAGCCGGGACCGCGGTACACAAGTTACCCGACGGCACCCCAGTTTAATGAACAATTCACTCACGCAGAGTATGTGGATGAAATCGTAAAAACAAATTACGGTAAAAATCTTCCCGATCTATCACTCTACTTTCATATTCCTTACTGCGATACACTTTGCTTTTTCTGTGGTTGCAATATGCTGGTTACTCGCAACAGAGACAGAATTAATGAATACATAAAGTATGTTCAGAAAGAAATTGATCTGCTAAGAACTTATTTACTCCCAGACAGAAAAGTTGCACAGCATCATTGGGGTGGAGGAACTCCAACTCATTTGAAGCCGGATGAAATTCACAAGCTTACTTCATACATCAATCAATCTTTTAATTTTAAAGAGGATTCTGAAAATAGTTGCGAAATCGATCCGCGTGAATTAACAAAAGAACACCTGGAAGCTTTGAGAAGTAACGGCTTTAATAGAATTAGTATGGGTGTGCAGGATTTTAATGAACAGGTTCAGAAAGCTGTGAACAGAATTCAACCTGAAGAAATGACACGTCAAGTCGTGAACTGGGTAAGAGATTTAAAATTTCAAAGTATTAATCTTGATCTTATTTACGGACTTCCCTTTCAGACATTGAAATCTTTTACAGATACAGTTGAAAAAATAATTGATATCTCGCCAGACAGGATTGCGCTATTCAATTACGCACACGTTCCGTGGATGAAAAAACATATGGCACTAATCCACGAAGAAGATTTGCCAAAGCCGGAAGAGAAGCTGGAAATTTTGAAGATGAGCATTGAAAAACTAACAAGTGCCGGATATGAATTTATTGGAATGGATCACTTTGCCAAACCTGATGATGAACTTTCGGTAGCGATGAGAGAAAAAAAGCTTTACAGAAACTTCCAGGGATACAGCACAAATGCCGGTGCTGATCTTTATGCGTTTGGAATTACGTCAATCAGTCAGCTAAAAAATATCTATGCACAGAATTACAAAACTGAAAAAGAATATTATACAGCGCTCGATAACGAAAC
>CAWBOG010000004.1:0-278400 GCA_963790385.1 uncultured Ignavibacteriaceae bacterium
AGTGCCGGGATTTTTTTCTTCATCAACTAATTTTTTTATCTCTTTACCTTCAGAGTCATAAACTGTTAACTGCACTCTTGTTTTATAAGCCACACAATATTTTATTATAGTCTTTTCCTTAAAGGGATTCGGGTAATTCTGGCTTAAGAAAAACTCAAGTGGCGTTATTTCATCTATCAGCGAATTATTATTCAGCATAGGTTCTTTCTATCTTAAAAAGGAACTCATCCCCCTTCCCCTTCTCTTAGAAAGAGAAGAGGTGATTCGCTCTTAAAAGTCCCTCTCTTCTGAAGAGAGGGATTTAGGGAGAGTTCACTTCTTCAATTAACTAGTTTTACTTTTTTCTACCTACATGGTAATACATCGAAGGGGCGGAAATCTACCAGATATGCGTACATTTCTGTCACTTTTGCGTACGGAGGGGTCAAAAACGCTTAAAAATTATTTTGTAAGTTTTAAGTGTTGCCGGATTTGCAACTAAAGCCCTGAACTCGTTTCGTCGAAGGAGTCCTTTGGGCAGGGTCTTTTTCATTGTTTAATTAAGGTTAAAAGATTTTTCGAATGTAAAAATGAAGGTATAAATAATCACCACTTCATCGGCTTTTATTTTGAAAAGTATTATGTCAAAGCTTATATTTATTGCAGCAAAGTAATAAAAGTAAGGAAATACATTATGAGCGATTTAGCCAGAAAATTTATGAAAGAAGCGCTTCTACTTCCACTTGAAGACAGAGCTGAGTTAGTAGAACAATTATTGCAAAGTTTAAATATTCCAACTCAGGAGGAAATTGATCGTCTTTGGATTGAAGAAGCTGAAAAACGTGTTAGAGAATATGAAGAAGGAAAAATTAAATCCTTAGACGGTGAGCAGGTATTAAGAGAAATAAGAAATAAGTACAATCCGTGAAATTTACATTTCATCCGGAAGCACGCATTGAGCTTGAACTAGCAGTAGATTATTATGAAAAACAGCAAACAAAAATTGGATTGAAATTTCTTGGAGAAGTGTATTCTACTATTAAACGCATAAGTGAGTTTCCCAAAGCTTTCCCTAAACTATCGACAAATACCAGAAAATGCTTAACTAATAGATTTCCATTTGCAGTAATTTATAAGGTAAAACCGGACGAGATATTTATTGTTGGAATTACTCATCTCGCACGGAAACCCGGATACTGGAAAGAAAGACTAAAGTAAAAAGTTAATAATTACCCCGGGCAGGTTACCTTATTTATTTATTCTTACTCTGATACTGCGAAGGAGCAACTCCAAATTGCTTTTTGAAACATTCGGCGAAGTAGGATGGATTGCTGAAGCCAACCTCAAGAGCTATTTCAGAGATATTGCCGGAGTTCTTTTCAATCAGTCTGGCTGCTTTGTTCAGCCTTGTCCGTTTGATAAATTCGCTTGGTGATTCTCCGATAAGTGCATTCACCTTTTTAAGAAGCAGAGATCTGCTGACCGCCATAGAATCAGCCAGTGTCTCAACTCCGAATGATGTATCTGAAAGATGTTCATTAATTATCGCTAAAACTTTCTGCAAAAACTTCTGATCAACCGGAGTGATATTCTTTTCTTCTATTTCAACCAATCCATACTTCCGGAAATGCTCTTGCAGTCTTTTTCTTTGCTCAATTAGATTTTTTATTCTGGCTTTAAGTTCTGCCTCCTCGAATGGTTTCATTATATAATCATCTGCACCAATTTCTAATCCGCTCACTTTATCCTGCGTTGTTGCTTTAGCTGTAAGCATTATTACAGGAATATGACTTGTTCTTGAATCGGTTTTTAATTTACTGCACATCTTAAATCCATCAAGCTTCGGCATCATAATATCGCTGATGATAAGATCGGGAATGAACTCGAAAGATTTGTCAAGCCCTTCTTCACCATCTTTAGCTTCAAAAATTCTATACTCGTGTCCAAGAATCATACTGATATATTTTCTTACATCAGGATTATCTTCAACAATTAGTAATACGGGCTTGTCGGATAATTCAACATCAACAATTTGTACTGCTTTCTTTTCTATAAACTCATCAAGCTCAGGAATCAGTTTATCCTTTTCGACAACTTTCTCTGCTTCTTCCTCACAAATCTCCTCCGGCTTCAAATGATCTTTACCGAGAGGGAATATCAATCTGAACGTTGAACCTTTTCCTTCTTCACTTTCAACTATAATCCTTCCTTTATGGAGTTCAACTAATTCCTTTGTTAAAGCAAGACCGATTCCCGTTCCTTCGTGTTCACGGGTATGACTTCCATCTACCTGGTAAAACCTGTCGAAGATTTTATTAATCTGATTTTTTGGTATTCCAGTGCCTGTATCAGAAATAGTAATCTCAACCTTTTTTTTATTCTGACTTATTCTTACTTCGATTTTACCACCCTCCGGTGTAAACTTAAAAGCATTAGCCAGGACGTTGCTGAGAATTTTATCAAACTTATCTTTATCTAAATAGGTAATGATCTTCTCATTATCATTATTCACATTAAAAGTTATTTTTTTTCTCTCGGCTAAAGATGAAAATGAAAAAGCTAATTCTTTAACAATTGAAACTAAGTTTACCGGACAAGCATTAAGTTTCATTTCACCAGATTCAATCTTTGAGATATCCAGCAGTTCGTCCACAAGTCTGTTTAACTTCTTTGCACTTCTGTGAATTAGGTCAGCTTTAGTTTTTGTCTTTTCATCTTTTAATTCATTTGAAAGCTGTTTTGAAGGTCCAAGAATTAATGTAAGCGGTGTGCGGAATTCGTGTGAAATGTTTGTGAAGAAACGGTTTTGAGCTTGCTGAGCTTCTTTCAACAATTCATTTGTATCTGTTAATTCATCACGAGCCTTTTGCAGTTCAAAAGTGCGGTCTGAAACTTTTTGTTCAAGGTTATCTTTGTAGTCAGAAACTGCTCTGAGCACAAGCGCATCATGAATTGAAATATTGATAACCGGAGTAATATAATTAACTAATTCCTCAATATCCCTGTAATCTAATTCTGAATTCGGGAAAGCAATGAGGTCACCTTTAAATTTCCCATCAATATTTATTTCGTGAACAATTGGTTTTACATTTCTTGGGACACTTCCTGCCTGATATTTAATATCAATATTGTTTTCATCGATATCTTTATTTAAATCAATGTATACGGACATAAATCCAGCTTCCTTGACCAGTGCGTCTGCAATTCCTTTTAATGTATCTTTTATATCTATACTTTGTCTGATAGATGTGGATATCTCGTAAGCGGTTTTAAGCTGAGTGGTTTGTTTTTGTAATATCATTTGTGATGTTTCTAAATTTTCATATTGTCGAAGTAATAGTTCGTGCGCATCAGTAACTTCTAAAAGAGCTTTTCTAATATTAAATATCCAAAGAATTTGTCTTTTAAGTTTAAATAAGATACTCTCCTTGTTCCAGGAAATATCAAAAACACCTTTTTCATCTTTTATATTGAGAACAACTCTAAAATTTTTCTGTCCAATCTTTGATCCAAGTTCTTCCCACACACCTTTACACATGAAGAAAAATTCAGGACAGTACTCATAGTCTTCTTCAACAAAAGCAGTAATTCTAATTTTATTCTTAGCAAAAAATTCTGTTTGCTGCTTCATGCAGCTAAACATTGAAGCACCAATTTGAAATATTGATTTAACCAAAAATCTGGAAAACTTACTTGAAGTAAAGAGAAAGAATGCCCATAATAATCCTTCGAAATAAGATCCTCTCTTAACAAAGCTGCTTCCCATTTCTTCAAAGTCTGCATCGGAACAATACGGTTTTAAATTAAATACCATTTTACAATATACCCACCATTCAACTCTTTCCCGTCTATTTTTTAAATACGCGAGTTCATAAGGAATTCCCAGCAATAATACGGACTCATTTAAATTCTTAACCTTTGCTGCATGGAAAAATAGTTCTAAAGCTTTGCATGAAACCTCTTTTTTAGTTAAGGCTTGCATAACAAACCTTTCGGGCTGGGTTATGAGATTGGGAAGATGTCTGGTAAGACAATATTATAAGCAGGAAAGAGAGCAAAGTACAATATCGAGTTGGATTCTTCATTTGAGTAAATATTTATTTAACTCTAAAGTAAATTCTTAATAAATAATTAAAGTTGCAAGCAGAATAAGGCAGCAATTTGGCAGGTAACAACTTATTCAAAGATAAGTCGCTTTTATTCGCTTGGTTTTATGAAGAAGAGTCAATTAGTCAAAAGAAAAGCAGACTATAAAAAGAATTCTATAATGCTTCTAATTATATTTTTTATTGCTAATTTTATTTAGTCTTTATTACAATCTGAATGCATACTACCGATCAGGCACATAGAGTAATATTTATTGACCTCATGAGGGCAATTGCTGTTCTACAAATGGTGCAAGGTCATACAATTGATGTTTTGCTTGCACCCGAATTTAGAACGACTGAGCTAACTGCTTATGCAATCTGGTACTTTCTTCGTGGAATGACGGCACCTATATTCATGTTTACGGCAGGGACAGTATTTACATATATCTTTAAATCAGTCAAAAGACCTTTCAGAGAAAATTACCGTGTGAAGAAAGGACTTCGCAGGGCATTTCTTTTAATTTTTCTTGGCTACTTGCTCAAGTATCCGACCTGGACGATTTTTGATTTTTCAGAAGTAACTGTAGAAAAGTGGCAGTTATTTATTTCGGCGGATGTTTTACAGCTAATTGGATTTAGTCTTTTAATCTTACTGTTAATTCTATTCATTGCTGAAAAATTCAACTTAAATTACACAGCAACATTTATAGCAATTACAACAATACTATTTATTGCCTCACCATTTATTGAAGCAATAAACTGGCTCTTTTATTTACCTGCACCTATAGCTGCTTATTTTTATAGTGGGTCAGGTTCTTTATTTCCATTATTTCCTTGGTCGGGATATGTAATCGCAGGTGGAATTTTAGGCTGTTACCTCGCACAAAATCCGTTAGTTTTTAAAACCTCAAGATTCAGTAAACTACTTGCAATATTTGGATTTGCATTTACTTTAATTGCAATATTTAGTGAAATAATACTTAAATCATTACAATTACAAATAATTGATCCTCAGGCTGAACCAAACACAATTTTTTACCGAGTGGGTTTTGTGCTGTTACTTACTGCTTCGGTATCCTATATTTCTCTGAGAGTAAATAGAATCCCGCAAATAATTATTCTTGCAGGAAGAAATACTTTACTTATTTACGTTGTTCATCTGATTATACTTTATGGAAGTGCATGGTCGCCGGGAATTGATTTGCTTTGGGGATATAGTTTTACTGGTTGGCAGTCATTTATAGCAGCAATAATTATGATTACTTTGATGACACTAATGGTTATGGTAATACACAAATTTAAAATTCGCAACAAAGAACTTGTTACTTAATATTGGAGCATTATTCAATAAGAATTAACAATCTTTTTAATACATTTCAGTAAGAAAAAATAATATTTATAATTTTATTTGATGCGCAAATCCAAATCAACTGATCCAGATATTTCTGCAGAAGAAAAAAACTTCGAACAATCTCTTCGCCCAATCAACATCAATGATTTTGGCGGGCAGAAAAAAATCACTGATAATCTCAATGTATTTATCTCGGCAGCAAGGATGAGAGATGAGGCCCTCGATCATTGTTTACTCACGGGTCCTCCAGGCTTAGGAAAGACAACACTCGCTTACATAATCGCAAATGAAATGGGAGTTAAACTTAAAGTAACTTCCGGACCAGTTTTGGAAAAACCTGGTGATCTTGCCGGAATACTCACAAACCTCGAAGAAAAATCTGTTTTATTTATTGATGAAATACATCGTTTAAGTCCTGTAGTTGAAGAATATCTTTACTCAGCGATGGAAGATTACAAACTTGACATTATGATTGATAGTGGACCGAATGCAAGATCAATTCAACTTAGTTTACCTAAATATACTCTTGTTGGAGCAACGACTAGAGCAGGAATGTTAACATCACCTTTGAGGGATAGGTTTGGGATAAAATTCAGATTGGATTATTATGAAGCAGAGAGTATTCAAAAAATAATTTTGCGATCTTCGGGAATTATTAATGTAAATGTGGATGAGGATGCGTCTTACGAAATTGCTAAACGTTCACGCGGAACTCCGAGAATTGCTAACAGGCTTTTAAGAAGGACAAGAGACTTTGCCGATTTTGACAATAAGAAAAAAGTAGATATTGATGTTGCAAAAAAAGCTTTAACTGCACTTGAGGTTGATGATTTCGGGCTCGATGAAATGGATAAGGAAATAATTCTTGCAATCATAGAAAAGTATAACGGCGGACCTGTTGGATTGAATACGTTGTCGGTTGCAGTTAATGAAGATCCGGGAACTATTGAAGAAGTTTACGAACCTTTTTTAATCCAGCAGGGATTTATTCAGCGCACAGCAAGGGGAAGAGAAGCCACTGCTCTAGCTTACAAAAGATTTGGAAAAAATAAATTTGACAAAGGAGAAACAAAATCTCTTTTTGAATAATTAGTAATTTTAGTTACCTGCCAATTAAAAATTATTTTGAGGTAATCTTGCAAAAGAAAATCAATTTTCCCACCATTTCATTGCTCATAATTTTATTATTATCAAACTTATTCAGTCAGCAAAAACTGTTCATCCCAAGAAATATCGAGGCCGCGTATGAGAAGGGCACACGTTCCCTGGATGGAAAAACTGGTGCAGAATATTGGCAGAATTCCACTGATTATAAAATTCAAGTCGAAGTTGATCCTACCACATATCAAATAGTCGGAAACGAAGAGATAACATATTATAATAACAGTCCGGATTCTTTGAAGAGAATTGTTCTAAGATTGTATCCTAATGTTTTTAAGAAGGGAAGTGCGAGAGATTATGAAATAAATCCCAAATCGGTTACTGATGGTGTAACTATTGAGAAAATTACTATTGAAGATCTTTCAATTAATTTAGAAAACCAAAGCATTTTCAGAGTAATGAGTACTGTGGGTATTATTTTCCTTCAAAAACCAGTTCCTCCGAAAACCTCGGTGAAACTTGAAATTGCATGGAAATTTAATCTTGCAGCAAACCCGATCTGGAGAATGGGCGTTTATGATTCCACTACAGTTTTTGTTGGTTATTGGTATCCGCAAATTGCAGTTTACGACGACATAGATGGATGGGATTTATACAATCATGGAGGTCAGGAAGAATTCTACAATGATTTTTCAAATTTTGAAGTTAGCATCACTGTTCCAAATAAATTTGGAGTTTGGGCAACAGGAGATCTCCAAAATCCTGAAAAAGTTTTAGCTGAACAAATTCTAAATAAATATTTGGAGGCAAAAGAGTCCGATACAGTAGTCAGAATTATTACAGAAAATGATTTAAAATCATCACAATTATTTAATATTGATGAATCAAAAAATACCTGGGAATTTAAATCTAATGGAGTTACTGATTTTGCATTTGCATTAAGTGATCATTATCTATGGGATGGATTGCAAACCATAGTTGACAGCACAAATAATAAAACAGTTTTTATTCAAGCCGTATATCCAGCGGAGTCTCCGGATTATTTCCATATTGCGGAAATAAGTAAAAAAATAATTAATTATTATTCTAACTTGATGACAGGAGTAATATTTCCATTTTCATCATTCACAGCTTTCAATAATGGGCAATCTGGTGGCGGGATGGAATTCCCAATGATAATTAATGATGGCTCGCCATCGAAGCTTGATGAAACCATAGCATTAACAGCTCATGAGTTAACGCACCAATATTTTCCTTTTTATGTTGGAACGAATGAAAAAAAATATGCGTTTATGGACGAAGGATTTGCAGTAATGTTGCCATATAAATACATAGAAGAAGAGGTTGGCTTTAATTCTCGATTATTAAATACTGTGACTGCTTATGAAGCCATTGCTGGTAGTGATGCAGATATTCCACCGATGGTTCCTTCACTTTTTCTTTCTTACGTTTCTTATCGCAACTCAGCTTATAACAGACCATCATTAGCTTATAATATACTTAAGGATATGATTGGTGATCAATTATTTTTTCAAGCCATGCAGGAATTCATTCAGAGATGGAAAGGTAAGCATCCAACACCATATGATTTTTACTTTACATTTAATGATTTTACCGGCCAGGATTTATCGTGGTTTTGGAAACCCTGGTTTTTTGAAAGCGGTTATCCCGATCTGGCAATTGATCGAGTTGAAGTGAATAATAAGAAAGTAGAAATATCAATTGGGAAAGTAGGAAATGTCCCGACACCAATTAAACTGAAAATAGTATATGAAAATGAAACTGAGACTGAAACTGCGGAGGAATATTATTACTCGGCAAACGTATGGAAAGACGATAATTTATTTTTTATTATAGAAGTTGAACTGAAAAATATTCTAAAAGAAATTCGACTTGGTGATTCAACAATCCCAGATTCCAATCGAGAGAATAATATATTTATAGTGCATTAATTCCGAATTAAAATAAAATTAATCTTCTTTTTTCTTTTTAGGTCTGCCTCGCTTTTTAGGTGCAGCTGGTGCCTTTTCCTCACTTTTGGATTTTGGCTGTGGTAATTCTTTTTCTGGTTCTTTTGATTTTGATTCCTCTTTTACCGGTTCCTTAACAATCTCCAAAATTTCCGAGACTGCTTCTTCTTTCACTTCCGGAAGTTCAACTACCTCTTTTATCTCAATTACCATAGGTTCTTTTATTTTAACTTCTTCCACTTTGGGTTCAAAAACTATTGCCGGTTTTACAACTTCTTGTTCTGCTTTGACGGGCTTTTTATGTTCAACAGGTTTTGGTTTTTCTACTACTTTCTTGCGTGAACTTATGGTCAGACCCTTTTTACGTAATCTGGTCTTGCCAAATGAATGCTGAAATCTTTTTCCCTTTTTAGATTTTTTATCGCCTTTTCCCATTAAGTTCTCTCCGGAGTTTTAGTATTTAAAAAATTGCTCCACAATAATACTTTTCACAGGGCTAACATTCAATCTTAACTTGGAAGAAATCTACTTTTTTTGTTGATAGAATGATTTATCCAATGAAATTCGGGCTAAATGGTTGATAATTAGCTTTCGATAGTATTTTTTCTTCCTGGAAAGAAGACTTTGACTGTGGTCATCACCCAAAGCAGAAAAGGAATTAAGAATAATATCCAGCTATAAGAAGTAGGTCTGATTTCATAAAATTTTCCTTCACCGCTGAATATAATCCCGATACTATCTTCTGTGAACGAGTACAATATTAATATGATTGAAAGAACAAATAATATCCAATCCATCATTGTAACTTTAAACTTAAAATCTTTTATAAGCATAAAGCCAATTGAGATTAATAAGATCGAAATTAATACCGGTGCTATTACGGGTCCCCACCATGGTAATGGAATGAGAAAAAGTATATCCCATTCTGTAAGTGATGTCGGCCATTGAATGAAAATATAAAGCCAGATGTAATAAAAAATATCCCAAACACCGAATGCTAAAAAAAAGTATCCAATCTTTTTTGGTTTAGAGTTTCCCGAAATAAAACCTACTGTTATTAGCATTACAATAGTTGCAGCTTCTCTACCAATTTCAATAAAAGTATAAACATCAGGAGTGAGATTAATATCTTTGAGAAGATCTTCGATTCCGTACATAGCCCGAAGATAAACAACTACTGCAGATTCTAGATAAGCCATGGCAATAGAAAAGAGAAATACCACCATTAGCTTATAATCTTTAATCATTTATTGTAAGTAATAGTTTTAGCTTTTAGAAATTAATATTTTTCCGGAAGCAGCAAACTTTTCTATCTGTCTTCTGTGTCGAAGAATATGAAGCACTGCATGCTCAAGTAATTGTTCAAGATCATACTGTGGACCCCAACGAACTATCATTTTTACTTTCATAACTTCTTCATCAGTGTATTCCCATTTGCTTTCAAGAGTTTCGGAAGAATAATGGATCATTCTTTCAAATTCTGTGTAAAATTCTTTTTGTGAAAGAAGTCTTCTCTCTGGAGAATTTTTTGGAATTGAAAACCAGTCTCTGATATAATTTGCATATCCATATCCTGAATTGGTAACATGAGAAACTATAGTTTGAACTGAACGGCAGTCTTCATCTTTTGTTTCTGTATCAACAACCTTGATAAAATCTGACTCAGAAATGTTCCCGATTAAATTTTTAAATTCATTTGCAGCACGTTCATATTCATCCATCACTGCACCAATTCCACCCTTACGATAATTTATTTTCCCTGCAAGGCGGGATTTCTCTTCTCTCAACATATTGAACCTATCATTAATATTGTGATATCATCCGAAGCAGGATGTCCCGATGTGAATGATCTTACGTCTTCAAGAAGATTTTGAATTGAAGAATTAATATTCTTCATGTGATTCAACATTCGTTCTGATCCGTATTCTTCATTATTTGAATTCATTGCCTCTGTAACACCATCGGAATACAAAACTATTCTGCTTCCTCCATTTAAATCAATTTTAGTTACCTTGTAAGCACTATCCATTAATCCCAACGGCAAGCCTGAATCGGACTCTAAAAATTTTGTTTCATTTGGATTAATTAAAAGCGGTGAAAGATGACCTGCATTTGCAAATACTATAGTTTTTTCTATCGGATCGAGGATCGCGTAAATCATTGTAACGAATCTTGTTTTTGGAAAATCTTTAATCAGAATTTGATTGACATTGGTCAGCACTTCACCCGGTGTTAAATTTTGCTCAGCAAACATTCGTAAAAGACTTCTCGTTGATGTCATAAGTAAAGCAGCAGCCATTCCTTTACCTGAAACATCTGCTAATACAAATCCAAATCTTCCATTGCTTAGAGGAATATAATCGAACCAATCTCCACCAACTTCCTGACAGGGAAGACATATCCCGCTTATTTCATATCCTTTTATTTCCGGTGTCCAGTTGGGAAAAAGTGAAAGCTGAACTGATTTTGCTTCATTCATTTCCCTTAACATCCTGTCTTTTTCTTCTCGCTCGTTTTTGAATAGACGAGCATTTTCAATAGCTGTTGCAACGTGACCAGCAAGCGACTCAAGAAGCTGAATTCTTTCTGGTGAAAATTGATCAACTTCCTGATGCTGGAAATTGAAAACGCCGATTAATTTTCCGTGAACTTTAAGGGGGATATCTAGTTCTGAAAGTGTTGATTCTTCACTGACTTCGTAAAAAGGATCCTTTGTTACATCGGCTGAATAATATGTTTTTTCTGTTAAACCAACGTGACCGACCATTCCATATTCACCAATTTTGAAACGATCACCTTTAACGTGGAAGTTTACTGTCCAGCCTTTAACCGCAACAATCACAAGTTCATTTGTAACCTCATCTTTAAGAAGAATGCCGGAGCGTGAATAACCAAAAGTCTGAGCAACATCGTTTACAACTTCTTCAAGAAGTATATCCAAATCTAAAATAGAATTAATTCTCTGCGTAACACGTTGCAGGAGTAATAATTCTTCTATACGTTGGTTTTGATCTTCACTTTTCATAGTTTGAATTCAGTTAAGAATTAATCCGTGCATATGCCTGACGGCAAGGCAGGCTCGCTGGAAATAATCTTTAGCCACGAAATCACAAATTAGAACTAATATTATTGCCACCACCAATTTATAAAAAATTTTATTTTTCTACTTCCCTCGCTTCGAAATATTCCTGCACAAGTTTGATACTTTCTTTTGCTGCCTCATTTACATGTATTGCAGTTTGTCCCATCGAAGGTCGGTTCGTAATATCTAATTCCATCAATCGTAAACCAACCTGAGTTTGATAACTATTTAAAGCGAGAATAATCTGACTCATATCTCCCATAATTTTGTGGATCCTTTCCATTGGCCGAAAAAGAAATAACGCTGCAAGATCAGCAATACCAAAGCCTGCAGTAATAAGTGATTGAAGTTGATTTATATCTCCGCGAAATGCTGCAATCGCAGGGACACTCACTAAAACTATACCAACTGCAAACATTATTATAGAAAGATAAATTATTACCCAATAAGTAAAAGAAAGTTTCAGACGAAGTTTTCCTAGTTCCTCGTTGCCATCCGTCATCATAGATTTAAGAAATTCTACTATAAAATCATTAGCTTTTTTTCGTTCTGCTTCGGTGAGTAACTTTTCCTTTGCGGTTGTTTCGTCAGCCATCTGAATATCTCCTTAATTCTGTATCCAATTTGCGTGTGGATAATTGAAATTGCTTTGTTATTCTATTTACAAAATTAACCCGATTAAAAAAATATTATCGTGCATTTTTAACCTGCACTTACTTAAATTATCAGTATGAAATTAAGGCGATTTTATCAATTCATTTTAGTATTGTTATTCTTTGATTTAGCTTCTCCCGTGATATTTCCACAAGAAGTTAAACTTTCTGGTTTACCGATAATTAGAAACTATCCTCCTTCAGTTCATGGCGGAACTCCGCAAAACTGGGCGATTGTACAAGATCAAAGAGGGATTATGTACTTTGCCAATACTGGTGGGTTGCTTGAATATGATGGTTCTTCATGGAGAATAATTGAAATAGAAAATGAAGTTGCCAGAACAGTTGCAATTGATAGCAATGGAACTATTTTTGTTGGCGGAGTAGATCAGTTCGGATTGCTTGAGCCAGATCAATACGGAAAATTAAAATACAGATCTTTAATTAATTATTTGCCAATTGAGTCAAGAAATTTCGGTGATATCTGGACGATCTGGCCTATCAAAGATGGTGTTTATTTTCAGAGCACTTCACACATTTTCTTTTTTAAAAATTCAATTCTCTATTCATCATCTGGCGAAACTGATATCGTAAAGATTTGGGAAACCAATTCGATATTCAGTCCTGCATTTTTTGTTAATGATCGATATTTTGTTTCTGAGATGCAAACCGGATTATGTGAAATAACTGATGGCTCGATTAAATTGGTCAACGATGGTGAGCGTTTTAAAAATTTAACAATCTATTCAATGCTTCCTTTTATAGAAGGATCAAATAGTAAAAAAAAGATTTTGATCGGAACGGAAAATGGATTCTTTCTCTATGATAGCTCTGGTATTTCAGTATTTAAAACTGAAGCTGATAATTACATAATTAATAATCAGCTTTATTTTCGAGGTGCAATTCTCAGAGATGGTTCTTATGCTTTCGGAACTCAGAATGGCGGACTAGTGATGCTCGATAAACGTGGTAAGTTGCTTAAGATTATAAATAAAACAACCGGATTAAATGATAACACTGTTTGGTTTGTTTATCCGAGTTTAACCGGTGAGTTATGGTTGGGTTTGAACAATGGCGTTGCAAGAATTAATTATCCAACGTCTTTAACAATACTGGATTCACACTTTGGATTAGACGGAACTCTATATGCAGTGAACGAACATCGTGGCAAAATTTATGTGACTTCAGCAAATGGTGTTTATTTTGCAAATAAAACTGAGGATGCAGATTACAAGTCTACTTTTAAAAAAATAGATGGCATTAACTCTGAATCATGGCAAATACTTGACCTGGGAGATTTCCAATTTGTTGCAACAACTAATGGTGTTTATAAAATAACCGGCACCAGAGCTGATCAAATCAAATCTTCGTGGAGATTTGCATATTCATTTTGCAGGTCAGAAGTTGATAAAAATATTATTTATGTCGGATTGCATGATGGTCTTGCTGTTTTACAATTGGTGAATGGCGAATGGACAGACGGAGGCAAAATTCCAGGAATTTCGGAAATAGTTTATTATATCGTTGAAGCAAATGATGGCACCATTTGGCTTTCTACATTGAATAGAGGATTAATAAAAGTTATTCCAAATAAAAGTGGTCAAAATTCATCTTACGGCATCTCTCGGTATGGAAAGGATCAGGGAATTTCTGATAAAGGATTAATTCCGCTGAAACAAAAAGAAAACATTCTTTTCGGAAATTCAAATGGTTTCCTGCTTTACAATAGGAATAAAAATACATTCGAACATGAAAATATTTTCGGCGACCATTTTACTATCGGTTATAGAATTGAAGATGTTAAAAAGGATATTGATGGAAATATCTGGATACTCGGAGGAAAGGATATAAATATTGAAATTTCTAAAATTATTTTTTTGGAGGAAGGTAAAACGAAGCGAGAATCATTCCCGATATTAAATACAATTCTTGAAAACGATTTTTATTTTGTTCCTTACCGGATGTACCCTGATAAATATTCCTCAAATATATTATGGATAACCTCGGCTGATAAACTTTATAGATTTGATGTTACGTCCTTCAACCAGAATGTCAACAAAGTAGTTTACAATGCACTTATCAGAGAAGTTAAAGCTGGAGGTGACTCTATCATTTACTATGGTGGGTTTCAGCACAAAATGAACGATGATGAAATGGAATGGGAATTAGCTTCGAATTTAACATCAATTAACTTTGACTTTTCAGTTTCTTCATATATAAATGAAGCAACACACAGATATCAGTACTATTTGGAGGATTTTGATGAAGGATGGTCGGATTGGACAAAAGATACCCGAAAAGAGTATACAAATCTTCCGCCAGGCAGTTTTGTTTTTCATGTTAGAGCCACGAATGCATTAGACGAATTAAGTAATGAAGCTTCATTCAGTTTTTATATTCCGACACCCTGGTATACATCAAGATGGGCATTGCTACTTTATACAATAATTTTTCTTTTTACTATATGGATGTTTATAAATTTTCGTTTGAAATTTCTTGAAAAGAAAACCATTGCACTGGAGGCCATAGTAAACGAAAGAACACGACTAGTCAGAGAACAAAAAGAAACACTTGAAGAGCAAGCAAAAAAATTAGTTGAGCTTGATCGATTAAAAACGAATTTCTTCACAAATATCTCTCACGAATTTAGAACTCCACTAACGTTAGTAATGGGTCAAATAGAAAATATTCTTGACTCAACTGCTGAAGAAAAAGTCAAGACAAAACTAAAGATGGCACTTTCAAATTCTAAAAGACTTCATTCACTAATCAATCAATTGCTTGAACTTTCACGGCTTGAAGCTGGTGAAATCAGACTCAAAGTTGCAAATGTTGAATTAATCAGCTTTCTCAAAAAAGTTTTCTCAGCGTTTGAATCTTATGCTGAAAGAAAAAATGTAAAATTGGAATTTAAATCCGATCCGAAGACTCTTTACCTTTATTTTGATCGCGAGAAGCTGGAAGAGATTTTTAATAATTTGATTTCTAACGCAATAAAATTTACACCTGAAGGTGGATTAATCTTGTTTAGAATTGTTGAAATAATGAATGATAATACGATAGAATTAACTGTTGAAGATTCAGGTGTTGGCATTAGTCAGGAAGCTTTGCCACACATATTTGATCGCTTTTACCAGGCAGATAGTTCACAAACGAGAGAGTATGAAGGTACGGGAATCGGTTTAGCAATAGTAAAGGAACTTGTTGATCTTCATCAGGGAGAAATAAAGGTAGCAAGTATCACTGGTAAAGGAACTACGTTCAAAATTTATTTAAAGAAAGGCTCAACTCATTTTTTAAACAAATCATTTGTGGAAATTATTGACAGATTAGAAAATCCAGTGGAGGAAACTCAGACTTTAACGACTTTTCAAAGCGATAAAGAAACTTTTACGGATGAGAATGAAGATATTGGAATAAAGGATAAAGATGTTGTTCTTGTTGTTGAAGATAATACTGAAATGCGTTTGTATATCCAGGAACAGTTAAATGAAAATTTTAATATTCTGTTAGCGAAAAATGGGGAAGAAGGAGTTAAAAAAGCTTTCGAAAATATTCCCGATCTAATTATTACAGATGTAATGATGCCAATAATGAACGGATTTGATTTGACATTAAAAATTAAAAATGATCGCAGAACCAGTCACATACCAATAATTATGTTAACAGCAAAAGCTGATGAAGAAAGTAAATTGAAAGGACTTGATTTAGGAGTGGATGATTATCTTGTGAAGCCATTCAGCAGGAAAGAGCTTTATGCAAGAGTTGGAAATCTGATAAAGCTTAGATCACTTCTAAAGGAAAGATACAAAGAAGTTAGCGCTATTAGTCTGGATACGATTGAAGCAAAACCGCTTGATCAAGAATTTCTGGAAAAAGTGTTTACCATTATTAAATCACATCTTGAAGATCCACAATTCGGCGTAACATATCTTGCAAGTGAAATTGGCTTAAGTGTATCTCAGCTCAATAGAAAATTAAATGCACTAATTAATCAATCAGCAGGTAAATTGATAAGAGCTACCAGACTGGATTATGCGGCTCAATTATTGGAAAGCGGAGCTGGAAATATTTCAGAAATAGCCTATCGTATTGGGTTTAGTGATGTTCCTGGTTTTTCGCATAGTTTCAAAGAAAAATTTGGATACCCACCAAGTGAGCATTTAAAATCATAAAATAAGCCTGCTAAGATTCCTGCTGAAAAAATCCCTCATTTTTGAAGCATCTGCTCAATAATCACAAATCATTGCTCAGAAATCGTAACACAAAAAGGCAAATGAGAAATTAGCTTTGCAGCGTAAAATTTAAGTTAAAAGTTTAAGGAGTTTATCGTGCAAAAGTTTTTTACTTTTTCAATTCTATTCTTAGAATATTCAATTCTTATCTACTCTCAAAGTACTCCTGAATTCATTGATTTGGGCCTCGGTGGAGCTGCAAAAATCTCAAATAATGGTATTTATGTTGTTGGAAATAACTATCCGGCTCCAGCTTGGATATGGTCTGAATCCGAAGGGCGCACTAATCTTAACGTGTTTAACTATAGCGAAGCTTTTGGTGTCTCAGATAATGGAATTGTTGCAGGGTCATTCATAGATTCAAATTTAATTGCACCAAATGGAAATCCAACACTTCGTGCAGGAATTAATCAAAATGGTGTGTGGGATTCGCTACCCGGATATCCCGGTTATCCTGTTCTCGATGAAATGTCTTACAATTATGGCTATGGAATTAGTGCAGATGGATCTATAGTGGTGGGAATGCATTGGCTTCCTACCTGGAAAGCTGAAGCTTGTTATTGGGATGTATCAGGAATTCATATGCTGGGAAGAACTGGTGGTGGTAGCAGCAGAGCGAATGATGTGGCTACAAATGGCAATGGATTTAGGATTGTTGGTTGGGATGGTGAAGCTGGCGGACCTGGCAGACGTGCATTTTATTGGGATCCTGTACCGCATTTTATGGGAGGGTATGATTCAACTTATCTGGATGGACAATGTGAAGGTTTGAATTCAGATGGAAGTAAAATAGTCGGCGGTTCTGTTGGTGCTCCGTTTGTGTGGAGTCAGGCAACCGGAATGGAATGGATTACACTCGATTATCTAAATTTTGCAAGCTATGCTAAGGACATTTCTGATAATGATATAATAGTAGGTTATGTAAGTATTGGTGTGGAAACTTTAATGCTTTCATCAAAAGACCTGAGTGGGATGATATATGTTCCTGAAGGATTATATGATAGATAGCTTGGAATTATAGGGATTTCTAATTGGTATTTTCCTTTCGCTAATTCTATATCGGCTGACGGTTTATCGATTGTTGGAACCGCCTATCCGCTTTCTGGAGGTCCGAATGCTTACTTGTTGAAATTGCCGGACACGGTGCCGGTTGAGTTGACTTCGTTTACTGCAAATTATTTTGGAAAATCAGTTGAGTTAAATTGGAGTACAGCCACCGAAACAAATAATAAAGGATTTTCAATTGAAAGAAAAACGAAAAACAATGATTGGACAGAAATAGGTTTTGTTAGTGGAAGAGGAACAACAACTGAACAAAGCTATTATGAGTTTGCCGATGATAATGTTTCGCCAAACACTTACTCATATCGTCTTAAGCAAATTGATTTTGATGGCAGTTTTGAATACTCAACTATTGTAGAAATTGATGTTACATCTGTGTCCGAGTTTTCATTAAGCCAGAACTATCCCAATCCATTTAACCCATCAACAACTATAGAATTCAATATTCCTGAACAAGGATTAGTTAATTTAAGTATTTTTAATATGCTTGGTGAAAAGGTTGGAACAATTGTAAATGAAGTACTTTCCTCTGGAAATCATAAAATAGAATTTAATGCTTCACATCTTGCAAGTGGAATCTATCTTGTGAAAATGAGCTCTGGTTCGTTTTCAAAAGTTATAAAAATAAATCTTTTAAAGTAGTTAAATAATTAGTGCGTTTATTAAGGAGAAAATTTCAATGAAAAAATTATTAACTCTACTATTTTGTTTTTCCGTTAACATGTTTGCTCAATCAAATTCTGAATTAATTGACATTGGTGAGGGCGGAGTAAGCGGAATTTCAAATAGTGGTGAATTTGTTTGTGGGAGTAATTACCCCAATCCTGCGTTTTTATGGTCTGAAGCAACAGGAAGAATTGAACTCGGAAGTTTAGTGGGTGAAGCGTTCAGCGTATCAAATAATGGTATAGTAGTAGGAAGGTTTCCTGATTCAACACTTTTAATCGGCGGTTCGCCTGTTGTTCGTGCTGGTTACTTTACTAATAATCAATGGTATAGTTTCGAAGGTATGCCTGGGGTTCCGCCACTTGATGCAATGTCCTTTACACACAGTTATGGAATTAATAGTGAAGGCAATAAAGCGGTTGGAATGGTTTGGCATCCTAACTGGAGAGTTGAAGCTTGCTACTGGTCAATCCCCGATACTGGTATAGGTTTATTGGGACAAACGGGTGCTTCGAATAGTCGTGCTAATGCAATTTCTAACGACGGTTCAATTATAGCTGGTTGGGATGGAATTGAAAACGGACCAGATAGAAGAGCATTTTATTGGGACCCAGCGCCACATTTTATGGGAGGTTTTGACCCAACTTATCTAGTTGGTGAATCACGTGGAATGAATTCAGATGGAAGTGTAATTGTCGGTGGATCAGTATGGCCTTTTGTATGGACAGAATCAACAGGTATGCAGCAAGTAGTTGCTGATACATCTCAGTATTGGAATGGTGATGCGATAGGAATTTCTGATGATGGAATAATTGTAGGATTTGTTGATCCGGGAGGTTTTAACTATCAGGCATTTATTAAAAAACCAGGATGGACTGATATAAAGTATTTAAAAGATTTCATCATAGATAGTCTGGGAATTTCAGGATATCAAAACTGGTATTTTCCATTTGCACAAGGTATTTCAGCAGATGGAAATCGAATTGGAATTACGGCTTATCCCCCGGGTTCCGGCACTGCCCATGCACTTATCTTAACAATTGACACAACTGTACCTGTAGAATTATCAAACTTTACAGCAAATGTATCTTTTCAAACTGTTGAGCTTACCTGGTCAACAGCAACCGAAACGAATAACTCCGGATTTGAAGTTCAAAGAAAAAGTAATAAAAATGATTGGGAAGTTCTCGGATTTGTACCGGGTAGAGGAACGACCACTGAATTATCAAGTTATCGTTTTGTGGATGCTGTTAAGTTAGCAGGAAATTTTTTATACAGATTAAAACAAATTGATTTTGATGGCAGTTTTGAATATTCAGATGAAATTTTTGTTGAGGTCTCATTACCAGTAGAATTTAATCTTGCACAGAATTATCCAAACCCGTTTAATCCTTCAACGATAATTTCATTTTCTGTGCCTCAAATCTCGAATGTTACATTATCAGTCTTCAATATAATCGGCGAAAAGGTAGCCACTCTTGTAAATGAAATGAAGGATGCAGGAACTCATCAGGTAGAATTTAATGCGACCAACCTTACGAGTGGAATTTACATTTACAAATTAGAAGCAGGCAGCTTCAATAGCGTAAAGAAAATGATGCTTGTAAAGTAAAAGCCCTTAAACAATGATAAAATTAGAAATCATTAAGATCGATCATTTAAAATAATTCAAATAACTTCTTTAACAATATTATGGAGTATTTAATGTTAAATAAAAATTCACTTTGGCTAGTCTTTGTGTTCGTGCTTGGCATTGGATTCAGTAACTATGCTCAGACTGCCTATACTTTTGATGGTGCATTTTTCTCTTATGGAACAATTGACCTTACCACTGGTGCATTCACCACAATGAATTTTACACCTCAGGGTAGTTCGTATTATCCTGCAACAGGAGATAACAATGCAACCGGTTCACAGTATGCAATAATGAGTGATTTCGCATTCCCGTCAAATTACTTTTTATGGAGTGTTGATTTTGTAGGAATGACTGGTGACAGTATTGCACCTGTAGGTCCACTTGCAAGCGGACAGAATGTACTAAAGGGAATGGCCTACAATGTGTCACAGATACTGTGGTATGTAATAAGCGGAAATGATTTTGGAAGTGCAGCATATCTGTATACACTAGATATGTCAAACGGTGGACCTGACAGTTGTAGGACAAATTCAAAATGCAGATTTACCAGTAGGAATGGCAATAGATTGTAATGGAAACGCATATATAGTAAATGTTGAAATCGGGATATCATCAACAGCAGTATTAAACTCATTAGATCTTACAACAGCAGTAGCAACAGCAATAGGGACAGATTTAGGATTAGCAAATGTAAGCAGGATTCAGTCAGGATATGGATTTCAATCCGGACAACGGGAATTTGTATTGGTCAGGATACTGGTCAAGTGGATTTTTCAGTGAAGGCGGATCATTCAGATTAGTAGATGTAACAAACGGAACGTCGACAGAGATATCAACCTTCGGACAATTTGAAACAATTACTGGTTTCAATGTTAACGGAATTTGTCCACCACCACCACCAACTCCAGCAGAATCATATACGTTTAATGGTGCATTCTTCTCATATGGAACAATCAATCTTACAACAGGTGCATTCACATCGATAAATTTCACACCACAGGGAAGTAGCTATTATCCACAAACAGCAGACAATAAAGAAGTAGATGCACAATATGCAATAATGTCTGATTTCGGATTTCCAGCAACCTATTATTTATCGCACGTTAATTTCACAACATTGACAGCAGATAGTATAGGAATAGTAGGTCCACTGGCATCAGGACAGAACGTACATAAAGGGAATGGCCTACAATGTAGTTAATGATATGTGGTATGTAGTAAGTGGAAATGATTTTGGAAGTGCAGCATATCTGTATACACTTGATATAACAACAGGTGGATTAACAGTAGTAGGACAGATACAAAATGCAGATTTACCAGTAGGAATGGCAATAGATTGTAATGGAAATGCATATATAGTAAATATTGAAATCGGTATATCAGCAACAGCAGTATTAAACTCATTAGATCTTACAACAGCAGAAGGAACAGCAATAGGGACAGATTTAGGGTTAGCAAATGTAAGCGCATTTAGTCAGGATATGGATTTCAATCCGGACAACGGGAATTTGTATTGGTCAGGTTACTGGTCAAGTGGATTTTTCAGTGAAGGCGGATCATTCAGATTAGTAGATGTAACAAACGGAACATCGACAGAGATATCAACCTTCGGACAATTTGAAACAATTACTGGTTTCAATGTTAACGGAATTTGTCCACCACCACCACCAACTCCAGCAGAATCATATACGTTTAATGGTGCATTTTTCTCATATGGAACAATCAATCTTACAACAGGTGCATTCACCATCGATGAATTTCACACCACAGGGAAGTAGCTATTATCCAGCAAACAGCAGACAATAATAGAAGTAGATGCACAGTATGCAATAATGTCTGATTTCGGATTTCCAGTCAACCTATTATTTATCGCACGTTAATTTCACAACATTGACAGCAGATAGTATAGGAATAGTAGGTCCACTGGCATCAGGACAGAATTACATAAAGGGAATGGCCTACAATGTAGTTAATGATACGTGGTATGTAGTAAGTGGAAATGATTTTGGAAGTGCAGCATATCTGTATACACTTGATATAACAACAGGTGGATTAACAGTAGTAGGACAGATACAAAATGCAGATTTACCAGTAGGAATGGCAATAGATTGTAATGGAAACGCATATATAGTAAATGTTGAAATCGGTATATCATCAACAGCAGTATTAAACTCATTAGATCTTACAACAGCAGAAGGAACAGCGATAGGGACAGATTTAGGGTTAGCCAATGTAACAGGCATTTAGTCAGGATATGGATTTCAATCCGGACAACGGGAATTTGTATTGGTCAGGTTACTGGTCAAGTGGATTCTTCAGTGAAGGCGGATCATTCAGATTAGTAGATGTAACAAACGGAACATCGACAGAGATATCAACATTCGGACAATTTGAAACCATTACTGGTTTTAATGTTAATGGAATATGCAGTCCCGCTGCAACATTTCAATTTTCAGTCAATGTAACAAACGGTTGGAATATGGTATCGGCACCGGGATTAAATACGCCAAATCAGAATGTAGGTACCTGGTGGCCAAACCTAACGGGCACAGTATGGGAATTCAACGGTACTATATACGAGGCAAGAACAGTTACCACACCAGGAGAAGGCTATTGGATGAAAAACGTAGGTGCTGAAACATACAGCTATACGGGAATAGAGATAGTAACTCACGATGCAATACCTGCAACAGCAGGCTGGAATTTGATAGGCGGATATGAGATAAGTGTAGCGACAAGCCGGATTAACAACAATCAATCCACGGGTCAGCAAACCGGAACAATCTGGGGATTTAATGGGACGATATATAAGCGGCAACTACATTTGAACCAGGTAAAGGATATTGGGTAAAAACATTGTCAGCTTGTGATATAGTAATACCAGAAGTATTAGCAAAAGGCAGTGGAGAAGTGGTAGAGTTATTCAAGTCAGACTGGGGCAAGATAATACTAACTGATGCAGCAGGTAAAAGTTATACACTGTATGCAGTAAAAGGAGAAGTAGATCTTGACCAGTATGAAATGCCACCGGCAGTACCCGGGAGGAATGTTTGATATCAGGTTCTCAAGTGGAAGAATAGCAGAGGATATAAACAGTTCAATGCAGAGTATAGATATGAGTGGAATTACTTATCCATTGACGGTAAGTGTAGAGAATATGGATATAAGTTTGCAAGATGAATCAGGTGAAGCATTAAACGCTGAATTGAGGTCTGGTGATAGAATATCAATAGCAAATGCGTCGATTCACAAATTGTTTCTTAAATCAGGAGAAATTGCTACACCAGTTAATTACGACTTGGAACAGAATTATCCGAACCCATTCAATCCTTCGACAACGATAAAATACTCAGTGCCGGCAGACGGCTTTGTAAATATAGCAGTTTACAACGTTCTCGGTGAAAAGATAGCTGACATAGTAAACAATATCCAGAAATCTGGTAACTATGAACTCACTTTCGATGCGAGGAATCTAGCAAGTGGAATGTATATCTATAGAATGGAATCAGGAAATTTTGTATCAGTTAAGAAGATGATGATTCTTAAATAATTTGCGCCTCCTTAAACGCAGTGGAAAGTCAACTTCATCCCCGGATGTTGGAGGCTTTCCAACTTTTTTCACTATTCATAAGTGATGATAAATAGTTTTCGACTTGATTTATTGGAAGCTATTTTATTTTAAAAGAAAAACCAGCCGTGACTTCCCGCTGCAGCACCGATAATTGTTGTTACACTTAGTAAAGAAGAAGAAGATGCATTTTATAAATCCTTCTATAAGTATCCTCCTGATCAATCTCAGCTTCCTCTCGCATTTTTTTAAACGAGGGGTTCACGAACAAACAAGAGTAAAGTGAAAATCAACCATATTAAAACCATCAAATTCATCCACCAATATGAGAAATCAATAAATCGCTCCCACATATTCAATCTTACAACCATGTGGAAAACCCGTTAATCCAACCAATAAAGTTGTTATGTGGGCCTGTTTTGCAAACCTGTGTTCAGTTCTTTCAAAAAATCAATTCGCTCTTCTTTAGATTTGAATTCCTTAACTGTGGGAAACAATACTGTCTTTGCAAATCCAACTCCTCCAATCCACAATACGACATCTACAATTTGTAAAATTCTTGCAATGGCTATTTCGTACATATTAAATCCTTCTCAATTATTAATTGGTTTTTAAAATTCTTTTAATATGAAAATACTAAAGGTTATATAGTTAAGATAAGTTTAAAATAAGCAGGCCACCTCAAAGGGTGGCCCAACGGATACATTGTCAATTTAATCTATTTTATTAAAATCATCTTCTTAGTTTCAACATAGTTACCAGCTTCAATTCTGTAGAAGTAAATTCCTGAAGGATAGCTAGTCGCATCAAAAGTCACTTCATAATTTCCTATCTGAAGTTCCTGACTTACTAATTGAGCGATTTCCTGTCCTATTGTGTTATAAACTTTGATCTTCACAAAAGATGTTTGTGGAACAGAATATTTAATATTTGTAGATGGATTAAACGGATTTGGATAATTTTGTGAAAGTGAATAATTAGCTGGAATTACTTCATCTTCTTCGACTGATACTGGGCCCGAACATCCATAGGCTGCAACTACATCAAATGGTCCAAAAAGAGAGTAGACAGCAAAGCAACTGTCATTATCTGAATACCTGAATCCTGGTTTAATTCCAACCAATCCTGAGATCGTACTCTGACCATTCATCATAGATACATTTTGTGGCCAACTACCCTGACTGTTTGTGCCAATGAAGCGTAAAGAATCTGGCGTTCCATCAACCCGCCAAGCAAAATAATGTTTAGGTTGGTTTCTTACTCCTACAATATCAGGTTGGTTTGAACTGCTTGTCCCACTTCCTTGCAATGTAGATTGAAACATAGTAGTAAAATCTCCGAAATTAACAGTTCGGAAATATTTAATCCGCCAAATTGAATTAGTATTTTGTCTGAAGACACAAATAATACTTCCATTATCATTACCATTAGAGGATAACCGTGCAAATTGTTTATGATCGGATGCTTCTGTGCCGCCTATAAATCCACCGGCTCCTGTTGCTGTACCCGGGCCATTGCTTATATCGCCCTTAGCAAAAAATATTTTTGTTGTATCGGGTATGTTTGAATAAGATACAATAATCGAGTCACTGCTGTTTTGGAAATAAGCTATATCTGAATGAAGATCAACTATATAATTTGTTGAAGTATTCCACCAGAACTTATCAGCTTTGTATTGAATTGTTGGAGTGGTAATGTAAGGATTTGTGCATCTCAAAGTTTTCTGTGAATTATATCTACCGGAACCTCCTGTTGATGAATCAAATGAAGCCACCATATAAACATATGCAAGGCTTGGATAGGTTGCATTATCAGATGTTATTCGTAATCTGTAATATCTTTTTGTGTCATCGTCTCCTGGCCAAGAAAGTCCAAAAAGGTTTCCGGCAAAAGTTGGAGTTTGTAACACAAAACCTCCGGTTCGCCATCTTCCTGAACTTGCATCGTTTCTATATCCGTAAACCATCCATACAAATTTTTCACCTGAAGTATTTTCAATTATCTCCATATCCATTTCATCATAATTGATTTGATCGGTTCCGCCCAACCAAGCATATGCATAATAATTCCAATTCATACCCGCATTGTCAGAATAATATACGCGGATTGTATCTCGTTCACCTGTTGTCCTGAATGAAAAGGCTACCCACATTCTGCCAGCTGTTGTGCCTCTTTGTTCAGTTGCGGTTGCAATTGAAGAAACGAATTTAGTTCCTGAGTTGTAAATTTCTACATTACCAATTGCCTCTGGTATAAATGAATGAATCTCATTGTACGCTGGTGCCACACCGCCATTATAATTTTCGGCAGGCTTAGAAAGGGAATTAGGATTCAGAGATTCTAGTTGCGCTTCGAGATTAAGAATCTGATTGAGTTTACTCCGATCGTTGGTTTGTCTGAGTTGCTGGATTTGATTGATAATTTGTTTTTCTTCCGCTGTTCTCTCAGATCTGACTGGTAATCCGGAAACATCTTCCGGATCGTGTGAATTATTACCATTGTATTGCACATTAGTTTTAAATATACCAGTTTCCTGTGCAAGAGCTGTTTGTTTGGTTAATAAAAAGAGAAATGAAAAGAAAATTAATGAGAGTATGAAATATCTCATAAGTTACCTCCTTATAGATTGTGAATAAATTTGATTCTGGGTCAGAATTTTTGTGAAGATTCTAAAAAATCTTCAGGTTTTTTGAACATCATATTTTCAATATAATTATATCCTTCATTGTATTCAAACTTTTCCTAATAATAAAAAAATTATTAGACTATAACTTTAATTAAATAAAAATTACTTGATATAGATTAATGAAAGTCATCCAACAGTACAAAAAGGACTGAGAGTATTTTAATTGAGTTTGCAATTAAGGCTGAGGTATTGAAAAAAAATGTTAAATGAAAATTAATTTTGTATCTCTTACTCCGTGCCTGGTATCTTACAGTGTCCGATGAGCTTTGTTTAATATGATCATCTATCGCATATACTATGCCATCTTCAATACGAGTATTATTTTAGAGTGAATGAATAGTTTTTCGACCACGAGGCCACTTTTGTTTTACTGAAGGTAAATGATATCGCCATTATTATCTTTCTTTTTTGCCATATCTGCCGTAAAAATGATTAAAACTTCGAAGAAAATTATTTTGGTTTTCAACTGAAAAATATAATTCAGACGGAATAAAGACTCAATTTTTACTGTAATTTTATTTTAGGGCAGGAGTAATAATGTGTATAAAGCGGCAAATTAGATTCTCTAAAACGCATGCGTTTTTTTTGAATTTAAAATAATAACATCATCCTCCATCTTAGTTTTAGGGGAAAAATGTATTTAGTTAAAACGTAAACATTGAAATAGTAGTTAGTTTACATTTCTTTCTCGGCAGTATGCATCTTACCTGCAACAAATTGCCCTTGATCGAGGTGATCTTTCGTCAAATAAACTATACCATCTTCGTTATGGGTTTCACCGAATATCGAATGAATTGATTTTAAACCACCAAGCCACTTTCGTTTATCTGAAAGGTAGATAAGATCCCCAATATTTGCTTTCATTTTTGCCATATCTGCCGTTGAAAAGTTAAGTGTATCATCATCACCAGATTTTAGTTTCAATCTGACTTCAACTTTTTTTCCCTCAGCATCATTTATTTTTCCACCCTTAAAATATTTTTTTGTCTTGTCGAGTGACCAAACAGTTAAGCCATCCGTTTTTTCGATTTCGTTATATTCTATGAAATAGTCGGATGAAATTATTACTGTAAATATCAAAAGAATAATTATTCCAAAGGACATGGTCAGAGATGTCAAATTAAAAACTATAATTGCTAAAAAAATCACAGCGAGAATCAGAATTCCAAACATTAGTGATCGGTGATTTGGCATTTTTCTAATATTAACGATAAGTTTTTGTTGCTGATTCTGAGTTATGGTAGCTAATACTGCAACAGCTATACAAACAAAAAGATTGTATAGTGCACCTATATAAATGTAGGGGTGTTCTGGAATGTATTCAGTACCGTGCGCAAATATTTGAATTAATGGAACTGGATAATACATCCCCAGAACCATCAATGCTACACCTCCAACAAAAGTTGAGATGACGGCAGTGTTGGTAAATTTTTTCCAGAAGATTCCAAAGAAAATTCCGACTACAAGTGGTGGAGTCAGATGTCGAATGAAAATATCCATGAGCTTCATATACAGTTGGGAAATAACTGAATGGAATTACAGCCAATACTCCCAAAATAGTAAATATTGCTGTAGCAATTCTTGCAGACAAAAGTTCCTGCTTATCTTCTTCTTTCCACGTTAGTACTTTTTTAGATAACCATTTTTTTGCAGGGCGATGAACATCATTAATGTAAATTGCTGCAATGGCATTTAGGAGCGTGTCTACTGTTGACATAAGTGCAGCCGTCAATGCAGCCATAATAAAACCAAATACTCCGGGATGTGAAATTACATTCGCCACTACCACAAAGATTGCATCAGGATCTGTATTTGGGCTAATAACTTCGAAGGATTTATTAGTGATATAGCTTTGCCAATCCATCCAGCATTTCCAACTACTATTGCCGAAATTGGTAACATAAACAGAATATTAAAAGTGGCAGCTTTTCTTCCTTCATCAACACTTTTGCATGACATAAATCGCATTATCAAACCCATATTCATAAATAAAAATCCTATTGAACCGGCAACACCATCCTGCCAGAAAATTCCGACAAAGTTAAAACCGGGTGGTTCATTAAAATTTGCAAGAGGAAGTTTCCATTCGACTGGCAATAAATTCCAAAATATATCAAAACCACCCAGATAAGAAATACCTAAAAAGAAAACAAGTCCGCCTGCAAATATTAATATGAATCCCTGAGCCAGATCTGTGAAAATTACAGCAGTTTGACCCCCGTAAGTAATGTAAATACCAACGATCAAAGCAATGACACAAACCAAGACCCATTAAAGTTATTTGAATATTAATACCGAATATTTCAAAGCTCGGCGGTAAAAGTGGAAGGATGGCTTTACCCATGGTTAACAATCCGATGCCGACATAACCAATCATATAAAGCAGAAAAAGAATTGTTGCAAGAAATCGAGTAGCGGGAGAAAATCTTTTTTCAAAGTATTCAGGGATTGACCTGATTTTTGTATAGACTATTATTGGAAGCCAGCCGAAAATAAAAAATGGAAGAAAAAACCAGTCATTCATGTAAGTCATCGTGGATGATAGACCAGCTTCAAAACCTTTTGCAGAATATTTAATAAAACTATGACTTCCCACACCTGTAGCAACAATACTCATAGCAATAAGCCACCAGGCAAATCGCCTTCCACCAAAGAAAAAATCGTTTGTCGTTCGATTATATTTTCCAAAGTAGGAACCAAATAACATAATTCCGATAAAGTAAATAATCATTACTATCCAATCGGTTGAAGTGCCTATGCTATGATATGTTTGCATTTTTTAAAAAATTATTAGAGATATAATGCAGCAATGATGAGAAATGCATGAATGATTAAATAATAAAAGAATCCAAAAATCAAAATCCGCCACCAGTATTTATGTCGACTTTTATTGAAATCAACGCTTCCAGCCTTTTTTACCAGAATCATTCCGCTTAAAAAGAATATTCCTCCAACTCCGTAAAGGTAAATAAATGGTAGCCAGGACTGTTCGAATGTTGGCATTATGTTTTCAATTTAATTAGATGTAAAGTGCTGCAATTATTAGAAATGCATGAATAATTACAAAAAAGAAAAAGCCGCCAATGAGTACTGATAGCCATCTCCTGTGATATTTTTTTTGGAGATTTAAAGACCCACTTTTAACAATTATAAAAATGCCGAAGAAAAAAAATATACCACCAATTCCATACAAGTAAATAAATGGTAACCAACTATTAAAAAATGAAATCATGTATAAAGAAAATCAATTAAAATTTTGCGAATTTTCTGAAGAAAGTTAGTAATGGAGAGTTAAAGATTCAAATTAATTAAATATTAATTTATCTAAATGATTTGATTTAAAATTAATCAGGTTAAAATTGACTCAAGACTTTTAAACATTAATTCTTTCATACTTACCTTTTTTCCTTCAGTATCGAATTCTTTTAATATATTACTGAACAGTAGTCCCCAGCTATGATGAACAATAAAGTAGGGAAGAGACAAATTCATACTTTCTATTCGACCAGTATAAATGGAGCTTAGTATTAGACCAACAACTTCCGTTTCTTTTTGTAATAGGTCTTGAAGAATTTGTTTTTCTTTTTCAAGAGAATCATCTTTTAATAAAGCCAACATTAGGTCATATATTAATTTATACCGATGATTAGTTGTCTCCTTAAATGCAAAATATTCCAGCAATCTGGCACCAACTGGTAGTTCCTGATTATTAAATATAGATTTTATGTCTTCAATAAATTGTGAAGATTGGAAGTTTATCGAGCTGTAAAAAAGATCATCTTTTGATTTGAAGTAATGGTAGATTGTCGGTTTGCCGATGCGAACATCACGTGCAATTTCATCAAGTGTTGTTTTACCAAATCCATGCCTGCTAAAACGTTTTGATGCAGCACGAACAATTTCTTCCTGTCGCTGTTTAGCCAAGATATTTTTTTCTAATTAGTTCGGGAGAATAGCTCTTCAATTATCCCAGCTTCTGTTTCTTTATCAATAGTGGTATCCTCATCAGTCTTAGTTTTCGCACTTGCTTCGAAAATATCATCAATACCTTCGTAGAATTTATTTTTACGTTCACGTTTATTTTTATTGGTTTTGTTAAGGAATTTTGAACCAAAATATATAACTAGCCCTGTGCTAAGTATTCCCCCGATGATCAAACCATACAGTAGATAATTTGAATTGTTTTTCTTCATCATTCATCCTGAATATTATTTATATGTTCAATTGAAATATATAAATTCCTCATAAATATTCAACTAAAATAAATCACATCGTTTGAGGTTTAATAAATTTACTTATAATAAATGCTCCTACAACTACTGTCAGACAGCCGACAACATTATACCAAAGAAAGGGAATTTCTGTAAAGATGTAACAATATAAAACCAATAATTCGGCAATTATTGCAGCAAGAAAAGTTGGTGTTCCGGAAACTTTTTTTAGATAAAAGGCAGTCAGAAAAATTCCCAAAATAGTTCCATAAACTAATGAACCAAGTATGTTTACTGCTTCGATAAGTGAACCAAGCTCTTTTGCGAGAAGTGCAAATAGGATTGCATATACACCCCAAAACATTGTAGCTAATTTTGAAATTTTCAGATATTGTCTGTCGTCCGCATCGTTTTTTATTAATCGTTTATAAAAATCTATTACGGTTGTTGATGCAAGAGCATTTAATTCTGCAGAGGTTGAAGACATCGAAGCCGATAGTATTGCAGCGATAAGTAATCCCACAAAACCGATCGGCAAAAAGTTTATAATGAAAGTGAGAAAAATAAAATTAGTGTCGTTGGAATCAGCATTCGGGTCATTATTTTTAATAATCTCAACAGCACTTTTTTTAAGTTCATCTGCTTCATTTTGTTTCTCAACAATGATTTGAGTTTGGGTTTCAATCGCTAATTTATCATCACTTTTAATTGAAGAGATAAGTGATTTTAATTCCTTCTGTTTCTCTTTATTTATTTCAGAATATTTATTTTCGATGGCTTCATATTCCGGGGCATAACTTCCTGATTTTACTTTAGCTTCTTCAACCGGATTGAAAAATAGTGGTGGAGTGACAAACTGGAAAAAGACAAAAACCATAGCTCCGATAAATAAAATAATAAATTGCATTGGTATTTTGACTAACCCATTAGTAAGCAGTGCTAACCTGCTTTGTTTTATGGAACTACCTGCAAGATATCTTTGAACCTGAGATTGATCAGTTCCGAAATATGAGAGCATTAAAAAAGTTCCACCGATAATTCCCGACCAAAAAGTATAGCGATTATTTAAATCAAAAGTAAAATCAATTGCATTTAGTTTTCCCATTTTCCCCGCAATGTATACTGCATCAATTAATGATACTTCTTCCGGCAATTGAGAAATTAAAATAAAAAAAGCTGAAAACATTCCGACGGTAATTATCAACATTTGAAGAAAATGTGTTTTGTTTACTGCAACTGTTCCACCGACAGTAGTGTAAATTATGACCATAACACCAACAATGATAATTGTTATGTTCATTTCCCAACCAAGAATAACAGATAATATTAATGATGGAGCGTAGATCGTAAAGCCAGCCGCTAATCCTCTTTGTGTAAGAAACAATGCACTGCCGAGCATCCTGTTTTTTAAGTCGAGACGTTTTTCTAAATATTCGTAGGCTGTATAAACATTTAACTTGTTATAGATGGGAACTGCTGTGATAGAAAGTATTATCATAGCGATAGGTAAGCCAAGATAAAATTGAACAAAGCGCATTCCGTCAACATAAGCTTGTCCCGGAGTTGAGAGGAATGTAATTGCACTTGCTTGCGTTGCCATAATTGATAACGCCACAAGCCACCATTTAGATGTTCTTCCTGCACGGAGATAAGTATCAACATCAGCAGCATTTCTCGACTTCCAGGTTCCATAAATAACAACAAAACCGATGAAGCCTGACATCACAATCCAGTCGAGATTACTCATTCAAAAGCCTTTGTGAACACGTAGAAAATAAATACTAGTGCAACCAGCGTGAAGAATACAAATCCATATAGTTTATTCCAGCTGCCGAAGATTGGAGGTTTATCATCTTCGACAATTGTTTTTTCATCATCAACTTTATTCATCAATTCCTGCTGACAATAAATTTATAAAAAGTTTGTACGCACCCTCAACACCTTCTGGTAATTGTCGAAAAAATGAAATACCTGTGTAAATGAAGATTCCCTGACCATATTTTGCTATCAAGAGTGAGCCGTCTTTTGGTGTTTCGCCTGTGTCATTCATTTCAAGCAAGGGGATAAATTTATCATCCCATTCATTCGGGAAATATAAACCACGTTCTTGAACCCATCCATTGAACTCACCCAACGTTATTTTATAAGGATAGTTCATTATTTTATTTTCAGAATCCAATATTACAACCGGAGAATCTTCTTCGGTTACACGATCTCTTGAAATCTTGAGGGAGTAAGGGGATGGGTCCGCAACTAAATCTCCCAAAGTATTGTATTGCACAATTAAAGTTCCACCATTTTCAACATAGTCTAAAATATTTTTTTGATCAGTTTTAAGCCGTTGATTAGTGTTGTAAGCACGAATACCAGCAATTACTACATCATAATTTTGCAGGAGTTCAGTGGTCAATGGTTCAGATGTGTAAATATCAACTGAAAAACCTAAGTCAATTAATAATTCTGGAATTTTATCTCCTGAGCCCATTATATAAGCAATCTTTTTTATGGTCTTTTTTTGAAAATCAAGTTTAAGAATTTTCGATTCTGCATTAAATAATACAGTTTGTGGTTGAATATGGGGGTAATCAATCGTTACAAGACTTTTGAATATTTTCTTTCCATCAACATCCAGTTCTGCTTTTATCAATACAGATGGATTGTTGTTAGTTGAGTTTATTCTAAATTTAAATTCTTGCTCCTGTCCTTTATCTGAAAAACTAAATTCATAATTTGCTGGCGAAATATTCCATCCTTCAGCAGTTGATAATTTTATTGAACCGGTTAGGATTCCTTTTATACTTCTAACGAAAACATTTATTTCTTTCTCATCATTATTCTTTACGAGGTATAAACTTTTATCAAAATTCACTACAGCTTCGGGAACAATTTCAATCCCTTTGTAAACTTCTCCGTTCACTGGGTCGTTATCCCTATAAAATACCGGGATATTGAAAATAATTTCGGTTCCATAGATTTCGGTAATAAATTTTGTATAAAGTGGGTAATCTGTTTTTGGCTGTCCTATAAGATTTTGATCTTCAACTATGTAAATATCTTTGTGATTTCCTTCTTCAAGCCAGTATGGCTGGCTATAATTTGCATCTTCCGGTATTAAAATTGTTCTTTCAACCGAAACCATTTCTCCTTGAACCAAGATTTGAATTCAGAGTTGAATCGCTTTGCTGATAATCAACCTGAACCGATTTTAGAATTATTGGAATATCAGTACGAACAACAAAACCTGTAGTAATTTTTGTCTTGCTTCCAGGTGAAAGAAGATTTTCATCTGTGACTGCTTCAGCCCAAATGCCTGCACAAGATTTTATCACGTTGATCAATTCTTTTGATTTTATTCCCACCCAATACTTATCGTCAAGTTTTTGTAATTCGAAATATGCATCTGTCAGAAGGGGTAGAATAGTTGAAGGATTTTCAAAATCAAATTCTTCTTCAGCTTTATTCAGTAGTTCAGAAACTTTCTGACTTCCTTTAACTCTGTTCCAGCTAAGATCAATATCATCGAATAAATTATGATTTGCAGGTTCACCCTCGAGCAGAAGGAAATAGTTGTAAATATTTTCCCTTCTTCCTGATGCACCAAAACCCTGACTCTTATGCATTGTTCTGCTCTCAGCAGAAATCTCAGTGTACGATCTGCCAAGCAAATTGTTGTAATCACCTAAATTAATTTTGATTAAAGTATCGGGGTTAATTCCCATTGTATTAAGTGCTGGAGGCCAGGCATTCCAGAAAATTCTCTTTGCCTGCCAGGGCTGAACATATTTTAATTGTTCGGCGAATGCGTTTGCGTCACTTGATAGATTGAATGCTTCGATCGCAAGCAATGCAGAAGCAGTATGATGACCGTGAGTTCCAAGACCATCGGGGGGAAATCTAGTAACTATCACGTCTGGTTTAAATTTTCGGATTACCCAAACTATATCCGAAAGAATTTTTTCTTTTCCCCATTTCTCTAACGTCTCATCAGGAGTTTTTGAATAGCCAAAATCAACTGCTCGGGTAAAAAATTGTTCGGCTCCATCTATATTCCTTGCTTGAAGAAGTTCCTGTGTACGGATTACACCAAGAAGATCACCTTGTTCATCACCTATTAAATTTTGTCCGCCATCGCCTCTTGTAAGAGCAAGATATCCTGTCCGTAAATGTTCAGCATAGTTATAGTAAGCCAGAAATGCAGTGTTTTCATCATCAGGGTGGGCAGCTATATACAGAACCGAACCAAGTATATTTAATCTTTGTAATGCAATTTTTATTTCAGAGGAATTAAGTGATTCAACTGGTTGACAAAAAAGTATCGAGGAAGTAACTATTAGAAGGAGTAAAATTTTTTTGAGCATATCAGGTTCTTCTTTTGAGTTAAATTATTATGATGTAAATATTGTATTCTTTGAGATAAACCAATGTAAAAATTTTTCAGAGGTATTTTAAGATAACAAAATGAAAGCAAAAAAATCCTATAATTTCTTATATTTACACATTATTATAGTAATTAATTACGTAGAGTTATGATCGATATAAAAAATGTTAAGATCGGGTCAAATCTTCCGTTCGTTCTTATTGCCGGACCTTGTATAGTTGAGAACGAAAAAATTACTTTTAACACTGCCGAACAAATAAAAAAAATAACTACTAAACTTGGCATCCAGTTTATATTCAAATCTAGTTATAAAAAAGCAAACCGGACGAGCCTAAAATCATTTAAAGGTATCGGTGATTCCGAAGCCATAAAAATTTTGAGCAAAGTTAAAAAGGACTTTGACCTGCCACTTTTAACAGATGTTCATTCGATTGAAGAAATTTCAATGCTTTCAGAATCTGTTGATGTTCTTCAGATACCAGCATTCTTATGTCGACAAACTGAATTACTAATTGCGGCAGGTGAAACCGGAAAAGCAATTAATGTTAAGAAAGGTCAGTTTCTTGCGCCGGAAGATATGAAACATGCGATTGAGAAAATTGAATCTACTGGAAATAAAAAAATACTGCTTACAGAACGAGGTTCAACATTTGGATATCATAACCTTGTTGTTGATATGAGATCGCTCGTTATTATGAAAGAGTTTGGTTACCCCATTGTAATGGATGCAACACACTCTGTTCAGCTACCCGGAATTGGCGGTAAAACAGGTGGGCAACCAAAGTTTATTAAACCACTTGCTAAAGCAGCAGCAGCTATTGGAATAGATGCTCTTTTTTTGGAAGTTCATCCTGATCCTGTTAATGCTTTGAGTGATGCCGAGAGTCAATTGCCATTAGGTGAGTTGGAGAAGCTGTTAATTGAAATTCAACAAATCGACACTCTTGTTAAAAAGTTGTAATCACAAATTCAATTCTTTAATAATATTGAAGAGGAATAAATTTGACTGATAATGAAATAATAAAAACTGGTAAGAATGTAATTCGAATTGAAGCCGATGCGATTGCACATCTTGAAGAAAGCATAAATAAAGATTTTGTTGAAGCAGTTGAAACAATTTATAAAGCCAATGGTAGAGTTGTATTGACTGGAATGGGTAAGTCAGGATTAATAGCACGCAAAGTTGTTGCTACATTAAACTCAACCGGTACTGCAGCAATATATATGCATCCAACTGATGCACTTCACGGGGATCTTGGAATGGTACGGAAAGAAGACGTTGTAATAATTATTTCCAAGAGTGGAGCAACTGATGAAATTTCAAAACTCCTTCCAATGTTTAAAAGATTGGGTGTGAAATTAATTGCTATGTCGGGTAATCCCGATTCATCGTTGGTAAAAGAGAGTGATATTTTTCTTAACATAAGTGTTAAGGAAGAAGCCTGTCCTCACGATCTTGCACCAACTTCATCAACAACTGCAACTGCAGTGATGGGGGATGCACTTTCAGTTGCATTACTAAAAAAAAGAGGATTCACAGCAGAAGACTTTGCACTACTTCATCCCGGTGGAAGTCTTGGTAAAAGGCTTTCACTTAAAATTGAAGAGATAATGACTAAGGGCGATGGAGTACCGATTGTTCATGAAAATTCTTCTATTAAAGATATCATTTTGGAAATGACCAGTAAAAGATTAGGCACAACTTGCGTAGTGAATAAAGCAGGAAAGTTAGCAGGTGTAATAACCGATGGAGATTTAAGAAGACTTCTTGAGAAAACTATGGATGTAAAAAATCTTGTTGCCACAGATATAATGTCAAAAAATCCAAAAGTAACAGATAAAGATTACCTTGCTTCATTTGCACTTCAGATAATGGAAAGTCACAAAATCACATCTCTGATTGTTGCTGACCAAGAAAAAAAACCAATCGGCATTTTACATCTGCATGATCTTCTTAAACTCGGACTTCAGAGAAGATGAAATATCTCTTATCTGCTTTCCTTATATTACTACTAATTAATTGTGCTGGTAAAGATGTAAAACCAAAAGTAGATTCTTCTTTTATTGTTGAAGAATTACCTGCACAAGAAAGCTGGAACTCAAAAATATTTTTTACTGACTCAGGTAAAACAAAGGCAATACTTTACACAGGTCATTTGCAGGTTTTCAACAATAGGAAGGAAACAATACTGGAAGATGGAGTCAAAGTTGAATTTTTTAACTCATTCGAGATAAAAACAACAACACTTACTTCAAAAAGAGGTAGAGTTGATGAGAAAACTAATGATCTTTATGCAATTGACAGTGTAGTTGCAGTTAATGATAGTGGGATTGTAGTAAAAACTGATGAGCTCAAATGGCGGGACAAAGATAAAAAAATATTTTCTGATAAATTTGTTATCATCGACTCACCTGATGAACATATTGAAGGTTACGGATTTGAGTCTGACCAACATCTTAGAAATTATGTTATTTATAACATCACTTATATCACCAAAGCAAAAAAAGAGTGATGATTAGAGTTTCACTTCTACTAATTTATATTTTCATCATCAGCACTTTGCTTTATTCACAGAGTGAAGATGAAAGAATTACAGTAATTGGTGACAGCCTTGTTGGGAAAGTTGTAGATGGTGAATCCATTCGGGAAGTTATCGGTAATGTAAGATTGAAACAGGGTAATGTCACTGTAACTTGCTCCAAAGCAATTCAATATTTGGCTCGAAATGAAGCTGAGTTGATTGGAAATGTAATTGCAAAGCAAGATAGTCTTACTCTAAAAACAGAAAGGGGTTTTTATTACGGCAACTTAAAAAAAACTAAAAGCACTGCCGGAATTGTTTTGGACGACACGAAAGTCATACTCACAGCAGATAGTGGTGAGTATTTCTTCGACGAAGCTCTAGCTTTCTTTCAAACAAATGTTAAGCTAGTAGATTCTATCACAACATTAATTTCTGATGAACTGACTTATTATCAAAACCTGGATAAATCGGTTGCAGTAGGTAATGTTAATATTGATGATGGATTGAATGTAATTTATGCTGACACTCTTACTCATCTTAGAAAGAGAATGTTTAGTATAGCTGATGGTAATGTCAGTATAAAAAATATCAGAGATAATTTAACAATCTTTGGTGACCATCTTGAGGATGATGGTGAATTGAAATATACTCTTATCAATAAAAATCCGGTATTAATACAGATTGATACTTCAGTAACTCGTGATGATAGTTTACGGGTTATTGTTTCAATTGATACGCTTATGATAAAAAGTATAGTCATGGAAAGTTTTCGCAGCGGAACGAATGTCTTTAAAGCGACTGATTCTGTAAAAATATTAAGAGGAGGTTTTGCATCAGTCAACGATCTTACTACTTATTATCGTGATCAGGAGAAAATTATTACAGATAAAATTAATGAAAGTGCACCCCGACCTGTTTTGTGGTATGAAAATTCTCAGTTAACCGGAGATTCGATTACAATCTTTCTCGAAGATGGTCAGATAAAAAATCTTACAGTTAGTAACAATTCTTTTATGTTATCACAGAACAAAATGTATTTACAACGGTTTGATCAGACATCTTCTGATAGTGTACATCTTTATTTTTTAGAAAACCGATTGCAACGAGCTGAGTTTGCCGGAAAAGTTCAATCAATATATTTTTTGTTGGATGATGATGTTCCGAATGGACTGGTTAAATCAACCGCACATCAGGCGGTTATAGTCTTTAAGGATAATCAAATTGATCAGGTAAGATTGTATGGTTCGCCAACAAGTGAATATTATCCCGAATCAAAAGTAGAAGGCTTAGAAAGAACATTTACTTTACCTAAATTTGTTTTGAAGGAAAATCGTCCACTAAAAAAAGATTTTTTAATGATGATGCAAGAAGAGAATGAGTAATACTCTAAGAAGCGATTCGCTTGTAAAAATTTACAAAAAAAGAAAAGTTGTTAACAAAGCTTCCGTGCAAGTTTCAAAGGGAGAAATTGTCGGGCTGCTTGGCCCAAATGGTGCCGGCAAAACAACGACATTTTATATGATTACTGGTATGATAAAACCAGACGCCGGTAAAGTTTTTCTTGATGATGATGAAATAACAAAAATTCCAATGTACAAACGTGCACGTATGGGCATTGGATATCTGCCACAGGAAGCTTCGATTTTCAGAAGACTCACCGTGGAAGAAAATATTCTTGCAGTTCTAGAAATGACAAATCTTAATAAAGAAGCTCGCAAAAAAAAATGTGATTCTCTTTTGGATGAATTATCAATAAACAATATCAGGAAAAGTAAAGGGTTTCAATTAAGTGGGGGAGAGAGAAGAAGGACAGAAATTGCACGTGCTCTGGCAACTGATCCGAGTTTTATTTTATTGGATGAACCATTTGCCGGAATTGATCCGATTGCGGTTGAAGATATTATGAACATCGTTGCAAATCTGAAGAACAGGGGAATTGGAATTCTTATCACGGATCATAATGTTCACGAGACTTTGAGTATAGTTGATAAAGCTTACATATTAATCGATGGAGTGATTTTCAAACAAGGTGGCGCTGATGACCTTGCAAATGATGAGGAAGTTAAGAAATTGTATCTCGGTGAAAAATTCAGACTTGATAGGTATTCCTGAACCTGTCAAATAATTTATCTGCCTCACTCAGGTTTTCAATCTTTCCTAAATCCATCCATTCATCTTTATCGTGATTGTAACCAACTATTTTTTCCTTTTTCGCAGCAGAGAGATAAAGTTGAACAAGGGAGAAAACATCTGTGTCAGGAAAGTATTCGAATATTTTCGGAGAGATCATTTGAATTCCGCTGAATGCATAAGAATTAAGTTCATTCTCACTAGATCTTGAAATAATCCGTTCACCTGTATTTTCATTCATCCAACCGCACAGGATCATATTTTTATCAAACAAAAATCTTCGAGAGGACTTTCTATCCTGAACGGCAAGAGTTGCAACTGATGAAGACGAAAGATGAAATTCCATAAATTTTTTCAGATTGATGTTTGAAAGAATATCAACATTATAAACCAGAAATGGCTCCCCATCAGAAAAAAAATGAGCAGCTTTCTTCAAACCTCCGCCGGTGTCGAGAATTTTTTCGCTTTCATCGGATATCTCAATTAAACAATTGAAAAAATTATTTTGCTCCAGATATTTTTTGATTAAATCACTGAAATGATGAACATTTACAATTATTTCTTCAAATCCCTTCAGCCTTAAGTTTTTTGATTTGCAGTTCCAGCAGAGTATGATTCTTAATTTTAATTAGTGCCTTTGGAATTGTATCGGTAAGTGGTTTTAGCCTCGTTCCCAATCCGGCTGCAAGAATCATCGCACGCATTAGAATAAATCCTCTTTACTAATATTGGTATGATTTACAGAGACTAAAACATCAAATTTATCTTTTATATGTTTCGCAAGATTCTCTGCACAATAAACAGAACGATGCTGTCCGCCGGTACAGCCGAAGTTTATCATCAGGTTCTTAAAATTTCTCTCGCGGTACTTCTGGATAGATTCATCAACGATTGAATAAACAGAATTCAGAAATTCTTTTACATCATTTCGATCTTTTAAGAATCGAATTACGTTTTCATCCAATCCAGTGTTTTGACATATATTCAGTAAATCTACCCGGATTTTCAAGTGATCTGCAATCGAAAACAAATCCTCCTCCATTTCCTGATAAATCTGTTGGTATTCCTTCCTTGTATGAAAAACTATTGATGGAAACTTTTAATTTTTCGGATGAGGATTTTAGATTGAGATTTTTTAATTCTTCATTTTCTAGAATGGAGACCATTGCACGATTTAATTCAGGAAGTTTTTTTGGTAAATGATTATTCTCTAAAAGCCAATGCAGATTATTCAATGCGTAAGGAATGCTCAGCAAAAAATGTGATTTGTTCTCAAAATAACCTCTGTATCCGTATGCACCAAGTGTCTGCAACAATCTGATCAACACATAATTATAATAATGTTTAAGAAATGTTTGACGATTTACTTTTGAATTATTACGAAGTTCATTTAAATAAAATTCGAGCAGCCTATTTCTAATCTCTGGAGATAAATTAATTTTGGCTTGAAAAAGTAATGATGCCACATCATATTGCAATGCGCCTTTTCTTCCTCCCTGGTAATCAATAAAGTATAGTTGATCATTTTTGATTAAAATATTTCTCGATTGAAAGTCCCGGTACATAAAATATTTGGTATCTGTTGATAGAAGCAGTTTTGCAAATGAGTTGAAATCATCTTCCAGTTTCTGCTCATCGAATGGAATTTTAGCCAGCTTGAGAAAATAGTATTTGAAGTAATTAAGATCCCATACTATTGATTGCCTGTCAAATTTATCTCGTGGATAACAGACCGAATAATCTAATCCCTTTCCGCCAACTAATTGAAATCGAACTAAATGACTTAACGATTTTTCATAGTATTTCAGCATCTTCTCTGAAATTGAACCTATTTTATTCTCCTTTTCAATCAGCGAATAGAGAGTTGTATTGCCGAGATCTTCGAGTAAATAGATATTATCTTTTAATTGATGCGAGTAAATGCGGGGAACATTCAATTCTTTTTTGATAAAATGTTTTGTGAATGAAATGAAAGCTGCGTTTTCTTTTTTATCAGGATTGAAAACTCCTATTGCCGTTTTTTCTTTACCTGTTAGTCTGAAATATTTTCTGTTCGAACCAGACTGAGCTATTTGATTTATTTGTACAGCTTCTTCCTTTGCCCAACCTTCATAAAGTTTATATAATTGAGTAGTTATTTTGTTCATCTTATGCAATAAATTTTATTATTTCAAGAAAGAAAATCACTATTAGAAATATTGATGTTACAAAAGTAAGAAAAAATTAGAGAGGAATTATTTTACCAATTCCCGTCAGGTCCGCCGTAAGAACCCTGATCATTTCTTGAACCATCCGTATCATTGAATTCTGGTGAAGGATTACCGGCGTCTTTGCAAGGAGAGTTTGTTTGTAAATGAAAGTCAGTTGATGAAATAAATAATGGATTTAAACTATCAGGTTCTAAATAATTATATTGTTGGACGATATTTGTACTGTCACCTGAAACAAGATACACAGTAGGATTAGCTCGATACGAAAAATTATTATAAAATATATTGTTTTGAATATCTTCGGATATTGGATCGACAAGAGTAATAGCACCACCAAAATTAAGGCAGAAGTTACTGTAAAATGTGTTATTGATAATTTTGTTAGAAGAATTTTGAGAAAGTATAGCTCCACCATAGTCCAGACACTCGTTGTCGTCAAAAATGTTGTTCGAGATTTCTGAATTACAAAAAGAAATTGCCAACGCTCCTCCATTTTTTGCATAGTTATAATTGAAGTAGCAATTCTTTACAACCAGGTTTGCGTTTGAAATGTCCACACCACCATAGTCAATGTCACTTCCAATCGGAAGAAATACTTCCAGGATGTTACAGAATTTAAATATTAAGCTGTCAGTTGGATTATCTGAATGAATTCCTTCCCACGCATTTCCGAATCCCTGAAAAACTATTGGCATTTCTTTTGTACCAATTGCCCGTAATCCTCCATCAATATAAAATCCAGCGTTTGCCTTAAAGAAAATCAAGGTACCGGATTCGATTGTTAAATTATTTCCAGCGGGAATTAAAATATTTTCTGAAGCATAATAAGGTGATTTACTTTTTAAAAGAGTTCCTGAGATTTCACCTGAAATTGTAGTGAAAACTCCTCCTAATCCCGGATCGTTTGGATCAGTAAAAAGTGATCTGTCGGAACATCCTGACAAAAGCAGTGCTATAATTATTATTTTTAAATGTTTTGACTTCAATTATTTTATAAATTTATACGAACAAGAATAAAATATTATTATGACAAATATCTATCTATTCTATTAAAATTTATATGAAAAAATATTTACTCATTTTTGCTTTTTCTTTGCTGATTGCGTTCAATTTCTGTTCAAATAATAACGTAAATCTTAATGTCGTAATAACAGCAGATAATTTACCTGATGAATCAACAATTTTCATTACTGGTAACGATGAACAACTTGGGAATTGGCAGCCTGATTCCATTCAACTTGAAAAGAATGAAAATGGGACGTGGACAAAGAGTTTTTCATTTGAAAAAGGAAAAAAAATAGAGTTTAAAATTACTCGCGGTAGTTGGGAAACTGAAGCACTAAATGATGATGGTTCAGTTCCTGAAAATTATTTGCTAGAACTTATGAATGACACAACTATTCAAATCAAAATAAATCTTTGGGCTGATCAGGTTGAAAAAGCAATTGAAGGTCAGATTACGGGAACAGTAATGTATCATAAGAATTTTCAAGGGATGGGAATCAAACCGAGAGATATATTTGTTTGGCTTCCACCTGGATACGAATCAGATTTAACTAGAAAGTATCCTGTTCTTTATATGCACGATGGTCAAAATATTATCGATCCGAGTACATCTTCATTTCATGTTGATTGGCAAATTGATGAAGCTGCAGATAGTTTGATTCGCCAGGGACTTATTGAACCGATAATCATTGTTGGCATTTACAATACATCAGACAGAAACGAAGAGTATTCAGAAGAACCGCTTGGATTAGCTTACATGAAGTTTATCATTGACTCTCTTAAACCATTTGTGGATCGAAATTATCGGACACTTCCGGGAAGGGAAAATACAGCAAACGGGGGAGCTTCTTTAGGCGGACTAATTCCATTTATTTTAGCATGGGAACATCCTGAAGTTTTTTCCAAAGCAATTTGTTTTTCTCCAGCGTTTAAAATCGATAATTATGATTTTGTTGATAATGTAAGAAATTATAATGGTGAGAAAAAAAACATAAAGGTTTATATAAACAATGGTGACAATGAACTCGATTCCCAGCTACAACCCGGTGTAGATGAAATGATAGCTGCATTGATCAAACAAAGATATAATCAAGGGAAAGATTTTTATTTCTTTAAAAGCCAAAATTCACAACACGGTGAAAGAGATTGGGCAAGAAGTATTTGGCGAGCTTTAATTTTTATGTTTGGAACTGAAAAGGGAAACAGTTTACTTTAATTTTTTCTCGAAATGCTGGTAATCTTTAAGACTTTTCCAATCACCACCCCATTGCCAATCTTTCTTTTTGAATTCTTTAACAAGATCTGATTCAGTAAATATTGTCCCGGCTTTTGTAGTATCATAAATACAATTCACAGGTAAACTGTTTCCGTTTTTTATGTAGGGATTGAGTTTTGGATTTATATCAATTGCTAATCCTGAAGCATGATTGGAAATAACTCTCGTTCCGGAAATATACCTGTAATTAAATGCTGAGGTGTTGTTATCCTGCATTGATTTGTCATCTGACCAGTCGTACTTGCTGATTGGAATTACTTTGTTAATTGGAAAACGGGTTTCTCTGATGAACTCAAAAATTTCAATTATATCCAGAACAACTTCTTTGTTAACCACAAGCTGACCTTTATGAAGTTTCTCATCGAATCCGTAATAATAAACATCAACAATCCGGAGATTTTCTATAATGCTTTGTGGAATATTTTTACCGGAGACTGCTTGTTCAAAATCTATATTTGAATCAATTACATATCCGGTTTCTTCATTAGCGCTTTGAGTATAATTCTTTGTAAATCCGACGATTATGAAAATAATCAGAAAAAAGATGCTCGGGAAAATGGTTTTGATTTTAAGCATGAGATTAAATATTGACAATAAATTGTACGATAATTATGATGAAAAGTAAAATTAGAATTCCTTAAATCATAGGAAAAAATTTATACGCTTATAAAAGATGATGAATATTTTGAATATATTTCGCCTTCAAAAAAACTAAAAAGGATTAAAATGAAAAAAGTATTGCTGGTCTTTGTTGTTATTATCACTGCTCTTTTTTTCGGCTGCAACAAAGGCCCTGAAGTTGTAACTCTTGAATCCGGATTGAAATATATGGATGACTCACTGGGCACGGGCAGAGAAGCAAAAGATGGTGACCTTGTCTCAATTCATTTCAGAGGGTGGATGATACCAAAAGATAGTACCGGCGAATTATTCTCTGACTGGTCTACCGACCAAAGTAAGAATATGCTTTCTCTTGGCGATTCTAAAACAAGAAACCAACCGATTAAATTTGTTTTGAATTCAAGTTCATTCATTAAAGGTTCTGATGAGGGAATTGTAGGAATGAAGACAGGTGGAATCAGAACAATAATAATTCCAGCTAGCCTTGCATACGGTGAAGCAGGAATTGGTTTCATACCTCCGAGCACTGATTTAAAAGTTGTGGTAGATCTTCTTGAAGTGAAAGATAAAGTGGTTGCAGAAATGTGGAAGGTTGATACAACTTTATATAAAACTACTGCCAGTGGAGTAAAATACGTTATCATCAGTAATGGTGATGGTCCAGCAGTTGAAGCAGGTAAAGTGATTACAGTTAGTTATTCTGGATATCTTTTAGACGGAACATTGTTTGACAGTTCAGTTGAAAGAGATGAACCAATTCAGTTCGCAGTCGGTCAGGGTCAGGTTATTCCCGGCTGGGACGAAGGATTGCTTCTCCTGAAAAAAGGTGATAAGGCAAGATTTATAATTCCACCTCAACTAGGCTATGGCGAGATGCAGCTTGAAAAAATACCTGCAAATTCTACTCTGATATTTGATACAGAAATAGTTGAAGTTCAATAGATAAAGAAATATAAGTATTCGATTTCATACGATCATACATTCATACAACCTTGACGGTTGTGTGGGTGTATGTTTGTATGATTACAGTCGCTTCATTCACTTCTTATTTTGTAATTCCCACAGCTTAATGTAATTCATCATTGTGCTCACGGAATGGAGAAACGAAATAATTAATCCATGAACTCCGTCTTTAAATCCTCTTTTCATGAAATAGAAAGTAAAAAAAGCAGAAACTGTGTGTGAAAATATTGTCCATCCACCAATATTATTCTTCTTTGTTAAAAGTTCTTGAGCTTTTAGGCTGGTGTAATAGTTAATTTTAGTCAGGTATTCAGTGAATGATGTAAATGTATAATGAAGCATGGGATTTTTAAGTGTAGCAACACTTCCATCAATAATAAATTTTTCGTGTACTAATCTATCGCTTAAGCTTACTTTATCTTTTTTTAACAGTCTTAACTGATAATCCTTTTCCCATCCGCAGCTTGTAATTTCCTTTTTGAGAAGAAAGTTTTTTCTGCGGATTTTAAAACCTGAATATACACCGGGATCCAGATTTAGAATCTCATCTTTTAATTCAGGAGTAATTCTTTCATCTGCATCAACGCTTAATACCCAATCATTTTTTGCGAGGCTAAGTGCATATTTTTTTTGAGGAACATACCCTTCCCATTTTCGAGTGAAAACTTTATCAGTAAACTTTTTTACTAATTCGATTGTTTTATCTGAACTTTCAGAATCAATAACAATTATTTCGTCTGCCCACTCAACACTTTTAAGGCATTCAGAAATATTTTTCTCTTCATTTTTGGTAATAATTATTATGGATATTTTATTCATCTGAACATTCTTTGATTTGAATACCCTAAATATAAAACTTTATAATGCTCAAAGCCTGTGTATAGTAGCTTCCTCCAAATAAGTTCAAATGATTAAGAATATGATATAGCTTGTAAATATTTTCTCTATACTCATATCCATCCTCAAGTGGAAATTCATCCTGGTAGGCTGAATAAAATTCGGGACTAAATCCTCCGAATAATTTAGTCATTCCAAGATCAGCTTCGCGATGACCATAGTAGACAGCCGGATCAATTAAAATTACCGAACCATTTTCATTAGCCATATAATTCCCACTCCAAAGATCGCCGTGCAATAATGATGGCTTTTCATTTGAATCACCGATTATTTGCTGAATTTTACTTTCAAGTTTTGATATTCCTTTTCTCAATTCTTCAGTTGAATTGTTTAGCTTCTCAGTTAACTTAAGTTGAAATAAAATTCTTTTGTTGAAATAGAAATCAATCCAGCTAATCTTTTCCTTTTCATCGGGAATATTTTTCTGCGGATTTGAACCGATAAAATTATCTTCGTAAAATCCAAAGCTTTCAGAAGTAAATTTGTGCAACTTTGCAAAACATCTTCCGAATTCTTCGAAAAAATTTTTCTTTTTATTTCCGGGGACAATATATTCAAGCAAGATATAATCTTCCTCAAATCCTAAAACTTCAGGAACTCTGATAGAATTTGATTTAGCCAGCTCCTTCAAACCGTTTGCTTCTTTAAGAAACATATCATTTGATATAGATGGATTATATTTAAGAAAAAATTCTGACTTATCATTTGTTGTAATTTTATAAGTATCACTTATGCATCCACCTGACAGCGAATTGAAGTTTTTAATTTTACTACGAGCTTTTCTTCAATTCTTGCTTTTATTTTCTCTTCTGATATCATCTTCAATTTTGTTAAGTAATCCTTCGACTGAATCTTCCAGAATATCAAGAACAAATTCAAATCCATCACTTCCGCTGTAGTAAGGATCTGGAACTTCATTTACTATTTGTTTTTTCGAAAAGCTAACCATCTTAAAAACTTTATCTTCGTAAAGATTTTTCAAATCGAGAGAAGTTATTTCAGAGTAATTGTTATCATCCATAGTTACGATGTAATCGAAATATTCAAAATCTTTATTGGGATTGAATTGTCGTGCCCGACTATCAAGTGTGTAACCTCTTTTAGCGGCATGCCTAATCATTCTTGAATCAGGTAATTCACCAGTGTGGTATTTAAGTGTGCCTGCAGAATCAATTTCAATAATTCCGCTTAATCCTTTTTTCTCGGTTAGTTTTTTTGCGATTCCTTCAGCAGCAGGTGATCTGCAAATGTTTCCCATACAAACGAAAAGTATTTTTTTCTTTATCATATTATCTCTTCCCCAAATATTGTTACAACAATTTTTCTGCTACCAGAATGATTACGATGTTCACAAAGATAAATTCCTTGCCACGTCCCAAGATTTAGCTTTCCTTCAGTTATTGGAATTGTCAATGAATTACCAATCAATGTTGATTTAATATGTGCCGGCATATCATCTGATCCTTCAGAGTTGTGTTCGTACCATGGTTCATTTTCTTTTACAGTACAATTGAAGAATTTTTCCATATCAGATCGAACATCCGGATCAAAATTTTCATTAAGTGTAATTGAAGCTGAAGTATGCTTAATCAAAATGTGCATTAAACCGATTTTAATGTTTACAATTTCCGGTAATTGACTCACCACTTCTTCAGTTACCAGATGAAAACCTCGTTCTCTTTGTTTTAATGATATTTCTTTCTGATACCAACTCATTTTATTTGTTCAACTTCAATATAAATACTGTTGGGAAACTTTAAATCTTTTATGCCTAAACATTTACCGTAAATAGTGACAGGTATGCCAACCGTTATTGTTGAGGCTTTCGCTTCTGTTTCCTTATTCATCAATATGCAGTAGAGTTTTAGTCGATCATTTATTGTTCTCAGTTCAAGCAGACTCTTATCAGTTTCGAATTGAAGGAATGATTTTATTTCTCCAGTTAGTTCTATTTCTTTGTTAAGAAACTTTTTATCTGAAGCGGAAACTTCCGAGATATAACTGTTGACCAGCTCATCAGCGCTGACTTTTATAATTTTATCCTGGAGAACAATAAAGAAAAGAACGAAAAGAATAAGCAGTAGCATAATAACGTTTGCATATTTCTTTTTCTTCTTTCTCAATTCTTTACAAAGTTTTTTTTTATGAAGATTAAATTAATCCTTTAAATCAGAAAAGGCGAATCAATTGATTCGCCTTTAAATTATCTAACTCGCTTCGTATTCAGGAAAGGTTAGGATTGCGTTTTCTACTTCAACAGCAACATCTTCTTCGTGCTCATAAAATCTCCTGCTTTTAATTGATAAAAATAAACTCCGCTCGGTAGGGATACTGCGTTGAACTCTACTTCATATCTTCCTGCTTGTTTATATTCATCTACAAGTGTTAGTATCTCACTTCCAAGAACATCATAAATTTTTAAAGTTTGCCAACTGCCTACTGGAGACTGCCAGCTGATTTTTGTACTTGGATTGAATGGATTTGGGTAGTTCTGCTCAAGTGCAAATTCTGTTGGCAAAGTTGTTTCATCTTCAACACCTACAGGTATTCCATTAAACTCATCCGCTCCGATATCGGGAGTTGTTAGGTGCCTTGTCTGTCCATCAAAATCAAAGTTGATATCTGTAATTGGAATGCCTCTTGATTCTAACAACGTTTCCTCGTTCTCTGCTATATGAAGATAAGGATCAACAAAGTTTGGCATTTCAGTAACGCTGTTTGAATCTATACCTGTTGCCTGCCAATCTGCGAGTGTGTTGTACTTAGTGCTTCCAATTCTTACCAGACAATTATTTGGATTTGCATTGTCATAGTACAGATCATTATAATCTGATGTGAGGTTTGTAGTTGAGTAATCATAAATTGCAGATGCACAGTAAGGTGATTCATCTCTGGTGTTTACAAGTATATTGTTTTTTATATCGGCATCTGTTACTCCGGCATAAATATATAGTGCAGCTGAACCAAGTTGGTTTGCTCCGGTTCCCGATAGGTAAATTGAGTTATAATAGACTTTGGGATTATTTTGATATTGTATCTGTATTCCAGCTACTCTGCTATTAGACTGATTTGATGTGCTATGAATATCGTATATCATGTTGTTATAAACATAGTTATCATTCCCGGGACTACCCGCTACACCGTAGACAACTATTCCCGAACTCGTAAAACCTGAAATCCCCCTAAGATTGTGTATAACATTATTTCTGATAATAGTGCCCGAACAAACACTCGAGACTATTCCTGCTGTTAAGTTATCTGTTCCACTTATTGTTACTTTCAAATTCTGAATGATATTATTTTCAATAATGGTATTTTCACCCTGATAAACCTGTATACCATACGAAACTAAGCTATCTGCCGCTGAACCTATTTGATTTCCTCTAACGATATTCCCCTTAGCTTTTATTATCGATGAAGGAGATACTATAAAAATTGCAACACCCGCCTTCTTTACAAAGTTGTTTTGAATTAAATTACTGTCTGGTGCAAATGAGCCTGTCTGATTATACCAGAAACCGAAACCACTTGCTCTTGAATTATCTTCTATGATGAAGTTAATATTCTGAATTATGTTATGGTCTGAATTATTTATGAAGTCTAAAGCATCATTATAAACAAAGCCTGCGTTTTGCTGTGCATGAATGGTTAAAGTGGTTGGACCTGTTATATTAACCCCATCAAACGTTACATAGCTGGTATTTAATAAATAAAGTACACCTTCTTATTTCCTTCAATTACTACATTCTTGTTCTCTGCAGGTTTAATAGTTACTCTGCTGTTTGGTCCTGCACCAGGAATTGGTCCATTAAGTTGAAAACCGAATTGAACTGTTGATGTTGTGTAAAGCTCATCAATCAGTTCAAGGGTAACATTTCCAGCAACTCCATCGGTGCTAAGTTTATCAAATGCTTCCTGAATTGTTGCGAAGTTACCACCGTTACCGACTGTGTAAGTTCCGGGTAATAGAGGGGGACTAAATAAAGATGTTGCCAGACCTATTCGCCATAAAGAGCCGTTATAACCGCTGGTAACCACATAGAAAGTGAGTCATCCTTAAATAAGACTGAATCACAGGCAAGTTGGTAATCATCCCACCCGGTTGAAGAAGCAACGAGTACCGGATTGCTTGAAGATTTAGTCCAATCAATTCCATTGACCGATGTGGCTAATCCAACTTTGAAAGCTCCCCAAATGTCAGTTGTGCCTGTATACCACATATAGTAAGCATTATCTAGAAGTAAAATGCTTGGCATTAAAATCCAGGTATCATCCCATTGACCTAAAGCACCGGGTTCAAAGGACAGGATTTTTAGGATGATCTTTTTGCCATGAGATACCATCAACTGATGTTGCATATCCAAGTGACAAGGCACCGTTAGTCCATGCCGTAGTATAGCCGGTATACCACATTTTGTATCCTCCGGTAATTGGCATCACACTGCAAAACATTACCCCGCCAGCTTCCCAGGGATCAGTTCCAGCCGACAGAATAGGATTTGAGGGATATCTTTAGTCCAGTTAATTCCATCAGGTGAAGTTGCATAACCGATAGCTTCTGGGTTTATCATCTCCGCCAGAATACCACATTTTGTATGAACCTCCCTACGTATTACAACTGGTTTTTCTACAGTGTGCGAATCCCAATTTCCCGGATGAACCTGGAGTTAAAACCGGATTAGGATTAACAGTCCAGGAAATTCCGTCATTAGACTAGGCGTAATCCAATTTTATATGGTCTCAACGAATTGCCCTGATGATTTATCGGATGCACCAGAACCACATTTCATATCCAATAGAATCTGAATTGTATACAACAAACGGCGTAAATACTTGTCTGTTCCACGAACCACTTGGACCTCACTGTAAGATACTGGATTACCCTGGATACTTTGTCCAGTTTACCTGGGCAAGTAAATCACTATTGCTCAAAACCAAACACTGTAATGAGCAACAACAGTTTGAAAGTGAACTTTTTTCCCGCTTTGCGGGATTTCGTAAGACTCAACATAAGAACCTCCTAGTTATGGTTGTTAAATAATTAATTAAATATTTATCCTGGCTTTAACCTTCAAGGTTGCTGGTTGTAAAACTTTCTTTAACCTTGAAGGTTGCACACACTGAATTTTTTGTTTGTCCTCATAACTCCTCCTTTAAAAATTATTTTACAGAACCCCTCCTTTGTCCTCCCCTTTATTAAAGGGGAGGAACGAGGTAGGGTTCCTTTTATTTGAGCAAAATCATTTTCTTCGTATTGATGTAGTCTCCAGCTCTCAATTGATAGAAATAAACTCCGCTTGGTAATGCCGACGCATTAAACTCTACGGTATGATATCCTGAATTCTTATCTTCATTTACCAGCACTGCTACTTCTTCTCCAATTGAATTGAGAACTGTAATCTTAACGTTGTTCTTTTCTTTAATTCCGTATCCGATTTTTGTTGTTGGATTGAAAGGATTAGGATAATTCTGTTCAAGCATATAGGAATTGAATATTCTTAACTCAATTTCAATGATATCTGAATATTCATATCTGCCCAGATAATCAATCTGCTTCAGGCGGTAAGCGAATTTACCATCAGAAAGAATTTTATCTTTGAATGTGTAATCTTGTCTTTCGGTTGTTGTTCCTTTTCCATTAACAAAACCAACTGAAGCGAAATCACTTCCTTCAAAACTTCTTTGCACTTCGAACAACTGGTTATTTAGCTCTGTTGCAGTGGACCAGTTAAGAATCACTTCTTTACCATTTGAAGTTGCAGTAAAAGATAGTAACTCCACGGGAACCATACTTGTATCGGTGATAAAGCTGTAATAAACATCCTGCTCACCATTGAAAGTAGCTGCCCAGGCCAGATGAACACCGTTATTGATGGATTCCATATCGAAGTAATCACCCATCTTATTCTGGTTAGGCCAGCCCACGTGAGGATCGAAATAATCAGAAAGTCTTTTATTTGGCAACCAGGTTACTCCTCCGTCCGCTGAATTTGAGTAATATAGAGCTGACAAATAAGCTCCTGGATTATCACGTGTATCTAACCAAATAACATCTATCCTCCCATTCGGAGCAACTGACATAGTGCCGAACCATTGATAAGCTGAAGTATCGACATCATCATTAATTCTAATCGGTGAACTCCAACTTTCACCACCATCAGGTACTACGGGCAAACATCACATCAAGGGGATCAGGATTAGAATATCTCGTAACTGAACATAGCAGATAAATATTTCCGTGATAAGGACCGTTTGAAGTATCAACAGCTATTATTGTTTGACCAAGTAAGCCTCCGGGATTTGGCCCAATACTGAATGCAATTGAACCATCCAGATCTACAACTGTATTCATATCCCAGTCTACAATTTGAGAGGGATCTTGTGCATTTAAAGATTTTGCAAAAAGAAAAATCCATCCTAGCGATCCACCGATGTACAGCTCGCCTTCGGGACCAGCAACAAGAGTACCCCAGTAAGGGTCATTCGGGATTGTGACACAATCCTCAAAGCTTAAACCATTATCAATCGATCGTGTAAAAAAACCTGGATAACAAATGCTGAAATTCACATTCCAGTAAGAATAGATATGCCCTGTTCCGGTACCATTCGTTTTATCAATTGTCATCCATTGCTTATCTCCTCCCTGAGCAAAAGTTCCATTATCCCAGGAGAATCCTCCGGTACTTGATTTGAATACATGGCACCAATAATTACCGCTACCTGATGTTAAACTGTTATAATAAAAATTTCCATAAATATCATTATCCAGTACGGGATCAGATCTGAAAACACCTGGCTCAATCACTCCTGGAAATGTCCAACTCTGTCCACCGTTTGTTGTATAACCATATCCTGCTTGTCTAAAATTGCTCGCGATTGTATTAAACTGTCTCCAACCTATAGCCATTCTGTTCGGATCGTTGCGATCAATGGCAATCGATGGCTCATTAGCAGCATCACCTACTATATTTTGTCCGTTTGCATCTACATTAACTTGAGTAGTGGTGATACTATTCATTGAATAATTATAAGCAGGTGATCTTCCCTGACTATCCCTTAAATTCGGTACATAATTATCATCCTTAAATTCATGATGAGAAGTCGGATCAGTTGTGTTATTTTTTTTCTGGTTTGATTGGGAGTATATCAAACCAGGGACAATGAGTAGAAAAATAAAAAGAAAGAGGAATGATCGTAAATACCAATACGATCTGTTTAATCTAATTATTTGATTCATTTTATATTCTCCTAGTTACAGATGATTAAAAACTTTTATTTCGGGCGAGACAACGTCTCGCCCCTACATTCTTTCTTCAACTAAGATCCTGAAACGAGTTCAGGATGACCTTCGGTCACTTTAAAAAAATCATCTTTTTTGTATTTACAAATTCACCCGCCCTCAGTTGATAGAAATAAACTCCGCTTGGAAGTGCTGAAGCGTTGAATTCAATTTCATATCTTCCAACGGGTTTGAATTCGTCAACAAGAGTTGCAACTTCATTTCCCAGAATGTCATATATCTTCAAAGTTTGCTGACTAACTACTGGCGACTGCCAACTGATCTTTGTACTTGGGTTGAAAGGATTTGGGTAGTTTTGCTCAAGTGCGAATTTAGTTGGTAAAGGTGTCTCTTCTCCAACATCATTTATAATACCATCGAATTCATCAGCACCTATATCAGGAGTAACTGCATTTCTGAGATTTCCATCAAAGTCGATTTCTATTCCGGCAATTGGAGTCCCTCCTGATTCAAGGTGATTGGGTATAGCCTCATCTATGTGCAAGTACGGAGCAATAAAATCAGGCAACTCAGTCACACTATTTGAATCTTTACCCGTTGCCTGCCAGTCTGCAAGTGTGTTGTACTCTGTGCTTCCAATCCTTACCAGACAATTATTTGCATTCGTATTGTCGTAAAAAAGATCATTATAATCTGAAGTTAGGTTAGCAGAACTGTAAATTGCAGAAGCACAATATGGTGATTCATCTCTTGTATTAACAAAGATATTGTTTTTTAATTCGGTATTGCTACTCCCAGGTCCAAAAATATAGAAGGCTCCGGAACCCTGTCGATTGGCTCCTGTACCAGATAAGTAAACTGAGTTATAATATACTTTGGTATTGTTCTGATACTCCAAATGAATTCCGCCAATGTTACTATATGATTCATTTGAGGAACTATTAATATCATACACCATATTATTGTAAACAAGATTTCCATTACCAACATTGCTACCATAACCAATTAACGCTATACCCATACTACCACCGGTGTAACTTGTATTAACATTATGAACAATATTATTCCGAATTGTAGATTCCAGGCAACCCCAGCAACCAATTCCGTGTGCTATAACAAAATCATTGCTAGTACCCTGTAATGCCCTCGATAACATTATCTTCAATAATAGCATTTTGATTTCTTTCAACTTGAATTCCCCAGCTAATCAGGGTATCAGTTTCCGACCCAATAATGTTTTTTCTGATAATATTACCATTAGCAGTTGCCGGATTAGTGGAATAATATGCAGAAACATAAATTCCTATTCCTGCTTGTTTTATAAAATTGGATTGAATCAGATTACTATCGGGGGTTGCCGTTGTATATGATAGACTGGATACTCCAAGCGCGGGACTCCTTCTCAAAATATCATCATTTATAAAAATGCTATTCTGAATTGTATTATGGTCTGAATTATCAATAAAGAAAAGCCCAAGATTATATGCAAATTGATTGTTTTCATAGGCGTGGACTGTTAGTGTAGTTGAACCCGTGATTGAAACACCATCAAACGTAACATAGCTTGTATTTATGAAGTATAGAACTGATAATCCATTTCCTTCAATAATAACATTCTTATTTTCAGCAGGTTTAATAGTTACTCTGCTGTTTTCTCCTGCTCCAGGAATTGGACCGACTAACTTAAAACCAAATGAATCTGTTGGTGCAGTGTAAAGTTCATCAATCAATTCAAGAGTAACATTGCCAGCAACTCCATCTGTTTCAAGCTTGTTAAATGCTTCCTGAATCGTTGCGAAGTTGCCGCCTGTACCGATTGTGTATGTTCCAGGAAGTAAAGGCGGTGAGTAGAGAGATTTAGCAAGCCCAATTTGCCATATAAAATTAATTGGTGGGCTACCATCGTAATACATAAACAATGTATCTCCAACTAATATTACGTTGCCGGATTCAACTTCACCCCTATCCCAACCGCTAGGTGATGGCGTTAAAACCGGATTGTCAGGATATTTGATCCAATTATTATTACCATTCGGTGATGTTGCGAGTCCAATTCTGAATTGACTGTAGTAGCCGCCAGTTCCGGTATACCACATATAGTATATATTATCTTTGAATATAATACTTGGCTTAAATATAAACGTATCATCCCATTCTCCAGGATTTCCCGGCTCCAGAATAGGATTATTTAATGTATCTTTTTGCCATAATATACCATCTCCAGATGTTGCATACCCAATGCATGGTATAGTGACACTAGCATTATATCCTGTGTACCACATTTTATATCCCCCAGTTACAGGCAAAACGTAACAAGCTTCTACACCACCAGCTTCCCAAGCATCTGTGCCTGGTCCTAAAACCGGATTTGATGGATGTTTTGTCCAGTTAATTCCATCCGGTGAAGTAGCATATCCGATTTTGTATTGTGTAGTATTAGGCCCACCGGTGTACCACATCTTGTATGCTCCATTTTCATATATAACAAAGGCTGTTTCTACAGTGTAAGAATCCCACTCTCCGGGGGATGGGGTTAAAACTGGTGTTGGTGCGTACTTGCCAGGATAAGCCATCATTTGAATAGGCAAGACCGACCCGGCAAGGTCTTCCACCACTTGCAGTAGCTGAACCTGTAAAAAACATTTCATATCTGGTTGAATCCGCGTTATACAGAACACAAGGTGCAAATGCGCCGGCTGTACCAGGAGCACCTGGTACAGTTATTACCGGATTACCCTGATACTTCGTCCAGTTTACCTGGGCAAGTATATCAACACTGCTCATAATCAGCACAGTAACGAGCAACAACAGTTTGAAAGTGAACGATTTCATAGTAACCTCCTAGTTATGGATTGTTAAATAATTAATTAGAGAACCATTTCATTTACATAGAACAAAACGTAACCCTGTCTCCTTCTCCTTTCTCGAACAAAGAACAAAACCTCACCCTGTCTCCCTCTCCTTCCTTCGACAAGCTCAGGATGACGGAGAGTGACTAAGGGAGGGTTTTTATTTATTCAATTAGTTGGAGTCTCCCGGTGAAGTCCAGGTCAAACCATCATCAGTTGATTTTGCAAGAAGCACACATTGGAATTCAACAAATTGACTCAAACCACAGAAGACAATCCCTTCTGGACTTACTGTAATTCCACTTGGGGAACAAGGGGGGAACCAAGTTGAGTCTGATAACTGTTCCAAAATATTCACCCAAATCCAGGTCTCCCCACTATCAAGGGAATAATACAAATCCCCAACTAAAAAAACACTATAAGAAGTATCCTTAACCATGAATACTTTTCCAGTTGGTGATAGGGCAACATCAAGTGCACCAGAGTCAACAATTATTGTCCAATTATTGCCGTTATTAAGAGAGCGGTAAACGCTACTATCTGAAGTAACAGCAAATATATTTGAGTTTTGCACAGCGATGTCTTTAATGCTTTGATTGTTAAGTCCAACCTGCGTCCACTGCGCAAAACTTATTTGCGTTACGAGTAAAAAGAAAAACAAGGTTTGTATTAAAGTTTTCATAAAGCCTCCAATATTTTTTTTACTTTATTAAAATCATTTTTTTAGTATCGATAAAGTCACCTGCCTTTAGTTGATAGAAATAAACTCCACTCGGAAGGTTCACTGCATTCCACGTCAATTCATAAGTTCCTGCCGGTTTTTCATCGTTGACTAATGTTTCTATCTCATTACCTAAAGCATCGAAGACTTTAATCTGAACTTGAGAAGATTGAGGAACGGAATATTTAATTTTTGTACTTGGGTTAAAGGGATTGGGGTAGTTTTGAGAAAGAATATAACTCGATGGAATTTCTATTTGATTTTCTTCTACTGGAGTAACCTCGGTTAACAGTCTTCTCCAAATACCATTCTCAGTGCCGGCATATACGTAACCATTGTTATCGAGTGTAAGTGCTTGAATATTTAAGTTTGTTAAACCCTCATTTCTTGAACCTAAACTGTCGCCTTCATCGGAGAAAAGAAATACACCCAAGCTATCTGTACCGATTAACATTCCTTCCGTTGAACCGCTTGAATATGATAAACCAACTTGGCTATTAAGTGATGATATTTTTGTCCAGGTACTGCACATATCAATAGTAATGAAAAGCTCAAAGCCACTTTTCATAATTATATTACCATTTGTAAAAAGGCCAAGCACATTTCCAGCCCACTCCATATTACTTTCCAATAAACTCCAGCTAATTCCATAATCTGATGATAGGTGAACAATGCTAAAACTAGAAAGAAAAATATACCATCGTCCAGCTGTCAAGACAAAATTGTTTCTAAAATCAAAAATTTCTCCTCCATTTACATCATAACCAGGTGTTGACCAAGTTAGACCATCATCTGTTGATCTGGCTAATAAATGAACAGTGCCCCAGTTGCAATCAGATGCATTTATATCACAATAAATAATACCTGTTGGACTAATTGTGATTTTTTCTGGCCACCTAAAACATGTAATTGAATCTAACAATTGTTCTCTTAAGTTCGACCAAATCCAGGTGTCGCCATTATCTACTGAATAAAAAGCATGACGTAGATATGGACCAATTATTAGACTATCTTTGACCAGAAATACTTTCCCCGTTGGTGATATTTCCACATCACGAGCGCACGAGTCAACTATCATTATCCAATTAGTTCCGCTGTCAGGAGAGCGATACACTTTTCCGCTATCCAAAGTAACAGCAAAGATTGTAGAGTTCTGAACAGCGATGTCTTTGATGACTTCATCATTAAGCCCAACTTGCACCCACTGTCCAAAACAAATTTGTGTTGTAAGCAAAAAGAAAAACAAAGTTTGTATTAACATTTTTCCCGCTGTGCGGGATTTCGTAGAACTCAACATTGTAACCTCCTTTATAAATTATTTTTGTAATACCTGTCCTCCGAAGCTTCAGCGTAGGAGGAACATTTTCTTTTCACTCTTATAATCACCGGCTTCAAGACGATAATAGTAAGTCTTACTTGATTTCACAGGACGGGAGTCCTGTGCTACACAGAACTCAATTTCATAAGTGCCGGGATTTTGTTCTTCATCGACAAGTTTTTCTATTTCTTTACCTTCAGCATTATAGATTGTCAACATCACTCTTGTTCTATCAGCCACACAATATTTTATTACCGTTCTTTCCTTAAACGGATTTGGGTAATTCTGGCTCAGAAAAAACTCTGATGGTTCATATTCGTTCATAAATGAATTATTTAAATGACCGTACATTGAAATCCTGTTTTAGGCTTTCAGAAACCTGTAAATAAAAAGTTTATCTTGGGTTATATTATAATACTTGAGGGAGGGGTTTGTCTACCAGAAATCTCCATAAAACTTACACTTTTCTGTAATTCGTATAGAAAAGAATTTAGTGATTGGCAACTGTTAGTAATTTTTAGGTAGAAATTACATTGTTGACGATCTGGAATGTTTGTTGACGGCGAGGATAAAAAATTTTATTACAATGATCACACAGGTCCAAAATAAATGAACTCACTCTGCCAAAGGCTTTGGGGTCGCGTAAAAAATCAAAAACAGTAAAATAACTCACCCTAAATCCCTCTCTTAAAAAGAGAGGGACTTTGAAGACAAAGAGAAATCACCCCTTCTCTTAGTAAGAGAAGGGGGCGGGGGATGAGTTCCCAGCAAATCTACTATATCTACGATGTTTTATTATTCCGAAGATATTGTGAAGGTGGGACACCAAATTGTTTCTTGAAACATTCTGAAAAGTATGCCGGGTTGCTGAACCCAACTTCCAGTGCTATCTCGGAGAGATTTCCAAATTTATTTTCAATCATACTTGCTGCTTTGTTTAGCCTTATTCTTCTTATAATTTCAACCGGTGGTTCACCTGTTAAAGAAACGATTTTCTTATGAAGAAGTGACTTACTCACAGATAAATTCTCTGCAAATACTTCCACACCGAATGATTCATTTGAAATATTCTGAGATATGATACTAAATGCTTGCTGTAAAAACTTTTTATCCGCTGAAGTGATTTTCACTTCGTTTAATTCAATCAATCCTTCTTTCTGGAAATGCTGGTGAAGTCTCTTTCTTTGTTCGATTAGATTTTTTATCCTCGCTCTTAGTTCATCCGGTTCAAACGGTTTCATCAGATATTCATCTGCACCTGTTTCATAGCCAGTCAGTTTATCTTCCTTCGCTGCTTTTGCTGTTAGAAGAATTACAGGAATATGACTTGTTCTTTCATCAGTCTTTAGTTTTTCACATAACTTAAATCCATCCATCTTTGGCATCATTACGTCGCTTACTATCAAGTCAGGCATTTGCTCAATTGATTTATTATAGCCATCTTCACCATCTGCTGCTTCCAGAACTCTGTAATCTGTTTTTAAGTTATCTTTAATATAATTTCTTACATCTGAGTTATCCTCAACTATCAGCAGCAGTGGAAGTTCTTCTTTTCCAAAGAACTCTATGCCAACCTTTTGTTCAGCTTTGTTTTCAGTTTCCTCGTAGTAATCCTCTCTTTCTTTCTCTTTCCCATACTCTTGCTCTTTATCTGCTTCACTTATCTCTTCAGGTTTTAAGTGTTCTTTGCCCAAACGAATTTTCACTGAAACGGTTGTCCCTTTACCTTCCTCGCTTTCTACTTCAATTTTTCCTTTGTGCAGCTCAACCAATTCTTTTGTAAGAGATAACCCGATACCAGTTCCTTCCTGTTCTCTTGTATGACTTCCATCCACCTGGTAGAAACGATCAAATATCTTTGACATTTTTTCTTTTGAAATCCCGATTCCGGTATCGCTTATTAATATCTCAACAAATTCTTGATTGTCAAGCTGAACTTGTTTCAGCTTCTTTGATTCACTGGGAGATCCTGAAACAAGCCTGCCTGATGGCAAGACAGGTTCAGGATGACGTATCACAGCCACTTCAATCCTCCCGCCAACTGCGGTAAACTTAAATGCATTTGAAAGAATGTTGGTAATTATCTTCTCAATCTTATCTTTATCAAGGTAAACAATTATTTCATTCTCAACTGGATTGAACTTCAAAGTAATTCTTTTTCTCTCAGCATAGGAAGTGAATGACAGTACCAACGTCTTCAATAAGGATACTATGTTTTGAGGATTTGTCTGAAGCTTCATATTTCCTGATTCAAGCTTAGATATGTCAAGCAGCTGATTGACTAGCTCAAGAAGTTTTCTTGCATTCCTGTGAATCAGGCCTAGTTCAGATTTAATTTTTTCATCTTTTACTTTTTCAAAAATTTGTTTTGCTGGTCCAAGAATCAGAGTTAGCGGAGTTCTGAATTCGTGAGAGATATTAGTAAAGAATCGAGATTTCAACTCATCGACATCGTGCAGTTTTTGTGCTTCGAATCTGCTCATTTCATATTCGTGTTTGTTTTTTATTCTTTTAATCTGTGCTTTCCAGGTGAAATAGATTATGCTTATGATTAAAAGAGAATAAATTAAGTATGCTAGCATTGTCTGGTACCAGGGAGGAAGAATAATAATTTTTATTGACGCGCCTACTTCATTCCACACTCCATCATTATTAGAACCCTTGACTCTAAATACATAATCACCGGGATCTAAATTGGTATATGTTGCTAAGTTCCTGCTTGCATCAGTGTATGTCCAGTTCTTATCAAATCCTTCCATTTTGTATACGTATTTATTTTTCATTGGTGCCTGAAAATCTAACGCAGCAAACTCAAATGAAAATACTTTATCATTATAATTTAGCTCAATCTCTTCGCAATCAATTATGGATTTGTTGAGAATTGTTCTTCTGCTGAGACTATCATAACCTATTGGAACCGGTTTATTAAATAATTGAAAGTCAGTAATGTAAACCGGTGGAATATGAGTGTTATCCTTTATGTTGTCAGGATAAAACATATTAAATCCATTAGTGCCGCCAAATATCAATTCACCGGTTTTACTTTTACAACAAGCTAACAGTTCTTCAAATTCGTTGCCTTGAAGTCCATCTTCAACATCATAATTTCTAAAAGATTCTGTATTAGGATTAAATTTCGATAAACCATTAGTAGTACTTAACCATAGATTACCACGATCATCCTCCAGAATACCCGTTACAAAAACGCTCGGCAAACCGTCTTTCATTTTAAAATGTCTAAACTTACCGTTTACCCTATCAAATTTATTTAATCCACCTTCCTGAGTTCCAACCCATATGGTACCTGTTTTATCTTCGTATATTGAAGAGATTTTATTATTACTTAGACTATTTAAATCACTCGGATCATTTTTATAATTAAAAAATTTCTCCTTTTGTAAATCCAAAGCATCTAATCCTCCTCCTTGTTTTGTTCCAATCCAAAGAATTCCGGAATTATCAATAAATAGTGCATGAACGTCCGTTGAACTTATACCGTTTGGATTATCAGGATAATATGTAAAATGGTTAAACCTTTCACTATCCTTTTCAAATTTATTTAATCCACCATACATTGTTCCGATCCAAAGTATACCTGATTCATCTTCAGCAATTGACAAAATGTTATTGTCACTAATACTTTGGGGATTTGAAGGGTCGTGTTTATAATGATAGAATTTTTCGGTCCGTTTATCAAATTTATTCAATCCACCGTTCCAGGTTCCAATCCATAAAGTGCCAGTCTTATCTTCATAAATTACTGAGACCGTATTATCACTCAAGCTTTTGGGATCATTTGGATTGTTTTTATAATGAGAGAATTTATTTGTTGTTCTATCCATTTTATTTAGTCCGCCATCCCAATTACCGATCCATAAAGTTCCCGATCTATCTTCAAGTACTGACAAAACTGCATTGGCACTAAGAGAGAAGGGATCACCTGGCTTGTGTTTGAAATGTTTAAACTGCTTCTGTTTTGTGTTAAATAAATCTAACCCTCCTCCCCAGGTTGCAATCCAAAATAGTCCGGAGTTATCCAGATAGATATGACGTATATTATTAATACTCAGACTGGTTAGATCAACTGGATCATGCTTATACGAAATAAATGAGACTCGAGAATATTTATCGATTATAGAAATCGTTCTGCTTAAACCTCCTCCCCATGTTCCGAGCCACATAATATTATTTGAATCTATGTACATAGATGTAATATTATTATTATTTAAGCTGGTAGGATCATTTGGATTAGATATAAAATGTGCAAAAAAAGGTGGATGCTTCTCATCATTATTAATCAACTTATTAAGTCCACCCCCCGAAGTAGATATCCAGATATCACCAGAATTGTCTTCACAAATTCCGGTAATACTATGCTTGCTCAGGCTATGAAGGTTATTTGGATTATGGAGATAATCTGTAAAAGTTTTATTGTTATTGAATTTATTTAAGCTCCCACTTCTTGTTCCAATCCATAGATTACTTTTTGAATCCTCGTAAATGAAACTGACAGTATTACTAATTAAAATCGTTGAGTCTTCCCGGATATTTTTATAACGGGTAAATTGTTCATTTTCACGATTAAAAATATTCAATCCAAAATTAGTTCCAATCCAGAGAGTACCAGATTTATCTTCGTAAATTAACGTAACATAATTTGAATTTATACTTGTCGTATCTTCAGGATTGTAAACATATCTGGTAAAATTCTCTTGTTCTGCATTGTACCTGTTTAATCCACCTCCACCTGTTCCAACCCATAGAGTTTCCAATTTATCTTCATATAATGTATATACACTGTTAGTACCCAAACTGTTGGGATCTTCAGGCGAATGCTTAAAGGCTTTAAACTTCTGTCCATCATATCTAATTAGTCCCTCTTGTGAACCAATCCATAAAAATCCTTTATGATCTTGAATTACGCGCCAGATAAAATTTTCTGGGAAACCTTCTTCCTTAGTAAAATGTTTGAATTTAATTTTTTCGGGAACATGAGTTTGTGGAAATGTCTGGTGAGACCAGATTAAAATCAAGAATAAGAGCAAGAAACAATATTTGTTTGGATCCCGCATTTGAGTAATGTTTATTTACTTCATATGTAACTTCTTAAGAATAAATTAAAGTTGCAAGAGAGGTAAATTTGATGATTGACGAGAAAACAAAAAAGCGACCCATTTGGGGTCGCTTGAATACTCAAGTAATGTTTGTCAGAATATAAAGGTATTCTAATGAAATACCTCAATTATTTAGTTGCTAACTTAACCTTAAATGTAATTTCCTCTTCACCTCGTTTTACTATTACATCAACTACATCGCCGGGCACAAAATCACCAAGAGCGTAAGTAAAGTCATAAATGTTTGAAATTGTCTTTCCACCAAATGAAATGATTATATCTCCACCCTGTAAGCCCGCTTGTTGTGCAGGACTTCCTTCAGAAACTCCGCTTATTTTATAACCGTCAACATTGCTTGCAAAATCCGGAATTGTTCCAACATAAACTTTCCTGGTAAACATTTGTCCGGATTCTTTTTTCTCTACTAACAAATAATCCGGTCTTTCAGAATTATTATCTATATCCGTTGCAACATTGTAAACATATTCAAGAATTTCTCTTTCACCATCGACATTAATTTTATCAACATCGTCAGACGGTTTGTGATAATCTTCGTGAGTTCCCGTAAAGAAAAATAAAACAGGAATTTTCTTACCATAAAAAGATGAATGATCGCTTGGACCAAAACCTTCATCATTAAATGTTAATTTAAATCCATAGATGTTATCCTGATTAAGAAGTTCTTTCCAATTTGAGGAGGTACCGGTTCCATAAACGATCAAAGAGCTATCTTTTAATCTCCCGATCATATCCATATTTATCATTGTTATCGCATTTTCAACAGGGAAGGGTAGATGATTTACAAGATAATCGGAGCCGAGCAAACCTAGTTCTTCACCAGAAAAAGTAAAGAAAGCGATATTTCTTTTTAACTGATTCTTTACCGAAGCAAACTTTTCAGCAAGTTCCAGGACTCCTGTTGTTCCTGATGCATTGTCATCAGCACCATTATGAATTTGAGGTTCCTTACCACGATATAGTGAACCTTCACCACCCATACCAAGATGATCGAAATGGGCGCCAATTATCAGCCACTCATTTTTTAATGATGGGTCATTTCCTTCAAGGAATCCACCGACGTTCCAGCTTGTGGCTTCAACTTCTTTTACTTCAGTTGAAATTTTTGCAGAAACATTTTTTAATTCAAATGAAGATGGTTTTTTAGTTTCAAGAATATCATCGTAGATATCTTTAAGATTTATTCCTTCATCTTTAAGAATTGATTCAATAAAATTTCTTTTTATACTTACAACTGAGAAACCGGTGACTGAACCTCCTCTGTCAAAATTAAATTCAACGAGATCATCTGAAATTTTATTTTCATCATAAGGATTTATGAAGATGATAGCGGCTGCTCCTTTATCTCTGGCGACAGATGCTTTTTTCCTTAAAGGAGAATATTTGTCAAATTCAGAATGAGGAACATTTGGCTCAGGAGTATTTCTGAAAACAATGACGATTTTGTCCCTGACATCTACACCTTCATAATCATCATAGTTTAGATCAGTGGCCGAAATCCCGAAACCTGTAAAGACAAGTTTTGCATCTATATTTGCGTTACCGGAGAAGGGAACGGTTACATATTCTTCCCAAAGTTTTGGAGTGATCTGATTTTCATTCTCTGTAAAAATCAAATTGTTATTATCTGTCAACTCGATGGATTTAATAAATGAAAATTCCTGAAAGTAATCGCCATCAAAAGCAGGTTTTAATCCATATTCTGCAAATTCATCAGCAATATATTCTGCTGCTTCAAATATCTCTTCACTTCCACTATCTCGGCCTTTTAATTCATCTGAAGCTAAGTAATTAATATGTGATTTAATTTCCTGATCGGTGATTTCCGGATTCGAAATATTTTGTGCGTAAGATGAAATGGAAAATAGAAGAGTTAATAATGAAAAATTGAATAGTGTGAATTTTAGACCAGTCATTTTTGTTTCTCCCTTTGAGTAATTATTTCTAAGATTCTAAATTCTGCTTTAAAATACTATGCGTAAAAATTTGCTACTGATATTATAATTTACTCGACCCAATCAGCAATGAAAACATTTGTGTCGCCTTCTTTTTTATTAAACCTGTTTGAACAAAAGACGAGTTGTTTGCCATCTTTTGTAAACATTGGAAATCCATCAAAAGTTTCATTAAATGTTATTTGTTCAAAACCAGATCCATCAATATTTATCATATACAGATCAAAGTTTCTTCCATTCTCACTATTAACATTTGATGAAAAAATTATTTTCTCTCCATCTGGAAAAAAGAATGGAGCGAAGCTTGCTTTTCCAAAATTTGTAATTTGTTTAATGTTTGAGCCATCCGAATCCATTGTATAAATTTCTAAAGTTGTTGGGCGAAACAATCCCTTGTCTGCAAGTTCTTCGTAGTCGGAAAGTTCTTCTTCAGTCTTTGGTCGGCTTGCACGGAACACTATTTTCATTCCGTCTTGTGAAAAGAAAGCGCCACCATCATATCCTTTTTGAAATGTTAGTCTTGTTTGATTGGAACCATTAATATCCATCACATAAATTTCAGGGTCTCCATCCCGTGTCGATGTGAAAACAATTTTATCGCCTTTTGGAGAAACAGTAGCTTCAGCATCATAACCTTGTGAAAAAGTAAGTTGAGTTAAATCCGTTCCATCTGCATTAGCAGAAAAAATATCAAATGAATTATACAATTCCCAAACATAACCTTTGGAGCGATCAGGAGGAGGAGGGCAATCATCTCCTGCTATCTGAGTTGAAGCATAAATAATTTTTGTATCATCAGGTAAAAAATATGAACATGTAGTTCGACCCTTTCCCGTTGATACCATTTGCTTATCATTGCCGTCTAATTTCATTGTAAATATCTGATCGCATTGCAAATCACCAACGGTTGATTGATAAATTAATTTTGTCTCATCAAAAGAAAGATAAGCTTCTGCATTTTCACCTCCATCAGTGAGCATCCTGATATTTGTGAGATGATTTTCACCTTCAATTATAAAACTATCATCTTGTGCAAATGATGAAATAGGTGACAAATTCAAAATTGAAATTAAAAACAGGGAATGCTTAAATCTTTTCATATTAATCCTGAAATTATTCGGGAACGTGGACTAAGAAATATTTTTTTGCTGATTTACCAATTGCTACAGCTTCTTTCATTGTCATGTGCATATCATCGGGAGTTTCTTCATCATGTCCGGCTTCCAGAATAGCCAGATCAGCATTACGCGCATGACTTACAATTGCTTCACAATAAGCTGTATCTCCTCCGTAACAAATAGTCTTACTATCAAAAACAAAGTTATATCCCAGCGCTGGTACCTGACGGGTTTTACCGGAGGCTAAATTTTCTTTATGTACCACTGGAAACGGTTTTACAGTTATGTTGCTTGAAGAAAAACCACTTGTTTTTTTGATTGCTTTCAAATTAATCTTGTATGTAATACTTTTTGATACACTTTTTTAAAAGCATTATAAATACTTTCGATCTCAACACAACCTTCCGGGTAGTGGATTGTAAGTGGAGATGTTTTTTGCATTACCCGGAGATAGGTAAGAAGTGACCACACACCACCAACATGATCGTGATGACCATGAGTTATAAATACATCTGAAATATTCAGAAGATTTTTTACTCCAATCTCTTTGTTCAAATCTCGTAGTATTCCGTCACCAGGATCAATTATGAAATGGGAATTTCCTGCTTTTAATAAAATTCCGGTGGCAATGTTAGGGATTGAACAGAAAATTTTTATTGAAAAATTTTTTTTCTTCCAATGTAAGGGGTATTTTCGGTTTGTCATTATCCTCCGGATTGTTTACATTTTTTAGGGTCTTTGCATCGCCCAAAAATATTAAATGAGTAACTTTCAAAATTAAATCCCAATTCTTCACTTATTTGTTGTGGAAGTTGCTTGATCTTTGCATCAGCGAACTCAACTATCTTTCCGCAATCAACACAAATAAGATGATCGTGCCCCTGTCTTTTAAAACTGCTTTCAAAACGGTTTGTATTATCTCCAAAATTTCTTTTTGAAAGTAGCTCACATTGTGCAAGCAACTCCAACGTTTTATAAACTGTTGCTCTGGATACTCTCGAATTTGAATTTTTCATTAGTACGTAAAGATCATCCGCATTGAAATGACCATCGTATTCAAGAGCTGCTTCAAGTACTTCAAATCTCTCAGGCGTAATTCTGTTCTTACCTGATTTAAGAAAATTTCTGAATATTTCTTCGGCTTGTTTGTTTTTCAATTATAGTCGATTCTGTTAATCTTAATATTCATATTATATAATCTATTCGGCAAAATAACGATTTTTATCAAGTAAATAAACGTTTCATTGAATTCCTAGAAGTCTAAGTCCGTTGACGGTTACGAACGTAAGGACATAAGCCAGTGTTGTAAATATTACGACCTGTAGGATAGGAATTTTCCACCCGCCAGTTTCTTTTTTTGAAACTGCAACTGTTGAAAGACATTGCAGCGCAAACATAAAAAAAACTATGAGTCCAATGGATGTTGCAACCGTAAAAAGTTTGGCGCCAGTTGATTCAACTTTTGCACTTCTGAGTGAATTAAGCAAAGTGTTTTGATCATCACTATTTTCAGTAGTGACTTTAAATGTAAGAGCTAATGAAGACACAAAAACTTCTCTTGCTGCAAATGCTGATATTAAAGAGACACCAATTCTCCAATCCATTCCAATTGGAGTCATAAATGGCTGAATAATTTTTCCCAAATCAGAAGCATAAGAATGTTCAAGTCTTTCCGCGCGTTCAAGATTTTGAGTTTGTTCAGTAGTCAACCCGGTTTTCTCAACTTCCGGATTGATATTCGGAAAAAATGTTAAGAACCACAGAATAAGTGAAAATCCTAGAATAATTGGACCTGCTCTTAAAATATATTGTTTAGAATTATTGTAAGTGTTGGTTATTACTGAACTTAATTTTGGGATTCGATAAGATGGCAATTCCAGAATAAAAGAGGACGTCTCATCTGCATTAAACAATTTTTTTGTGAATTTATTCATCACAGCTGCAACTATAATTGAACTGATCATACTGAAGAGATAAATTCCGCCCAATAATATTCCTCCCATCCATGCGTTTTCCTGTGGGATCAGATACGCAATTAGCAATGCATAAACAGGTAGTCTTGCACTGCAACTCATCAATGGAATTATGAAAATAGTAAATAATCTTTCTCTTCGATTTGGGATTGTTCGTGCGGCAATTATTGCAGGAATTGCGCATGCAAATCCTGAGAGCATTGGTACAAATGATCTTCCATTTAAACCTATTTTTGATAAAGGTTTATCAATCAACATTGCTCCACGAGCGAGGTAACCTGAATCTTCAAGCAAACCCAGAATGAGAAATAAAATGAGAATCTGAGGAACAAATACTAACACTGAACCAGTGCCTGAAATAATTCCGTCCGAAACTAAAAAAGTGAACCAGCCCGAATCAAAATTTTCTACCACAAGCGAATTTAGATTCGTGAATAAACCATCCACTAAATTCATCAGTGGCTGAGCAAGCCAGAAAATGCTTGTGAAGGTGATTCCCATAACAATAAGAAAAATCAGAAATCCCCAAATCCGATGAAGTAAAACACTATCAATTTTAAGAGTAATTTCATCAGGAGAAAATCCATTATTATTTATATCTGCATCAAGAATTTTTAGTTCGTTATTAGCTGAAGTTAAATTAATTTTTTCATTGCTGGCTAAAGATTCATAAACATCCTTGACAATGTCTTCTATTTTTTGAAAGCTATCCACTAAATCGTTTTTAGTATGCAGATAAGTATATGGGATAATATTTTTTTGCTCTGTTCCATTATACTTAGATAGATTGGAGTTAATTGCATCTATTAATTTATCAATGCCTTGTTTTGTTCTTCCATTTATAATAACGACATCACAGTTGAGTGCCTTACTTAATTTTTTTTCAGAAACCTTTAATCCACGCTTGGCAAGAATATCGTTCATCGTAACAACAAGTATGATATTAAATCCGGAATTAATTAATTGTTTTGGAAGCAACAAATGTCTAGATAGTTGACAGGAATCGACTGTACTAATAAGTAAATCTGGTGTACCTAATTTCGGATGGGAGTACAATGATTCAACCGATATTTTTTCATCAATTGATTCGGGTAGTAAACTAACTATTCCAGGTGAATCTAAAAGTTCAGCATTGAGATTATATTTGGAAAGGAAACGGCTGGTATAATACTCTACCGTTGAGCCAGGGTAGTTGGAAGTCTTGTAATTTTTTCCACTTAATATATTAAATAAGGTAGTTTTTCCTGAGTTAGGAGGTCCGACCAAAGTTATGAGTGGGGTCTTGAGAGTTGTTTCACTTCTCATTTCAACTTAATACAATCGGCTTCACTTTTTCTTAAAGCTATAAGAGTTCCTCTAATTGACACTGCAATTGGATCATTAAAAAGTGATTGGTTTACTAATTCTATGATCTGACCAGGGGTAAATCCGTGTTCTATAATTCTTTTGCTAGAAGGATGTGAAACATCAATTTCCGAGATAATTCCGCATTCTTTAAGCTTTAATTCTGCAGCAGTTCTCATTCTTTTTCACTTTACAAATTATTAAGATTTAATCTACATAAAAATAGTAACTGTTGACTTGAATGTCAATAATTACATTGAGTTGAAGTAACATTTCCCCAGGAATAATATCTGTTTAGCTTCTATTCTAGATTAAAACTTTAGTTATCGGCATAAAAATTGAACTTTTCGCAATCTAATTTCATAACAAGAAAAGTGACAAATTGAACGAGATCGAAACAAAAGCCACAGAAAATCACATCAAAACAGTTTCCGCAAATTTTCCAGCGATAAATTCTGATCAAGTATTTTATGATTACGATTGTCAAACCCAAAATTATAAGTTCATTACTCCAGGCGTAAGCAAATTGTTGGGTTATAACATTACGGAACTAAATGAGTTAAAATTTGAAAAATTAATTATTAGCCATTACGACGAGTATAAAACTAAATATCCTCTTAATGGAAAATCTGATGGACCTCAAATCGAAGAAAAGTTAACTGTCTATCAAATTGAAACTAAAAATGGCGAACGTAAATGGATCGAGGATAATTCGATTACACTTTATGATACGAATAATCTAAAAACCACTCGAATGGGTTTGTTTTGTGATGTCGGTGAAATGTTGCGCGAGGAAAAATTAAAACAGATAATTTTAGAGATCCTTGAAGCAGCCAATTCTGAGAAAAATTTAAGTGAGTTATTCAAGTTCATCCACACCTGTATAAAAAAATTAATGAAGGCAGATAATTTCTATATCGCTTATTACAAGCGTGACTCTGATCTTCTCACATTCCCATATTTTGTAGATGAAATTGATAATGATTCATCATCAAAAAAACTTGGTAAAGGACTTACTGAATTTGTACTGAGAACAGGTAAATCTGCATTAGTAGATTTACTTAAAGACGAAGAGCTTAGAAAAAAAGGTGAAATAGAATTAATTGGGCCGCAGTCACCAATCTGGCTTGGAGTTCCTCTAAAAATAAAAGAAAAAACAATTGGTGTTTTGGTTGTTCAGGATTATAATGATCCCAGCACATATACACCTGCTCATCAACAAATTCTGGATGTAATATCTTATCCTATCTCAAGAGCTATCGAAAGAAAAATTGTTGAAGAAGAACGAAAAGAGATGATTGTCAAACTGAAAGAAATGAATACGTCAAAAGATAGATTGTTTTCATTAATTTCACACGACCTTAGATCACCCTTTAATTCATTACTCGGTTTTGCTGAAATTCTTAGAACAGATTTTGAGAATTTAACACACAGAGACATAAAAGAATATATCAATGTTATAAATGATTCCTCGAATACACTCTATGAGATGACAAACAACCTTCTTCATTATTCCAAGCTACAGTTGAATAAATATGATTACATCCCCAAAAAATTGCTGGTCAATGAAATCATAAACGAAGCAATAGATTCACTAAAGTACAGAATTAATAAAAAAAATATTTCTGTCAGGGTGGATTTAAAACAAAATTATTACATCGTAGCTGACGATGAGATGCTTGTTACTATTTTTAGAAATATTATTTCGAATGCATTAAAATTTTCAGAACCACAAAGCACTATAAATATTCTTGCTGAAGAGTCAATTGACAATAGTACAAATGCTCCTGCAATCCAAATAAGTGTAACCGATGAAGGTATCGGAATCCCGGAAGAGAATCAGGTTCAGATTAAATCTGAAGTCATGTTTTCAACTCAGGGAACCGAGAGGGAACCGGGTTCCGGATTAGGATTATTACTCACAAAAAAATATGTTGATCTTAACAAAGGTAAGTTTGAAGTTATGAGTTTTACCGGGCAGGGGACTACTGTTGTTATCACTTTTCCAGGATTGAAATTGACGTAGTATTGTGTCTTGAATATAAATCACTAACGAAATTTATCTGGATTTATTTATTACGATTACGGTAAATATTACCAATATTTCCCTAATTTATATGTAAAAGATTTACCCGAGAATTTTTACTTTTTAATTTCAGCAAGCCTAATATCGTCAAAAATATTATGCAGCCGAGCCTCATTCTTCCTTAATAAAATATCTTCCTTTCCTAAATCTCATTTTTCAAATCTTTTTTTCATATTTGACTTAGAATAATTCGCTGAACTTAACCGGCTACCTCTTAAAAATTGTTAAGGCTTAAGCCTGGAAATTGGCGACAAAAGTGGCATTGAATATGTTAAATAAGGGCGGTTGAGTTCATTTATTAATCATTTTGGAGTTCTATAATGGAAATTGCAAAGATTGCATTCTTGGAAACATATACTTCAGAAGAGAGTGGTGGAATAATTGGGGCTATTCTCGTAACTGATGCAGAAACTAAACCACTTGAGTTTAGAGTAACTTCTCCGATCAAACCAACAGGATTTCAAAAAACACTTTACGGAGATGTACTTCTTGAACATATTTTAGTTGAATTAATATCAGTTCCATTGTTGAGTGCAATTAATGAGCATATTGATTTAATTATTGTAAAAGATCCTTTCTTTCTTGGGGCTAATAATAAACAGGGAATAAGAGTAGTAAGAGTTTTTAATGAAGCTGATGGAAAATCCCGTGCAAGTACAAAAGCCGAAGCGATTGCATTCCCGACAGCAGGTGGTGGAAAAATGATGATTGAAACTTCCAAAAAATTCGAGACTGAATTGGCACCGATTAAAGATCAACTAAACAAATTAGCTGAACATAGGAATCTGCTTGAACCTTTCGAAAGACTGAAACTCGCATGCGAGCAGGTACAACAACAAAAGTCAATTGACTAAATTAAATGATTCAAAAAGTTCGTAGTAAAGTTGCCTCAAGAATTTCAAAAATTAAAGAGGTAGAAGATTTTAACTTTTCTAACTGGCTAAAAAAACCGGCTCAACACGACCATCCCCTGGAAGAATTAACCTCTCACGTAAGTAATCTGGAAGTCCAGATTGAATTCATACCTGCGGAATTTTTTAAATATAAAATCGGTATGATAGAACCGGATGTTACCGATGAATTAAAGAATTGTGAGTTTCCAAAAGTCAGAAGCAATGCTATATTTTTTATGATTGCTCTTCCTGAAGAAAAAGGTGTCGTTTATTCGGAAGTTGAGCTTAAACCTAAAAGCTTTTCCAGCAAAAAAGTCAAGTTTCTACTTAATAATCCTGCTATTAAAAAAGGCAAAGTTCAGTTCGATATTAAACCACCACAAAATTATGAGTGCCAAATTGAACTACCGACAACTGTAAATTATCTCAGTAATTTAATTCCTGAAATTTTCAAAATCGATTTGCTTGATTTTGAAGATCTGGTTTCTTCAGCTAAAAAAGTAAAAGTTCAGAATATAGGACTGGAAAAATTTAAAAAAGCTAAAGTTGAAAAGCATAGTTTACCGGTTTTACCTGAACCAAAGAAAATTTTTCGAATTAAAATTCCCTCAATTGGTGTCTTTAAACTCACGGAACAAAAAATATCACTGTCACCTTTTACTCAACCATCAGTTTCCGAAGCTTCTGCATTCCAACTTTCAAAAGTTAAATCCTGGTATGCTAATTTTAACATCACAAAACCAGATACCACTTTATTTTACAGGTCGACATCAACAAAACGTGTCTCTAAAACTGATCAAAAATCTGAAGAACCAAATGTCCCTTCGAACATTCAAGAGCAATTGGGATTTATACTTAGCAACATCAGAAAAGTTGATTGGGAAAAATCAGGTAAATATACAACCAAGCTGAAATCGTTCGAAGAAGCGAGTGCAAAATTTTTAATTGAAAATGATTTTGCATTGTTGCAAGATGAATTCGGGATAGACATTCAAAAGGAAGCAATAGCAGCTTTAAAGTTATTGTTTACTAACAGGGTCGTCAAATCTGCATTGATAATAACTGATGATACGAGTATCGGAAATCCAAAGTTTGCAAAACATTTAAACATAGAAATTGGATGGAGCGATAAGATTAAGAAGTATTGTCCTGAGCTTTCACTGCAATTCATTGGAGGGAATAATGATGAAAGGGCGGACTTATGGATTAAATCGAAGTCAATTATAATTGCGGATATCGATACGGCATTAAATGATTACCGATTAAAAATTCTTGAAGATAAAAGCTTGGAAAAATTTGATTGCATCATTCTTGATTCTGTTGATCAGCTTTTGTTGAGGAAAGAAACAAGAGAAGAACTACTATCTGCCATTCATCCAAAAATTCTATGGGCGACTACTTCTGTCCTGGATAAAAATCTTTACCAGGAATTAAATACCCTTCTTAATTCTTCCGTTAAAATTGAAAAGGTTAAAGCGAGAAGCAAACAGTCGATGTCGGAAATATTACCTAAATTTTTATTGAATGAATTTTGGTGTGATGCTGATGAGAAGCAAGTGGGAGAATTTAAAACTGCACTTGTTGAATCTAAGAAGGATTTGAGAAGAGTTCTGGAGTCAGGCAATCCTTTAAGATTCTATGCGAATATTTTTACACTCTATCATAAGCTAAATCAAATTGCAAACTTCGCGTCGGGAAAATCTAAAAGCCCGAAGTCTGATTTACTATTTCATCATTTAGGTTTGATAAAAGAAAATGGCAAAAAAGTTCTTATCCTATCACAGTATGAAAAGCTTGGCATAAAGAAAATAAGTGAAATACTTACCAACGAAGGGATAAAGCACATAATTGCTCCGAATGCACTTTCTGTTGAAGATATGCAGAAAGCAATTTCAATGTTTCAATCGCAATCAGATATTGTGGCATTTGTTTCCGATGCAAAAATATCCAGATTAAAATTTTCTAACTTCGTTGTACCTTATTTAATAAAATTTGATCAATGGTGGAATCCGATATCCAATTGGGAATTAGAAGATCTTTTTGTAAAAGACGGTGATGAATCTTTAAAAGAAATTGTAAACATCTGTAATTATTATTCGAGTGAATCTTTGGATCAGAGAATAAGAGAACTTCTGCTCGAAACCGATTTACTGAATAAAAATATTTTTGAGTTAATGCAGCCGAAGATATACGAAGAATTAATTCTGGTTGATGAATGGCTGCGCATATTTGGAATGCCCGTCAGCACTGAATCTAAAAATGAACAATCACCTGAGTCTGTTCAAACAGTTCTGAAAAAAATTACTATCGATGCGTTCAGAAAAATTCTTTCCAAGCTATTTACAATACTCGGATATTCTGAAGTCGATATTTTTGAACTACCAAACTCAAACTCTTTTAATATGGTTGGTAAATCTCAGAGAAATAACAGAGCTTTTTATCTTAATGCCCGTGTTTTTGTCGAAAGCAAAATAGATAAAAAAACTATTGAAAATATTCTATCAGAAACTTCTAAATCTAACCAAGATAAAATATTCATTATAACAAGAGAAAGTTTCCCGGAAATAAGTACTGACAAGCTACGTGAAAATGTAACAATGTTAGATGGTCTTGCACTTTCCAAATTGCTCATCAGAGTAGGCATATTACCGACAGCTCCTTAGCATGAATTTATCTGAGTATAAATTCTTCTCTCTTAGTAAAATTAAAATTGCTCATCATACTTCGTCCACAAAAACTCGCTTAATCCCCATGCTTGCTCAACAATTTCTGCTTGTAATTCCAAACAATAGTTTGTTAATATTTCCTTAGCTCTTTCTCTATCAAGACTCCAGAACTCAAGAGCTTCAGCTTCAATTGCTTTTTGATTTGCAAATAGTTGTGCTTGCCATGGATCCCAAACCGCTCTAACATCGTATCTCATATCTCCCCATCGTTGAGCTGCTAAAGTTCCAAGTTGATTAAAGGCCCACCACGCAGAGTTTCTTGAAAATCCCGTCACTCTTCCATCGGTAGAAGAAGTTTTGTGTACTCTTGTTATGCCGGCATAAAAAGGTGCATAAATTGAAGTTGCAACATTATCCCAGGCTAACCAAACAAGTCCGCCAATTTCATTTGGGAGCCAGCTTCTGCACTGAATTATTGTTGCATACATTGTATACCAGCGTGCAATTGTTCTTTCGCCACGCCATCCCCATCCGCCATTAATTTTAAAAAGTTTGTTCATATCATAAGGCATAAATGGATTTGCAAGTGGGGAAAGGACCGTCATTCCACTGTCATTTGTTACGGTTAAATCTTTTACAAAATTGAAATCGGTTCCTTCATAATAATCAGAAAATATTTGTACCATTTTTTCAAGCGTTACTTTTTGATCTGGTTTAACTGAGAAAGGATAATTTTCTGAGTTCGGATCTAACTTTAATGAAGGAGCTACTAAATCGAACACACGCCATTCTCTTCTTCTGGTTGCAAAAGAATTTCTATCAGCATAAGCATAACAAAATTCGAAAGCCCCATCTTCAGGTTTCCACCAGCCATTCTCTTGGGCAACGGTGAAAACATTTTCAGAATACATAAAGTAATCTTTATTCTCTGTATCAATTTGTCTGATTCGACTTCCATTAGCTCCAACAAAAATATGTTCATCAGGAACTCGTTGAGCAGCCCAGACCGCACCAATTTTACCTTTTCCAGGACCGAGAATTTCAATCACCCAAACTTCATTCGGGTCAGCGATAGTTAGCATCTCACCATCATCAATCCAGCCGTATTCTTTTAACAACTCGCCGGCAATTTCTATTGCTTCACGTGCAGTTTTTCCTCTTTCAAGCATAAGCATACACAAACGCTGGCAGTCAATTAAACCTAATTCAGATTTTAATTCTTCTCTTCCACCAAACGTTGTTTCGCCAATTGCAACTTGCTGATCGTTTATACAAGGATATGCTGTGTTTATATAGCCATAAGTATAATCAATCTGAGGAATTTTTCCTGTCGGGATATTTTTATATGCAGGCATTTTCTGTGTGTCGTCATTTTCTCTTTTATAAAGAGTAACCATCTCATCACCTTCGTGCGACATCGGCGGAACTATATCAAGATTACTTCTGGTTCTGTGACTGTCATCTGTGTGAGAAGTCATTACCGATCCATCAAATGTTGCAAGCTTTCCAACTGCAACAGTTGTACATCCATCAGGATAGCCGCCTTCCCAATCGGGTTTGTTATTATCGGATTGTTTGTATTGTGCAAAAGCAGTTAAACAGATGAAGAATAAAGTGATTGGTAAAAATATTTTAAACATATTTTAATCCTAAGAATTGGTTGTGTGGATAATCATTGTTGGAAATATAAAAATGTTGGTAGGAATAATGAAAGGAATTTGCCACAAAGTAATTATCTAATTGTTTTAGTTAATTAAAAAAGAATGAGTGTTATTCCCCTCCTGCCAGAGAGCCTGTCCCGAATTTATTTCGGGAAGGGGACGAAAGGGTGGAGGGAGAAAAGTTGTGAATGAGTTTTTATCATTACACCACCCCGTCCCGATAAAACGGGACACCCCTCCTCAAAGAGGAGGGGATAATCAATAAATTTTTATTTCAACAGAATCATTTTCTTTACTGCTGTAAATTCTCCGGCTTTCAACTGATAAAAATATATGCCGGAGGCATATCCGCCTCTGGCGGAAATTCCACTCGGTAAGCCAGCTGCGTTAAATTCAACTTCATATTCACCAGCTGGTTTTTCTTCGTTAACGATTGTTGCAACTTCTCTTCCTAACAAATCATAAACTTTTAGAGTTACAAATTGCCTACCGCCAATTGCATACTGCAGACTGGTTGTCGGGTTAAACGGGTTGGGGTAGTTTTGTGAAAGTGAAAACTCATTAACAAACTGAATTTCTACTTCTACAATTTGCGAATACTCAAACGTACCATCATAATCAATTTGTTTTAGTTTGTATTGATACTTGCCTGGCTTAACATCGTTATCTGTAAAAGAGTAATGCTGAGTTTCCGTAGTCGTTCCGTGTCCTAGAACAAATCCTATTTTATTCCAATCATCTTTTTCAGTTGAGCGCAGAATCTCAAAACCTGAATTGTTTGTTTCTGTTGCAGTTGACCATCTAAGATTTACTTCACCCACATTTCTAGTAGCTGTGAATGAAATTAATTCCACAGGAACGCCACCGTTTATTGTATGAAGTATTGTTCCATTCTGACCAACTGCAGTTCCGTTATTATGATCAGTAAATACAACCGCTAATAAATCATGGTCTGTATTGCTTTCTTGAATTGTCCAGCTAAATCCACTATTAGTTGTGCGTAGTATTGTTCCATCTTGACCTACAATTGTTGCATTATCTATATTAGTGAATGAAACCCCTATTAATACTTTTTCTGTTCCGCTTAACTGACTAAACCAGGAGTTTCCAGCGTTAGTGGTTCTAAAGATTAAACCCTGATCCCCAACTATTATACCGTTATCATAATCTAAAAACGAAATACCTCTTGGGTAGAAATAAGTGCCAGTGTTTTGGTTAATCCAAGTATTGCCGCCATCATTTGTTCGAAATATTTTGCCAGTATTTGCAAAAATGTCAAATCCAACGACTGTTCCGTGCATACTGTCTGTAAATGAAAGTGCTATTAATAAATTATTTGTATTAATTAGATTAAACCAATTATTCCCACCATCCGTAGTTTTAATAATATAACCGCTATAAATAAAATATCCTATATTTTCCTCAGGAATGGAAACACCATGTATGTCATAGTTGGTTCCACTTTGAAGGTTAAACCAATTTTCGCCGCCATTGGTGGTTTTAAGAATCAATCCATCATCTCCAACGACAAATCCAATATTTGAATTATAGAAATCAACCCAGTGTAATGATTTAGTTGTTCCGCTTGTCTGGCTTATCCAACTGGTTCCACCATTTGTTGTTTTAAAAATTTGACCAAGCATACCCACAGTGCATCCTATGTTTTCGTTAATAAAGGATACAGAACTAAACCAATTTGAAGAACCACTCGAAAGTGTAAGCCATGTATCTCCTCCGTTAGTTGTCCTCAATATTCTGCCTCTTTCACCAACTGCACTTCCATTATTGATATCGTAAAAAGAAACTGCATATAACCAATAGAATAAACCTGTTGGTTGATTAATCCAAGAATTTCCACCATCAGTGGTTCTGAGCACATTATCACCCAATACACCTACACCAACCACGGTACCATTGTCAGCATCCGTGAACGAAATACTGGTTGGATAATCAAGCAAGACTGACTGAGTGATCCAATTACTCCCCCCATCTGTAGTTTTCAATGTATGACCAGCATATTCAGCTATGTATCCGACATTTTCATCAACTAGACAAACATCTCTTAGCTTTTCAGTAGTGCCACTGATTTGGCTTGACCATATATTACCGCCATTAGTAGTTCTAAGGATTGTCCCTGCATCACCAACAGCTGCACCTATATTTTCATTAACAAATGATACTGAATAAAGCAGTGTATTCGTTCCACTTGATTGAGTATTCCAGGTTTCACCACCATTAGTAGTCCTTAAGATTTTACCCGAATTGCCAACAGCTGTCCCATTGTTTATATCAGAAAAAGACACTGCATATAAATCGTTACTGTTCCACTAGTTTGTTGATACCACTGTGCAGATATAGTAATCGAAAGAATAAAAAACAGGAGAGATATTTTAATGGTTCGCATAATTTTACCCCATATTAAAATTAAACTTAATAGAAACTTAAAAAATTAAATTGAGAATGTCGAGAGCTATTTATTAGAGGTCTAATGATTAGAAAATCACATTCAAAATTACAAAAGCGGGTCTATATCGTCCCTACGGGACTTTTTAATAATACTGGAATTAATTTTTCTATAAATATATTGTCCCTAGCGGGACAAAAAAATTGAAACTTCTGATAACACGATAATCCCGTAAGGGATTAAATATTTTTAGAAATATTACGATCTCCCGAGAATTCAAAGTCCCGTTAGGGACGAGACATAATAATCTTTGATCCTTATCCTATCACAAATTTTTATCCGTCAAAATCAAAAAAAATCTTTATATTTGGCTTCAATTTTTATAAAAAAGTTACCCTAAATGCAGAAAGTATTCATCAACAAATTAAAAGACTTCATCGGTCAGGAAGTTACACTTCAAGGCTGGCTTTTCAATAAACGCTCAAGCGGAAAAATCAGGTTTGTAATTCTCAGAGACGGAACCGGTTATGTTCAATGTGTTTACTTCAAAGGAAATGTCTCGGAAGAAATATTTGAAATGGCTGATAAGATTGGACAGGAATCTTCAATAATTGTAATAGGAAAAGTAAAAGAAGATACACGACAGGTCGGTGGAGTTGAAATAGATGCAACCGGATTGACTGTCATCCAGGATGCTAAAGATTATCCGATCACTCCAAAAGAACATGGACCAGAATTTTTACTTGATAATCGTCATCTCTGGCTTCGTTCAAAAAAACAAGTTGCGATAATGCGGATTCGTCATCGAATTATAAAAGCGATCAGAGATTTTTTTGATGATCGCGATTTCGTTTTGATGGACCCACCGATACTTACTCCAAATGCAGTTGAAGGAACATCAACACTATTTGAAACTCCGTATTTTGATTTGGGTAATGCGTACTTAACTCAATCCGGACAGCTTTATGCAGAAGCCGGAGCGATGGCTCACGGAAAAGTTTATACTTTCGGACCAACATTCAGAGCGGAGAAATCAAAAACAAGAAGACATCTCACTGAATTCTGGATGTGTGAGCCTGAGGTGGCGTACGCAGATTTGAATGATGATATGAATCTTGCTGAAGAGATGCTTGAGTACATTGTTCAAACAGTTCTGAAAGAAAGAGGAGAGGAACTGAAAATTCTTGAGCGAGACACTTCAAAGTTAGAAAAAGTTGTTCGGCCTTTTCCAAGAATCAGCTACGATGAAGCAGTAGAAATTCTTAAAAAGAACGGAGTAAATTTTGAATGGGGTGGCGATTTTGGTGCACCGGATGAGACAGTAATTGTCCAGCAATTCGATAGACCAGTAATGGTTCATCGTTATCCATCCGCGGTGAAAGCATTTTATATGAAACGCGATCCTGAAAATCCAAAAGTTGCTTTGGCCGTGGATGTTCTTGCACCAGAAGGTTATGGTGAAATAATAGGCGGAAGTCAGAGAGAAGATAGTCTGGATGAATTATTAAGTAGAATAAAAGAACACAATCTTCCTCAGGAAGTTTTTGAATGGTATCTTGATTTAAGAAGATATGGCACCGTTCCTCATGCGGGTTTTGGAATCGGTCTTGAAAGAACCGTAAGCTGGATTTGTGGACTTGATCATTTAAGAGAAGCTATTCCGTTCCCGAGGATGATTTATAGAAATACTCCTTAGTAAATTTTTACTGATTGTCATTAAATTAGCAGTATCGTTTCTAATAAATTTGAACTTATAAAATGATAGAATGCATGATTGCATTAATGCATGACTGCAAGAGTGAAAAAAAAGAATAATTTCCATGCATTCATGCAAACATGCAATCAAGAGTTAGCAACAATATGAGATCATCAGAAGTATACATCAACCATCTACTATCGAAGGGACAATGACCTTAGAATTAGTTCTCTTTATACTCTTCGCTACAATCTGCGCTGTTTCGTCAGTGTTGATGATTACTCGTCCGAACCCTGTAATATCAGCTTTATTCCTTGTTTTAAATTTTGGCTCGTTGGCTGGATTATATCTCATTCTGAATGCTCAGTTTATTGCTGTTGCACAGGTTATAGTTTATGCCGGCGCGATAATGGTCTTCTTCCTTTTTGTAATAATGCTTTTGAATCCCGAAAAGGAAAAGAAATTTTTTGAACAGAAAACCAAACTTAGGATTTTTATTATTGCAGTTGTTGCATTAGTTCTGATACAGATTATTTATGTAATCTTTCTCTCGCAACCATCAGAAGGAATTACTTCTGAAGTAAGCCGCAGTGTACAGACCGGTACTATTGAAAATATCGGAAGAGAAATGTTCACAAATTATATTTTACCTTTTGAAGCTGCCGGATATCTTCTTCTCTCAGCTACAATTGGGGCAATGGTCTTAGCAAAAAAGAAATTCGAATGAGTTATGCAAATACCAATTGAATATTACCTTGTTCTAAGTGCATTTATGTTTTCAACCGGAATTGTGGGAGTGCTGACTCGAAGAAATGCCATCGTGGTTTTTATGTGTGTTGAGTTGATGCTGAACTCAGCAAATCTTACTTTGATTACTTATTCATCGTATCTGGGAGATGTTGGTGGGCAACTATTTGTATTCTTTGTTATGGCAGTAGCTGCTGCTGAAGCTGCAGTAGGATTGGCAATCATAATTGCGATCTTCAGAAATAAATTAACTGTTAATATTGACGAAATAAATATTCTCAAGTGGTAATTCTTATACAATGATTAATCTTATATATCTCACAGTACTTTTTCCATTACTCGGTTTTCTTTTTAATGGATTACTTGGTCCAAAAATTAAAAATGAAAAACTAATCGGAATTATTGGTAGCAGTACAATTGGGTTATCCTTTCTCGTAGTTGTTGCTGCCTTCTTTGAAACACTTGCACTTCCTGCAGATCAAAGATTAACTATCGTAACTTTGTTTCAATGGATTGATGTTGCAGGATTAAATATTAGTTTCTCTTACCAGGTTGATCAGTTATCATTAGTGATGTCACTAATCGTAACTGGCGTTGGATTTTTAATCCACGTTTACTCAATTGGTTACATGCATGGAGATAAAAGTTTCTGGAGATTTTTCACATATCTCAATCTCTTCATCTTTGCGATGATGAATCTTGTTCTTGCAGATAATTTTCTTTTGATGTTTCTTGGATGGGAAGGAGTCGGTTTATGCTCATATCTTCTCATCGGATTTTGGTATGACAGAAAATTTGAAAATAGTACAACTTCGGGAGCTGGCTTAAAAGCTTTTATCGTTAATAGAATCGGTGACTTCGGATTTCTGATAGGAATGTTTTTAATTTATTCGACTTTCGGAACATTAATTTTTACAGATGTATTTGCACGCGCGGTTTCATTCGCTGTCCCTGAACACATTTTCGTTTTGATTGCAATCTTTTTATTCATTGGTGCAACAGGAAAATCTGCACAAATACCTTTATTGGTTTGGCTTCCTGATGCAATGGCAGGTCCAACTCCCGTTTCTGCACTCATCCATGCTGCAACAATGGTTACTGCCGGTGTTTATATGGTTGCACGTTGCAGTATTATTTATGCTTCTGCTCCTGCTGCAATGATGGTTGTTGCAGTAATCGGAGTTTTCACGGCATTCTTTGCTGCTACAATCGGACTTGTTCAAAATGATATTAAAAAAGTTCTCGCTTATTCAACTGTCAGTCAGCTTGGCTATATGTTTTTAGCGCTGGGTGCTGGTGCATTTTCTGCCGGAATATTTCATGTGATGACTCACGCATTCTTTAAAGCTTTACTCTTCCTTGGAGCCGGATCAGTTATTCATTCAATGCATGAACAACAAGATATTCGGCATTACGGCGGCTTAAAAAAATATATGCCGATCACTTACGGAACTTTTTTGGTAGCAGCAGTTGCAATCTCAGGGATTCCACCACTTTCGGGATTTTTTAGTAAGGACGAAATTCTCTGGTATTCTTTTACAAATCTCGGTATGGTTTTTTGGTTGATTGGATTAATAACTGCACTGATGACAGCTTTTTACATGTTCAGACTTTATTTTATGACTTTTGAAGGAAAAGAAAAGTTTGACCATCACAAAACTCATCCACACGAATCACCAAAATTGATGACGGTTCCATTGATTGTGCTTGCAGTGTTATCTGCAATCGGTGGCTTCATCGGTATTCCTGAATTATTTTCTGGTGAACACGGAAATTTATTCCATAACTGGTTAGCACCGGTGTTCAAAACTGCTGAAATAAAACTAATGCACGGGGGTGGACATTCGCATCTGGAAGAAATAATATTGATGATAGTTTCAGTAGTTGCTGCAGCAGGTGCAATCTTCTATGCTCGTCACATCTATCTGAAAAAACCTGAAATTGCAGAGAGAACTGCTTCTAAATTTAAGGGCATCTATAACATTCTTTTGAACAAATATAAGGTTGACGAAGTTTATGAAGCGACTATCGTGAATCCGCTTGTAAAAGGTTCTGAAAATATTCTCTGGAAGATTGCTGATAATAAAATAATTGATGGATTGATTAACGGGCTGGCAAAAATAATTGATAATATTTCTGGTTCAATTAAAAAAATTCAAACAGGAATTGCACAATCATACGCACTTGTTATGGTACTTGGAATTCTAATTGCTCTTTTCTGGATAATCTTGAGCTACTCATAAATGGAACAATCATACTTGTTAACATATCTTCTTGCTGTTCCGATTATCGGATCAATAATTATTCTTTTTATCAATAAAGAAAAATTTCAACTCATAAAAAATATTGGACTGGTTGTTTCGCTAATTGCATTTGCTATTTCGCTTTTCATTTATTTCGGATTTGATAATCAATTATCAGAATTTCAGTTCGTTAATAAATTTGATTGGGTTAAAAATCTTAATATAAGTTTCCACGTTGGTATTGATGGCTTGTCAATGCTGTTGATTCTTCTCACAACATTCCTTACGCCTTTAACATTGATTTCAAGTTGGAACGGCATTAAGAATAAAGTTAAAGAATTCACTTTTTTCATGTTGTTTTTGGAATTAGGAATGCTCGGTGTATTTGCGTCGCTGGATATGTTTTTGTTTTATGTTTTCTGGGAAGCAATGTTGATCCCAATGTATTTTATTATCGGAATCTGGGGCGGTGAAAGAAGAATTTATGCATCAATAAAGTTCTTCATTTACACAATGGCTGGCAGTTTGCTGATGCTTGTTGCAATCATCTGGCTTCTTGTTTACTCTGCTGAAATGCTTGGTGGTTTTACAACCAATCTTCTCGATTTATATAAAACCGGACCAACAATTGATCATTCTATCCAGGGATTTTTATTCCTCGCTTTTGCATTAAGTTTTGCAATCAAAGTTCCATTGTTTCCTTTCCACACGTGGTTGCCCGATGCTCACGTTGAAGCACCAACCGCCGGTAGTGTTATTCTTGCAGGAGTTCTACTTAAAATGGGAACTTATGGATTTCTCAGATTCAATCTTCCTTTGTTTCCGCAGGCTTCAATTGATTATGCCGGATTCATTTCTGTGCTTGCTGTAATAGGAATTATTTATGGTGCTCTCGTTGCAATGGTTCAGACAGATATGAAAAAGTTAGTAGCATATTCATCTGTTTCACATCTTGGTTTTGTAATGCTGGGAATATTTGCTCTCAACCAGGAATCGGTTCAAGGTGCAGTAATTCAAATGATTAATCATGGTTTGTCAACAGGGGCACTTTTCCTTTTAGTTGGAATGATCTACGAAAGAACTCACACAAGAAAAATAGCCGACTACGGTGGAATTGCAAAAATAGTTCCTTTCTTTTCGTTCGCTTTTCTTTTTACTTCTCTTTCTTCAATTGGATTACCGGGATTGAACGGATTTGTCGGAGAGTTTTTAATTTTAATTGGTTCTTTCAAATCAACTGTACTCGGAAGCTGGTGGTTTACAATTTTTGCTGCAACCGGAGTTATCTTTGCAGCTGTTTATATGCTTTGGATGTATAAGAAAGTTGTCTTCGGTGAAGTTACAAATCCAAAATTAAATGACTTAACAGATCTTAACTTTCGTGAAAAATTAGTACTCATTCCAATCTTCATCTTTATTATCTGGATAGGAATTTATCCTTCAACATTTCTGAATGTTTCTTCAAAGACATCGGAAAAAATTATTCAGATTGTTACCACACCTCAGGATCAAATACAATTAGGAAATGTTGATGCACAAAAGTAATTGGATACTCATATTTTTCTTTTTCACTTCAATTTTCTTATTTAGCATTCAGGAATTAAGTGCAGAGAGTATTACCATTTCGGACACCAGTTCGGTAGTTACATTAACTAAATATGATGCTGATGAAAGTAATTTACCGGCAGTCTTTATGGTCATCCCTTTTGTTATACTTCTGGGAATGATTGCAACAGGTCCATTGTTTTACCATCATTTTTGGGAAAAATATTATCCGCTTATTGCTATACTATTAGGGTTAATCACAGTTTTATATTATTTGATCTTTCTTAAAGACACTCACACTTTACTTCATACTTTGGCGGAATATATTTCATTCATTGCTCTGCTGAGTTCGTTGTTTGTTGCATCCGGTGGAATATTAATCAAAGTCGATAAGAAAGCCACACCCTGGTTAAATGCTGGTATTTTACTTTTTGGTTCAGTGATCGCAAACGTTATTGGAACTACCGGTGCCTCCATGTTATTGATCAGACCTTTCATTAAAATTAACCAGGACAGAATTAAACCTTATCATATCATTTTTTTCATTTTCCTTGTCAGCAATATTGGCGGAGCTTTAACTCCAATAGGTGATCCTCCGCTGTTTCTTGGATTTTTAAGAGGTGTAGAATTCTTTTGGGTAATTGGTCATGTTTGGTATATCTGGATCCCAACTTTGCTCGTTGTAACAGCGGTTTTTATTTTAATTGATTCACGAAACGTTTCAGAAGCAGATAAAGTGAATAAAGAGTTTAGCGGTAAAATTGAATTTAAAGGAATTAGAAATGTAATTTATTTACTTATTGTGGTAGCTGCAGTATTTGTTGATACACGTGTAATTGATTGGATTCCAAGTCTTAGTCCACTGCCGATTGGAATAAGAGAAATTATTATGCTTTCAATAGTTGTTATCGCATATCGCACCGCCGATGAAAATATTTTAAAGGCAAATGAATTCAATTTCGAACCTATACGCGAAGTTGCTTATTTATTCCTGGGAATTTTTGCAACAATGATTCCTGCTTTGCAATTAATTTCGTATGAAGCGAATGTGCTCGGAGAAAAATTAACTCCCGGAATATTTTATTGGGCAACAGGTATACTTTCATCATTTCTTGATAATGCACCAACTTATCTTAACTTTTTGAGTGCTTCGCTTGGAAAGTATGGAATGAACGTTCATCTGCCATCTGACGTCTCTGCATTTGCAAATATGCACCCAATCTATCTTTCTGCTATTTCTGTTGCAGCCGTATTTTTTGGTGCGATGACTTACATTGGTAACGGTCCAAATTTTATGGTAAAATCAATTAGTGAAAGAGCCGGAATAAAAATGCCAAGCTTTTTTGGATTCATGATAAAATATTCCATTCCAATTTTGATTCCTATTTTTACAATCGTTTGGTTTGTATTTTACTTTTAATGAGGTTGATTTATGAAAAGCATCACTGAAGTATTAAAAGAAAAAAAATCAGGTTTATATTATGGAAACCGTGTACTCTTACCATTTAGCTGTCATATAATTAAGTTAAATATCGAAAATGATTTGATCACAGATTTTAGCCCTTCATTCAAAGGCGTTCATGTTTCTGAAAATCCTGATTTTATGGAAATTTATTTTTATGATTACAAAGATCTTGGTGATGTCATTACCAAGTATGAAGCAATAAAGATGATTGTTGTTGAAAAAGGTAAAGATATTTTCGATGCAAAAAATCATATAACAATCGCTCTTCATCCAAATGAGAATAATCAGCTGGGAATTGAAAAGCTGGGCGAAAATCAAATTTTTATAGAGTAATTTTTATGATTTATCTTAACGAAGTTTACAACATTATACCTCTGATAATTATTGGGGCAGGAATAATTATTTCAATCCTTATTGAGCTTTATTCAAAAAACGGCAAATCGCTTCTTCCGTGGTTTTCATTTTTTCTTTTTCTTGGAACTGGATTTTATTCTTTGATGACTGTTGAAAACCAATCTATAGTTTTTCAGAATATGCTGTCATCAGGTGGAATAACAAATATTTTCTATTTTATTTTCAACATAGGTGCAGCTCTCGTTTGCCTACTTTCAGTTGATTACATAAAAAAATATGGAATAAATTATTCCGAGTATTACATTCTTATTCAGAATTCAGTTCTCGGAATGATGTTGATGGCTGGTGCAAAAAATTTATTTATGATTTTTCTTGGACTTGAAATAATGTCAGTTTGTTTTTACGTGCTTGCCGGAGTGAACCGAAAAAAAGAAAAAGCAATCGAAGCCTCTCTCAAATATTTTCTGCTTGGTGCGTTTGCAACCGGATTTTTAGTTTATGGAATTGCACTTATTTATGGTTCTGCACAAACCACTTCAATTGATATTATCACAGCAGGATTCGCCGAGTATTCAAGCAATATTATTTTTCTTGTTGGAATACTTCTTTTTCTAATTGGATTTTCATTTAAAATTGCTGCATTTCCATTTCATATGTGGGTTCCTGATGTTTACCAGGGAGCTCCAACTACAGTTACCGGATTGTTTTCTACCATTGGCAAAGCCGCTGCTTTTGCTGCAATCATTGCAGCATTAACTGCTTTATTTTCAGGTCAGAGCACAAGTTTATTTTTACCATACCTGGCTGTGTTATCAATATTTTCAATGTTGTTCGGTAGTATTGTTGCAATTGCACAAAGTAATATAAAACGAATGCTTGCTTATTCTTCAATTTCACATGCAGGTTATATTCTGATTGGACTTGCTGCAGGTACAAGCACTGGTGTTGCCAGTGTTGTATTCTATCTTGCTGTTTACACATTTATGAATTTAGCAGCCTTTGGAATTATTGCTTTAGTTGAAGGAGAGAATGATACAAATCTTGATATTAATTCTTATGCTGGTCTTGGTACAAAAAGTCCGGTACTTGCAGCACTCCTAGCAATAATAATGTTTTCTCTTGCAGGACTTCCGCCGTTAGCAGGATTTTTTGCTAAATACTATGTCTTCATTGCAGCCATAAAATCAGGTTTAACCTGGCTTGCAATTTTGGGAATAATTTCGAGTGTTATCAGTGTTTATTTTTATTTGCGAATTGTAGTGTTGATGTATTTCAAAGAAGCAGAAGGGGAAGTTATTCACTCAAAAAGTTTCAGCGGATTCTTTGGAGTTGCAATTTCTGTTTTACTCGTAATATTGCTTGGTATAATTCCCGGCTCTTTACTGGATTTGATTACAGCTTATCTGTAAATTGTTTTTGAACGCTTAGTCTATTTTCTTAAATGGATTTTTAATAATCATGATTCCACTTTATTCCACGAAACAAATCCGTCGAAGTTGATGAATTTGCCATCAAAAAACTGGGCATTCCAGGTATTATTCTGATGGAGAATGCTTCCCGGGAAATCTTCCAAAAAATTTCTGAAAGAATTGAACATTTAGAATTTACCAAAAATTGGTTTCGTTTGTGGTAAAGGTAATAATGGGGGAGATGGATTTGCTACAGCAAGACATTTTGCTAATGCCGGATATGAAGTAGAAGTTATTTATCTTGGAACAGAAAAGGAAATGTCTCAGGATTGTAGATTTAATTATCAGGTTCTGAAAAAACTTTCGCTATCCAATCGTAAAATAAAATTAAAAAAGTTTAGCTCGATTAAGGATTTAAGCTCATTAAAAAGTTGCAGCATAATTTGTGATGCACTTCTCGGCAGTGGTACTCAAGGGGATCTTCGTAAACCATACACTTCCATAGTTAATTATTTAAATAGATTAACTGCGATTAAAGTTGCTATTGATATTCCAACCGGATTGAATGCTGACTCCAGTGATGCAGAAATATCATTCAAAGCTGATTATACAATTACGCTCGGTCAGTTGAAGAAAGGATTATTTTTTGGCGATGGATATGTTTATTCAGGTGAAGTGGAAAAAGGAGGAATTGGAATTCCCGATTCTCTTTACGATAATTTTACTACAACAGAATTTCTTATCGAACCCGAGGATGCATTGCTTGGATTGCCATTTAAAGAGAAGAATCTTAACAAATATTCTGCAGGAAAAGTTTTAACAATTGCCGGATCAGGATCTTTACCAGGGGCAGCGGTTCTAACATCAACTTCTGCATTAAAGATCGGTAGCGGTGCATCAATTCTCTGTTTTCCTAAATCTATTCGTGAACTAATTCATAAAAAGTTAAATGAAGTAGTAGTTAGAACTTATGAAGATGATGGAAAAGAATATTTTTCAGAAAAAAATATTGATGAGCTAAGCGATAAAATAAAATGGGCTGATGTTATTGCTATTGGTCCCGGACTTGGCAGAGAAAAGGAAACTCAAAAAGCAGTCATTTCATTTATAAAAAAATTCAAATCAAAACTAAAAGTAATTGATGCTGATGCAATATTTGCTTTGGGGCAGGGAAGATATAAAAAATTAAATCTCCGAAACTCCGTACTTACTCCTCATCATGCTGAGTTTACAAATTTAATTGGAATTTCAACTTCAGAATTAAGAAAAGATATTCTTAAATACGGAAAAGCATTTGTGGAGCGAACGGGTGCTTATTTAGTTTTGAAAGGTGCTCCAACAATAATCTTTACGCCGGGTGGAGATGCACTAATTAATACTACTGGCAATCCATCATTAGCAAAATTTGGTTCTGGTGATGTGTTAGCAGGATTTATTTCGGGGTTAATTGCTCAGAATAAGAACATTGAAAGTTCAATAATCTCTGCAGTTTACATTCATAGCCTGGCAGCAGATATTCTTGCAAAGAAAAGAAGTAGACTGGATATTCTTGCAACCGACATCCAAAATTATATTCCTCAAACTATTAATTTTTTGAAACGTTCAATTGTTTAAATATCTTGAAAAAAGAAAAATCTGGCTGGTTTACATTCCGCTATCTATTTACTGGGTAATACTTTTTACGGCAACGAGTCTTCCGATTGAGCGTTTGCCAAGTGTCGGATTCAATGATAAAATAAGCCACTTCATTGCATATTTCATTCTTGCTGTATTAGTGAATTTAACATTAATTTATCAGAGAAAATCACGATTACTTTTTCAAAAAGCACCTCTCGTGACGATCATTATTGGCTTATTGTACGGTGCTGTTGATGAGTTACATCAAATGCTAGTTCCCGGTAGATTTGCAGAAACTCTAGATTGGATTGCTGATGCATGTGGTACCTTTGTTGGCGTTTTAGTGGTTTATTATCTTATTAACAGACTAAAATATCACCTGGAATTTAATTAAACCCGTAAAATTCTGGTTTGGTGGGAACTTTCTTAAAAAATAATTGTAAAAGGGGCAGAAACTAATTTGATAAAACTGTTATCATTTAGTAATTTTTCATCAGTTAAAAGCTATTTATAGGAGAGCTGAAAATGAAACTAAAAAATCCAATCGCTGATCTGCGGTCAAAATACAAAAGGACTTTTGAGGTAAGTCTGATTATAGCTCTTGCTATTTTAATTGTTGCATTCAAGTTCTTTCCTGATTTAAAAGGTGATGGAATGAAGCTTGAAGGTACGCAAGAACTCTTCACAGTTGAAGATATTCAACAAACCAAACAGGAAAACCGACCACCTCCACCACCCAAACCACCAATTCCGATTGAAGCACCAAGTGATGATGTTTTAGAAGATATTGAAATTGGTGATACTGAAATTGATTTTGAAGAAGAGTTGGAAGCTCCACCTCCTCCAAAAGAGGAGAAAAAAGTTGAAGAAGAACCAACTTATTTTGTTGCTGTTGAAGAAATGCCCGAACCAATTGGTGGTATAAAGGCAATACAGGAAAAAATTGTTTATCCAGAAATTGCAAAAAGAGCAGGTGTTGAAGGCAAAGTTTATATACTGGCCTTTGTTGATGAATCAGGTAATGTAACTAAAGCTAATATTCTTAAAGGTATTGGAGCCGGATGTGATGAAGCAGCACTCAATGCTGTATTAAAAACAAAATTCAAACCTGGGAAGCAAAGAGGTAAACCAGTAAATGTTCAGGTATCCATACCGGTTATATTTAAACTAAATTAATTTTCAAGGCGTCCACTGGACGCCTTTTTAATTTCTAATTGTCGATTTGCGGTTATATAATTAGACTCTCTCCTTTCTCTCACGAAATATCTATTCTAGTTTGAAATTGCATTTCATCTCATTAGCTTTAAAGCACATTTACCTGAAAATTATTCATTAAACTTTGAAAGATTTGATTTATTCATTAAGTCAGTCCAGACCCTCAAACTATATTTTTTGCTATGCCTAAGAAAAATCAAAAGAATAACTTTCTCCTTATTTTAGTACTTCTGCTTTCTCAACTAGCGTTTCTGTATGTAGCAAAATATCTCAATCAGCAACTTTCAATCAACTATTTCTCTTTGTTAAAAACCGGAAATATCATCAACTTTTTAGTGTATACCGGAGTAATTGTTGGAATTTATTTAATCAAAAAAAAAGATGGCTCATTAATAACTAATAAATCAATTTATACTTTTTTAATAATTTCCTGGCTGTTGCTTGTAGTTTCATTTGTGAGTACAAGATTTAATATAGTGTCCGCGAGTATTTATGTTTTTAATCAACCCGGAGATAAAGTGTTAACTGGTTTACTTTTCTTGTTATACTTGCTAACACTAATTTATTTTCTAATTTTTCTTTGGTACAGAGTAATCACTTCACAAAAGTCAAAGATATTTAATGACATTTTAACCACATTTATAAGTCTGTTTTTCTCATTCATAGTAATTGTCATTTATATTGATAACATTGGTTATACTTCGGAAAGGTGGGCAATTAGTAAAAGTGAAAAGAATATTGCTGTTGTTTTAGGAGCTGCTGTTTGGAGTGGAAATATTCCTAGTCCAACCTTATCCTCCAGAGTTGATAAAGCTTTGAAACTTCTAGATCAGGGATTTGCGGGAAAAATTGTATTGACCGGTGGAAAAGCTCCAGGTGAGTTACCTGAATCTGAAGTTGCTTATGCGTACGCCAGGACAAGTGGAGTTGATACAGCAAAGATTATAATAGAAAGTTCAACTTCTTCAACATCCGATCAGATTAGATGGATAAAAAATAATCTTTCAAATGAAAAGAGTATCGCTGATATTATTCTTATTTCTGATGCTTATCATCTTCCAAGAGCCATTGAAATAAGCAAATTTTATAATCTCAATGTTAAAGTTGCTGAATCCAGTCATAAACTAAATTTTGGAGATTTACTTTATAATAAAATTAGAGAAAGTATAGCCTTATTTAACTTCTGGAATTTTGCTTTGTAAGGAAACTGTTTTAATATTTGAAGTAGAATTATATACTGATTATTAAATTTTTATTTTGTTCTTAAAATGTTGAATAAAAAATCAAAGCGAAGAATTGTTAGAGAAAAAGTTTTGCAGATTTTGTATGCTTACGAATTGAACGATGTATCTCTTCAACCACTCTCCTTGGAAATCCTCTCTGAAGTTACCGATGAAACAGATAAAGCTTTTGCAAAACATCTTACCAAAGCGGTACTTGCAAATGTTGAAGAACTGGATAACAGAATAATCCAGCGAGTAACTAATTGGGAAATGAACAGGATTGCGCTAATTGATAAAATCCTACTGAGAATGGGTATTTGTGAACTTTTGCATTTCCCGGACATACCACCTAAAGTTTCAATCAATGAATCAATTGAGATTGCAAAAGAATACAGTACAGCAGGTAGTGCAAAATTTATTAATGGAATTCTCGATGCCGTGCTTGACGAAGAAAAGAAAGATGGTAAGTTAAATAAATCTGGCAGGGGATTGGTTGAAGAGTCCATCTCACCTTCAAGGTAATTGCAGATGAAAGAAAAAAACAGAGTCTTTATCTGGACTCTTTTCGATTTTGCCAACACGTCTTTTTCCATAATTGTTGTAACGTTTCTCTATGCTGTTTACTTCAAGAAAACAGTTGCAGGCAATGAAGCGATAGGAGATTTATATTGGAGTATTAGCACAAGCATAGCGATGGTTATAACTGCATTTATTTCGCCACTGTTAGGCGCTATTGCAGATTATAGTGCTGGTAAAAAACGTTTTCTGCTTTTCTTTACAGCACTGTGTATCCTTGGAACAGCCTCACTTTACTTTATAGGACCCGGACAAATATTCTGGGGCATCACATTGTTTGTCCTTGCAAACGTTGGCTTTGAAGCAGGCCTTGTTTTTTATGATGCGTTCTTACCCGAAATTACTTCACCAAAAAATTACGGTAGAGTAAGTGGTTACGGTTTCGGTATGGGTTATTTAGGTTCACTTGCAACACTTGCAATCGTCTTCCCATTTATTGAAGCATCAATGATCAAGGAAACTTTTCCCATAGCTGCTTTATTCTTCCTGATTTTTTCTTTACCAATCTTTTTCTTTTTAAAAGAAAAGAGATCAGTAGTAGAACGAACTGAATCATTTGTTACAATTGGATTTAGTAGAGTTTGGTCAACACTAACACACTTAAAACATTATAAAAATCTTGCAATTTTCCTTGTAGCCTTTTTCTTTTATATAGAAGGAGTAAATACAGTTATCTTTTTCTCTGGAAATTATGCGAGCACAACACTTGGCTTTAACGAGATGGAGTTGCTTATTTTTTTCATAGTGGTTCAGACAACAGCTATTGCAGGCTCAGTCATTTTGGGGATTGTCGCTGATAAAATCGGGCAGAAGAAAACAATCATCATTAGCCTGTTTATGTGGCTTGTCACCATAACTCTCGCATATTTTGTATATGACAAAACCGGTTTTTATGTAGTTGGATTAATAGCCGGTGCAGCGATGGGTTCCTGTCAGTCGGCTAGCCGTAGTTTGATGGGCAAGCTTACTCCACCTGAAAAGAAAACCGAGTTTTTTGGATTTTATTCTTTCTTCGGTAAAAGTTCTGCGGTTGTTGGTCCGCTTGTTTTTGGTCTTGTAAGTTTTTTATCTGGTGATCAAAGAATTGCAATAATTTCAATTGCATTCTTTTTTATCGTGGGATTACTAATTCTAACTTCAGTTAAAGATCCAGGAACTATTACTGAGAAATAATTTTATAAACAGCTTTGCCTGCTGACTTCTCAACATTCCATTCAAAATTAATTGTTTTTGCTTCTTTGCGGACTTCACAATTTTGGTAACCGCAGAATTTGCAGAGAACATCGTTGCAATAATCAAAATGAATTTTTATTTGTGAACTTGCCTGTCCGGCAGGCAGGTTCGGAAATTCTTTTTCAAGTTCTTCATCAATTCTTCTCTCTTCCTTATGAGATTGTTCAATTGTGAAGTAATACGGCAATATCAGATGAAAATCCATAAAAGTTCTATCTCCGGATTGCCAATAGCGTAGTTCGTGAATATCGATCCAATAATCCTTCCTGATTGAGATTAATTTGTCTGAAATATTTTTCAGAATTTCTGGATTTGTTTCAAGCATTAGTCCGCCGATGGATTCCCTGATTAATTTATATCCTGTAAATAAAATATTTAATGCTACTATTATTGCAAGTAGTGGATCAAGTAAAATAAAATCGGTGACAATAACCAGTGTAATTCCGACAATAACTCCGATACTTGTTATTGCATCGGTGAGAACATGCTTTCCATCAGCAACGAGAGTTATCGAATTTGTTTTCTTGCCTGTATTGATTAAATAATATCCAAGTCCAAGGTTAACAATTCCAGCAGCACTGATGAATATAACTCCAATGCTTAATGATTCAAGAGTTGGTCCGGCAATTATATCAAGCAAAGCCTGGTAAATAATAAAACCTGCCGCCAAAATGATTAAAAATCCTTCGACTCCTGCAGAAAAATATTCCACATTCCCGTGACCATAAAGATGCGACTCATCAGCCGGTTTTGAACTAAGAATTATGCTGAATAAAGCCATTGCGGTTGCAGCAACATGCACAACAGATTCTGCAGCATCTGAAAATATGGCGACTGAACCAGTAATAAAATAGGCAGTCATTTTAGTAATGAACATTCCGATGCCAATTGCCAACGAAATATATGCGGCTTTTTTCCTAAGATTTAATTGTTCTATTCTATTCATAATTTTGCCTACAATTTATGAAGGATCTTTGCTGCTTTTTTAAGTACTTCATCAGATTTAGCGAAGCAAATCCTAACCAACGATCTGCTCTTCCTGTCTTCACAAAATGGTGATAAAGGAATTACAGCAACCCCAACTTCTTTTGTCATATATTCAGCAAATTCTATATCGGATTTATCTGATATTGAAGAATAATCAAGTAGCTGAAAATAAGTACCATCACATTTTTGAATTTTAAACCTGGAATTATTAATTGCATCTAAAAATAAATTCCGCTTATTTTCATAAAAGTTACCAAGCGATAGGTACCTGTCTTCCTGTTTCATGAATTCAGAATAAGCATATTGAATTGGAGTGTTAACCGAAAATACAATGAACTGGTGCATTTTTCTGAATTCCTTAGTTAGAATTTCAGGTGCGACACAGTAACCCATTTTCCAGCCAGTTGTGTGATATGTTTTTCCAAATGATGAAATAACAAATGTTCTTTTACAGAGTTCTTCCGAACCTGATAGACTTAAATGCTTTTTATTATCGAATGTAATATGCTCATAAACTTCATCGCTTATAATTAAAATATTAGTTCCTTTTGTAATCTTTTCCAGTTCTTTAATATCTTTTTCGGTAATCAAACTTCCTGTCGGATTATGAGGTGAGTTGAAAATTATAACTTTTGTTTTACCGGAAATTTTCTTTCGTACTAAATCCCAGTCGTATGAATAATCATTTGGATTCAGAGGAATGTAAACAGGAATACCTCCGTTTGAAAGAATATCCGGGACATAACTATCATATGCTGGTTCAAATAAAATAACTTCATCGCCTACTTCCACAACTGAGGTTATAGCAGTAAATAAAGCCTGTGTTGCTCCTGCCGTTATCGTTATTTCATTTTCAAAGTTGTAAAGCTTGCCGTAAAGTTTTTCAATTTTCTCTGAAATAGATTTACGAAGAGCTGGTACACCTTGCATTGGAGCGTACTGATTGAATCCTTTTACCTGGAAGTGATGAACAAGTTCAAGAAGTTCTTCATTACAGTTAAAATCCGGAAAGCCTTGTGCAAGGTTAATCGCATTATGCTCAACTGCCATTCGTGACATTATAGTGAAAATACTCGTACCCCATTCAGGTAGTTTCGTTTTAATTTTCATAACTCAATTTGAAATTAAATACTGAGGATCGGCTGGTCTGATTTCATCATAAATTCTTTTTAATTCTTCATAAGCAAATCTACTTCCTCGTTGAGCAGCCATCTTGAAATAGTTTACTGCATCAGAAATTGATCTGGCTGTTCCTAATCCTTGCTCGTAGCATATTCCTATTGAGACCATAGCGAATAATGAACCCTGATTAGCTTCATTTTTCAGTTTCTTAAAATCCTCGGAGTTATTATAACCGCTAAATTCATCAAGCAATCTTGACGCAATTAATCTAGTTTCTGCTTCTTCACTGCCGAGTTGAGAAGCAGATGTCCAGAGAGTTAATCCGGTTTCAGGATTGTTTCTTCCAAATCTGCCTGAATAGTAGTTCAAACCCGACTCAACCATTGCTGGTAAGTATAACGAATTTGATGATTCGTCGAGTAAATTTATCGCATCAGAGATTGTAATATTTCGATCAAATCCGATTGATGTTAATCCGTACCATAAAAATTTGGCAACAACATTTCCGTTTTCACTTTCTCTCTGCACAAGCTGCTGAAAACTATAGTCCTGTGAAAGCTGCCATAATAAATAAGCGCCTGAAGGAGAATCATTTCTTAATGCCCGATAATAATAAACGCCGGCATCTACCAGGTTTTTTTTATAATAATTTCCTTGTTCATACATTTTTCCGAGAATTGTTTGAGCTTCGGGGCTACCATTGTTAGCAAGTATTGTAAGTATTTCAACATTACGTTTTGTAGAAAGTTGATTCAAAGAAGATGGTTTATCAGCAAGCAAAATTTTAGTAAGGCTGTCAGCCCCGATGATATCAATATTATCTATCAACATACTATCGGATATACTAATTGCCGAGTCTGTAATTGATTCAAAATCAATAAAGACTAATCCAAGATTAGATGTTAGATTTTCTGATGGATCAGGAATTGGATTTTTGTCTTCGGGCTTGCCTGAATCAGTAAGAAGAGAATCTACAACTGTTTTTGAAACTCTCGGCTCTAGTTTTGAAACTATTTTTTCTGCCGGTTCATATTCGCTATCAGCAGCTTTTTTAATCCAGTAGTATGCAAGGTTATAATCGCGTTGAACGGTTAAATTATCTGTGTATAAAATTCCAACAACATATTGTGATTGAACCATTCCATCATTTGCGGCACTTTCAAAAAGTTTAAATGCAGTAAAAGGATCCCATTGTACACCAATTCCATTAATTAAAAGAATTGCATAATTATATTTCGCAGAAGTTAAATTGTGATCAGCAGCTTTTTTTATCCAATACACAGCCTGGGCAGTATCTGCGGGAACACCTTCACCCATTAAAAATCTTAAACCTAATTCATGCTGGGCCAGAGGATCACCGGCATTTGCTTCCTGGGTTAATCTGAATTTTTGCCAAATTTGGTAAGCAAGATCCGGTCTGTAAAAATAAGGTGAGTTCTGTTGTGGTCTCTTATTTTTGAAAGCGAGGCTTTGAGTACTATCTTGAGCACAAAGTGTAATAGTAATAGCTGAAATAAAAACAACAATAAGCCTAAAAATATTCTTCAATAATATCCTTCTAAAAACTTTTTTTAATTAGAATAAATATAGCTGAAATTTAGAAGGCAGTTCAAGTAGAATATTGGTGGGTGAATTTCAATCTATTTGACCTTACTGCTGGAATTACTTTTTTTGAAGTACAATTTCATTGGTTTAATGTAGTATTCCTTCCAACCCTTTTCATATTTTCTTTCATCACCGTTTGGTACATGATCATGAATTATTGTGAGTTTGGTACCACTGTTATGTTTTTCAAAAAGAATTTCTAGTTTAGAATCCGGTGCACCTTCCGGGAATTCAGTGGTTCGCCAATTCTGCACGATTCTTCCATACGGCTGAAGTATCAGGTTAGTTCCTGTTATGTATCCATTTGAAATAGAAAAAGCCGAGCCATTTCTTGAATCGATATGAGCTTTAGCACCTGTAAAATCTGAATGGGTTTTGCTGTTCAACCATGCGTCGTAAAGCTTTTTTGCACTTACTGGGAATATTGCTGAAATTTTAATATCTGGTTCCAATTCTTTATTCTTTTTTTTCTAAGAATAAGGAATTTATTGCCTAATGGCAAATCAAAATTCAATATTATTTTAAAAAAATTTTAATTCACTTCCGTTAGTTATGGATGCAGAATTAGAGTGCCTTAAATTGTTTCTAAATGCCCCTTAGGCTATATTTGAAAGCAAAAAAAAACTAAATGTCCCGCGGAAAAAAAGTAAAATTTATATTCATCACAGGTGGAGTAGTTTCCTCATTAGGCAAAGGTATAACTGCTTCATCACTTGGCCTCCTGCTTAAACAGCGAGGTTTCAGTGTTACCATCCAGAAATTTGATCCTTACATAAATGTTGACCCCGGAACGATGAGTCCATTCCAGCATGGTGAGGTTTATGTCACAGATGATGGGGCTGAAACTGACTTGGATCTTGGGCATTATGAAAGATTCCTTGATGTAAATATGACCCGTGCAAATAACACTACCACTGGCCAGGTTTATAATGAAGTAATAACAAAGGAAAGAAGAGGGGATTACCTTGGTGCAACCGTTCAGGTTATTCCACACATCACTGATGAAATAAAAAGAAAGCTCGTTCGCTTAAGTGAACTTGGTGAATATGAAATTATAATCACTGAAATAGGTGGGACAGTCGGTGATATTGAAAGTCTGCCATTTATTGAAGCGATGAGACAACACATGCTGGAATTTGGAAGAGCGAATTCTATGGTTATTCACGTTACGCTTGTTCCATACATTGCTTCAGCTGGAGAAGTCAAAACAAAACCAACTCAACATAGTGTGAAAAATCTATTAGAGCTCGGGATTCAGCCCGATGTTCTAATTTGTAGATCTGAAAAGAAATTGCCCAGAGAAATCAGGGAAAAAATTGCTTTATTCTGTAACGTCGATTCAAAAGCAGTTATCTCTGCATATGATGTCCAGTCTATTTATGAAGTACCTCTTGTTCTTCACAAAGAGAAAATGGATACTCTGGTTACAAACCGTCTTCATTTATCCGAGAGAAAAATAAAACTTGATGAATGGGAAAATTTTGTTAGTGGAATTAAAAATCCTACTCGTGAAGTTGAAATAGCAGTTTGCGGAAAATATATAACTCATCTCGACGCTTACAAAAGTATTCTTGAAGCGTTCATTCACTCTGGCGCAGAAAACCAGGTTAAAGTAAAAATGATACCCGTCAATGCTGAGGATTGTGAAGCTGAAGATTTTGAAGATTTTTTGAAAAGTGTTTCAGGGATATTAGTTCCCGGTGGTTTTGGTGAAAGGGGAATCGAAGGAAAGATAAAAGCAATCCGGTATGCTCGTGAACATAAAATTCCTTTTTTTGGTATTTGTCTTGGTCTCCAATGTGCAGTGGTTGAATTTGCAAGAAATGTTTGTGGCATGAAAAACGCAAATAGTTCTGAGTTCAGAAAAACAAAATATAATGTTATCGATTTAATGCCCGATCAGAAGGATGTTAAAGATAAAGGTGCAACAATGCGTCTCGGAGCTTATCCGTGTGTAATTCACGATAAATCTAAAGCTTACGATGCTTACAAAACAAGCTATATTTCTGAACGACATCGGCATCGTTATGAAGTGAATAATAAGTTCAGAAGAAAGTTGACGGACAACGGACTCATTTTAAGTGGGTTATCTCCAGATAAAGAACTAGTTGAAATGATTGAACTTAAAGATCACCCATGGTTCGTGGCTTGTCAGTTTCATCCTGAGTTAAAATCGAGAGCCACAAATGCTCATCCGTTGTTCAGAGAGTTTGTGAGAGCAGCAATAAATTACTCAATTGAAAAAAACGGGGACTAAAATAACAAATTGTTAAAAGTTTTTAACTTCTCCTTCCTTAATGAAATGATACTTTTCAGAAATCTCAATTATATCAGTTCAAGATTAACATTGATTGTAACTCTTTTGGTTTTCTGTTTTAACTATCCAGTCAGCGCACAATCCGACATCAGCTCCCGTATCAGTATTGGAATGGAGTCACTTTACAATTTTAACTTCAAATCATCTGAAAAGATATTCGATAACATTATTAAAAATTATCCGGAGAATCCAGCTGGGTATTACTATAAATCCTTAAGTCATTTGTGGTTTTTTCTCGATAGTAAAAATGAATCTGACCTGGAAAATTTTATACTTCTTACCGATTCAGTAATTGAAAAAGCAGAAGGTAATTTGAAAAAAGATTCTTCAGATATTTTCACTTTATATCTTCTTGGTTCTGCTTATATGAACAGAACTTTCGCTTACACACGAGATGAGAATTATTTTGATGCCGTGCTTTCAGCAAGAAAATTTCATTTATACTTTGACGTACTATTAGCCGAAGATAGTCTTTATTATGATGCATATATGAGTAAAGGTCTTTTTAACTTTGCTATTTCACAGGCACCACAAACTTGGTCCTGGGCATTGAATCTTGCAGGTATGATTGGTAATAAAAATGTCGGATTAAATTATTTAGAAGTTGCTTCTAAAAAAGGAAGGCTCTCAAAAATCGATGCACAGTTTTATCTTTCTCAAATTTATTCCGAATTTCTATTGCAGTATCAGCCAGCTAAAAAAATATTGAATGGATTAAATGACAGATTTCCAAAAAATTTATTATTCCGTTTTGCACTGGCAAACCTTCAGGTTAAAATCTTTGATTTGAACAGTGCTTCAAATAATTACAAATTGGTTTATACCTCTAAGGATACAAATCTCACGCAGATAAAATATTTTGCAGGTATGGCATTAGGAGATATACTTTATGCGAAGGGTGACTATGATATGGCACGAAATTATTATAGAAGTTTTCTAGAAAATGCAACCGACACTCACTTCAAAGGAATTACGGCACTGAAGATTGGAGTAAGTTATCTATTTGAAGGTGATTCTTTATCCGCACTTTTATACTTTGATAAAGCATCAGATGGTAATGAAGATCTCGATGATGATCTTTATGCAAAAAAGAAAGGTGAACAATATCTGGATCATCTTCCATCCGCCAATGAAGTAAATTTATTACGGATCAGGAATATGATAGATGCAGGTAAATTTAATCCGGCGATAGATTCTCTTGAGATATTTGTGAATACACAAATATCCGACACTCTTCGTGCAGAAGCGATCCTATCCTTAAGCGACGCTTATTTTCATCTCGGAAAAAATAAAAAATCACTTGAGTATGCAGTTGCAGTTTTTAATTTTGATGAATGTGAACTTTGGGTTAAACCATTCGCCTGTTACTATGCGGCAAGGGCGAGCATAGGTTTAAATAACATCGTTGACGCAGAGTTCTTTATCGGTTATGCGAATAATTTCAGTAATTATTTTTTTGAAAATAAACTCAGGGATAAACTGAGCTTTCTTTCTTTTTCATTAAGCCAAAAGTGAACATACTGGCTTTGCTTATTTGATTAATTAAATGTCTTTAAGTAGTTTTGACGAAATAATTTAGCAGGAATGTGTTAGCACTTTCAGTCTTTGTTTCCGGACGGGGTTCAAATCTGCGAGCTATACTCGAATCACCAAAACTGAAAAACCTGGTTGAGGTTAAAGTTGTTGTTGGAGATAAAGTAAACTGTCCTGCATTCGAAATAGCTAAAAATTTTTCGATCCCGACGTACACTGTTGGAAAGCTTGAAGGCTTGGTATCTTTTGATGAACTCAATACTATCTTAAATAATTTTAAAATCGATCTTTTAGTACTTGCGGGATTTTTAAAATTGATCCCTGAGAATTTTGTAAGATCTTTTAGAAATAAGATTATTAATATTCACCCGGCACTTTTGCCCTCTTTTGGTGGATCAGGAATGTACGGGCTGAATGTTCATCAGGCAGTGTTTAATTCTTCTGCTCAGGTATCCGGTGCAACAGTCCATTTTGTTGATGAAACTTATGATACAGGAAAAATTATCGCCCAAAGATGCGTTGATATTTCTGAAGTTCGATCGCCGGAAGAGATAGCCGAAAAAGTGCTAAAAATTGAGCACCTGATTTTGCCGGATGTGATCGAGAAAATAGCCCTTGGCAAAGTCTTTGTTGATAATTATAGGGTAAGAGTCGAGACTTAGTTTTTTTTATTCAAACCTCATATGATGCATTGAAAAAATTAGCTTTAATTAGTGTTTTTGATAAATCAGGAATTGTGGATTTCGCAAGAGCTCTACAAGCCTCCGGGTTCGATATAATTGCTACCGGTAATACTTTCAAAATGCTATCCGAAAATGGAATTTCTGTCACTGAAATAAAAGATTTGACTGGTTTCCCAGAGATATTTCAGGGAAGAGTTAAGACCCTTCATCCCAAAATTTCTGGTGGTATTTTAATGCGAAGAGATACTCCCTCAGATTTAAAAGAAGCTGACGAGAATAAGATTTTCCCAATCGAAATTGTCTGTGTAAACTTGTATCCTTTCAAAGAAGTTTCAAAAAATCCTGATGCTGAACTCGATATATTAATTGAGAATATTGATATCGGCGGACCAACGATGATCAGAGCTGCTGCCAAAAACAATAAGTTTGTTTCAGTTATTACTGATCCACAACAATATTCACCATTTCTTCAAGAGTTAACGGCTGGTGAAATAAGTGATGAAACCAGGAAAAAACTAGCAATCGCCGCTTTCACTCATACCGCAGATTATGATTCATATATAGTGAATACTTTGGAAATGAAAATGAATTTTAAATCGAATTATTTTAATAGAAGTTTCAAGCTTGCATCTTCACTTCGTTATGGAGAAAACCCTCATCAGCATGCAGGAGTTTATGGCGAGTTCTATGAAAATTTTGAGTTCATTCATGGAAAAGAACTTTCATACAACAATATTCTCGATTTAGTTTCTGCAGTTGAATTGGGTGAAAATCTTGGCCCAAATTCCTGCACGATAATAAAACATAATAATCCAGCTGGTGCTGCCATCGGCAATGATTCCTTTGATGCTTACATAAAAGCACTTAAGTGCGATCCTGTTTCTTCGTTCGGCGGAATTGTAGCATTCACTTCAACTGTTGATGAGAAACTTGCAATAAAATTAAATGAAATATTTCTTGAAGTTGTGTGTGCACCCGATTATACGGAAGAGGCAATTGCCATTTTGAAGAAAAAGAAAGATCGCAGACTTTTAAAGCAGAAACAATCTATATCGAATGAGCGATTATCATTTCGTTCAATTCCCGGTGGTGTGATTGTTCAGGATGCAGATTTAATTGATATGGATGAATCAAAATTAAAAATAGCTACAGATAAATTACCTTCACCAAAAGAATTGGAAGATTTAAAATTTGCGTGGAAAGTTGCTAAACATACAAAATCAAATGCGATTGTCTTTGTTAAAGATAAGGCTACACTTGGTGTTGGCGCTGGTCAGATGTCAAGAATTGATTCAGCTAAAATAGCAAAGATGAAAGCTAAAGAACATGGTCTGGATTTAAATGGTTCAGTAGCAGCATCAGATGCTTTTTTTCCTTTTGCTGATGGATTAATTGAAATAGTAAATTGTGGTGCCGTCTCTGTAATTCAACCAGGCGGTTCGGTAAGAGATCAAGAAGTAATAGATGCCGCAAATCAAAAAAATATCTCAATGGTATTTACTGGCATAAGGCACTTTAAACATTAAGAGGATTTATGGGACTAATAGACTTTTTTTCTACAGACATTGCAATTGATTTAGGTACAGCTAATACGCTGATTTATGTGAAAGGCAAAGGTATTGTACTTAATGAACCTTCTATAGTTGCTTTCGACAGGAGCACAAAAAGAATTATTGCTCTCGGCAATAAAGCTAAAGAAATGCAAGGAAGAGAACATAAAGAAATCAAAGTAACTCGTCCAATGAGAGATGGTGTGATTGCAGATTTTGAAATTGCAGAAGGAATGATTCGAGCATTTATTAAAAGAGTAAAAGCCGGTGCATTAAGTAGTCGAAGAGTTGTAGTTGCCGTTCCAAGTGGTGTGACAGAAGTAGAAAAACGAGCTGTAAGAGATAGTGCTGAACATGCCGGCGCGAAAGAAGTTCACCTTGTTGCCGAACCTATGGCCGCTGCAATAGGAATTGGAATTGACGTTCACGCACCGGTTGGAAATATGATTATTGATATCGGTGGAGGCACAACTGAGATTGCTGTAATTGCCTTATCAGGTATTGTAAATGAAGAGTCAATACGAATTGCAGGTGACGAAATGAATTATGCTATCATGCAATACTTTAAAAGAAACCATAATATTCTTATAGGCGAAAGAACTGCTGAAGCTATTAAATGCGAAGTTGGTTCTGCCGTTCCTTTGAAAGAAGAAATTACCATTCAGGTAAAAGGCAGGGACTTGGTTGGTGGAATTCCTAAAACTACCGAAGTTAGTTCAGTTGAAATTCGTGAAGCATTAAATGAAGCAATAACTCAAATTGTCAACACTGTGAGACAAACATTGGAACGCACACCACCTGAATTGTCTGCTGATATTCTGGATAGAGGAGTAATGCTAACCGGTGGTGGAGCGTTGCTTAAGGGTCTTGATGAACGTATAAAGATGGAAACCAATTTACCTGTTCATGTCGCCGATGATCCGCTTACCGCAGTTGCAAGAGGTGCAGGAAAAATTATTGAAAATCTAAATGAATATTCAAAGGTTCTTATACGTAATAGAAGATATTAATGTTCAAGTTATTATCATACGTTTGGGATAATTTTAAAGAATATCTGGTTTTAGTTTTACTTGTAGTTTTGAGTCTTACACTTCTCACACAAAATAATAATCCTCAGGTTCAAAGGGTCAGAGCAGTAGCATTTGGAAGTTTCGCAACAGTATCTTCTGTCTTCTATGATATATTCAACATAACCCAACTTAAAAATGAAAATGCAATTTTAAGAGAATCAAATGCCGAGTTAATGATTCAAATAAGCATGTTAAGAGAACAGGGAATTCTAAACAGGGAATTAAAAGGACTGATTGGTCTAAAAGATACTTCCTCACTACCATTCTTTCCAGCAACAATTGTTTCAAAATCACTTTCGGTTACCCAAAATACGATAACTATTAATGCGGGTCAGTTAGATGGAATTAAACCTGGGATGCCTGTAATTAGTTTTCGAGGATTTGTTGGGATCATTCAATCGTGCTCAGAAAGCTTCTCGATTGCGCGTACACTGAAAAATGTTGATCTCAAATTCACAGTTAAGAATGAAAAGAATCGCCTCAATGGGATAATGAAATGGGACGGTGAAAAATTAATGATAGTTGATGTTCCCCGCACATATGATTTTGATGTTGGTGATAGAATTATCACCTCAGAAATTAGTTCAATTATTCCAATTCCAATTCCCGTAGGATTAGTCTCTAAAATTGAAGAAGATAAAACCGGACTATTGAATTTAATTCAGGTTACTCCATTTGAAGAAGTTCTTAGTTTAGAGAACGTATTTATTCTTATGATTGTTGAGAATCAAGAAAAAAATAATCTTGAACTTAATTTTTATAACAGGCAATGAAAATAAAATATTTTATACCACTATTTATTTTTATTCCTGTAGCATTAATTCAGCTTACAGCAATTCCATTCATTTCGATTCAGGATGTTATACCTGACCTTTTATTAATAGCAGTTGTTTACTATTCAATTTTATACGGCCAGACGTTTGGAACAATTACAGGTGCTTCTTACGGATTACTTTACGATCTTATTTCAGGAAATTTAATCGGAAGTAATATGCTATCGAAAACGGTAGCTAGTTTTATAGCGGGTTACTTTTCTGGTGAGACTAGACGTGAAAAATATCTGTATACATATTCATTCACACTTGTCGTATTCGTGAGTGCACTCATCGACACAGTTATTTTTTCCTTTTTCTCAGTAATAGATTTTAACACAAATTTTCTTCAGGCATTATTTAACCATGCATTATTGCCCTCAATATATACTTCACTCGTTAGTATTTTAATAGTGATTGTTCCATATAAAAGAGCTTTCGAGTGAAGACTGAAAATTTTGGATCTTTAAAACGTAGAACGATAATCTACACGATAATAATCGCAACAGTACTCATCCTTACTGGCAGATTATTCCAGATGCAAATCCTTAACAGGATTGAGTATGATAAAAAATCAACTGATAACAGTATCAAGAGTCTTGAACTTCAACCGCTTCGCGGTGTTTTCTATGATAGGAATTATAAAGTTTTAGTTAGTAATAATCCGGCATATACACTAAGAATAATTCCTGCATATTACGATACAAGTTTGAATAATACTATCGAATCAGTGCTAGGTACAGAACCGGGATATGTAAAAAATTTATTGCAAAAAAACAGAATATACTCCAAATTTCTGCCTGTCAAAGTCCGAAGAGGTGTTGACTTTAAAGTAATTGCCTGGTTCGAAGAAAACTCAGAGCATCTTACTGGCGTTGATTATATTATTGAAATGCAAAGATTTTATCCGGCCGGTGTCATCGCTTCTCACACTTTTGGTTATACAAAAGAGATTTCACCCGAACAACTTTCTCGTGAGAAAGAATCTTATATACCCGGTGATTATGTGGGTCATAGTGGGATTGAGAAAACGTATGAAAAAATGATTTGTGGTACAAAAGGGTATAGTTATGTTTTAGTGGATTCCAGACAGCGACGGATTGGTCAATATCTTAATGGCAAGGAAGATGTATTCCCTATAAAAGGAAATGATCTTGTTTTGAGTATAGAAGCTTCAGCACAAAAAGTTGCTGAGGATGAATTTAAAGACAAAAGGGGTGCGCTCGTTGCAATCGAGCCTTCAACCGGAGAAATAATTGCAATGGTTAGCGCTCCGGATTATGACTTAAACCGCTTTTCGTTTTTTACGCCTAAAAGTTTTTTAGACAGCGTATACACTGATCCATTTTCTCCTTTGTTTAATAGAGCTACTATGTCAATTCATCCTCCTGGCTCAACATTCAAAATGCTGGCGGCGCTTGCTGCACTTGATATGGGAATAATTAACACTTCATATACAATAAATTGTGGCGGCGGTTTTACTTTCGGAAGATTTTTTAAATGCCATGGTAATCACGGAACTGTAAATGTAATTACTGCAATTGAAAAATCCTGCAACTCATTTTTTTATAGATTAATTTACAAGATAGGTATTGATAAGTGGAAAGAGTATGCCACTCGTTTTGGTTTTGGCAATGTGACGGGAGTTGATTTAACTGAAGAAGCACCGGGATTAATTCCTGATGAAAATTATTATATAAAAAGGTATGGAGCAAATTGGCCGCGAAGTATAATGGCAAGTCTTGGTATCGGACAGGGAGAAGTTAGCGTTACTCCTGTTCAACTTGCGCAATATGTAAGTTTGATTGCAAATAATGGAAAAACAAAAACACCGCATGTTGTTCGAGGATACATCGATGATGAAACAGAGGAACTTATCCCTTTTGAGTATAAAGAAATAAATACTGGTGTCAGTCAACTTGCACTTGACATTGTAAAAGAGGGTATGTTTTTAGTGGTTAATGGTCATGGAACGGCTACTCATATTCGGTTACCAGATATTGAAATTTGTGGTAAAACCGGTACTGCACAAAATCCACATGGAAAGGATCACGCATGGTTTGTAGGTTTTGCGCCGTATGAAAATCCAAAAATTGCAATTGCAGTATTAGTTGAAAATGCAGGCTTTGGAGGAACACACGCTGCACCGATTGCTCAAAAAGTAATCCAGGCGTATATCAACAGTTTTAAAGGAGAAAGTAAAACTTTTAAAGACGAAATTGCTATAGTGAAAGTAAATTAAAACAACTAATTACTTTGAGAATAGATTATAACATAAAGGACAAATTTGATTTCGGGTTATTCCTGCCGACGCTAATATTATTTGGATTCGGATTGCTCGCCATCTATAGCTCTACAGTAAACAATACTTTTGCACAGGAAAATTTTCAAAGACAAATTGTGTGGGGTATTATTGCTTTTGTTGTTTTCTTCATCACCTATTCACTGCCAACAAATATTTTTAAGTCATTAGCAGTGCCAGCATATCTGATGTCACTGGTACTGCTTGTAGCAGTTATATTAATGGGTAAGCAAATATCAGGTTCGAAGAGCTGGCTAATGATTGGTGGAATTGGATTTCAACCATCTGAGATTGCTAAAATTGGAACTATAATGGCAATTGCTGCTTATCTAAGTAGAAATAATTCTAACATAGATTCATTTAAAGATATTTTCATAACATTAGCTATCGGTTTCACACCAGTTCTATTAATTCTTCTGGAACCTGATATGGGCACTTCCATTGTTTTTATGGGTGTAATTTTAGTAATGTTTTTCTGGAAAGGTATAAGTTCGTTTTCGCTTTTCGTTGTTCTGTCACCAGCGTTCATAGCTGTAGCTGCAATTTTTGGAACGATTTATTTTATTGTCGCATTATTATTTGTTATTGCATTACTTGTAACCTTTAAGAAAAATCTTTTTTTCAGCGCTTCAATATTTGCAATCGGTTTGTCCAGTGGATTTTTTGCTGATTATGTTTATCACGCTTTAAGCCCACATCAGCAAAGACGAATCCAATCTTTTTTAGATCCGAATGCTGATCCACTCGGTTCAGGATACAACACAATTCAAGCGAAGGTAGCTATTGGATCAGGTGGATTTACTGGAAAGGGTTTTCTTGCCGGTAATCAAACTCAACTCCAATTTATTCCGGAGCAATGGACTGATTTTGCGTATTGTGTTATAGGGGAGGAATTTGGTTTTATCGGAAGCATAATTGTGTTAGCTATATTTTTAATACTCTTTTTAAGAATATTAAAACTCAGTTACAATACGAAAGATGAATTTCTTAGTCTGGTTTCAATGGGAATACTTTCAGTTTACCTTATTCATTTCATAATTAATCTTGGAATGGTTGTGGGTATTCTTCCGGTGATCGGAATACCATTGCCTTTTATAAGTTATGGTGGAAGTTCGCTTCTTGTAAACATGTTTATGCTTGGAATATTAGCAAATTTATATCGAACCAGGAAAAATTATACGTAAAATTGAAAATGAGTGCAATTAAGAAACTAATTTCAGCCAATGAAACCGGCAAATACATTTGCATTGGACTCGATACTGATCCAAAAAAAATACCTTCACACTTAAATTCATTAAAAAACCCTGTTGTAGAATTCAATAGAAGAATTATTGAATCCACAAAAGACGATGTGGCAGCCTATAAATTGAATCTTGCATTTTATGAAAGTGAAGGTATCTCTGGACTGGAAAATCTTATCGAAACTTTATCGTTCATACCAGAAAACATTCTTACAATTGCTGATGGTAAGCGTGGTGATATCGGAAATACTTCTAGTTTATATGCTAGGTCCATTTTTGAGCACTTTAATTTTGACTCATCAACTCTTAACCCATATATGGGAAAAGATTCTCTTGAACCATTTCTCGATTATAATACCAAATTGAATTTCATTCTTACACTCACTTCGAATCCGGGTTCTTCAGATTTTCAAAAGCTGCAATTGAAAAATGGAAACTTTTTGTATCAAGATGTAATTAAGAAAATTCATAATTGGAATAAAAATTCAAATTGTGGAATTGTTTTCGGTGCAACAAATCTTAACGAGCTTAAAGAAAACTTAAACCTGATTGATGATTTACCTATGTTAATCCCAGGTGTTGGCGCACAGGGTGGTAGTCTTGAAGATGTTACAAGTACACTGTTTGCCTTAAATAAATCTTCTTTCCTCATAAATGTGAGCAGGGGAATTATTCAAAAAAGTTTTGGTGAAGATTTTGCAGAGGCTGCAAGAATTGAATTGTTATCTTTAAATCAGATCATATTTAAAATAAGTCACAACTGACATTCCTTATATAAAAAGACTTCTTTAACGATTCTCCCAAATTAAAATGAAGTCTTTAACCACCAATTAAACGCATAATTTTATCCTTTTTAAATTGTTAAAAAGAAATATCTTTCTGATGAGATAATCGGAATTGAATGAAATGTTAATTAATTTAGATGTATGAGCGTTCACGAGAAAATAATTTATGAAATATGGAAAGAAAGAAAGTTCACGAAAGAACTCATTCTTGATGATTTTCAGAAATTAGAAATTATCGATCCAGGTACTCACAATAAGGATTTAGCGGGTCCGGATTTTCTGAATGCAAGAATTAAATTTGGCAACATAACTTATCTGGGTGATATTGAAATCGATACTTGGCACTCTGACTGGAAAACTCACGGTCACTATTTCGATAAAAAATATAACAAAGTTATTCTTCACATTGTTACTTCAAAAGAAAAAATGCAACCATTTGTTTTTTGTAAGGATGGAAGAAAAATACATTCAATCTGTATCCTGGATTTTATTGATGAAAATTTTAATTCATTATTGATTGAAGCTGTTAAATCTGAAAAACAAAACAGAACATTTGATATGCCTTGTGAGGGTCGGAATGAGTCAGTCCATAAAAAAGAAAAACTCGAATTTCTTGCTGAACTTGGTATTGAAAGACTCAAAAGAAAATCAAAAAGGTTTTTGGATAGACTAAAAGAGATGGTTTATCTGAAGGAAATGAATATTCGGGAACCGGTTCTGAAGTATGATTTTGGTGAAGATTTCTTTAACAAAAAATATACTGCATCTGAATTCAGCGATGTTCAGCTTTGGGAACAACTCATTTACGAAATGATTTTTGAAGCGCTTGGCTATTCAAGAAATAAAGAAATAATGATCAAGATAGCTAAAGCTGTGAATATTTCTTTTCTGAATAATTTTAGAGGGGATGAAAAATTCGAATTGATCACTGAGAGTGCACTATTTAATGTAAGTGGTATAATTCCTCAAAAAGCAAAATATTATGAGGAAGTAACTACGGAATATATTCGACAATTAGTTGAATTATGGAACTCGATTAAAGAAAATTATGACGGAAAAGTTTTTAAGAAAGAAGATTGGAATTTTTTTAAAAGCAGACCTCAAAATTTTCCTACAATCAGATTGAGCGGTGGAGCATATTTAATTGCTCATTTATTAACGACTGAAGTATTTAAAAGTCTAACCAATTATTTTAATACTGACCGGACGGTTAAAGAGGCTAATGTTGTTCTCCGTAATTATATCATAACAGAAGCGAAAGGATATTGGACAGATCATTTTAACTTTGATAAAAAATCGCAGGAAAAATTAAACTATTTTATTGGCGTTTCCAGAGCTGATGAGATCATTGTAAATGTTTTGTTTCCGGTTCTCATCCTGTATTTTGAAATATTTGATTTGAAAGATAATGCCAGAAGAGTCAAACAACTCTATTTAAACTACACACAGTATGGTTCAAATATGGTTGTGGAAAAAGTTGAATCTACTCTTGGTCTGGATAAAGCCTCACGCCGAAGCGTAAACTACCAGGCAATGATAGAGTTATACAGAAATTATTGTGTAAAAGAAAGATGTCTGGAATGTAAGATTGGAAAGAAAATTTTTAATTAGAGTTTTTAATTTTCACTTGTAAGATTTTTGATCTGATCTCTTATTTTGGCTGCTCTTTCATATTCTTCACCATCTATGGCTTCCCTGAGTTTATTTTGTAGTGCAGCTAATTTTGTTTCTTTTGTTGCAGGTTTTTTTGGTTCTGAAGAATCAGTTACTGGATTTAAATTCACCGTTTCTTCAGTTTCTTCCGAAGGAATAAAAGCAGCAGCTTCCATCACAGTTTCCGCAACGTAAATTGGTGCCTGCGTACGTACTGCAAGTGCAATTGCATCACTCGGTCGAGCGTCAAGTTCTTGCGAAAATCCTGAAACTTCTAAAATAATTTTTGCATAAAACGTATTATCTCTCAGTTCATCAATAATAATTTCTAAGACAGTTGCACCGAGACTATCAGTCAATTGTTTCAACAAGTCGTGTGTTAATGGTCTTGGTGGTTTAATTCCTTCAATTTCAAGAGCGATGGCTTGGGCTTCAAAAGCACCGATAATTATTGGCAAACGTTTTTTTCCATCTACTTCTTTAAGCAGAATTGCATAAGCTCCGCCGGTAGCAGGACTCGAAGATAAACCTAAAATTTCACAGGGTATTTTTTGCAATATCTTTTCTTTTTTAAAGACTATTTTATTTTTTTAATCTCTGCAGTCAATGCTGGAATTATTTCAAACAAGTCACCGGCAATGCCGTAATCTGCTACATTAAATATCGGTGCATCTTTATCTTTATTTATAGCCACAATATATTTTGATGAAGACATTCCTGCAAGGTGTTGTATAGCACCGGATATTCCACAAGCAATATACAAAGAAGGAGAGACTGTTTTTCCTGTTTGACCAACTTGTTCACTATGAGGTCTCCATCCAGCATCAACTACTGCTCTTGAAGCACCAACCGCAGCACCAAGTGCATCTGCCAGTTCTTCAATGAGATGAAAATTTTCCGGTCCCTTCATTCCTCTGCCACCGGAAACAATTATATCTGCTTCGGCTACATCAAGTTTACCGTCAGATTTTTTGAATGATGTAACTTTGCTGTTAAGATTTACATCCGATACTTCTTTAATAGCAATATCCGCAGACGATGGATTATCCACAATCTGTGCTTTAAATACGTTCGGTCGAAGAGTAATTACTTTTTTATTGCTTAAAAGTTTAAGATCAACTAAAGCTTTGCCAGCATAAGCAGGTCGGGTAAAAATCAGATCGCCGGCAGAAATAATTATTTTAACACAGTCAACAACACAACCAGAATCTAACCTGACACTAAGTCTTGGAGCTAAATCCTTACCAATTGCCGTATTTGAAATTATTAAAATATCATAATCATTTTCTTTTGCAAAACTGCTTATAAAATCTGTATAGGCTGAAGAGGAGTAGTTTATTAATTCTAAATTCTTGATATGTGTAACTTTTTGAATGCCGAATTTAGAAACATCATTAACATTTGAAATTACATCGCCAACTACAACTGCATCGGCAGTACCGTTTAAATCCTTTGCAAGATTGGCTGCAGTACTTGCTGCTTCAAAACTTGCCCGTTTAATTTGACCATCTCTTTGCTCAAGAACAACTAGAATTTTATTTGCCATTCGAAAATTTCCTTATATTACTTTTGCTTCTTCTTTTAACAACTTTACTAATTCCGGAACTGCGGAAGCATCGCTCCCCACTATTCTGCCAGGGTTTTTTCCTGCTGGAAGATACATTTTAATAACTTCACTTGTTGGACTACAAGCTAGTGCTGCTTTCTCTTCAATTATTTTTTTCTTTGCAGCCATTATTCCTTTTAATGAAGCATAGCGAGGTTCATTAAGACCTTTCTGACAAGTTATTATAACAGGCAGACTTGTTTCTACAATTTCTCTTCCACCTTCAACTTCTCGTTCTGCGGTTATTTTATTTCCATTAATATCCAGCTTTACACAAACTGGAACGCAATTGAAATCAAGTAGTTCAGCAGTTAATTGTCCAACTATTGAATTATCATAATCAACTGATTGCTTTCCCATAAATACAATTTGTACGTTTTGGGTTCTTATTTCTTCTGCAAGTGCTTTTGCTATTCCAAGCGAATCTCTTTGAGTTTCATCTTTTAATAAGATTCCACTATCTGCTCCCATTGCCAATGCTTTTCGTAAAGTCTCTTTACTATTATCATTTCCCAAAGTAATAACTACTACTTCACCGGCTCCAAATTTTTCTTTTGTTTTTAATGCTTCTTCGACTGCGTATTCATCATAAGGATTAATAATATATGTAACACCAGCGGGATCAATAGTTTTTCCGTCATTTCCAATCTTAATTCGTGTAGCTGTATCCGGGACATGACTTACACACACCACTATTTTCATTTGTACTCCATTTTATTGCTTTATTTTCCTTTCAAAATATATGGACAGCAGAAAATAAAAACAATTAAGCAAACGAATAAGTCCATAATATTTTCATCGCTAAAGGATGTTTTAATTTCTAAATGCTATTAATTATTTTCACACTATGGAAATCCCGACAAAACAATCGCCGGAGGTGAATCATATAGAAGAAGAAGTAACTGATTTAGGTCTGGGGAGTCGGGTAATTCTTTTTAATGATGACTGGCATACGTTTGAAGAAGTAATTTCACAAATTATAAAAGCAACTAAATGTTCATTCATTCAGGCAAGAGATAAAACATTTGAGGTTCATGTTAGTGGTAAAGCCGTTGTTTATTCCGGTATGCTAAAAGATTGCTTAATGGTATCCGGGATTCTTGAAGAGATATTATTACACACCCAAATTGAAACTTGAGGAAATTTTTATTGATCTATTTTGTTTTCTGAGATTGATCTGGTTTAGGACCGTACAATTCTTTCAGTAAATAAAAAAGTAAAGAGCTATCGGTAATCGGGTAAGGGTATCTTATACTTTCCGGAGGCATCGGTATATCATAATCAAATGCAAAAATTTCCTGATTGTTTAAATTATAGTAACGAACTTTCATAATCCCATATTTAACTGTCGTTAAATTAATTGCATAAAGAGTTTTTGATCGAAATACATCTCCATCGATTCCTTCATATTTTTGAGGTGGCTGAAAAGTTTCAAGAAGCCAGACATTGATCTTGTCGCCTTTGCTTGTATCCAAGGATGAAACGTCGTACCAAAATTTTGAATCATCATCAGCATTCACAACTTTCCACACGTGTTGATCCTCCTGCTGAGCAAATACAACAACATATCCTGTTAATAAGAGAAAAATAGTTCTTAGCATAGCGAAAAATTTCCTTAATTCTTTGAATGAAAGATAAATAAAACCTCATGAACCAAAAATGAAAAAAAAGCTGTGATGAGTTGTATGCTCACTCTCTTCGATTACCAAACGAAAATTTTATTAAATGAATTTTTCTCACTTACTTCTGACTTAATAATTGCTTATTAAATAATAAAAAATTAAAAGATAAAAACTTAGATTTTATTATTTTTTCTAATGATTGAGAAGAAACAATTGACTTTTCTCAATAGTTGGAAACTATCATTTATGATTACTTTTTTATCAACCAAATTCTTCAAAAATATTATTAAAAGGATTGGTGTGATAGTTGAAACAATCAGGCATAGCCTCCTTAGTACAAAGGAGAGCCGTTTGTAAAATTATTGTTGTGCTCTCCTTTGTTATTTTTTAGGTAATGTGTAAATAGTATAGGCAAAAAATAAAATTTTTTTCAGGAGGGATCATGTTAATCAGAATTTTAGTTACTCTCATCAGTTTACCTTTCTTTTTCATTTCTGCTCAAACAGAACATGCTTTTATTGGTTCAAGTTCGTGCGGTATGTGTCACAAATCTGAAAAGCAAGGCAGCCAACTTTCCATTTGGCAGAGCAGTAAACATGCCCAGGCTTATAATGTTTTGTTGACTGAAAATGCAAACGAAGTTGCAAAAATAAAAGGATTTGAAACTAAAGCAGCAGAAACACCGGAATGTTTGAAATGTCACGCTTCAGGATATAACGTTGACACTAAATTAATTGGCGAAAAATTTAAAGTTGAAGATGGCGTTCAATGCGAAACCTGTCATGGTGCCGGCGCAGATTATAAGAGCAAAAAAGTAATGGAAAATCGAGAAGAATCAATTGCTAATGGATTGATTGTTCACGAAAGTTTAGAGTCATTCTGTATTGGGTGTCATAATGCTGAAAGTCCTACATATGTTGAATTCAACTTTGAAGAAATGTGGACAAAAATAAAACATCCGGTTCCAGAGAATTAATATTAATCGATTATTTAAATAGATGAAAAAACTTCTACTTTTTCTTCTGGCAAGCGGATTTCTTGCCACAACATTTGCACAAAGTTTTAATGGAAGATTTTCCAGTTCTATTTATACGTTTGATCGTCAGGATACAATCGGTACAGCTTATACTCAAGCAAGAACTTTTCAAATGCTCACCTTTAATTTCGGCAAAGACAATATTTGGTTAAGATCTTCATTCAATCTTGAGTACGATGTTGCAAATGAATTGGTTGATGATCCAAGGTTCAGAACTTACAATTTGTATGTTGATGTTCAGAAACTTTGGGATGTTGTATCTCTTCAGTTAGGTAGGCAGCCGCTTTACAGCAGTATCGCAGGCGGAGTTTTTGATGGTGCAACACTTGGTTTTAATTACTCAGGATTTAAACTCCTAGGATACTATGGAGCAAATGTTCCTCCATACCAGGCATGGGAAGTTGCAGATTTTTCAAGTGATAATTTTGTTGTTGGTGGTGAATTTTCAGTTTATGCGTTAATGGACTGGCGTTTTACTGCAAAGTATATTAACAAAAATTTTCCAAGCCAATCTTATGAAGCTGTAAGATTAGATCCGGAACTCAATCCAATTAATGTTCTGATTGAAAATGAATCCAACCAGTACGAATATCTTTCCGGTGAAGTTTCATACTACAAGAAAAAATTATATAACTTTAATGCCAGGTATTCTTATGATATGAATTATAATACAACTTCAAGAGTTGAATTATCTGGCAGATACGAAGACATAAAAAATCTTGGACTCACACTTTATTACAATTATCAGGAACCGATGGTAAGATACAATTCAATCTTTTCAGTTTTCAATTTTGCTAATACCTGGGAAATTGAAGCTGGTGCTGACTATCTAATTGATAATAAATATACTGTCATCGGTAAGTTTGCGAACGTGACATATCAGGGTGAAACTTCTCAAAGAGTAACTTTAGGTTTGAATTCACCGTATGGAAATTTGACAGCGCGAAAGAATTTTGGTTATGCAGGTGAGATGGATGCTATTTCATTTTATACAGCATTCGCTACATTGGATGGACTTATAACTCCATCAATTGGTTTCTCATATACACACTACAAACTGACACCTGATGATGCCTATAACGAAGTAACTTCTCTTTTAGGTGGTTTAAATTATAGACCTTTAAGAATGTTGTCCTTTGATTTGCAAGGGCAATATCTAAATAATAAAATTTACCAGGATGACTGGAGATTATTCTTTAAGATTAATTACTGGTTCAATGTCATTATAAATTAAGATTTATGTTAAAGAAATTTTATACAATATTATTATTACTCGGTGTTGCATTTCTTTTATTTGCTGCTTTTTTCTCTGAGCAATCCGATACAGAACAAAGCAATAAGGATCTAATAAAATTTTCGCACGCTACACACTACGATCTGGTTGAATGTGCCGATTGCCATAAAACAGCAACTGAAAGCAACACACTCGTTGATGATCTTTTACCTGATCACGAAAGTTGTTCTGACTGCCATAACGTCGAAGAGTTTGATGAATGTAATACTTGTCATTACGATGATAAATTTGAAGAATTAATTCAGAAAAAATCCAGTTTGATATATAATCATAAAATTCATTCAGTTATCGGCGTCAAGTGTACTGATTGTCATAAAGGATTAGACAAAGTAGAATATAGTTTTGAAAGTCCTGAAGTTGTTCCTGCGATGGAAATTTGTTCAGGATGTCATAATGAAGTAGAACTTGCATCAAATGAATGTGAGTCTTGTCATATTTCAACTTTTGATCTTACGCCAATTACTCATCGAAATAATGATTTTATGAAAGGACATAAATTCCTTTATTGGGAACTCGATTCCAATTGCATGATGTGTCATGACAATAATACATGCCAGGAATGTCACGTTTCAACATCAAGTATAACCGAAGTTAATTCTTACGATGATTTTTATCCGCCTTATGCTCCAACTAATACTATTGATGGTGCAAAAGAGCAAATAATTGTAAAAGTTCATAATGATTTAAATTACAGATACTACCACAGCATTGATGCTAAATCCAGTTCTTCAAATTGCCAAACTTGTCACCAGGTAGAAACCTTTTGCGGTAACTGCCATCAGTCAGAATATCACGATTTTGCAATGAGTGGTATTGTTCCCACAACGCATCTGTCATCAAGTTTTACAACTTTAGGCGTTGGAAGCGGTGGTGGTGACCATGCTACATTAGCTCAGCGCGATATTATGCAATGTGTTTCCTGCCACGATGTGCAGGGTGCTGATCCTACTTGCAGTAGCATGTGTCATATGGATAGCGATGGAATTGAAGGTACTGATCCTAAAACTCATGTCAGCAATTACATGAATACTGAATATGGGGATTGGCATTCAACTCAAGCATCAATTTGTTATAATTGTCATACGAGCCAAAATCCTTCTTCACCATCCGGAATGGGATTTTGTGGATACTGTCACGGAGCCAATTAATATGAATAAAAATAACTTAAAATATATTTTGGCTTATCTATCTGTAATTGTGGCAACATTATACGTTGGGGGTTGTAGCGATTTGGATCCTTATATTCCTCCTCCACCATATGTAGGTGTTCATGGCGAAGGAATTGATTCAATAGATTCTCCAGATTGGCATGGAAATCTTGTAAAACAATATAATTACAATTTAATGATTTGTCAGGATTGTCACGGTCCTGATTATAGCGGAGGATTAGTAAACGAGTCTTGTCTCAGCTGTCATGTTCTTACACAGGGACCTGAAAATTGTACAACTTGTCATGGAAGTTTAGCAAGTAGTGCGCCACCAAAAGATTTGAATGGAAATACATCATCGAGTGAACCTACTGTTGGTACTCACCAGAATCATCTTAGATTAAACACTTTAGGTAGATCTGTTTTATGCTCTGAATGTCATAATGTCCCCGGGAATTTATTTTCTCCAGGACATATTGATTCTGATCAACCAGCAGAAATTATTTTTAATGGCCCAAGAGGAATCACAGTAACCAATGAACCGACAACATCTGAATATGATTCATCGTTACCGCTCTATGTTCCAGATCCGACATTTGATTACACTGAACTGACTTGTGCAAATACTTACTGTCATGGTTATTTTAAAAATGGTAATCCGGAGAATGAACCGGTTTGGAATGATCCTTCTACATCTCAATGTGGTAGCTGCCATGGTGACGGTTCAAATCCATTACCAAAACGAGCATCTAACGGTGGTACTCATCCGAGCAATGGAGATTGTTATTTGTGCCATGGTGAGGTTGTTAATCAAAATTACGAAATAATTAATCCTGAAAAGCATATTGATGGATTACTTAATCTTTATGGAAGCGATATAAATTTTTAGCGCTCAATTAATTAACATAACTAGTTATAAAGGAGTATAATAAATGAAACAAACTAAGAATCTTATAAGATTATTTTTAGCAGCAGTGCTATTAATAGTTCTTGGTGTAGCCTGCGAAGGCCCGGAAGGTCCAGCAGGTCCTCAAGGACCACAAGGTCCACAAGGAGACGATTACGTCAACTGGGAAGGATTTGCTGAAGGCATACAGTGTGCACAGTGCCATAATCCTGACATAGATACAACCTATTATGTTTGGGCAAGAAGAACTCAATGGGCAGTTTCCAAACATGCAGCTGGTGGTGCTTATACTGAAAACAGTTCTACTTGTGCACCGTGCCATACAACTGAAGGATTTATTCAACAGGATTTAGGACAACCAATAACAGATCATTCTCTTTCTTCACCTATAGGTTGTTTTGCTTGTCATTCACCTCATTCAAGAGCTGATTTTTCGTTGAGAACTGTAGCTCCGGTTACGATGCTTGCAGGTGTTGTTGGTCAGCCAGATATCACTTTTGATTATGGTAATGGAAACCTTTGTGCATCTTGCCATAAACCCCGTTCGATTAGCCCGAAACCAGATCCAACTAAAACGGCTTCAACTGATACAATTACAATTACAAGTAGTCGTTGGTATCAACATTATGGAGTTCAGGGATTAATGTTATCAGGAAATAATGGATTTGAGTTTGAAGGATATACTTATTCAAATTCTTATCATACAAATGCTGCTGCTATTTTAGAAGATGGCTGCCAACTCTGTCATATGGCAGAAGCTCCAAGAAATCCAGCAGGCGGTCATACTATGTGGCTTGAATTCGAAGGTTCAGAAATGGTTGCAGGTTGTTTAACTGCTGGTTGCCATTCTGCTCCAATAACCCTCGACTACAATGATGTACAAACTGACACTGAAATTTTATTGGATAGTTTACATACTCTACTTTTAGATAGAGGTTGGATTACAGCTTCTGGATCTATTAATGCAAGTACAGGTAGTCCATTGAAAATAGCTCCAGCATATCTATCTGGTGCAATGTATAATTACTTCTTCGTTGAACATGATTTAAGCTTAGGTGTTCATAATACTAATTATACCACACAACTTCTTGAATCATCAATTGCTGAGTTAACCGCAGAATAAGTTAATCATCAAGTATTAATTTAAAAGCCGCTCTTTGAAGCGGCTTTTTTTATGAAGCAAGCATTACTATGTCTCTACTTCGTATCAACAAAAGTTCTCAAAGTAAATAAAATGGGATTACAAATTGAAGTATTTTTAAAGGTTGGCGGAGAGAGTGGGATTCTCAGCCAGAGGCTGATGAGCCTTTGGCTCAGAACCCACTTTAAATTTCACTCAGAATTTGATCAAGAAATTTTCTACCGACTCCAGACTTTAGAAATAATTCTCTTCGTCTGGCTTCATGATTGGATTGATAAGATTCATAATAAACAAGTTTCCAGGGAATACCTGCCTTCGTGAACTTTGATTTACCAGAATTGTGTTCCTGTAGTCTAGTATTTATATCTCGTGCTGAACCAGTATAACGTTTTCTCAGTTTATCACTATAGATTACATATACATAGAACATATATTACAATAAGATATTTGAAATGCGGAGAGAGTGGGATTCGAACCCACGGTACCCTTGCGAGTACACTACCTTTCCAGGGTAGCCAATTCAACCACTCTTGCACCTCTCCGATATTGGGCTTGCAAATATATTAAATACCAATCAAAGTTTCATTTGAAATAATCTGAATATTACTCGAAGATTATTTGAATTGTCCTCAAACCTAATTTTATATAACTTCGAATGGGAAATATTTCTTCTTATATACTAGTTTAAATATTGTGTGAGTACAGACAATCCAACGAAAGATAATAATCAAAAACAACGAGAAATTAGTGCTCAGCTTCATAAGGAAATACAGAATACAAATACTTCTGTCGATTTTATTTTGTTATTGTATTTTATTAATAATCGTTTCATCAATACCCGGAGATTTTGCAATAACATCAAATCCATTTGATAAGATTTTACATTTTGGTGCGTATGCAATTTTAAGTATTCCTCTGTATTTTACATTATCAATTCAATCTAAAATAGTTTTGTTTGGTAAATATCCGGGAATATCTACGATATTATTAGCATTCCTATTTGGATTCTTAAATGAGCTGCATCAGTTATTTATTGTAAGTCGAACATTCAATAAGTTCGATTTATTGGCAAATGTATTGGGGACAATTATGGTGATCCTGGTAATAAAATTTACTGCAAAGCTTATTAGAGCCTTGAAAATTTAGCTAATTTATGGAGAGGTGCCGGAGTGGTTGAACGGGGCGGTCTCGAAAACCGTTGTTCCGCTTGCGGAACCGAGAGTTCGAATCTCTCCCTCTCCGCTCAATTTTATTCAAATTAGTTCCCAAAAATAAGTCGCTCATTCCCTGGCAAAAAATTGGTTCCTTCCTCATTTATTAGTTTGTTAGTCAATCACACAAAATCGCCACTTATACCTAATTCGTTTTATTCCCTGTTTTTCTAAACTATGTTTATTTCAGTGATTTAAAAAGATGTAATTAAGAAAGAGAACCCCCCAAGACAGCAGATAAACATGCTACCCTGGAAGAGTCCCGAATTTGTTCGGGACTTTTCTTTTTAAACCATTTTATATAATCGTGCACAATTTCAAAACCATTTCTGTAACTTTGCCGGCTTAATTTAAAATTTATGAAACAATTAAAGAATCATATACAGAGCACATTCCAGCTTGCCTATCCGGTTGTAATTGGGCAGCTTGGAATCATAATGATGGGTGTAGTAGACAGCCTGATGGTTGGTAAGCTTGGTGCAGCACCTCTGGCAGCAGCTTCGCTTGGTAATGGACTCGCATTTATTGTATTGATTATCGGAATCGGAGTTTCACTGGCAGTTACACCGTTAGTTGCAATTGCAGTTGGCGCTAATAGATTTGCAGATTGTGGTGTTTATTTTCGCCAATCGCTTCTTGTCAACTGTATCATATCATTACTGATTGCTTTAGCAATTTACATTGGTGCCGATTTTATCCAGTATTTTGATCAACCAATAGAAGTTCAATCTCAGGCAAAATCTTATATGAAAATTATTGGTCTCAGTTCTATTCCGTTAATGCTTTTCCAATCATACAAACAATTCATTGAAGGACTATCCGTTATGCGTCCTGCAATGATCATTTCACTTGTTGCAAATCTCGTTAATGCTTTTGCAAATTGGGTACTGATTTATGGTAATCTTGGATTTCCTGCGTTGGAATTAAATGGTGCTGGTTGGGCAACCTTTGCATCAAGAATATTTATGGCGTTGGCATTGATGGGATTTGTAATGAATAACAAATTCTTTAAGCAGTACGATGTTTCGTTTCATTTTAAAAGTATTAATTGGCCTGTAATTAAGAAAATTCTTTCTCTTGGCTTACCAAGCGGATTTCAATATTTCTTTGAGGTGGGTGCATTTTCATTTGCAGTAATTATGGTTGGGTGGCTTGGAACCAAACAACTTGCTGCTCACCAAATTGCTATAAACCTTGCATCAATTTCTTTTATGGCTGTACTTGGTATTTCAGTTGCCGGATCAATCAGAGTTGGCAACGCTGTTGGGATGAAGGATATCGCTGAAACCCGGCGAGCAGGATTTACAGCTTCACTTCTCGGTGCTTCCATTATGCTTGTATCGGGAATCGTATTTGTTTTGTTTAGAAATTTTTTACCAACGCTTTATGTAAATGATGATGTTGTTATTTCCTATGCTTCTTCACTACTTATTATTGCTGCACTGTTTCAAATTTCGGATGGAATACAAGCTGTGGGAATAGGAATTTTACGTGGATTAACAGATGTGAAAATTCCTACTGCAATAACTTTTATTGCTTACTGGATTGTTGGCTTGCCGGTTGGTTACCTTCTCGGATTTACATTTAAGCTTGGAGTTCAAGGCGTCTGGATAGGGTTATTGCTTGGTTTGACTACTTCTGCTATCCTCCTTACACTTCGATTCAATTTAAGAAGCAAGCAAATTGTTCATATCTAATTTTTATTCGTTAAAGATTTTTGTAATTAGCTTCTTCTCAATCTCTTCAAAGTAGATATTTTTTACAGATAGATTTTTTAATTTTTTATCGAATATTTCAATCGGATTTTCATTTCTTGGATAGAAAGTATTTCTATTGGTAAATTTTGTTCGCGTTGTAACAACAAAAAATGGTTTATTATGTCCCTGACTTAATAAAGCCAGAGATTTGCTACCGACTTTATTGACTACATTTCCATTTTTTAACACCATGTCTGATCCTATAATCGCTGCATCTACTTTAGAAACAAATAAACTCATCATCGCATCTGAAATAAGTTCAACTTTAATTCCCGTAGCAGCTAGTTCTTTAGCCATTAGTATTCCTTCATACATAGGTCGAGATTCACATACTATAACTTTGATTCTACTGTTCTTTTGATACCACTTTTTGAGAATTTCAAGAACAGTTCCACTTCGGGATAAAGTGATTATACTCTTGAAGTTATTTAAGTGAGGATAAATCTTATTAAAGATGATTTCAATTTTTTTGATTTCCTGATCAGAATGTTCTGAAAGAAAATTTAACAATTCAGTCTTTTCTTTTTTTTCAAATACATTACTGAGTTTGTCCAAATAATTATTTACCGCTTCAAAATGACCAAGCTTTGTTTTTATCCGTCGGATAGATTTAATTAATTCAGGCTTTTTAATTTTGATGGAAAGAAAATATTCATTAAGAAGATTTACCAATTCGGAGGAACCGAGCTGCTTATTGTTTAGAATATATTCTAACTTTTGAAATTTCAACTTTCATCATCAAAGATGTTGGTAGCTGTTAGTCTCTTCAGATTAAAATTTCTGGAAGATTTTTTGGAAGACGCTCTATTACTGGATAGAGCATTGTATAATTCTTCAACGGAATTATAATCTTTTAGATAAAAAATTCTGGTTTTATTTCTATTCTTCGTAAGCCAGTTCAGACTGATTTTCATCTTTTCAAGGTCCTCCTCTGTTGGATTTATATCAATCCGGGTAGTTTGCAAGTAATAATCAATGAGTGCCTCTTCGAATGAATCATTTGCGGATTTGGAATCATTTTTAATAAAATATTTACCCTCCAAAAGCAGAATATAATCCTTGTTGATTCCTTCTGAAACCTCAAAACATACATTGGCTTTGTTAATTGGTTCAGACAGTAGAGAAGATTTGTGAGTTTGAGAAAGCATTAAATCAATTACTTGCTTTGTCTCCGCAGCTTTTTCATATTTTTCTTTGGCTGCGTATTCTTTCATTTTATAAAGCATTCTGTCTAATGCTGATTGATTACCACCAGACAGAAACTCATAAACTTTTTCAAGTTCCTCAGCATAATCTGAGTCGTGAACTTTTACGCAAGGTGCTGTACATCTTTCAATATCAGCCAGAAAACATTTCTTACCTTTTTTGAATTCTTTGTCACTACACTCACGAAGAGAAAATGTTTTATCAATTATATCAAGAACAACCTCAGCTTTTTTTCTGGAAATAAACAACCCGAAATAATCGTTGCCATCAAAATCAAATTTTGTTGTGATTTCAGCCTTTGGATATTTGTGAGTTCTACTTATCCTCACGAAATACTTATTCCCATATTTTTTTAGTTGGCTGTTATGCCTTGGATTTATCAGTTTTATACTTTCGGCTTCAAGTAAAAGGGCCGTTAGTTCTGAATTCGTAACTTCAGTTTTAATTTTTGCTGCTTGTCTAACTATTCTCTTCGTTTTTCCAGTAACTGTCGAAGCAAAATAACTTCGCACTCTGTCTTTTAATGATTTTGCTTTCCCGATATATATAATCTCATTTTTCTTGTTGAGGAAATAATAAACTCCCGGAGCATCCGGTAATGAATAAAGTGAGTCTGACATTTCCTTCGATAATTTTAAGTTGAGGTTAGATGAAACTAATGAAGACTCAAACTCAATCAGTTGCTGAAGTGTTTTGATCGCTTTTTCTTTCGACAATAATTTTATCAACTTTATCAGTATTTGTGCGGTTGCTTCCGCATCCGATAGTGCCCGGTGTGAGTCCCGGTTTTTTATTCCAAGATGGGCAGTTACTGAAGCTAATGATTTACTTTTAAGTTCCGGAAAAATTTTTCGTGCTAATTTTAATGTACAGACATTGAGATTACTTAATGGTTCAAATCCATTTCTAATAAATTCATATCTTAAAAATCCTTCGTCAAAACTTAAGTTATGTCCGCTGATAATTGAGTTACCGATAAAATATTCAATCTTTTCTGCTGCGTCATTAAAACTGGGTGAATGTTCTACATCGCTATTAGAGATTCCTGTAAACTGAGTAATAAAATACGGTATTTCACATCCCGGATTAATCAAAGTAGTGTATTTGTCAACTACTTTAAGATTTTTAACTTTAACAATTCCGATTTCAATTACTCTATTATTCCTTGCGGATAATCCGGTAGTCTCAACATCAAGCACACTAAATTCTGAATCTTTTAGTAAGGTTAAAGGAAGTTCTGATGTAATCATATTCTAAATCTATAATACTTGCATGTTAGATTAAAACAATCATTTGATATTTTTTTGTCTAAATAAATTGTAATACCAACCATCAATTACTTCCACCGGGTAGAACTCATACTCATTGTGAAATTCTTCGGAGTCCCAGATTTCTCTCACAGATGTAAATTGGAGTGAACGTTTATGTGGCTTTTCAAGAGGACTATTCGTTAAATAATCTGTGAGTTGAATAAACTTTGGTTTTCGTGAAAGAATATATTCTCCATCGCCTTTTGTGTGACCGGGTGTCCATTTAATCGGATGATCTGTTGAAAGTTTTTCATGCGCTATAACAGGGTCTACGATTCCAACCATATCAATCACTCTCATCTTTGAATAATAACCAATAGCACCAATCGGTACACAAGCAATGTAATCATCATTATTCGCAATTTTTTTAAGTGAGGATCCCATAATAATAAAACCGTGTTGCCAGTCTATTATTTCTCTTTCTGAAGATTCATCGTATACGACTAATATATCTTTTTTACCTTCCAGAATATTTTTAAAACCGTTGATAGCATCCTGATAAACTGGCTTAGCTATTAAAAATGCAATGACTATAACCAATAGAGCTGAAGCTCTAAAATTTAAACTCGGATTTAAATATCTTACTTGTATTGTCAGCATCTTGTCAAGAGCAGGTGGAAAGAAAACAAAGAGTAGAGGTAAAACTGGCAGTACAAATCTTCCCAGATGAAAATGATCACCGCCGATTAAAATTGTAGTTGCAATTGAAACTAATCCAACGATGAACAAGAAAATAGCTTTGTTTGTAAACATGCTTTTTCTAAAGAAAAGCATGACAAAAATGATTGGGATCCAGCCGAAACCATAAAACAATCGTAATGCTTTTATTATATATAGAAATCCACCAACAATTTGCTGAAATCCTCCACCTGTTTTTGCATAAAATGTATTAGGAAAAAAATATCCAAAGTGGCTCCATCGCCAAACAAAATAAATCCCGAAGATTATAGTGAAGCCTGTTACAAATAGAATAGCATTTCTATTAATCTTCATCTTGAAAAATGATTTATCTTCCTTCAAGAAATAATAAAGTGCAACTAGAAAAAATAGAACTGCTTCAAAACGCAATAAGCAAAGCAGTCCGAATAATATTCCTTTAGACAAATTGTTTCTAACTGAGTCCGGTAATTTTAGAAAATAATAAATTGTCATCACAAGAAACATCGAGTAAAATGATGTTTCCATTCCAGCACCAGACCAGTAAGCAAAAGCAGGAGATAGCGCAAGAATTATTATTGTGAGGATATTTGACGGAGTTTTGACTTGATCATGCGTATATAAATGATTGTAGATTAAATAGGAGAAATAGAGTGTAAAGGCAGAAGTTACAGTTCCAAATAAAATGGCAAATACTTCTAAATCAAATGAAAGAAACTTTGCAATGATGAGAGTAAATAAATAAAGAAAAGAAGTATAACCTTCAACCGGCGCTTCTCCGATATTCCAGACAAATCCATATCCACTAATGATATTCTCAGCATATCTAAAGAAAATGTATGAGTCATCCAGAATTGTTGTGTAGAGATAGCTATTTCTTAAAAAATTAAAAATCGCAAAGTAAGCCAGTAAGCCAGTAAAAATTATTATTTTGGTTTTAGACATATTATTTTTGAATAATGACTGAAATATAAAAATTAATAAACAGATTATTGTTTAATCGAAATGTTGAAACTAATTTTGAAATGAATGGGTTATCCTAACGCATTAGAATTATGATGGAGAAAAATACTGGATATTAAATACTTTAAACAAACCATTTGGTCACAGTTCGGTGCAAGTATTGATATGCTTGAGAATGCAATTAAAGCTTGTCCTGAAGAACTTTGGGGTGACCGAACACAAAAGCCTGAGTTTTGGTATTTAGTTTATCATACTCTATTCTGGTTGGATTTTTATCTCACTGACTCGCCTGATAATTACGATCCTCTAAAACCATTTACACTAAGCGAACTTGACCCAGAAGGATTGTTTCCTGAGATAGTTTATACGCAAGTTGAACTTTTGAACTATCTTGAACATGGAAGAAATAAGTGTAAGCAGACTATTGAAAACTTAACTGATGAGAAAGTAAATAAACATTATAAATATGGTACTGTTGAAATGAGTTTTGGTGAGCTTCTTTTATATAATATGCGTCACGTTCAACACGGAGTTGGACAGTTAAATCTAATTCTAAGACAGAAAACTAATTCTGCTCCGGGGTGGGTGAAACGAATAAAATAATGATCAATCGCATAAGACTGGTTTTTTATATCAAATCAATTCCTTTCAATCCTGTAAACTTTCCTCGATTATAACTATATTTTGCATCAAAAATTCACACTCTTATGCCCACAATTAATATTCTTTTTATAGGTGACATAGTTGGAAAACCGGGAATGGATCTTGTTCAAACCTGGCTCCCCGGACTTATTCAGAAACACAAAGCCGATTTCGTAATTGCTAACGGTGAAAATGCTTCAGAAGGTAAAGGCTGCACAGAAAAAGAGGGAGCAATCCTTTTAGAACTTGGAGTTCATGTTCTTACTGGTGGAAACCACACCTGGGACAAACATCTCTCACAGGATTATCTTAAAGAAAGAACCGAGAGCTTTACGACCGTTAAATTACCCAAAAGGAACTTACGGTAATGGTTATCATATTGCTGAAACTAAAAAGGGCAAAGTGGCTGTAGTCAATCTCCAGGGAAGAACATTTATGGCAGCAATTGATTGTCCTTTCCGTTCTGCTGATTGGGTCTTGAATAAACTAAACACAGAAACAAAAGTAATTATAGTTGATTTTCATGCTGAAGCAACGGCAGAAAAAATTGCAATGTCACATTACCTTGATGGAAGAATAAGCGCACTTATTGGAACTCATACACATGTTCAAACTGCGGACGAACGAATTATGCCGAAAGGTATGGGTTTTATTACAGATGTTGGAATGTCTGGTCCTTACGAATCGGTGATTGGAATGAAAGTTCAAGCCGCAGTGAACAGATTTTTATTTCAAACTCCACAAAAGTATGAAGCAGCAACAAACGACGTTCATATTTGTGGTCTTTTTTTGAAAGTTGATACTGCTTCAGGCAAAACCGTACATATAGAAAGAATTTTATTCCCTGAATTTGTTACAACATCTGAATCATGACCATACTTGATGGTAAAAAAATAGCACAGGATATCAGAAATGAATTAAAGACTGGTATTGAAAAACTAAAAGCTTCCGGCAGCGAAGTTCCCGGATTAGTTGCTATTCTTGTCGGTGATAATCCAGCCTCAGAAAGTTACGTTAAAGGCAAAGCGAAAGCTTGTGAAGAAATCGGAATGCGAGCTAGGACAGAAAAATTTCCAGCTGATATGAAAGAGGATGACTTACTTCAATTAATCGAGTCCTACAATATCAATAGACAATTTCATGGTATATTGGTTCAACTTGCCCTTGCCAAAACAAATTGATGAAGATAAAGTTATCGAAGCGATTTCACCTAAAAAAGATGTCGATGGCTTTCACCCCATAAGTGTTGGGAATCTCGTAATTGGTAAACCTGCCTTTCGTTCCTGCACTCCTGCTGGCATTCAGGAATTGCTTATCAGATATAAAATTGAAACTAAAGGAAAGCATCTTGTAGTTCTCGGAAGAAGCAATATTGTTGGTAAGCCGATTGCAAATATTATGCTTCAGAAAAAGGAATTTGCTAATTCGATTGTAACGGTTTGTCATTCTGCAGCACCAAATGTTTCTTACTACACAAAACAAGCAGATATTTTAATTGCCGCAATTGGTTCTCCGAAGTTTGTTAAAGCTGATATGGTTAAAGATGGAGTAGTTGTGATTGACGTTGGTATAAACAGAGTGGAGGATAAGTTAGCAACAAAAGGTTATCGGCTTGTTGGCGATGTAGACTTTGATGAAGTATCAAAGAAAGCCTCTTACATTACTCCCGTTCCTGGTGGAGTTGGGCCGATGACAATTGCAATGTTATTAAAAAATACCTATGAAGGATTTATAAAATATGGCTGATAAAATAAATCATAAAATATCTGATGAAGACGTCTCTCAGGAATTTCTTGAGAAAGTATTAAAAGACTACTACTGTTACGGTGATTCCTGCAAAGGCTGGGAAACAAATGTAATTACACAGCCAAAAACCGTAAAAAATATTGTTGACGTTGGAGCTTCAAGGATTGCTGCAGGAAAGGGAATTGGAAATTCATTAAAAGACAAAAGCATTGCATCAAAAATTGATCACACAATGTTAAAGCCTGATGCAACTCCAGCAGAGATAACAGAACTATGTGAGGAAGCAAAAAAATATCACTTTGCATCCGTCTGTGTTAATCCCGGATACGTATCACTTTGCTCATCATTATTGAATGGAACGGATGTGAGAGTCTGCACAGTTGTTGGGTTTCCTCTAGGTGCAAATACAATCGAAATGAAAAAATTTGAAACTGCAGAAGCAATTCAAAATGGTGCAACAGAAATAGATATGGTGATAAATGTTGGACGATTAAAAGCAGGGGATTACGATTACGTTGAGAACGATGTACGTCAGGTTGTTCAAACCTCAAAAAAAAGTGGTGCTTTGGTAAAAGTTATAATTGAAGCTGCTTTATTAAATGATGAAGAAAAAGTAAAAGCCTGTCTTATCTGCAAAAAAGTTGGAGCAGATTTCGTTAAGACATCAACAGGATTTAGTAAAGGCGGTGCTACTGTTGGTGATGTTGCTTTAATGAAATATGTAGTTGGCAGTTCAATTGGAGTGAAAGCTGCGGGTGGTATCAGATCCAAAGAGGATGCTGAAGCAATGATCGCATCAGGAGCAGATCGGATAGGGGCAAGTGCAAGTGTGAAAATTGTTTCAAGCTGAATTTACCATACGATGATACTTGATGTAGTGGTAACAAAAACTAACGACGGCTATACAGCTGAAATTCCAACACTAAGCGGTTGTGAAAGTTGGGCCCACAATGAAGATATTGTGTTATCAAAAATTCTCGAATTAGCTGCATTCTATTTACAAACTGACATTAATAAATTCAAGCTTGATAAAGCAAGAAGATTAAAAAGCCAATCGATCTATAAACTTATCTTTAATAAAAGTGTCTGACTCCTACTCCAGAACAGAAAAAAGAATTGAAAAGATAAAATGGGTGTTGTCGAAGCGACAACCCTCACTTCACGTCGTACTGGAAAATATTCATGATCCGCATAACGTAAGTGCAATCTTCAGAACTTGCGATGCTGCTGGGATTCCTAAAGTCTCTTTGGTATATAACTTAGAGAAATTTCCTAAAATCGGGAAGAAGTCTTCAGCTTCCGCATATAAATGGATAGAAAGAGAAAAGTACAAAACTATTGAGGAATGTTACACTCAATTAAAAAAAGAAAAATTTATTATTTATGCATCATCTCTTAATGGTGACGCAAAAAATTTGTACGATTTAGATTTAACAAGAAAGTCCGTCATAGTACTGGGTAATGAACATAGAGGACTATCAAAAGAAGCTGAAGATCTTGCCGATGAAAAATTTTACATTCCGATGTTTGGGATGGTTCAAAGTCTGAATGTTTCCGTTTCTGCTGCAATATCAGTCTATGAAGCCGTAAGACAAAGAAAAACTAGTGGCTTGTATGATAAAAGTGAAACGAGCTCAAAAGATTTAAAAAAACTTCTTGATGAGTGGGCGAAAAAGTAAGTTACAACTGGTAATCGATGGTTCAACAATTTCAAAAAATAAACAGTATAAACGGAACACTTTGTCTATCCGGCGATAAATCAATTTCTCACCGTGCTTTAATCATTTCTTCTTTGGCTAAAGGAAAATCTGTAATAAATAATTTATCCAACAGCGAAGACGTCGTATCAACAATAAACTGTTTGAAAAATCTTGGAATAAAGATTGATCTTTCTGATGAGAAAATTATTGTATTAGGCAGAGGCTACAAAGGATTTCAGCAACCGACAAAATCTATCGATGCCGGAAATTCTGGAACAACTGCACGTTTACTTACCGCAATACTTGCTGCACAAAATTTTGAAACGGTTATTATTGGAGATTCATCTCTTTCTTCACGACCGATGAAACGTGTAATCGAACCCTTAACTCAAATGAGTGCAAAGATTGCAGCTAATGAAGAAAGTAAACTTCCACTTCATATTTCCCCAACTGAAAATTTAAGATACATTAATTATCAAATGCCTATTGCAAGTGCACAAGTTAAAAGTGCGATATTATTGGCTGGACTTCATTTAGAAGCAGAGACAACAGTTATTGAATCAATTAAAACGAGAAATCACACTGAGAACTTGCTTGACTTAAAAGTTGTTGAAAAAGAAGGAAAAATTATTTCATCTGTATCTCGCACAAATTATCCTGAACCAAAAGAATATTTTATTCCCGGCGATATTTCATCTGCTATGTTTTTTATTGTACTTGCGTTGCTAACGAAAAATACCGAGTTGATTATTAGAGATGTATCACTGAATCCGACAAGAATAGAATGTCTGAACTTGCTGAAACAAATGGGTGGTAAAATTCAGTTGGAAGAAAAGGGAGTATCGAATAATGAAGTTTATGGTGATATTTTGGTGCGATCGAGCGAACTTCGAAATATTAAAATTGAAAGGAATATTATTCCATTGATTATTGATGAGATCCCTGCATTAACCATCGCCGGAATTTTTGCTGATGGGAATTATGAAATAAAAGGTGCAGCCGAATTAAGAGTAAAAGAAACAGACAGAATAAAAGCTATTTGTGAGCAACTTACTAAAACTTGGATTAGATGTTGAAGAATACGAAGATGGTTTTAATGTTTCAGGTAAGATTAAAAATTCTTCGGGGTCATTTAACAGTTTTGGAGATCACCGGATTGCAATGGCATTTGCAACTTTATCCTCGCTTCTTCAAGATGGTGGGAGTGTAGATGGATTTGAATGTGCTTCTGTTTCTAATCCGGATTTCTTAAAACAGCTTAATTCAATCACCCATTAAAGCTTAATTATTTGGTGCTCAAATTTATTTATCTGAAGTTCGTCAAATAATTCCTTTAAAAAAGAATCTCCATATTTATTAACAAAATATATGATATTAATCTCCCGTTCCTGCAAGTTGGAATTCGGGAAAAGATGAACAGCAGCACGATCTACCTGTCTCAGTGTTACTTCGTATTTTTTTTGTTGAGCTTTTTCAGCTTTAGATTTAAGTTCACTGATATTGCTTAAAATCTTATCACGATACTTGTTACTTGAATCGGCAATTGTTTTATCTAAATCAATAAGTTTTTCTTTCAATTGATCAAAAGTAGCTTCGATCTGGTTTGTAATTCCCTCAAACATTTCATCAACTGAATTTTCTTCAACCGAATTGATTATTTTTTTTTTCACACTTTCAACATCAATAAATATATCATTTATAGATACTGAATGTTTCTCAAGCGAATTTGCGATAGAATTTTCCAGAATGGTAGCGGATGAGCGCGGATATATTATCGGTTCTGTAATATCATAAAGTTCATATAATGGTTTTATCTGGGCGAAGTATGATATTTCACTTGGACCAGCAACATAAAATGCTGTTGGAAATAAATAATCCTGACAGATCGGTCTCAATAATACATTGGGACTAAAATTATCGGGCTCGTTTTCCAATAATTCCAGTAATTGTTCCTGCGTAAAACTTTTTCGTTTCCGTCGTAATTTATATTCGTTATCTACAGGTTCAATTGAATGTCTTCCCTCATCAATTCGCAGAAATAAATTTACAGGTTTAACTTTAACTTGTGCGTGATACAATTCTTCAAGTGTAGCACTAGTGTGTACTAATTTCTCCGTGTGCGTTCTAAAATCAGTAATTTCCTTTTTGAAAACCGGTTTCAGTAGTTCTTTTACTGCTTTATCCTGAGGATCGAAAATCACCAATCCATATTCGTCAAAGTAATTGAATATTAGTTCTCTGAATGATTCCTTGAAAGATCTGCCCTCTTTGTAAATATTCTTTAAGTGATCAAGAATTGAATTTTTGAAGTCTGTTGCCATCAATGAATTATTAAGTTTTTCAAAAAAATTATTGATTGAACTATCAAGATTGATCAGGCCAACACTTTGCTTCAAATCATCTTCTTCAATTTCTTCTTTATAACCAATTGTTAATAGTGAATTTGTATCGTCAATAATTTTTGTGGTTCTCACCTCGTTAAAATCATGATCATCGGCTTCCATCCAAAAAACAGGTACGAAGTTGTAATCGTTATATCTTTCTGTCAAATAACGACTTAACTTTATTGTAGTAATAATTTTATAAAAAGTGTAAAGTGGTCCTCCTAAAATTCCAAGCTGCTGTCCTGTGAAAATAGTTAGAGTTTTTTTATCGGATAATTTATTAATATTCTCTTTAGTTAAGGTTGAGGGATTCAAATTGGAATATTGTTTAACCAGTATTTCGGAAATATCAGGAGTCAAAATCCTTCTGTTTTCAGAAATATTTTTAAATATTTTAAGGTAATTCTCTTTGTTTCTAAAATCACTTGTAAAGAAATTGGAAACGTTTTCAAATTCGTATAGATAATCCAGGAAAAGATTTTGATGTCCCGGTATGTCGCTAAAATTAATGTACATTTGCTCCTCAGTAACTGAATTGGTGAGATTCTGAAATGAAAGATAATGCTTTTAAGATGTATTTTAAAAGAGAAATCTTTCAGGTTAAGAACCATTTAACTATTTTTAATTTATTGATTAACAATTTCGTTTTATCCCTTGGAAATAAATCTATTTAGGTACTTAACAATAACCAGAGCTATTAATGCGGTTAAAATTATCAGCTCTTTTTACATTTCCAGGATTATGAGAAAACCAATCACCTGGGGAATGCCAATCTCATACTCAGTTGAACCAACAAATCACTGCAATTTACAATGCCCCGAATGTCCTTCCGGTTTGGGAACATTAACCAGACCACTTGGGTTATTAAAAACTGAAGATTTTAAAAAACTTATTGATGAAATTAGCGATACCGGTTTTTATATTCAGTTATTTTTTCAAGGTGAACCTTATATAAATAAAAACCTTCCTGAGATGATAAGTTATGCACAGGCTAAAAAGATTTATATTTCCATTAGCACAAATGGGCATTTTATAACTGATAAAAATGTTGATTACGTACTTGATAATGCTCCTGATAAACTTATATTTTCAGTCGATGGGCTTGATGAAGAAAGTTATCAACAATATCGAGTTGGCGGAACATTTGAACAGGCGGATAAAGGATTACGAGCTTTGATTGATCGTAAATTAAAACGGGGATTAACTAAACCATTCGTTGAATTTCAGTTCATTGTGATGAAGCAAAATGAACATCAAATAGAAGATGTAAAAAAATATTGTGATGAAATAGGTGTGAATAAACTTGTCTTTAAAACTATGCAAATTTCTTCCTATGAAAATGCTCTCAAATTTCTTCCATCTAATAAAAAATACCGACGATACACTCTTGAGAATAAAGATTTCAAAATAAAAAATGAAATAAAAAATCACTGCTTTGCTTTATGGAGAACATCTGTTATAACCTGGGATGGGAAAGTAGTACCGTGCTGTTTTGATAAAGATGCACAAAATGAAATTGGAACTGTTAATGGAAGATCATTTTCTGATATCTGGCATTCCGAAAAGTATGCTGATTTCAGAGGAAGAATTTTATCAAATAGAAAATCTGTTCCGATGTGTACCAACTGCACAGAAGGTTTGAAAGTAAATATATTTGAGATCGAGCAATAGAAAATGATTGATCAAAATTCATCAGCAAGGTTATTAAGAATTAACCGCTTAAATAAAAATGTTCTTATTAACATAGCTAAAATTATTATTGCTATTGGAATTATTTATTACCTGATAAACTATGTTGAATATAATCAAATTGTTTCAGCCATTCGTGATGCTAATCTCTCAATAATATTTATTGTCTTTTTGCTTGGTGTCCTGAATGTTTATTTACAATATTCAAAATGGCGATTGACTTGTAAAGAAGTTCTTGGAGTTGAAGCGAAATCAAAGATATTAAGATCTCTGTTTTATGGATTTTCTGCGGGGATAATAACACCACTACGAATTGGCGAGTATTTTGGAAGAGGAATTGAATTCAAAGATAAATCTATGATACAGGTGACAATAGCCACTCTTGTAGACAAATTCTTCCCATTATTGATGGTTGCTTTTCTGGGTTCAATTTCGAGTTTACTTTTCATTTATTATTACTTCAATATTTCAATTTATATAGTATTAGCATTATTCATTTTAATTTTTACCTTCTTTTATTTGTTAGTTCTACTTTTAATTAGTAATCGATTCTGGAATAGTTTTCTATTTTCAAAAATAAACTCCTCGACAAAACTCAAACCGTTTATAGAGAAACTTAAAATATTTGAAAGTCTTGATAGAGCATATTTTTATAAAATGTTATTTATTTCATTTTTATTTTACTCTTGTTTCCTGATACAATATGCTTTGCTTGTTATAGGATTTTCGCATAACAGTAATTTTATGAACTATATTTGGGCTGGAAACTTAATTATGTTTGCTAAGACAATAATTCCGCCAATCTCATTTGGTGAGCTCGGAATCAGGGAAGGGGCTTCCGTCTATTTTATTACTATGATGGGAGAAAGTGCATCAGTTGGATTTAACGCTTCTATTTTTCTTTTCATTATTAACTTGGTCATTCCTGCTTTAGTTGGTGTAGGAATGTTTTTAAGAAAAAATGGTAATTGATTTTCCAATACAGATAATAATTTATACTGTTCTTATAATAATTCTAATACATTATTTATTCTTTCTGAACTCGATATTTAGGGGACTAAATAGATTAGAATCATCCGAGAATGAGATCCTTCCACACGAATTTGTTTCTATTGTAATCCCATTTAGAAATGAATCACAAAATATAATCGCAAATTTACGATCACTCGAATCACAGCTTTATCCAAAAGATAAATTTGAAATCTTGTATGTAAACGATTTTTCCGAAGATAATTCGTTGGAATTGCTCAGAAGTAATATAAAAAAAGATAACATCAGAGTACTTTCTGTACCTGATGATTATTCTGAAAATGCTCATAAAAAAAGAGCAATCAGATACGGAATTGAAAATGCAAAAGGGGATATTATTGTTACGACTGATGCTGACTGTATATATGACGCAGAATGGTTGAGTTCACTATTGTTTTCTATTGATTCGTTAACTGGATTTGTTTCCGGTCCCGTAGAATTTATTTCTGATGGTACATTGTTTTCGAAGTTTCAACAACTTGAATTTGCCGGTTTGGTACTTTGCGGTGCAGGACTAATCGGATCAGGGAATCCAACAATTTGTAATGCTGCAAATATTGCTTATAGGAAAAAAGTTTTTGATGACGTTGGAGGATTTAAAGATCAAATGAATTTATCCTCTGGTGATGATGAACTTTTAATGCAAAAAATCTCAAAGGACACTGACTTCAGAGTAAAATTTTGTATTGCTAAAAAAGCAATTGTAAAAACATCTGCAAATAAAACGATTGGAGATTTTTTTGAGCAGAGAAAAAGATGGGCAAGTAAAGGATTATTCTATGGAGCTAAAAGTTTAGTAATTAAGTTAATTCTGATTTATGCATTTTATGTCGGATTGATTACTCAACTCATTCTTGGGTTGACTATCGAAAAAACATTTTTATTTTCGTTCCTTATATCAATAGTCTTCAAATTTATTTTTGAGTTTCGAATTCTTTCGAAAGGTAAAGAAAAAATATTAAGTGATATTGAATTAAAATATTTATTTATAGCTGAAATACTTCAGATTCCATATATTATATATGCAGGAATTATAGGCGCATTTGGCAACTACTCCTGGAAATCAAGAAAAATAAAAAGATAATTTCCTGATTACATTTCGATTACTACCTGTCTAATTAAATAGACATAAAAACTTCCCATACAGTCTAAAATCAAAGAAAACAGACGTTTTACTCCTGGTATTCACATTGTATTTCATTAGATGTAAACATAATAAAAGAGGTGTAAAATGAAACGGATCATAATTATTGCAGTAGTTCTTTTTTCTGTAGGAACTTTTAATGCAGAAGCAAAGAATCATTTTAACGGAGTCGGTGGATATTTCTATTCACAGCTTTCTCCATACGGATCCTGGATTGAGGTGGATTATGGCGTAATTGTTTGGAGACCTACAAATATTCGTGTCAACTGGATGCCGTATCAGATGGGTCAATGGGTTTGGACTTATGACGGATGGTATTGGGATTCATACGAACCATTCGGTTTCATTACTTATCACTATGGACGATGGTATTTTGATGATTATTACGGATGGCTTTGGTATCCTGATTATGAGTGGGCACCTGCTTGGGTGGAGTGGAGATATGATAACGACTATATCGGTTGGGCTCCATTGCATCCATATGCTGTATTCTCAGTTTCCGTAGGGATATATTTTACTACAAGTTATTATACTCCTTACTACCATTGGAATTATGTTGGGTATGGAAATTTCTGCGACCCATACGTTTATAATTATTATGTCGCACCTGGATATAAATATAGAATTCATAGTGGAACAAAGTATCGAAATAATTTTGTTTACCACAATGGCAGAATTCAGAATAGAGGAGTTGATGCAAAATATATCAGAGTTCGTTCCGGTCAAGAAATTAAACAACGTGATCTTGTCAGAGTAACTGATTCAAGAGAATTAAGTAGAGACATTAATAATAGTAGAGGTGAAATTCGCACACTTGATCTCAAGCGGGATGAATTGATAAAAAATGATTTAAACCGTATGGAAATAAAACGTGAAAACAGAAAAACTTCAGTTGATATGGAAAAGGTTCAGATTGGCCGAAGAGAGAATGTGTCGAACGTTAATAAGACTGACAAAAGTAGAAACCAAAATGTCGAGTTACAAAAGACTGGTCAAAATCGAAAAGATGTTAAAGAAGTTGTTGATAAAGTCTTCGATAAAAACCGAACTGAAACTAACAAAAAATCTGATGTTGAAATCAAGCGTGATAATAATAAACAACTTGAGCTAAACAAAAGAGAGACTGGTAAGACTATTAGCAGGGAAATAGAGAACAATACCAGGAAGGAGAATCAAGTCAAAAATCAGGATAGAGTCAGTCAAAACGAAACTTCTGAGTTGATTAAGAAGAAACAGGAACAGAATACACAGGTGAAGCGTCAGAATACCAATGTAACAAATAACGATCAGGTTAAAAGGAATGAAGTTAAGGAACAGAGTAAAAATGATATTCAGAAGAACAATAAAAGCGAGAATAAAGGGAACAACGATAGAACGATAACAAAGGAAAAATCAAAAGAACAAAGCAAACGATAAGTATTATTCTTCTCGCTCTCCACGAAGGCGGTATCCAAGACGATACCGCTTTTTTTTATATATTTCATAAAATAATTTTAACAATCTGGGAACCTAATGAAAGATAAAAGTGGTAGGCTATTCTACATACTCGGGGCATTTTTTGTTGCTAATGCACTGCTCGCTGAATTCATTGGAGTCAAAATATTTTCCCTGGAAAAATGGATTGGGTTAGATCCTGTAAACTTGTCTTTCTTTGGTGAAAGTAGTTTGTCATTTAATCTTACGGCTGGTGTTTTGTTATGGCCTGTAGTTTTTATTATGACTGATATCATTAATGAGTACTTTGGGCGTAAAGGTGTAAGGTTTATGTCGTTTACTGCTGCTGCATTGATAGCTTACGCTTTTATAATGGTTTATCTGGCAATGGGTTTGCATCCAGCTGATTTCTGGATACAAAGGGAAACGAATTTTGGTGTAATAAATATGGATGAAGCATTTAATACAATTTTCGGACAAGGATTATGGATTATTGTTGGTTCCCTAACTGCCTTTCTTGTTGGTCAATTTGTGGATGTATATGTTTTTCATTTTCTGAGAAGATTTACTGGTAGTTCAAAAATCTGGTTGCGTGCCACGGGATCAACTCTTGTTTCCCAGTTCATTGATAGCTTCGTTGTTTTGCTAATCGCATTCTATTTTGGAGCAGGGTGGAATTTATCCCTCGTTTTGGCGATAGGTGTTGTTAATTACATTTATAAGTTTGCAGTTGCGGTTTTTCTTACTCCACTTCTATACGTTCTTCATTACTTCATTGATTCATACTTAGGAAAAGAATTGGCGAATGAATTAATTGAAGATTCTGCAAAAGAAAGCCAGTCTTAATAGTTGCTAATCGTTAATTACTAATCAACAAAATAGTGTTGATTACTTAGGCAAATTCAGGAAATTGAAGTAATTTTGTGGTGTAAATTTATTTGGATTTTACTTCATCTATCGAAGCAAACATTCATTCCAATTATTAAACTGAACAAAATGTTTTTCCAATCTAATCTTAAATATTCAATTATAAATATGAAAAATTTATCAGGAGTAATAAATGAAAATTAGTAAAGAAGAAGCCCTTGAATATCACTCAATAGAGAGAAAAGGTAAAATAGAAGTGATAGCTTCAAAACCTTGTTTAACTTCCCGCGACCTTTCACTGGCATACACACCGGGAGTTGCAGAACCTTGCAGAGAAATTCATAAAAATGTTGAAGATGTCTATAAGTATACTGCTAAAGGAAACCTTGTTGCAGTTATTTCAAACGGAACTGCGGTTTTGGGTTTAGGTGATATTGGACCTGAAGCCGGAAAACCTGTGATGGAGGGAAAAGGTGTACTGTTTAAAAGATTTGCAGACATCGACGTTTTTGATATTGAAATCAATTCACATGATTCAAAAGAGATTATAAGAACTGTTCAGGTTCTTGAACCAACATTCGGAGGAATTAATCTTGAAGATATAAAAGCACCTGAATGTTTTGAGATCGAAGAAGAGTTAAAAGCAACGATGAATATTCCAGTATTTCATGACGATCAACATGGCACTGCTATTATTTCTTGCGCTGCTTTGATAAATGCTGTTGAAGTGGCTGGTAAAAAAATAGATAAAGTAAGAATTGTTGTTAATGGCGCAGGTGCTTCTGCAATTTCTTGTTGCAAACTTTATCTAATGGCTGGTGCCAAAAGAGAAAATATCTGGATGTTTGATACTAAAGGATGTGTTACAAAAGACAGAAATGATCTTAATAAATACAAACAGGAGTTTGCGCAGACAAAAGGTTTTGACTCACTTGCTGATGGAGTAAAAGGTGCTGATGTCTTCATTGGATTATCAGTCGGTGGTGTAATGAATAAAGATATGGTAAAATCAATGGCAAAAGATCCAATCATTTTTGCAATGGCAAATCCGGATCCTGAAATTATGTATGATGAAGCTATATCGGTTCGAACAGATTTAATTATGGCCACTGGTCGAAGTGACTTTCCGAACCAGGTAAACAATGTTCTTGGTTTTCCTTTCATTTTTAGAGGCGCATTGGATGTCAGAGCTACAGCCATCAATGATGAAATGAAAATGGCTGCTACCATGGCGTTAGCAAAACTTGCAAAAGAAAAAGTACCAGAGATGGTATTAAGAGCTTACGGTGGTGAAGATTTTTCTTTTGGAAAAGAATATATAATTCCTAAACCATTTGATCCCAGAGTGCTTTGGTATGTAGCTCCTGCCGTTGCTAAAGCAGCGATAGAAACAGGTGTTGCTAAAATTAAAGAAATGGATTGGCAGAAATACGAAGAGAAATTAAAAGAAAGACTAGGTTTATCTAAAGAATTAATTAGGGTGATGATTCACAAAGCTCAGAAGAAGCCTGTAAAAGTTGTATATCCTGAGGGTGAGGAAGAAAAAATTATCAGAGCTGCTCACGTTGCTTTCAACGATAATATGGCTTATCCGATTTTACTTGGTAATGAGAAAGTGATAAAATCAACAATTGATAAATTGGAATTTAATCAAAATGAATTTCAAATAGTTGATCCCGAATCAAGTGAAAAATTAGATGTGTTTGCTGAAGCGTTTTTCAAAAAACGTGCAAGAAAAGGTGCGACTTTAAAAGACACAAAAAACCTCATGAAAAAAGCTAATTATTTTGGCTCAATGATGGTCGATCTTGGAGAAGCTGATGCATTGATAAGTGGATTAACTACCAGTTACCCTACAACAATTCGTCCAGCTTTGCATTGTGTTGGTATGAAGGAAGGGTTAAAAGTTGTTTCAGGTTTATATATAGTTTTTGCGAAGCAGGATGTCTATTTCTTCGCTGATACAACTGTTAACGTTAACCCTTCGGCTGAACAGCTTGCCCAGATTGCAATCTCGGCAGCTGATACAGCACGAGAATTTGATGTTGTTCCAAAAATTGCAATGCTTTCCTTTAGTAACTTCGGAAGCGCTCCATATCCAGAAACATTAAAAGTTAAGCAGGCAACTGAATTGGTAAAAAAACTCAGACCCGATTTGATGATTGACGGCGAAATGCAGGCAGATACCGCAGTTATTCCTGAAATACTTGCCAAAGAATTTCCTTTCAGTACTTTAAAAGGTAAATCTAATGTTTTAATCTTTCCTGACCTGAATTCAGGAAATATAGCCTATAAACTTATGGCAAGAATTGGACAGGCATCAGTTGTTGGACCAATCCTAATGGGAATGAAAAAACCTATTCACGTTCTTCAACGTGGTGCAACGGTTGATGATATTATTAATATGACAGCTATTGCTGTGGCAGAAGCTGGAGCAAAGAAAAAATAGTCTTCTAATAGATGAAGGGGAGTGTTGAATGCTTCCCTTCATCTATATCTATCTTTTTCTGTAAAACTACACTTATTGCAATTGATCAGTTAGTCCATTAATTTCTTTCCTCTTCTTAAAATATTTTATTCAAATTTTCATGATTTTTCTGTATGAAGGAAATTAGAATGCTTGCTGCTATAATGTTTACCGATATGGTCGGTTATACAGCATTGATGCAGGAGAACGAGCGACAGGCAAAAATATTAAGAGATAAGCATCGTGCTGTTCTTGAGAGATTGATATTGGAACATCGAGGCCAAATTCTTCAATATTATGGGGATGGTACTTTATCCATATTTGGAAGCGCTATTGAAGCTGCTATTTGCGCATCAAAAATCCAGAAAGAGCTTCAAACTGATCCAAAAGTACCACTTCGCATCGGTATACACGCAGGCGATGTTGTTTACGATGATGAAGGAGTTTATGGCGATGGAGTTAATATTGCTTCACGGATTGAGAACATGGCTGTAACAGGAAGTGTTTTGGTTTCCGACAAAATAAATGACGAATTAAAAAATCAAACCGAAGTTTCATCCGAATTTCTCGGCAGATATGAACTGAAAAACGTCAGGTATCCCGTAAAAATTTATGCTATCAATGGTGACGGGCTGGTTATTCCGACTCATGACCAGCTTGAAGGTAAATCAGCGGTGTCTGAAAATTCAATTGCTGTATTACCTTTTATCAATCTGAGTGCCGATAAAGACAATGAATATTTCAGTGATGGAATAACTGAAGAATTGTTAAATGCACTTGCCAAAGTAGAAGGCCTTCTGGTTACCTCACGTACCTCTTCATTTGCATTCAAAGGAAAAAATACTGACATAAGAGAAATTGGAAAAATGCTTGGCGTAAAAACGGTATTAGAAGGTAGCGTGCGTAAATATGGGAACCGTGTAAGAGTAACTGCACAACTTATCAATTCTGAAAATGGATATCATAAATGGTCTCAAACTTATGATCGGGATCTCGAGGATATTTTTGCAGTGCAGGATGAATTAGCGAACTCAATTGTTGATCAGTTGAAAAAAAGTATTAGTTTGCAGAAACCTTCTCAAAATCCTTGTCAAAGTATCAACTGAAAATATTGATGCATACAACTTATACCTTAAAGGATTATTTAACTGGAATAAATGGTCACCTGATTTTGTATTAAAAGCGATCAAATATTTTGAGGATGCAATCTTGATTTCTCCTGACTTTTCATTGGCGTACGCACGTTTATCGGCTTGCTACATATTTTTAGGTGCTGTGGGATTTATGCCAAACAAAATAGCTTATTCGAAAGCAGGTGAATATGCAGAAAAATCTTATGAACTTGATGATTCAATTTTGGACACACGACTTGCAAGAGGGATGGTAGAATATTTCTCACCATTGGGATTGGGACGGTGCTGAAAAATGTTTTATTAAAGCTCTTGAAATAAATCCGAACTCTGCTGAAACTCACCAGTATTATTCAATGCTTTTAAGCACTTTGGGATATCACAAAAAGGCATTTAAGGAAGTAGAACACGCCCATCAGCTTGATCCATTAAATGCACCAATCAGTTATAGCTTATCTTACGTTTATTACAATAACAACCAAACTGAAAATGCAATTTCACAAGCAAAGAAAACGATTGAGCTCGATCCGGATTTTGGAGATGCATGGAACAGCTTAGCCTGGATGTATTTGAGATCAAATCAATATGATGAAGCCATAGAAATATTTAACAAAATAATAAATAGCCCGACAAACATTATGAAAGCGACTGCTGGTTTAAGTTATGCTTACGCTAAACTTGGCCAAACCGAAAAGGCTATGGAGTTCATCAAGAATGCTGAAGTAATTGACACAGAACACTCAATGGTTGATCTGGAAATTGCAATCGTTTATACAGGATTAGGTGAATATGAAAAAGCCATTGATTCCCTTCACAGAGCGATTGATAATAGGTCAGGGGGATTAAATTTTATTAACGGTAAATTTTGGAAAGAACTCCACGATTATCCAAGGTTTAAGGAAATTCTTAAAAGAATGAACTTGCCGTTGGAGTAATACTCCATTGTAATTATTAACTTTTTTACTAATAAAACCGAATCAGTTTGAATATCCATAAATTATTATTGCTTCTGTTTTTAATTATTCAGTCCTATATTTTTCCACAGGTGGATAATAATAAAAAAATGATCACGATCATTCCCGGAGAACAATTTGCCGCGGATGGCTTTTTTGAATTATGGTTTGGCAAGCACTGGAGAGAAGTATGGACGACACCTGTTAAAGTACCAATTCTGGATCTTGATGAGTTTGGGGGAGGTCTAATTCCAATCGAGAGAGGTGGTGGAATGCAGACTAAATCATTACGATTCGAAGGAGCTGATGGCAAAGTCTGGAAGTTCAGATCAATCGAAAAAGATCCTTCAAAAATACTTCCTGATGAGTTGCGCGAATCGATTGCTGAATATATAATTAATGACCAAATCAGCTCTGCAAATCCATTTGCACCCCTTGTAGTTACACCTATTCTTGAAAGGGTTGGAATATTTGAAGCTAAACCAGAATTAGTTTTTCTCCCTGACGATAAGAAGCTTGGAACTTATAAAGATGAATTTGGCGGGTTACTTGGCTTCATAGAAGAACATCCTTCCGAAGGTGAAGATGATCAATTGGGATTTGAAAATTCAGCTGATGTTAAAGGGACTTATAAACTGTTTGATTACCTTTCCGAAAAGCGAAGTCAGAAAATCGATGCTGAAATGTATCTAAAAGCCCGGCTGATTGACATGCTCACCGGTGATTGGGACAGACACATGGATCAGTGGCGTTGGGCAAAGTTTGATTCAGTAGCATATGGTAATGATTTCAAAATCTGGAAACCCATTCCTCGCGACAGGGATCAAGCTTTTACCAAATATGATGGTGTTTTTCCTTTTATGGCGGCCTATATTGTTCCACAGCTAAACAATTTTGGAGAAGATTATCCTCAGATAGAAGACCTTACCTGGAACGGTCGATTTCTCGATAGAAGAGTTTTAACGCAGCTTAATAAAACTGCCTGGGATTCGGTGACTAATTTTGTGAAATTAAAAATTACAGATGAAGTAATCGATGATGCAATTAATAAACTCCCACCGGAAGTTTTAACTATTTGCTATGAGGAATTATCAACAAAGTTAAAATCTCGAAGGGATAATTTGCAGTGGGCTTCCGATGAATTATATGTTATAGTTAATAAATATGCCGATCTTTTCTGCAGCAACAAAGATGATTATATAGAGGTGAATAGAATCGATGATAAATCCACCAGCGTTTCTATTTATAAAAGAGATGATTCTACCGGAGATGCAAATGGTGAACCTTTATTTCATAAAATATTTGATAATGATGTAACTAATGATTTAAGAATTCATATGAATGATGGTGATGACAAAGCTTTTGTTTTTGGCGAATGTTCAGTAAGCCCAATTATAAGAATTATAGGAGGTAATGGTAAAGATGAATTTGTTGATGAATCCATAGTGAATGGCTATCTGCTGTCAATGACACCAATTCCAGACGCTGAAAATAAAACCTATTTTTACGATAGTGGTGGCAAAACTGAAGTCATAAAGGGTGTTGGGACTGTTTTCGATGATTATAAATGGCCGGAACCAAAGGACGATCAAGAAAAATATGAACCACAGCAACGAGATAGAGGACACGATTGGCTGCTTATACCTATTATAGATTATAATTCTGATTATGGTCTAACAATCGGAGGCGGTGTTCAATTAGATCAATTCAACTTTAGGGAAGTACCTAAAGAATATATGCAGCAGGTAACAGTTAGTTATGCAACAAGGTTTGGCAATTTCGCACTTAAATACGAAGGAGATTTTTATTCAGTGATAAGAAGCGGTCGTATAAACTTGCTAATGGCTGCAACACAACAATTTGTTATCCGCTATTTTGGTTATGGAAATGAAACATCATTCGATAAAAATCTTGAAAAAGAAAATTATTACCAGGCAAATCAAAACTTATTAACTTTTTTCCCAACACTTCATTATAATTTCTCGAAGAAAATTGATGGCAACCTGGGCATTTCATTTATTCAAACTAAAACCTCTTTAAATAATGATACTCTTCTTACTGGATTCAGGTATGGTAATTTTGGATTAGGGGTGATAAAACCATTTGGAATTCACTTAGGCCTTGAGATTAACGGACAAGATCATCCACTCTATCCACAAAATGGTTATTGGATGAACTTTTACGGAAAAATTTTTCCTGATGTATATGATATACCAGAAACATTTTATCTTGCTGGTTTCGACTTGAGAGCTTACCTAACTTCAGAGTCAGTTTCATTTGCAACACTTGCTCTGAGAACAGGCGGCAGTAAAGTATTTAGCCAATACCCATTTTACGCTGGTGCCACTGTAGGTGGGCAGAATAGTTTACGGGGTTATAATGACGGCCGATTTTCAGGTGATGCAGCAATTTTTGGCCAGGCAGAATTACGGCTGTTTATATCACATTTGAATCTAATCTTAAAAAGTAAGGTTGGGATAAATCTTTTTATAGAGTCAGGAAGAGTTTTTACGGTCAATGATAATTCCGATAAATGGCATCCTTCGTACGGTCTTGGATTATGGGTGGCATATCTAAATTCAACTTTGATAGGCACTACCTATATTGCTTTCTCACCTGAAAGAACAATTTTCAATTTGGGTTTTGGAATGTCATTTTAGTATCTAATTAACTAATTATTTCATTAAATGATAAATTTCATATTGGCTTCTAATTTTCCTTCCCTCTTTTGAAACTATGTATGTATTGTTTTGTTTATGATCAATAATTCTCGCCTTATGGTTATCAATTAAGTTTAATTCCAGCATTCTCAGCAATTGTTTTTGTATTTCTAAATCATAGATAGGAAACGCTACTTCCACTCTTCGGCTAAGATTTCTTTTCATCCAGTCAGCTGAGGAAAGAAAATATTTCTTATCACCATTATTATAAAAGACATAAACTCTTGAATGTTCAAGAAACCTGTCAACAATACTTATAGTTTCGATATTTTCACTCATTCCTTTTACCCCGGGAATGAGACAACATATTCCTCTTATTATTAATTTAATCTTAACACCAGCGCGGGAAGCTTCATAAAGTTTTTTAATCATTTTCCTGTCCTCAAGACTATTAAGTTTCAATTGAATTTCAGCGTATTTACCTTCCTGCGCATTTATTATTTCGGCATCAATCAGCTGAACCAGTGTCTTTCTAAGATTGAATGGAGCTACAAGTAAATGGTTAAATTTTTCGCGTTCACTTTTTCTTTCCAGGAATCTGAAAACTTTACCAATTTCATTACCGATATTTTGGTCAGATGTAAATAATCCATAATCAGTATAAATCCTTGCTGTCTTTTCATTAAAATTTCCAGTTGATAGGTATGAGTAGAACTTAGATTGATCTTTTTCATATCGTTCAATCAAACAAAGTTTTGAATGTACTTTTAACCCAGGAAAGCTGAAATATACTTTTACTCCAGCTTTTTCTAAGGATTCGGCAGATGCGAAATTTGTTTCTTCATCGAACCGCGCCTTTAGCTCTATAAATGCAGTTACTTCTTTTCGATTTTCAGCAGCTTTAATAAGAGATCGGATGATCAATGAATTATCTGCAACTCGATAAAGGGTAATTTTTATTGATTTAACATTTACATCTTCTGCAGCTAATTCAAGAAATTTTATTACATAACCGTATAATTGATATGGGTAACTTAATAGAACATCTTTTCGGGAAATAACATCAAATAGTGGAATTATACCATCAAGTTTCTTGCAATTATGTGGGGGCAATGGGTCAAATTCAAGTTGTGGCTTATTGAATTTAGGAAAAGTAAAGAAATCATTGAAGTTGTGATATCGTCCGCCCGGAATAAGATCATGCTTTTTAAGTCGAAGAGAATCCTGCAAAAATCTAATAAACTCTTTCGGCATTTCATTATCGTAAAGAAATCGGGAGGGAAGACCTGTTCTTCGTTTTGATAAACCCATCCTAATCTTAACCAGTAAATCACCACTGAACTCATCATCAATATACATTTCAGCATCACGAGTCAGTTTAACTGAATAGCAACTCTCAACCTGGTAGCCGGGAAACAGAAATGAAAGATTTAATCTTACTACATCGTCAAGAAACATCACAAAACATTTTTCTTTATCTGCTGGAAGAATCACAAACCGACTGATCTTATCTGTGGGAATTTCCGTAATTGCATATTTAAATCTTTCATGTTTCGATTTAGAGATTCGGATTGATTTTTTTTTGCTTTTTAATTTTACTGCAAGATAAATCGTTTTGTTATGCAGAAAAGTTGCAATTTTATTTTTATCTAAAAGTGTTGGCTGAACAAATGGTAAAACCTGATCCAGAAAATAATTTTTTACAAACTCTTTTTGAAGATCAGAAATAGATTTTTCATTCACTAAAAATATGTTTTCACTATTTAGTCCGGTAATTATTTCTTCCCTATATATTCGGCCAAACTCTTCCTGTTGAAAATGAACAGCTTCTTTTATCTTTTTAAGCAGATTACGGGGTTGAAAGGGTAATTCTGCCCTAGATTTTTCCTTCAGATTTAAAAGACTTCGAAGGGAAGCAACTCTCACTCTGAAAAACTCATCGAGATTGGAGGAGTAGATAGATAGAAATTTTATCCGTTCATATAGCGGGACTGTTGAATCTTTTGCTTCCTGTAATACTCTGTAATTAAATGATAGCCAGCTTAGTTCACGATCATAAAAAATGTTTTTTGCCATTAATATTACTTTATTCTAAATATATAGTTTTGGATATTCAAAAAATATATGTTTACAACTCCACTGACCTATTTCACTCCATTTTTTATCTGACTTTAGTGCTGCTACCCCACACGTTGGGATATTATCAATGTACTTGTCGGCAATGTGATTGTTTAATAAAGTAAGTCCAGGGTTGTGACCGAAAATCATTACGGATGAATACTTTTCATCAATGATTTTAATAACGTTAAGCATATCGTTTGATGAAGCCTCGTATAAATTCTGTTCGTAAATAATTTTCTTTTCTGAATAACCAAGCTTTGAGGCAAATACAATCGCAGTTTTATTTGCTCGCTTCGCAGGACTTGAAATTATCAAGTCAGGTTTTACTTTTTTATCACTTAAAATATTTCCCATAAAAGGAGCATCTAATTTCCCACGTTTATTGAGAGGGCGATCAAAATCGGGAGTACTCTGATCTCCCCAGTACGATTTTGCATGTCTTATCAGATATAAATTTTTCATTACTAATTTTAATTAATGATTTGAATTACTTAATCTATTGTTAAGCAAATTTAATGAATTGAGATGATGAATCTTTCCTTTCAATATCATATAATTGTGATGTTTGTCACCATAAATGACTTAAATTGAATCTAAATTTTAAGACGAGCAATCTAAATATTAAAGAATAAATAAAAGGGTATAAATAGAACGAAATTTTACTTTGGTAAAGAATGAATTATTAAGGAAAACAAAATGAATGAAGATTATTTTAAGCAAAGTAAAAGAATTTATTGGTAAGACTTTTCGAGAGAAAGGGTCCGAAAATAATTATTACCACAACTTTACTCACACAGCTGAGGTTGCTAAAGTGGCAGGGCAAATTGCCGATGCTATTGATTTAAAAGACCAAGATAAAGAAGCCCTTATAATAGCTTCGTGGTTTCACGATATTGGGCACACTGAAAAATGTGAAGGTCATGAGGATGTTAGCATTAAACTAGCTGAGGTATTTTTAGAGGAAAACCATTACTCCCGGGATGGAATGAATAAAATTATATCTCTGATAAATGCCACTCGATTGCCTAGAAATCCAAAGAATTTGCTGGAGGAAATAATCTGTGATGCAGATCTTCATCATCTCGGCACAAACAATTTTGAAAAGAAGACTGAACTTTTAAAAAATGAAATTGAAGCTTTAGAGTGCTGTAAAATTCCTGAAACGGATTGGCTGCAAAACAATTTGAAATTTTTAGAACAGCATAAATTTTATACAGATTATGTTAAACAGCGATTCGAAACTCAAAAAAATATTAATTATATTAAGATTAAAAAGAAACTAAAGAAGGTAAAAAAGCATTTGGAAGAAGAAAAACTCATTGGATCTCTAGAAACCGGCAAGGATAAGAAGAAACAAAAAGACAAGGAAGAAAAGAAGGATGCCGGACGTTCAATTGAAACTATGTTTCGAAATACCGTTCGTACTCATGTTGATTTCAGTTCCATGGCTGATACTAAAGCTAACATAATGATAAGTGTTAATACTCTTGTACTCACTATTATGGTTAGTGTAATGATCAGGAAGTTGGATTCAAATCCACACTTGATTATACCGGCAGCAATGTTAACATTGACCAGTCTGGTAACTTTAGTTTATGCAATACTTGTAACGCGGCCTAAACTATCATCAGGAATGTTTACAGAAGAAGATATTAAAGAGAAAAAAGTAAATCTTCTATTTTTTGGTAACTTCCATAATATGAGTTTGAAAGAATTTACCTGGGGAATGAAAGAGATGATGAAGGATAAAGAGTTTCTTTATGATAACATGATCATGGATTTTTATTATTTGGGTCAGGTACTCGGACAGAAATATAAAAGACTCAGAATATGTTATACATTTTTTATGTATGGTTTGATTATTTCCGTCATTGCATTTTCGATTGCATTTATTATGTACCCTGGAACAGATCTTGGACCATTGTTAGAATAATATTCAAATAGCCAGTCTATTCCTTTTCAATTTGTGCATCTTCAATCATAACAGGGAAGTAGTAACCTGCTCCAAAATCTTTATCGACAGCAATTTTACCTTCAGCGATAATTATATCTCCAACCTGAACGTCAGTATTAGTTGTAATTACTAGGTCAAATTCAGTTTCGGATCCTGTACCATCTTGAATATGAATCCAGTTTCGTTTCATTATCTGCTTATTAAACTTAGTAACCTGACCTTTAACTTTTACAACTTTACCATTTAATGTTGATTTGTCAACATATACCTGTTGAATTGTTTTCCCATCTTTAAGAGGTTCAACTTTTATTTCCTGCTTATCTGTAGAAGTGGCTCCGGAGTGAATTTTTTTCATTTCATCAGGAGTTGGAGATTTGCGTGCATCTTCAACAAATAAAATCTCGTCAAATGATTTATCAATATTATCGCTTCTAAAATCTTCCATCACCATAAATCTTGAAAAATAAACAGTTTCACCTATTTCAATTTCCATTGTAGGAACAGCAATCCAGTAATCATTTTTATTTTCTGAAACTTGCAAATATGTATAAGCTTTTGCAGGAATTTTATCAATCACCTTTCCTATGTGAGCTTCGCTTTTTATTACATCCTCTTCTTTTAAATCCTCAGTTTGTTCACTTTTGCATCCAAACAAGATAAATACAGATATTAAGATTAGATATATCGTTTTCATTTTTTCCTTAAATTTTATGTTAATTTGACTACAAATATAAGGATTAAGCAGTTAATTTTCTCTTAAGAAAATATGCTCCTCGTTTACAATAATGTTTGGGGTAAATTAAAATATAAATCATTTTATTTTGCTGTGTTGTATATTTTCAAATTAAAAATAGAAAATTAAAAGGTTTCAATTATCGTAAATCGATATTTAATAGTTGTATTATATATACTTGATCTTTAAAATAAAAGATGTGTGCTATTAGGAAGTTTTAATCAATTGGCGGATATTGATCTAAAATTTTTGCAACTGCTTCATTTATGAATTGCTCTTTTTCTTCCGGAGTCCCTCTAGCTTGAACAACAGCGGTTCCAATTCCTCTCCAAATCAATTCATCTTTATTATTATCGACGAAATCAATTATTAGAGAACCTTGCGTGTAATATGATACATCGATATTTTTTCCATAGGGATAAGGTCCCCATCCATAACCATAGCCATAATTGTAAGAGCTAACATTTATTTTCTCAGCAGTTGTTGCTTGTGCATAGATCATCATCTCAGCTTGGATTGAATCCTTTTGCGTAAATCCCTTTTTTATCATTTCATTTTTGATGGCATCAATTACTCGTTTTTTAACTAATGGAACTCTTTCAAGTTCGCTATCTTTTAAAATACCACTATATATGAAAAAAGTTTTATAGAAAGAGAAGTCAGCGTAAATATCGTAATCACTTGTTACGGATATTGATGAGCATCCTTCAATTATGATTAATGTAGCAATCGATAAAAAAATATTTTTTAACATAATCACTTGCTCTTAAGTGAAATTAATAATTTAGATCTTGGACAAAAATATTTATGAAATAAAGGACAGAATCAACTTAGTCAAACACCAATAGATATTGCCTGGCTGTTTTAAATTTCAATTTCCATTTTTTCTCTAGCAAGGAAACAATTCTTAAATCTCTGCTGGCATTTCTTTTCCATCTTTTGAAGAAATTCATCATCATGATCAGGGTCATGATGAGTCAAACCTAATAACTTAACTCCGGCTCTTTCAGCAACATCTATTGCCTGGTTAAAACTGCTATGACCCCATCCCTTTTTATTCTTAAGTTCGTCATCAGTATACTGAGCATCATGTATCAACAGATCAGCGTTCTGAACAAATTTAATAACCTTTTCATCAATTGAATCACCGTGCTCAATGTCAGTACAAAAAACCAGAATTTTACCATCTCTTTCATATCGGTAACCGTAAGCACCGCCAGGATGCTTATGCTTATTAGTTTTTACAATCACTTGCTTTGGATTTTTTGTTTGCGCTTCAAAAACTTTCTTGGTTTCTTCAAGTAGCATAAAATTTAATTTGGCCCCCATTTTTTCAAGTTGAATGGGAAAATATTCCTTGCGCATTTGAGTTTTGAAAATATCTTCAAGAGACTTGATTCTACGTCCCCATCCCAACGCAAGAATATTTATAATTTGGTTTTTATTAAATGCGGGTGCGAAAAAAGGAAATCCTTGAATATGATCCCAATGAAAGTGAGAAAATGAAATAAATAAATCGTCTTGTTCGAGTCCGCTTTTAAGGAAATCTTTTCCCAAATCTCTTATACCAGTTCCTGCATCCAAAATAACTATGCGATTTGTTTCTTTAACTTTAAGCTGTATACAGGTTGTATTCCCCCCAAATTTCTGAAATTCCGGACCGCAAACTGGTATCGATCCGCGGGTTCCATAAAATTTAACCAACACTATTTAAAGTATCCTTCTTTTTTTAATTTTGCTACCAGGGTTTCGCCAAAAGAATTGATAACATCCGATGCTTTATTCGGATCCATGGTTTCAGAAATTCCACTCCATATCAGTTGCTTGTCAGTTGTATCATAAATATTGGTTTCAAGAACAACAACAACATCCTGAGATAAATATCCTGAAGAATTAGCATATGCTATACCGGCATAATAGTACGAGTAAAAACCATAATAATAATTAAACGGAACGGTATAAAGATACCCTGATTGAAAATCTCTTTTCTGATCTACTGATATTAGTCTCGACACAACAACAGCGTCAAGGTTTAGATCTTTAAAATATTTTTCAAATGTTGTTGAATCTATTTTAACATCATAGGGCATATGGTCCATTGATGGGGTAGCATTAACTCCATCATCATTAAAAGCCTTTGTAATTCCATCTTCAAAGTTTCTTCTTAACAAAGGTTTATCCAGACTAAATATCCCAAGAATCAAAACATTTTTAAGTGATCCTTTTTTTAAATTGTCCGGTTGCCATTCACCAATTATATCGGTTTTTGTTGAAGAACAAGATAGAAGCGATAAAAGAAAAGTGAATGTAAGAATCGACTTAATAAATAATTTTAAATACATATTATGATTTTCCCGATAATGTAAAAGTTTTTAAATTGAAATTATATTTTTATTTAAAGTTAAATAATCTTGAAGTCCAGAACTAAATATATTATTGAATTTTAATGATGATAATCAAAACTAAATTAATTCACTTTTGACTGTATTAATGAGTAAAAGGGATAATGAATTTTGTATCATCATAAAATAAAAAGTTAATCATATAGGACATTGTTCTTATTGAAAGAAATTCGGATAAATGATCAGTTCCTCAACCTGAGAGTATGAAGATTAATAAACTGATTTGAGTCATGAACTTAGTGTTTGATTCTTAATTAGAACTCAAATCCAAGTAAAACTTTTATTTGTGAATAGTCAAGTTCGGCCTCATTTGTTATATCATCATTACCACCAGCGACAAGATCTATTTTCTCTCCGATACTCTCAGACCCGTATGTGTAAACTAATCCCAACGTAAGCAACGATTTCCAGATCCTAAATGTAGTTCCGGCTGAGAAATGAAATAAATTCAGTCCTAAGGACTGTGGTTGATCCAATACAATTTCATCAGATTTTGCAGAATAATCACTTATAAAACTAGCAGAAAAAATCAGACTGTCAGCAGCAAAATAGTCAACACCTAACCCGTAATTAATAATACTTTTTGTCTGTTGCGTAAGATCATTAGTATAGACGTCCCCGGAACTTTGAGATTCGAATGGGGCTGTATCTAAAACATAAAATTTATTTACTGCATCATACCATTCGGCACTAAAATGAAATTTATATTTTCCAATTCGATAAGCAGCACCAAATCCTGCAGCCCACGAAGATTTATTTTCTGATTTAATATCTTCCTGGTAATTGCTGGTAAAATTGCTAGTTGAATCAATCCCGGAAACAAACAGATGCGTGCCTACTGAACCAGTTCCTAAAATATTCAGGCTGGGTGTAGTTAACGAAAGTCCTATTGTTAAGGGACTGAGATTTATGCCGAGTCCTGCCTTAAGAAGAGTTCGCCAGTTGTTGTAAGAATAATTATAAATTTTGGTGAAAGAGGCAATGTCACCATCATCCTTTAATGCTTGAAGTATTACAATATCTTTATTAGAATAATTTTTTACGGATACATATCCAGTAAACCCAAGTCCAATTACTTCACTAAATTTGGTTGAATAAGTTATACCAACCCAAACGTCTTTAAAATTTTGATAATATTCTGTTCCACCGGCAAAATCTTCTAACCCTGCCGAAGAGCCAACAACTTCAACTGAATCTATTATTCGTGTATTAAATTCGATTTGATTGGTTTGTCGTGTCAATGCCGAAACCACAATTTTATCATCTCTAAGAAATTTTAAAGGAATATTGAATGCTACAAAAGTTGCAGATGGTGTAATGGATGAGTAATCGAGATCTCTACCCTCACCAGCACCATTTACGACTGTATATTTATCATACTGGTAGGCTTGAGCACTAATTATAAATTTAATGTCAGGGAAAAGTGCAATTGCTCCAGGGTTATAAAATGTGGCACTTAAGTCTGAAACACTTCCGATTACAGCACCACCTAGTAAAGTTGAGCGTGTTCCGTACTGCTGAGTCCAATAATTATCTTCCTGCGAATAAATAAGAGTTGAACTGAATAGTAAAAAACTTGCAGTGAATAGAATGTATGAAATTAATTTTTTCAATCTGCCTCCAATCATAAATTATATTTAAGACCGGTTTCAATACTGTAATCTACTGTAGATGCGTCAATTGATTGCGGTTCATTATCGTAATCTACATAAAAACTCATATCCCAGTAGAAATTATTTATTATTTGCCAATCAAAGTCTAAAGTATAGTCAATACGGATTCTACCAAAATTTGTAATGTAAGGATAAATATTCAAAAAGGAATAAAGTGTTATTCCAGGTGTTTCATAAATAAAAAACTGATACTTTGAACTTATATACCCTGTTAAATTATTCTGTGATTCAGCTTCACCGTCATACCACTCTTTGCCCACAGTAAATCCCACGATAGCATTAAGAAAATTCTTATTAGTTTGAACAATATCATTTCCGACAGCGGCACCAAGCGTAGTTCGTAATTTTAATCCAAGTTCAGAATTTTGCTCTCCGATTGCAATTGCACCCCAAAACCATTTGTCCTGAAGGAATTTATTGAAGCTGTACGAAGCGTTATTATTAGATGATGTTGGGTTTCCTTCAGAACTACTAAAATCAGAATTCAGGATGAGTTCGCTTCTTTGACTTTTGGTTGTATAGATTATATCAGCACCAAAAGTCAATTCTGCAACCTGGCTACTTTTGCTATAGCTCACTCCCATTTTGATGTAGCCTTGTAAAATATCCCAAAAAGATTCTCTTATTCTCGTAATTCTGACAATATATTTCAAATAAAATTCATTATCTAAAGTGACACCTTTTAAAATAATCATTCCCTTCTTTTTACTTGAGTTAAAGGAACCAAAATATATTCTTCCGTCTGTCAATTCGATTTCAAAAATTTTATCTGTTGTCAGATTAGTAACTTTATCCCACTCGATATAAATAGTACCTAAATTATCTGTACTCAATTCGAGTAGCCCTGTATTCATTCCTTTTATTTCGCCGGTTATTTTATCTCCATTAAACAAAACAATAACATCTGTTTTTTGAGCAAAAGAGAGACATGGAATAACTAAAAATACAAGAAGAAATATTTTAATAATGGAATTGTGAAATGATTTGTAAATCATAATCCAAAATACGAAACTATTCAGAAGTTTCCGGCCCTAACATAACAGCAAACCAGCGTGTTTCCGGAGAACTTTCGAGAGCAATTTTAATGGTTATTGTTAGGGGAATCGATAAAAGCATCCCTACAGGACCAAGCACCCAGCCCCAAAAAACTAACGATAAGAATACAACTAAAGTTGAAAGTTCCAATCCTTTCCCCATAAATTTTGGTTCGAGTATGTTACCCATAATTGTATTAATAACTAAGAATCCGAATAGAACGATAAGTGCCTCAGTGAGTCCTATTTGAACAACTGAAAGAAGCACCGGTGGAATTAAGGCAATCATTGAGCCTATGGTTGGTATAAAATTTAAAAGGAATGCAAGAACAGCCCACAACAGGGGATAATCAACTCCCATAAATAAAAGGAAAAAATATACAAGAAATCCGGTGCCTAAACTTATCAGTGTTTTTATTCCGATATACTTATTGATTTTTCGATAAACCGTAGTTACACGCTTCATAGATTCATCTGGTTTTAAAAATACTTTTAAAAGTTTTTTTGGCAGGCTTGAAATTTCAAGAAGCATAAAGATTACAGTAAACAATATTAAAAATCCATCTGCAAATAAACTACTGAGTTGATTCAAAGCGTTTCCTACGATCTGTAATGCCGATGAAGGATTAATTACTTTTAAAATCTGAAAATCTGATTTGATAAAATTATTTGCGATTAACCAGCTTACCAAACCTTCAGTCTGACTTTTGAGCTTTGCTTCGTAAAAAGGAAGATTTGAAGAAAAGTCGGTAATAGAAGTGCCGATTAGTACACCGACCAAAAAAATTATAGATAAGAAAATGAGGATAATTAAAAGCAGAGCTAAGCCTTTTGGGATCTTTTTTTTCTGCATCCAGATTAAGGGTGGGGAAGTAATAATGGTTATAAAAGTGGCAAGAAGAAATGGTACAACCAGAGATTCAGCAGCTTTCATTCCGGCAACGATTATCACAAATGAAGCAAGAATTATTAATACTTGAGATGTATTATTTGAGCTTTGGTTTCTTGATTCCATAATAACCCATAATTCCACAAAACTATTTTAACTGGAAGAATGAAACGGTATAATCCGTTTCATTCTCCAACTCATTATTTACAAATCAAACTATATAATTCCTGTGCTGACTGATTCCCATTATCAATTGCATTTTGTAAATCGGGACATACCTTTTCCTGATCAACATTATAATTTGTAACTGCTCTCATTAAGTATGCATCGGAATAAGACGGATCTAAACTAATTGCAGTATCGAAATCATTTAATGCTGCTTGAGTGTTGCCAAGCTTCAGGTAAGTTTGACCTCTGTAAAGATAAATGTTAGCAGGATTATCACCCACATAATTGAGCGGATCGGAATACTCCTGAATATTTGAAACTTGTGTCAATTGAATTTGTGATTCTTTTGCATCTGTTTCCTGGGATTCACTGTCGTATTCCATTTGCGATTCATTATCTTCAACTTCCTTAGTCTCGCCAGTATACTCCATCTGTGATTCACCCGTCAGTGGCAGATCACTATCTACATCTGAACCAGAGGATTGCAGAACGCTATTAAAGCTGCTCAAAGCTGTTTCGTAGTCACCACTTTGATAACTATCCAAACCGGATTGAATCAATTCAGAGGAAGATTGGCTCTGAATTACAGGTGATAACACAACGAAGCATAAATAAATAAAAACAATGATTCGAAGTATATCGGACATATTCATTTCCTCCTTTAATAAAAATTTTAATTAGAAATTTATTTCTGAGTCATACCAGGAGGAAACTGAGCTAATATTTGCGCTACTGCTGTATCAATGTTTGCCATTCGGTCTTCGATGCTCGGATTATCCTCTAAAGCACCCTGACCGGTTCCACGCCATTCTAATTGATTATCTTTCATATCAATAAGATCTATGATAAGTGTACCCTGCTGGTATTGGGTAACATCAACACCGCCAGCACCGTAATATCCACCCCATCCATAACCATAACCATATGATTGAACATCAGTCACGGTTTGCTGTCCGAAGTGTAATGCCACTCCAAAATCAGCTGGCTCTTCAAGTTTATAACCTTTAGCCGTCAGTTGCTTTTTAATGGCATCTCCTAATCGAGTAGCGTTAATTTGATCAATTCCAGCGTCAGCAGGAATTGGTATAAATCCAAAAGATTTCCATTTGGTGAAATCAAACTCAGTATTGTAGTCTTGGTTAACAGTGATTGAGGAACAACCAGGTGTTAAAATAATTGCAACAACCATTGCAATCATTAGAGAGAGCAGGTGTGTTTTATATTTCATAATGATCTCCTATGAATATTATTTGATAATTTATTAATTAATTTAATTAAATAGCTTGGAAAAATCTTAATCTATATATTATTGTACTTTTAGTAAAACTTCCTGTTTCTGCTTTATCTGCATATTGATAGGAAAGATCAAATTGCATTTTCCACAATTTAGATTGGGATGAATATCCGAGTCCAGGAGTAATTCTTATACCATCATTGAATTGCTGAGTACTGTATAGATTAATTAAAAATTCTATACTGATGGGGAAGTATAATCCATCTGCAAAATCAACTAAATGTTTAGTTCTGTGAAATATCGCTTCAATTTTATATCGTGCACGGAGCTCAAACTCAAAATCACTTTCTCCAATTGTAAATAGAAATCTTTCTTCTAATTTTAAAAAATGTGTGAATTTGACTCGTTCGAAATCAGGCCATTTAATTTTATATCCCTGGAACGGTCGAAGTTCTAACTGGTTCGCAGCATCTTCGTTGAATGTATAAAATAACGATAATCCGCCATGATATTCCTGTTGGGATTTATTAAATATATTAAATAGCGGATCTGGTGCATATCTAACTGCAGCCGTGATGTACACTTTAGTCCAGGAATAAGGAATTATGGTTCTTCCTCCAAAGGATCCATACAATGTATAACTTTCGCTTAGATCTGATTGCGGGTTATAGTCTAACCAAATCTGTTGAGTAATGTTATCAGATGAACTTTGAGCGTAAACAAAATTTAAAAGAACAAGACAAACAATTAAAATATTCCGGAACATTAAGCATTAATTTCTAGTACTCGTAAAACTTATATGCGAATGAGAAACCAAGAGTAATTACATAGTCATCATATAATGGTAATGCAGTAAAACCTAATTCCCCGCCAAGGCGTGAATTCTTCATAACAGGAAAGTAATAAGCTGTTGAAATCTTCGAAGCTGATGCGACATCACTGGAAAATGATTCGGTTCCGAATGCCTCATTTTTAACAGTGGTAAAACCGAAACCTGTACCAATAGCAACTTCCCAATTATTAATAATTGGCATTGAAAAGACCATCATTAAAGTATATGCATACACGTTGGTTTGAAGGCTTGTGGCTCCAGAGTCAGTCTGAAGACTACTTTCATCAACTGAATAAAGATTTGTGTATCCAAATTCGATACCGCCACTTAACAAGTATTCTGGTTCCCACATTACACGAAGATAACCCTCTAAACCACCACGGTTTAGACTACCATATTCATAATCAAATGTTGTAATGTTATAGGCATATCCACCACCAAGATAAGCTGTTAAAGAATAAAGTGAATCTGTCTTCTGTGAATATCCAGAATTGTGAATAAATAAGACCGCAAAAAGTACAAAAAATATTTTTTTCATTTTATTGTCCGTAATAATAATAAGCGAGTAAATGAGGATAATCCGTTAACATCCCGTTAAATAATCCGTCATAAAGGTAACTTTGCATAAAACTAGGAATGGAAACCGTCCAGCAGATAACTTGTATTCCCTGAGCTTGTAAATTTGCTACATCAGAGTTTTGCGTTCCCTCTGTCCATCGTGGTGACCAAACGTCTGAGCCAAGATCAATGACATCGTCTGTCGTGAGTTCGCAGATCGTAGGTATGTCCTTATAATTTGGTAATTGTTCAAATGCTGTTACGAGATCATCAGTAGTCATCGCCATGTAAATCTGAATTGAGTCTCTACCCGGAATAGTAGCCGCTAAATCCCTTGCGTCCTGACAAACTTGTGCAATTGTAGACAAGCCGTTTATAGCACTTGGTTTACAATCAACGTAAACAAATTCGAGTGTAGTTTCAGTTACAATTGTAGTCAGAATAGCTGCTAATGTTGGAATTTGCTCTCCGTGAATTAATCGAACAAAAGATTGTAGCTCTTTATAAGTATAATTTTCACTTTCGCCGACTAATGAACCTTTCAGCACAAGTCTTGGATTCAATGTGTTGTCATGATACATATATGGAATTCCATCTTTAGAAATTCTAACATCAATCTCAATACTATTTGCACCATAGCGTTCTATGATTTTGCAAATTTCGGTTGTGTTTTCTGTATGTGGAAGATATTCGGGTCCGCCACCAGAACCATGATGACTGATAATATAATAATCATTATCAAGTAGCTCTTGTTTAATGGGTCTGAGATATTTGAACACTACAGAATTCGAAGGAGTGCTCTGACCATCTCCCCAGGTGCCAGTCAAAACAATGCTCGTGCTATCCGGCGAAGTCCCTAAAACATAAGATGCGCCTTCGGTCATTGTAAATTGTGAAAGTCCGGTTTGAGCACTATTCTGGTATCGCCACGATCCCTGGACATAAATTGAAGTACCACCAAGATTTCCTCCCTGCATAATAAAATATCCAAAATTTTTGCCGGTGTATACAGTAAGATAATTTTTATCCTTAGTGGTCCATTGCATAATGACGGTACTGCCAAACTGATCGCTGCCTTGCTCTACAGTATAAATACCTTCCATTCGTGATCTCTGATCCGAACTAAGAGCAGTAGTCGCTGGAGCATTGTCCCACTCGGGGAAAAGAAGATCGAGATCATTTGAGCAGGAATTAGTGAATAAGAAAATTAGTATCAATCCTGCAATGGGAATTATCAACAATATTTTCTTTTTAATTTTGTTCATTTTTAAATCCTTTGAAATTGTTTATAACGAAAACATCATTTGAAATTCAGGTATCCAGTAATACCGGTCGAAAGTGGGGAACATCAACCATTCAGGATAATAAAACTTCATATAATTCATCTGGAAGCCGAGTCCAATAGTAGTGTTCTTATAAAATTTTTGTTCAAGTGTAACCCTGTAATAAAACCCATTATATCTTTCTACAGCAAAGTCAGCTTCAGTTGTGCCTGATGTAGATTGTAATGAATTTATAAAACTAATTCCACCACGTAGTGTCAAAGCTAAATTACCCCAATCATATCCGACTGAAGCAGTAGGATAAGAAGTCCATCCACTTATTTTACTATCATATGCAAACTGCTTTAGTTGACCATATAAAAAAGCCAGGCTATATCCAACATCTGCGTGCAATTGATCATTAAATTTATAAACCCAGCGTCCGCCTAATTCAAACTGATTAGTCACCAATTCTGTGGCTATTTTACCATCCAGGAGGAAATTTTCTGGAAGACCCATAACCGCAGCAAATTTTATCAATGGGAATCTGACACTTGCACCTTCAAGATAAACATCAGTTGGCATTTTAATGGAAGCATAACCTAAAGAAAGCCTCCAATCGTATGGAGTCATTGCAGCAGGGAATTCTGTAGTGGCGGGCGTATCACTACTGCTCAAAACTTGTCCGTAAATTGATGAGTAAAGCGAAATAATTAAAATACAACTAACTATTGATCGGTAAATGATTTTCATTGGTTTTACCTTTTGAATTAATAAAATTGAAGTTTAGTATTATAGATTTAAACTTCATTCCAAAGTTATATAAAATATAGTTCAAAACACTGAGTATTTAAATACATAATTAAAGCATACTTGCTGGTAAAAGTATAGCAGCCTGAATTCTTAATTGAGATGCTGCACCTCCATCGGGAGTAACAACGTTATAATAATAACTGGCATTAAGATTTACCGGAAGCTTTCCTCCAAGCCGAACTAATTTACCAACACCTAATCCTAATGGAACAGTCCATTCATTACCTTTTTCTGCTTCCCAGTTTGCAGTTATTATTGGTGAAAAAGTAAAATAAAATGAAGTCAGATTATAATTGATGAATGGCTGCAGTGTAAAAAAGTTTACGTCTGGTTTATTTTCCTGCCCGGCAAATGACCAAACATTATTTACCAATGCACCAACTACCCATTGCCCGGGCATAGCAAGTGCAACCACTGATAGACCAGCACTCCATTTACCTGTTCCAAATCCATCTCCGCCAGTAGGAAATGAAATTACCGGACCAAAACCCCATATTAATCCCTTTGATGGTGGATTGTAAAATGCTGAAAATTGAATATCACCAAAACCGAAGTCAGTTCCACTGTCCTGAGTATAATCAGGATTCCAAATTAATGGGAATATCGTTCTCGTAACTAATTTTCCCTGAAAGAATGGAAGTACTGGTTGAATGTTCAAAATATTTTGTGTCCTGTTACTATCTGGACCAACATTAAAGTTAGTGTTATTCTGAAATGGAAAACTCATCATGTTTGCAATTGGATTTTGTGCGGCTTTCGTTAATTCCTCATCTCTTATTTGTTGGTGGGTTTTACTGGTGTCCTGAGCAAATGAAATTGAGTTGAATAAAAATATTATAAGCAATACGAAAATAATTGCTATCGATTTAATCAAAGTGATTTCTCCTTATTTAAGATTTCTATGATATAAAATTTTATTTACCTGAACCGATAATATTTTTCTTATCTTCTTTTAATTCCATTGGAGGAGGGGAGAAGAGTATTCTTTTGTATCCGCCTTTACCAAGGTGTTTACCAATAAGAGATAAAAAATTGAAGCCGAGCAATGAGAAAACAACACCAATAGTGTTTACATATAGATGGTATTTATCTGCATGTGCAAATACTTGTGGAATTGCATTAAAGAATCCATCATATTCATTTCTGGCTTCGAATCCTTTTTCTAAAATCAGGATGATTACAATCCCGATTGAATATATAATCGTTCTGAAAATTATATCTACAATTGCCGGACTTTTCTCGATCCACGAGCCCAACGGAATATGATCCACTATCAAAATAACTTTTGCAACAATCAGGGCTCCAATCAGCGCCATTGACAATCCATAAAACTCGACATTGTATTCTTCGAGTAGCAGCATTTTCATACAGATCATAAATCCAAACCATAAAGCAAAATACAACATAATAATGCTTAATGATTTTATCTCTTCTTTTAATTTTTCTTTCCAGGCCATAGTATCCTCTTATTAATTAATTTCTCTCTTTGGCATAACCTGCATTACAATGAATCCTTTTTTCGTTGGGAAATATGTTCGTCCACCGTAACCCGGGCTAGTGAGTGAGTTTGGTACAAGTGGTTCAAAAAAGCTTGACTCAGCTAATATTTTTCCCGTTGCTGCATCTCTCCACGTTAATTGCTCTTTATAGTTTGCTGTAAAGAATGCCATCTTAACTGATTCTATTCCAACATTTTGTTTAATGTTAGTAAGCACCAACACGCGTTTATCTTTTGGACCAATTAATGGTTGGAAAGTATTTGTTATGTCATCAATTACAAATTGTATTTTTAAATCACCTGTTGCCTGATCTAATTTAATTCCTGCAACTCCTTTCATTCCCATGTCGGCTGAGTAAATCATATTATTCTCAGGATCGGTAATTGGCTTCGGCATACAGAAACTCCACTCGCCTTCATCTAATTGACCGAATGGATAGATTACATTTTTCCTTGTAGGATCATCTCTGTGAACTACTACGATGCTCGAAGCTTTTACATCACTTCCTGCACCATTAGTTTGAATAGCAACCCAATCGCCGATCACACTAGGACAAGCAGCAGCAGTCTGTCCTTTTTCCATAGCAACTACTTCCCAGGAATCTTTAGACAGTTTTTTGCTGATAGGATCCCAGAAATATCTGTAAACTTTTACATCGGCAGGAACATAAATGGCAATTTTATTTTTATACATAGTAATAATGTGAGGGGAGGATGCTGATTCTTCCAGCGCAAGTTCATCAAGTACTTCAAGTGTGTTTGGATCAACTGCAACAAGGTTTGAATTCTCTTGCTTCATTCCTTCCTCTATACCTTTCACTATTGCAAGAGTACCCTGCAATTTTGAACCCGTTGGTCTTATTTGATCTTTTACAATTACAGTTCCATCAGGAGCGATGGTAAGATGTTTATAATTTACATTTTCGATTGCTGCAGGACCTGGAGGGAGTGTATTACTTTTTAGAATTAAACCTGTCTCAGGATCCATTTGAATAATTTGATTTGTCCACGAAAAAATTATCAATCCGTTTTCATGAAAATTCAGATTAGGATTACCAATCCATTTGCCCGAAACATTTGCGTTCTCAAGATAAGTTCTCCAGATTTGTTCACCAGAAGCTGCATCACATTTTGCAATATAAGGACCGGGTGGAACCGTACCTTCGAACGGAGGATAATTACCGCCAACTATATACAATTCACCGGGTTTGCGGTTGTTAATGTAAGTGCAGGATTCATATTCTTCTGCACTTCTCCAGGCGTACACCTGGTTAGGTTCCGTAAATGAACCTGTGAAGTTTGCACAGGGAAATACACCACTACGTTCTCCGTCAGCTATTTCCGCGGTGTTTAATCCCTTTAAATAACCGGGCATTTGCAGTCTTTGACAGCAGTTCCATTCTTCCTGATAAAGAGATACAATTCCTGGAATTGGTCCGTTAGCAGCTTTTTCGTTTTCCGTTAAACCAATCTCACTTACTTTATGCTCTATCTTGGGTTCAATAATATTCCAAAATAATTTGTAGACAACAAAAAGTGCAATGACGACCAGTATGATCAGTGACCATTTTATTACTTTGCCCTTTGTCATTTTAATCCTCCATTAGATTTTTCAAATAAAAAAATTATTCAAGATCTGAAAGCATAAAAGTATTTAAGAACCTCGCTGTGGCATAACCTGGAGAACATAAAAGCCATTAATTCGTTGGGAAATAAACGCGACCACCATAACCTGGAGTCGTAAGCGAATTCGGAATAAGCGATTCAAAAAAATCTGATTTAGCCAAATATTTTCCTGTTGAAGCATCAAGCCAGGTTAGCTGTTCTTTATAGTTAGCAGTAAAGAATGCCATTTTTAATGATTCCATATCAACATTCTGTTTAATGTTTGTGAGCAACAAAACTCGTTTATCTTTTGGACCAATAAGCGGCTGAAATGTATTGGTAATATTATCAACCACAAATTGTACTTTCATATCGCCTGTAGCCTGATCCAATTTAATTCCACCAACTTTTTTCATACCCATATCTGCTGAATAAATCATATTATTCTCAGGATCCGTTATGGGCTTCGGCATACAGAAACTCCATCCATCTTTTTCAAGTTGGCCAAAAGGATAAATTACTTTCATTCGTGTTGCATCATCAACGTGTGCAACAACAATGCTTGATGCTTTAACTTCACTTCCGGCACCGTTAGTTTGAATTGCAATCCAATCACCAATAACACTTGGGCAAGCACCGGTAGTTTGTCCTTCTTCCATTGCAAGAACTTCCCAATCATCTTTTGAAAGTTTTTTTGTTTTTGGATCCCAGAAGTATCGGTAAGCTTTTACATTTGCTGCAAAGTAGATTGCAATTTTATCTTTGTACATTGTTACAATGTGTGGAGAGGATGCTGGTTCTTCAAGAGCAAGTTCATCAAGAATTTCTAGTGTGTTAGGATCAATGGCCAAAAGATTTGAATTAGCTTGTTTCATTCCTTCTTCAATTCCTTTAATAATTGCCATCGTGCCTTGAAGTTTTGAACCGTTGGTCTTGTTTGATCTTTTAAAATAACAGTTCCATCGGGTGCGATTGTAAGATGTTTATAGTTTACGTTTTCAACTTCTGCTGGTCCCGGTGGCAGAGTATTACTTTTTAATATTAGACCTGTTTCAGGATCCATTTGAATTATCTGATTAGACCAGGAAAAAATTATCAATCCATTTTGATGAAAATTAAGATTAGGATTTCCTATCCATGTACCAGAAACATTTGCATTCTCAAGATAAGTTCTCCAGATTTGTTTACCGGATGCTAGCATCGCATTTGGCGATATAAGGTCCAGGTGGAACCGGACCTTCAAATGGAGGGAAACAACCACCAACTATATAAAGTTCACCGGGTTTTCGATTGTTTATGTACGCACAAGCTTCATACTCATCTTCACTTCTCCAGGCATAAACCTGGTTTGGTTCTGTAAATGAACCAGTAAAAGTCGCACAGGGGAAAACTCCACTTCGTTCGCCATTTGCGATCTCTGCTGTGTTCAATCCCTTCAAATAACCAGGCATAATTAGACTCTGAGCACATTCCCATTCTTCCTGGTATAATGATACATCACCGGGGATGGGACCGTTTGCATCTTTTTCATTTTGGGTAAGACCAATCTGCTCAACTTTATGTTCAATCTTTGGTTCTATAATATTCCAGAATAATTTGTACACAACAAAAAGTGCGATGACTACCAGAACAATCACTGACCACTTAATTACTTTTGATTTTTTCATTTTAATTTCTCTTTGAATTATTATCCAAGATTTTTTCTATTAATAGATTAACCTGTTCAAAATTACATTTCTCTTTTTGGCATTGCTTGAAGAATATAAAAACCTGAGTTAGTGGGGAAGTATACTCTACCGCCATAGCCGGGTGTTGTTAAACCATTAGGAATAAGTGGTTCAAAAAAATCTGATTCTGCAAGTATCTTTCCTGTTGAGCATCACGCCAGGTTAGTTGTTCTTTATAGTTATTTGTAAAAAATGCTGTTTTGATTGATTCTATATCAACGTTTTGTTTCATATTAGTCAGAAGCAAAACACGTTTATCTTTTTGTCCAATCAGAGGTTGAAACGTAGTGGTAATATCATCAACAATAAATTTTATTTTTAACTCACCTGTTTCCTGATCAAGATTAATTCCCGCAACTTTTTTCATTCCCATATCAGCAGAGTAGACAATATTATTTTCCAGATCAGTAATTGGTTTAGGCATAGCAAAACTCCATTCATCTTTTTTTAACTGACCGAATGGATAGATTACATTTTTTCGTGTTGCATCGTCAACATTAACGACAACCAGACTTGATGCTTTTACATCACTACCAACTCCGTTTGTCTGAATTGCTATCCAGTTACCAATAACACTTGGACAGGCAGCAGCAGTCTGTCCTTCTTCCATAGCTTCCACTTCCCAGGAATCCTTCGATAATTTTTTATTGATGGGATCCCAGAAGTATCTGTAAACTTTTACATCTGCAGGAATATAAATTGCAATTTTGTTTTTATACATTGCTATCATATGAGGAGCTGTTGCAGGTTCAAGTAGTGCAAGCTCATCAAGAATTTCAAGAGTATTAGGATCAACTGCCACTAAGATTGGAGTTAGTCTGTTTCAAGCCTTCCATAACACCTTTGATGATTGCAACTGTACCCTGACCCTTTGATCCGATAGGACGAGTTTGACATTTCATAATAACAGTTCCGTCAGGGGCAATAGTCAGATGTTTGTAGTTTACATTTTCAGGAGGAGTTGGACCCGGAGGCAGAGTATTTCTTTTAAGAACTAAACCGGTTTCAGGATCAATTTGTACTATTTGATTTGACCAGGCAAATAGCAGCAATCCGTTTTCATGAAAATTAAGATTCGCATTTCCGATCCATCTGCCGGAAACATTTGCATTATCAAGATATGTTCGCCATATCTGTTCACCGCTTGCAGCATCACATTTAGCAACATAACGGACCTGCCGGAACCGGACCTTCGTACGGCGGAAAATCTCCGCCAACTACATACAGTTCACCCGGCTTACGATTATTTATATACGAACATCCTTCATAATCATCCGCACTTCTCCACGCATAAACCTGGTTTGGACCAGTGAAATGAACCGGTAAATGTTGCACATGGAAACACTCCACTTCTTTCACCATTTGCTATCTCTGCTGTATTCAAACCCTTTAAATAACCCGGCATCTGAAGTCTTTGACAGCAATCCCATTCTTCCTGGTAGAGTGAAACATCTCCGGGGATTGGACCATTTGCCGCTTTTTCACTTTCAGTTCAACCCGATCTGTTCGACTTTATGTTCAATCTTTGGTTCTAAAATATTCCAGAACAATTTGTAAACAACAAAAAGTGCAATGATGATCAGAACAATTACTGACCACTTAATGATTTTTCCTTTTGTCATTTTAATTTACTTCCAATTTAATTGGTTACATAAATTAAAATTTATTTTAATGTCGATGTCGAATCAGAATTTTATATTCTTTCCCATCGCCTCAAATGAAGCTTTGTCCATATATGTTCCAACAGGGAAGTATGGTCCCATAATTTCTTCTTCCATTCCGGGTTTTGTAATATTATCTGGTCTTTCTTTCCAATCAGGATTTGTTGCCATAATTCTAATCATAAGCAATCCAAAGTCTTCACGGTTTGCTTTCGATTCTAATCCTTCACCTTTAGGACTCCATTCAATCCAAGCGATTCCATTTTCCAATGTTGCATTTTTGGGTCTGTCTTCTTTCCGGCTATAAACGATTGTATAATATCCATCTTCGTTAAGTGGAATCTGGAAGTCGGCAAGACCATCAACAATTTTTCCTGAAGGTGCAGCTTCGCAACTAACAATTGAAAAGTATTGAGCTTGAGCATCAGGCATAATTGCTAGACCTGTTTCTCCAGCACCTGAATATGTATTAGGGAAGGTCGGCATTTTTCCTTGCATTACATAAACATTTCCGTATTCTCTCGAAAGCCAGAGAAGCATATATTGAGTTGCCGGATCACCGCCTCCATCCATTGCACCTTCATAAGGAATTTGTGCTCTTTCTTCTGCAGATTTAAATGCACCAACAATTGAATATTTGAACGTCCAGTACTTCTCCCATTTTGGACCTTCAGTAGCAGGTGCTGTTTTAGGATCCAAACCCGGAACACCGGCAGTTGAATTAACAAGTCCAGTCCATTGTTGATCAGTAACGGGTTGCTTTGTGTTAGTTTTAAATGGAACGACAAATTTTTCAATAACTTGTTCAGAATTTAAGTTTTGTTCCATCTGCAAGAGTTCCTTCGTAAGATGGTAAACCTCTTTCACTAAATGGATAATCTCCCGGACCCCAGCCAGCACCATCCATTCCCTGGTTTGGTAAATAGATTCTCAAAACCATTTCTAATACTGCTTCATCTGTTCCAACGTAAAGAGTATTTGGTTTCCGTTCTTTTGGCGGATCCTGTGCAACCAGCGTGACAGTGAAATTTCGATTTGGTAAAAGTCTTTCAGCTCCAACTTTAAATGGATTTACAGAACCATTATCCGGTTGAATATCCATTCCTGCAATATCTTCACCGATAGATACAAAAGTATTATTCTCTGATTTGTATAAAGCAAACTTCATATACCTTACATACGGATAACTACCTTTGAATGTAAGCGTAGCTACCGGTTGGAAGTTTTAATCTTGAAAGGAAATATGTTGAGTGCATATCCGGCCAGAGATTTGGATTCTGAATAGGTTTTGGATATTCAAGAAAGTTCCAGTATGGCCAGCCACGTGGTCCCTGAAATAATCCATCATGCCCATATCGTTCATCGGTTCGAACTGCATTCTCTAATGAAATATCACCCGGATGTCCAACATCAAGGGCATTTAAATTTGTCACCGGAATAATTCCAGGAGGTGACCAGGTTCCTTTGCCAAGCGGGTATACTGATGGAGGATCAACACTAGGCCAGTATAATCTCATTGCAATGAACATAGGACCATCTGGGGCTGGTAGCCAATTTGATTCTTTATCTTTTCCAGGTGATTCATGCTGAATATAAATGGTCAGCGAACCATCAACATTCATTTTAAGATTAGGAAGCATTGGAGAATTAATGAGATATCGGTTAATAGGGTTCTCAATCAGGAATTGAGTTTTGCTGTCATACATTGTAATTGACCAGAAATGCTTTTACCGGGGGAAGATTATCTTTTTCAAAAGTAAGGTGTAACTATGATTGCTTCCATCCAGCAGTATTCCATTAACATCATTATGAGTGAATGGATAGACTGCTTCAGCAGAACTATTACCATAAATCCCCAATTTAGCTGCTGCTGAGCGTAATGCCCAGTCTCCATTATAAAATTCCCTGCTGCCCGCTGCAGAACCAATTTGCCATCCATTTACTACTGTTCCAAGATTTTCTGCAGTCTGTTCAATTTTTTGAAATGCCATCTTAAGTGCATTTCCCCAAGCTTCCAATTCTTCTTTTGAATATTTGCTCGGGTCAAAGGGCAATTCACCCGTGATTCCAATCTTAGCAAATTTTTCTCTTAAAGGTTTTTCAACAGAAGCAGTTCCGGTGGTTGGACAAAATTGTAAAACATAATTTAAATAAACAGGAAATGCTTTAGTGAATCCATCTTTAAATGGAAGCCACTTAATTTCAGGAGCCGGTGGGGGAGCAGTTGTTCCTAAAAATTCGGATAATGGTTGAAGTTTATAACCAGCTTGCACTTTCTTCACGTTATCCATATCCTGTGGATTAAAGAGTTGTGTTCTGATTACAACTAATGAAAATTGAGTTTCACAATTAAATATATTTTTTATGCCTGCTGGTTTTTCACCTTTCCAATCAGGACCTGCGATCATGAAACACCCTGCGCCATTTCCGGTAGTTCGGCTTCCCATATAACCGTAATTGTCAGTGTACATATCAACGAGTTGAATATCATAATATCTTTTCAGCTTCAATTTCAGGTACACAAAGTACCATTGGTTCAGCTCTTAAATCGAGTTGAGCCATTGAGTAAGGTGTGTCGCTATTTGGTGTTGAAATAGCTGTGTCGGCAGGTGTAAAAACCCGGGCTTCATTATGAATCTGATTAATTGGTGCTTTGAATTGACCTGATTCTTTTTCCACGAAAAAATCTAAAAGCACTTTATAGTTCATTACCATGGGAAATCCATAAAGGTAAGCTTCTTCTGCAATCGACTGAAATTCTTTTATATCAATATCATCCGGTGCATTTATTTCTCCATTATTAGCACCAGGAACGAGTAGAATGATCCGGTTGTAAATAATAGAATTAATAGTATGACAGCAGAAGTAAAAATTTTTTGCTTATTCATTTTATACTCCATTTTTTTTATTGATTTTTTATTAAATAATTATTTTCTTCTGACTCTCTCAATTTGGCAATTTGTCATAGTAAACCGTTAAAACGGTTGAAGTTTTGATTTTTTCTTCAGTAACCCACGACTTAAGTCGTGGGTTACTGAAAGTCAAGTTTTAATTATCTAACCGTTTTTCCGAAGGAGTCCTTTGGACAACGATTTTTTGTCAAATAAATTGACTGTACAACTAAGTATTACTACTTAATTACCAATGCTTCCTTCAACGGAACCTCTTCAATTGTTCCTGCGGCTACTTCGGCCTCATCTTTTCTTCCACGTCCACCTTTCACTTCAATTGGATCAGTAACAATTGGTGTTAACTGATTGTTGACAGTGATTTCGGTAAACTGAAAAGAAAGTTCTGCACCACCCATTCCCTTACCGCTTGATGATTTAACAATTTTACCAAGCACTTGTGATCCTTTTGGAGAGATTATTTTTCCGTCAACTACTAAATCGGCATTTAGGATTGCTGAGAATGTAGAACCAGCAGCATTTTTACCACTACTTAATGCTGTGTTGATATTCACGACGAATTTTGTTCCTGCAGGAATCGTTACTCCAGTAATAGGTTCAATTGTCCCGGTTTTTTGAGTGGTAGAATCTTTTACTGAAGTCGAATCATTTTGAGCGAAAGCTAAGGTATGAAAAGAAAAAGTTATGAGTATATAGAATAGTGAACGAATTATTTTGAATGACATACATCCTCCAATTTAAGTAAAATTTTAAAATGATGAAAAATGATTTTACAATCATAGCAGATCAAAGCCCCTACTATTATGTTGTGGCATATATCTCTAAAGCCGACCTTTCTCTAAGATCAGCTCCTGAACTTTTGATCTTATTTATGAAGAAGGACTCTAATCTAAAAGCTAAATACTCCAGCAATACCAAAACCATAATTATTAGCATCAATGCTGAAATAATCCAGGCCGGAACCACTTTCATAATTCATATTCAATATCTTATAAGACAGGGCCATAGAAAATAGTTTGCTAAATCTATATCCACCTGTTCCTATAGCAGCCCATGCAAAACCAGCTCCACCATAACCAACATCGCCTCGTATGGCTAAAAACCATTTTTCTGAAAATTCCTTTGAATATCTTGCGCCTAAATAAAATGCTGCCCACGACTGAGATGCAGAACCCAAAGTGTTATCATCCTGTATTATTTTATCATCCAGTATAAAATATCTGACTGAGACCAATCCCTCGAGTTCCGGAATGAATCTATATCCAAATGTTCCTTCAATAATCCATTCATCACTCTGTAAGGAGGCGTTAGGTGTAAAAGTTGTATCGCCAACAGTTACCGGGACAGCATCCACAGATATACCAGCGTAAAATATATCAAGTAATAGAAGTTAGTTGAGGATTCCTGGCTTCAAAATGTCCTCCGGCAGAAAATGTTAGATTTTCTAACAAATCACTTGCAGTTGCACTAAATACTTGCGATTGATTTGCTAATCCGATTGAACCATCAATACCTGCTAACCATGCATAAAGTCCTAGATCATACTTCCACTCAGATTGAGCATGTATAAAATTAATAGGTGTAAGAATAGTAAATAAAATAATTGATGCAGTAAAAAGTTTAATTTTTTTCATATGTATTTTTTTAAAATATTGTAAAATAATTTTTATTAAAAAGCTTCTTCTAAACCAAAGTACACACCAGTATCACCTTCAGTGGTAATTCCCAGATCTACACGTATGTTTACCATTTCCTCTTCGTTAAATAGAAATCGAAGACCGGCACCATAACTTACTTTCATTTCTGAAATTTGATATTTATCAGGAGATGATGCAACCGTACCGACACTACCGAAAACAACATAACCGAAGCGCCACCAGAAATATTGGCGGTATTCAAGTTGTACTGTAAAATAAGCATTGTCAACATATCTACCTTGATAGTAACCTCTCATTTTATATTGTCCACCCAATTGAGGTAAAGCATAAAATGGAACTTCGCCGAGGGCAGTATAAAAATACGCTTGTCCTGCTAACACATGGTTTTTGCTAAATGCTGTATAACTCCGTACATCCAATTCCGTAACATAGTAGATGAATTCACCAATAGGATAGGAAACAAATTTTAGAGAAGTATATTTTCCTTTGTTAGGAAAAAAAATATTATCGCGAGTATCCCAAACTGCTTTAACACCCATTCCAAAATACTGACCACCATCACTGCCGAGGACATCATCACCCTTCAGGTAATAATTGGTATCGGTGTCAACCATCTCGGTGTAATTATAATCAAATACTAACCCGGCTTTATCAGCTGTCATCCACAAAGAAGGACCAAGGATAGATAATGTACCTGCGTAGACTCTCGAGGTGTACTCCACGTTTCCTGTGTCTGGAGTAGCAGGTCCAATTCCATAAAATTTACTTACGAAGTAACCAAAACTTAAAGGCATGCTTACGTACAGTTCATTTGAAAAGAAATACATCTCCGGATTCAGTGAAAGATAATATTGACTATTAGTTGTGTAGTAACCACCTAAAACGATTTTGCTTGGTTTTGTTATGGACGAATCAGAGGAAAAGAAAATTAAAATTCCACCAGCACCAAACGCTAATTCAGTTTCTGGTGTATAATATGCATAGGGGTAAGCATCCAAAGACATAACTTTTTTTCCTAATGAATCTGTCTTAGTGACCGAAGAATCTGATTTAGTTTCGGTTGAATCTTTTTCCTGAGGATAAATTGTAGGGGAAAGTACATAAAACAATGACGATGAATATCGTTGCGAAATAAATTGAAAATGTTCTTAGAACAACGGTCATCCTTAATCCGCAGCCTTCCTTAGATTTAAACCTGCAGACAAGATTAGTAGCTTGGCTGCAAGCTATTTAATATTAAGTTCTAGTTTTGATCAGGTTTTTTAGCTAAAGGTAAATTTGAATTGATACTCAAATCTATAATTAACTGAAGCGAGTTCTCAAGTTGCATATATTTTGCTGCCACAGTTGGAGTTAGTGCTTTAGCAAACTTATTGTAATACTTTTCATTAAGACTTAACCTATCTTTCTGAAACTTGAATGAAGTATTTATTAGCTGATCAGCTTTTTTGTCAGTTAGACTATCATAATTAGCAGCGAAGTCCTTGATGTTAGCAATTCTCGTGTCAGCTAATTTTGAGAGTTCGTTTGAAAAATCACTATAAATTGGCCAAAATATTTCTGATTGTTGTTCTGTAAAAGCCATTACTTCAGTTATTATAGCAATTTTATCACTTTGGACATCCGATTTGAGAAGTGCGATAGCATCATCAATATTCTGCGCAAAAAGACTTGTGGCTGAAAACAATGCCACCATTAATAATAATTTTTTCATTTTAATTTCCTTTAGTTCTGTTTTTTTCTTTTTTAAATGAAAGAGGAGAGAATGATGTAAATCAAAATTCTCTCCTTAATTTACTAATTTACAATCTGAATATATAAGCCAGTCTCATTCCGAAATAGCTAAAATCACTAACGTATACGAAGCCAGCAGAAATATCAACTGCACCTTTATCACTTGTCTGAACTTCATAGCCAAAATTGATATTACCTGCGAACTCTGTTGAAGATGCAGAAGAAGAATAAGTTTGACCTCCAATAGTGGTTGAAGCATCAGCAGTCACAAAATCGACACCAAGCATTCCGGCTATATACCAATCCCATTTAGGAGTGAAATAAAACTTGGCACCTACTAATAAAGGGACGATTGTAACATCAGCACCAGCGTCAGCAGAGAATGCTGTGTAACCACTATAAATTACACCGGCAACTTCTTTGCTTAACTGATGTTCGTATGAAGCCGAGCCTCCCCAGCCTGTGTTAGCATAATCTGACCAGTCACCAACCGGGAAATAAACGTTACCACCAATACTGATACCTTTCTTCTGGGCTAGCAACGATGACGATGCCAGTAAGATCACGATCAAGAACAAAAATAAGTTTTTCATTTTCTTCCTTTTAAATTATTTAAGAGTAAGATGATTATTTAAATGAATTTAAACTGAACTCATTTTAATAGCTCTGCCAAACAACACCTAATTGAATTCCCCAGTAGCCGTTTGTTACATCTTTTGCAAAATTGGTTCCTTCAAAAAGCGTCTCTTCTGTAAATATGAAGTTATATTTTCCAGCTACGATTATTCCCAAATCTCGTTGAACAGGAATAATGATTCCAAGTTCCGGTGCAATGCCCCATTCCCAGCTATCATTAGTAAAAGTAGCTATACCAACCTGTAATTCCTGATTAACATAATAACCGCCGGCACATAGTCCGATATATGGACGGTATTTTCCTTTTTCACCCATATAATAATGTGCGTTTAACATAACAGGAACAAAATTAGTGTAACGATTTGATAGAGCAGTAATAGCACCAGGATTTTCACCAGTGAACTGCGTTGTTTCATCTACCTGTTGATAAAAAATATTCCAGCCCGTAACAAAACCAACTGAAACTTCTTTTTGTACTGTGTATCTGAAATCGAGACCAAATCCTCGCCAGCTCATATCTTCTATAAAGTCCTTTGTATCACCGGTTGCAAAACCTAATTGGTAAGTAGCTGCACCATACCAGTGATGCTGCGCCAATCCATTTGAAAGCGGAATGAAGGAACAAATTGCAAATAGCAATAACCAGTTAATTAAAATTTTATTTTTCATTTTTTTCTCCATTATTTCAATTTATTTATTTCCCGTTTCCGAGGTATGGTGATTGAGTGAATGCCTGATTTATATCAGAACTTATACGACTATTAGTTACGGTACCGCTTACGACTCCATTACATCCCGCAAGCCAAACTGTTTTAAAACTATTAGTACCAGGAACAGACATAACGATTAAGATTGAACCCGTTGTGTATGTATAAGCTACCGGATAACACCAGGTATAGTACGGATAATACCATGAGTAATAACCACCATAACAACCTCCCGAAACCCAGGTTGAAGAAGTAACCAATGCTTCAACTACTACTTGAGCTGGATTTGGAACCGAAGCGACTTCAAAGCCCATACTCTGTAGATTGCTATTAATCGAATTTAAAATTTGGTCTTCATTAGATGAACTGATGTCAGCAGGAACTATATCTCCATTTGAATCAATCTCAAACACGCTATCGGGCATAGAATAATATTTTAATGTCGAGAAGTTCGTACCATCATCATAGAAAGTAGCAATTACATCCGAGTTTGCAGGTGTCTGATCATCGTACGGGTAACATGACTGCAAAGCTATTACTGCAGCCGAGATGAACATCAGGACGATAATTCCTTTCCTGAGAAACATTTTTAGAGATGTTTTATTCATCGTTTTCTCCTTTAGTTTTTTTTTGAATTAATAAGTTTATTGATTTCTTTTTACTACTCGTCGAACTTTCCCTCTACATAAAATAATTTCAGAAAGTTCAGCCGTTAAAATATATAATTATTTATTAAAATAATTGTTTAAACAATCGTAAAGTTTCTAAGATCGAATACTTAACATTAAATTAACACTGTTCTATTGTTTTGGTGGATCTGTTGTGACATAGACAAGATTATTTCCCTGGTATGCCGTACGATACCAATTAGCACCACAATGGTAATATTCAACATTGTCAACTGCCGTAGGTTCACACCCATCAGGAAGTGTATTCGAAACAGTTCCAATCGCTAATTGACCCTCAGTACCCTGAGTTGTAGAAGGCGGTGGTGCTGTAGATGTTGTGGTTGTCGTCGTCGTCGATGTGGTACTTGTCGTTTGTCCATCCTTCGTCTGTTGCTGGTTCTGAGTACTTTGGGTCTGCTGCTGTTGTTGTTGATTTTCTTGCTCATCTTTTTCGTGAGTTGCTGATGAAACAACTATTGCAGTTCTTCTTCGTTCTCTACGGCGAGTTCCATATTGTGCATCCGCAAAGTCTTGAAACAGAAACAGTACGATAGTCAGAGCTATGCCTGATATTTTTATATATGATATTAATTTAAAGTTCATTTTATTTCTCCTTTTGAATTCATTGACCTTTCCAACTCTTTGAATTATCCTTTAAGAAAATGATTTTATTTGTTCCCGTAGGTGGGACGAAATTGAATAAATCATCTGATATTTTTGGATTTATGTTCCAGTTTTTTATGACACTTGTAAAGCTTAATAATTCTGGTGTCGATGTGTCAGTCACCAAATACATCATCGGTAATGGTTGGTCTGTATCGGCGATCCATATTTGAAAATCGGCACCCGGACAACTGAAAAGTAGATGATCACATTGAATATCTCCGATCATTTCTTTTCCAATTACTGTGGCAGAACTTACATTCTGTGTTAGCAGCTCAAATGAATTCGGATATAGTAAATCTGAAATTGGTTCACTCAATCCGAGCGTATCGCGTGCGAAGAAAAACATTCCCTCTATCGTGTTCGGGGCAGGTTCGGTGGCATATACTTTTTGGTCTGGGTTATACAGTGTAAGTGAATTGCCATTGTAGTAAAATATTTGGTGCATTTTGTTTCCATATCGCTCGGTACGTAATTGGTTTGGACGATTTACTGTAACACTTCCGGATAATTGATAATCGACCCTATGACCTGAATCAAGAATATCTTCGAGTGAACTTTGTGCTTGTGCACTGAACTGCTTCAGGTTACTAAGGTAATCCAATCCCTTGCGAAGGATTTCCATTGCTTGCGGATCTATTACGTTAGATTCTTTTTTAACGATTGGTGTTTGTGACTGAGTTTCCTCGTCACTCTTTTTTGACTCGCAGCCAAATAAAAAATAGCTTATCAAAATCAAATTAAAAAACAGAAATCCACGAATCATTTTAAAGTGAGGATGTTGCATACTATTCCCTCCATTTCAATATTAAAATTATATTAGTTCTTTTTTCATTTTATCAAAAAAAGCAGGCAGAAAAATATAAAATTTTTGAATTATAACAATTCTGCTTGCTTTAAGCTTATTCGGTTATTGCTACAACAATACTTTTAATTTTTCTCGGTAAATTTATTATCGCCCTGTTTGTAATCCCTAGAAACGGCTGTTTCATTATCCATACCAACATCAACACCTTCGTCACCGGAATAAGCAAATGGTTGAGTCTTGGGTATATAACTTTCCGCAACTTTGATGTCATCAACATATAATATTGATTTACCACCCGTACCAGGCTTTCCAACATTGTCTGCAATAAATTCATACTTGATTATATGCGAGCCTGTACCTAGTACAGCGGTAGATTGTATTTTTGTCCATTCCAGTCCGAAAAAATTATACTCCTGACAAACAATTCCGTTTTTCATATATAATGTCCAACCTCCAAATCGTCCTGCCTGAGCAATTATAACTCCATTGGTGCCCGGTTTAGAAACAATTATATCGGCGGTAATGGTATAAGAAACATTCTTATTGTTGATGAATACATTTTCCATCAACCCCGTCATACCTTCATAAAGTGTGAGAGAAGTTCTTCCATCCATAAGATCAGGTCTGCCAGCTATCTTAGCATCAAATCGCTCCGATCTTCTATCATCTATGGGATAGACATGATTCTTTATAGCTTCCTGGTTAAATACTTCTTTTAGTTCAGCTAACTTTTCGGCATTGCTTTCAGCGAGGTTATTTGCCTGACTGAAATCTTCTTTGACGTTGTAAAGTTCCCAAACATCTTCAGAAAGCTTTGGTAAAGGAACCATTAACCATGGAATGGAATGACGTGCAGCGGCTACCCATCCATCATGATATATTGCTCTGTTACCAAATATTTCAAAGTATTGTGTTGTGTGACGATCTTCTGCATTCGCATCGTCAAAAGTGTAAACCATCGAGACACCGGAGAATGGAATCTGTTCAGTTCCGTACACAGATTTTGGAAATGGTAATTCAGCTGCCTCCAAAATTGTAGGAGCAATGTCAACAACATGATGGAACTGTTGGCGTAATTCACCTTTTGCTTTTATTTTTTCTGGCCACTGAATTACAAGTCCATTTCTTGTTCCACCGAAATGTGAAGCAATCTGTTTTGTCCATTGAAATGGAGAGTCACCAGCCCAGGCCCAGCCTATTGCATAGTGTGGGAAGGTACTCGCACTTCCCCAGTCATCAAGATGACCCATCATCTGAGAAGCATTTCCAACAATTCCATTTAATGCCATCATTTCATTGTATGTTCCCTCCGGTCCGCCTTCAGCACTTGCACCATTATCTCCTGCAATGTATATGATTAAAGTATTATCAAGTTCACCCATTTTTTCAAGAGCAGTTACCAATCGTCCAACCTGATAATCTGTATGCTCAACAAAACCTGCGAATGTTTCCATTTGTCTCGATAATAATTTTCTTACATCGGGAGACATATCATTCCATGCGGGAATTTCTTTCGGTCGTTTAGTTAGTTGTGCATTTTCAGGGATGACACCAAGTTCTTTCTGCCTGTTATAAGTCTGTTCACGAAGAACATCCCAACCTTGATCAAACTTCCCACTATATTTTTCAATCCACTCCTTTGGAACATGATGTGGTGCGTGTGTTGCGCCGGTAGCAAAATAAACATAAAAAGGTTTATCCGGTGTGAGTGATTGTTGTGCTTGCATCCAGTTTATTGCCTGATCAGTCATGTCTTCAGTGAAATGATATTCTGGATTGTGAGGTGCTTCGACACGTACGGTTCCATCATAAATTGCTGGTGCCCATTGGTTTGTCTCACCACCGATAAATCCATAGAATTTATCAAATCCTGAATGAGTCGGCCATCTGTCATAAGGTCCTGAAACTGAAACTTCCCATGGTGGTGTTTCATGATACTTTCCAAATGCTGCAGTACTGTATCCGTTTAGTCTTAGCATTTCAGCAACAGGTGCGACGCTTTGTGGACGTATACCAGTGTTTCCCGGGAAGCCGGTTGCTAATTCCATGATTGCACCAGCATTGTTAACATGATGATTCCGTCCTGTTAACAATGCAACACGTGTAGGGGAACAAAGCGCTGTGGTATGAAAAGTATTATACTTTAGTCCGTTATCAGCAAGCCTGTCTAAAGTTGGAGTATTACATGGACCACCGAATGTAGATGGCTGACCGAAGCCCAGATCATCGATAAGGACAATTAAAACATTAGGAGCATTTTCAGGAGCTTTAACTTCAAATCTTACCGGTGCTTGAGCATCTCTCGCATCTAATGTCGTTATTGATTCAGTGACCGGCTCCTTGATTGGAAGAATTGTCCGATCAAGTTCACCTGATGGTTGTTTTTTTTCAGAACTTTGCTGACAACCAAAAATTAATGTTAGACTGATGATTAAAAGAATTGAAAATAAATAGTTCTTCACTTGTAAATCTCCTTAATAAATGATTAATCGCTTAAACCATAGTATCAAACGTAATTTCAAATAGCATTTAAAACAAACTATTTACGTTTGGTGTATGAATTCTATTAATTACAGTATTCTTAATCTCAAACTTTACATTACTGCGATGAATGAGAGCAGTTCCTTTTAGTTTTATAAATTCATTATTGAAATAAATTAATACCGAGTATGAATTGCTAGCTAAAACACACCAATCAGTTAATCAAAAGATTAAGTTGGTTTATGATCTGTTGTCCCTCTGGCTTAGATGGAAATTTAGTCTTTAATTCAGTGGCATACTGAAGTGTTTTGTCAAAGTTCTTTTGTTTAAAATAAAAATCAGTTAATGCAAAAATCAAATCAAAATTATTCGGGACTAAACTATTTCCTTTTAATAACACTGATTCTGCTTTTTGATTTTCGTTAAGATATTGATACACTAAACCAAGATTGTAGTAAATTCTCGGATTCTGTTTCTGTTTAAGAATTGCTTTCTCAAGATATTCAGCAGATTTATTGTACTGCTTCTGTTCTGCATAAAGTAATCCTAAATAATAATAACCTTCAGAATATTCTTCATGATTTTCTACTAAATCGATAAAAAGCTCTGCAGCTTTTTGCAAATTGCCTTCATTGTAATAGAGCAATGCCAGATTAGATTTTGCAGGATAGAATTGATTGTCCATTTTTATCGCATCTTCATAGTATTTAACAGCTTTAGTGTAATCACCTTTTCGTGAATAATAATTTGCCAGATTATATCTTCCTGTTGGGAAGTCTCCAGTGTACATTATTGAACGTAAATATTCATCCATCACAAGAGTAATTTTATTGAAAAGACTGTCTGAAAAAAATCCTTTGTCAAGCTCAAAAAGTCTGTTTGCTGCTGCCATTCTTACTATCTTTATAGGATCGTTAAGTATAGGCGAAAGAGTATTTATAAAGTCCTCAATGTTATTAGCTTCAAAAGAATTTACAGCTGATTCTCTGATTAAGGGTTCAGGATTATCCATCATTGATTTTATGAGATTCCAGGAATTCATATTTTGATAAAATGCCAGATACTGAAGTGCAGTTGCTCTTATTGTTTCAGAATAGAGATCATTAATAATAATTCGGATCAAGCTTGTATCAGCTCCCGGCTTCTGCAAATATCCATCTGATAAAGCAGTTTCATAACTAACTTTTTTTCTTTCTCCAAAATATTTTTTGATATAATCTTCCGACCATTGATAGCTTTTATCTGCGTGGCAATCGTTACATGCATTTGGAATGTTGTACTTAATCGAAATATCAGGTCTTGGAATTCTCAAACTATGATCACGTCTGTCATCAATTCCCATATAAAATCTTTTCTGCATATGACAATTTCTGCAAAGAGCACCTTCTCCAACTGGCACAATTTCACCGAATCTGTTTTTAACCGGTTCACCTTTTTCGTTTGCATATTTATGAAAATGATGTTGGAAAGTATCATATTCTTCAGAACGGTGACATTGAGTACACAACGCATTGTCCTCAAATTTAAATGTTAAGCTGTGAGCATCGTGGCAGTCGTTGCATCTTACATCATGCATATACATTTTACTTTGAGTGAATGAACCAAAATTATAAACCTCGTCTAGCATTTGTCCATCTGAAAAATAGAGTGGGGGAGTAATTGATTGTGGTCGGTATTTGTTATAAAAATCATTATTTCTATGATCCTCAACACCAAGAGATGTTCTTCTTGAATGACACGGTGCACAAGCTTCCACATACTGTTTTGTAGTCTGATTATTTGTTTTTAAAACCAATCCAAAGTTTGTGTCGTAAGATCTTGAACCTTCCGGAAGTTTTGCCCAATCCAAATGTTCAGAACCAGGACCGTGACAAGCTTCACAGTTAACATTAATGTCAGACCAGGTTGTGTTGTAAGAATCTTTTTCCAGATCATAATTTTTTTGAAGATAAGTTGAATGACATTCGGCACACATTCCATTCCAGTTTTGTGATTGGTTCGTCCAGTAAAACCAACTTGAAGGATTTAGTTCTGCAGCAGAATAAACCATTCCTGCCATATCGAACCATCTTTTTTTAATAGTGTCCCACGCAATTGGAAGGCATTGATATTTTCCATTTTCAAATGGAATTAAATATTGCTGAAGTGGACGAACTCCGAATGTATAACTTACCTGGAATTCTTGCATCTCACCACCAACACCTTCCGTGAAAACAAAAAACTTTCCATCACGTTTGTAGAATTTATGTTTCTTACCTCTGAATTCTACTTCAACATTATTGAAATTTCCAAGAACGGTCGAATCATTTGCAACAGCCATAGCATTATCATGATCAGAGCCTTCCCAGAGTTCGTATTCTCGTTGATGACAACTAATACATTCTTTTCCACCAACAAAATCTGCTTGCTTCTTTTCCTGAACAGTTGGTTTATGTATCAGTAATGAAAGAGGAATCATCAACACTATTATTGATGTTGAGATGAATCCAATCTTTATCCAGATATTCATTTTATAACTAAGCGTAAGTTACTTGAGAATTGTTAAAGCTGTTCCGCGTCAATTTTGTACCAATATCTACTTTCACAATTCCATTTTCAATTTTTACCGGGAAATAATCTAACGCTTTTGGAGCAGGAGGATTTAAGACATCTCCATCAATACTGAATGATGATGAATGACAAGGGCAAACAAAATTTTTTTTATTTTCATCCCAGTTGATTGAACAGCCAAGATGTGTACACCGAAGAGATAAAGCTATAAATCCACCATCTTCAAGTCTTGCTAAATAAAATCTTCCACCACGGAATGCTGTAACAGTATTGGGTTGAAACGAATTTATATTACCTGCATTAAAAATTTGCTTGGATGTGATTTGTTCTTTTTCATCTCTACCGGAAAATAAAAATCCAAGAAATACACCTGCAAATTCAAGTAAGGCAAGAATCCCCAATCCTTTCCATACTTTTTTCAGGAATGTTCTTCTGTTTTCAATTTCGGAAATTGATGCAAAGGATTTTGATTTTTCTTCTTTATCGTGACTGACTTTTTTATTCTGCTTTTTATTTTTCATTTGTCAAACATTCCAGGGAAAATCTAATCTCATATCAACACCACGGAAGAAAATTCCAATCAAAGTTAAAATGGTGAATGCTGTCGTTATAAAAATAAACATTGTCTGAACTTTTTCGATGGGGGAGAGTTGATATTTTTTGGAAACGATTTTATAATAAAGCCATATCATCAAAACCAAAATGATTAATGGAACTATTCCATTTGTGACGAATGAATTAATGAAAGGTATGATTGTTTCAAGTTTTGGAAGAAATTCATTCATCACCACAAGAAGTGGTGTTAAAATCAATGCTGTTATAACTGAATACTTGGCAGCAAGTTTCGCTTTTTCAGAGAAGAACCAAATTCCATTATGCTCTTCATTCAACTTTAAATATGGTAGTGCTGTAAGTGAAACGACAATTACAGCAGGAATAAAAAATGCAGCAATAAAAGGATGAAAGTGCATTAACAATTCTTGTATGCCTGCAAAATACCATGGTGCTTTTGTTGGGTTCAAACTGAAATCCGGATTTGCTCTTGTTAATAAAGGAGCATTGAAGAATACTGAGAAAGTTAGTATAACTGCTATTAAGCATAGTGCGACAATGAATTCTTTAAAAACTAAATTTGGAAAAGTCGGGACAAGATTATTTTCTTTTAAATTGTTTGGCAAGATGATTCCACCTGCTTTTCTAACTCTCCAAAAATGATAAGCCATTAAGAGCAGTAATAATATTGGAAATACTGCCGTGTGAAAGTTGTAAAAAATTATTAATGTTTGTGCATTAATTTCATCACCGCCAATTAAAAATTCCCGGAAGGAATTTCCAATAAAAGGAATATATTCGAGTAAACTAGTTCCAACTGTTACAGCCCAATAAGCTAATTGATCCCACGGTAGTAAATATCCGGAAAAGTTTGAACCTATGATCAACACAAGGAGGATCAATCCAATAATCCAATTAATCTTTCTTGAAGAATGATATCCACCAGTAAAAAAAACTCTTAACAAATGCAGGAAGGCGATGATGAGCAGGAATACTCCACTCCAATGATGGATGTTTCGGATAAGTTGACCAAAAAGCACACTGTTTTGTAGTAATAAAATTGAATCGTAAGCTTTTTGTGGGAAAGGTTCGTAGTATAATCTTAACATTATACCGGTAATGAATTGAATTACAATTAATAATGCAGCCATTCCACCAAGTCCAAATGTCCGATTAAAAGACAACGATTTTTCGTTGATCATCGAAGGATGTAAGTGAAGGAATATCCCTGTAAACTTTTTAGCTTTAGTGTTACTTTCTGAGTTTTGCAATTAAATATATTTTGGAATATTAATTCAGATATCAGTTGAGTCTACTAAACTCAACATAGAATGTCAGCCCTTCAACAGCCTGGTAATACTCACCAGCTAATAAATCTCTATCAGGCAAGTAGTTCAAAGAATATGTTGATCCCGGGTAATTAACATCCTGTAACTCTACGATAATTTTTAAATTGGCGTAACTTTCTTTCCAATTTGCACTTCCAACATTTATTGGACTCGGATTTAAATATTCAGCTTTAAGTCTTCCATCTGAAAATACTTCTTTGATCCGCAATTGATAATTTGAGTCAGTCCTAATCCAATTTCCTACAAGTTTTGTCTCATCAATTTTTTTTGAAGATGATAATCCATTTTTTGAATTATTAAAAAAAATAAAATACACACCTGCTAAAAGCACTAGAATGGAAGGGAGAATATAAAGCAGTTTCTTTTTGTTCATAGAATTTCCAAATAAGATTTATACAAAAATGATTTTACTTTTGTTCTAAAGCAACTCAAATATTAAAAGACTTCATTTATAATGTTTAACAACAATTAAGAATATATTGCCCGAAATAACAATTGGTCTAATCGTCGATCAGGTAATAATTCTGAAAGCAATTGTGTTTGTCGGATTTAGCTTAGGATTGGAGTGAAAGATTTTTTTCCAAAAAGATTAGCCATTTCAAATAAATCTTTCATCAGTTTTTCGAATGATGGAATATCCAGGGACTGCTGTCCATCTGAAAAAGATAAAAGTGGTTCCGGGTGAACTTCAATTAATAATCCATCGGCACCAGCAGCCAATGCAGCTTTACTTGCAGCCGGAACTAAACTACTTTTTCCAGTACTATGCGATGGATCAACTATCACCGGAAGATGGGTCAACTCTTTTAAAGCAGGAACGGCTAGAATATCCAAAGTATTTCTTGTGTAATTTTCAAAAGTTCTTATTCCACGTTCACAAAGAATTATTTTGTCATTGCCCACAGATAGAATATATTCAGCAGCAAGCAGGAATTCTTCAAGTGTTGCACTCATATTTCTTTTGAGAATTACCGGCTTATTTATTTTTCCAACAGCTTTTAAGAGTTCGTAATTGTCCATGTTTCTGGAACCCACTCTTAAAATATCAGCCTCACTCGCGAGTGCATCAAGATGATCAGTACTTAAAATTTCCGTTTCAAGCAGAAGACTTGTTTCGGAGTGAAGAAGTTTAAGAAGATTAACTCCGTCTAATCCATATCCCTGATAAGAATAGGGTGAAGTTCTTGGTTTGAAGAGAGAACACCTGAAAATTTTGGCACCAGCATTCTCAACAGCTTTTGCTGTCGTTAATGCAAGTTCTTCGCTTTCGAGCGCACACGGTCCGGCAATGACTGTAAAATATCCTTCACCAATATGAACATCATTCACATCAATAATGGTGTTTTGACTGGAACTGATTCTCTTAACTTTTGTTTCTTGTAATCTTTTCATAAATAATTTTATTTATAACAAATCTATACTCTTATCAATAACAAAAATACAAAATTGTTTTCATTTCAAACAGACTAAATTTAAGTTTGTAAGCGAGTAAACATAGTAAAATATCTTATTCAGTTTAAAAATGAATTTTGGTAAATCTCTTATAATAATTTTTTTAGGATTTCTCTTAACGGGATGTGGTTATACTGTATTAAAAAATTATGATGTAGCTGACTCAGCCAAAACACATGCCGAGTATACTTTTGATGGACTTTGGACAAAATGGGAAACAAATTCAAGTGGTGGAGATATTGGATTTGCTACTTATCATTTACTATTTGTTTCTAATGGACCTTCAGGGGGAATTTATGGTGCCAGTTTTGACAACCCTCCAAATATTTCTGGAAATTATACAGTCTCAAGTGATACTTTAACGCTTAGAAATGATTACAATCTTCAAAAATTTAGTTATTATTTCAAAGGGAAATCATTGATGCTAAGTTTTATATCTCTCGAACGATTTGATGAAAAATTCTACCCGCTTAAGCTTGAAGGGAATTGGAGTCGAACATACAAATAGTTTGTACTGGTTAATCAGATCGAATTTTTAAATTAATTGATTTTAGAGTTTGCCAAACAAATTAACCATTTCAATTGCAGAAAGTGCAGCATCCCAACCTTTGTTACCTGCTTTTGTTCCGGCTCTTTCCAAAGCCTGTTCAATATTATCAGTTGTAAGTACTCCAAAAATTACTGGTAAATTTGTTTCAAGTCCAACTTGAGCAACTCCTTTTGAAACTTCAGCAGCAATATAATCGAAGTGTGGAGTGCCTCCACGAATTACCGCTCCTAAACAAATTACGGCTGCATACTTTTTTGATTGAGCCATCTTTTTTGCAATCAAAGGAATTTCGTATGACCCCGGGACCCAGGCAACTGTTATATCTTCTTCCTTACAATCGTGTCTTAGTAAGCAGTCCTTAGCTCCTGAAAGTAGTTGGGAAGAAATTAATTCATTAAATCGGCTTACCACGATTCCAAATTTTTTTCCTTTAGCGTTTAGTTTTCCTTCAATTATGTTTGCCATTTTATCCTCTTAAAATTTTATTATATAAATTTTTCTGATTGAAGCAGGTGTCCAAGCCTGTCTTTTTTAGTCTTTAAATATTTTTCGTTTATGGAATTTGGAGGTATCTCTATTGGTATCCTTTCAACAATTTCAAGATCATAACCTTTTAAGCCAATCACCTTTTTAGGATTGTTAGTCAACAGTTTGATTTTTTTCAAACCAAGATCTTTTAGGATTTGTGCTCCGGTTCCGTAATCTCTCAAATCAGCCTTAAAGCCGAGTGCTTCGTTTGCTTCAACAGTATCTTTTCCTTGTTCCTGAAGATGATAGGCGAGAAGTTTATTAACTAATCCGATTCCTCGACCTTCCTGCCTCATGTATAAAATTACACCTTTACCTTCTCTTTCCACCATTATGAGCGCAGCAATTAATTGTTCACCACAATCGCATCGTTTCGAGCCGAATATATCGCCCGTTAAACATTCTGAATGAACGCGAACAAGAATTGGTTCATCACCACTAATATCACCTTTTACTAAAGCAATTGGGTTGTCCAAAGGATCAAGCGAATTTTCGTATAGAAATAATTTAAAGGAACCGTACCTCGTTGGAAGATCAACTGTTACTTTCTGTTTAATATAGTGTTCTCTTGCCATTCGATATTCGATAAGGTCGGCAATGGTAATTATTTTCAAATTGTGTTTCTTTGAATATTCCATTAACCTCGGAACACGAGCCATTGTTCCATCTTCATCAAGAATTTCACAGAGAACACCAACAGGATTTAGTCCCGCAAGTTTTACAAGATCAACAACAGCTTCGGTGTGACCAGCACGTTTTAAAACTCCACCTTTCTTTGCAATTAATGGAAAAATGTGGCCTGGCTTGGCAAAATCATCCGGGTTTATTTTTTCATCAGCTGCGCGATTGATTGTAATCGCTCTATCGTTAGCTGAGATTCCGGTTGTTGTTCCATGTCTGTAATCAATTGAAACTGAGAAAGGTGTACCGTGTAGTGCTGTATTCTTCTGTACCATTAAATCAAGTTTGAGATCGTTTGCCTTTTCTTCTGTTATGGGGAGACATAAAATTCCACGCCCTTCACGTGTAATGAAATTTACATCGTTAGGTTTACACAGCTCAGCAGCCATTACAAGGTCGCCTTCATTTTCACGGTCAGCATCATCGACAACAATTATCATCTTCCCGGATTTGATGTCCTCAATGGCTTCATCGATTGTGTGAAATTTAAACTCGTTATTATTATTATTCATTTTACTTTCCTTAATAGCCAAGTTCTTTTAGCCATCCTTCAGAAATATTATTGTTTGAAGAATAATTTCCTTTGATTAATAGTTTTTCCACATACTTTGCCAAAATATCAATCTCAACATTTACAAGATCATTAACTTTTTTTGAATTTAAATTAGTATTCTTCCAGGTGTGAGGAATGATAGAAATTGAAATTTCATTTTTGTTCAAATCAGCTATTGTTAAACTTATCCCATTTATAGTAATGGAGCCTTCTTTTATTAAATATCTTTCTAAGTTTTCATCGATACTAATTTTGAGCAGATAGTTTTCACCAATTTTTTTAATTTCAATTAATTTACCGGTTGCGTTCACATGTCCTTGAACCAGATGTCCACTTAGCCTATCATTTAATTTTACTGATCTTTCCAAATTTACAAACGTATTCAACTTTATCAGATTAAATGTAGTTTTCTCAAGAGTTGCTCCAACCACATCAACGTAGAAGGAATTATGTTCAGCTTTTGTTACTGTTAGACAAACCCCATCTATGCAAATTGAATCATTAACTTTAATATCATCCAGGATTCTCTCAGCTCTGATTTTGAGTTCAAATCCGCCAGCAATGGGGTTTGATTTTTCAATGATACCTATTTCTTCGACAATTCCTGTAAACATAAAGTAAAGTTAATTATTTTCAAGCATAAACTAATCAGATAATTTTTTACCAAATATTAGTTTAATATCTTTTCCAAGCTTTTCAAGCTTTAATAATTGAAGTTTTTTTAGTTGAGATAGATTTGTACTACTGATTCCTTTTCCTAAAACAATCGGAGCCTGCAGAATTATAACCTCATCGAAAGTCTCCAACTTCAGGAATTGTGTGAAAATATCAGCTCCACCTTCTACCAATAAAGAAGTGATTTTGTGTTTTGCAATTACCTTCAGGATTTTTTTTATGGAAAGCTGACCTTGTTGTGATGAATTTATTCTGAATATTTTTACTCCTTTATCTTCAAATTCCTTTATCTTCTTAGCATTAACTTTCTTTGAGGTAAATATCCAGGTGTTTTCAGGATCCTTTACAGTGAAGATTTTTGATTTAGCAGGGATACTTAATTTTCCATCAAGAATTATCCGGATTGGATTTCTTCCTTTAACTGTGCGCACATTTAAATAAGGATTATCAGTTTTGATTGTGCCGGCACCAACTAATACCGCATCATATTCACTTCTAAGTTTATGAACATAATTAATTGATTCTTTTCCTGTCAGCCAGGTTTGTTTATTTCTTGCTATACTAATTTTTCCGTCTATAGACTGTGCAATCTTTAATGTGATATATGGTAATTTTTCTTTGACAAATTTGAAATAAAACTTATTCAGCTCTTTTCCTTCATCTTCCAGAATGCCAGTAATAACTTCAATACCAGCTTCTCGAAGTTTTTTAACTCCTTTGCCATTTACATCCGGATTTGGATCTAAATTACTAATTACAACTCGCTTGATTCTTTTTTTAATAATTAAAGGAACGCAAGGAGGAGTTTGCTTTTTATCGTGGCAGCAGGGTTCAAGATTGCAGTACAAAGTTGAGCCTGTAACATTTTCTTTAGCATTGTTTATTGCCTCAACTTCTGCATGATTACCACCATATTTTTTATGATATCCTTTTCCTATCACTTTTCCATTTTTTAAGAGAACTGCTCCAACAAGAGGATTAGGACTCACAGAGCCAATTCCCCTTCGTGCTAGTTTAATGCTTTCATTTAAAAAAAACTGATGTCTCATTTTTTGGATAAGTTTATTTTGTGGAAATAGTTAACAGTAATTTAGAAAAAGAATCTTTGTGAATAAAAAAAGCTTCCAACGGGAAGCTTAATGAGCGGAGAGAGAGAGATTCGAACTCTCGGTACCAGTTTACCCAGTACGACGGTTTAGCAAACCGTTGCCTTCAGCCACTCGGCCATCTCTCCGTGGTTGAATAATCTGAGTCCAAAAATACGACTTTAATACTAATATTGAAAAAACTTGTGTAGTAAATTATTTTTTCAATTTCTTATAGAAGAATACAACTAGAAACAATATAAAAACTGCAACTACAGCGGTTGGCCCGCTTGACACATCTAATCTAAAAGCAATATAAATTGCTATTGGAGGAATAAAAGCTCCAATAATTATTGAGTATAAAAATACATTAGCGATTCGCTTTGCAATTAGTAGCGATATTGATGCGGGAATAATCAAAAAAGCAAAAGTAAAAACATCACCTACAAATCTTGTAGTGAGTGAAATTCCTATACCGACTGTTAAATAGAAAATAAGGAGCCAAAATTTATCATTAATTCCATGAGCAGCAGCAGTATCTGCATCAAAAGTAACGAATTTCATTTGCTTTTTGAATAAGAAAAATACCAGGGAAATAATTATCAGAATAATGGAAAGAGTATAAAACTCCTGCGAACCAATAAAAAGAATATCACCTTTTAGAATTGATTCAATTTCAGCAACTTCAGCTATTGGACTCTTTTGAACGAAGATAATTCTGAGAGCAATTGCAATCACAAAGATAATTCCCAGGAGACTGTCTGTAGTCAAAAATTTTTGGCGGTGGCTTTGTGAGAAAATAAGAACTGCAATTAATGTGAACAGTAATGAGAAAAACGTGTGTTCAAAATGGTGAATAAAAGAATTCTCTATTGATTGAATTCCCAAAATATTAGCTAGTAATTCCTCAAGGTTTAGAAGATGAAGAAATGAGAATGCCACACCGGCAATGGCTGCTTGTGTCAATGCTGCCCCCAGGAAAACTACTCTCTGTGATACAACAAACACTCCAAGAAAACTGCAAATAATTCCTGCCGCAATACTGCCAAGAATAGCATAAGGAAAAAGTTCAAATAATAAATTTATTGTTTCCAAAATTTTTATACATTGTGTTTTGAGGTTATAAGATATTCACCGTTAATTTTTTTCACTTCGATGTTGGCAGAATAAGTTTTAGCTAAATTTTTTTCTGAGAGTATATCTTCAGTGATTCCATATTGAAAACTTCCTGCTTCAAATAATATAATTTTTTTTACGAGGTTTGCTACATCAGTCAATAGATGGCTAACAATCAGAACAGTTAAATGACTTTCATCATGCAATTTTGAGATTAGATTTAAGACTGAATAGTGAGATGGAGTATCCAAGCCATTCGTTGGTTCGTCAAGAATTAAAACATCCGGTTTAGTTGCTAATGCTCTGGCAATTAATACGCGTTGTCTCTGTCCCCCTGAAAGGCTATTGTAGCTTAAGGATTTAATGTTCCCAATCCCAACTATTTCAAGGCTATCATGTACTATTTTCTCATCACTTTTACTTGGATTTTGAAATAATCCTAAAAATGAATATCTGCCCATCATAACAACGTCGTGCACTGTGTATGGCAGAAGTGGTTGAACGATATCTCTTTGCGGAACGTATCCAAAAACAATGTTTCCTTTGTCAATTACTCCGGATAAAGGTTTAATATTTCCGAGTAATGTTTTAAGGAAAGTGGTTTTACCTGCTCCATTCGGACCAACTAAACCAATAAAATCATTTCTCTCTATAGAAAGATTTAAATTAGCAAGTACTACTTTACGTCCGTAACCAATTGAAACATCGGAGAATTCTATTATTGATTTTTTTTTATTTTCATCCATTGTTACTAATCTGCTTAACTAAATAATCAATTAATTTAATGTAAGAATCTATTCCCTCAATGCCATAAACCGCAATAGGCACTTTCAAAACTTTTATTCCGGTTGATTCCGAAATATGATTTGGTGCGCTATCACTGTAATAATTTTCCATTAAGATAATCTTGATTTTATCTTTCTTAATTAGTTGAATTAAGTCTGCATCGTGTGAAGGTGTTGGTGGAATTCCAGGTTTTGGCTCGACATTACCGACAACATTTAATCCAAACCTATCAGTAAAATATATCCAGCTTTTATGAAATGTAATTATATTTTTCTGCTTCAAATTGGATAGCTTGATTGACCAATTCATCATATTCAAATCGATTTCCTTCTTAAATTTATCTAGATTTTTTCTGAAATAATCCGCATCCTGAGAAGAAAATTTTTTTAGTGTGTTATAAATTTCTTCAGCCATGATTTTTGCATTCTCAGGGTCAAGCCAATAGTGTGGATTGCCATAAGGATGTACATCTCCCTGACTTGCATCCACTTTAGCTGTTGGAACTTCTTTTTTAGAAACGTATTCGGAAAGATCGATGAGTTCGAGTTTATCATTCCGTGAACCATCGATAAGTTGTGGAAGCCATTTTTCAAGATCTAAACCAATTTTGAAAACTATATCTGCATTTCTAAGTTTAAGCATATAGCTTGGCAGCACTTCCAGGAAATGTGGATCCTGGTCACCACGACATAAATAATCAACAGATACTTTATCACCTCCAACATTTTTTACAATATCTGAAATAACTGTCGTTGTACAAACAATTTTTATCTCAGCAAAATTTTTAATCGAGATAATCGCTATAAATAATAAAATTAATAACTGTTTCATTTTTTTACCCTTTAAATCCAATAGTTAAAATTGATGTGCTTTATGTGGTCCAAGTGAAAAAACCATCTGGAGCGTAATCGTGGTTTCACCATCTTTAGTCATATTATCAGCTAAATTAAAAAATAAATATTGAGTGCTGAGTCTGAAAGCAAGAGTTTCTTCAACCGGATAAAAACCAATCCATCCTTCAATACCCGATGTTGTGTTTAACTCATCATTTGAAAGTGTTGTGGCAGAATAATCATCTCCGATTACTCCGTAAGTGAAATCGTATTTTGCACCAACACTGAATTGTTTAAAAAACTGATAATCGAAATATATGAATGCACCATAAGTTGAAATTGTTTCGATTACCGGTTCAGATTCAGTTACCCGAATGACATCACGATTATTTAAAATTGCTTCTCCCTGAATAACAAGAGAAGTATAACTGTCTGGTTTGTATTTAAATTTGAAATCGAATCCACCATAAAAATATTTCAGCATCTGATTTGCAAATCCAATACTATCCGGAATATAGAAAGACGATTGAGCATAATTTCCATATGATCCACTCAATCCGACATCAAGATTATTGAAATCATCCAATGAAAAAAAAGAACCAAGACGACCTACAAAAATTAAACTATTGCCACGCACTTCATTTGGATCCACATCCTCACCAGAAGTGTTTAATGCCATTGAGTTTCCTGTATAAACACCAAGATCCAAGGTTGAATAAAAGTCTTCAGTTGGAATTATGAAATTAACATCAAGTCCGATATCGTTAAAACCTTCATCACTAAAATAAATCTGCTGCCACAATGGTCTGTCAATAAATGGCCAGGCGTGTGGATGAACAGTATTCAGTTTGCCGAAACCTAAAAGATACTTTCCGGCTTTTATCTGAATGTCCAGTGGCAATCCTCTGAGTATTTGGGCATAAAGTTCTTCTACTCCAAACTCTCCTTCCTCGAATGAAATGTTAGCGGCAGCACGAGCATAAGGGTTTAAATAACCGTCGATTAATAATTCGAAAGATGGAATGTCAAAGATTAATTTACCATAATCAGGATTATCTTTGATGAAATTAGTATATGTATCGAATGTACCAATCAAACTTATATCTGGATTTATATTTGATTGGGAAAAAGTTATGGAACTAATGGTTAAAGAACAATAAATTAGTTTTTTTAGCATGAAACTCTCCGCTTAATTATTTCTGATCTACATAAAATCAGAAAGTTTTTATTTAATTATTAAATTTCGAAAATCAGGAGAGTGCTGGCGGTGCGCGAAGAGGATTATCAGTCAGATGAAAATGAATTAGATATAACTGAGATGTAGAGTTTTGAAAGTATACCTTTTCATCAATAATTAATTGGTGGTCAAAAAATTCACTTATAAGAGTTGTTTGAAGACTGGTCAGGTTTTGCTGAATTATACATTCATAATTAATTCCATCTACTACTTGGAAATGATTAGCAAGAAGATTATTTCTCTTTTCAACAGATTCCGTATTTGAAAAAATATAACAATGATGATGCAATATGTTGGATACAAATAACAACAAATATATCGCTAACAAAAAGCGACTGAGATTGGATTTATATTTTGTTGTCAATAATTTCATTTTGGTAAACAAAAATTCGAATTAAATCAACAAAAAACAATTCATTTTGCATTAGTTATTTCAGAAAGCATATGAAAATTTAACTTGATCCGAATAGATTTTATTAAAAACAGGTTGTTCTTCAAAACATGTTTGATGATCTATCATTCGTTGCTTGCTGAGTACAGAATCAGTAAATTTCCATTCAAAATTTCCAAAAGCAGATTACAATATGAATAAATTTCAAGGTGTGGATTACTATAATATTGAGTCGCTTTTATCTTCTGAAGAGATAATGATTCGGGATACTGTCCGCGAGTTTGTCTCTGACGAAATCATTCCGATAATAGAAAAATATAATAGAGATAGTACTTTCCCATCTCAACTCATTCCTAAAATGGCTGAGCTTGGATTGTTTGGTAGCACACTCCCGCAAAAATATGGCTGCGCCGAATTAAATTATGTCTCATATGGATTGATAGCTCAGGAATTGGAAAGGGGAGATAGTGGAATTAGGAGTTTTGTTTCGGTTCAGAGTTCACTTGTAATGTATCCAATCTTTCAATTTGGTAGCGAAGAACAAAAAGATAATTGGCTTCCACAATTAGCAAATGGAACAAGGGTAGGTTGCTTTGGATTGACTGAACCAGACTATGGTTCGAATCCATCCGGAATGGTAACGAAGGTTGAAAGGGTTGATGGAGGATTTCTTTTGAATGGTGCTAAAATGTGGATTACCAATGGCACAATTGCTGACGTTGCAGTCGTTTGGGCTAAGCTCGATGGAGTTGTTCGTGGATTCTTAGTCGAAAAAGGAATGAAAGGTTTTACTGCACCTGAAATGAAGGGGAAACATTCTCTTCGCGCCTCAGTTACATCCGAATTAATATTTGATAATGTATTTCTTCCCGAGAAAAATTTACTTCCAAAAACTGAGGGATTAAAAAATGCTCTGATGTGTTTGAATCAGGCTCGGTATGGTATTGCCTGGGGAGTTGTTGGTGCAATGATAGCGTGTTACGATTCCGCCCTAAATTATGCAAAAAGCAGGAAACAATTCAGTAAACCAATTGCTGGTTATCAGATTACTCAGGAAAAGCTGGTTTACATGCTTACTGAAATAACAAAATCTCAGTTGTTAAATTTTCATCTTGGAAGAATGATGGATAGAAAAGATGCAAAACACGTTCATGTTTCTATGGCGAAGAGGAATAATTGTGAGAAAGCTCTCGAGATCGCAAGAATATCAAGGGAAATTCACGGAGCAAACGGTATTCTTGATGAATATCCGGTGATGAGACATGCTGCAAATCTCGAATCTGTAAAAACCTATGAAGGTACTCACGAAATGCACACTTTGATTCTTGGCGAAGATATAACAGGTATTCCAGCATTTGAATAATAACTTTTTAAACTATTATGAATGAAAAATTTAAAATTGAAGAAGCGCTTACTTTTGATGATGTCCTGCTAATCCCCGCAAAGTCATCTGTTCTGCCTCGTGAAGTAGATGTGACAACTTATCTAACTCCTGAAATAAAATTGAACATACCGATTATTTCTGCGGCGATGGACACAGTAACTGAGTCTAATCTTGCAATAGCATTAGCAAGAGAGGGAGGTATAGGGATTCTTCATAAAAATATGAGTATTGAAAGACAATGCGAAGAGGTTGATAAAGTAAAAAGATCTGAAAGCGGAATGATTCAGGATCCAGTAACTCTTTCCCCAGAAAAGACAATCAAAGATGCATTACTGTTGATGAGAAAATATAGTGTTTCTGGAATTCCAATTGTTGATAACTCAAAACGACTCGTAGGAATCCTTACCAACCGAGACTTGAGATTTGCACCAAATGAAAGATTAAAAGTCACACAATTAATGACAAAAGATAATCTTATCACAGCCCCAATGGGAACCACCTTAGAAAAGGCAGAGAAGATTCTTCAACGATATAAAATAGAGAAACTCCCTGTAGTTGATAAACGTGGTATATTGAAAGGGCTGATAACATTTAAAGACATTATGAAAAAGAAAAAGCATCCTTACGCTTGTAAAGATGAGCACGGTAGACTGAGAGTGGGAGCAGCAGTAGGAGTAACTATGGATACTTTTGATAGGATAGAATCACTTACTCTGGCAGGTGCTGATACGATTGTCATTGATACCGCACATGGCCATTCTATGGGTGTAATAAAAGTTATTAGGGAAGCAAGGAAGAAATTTAAATATATACAACTAATTGCTGGTAATATTGGGACTTATGATGCGACACTTGAATTATTAAATTGTAAGGTGGATGCAATAAAAGTTGGTATTGGACCTGGTTCTATCTGTACAACTAGAGTTATTGCTGGGGTTGGTGTTCCTCAAATATCCGCTGTTCTAAATTCATATCGTGCGGCAGCTAAATCCGGAATTCCAATTATAGCCGATGGCGGAATAAAACAAACCGGGGATGTGCCTAAAGCATTAGCAGCGGGAGCACACAGCGTAATGATTGGAAGTCTTTTCGCAGGAGTTGAGGAAAGTCCTGGCGAGTCAATTTTATACGAAGGAAGAAGTTTTAAATCGTACCGAGGAATGGGAAGTATTGATGCTATGAAAGAAGGAAGTAAAGATAGATATTTTCAGGATGTTGAGGATGATATTACTAAACTGGTACCTGAAGGTGTTGAAGGAAGGGTTCCTTATAAAGGTCCACTTGAAAATACAATTTATCAGCTTATTGGAGGATTAAGAGCAGCAATGGGTTATTGTGGTGTGAGGAACATTAATGAACTCAGAAAGAATACAAGATTTGTAAAAATAACTTCTGCAGGTCTCAAAGAAAGCCATCCTCATGATGTAATTATAACAAAGGAAGCGCCTAACTATCAGGTTAAGTCGTAGACTTCTTAAAAGGGCAATCTACTAACAATGCACAAAGTTCTTGTAATTGCTTATTATTTTCCGCCAATGGGTTTGAGTGGTGTTCAACGAACATTAAAATTTGTGAAATACCTCAAGCAGTACAATTGGGAACCAACAGTTATTACCACTGAAAAAGTTGCTTACTTTGCACATGACGAATATCTTCAAAAGGAAGTAGATGAAACAGGAATTCGCGTAATACGGGTCGGGGGATCAGAACCCAATTCACTTCTTTCTAAACAAGGAACTATCAAACTACCAAGTGAATTTGTTCGTAAATCGTTCAACAGAATAAGTCAGACTTTTTTAATTCCTGATAATAAATTGTCATGGGCTAAAAAGGCTTTAAATAAAACGATTGATCTATTATCAAATGAGCATTATGATTCTTTGTTTATCTCTGCTCCTCCTTTCAGTCAGTTTGATGTATTTAGAGAATTAAAGAAAAATTATCAGATACCAATTATATTTGATTACCGAGATTTATGGTATGACAGTTATTTTGCTTTTTATCCGACACCTTTCCATAAAATCATTCATAAGAAGAAGGAGTATGCTGCTTTAAAATCTGCTGATCGAATAATAGTGACCAATAGAAAAATAAAAGAGAAATTATTAAACACTTACCCATTTTTAACTTTTGATGACGTTGTAATCATTTCGCACGGTTATGATCAGGAAGATTTTGATAAAATAATTGCACAATCGAAACCCCAAAATAAAATGGTAATTATGTACTCGGGTATTTTTATGGTTTATAACACGCCTGAATATTTTCTTAAGGCTTTTAAACAGCTTACTATTGAAAGAACCGATATAGCATCTAATATTGAGTTACATTTCGTTGGATTTCTTGGTAAGGAAAACAAAAAATTAATAAGCAAATTAAATCTACAATCCTTTATTAAGGATCATGGTTATGTAAATCATAACGAATCGATAGCTAAACTAAAATCAGCGGATATATTATGGTTTATGGTCGGCAAACGAAGAAATATTGATGCCATTCTTCCCGGGAAATTATATGAATATATTGGAACTAGAAAACCAATAATTGCTTGCGTTCCAGATGGTGCCGCAAAATTGGCAGTAACTGATTATAAAGCAGCATTCGTGACAGAACCTGATAATGTTGAAGAAATTAAAAATACACTAGTTCAAGTGTATACGCTATTTAAAGACGGAAAATTACCAAGTCCGGATGAAAAATATGTTGAATCGTTTAGGAGAGATATATTAACCGAGCAACTTGCTAAACAATTAAACAAAGTTTTAAAGGTGTAAAATGAACGTAGCAATAATTGGTTCTGGTGGAAGAGAACATGCTTTGGCTCTGAAAATTAAAGAAAGTCCCACTCCAAATAAACTATATATTTTACCCGGTAATCCAGGTACAAAATTTCTTGGGCAAAATGTTAATATCAATCCAACAGAACAAAATAAGATAGTTGAATTTTGCAAAGAAAATAAAATTGATCTTGTTGTTATCGGTCCTGAGCAACCTTTAGTGGATGGACTAGCGAACACACTTAGAGAAAATAATATAAATGTTTTTGGTCCAAACAAAGAAGCAGCTCAAATAGAATCCTCGAAATCATTCGCAAAAAAAGTAATGAAGGAAGCTGGTGTCCCAACTGCAAAATATATTCCGTTTACTTCAAAGATGCTTGAACCTGCGAAAGAGTATATTCGGAACAAAAAATATCCATGTGTTATTAAAGCAGACGGATTGGCTGCGGGGAAAGGTGTATTTGTTTGCAACGATTCCACCGAAGCTGAACAAGCACTGAACTTAATTTTTCATGATAAAGTTTTTGGTGAATCTGGTGAAAAAGTATTAGTTGAAGAATTTTTGGTTGGTGAAGAAGTTTCAGTTTTTGCTATTTGCGATGGCAATGAATTTGTATGTTTACCAGCCTCTCAGGATCACAAAAGAATAGGAGATAATGATACCGGAAAAAACACTGGAGGTATGGGTGCTTATGCACCAGCGCCGATCATTACTCCAAAATTATTTGAAGAAATAAAAAATAGAATCTTTTATCCAGTTATTACAACTATGAATAAGCGAAATGCAAATTTCATAGGATGTCTTTATGCTGGATTGATAATTACTGAAGAAGGCCCTAAAGTCATCGAGTTCAACTGCCGGTTTGGTGACCCAGAAACACAAGTTATTCTTCCAGTAATAAAAGGGGATTTTCTTCATTTACTCTTTACAGCTGCTCAAGGCAAAGTTGACAAAGCTTCTGTTGATTATAACGGCGGTTCTTCAGTTTGTATTGTCGCTGTTTCTAAAGGATATCCTGATTCATTTGAAAAAGGATATGAAATTTCCGGAATAGATGTAGGACAACCCGATATTATTATCCATCATGCAGGCACAAAAGAAGTTAATGGTAAAGTCATAACCGATGGGGGTAGAGTGCTTGGTGTAACTTCGGTGCTGAAAGATTTTAATTTGATGCTTGCAAAAGATATTGCGTATAAAGCACTTGAAAAAATAAGCTTCAAAAATATTTACTATCGAAAGGATATTGCAGATAGAGCGTTAAAATAATTTTCAGTAATTCCTGTTACTTTTGCCCTCAAAAATTTTATCAATACTTTTCCGAATAAAAAGATATTTCTTTCTGATCCAATGATTCCACTTCATGTTCACTCAAATAATACTTTTTTGAATGGAACTGTCCCCATCGCAAATCTTATTTTAAGATGCGTGAAATATGGCATAACTTCAATTGCATTAACAGATAAAAACTCAATGCATGGAGTTATTGAGTTTGTAAAAAGTGCAATTGAAAAAAATATTAAACCCATCATAGGTTCATGTATTGATTCACCATCGAATGAAAAAAAATATGTAATCCTCCTCGCAAAAAACAATATTGGGTATTCTGAATTGTGCAAAATCATTACTTCAAGAAAACTTAATGATGATTTTTCATTAGAGAATTTGTTGAAGCAAAAATTAGAAAATCTTTTTATTATTACTCCCTCATTAGAGTTACTGGAAAACATCCGACCATCAAATAATTTATTTATCGAATTAATCGCTTCAAAGAAAGAAAAAGGAAATAACAGAAACAGATATCAATTTGCAATCGATAACGGATTTAGTTTTGTTGTGACTAGTCCCGGTATACTTTCTAAATAAAGAAGATTTCCTCTTGCATAAAACTTTATCGGCTATAAGGCTGAGGACAAACATCGATGGTCTGAATCCAGAAGAATTAGCTGATGAAGAATTCTATTTTAAAAATCCAGAATCAATCGAACTAGAATGGAGGAATCTTCCAGAGGCATTACAAAACTCTGAATTGATTGCTAAGCAGTGTAATGTTGATTTGAAATTAAATAAATCTAAATTCCCAATGTATTCGATACCGGAAAAAATATCTGCTGACACATTGCTATGGCAAGAAGCATTTCAAGGATTAGCAAAACGATTTGATGTTGTCTCTGAAATAGCAAAGAAAAGATTAGGGATGGAACTTTCAGTAATTAGTGAAATGGGCTTTTCAAATTATTTTTTAATTGTGTGGGATATTGTTAGTGTAGCAAAGAGAAGAGGAATGATGACGATCGGAAGAGGTTCAGCAGCAAATAGTCTGGTGGCATATTGTCTTGGTATTACCCAAATAGATCCCCTCGAACACAATCTTTATTTCGAAAGGTTTTTAAATAAAGCACGAAGTTCGCCACCGGATTTTGATATTGATTTTTCCTGGAAAGAACGTGATGAAATAATCAAATACATCTTCGAAAAATATGGGTATGAAAATGTAGCAATGATTTCGACAACGGTTACATTCCGGGCAAGATCAGCTTTCAGAGAAGTTGCCAAGGCTTTCGGAATATCAAACGAAGAGATCTCAAAATTCAGTAAAAGAATCCCTTGGACAAATGCTGCTAATCTTCCACATCTGGCTGAACTTTTTCCTGAGTCGAAAAGTTTGAACTTCAATCAAGAACCTTGGAAAACAATAGTGGACATTGCTTCTAAGATATCAGGTTTTCCGAGACACTTATCAATTCATCCCGGAGGAATTGTAATTACTCCCACAAAAATTACAGATTATGTTGCTCTTGAGTATGCCAAGAATAAAGGGTTAGGTTTGATTGTTACTCAGCCGGATATGTATTCAATCGAGGATTTAGGTTTAATAAAAATAGATATACTTAGTCAAAGATCATTAGGTGTATTGCGAGATACGATGGAAAGCATTAAAAATAGATTGTAATATTTTTAATCTTGTTTAGAGAGTGAGAGGAATTTTGAATCATTCTTTAGTAAGATTATTCCAATAATTAACAGCCCTATATTCTCCAGGATTTTTTGAATTCCTACTTTTGATCCACCTACAGTTCCAAAACATCCACAGTCAATATTCAATCCTCTTGCTAAACTGATACCGATTGCAACAATAAAAACTAAAAGCAATCCACTGAGGATCGCAGAATTTTCTTTGACTGATATACCAAACAGCAAAAGTATTCCAACACAAAGTTCAATCCAGGGTAAGGTGATTGCCAAAATATTAATTAAAAAGATCGGAAAGAGTTTATAATTTGCGATTGCTCTGGCAAATTCTTCTGGCGCAATAGCTTTTGAAATAGCAGCGAACACGAAAACAGATCCCAAAATTATTCGAATTGTAATTAAGAAATATTTATTGCTTAAAATTTTATTCATCATTCATTTTTTTTCGGATGGATACTCAACAGGATAGTTAGCTTCTAACCACTCCAACCATCCCCCAAAGAAAATATAAACCTGCTTGTAACCTTTTTCGAAAAGTAGGTTTCCGAGCATAATACTTAAATCACAATCAGTTCCTGCGCAATAAACAACTAAGGGCTTTTCTTTTGAAATTTGTTCAAGTTTTTGCTGATTATTATCAAAATCGTCGAATGGAATATTGGCAGCGTTGATAATGTGTCCAGCCAAATAATCACCTTCATCTCTGGCATCAATAAAAATTACTTTCTGGTTATAAAGAGAGTAAGCTTGCTTCAAAGTAATAGCTCTGGGTTCAGAGAATGCAATTACTTCAATTTCCTCTTCCATTTCAGAAGTTTTCTTTTCCTTTTCGGGTTGTTCAATTGTTACTGGTTTTGATTCATGCTTGTCATTTTCATTTAACTTTTCATCTGCTTGGCTTTGTGCTTGCTCATTTGAGATGGATGAAGATTCGGTAGAATCAACTTTCGTTATATCAGTTTCACTATCGGATTTGATAAAAAGGGTATCAGTAGCCCATTTTAGTTCTTGCCTTTCTCGGATTAATGGAATACCGGCAGGATTAAAATAATTAATAGCGACTCCAAGTAATGAGCTGGTAATAATAATTCCAAATATTTTTCTAATATTAATTATTAAATAATCTCCTTGGATAAAATAAAACCCTCCTCAAGAGGGTAATTGAAAATTGAGTACCGGAGGCCGGACTCGAACCGGCACGAGGTTTAAGCCTCACTGGATTTTGAGTCCAGCGCGTCTACCAATTCCGCCACTTCGGCAATGCTTTTTCATCTAAAATCGCAACTTTTACTGTCCCGAAACACTGTGTAATTCTGATTTCTCATATAGCTTGAGACAGACTTGTAACAGTTTTTGCTGTCTTTTATAACAAAAATTTCAATGAAAAATTACAAAACTTTAAATCACCAAACAATCCACATTTGTCATAACAGCTTTCCATCAAATAAGGGTTAACAGACTTGGTGCAAATATCTCTTGTCCGACTCGTACTTAAAGGGTCTTTCATAAAGGGAATTGAAATGAATTTAATTTGTCTGAAATTGATACTTTTTCTTCAAAATAATACTATACGAGTGAGGATAACACGCATAATATGTTAGTTTTTGATGGTATGAAGATTGCCTAAAGCTTATGATAAAATGATTTTTATTAGGTGGTCGTCAATTTATTCTATTCGACTTTGAATTTTATAAAAAGAAGTCGGAAATTCGTTATCGCCAACCTTAATAGAACATTATGTTGCGGTCTATCTAAATGTTAGATTTTTAAAATTGGAGGTTCATGTGAAGTCTTTTCTGCATATTTCATTTTTCATATTCATAATTACACAATCAAATTATTCTCAATGGAATAACCAAAATCCTGTGCCCGATGAGAACAGGTTAAACTCAGTTTTTTTTACGGATGATATTACAGGTTGGATAGTTGGATCAGGCGGACTTATTACTAAAACTACAAATGCTGGTATTGATTGGATTCCACAGAATAGTGGCACTACAACAGACCTAAGTGCAGTAAATTTTGTTGACAACAACAACGGATGGGCAGTTGGAAAGTCTGGTTTAATTATACGGACTTCAAATGGCGGTTCAGAATGGATAGAGCAATCAAGTGGCACTTCTATAAAGTTAAAAGCAGTTCATTTCTATAATTCAAATCTCGGTTGGGTCGTTGGGTACGATGGGACAATTCTCAAAACAACAGATGGTGGATTAAACTGGAATAATATAGCAAGCGGTACGACTTATCCTCTCTTTTCCATTAATTTTATTGATGATTTAACTGGTTGGTCTGTTGGAGGAAAGACAGGATTTGGAAATCAGTTAGTGGTAGTGCTAAAATCAACTGATGGTGGGAATAATTGGTTTCAACAGGATTTAGGACTCGACAGTGGTTATGTTGTAGGAGGTCCACTATACTCAGTTCATTTTATTGATTCCAATATTGGTTGGGTTGTCGGGGCGAATAAATTTATAACAAAGACTACGGATGGTGGTGCAACCTGGAATCGACAGTACTTTAGTAATTTATTTAACGAGCCTGTTTTACAGGAGGATTACATTCCTGGCGAGGATGGTATCGGCGGAAATCTAAGTGTATTTTTTAAAGATGAAAATTTAGGTTGGATAGTTGGTGGGGGAGATTATTATAATGTAAAAAAATCAAGAATTGTGCAAACAACTGATGGCGGTTCAACTTGGTACGTCACTTATTATGGACCAAGAACATCCTGGTTGTCGTCAGTCTTTGTGACTTCGGCTGGCAAAGGTTGGGCGGTTGGATACAACGGTTCTATTTATGTTTCTGACGAGAATGGTGCATCATGGGATGGTCAGTTATCCGGAAATTATGCAAGAATTTCTTCCATTTCATTCATTGACGAAAACACAGGATGGGCAACAGGATGCAGATATGATCCAGATATTACTACAACTCAGCCAATCATAATGAAGACAACCAACTCAGGTAAAATTTGGGAAAGTAAATTTTCAAAATCTTGGGGTTTTACTCAGTTTCAGGATTTGTACTCATGTATTTTCTTCCTTGATGAATTAAATGGATGGGCAGTATTAGATGCTGTTCAGGAAATTACTGGAAATGTTTATAGGACAACTGATGGAGGTGAAAATTGGGTGTTAGCTGTTACAGCCGAAGAAAATGTAATTCATTCAATATTTTTCATTGATCAAAGTATTGGTTGGGTGATTGGTAGTGCAGGAATTTATAAGTCGATTGATGGCGGTAACACTTGGATTCAGAAAAGTTCAGTTGAGGGATCTTCAGTATACTTTATTGATTCTAATAACGGATGGATCGTAGGAAGTAATGGTATATGGAAGTCGACTGATGGCGGCGAAACGTGGGCAATTAAATCGAGTTTAGCGGCTTCATATGTTAGATTCTATGATGCAAATATTGGAATGTGTATTAGCACTGGATGGAGCATTATTGTCAACAGACGGCGGTGAAACCTGGATTCCTAAAAGTGGACCTAATCTTCAAACAATTAATTTTACAAGTTCAACAACTGTGTGGGGATACACTTCTGAAGGAACGATTTACAAAACAACAAATGCAGGTGACAACTGGAATCAGTTAAATACCGGTTTGGGTATTGGACAAAATTCATTTTTCATTAGTGAAAATACAGGTTGGGTTGCGAGTGAAAGTAGCGTCTTCAATTATTCAAATGATCCTATTCCACCCACAAATCATTTCACACCAGTCTGGTCAGGTAACGGTTATTTACAAATGGATATAAATATATTAGGAGCAGATCTAATAGGCGGTGGTGGTTTGATTGCGGGAGATGAAATTGGAGTATTTGATGGGATAAATTGCGTTGGAGCTGTAAAGTTGATTGGACCAATAAATGGAACTGTCCAGATAATAGCATCTACAGATGATCCGAATTCGACTGAGATAGACGGATTTATAAACGGACATACGATAAGCTATAAATTCTGGCTTTCTGCATTGGCTGAGGAAATTTCAGATTACACTGCAAACTATGCATCGGGCAATGGTAGCTTTGAATCAGAAGGAACAGCAATAGTTGATTTTACTAGTGTTCTACCTGTTGAGTTAGTTTCTTTCACCGCTGATTTAAATGATAACAAAGTACGACTAAGTTGGCAAACAGCTACAGAAATAAATAATTATGGTTTTGAAGTAGAACGTAAGCTAAATGAAAATGACTGGAATCGCTTAGGGTTTGTGGAAGGGTATGGTAATAGCTCCTCACCTAAATCTTATTTATTCACAGATAATACTCTCATCGGTGGAAATAAATTTCAATATAGGTTAAAGCAAATAGATACTGATGGACAATTTAATTACTCAGATATAGTTGAAGTAGAAATATTACCAGACAGCTACGAATTATTTCAAAACTATCCTAATCCATTTAACCCTACTACAAAAATCAGATACCAGTTGCCCAATGAGAGTAAAGTAATTATTAAAATTTACGACATCCTTGGATCAGAAGTTCTGACATTACTTAATGAAGAAAAAGAAGCAGGTAGCTATGAAGTTGAATTCAATGCAACTAGTTTATCGAGCGGTACATACATCTATAGAATTATTGCAGGAGATTATGTTGAGATGAAAAAAATGGTGTTGATGAAGTAAACAAAAATTTATTTAATTCTATTGTGCGCTGTTATATGCTTTCTTTTCAGATCTTTGGAAATGTATATACTAAATCAGGTATTTCTTGAAATTTAGGAATTATTTAGTAAGCTTTTATAGTTAAATCTATTGATAACTTAAATTATAAATAGGATTATTACCTTCGAAATTTCACACAAGGTTTTATATTGATTCAAAAAAAGTGATTTTCAATTATGTGACCATCGAGAGTTACCAAACGAGATAAAATTTTGCTTGCCTCATTGTTTATTTTAAGTTAATTTTAAACATAAATTTCTAATTAAGGATCCAAAAAAAGGTATTCCAATTTGAAAATATCAAATCAATATATAAAGTTTTCATTTAACTCCGCTTTACAGATTGTCATATTTTTTCTCATTAACTACTTTCCTCAATTATTAAAAGCACAGCAAGTTCCTTTTGACCTTTTACCCACCTGGGAAGTTCCGGATCCGGTCTCTACCGTATTCGTAATGGATTACATTCCTCAAACAACTGGTTCTCTGGCAGCTGGTAATTCTTCACTGTACCGAATGAGTATCTGGTCGATCCAGCCATTGACACCTTGCTAATGATGATGCAAGCAAAAAATATTTATTTTTATAAAACAGCATTGCACCCATCGGGAATTGTAGGTTCAGATAATATTGTTGTGATAAAAGGCAACTTCCAATGGACGAGTAGAAATACAACAAGTACTGATCGGATTAAAGGAGTGATCTGGAAAATAATTCAACATCCAGATGGATTTACAGGCGAGATTATTGTTTGTGACAATACCCAAAACTTTGCGATTGATCAGGAGGATAATAACTCTGAGGATACAGAACAATCTATTGTTGATGTTGTTAATACTTTCAGCTCGAAAGGTTATCCAGTTTCCATACGGGATTGGTCAAATGTATACAATGTTGTTGCAGAGGAATACTCTTCGGGAGATGACAATGAAGGATTTGTCTATGAATCAGAATCAAAAATATCGTATCCAAAGTTTAATTCGCCTTTTACTAATCAAAAAATTTCACTACGGTATGGTATTTGGGATTCAAATTCTTCAAGCTATGATCCGGATCGTCTTTGTTTAATTGATTTTCCTGTACTCAAAGCACATTCCTGGTCGGGAGCCACAATTGCAATAAAGAACTGGGTTGGAGTTCTGACCACTGCCTATGCAAACGAACGTTATGGTGGACACTCGGAGATGCATTCAAATTATATTTTTGGTCAATATGCATTGGTCGCCAAAGTAATGGGAGTAACTTTTCCCAATCTTACAATTGTTGATGCGGAATGGACAAGTGCAGCTAGTAATAGTGATCTAACTGATTTAGTGCATACTAAAATGTTACTAGGTTCTACGGATCCGTGTGCTGTGTCTTGGTATGCTGCTAAATATATTTTAACTCCAATAGCAGTTGATCCGTATAATACTGATCCTGATCTTCAAGGAAGTAAGTATAAAAATAATTTAGAATCATGGACAAATTCTTTACGGGATTCAGGATTCGCTTGCACAAAGAATTCAGTTGAGATATCGGTTTATGATAGAAATTGTATAAGCCAATCGTATTCAATATTTTCATTAAATGATGGATGGAATATTCTCTCAGTTCCATTAGAAGCTGGTGATATGACTGGAACAACATTATTCCCAATGGTCATTTCACCTTTTTATTCATTCAGAAACATTTACATTCAAGAGATTGTCCTGGAAAATGGGAAAGGATATTGGGCAAAACTTGATGGAAATCAAAATGTTTCAATTTCAGGAACGACAATTAATGTAAATGAGATTTCAGTCGATGAGGGATGGAATTTGGTTGGAGTTTACAATTATGATGTACCGGTCAACAACATTAATACAATTCCCCAAAACATTTTAGAATCTCAATTTTATGGATTTGATCAAGTGTATCAGGTAATTGATACATTGAGAATCGGAAAAGGCTATTGGGTTAAGACTAATGCGAGTGGGATAATTTATTTGAACACTAATACGGAAGAATGAGAATTTGCTGAGAGATTAAAATTTAAAAATACTCTTTTGCAACTGGGCCCTAATCAATAATTATTGTAGGAGTTTTTTAATTAAAAAACCTGATCACATCTGACAATTCACTTAATGATCTCGACCAAGTGTTTCGTAATAAAACTCTAATCTTGTAATGTAGTCGGGAAAAATGACCTATTTTTTTACCAGATCACTTTTTCACGTAGACTTAGTTAATCAACCACACTTAATATCCTTAATAAAAAATTATGTTTTCTTCCTAACTGAACAGTTTTGTCGTGACGACATAATTGGCATTATAATTGGCATTATAATGGTGAACTTATTATAAACTAACAGGAGGTACACATAATGAATAAACATCTACAACAAAAACAAATATTTGATTCATTCTTTAATGAAGACGATCTACCGATTTTGTCGGAAGAAGATCCTTGTCTTGATCCGGAGTGCATGGAAGATGAACAAATTTATGAGATCATCGATAACAACGGCTATAGCGATATTAGTATGAACGAACTTGAGCTGGATGATTACGATGATTTTATGCAACTATAATTTTTAACTTATCGGGGGATCAATGAAAACTTTTATTGGTAACGAAGGCTACTACGATATCGAGGATAACGGAAATGTAATCCAGAGAATGGTAGATGGGTTGGGTAAATTAACTGGTATTATTAAAGAGTATAGAGACATCAGCAAGATTCCCAATCCATTTGACAGGGATGCTATTAACAACTTAATGAAATTATTGAATCTTTATAAGTTTGTGGGACGCAATTAGGATTAATTCAAATCGAATTCTGAATCCATTTTATATTATTCTGACTCTGTCATATTAATCTTTTCAATTTATTTCCCTGCCTGTTCTATTTTTGCCCAAGAATCTCGAAGTGTAACAATCCTGTTAAAAACAGGAAATCCTTCTTTACTGTATTTTGTATCCACACAAAAGTATCCCAGTCTTTCAAACTGAAATTTTTCATCCGGTTTGGCATTTTTTAAAGACGGTTCAAGTTTGCAATTCCTGATTATCTCAAGCGAATTTGGATTGAGAAATTCTTTGAAATCTTTTCCTTCTTCTCCTTCTGGATTCTCAATTGAAAATAAACTATCGTAAAGTCTTACTTCTGCTTCGAAAGCCTCTTTAGCAGAAACCCAATGTATGGTTCCTTTAGCTTTTTTTGAACTGGTGCCTGAACCACTCTTAGTATCAGGAAAGTAGGTACAGTGTAATTCAATTATTTCACCTGAGGTTTCGTCTTTAATCACCTCGTCACAAATTATGATATATGCATACCGAAGACGGACTTCTTTACCAGGTGACAAACGATGAAACTTTGGTGGAGGGACTTCTCTAAAATCATCTCTATCAATATAAATCTCTTTCGAGAATGGAATTTTTCTTGTTCCCATCGAAGCATCTTCAGGATTATTTATTGCTTCGAGTTCTTCAGTTTGGCTATCAGGATAATTTGTGATAACTACTTTTAATGGATTCAAAACTGCCATAACTCTTTCAGCGCGAATATTTAAATCTTCTCGAATGCTAAATTCCAACAAAGAAACATCAATTATATTTTCGCGCTTTGCCATTCCTACTCTGTCAGAAAAATTTCTTATTGACTCAGGAGTGTAACCCCTTCTTCTCAAGCCTGAAATGCTTGGCATTCTGGGATCATCCCATCCATCGACATATTTTCCTTCAACAAGAGCCAACAATTTTCGTTTGCTCATAATTGTGTAGTTAAGATTCAATCTTGCAAACTCAATTTGCTGCGGAGCATATATTTCAAGTTCTCTTATAAACCAATCATAAAGTGGACGATGGTTTTCAAATTCCAGAGTGCAAAGAGAATGAGTTATTTTTTCAATGGAATCAGACTGACCGTGAGCCCAGTCATACATTGGATAAATGCACCATTTGTTTCCGGTACGGTGATGAGATTTGTGAAGAATTCGGTACATCACAGGATCGCGCATATTAAGATTTGGTGAAGACATATCAATTTTGGCTCGCAGAACATGTTCGCCTTCTTTGAATTCACCATTTTTCATTTTCACAAATAGTTCAAGATTTTCTTCAACTGTTCGATTTCTATATGGACTCTCTTTGCCCAATTCAGTTAGTGTTCCTCTTGTTTTTTTTATCTCATCCGCACTGAGTGAATCAACATACGCTTTGCCTTTATTGATCAAAGTGACAGCATAGTCATAAAGTTGTTCAAAATAATCTGATGCAAAATATTCTCTTTCCTGCCAATCAAAACCGAGCCATCGTACATCAGCTTTAATTGAATCAACATACTCCTGTTCTTCTTTGGTTGGATTTGTATCATCAAATCGTAGATTGCAAAATCCATTATAATCATTAGCTAAACCAAAATTCAAACAAATTGATTTTGCGTGTCCAATATGAAGATATCCATTTGGCTCTGGTGGAAAACGTGTATGTACTATGCTATGTTTGCCTGACTTTATATCTTCATCAATTATTTCTCGGATAAAGTTAGACTGTTTTTTACTTTCGTTTTTTATTTCTTCGTGACTCATAAATTTTCAATTGTTGTTTATTTCAATTTTATTAATGCAGTGTTGATTCTAGATAACGTTTCTTCTTTCCCGATAATCGAAAGAATATCATAAACACCTGGGCCTTCGCCGACTCCTGAAACAGCAATTCGTAACGGATGAACAATTTTACCTTTACCAACATTCGATTCAGTTGCAACTTCATCTAAAGCTTTTTCAAAATCTTCCTTTGCAGGTTCTGTTAATTTTTCAAAACATATTTTTAGTTTATTCAGCAATTCAGGTGAATCCTCTTTCCAGCGTTTACTCAGGTTTTGTTCCTCATAGGTTTCAGGAGCTTTAAAAAAATATGGACTCTTTGTCAAATACTCTTTTACAAATGAAATTCTTTCTTTCATTGCATCAATAACTGTAAGCAAATATTCATCAGTAAAAAATTTATTTGAAAACTCAGATTTTTTAATTTCTGTTTTCAGCTTTTCAAGCACTTCATTATCAGGCTTTCTGCGAAGATGCTCAAAATTTAACCAATTTAATTTTTCAAGATTAAATACTGCACCAGCTTTGTGTACTCTTTCAAGCGAAAATTTTTGAATCAGTTCATCCATTTCGTATACTTCTTTATCGTCACCATAATTCCAACCAAGCAAAGCGACAAAATTGATCAGAGCTTCTTTTAGATATCCTTTCTCTCTGTAATCTTCAACCGCAACGTCTCCTTGTCTTTTACTCAATTTTGACTTGTCAGAATTAAGCAGAAGGGGAAGGTGAGCAAAAATTGGTTTATCCCATCCGAAATAATCATAAAGAATAATATGCTTAGGCGTAGAGGAAAGCCATTCTTCGCCTCTGATTACGTGGGTTATTTCCATCAGATGATCATCGACTACATTTGCGAGATGGTAAGTTGGATAACCATCGCTCTTTATTAATACCTGATCGTCGATATTGTTTGTGTCAAATTCAACTGTCCCTCTTATAACATCATCAAAAATAATTTTCTGATCGGTATGGACATTGAGTCTTATGACGAAAGGGGTATTCGAATTTAACTTTTCTTCAATTTCATTTTTCGAAAGATGAAGACAGAACTTGTCATATTTTGCTTGAGGTAATTTTTGTTTTTGCTGTTCTTCTTTTAATTTTTCAAGACGTTCAGGTGAGCAAAAACAGTAGTAAGCATTATTTTCAGATAAAAGATTCTGAGCAAGGTTTTTATAAATATTGAGTCTTTCAGATTGAAGATAAGGTGCAAACTCACCACCCATTTCAGGACCCTCATCAAAATTAATTCCTGCCCATTTTAAAGTGTCTATTAAATTTTCAATTGCACCTTCGACAAATCTTTTTCTATCAGTATCTTCAATTCTGAGAACCAACTTGCCATTCTGATTTTTTGCAAATAGATAGTTATATAAAGCTGTTCTCAATCCACCAATGTGCAGGTATCCGGTTGGGCTTGGTGCAAAACGGACTCTTGGAAATTTATAATTCATTACTCTTTCAGATTAAGCAAATTAATTAAGAGCAAAAATAAAAAAGTACGTTAGTAAATGCTAAGAAGAGTAAAAGATTAGTATTAAGATTTTACAACCAATTTTGTTTCAGTATAGTATTTAACCTTTTGAATAAATTCCTGACTATCGATGGGCTTGGGGATATAGTCAGTCGCGCCGGCATCAAGACACTTTTCTCTGTCACCTTTCATTGCAAAAGCTGTTAGAGCGACGATCGGTACGTCCTTGTATTCCTTGAGTTCCCTGATTTTTCTGGTTGCTTCAAATCCATTCATTACAGGCATTTGCATATCCATAAGAATGAGGTCATAGTGTTGTTGCTTAACTGCATCAAGCGCTTCTTGACCATTCTCAACCACAACGATTGACTCGAAATCATTTTTCTTAAGTAGACGAGTCACAATTATTTGAGAATGTTTATAGTCTTCAACTAGTAAAATTTTAACTGCATCTTTTTTCTGCTTTACTTCATCCTGAGTTGCTGGCTCATCGTACCGGTTTATCATTTCTTCTATTGACTTTTGAAGTTCGTCTATACTTGTGCTTCTTTTTTGTAAAAGGTTTTCGAACAATCCATCAATTCTTTTTATATCTTCTTCAAAATTTTCTTTGCCTGTATAAATGATGATAGGTAAATTCTTAAATTGCTCGTATGACTTAATTCGTTCAATTAGTTCAATTCCATCTATCTCCGGCATATCAAGATCGATGATTGCCAGGTCAATGTTAGTATTTTGAATCGAATCAATTACCTGTGAAGAATCTGAAAAAGCTAATGCCTTAAAGCCAGTTCTTTCCACAGCTTCTTTCAAAAGGTTGAGACTTGGGATATCATCATCGACTAGTAGAATCGTAGAATCTTTTTTAAGGCGATAGTTAGTGAGCACTTCAATAAGATATTTGTAGTTGATAGGTTTTACGAAATACTCAACAGCACCCATTAAAAATGCCTTTTGTTGTTCTGCTTCCACAGAACAAATTATTACCGGAGTTGTCTTTGCATTTTTCACTTCCCGAATTTTTTGAAGGAGTTCGAGCCCATTAGCATCCGGTAAAACAATATCCATAAGTATGGCCAAAAAGCGATCCTTTTGTAGAATCTTTAATGTCTGTTCAGCAGAATTAACAATTGTTGGCTCGTAACCCCATTTGTTCAAATAATTCGAAAGCAATTTGGACGTTGCATAATCATCTTCTACTACCAGTACCTTATTTGTAAAATCAGGTTTTGGCAGAGCACTTAATTGTTTTTCAATTACTGAAATTTCTTCGACAGGAATGGAAAGATTGAAAGTCGTACCTTTTCCAAGAGGTACTCGTTACTTCTAATTCACCGTTAAGAAAATTGACAAATCGATTCACAAGAGTTAATCCAAGCCCGGTCGTGTTACCAACTGTAGTAATGTATTGATCAGCCATAGCAAAAGGGGAGTATATATCTTTTAGTTTTTCTGAAGCGATTCCTACTCCGGTATCAGAAATTCTAATGCTAAGCCGGTTTTTTTCAGGTGAATGTACTGAAACACTAATCTTTCCTTTTTCAGTTAAGCGAAGGGAAAGTGTGATTAAGTTTATAATGATATAGTGAAGTTTTTGTGAATTACATTTTACTGATGTCGGTAATCCTTTATCAATATTTGATATTATCTCAATTCTGTTCCGATAAACTTTATCATCGAAGGATTTTATAATATCACTGAAAAGTTGTTTGATATTAATTTCAGAGATTTCAGACGCACTTTCAAAATTTTCAATTTTTACCAACTCAATAAGATCATTCAGTAAGGAAAGTAAATCGTATGCATTTTCCTTTAGTGTAGAAAGATATTCCAACTGTGTTTGTGTCAGGTTCTCTTCATTAAGCAGTGAAGCAAAACCGAGAATACTGTTGACAGGTGTTCGGAGTTCGGGGCCAATAATTTTAAGTATATCGCTGATTGAAGAACTTAACCCACCCTTTTTGCCCATCCATAATTGAAGGAGTGTTTTAATTGTGTCGCCAATTATAATTAGGTTATCATTTTCAATATTAGAGAACTCATTTTTTTTGGCAATCTTCAAAACTACTTTTTCGGTCTCCGAAACTGTAATGTGTAAACAGCCTTCATTAATAACCATATCTGCAACACTAAATTCACACTGCTGGTTTACCTCAAAAACAGTTTCGCTAGAAGTATTTTGCAGAGCCTGACAGTTTTGACAACTATAAATTGAAGAATGATTTAGAGATTTTTTTGCAGTTGTAGATTTACCAAGAAGTTCAAATGATTTGTCCTTCACCCTTAACAGTACTGCTGCTTCTAATTCGTACTCGGTTACAAGATAATCACATAAATTATCAGGGAATTCTTTCGCAGAAGATAAAGCGTATTGAACAATATTATTGTATTTAGATATTAAATCTATTTTGGAGCTAAGCATCTATGTTCTATTATTAATGATTATTAAATTTAATCTTAAGATTACAATAAGCTAACGTGAACAAGCCGATTAAATTACCCTTGAATATCTACATTTAAAATCGGAATACGAAACCACGTCCATTTTGTCGTTGTAAATATATCAAATTAGTTGAAATTAGAATACAATCTCAAAATAAAAATATTTTTTCTTTCTACATAAAATCTGCATTTATAAATTGATATCAAGCTGAAAGGAAAGAAGATTATCCAGATTTCCCGGAATTAGATTATCTCCTGAGCCAATAGACTTTTCTCCTGGTTTATATGTTTCGGAATACTTAAATGAAACAGTAAAAATTTTAATCGGTCGGTATCGCATCATAATATACCATCTAACGCCCTGGTAAAACAGCGGAATATTCGTTAAGACACCTGTTAAATTATTTTCATATTCATAAATAGCTGAATTAAAAGAATCTGTCTGAAAGAAAATTATCCTTCCATAAAGGTTCAGATTATTTGTTGGAGAATATCTTAAATCCTGAAAAATCAAATATCCATTTTCATTTTGATCAGTTGCTGAAATATCAAATGACGCATATTCAAATCTTCCTCTCAGCCTTATTTTATTTGAAATCGAATAAATTATTTCCGCCCGGATTGCTCGCTTAATTCTATCAACAATCTGTTTGGTATTTTCAATCGGTTCCGTTACATCCTTGTTCTCATATTTATATCTTAATCTGAGTTCAAATCTCTGAATGGGTTTGGTCAAAAAATCTATGAGATATTCATCTCCGTTTGAAGGATTTGGCTCATAAAAAGTTGCAAAAGGAAATTTAAATTGATCATAATAAAAATTTAATATTCCAAGAGAAGTTCTCCATTTGAACCCGGTATAAATACCAACTTCATTTCGTGTTGCTCCGTTTCTTTCCCCAAACGCATATCCATGTAAACTGAAAAAGTTGCTTGGATAATTCCTGAATGAAGTAATAAAAGTGAAGTTGTCACTGATGAGAAATTGTAAAATATTTATTGATGCGACTGAAGTGCCATTGTATGAAAATTCACCTGTCAAATCGAATTTATTAAAAGTAAAATCGTACGCAAAAGCACTATAACGAAAATCATCACCAGACAGATCATAAATTCCTGATGCCTGAAAAGCGTTACTAAAAATTGATTGATAATGAAGAACTCCAAGACGCAAAAAATTTTTGAAGTCATAATCAACTCTGCCTCCGATCATCTGCTCACTTGCACTTCTTCTTTTTACCAGTTCATTCTGAGTTCTGTGCAGCCCATCAACAGGAGTTGAAGTTATTTCACCTGTTAATGAATCGATGTTTGCATCAAAAGAATTATCAGAATAAAAACCAGTGATTATAAAATCATCCAATTTAAAAGAAGCAGTGACACCTCTAAAAAAATTATTTTCACCGGCACTTGTGTATGGTTTGCTGATCTTATCAATTCGTTTAACAGGATAAATTGCGTCCGGACCTTTTGAGAAAGCATATGGACTCCACATTGTTAAGCCTTGTCCAAATTCGAGATAATAATCAATTACTATAGCTTTGTAAATAAAACCAACATCATTAATTGCCAGATGATAAGTTGTAAACTCATTAAATGAACTTTCTCCGGGATCTTTTTCAGCAAGTATTCCCGCTTGAAAATTGTTCCTGTATTTAAGAAGTAGCCGATTGTAAACACGAGGTTTGCTTCCATCATATTTATTCTCGTTGAAACCTTCACTGGTTTGCAATGAATTTATAATTCTGCTTCTTAACAATAATTTTGTTTGAGATATGAAAGCACTTGTTTTTTCCGGTTCTGTTTCATCAATAGTTTGTTTTTGCTCGATATATAAAAATGGTGTTATTCTTTTGACAAGTTCTTTATTTAAATCCACAACAGCGTTCAATTCATTAAGTGAAAAGAAATTTCCATACTTGTTTCGATGGTTGACAATTAATCGTGCGTCTGAAATATTAATCTCAGGAATCCGTGTTAGTTCATCAACACTTGCACTATTTAAATTTATCGGATTTAACATTAATTGTTCGAGTATATCGTACAAATCCGATTCATCTATTTCTCCTTCCGGATTCTGCAATATATCTTCAAGCACCTCTTCAGTTTTCAAGTACGAAGAATCTGTCTGTGAATAAGTTATTGAGCATGCAATAAAAAAGCATGCTAAGAAACAGGTTATGTAAACAATAGACTTCAATGAAAAGCTAAAATTTTATTGAGTGGATTGGAGATATTTTCTTATCGCTTCGGATCTGATTCCTTCTTTGCCAAAACTAAGTATTATTCCCACCTGATGAGTAAATCCGAGATCAGGATGAGTGAAGAATGCATAATCAAGACTCACAAAAGAATAATTTATTCCTAATCCGGCAGTAAATCTTGATGGATTATTTGAACCACCTAATCTTAAAGCAAGATACTCGATCAGATCATAATCGATTCCAAATGAGATAGAAGGATCGTAACGAATATCTTTGTCCAATGCAAAGTTCAGTGAAAAATTATTCAGTATGTCGAAACTGAATCCTGTTGAAAGCACAACTGGAATTTGATCATCTTGGTCTCCAACAGTCGCCCTGTTAACATTGCTCGTTGAAAATCCCCAACGCAGGTTATCAAGAATGTAAACGAGAGCACCTAAATTAAAATAAAAAACACCTGTGCTTCCATAATTTTGAATTGAATAGCTGTGATAATTTGCTGCGGCTCCAATAAAGAAAATATTATCATAATTATAAGAGTAGCCGAGAATAATCTTTGACTCCCTGTAGAGATCATATCCATATGTCATTCCTCCAATACCTAATGATCCAAAACTGAAAGGCTGCTGATAAGCCACATAACCGTTTGCTAATTCCGATAAACCAAATGGTGCAGGTGAGTAGTAAATGCCAACTTCCTTCCAATTTAACTGGGCTAAACCCGAGGGATTATTGAAAAGAGTAAATACATCATTTGCTAAAGCCACATCGGAATTTGCAAGAGATATTTGTCTTGCGCCAGGATTAATCTGGGCAATATTTGGTATGTTTAGGATGAAAAGAATAAATAGTGTAAAAATTATTCTCATAGTCTAAAAGATTAAATTCATTGAGTCAGTATATCTAATTTCATATATTAAATCAACAAAATTTTTGGAAAATGCAATGAAAACTATACTAGTTACACTAACATTTCTTTTGCTTTTATCTTCAGTTCTTTCAGCACAGGAACTTAACTGTCAGGTGACAGTTAACTTTGAAAGTTTGCCCGTTGCCAATAGGGAACTGTTGAGAGATTTTGCCAGTGTAGTTGAAGGCTACTTAAATACTACCCGGTATACAAATGACGACTATGCTACAAGAATAGATTGTTCAATGAGCATTTTTTTCCTTTCCGCTGCCGGTGATTTTGACTATTCAGCTCAGATTGTAGTTACAAGTACAAGACCAGTTTATAGATCAGACCGGAATTCTCCAATGCTGGCTATCAATGATCCTCAATGGCAATTTCAATATCAACCCGGACAATCGTTATACGCAAATCAAACTACTTTTGATCCATTAACAAGTTTTCTTGATTTCTATGCATTGATAATTATTGGAATGGATAACGATACATTCGGAGCATTCGGTGGTAATCCTTCATTTCAGCAAGCACAGTTCATTGCAAATTTAGCTGCGACCTCCAGAGCAAATAGTGGCTGGCTTCCAAGCAGTTCAGTTTATAATCGGCAAGGTTTAGTTAATGATGTTTTTAAAGATCAATATGCGGCATTCAGAGGTAGTATATTTGATTATCATTATGGTGTAGATATTTATGGTCAAAATAAAACTCTTGGACAACAAAAAATTGTTGAGCTGATAAATATATTATGGACTATGTATCAAAAATCCGGAAGCATTACCAGTGTTTATATTCGAACTTTCTTTGATGCAAAGTATGGAGAGATAACTGACCTGTTAAAATTTTATCCCGATCCCGAAATATTTTCAAAACTTAAGAAGATAGATCCGCCACATACTTCAAAATATGATGCTGTTGCGCCTTAGTCGAAATTTAATTTTCACTGTAAAAAGTTTTAAACTAAATTATACTACAATCGAATTAAACCTCAACTTCCCAAATTCTATATCGTTTATATCTTTCAGCATTCATCAATTCAAGACCGCGATTCATCATATCGTTATCTTCAAGAACCCAACTTGCTTCACCTAACCTGATTCCAATTTCAGCGGCCCTGGTTACTATTTCCCAATAAAAAATTGTATCTAAACCTTTTTTCTGGAATTCAGGAATTATACCCAACGTAAGAATTCGTGCCCATTTTATTTTTTTCTTTTGAGTGAAAAGTTTTAAAAAGTTGAACGGCAAAAGTCTTCCGTTCATTGTCCTGAAGATATAATTATAATCAAGCATAACGAGTGCAGCCCCGATAAGTTTATCTTCAATTTCACCAAAAAGTACTATCGAAGGTTCGGCAAGCGGTTTCATATCTTTCGCCATGGCATCAATTTGTTCTTCGGTTAAAGGTACAAATCCCCAATTAGGTGCCCAGGCTTTGTTGTAAACGTATTTGAATTTTTCAAGATCCTTTTGAAAATTTTTCATATCAAGTTGAGTGATTTTCACATTGTATCTCTTCCTGACGAGCTCCTGGCCACGTTTTAATTTTTCTGATGCCATAAGTTTTTCATTAACTATTTTCCACGCAAAAAGATCTTTACCTTTTTTCATTCCATAATTTTCACATAGTTTAATGTAATATTCAGGATTATAAGACATAAGCAATCTTGGTGAATCATCAAATCCTTCCACTAACATTCCATAAATATCATTGCTCGAAGGATTCGCCGGACCATTCATAAACTTCAGACCTTTTTCTTTCATCCAGTTTTTTGCTGCATCAAACAAAGCATTTGCAATCTGCTGATCGTTAATGCATTCAAAAAATCCAAACTGTCCCGAGTCATCATTATGATATTTAAGATGAAGATCATTTTTTATAGCAGCAATTCTCCCAACGATTTCATTATTTCTGTATGCAAGAAAATAATCAGCAGAAGCAGCTTTGAAGAATGGATTTTTTTCTTTGTCAAGCAAAGTTTTTTGTTCCATCAAAAGTGGTGGAACCCAGTATTTATCATTCTTATAAATTTTCCACGGAAATTTTATGAACTGGTCGAGTTCATTTTTTGTGGATACTTTCTTAACCGTTATTTCCTGCATCGAACTTCCTTTCATAAAAAAAGCATACTCCAGATTTTCCGAAGTATGCCTGAAAAATTTAAATCACTAAAATTAAATTAATCCTATTGCTTTACCTGCTTTTTCAAAAAGATGAATTATCTCATCAAGATGTTCTTTTTCGTGAGTGGCCATATAACTTGTTCTCATCATTTGTCTGCCTTCAGGAACTCCGGGTGAAATGAACACATTCACAAATACGCCACTGTCGTAAAGTAATCGCCACATTTTAAAAGCAAGTTCATCGTTACCAACAATTACCGGAACAATTCCTGTTCTTCCTTCAATTACATTAAATCCTTTTTCTTTCAAATTCGTTCTCATATAGTTTGCATTGCTGACAAGCTTTTGAACTCGCTCCGGTTCTTTTTCAAGAATATCGAGAGCTGCTAATGCTGCTGCAACAGAGGCTGGCGTAGGTGATGCGCTGAATATTAATGCAAGTGAATAATGCTTTATAAAATTAATTACTCTTTCCGGACCGGCAACAAATCCGCCCAGTGATCCGAATGTTTTGCTGAATGTTCCCATTGTAAGATCAATTTCTTTTTCAAGATTGAATTCACTGGCTGTTCCTCTTCCACCTTTTCCAATAACTCCAACTGAATGAGCATCGTCGATCATGATCCTTGCTTTATATTTTTTTGCAATTTCATTCAATCTCGGTAAGTCAACAATCTCACCGCCGGTACTGAACACACCATCACTCACAACAAATTTAGCTGCATCAACCGGAACTTTTTCAATAACGCGTTGTAAGTCATCCATATCGTTATGCTTGTAACGCAAAAAATTTCCCAGCGCGCCTTTTGCCATAAGGTTGCCGGCCATTATGCAAGCGTGATTATCTTTATCGGATATAATATATTCATTTCTTCCAACAAGAGTCGGAATTACACCCTGCGCGGTTTGATAGCCGGTACTGAATAACAGAACACTTTCTGCGTTAAAAAATTTAGCGAGTCTTTGTTCAAGTTCAATGTGTAAATCAAGCGTGCCCGTTAAGTAACGTGAACCAGAGCAACCGGTTCCATATTTTTCGACTGCTTTAATTGCGGCTTCAACTACTTTTGGATGAGCAGTTAATCCGAGATAATTATTTGAACCTGCCATTATAATTTTTCTTCCTTCAATCTGAACGACAGGTCCTTCATTTTCTTCGATCGGACGGAAGTAAGGATAGACTCCTAAAGCTTTTATTTCATCTGCTCTGGTAAATTCAAAGCACTTTGTGAATAGATCCAAATGAAACTCCTTGGTTGGTTATCGAAAGCAATATTTAATTAAAAAGTTGAAGATTTTTGTTAATTTTGTAATAAAATGTATTACTAAAACGTTTTAAAAGCAAACAAAGTTAATGAACAACAAACAAATTGCAGTGGTAACCGGAGCTAATGGATTTGTAGGTAGTCATCTGGTTGACTATCTAATCGCAAAAAATTTTGAAGTAAGATGTGTAGTTCGTAAGTCGAGTAATCTACAATGGCTTGAAGGAAAAGATGTAAAGATTTTTGATTGCGGTTTGTTCGATAAAAATGGATTAAGAGAAGCATTCAATGGTGTAAATTATATTTTTCATGTTGCAGGGGTAGTTAAAGCAAAAGATGAAGCTGGTTATATGAAAGGAAATGTTGAGGCTACAAAAATATTGCTTGAAGTTGCATCTGAGATGAAAGAACAGATAAAAAAGTTTGTTGTTGTTAGTAGTCAGACTGTAAGCGGACCTGCTCAGAATGGTAAACCTGTTACTGAAGCGATGGAACCGAATCCTTTGACCACTTACGCGAGAAGCAAGTTAAAACAAGAACAACTTGCGCTAAGTTTCAAAGATATTTTTCCAGTTACAATCTGCCGTGCACCTGCAATTTTTGGTGAACGTGATACAGAAATATTTATTTATTTCCAGGTATTCAGTCGTGGATTAACGACGATGATTGGATTTGACAAAAAAGAACTAAGCTTGCTGCATGTTACTGATTTAGCAGAAGGATTATATCTTGCAGCCACATCAGAAAAATCAAATGGAGAAATTTATTTTATAAGTTCAGAAAAATTTTATTCCTGGAACGAAGTCGGTGCCATAACATCACAGGTATTAAACAAAAAAGCATTTAAAATCAGGATACCACATTTCATAGTTTTCGCGATAGCAGCAATAGCTCAATTCTTTGCGATGTTCAGTTCAAAACCTGCAACACTTAATATTGAAAAAGCTAAAGACTTAACTCAAAAGTATTGGATCTGTGATACTTCAAAAGCTATGAAGGAACTTGGTTACAGACAGAAGGTTTCAATTGAGGAGGGGATTAAACGAACTTGCGACTGGTACAAAAAAATGAAGTGGATTTAATTATTTAGAGCTCCTTCTCTTATCCATGTTCTAATTCCCTGGATGTGATTCTCTTGCATTCTTCCCGGAGGTGGCATAACAGGATAAGGTGGAAAGCCTTCAATTGCCCAAACCAAAATACTTGTACTGTCACTTCCTCTGGCAATTATACTTGGATCACTAGTTGCTCCTAACCAGGAAGATAAATCTAATCCTGCTTCTTTCCTCGAAGAATTGTGACATTGTACACACTTCACTTCAAATACCGGTGCAATATGTCTGCTATAACTCACATTTGAATCTGGCATAACAATTTTATCAACATCAGAACTTGTGAGTGAATCATCGCAACTCTGAGCGAATAGAATTAACGAAGCTGCTACTAATACAAAATAATATTTATAATAATTTCTTTTCATTGATAAGTAAAAATATTTCTCAATCTGCTTCCATTCAAAGGATAAAATAAATGCACTCTGCAAGCTCATTAAATTGACAAAAGATTAAAAGATAATTAGCTTTGACAAAAGAAAAACAAAATTTGGGGCTATAGCTCAGCTGGGAGAGCGTCCCGATTGAAATCGGGAAGGTCTGAAGAATGTTTCTTTGGCTCTACAAAAATTTAATTTATGTTTTCTGTTTATATACTAAAAAGTTCAATTACGGATAAATATTATATCGGTCAGACATCTGATATTATGAAAAGACTACTGCATCATAATTCAGGATATTCAAAATATACAAAAGCAGGAATACCTTGGAAATTAGTTTATTCAGAAAATTATGATACAAGACGGCAAGCAATGAATAGGGAAGCACAATTTAAAAATTATAAAAGCAGAGTAATGATTGAAAAGATTATAAGAGGCCATATCGATTGAAAATTTAAAGGATACGATTACTAAAGTAGGATACCAATTTTCTAAATATAAATTACGGGGCTATAGCTCAGCTGGGAGAGCGCTTGAATGGCATTCAAGAGGTCAGCGGTTCGATCCCGCTTAGCTCCACAAATTCTAGGCGTTGATCAGACAAAAATCAGCGCCTTTTTAATTAAATATCCTTCGCTAAATGAAATTACTCCCGGTAAATAATTATTATAAAACAATACTTCATGTAGCGCTTCCTGCTATTGCAGGATTATCGACGCAGATGATTGTTTCACTGGTTGATACAGCAATGGTTGGAAGATTGGATGAAGCAACCTATGCTCTTGCAGCAATGGGAATAGGAGTTTTAGCAACCTGGGCCTTAATTAGTTTCTTCTCCAGTTTAGCAACCGGGATTCACGTAGTCGTAGCCCGAAAGTATGGTGAAGGGGATTACATTTCCTGTGGAGTTACTCTTAATAATTCTCTTCTTCTAGCAGTTGGAGTTGGAGCAGTTGTTGCAATGGCAGGCGTTTTCTTTTCTCATCCAATCGCTCATCTTTTTGCCACTGATGAAACAGTTGGCAACTTAGCAAGTGATTATCTCTATTATCGTTTTATGGGGATACCATTCTTTTTAATCTCCGTTTCTTTCAGAGGATTTTTCTTTGGGATAAATAAAACTAAAATTTTCATGTTCTCCGGTGTTATAACAAACTTCCTCAATATCATATTTAATTACATTTTCATTTATGGTGAATTTGGTGCACCAAGAATGGGTTTAGCCGGTGCTGGACTTGGATCAACACTCGCAACAATGTTCGATGGCTTTTTTTATTTTGCTATTTTAATGATGCCCTCCTACAGAAAAAAATTTCAAAATCTTAAGAATCTGATAGTGAATAAAAATATTATATCTGCAATTCTGAAAATTTCTTTACCTGTTTCGTTTCAAAATGTATTTATTCTAATCGGCTTTTTAAGTTTCGTGGCAATAACCGGAATTATCGGTACCTTAGAGCAAGCTGCAACTCAAGCTGTGATCAGCACTCTCTTCATTTCATTTTTGCCCTGCTTTGGATTTGGAATTGCTGTTCAAACTTTGGTGGGGAATAATCTTGGTGCTAAGAAATTTCTGCTTGCAAAAATTTATGGATTTGAAACTGCCAAAGTTGCAACAGTTTACACCATATTTCTTGGGTTCATATTTACGATTCTTCCACAATATGTTTTATTAATTATTACAAACGACCAAACAATTATTGAAACCGCTGCTCCATCATTGAGAGTAGCAGGTTTTGCTCAAATATTTTATGCTGTAGGCGTTGTTTTAGCAAATGGTTTACAAGCTGCAGGCAGATCTTTTTATGTTATGATATCAGAAGTCGTAACAAATTTATTGATTTTTGTCCCGTTAGCTTATTTTCTAGGAGTTTATTTGGATCTGGGATTGACATGGGCCTGGATGGCGCTGCCTGTTTATATAATTCTCTATTCATTAATTATATATACAAAGTTTAATTCAAAGGACTGGCAGACCAAAATTTCCATTGGGAAATGAAGTCCAAGCTATATTTTTAATCTTAATAGTTTATTGTTAAGTATTGACATTAAGCTCTAACTAAAATATATTCACACTATGAAAATGAAAGTTTCATACATTCTCATAATTCTTCTAAGTGCAACTGCAATTCTTGCCGGTACTTTCCTTGAATATTTTCAAGGACATAGTGAAGGGGAAGACATCAGATTAGAATGGAAAACTCGTGAAGAAGTAAATCTTCAGCATTTCAAAGTTGAGAGAAAAACACCTCAAAGTTCTTTCGTCGAAATCTCTACGATCGGACCGAAAGGAGACAATTCCTATTATACCTATCTCGATCAATCAGCTTACAAAACTGATAATATGTTATTCGTATATAGACTTAAGATTGTCGATACAAATGGGCAAGTTGCTTACTCGAATGAGGTAAGTGTATCTCACAGCGTTTCTGGTGTCAAACGAACCTGGGGTAGCATCAAGGCTATGTTTCGGTGATCTGCGAAAAATCTGATCCCATCCTAAAACAAAATTTCAATTATATTCTCAAGTCTTTTAAAACTTCAAACGCAATACTTTTTTCGCTGGTACTGCTGATTCTTTTTTTTCTTTCTTGTTCACCCACCAAACGATTTACTGAAAATGAAGAAAAAAATAACAATACTGAAACGAACGATGCATCTATAAAAAATCCAAATGAAGATGAAATGGAGACGGAAAGAAATATCTCTGAAATAAGGGTTTCGATGCAAGGATTAATTCATTCCGAATCATTACTCGTTGATTCTCAGGTTTACTTGTTTAACAATGAAAGTAAATTGGCTTTGATTAAACCAGGAAATAAAATCATCTGCTACGAGAATGTAAGTGACCTCACATTAGAAATTAATAATCAAAAATTCGTTGGTCAAAAATTCTTTCTTACTTCATCCGGCAATGAATCAATTATTAAATTAAACGGTAAAAGTTTCAGAGGAAAAATTCAAATTTTATCTTCTGGTAATTCAATCGATATAGTAAACGTATTGAGTTTAGAAGATTACGTTAAAGGAGTTTTGGCTAAAGAAATGCCTGTGGATAAGAATGGAGAAAATTCGGAGGCTTTGAAAGCTTTGGCAATTTGTGTTAGAACTTACGCGATTCAGAAGATGAAAGACGGTAAATTATATTTTGACATTTACGCAGATACACGCGATCAGGTTTATGGTGGTGTCGATGCTGAGACTCCTAACTCAAATAAAGCCGTGGACGAAACCCAGAATCTTATATTGAAGTATGATGGAAGTGCTGCTACAATATTTTATCATTCGACTTGTGGAGGATTTACAGAATCATCTGCAAATGTTTTCACAAAAACTCAAATTCCATATCTGATTACTGTAGAGGATGGAGACGAACCTAACTGCAAAATTTCTCCGCGATTTCAATGGGAAGAAATTTACAGCAGGGAATTAATAGTTAGTAGATTAAAAAATTATTCATTGCTCGACAATCAAAATTACTCTCTGGAAGATTTTTCTGTTCTCAGCAGGTTTGGTTCAGGCAGAATTGATGAACTCGAAATTAAACTATCTGATTCTGATGGTGAAATGAAATTATTAATTCTGAGAGGCAATGAAATTAGAAGTATAATCCGAAATGCTAATGGAAAAAGTATTTTGTGGAGTACAATGTTTGATGTTGAACTGAATTCAAATTCGGTTGTACTTTCAGGAAAAGGATTTGGACACGGCGTTGGGTTATGCCAATGGGGTGCGATATCATTATCAAGAAAAGGTTGGGATTTTAAAGAAATATTGGATCTGTATTATCCCGGCACAAATACCGATACTATCAATGATTAAAACTAATCTGAAAATTTATCTTGCTTCAAAATCTCCGCGAAGACGAAAACTGCTCAAGCAACTTGGGATAAATTTTAGTTCCTTCTCTGTAAATTCGGTTGAAGATATTATTGATGGTGAACATCCCATTGAATGTGTAAAAAGAATCGCTTTAGAAAAAATGGATATAGCAAAACAAAAAGTTGATAACAGCATTATTATTACTGCTGATACAATTGTTGTGTTGGGGAAGAAGGTAATAGGCAAGCCATCCAATAAAGATAATGCGAGAAAAATTTTAACACTGCTTAGCGGAAAAGTTCATACGGTTTACACAGGTTTTTGTGTGCTCAATCAAAAAACTAAAATGTTTATTGTTGATTATGAAAAAACTGAAGTCGAATTTCGTAAGCTCAATAAAGAAGAGATAGCGGATTATGTTGAAGGAGGAAGCCCGATGGATAAAGCTGGTGCATATGGAATTCAGGATGATTTTGGAGCCGTCTTTGTTAACAGAATTAATGGATGTTATTACAATGTTGTCGGTTTACCATTGACTAAACTTTATAGTACTCTTAGGAAAGTAACCTGACTTGCTGAAAAAACTTAAACAAAAAGTTTTACTTTCAGTCGTCATTGCCGGAGTTTTGTATCTTGTTTTTACTATCTATGCTGATTTCACAAATGTGGTAACCGCATTCGGGAAATTTAATTTACTCGTTCTGCCAATTTTATTGCTACTTTCATTCTTAAACTACTTCACTAGATTTCTTAAATGGGATTATTACCTTTCCATCGTAAAAGTGAAAATGAAAAAAATAGATTCATTCTCTACTTTTATGTCCGGCCTTGTAATGAGTGTAACGCCTGCTAAACTGGGTGAAGTTCTTAAATCAGTTTTGGTAAAGGAAATTACCGGGGAACCGATCAGTAAAACAGCGCCAATAATTCTAGCTGAACGGATAACTGATTTTTTATCTTTATCAATTATTGCCATTGTTGGTGCGTTTGTATTTGACTATGGTGGAAATCTTACAATCATTGTTGCAACATTTTTTATCCTGATTATTTTCATCATTAGTAACAAGAAAATTGCCCAACCAATAATTAATTTCTCAGAAAGAGTTCCATTAGTAAAAAAGTATATTCACAACATTCATTCAGCGTATGAAAGCTCATATCAATTGTTAAAGCTGAGACCGTTAGTTTTGATGACTTTGTTAAGTCTGGTCTCATGGGGATTCGAATGTTGGGGATATTACATAATTCTGCTAAATTTTGGCGTTGATTTTGGGGTTCTTTGGGCTTCATTCAGCTATAGTTTTTCAACTATTGTCGGAGCAATTTCAATGTTACCTGGCGGATTGGGACTAACTGAAGGATCACTGACATTTCTATTAGTTCAGAAGAAAGTTCCGCTAGATATTTCAGTGGCAACAACATTTATCATTCGGGTTGTTACGCTTTGGTTCGCAGTTTTTGTTGGAATCGTTGCTTTAACGTCATATCAAAAAAGATTTGGAAAAATAAAAATTGATTCAGTATAATCGTCATTTTTCTGAATTATAAAATGAAAAAACGAACACATTTCCTTGATTTAAAGGAATCTGGTTGGTATTTTTAGTTCCCACTAAATAATTGAAAGGAACCGATAATGGGACAAGGAAATAGTTTCAAAAAAGGATTGTTGATTGGCTTTATTACTGGCGGAAGCTTAGGCGCCGCTCTTGCATTGCTTTTTGCTCCAAAAAGTGGAAAAGAATTAAGACGTGATATAAAAGAAAAAAGTGATGAATACCTTGATGAAGCTGAAAAATATATCTCTCAGGCAAAAGAAAAAGCAGTTGATATGATCAACGAAGGAAAAAAGAGATCAGAGAAATTAGTCAAAGATGCAAAAGACAAATCTGATATGCTAATGAAAGATGCAGAACGGGTTTATAAAGATGCAAAGGAAAAAGTCTCCGATTCTTTAAAGACCGGTAAAGAATCTATTGAACATAAGAGAGAACAGATTAAAGACGCTATAAAAGCTGGTGTTGATGCATATAAAGAATCTAAAAACATCGGGGAATAATTTTTTTAATGCCACTGATTGATGTTTTAACAGCTGTTGTTCTGATTTTAGTTTCAGCCTTTATTATTTTTTTAATTGTTTATCTTGGAAAGATTACTCGTTCCATTCAGGCAATGCAAAAAGATGTGAGTGATCTGTCTGACAAGCTTGAACCTTTAGTGACTTCGCTTTATGAATTGACAGAAAAATTTTCTGAAGTAGGTGAGTTAGCTAAGAAGCAATTGGATGTTACAAAGGGAATAGTCTTCAGTGTTAAGGATAGTGTGGATAAAGTTCTTCGATTTGAAGAAAAAATAAGAGCCGGAATTGAGGGACCTGTTACTAATATCATTAATCAGTTTAAAGCAATCTCGAACGGAGTAAGCACTTTTCTCAGCTACCTTAAAAAATAATTTTAAACTAACTAAATACTTCCAGGAGGATACCCTTGAAAGAAATTATTTCGGAGGCTATACGAAATATTGCATTAGTAGGTCATGGCGGCGGCGGTAAAACTTCACTCTCAGAAATTATTCTGTATACTGCAAAAGAAACTAATCGAATCGGAAGAATTGAAGATGGCAATACCACTTCTGATTATACTCCGAATGAAATTGATAAGCAGATTTCAATATCCTCTTCGATAATGAATATAGAATGGAATAATACCAAAATAAATATAATAGATGCACCCGGATTCTCTGACTTTATCGGAGATGTTATAAGCGCATTAAAAATTTGTGACACTGCTGTAATGGTCATTAAATCTGCTGAAGGAATAGAAGTTGGTACTGATGCAGCTAAAAATATTATTGATGATTACAAGTTGCCTTTCTCAGTAATAATTAACAAAGTTGATAGCGAACAATCTACCTACTTTGAAACTTACGAAGATATTAAATCAAGAATTCATCCCGGAGCTACAATTATTACTTTTCCCGTTTCAGAGGGAATAAATTTTAATGGTGTAGTTGATATAATTTCAATGAAAGTTTATACTTTCGGTGAAGCCGGCAGCAGGACAGTTTCCGAGGCTGAGATTACCGGAGAGCTAAAAGAACAGGCAGAAAGTTTTAGAACTCAACTTACTGAGAAAGTGGCCGAATCCTCAGAAGACTTAATGAATAAATATTTTGAAGAAGGAACACTAAGTGATGAAGACCTGAGAAGAGGACTTAAGTCCTCGATTAATAATGGAAATTTAGTTCCGGTTTTTGCTGTCTCAGCCACAAAAGCTGTTGGGATTGATAACTTCTTAAATTTTGTAAGCGGTTATTTTCCTTCTCCCGTTGATAGAGGAACTGTAAGTGCAAAACTTGCAAACAAGAAAGAACCTCTTCAATTAAAAATAGATTCAAAAGGAGAGCCGGTATTATTTGTATTCAAAACAATTTCAGAACAGCACGTTGGTGAACTTTCACTTTTTAAAATGTTTTCCGGTAAGGTAACTCCGGGATTAGATCTGTTAAATGAAAATAATAATAAAACTGAAAGACTAAATCAGTTATTCACTTTGAACGGACATAACAGAAAAGATATATCTCAGGTGGTTGCCGGAGACATTGCAGCAGTGGTTAAATTAAAGGATACACATACTAATAATACCCTTGCATCAAAAAATTATTCTGTCATTGTTGATCCGATTCAATTTCCAGAACCGGTAATTAGAGGAGCAATTCAAGCAAAAGCAAAAGGTGATGAAGATAAGATTGCAACAGGACTTCATACTCTGCATGAAGAAGATCCATCATTTAACGTGAATTTTGATCCGGAGATATCACAAACAATTATTTCAGGACAAGGTGAACTACAGCTTTTACTTGCCACTAAACGATTAAGAGACAGATATGGAGTTGAAGTCGATCTTGTAGAACCAAGAATTCCTTATCGTGAAACAATAAAAGCATCTGCAAATGATGTTGAATATAAACATAAGAAGCAATCAGGCGGTCGAGGTCAATATGGTCATATTCATATTAAGTTGGAACCGTTATCAAGAGGAAAAGGTTTCGAGTTTGTTAACGCAATCGTCGGTGGTGTTGTGCCGGGCAGATTTATTCCTGCTGTTGAAAAAGGAATAATTGAAACAATGACGAAAGGTGTGCTTGCTGGTAATAAAGTTATTGATGTTAAAGTTACCTTATTTGATGGTACATATCATACAGTTGACTCAGATGAAATGTCATTCAAGATTGCAGCAAGCCAGGGATTTAAAAAAGGATTTCTTGAGGCAAAGCCGGTGCTACTCGAACCTATCTATGTAGTTGAAGTGAAAGTTCCTGAAGAATATATGGGTGATGTTATGGGTGATATATCAAGTAAACGCGGGAAAATTTTAGGAATGGATAGTGACGGTCGATTTCAGATAATAAAATCTCTTGTTCCTCTTTCAGAACTTTATAAATATTCTTCACATCTTAGGAGCTTAACGCAGGGCAGAGGAGTTCACAAGCGTAAGTTTGATCACTATGAAGAAATGCCGAAAGAAATTGAGCAGAAAGTAATCGAAGAATACAAGAAATCACGAGAAGAAGAAAATTAATCAAGTTGTTTCAGGCGGATAATATCCGCCTTTATTTTTTAATTTAAATATATGAAAAATCTTTGGTCTCCCTGGAGATCTCAATACATAGAATCTTTTAAGGATAAGCAATCAGACGGTAAGTGCATTTTTTGCCAGGCTGTTGAAAAAGATATATCTGATATTGAATAACCTGCTCGTTCATAAATCAAAAAATACTTTCGTGATTATGAATCTCTATCCATACAATAATGGTCATTTGATGATTGTTCCTAAAAGACACATTGGATCAATAGAACAAATAACTACCGAAGAGTCTCATGAAATGATGGATGAGATAATTCTTGCAGAAAAAGTTTTACAAAAGATTTATTCCCCGCAAGGTTTTAATATTGGTGCAAATCTTGGTAAAGCAGGTGGAGCCGGAATTGAAGAACATATTCATTTTCACATTGTTCCGCGATGGAATGGCGACACCAATTTTATGCCTGCCATAGGTGAAGTAAAAGTTATTTCGCAAGATCTTGGAAACACGAAAACGAAATTATTAGCAACTTACAAAGAGCTAACAAAATAAGATCACACGGTATTCCAAAAATCATAAATTTTCAGAATGAATTCATTTAAGATTATAAAAAAATTCTCCTTCTTTATATTCCTTTTTTCAGTTATGTTCTTTTCATGCGGAAAAGAAGAAATACCTGAATCATCTTTGATCATAAAAGATAATTTACTCTATAAAAGAGGCAGTGAGATTCCATTTACTGGAAGAGAAAAAGCACTTGTCCAAAATAAAATTGTCGAGTACGATGTTCTTGACGGAATAAAGCATGGTGATTTTAGAATTTATTCGGAGGAAGGGATTATTGAAATCGAAGGTCAGCTTGACAGCAACAGAAATGTCGGAAAGTGGCAATACTTCTATCCAAATGGAACAATAGAATCTGAAGGGTATTTTAATCTGGATCGGCCTAATGGAAAATGGATCTGGAATTATCCTGATGGAATGAAAAAGGAAGAAGGCGAGTATGTAAATGGCGTTCGTCTTGGAATGTGGTATCAATACGATAGTACCGGGAAAATTGTTTTTGAATATAATTATGAGTTGGATGATAGTACTAAAGACAGCACAGGCACTTAAATAACACATATTTAATCATGTTGAGATTTGGAACTTGCAGCTGGAAGTATGATTCGTGGAAAGGAATAGTTTACTCCAGTACTAACTCTAAAAATTATTTAAAAGAATATTCTGAAAAATTTAACACTGTTGAAATAGACCAATGGTTTTGGTCACTCTTCCCGCCATCAAAAGTTGTATTGCCACAAAAAAAAGTTGTTGAAGATTATAAAGAATCTGTTCCTGCCAATTTTCTTTTCACTATTAAAGTGCCAAATGCGATTACATTAACTCATTTCTACAAAGATTTGAAAGATGATCAGCTAAAACCAAATCCGTTTTTTCTTTCTGTTGAAATATTTGAAGAATTTCTTCAGTCGATTGAACCAATAAAAAAACAAGTAGGTTGTCTCATCTTTCAATTTGAATATCTGAATAAACAGAAGATCAGTTCGTTATCTCAGCTTCAATTAAAATTTTCAGAGTTTTACAAACAACTAAAAAAAGAAATCCCTCCAATCGGAATCGAAATCAGAAATCCGAATTATCTTAATGAGAGCTATTTCAAGTTTCTTTCTGAATTAAATTTAGCTCCTGTGTTTCTTGAAGGATATTATATGCCTCCGGTAACTGAAATTTATTCAAAATTCAAAAAATATATTAATAATAAAACAGTGCTAAGATTGCACGGACCTGATAGAAAAGGCATTGAAAAAATTGCAAATGAAAACTGGAACCAGATTTATATTAACCGTGATGTTGAGATTAAATCAATTGTTGAAATGATTAAAGAACTACAAAATAATGAGGTTGATTTGTTTGTAAATGTAAACAATCATTTTGAAGGATCGGCTCCATTGACTATTGAGAAGATTAAAGAAAGATTAGGTTAAAGTATTTTTGTTTGATTTCTGGATTGGATAATATTAAATTTACGACCATAAATTTGGGCTCATAGCTCAGTTGGCCCGTTAAAAGAACGAGGTCTCGCCAAAGGCGGATTAGAGCATCTGACTCAAATCTGAAAGAATTTGAAATTTAATATTTGGGCTCATAGCTCAGTTGGTTAGAGCATCTGACTCATAATCAGAGGGTCGGTGGTTCAAGTCCATCTGGGCCCACAAAGAATCCCCTGGAGAAATTTTCTTCAGGGGTTTTTTATTTTTAATGAAGTCGAATAAATGAATTAGCTTGTTGAAGCTTAATATTAATTCTCTCTATTTTTTTTCGAATGAAAAACTAAAAGTAAAATCATTTTTAAGTACTCTGGTGTTTTTATTTCCAAGACTCATTCAATTCCAACGACAAATATGTCATCAATTTAATTTCATCAATAAAAACAAAAACTTACAGCGTTATAACTAAAGTCGAAACTGAGGAAATAAAATATCTGGCACCTTTTGTGGAGCGACGCTAAAAAAAATAATTAAAAATTAACAACTATTTCTTTGACAATAGGATTTTTTTTACTATCCTTGTCATGTATTTGAAGCAGAATTGTACGACTTACCAAACTTTAGGGCTGTGCTGATACAAAAAAAATAATTTAGCATTTACTGTTTATTGTAGAGGGCTTGTTAATGCTGCAAAATTTTGTGTGTATTCAAATAGCTTTTAGAAAAAGCTCATGGAAATTCAATTGCAACATCTGAAATTTATTCCTGTGGGCTATTCGCACAATAATGATTTTCTTTATCAAAGAGATTATCTCGTCTCATTTTTATACCTACACCTAATTAACATTACATTCATTCATAATTATGGAGGTCTTTATGGAGAATAGTTTTCCGCTCATCTTTCCGTTTTAATTGCTTTACAGGCGTGTGCTCATAGTGGTTAACTGTAAAGTTGGTGTGTTTGCATAAAATTAATTAATTTTTTTTTAATCTCATTTTGGAGGGATTATGTTCAAAAACTTTTTCAAACTTATTTCTGTCGTCTTCCTCCTTGCTGTGTTTTCACAAAATGGTTTTGCGCAGGCTTCTGGTTATGGTTTTACACAAACTGCGGGAACATATACAGCAATTACGGGAGGGACAGTACTTTGGTCAGGGACATTTGATGAAAACATTTCTGCTGCTATAACGATTCCGACGTTTATTTATGATGGAGTAGCTAGGACATCGCTGTATGTAACGGCAAATGGTTTCATTACTTTTGGTTTGGCACCAACAGGTACCAATTATAGTCCAATAAGTAGGTACTGCAACTTATTCTGGCGCCATTTCCGCATTTGGTAGAGATCTTAACAATGGTGCTTCTGGAACTCCTGAAATTCGATATGAACAGGTTGGAAATGAGTTTGTCATACAATGGCAGGATGTTAGAAGATATAACCTAACTGAAATAATTAGTTTTCAGGTAAGGTTAAATACATTGGATAACACCATAAGAATTGTCTATGGTGGTACGATAACCCCGGGATCAAGCAGTACTTATCCGCAAGTTGGGTTGAGAGGAACTACTAATACTGATTTTAAGAACAGGTCAATTCTTACAGGCGGAGGAAGCTGGATTAATTCCGTTGCGGGTGCAACGAATGCAGCAACAATGTTTTTTAATTCTTCCGATGTAACGACTGTTCCATCGAGCGGTTTAACATTTACTTTTTCCCCACCTTCAATTTTCAATCCAACTGGAGTAAGCGCGACTGCTATGAGCACGTCTCAAATTAATGTTGCTTTCACACCTAATGGAACCAATCCTGTAATAATGGTATTTAATACTACAGGAACATTTACTGCTCCAGCAGGCACACCTCCTGCAGTAGGACAACCATTCGCTGGTGGTACACTAATTTATAACGGTTTAACATCTCCTTACATGCATACAGGAAGAGCTGCTGGAACCACTTATTTTTATAAATTATTCACGTGGGATGGAGCTAGTGCATATACGAGTGGTGTTGCTGTTAATGCAACAACGTGGTGTGACCCTATTACATCATTCCCAGTTCCAGAAAGCTTTGATGGAACAACTTTTCCACCAACTTGCTGGACAAACGCTCAAGTTAGTTTAACAGGATTATGGGATCGTCAAACAGCAGGTACTTTCCCAACTTGCACACCTCATAGCGGAGCGGCGATGACACGCTTTAATTGCTATAATCTTTCGACAGGGACATCTTCAATCTTAGTAACAGCACCTGTAACTTTTCCAAACGATGGTTACCAGGTAACTTTTTGGATGTATCGTGATGGTGGTTACCCCACTAACGCAGATAAGGTTGATATTCATTTTAATACATCACCTAGCCTAACAGGAGCTACATTACTTGGAACAATAAACAGATCGATGTCTTTGACTCCTATAGTGGGTGCTGAAGGCTGGTATGAATATTCGTTTCCTTTACCTACTGGTTTCAGCGGGAATGGATTTTTCGTTTTTCAGGGAACAAGTGCCTTTGGTAATAACATATTTGTAGACGATGTTACGATTAAAGTGAAAGCAACGGGCACGTTGAACGGAACAATTACAAATTGCTTTACACCTTTTCCTAACATTGAAGGTGCAACTGTTACTGCAGGCACATATAGTACTACTACAAATGCCTCAGGATTTTATCAGTTTACAGGTATACTAGTTGGAACTTACGATGTAACAGCCAGCAAACCTGGATATGCAAACGCCACTATAACAGGCGTTGTTGTAACAGATGGTGGAACAACAACTCAAAGTTTTTGTATGGACGAAAATCTCTATCCTCCTGTCAATCTGGGAGCTTCGGTTGCAGGGCAAAATGTTAGCTTAACCTGGATGGCACCTGATGCTGATAGATGGTTAAGATGGGATGATGGTGTAAATTTCGATGCGATCGGTATAGGTGGAGGAACATTTGCAGTTTCAGCAAGATTTCCACAAAGTATTACCGGATCGGTAATTGGAAAAGAATTAACACAGGTTGAGATTTATATTAACGACCCCGTAACTGCTTGTACTTTAAAAGTATATGGTCAGGGTACATCATCTTCACCTGGTCCTCTATTGTACCAAGAAGATATAACTTCTCAGATTGTTTCTTTTAGTTGGAACCTAATTAATTTAACTACACCCGTTGCTATCACGGGTTACGATATTTGGGTTGGTTATGAAGTAACGACTCCTGATCTTGTAGATGCATTCCCCGCTGGCTGTGATAATGGTCCCGCGGCAGCAAATGGTGATTGGGTAACATTAGATGGAATTACCTGGGATCGACTTTCAGTTTTAGTTCCCGCATTAAATTACAACTGGAATATTGCTGGGTATGTTGAAGATCCACTTCTTAAGGGAGAAGAGCGCGTAAAATTAGCTTTGAATCCTGAGGATGTTGCCAGAGATAGAGAAGCTCGTTTGTTTGAAGTTAATAACACAAATACTTTGAAGATTGAATCAGGTACAGGCATATTTAAAGCCGTACATTTTAATACTCAAAGTGTATCTCAGTTCATTAACTATGTGAATAATAATCAAATTCAGAAAAATGGTGGAAATTATAGCCCGGATGCAACACTGACCGGTTACACTGTATATCGTAATGGTTCACCATTAACTACCACATCAAATTTATTCTACAATGACAATTCCGTTCCTTACGGTGTTTACAACTACACGGTTACTGCACAATATTCTGAGGGCGAATCGGATCCAGCAGGTCCAGTAGTTGCTGCAATTATACCACCAGCAGCATCGTTACCTCTTACACAAAATTTTGATGCAGGTCTTAATAACTGGCTTGTAATTAACGGTACTCAAACCAATCAGTGGCATGTCGGTACTGCTGCCGGACCTGTTTCCTCTCCGAACTCCATTTACATCTCCAGTGATGGCGGTACAACCTTTGGTTATGACGAAGATGCTACAAGCGTTGTCCATTTCTTTAGGGACGTAGCATTTACTGGTGGTGTCGGAGGTGGTTACAAATTAACATTCCAGTGGAAATGTGTTGGCGAGCCTGTTACTTATGATTACTTCAAAGTTTACTTAGTAGATACAGGTGTTTTACCAGTCGAAGGTATAGAATTAACTTCAGGACAGATTGGGCAAGTACGATACAATGATCAAGCTAATTATGTTGAAGCAAGTATTATTTTACCTGAAGCTTTAACAGGAACAACCAAGCGACTTGTATTTAGCTGGAAAGATGATTTTTGTTAGTACTTCTGGTGCCCCAGCTTCGATAGATGATATCAGTATTGAAATTGCACCTCCGGGAACTTATCCGCCTAATGATCTGCAAGCTTCAGTTTCTGGACAGGATGTTATGTTAACTTGGTTAGCGCCAGATGCTGATAGATGGTTAAGATATGACAATGGTGTAAATGCTGGCAATGCAATTGGACTTAGTGGTGGCTACATTTGAAGCATCTGCAAGATTCCCTGCCAGTATTACAGGATCTGTATTGGTAAGGATTTAACAGATGTTGAAATTTTTATTTATATGGATGCTGCTCCTCCTACTAATGTTACAATTAAAATTTATGATGAAGGAACCTCCTACATCTCCGGGAACGCGTATTACATTCGGAAGACGTAACTGCTCAGATTGTTGTTAACACTTGGAACACAATCACATTAACTTCACCTGTTGCCATTACAGGTGACGACATTTGGATAGGTTATGAAGTGACTGGAGGTGATTTTCCTGCTGGCGTTGATGCATGGCCCTGCAGCACCGGATGGCGAATGGGTTATCTACTGCTGGACTCATCTGGGAACACCTAATTGATTTTGACTTGGATTTCAATTGGAATATTGCCGGATATGTAACGGATGGTATTCCATTGGTCAAGGAATACAGCTAATAGTGTTGATAGGGAAACTGTTGAGTTGAATAGAAACGATAGCAAGGTAAAGAGGATTGAATCATCTAATGGATCTTTCAGTCTGATCAACTTCGGTGTAATATCCAAATCAAGTTACATTAATAATAATTTAGCTGGTCAACAGCATAATGGTAATCGTGCTATTGATGCAACCTTTGAGGGTTACAATGTATATCGTAATAGTGTAGAGATTGCTCATAGCATATCAAATGAGTTCTACAACGATCTTTCACTACCTCTTGGTGTTTACAGTTACACGGTTACAGCACAATATACAGAAGGCGAATCCGATGCTGAAGGCCCGGTTGAAGTGGTTGTAGCAGCTTATGTGTATCCAAAAGTGCAATTATTGGACAGGTAACACCGAAGGTACTGCTAAAAACTGATGGTGAAATAAATACTGTATTTCCAAATATGGATGGGCTGTTTTTGACATCAGTGGAGTTCCGGACGTGATGCAACAATAACTGGTGTTATATTTAATGGATATGTAAATGCAAATAACTGGCCATATTGGGGAATTACACGTATGGGGTCAGTTGACCCGGTAACAGATGATGCTGCAACAATCTCTGCTGCATGTGGAGCTACTAGGTCATTTCTACAGTTATAGCACTGAATCAGGAACATTACCACTTGGCTGGCTAAGTAGCGCATTAGGTGGAACAGCTGCACAGATTTGGAAACTGCATTAGCTCAAGGTTGGTTTGCAATCGGATTGTTCGATGATGATGGAGTAGCAGACTTATTATATCAATTTTGATGGATGGTCTGATGCAAATCCTCCTTATCTGCAAATTATTTATGAGGTTGGTGGAACCACATTCGCCTTTTCAGTACCAGTAACCAATGGTTGGAATATGGTATCAGCTCCCGGATTAAATACACCAGATCAGAACGTAAGTACTTGGTGGCCAAACCTAACAGGCACAGTCTGGGGATTCAATGGTACTATATACCAGGCAAGAACAGTTACAACACCAGGAGAAGGCTATTGGATGAAAAACGTAGGATCTGAAACATATAGCTATACAGGAATAGAGATAGTAGCTCACGATGCAATAGCAGCCACAGCAGGCTGGAATATGATAGGCGGATATGAGACAAGTGTAGCAACAAGCGGACTAACAACAGTACCATCAGGTCAACAAACCGGAACAATCTGGGGATTCAATGGTACGGTTTATACGGCAGCAACTACATTTGAACCAGGTAAAGGATACTGGGTAAAAACATTGTCAGCCTGTGATATAGTAATACCAGAAGCATTGTCAAAAGGCAGTGGAGAAGTGGTAGATTTATTCAAGGAAGACTGGGGCAAGATAATACTAACAGATGCAGCAGGTAAAAGTTATACACTGTATGCAGTAAAAGGAGAAGTAGATCTTGACCAGTATGAAATGCCACCGGCAGTACCGGGAGGAATGTTTGATATCAGGTTCTCAAGTGGAAGGATAGCAGAGGATATAAACAGTTCAATGCAGAGTATAGATATGATTGGAATAACCTATCCATTGACGGTGAGAGTAGAGGGAATGGATATCAGGTTGCAGGATATGAGTGGAAGGGCAATAAATCAAAACCTGAAGTCAGGTGAAGAAGTAGTGATCAACGATGCAACGATACAGAAGCTGATGGTAACAGGCGAGTTGATACCAACAGTGTATGCATTAGAGCAGAACTATCCAAACCCATTCAACCCAAGTACGGTAATCGAATTCTCATTGCCGGAAGATGTAAGCAATGTGAAGTTATCGATCTACAATGCATTGGGAGAGAAGGTAGCAGAGATAGTAAACTCATCATTGGCAGCAGGAAGATACAGCTATCAATGGAATGCAAAGAACGTTGCAACAGGAATGTACATCTATGAACTGAGAACAGATAAATTTGTTTCAGTTAAGAAGATGTTACTCTTGAAGTAATATTCATTTATTGTAACCCGTCCCGATTTAAGGGACGGGTTTATATAATTAAGTTTGAGGTCATATGAACAACTTTAAACAACTTATTTCACAATTAAATAAAAGGGTGCGTTATGCGTAAACTTATTTCAATTTTCTCCATCGTGCTGCTGTATATGGCAGTCGTATATGGACAGGCCGCTGTAGATTTTCCTATTACGATAAGCAATAATGCAGGTTTGTCATCCGATATATATTTTGGATTAGACCTGACAGCCACAGATGGAATAGATCTTTCACTTGGTGAAGATGGGTCTACCAGGACTACCTCCTGGCGGATATTTTGCTGCCTGGCTATTACCGGACTTCACAACACTGTCTTATAACGATTATAGAGCACCGGTTCCACCAAGTCCAGCAGCATTTCCATTTACCGGAACTATATCATATACCGTAAGACTTCAAAATGACTTGGTAGATAATCCGATGACTGTTAGCTGGAATTTACCATCTGGAATAGCAGCTACAAGTACAATAACGGCGGGAACTCAAGTGGTATCATTCTCGGGAACAGGAAATATTGTATTTAACTATAATCCAGCACCGGGACCAAATAATCTTCAATATCTTTTTATTGAAGTTGATTATGTTAACATTGGTCCAGCTGTTGCAGCTCCTGTATTTGGGATTGCACCACTATCATTTAGCTTTGGTAGTGTATTTGTAGGTTCACCTGCTAACACTACAGCAAGTATCAGTAATACTGGTGATGCAGATTTAGTGGTTCAACAACCAATCGCAGATGGTGATTTCAGCGTTCACTGGACCATTTCCTATTACAATACCTGAAGGTGGTGCACCTGTTGATGTTACCATAACCTTCACTCCTTTAACAGAAGGTGCCCAGTCAGCTGATTTAGCATTTATACATAATGCTGCAGGTTCACCAATTTCTGTTTCATGTTACTGGCACTGGAGCGGGTACAGCACCACATTTTTAGTGTAACACCAACCAGTTTAATTTTGGGAATGTAACGCCGCTTACTACGTCACCAGGGTTAATGTAACTGTAGATAATGATGGATTGCTAACGATTTATGATTTCCAATGCAAGCTGTTACCGCAACTGAGTTTATTGTTAATACCAACACAGCTGTTATTCCGCCAGGTGGTAACCAGGTATTTACAGTTACATTTGCTCCAACTGCAGTCGGACCATATACCGGGTACTTTAGTATTTACTCACAATGGACCAGGTTCTACCACTCAGTGGCATTAAGCGGAAATGGATGTTCTCCACCAGCTGTGTAGGTTTAGTGTTTGAAGAGATAGAAGTTGACAATTATGAAGACGATTCATTATGTATCTAATACGATGGATCTGTTGGCTACAAACTGGATTTTTACATGCACTTCAATTCAGACCTGGCAACCAACAGGAACAGATGACAATACAATATTAACATATCAGAGTATTGAAAAAGATCACTGCAATGTATCAGGTGCTAATTGGATATTGGAAACAAATGTAGTAAGAGGTCCAATCACAGCTAATGGTGCATCAGAAGATACTATATATGTTTTACTTTATAATATTAGTATGCAACTGGAGATCTTCCTGCTGGTGATTACTAATGATATGTTCACGGTAAATTACAGAGTTGCAAGATTGCAACCGACTTGCAGAACAACATCAAATCTTCATTTAGAATCATTCAATGCTGAAGGAAGTACATTTGAAGGATTCCCAATTGATATAACACCTTCACGTAACGACTTGTATGTCAATCGCACAAGCAGCAGGCGGTGGTTACGGTGATGTAAATGGAGATGGATGCGTTGATATACTTGATCTGATAATGGTAGTTGACCATATCGTTGGAAGAGATTCACTTACCGGTGCAGAATTCGATCGAGCTAATATTGCTCCATGGTCTCCTGGAGCTGACCTACCAACACCAGACGCTGTGGTAAATGTTCAGGATCTTTCATTAATACAGAATATTATTCTTACAGGATTCTATCCGAATGGCGAACCAGTTTCACCTTGCGGTTATCTGTCAAAAGTTGATGGTCCGGTAGATGCTACGGTAACCTTATATATCAATAGTGAGGGAATTACCGCTTATGTTGATGCAGAAATTGGAATACGCGGAGCTCAGATTGAATTCGGTAGCGTTGCTAGTAATCCTGAAAATATGGTTATCAGTACACCGTTAGGTCAGGGATATTATTTACGTGTAAATGAATTATTAAGAACATTAATGTATGATCGAAATGGTCAGCAGTATATCGATGCAGGCGTTAATAACTTTATGGCAGATATGCCTTTCAGCCTGACAGATCCAACAGATGTTTCGGTTGCAAAAATAGTTCTTGTAGATATAGATACTAAGAAGTTGCAAAATATTGTGATCCAAACAATATATGGAACACCAACTTTACCACTGGATTATATATTATTCCAGAACTATCCAAATCCATTTAACCCAAGCACAGCAGTTAAATTCCAGGTTCCAAAGACCAGTGATGTAACAATCACTATTTATGATATGCTAGGTCAGGAAGTAAGAACCTTGTTTGCTGGTGAAGTAATGCGAGGAAATTACACAGTTAATTGGGATGGAGTTAATAAAGAAGGTGCTAAGGTAGCATCAGGTACATATGTTTATAGAATGACAGCAGGTGAATTTGTTCAATCGAAAAAGATGGTTCTTATAAAGTAATCTTGATTTAAGATTGAGCCCCGCTAATTGTGAGCGGGGCTCTTTTATTAATTGTTAAAATAGAATTTGATAAGTTATTTGTTAAAAGAAAAAAATATTTCTTTTTGCTAATACCTCAGTTGATTGAAATTCAATTTTTTCAATTATATTTCAAAGAGGCAAAAATATTGTTTTTGGTTAATTAGTGTATTGATTGATATTAGGTAGTAAAGTTTTTTAAGTTAAGTCTGATTGATATTCAGGCTACTGCAACCCCACTCGAAAAGTATGAGGGCAGGGTTACAGTAAATAACCTTGTAAAATTGTCAACTATTAAATAACAAATTACTCACATAATTGAGAGGCATTAAATGCATAAATTATTTTCAATTTTCTCTTTTATACTGCTGTATATATCAATTGTATATGGACAAGCTGCTGTAGATATTCCTATTACAGTAAGTAACAACGCTGGTTTAACGTCTGATATATATTTTGGATTAGACCTGACAGCCACAGATGGACTGGATGTTCCTCTGGGTGAAAATGAACTTCCAGGATTTCCTCCCGGTGGATATGCCGCTGCCTGGCTTCTTCCAGATTTTACAACACTATCATATAATGATTATAGAGCGCCGGGTAATCCACCAGCATTTCCATATACCGGACATGTATCGTATGTCATAAAAATTCAAAATGACTTAACAGCTAATCCGATGACTATTAGCTGGGATTTACCTTCAACAATAGCAGCTACAAGTACAATAGGTGTTACAGGGAACATGGCATCTTTCTCGGGAATTGGAAATCATTCCTGGAACTATAATCCGGTTTCGCTTCAATATATTTTTGTCGAAGTCGACTATATTGACATTGTACCTGTTGAATTGACATCTTTTACAGCTTCGCTTTCCGAAGGAAGTGTTATTCTAAACTGGACAACGGCTACAGAACTTAACAACCAAGGTTTTGAAATAGAACGTGCTTTATCTAATCAGGATTGGACAAAGATTGGTTATGTACCAGGCTTTGGCACAACTACTGAACCTAAGACTTACTCATTTATGGATCAGAATATTTTAACAGGAACCTATTCATACAGATTGAAACAGATTGATTATGACGGAACATACAGTTATTCGGATGCAATTGAAATAGTAGTAGATTTAACTCCGGGTAGTTTTACATTATTCCAGAATTATCCAAATCCTTTTAATCCATCGACAACAATTCAATTTCAGGTTCCGAAAGCTAGCGATGTCTCTATCATTATATATGATATGCTTGGACAGCAAGTGAAATCGTTGTTTGCTGATCAGGTTCAGGCTGGCAGATATAATATAGAATGGGATGGAACAAGCTCTTCAGGAATTAAGATGAGTTCGGGAAGTTATATTTATAGAATGACTGCAGGTGAATTTGTTGAAACTAAGGAAATGATTCTTCTTAAGTAAGTTAAGTATGGCTTTAAGCCCTGCTATCAGTTAAGCAGGGCTCTTTTATTTTAAAGCGAAGACTTCTCTCGGTGCGAGAAGCTTTAATTTTAATAATGATTGACAATTGGACCTTTATATTGGCTGTGTCTGTTCCTATCCTTTCTTTTTTTATGTTAGCAATATTGATAAAAAGCTTTTATCGGGAACTGTGCTTGTGTTTGACATTACGTCAGCATATCCTGTTTGATTTAATTTCGTAAATCAAATTGATTAAAAAATAAATATTCTTCATCCATTATTTATGTTGATATGAACGAGTATGGGTATTAAACGAAAAATTTAAATATAAGATTAATAATATCTGATTTTATGCGAGTAAGTATCTTATCTTATTGCTTATAAAGTTTTTAATATTTCATTTTTCAATTGCTCATTCGTACGACAAAGGAGATAAAATGCAAAAAATCTTTTCAATTACCTTTGTAATGATTGCTATATCCTGGAGTATATTATTTGCCCAGGAAAGTTCCACTCCTCAAATATTTCAATCTATTAATAATGACACTTCGACTCCACTTAGAGATATGGAAGAGGCACCATTAACTAATACACCTTGGGAGGATGGAGTAATTCCACTTAATAAACTTAAGCCTAGATTTGAAGATCATTATCAAAAAGATCAATCATTACAAAAAATGATGGGTACAACAGGAACCAGTGATATCATACAGAGTTGGGATGGCATATCTGCTGGACCGTATGTCCCACCAGATCCGAGTGGTGATGTAGGACCTAACCATTATATGCAAATGGTGAATATTCAATTTCAGATTTGGAATAAGACGGGAACATCTCTTTTGGGTCCATATAATCTTAGTACACTTTGGTCAGGATTTCCAGGACCGTGGGCAAGTAACTTAAATGATGGAGACCCGGTTGTACTATATGATGAAACGGCAGATAGGTGGTTTGCAAGTCAGTTTTCAATACCGAACGGCACTGGCGGACCAAATTATATATTGGTTGCAATATCTCAAACAGGAGATCCAACAGGATCGTGGTATCGGTATGGTTTTGAATTTCCAAATTTTCCTGATTATCCAAAATATGGAGTCTGGCCGGATGGTTATTATGTGTCAGCAAATAGATTTGGTGGATCAGGTGGAACATCAAATGCAGCATTTGAAAGAAGCAAGATGTTAATAGGCGCACCAGCGCAAATGGTAATTTTCAACATATCCAGTTCGATATCCTGGTCATTACTTCCCTCAGATTGGGATGGCACTAATTCACCTCCCACCGGTGCCCCAAATTATTTTGGGCAAATACACGATAATGCGAATTATGGTGGAAGTGATGGATTTGATATTTTTCAATTTCATGTCGATTGGGTAACACCAGGAAATTCAACTTTCACTGGACCAACATTTATGGCAACAAATGCATTTAGCCAGTTAAATGGTATACCTCAACCAAGTCCTGGAGAAACTCTGGATGATCTTAGTGACCGGGCGATGAACAGATTAAATTATAGAAATTTTGGGACACATCAGTCAATGGTAGTCTGTCATACTGTTGATGCAGGTGGCAGCCGAGCAGGGATGAGATGGTATGAATTCCGAAAGACTACAGGGAGCTGGAGTTTATATCAACAAGGTACCTATGCACCGGCCGATGGATTAGAGCGATGGATGGGAAGTATAGCAATAAATAATAATGGGGATATAGCACTTGGTTATTCGGCATCAAGTTCTACAGTGTATCCATCAATACGATATACCGGAAGATTATCGGGCGATGCTCTTGGTACAATGACGATACCTGAGGAAGTAATTCAAGCTGGATTAGGTTCTCAAATTGATTCTTATGGAAGGTGGGGAGATTATACACAGATGGCAGTTGATCCAAATGGTCAGACATTTTGGTATTTAAATGAATACTATCCTTCAACTAGCAGTTTTAATTGGAAGACAAGAATTGCATCATTTAGTTTTGGTCCTCCCTGTCCGGTTAATCAGCCGACTAATCCGAATCCTTTAAATGGAACCACGGATCTTTCAATAAATATCCCAAGCATCAGTTGGATCAACGGTTCGGGTGCTACTCAATGTGAAGTTTGGTTTGGTGAATTAGGAAGTATGGCAAAAGTTCATGATGGATCATTAATTGCATCGTGGACAATTTCTGGTCCACTTTCTTATAACACTCCATACAGCTGGCAAATTGTTGGGAAGAATGGTACCTGTAGCGTCAGCGGTCCTCTTTGGACTTTTACCACAGAGCCTGATCCAAATCTTGTTATTGAAACCGTTTTGGTTTATCCACAGGATATAAATTACTGGACTGGAACATGTAATTCATCCTCTAAAACTCAAGTTAGTCTGGTTAACGCTAATGGAAATGGTTTTGCAGGTTGGATGGCATTTGATGTTAGTTCAATTCCTACCTATGCAACAATTAATTCAATTAAATTTAATGGTTACCTGTATGCTAATAATTACCCATTCTGGTCCGTCACGCCTATGGGTACTGTTAATCCGGTAACTGGAAGTGCATCAGCAATATTTAATCAGGTTAGTAATAACTACTCTCAAAGTACTGCGTATAGTTATAACGAGGAAAGTGGATCGTTAACTAATGGGTGGATACAACGCACGTTGGGAACAACTGCAGCGATGGATTTGCAAAACGCATTAGGTCAGGGTTGGTACGCGATTGGAATTTATGATTGGGATAGTGGCACAACGTATTATGTGGATTTTCAAGGATGGGCTCAAGCAAATCGTCCATACCTTGAAATTGTTTACGAGTACACAGTAGTTGCCGATCCTACAGGAGTTTCAGCGACACCGCTAAGTAATGCACAGATAGATGTTGCATTTACAGCAAATACTAGCAATAATAATGTTGTAATAGCCTGGAGTCTAGCAGACACATTTACGGAACCATCTGGACTCCCCCCATCACCGGGTCAACCATTTGCAGGTGGTACGTTATTATATAATGGAACTGTTTCTCCGGTTAACCACATAGGTTTAACTGAACTTACAACTTACTATTATAAGCTCTTCTCTTATGATGGAATTAATTATTCACAAGGTGTAGATATTAATGCTACAACAACTATCGGGCAAGCAACAATAGATTTATCTGTTGTTATACAGGATAATGAAGGAGCGTCCAGCACAATAAATTTTGGATTAGACTTATTAGCTACAGATGGAATAGATATTACTCTTGGTGAAGCCGAACTGCCAGGATTTCCTCCTGGTGGATATGCTGCGGCCTGGCTTCTTCCAGATTTTACAACACTATCATATAATGATTATAGAGCGCCGGGTAATCCGCCAGCATTTCCATTTACCGGACATAAATCATATGTCATAAAAATTCAAGATGACTTAACAGCAAATCCGATTACTTTTAGCTGGAATTTACCTTCAGCAATAGCAGCTACGAGTACAATAGGTGTTAGCGGAGATGTGGTATCCTTCTCGGGAACAGGAAGTCATTCCTGGAACTATAATCCGGTTTCTCTTCAATATATTTTAATTGAAGTTGATTTTATTGACATTGATTCAGTAGAAACTTTTGAATTTACCGTTCCAGTAACCAGTGGCTGGAATATGGTATCAGCCCCCGGATTAAATACACCAGATCAGAACGTAGGTACTTGGTGGCCAAACCTAACAGGCACAGTCTGGGGATTCAACGGTACTATATACCAGGCAAGAACAGTTACAACACCTGGAGAAGGCTATTGGATGAAAAACGTAGGATCTGAAACATATAGCTATACAGGAATAGAGATAGTAACTCACAATGCAATAGCAGCCACAGCAGGCTGGAATATGATAGGCGGATATGAGACAAGTGTAGCAACAAGCGGACTAACCACAGTACCATCAGGTCAACAAACCGGAACAATCTGGGGATTCAATGGAACGGTTTATACGGCAGCAACTACATTTGAACCAGGTAAAGGATACTGGGTAAAAACACTGTCAGCCTGTGATATAGTAATACCAGAAGCATTGTCAAAAGGCAGTGGAGAAGTGGTAGATTTATTCAAGGAAGACTGGGGCAAGATAATACTAACAGATGCAGCAGGTAAAAGTTATACACTGTATGCAGTAAAAGGGGAAGTAGATCTTGACCAGTATGAAATGCCACCGGCAGTACCGGGAGGAATGTTTGATATCAGGTTCTCAAGTGGAAGGATAGCAGAGGATATAAACAGTTCAATGCAGAGTATAGATATGATTGGAATAACCTATCCATTGACAGTGAGAGTAGAAGGAATGGATATCAGGCTGCAGGATATGAGTGGAAGGGCAATAAATCAAAACCTGAAGTCAGGTGAAGAAGTAGTTATCAACGATGCAACGATCAACAAGCTGATGATAACAGGCGAGTTGATACCAACAGTGTATGCATTAGAGCAGAACTATCCAAACCCATTCAACCCAAGTACGGTAATAGAGTTCTCATTGCCGGAAGATGTAAGCAATGTGAAGTTATCGATCTACAATGCATTGGGCGAGAAGGTAGCAGAGATAGTAAACTCATCATTGGCAGCAGGAAGATACAGCTATCAATGGAATGCAAAGAACGTTGCAACAGGAATGTACATCTATGAACTGAGAACAGATAAATTTGTTTCAGTTAGGAAGATGGTGTTAATGAAGTAAAAAACTTCTCCCCTGAGTGATAGTTTAAAAAGTGATAATAGATCTCTGTTAAAGATCTATACAATTTCTACCTTAAAAAAGGGATAGTTCAAAAAGTTTTCTAGAATAATTATCAATAAAGTCAAACCAGTAATGTTAAAAATTAATATTTTAATAATTATTTATTTTCTACTAATTCACATTTCGAGCCTGGCTCAGGCAACAGATCCACTTAAGTCAAAGATAGTTGTAAATAATCAAGGGCTAATATTTGAAAATGAAGTTGAATATAAATTAAACGATAGTTCATATACTGAAGTTATCCAATTATTAAATCTGTGTGATAAGGCCCAGGCGATTCAATTTAGAATATTAATAAATAAATCGACTGATGATAATGTTATAATAATTTTAAAGGATATTCAGAAAGGTTCTGATTTAAGTGATCCAAGCTGGTTAATAGATTATAATCTTATTAAAGGACCAATTAACAAGAACGGGGCATCGCAGGACGAAGTATATGTTGTACTCTATAATCAGAATTTGAATGGAGGATTATTGCCGGGGGATTATAAGAATCTGATAAACGTAAATTATCAGTTAGCCGATATGACTGGTTTGCAAAACAATATTAAATCTTCAATGAGGATCTCTAGCGCTGAGGCAAGTACGTTTCAAGGAGTCGCAATTGATATTACACCTTCACGCGATGAATTAAAAATATATTTAAAAAGAATGTAACCAGTAGAATCTACAACCATGGATTAGCGACAAACAAAGTTACTTAATTAATGAATCTGGTTTTATTATGCAAATAAATTAAGCCTCTAATGAATTTAATTATAAAAATTAGCCTGATTTCAGTGATTTTTATCAGTATATCATTCGGTCAAACTCAGCACACGATAATGACGTATAATGTCCTGGATTTATCACTCGGAGATACCCTTGCTCGTCACCCACACTTTAGAACAATATTTTCAAATGTTCAACCGGATATTTTAGTTTGCCAGGAAATGAGATCGCAAACAGGAGTAGATGGTTTTCTGATTCGAGTACTTAACAGAGTTTCATCAGGTTATGCTGCTGGTACTTTTATAAATGGAGACGATACGGATAATGCAATTTATTATAAAAGTAGTCTCTTCACATTTTTAAGTAATACTCCCATCGATACTGAACTTAGAGATATAAATGAATTTAGATTAAGATGTAATACCACCGGCGACACAATTATCATTTATTCTGTTCATCTCAAGGCAGATGATGGCAGTGCAGATAGTCTTCAAAGAGCAAGGGAGGTCGATAGTCTTCGTAAAGTTACAAATGCGTTACCGCCTAACTCAAATTTTATTGTTGTCGGAGATTTTAATATTTATGATTCACGTGAAGTAGCATTTCAAAAAATGCTAAACCAGTCACAGACTGGATATTTTATAGACCCTCTTAATCTTATTGGTCGTTGGAACAATAACGGTACTTTTGCGCCCTATCATACTCAATCTACTAGAGTTAGATCTTTCGGTGGTGGCTCAACAGGAGGTTTAGATGACAGGTTTGATATGATTTTAATGTCCCAGGGAATTATAAATTCTGGTGATATAACTTATGTTCCCGGTTCATACAACGAATATGGAAACGATGGTAATCATTTTAATGATTCAATTAATAAACCACCAAATTCAGTTGTAAGTCAACAAGTCGCAAATGCATTGCATTATGCTTCAGATCATCTTCCCGTTTATGCAACATTCAGCTTTGATGCAGATTATGTTGAACTCACTTCATTTACTGTATTGATAGAAGGATTTTATAACGGCTCAATAATGAAACAAGATACAGTAACAGTTGAGTTACGAAATCCTTCGGCACCTTTTTCTTTAATCGACCAAGCTAAAATATTCTTAAATAATAATGGACAGGGATCAGGGAAATTTTACATAGCGGAAAATGGTACGCCATATTATATCAAAGTAAAACATCGTAACGCAATGGAAACATGGAGCTCATCACCACAAACGTTTACAGCAAATGCATTAACATATGATTTTACTACAGGATCAAACAAAGCATTCGGTAATAATTTAAAATTAATTGGAAGTAAATGGTGTATTTATGGTGGTGATGTAAATCAGGATGGTTTTGTTGAGACATTTGATTTGAATTCAGTTTTTAACGATAATGTTACCGGGGCATCAGGTTATATTGCATCGGATTTGAATGGAGATCAATTCACTGAGATTGAAGATTTGAATATAGTTTTTAGAAATAGTTCACTCGGTATCCAAAAACTGACTCCGCCTTAGATTAATGTATGAACTAAATAGATGTATTTAATACTGTGTGTTTAATAATTTATTAATTCAAAAATTTAGAGGTAATAGTGCGAAAATTTTATAATCGTAATCTTGTTTTTTTGCATTTCTAATTTTGTTTTTGGCCAATCATATCAATGGGTTCGAAAACAGATTGGAAGCAGTTTAGGCGGACCTATAGATTATAATAGTAATAATCCAAACCTGGTTTATTATGGTTCTGACAACACCATTTATAAAAGCACAAACAGAGGAGAAACTTTTTCAGCAACGGGAGTTGTAGTTCCCGGTGCATCTGAAATAAAAAGTCTCATTCTCGATGACGCTAATCCCGGAACTTTTATAGTTGCAATTGAATCATCTCCAAATGATAAAGTATATAAAACAACTAACGATGGTGCAAACTGGACTTTAACTCTTAATGAAGGTCAGATGTCATACTACGGAATTCCAATTACGCAAGACCCTTCAAATCCAAATACTATTTTTACAATGACTGGTGTAAATTTTAAGAAGTCCACTAATTTTGGTAGCACCTGGGCTAACTATCGCAAGCAACTTTGGACCAATAACTGCACCATGCGATATAGAAGTATTTCCAAATTCGAGTATAATATTAATTGGAGACAATCAAACCGGAATATTCAAAAGTACTGACTATGGATTAACGTGGTCACAAAAATTTTCTACTAGTGGTGAGATACCAACAATTTCCAGTTGACTTTACTAATCCCGGAATTGCCTGGGCGACAAAATGGGGTGGAACCCTTCCTGGACTATTAAAATCTACTGACTATGGCGAAACCTGGGTCAATCAACCATATTTTAATAGCATTAGTATGTGGGGAGTTCACGTTCAACCAAGCGATGGTAATATTATTTTAGTTAATAGTTATTCCACTTCACCTGGTACCTGGCGTTCAATAAATGGTGGATTAAGCATGGACACCGATTACAATTCCGTCTTCAGGTTATCAGGTAGTTTCGGTGGATTCTGTTACACAATTCGATGCCCAGGGAAATGGATTTTATAAACTTGAGTCCAGTAATTTTAATTCATTTTTATTAACGTCATTCTCTGCACTTATTGAAGGATTTTATGACGGAACTTCTATGGTTTCGGATACTGTCACGGTCGAACTTCGTAATTCATTTGCTCCTTATTCATTAGTTAATCAGACTAAAATATTTTTAAACTCTAATGGTCAGGGCTCAGGAACATTTTCAAATTTAAATAATGGAGTTCCATATTACCTCGTTGTTAAACACAGGAATGCTGTGGAAACATGGAGTACTATCCCGCAGTCTTTTAGTGTTAATACTTTGAATTATGATTTCACTACAGGATCAAACAAAGCATACGGAAATAATTTAAAATTAATCGGAAGTAAGTGGTGTATCTACGGTGGTGATGTTAACCAGGATGGTTTTGTTGAAACAACAGATTTAAATCTTGTATTTACAGATAATATTAACGGAATCACCGGTTACGTTGTAACTGATTTGAACGGAGATAGTTTTACAGAGATTGAAGATTTGAATATTGTTTTTATAAACAATGTGTTAGGAATTGAAGTACGAAAACCCTTTTGATTTTTAGTAATATTATTGTTTCAAATTTAATAAAGTGATATTCTTGATTAATGGATAAATATTTCTCAAAAAGTTTATCTAGATGTATTTTATTCTTAATATAAAGTTAATATTGCTATTGATTTAGTTTAAATGAAATAATTTATTTTAGGATAAATGATTATGACAAAATATCAAAACGAAAATTGACAACTAATTAATTTATTTAATAATATTTAATCGGAGTGCACTATGCTAAAAAATACTTTGTTTTCATTGATTACACTGGCAATGATTTTTGCGTTCGGTGTAAATCTTTATTCACAGCAATGTGAAATTTCGGTTGCAGACATTAATTATGAGTCTGCGAATTCATTAACATTTGATGTCCTCATCAAAAATACAGGCACTTCAAACTTTGTGTTTAGCAATGGAAGCTTAGCCTGGACATATGATACGGCAATATTAAATGGTGGTACAGCATCATTTTCTCTTGTTCCTGGATATAGCGATTTTCCTGCAAGTGCATATCCGCCATCTGCACTAATAACAAGTCCAAATATTTTAAGAACATCTTCCAATCTACCCGGTTCAAACGGTGTTTTAAATGCCGGGCAAAGTTTGAGACTGTATAGATTCAGATTACAAACTTCTGCGTCATCGTTTGCTTCAGAAAATTTTAGTATAAGATTGAAAAATTCTGTCACACCTTATACACGAGTTTACAGTTGGGATGCAGGTTCAGAACTACCTGTAGAAATTCAGATTATTAAACTTCAAGAAAATGCCTGGATTAATGAATTTCACTATGATAATACAGGAGGTGATGTAGGTGAATTCGTTGAGATTGTAATAGAAAATCCTGGTTTATATACATTAAGTGATTTCCAGGTCAACTTATATAACGGAAATGGCGGTGCGTCATACGGTGTTAATACGGTAGACCAATTTACTGTTGGCAGTACAAGCGGAAACTTTACATTTTATTATTGGAATGTGCCAGCATCACCTGGTATTCAGAATGGAGCTCCTGATGGATTAGCTTTAAGCTATCAAGGAACAGTAATTACCGGGCAGTTTATAAGTTATGAGGGTTCATTTATGGCAACAAACGGACCTGCAAATGATGTAACTTCAACAGACATTGGAGTACTAGAAGCTGGCAGTGAACCTATAGGCAATTCTCTTCAATTAGGTGGCACTGGAACACAATACAGCGATTTTACTTGGAATGCACCAGCATCAGAAACGAAAGGAACTCCAAATATTGGTCAAACATTCAGCTCTGGCTCAGGACCAATAATATCCGTAACTCCAACATCTTTATCAGGATTTTCTTATATAGAAGGTGGGGGACCTTCGACCTCTCAAAGTTATAATTTAAGTGGTAGTGATTTGGACCCTGTCGACGGTGATATTGTTGTCACCATCGTCACCTCTCCATATAGTTATGAAGTTTCATTAGATGATGAAACTTATAGTTCAAGTGTAAATGTTGGATACACTGGAGGAACATTAGATCCAACTCCAATTTATGTTCGGCTTAAAGAAGGTTTACCAGGTGGAGAAAATAATGGTGAATTGATAGAAAATTCTGGAGGTGGAGCTACGACTCAAAATGTACTATGCAATGGAGCAGTAATAAAAGCAGAACCAACTAACCACATTACAAGTTTTAATGGTATTCTAGGTAATCCGGCTTACTACTATGTAAACCTGACCTGGATAGATGCAACAGGTGGGACTGAACCGGATGGTTATTTGATTAAAAGAAGTGAAGTTGGATTTGGAGATATAGTTGATCCGGTTGATGGGGTTCCTGAGACAAATACATTCTCAACACAAAATATAGCTCAGGGAATTGAGACTGCTGTTTTTACAGGTTTTGCTTCAACTACATATTACTTCAAAGTTTTTCCTTACACTAACGAAGGTTCATTTATTGATTACAAGATAGACGTACCAGTTCCTGAATTCAGTATTACTAGTGCAGATGCACCTCCCTTACCATTAACTGAAAACTTTGAATATCCGACGGGAAGTTATTTAACGGATAACGGATGGGTAGCACATAGTGGAGCAGGTGGTTTTCCCATAGATGTTAATGATTCACCATTAACTTATGGTGGATATTTAAACTCTGGTGTAGGTAAATCTGTTACGTTAGTAAATTCACTTGCTTTATTTGCTGAAGATGTAAACAGATTATATGAGAGTGTTAGTATTAATAGCATATACGCTTCCTTTATGGTAAATGTTGCTTCTTCTACTACGGATGGAATATACTTCTTCCATTTTGGTCAGGAGAATTCTACATCATTATTTTTTGGTAAGGTTTTCGTAATAAATGATGGTTCTGATAATATAGCTTTTGGGGTTGCTAAAAACTCTAATACTGCCGCAGCTTACACAGCATTTAATTACTCTCTAAACACAACATACCTAATTGTTGTTAAATATACTTTTAACACCGGAATGACAACGGATGATGAGGTTAAACTATGGATCAATCCTGTTCTAGATGGAATTGAGCCACCCTCAGATTTAACACAAACAGATACACAGACCGATCCATTAAAACTTGACTATATAGCCTTGAGACAGGCAACCATAAATAGCAATGGTCCTGACTTAACAATAGGTGGAATAAGAGTAGCAACATCTTGGGTACCCGAAGCTGGCGCAAGCACCTTCGACTTTTCAGTACCAGTAACCAATGGCTGGAATATGGTATCAGCCCCAGGATTACATACACCAGATCAGAATGTATAGGTACGTGGTGGCCAAACCTAACAGGCACAGTCTGGGGATTTAACGGTACTATATACGCAGGCAAGAACAGTTACAACACCAGGAGAAGGCTATTGGATGAAAAACGTAGGATGCTGAAACATATAGCTATACAGGAATAGAGATAGTAACTCACGATGCAATAGCTGCAACAGCAGGCTGGAATATGATAGGCGGATATGAGATAAGTGTAGCAACAAGCGGATTAACAACAGTCCATCAGGTCAACAAACCGGAACAATCTGGGGATTTAATGGGACAATATATGACAGCAGCAACTACATTTGAACCAGGTAAAGGATACTGGGTAAAAACACTGTCAGCCTGTGATATAGTAATACCAGAAGCATTGTCAAAAGGCAGTGGAGAAGTGGTAGATTTATTCAAGGAAGACTGGGGCAAGATAATACTAACTGATGCAGCAGGTAAAAGTTATACACTGTATGCAGTAAAAGGAGAAGTAGATCTTGACCAGTATGAAATGCCACCGGCAGTACCGGGAGGAATGTTTGATATCAGGTTCTCAAGTGGAAGAATAGCAGAGGATATAAACAGTTCAATGCAGAGTATAGATATGATTGGAATAACCTATCCATTGACGGTGAGAGTAGAAGGAATGGATATCAGGCTGCAGGATATGAGTGGAAGGGCAATAAATCAAAACCTGAAGTCAGGTGAAGAAGTAGTGATCAACGATGCAACGATACAGAAGCTGATGGTAACAGGCGAGTTGATACCAACAGTGTATGCATTAGAGCAGAACTATCCAAACCCATTCAACCCAAGTACGGTAATAGAGTTCTCATTGCCAGAAGATGTAAGCAATGTGAAGTTATCTATCTACAATGCATTGGGAGAGAAGGTAGCAGAGATAGTAAACTCATCATTGGCAGCAGGAAGATACAGCTATCAATGGAATGCGAAGAACGTTGCAACAGGAATGTATATCTATGAACTGAGGACAGATAAATTTGTTTCAGTGAAGAAGATGATTTTAGTTAAGTAAAAACTAAAAAAATCAAAAATAACCCCTATAAATGAAAATTTATAGGGGTTTTTAATTGCAAGAGTTCATTATTGCTTGCCTTTTTCAAATTATTTTGTGAAGTTCCTACAGGGATTAATTCCTACCTGTGAGAGTTAATATGATTGCCTAATTATAATCAAAATTCAGTACTTAAAGATTTAATATTACACAGAGAATTTTTATCTGATTTTTATAATTCTTAGTAATACATAATTCATTTGAATTTCTAATTTTAAGATGATTCTGGTATTGCTAATAATTACACTTTCAAAATATTTTATATCAGAAAAAGTTCTTTATCAAATGTGTATTCTTAATTGTCTGATATTGATACGAATTACTCAGCTTAATAAAAAGAATATCGATTATCGGATAAATATTGAATCAATTACTGGTATAATGATTGTTTTATTATTTAGCCAAAATAGAACATGAGTAATTGTAATCGAAATACAGTTACCTATTCTCAAAAAATAAGAGACTAATTTATGCAAAAACTATTTCTGCTGATTACTTTACTATTTCTGTATTCCGGATTTGTTCTCGGACAGATTTTTGAAATCACACCACCGAATATGAATTTTGGTGATGTATCACTTGGGTCAAATACAATACTTCAGGCAACGATAAACAACACAGGCACATCTGATCTTGTAATATCAAATATTACATCATCAGACGGACAGTTCACATTTACGCCAAACACATTCCCGATTACAATACCGCCAAGTGGAAATCAGTTAGTCGATATAACATTTACACCAACAGGAGTTGGAGCGAATACAGATACATTGTTCTTTACACACAATGCAGGTGGATCACCAACATCGTATTCAGTTCAGGGAACAGGAGTAACACCAAACTTTTCAATCACACCACCGAATATGAATTTTGGTGATGTATCACTTGGATCAAATACAATACTTCAGGCAACGATAAACAACACAGGCACATCTGATCTTGTGATAACAAATATTACATCATACAGGAACGGATACACTTGTAATAACGAACATAACATCATCAGACTTTACATTTACGCCAAACACATTCCCGATTAACAATACCGCCAGGTGGAAATCAGTTAGTCGATATAACATTTACACCAACAGGAGTTGGAGCGAATACAGATAGCATTGTTCTTTACACATAATGCAGGAGGATCACCAACATCGTATTCAGTTCAGGGAACAGGAGTAACACCAAACTTTTCAATCACACCACCGAATATGAATTTTGGTGATGTATCACTTGGATCAAATTCAATACTTCAGGCAACGATAAACAACACAGGCACATCTGATCTTGTGATAACAAATATTACATCATCAGACGGACAGTTCACATTTACGCCAAACACATTCCCGATAACAATACCGCCAAGTGGAAATCAGTTAGTCGATATAACATTTACACCAACAGGAGTTGGAGCGAATACAGATACATTGTTCTTTACACACAATGCAGGAGGATCACCAACATCGTATTCAGTTCAGGGAACAGGAGTAACACCAAACTTTTCAATCACACCACCGAATATGAATTTTGGTGATGTATCACTTGGATCAAATTCAATACTTCAGGCAACAATAAACAACACAGGAACAGATACATCTTGTAATAACGAACATAACATCATCAGACTTACAGTTTACATTTACACCAAACACATTCCCGTTAACAATACTTCCAGGTGGAAATCAGTTAGTTGATGTAACGTTTACACCAACAGCAGTTGGAGCGAATACAGATAGTTTGATCTTTACACATAATGCAGCAGGCTCACCAACATCGTATTCAGTTCAGGGAACAGGAGTAACACCAAACTTTTCAATCACACCACCGAATATGAATTTTGGTGATGTATCACTTGGATCAAATTCAATACTTCAGGCAACAATAAACAACACAGGAACAGATACACTTGTAATAACGAACATAACATCATCAGACTTACAGTTTACATTTACACCAAACACATTCCCGTTAACAATACTGCCAGGTGGAAATCAGTTAGTTGATATAACATTTACACCAACAGCAGTTGGAGCGAATACAGATAGTTTGATCTTTACACATAATGCAGCAGGCTCACCAACATCGTATTCAGTTCAGGGAACAGGAGTAACACCAAACTTTTCAATCACACCACCGAATATGAACTTTGGTGATGTATCACTTGGATCAAATTCAATACTTCAGGCAACGATAAACAACACAGGCACATCTGATCTTGTGATAACAAATATAACATCATCAGACGGACAGTTCACATTTACACCAAACACATTCCCGATAACAATACTGCCAGGTGGAAATCAGTTAGTCGATATAACATTTACACCAACAGGAGTTGGAGCGAATACAGATACATTGTTCTTTACACATAATGCAGCAGGATCACCAACATCGTATTCAGTTCAGGGAACAGGAGTAACACCAAACTTTTCAATCACACCACCGAATATGAATTTTGGTGATGTATCACTTGGATCAAATTCAATACTTCAGGCAACAATAAACAACACAGGAACAGATACACTTGTAATAACGAACATAACATCATCAGACGTACAGTTTACATTTACACCAAACACATTCCCGTTAACAATACTTCCAGGTGGAAATCAGTTAGTTGATGTAACGTTTACACCAACAGCAGTTGGAGCGAATACAGATAGTTTGATCTTTACACATAATGCAGCAGGCTCACCAACATCGTATTCAGTTCAGGGAACAGGAGTAACACCAAACTTTTCAATCACACCACCGTAATATGAATTTTGGTAATGTATCACTTGGATCAAATTCAATACTTCAGGCAACGATAAACAACACAGGCACATCTGATCTTGTAATAACAAATATTACATCATCAGACGGACAGTTCACATTTACGCCAAACACATTCCCGGTAACAATACTGCCAGGTGGAAACCAGTTAGTAGATATAACATTTACACCAACAGGAGTTGGAGCGAATACAGATACATTATTCTTTACACATAATGCAGCAGGCTCACCAACATCGTATTCAGTTCAGGGAACAGGAGTAACACCAAACTTTTCAATCACACCACCGAATATGAACTTTGGTGATGTATCACTTGGATCAAATACAATACTTCAGGCAACGATAAACAACACAGGCACATCTGATCTTGTGATAACAAATATTACATCATCAGACGGACAGTTCACATTTACGCCAAACACATTCCCGATTACAATACTGCCAAGTGGAAATCAGTTAGTCGATATAACATTTACACCAACAGGAGTTGGAGCAAATACAGATACATTATTCTTTACACACAATGCAGGTGGATCACCAACATCGTATTCAGTTCAGGGAACAGGAGTAAATGCAATTCAACCAAGTGTTAGCGAAGTAAATCTTATCAATATTATTATTGGTTCAATTACCAATATTCCAATTACTGTAATCAACAATGCTACTAGTCCGTTACTTGTACATGCAAATATTAATACAGGACCTAATTGGAATATATTTCCTGACACAGTTACTGTACCAGCAGGTGGAAGCTATATTTTCACTTTAACATTTATTGCTCCTGCGATACCAAATACTTATACTGACACATTAGTGTTTAGTCCAGCTGGTGAACCGTCTCAAACCATTCAATTATCTGCAATCGTAGTTTCAGAAGCCGGGTTAATATTTGCACAAGATTCTGTTTACCGATTAGAAGACAATTCATATACTGATGTAATGCAATTGAAAAATCTAACAGATTCACTTCATGCACTTCAGTTCAGACTACAGGTAAATAAAGAAGTAAGCGATAATGTAATATTAACATTCCAGAATATTCAAAAGGGTGCTGATGTAAGTGATTCCACTTGGACATTAGTATCCAACGTAGTCCGAGGACAAATTACACCGAATGGTGCATCTAAAGATGAGGTCTTTGTTTTGTTGTATAATATTAATCAAGGCGTTGGATTGATTCCGGGAAATTACAATGAACTCTTTAAAGTAAATTACAAAGTTGCTAATCTGCCGGCACTACAAGATAGTATAAAATCAACTTTCAAGATCACACATGTGGAGGCCAGCACATATCAGGGATTGCCGATTAATATAACGCCTTCAAATGATTTACTAACAGTTATTGCAAGGAATAGAATTACTGGACTCGGTGATATAAATTTAGATGGATACATTGATATTATTGATCTAATAATGGTTGTAGATCATATAGTTAACATAGACTCATTGAATCAAGCTGAATTCTTACGAGCTGATATTGCACCTTGGTATCCAGGAAATCCGACGCCAAATCCGGATGGAGTTGTAAATGTTCTAGAATTGTCTTTGATTCAAAACATTATTCTCACCGGAATTTTTCCAAATGGACAACCAATTGGGCCTATTGGTAATGCAAAATTATCGGATTTTAATGGTAATGAAGATGCAAAAGTAACATTTTATATAAATGAAAAAGGCATTTCAGTTTATCTCGATTCCAAAGTTGGAATACGGGGTGCACAAATCGAATTTGCAAATGTTGTTGATGAGCCAGAAGGAATGCAAATCAATACTGATCTAGGTCAGGGATTTTATTATTATACTAATAATGAAGAAGTATTAAGAACGCTTTTATATGATCCCCTTGGAGAAGAATTTATTGAGGCCGGTGTACACTTCTTAGCAGATATGCAGTTCAATCTCAGTAACCCGGAAGGTATTACAATAGAAAAAGTTATTCTTGCAGATCTGGATATTCAGAAAATACTGAATATGAAAGTTGAAATAATTTATAATGAACCGACTTCATTACCGTCGGATTATATGTTGTCGCAAAATTATCCAAATCCATTCAATCCTAGTACAATTATAGAATTCTCATTGCCGGAAGATGTAAGCAATGTCAAGCTGTCAATCTACAATGCATTGGGCGAGAAGGTATCAGAACTGGTTAACACTTCATTGGTAGCAGGAAATTACCAGTATCAATGGAATGCTCAGAACGTAGCAACAGGAATGTACATTTATGAATTACGTACTGATAAATTTGTTTCAGTTAAAAAGATGATTTTATTAAAGTAATTAAAAAGTAATATGATATTCAAAATCTATTCCACTCAACATTGTTTGAGTGGATTTTTTTTGTGAGCTAAAATTATCAACTGTTTATCGTTTAGTTGTAACTATAATATTTACTAACTTTAATTATTGAAAAAATATTATTTAATATAATGATCAGAACAATCTTCCAGAAGCTATTAATTCTCATTATTCTAAGTTCTACCTGTTACGGTCAGAATCAGTACAAGATAATGTCCTACAACCTTTTAAACTATCCGGGTAGCGATTCAGCGATTAGAAACCCTTATTTCAGAACTGTAATTTCCAATACTGTTCCTGATGTTCTGGTTGTGCAGGAAATTTTATCTCAGGCAGGTGTCGATGGTTTTTTAAATAATGTATTAAACTATGTTTCGAGCGGATATGTTGCGGGAACATTTATAGACGGATATGATACCGACAATGCAATATTTTATAAATCCTCTTCTTTCACTTTTATTGCTAATAATGTTATAACAACTAGCCTGAGAAATATAAGCGAGTTCGTAATTTCTGAAAATTCAACCGGGGATACACTAAGAATTTATTCAGTTCATCTTAAAGCAGGGACAGCTTCAACAGACAAACAGCAGAGACTTGCTGAAGTTACAACTTTACGAAATGTTACTGATAATCTAGATCCAAATTCTAATTTTATTGTATGTGGCGATTTCAATATTTATAGTTCAGATGAAACTGCATATCAAAAGTTAAAAGATCCAACTTCATCAGGATGTTTTATCGATATTTTTAATCTCACCGGAACCTGGAACAATCAGGCATATGCTCAATACCATACACAATCGCCAAGAGTCCGTCAGTTCAATGGCGGTTCTACTGGTGGAATGGATGACAGATTTGATATGATTCTATTTTCTCAGTCAGTGATTGACTCGGGAAATATTTTTTATGTGCCTGGATCTTTTATTAATTATGGAAACGACGGCAATCATTACAACGATTCGATCAACAAACCCCCTAACACTGCTGTCACTCAACAAATTGCAAATGCTTTACATTACAGCAGTGATCATATTCCTGTATTTGCAACTTTAAGTTTTGAGCAAAATAATAATCAGCAGGTAGCAATCAATGTCAGTGATGGCTGGAATATTCTTTCGGTACCTGTTTCAACATCGGATATGACAGCCGCGACACTTTTTCCAACTGCGGTTTCACCATTTTATTCATTCAATGGTATTTATATTCCGGTAAGTGTTCTTGAAAACGGAAAAGGTTATTGGGCTAAGTTCATCGGTACTCAGAATATAAATCTTACAGGTTCAATGCCAAGTGTTAATACAATTACAATTAATCAGGGCTGGAATTTAATCGGTCCATTTGAATATGATGTAAATATTGAAAATATAACAACTGTACCTCCGAATATCATTATTTCTTCTTTTTATAGTTTTGAAGAAATCTACATTACTTCAAGTATTTTAGAACCTGGAAAAGGCTACTGGGTAAAAGCAAGCCAAAATGGTGTACTTTATTTGAATGCTAATTGACCAGGGATTATCAAAAACTAAATTTTAAAATTTTTCAAAGTAGTACGAATAAACCAGAAACGCACTTTTCGGACTCTTTTAATGCTATTTCTTACCTAATTATTTATCCCGGATATTAAGATTAAAGTACTCACGTTCGCTTTTAGAACATTTTTAATCTTTAATTTTTTTAAATTGTATCGCATTTCAATACCATTATTAAAATGAGTTACCGTTTAGAAAATAGTGAAACTTTAAGTTTTGGCCTCAAGCGAATTGTACTAGAGTTAATTGATAACTCTGTTTTTAATTTTGCTAAACGGAATGGCTCTTTTAATGAGGATGTTCACGAAACAAGAAAGAACTTCAAAAAAATCCGCACAGTACTTAGACTTATCCGATCAGAACTAAAATCAGAAAGCTTTGAAATAGAAAACTCATTTTACGGAGATTCAGGTCGAATTTTATCTGACCTACGGGATAGTACGGTACTCATCGAAACTTTCGATAAACTTCTTAAATATTCAGAACTTGAAATGTCGAATTTTGATTTTTCGATTTTCAGAAATTTTCTTATCGAAAAACATAAAAATATTTCAGCTAGTAAAAACAAAAAGAGTCAGCTAATAAACTCACTTTCTACTGATCTGTTACTGGCTCGTAGTAGAGTCTTTGACTGGACCATATCTGGTGATAATTTTAAGATCATCAAAAAGAACCTTCAAAAAATTTATGAACAAGGGCAAGGGAATATGTACGCTGTTTTTAGTGAGGCGATTAAGGAAAACGTGCATGAATGGAGAAAAAGTGTCAAAGATTTATGGTACTCGATGAGAATTCTAAGTAATCTTTGGCCTGAAATTATGAGTCCACTTGTGATACTTCTGGGAAAATTAGCCGATAGTCTGGGAGACGCAAATGATTTATTCCTTCTTAAAGAAAGAATTATTTCGAATCAAAGTAAATTTAAAGATGATCAACATACAAGAGAATTAATTAATTTTATTGACAAAAGAATAATAGATTTGCTCAGGGATGCCCGTTCGATCGGAAGAAAAGTCTATTCCGAAGACTCAAAATATTTTGTTGGAAGGATGCAAAATTATTTTGAAATCTGGAGAAGCGAATACAACCCGCTTAAATACTCTCTTTTATAAAATAACTCCTTAAGCAATTTTTAAGACCCAGGTAATTGTTGTACTAAGTTTCTATCAATACTATTAAGATTTAATTAATACCAAAAATGAAATTGTATCACAACTGCATCATTAGTTACACTCGGATCTTCAAGTATAAACCTGTACTGCGGTCGTATTTCTATGAAGCTGTATGGAAACCATTCTAATCCTAAAATGATATGTTGGAGTTCATCATTGCTTATTTCAGTATTTGGATCCACACGATCATATCTTACCACCACTTCAAGTCCTATTGTAATTACGTATCCCAATTCTGCCATAGCATAATTTGATTTAGTAGAATCGCTTGACACATCATTTCCAAGATCAAATTCAGCAAGAAGTGAAAATCTATTGTAACCAATTCCGGTAAAGAATCCATAAAAATATGCGGGGAGTGCTGCAGGACCAGATGACGTTGCCTGGATCAATTCTGTTGAGGCATATGATCCGCCAAATAATAAGTTGACCTTTCCAATTTTCGGATCTAACTCCAATCTCGCAGTGTATGTTGGATCTCTAGTCAAAGTGCTGCCTGAAGTGAGATTTGAACCAACACTGCCTGTTAAGAATGCTAAGTCCCCAAATTGATAACCGATCTCAAGTCCTGCTTCAGTGTACAATGGATTATAAATTAATCCATTCCTACCAGTAGTAAATAATAAATACATGTCGCCACCACGGGTGTAAGCTGTGTGATCATCAATTCGCAATCCAAAATATGGTTCAAAAGACCCAACTTTTATATATCCATTCCCGGGAAGAATATTTGCAACACCGTATGCTTCCCATATGTTGTAGATGAAATCATAACGGGCAATTAAATTAATTTCTTTTGCTAGTCCAATATTCGTATAAATAGAACCTGTCATTTGCTGAAAATCTGCTCGCTCTTTCTGAGATGAATATAGAAACTGCTGTACGGTAATCAAGTCCGAGTGTTATATTCTCTCCAATTTTAGGCGTCATCGCAAAATCTTGCTCACGGGGGGAAATTGCACTAAGAATATTTTTACCGAAGTTCCAGCCATCTTCGTTTCTGATTAATCCACCTGTTGGATTGTAATGGCAATCAACACATTTGTCACCAAGTCGGACTGCGAATCGTGGGAGAGAAAAAGCAATATCAATTATTAATAATGCGAATACAAGGGTAAAGTAGTATGAGTAATTTTTCATTTGCACTCCTTTTTGATGTTTGTCCAATGTGTTATAACACAATTTGATTAGAAAAATAAACTTTATCAATCAACTATTCAAATTATTTTTTTAATGTGTGAAACAATTATTTTGTACAATTGTCTTACTGCCATTGTATTTTTTTTTGTGTGTATATAAATTAGAACTCATTCAAAATTAATTTTTAGTAAATGAGCATTGTAGTAAATAACCTTACAAAAAAATTCGGTTCACAAAGAGCTGTGGACAATATATCCTTCGAAGTGAAAACGGGTGAAATTCTCGGCTTCTTGGGTCCAAATGGCGCCGGTAAAACCACTACGATGAAAATACTCACTTGCTACATGGCTCCTTCTGATGGTGATGCAAAAATTAATAATCTTTCCATTCTTGAATCGCAGGATCAAATAAAGAAAAAAATTGGATATTTACCTGAGAATAATCCACTTTATTTTGATATGCCCGTATTGGATTATTTAAAGTTCGTTGCTGATTTGCAAGGAGTTCAAAAAGACAAAATTCAAAACAAGATTGCTGAAATGGTTTATGTCTGTGGTCTTAATGTTGAGAAGCATAAAAAAATTGGGGAATTATCAAAAGGATTTAGGCAACGAGTCGGATTAGCACAGGCAATGATTCACGATCCCGAAATATTAATTTTAGATGAACCTACAACCGGGCTTGATCCGAATCAGATTGTAGAGATAAGAAAATTAATCAGAGAATTAGGTAAACAAAAGACTGTTATACTAAGCACACATATTCTTCCGGAAGTTGAGGCAACTTGCGATAGAATTTTAATTATCAATAATGGAAAAATTGTTGCTGACGGCACTTCCGATATGCTTCGTAAGCGGGCGAGTGGAGAAGAAATGGTAAGAGTGCAAATCCGAGAATTTGATAGCAAGGATAGAGTAGTTACGGCACTTAAAAGCCTGGACTCGGTCGCGATTGTGGATTTCGTGAATGATTCGACTGATTCATTCTTTGTTACAAGTAAAGAAAATCAAAGTTCACGTAAAGATATTTTTAAACTTTGTATTCAGAATCATTGGGTCCTCAATGAGATGACACCAATCGAAACAAAATTAGAAGACATTTTCAGAGAATTAACTACTAATTAAATATGCATGCTATCTGGGTAATTTCTAAACGAGAATTGAATTCATTTTTTGATTCACTAGTATCCTACATATTTATTGTAGTATTTCTGGGTATCGGTGGGTTTTTCACATGGCTTTTTGGCTCGGATATTTTCCTTATGGGGCAGGCAACCCTTCAACCATTTTTTTCAATTGCTTATTTCACATTATTCTTTTTCATCCCGGCATTAACGATGAGGATGTTGGCAGAAGAAAAAAGAATCGGTACAATTGAATTACTTCTTACAAAAGCTGTTTCAGATTGGCAGGTTATACTTGGAAAATTTTTTTCATGTCTGATTCTGATCGCAGTGGCTCTTGCTTTGACTATACCATATTATATTACTGTTTGGGCATTAGGTCCGATTGATCACGGTGCTGTTTGGTGCGGATATTTAGGAATGATACTTATGAGTATGGCTTACATTGCTATTGGATTATTTGCCAGTAGTATCACAAATAACCAGATTGTTTCTTTTCTACTTGCGCTTTTTGTCGGAGTATTTTTTCTGATAATATTTGATGTGTTAGCCAGCAGTTTTACTGGTACCATAGGTTTGATACTAAATTATTTAAGTATGTCAACTCATTTTGAAGCAATATCGAGAGGGGTAATTGATTCACGCGATCTGATTTATTTTCTCTCGATAACCGGTCTCGGACTGATGTTAGCACAAACCTCGCTTTCAAAAAGAAATATAGTTGAGTGAGATAGAAATATGCTTACTAGAAAAAAAGTTCAAACATCAATTTTACTGGTTCTGGGAATTGTTCTTCTCCTTAATATCATTGCTGCAAGATTTTTCTTTCGATTTGATTATACAGCAGACCAAAGATACACGCTTAGCAACGCTACAAAAGACATACTTGCTCAACTCAGTGAACCCGTTACTATCAGTGCTTATTTCTCGGAAGATTTACCGCCTAACGTTGAACAGGTTCGTCAGGATTTTCGTGACATGCTTGTCGAGTATTCAAGTTATTCAGATGGATTGATAGTATATGAGTTTATCAATCCGAGTGAGTCTCAGGAAAGCGAAATGAAAGCCCAGCAAAGTGGAATCCAACCTATTATGATAAATGTTCGTGAGCGAGATCAGATGAAACAACAACGTGCTTATCTTGGTGCAATTGTTCAGATGGGAGAAAGAAAAGAAGTGATCCCGTTTATTCAGCCAGGCGCAGCAATGGAATATGCACTTTCAACAAATATTAAAAAATTAGCTGTAAAAGATAAACCTACCATTGCACTTTTGCAGGGTAATGGAGAAGCTTCTCTAAGTTCCATTTCACAATTATATAATCAACTTTCAATATTATATTCAATTGAACAAGTTACATTAAGCGATACATCCGGAATTCCTCCACAATACAAAACGCTGGTTGTTATTGCTCCAAAAGATACTATTCCTCAACTCCATTTTAAATATCTAGATGATTTTCTGAATAGAGGTGGCAGATTACTTGTTGCACTTAACACTGTAGATGGTGATTTAAGTAATGGAATGGGGAACAAGGTTTTTACTGGATTTGAAAACTGGCTTAAAGACAAAGGGATTGAAGTTGAAGATAATTTTTTAATTGATGCAAGCTGCAGTAATGTAATGGTTCGTCAACAGCAAGGTCCATTTATGATGAACACACCTGTTCAGTTTCCGTACATCCCTGTAATTACAAATTTCACTAAACATCCAATCACAGATGGACTTGAATCAGTTGTAATGATCTTTGCAAGTCCGATTCGGGTTTCTTCCACTGATACTTCTGTGGTAATGATTCCACTTGCAGTTACTTCCGAAAAATCAGGAGTACAAAATGCACCAATTCAATTCGATGTTATGAAACAATGGTCGTTAAGTGATTTCCCACTTTCTTCATTACCTGTTGCTTTAATTGTTGAAGGAAAAGTTCCAGGTACTTCGGGATATAAAATGGTTGTTTTTAGCGATGGTGATTTTGCAGTTAATGGAGAAGGGGAAAGTGCCCAGCAGCTCAGCGAGGACAATGTAAGTTTGATGTCGAATGCAATAGATTGGCTATCTGATGATACTGGTTTAATTGAGCTGAGAACTAAAGGAGTTAGTTCACGTCCTCTTGATACTTCACTCGAAGATGGTACAAAAACATTATTAAAATACTTAAACTTTCTTCTACCGATCGCATTAATAATTATATACGGCGCAATAAGGTTTCAATTAAGAAGAAAAAAAAGAAATGAATTGATGTCAACTGAATTCGTTGTTGAAAAATGAACAATAAAATACTTGCAATTGTTTTTGGAATTTTAGTAATAGTTGGGCTGCTGATTTTCTTTTTTGAGGGTGGAAAGAATGAAAGAACATTCAGAGATGTTCTGGTTGATGTTGATACAACAGCCATCACGGAAATTCTTATCTATCCTAAATCACAAAATCATCAGGAAGTTAAATTATTTAAAGAAGAAAATGGATGGCAGGTTACACTCCCAAGCGGTGGTACCGCAAAAGTTAATAATCAAAGAATAAGCGGTTTGTTTGCGCAACTACTTGCCATTAAACCTAAACGACTTGCCGCCAGAGATGAAAACAAATGGAGTGAACTTCAGGTTGACAGCACTGGTTCACGAGTAAAAGTTTTTCAGGATTCAAAATTAACTTTGGATCTGGTAATCGGTAGGTTTTCTTTTCAGCAGCCTCGTACTATGAATACATTTGTAAGATTATATAATGATAAAGATGTTTATGAAGTTGATGGTTTTCTCGATATGACTTTTAATCAAGGCGCAAATATTTTCAGAGATGGAACTGTTATCAGTTCTGACTACAATACCTGGAAGCAGATTCAGTTTGTTTATCCTTCAGATAGTTCATTTCAGCTTGTGAATAGTGGAGATAATTGGTTATTGAATGGAAAGCCGACAGATTCTCTGAAGACAGTAAATTACTTTAACAGGCTTCGTAATCTTTCAAACTCAAATTTTGTAGATGAAACAAAAATTAGCGCAACAGCTTCTCCAACATTCTCATTAAACATTACTACGACAGATATGAAATTTATCGAAGTTAAATGTTATGAAGATTCTGCATCTTCTGTTATTCACTCATCACAAAATCCTGAGGCGTGGTTTGATGGAGCTTCTCTTTCAAAAACAATTTTTGTTGGTAAGTCTTCCTTCCTGACAAAGTAAACTTCATTTTAAAAACTTCCTGTTTCATTTCTTTATTAAAAGAGATAATTTTAGATTGTAATTATAAAATCAGTTTTTAATTATTGATTTATGAACAATCTTACTCTTGAAAATATAACTTTAGCGATTGCAAACTCACCTGAGATACTTGGAAAGGAAAAGTATTTCAACTCGGCAGTTCTTGTTCCAATTGTCGATATTGAAAATAAATTTCATTTACTTTTTGAAAAGCGAGCTAGCCATATCCGGCAGGGTGGGGAAGTAAGCTTTCCCGGTGGTGAGTTTGATTCAAAAAAAGATCATGGACTTCGGCACACAGCAATTAGAGAAACATCTGAAGAACTCGGTTTACCATTTGAAAAAATAAATATATTGGGAAAGATCGGCACACTTGTAGCCCCGATGGGAGTTGCTGTTGATGCTTTTGTTGGCTTGATTTCAATTGTAAGTCTTGATGAACTAATCATTGATAAAAATGAAGTTGAAAAAGTATTTCTTGTCCCGATTGATCATTTCCTAAAAAAGAAACCTGAAGAATATACTGTCAAACTTGAAGTTCACCCTTCCTACAAAGATGAAAATGGAAAAACAGTAGAACTTCTTCCGGTACGAAAGCTTGGATTACCTGAAAGATATTCTAAACCCTGGAAGAATGGTTTTCACCGCGTGCTCGTTTATAATTCCACCGAAGAAGTTATATGGGGAATAACAGCAGAAATAATATTTGAACTTTGCCGAATGATAAATTCCACCAAATGAATCTCTCCTCCAAAAGTTATGACCACATTATCTGGGACTGGAACGGTACATTATTTAATGATGTAGAACTTTGTGCCAGCATTATGAATATGCTTCTTACGCAAGAATCACTTCCAAACATTTCTGTCCAAAAATATAAAGAGATTTTCACTTTCCCCGTAATTGATTATTATAAAATTGCAGGACACACTTTTGAAAATACTTCTTTCGAAGTTTTGGGAAAACAATTTATGGTTGAATACGAAATACGGAAAATGGATTGTAATTTTTTTCCCGGAGTTGTTGATTTGATTGCCGCGTTAAAAGCAAAGGGCATTCAGCAACATCTACTATCAGCTTATGAACAGCAAAGCTTGAATAAAATTATAAAGCTTTACGGTATTGATTCCTATTTTAATAATGTGTTTGGATTGGATAATATTTACGCAAATGGAAAATCACATCTGGCACACGAATTAGTAAAAAGAATCAATTCAAGTAGAAAGGCAGGTAATATTTTACTTGTTGGGGATACAATTCACGATTATGAAGTAGCAAAAGAAATAAATTCTGACTGTATTTTAATGTCTCACGGTCATCAGGATGAGGAACGATTGTTGAAACTCGGTATACCTGTGGTTAAGAATTTTAATGAATTAAATATTCTTTTGAAGGATAACTTAGTTTGACAGTAATATTAATTATTGTAGCTGCACTCGCAATCATCTGGGTAATTTTCAATTACAATCTGTTTGTTCGTGATAAGAATTTGATCAAAGAAGCCTGGAGCGGAATAGATGTTCAATTGAAGAGAAGACACAATTTGATCCCGAATCTAGTTGCCACGGTTAAGGGCTATAGTCAGCACGAAAAAAATCTGCTTGACGAAATAACTCGTAAAAGGAGCGAGGCAGTTAAAGTTGATAAAATAAAGGACATTGCACCCGCTGAATCTGATCTATCCGGAATGTTAAAAAATCTTTTCGTCGCCGTTGAAAGCTATCCTGATCTTAAAGCAAATACGAATTTCCTCGATTTACAAAACCAGTTAGTCGAAATTGAGGATCAGCTTCAGTTTGCAAGAAGGTATTATAATGGTGCGGTTAGAAATTATAATATCAGAGTCGAATCATTCCCTTCAAATGTTATTGCAGGAATTTTCAATTTCAAACAAGATAATTTTTTCGAATTATCTCTCGCAACTGAAAGAACAACACCTGAAGTTAAACTATGAAAAAAATAATTTACTTATTTATACTATTCACTCAATTCTTTTCTTTAACTGATTCCCAGGCTCAATACGAAAATATTGAAAGAATAATTTTATTCGAAAGTGACATTACTATTAATGAAGATGCCTCAATGACAGTTGTTGAAAAAATTAAAGTATATGCTGATGGTCAAAAAATTAAGCGAGGAATTTTCCGTGACTTTCCAACAAAATATAAAGATGAGTACGGGAACAACATTAATATAATGTTTGAAGTGTTAGAAGTTTCAAGAAATGGTAATTCTGAAAGTTATCATACGGAAAACCTTTCGAATGGAATTAGAGTCTATTGTGGAAAGAGTGATTTCTTTCTTCCTGCCGGAAATCACACTTATACAATTAAATATAAAACCAATCGGCAGATTGGTTACTTCGATAAATTCGATGAACTTTACTGGAATGTAACCGGAAATGGTTGGGATTTTCTAATTGAAAAAGTTAAAGCAACTGTTAATTTGCCTCAGCAAGTTTCAAGAGATGATATTAAACTTTATGGCTACACCGGTTATGTTGGTTCAAAAGGAAGTGATTATACTTCTAAAGTAATTGGTACAAATAAAATTGTATTTGAAACAACCACATTGATGAATTCAAATGAAGGTTTGACAATTGTCGTTCAATTGCCAAAGGGTATACTGTATGAGCCTTCACAGAATGAGAGAATGGGCTACTTTATTAATGACAACATTCAAGTGGTCGTAGGATTGATTGGTATTTTGCTCTTGATATTTTATTACGTTGTTATCTGGTTTAAAGTCGGGAAAGATCCTGCACAAGGTCTAATCATTCCTTTGTATGAACCACCATCCGCTATGTCCCCAGCTGCGGTTAGATTTGTTTCAGAAATGGGTTATGATAATAAAGTTTTTACAAGTGTAATCGTATCTCTTGCTGTAAAAGGATATTTAACGATTCAGGAAGAAGAGAAGGATTATATTCTGGTGAAGGGTAGTAGTAGTAAACCGTTGACTAATGATGAAGCATCAGTGCTGAGTAAATTGGGATTATCGGGCGAAAAAGGAAGAAAAATTCTTGAACTCAAACAAAAAAATCACTCAACATTACAAGCCGCAATTAAGTCCTTAAAATCTTCGTTGAAGAATAGTTACGAAAGAAATTATTTCATCACAAACAGAAAATATTTTTTTATTGGAATAGCATTTTCCATTGTGATTTTAGCAGTATCAATTATCGGAGGTTCGGCAGAGCAGGTTTTTATTCTACTTTGGATTTCAATCTGGAGTATGGGAGTCTCAGCACTCCTGTTTGCAGTATTCAATGCTTGGAAAGGTGTTCTAAATAAAGGGCGAGGAAAAATTACTGCGCTTGGAGGAGCTATATTCATAACGATTTTTTCAATTCCATTTGTAATTGGCGAAATAGTAGGGTTCTATTTCCTCTCCGAAGTAAGTTCACCGTTAATGATTTTAGTAATTGCATTAGTGGCTTTAGTAAATATCGTCTTTTATCATCTGTTAAAAGCACCAACTTTGCTTGGGCGAAAAATAATGGATAAGATCGAAGGCTTTAAGATGTATCTTGGTGTAGCTGAAAATGATCAGATTTATTCAATGCAGGAACCGGAAAAAACACCGGAATTATTCGATTCCTTTTTACCTTATGCACTTGCACTTGGAGTTGAAAACAGATGGGCAGATAAATTTTCTGAAATTCTTTCCAGCGTTAGCAAAGAATCTACAACATATAAGCCCGGATGGTATTCAGGTTCAAGCTGGAGCACATTGGGAGCAACTGGATTTGCTTCTTCATTATCAAGCAGCTTTAGCAGCACTATTTCTTCTTCATCAACAGCACCTGGTTCATCTTCAGGTGGAAGTGGCGGAGGTTCATCTGGTGGTGGTGGAGGTGGGGGTGGTGGAGGAGGATGGTAAATCTTTAGTTACATTATTTAACTTACTGTAATATATAATATTAGGACAATCACTGGAAGAATATTATTTAGTTGATTCTCTGATGTTTTGTTACATTTCAATCGAATAGTTCTTCATTTTTTTCTAGATATAATAGCGAAACTTAGAACAATTTAATGGTGGATAAAATTGAATTGATTTCATCTGATCAGAAATTGAGGAGCAAGCTAAAATTCATTTGTATTTGAGTTTAACTAAAATTAAAATTCGACAACTAATAATTTAGTTAAACTAGTTAAAGAAAACCCTGATCATTTTTTTTAGGTTAACGGGCTAAAATTTCCTTTTTATCCTGAGTTTCACGGAGCGAATTGAAGTAACCTATTCTCACACGATACCAAATACCATCCAACTCAGGAAGATTTGCTTCAACAATAAATGCATTCTCCCCGGATAACAATAATCTACTCAGTTCCTTTTCCGCCTGATGCATGTATCTGAATGAAGCGACCTGGAAACAGTATAAATTTCCGTCTGTAAATATCATATTTCCGACGGGTCTTTCATTTTGGATATTATAACTTTCATAACTAAATGCTTCTGAATTGATCAATTTGTCCGTAGCGTCATCATCAATGTAGTTGATTTCAACTCGTCTGTTCAGCGCTCTTCCAGATTCAGTATTATTATCAGCAATCGGAAATTGAGGACCCAATCCTTTTATTACTAGTCGAGATATGTTAATCCCATTTTCCACCAAATATTCTGCGACTGATTGTGCACGCTCATGAGATAACTTTAAATTAAATGAGAATGAACCTGTATTATCTGTATAGCCCGCAATTTCCCACATCGATTGAGGATACTTTTTCATAACATCAGCAAGAAGGTTTAGTTGTGCCTGTGCACTATATAATAATTTTGCACTTCCCACTTCAAAGTTTACACCTGAACTTAATACCATATTAGTAATTTCCGGTTGATCATTTTTAGTTGATTCAGGTGAACATCCAAATTTATTGACTTCAACGCCGGGTGGTGTGTCAGGACAATCATCTCGATAATCCGGAACTCCATCTTCATCTCCATCAAGTGCACAACCACGTTTATCTACTAAAACTCCTTCTGGCGTATCTTTACATAAATCCAAATAGTCAGCGACGCCATCACCATCAGAATCTACTAAGCATCCGTCTGTATTCACGGGAACATTCGCCGGAGTATTTGGACAATTGTCAATATAGTCGGGAATCCCGTCGTTGTCTGAATCGATAGGGCAGCCAAATGGGTCAACTATAACTCCTACTGGAGTTTTTGGACAGAGATCATCATCATCGCTAACACCATCAGCATCAGAATCCTTTACTCCAAGAAAGAAAACAGTCACGCCGCCAAAAGCACTAAAGAATATATCGTTATCTGTACCTATCTGAACGTCATCCAGGTTATCTATATCAACATAGTTCACATTAATCCCAAGATTTAATGATACATCATTTGAAACCATAAATTTAAATCCACCTTCACCAATCAATGACCACTCATTTTTAGAATATTTTTTTTGAGCATTTCTTTCGAGAGGTTCCCCATTCATATTTTGTGGATCGAAATAAAGGTATGTAGCACCTAAGAATACATATGGGATTACGATATCAGAAACCTTTAACATGTATTCTCCACCTCCTCCAAGTGAAAAGACACTTGTTTTAAACTCCTCAAGATCCGGACGTGTATAGGTGGCTCCACCTGAACCCTGTAAGTAACCAAACAACGCAATTCCTTTTAACCCCCAAACACCAACCTGAGTGCTTGGAAAAAAGTATTCTGTTGTAAATCTTCCGTAATAACTCCATCCTGGGTCACTAAAATCGGAAAACGTAAGTGTAGTTCCTCCTTCGATAGAAATACCCAGTTTTCCCGAAAGGGGTTGATATTTTTTAATTCCGGAGGTTTGCGTGTTGGAAGTACTTGGTAGATAAAATAGAATTATTAAGCAATATAAAATTGATTTTCTCGCCCTCATAACTTACCCCAGATTAATGTGATAAAAATATTTTCTGATATCAATCAAAGTTAATCCTAAATATTTTTTTAACATAATTATAGGATAAGAACTTTTTATAAGTAAGATTGATATAATTTGCCTACATTCCGTAATAGGC
>CAWBOG010000005.1:0-780305 GCA_963790385.1 uncultured Ignavibacteriaceae bacterium
TCTCCGGGGGCTAGGGCATACTGCACATCATGACAAAGATCTCGATTACCGAGATGTTCAGTAAGTCAGGGTACACTTCAGAAAGGTGCAATTCCATTATCTTCAGTTATTGCTATCGTTCTTTGGATTGGAGAAAATGTTGGTCAGGTTCTAATGAACGTACGCGTCCAAAAGTTTCTATAGTTACTGGAGTACCTGAAACCACCAACACCATCGCCCCAAAATACCTGAACAGCAGTTGTATCGCCGCCAACTATTAAGTCTAGATTATTATCTTCATCGAGATCATAAAACTTTACCACAATTGGTTTGAAACTTGTCGATAGTGTATTATCAAGTTCAAATGATCTTGGCGGTAAATTATGATAAAGCAGAACTTGCCGGTTATCATAGTCCGGAACTGCAAGACCATCATAAAGAATATTATCAAAGTTATCTGCGGCAATATCGAACGCTGTTCCCGTTAACGCTGCTCTGTAAGGGTCTGAGAACATTTGGAATCCGGTGAAACTATTTTCATCAGCACCGATCATTGGGGTAGTAGTTGAACGAATTTCTTCATCAATATCCACTGAAATTTCCGGCACTGGAATTCCCTTTAAATCAGGATCCTGTGCCTGGCAATCAGAGATATGCAGATCAGTGCTATCAATGAAATCTATGTCTTTTGATATTGAGTTCGTATCTAATCCAGTTGCGGTTCGATAAGCTCCGAGCGTCGGATAAGATACACCATCTCGTACTACTAGGGCGGTCGATCCTGGCATGTAGATAACATTATAATCAGACAGCAGGTTTGGTGATTGCGCATTTCCCTGATGATAGCAGACATTATAACCACCTCCACCTGTAACTTTGCCGAGAATAATATTGTTAGGTACAATACAATTTGGGGCACTAACCTTAAACCTTCTAATCCGGCTCCACTTACCATAATGGTGTTAAATAGAATTTTTACATTTCCTTGTGACTGATCGACATATAAACCGATTGAACTGTTTGTATTGATCATATTATTTGCAACGACCACTGAATCGCAGAATCCACCAATGAAACCCCATAAATAAATTCCATACTGAACACTTCCTCGTAAAGTATTTTCTTCTACAATTATAGATTGGGTGCCCGTAGGTATGTTTATATGAATGCCTAAGTAACCGTAGTTAAAACTTCCATCAAAATCTATTATGTTCCTTTTAATAATCAAATGCTCGCCTGTAACTTGAATAGAAGCTCCAAGTGCATTTCCGGATCCGCTTGAAGAACGATATCCCGCAAGAAATTTATTGTCTTCAATAGTTAAGGCTCCCTTAATAATCCCTCCTCCATTATATATTCCATAAAGTAGACGTGAAAAAGTATTTCCCCGGATAGTTACATCTTTTGGGGGTTGTGATGAAAATTGAATCCCAACTTCTGTCCCATAAGGAGCCGACCCCTTGAAGTTGCATCCTTCAATCAAAATTCCATCGACATTTGGATCAAGGTAGCGATTACGAACACGGACGAAGGTACTGCCATAAATATGCATTGAAGAATCACTCTCCTGAAATGTAATATTTTTGAAAGAGATAAAATCCAACTTGACCTCAACAAGGTCCTGGTCTGCGGTTATTTGATTTGTTATATGCATCTGCAGAATTACGTTATCTACATTACCACCTGCTGCAGCATCCGGCTGGAACGTAATTCTATTAGACTCAGAAAGACCAGCAACAGCGTCGTCTAGAGTAAGAACAGTATTATTCCCGCCGTTCTCCATATAAATCCCCGGGCGAATGTTAAAAAATATCGGACTTGATATCCCGTTCGCATTTAATGCATTGGCAGCATCCTGGAGAGTCGCAAAATCCGGTGAGTTTCCTCCAATCGTGTAAGAGCCATTTAATGGCTGAGAAAAAATCCCTGTCGATAATCCAGAAATGAGTGCAAGAGCAAACATGGTTTTCATTATTATTCCTAATTAGTTTATAGATTGAGTGTAAATTATTTTTTAGGAGAACCGGTTTCAATCACGCAAGTGCGTGATTTTAAAGATATTGGACTGGTTAATTATTGAAAAATATCGTCGAGAAGGAAAACTTATCCAAAACGGCATTTGTTTTCCTTCTCTTATTTAGGAGAGAGAATGAAATTTATTTTATTAGAACCTGCCCGCCTAAGTTAATTTATTAACGCAGGAGGATCATCTTCTTGGTTTCAACAAAACTGCCTGCTTGAATTTTATAGAAGTATATACCCGAAGCAAGGTTTGATGCATTGAAATTTATTTCATAAACACCCGCAGGTTTTTCTTCATTAACGAGCGTTGTGATTTCACTTCCAAGCATATCATAAACTTTCAAAGTTACATTACTTTGTTTAGCTATTGAGTATTTAATAGTTGTGCCAGGGTTGAACGGGTTAGGATAGTTCTGCTGCAATTCATATTTCACGGGAACTAATTCACCCGATACTGTCAGCTTGTTTATTGAAATATCACTGATCGTTATCTCTTCACCTGATTTAAGGTTTGCATTGATTTGAATTCCCGACTCATCCTGCAATCTGATATCTATATTCTCTGCTCTTACAGTAAATGGATGTTCAATTCCTGAAAACAATATTGACTGGACACTGTTGTTTATATCTTCGGCAATTCTTCCGCTGCCGAATCTGATATCAAACATTCCTTCTGGCGGTGCCGGCGGTAATTCATATTGATTCAAGTCAACATTACCCGTTATTGCGTATAGTGTATAATTCATTCCTGCTGCATCTGTAATAATTATCTTTCCCCATTTATCTTCAAAAAATTCTTTGGCTGAGTTGTTTCCTTTACTTAATGATCCGGGTATATTGATCTCACCGGCAGAATTAAGTTTTACCCAATATCCATATCCGGGAACTAAATTATCTGCAACCTGGTATCCGCCTGAATATCCATAGATTGGTCCTGTTATTAGTCCGGGAGGATTTGTTGTTAACGCTGCTGTTGCAACTGTCTGCTCATATCCACCAATCAGATTCCATCCTGCCTGACCGATGAGTGGATTGTGTGCAACTATTTGTATGCCACCTGCAGGCCATTCTTCACCTGTGTTATATGTGTTAACACCAAGATGTTTCATCCAGTAACCGGTTCCCGGGTGCTGCGTCTGTTACCGATAGGTAACCGCCACTGTACCTGAATACTCCGGCTGCCGGATCCTTGCCTGACCACCAGGTATTTACGTTTTGATTTGTTGGATGTAACCCCGGTACGGAAACCATATTCCAGCCATTGTTTATTGTTACTGCCAGCTGGAATGTTGTTGTAGTTCCATATTGATTTTCAACTTCAAGTGTGTCGTCTATTGTGCCGTTGTTACCTTCATCAACTACAACAGTGAGTAAATTGTTCGGAAGACTATACCAGAGTGGTATAAGAGTATGTGTTGTGTTCGCAGAAAGTGGAATGTTAGGATTATAAAAAGGTCCATAGTAGTCTGACGTAGCAAAATTGATAGACAACTCATAAGTCTTTGCATTGCCATAACTGATTATTCTCAGTTGGCTCTGATCAGCAAATTCAACTTTTAGGGAATCATTTTGCGTCATCTGAAGATTGTTAATAGCGTACGCCTTGTCCTGAAAATATTCACTTTCAATACAAATAAAATTTATCGGTTTGGAGTTTATATCAGGATTAGAATATGATAACCCGTCATCGAAGAAAAGATTATCTGATTTCGGAAGTTTGAGCATTTGATCTGGAATAATAATAGGATTTGTTGCCTGTGAAGAAACCAACCCTGGAATTACCATCAGTATAATTACTCGAACTTTACCGAATAATCTGCGTTAGGTAAATCATAACCAATTGGTGGACCAGAACTTCCGTTTTCTATGATGTCGGAAATGCATTTGGAATATTGTTCGTGAGTATACCATTATAATATCCACTTGAATTGCCTGACTGGTCTGTAATTAGAATAGAAGCATTTCTTGTGTTAAGCATTTGTAGTTCATTCTCATCAAGTATAAATGGAGATTCCGGTATTAGCTTGTCTGGTAAAGAAGGTGTAGTAAGATAATTAGTTGCCGGTTCCATAAGGTAAAACCATTTTGTTCCACCCCAGTTTAACCAATCGATAGTTCGGCGTCCAGTACCGTTACCATTATTTGCTAAAGTATCCACCATTATTCTTGATGTCCGGACAAGTTCAGGATAAGAATTATCATACACATAAACGTAAAAAATATCATCAAATAGTGGATGTCCTTTTCAACTTTATAGGCCATAATTGAGTGACCACCAGGATCAGTAGGATCATTGCTAACAATACTGAGAGTTCTGATAGGTTCATAATCATCAATCAACATTTTCTTTATTTCTCTTAATGTTTCATTCGGTGTTTTTGAATACCCGACTGTTGTTCGATATTCCCGATGTTCCTTTCCCAGTTGGTGAGTGAATAATTCATTGATTACAGTCTTAACTGAGTCGGTGGGGATTAGTAACAATGGATCTATGGCGGAAATGATTGATATTTAGAAATGAATTGATCCTTGTTCGCAAATAGCAAAACATTTGATGTCGACATTCCAAAACATGAACCTCCCCAACTACCTTTGATTAAAAACCATCTGAGAGCAGCTGTTGGAGAATAAACGGGGGGGAAGGACATTCTATAATAACAAGCATAGACTCCAAAAGTCCTTACCCAGGATATCCAGTCCGGAAAATCAGAAGTATCGGCTTGTTGAAAATATTGGCTAGTAATTGTACCCCCAGCCAGATATGAATAACCTGTAATGGGATCTATTCCCTTATAGTCAAATCTTTGCCACCATTCCCGTGGCCACAATGCATCTATAGTATTTCCAAATGCATAAGGGTCCTGAAATTGAGAGTAAGGATCATAATTACCATTAACATATTTAGTAAGTATGTAACCCTTAATTTTAAAGGTATCACTAATCGCATAGACTGCTGTATCAGCAATATCTGTAATTTTTATTTTAGCTTTAGTTGTAAGGAGTTCATTTGGAACCTGCCAGGTAAAAAATCCTGTTTCCACAGGTACGGCAAAAGCAATATCAAAATAAGTTTGTCCTTTATCTGTGCTGTAGTCTAAAGCTAATAACTGCCCGGGTTGTCCGCCTGTCCATCTTATTGTGTCTGTTTCTCCGGTTATCCACAGCTCACCTGCAGAAGGACTTGAAATATGCAGGTTGTTATTCTCTGAATATTTTATTGTTACAAAGTCAGTTGTGTTACCATTAGGATTAGTACTAAAACTTTGACCAGCTACATATACATTATTGTTTTTATCTAAAGAAATGAAGTAAGCTTGGTCATTATATGATCCGTCGTATCGTTGTACCCATTGTTCGACACCATTGGGACTGTACTTTATTGTGATATAATCAGTATTTGATCCATTTCCCCAACTGGTACCCGTCACATACACATTACCTGCAGAATCCAGAGCTATATCACGTGAAATATTGTCAATGCTGTCCGGACCTGAATATAAAGCTTCCCATTGTTGAATTCCCTGTGAGTTATATTTTACAGTTGCAAACTGACTACTTGTACCAGAAATAGTATATCCTGTTACATAAACATCGCCGGGTGAATTAACTGCAAGCGAGTACGCTGCGGCTTGATCATTTGCAGGTCCATTATATCTTGCAACCCATTCTTCTAAACCGGATGAGCTATACTTAATAGTCGCATAATCATAACCTGGACCAACTCCTACACTCGTACCGGTAACATACACATTTCCAATTTCATCTACGGATACTGAAGACGGAAAGTCATCATCGTCTCCTGGTCCATTATAAGTTTTAACCCATTGTTGCACACCTGAGGAGTTATATTTAATCGTTATATAATCTAGTGGAGAATTATAACCAGCAGAAGGCCGATATCCTGTTATATATATATTTGCTGATTCATCAATTACAAGATCGACAGGAGTCATTTCGTTTGCAGGACTTTCAATCCAGAGTACATCACCCGCAGAACTATATTTGATTGTACAAAGACCAGAGGAATTCTTTCCGATTACATAAACATTTCCTTGTGCATCCACAGCAATTCCTTCGCCAGCATCATTACTTTGATAAGTTGGACCGTTATATCTTCTTACCCACTGCTGTACACCATCGGAATTATATTTTACTGTTGCAATGTCATTGCGAGTTGTATCACCACCAAAACTTGTGCCTGTTACATATACATTTCCTATACTATCAATTGCAATTCCAAAAGGGTGATCGTTTGATGTGTAGGACGGAAAACTATATGTTGCTAACCACTGCTGAACACCGGCAGAATTGTATTTCACTGTTTTATAGTCTGGATCATCTGAACCGTAATTGTTTAATCCGGTTATAAAAACATTCCCGTCTTTATCAACTACCATCCCACTAGGAAACATATCTGTGTTTCTTCTAATCCATTCAGGTGTTACCTGCGGGTAATTTGTGACTGCTGTAAATAGAAGGATCAATAATATTTTTTTCATTTTAATTCCTGTTTGAAAGTTATTTTATTCAGAGTATTGACAAATTGTGAGACTCACTTTTGAAGTGAGTCTCACGTTTCATTCATTTTAGCAATAACATCTTCTTTGTTTGAATGAACGAACCTGCCTGTATTCGATACAGATATATTCCACTCGCAAGGCTGCTTGCATTGAATTGAACCGAATGATTTCCAGCAGGCATTTCCTGGTTAATTAATGTTTTAACCTGCTCACCGAGAATGTTAAACACGGTTAATGTTACGAGACCCGCATTTGGGATTGAATATTTAATTGTTGTGGAAGGGTTAAACGGATTTGGATAATTCTGTGATAGTGAAAATGTAGTTGGAATTTCTTCTGTTTCCTGTTCATCTATTCCAACAGTACCGCCGCCTAAGTTATATAAAACAAAAAGTGAATCAGCGTCACCAAAACCCGTTGCAGAAATTGCAATGTCCATTCTGCCGTCATTGTCAAAATCAGAAGCGACCATTGACCACGGAAATCCATTAGCGTGAGGAAAGAAACAATTTTCCCGAGTAGTGAAATTTCCCAAACCGTCATTCAAAAAAACTGTAATTCCATTTGTCTCAAGCCTGTGATTCATAGTAACAATATCCTGATCTCCGTCATTTTCATAGTCCATAACCACAAGACCCCTTGCTTCTCTTACAAGTATTTCTTCATCGGCAAAACTATAGTTGCCTAAATTTCTAATGAGCACAATCTCATCCGTACTCCCACTGGTCGTTAAAATGTCATTGTCTCCGTCACCATCAATATCTGCTAACCTGATACTTGAATTATGCCAGGGGCTCCATGGATCACTACCAAAAACATATCTGTAATTAGTTGAGTAAGGATACTGAACCCCGGAAACAGTAGTATCATTAAAAATATAAACTGGAAATGGAGGTAATATGGAAAGAGCAATTATTTCATCATTTGGTTCATTGTCGATGTTACCTATTGCCATATCCCCAAGTGACGTATAGATTGTATCGGGAATATTGCTTCCGGGTTCTTTAATAAATACTACTTCAATATTTTCTCTTCCATTATCATCGGCTATATAAGCCATCAAACTATAGTAGTCAGTTGGAGTCAGGAAACCAGTAAAACTCAGAAACACCTGAGGCTCCTGTAATGAATTATCATTACCGATTTCGATGGTATTTAAAACACTATATCCAGTTAAAAGATTTGTGGATGTCGGAAATCCGCCGATTCCATCACCCCAGAAAATTTGTATCATGTCTGCATCTAACCCAACCAACAGATCAAGTTTATTGTCTTTATCAAAATCAAAAAACTTTAATTTCAGTTGGTGGAAATAGAGTTTGCAAAGTTCCTGTGTGTGAAAATGTTCTATCGCCATTGTAGTTGTATAAAAGAACCTGGTTGTTATCAAAATCCGGAATAGCAAAACCTTCAACGGAGGGGTGCGCAAAATTATCTACTGCAATTGAAAATGCATGTTCCGGGTAAGCCAATTTTGAATGGAGCCCCGAACATACTATCATTAAAACGTGCGAGGTTTTCGTCAGCTCCTATCAGTAGGAGATGTTTCATGACGAATTTCTCCGTCAATGTCCAGCGTAATTCCGGGAATGGGAATTCCTCTAAAATCAGGATCCTGCGACTGGCAATCAGTTAAATGTAGATCGTCATAAGCAACAAACTCTACAAGTCTGGGAGCAGAATTTGAATCCAAGCCCGTTGCATTTTGATAATCTAAAAATGAATAGTATTGAATTCCACTCCCGATGACAATAGGACCCTGACCGCTTCCCCACTTAGAAATAATATTGTAATCGGATTGGAGATTTGAAGCCGAGAAGGACTGGTTATAAGCAGTGCTGAATCCGCCTTCGCTGTAAATGATTATCATATTATTAATGATTTTACAATTTTCGCTTTCAAGCAGTAGTCCTGTTGTGCTTACACCTGCTGAAGGTAACAGGATAGTGTTAAAATGAATATTAGCATTTTTAGAATTACATTGTAATCCTATGCGATTGTTTACCGGACCACCCAATATCATATTATTAAAAATGTAAATTGAATCAGCCAAAGCAGAACCAAAATCTGTTACTTGTAGTCCAACAGAAAAAGGTCCCCTTATATCATTACTTTCCACAAATGCAGTATTAGCGCCGGCTACAAAAATTCCTATCCCTCCGGCATTATAGCTGGTTGTAAAATCTATTTTGTTACGTCTTACACTGGCAGTTGTGCAGGAAATCTGTATTGCCGCGCCAAGTGGATTTCCTGATCCGCTTGATGAACTAAACCCTTCAAGAAATTGATTATCTTCAACAACAATAACACCCTGTGCAACTCCTAATGCATTATTAACGGACACAGCATTTAACAATCTTACAAAAGTATTCCCGCGGATTGTAAGATCACCAATATTAGTATTAGAGCCGATTCCGTACACAGTTCCGAGAGAATTTCCCGGTGCACCGATATGAGTAGTCCCTAAAAATTTGCAGCCTTCAAAAACTATATCATCCACAATTGGATTAGAAGGATTATCTTGTTCTATATGTACGAGATAATTATTAAAAGTATTAAGTGAATCGGTAATACTAAAAGTCATATTTCTGAATGATATAAAATCGAGGCGAACCTTAACAAGAAAAAAATCTGACGTTGCAGCATTGGTTCTATTCATCTGAAGAATTACATTATCAACATTACCTCCCGAAGAAGCATCGGCCTGAAAAGTTATCCTGTTTGTGCTTGATAAACCTGCAACAGTACTATCAAGTAACAGAACTGCATTGTTTCCGCCGTTCTGTATGTAAGTTCCTTGCCGGATATTAAACAACACAGCTCCTGAAACACCTCTTGCATTGAGTGCATCAGCAGCGAGTTGTAAGGTTGTAAAATCCGGATTGGTACCGCCAATGCTGTAATTACCTGACATTGGTTGTGAGTAGAGCAATTGTAAACCAAGCAAAGAGAAAAATAAAATAAATATTCTAACTACATTAGAGGATTGTAAGAACGGTGGCATTTTTATTCCTTTTTAATAAATTGATTTGCTGGAAACATATTTCTAAACGGGTACTGTTTCAATCACGCAAGTGCGTGATTTTTAAAGTGAAGCTAAGCTGGGAGCGTGGAGAAAGTTATTAAAAGAGAAGGAAAACACTGCGATGAAAGGTTTGTTCGTTTTCCTTCCCTTATTTAGGAGAAAAAATTATTTCAAAAGCAGCATCTTCTTAGTTTCAACAAACGAACCTGCCTGAAGTTTGTAGAAATAAATCCCACTTGAAAGACCGGAAGCATTGAAGCTTACTTTATAACGTTCCAGTTGGAAGAAATTCATCAACTAATGTTGCAACTTCATTGCCAAGTAAATCATAAACCTTTAAAGTTTGATGCCCACTGGTTGGAGATTGCCAACTAATTGTTGTGCTTGGATTAAATGGATTTGGGTAGTTCTGTTCTAAATTATAACCTGATGGATTTATTTGTGTATCAACCTCTATGTTAGAAAGTGGAGAATCCGTCATTATCTGAAGTGTCAAGCCGTTGAGTATTCCGTCATTCCCAGCATAACCGTCGGTTATTGTTAATGTCCAGTCTCCAAAAGGATCCATTCCTTGAAATGCACTCAATGGTTGTTCTGGTTTATAAAAACCAGTGAATGGTGCGGTGCCATTTCCTATCAGTTCTTCTGCATCATCACTTAAAAGTGTTGAAATGAAATCCTGACCATTTCCGCCGGCTTCTGATATAAGCGTAATAGTTACCCCATTATGTTCAAGTGTAAAAGTAAGGTCGCCTGTGCGCGTGTGAAGAACTTCATCAATTGAGATATCAACTGATTCAACCAGAGGAGCAAGATTTTGTTTGGGAATATTTGTGCCGGGACCGGAAACATGTATATCAATCACTGCTGGGTTTATATGATCAAATAGCTGATTTAGATTTTTCAGTGACTTGCGAACCGTTTGAGATGTGGTTGAATCAATTGTTCGCCAAAAACCACCGTTGCCTGCAAATAATTTTCCACGGTAGTTGGAAGCTAAAGCATAAATTGGACCCCCAAATGTTGGCAACCCTTCCGACATAGGGTGCCAGCTATGACCACCGTTTATTGAACGGTAAACTTTGTTAGGTGATTCACGACCGGCAAATACATGGCCTAGCGAATTGGTTGTAAGCGAATAAATAAAACCATCAGGTAAACCATTACTCATTTTAGACCATGAGTTCCCATTACTTACCGACTTAAAAACTCCTTTAAAATCTTCGCCATCAGTGACATAAATATATATTTTTCCGTCTTCGCTTATCGTAATAGGATTAACAAAAATCCCTTCAATAAGCCCATTAACAACTTTTGTCCAGGAATCTCCATTATTTACCGAACGGTAAATTGCCCCTTCCAGAAAATTTTCACAAGCGAATACTATCCCATCAGGACTAACAGCTAATGGACCGAATTGGGAAGTAGGTAATCCATTATTTATCTGCGTCCAGTTGTCCCCATTATTAACTGAACGATATACACCATCCGTAGTACCTACAAATAAATACCCATTTATTGGATTTACAATTAAATCAATAATTAATTCTCCGGGAAGAGGTAGTCCATTATGTATTGTTGTCCATGTAACACCAAGATCAGTAGTTCGAAATACGCTGTCTGTTGTTGGACCTTGGGTTCTTGTACTAACAAAAATATGACCACTGGTATTGGTCACTAATTTTAAAATATCTCTGTTGGGGCTCTTCTTTGTCCAACTATTTCCATCATTTGTGGAAAGCCAAACCCCCGAAATGAATGTTCCAACAAATCCTGCATAAATTCTATTACTATCACTTTTATTAAATGCAAACGCGGTAGCGGTGGCTCCTGCTACATCACCCGGTACTCTTTCCCAAATATCTTGTGCATTTATATTTAAAACGAATGCGGCAAGCATTAAAGTTATAAAAATGTACAATTTTTTCATTTTAGTTCTCCTTTATTAAATGATTATTCTGCTGACAAGATATATTGGAAAGGGAGTGTTATCAATCACGCAAATGCGTGATTTTTATGTAAGGCTATTCTGGTGGGTTAGGGAAAGAGATTAAAAGAGAAGGAAAATTAAACCGGTGATTTATTTGTTTTCCTTCTCTTATATAGGAGAGGAGAAAATATGTGAGACTCACTTTTGAAGTGAGTCTCACGTTTAACTTATTTGAGAAGCAACATCTTTCTGGTTTGAACAAAGCTGCCTGCCTGAAGTTTGTAGAAATATACTCCGCTTGCAATGTCAGGACTGGAGTCCTGACCTACGGAAAATTCAACTTCATAACTACCTGCTTGTTTGTATTCGTCAACAAGAGTTGCGACTTCATTACCCAGAGCATCGTAAACCTTAAGTGTAACGTAACTCTGACTACCTACTACATACTCAATACTAGTTACTGGATTAAACGGGTTTGGAAAGTTTTGTTCGAGTAAAAATGACTCAGGCAAATCAGATAAATTGTCTTCTATGGCGGATGTGCCTTCAGGCCTTAGTCTTATCACCCAAACATCAGTGCTTGTCGACGTACTCCCGGCAGAACCGGTAACTGCAAAACCATTATCTGGTGTTTGGATCACTGAAGAGCCCTCACTGCCATTAACACTGGTAAAAAGGTTTGTCCACAAAGTATCTCCTTGTTCATCAATTTTCAAAAGCCAAAGCTGACGCAAAAACGTGCTATTGGATTGACTGAATCCCGTTACAATAAAATTTCCGTCAGATGTTCTTTTAATATCATGTCCCCATTCCCACTGAGATCCACCGTAGGATTTTGTAAAGATAAGATTTCCTCCGGAATCAGTTTTTACGACCCAAAGATTTCGATCGCCGGATGATTCAGTTGTTCCTGTAAAATATAAATTTCCTTCTTCATCTTCAGCTGCTGCTGTGAATTCATCATAACTACCGCCGCCGAAACTATTGCTCCAAATAAAATTTCCTGAAGAACTGGTTTTTACGATCCAGCCATCCCTGTCCCCACCGCTGAATGATTCTGAGTAGCCAGCAATAATCAAATTGCCGTCATCAAGTTTTAATAATTTAAATCCTTCATCTGCAGATTCACCACCAAATGTTTTTTCCCAAAGCTGATTTCCGGTTGAATCAAATTTTAAAAGCCATACATCTCTGTCTCCGTTGCTGATTATATCTGAATCAGTGTATCCAACCACTAATAATCCACCATCATCAGTTAACTGCAGATTTGTACCGAAATCATTTTCATCATATCCGATATTTTTTGTCCAGGAAGTATCGCCATTTGCATTTGTTTTAATAAGCCAGAGATTGGAAGTGAGCCCATATCTGAAAGCAGAAATAATAAATCCGCCGTCCAATGATTGCTTAATGGAGTATGCTTGTTCTAATAAATTTCCTCCGTAAGTTTTTTGCCAGATGATATTGCCAAGTGTATCAAGACGAACAACATAAGCATCTCTTTGAACAACGTCGAATGATGTTGTATATCCTGCAACAGCAAAACCACCGTCCGAAGTTTGAATAATTTCATTTCCAAGATCAATCCCGGCACCTCCGAATTTTTTTGTCCATAATGTATCAGGGACCTGAGCATAAATGCAGGGTGATATGACAAAGACTGTTAATATGAAAAGATAAATTACACTCATCTTGACTTTAAGTTAATAAAATAATTCTATTTGACAAGTATCATCTTCTTTGTCTCAACAAACGGACCTGCCTGCAATTTGTAGAAATAAATTCCACTTGAAAGACCGGAAGCATCAAAGCTAACTTTATATGTTCCTGTTGGAAGATATTCATTAACTAATGTTGCAACTTCATTTCCAAGTAAATCATAAACTTTTAAAGTTTGATGACTGCTGTTTGGTGACTGCCAACTAATGTTGTGCTTGGATTAAATGGATTTGGGTAATTTTGGTTATTTGTATGCATTTGGTATTTATCTGTTACAACAGTTGTTCTATTTCACCAGCCAGATGATGAACTGTAAGGGTGTTTGTAGTAGAATTGATCCAAATCCTGTGATTATATTTGTCTCCTCATTTGCACCGCCTGGATTTATGGTTATCTGTTCTCCTATAGAGAATCCATTTGTGCTTATGACTGCAAGAGTTTGGCTTCCAGCCGGAGCATTCGAAGAAAGAGGCGTTGAAGATGTTGCACACCGCCGTTTGTTGTTGCTAATACCATCCCTTCCAACCCAACTGCAATCAGATTTTCGTTATCAAATGCTGAGATTCCGTTTATAAATCTGGTTGTCTTGATTGGGAGATTTTGTTCTGACCAACTGTTTCCTGCATCTGTTGATCTAAAAATTTTTCCAATCACAGAAACTAATGGATTTGGAGGAGAAACACTGACACCTGCTGCATACCAATTGTTATTGTCGGCAAAAGTAACATCCTGAAAAAATAATGATGTGCCAAGAACTTGTTTGCTCCAACTGGAACCACCATTAGTTGTCTTGAGTATTACGCCGTAAGTACCACCAGGACTTGACGAATCACCAACAGCGATACCATTGTTTGCATCAGAAAAGGCGACTCCATATAAATTAGAGAACAAACTGTAACCTTTTTGAGTCCAATTTATTCCACCATCAATGGTTTTAAAAATATAACCATATTTTCCGACGGTGTAGCCAATTAGAGAGTCAACGAGAAAAACATCATAAATATGATAAGGCTGGGGAGCGATTTGTTCGTTCCAGTTTTGACCACCATTGGTTGTCATTAATATTTTTCCACCATCACCAACGGCAACTCCATGAGTTGTTGTTGAAAGATCAATGCTATTTAATTTTATTGAATTACTAGTGTATTGTACTGACCAGTTGGAACCACTGTTTGTTGTTCCAAGAATATCTGAGCCTTGAAGACTTTGCCTTATACCAATCATTGCACCATTGTCCTGATTTACAAAGTCTAAATCAATCAATTTCGGATAGTCGTTCATAGGAATATAATCCCAGGAAACACCACCATTGTTTGTATAAAAGTATTGATAAGTTCCACTAATTACCGCCCGGTTTGAATTTATAAATTGTACACTGTACAAGTCAAATATATTAACACCACCAGATATTTGATATCTGGGAAGCGACCCTGTGGTAATAATCTGCCAGGTGATTCCTCCGTCCTCAGTTTTAAATATAGCACCCCTTTCACCGACTGCAACACCTTTAGTCGAGTTATAAAATCTGACACAATGAAAATTTGTAGACATTAAATTTAAATTTCGATATGTCCAGTTAGCACCGCCATCAGTTGTTTGATGAACATTATTAGCATCACCAACTACCACACCGTTATCAGGATCAGTAAACGATACACCCCAACGAATGTAAGTTGTTAATCCTATTGAAGTTCCAGGTGGTGCCTCCATTTGTAGTACGGATTATAGTTCCACTATATCCAGATGCAACGGCTGTGCTTGAATTTATATAAGAGACATCATAAAGAGATTGTACAGTTCCGCTTGTTTGCAAATTCCAGGATTCTCCGCTGTTGGTCGTTTTAAGAACCACTCCACCATCACCAACAGCAATTCCGTTATTATGCATCGGCAAATGAAATACCGTAAAGTCTTTGGGTCGTGGGTAATGCTACCTGAATTCCAACTTAATCCGCTATTAATGGTTCGTAAAACTAATCCATCCAACCCGGTTATTATTCCGACTTTAGATGTATGGAAAGTCACTGCAGTTAAATTAGTAGTTGTACCGCTGCTTATGGTGTCCAGTGTATTTCCACCATCGGTGGTTCTACGGATGGTTCCGCTTTCACCCACGGCAATCGCGTTATCACCAGATATATAAATGTCGCTGAGGTCAACATCCGTTCCTGAATTTTGGCTTTCCCAGTTTACACCATCATCTGTTGTTTTGATAATTATTCCTGCATTACCAACGATTGAATATGTATTTGGATTATCGCCAAATGCTAATCTGTTATTGGCATTACCGTGCGGTCGCGGATTTTGCCATTCCCATTGCGAAATGCTTTGTGTTGTTATCAAGCAAAGCAAAAGTAAGGTAGTTAAGATTGTTTTCATTTTTATTCTCCTTATTGAATAATTATTCTGCTGACAAGATATATCGGAAAGGTGAGTGTTATCAATCACGCAAGTGCGTGATTTTTAAAGTGAGGCTAAGCCGGAGGGTGGGGAAAGGAAATTAAAAGAGAAGGAAAACATAGCGATGAAAGATTTGTTTGTTTTCCTTCCCTTATAGAGACTGTGTGGAAATTAAGAAATTACATTAACCCACGATTTCAATCGTGGGAATTTAAAAAGAAAATCTACTGAGTGATTAACCGTTTCAACGGTTTTTACAATATTCACACAAGCTCTATTTAGGAGAGGAGAAAAAATTATTTCAAAAGAACTTTTCCTCCGAAGCTCTTAGCGAAGGAGGACCTGTTCTCCGAAGTTTCAACGTAGGAGAATTCCCGCAAAGGCGGGATTTCTGACCTGTCTGCCGACAGGCAGGTTAATTGACTACGTCATTTAATCATCAACATCTTCTTCGTTTCTACAAAACTGTCTGCTTGCAATTTGTAGAAATAAATTCCGCTTGCAAAGACCGGAAGCACTCGCGAGGCGGATCCGCCTTTGGCGGAAAAGTTCAACTTATAAGTTCCAGTTGGAAGAATATTCATCAACCAAAACTGCAACTTCATTGCCAAGTAAATCATAAACTTTTAATGTTTGATGACTGCCAACTGGAGACTGCCAACTGATCGTAGTGCTTGGATTAAATGGATTTGGATAGTTTGGATGAAATGAATAATAATTTGGAAATTCGAAATTAATCTCCTGAACATCGGAAGGATCTTGAGAATATTTAATGGTTGCGAAATCGCGTTCAGTTCCTGATCCTGAACTTCTACCAGTAACATATACATTCCCTGACACATCTATAGCAATCGAATTAGCTGCATCCGCACCGCTTCCAGTACCGATGTATCTTTTTGTCCATTGCAGTAATCCATCGGAATTATATGTTTAGAGTTGCGTCACTCACTCTGAACTCCTACATAACTGTAACCTGTTACATAAACATTTCCTAAATTATCCGCAGCAATTGAATTTGCCTGATCATATCGATTTTGGGGTCCATTTGTATCTTTGAGTCCACTGTTCTTCTCCATTGGAGTCATATTTAATTGTTAAATAATCAGCCATACTAAGACCAGTGCTAACACCTGTTACGTAAACATTTCCAGAATTATCCAAAGTTATTGCATAAGCCCAGTCATCACTATTTAAAATTTCATAATTGTATCTTTTTACCCACAATTCATTCCCATCAGAATTATATTTTAAAGTTGCATAATCGAAATTGGTTCCGGTCCCCTGGCTGTAGCCGGTAACATATATATTTCCCATATCATCAGCTATAACGGCAACAGCTTGATCTGTACCATTCTGCAAATTATTATATCTCTTCACCCACTGCTCCATTCCGTCTGAATTATATTTAATTGTTGCATAACCATAATTACTCTGACTTCCTGCACTCCATCCGGTAACAAAAACATTGCCGTTATTATCGATTGTAATTGATGAAGCATGGTCATCAAAATTTCCCGGACCATTATATCTTGCTACCCATTGCTCGATACCATTCAGTACTGTATTTAATTGTTGCATAATCATATCCTGATCCATTACCGACACTGACACCAGTTACATAAATATTCCCAAAATTATCTATTGCTATCGCATTTGACTGATCCAGTGAGTTATCTGGTCCATTATAATTTTTCACCCACAATTCATCACCATCAGGGCTATATTTAATTGTAGCATAGTCGAAACTGCCTCCTATAGTTGCATATCCTGTTACATAAGTGTTGCCTTGGTCATCTATAACAATTTCCTTTGCTTCATTATTTCCACTTGTTCCATATCTTTTTTGCCATTGCTCATTTCCATCTGAATCATACTTAATAGTTGCATAATTGAATCCCGATGTACTCCCTTGGCTTCTACCTGTTACGTAAATGTTTCCAAAATTGTCTGTCACAACGGATTCAGCTTCATCAATTCCGTTTCCTGGTCCGTTATACCGCGTAACCCACTCTTCTGTTACCTGTGGGTATAAACTAATGCTTAGAATCAACAATAGTAAAATTGATGTTTTCATTTTTATTCTCCTTATTGAATAATTATTACTGCTGATAAGATATATTGGAAACGGAATGGTTTCAATCACGCAAGTGCGTGGTTTTTAAAAGTGTGACTAATGAAGAATATTAGAGGAGTTTTTCTCTTATTGCTTTGGAGATTGCACTGCTGCGGGAGTGGACTTCCAGCTTTGCGTAAATGTTGCGGAGGTGTGAATCTACAGTGTGATGACTTAGGAAAATTTTTTCTGCTATTTGCTTTTTACTTAAGCCTTCAACTAACTGTCCTAAAATTTCCTTTTCTCTTTCAGAAAGGCTGTATCCATTTGATTTTATGTTCTGATCTCTGAACATACTCAACACTTTTTTAGCAATGTGCGAATTCATCGGGGCGCCGCCGTTCATAACTTCACTTATAGAGCTTACAATTTTTTCTGAAGATAAATCTTTCAGTAAATAACCCGAGGCACCGGCACAGATTGCATTAAATACATTTTCGTCATCATCGTGTACAGTTATTATTAATATTTTGGAGGACGGTGATAATTTTTTTAGTTCGGGGATCAGCTCAATTCCATTTAGTCCGGGTAAGCCAATGTCAAGCAAAATGATGTCAGGAACCAATTCTTCTTTAGCAATTAATTCAAGAGCGGTTTCTCCAGAGCCAAATGAGTTCCGGCAATTTATCTGACCGCTCTTGTTTATAGCCTCCTTTAGTGAATCCCTAAGAAGCTCGTTATCTTCAATTATAATTACATCTATTGCTGATTTCATTTTTTATTTCTGTAATAATCGTTGTTTGAAAATAAGACTTATTTGTAATGTGTTCAATCACGCACTTGCGTGATATTTACTGCGAGGGCAATTGTCGTTCCCTTACCTGGACTGCTGTTCAGCTTCAATATTCCATTTATTTCCTTTGCGCGGTTGTCCATATTTTTCAATCCGTTTCCCGTTGAGTTTAAATCTGTTTTATATCCTTTGCCATTGTCTTTAATCGCAAGCAATAAATTTTTGTCACTGATTTTTAATTTGATAATAGCGTTTTTAGCATTTGAATGTTTAATAATATTGTTCAATGCTTCCTTGAAGATCAAGAAAACATTTCTTTTAGATTCAGGTGATAAATGAATTTTAACTGTTTCTTCAGGAAAATCAAATCTCCAACTTATACCTGCAAGCATATCATTTGCTACTTCATTCATTTTTGTAATTAGGTCTTTCAGATTGTCTGAAGCGGGATTCGTAATCCATACAATATCACGCATTGCCTGTGACGAATCTTTAGCTACTTTATGAATACGTTTTATTTTATTGATTGAGTCAGGATCAATTTTTTCTGATTTTTGAATAAGGTCACTCATTAAAGAAATACTACTAAGGTTACTGCCAATTTCATCGTGAAGGTCTTGTGCAATCCTGTTCCTGATTTTTTGTTTTTCTATTTCTTTTTCCTGCTCAATAGCGATGGCTTTCAGTTTTGCTTCCCGTAATAATGCTGCTTCTCTTTCTCGTCTTAATTTTTCTTCTTCTTTCTTTTTTCTTCGGTTAATTTCCGTTGCTCTCATTAAATACAATGCTCCAATAAACAAAACCACATAAATTGTATATGCCCACCAGGTAGCCCAGAATGGTGGATTAATAATTATACTTATTTGTGTATCTGTTTTATTCCAAACGCCGTCGCTGTTTGTTGCTTTAACTCTAAAAATGTAATCTCCCGCATCAATATTTGTATAAGTTACAAAACGCCTTGTGCCACTGAATATCCAATCTTCATCAAAGCCTTCAAGCATATAAGCGTATTGGTTTAACTCTGGTGCATTGTAATCGAGAGAAGTAAACTGAAATGAAAAATCGTTTTGATTATAATTAAGATTTATTTCTTTAGTATGAATAATGCTCTGTTTGAGTGGAGATTTACTCTTCAAATTAAGGGGTTGATTAAATATTTGAAAATCTGTTATTACTATTGGTGGAGAATAAGACGATTGTTTTATTCTATCAGGATGGAAATAATTGAGTCCAGTTGTGCTGCCAAAAAACATCATACCATCTTTGGCTGCAAATGATGAAGATGAGTTAAACGAACTTCCATTCAATCCATCGGCAAGTCCATAATTTGTAAATATCTCTTCTTCAACATTAAATAGTGAAATTCCAGAACTGGTTCCAATCCAAAGATTTCCATTCTCATCTTCCTGGATACTTTCAACTGCATTGTCTGATAAACCATCATTCACCGTATAATAAGTAATTTCAATATTAAGTTCAGAATAATTACTTGCTTCCGTATCATCTTTTATTATGAATTTATTCAACCCATTTGCGGTTCCGATCCAAAGAATAGTTTGGATGATTGAATTATTTTTATTGTTGGATTCTTGTATAGTATAAATACTATTACTGCTTAGACTCTGGCTATTTTTTTTATCAGCTTTCCAATGCTGGAAGGTGTTTTGCTTACTGCCATTATATAAATTTAATCCACCTCCATTTGTTCCGATCCAGATTCTTCCTTTCGAATCCTGGTATACCGCCCAGACATCGTTGTAACCTAAACTTTCGTCATCATTTTCGATGTTTCTCCAGAATTCAATACTATTGTCATCAGGATTCATCCTGGCAAGTCCGCCTCCCCAAAATCCAATCCACAACATTCCTTTATCATCTTCTAAAATAGTTTTAACAAAATTATATGCAGAAGGATTGTGAGCCGGGTTATTAACACTAATTGTTTTAAGTTTGTTTGTTTTGATGTCTAATTTCTTAAACCCCTGACCGTACGTTCCAACCCACAAATCGCCAATACTACTTTCTGCTAAAGACCATACATTTAAAGATTGTAATTCCGGGTTTTGGAAGTGTGATGAATTTCCGTTAATATATTTAAGTCCCATTAAACCTTGATCGGTTCCAAACCACAGTGTTTCATCACTTGATTTAGTAATTGCTCTAATGTTTCTAAATAGAAGTTCAGGTGATTCTTTTAAGGAAAGAGATTGTGAAACATGAAAATTAAATTTTGATCGTTTCGGTGAGTAAAAATTCAAACCATTTTCTGAGGCAATCCAGACTACTCCAGATCTATCAATAATCAAATCATGTATTGTATTGCTCAACAATCCAGTATCATTCTTTTTACTCTGGAGATATCTGTTACTTTCACCGGTTGTTAAATTGTACCGAACGAGTCCACCATAGGTACCAATCCATAAAATATTTTCTTCACCAAAATTTTCTTCAACCACAGAACTTACACTATTAGCAAAAGGGAATTCAATATTTTCAGGTAAACTGAGCTTAGAAATTTCCATATTAGATGTATTAAACTTTATTAATCCATCTAATTTTGCTATCCACATTGAATTTTTATCAAACGATGATTGACTGAGATACCAGATTGGAGTGTTAAATATATCTTTCTGATCAGAAGAATCTTTAAAAAATTGAGTGAAAGCTTTTTGAGGTGAATCCGGATTATATTTATTTAATCCATAATAAGTGGCTATCCAGATATTTGCATTATCGTCCTCCAGAATTGAGAGTATGAAATTATTACTCAAAACATTCGGGTTGTCGGAATCGTTTTGCCAGTGATCAAATTTATTTTGAGATTGATTAAATCTATAGAGGCCATGTTTATAAGTGCCAATCCAAACATTCTTTTTATTATCCTCATAAATGGAGGTGATATTTATTTCTTCAGTTGCAGTTGAATCAAGATTCCAATGAATGAATTTGTCAGTTAGAGGATCATATTTATTCAACCCTCCGCTTTTCGTTCCTATCCATAAGTAACCTGAACTGTCTTCGAAGATTGCCCATATAATATTTTCCGATAATGAAGTTGAATCATCCGAGTTGTTACGGTATACGTTAATTTCATAACCATCATAACGGTTTAAACCATCATCTGTTCCGAACCAGATAAAACCGGATTTATCCTGCAGCATACAATTTACATAGCTGTTCGAAAGCCCATCCTCAACAGTAATTTGACCAAATCGAAGATTTTGTGCAAAGCCAAAATTCGAACCGATCAGTATTGATATAAAAATAAAAAAGATGCTGCGTGATTCACTCTGGTCAACTCTCATAAGGTAAATTTAGATAAGCATAATAACTTCAGCAAATTAATGATGGGATATTTATTTAACTGGTTTTGCATCATTTTCAAATGGCTTAATGAAATATCGCATGAGTAGTTTCAATTATAATGTATTTCTTTTATAAAGTATTTTTACACTACTTCTTTTTATAAATAGTTTTCACTCAACTTTAATATGTCTTGCTGGAGTTTAAAATGAATTTTAATCTTATCAAAAAATCAGAATTCGATATTGTGAAATCACATTATACCAAAGACGGAGTCGACTGGGCAATCAAAATGGAATTGTTTGCGTCGATGTGCAGATACAATACACTTGTTGCAATTAAGAAATCCGGTTCGGGTCATCTTGGTTCATCTCTCAGTGCAATGGATATTACAACTTATTTGTATCTGAATGAGTTGAATGTTTTAGATGTTGGACTGGATTCTCCTGACAGAGATATTTATTTTTCTTCAAAAGGACACGACGTCCCCGGTTTGTATTCTCTTTTTTATGCGCTTGGAATTATTCCTGAAGAAAAATTATTAATGCTGAGAAGATTACACGGACTGGATGGTCATCCTGAAGTTCGTCAATCGGGAATTGAAGCAAGCACCGGTTCACTTGGAATGGGAATTTCAAAAGCAAAAGGAATGGCGTGGGCAAAAAATTATAATAAGAGTAAAGGTCACGTATATGTTTTAACTGGTGATGGTGAATTCCAGGAAGGACAAATTTATGAATCGCTTCAGGCAACGGCTCATCAAAAAGTAAATAACATCACTGCGATAATGGATCATAATAAATACCAAACAGATATGCTGGTTGCTGATGTAAATAATATTGAAGATGTTATTGAGAAAGTTTCTGCTTTTGGATGGCACGTTGTTAGAATTAATGGACACGATTATAGCAATTTGAAAAAAACTTTTTCTGATTTGAAAAAAGTAAATGACAAACCGAAAATGATCATTGCAGATACAATAAAAGGAAGGGGAGTTTCGTTCATGGAAAAACCTCTCACTGAAACTTTCCAGGGAAAAACTCTTTATAAGTGGCATTCGGGTGCACCCGACGATGAAAGTTATGAAAAAGGCTTGGCTGAACTGACACAAACGATAAACAAGCTTTCGCAAAAACTTGGAATTGGAAAAATTCATATTCCAGAAAACAAAACCGAAGGTAAGCCAATTACAAAACCTGATAAAGAATTTGTTACTGAAGCTTATGGCGAGGCGTTGGTTGAACTTGCGAAGACAAATAAAAAATTTGTTGTCCTCGATGGCGATCTTTCGGCTGACTGCAAGCTGCGAAATTTCGAAAAAACTTATCCTGATAGATTTATCGAAAACGGAATTGCAGAACAGGATATGGTTTCAATGGCAGGCGGATTAGCGCGAATGGGATTGATCCCGATTGTAAATACCTTCGCAAGCTTTCTTTCTGCAAGAGCGAATGAACAGATTTATAACAATGCAGGAGAGAAAACAAAAATTGTTTACACCTGTCATTTTTCAGGAATGATTCCTGCTGGACCGGGAAAATCCCATCAGAGTGTTCGCGATATTTCTTTGTTTGGTGCTTTACCAAATGTAACAATCATTCAACCTTGCAATGCTGAAGAAACAAAATCGGCAACTGACTATTGTATTAATAAAGCAGAAGAAAATTGTGTGTTAAGGCTGGTAATTGGCCCTTCGCCGGAAAGAATTCAATTGCCCAAAGATTATAAATTTAATATTGGAGTCGGAGCCGAACTAACTCAAGGTACTGATGCAATATTATTTGGCTATGGACCCGTTATGCTTCACGAAGCTTTAGTGGCTGCTGACTATCTGAAAAAGATTAGATTCAATTTGAAAGTAATTAATATGCCCTGGCTAAATAAAATTGACAAAGAGTGGCTGAAAAAAGTTGTCTCTAATCAGAAAAAAATATTTGTGCTTGAAGATCATTCTGTAGTTGGTGGATTAGGTGACCGTTTGTTAAATACATTAGTTGAGATCAATGAGATAGCGAATAAAAGTTTCACAAATTTTGGATTAACTGAATACCCTGAATGCGGAACTCCTCTCGAAGTTCTAGAATTTCATAATCTCGATGGAAAGTCTTTAGCTCAACGTATTTCTGGAGTAAAGGATATCGAAACAACAGAAGCAATCAAGCAAAAATACACTGCTGATGCACCGCAGTAAATATTAAATGCCCTCTATCAATGAGGGAACAAATTCTAAGTAGTAATTATCTATAGAAATATGGGTCGAGCACACTAACTTCAACGATGCTATCAACAGGTAATCCATTTGCTTCAGCAGATTTTTTTATTGCTTCAGGTGATGGGGCATCGTAAATACAAAATGATTTTTTATGATCAATAGTTACATAGGAATGAACCCAGCTTACGTTATCTTCAGCATTAACTGAAACAACATTAAGACACATCATACTTCCTTCCATATTAACCGGAATTTCCAGTCCGTTTGGAAAAGTCCGTTCAACCAGATAACGATGCATTGTAATTTTATTACCGCTATTATCCTGAGCAATTGAAATATTGGTCATCAATATGACAAAAAGAAATGCAAGAAAAGGAATGACTAACGCTTTCATAAAGCCTCCGAAAGTTTTTAATTATTAGTTTATTATTGAGGATACAAAACAAACCTTAGTAATAATTGTTTTGTAATCTCTCTGTTCAATAATAGAATAAAATTAATTGCCTGTCGTAAACTATTAGCTCAATAAATAGTAAAATTGATTCATCCAGATTCTGAATAAATCAACTTATACGGATTGATAGGGAAGTTATGTCACTGAGTTAGCGTATTCGGAAGGAAGAAAGCCGAACCTTTTTTGAAAACATTTTGAAAAGTAAGCAGGTGTACTGAAACCTGTTTCAAAAGCTATTTCAGAAATATTACCATGTTTATTTTCTAATAATTTAAGTGCTTTATTCAATCTGTAATTTTTAATGAAGTCGTTCGGAGAATATCCGGTCAATGCAGTCATCTTCCGGTACAATTGTGCTTTACTCAATCCGATTTGACGGCTGAAATCTACAACGTTGAAGTCTTCATTATTCCAAATATTTTCTGTTATCTCCATCAGCTTATTAAGGAATTTTTCATCCGAAGAGGTGATGATTTTAAAAAAGCGTTTGCCAGCCATGAAGATTTTTTCCAAGTTTTCATTTCTGAATTCTTTTGATAATACGATTTCACCCTCATTTGCAACATCACTTAATCGCTTTGCAAGAAGCACTGTCTCACCAAAAAAGTCATTTCCATTTGCAACAGGAAAACCTGAACTTAATCCAATAGATGTTATTACTTCACTACTTTTTGATCCTGAGTTAGTCACTGCTATACTTTTTTGAATCTGTAAAGCACAGCTTAAAGATTTTGTAACTGAAGTAAATGATGCCAGCAGACCATCGCTCTTAACTTTCACTTCGATACCATCATTTTCAACTATGGCAGGACGAATCAAATCATTGTGAATCCTACTTGCGTTGTCTCGGTTCGGTTTAAATGATTTTAATTTTTTGAACAGTATCTTGCAGTCAACATATAGTATCGCCCGAAATGCAGTTTCATTTATAAATTGTTCCTTAACCTTGACTGATTCCGGATCAGAAATTCGACCAAGAAAATATTCTACAATATCATTTTGAACTTCAATAATCTGGTTGGGTACCAATCCATGAGAGTTTCTATGCATTTCTTCGACTGCTTTTTTATCCGGAGCTTCAATAAGACAAAAAGCAATTTGCTTATTTTCATCGAACCAGTACGTAACTGCTTTACAGCTAAATTTATTTTGTACTTTAAGATCAAGTTGATGGGCTTCAGCAAGTGATTTTGCTGTGGCATTAAGTCCGTCATGTCGATCCATATATAAAGGCATTTTATTTCTCTTAGTTGAATTTAATTTGTTCGAATCTAATTTATTCCAACATAGTCCTTCATATCACAATTATTAAAGCCCTCAAAATGAGGGCTTATTAATATTGTTGAGAACTTTTATTATTTCACAAATCCTAAATCAGGTCTTTGATTACCAAACTTGTTTTCAATAGAAGTTATAAACGGAGACATTTTGGCCCATAATGCACCTGCTTCTGCTTCCATTAATGCATTATCCTGTTCTTGCATAGTATAATAATCAGCTCCATCCTTGTAATTTTCTGTAAGAACAATCATGTTGTTATCCCGACCCAACTCCATGAGCCAAATAGTATATCCGTTAGTAATCTTTTTGTCTTGATACAACTGTTTCCATTCTGTCATAATTTCCATTATTTCATTTCGGTTTTCTAATTTGTAATGAAAAAACATCCAGTGGATGAATTTTGCTTCCTCAGGTTTTAATCGGGGTTCTTCTGGTTTATAAGAATATTTTGCCGACCGGGTAACTATAAAATCTTTGTGAGTTACCATACTGCCTTCATTCTCTTTAATAAATTTTGCCCATTTATCTTTTCCGATTTTATCAACAGCAGCACCAAATATTCCTGATAATTTATCAATTGCTGCATAATTTTCTAATGGAAAAAGATAATAATAATGTCCATCGCTACTTTCTGATGCCCACATGTATGGTAGGTCAAGTTCTGCACCAGTCATCAATTCGACCCACTCTTTTGAAGTTTTCTCGTACTGATCCCACATATCAACTTTTGCAACTTCCTCACGAACCCAGTACAATTGATCTTTCATTTCCTGTTGAGCTTGTATTACAGTAGAACTGAAAAACAACAGACAAGCGTAAAGTGAGAGAAAGAATTTTTGATTAAGCATAAGAATGCCTCCTAATAAATGTTAGTGAAAATATTGTTTGCTCTAAGATGTGTTTTTTATACTATCAGTTTAGATGCTGGTAATAAACTAAGAAATTTCGTGTCAACAACCAACATTTTAACTGACAATCACTTTATGGTGATTATTTTTACTTTATCTTTGCATCAGAATTAAATAAATATTCAAAGAATTACATTTGAAAAAAAATACTAACCATCCTGTAATCAGTATTGATGAAATTGTTCGTCCTACGAGAGTTGAAGTAGACTTAAAAATTCTTGCTGAAAATTTCACGGCAGTTAAAAAGCATGTTAAAAATTCCAAAGTAATGCCGATACTTAAAGCAAATGCTTACGGTCATGGTTTAGTTCGAATAGCACAACTTTATGAAAAGTTGCAAGCAGATTACTTGGGTGTCGCGGTTGTGGAAGAAGGAATTTTACTTCGCGAAATGGGAATTAAAATACCGATACTTGTTTTAGGTGGAGTTTGGGGAAACCAAATCCCGCTTTTCTTAAAACATAATCTTACTATAACAGCTTCTTCAATTGATAAATTAAATCAGATTGATGACATTGCTGAGCAGACGAAAATAAAAGCCAATGTGCATTTAAAAATTGATACAGGAATGGAAAGGCTTGGAGTTCATTACTACAATGCCGAAAAATTTTTAGAAGCAGCATATAAGTGTAAAAATATTTTTGTTGAAGGAATTTATTCTCACTTCGCAAATTCCGAATCGTCTGACCTCACTTATACCCATCTTCAGTTAAACCGATTTAATGAAGTAATATCATACTTTGAAAAACAATCAATCGATCCTCCAATAAGACACATTTCCAATTCGGGTGCTGTACTTCAACTTCCTGAAGCAAATTTTGATATGGTAAGACCGGGAATTATGCTGTACGGCGTTTATCCCAGGAAAGAAATTCAGAAAACTATTGAGGTTAAACGAGCTTTAACCTGGAAATCTCTTGTTGTTTATTTTAAGGTTATAAAACCAGAACATCCCGCAGGCTACGGCTTAACCTGGCGAACAAATCACAATGTAAGAGCTGTAACCATTCCTGTTGGATATGGAGATGGATATTTTAGAAGTATGTTTCAGAAAGCTGAAGTATTATTGAGAGGCAAAAGATATCCGGTTGTTGGTTCTATATCCATGGATCAGATTATTGTCAATATTGAGCAGGATAGTGCTTATAATGGCGATGAAGTTATTTTGCTTGGAAGTGATGGAACAAATACTATTTCCTGTGAAGAACTTGCAGAATGGGCAGGGACAATTCCTTACGAAATTCTCACGAACATCAACACACGTGTTCCGAGAATTTATTTGGAATAGTTTTGTTATTCCGATTTTCTTTCAACCCAGTAATCAGGTTTTCTATGATGATGAGCTATTGCTATTATGAATATATGATTTGTTTCGATGGAGTATAAAATTTTGTAAGGAAATTTATGAATTATTGATTTTCTTATTTCATTTCTTTCAACTGCACCAGCTTCTGGATATTTCTTTATTCTGTCAAGGCTTTTCGTTACTTCGTTTTTGAAATTAATTCCCAATCCCGAATATTCTAACTCATAATAAGCTATCGCATCCTCAAGTTCAAGTTTAGCCAGCTTAGCAAAAACAATTTTCATTATTGCTTCTTGAAGATATCTTCCATTGGTATTCCTTCTAGTTTTCCTTCACGGTAAGCCTTGAGTCTTTTTTCAGCTTCTTCTAACCAGATGTTTTCAATTTCCTTATCCGGTTCATCCAGACTTTTCAAGATGCTTTCAACTATTAATAACTTTTCAGGTGGAGATAACTTGAGTGCACTTTCTATAATTTCTTTGTTGCTCATTTCCTTTTACCTTTATTTTTATTCTTAACAATTAATATAATGAATATCAGTTATGAATACATAAAAATTAATGCGATGCTTAGGAATAAAACACTGGTGACATAGGTTTGACTTATCTGAGCTGATCAGTCTCATCAGTGTTATCTGCGTGCCATTATTAATCTTTCTTCCCAATCTCAATTGTCTGCGGACTTCTTTCCTTTTTTTTGATTAGATCTAAGTATTCAGAAATTATTTTTTCTGCTTCTTCAATTTTAGTATTTCTTTTACAGTCACAGATATGGAAAGGATTAATAGTATCGGGTAAATTAACAAAAGATCTACGCGAATATTACACTCACCACTGCAAAGAATACGAAGGTACATTCCATACTCGTAAATTAAATACATAAACCAGGCTAAGCTGGTTATGGCGGTCAGTCGAGATTTTGAACGCCAATACAGCAGGGCAAATATTATTGCTGGTACCAATGCCAGCCACGGAAAAGCTATTAAGAATCCAAGCATAATGAAAATAATTTCCTGATTTTTTGCAATTATATTTAATGAACAAAACTACTTTAAACTTACCTGCATAAATTATCAATCAAAGTTTGTATTAACTACCAACCACAACCGTCCACGGTCTGATTTCCCATTTTGCTATCAACCCGTTTTTAACATAAGGATCATTATTAACGAAGTCCTCAATCACAGATTTGTCAGCAACTTTAAAAATTAGTAACGCTTTATCAGGCGGATCACTGAAAGCTCCTGCAAGAATTAATTCATTCTTCTTGTTTAACTCCTTTGCAAGATCCAGATGTGCTTCACGGAATTGTCCTCTTCTGATCATATAATCATCAGCAAGATGATAGATAAGGGCGTAGTAGTTCATAAGATTATTCCTTTAATACTTACTTCTAAAATTAACTGGTGGCTGTATTGAATTCAAATAATTGATGGGGTATTACTTTGTGGCTTTGAGTCTTCGTTGCGATACTTTCTCTTTTGCCACTAAAGCACAAAGTCACGAAGATTTTTTAATTCTATTCTGATACCCCTATCTTTGCCAATATTTTTTCAGGAAATCGGAGGAATAATTGAAGTCTCTTGCATCACGTATTTTTAATAAATCACTTGACTACATTGAAATTGTAGGTAATAAGTTACCGCATCCTGCAACTTTGTTTGCGCTACTCGCCATAATTGTTGCAGTTATTTCTTTAATTGGAGCAATGGTTGGAATGACTGCAATTCATCCTGCTGATGGTTCAACTATTCAGGTGAAAAATCTTCTGAATGGTGATGGCTTAAGATGGATTTATGAAAATGTTGTCCACAATTTTGTAAACTTTCCTCCCCTTGGATATGTTCTTGCTGTTATGATTGGAATTGGAGTTGCTGAAGGATCAGGACTTTTTAATACAGTTATCAGGGCTCTTGTGTTAAAAGCTCCAACAAAATTAATTACAGGATCAGTAGTTCTCGCAGGTGTTTTATCTCATATTGCTTCTGAAGCTGGTTATGTAATTCTTATTCCACTTGGTGCGATGATTTTTTACGCAATCGGAAGACACCCGATGGCCGGACTCGCTGCAGCTTTCTGCGGAGTTAGTGGTGGATTTGGTGCAAACTTCCTTATCGGTTCTGTTGATCCGATACTTGCCGGTCTTTCTGAAACAGCCGCACATATCATCGATCCTACTATGAAAATAAACGCAGCAGTTAATTTTTATTTTATGTTTGTTTCGGCTTTTATGATTGTAATTGTTGGAACTCTGGTAACCGAAAAAATTGTTGAGCCGAGATTAAAAAAATATACGGGCGATGCAGAAAAACTTCCTGTCCACGATATTACTCCTATAGAAAAGAAAGGACTTAAATGGGCAGGTATCTGGTTATTTATTTTTGCTGTTGCGCTTGCATTCACAATAATTCCTGAAGGTGGTTTGTTCAGAAATCCTGAAACGGGAACTATTCTTCACTCACCATTTTTTGATGGAATTATCACAGGCATTTTAGTTTTCTTTTTTGTTCCCGGTTTAGCTTATGGAATCGTTACCAAAAGCATAAGGAACGATACCGATATGATGAAACATATAATCAAGTCGATGGGAACGATGGCAACATATATTGTCCTTGTATTTTTTGCAGCGCAGTTTGTTTACTTTTTCCGTTACAGCAACCTTGGGTTGATTCTCGCAATTGACGGTGCCGAATTCTTAAAGAGCATTGGCTTTACCGGAATTACTTTGATTGTTGCGTTCGTTCTTCTTTCAGCATTTATAAATTTATTTATGGGAAGTGCATCTGCAAAGTGGGCAATTATGGCTCCTGTTTTTGTCCCGATGTTTATGCTTCTCGATTATCATCCTGCTTTAACACAGGCAGCTTTCAGGATAGGGGATTCTGTTACAAATCTTATCACACCGATGATGAGCTACTTTGCACTCATAGTTGCATTTGCACAGAAGTATGATGAAAAGTACGGCATAGGCACAATCATCTCAACAATGATTCCCTATACAGTGATCTTCACAATTTTCTGGATAATTATTCTCGTTGCGTGGATGCTTCTCGGTTTACCTTTAGGACCGGATGGGCCTTTGTACTTGGTGAAATAACTGAGAGCTGAGTCCGTTTGCAATTTTTAAAAATATTGAACTCACCCTAATCCCTCTCTTAATAAGAGAGGGACTTGTTTTAAGTAAATCTTTAAATTTTATTTCCTGTCAGAATATTAATTGGAAAGTCAGCAATAACAATAATCCCTTCTCTAATAAGAGAAGGGTAAGGGATGAGTTTAAACTACCTTCAGGACCGGATGGACCGTTGTTCTTAATGAAGTAGAATATAAAATTCAATTATTAGATCACCTTAGTTAGACCTTATAACACACAACTTATCAATTAGTTTACGAATGTTATTTACTTTTTGGAATTGTAATGAGTGTGTTTATATATAGCTTTTTGGTCAATGTACCTTTGCTCTAGATTCTGGTACCCTGTATTTTTTTTCAGATTAAATTTCTCTATTAAATTAGAGAGTATAATGTAAATAGTTTCTATTCCGGTGAATAGTAACAATTCAATTCCCTTATCTGCAGGTCCCCAATTGAACGAGGTTACAATCCCTTGTTTATCAAATAATAAGTGTGATTCTATATCTCTCGAGTTTGCGTGAACAGTCGAACTTAAAAGTGCATAGGCTGTATAATAAAAATCTAAAAGATTGGCCTTTTTTGCATAATCAATAGTTTTGAATTCTTTGATACTATTATTTTTAATGTCTAACTCAACTTTTTGAAGTAATTCATTTAAATCTAACTCCACTTTATTTTTTTTTGCTTCTTCATTGTATTTCAAAGTTTTTTTAACAAGTATTTTTCTATTGATTGAATCCTGATAAATATACTCTTTAGAAAAGTCTTTGTTCTTACAAATCGCAACAATTTGAAATAGTATTTCAATTAATGTTCTTAATAACACTTTTGCTTCGTTTAACATACCGTTTTCAAGAAGAATAAAAATGGCCTGGTAGGTACTCAAACATCTTATATATAGACAAGTAATAAATAGCTCATCCGAATTATCGTCATGAATTTTTAATTGAAATGCCAAAGTTTGTGCAAATTCATTAAAGTCGGAAAACAATTTGAAGTATACATCAAAATTTTTATTGTCTTGTTTTTTCCAATTTTCTAATTCAGTTGATAAAAATCCTTTTTTGTCAAGAGACATTAAATCACCTTCATAAACTTTTAAATCTTAATTTTAACATAAAATAAAAATTAAAAAGCTTCAAACTACCCCTCTAATTACATTGTATTCTCCCTAAAATAACATCATATTTACGCCTCATTTTTATAAGAATTATTGAAAGAACAATTGAAAAAGATAAGAAACATAGCAATTATAGCTCACGTTGACCACGGTAAAACTACATTAGTTGACCAGCTTCTTAAGCAAAGTAACGTTTTTAGAAAAAATCAGGTTGTGCAGGATTGCTTTCTCGATTCAAACGATCTTGAGCGCGAAAGAGGAATTACCATACTTGCAAAGAATATCAGCATTCCTTACAACGATGTAAAAATCAATTTAATTGACACACCGGGACACGCAGATTTCGGGGGTGAAGTAGAACGAGTTCTTAAAATGGCAGATGGTGTTCTGCTTTTAGTCGATGCATTTGAAGGTCCAATGCCACAAACGAGATTCGTTCTTGAAAAAGCACTTCATCTTCATTTAAAACCAATTGTAGTGGTTAATAAAATTGACAGACCGGATAACCGTCCTGCAGAAGTACTGAATGAAATTTATGATCTGTTCATTGACTTGAATGCTGATGATAAACAAATTGAATTTCCGGTAATTTACGCAAGCGGAAGAAACGGTTGGGCAGTCAAGAATCTAAAAGATGAAAGAAAAGATCTTATACCTTTGCTTGAAACTATTATTAAAAAAATTCCTCAACCAAAAGTTGAAGAAGGTACATTGCAGATGCAGGTTACTTCTCTTGATTACAACGATTATGTTGGGCGAATTGGAATCGGCAGAGTTTTCCGCGGAACATTAAGAAAGAATGATTCACTCTGCATCATCAAAAGAAATGGAGATGTTCATCCCATCAACATAAATCAACTTTTTGTTTTTGAAGGAATTGAACGAACAGAAGTTGAAGAAGTAAACCCGGGTGATATTTGCGCACTTGTAGGAGTTGAAGATATTGACATCGGCGATACAATTGCTGATGCTGAAAATCCGGAACCTCTCACAATCATAGATATTGATGAACCTACAATAAGTATGAACTTCACAGTAAACACTTCTCCTTTTTATGGAAAGGAAGGAAAGTATGTAACTTCACGTCATCTTCGAGACAGACTTTTCAAAGAGCTTGAACAAAATGTTGCGCTCGATGTTCAGGAAACCGGTTCGCCGGATACTTATAAAGTTTCGGGAAGAGGATTGTTACATTTATCAATCTTGATTGAGAATATGCGACGTGAAGGTTATGAGTTTGCTGCCGGTCCACCGAAAGTTATTTACAAAGAAATTGATGGAAAGAAAGCTGAACCAATAGAAATTCTTGTTGTGGATGTTCCGAATGATCTCACAGGAAAAGTAATTGAACTTGTTGGACAACGAAAAGGCGTAATGACAAAGATGGAACAGAAGGGAAGTCTTACTACACTTGAATTTCATATTCCTGCTCGCGGACTAATGGGTTTGCGAACACGAATATTAAATGTTACTTCTGGTGAAGGGATAATGCATCATCGTTTTTACCAGTATGAATTTTTCAAAGGATCGATCACACAAAGACAAAATGGTGTGTTGATTTCAATGCACGATGGCCAGTCAACAGCTTATGCAATTGATTCATTACAAGATAGAGGTAAATTTTTTATTGATCCGGGTGTTGTTGTTTACCGCGGACAAATCGTAGGTGAATACAATAAAGAAAATGATATTGAGGTTCATGTTAATCGCGGAAAGAAATTGACGAATATGAGAGCTTCTGGTGCAGACAAAGCGGCAAAGATTGCACCTGCAATTAAGTTTACTTTGGAAGAATCGCTCGAGTATATAAAAGATGATGAGCTTGTTGAAGTAACTCCTAAATCAATTCGGATGAGGAAACTTTACCTGGATCCTACTGAAAGAAAAAGATTTAATCTTAAGGCTGTGTGATTATTAGTGGCTTATTATTTTTGCCACGAATTCACGAATTAACTTCTATCGTATTCTTCTCTTGTAATTACTTTTATTTCCTCCAGTCCCGAAGATTTGAGCTGTGAGTTTATCGTTGCCAATTCCGCACTTAAAATTTTATCCATCTGCGATCTGTAATTAATAAATACTCCATTATACAATTCCAATGCTCGTATTTGAGAGTCAGTCGGCTTACCTGAATAACTAATTATCCCGGAATAAATATCTGCAACTTTTTCTGCAAGTCTTATTTCACCTGAAATGCGTGCAGGGTTTGTTGCTACAAGTTCTTTATGCAAAGATTCTAATTTACCGTATAAATCTGTGATCGAATTTTTTAATTTATCATCACTGATTTTACTTTTTGCAGAATTTAATTTTTCCATCAAATCAGTTGCTTGCCGGTCCATAAAAGAAATATCTTCAAGAAGAGAATAAGCCTGGTTAAGTGTTTCATACTGTAACTTCATATCTGCTTCAGAATGACCAGTTGAAGGATCAGTTTTTAAAATAATTTTTCCTTCATAAATATTTTCACCCTTCAAAATTTTTACTGTGTATTCTCCGGGAGGAAAAGTAGGACCAAAAGCTGTCCTGAAAGCCAAAGTTGGATTTGCTGCTTTTACTCTTGGTGGCTTTTTTCGTACTGCCCATTCGACATAATTAATTCCTTTGTTCTTTCCTGCGGCCAGTGTTTTTATCAGTTCGCCATCTGAATTATAAATTTCAACTGACATATCTCCGAAAACATGTCTCTTCTGCATATAATAAGTAATCATTGCCGATGAGCTTGGATTGCTTCCGTAAAAACTCTGATCACCTGAAGGACCCATAGCAAATTTTGGATTTGTAATTGTAAAAGGCTCAGATGGGAAAATTGTTATTTCAGATGAAAGAACTTCTTGTGATAATTGTCGAAGTGGAGTGATGTCATCAACTATCAAAATACCTCTTCCGTGTGTTGCGATTACAAGATCATTTTCTGTTGGATGAATTACCATTTCATAGATTGGGACTTTCGGAACTTTGCCTTCAAAACGAACCCACTCTTTTCCACCATCAATTGAAACGTACAATCCATATTCAGTGCCGAGGAACAATAAATTTGGATTCACAAAATCTTCTGTGATTGTTCTTGCAAAAGTTTCGATACTTTCAGTTGCAAGTGAAGTCCAGGTTTTACCAAGATCAGTTGTTTTAAAAACATAAACAGTTTTATCTCCATTTCTGTGACCATCGAAAACGACATAAGCTGTTTTTTCATTATGATTACTTGCCTGAACTTTTGCACACCATGTATTTTCAGGGAGATCCGGGAATATTTGTAGTGACATCATCCCAGCTTTGCCCATCGTTATCTGTTACCTGAAGATTTCCGTCATCAGTCCCTGCCCAGATTATTTTGCTGTTCTTTGGTGACTCGCTTATTGTATAAATTGTGCAATGATTTTCTGCAGTAGAATTATCAATTGTTAATCCACCAGACTTTTCCTGTTTTTGTTTGTCAGGATCGTTGGTAGTAAGATCAGGAGAAATTTTTTGCCAGGAATCACCTCGATCTGAAGTTCGATACAGATATTGTGCACCAACATAGAACACACCATTATTAGTTGGTGAAAAAGAAATCGGTGTATCCCAGTTGAATCTTAGTGTTTCATCAGGATTATCCGTGAATGGTTTTATTTCTTTTATCTCAAGCGTGTTCTTGTAATAACGCATCAGGTTTCCGCCCTGGTACTGCCAGTAAATAATATTTTTATCAATTGGATCCGGAATCACATTGAAGCCATCTCCGTAACCAACACCTTTCCAGTCACCGTTTGTAATTCCTCCGGGACTTTCTGAAGGCCCAACCCACGAACCGTTATCTTGCAAACCACCATAAACGTTGTAAGGTTTTTCATTATCAACTGCAACGTGGTAGAATTGTGATATTGGTAGATTCACCGCATGGACCCAAGTACTTCCTCGATCGTAGCTGATATAAAGCCCACCATCAGTTCCCAGATACATATTAGAATTATTTTTTGGATTGATCCAGAGTGCGTGCAAATCGGAGTGAACATTTCCTCCTTCAACGTAGGGAATAGTGAACGAATAACCTCCATCATCACTCACTGATAAATAGAAATGCGGTTTGTAAATTTTGTTAGTATCAACCGGATCGGGAATGATCAGTGAAAAATAAAATGGACGATCAGCAACAACTTGTGAAGTTGTTCTTAATTCCCAACTTTTACCGCTATCGGTTGAACGATAGAGCCCTGTTTTTTTTGATTCGATTAATGAATAAATAATATTTGGATTGACTGGTGAAAATGCTACAGCAATTCTTCCAAGTTCACCCTGAGAAGGATCAATATCAACCTTGGTCCAGTTTTTTCCCGAATCGGTTGTTTTATACAATCCGCTTCCGGGTCCTCCGGATCTGAATGTGTACGGTTTTCTCTGGAAATCCCACATACCGGCATATAAAATATTTGGGTTGGATGGATCCATTGCAAGATCAGCACAGCCCGTACTTTCATTTACATAAAGAATTTTCTCCCATGATTTTCCGCCGTCTGTGGTTTTAAAAACTCCACGATCTTCATTTGAACACCAAACACAACCAAGAGCTGCAATATAAACTTCGTTACTGTTTTCCGGATTAATTATGATCTTCGAAATGTGATCCGTTTTTTCGAGTCCGAGATGTTCCCACTTTTCCCCGCCGTTTGTAGTTTTATAAATACCATTACCAATGCTTATACTGTTTCTAGTCCAGGATTCTCCAGTTCCGACCCAAACTGTATCTTTATGTTTTTGATCGATTGCAACTGCACCAATTGTCTGAACTTCCTTTTTGAATACTTCTTTAAAAGTAGTTCCGCCGTTTGTGCTTTTCCAGAGTCCGCCGCTTGCCGCACCAACATAAACTAATCTTGCATCTTCATTTAATGCGTCAAGCGCAGAAATTCGTCCACTCATAACTGCAGGACCAATTTCTCTTGCTTCCATTGACCCAAAAAAACTTGGAGTGAGTTTTATTGTCTGTGCATCAGAATGTTGAAAAGCAAAAACTACAATTACAAAAAATATTTTGAGGGATATTATTTTCATTTTAATCACCAATTATTTTTTTACATTCCTGTTGAATCGGCTGGCTCAGTTACTTCCGGCATTTCAAACATGGAATCAGGAACATCGACATTGTAAATCACTTCTTCCACAACCATGTTCATCATCGTGCTGCCATTAACTTTTGTTTCAATTGAAAACGGAACTAATATTTCATCAACGAATTTGTAATTACTGAAGTACATTTCAAACTGAGTTTCAACATCCTGCATTGTTATGTTGGAAGAGGATTTGAGCAACACATTATTTTCAGTATCAAAATAAGAAGTAATAATATCACCCGTTGAAGTTGTTAGTTGAAGAACGTAGACTTCGATATCATCGACAAAATCTTTATCCATGAATTCAACTGTGTATCCTTTTTCCGTGTAGTTATAATACATTCCATCGTAGTCTGCCTGTAGTTTTGTTTTTTCAACTTGCTCGTCGGTCATTGGTTGCGCTTCAGTGGAACCCATCATTGGATTTATTGACCAGCCGGATACACCGTTGAATGCCGTAATAATTTTCATACCCTGAAACTCGGCTTCTAATCTGTAGCTCATTGGTCGTTTATTATAAGATGTGAATGGTATTTCAAATTGACCTTGCATGATTTTACCTTTAGTGACATAAGTATTTGTCTTTAAAAGATTATCCTGCCCAATGGTTTCAAAATACAATGTAAGAATATTATCAACTGCTTCATCTGTCACCTGTGCAAATGACATAGGCAAAGAAATTAAAAAAAGAGAAAGTAGAAGGATTAGTTTTTTCATTATTGTCCTCGAATAAATTGTTTATAAATTATTAATATACATTTCGTGAATTGGTGTCCCAAAATATTTTTACCTGCTGTACATTCACGAATTTGCACGAATTATTCTTGAGAATTTTTGGTCGGCATTTCAAACATTGCATCGGTAATGGTTTCATCAAAAATTATTTCCTCCACAACCATCTTCATTACTGTGTCATCGTCCGATATTATTTCGACCGTAAACGGAAATAGCATTTCATTGACAAATCTGTAACCAGTGAAATAAAATTCCATTTCTATTATTTCACCTTGAATCAGCGTTCTCGATTTTTTCTTTAGAAGAACATTTGTTTGCGTGTTAAAGAAAGCTGTAACTATGTCACCCGTTTTCGTTGTTAATTTCAGAACATGAGTTTTAATAAAACCAACGTAGTCGTCGTTTACATATTCAACACGAGAACCATTTTCCCTATAATTATAAAATAGCCCGTCATAGTAGGCAAATTGTTTTGATCTTTCAAATACTTCAGCACTCATGGTTGCAGGAATCGCTGAGCCGGAAATTGGATCAACAGTCCAACCAGATTCTCCGTTCACAACACTAATTACTTTTCTCCCATCTATTTCAGATTCAAGTCTGTACTTCATCGGTCTTTTTTTGTATGAACTAAACGGATACTCGATTTGACCGACAACCATTTTTCCTTTTATGATGTATGAATTTGTCTGAAGCAGTTTATCCTGATTAATGGTAAGAAAATACATACTTAGAACATTTTCTGCTACCTGATCTGTAATCTGTGCGAATAAATTTGAACAGAAAATCAAAAGCATTATGGAATAACTGAGCAATTTCATTTTAATTCTCGATCATGAGTAAATTTATTTCAAACATATCATTCTTTACTTATTTTTATTCCACTCAGGAAATCTTCCGGGTGTATAAGGTGCTCCATATTGTTCAAGTACATCTTCAACCTGACTTATGCTTAGATCAATTGATCTCAATGAAGCTGAAATTTCGTCAAACTTACCAGCTGCAATTTCGTAAGATGTAATAAAAGTATTTGTTGGTGCTGCAGTCGTACTCCATAAGGCACCGGTAATCAATTCAACTCGTTGCTTTACTGACGTAGGAGTTGCACCCTCATATCTTGTTCTCAACGGATCTCCATTGAGTGCACGATTTAAGTCTCTCAAATCGGATTCAATATTTACTATCTGTGTATAAGTATTTTCCGGAACTCCTGCAGTTTCAATAGCTGCTTTTTTTAGATATGAAAGTTTATCAACAAGTTCGTTACGGTAAGCATCTAAACCGGTAATTGCTCTTGTCAACTCGGCAACTTGTTTGTTGAAGTAATCCAATGCCAGTTTGTCTTCTGCAGGAATTGAAGTATTATTCAACGGAACACAGTTAAATTCTTTTGCGGTTACTAACTCAGTAAAAGCTCCATTTTCAAATTTGGAAAGTGACACAAAATATTTTCCCGGGACAACCATAAATCCTTTATCCGGTTCAATCCACGGCACTGAATCATCAAATGGTTCAAGAGAGATTGGTGTAACCGGCGTGTATCGGAAATTCCACACAATCCTGTTTACACCTTTGTTTGCATCAGTTTTTAATTTACGGACTACATTGTCTTGTCCATCAGTAATTGTAAACATCAGATATGCTTCGGGTTCTTCCTGCTCACTTAATAAAGTATTGTAGGAAGGATATTTAATGTCTTGATCTTTTTTCTGCATCTCTTTTTCTTCATCTCTTCGTTTCTCTTTGAGAGTTTTAAATTCATCTTTAAGATAATAAGTGAATACAGCGCCAACTTCAGGATTTGGAGCGGAATAAAAACTTGCACCCATAAACGCAACACCTCTAAATCCAAATGGATTTGATTGAATGAACATCGGTGCATCTTTTATCGGGAAAATTTCTGCCTCTTTATTTAGAGTTTCGTCTGACATAAAACGAAGTGCCGTATAGTTATCAAGAATATAGACTCCCCGACCAAATGTGGAAACCACAAGATCATTTTCTCTTTTTTGAATCTGTAAGTCCATGACCATAGCTGGCGGAATTCCGTTACTCAATTTTATCCATTCATCTCCACCATTGATTGAAAAGGATACTCCCCAAAAAGTTCCAACAAATAGTAAGTTTTTATTAACGTGATCTTCAGCGATTGAATATGTGCTGCCAAGATCAGGTAAATTACTATTGATAGAAAACCAGTTCTTTCCACCATCAGTTGTTTTATACATGTAAGGTTTGTAATCACCACCAAAATAATTATTACACGCAGCGTAAGCTACTTTGGTATCAAAACTTGAAGAAATAATTTGACTAACTCTTGCAAATTCCGGTAAACCAGATATTGATGCTTTCGACCAATTGGTTCCACCATTTGTAGTGAAGTGAATTAAGCCGTCTCCTGAACCAACGAATAAAATATTTTCATCTAATGGTGATTCGGCAATTGATACAATTTGTGCCATCGAACTTTTTCTTGCAAGCTGATCAATGCTCCAGCTTTGATCCATAAGCTTTTGCATTTCCGGTGGAACTCCTCTTGTTAAATCGGGACTTATTTCTTTCCATGTGCTACCCTGATCATCACTTCGTAATAATTTATTCCCGCCAAAATATAACCGCTTGTTATCGTGACTTGACAGAATAAATCCGGCATCCCAATCGAAACGATAAGCAGAATCAGCAAAATCCTGTGGTTGAATGAAAAGATTTTCGCCGCTTTTTTTATCAAAGCGAACCAATCCACCAAACTGCGATTGAGAATATATAATATCCGGATTTGTCCAATCAACCTGGGTTTCAAATCCATCACCTGCATTCGTAAAAAGCCAATCACTATTAACAATTCCTGACGAACTAATTGTTCGAGATGGACCACCAAGACTGTTATTATCCTGTGTTCCGATATAAACATTATAAAATGGTTCTGCGTTGTCGGTAGTTACTTTATAAATTTCTGTGATAGGAATATTTGATTTGAAATCCCAGTTCGTTCCCTGATCGAAAGTTTCATAAACTCCACCGTCACATCCGACAAGCATGTGTTTGTTATCTTTAGGATCGATCCAAATAGCATGATTGTCTACGTGCTTCTTATCTTCTCCTGCATTCTTCCAGGTCTTTCCGCCATCGAGAGAAACCTTTAAAAAAGTATCGCAGCTATAAACTCTTTCCAATTCAACGGGATCAGCAAAAAGTTCATGATAGTAGAATCCGGCTGAAGCATTGTAGCTGCTTTCTTTAGTCCAACTTGCACCGCGGTCAGTACTTTTGTATGTGCCTTTACTTTTATCAGTGGCTTCAACTATAGCGAAAAGATAATCAGGATTAACAGGTGAAATAGCCATTCCTATTCTTCCAACATCTTCTGAAGGTAAACCACCATTCAGTTTTTCCCATGTCATTCCAAAATCAATACTACGATATATTCCGCTCTCTGGTCCGCCGTAAACACCCGTATATAAATTTCTCATTCTTTGATGAGCAACTGCATATAAAATATTTGAAAATCTTGGATCCATATGAACCTGGTAGAATCCTGTATATTGACTAACCTTTAAAATGTTAGTCCAGTTTTTTCCACCGTCAACTGTTTTGTAAATTCCTCTGTGTCCACCGGCATTTCTGGATGAGCCATAAGCTGCCACGTAAACTATTTCCGAATTTTTGGGATCAATTGAAATTCCGCCGATCTGATCTGAGCTGTCGAGTCCCATATTTTTCCAGCTTTTTCCACCGTCTTCGCTTTTATAAATTCCATCACCGTAGATAACATTGTTTTGATTATTATTTTCACCTGTTCCAACCCAAACTACATTTGGATTTGTCGGATCAATTGAAACACAACCAATTGCATAAGATTTGTTAGCGTCGAAAACAGGGGAGAACGTTATGCCGCTGTTGGTTGTTTTCCAAAGTGATCCATGTCCTGAAGCAACATAATATTCACTAAAGTTGAATGGATTGACAGCAATGTCAACAACTCTTCCACCGGTAACTGCAGGACCGATACTTCTGAAAGAAAGTCCTGATAGTGAAATATTTTTTAGAGAATCTGGCTCAGATTTTTCTTGGCTGAAGGATAACGTTGAAATTGTAATTATTAATGATGAAACGAAAATGGTAAATAGTTTTTGCATAGATATAACTCAGAATTGATTGTTAAATGGTTGGTCCGGCAGAATATTACTTCACCGGAGTGAACTGTATGATTGTATGGTTGTATGACTGTATGAAAATTGTTTTAAAAACGGTAATAAAATAAGCGATAGTTGAAGTTAAAACCAAAGATTTTGGATGGACGGCAATAAGTATTTCGTTGATCAGGTAAAAAACTTTCAGGAAACATTGTTTTACTCTGTTCGACTCTTCCAGTTTTTTGGGTTTCTACTGAAATGGAATACTGCTAAAACAATTATTCTATTATCTTCGATTATGTAATGAATTCCAAAAGGAAATTTTCGGATCAATGCTCTTCTAATATTTTTATAAACATTTGGGAAAGATTCTGGTTGGCGGGAAATCTCATGTAGTGTGGATTCAACAGAATTAATAAAATCAGTTCCCAGTCCCTTTAAATTTTCTTCATAGAATGTAACGGCATCCAATAAATCCTCTTCAGCCCCAGGTCGTAGGAGTATTTTGTGACTCATAATTTAGATTGAAGGTTCTTCTTTACATCGTCCCAGGATTTAGTTTTATCAGGATTATCGGAATTTTCTTTTAACCGAATATCAAGTTCTTTTTTTTGTTCATCAGGAACAGGATATTCTGCATTTGAGCCAGCTATACTGTCCCAAATATCTTCGACAATTAAAACACGATCTTTTAGTCCTAATTTTTTTATATCCTCGACTGTGGTTTTAAAATTATCCGTCATAGAATCCTCTGATAAATTTTTACTGATTAAATATAGCTTTTGAGTTTCTTTAATTCAATCGCATTTAATAATTAATTGTTTATTTAATAAAATCAAACTAATAATTGAATTAATAGGAAGCGAGGTGACCAGATTCCGGAACGAATCCAATGGTAGATTGAACTCGTCCGGAATGATATAAAAGGGTATTTACTTAATTATTTTCTTTTCACGCAGCACGGTTTCGATTGTATTCTGACCAATTTCCTGTAAATCATAATTAACCCGTGTATATGGTTTGTTAATTTTGATATATCTGCTCAAATCAATCGGAGTTCCAATAACAACAGAATCGCAATCAGTTTTGTTAATTGTATTCTCAAGATCTTTCATCTGAGCTTTGCCATAACCCATCGCGGGAAGGAGAATGCCAATGTCCGGATATTTCTTAAATGTATCTGATATTGTTTTAACAGTGTAAGGTCTGGGATCAACAATCTCTTTAGCACCAAACTTTTGAGCTGCAATTGTTCCTGCCCCGTACTGCATACCACCGTGAGTTAATGTTGGTCCATCTTCGACAACGAGAACTTTTTTACCACGAATAACTTCTGGTTTATCAACAGTGATCGGAGAAGCTGCTTCAATGATTGTTGCATCTGGGTTTAACATTTTTGTGTTCGCAATTACTTCCAGAATATCTTCATTATCTGCTGAATCAATTTTATTAATTACTGCTGCATCAGCCATTCTTAATGAAGTGTTTCCCGGATAATAATAAAGTTCGTGTCCCGGTCTGTGTGGATCAACAACTGTGAAAGTTACATCAGCTTTGTAGAAAGAGAAATCATTATTTCCACCATCCCACAAAATTACATCTGCTTCTTTTTCAGCCTCTCTCAGAATTGCTTCATAATCAACTCCTGCATAAATAACACCACCACGAGCAACGTGTGGTTCGTACTCTTCAATTTCTTCGATAGTGCAGTCATGTTTTTTCAGATCGGCATAAGTAGCAAATCTTTGAACTTTTTGTTTAACCAGATCACCGTATGGCATAGGGTGACGGATTGCAACAACTTTTTTTCCAGCTTCCGTTAAAACTTTAACAATTTTTCTGGAGGTTTGAGATTTTCCCGCACCTGTTCTCACGGCTAAAACTGCAACAACAGGTTTTTTACTTTTTACTTGTGTTTCTGCTGCACCAAGAAGTCTGAACGAAACTCCAGCTGCATTAACAATCGATGCTTTTGCCATTACATAATCAAACGGTACATCTGAATATGAAAATACTACTTCATCAACTTTTAATTCTTTAATTAATTTTTCGAGATGTTTCTCTTCGTAAATTTTTATTCCTTTCGGGTACAACTTTCCTGCAAGTTGTTTTGGATAAGTTCTTCCATCAATATTTGGGATTTGTGTTGCAGTAAAAGCAACTACATTATACGATCTGTTGTTCCTGAAGAACACATTAAAATTATGAAAGTCGCGACCGGCCGCACCCATAATCAGTACATTTTTGCGAGCCATTAGAATATCTCCTTCGGTTTTTTGGTTGGATAAAATTCTATAAAATCTAAGACAAATTTAAGGCTTTTTGGCGAGAAAATCCTCTTTTCTTGGAGATACTTGGTAGAAAGTTGGCAGAAAGTAGTGTGAATTTTGTATTAAAATAGAATATTAATTTTTTCTGCAGGAATCATTCATTTGTATCAAGATTCGAGTATCCAGTATCAAGCACCCAACATCCAGAAAACAGTCTCAGTTAAAATCAATATCTTTGCATCAATAAATTTAAATTAGTCAAACCGGGAGTAGAAGAAATGAAAAAATTAATTGTAATTCCATTTTTAGTATTACTACTTGCAAAATCTTTAGCTGCTCAGGATTTAGCAATGTTTAACAAATTTTTTATTGATGAAACTATGCGGATAGATTACTATCACATCGGTGACGCATCAGATGAGTTTATTACTCTGGACCAAATTTACAAATATGGAATCTGGGCTGGCAGCAGAGTTCATCTTATTGATGAGATGAACCTCGGAAGATATTGTGTGAAGATTTATGATGCTGCTTCCGGTCAGGTAATTTATTCAAAAGGGTTTGATAGTTATTTTGGTGAATACAAAACCAGCTCTGAGGGGATTGAAGGAATCGAAAAAACTTTTCAGGAATCTGCAATAATCCCTTACCCAAAAAATAAAATTATTTTTGCAATGGAAAGACGAGACGAAAAGCAAAACCTGTTTGAATTCTACAGAACAGAAATTGATCCTGAAAATATGATGATTATAAGAGATGAAGTGAAGAGCAAACAGGTAAAAGTTTATAACGCAGATTCAAATGGTGATCCACACAACAGGGTTGATATAGTTATACTCGGAGAAGGTTATACACAGGATGAAAAAAGTAAATTTGAAAAAGATCTGAAATATTTTACGGATGTTTTTTTTGGAATGGAACCTTACAAATCAAATGCAGGTAAGTTCAATATTTACGGAGTATTTAAACCTTCCGAAGACAGCGGCATTGATGAACCACCAGCAAACCTTTTCCAAAATTCTGTACTAAGCTGCACATTCAGCTCAATGGGTTCCGAAAGATATATTTTAACTGAAGACAATAAAGCAGTCAGAGATTTGGCTGCTCACGTTCCTTATGATGCTATTTATATTATGGTAAATCACGCACGATATGGTGGAGGTGGTATTTACAATTTCTTCTGCACATTCACGACTGACAACCAATTTAAAGATTATTTATTCCTTCACGAGTTTGGTCATTCATTCTCCGGACTTGCTGATGAATATTATACTTCCGATGTACAGTATAATGACTTTTATCCTTTAGAAATCGAACCACTTGAACCGAATGTTACAGCTTTACTGAATGCGCCCAATGTCAAATGGCAGGAATTTGTTGCCGACGGTTTGGAAATTCCAACTCCGTGGGAAAAAGCAAAATATGATTCAATGGATTATAAGTGGCAAGCTGAAAGACGTGCAATGAATATTAAAACTGCTGAGCTGAAAAAAAATAAAGCAGATGCAGGTGAGATACAGGCTGCAGAAAATGAATATGCAAATAAGGATAAGCAGCATTCCGATTTGGTAGATAAATATCTTAAAGCAAATAAAGATTATGGAATGGTCGGTGCTTTCGAAGGTGCTGGTTATGTGGCCACGGGAATGTATCGTCCAATGCTGGATTGCATTATGTTCTCAAAAGGAAATAAACCGTTTTGCACAATTTGTAATGCTCATATAATAAAAGTGATTGAGCAGTATACCGAGTAACTGTAAAATTTGTATGGATGGCTCGACGTGTTGTCTTTTAAATCTGCAAGATTTATTTAAGAAGCACCATTTTTCTCGTTTGATCCCAAGTTCCTGCTATTATTCTAAGAAAATATAATCCACTGGGTAGGTTGTCTTCTACAAATTGAATTTCATGGAATCCGGCATCTTGAAATTCATTTACCAAAGTTTTTACATTACTTGCCAAACAATCGTATACGATGAGAGAAACGTAAGTACCTTCGGGTAAGACATATATAATAGTGGTTGTCGAGTTAAATGGATTTGGATAATTCTGTTCTAGCGAAAATACTTTAGAGGTTTCAATTATTACTTCTACAATTTTTGAATATTCAAAACTTCCATCATAATCAATTTGTTTAAGTCTGTACTGATATTTCCCTGGTTGGACTGCTTCATCTGTGAACGAATAAAACTGAGGTTCAGTTGTTGTTCCGTGTCCGTTTACAAAACCAATGCTTTGGAAACCTTCGAGGTCTGCACCGTTTCTATTAGTTCTCTGACCTCGAAGGTTGCTCTTGCGTTCTATCTTAAATCCCTGGTTGTTTGTTTCTGTTGCTGTCAACCAGTTTAAAAAAACATTATTATTATTTAATTCAGAAGTGAATGAAATCAATTCGACAGGTAGTGGGTATAAAACACCATAGGTTGTTCCATCAATTATTGCCCCTTCAAGTCTACCATCACTAGCCCATCGGCAGCCAAACAGCCGAGTAATTTCTGAAATAAATATCGTCCATACGGTATCAGTCATTCCTATACACCACGCACCATGTCGAAACTGATAAAAATCCGTTGTAAATCCCCAAAAAGTACCTGGAGCAATATTCCACAGTAGATCTATGTAGTAACAAATAGAATCTGTTGTTGTTGTTAGTGTAAACCCTTCAGGCCAATTAAAATTTATTATTAAGCGTTCAACGTTGTTCCTTATTCTATAATATGTTGAATCTCCTTCAAGTCGATCAAAAGTGGTTTCTAAAAGTTCTCCAGTAAAAGCCTTGCGTTTCTCAATTTTAAAGTATGTTTTATTATTAATTATAGTAGTATCAACGACAATAGCTGCATATTGTGTTCCCCCTGGAACTGCTGTAGGATCATAATGCCATTGATTACCAATTTTTAATGGAAGGTGCTGCGATACTGAGATTGAAGAGAAAAAAATTGCAATTAAAATTATTTTTTTCATATCTGACCCCTCAACTGATTTATTAATCATTACTAACTAAACAAATTCAAACTACAAAAACAAGTGTTTGATGTTTTTTGCTTATTTTTCATCTATAATGAAAACAAAACTTGACATAGCAAAAAATTGGCTTCCGCGATACACCGGAACAAAGATAGATGAGTTTGGAGACTATTTGCTGCTCACAAATTTTGATGATTATGTGGAGAAGTTTGCCAAAAAATTTAAAACTAAAATTAAAGGCATTGGCAAACCAATGCAGACAGCCACAAACTCAGATGGATTAAGTATCATTAATTTTGGAATCGGCTCAGCAAATGCTGCAACAATAATGGATTTGCTTTCGGCTCGCAAACCGAAAGGTGTTTTGTTTTTAGGTAAATGTGGTGGATTAAAAAAATCTACTGAGCTTGGTCATTTTATTCTTCCGACTGCCGCAATAAGAGGTGAGGGAACAAGCAACGATTATAAACCACCAGAAGTTCCTGCACTTCCTTCTTTCAAGCTTCATAAATTTGTTTCAGATAAAATTGTGCAGAGAGGATTTGAATATAGAACAGGAGTTGTTTACACAACAAACAGAAGATTATGGGAGTGGGACAATGAGTTCAAGAATTATCTTCGTAAGCTTTCTACTATTGCAATAGATATGGAAACAGCTACTCTTTTTATTGTAGGTTTAGTTAACGAGATTCCTCGCGGTGCATTGTTGCTCGTATCTGATATTCCAATGCTTCCTGAAGGAATAAAAACAGAAGAATCGGATAAAAAAGTAACTACAGAAATTTTCAGATGTGCATCTCGAAATTGGAATCGAAGCGATGACTGAAATCGGCGATATGGGAGAACCAATCAAACACTTTACTTTTTAAAAAGGGCTGTTCATTCATTCTCAACAGCCCCTTTTTGTGTGGAGAAGAAAATTCTATTTACTCAACATCTTTTTCTGTCTCTGTTTCGATAATAATCTTCTTTACTTTCTTGCCATCTTTGTCTGAATTTATTTCTATGTCAAAATCATCATTTTCTGATTTCATACTTTCAATATATTCATCAGCTTCATCACCTTCATAAACTTCTGTTTTTTCTTCGCCATTTTCATTTGTGGTTACTGTAACTTTTTTCTCACCATTTTCAATTTCGACTTTGACTTTCTTCTGCATAGCATCGGATGAATTCCATTCAAAATCGTCATCTGATTTTACAACGAATACATCATCGTCATCACCATCAATTTCAATAACCTCTTTATCTCCATCAGTATCTACAATTACAATTTTCTTTTTATTTGAATCATCATCTGAACTATTCCATACAAAACTTTGACTTTTACTGCTCTTCATTTTCTTAAACAACTTTTCTGCATCCGAACCTTCAAATGTATATTCTTCCCCATTTGATGTAATGGTAATTTTATCAATATCTCCATCGATATTATTGATTTTATCCTGAAGATCATCTTGTGCAATAGTTGATTTGCTTATTAGCAGTAGAAAAAATGTTAAGAAAAATGGTGTGTATCTCATTTTCATTTTAGTCCTCTGGTTTTTAGATAAAAAATTGAATTCTTTAGTATAAAGACGTTTTGAAATTTGATAGGTTCCCCGGGACAATAATATTGTTTGATCAGGCCTATAATATTCAGGAAAAATAGAAACCATTCCTCAATTTGAATGTGCAACTGAATAACGCTTTAGTTATTTTTTCGTTCAGAATTTTTTCAAATGGAGTATCAATGTCAAGAATATTTTCACTCGTTTTTATCCTTTCAATAATTTTTATTAGCTGTTCGAAAGAACCGGAATTTTCAGGTAAGTTCGATTATTCTCCACGATCAGTTTCACCTGGTGATGAATTAACAATTTTTTATAACCCTGACAGCACCATTATGGCTGGCAGTAAAAATATTCAATGTATAGCTTATCTATTCAATAAAGATCTAATTACTGCAATTGATGTTGATCTTACTACGGATAAAAATTATCTCACTGGTAAAATAAAAACAACCGACAGCACGCTTGGATTGCTAATCAAATTTAAAACTGATGAACTTTTAGATAATAACGATAAAAGTGGTTATCTGATTTATTTGACAGATGGAAACGGCAAAAAGATTCCAGGAAGTTTAGCTGGATATGCAGCAGCATTGAACAGATGGGGAGCTTACTATCTTGATTTGGATAGAAATAAAGAAAAAGCTCTTGAACTTTTTGAAGAAGAATTCAAAAATAATCCTGACCAAAAGAAAAATTTTTATCAGCCATATTTTGAAGTTATTTCAGCGGTAAAAACTGAAGACGGAGATAAAATAATTAGTGATGAGTTGATGATCATTGAAAACAAAAATGAAAAAACAGAAGATGAATATGTTGTTTTAGCAGAATGGTATTCACAGTTAGGGAATGACGTAAAAGCACAGGAGTATGATGAATTTATCAAGAAAAATTATCCTAAAAGCGAATACGTTCAGCAAAAAAAATACACCGAGTTCAGAGAACTCATTGATGTAAATGATAAAATTATATTTTTACAGGAATTTGAAAAAGATTATCCCGGTAGTGATTACATAGTATCAATGTATGATCTCGTCAGCTAATGCTTACAGAGATCAAAAGGATTATAAAAAAGCGCTCGAGTTTTTAACAGTAAATCAAAACAAAGTTAGTACATTTAGATTTTATGCAGTGGTGAATAGAATGTTAACCGAAGATGCAGATTTGGAAATAGCCTTGCAAATCTCAAAGCTCGGCGAAGCAAGAAACAGACAAGAAGTCAATTCTCCGGTTGATACAAAGCCGGATTATTATTCGGAAAGTGAATGGCTTCAGGATCGGGAAAATATGCTTGGACTAACTCTCTTTGTTGAAGCTGATGCTTTGCAAAGACTAAATCGAAAGGAAGAATGTCTCCCAATTGTTGAAGAGGCAGTGTTGCTAACAAAAAATAAAGAAGGCAACATTAACGAACTTTACTCAAAAGTTTTGGTTGAAAATGGAGAATATAAAAAGGCGATAGAAAAAACCGGAGAGTTTATTAAATCTGGTTTTGCAACTGCAAGTATGAAAGATTATTTGCGTGAAGCTTACATTGGTGAGAATGGAAGTGCAGAAGGATTTGAAGAATTTGTTGCACAATTTGAAAATGCTGCCGATAATAAATTAATTGAAAAGTTGAAACGAGAGATGATCACCGAACCAGCACCAGATTTTACTTTACTTGATCTAAATGGTAAAGAAATTTCACTTGCTGGTTTAAAAGGGAAAGTGGTCGTTGTAGATTTTTGGGCAACGTGGTGTGGACCTTGTCTTGCAAGTTTTCCGGCTATGAAAAATGCTGTTGAAAAATATCAGACTGATCCGAATGTTCAGTTTTTATTTGTTAACACCTGGGAAAGGGTTGATGACGTTAAAAAGAATGCCGCCGATTTTATCAAAAAAAATAATTATCCTTTCCATGTTTTACTTGATGATAAGAATGAAGTTATTGAAAAATATAAAGTGAGTGGAATACCAACAAAGTTTATCATTGATAAAAATAATAACATAAGATTTATGAGTGTCGGATATTCAGGCTCTGAAGATCAGTTAGTTAAAGAACTATCACTTATGATATCGATGGTGCAATAAGTTTAATTTAAAAAATAATTAAATCCGTCTTCGAAATCCTTCACCTAAAACTTCGTGGACATTGTTTACTGTAACAAATGCATGTGGATCGATTTGCTTGATAGCATTAGTAAGTTTTCCTAATTCTCTTAAAGCAACAACTGTAAAAATAATTTCTCTGTCTACATTTCTGTAAAGACCTCTGGCTTTAATTGCAGTTGCTCCACGACTAAAATTGTTAATGATCACTTTTGCGATCTCTTCGTTTTTATCTGATATTATAAAGGCCGTGCGAGCATAATCAAATCCATCAATAATTGCATCAACAAGTTTTCCGGAAACAAATAAAAGAAATAATGCATAAAGAGTTAAAGTCATCGCACTTCTTTCACCGCCAAGATCTTTAAGATCAATTACAAGTCCGGCAAGGCAGATAACAAAAAAATCAATGATCATTATTGCCATACCGGGTTTAATGCCAAAACGCTTTTGCATAATTGAAGCAACAATATCACTACCTCCGGTTGAACCTCGGAATTTGAAAACAATGCCAAGACCGACTCCAAGTAATGCAGCACCAAGTAATATCAAAAACAAAAAATCATTCTCTTTGAGCTGAATTATTGTTTGAGTGTTTTGTAAACGAATAAAATGTAGCCCGGGTATTTCGCCTCTAAAAAAATCAATGAAAAATGAATTTAAAGTGAATCCATAAAAAGTTCTTGCACCGAATTGTGGCCCGAGAGCTTTAACGCCCCAAATGAACAATGGAATATTGAAAAGCCAGATTGTAACACCAATCGGAAGAGCGCCTTCAGTTAAATAATAAACTGCCATTGAAAGTCCACTAACACCACCGGGAACAACTCTTGCATCAACAAGAAAAACACCGATGCCAATAGCCATTATAGCTGCACCTATGGTGATGAAAAAATAATCACGGACAGCTTTTTTGTTAAGCTTAATTTTATTCAACTTGAATTCAGGCATTTAATTTTTCTCCAAATATTATTTTAATACTAAAGTAAATATCATCAATAATTCAGAGAATTAATACTGCACTTTGTTAGAAGCAAATTAGGAAGTGATAACGATTAGCCCGAACTAAAAATAAAATCCGAACCACGTACCCTGAGATGTAAAGCGGATTGTTGGCAATGGTAAACGAAGGAAGTTAACTTCACTGACGAAAAATTTCATCAGACCTGAATCTCCCCAGATAGGTAATTTTCTTAGATCAACATCAAGTCCAACAAAATATTCTTTGTATCCAGCCCATGGGATACCAGCCAATATCTTTTGCGCTGACTCCAACAGCAATACCCAAAGGTGCAAGCCATTCTGAGTAACCTTTTTTCCAGCTTTCAGGAAAGTAATGATGTGGATTAAAAGTAAGCCAGAAGGTCATTCCTTCATAATCTTCAATCAAAGCTCCGGGATCTTTATGATATCTCATTTCTTTCCAGGCGTCTGATTTGTGCCAGCTGATTTTAGGTTGAATACCTCCGAGCGCATCATAATTAAATTGCTGTAAAATAAAAAATGCAGAGCCAGCAGTATTAGCTGCCATATCACCCCAGCTGAATCCCCATTCAGACATAAACGCATCTGAAATTTCTATTTCAAGCATCCAGAGCCATCCGGTTAAAGCTCCATACCATACTGAACTGTTTCCAGATAATCCTGACCATCTATAAATTTTAGCTGAAAGATCACTCGTAAAATATGCATCCGTAAAATGTCCGAACTTGTCCATCTGCTGATACTTGTTCCAGTCATTCATAAATTCCAACGAATGAAAAACTGTTGTTTCTTCAGTATACCATACGTTTCGCTGGTAGGTATACGCAACTGTATTTACGATTGCTATTGCTCCTAACATTGAACTCAATCTTAAATAGTCAACATCTGAATTCGTTCTCCATGTTGTTCCGTCTATTAATGGTCTTTCACTGTTTACAAAAATTGATGGACTTGCTAAAGAAGAATGCTCTTTTTTTTGAAGGTCGAAAAATTTGTACGTTAAATTTTGCGGAACATAATCAGCAGAGTTAAATCTGGAAGCAGTTGTGAAGTCAAATAAAATTTGGTTTGAAATTGTTGAATCTTGTGCAAATATAACTGAACAGGGTATCAGCAAAAGAGACGATAATATTTTTTTAATTGAATACACAATGATGTTTATTTATTTCTTATAACTTATTTCAATTAGTCCAGAAATGCAATATTTATTCCATTCGGACGAGCGAGTAAATTGTCGTTTAATCATCAAGATATAATATTGAGGATAATATTAACCGAAAAAGTTGGTAAATTTGTTTGTTAATTATTCATAAGTAGAAAAATTCTTCCGAAAATGATTATGAAAATTTCAATTCTTTTCCTGCTTCTCATGGGCTCACTTCCACTTTTTGCGCAAGACCACACGGAAAATTTATCAGGACCATACGATAATGTCCGGCAAATTATTGAGGAATGTTTAATGTGTCACGAAGAAGCCGGTGATGAAATACTTCAATCTAATCACTGGAATTGGCTTTCAAGCAACGTGACAAATCCAAATAAAATTTTTAATGATGTCGAAAACAAAATTCCTGTCAACAACTTTTGTATTGCCGTATCTGGAAATTCAACACCATGCACAAGTTGTCATTTACCTTTTAGTGGAAAAGATGAAACATTCGATTTTAATGTCGCAGAAAATATTGATTGTCTCGTTTGTCACGAACAAACCGGAACTTACGCTCAACTAAAATTTGAATCTCAGCCAAGTGATTCAACAATTGACTTACTTGCGATTGCACAAAGTGTTGGCAAACCAACTGATAAAAATTGCGGTGAGTGTCATTTCAGAGGAATTGGTGGAGTCATGATGAAAAGTGGTGCAATGGATAAAAGTCTTTTTGAACCAACAGAAGAAATTGATTTTCATTTGGGTGGGCTGGGATTTGGCTGCGGTGATTGTCATGAATCTAATAAACATAACATCTCTAAAAAAACTGAATCGGGGGAGAGTCCTGTTGCTTGCGAAAATTGTCATGACTCTGCACCTCATAAAAAAGAGTTGTTGAACAATCATTATTCGGCAGTTGCCTGCCAGACTTGTCACATTCCTACTTATTCCAGAACTGAAGCTTCAATTGTACAATGGGATTGGTCAAAAGCAGGGCAGGATGTAACATCAACAATGAATGAGTTCGGAGAAAATAATTATTACAAATCGAAAGGTGAATTGGTTTGGTCAAAAAATATCAGACCTGAATATTATTGGAATAACGGCTCATCAAATTATTATGAACTTGCAGAAAAAATTGAGAAGAGTAAAGTTCTGGATTTAAATAAACCAGGTGGAAATATTTCAGACGCAAATTCAAAAATTTCACCGTTTAAAGTTTTAAATAGTAAACAGCCCTTCGACCCGGTGAATAAATATCTCATCATTCCAAAATTATTCGGAGATAATGGGTATCAAAAAACTTTTGATTGGATAAGTTCCTCAACAGAAGGTATGAAATATATTAATCTTGAATTTTCCGGGAACAGTTGATTTCATTGAAACAAAAATGTACTGGCCAATAAATCATTCAGTGATGAGTGCAGATAACGCACTCAAATGTACATCCTGCCACGGAAAAGGTGGAGAAGGTTTATTAAAATGGAAAGAGCTTGGCTATCCTGATGATCCAATAAAAAAAGGTGGTCGTGTTAAAAACAAATTGGTTAAAGAATAAATGTCAACTAATTATGACGAATTCAAAAAAAACAAATTAAATAAAAATTAATTTCTCGAGGTATTCAATTGAAAAATTTCTTCTATATAGTTATTGTAATTACTTTCTACTTTTCAAGTGATATCTTTTCCCAATATCCAAATATTTTAATAGATAATACTGGAGGTCCTGAAGAGGTTACCATCGCTATCAACCCTTTAAATCCAAATATACTTGCAGGTGGTGCAAACATCGATTGTTTCTATCGATCAACTAACGGTGGGTTAACCTGGAGCGAATCGCAGTTAATTTCTAATAGTTTTGATGTGTATGGTGATCCGGTTGTGATTTTTGATAGTTTGGGTAATCTCTATTATGCACATCTATCAGATCCGCCATCAGGTTGGTGGATTGACAGGATAGTTGTTCAGAAATCTACTAATAACGGATTGACGTGGAATGATGGTGTTGGAATTGGGCAGGGCATTCAACCTCAGGCTCAAGATAAAGAATGGCTTGCTGTTGATCATACTCAATCGCCATACAGGGGTACTATTTATGTTACATGGACTGAGTTTGATGATTACGGAAGTTCAAATCCTGCTGATAGTTCAAGAATAAGATTTTCAAAATCAACTGATCAGGGAAATACCTGGAGTAATGCAATCACCATCAGCGACAGAAGCGGTGATTGTATCGATAGTGATAATACAGATGAAGGTGCTGTTCCTACTGTCGGACCGAATGGAGAAGTTTATGTTGCCTGGGCTGGTCCATTAGGATTGATGTTTGATAAATCAACTAATGGTGGTCAATCATGGGGAACAGATATTTTTGTTTCAAGTATGCCCGGAGGTTGGGATTATAATGTTTCAGGAATTTATCGTGCAAACGGTCTTCCAATTACAATGTGTGATATCGGAAATTCAGCTTACAGAGGAAATGTTTATGTAGTTTGGTCAGATCAAAGAAATGGAGCAACGAACACAGATATTTTTATGGCAAAGTCATCTGATGGAGGAAATTCCTGGTCACCGGCAATTAAAGTAAATAATGATAACACAACAAGAGAACAATTTTTTGTTTGGTCAACAATAGATTACTCAACCGGTCATTTGTGGTTTGTATTTTATGACAGGAGAAACACAACCGGTGCAGCTACTGATGTCTTCGTTGCAAAATCTACTGACGGTGGAAACACTTTTGAGAATTTTAAAGTGAGTGAAAGTTCTTTCACTCCAACATCCGGAGTATTCTTTGGTGATTATACAAACATCGCTGCCTGGAACGGAAAAATTTATCCTATCTGGATGCGTCTTCAGGGTAGTTTGAGTGTCTGGACAACTGTCATCCAGGATTCAACAACTATTCCTGTTGAATTGAATAACTTTACCGCAAATTTAATTGATGGGAAAGTGTATCTGAACTGGGAAACTTCAACCGAAACAAATAATCTTGGATTTTATATTGAACGAAAAAATTTCACTGTGAACGGAGATCAATCCGATTGGATTGAAATTGGATTTGCTGATGGACACGGAACTTCAACGGAAAGAAATTTTTATTCATTTGAAGATCAGCCACTGAATGATGGTACTTATCACTATCGATTAAAACAGGTGGATTATAATGGTAATTATGAGTATTCGAATGAACTTGGAAATAAATTTATTTACCGTAAAAGATTTTGAACTCAGTCAGAACTATCCGAATCCATTTAATCCGAGTACAACAATAAGTTTTCAATTGCCTGAACAATCTTTTATTAGTTTAAAAGTTTACGATGCAATTGGAACTGAGGTAGAAACAATTGCAGAAGGTGAGTATCCTGCAGGAGTTCACGAAGTAATTTTTAATGCTGATAATTTAAGCAGCGGATTATATTTGTATAGAATTATATCCGGTAAAAACGAATTAACAAGAAAGATGTTGGTGGTTAAGTAAAACCAAATTTCATAATTAAGATTAAGGCGATTTTAGTATCGCCTTTTTTATTTTTCAAAGCTCCTCTTCGGCTTTCTCACTTTAATTACTTAAGTTTCTGTTAAGTTTAATTTTTAATGGAGGTAAAATGCGAACCTTTAAAATATCTCTTCTCCTTTTATTTTTTCCAAAAAGTATTTCCATTTCGACAAGATGTTTAGCAGTGATAGTAGCTTTATCATTTTACCAATTTGCATTAGCACAAGGGGGTGAGTGGAGGTTGTTTAACACTCAAAACTCGACTGTTCCTCAAAATTCTTTTTATTGTATTGGAATTGATAAAGCAGATAATCTGTGGCTTGCCCATCACGCTGTGTGTATGTGGGATTTAAAAAATTCAGCTTGTTATACTTCTAGCGACTATCCCTATTTAGGAAGTGATATTGTTACTATTCAAGGTGATTCAGCTGGGTTTGTATGGTTGTCACTAGAGGCTCCCTGGATAATAAAAACTAACGGTGATATTTGGGAAACTCAATTATTGGATGGTGCGATGTGGGCTGTTACGATTGACAAAAACAACGTTTTATGGGGTGGTGGTGGTCTAAGAGAACTTGAGGGCCTTAACAAATTTGATGGAATTAATTGGACGTTGTTTGATACATCTAACTCGTTATTACCATATAACTATGTTCGACAAATAACTGCTGATTCAAATGGAAAAATTTGGGGAATTGCTTCTGGTATAAACGGAAGAGCAATTTTTGGTTTTGATGGCTCCAACTGGGATATATATCCAGCATATTTACCTCCCGTTTGGATTTCAACAATGGTAGTAGACAAGAAGGGAAATGTATGGTATGCAACTTCATTACCGCAAACGAATTTTGCTGGGATCGTTCAAATAAATGATACTATTTCAATTTTTCATCCAAAACCAGATTCAATTCATGGATTTGCTCAGAAATTGTTATTAGACTCAGATGATAACTTATGGGTGTGTTGGTATAATTGTGTTTCAGAATATTCAAATGGTTTTTGGTCCTTTTATAAAGATACTATTAATTACAGTTTTTCTGATATGATCATAGATAGTAAAGATAATCTTTGGTTTAGTACTTGGGGAGACGGTGTTGTTGCTTTTAATAAAAACGGACTCGTTCTTTCAACCAATAAAGAAGATAATGTTAACCTAATTAACAAATTTAAACTTGAACAAAACTACCCCAACCCTTTTAACCCAACTACAAAAATAAAATATACAATTCCAATCGTAGAGACGAGACATGCCTCGTCTCTACAAATGGTTTCGTTAAAAGTTTACGACATCCTCGGAAGAGAAGTTACAACTCTCGTTAACGAAGAAAAACCTGTCGGCGAGTATGAAGTTGAATTCAACGCAGCAAACCTGCCGAGTGGAATTTATTTTTATCAACTTAAAGCTGGTGGCTTTGTTGAAACGAAAAAAATGATATTGTTGAAATAATCTTAATTATACTTTTTTCAACACTGCAAGTGTTAAATCATCGTGGATGGGAGTTTTGTTAACAAAAAAATCTACGTTTGCTAAAATCATTTCACCGAGTTGTTGAGAAGTAAACGACTGCCTGTTATTAAGAAGATCAATTAATTTTGCCTCACTAAAAAATTCTCCAGTTTCATTTTGTGCTTCGGTCAATCCATCAGAATAAATTATTACAAAATCATTTTTATCAAGGACGATATTCTGTTCAACAAATGTTGCATCTTTAACAAGACCAAGTGCCGGTGCATTTTTTTGTAATTGTTCGATTTGGTTTTTCTTAACAATTACCGGTGGATAATGGCCTGCATTAATTAATTTCAGATCTGCAGACCCGGTGTTTATTTCTGCAAAAACCAGGGAAGCAAATATTTTTGAAGGACTGTCTCTATGAAAAATCGAATTTATTTTTTGACCAAGTGATGATAGTGATGTGGTATCATAAACCAGTGCACGAATTGTTGACTGCAGTTTTGCCATTAATAACGCAGCGCTTAAACCTTTTCCTGCAACATCACCAACTGCAATTCCGAATCGGTTTTCTTCAATCTGAATAAAATCCAAAAGATCTCCACCAACTTCATTTGCCGAACGAGTGAAAAGCCAAACATCCCAGCCGTTTACTTTTGGTGATTGTTCAGGCATTAACGCAAGTTGAATTGCTCTGCCTTCTTCAAGTTCAGTTTTTGCAAGAAGTTTGTCTTTTAATTCAAGTGCAAGAATGAACAGGAATACAAATGCCGTAAACACCGCTGATATATTTAAACTTATTTCCGTTCCTTCCGGACCCGAATCGAAACTCCCAAAAGTGAAGAAGCCAACAATTCCAATGAAGAAAAGAATTCTTCGGAAAGGTGTTAATTTAAAATATAATGCTTTCGTTAACCACCAGGGTAAAACAAAAAACTTTTTAAACGGATTCATCTGTGCAAGTTTTTCTTTGCGTTCGCTTGTAAGGAAATATTGCTTTAGGTCCTTGTATTCTGATTTGAATTCTGCTTTTATTTTTGTTTGGCGGAAGTCGCTGCGAAATGTTTTAGAAATTCGAGATTCCCCGGTTTGTTTAGTATTCTGCTGATTCATAACAACTCAAATTATTTACACATCAATTCTAAGAGAAATTAGGTTAGAAACGAAGTGATTTTTAATGAAATGAATGTATCGATGAGGAAGGGAAAGAGAGTAGTTTAATCGGATAATCCAAATTGTGAAAGGTGATGCTTGAAATGTTTTTTATGAAAAATATCCCACTCATCTTTCGTTAAATAACCAAAAATTGGATGAATAGTGATTTCAGTTGGTTTATTCTCAAAGAATTTTTCGTATCTACGTAAGATATTTTCCAATTCCAAAATTGCACTCTCTAAATTTTTGAATTCAAGTTTCATCAAATCAGGACCGACAGCAGGATTCATAAATTCTTTTGGAAAAGCTTTACCGCCAAGAAAAATTCTCTTCAAAACCGGTATCTTTTTCTCTTCAGTGTAAATGTTTAACGTGATTTCATTTATGCTTGCTTGTATTGTTTTGTATAAATGTTCAACCATATGTTGAGGAGTCATCTTTCCCCACAATGATTTTTGATCGGCTTTCAGTTTTTTAAGTAATTCTATTTTTTCAGTAAGGTTCATTTTAATTTTCAATGAAATATTTTTGATACAGATTTAGCTCTTGCAGTTTCAAATTCATCGGGATTTGTTATGCACACATCAAGATCCTGAAGTAATCCATCTTTTATATCGTAAATCCAACCATGAACAGTGATATTTTGATTTCTTTTCCAGGCTTCAGAAATGGTAGTTGTATTGCAGACGTTAAAAACCTGTTCAACCACATTCAGTTCACAAAGTTTGTTGAAACGGTCTGCATCGTCTTTAATTGCAAATAGATTATTATGAAATTTATCCTTGATATTTTTCATATTCGCAAGCCAATTATCAGCCAAACCAAGTTTTGTATTTTCAAGTACAGCTTTAACTCCACCACAGCCGTAATGACCGCATACAATTATGTGTTTAACTTTTAATACTTCAACAGCAAATTGGATAACGCTTAAACAATTAAGATCTTCACCAACAACTAGATTAGCGATATTTCTATGAACAAATAACTCGCCGGGTAAAAGTCCGACTATTTCATTTGCCGGTACTCTGCTATCCGAACATCCAATCCACAAATACTCTGGCGTCTGTTGATGAACAAGTCTGTCGAAAAATTCCGGATCAGATTTTTTTCTATTGCCAGCCCACTTTTGGTTGTTCTCAAAAAGTTGTTTCAATACTTTCATAGTTAACTATTGATTAATTAAATAATATTGTTCAAAATTATTTATCGCAGTAAATTTTTATAATCGCTTAAAATTCCACCACCTCTCACAGTCGCACCAATTACCAATCCCGCACCGATCAGAACAAGATTTTTTACGATGTACTGACCTTCAAGCGTAAGTCCGAATGGAAATACCGTCCACACTTTTTCCGGTAAAATCAACAATGGCAAAGCTGTTCCCGGCATCTGAAGAAATAAAAGAAGGATTGTAACCCGAAGGAATTTTCCTGTTATCAAACCAATACCAATAAGTGATTCCCATGCAGCTAAAACAGGAAGAAATACATCAGGATTAACAAAATAAATAGTGTTTCGAACGAGATCTTCTGCAGGGCTTAATCCTTTAAAGAATTTCAATAATCCAAACCAAAGGAATACAATTCCCAAACTAATTCTGAGAATTAGCAAACCGTAGTTCGCCATCCAATCAGTAATTCTTTTATCAAGTTTTGAGAAGAACTTTTCAATTATTTTTTCTTCAAGTGATTTCATCTTTTTTATAAAATTAGTTAGTCGACTTCAATTTTAATTGTCATTTCAGTTTTATCAAATGTAAACATTGCATTTTTCCACGAAGGGGGACCGAACCATCCGCTAGCATCATTTGAATAGCCATAATCCTCATCAGGAATTCCCAGAAAGTTAGTATCAATTTTTCCATTACTGTTTTCATCGTGGAAAACTCTAACAGCATATTCTCCCCAATCCAAAGAGTCAATCACGACAGTCACCATTTTATTTATTATAGGAAGAATTTTTCCGATCCAAACTGAATCTTCACGTTCATAAACAGACTCCGAATTATCGAGAGCAAACCAGCACTCACCATCATCATTATTAAATCCGGTTATAATAATTTCGAGCTTTCCAATCGGTTTTACTTCTGTAGATGATTGTGCAAACATCAATTGACTAACTGTAAGAATTAAACATATACGTAATGCTGGTCTGCAAATGTATAAATTAATTTTTGAGTTGAGTTTCATTTTTTTTAATGAAGTATTGATCAACTTTTAATGCTGCCAAAGAAAAAAGATAACCAAATGCTGCCCCAATCAGTGCACCTCCTATTACATCGGAAGGGTAATGAACTCCAAGATAAATTCTGGAAATAGAAACTAATGTTGCAACGATTATGAAAATCCATTTATAGCTGGGAAATAATCTCATCAAAAAAATTACTGCTGCAAAATTATTCAAAGCATGGTTTGAAGGAAATGAGTATCCACCTGCACAACCCACAGGAGTAATTGCGTCAGTTAAAGCATTGCAAGGCCTTACTCTCATAAAAAATTCTTTCAGAATTCTATAGCCTGTTTGATCGGTAAGGATTATCATCAGAATCAATCCTATGATTGCAATTTTGCCACGTCTTCCTCCTTTGAAAAAAGTTATTGCGACTAAAATGAAATAGGCTATATACCACTTGTTGACATCCGTAATTATAGAAAAGAATTTATCCAGAAATCCAGTAGAAATGGTATGATTGAGGAAGTAAAAAATTGCTAAATCAATTGAATATAAGAAGTCCATAGTGGCACTAAATGTGAAGTATTATTTTGATACAAAAGTAATAAAAAATGTATTTACAGTAAATTTTTCCTGACAAAATGATTGCAAGAGATTATTAGTTGAAGATACGAGTCTAATATAATGAATAGCCAAATAAAAAAATTTTTAGATCCTACTGCTCATAAAGATAAAAAATTAGGGGAACAGTCATTAGCCAAAGCACATCCAAGAATAATGGTCTATTTTGCCTCCATTCTAATTCTTTCAGCTTTTTTTCTGGAATCAAAATATTTCTCTGAGCAATCGATTTCTATATTTGCGGTAAGAATACCAGCAACTATTCTGTCTTTCCTGGCTCTCTTTTTTATTAATTCTAACTCTTCGCAAAAACTTCAGGTATTTATATTACACATTCTGCTTCTTAATGTTGTACTCAGTTCAGGATTGATTCTATATTTTATACCAGAGACATTGCTTATTAACACTTGTATCATTGCTTTTATGATTTTGACTTCAGGACTATTCTTAAACTGGGAATTAAAAAACCAGGTCATTGTCGGAGGTTATTCAAATATCATTTTTACAGCAGTTTTATTCTTAACTTTTAAGGAAGCAGGTGTAACCATTTACGTTTTCGAATCGATCGCATTTATCCTGATTTTAAGTATTATTTCGATTGTTATCTGCTCGGCTAATTATAGAAGCAGAATGATTGAAGAGAATCGAAATGCAGCTATTATAAAATCAGAATATAAATATAGATCCATAATTGATAATTCTCTGGAAGGAATATTTCAGACAACTATCAAGGGGAAGTGGATTACAGTTAATAAATCGATGGCGATGATCTTTGGATATAAAGATGAATCTGAGATGTTAAAGAACGGAGTTGAAGAAATTTATGCTGATCCGGATGATAGGCTAAAAATAATTAATGAGATTAATAAAAATGGTAAGATTGAAAATTGGAGAGTAAAATTAAAAAGGAAAGATGGAACAATTGCCGTTGTTAGACTTAATGATAGACTTGTAAAGAATGAAAATGATGAACCGGTTTTTGAAGGGAATGTTTACGATATAACTGACCAGGTTAAAGCTGAGGATGAACGTAAACACGCAGAAGAAATGCTAAAGCTTGAAAAAGAAAAAACTGAAAAACTTGCCAAAGAGGCAATCAGGATAAGTGGAACAAAAAGTAAACTATTGGCCAACTTAAGCCATGAAATAAGAACACCGATGAATGGTATTCTGGGTTTCCTCACTTTAATTGAAGCTGGGGCATATACAAATGAAAACGAACTGAAAATGTTTTCATCAAGCGCACGTCAATCGGCTGAATCGCTCCTTGAGATCATAAATTCTATTCTTGATCTTACAAAACTTGAAGCAGGAAAAATTAAAGCTGAGAGCATTCGGTTTAACCTAATCAACGTAATCGACCAGGCAATATCTGTAGTATCAATTAAAGCGAATGAGAAAAATGTAAGAATCATCAAAGACATTCCAGAATCAGCCGAAACGTTACTCATCAGCGATATGGTTAAGCTGAGACAAATATTTACAAACTTGTTAAATAATGCTGTTAAATTTACTGTGGATGGTGAAATTAAAATCATTGTAAGAACAGAAAAGAAATTAAATGATGAGTTGGAACTGAGTATTTCAATTAAAGATACAGGTATCGGTATTCCGGAATCAAAGCTCAAAGATTTATTTCAACCTTATTCCCAGGTTGGTGATTTTTATGAAAGCCTGAGTAACGGTACGGGTCTCGGTCTGGTTATCTGTAAGGAATATGTTGAACTTCTTGGTGGTAAAATAAATGTGAGCAGCAGAGAAGGAGAAGGCAGTTCCTTCAACTTTATGATAAATTGTAAATATCAGAGTAAAGGAAATACGGCAACTGAAAGTCAGATTGAAAAGGAATCAGTAAACAATCAATTTTTTGGTGTAGCGGAAAATTACCGAGGAAATGGTTTTAAGAAAAAGAGAGAAAAATATAAGATACTTCTTGCAGAAGATAATTTAATAAATCAAAAAGTTACAATTAAAATATTAAACACATTTGGTTTTAATGTTTATGCAGTAAATGATGGGATGGAAGCTATAGCAGCAGTGACAACTGATAACTACGATCTTATTCTGATGGATTTGCAAATGCCAAATGTTGATGGCTTTAAGGCAACAGAAAAAATCCGATCATTACAAAACTCAAAGAGAGATATTCCAATTATTGCACTAACGGCTCATGCATTAATGGGAGATAAAGAAAAATGTTTAAGTGCTGGAATGACAGATTACCTTTCTAAACCCGTGTCAGGTCAGGACCTTGCAAAAAAAATTGATACATTACTTGATATCCGTCGAGATGAAAATCAATCAAAGGAAGTGGCTTCAAATGAAATTAGCCTTTTACTTGATAGGAATAGATTGAAGAATATTAGTCTTGGCGATTTTGAATTCGAGAAAGATCTGTTGACGTCTTACGTTTCAGATCTTGATGGCAAATACAAAAATCTAATTGAACTTATATCCGATCAAGAATTAGGAAAGATAGTAGAAATAGCCCATTCCATTAAAGGTTCAAGCTATTCAATTGGTGCTGTCCAAGTAGGTGATGAAGCTTATGCCATTGAATTGTCTGGTAAAAATAATGATTGGGTAAATGTTACTGCAAGGGTCGATAAGTTCAGAAAATTAATTGATGATACACGCGTTGAAATAGAAAACTATTTGAACATTAATAAAACAGCCCTCGTAGAGAGGGCTTAATTTTCAAGCTTCTACTGCAACTTTTTCATTTTCAAATTTCTTCAAAACATTTCTTATCGTATCAACTGCAAAATCAATTTCCTCTTTTGTAATTACAAGTGGTGGGGCAAAACGTATAATATCTCCATGAGTCGGTTTTGCTAATAACCCGTTTTCTTTAAATTCAACACAAACATCCCACGCAGTTTTACCTGATTTGGTTGGTTTGATAACCATAGCATTTAACAAACCCTTTCCCCGAACGAGAGATACAATTTCAAGTTCGTCAACGATTTTCTGCATTTCCTGTCTGAAATAGTTTCCCATTTTTTCAGCATTCTCTGAAAGTTTTTCATCCTTAAGTACTTGCAAAGATGCAATTGCCACTTTTGCAGCAAGCGGGTTTCCACCAAAAGTTGATCCGTGTTGACCGGGTTTAATTGTTAACATAATATCATCATCAGCAAGAACTGCTGAGATCGGCATAACTCCGCCAGATAACGCTTTCCCAAGAATTAAAACATCTGGTCGAACATTTTCGTGATCGCAGGCCAGTAGTTTTCCTGTTCTGCATAAACCTGTTTGTACTTCATCAGCAATGAACAAAACATTTTTTGATTTACATAGATCGTAAGCTTTTTTCAAATATCCATCATCCGGCACCATTACTCCGGCTTCACCTTGAATTGGTTCTACTAAAAATGCAGCAACGTTTGGATCTTCTAATGCTTTCTTCAAAGCTGAAATATTATTAAATGGAATCATTTCAATTCCAGGTAGGTAAGGTCCGTATCCATCTTTGCAATCAGGATCATCTGATGCTGAAACAGCCATCATTGTTCTTCCGTGAAAATTTCCTTCACAAAAAATAATTTTTGCTTTGTTCTCCGGAATTCCTTTTACTGTGTAAGCCCATTTACGAGCTAGCTTGAATGCTGTTTCATCTCCTTCAACACCGGTATTCATCGGAAGAACTTTATCATAGCCAAAATATTCAGTGATATATTTTTCGTATTCTCCGAGTACGCTGTTATAAAATGCCCGAGAAGTTAAAGTGAGTTTTTGTGATTGTTCAATTAATGCATTTACTATTTTGGGGTGACAGTGTCCCTGGTTTACTGCGGAATATGCTGAGAGAAAATCGAGATATTTTTTACCTTCAACATCCCAAACCCAAACACCTTTGCCTTTATCAATTACAACATCTATTGGATGATAGTTATGTGCGCCATATTTTTCTTCTAATTTTATGAAGTCCTTTGAAGTCATACCGTTTTCCTGTAGTTATTTTTAAAATTGTGATGCAAAGTTAAAAGCCTCGGCCTACACTTCCAATGTAAAATGTAATCAGAAACTGATCTGGTGCAAATTTTTGTAGCTTTAATTGGAGAAAATTTTGATACTTTTGGAGCGGATATTTACTCAAAAAGGAATCGATAATGAACATATTCAAATCTGTAATATTTGTCTTTGTCTTTACTCAACTGAGTTTTAGTCAACAGGATGATAGTGTTTATGTAACTTTTTATTATCATCCGACTAATACTCCAACAAATGTTTATTTGCCTGGTGAGTTTAACGGTTGGGTTACTAACAATCCGATTTCGTTAATGAGTTTTGATTCCAACACTAATACCTGGTATAAAACTGTAAAACTACGTGTCGGCGGACCGAATCCACTTCCTGCACCAATGAGTATTCCGGGGGCTTATCAATATAAATTTAATGATGGAACCTGGTTCTCTGATCCTCTAAATCCGAGACAGAATCCAAATGATAATAATAATTCTTACCTCTTCATAAGAAATCCAACAATACACTATTTATTGCCAAATTCCACCATAGCGTTCGGAGTTGTTAGGACAAGATTTCCTCAAATTACTACCTATATCTTTCCTTCAATTTCATCGGGTGTAGACACTGGATCAATAAAAGTTACGGTTGATGGAAATGATTATCAGAATATTGGCAGCTACTATGATCAGTCAACAAAGAAATTTTCTTTTACATTACCTGATCCGTTAGGTGATGGTCAACATCAATTAATTTTCTATGCAGAAAGCACTATAGGAACTTCAAGCGCAGATACAACTACTTTTTCAGTTCAGGCAAATGTAATTCAGTTTTTATCACTACCCGCGGAAACATGGAAATCAAGTTGGGAGGTTCAGGGTGCAATTTTTAATCAGAGCGGTGGATTTGATACTACAATCACATCTGCTCAAATTATTAGATTCGATTCTACTTGGACAGTTCCCGTTACAGGTGGAAAACTTAACCAAGTAATTTATCTTTTAGAAGGTGACAATAAGTTTGTAATAAAGGCTTTAATTGGCAGTCAAACTGAAACTTCTGATACGTTGAATATAATTCGTGATGTTAATCATCTTCCAAATGCACAAATTGATATCACCCAAATCGGAAATTCGATTACACTTAGTGGTGCAAATAGTTCCGACCCTGATGGACAATCACTTACATATTTCTGGAAAGAGGATTCTGATAATCCACAACCGCTTGGAATAAATGGACAAATAAACGAAGAAATAATAATCAGTAAACCAACTCTGCCTGGTGAGTATTATTTATCTTTAATTGTTGAGGATCCAGATCTTAATCAGGATTCTACAAAAACTTTTTTTATGGTTATTGAAGACAGTCAAAATGTAAAAGTTTCTGGTTATGCTGATAATCCACAATGGGTGAAAGACTCAAGAATTTATTTACTATTCTTTAAAGCTTTTACGCCTGTCGGTACAATTCAAGCAGCAATCGCCAACTTGCCTTACATCAAGGCAATGGGGTTCAATACAATTTGGGTTTTGCCAATAACCGAAGTTCCAGGAAATGTAGATAATCAAATTAATATAGGATACAACATAATCGATTTTATGAAAGTTGAAACTTCATACGGTACTGATCAGGATTACAAAGATTTTGTTGATGCAGCACATCAGTTAGGATTGAAAGTCATTCAGGATATTACTCCTAATCATACCGGTCGATTACATCCCTTTGCTCAGGAAGCATTGCTTCACGGTGATTACTCTCAATACTGGAATTACTATCAAACACAATTTATTCCACATAACGACAATGGTTTAGGGCAATGCGTAACGCCACAAGGAATTTATTATTATTGTGGTTTTAGTGATGCTTTACTGAATTATGATTGGAGAGATATCGACGCAAAAAATTATATGATTGACGTTTATGATTATTGGGTTAGAGAATTCGGAATTGATGGCTATCGCTTTGATGTTTACTGGGGTGTTCACCGCAAGTATGGTGAAAGCAATATGGGAATTCCAGTACGAACTTCATTGAAACATATTAAACCTGATATACTGCTTCTTGGTGAAGATGATGGAACGGGAGTAGGTACGGAAGTAATTTACGCTGATAGAAATGGTGGATTAGATGCAAGCTACGATTTTGCATTATACTTTAACGCTATTCGAAGTTTTAACTTTACTTCTTCAGCTGTAAATACATTGCACTCTCAACTTAATAATAGTGGTTTTAGCCCGGGTGAAAATTCTTACTTCATGAGATTTATGGAATCACAGGATGAAGACAGAATTAGTTACTTCTATAATTCATTTGAAAAGACGATGCCGATGGCAACTGTAATCTTTACTTCACCGGGAATGCCGATGATGTATAATGGACAGGAGGTTGGTTTTGGAAAAGGAATAAATACTAATTTGGATGCAAGAAGAAGAGGAATAATCGATTGGAACTTTGGAGGAAGAGATATGCTAACTCCACACTACCAAAGAATTGCACAAATACGTTCACAGTTTCCAGCATTCACTCAGCATAAACTTGATACGAATGGAGACGGTCAGGTGACAAGTGCAGATGAATCTGATTTTGATAGAATTACAACCACCGATGGAGTGGTTTATTCTTTTCTCAGACCTTACAAAGATTCGAATGGATTAACAGTTGTTAATTTTAGCAGTGCCGGCAAAACGGTTACAATGAATTTGACAATTGCTAATCTTAAATTTACCGGAGGTTTTAATCAGGGATCAACATACTGGGTAAATAATTTATACTCAGATCAAAACATTCAGGTTCTTGGAAGTGAACTAGCAAACTTTAGTGTAACCTTACCCGCTTATGGTTCTGCAGTTTATACAATTGCAATTGATGAAGAATCAGTTGTTCTTCCACCAATCCCGCCAATTGTTTCTGTTGATGATGAACTTAATTCTATGCCTGAAGATTATAACCTATTTCAAAATTATCCGAATCCTTTTAATCCATCAACTACTATTCGTTACAGTATAATCAATCCTGATTTAGTAAGAATAAAAGTTTATGATATACTCGGAAGGGAAGTTGCTACACTTGTAAATGAATTTAAACAAGCCGGATTTTTTGAAATTCAATTTAATTCTGCAGGATTAGCAAGTGGTATCTACTTATACAGAATTGAGAGCGGAAAATTCATTCAGACAAAGAAAATGATTTTATTGAAATAAAATCCAACACTATCGTTGAATTTTGCATAACCCCTTCCTGAATGAAGGGGTTTTTAATTTTAATCATAACTTGCTTAGTAATGTTTTTCTTGACTAAATTTATTCTATGATTATAACAGGGAAGACCAGAAAAATATATTTAGCATTTCTTTTATTCATTTCCTTTTCTTTTGCAAATCTTTATTCGCAAGAATTAAATTTTAATAATCTCTCCGTAAAAAATGGCTTATCGAATAATAAAGTTGTTGCAATTTTACAGGACAGTGCAGGGTTTATTTGGTTTGGTACTGAAGATGGCTTAAACCGTTACGATGGGTACGAATTTAAAGTTTACCGTAACAACCCGAATGATACGAATTCAATTTCGGGAAATAATATCTGGTCGTTATACCAAGATGCCAATGGAAATATCTGGATTGGAACTAAAAGTGGTGAACTGAATCGTTACGATGTTAAAAGAGATTTCTTCGAGCATTGGGTAATTAAAGCCCCAAATATCCAGGACAATAGTATTAATGAAATTTATAGAGATAAAGATGGAATTCTATGGATTGGGACATACCAGTCAGGTTTGTACAGGTTGGATATTAAATCCGGTAAAATCAAAAATTGGAAATACAAACCTGGTGATCCAAATTCTCTTAGCAACAACTTTATTACATCAATCGTTGAAGACTCATATGGAAATATGTGGATAAGCACTTATAATGGATTGAATAAATTTAATCCGAAGTCAGATTATGAATCATTCCAACAATTTTATGCTGAACCCAATAAAGAAAATAGTCTGACTAATAATCTTATCTGGAACATTACCCGATCTGAAAGCGATTCAAATTTAATGTGGATAGGAACTGCAGACGGTTTGGTTTCACTAAATGTCAAGAACAATAATTTTAAAAGGATTACATTTCCCAAAGATCCTACACTACAGTTTGGAAATAGTATTGCTTCTGTAATTGAAGAATCAAATAACAAGGATATAATTTTATGGATTGGAACTTACGGTGGATTAGTAAGACTAAATCTTTCTGACAAAGAAGCAACAAGATTTACAAAAAAAGAAAAGAATCCATTCTCTATCATCAGCAATGAAATTAACCAGCTTTTAAAAGATCGCTCAGGAGTAATCTGGGCTGCATCAGAAAACGGACTTAGCTTTATATCTCCAAAAGGAATGAAGTTCAATAATATTATTATGAGGGAAAAAGGTTTCTCCGAGTTAGTTGAACTAATGAAGGTCAATGTAAAATCTTTTACTCAAAAGAATGATGGTACGATATTTTTTGGTGCTTCAGATGGACTTTACAGTTACAATAATTCAGATCGACAGAATGGTGTTCGAAAATATTCGGCTACTGATAAGATAAATGTTTGGTCTTTGGCTTCCGGAAAATCGGATGATATCTGGATAGGTACTTATGGGCAGGGATTGAAACGGCTTAATCTTAAAAATGGAATAGTTGAACAATGGAAAATTGAAAGCCCGACATTTAAAACTTCTGCTTTTGATTACTTGAAGTCTCTTTACCTCGATGAAGTTAATAATCTTTGGATTGGATTTTGGGGAGGAGGTTTGGCAAAGCTCGATACAAAAACCGGTGATTATAAAATCTGGATTAACTCCGTTGATAATCGGAATAGTATAAGCCATAATGATGTTTGGGCTATTCATCAGGACAAAAAAGGCAGACATTGGATTGGAACAAACGGTGGTGGATTAAATTTATTTGAAAATAGAGATGGTGGAAAGTTTCTGCGATGGGCAGAAATTGAAGATCAATCAAAAAAATTGAGTAGCAATAGTATTTATTCTATCTGTGAAAGCACAAGAGGAAAACATTCAGATGATTTTTCACATACCGTATTATGGGTTGGTACCAGCAATGGATTAAATAAAATTATTCTCAATAATTCTTCGGGCCAGTCAGATCTTAATAAAATAGTTTCAGAGGTCTCAGTTTATAATTCTCAAATACGGACTGGCTGATAATTCAGTTAAAAGCATTCTGGAAGATGAAAATGGAAATTTATGGATTGGAACAAATTCAGGTATCTCATTTTTTGATGTTGAAAAAAAATTGTTTATAAATTTTTCTACTTCAGATGGATTAAACGGAAACGAATTTAATTCCAACACCGCTCTTCGTTCGGCCGATGGCTTGATGTATTTTGGCAGTGTTGAGGGATTAAATGTTTTCAATCCTGCAGAAATCATTCAATCAAATTATTTGCCTTCAATTGTTTTCACTGACTTTCAAATATTAAATCAGCCAGTGAAAATTGGCGAATCTTCACCTCTTAAAGAAAGTATTCAGACAGCAAACGAAATTATTCTCCCTCACGAGGATAATGTTTTTTCATTCCAGTTTTCTGCACTGGATTATAATTCGCCGCAGTCAATTCAATATGCATATATGATGGAAGGATTTGATGCTGATTGGATTTATTCCGGCAACAGAAGATTCATAACATACACAAATCTTAACCAGGGCAGTTACACATTCAAAGTTAAAGCGACAAACAGCGATGGAGTTTGGAATGAAAACTTTAATTCAATTTCGGTGATTGTCAATCCACCATGGTGGCGAACGCCCTGGGCTTATGTAGCCTATGGATTATTAATTTTACTTGGACTTTATGCGGCAAGAAAAATTGAAATAAATCGTTCGCGTTTGCGTAATGAATTAAAAATGCGGGAATTTGAAGTAAAAAAGCAGCGTGAACTGGAAAATATTAAGTCACGTTTCTTTGCAAATCTTTCTCACGAATTCCGAACACCGCTTACTCTTATTAGAGGACCGGTTGAAGAGTTAATAAATGGAACCACAGCTAAGAATCAAAAGGAATATTATCAATTGATTCTGCGTAACAGTGAAAAGCTTCAGGAGTTGATTGATCAACTTCTTGAATTAACCCAGCTTGAGAATGCCGCAATTCCTCTCAGAGCAAAGAAGGAAAATTTAATAAATATATTGCATGAAGTTTTTTATTCGTTCAATTCGCTTGCCAAAGAAAAAGATATCACGATATCATTCAATACTGATAGAAATAATGTACCCTGTTGGGTTGATAGAGATAAGCTTGAAAAAATTGTTAATAACCTTTTATCAAATGCTTTCAAGTTTACTCCAGCTAAAGGAGAAATATCTTTCAATATATATCAGCAAACTTTAAATGGAAATGAATATGCAGTTGTAAAAGTGACAGATACAGGGATCGGAATTCCGCAGGATAAGCTCCAAAATATATTCGATCGTTTTTATCAGGTTGATGATTCAACGAGGAAAAAATTCGGTGGCTCCGGTATTGGATTAGCTCTGGTTAAAGAATTGGTTGATCTACATAAGTGGAACATTGATTTAAAGAGTGAGGTGGGAAGGGGAACTGAATTTTATTTGAGGATTCCTTTATCAGATGATTACTTAAATGAAAGTGAAAAAGACCTTGAAGGAATTATTGATGAGCAGTTAGTGGAAGATAAAGTTCAGACTATTGTCAGCGAGAAACCTTTTTCACTGGATGAAGAAATTGAACAAGAGATTCTTGAAAAGAATAAACTTGCAGGTTCAAAACCCTCAATTCTTATCGTCGAAGATTCAGAAGATGTTCGCACGTATCTAATCGTATTATTAAAATCTGATTACAGTATTAATGTAGCAACCAACGGTAAAGATGGAATAAAGAAATCATCTGAAATAATGCCAGACCTAATTATCAGCGATGTTATGATGCCTTCAATGGACGGATATGAATTTTGTAGGAGGATAAAAACTGATTGGCAGACAAGTCACATACCTGTAATTCTTCTCACAGCAAAAGCTTCAGCAGAAAATAAGATTGAAGGATTAGAAACTGGAGCCGATGATTATCTTACAAAACCATTCAACTCTAAGGAATTATTTGTTAGAATTAAAAACCTTCTTGATCAAAGAAAAAATTTACGAGAAAAGTTCAGCAAAGAAATTAAAGTTGAACCAGCTTCAATTGCAGTTAATACTCTTGATAATGAATTTCTGAAAAAAGCTTTTGAGGTTGTAGGAATAAATATCTCAAATGCAGATTTCAACTCAGAGGCATTTGCAAAAGAAATGTTCGTTAGCCGAAGCCAGTTACATCGAAAGTTACTGGCAATTACCGGTCAGGCACCGGGAGAGTTTGTTAGAACTTTTCGATTAAAACGAGCTGCTTCACTAATAATTGAAAAAAGACTAAGTGTAACTCAGATTGCTTTTGAAGTCGGATTCAGTAGTTCCTCTCACTTCACAAAAGCCTTTCGTAACCATTTTAATTGTCTCCCAACAGAGTTCACAGAGAAAATCAATTCTTAGTTAACTTCTGATCACATTTATCAAATTTTGCAACAGTTCCGCTAAACTTTGACACAACTGCGACGGTGCTCGCCTTTAATTAAAATTATATTTGCTGTGAATATTTAACTAATCATTCAAATTGAGGTGAAATGTGAACACTGAGTTACAGACTATTAGTTTAACAAGAATAATCTTCTTGAATTTGATATTGATTCCGTTTTTATATTTTAATTTGCATGCTCAGCAACCTGAGCTAATCTGGTTTGGAACATTTGGTGGTAATGATAGTGAAGCAAGGGCGGTATCATCTGATGGGTCAGTGGTCGTTGGTGTCGCCGAAGATTCAAATGGAAATCCACGGGCATTCAAATGGACTATGGCCACTGGAATTATTGATCTCGGGACATTAGGAGGTGATTGGAGTGAAGCAACAGATGTATCCGCTGATGGTTCTGTTATCGTAGGTTGGTCTTATGATGCAAATAATATTTACCGGGCATTTAAATGGACTGCTTCAACAGGGATGCAAGATTTAGGCGCCGGTGATTACAGTAAAGCCTATGGTGTCTCTGCTGATGGTTCAGCAATAATAGTTGATATTTATCCGAGTGCTTATCGATGGACACAAGCCGGTGGTTTAGAAAACCTGGGAACACTTGGTGGAGCTTCTTCTACCGCAAGCGATATATCAGCCGATGGTTCATTTATATGTGGTTCTTCTTATGTGAGTGCCGGAGATCCGTACGCATTTCGTTGGAATGAAGGAACAGGCATTGAACAGATTGGGACTTTCTACAGTTTTGCATTTGGAATATCTGGTGATGGAAATACCATTACAGGTTTTGAGACAGGCAGTGCAGGATTCTATAAAGCTTTTCGATGGAGTCAAACAGGTGGTTTTGAGTTTAACATTGCCGGAAACTTCAGTGAAGGTAATGCTGTATCCGGAGACGGCAGCATAATTGTCGGGGATTATGGTGATGGTGCGTTCAGACTTTCGGATGCCGGGGGATTAGAAACACTTAATCTGGTCTATTCTAATCTTCTCTCACCAGGTTCAGAATTGTATACTGCATTCGGTATTTCCTCTGACGGTCAGTTTATTGTTGGTCAGGGTATCAATGGAGCAACGACTCTAAATGAAGGATATCTGTTAGCTGTAAATGGAATAAATTCTGTAATAGAATCATCTGATTATCCATCAGATTTTGTTTTAAATCAAAATTACCCCAATCCATTTAATCCCTCAACAAAAATTTCTTTTTCAATTCCAAGCGCAGAGTTCGTTTCACTAAAAGTCTTTAGCTCATTAGGTGAAGAAGTTGCTGATTTAATTAATGAATCCAAACCTTCCGGAAGTTACGAAGTTAATTTTGATGCAAGCAAACTGACAAGTGGAGTTTATTTCTATCAGCTAATAGTAGGAGATCCCGAAACAAGCCTGCCTGTCGGCAAGGCAGGTTCGGGACAAGGATTTATTGAAACAAGGAAGATGATACTTATTCGATAAACGTGATAATGCTAATTAAATAATAGTCCCTCAATTATTAAAGAAAGATTAAAATGAAAATACGCACTTTCCTTTCAATCGGAGTAGTGTTAATAATATCGCAAAGTATAAAAGCACAATGGGAAAATCCCAGCTTAAACTTAACCGGAAGAGCGATTCAATGTTTTACTATCTCGAATTCAGCTGTACTATCAGGAACCGATGGCGGATTAGTCCGCTCTACAGATAATGGAACTAGTTGGGTAAATACCGGTGGTGGATTACCATATTCAAATGTTCGCGCATTGTTAAATGTAGAATCATATCCTTTTAATTTATTAACAGGAATGGTTTCTGGTAAAATTTCTATGTCGACAAACTATGGAGAAAATTTTACAGGCTTTCCTGTTGATTCTGTACAGCTTCCTTTTTTAGCGAGTGTCAATTGTATCCTGGAACAGACGAACAGTTCAAGATTTTGGGTTGGAACTGAGAGAGGTGTGTACCTACTTCCTCAATACTATCCACTTTCATTATGGATTGCAATTAATACAGGTCTTCCTTCATCTGAGACAAAAGTAAGATCAATAATCGAGCATAACGGAGAAATTTTTGCAGGAACAAACAGCGGTGTATTTCAGCTCAATGGTTTTAGCTGGGATGAAAAAAATACAGGGCTAACAAATCTGAATGTACTTACACTCGCAAGGAATAGTAGTTATTTAATTGCAGGAACGAGTCAGGGTTCAGTGGGCGGAGTTTACCTTTCTTCAGATAACGGAGCAACCTGGGTGCTCTCACTATCTAATCCCTGGATTACATCAATTCTAACAATTGGTTCAAATATTTTTGCCGGAACTTTTGGTGATGGTATCTGGCGTTCCACAAATAATGGAAATACGTGGAGTCAGATTAATGATGGTTTAGCGAGTGGAGCTTATTACGTTCTGTCATTAGGTGTAAATGACCAATATATTTTTGCAGGCACAAATGGTTCAAATATATGGCGTCGGCCATTGTCGCAGGTAGTTACTGATGTAAATTCAGAAGTAAATCTTCAGCCTGAAAAATTTTCATTGGAACAAAACTATCCCAATCCTTTCAACCCTTCAACAATAATTAAGTTTTCTATTCCGAATGAACAATATGTTACGTTGACTATATTTAATTCTTTGGGAGAAGAAGTGAAGGAGTTAGTTAACGAAGACAAACCCGCGGGTGATTATTCTGTTTTGTTTGATGCAAGTCAATTAACAAGCGGTATTTACTTTTATAAAATATCAGCAGGCTCTTTCACGCAATCAAGGAAAATGATCCTTGTTAAATAAAACAAAAGAGAATCAGGATTTGGAGAAAACGTATCAAGAAATTGAAAAAAGCGAAAAACGTTTTAAACTGGCAATGGTAATAATTCTTTTTATAGTCAGCTTTGCTGCAGCAATGATATTCATAAGCCTGATTAGCTCATTATGAAAACATTGCAAAGACATTATTCAAAAATAATTTATCTGATAATTCCTATTACACTAATGCTTTTACTTGAAAGGTTTATTTGAAATGAAAAAAATATTAATAATCTCACTTCTGTTATTTGGTCTGATTGATATTTATTCGCAAAACATTACCAACACACTGGGAGCGAGCGGAACTTATAAAATAAAAGACGGAACAGCAGATTTTCTAAATCTTGATCAGTTAACAGGAAATATTTCTCTGCTCAGAAATGTGGAAATAGGTGGTGTATTAAATAGCACAAATACCAGGGGAGTAATTACAAGAAATGGAATAAGATTTATTCATAATTATCAAGCTTCCGGCACATTTGGTTTCAATACGTTTATCGGAATATTTTCGGGAAATTTCACTCTTAGTGGAAGCGGAAGTGAAAGCAGCTACAATACTTGTGTTGGTTATCAATCTCTATCTGCATTAACTACCGGAAATCAAAACTCAGCTTTCGGTTCTTTATCACTTAACTTAAACACTTCCGGGATAAATAATTCAGCATTTGGGCATTCTTCAATGTTCACCAATAGTACTGGGTCTGATAATTCATCATTTGGAAACAATTCACTTTACCATAACACAACCGGAAGCAATAATTCAGCATTTGGATACCAATCACTAAATCAAAATACTATTGGGAACAATAATTCGGCTTTTGGATCCAGTTCATTGTTCTTTAACACTGGTAGTAATAATTCAGCTTTCGGATATGGTGCACTTACATATAATTCTACTGCTGGTGATAACTCTGCATTCGGTTATCGTTCATTATTTGTGAACACTACAGGAATTTGGAACTCGGGATTCGGAAGTAGTACTCTGTCTTTTAACACCACAGGTGGAGGTAATTCTGCATTCGGATATTTTTCATTATATAGTAATACAACCGGTAATCAAAATGCAGCATTTGGAAGTCTATCTCTACGGAACAATACCACAGGCGCAGATAATTCTGCGTTCGGCCATGCTTCACTTAATAGTAATACAACTGGTTCTGGTAATTCAGCGTTTGGATTCTTTTCACTTAAAAATAATACAAATGGTTTTCAAAACACATCTATTGGGCATCATTCGCTGGAGAACAATAATGGAAACTATAACACTGCCTTGGGATATAATGCTGGTTCAACAGTTACCACAGGAGCGAATTTAACTTTGATCGGTATTGATGCAAATCCATCATCCCCAACTTCTGTAGATCAAATTACACTTGGAAATGGATTTGTCTCCTCGCTTCGTTGCAACGTGCAGACAATAACTAGCCTTTCTGATGTAAGAGATAAAAAGAATATACAAGATTTAACCCTCGGACTCGACTTCATAACAAAATTAAAACCTCGTCAGTTCAACTGGGATAAAAGAGACTGGTATGAAGGAGGAGTAGCAGATGGAAGCAAAATGAATGAAGAACAAACCGCCGGTTTCATCGCTCAGGAGTTCGATGAAGTTCAAAATTCTGAGCATGCTGAATGGCTGAATCTTGTATTAAAAGATAATCCAGATAAATGGGAAGCTACTTACGGAAATCTATTGCCTGTAATGGTAAAGGCTATTCAGGAATTGAAAACAGAAAAAGACAGTGAGATAGCTAAACTAAATGAAGAGAATCAAAAACTAAAGGCTGAAGTTGAGGATTTGAAAATAATAAGAGAGCAGATTACAGAAATTCAGGAAATAAAATTAGAACTGATTGAACAAATAAAACTTCTGAAAACACGAAACGAAGATAAGAGTATAAAAATTACTTCCGCTGGAAATTAAAGGAAGTTAATATGAAAGCAATTAATCTTCTACCAATCATCCTTCTAAGTCTTCAATTAATTAAAGCCCAAAGTTCTGTGGTTTATGAGGTGGGAACAACTATAGAAGTAACAACTGGCGCGGACATTTGTGCTGATAACGTAATGATCCAAGGAACTTACACTGGTGCAGGTACTTTGTGCAACGGACCTTTACCTGTTGAACTAACTTTATTCACTGCAGCACTAGTTAAGAATGAAATCAATTTATTTTGGAAAACTGAGACAGAGGTAGATAATTATGGATTCAATATCGAACGACAAATTAATGGTAAGGAATGGAATACAATAACTTTTATTGAAGGTCACGGCAACTCGAACTCACCAAAGGTGTACAGTTATAGTGATAAAGATCTCTTCACAGGAGGCAGTAATTTTCGATACAGACTTAAACAAATAGATACTGATGGAAACTTTGATTACTCCGAAATAATTGAAGTTGAGGTAGTTCCAATCGAATACGAACTATCACAGAACTATCCGAATCCATTTAACCCAAGTACGACGATAAGATTTTCTTTACCACAACAAACGCAGTTAAAAATAAATTTATACAATATGCTCGGCGAGATAGTCACAACTTTAGCAGAAGGAATTTATGAAGCAGGATATCACAAAGTCATCTTAAATGGGTTTAATCTATCCAGCGGAACTTACGTTTATCGTTTGGAGAGCAACAATTTTGTCCAGGTGAAAAAAATGATCTTGATAAAATAAAATTGGGTGGGAAGTAGGGAGGCTACTCAGATGAAGGCGATCATGTGATCGCCTTTGTCATTTTGTTAATTGTGCAAGCAACACAGCAGATGCAGAAGCAACATTCAGCGATTCTGCGTTACCAATTTTCGGAATGTGAATTTTTTTATCACTTATCTTCTCAATTTCTTCCGATGGACCGTGTGACTCACTTGAAAGGATTAATATTTTTTTCTTTTCGCTTCTGTATGTAAAAATATTCTCACCATTGGTATCTGCACAAAGAACTTCGAATCCTTCTTTCTTTAATTTCTCTAAATTGTCTTTGAATCGACATTTTCATAAATATTTAAGTGAAACACAGACCCCATTGAAGATCGGATTACTTTTGGATTTGTGAAGTCAACAATATTTTCACTCAATAAAATATTTTTTATCCCAAACCAATCACAATTTCTTAAAATTGTCCCAAAGATTTCCGGGATCAGAAATATTATCAAGCATTACAATCAGGGTTTCATTTGAGAGGGATGATTTCGGAAATATCTAATTTCGGCTTAACAAACACAGCTGAAATCCCCTGAGGTGTTTTGGTATCAGTAATTTTCTGAAAATCTTTTTGCTTAAGTGTTTCAACTCTTCTTTTTCTTCTTAGCAATTGAAGTAATTGTTTCCTCATTCTCTTCACAATAATTGTTCGTTACAAAAACTATTTCACATTCATAATTACTGTTTACCCCTTCCAACACCGATTTCTTTCCTTCAACTAGAAATTTATTTTCTGCTTTACGGTATTTTTTCGTCAGAAGAGAGGAATAATATTGCAGTTCATTTTTCGAAATCATAAAAGAGTATCGTAATCTTGTTTCTTTTCCGATGATTGTCCATTATCAAGTTCCTTCAAATAATCATAAGTATAGATGCCTGTGCTGTGACCATCTTTCCAGGTAATTTGGATCGCATACTCTCCGACTGTTTCAATATTTTTAATTAAAAACATTTCTGGTGTGATCATCTTTTTTGCTGGAGGTCTGTAAGTTTTTAGTAAAACAGTTTCACCTTTACAACTCGCACAGGGACATTCATCTCTCAAATATTTCAAACCAATTGTGCTATTGGTTTCATCTTCCCAAATTATTTCGAGCGATGATTTATCTCTTAGCTTTATTGTCTTTGGAATCACTCTTTCTCCGAAAAATTCGTTTTTGAATAATGTATTTTAACCAAATAGATTTTAGCATTCAATTAATCGTAAAATATTAATTAGTTGTTTACTATCTTTAACCTGTGAAATGGAATAAAATTCTTTTAATTATTACAATTATATAATAAAGTGTTGAAGATGAGCTGAATGGGTGTCTTTAGTGTCGAAATATTGATGTTTATTGTTTCAGTATTTTTAACGGGTTTGATAACAGCCGCAGAATTTGCCTTGGCTTCTTTTGGCGAAAATAAAATTGAAGAGCTAAAAGAAAATGGAGATAATATTTGGCAAAAGTTTCATATCGTACATCAAAATCCTGAACCATATTACGGCACTATTCATTTATTGTCTCTTACCTTTTTGATCTCTTCAGTCGTATTTGGATTTCTCTTGAGTGCAAAATTCATTAATCCCGGAATTGCAGAACCTGGCGTTGGGATTTACGATGATTTGTTACGTTTAATAATTTCTTTCGCATTAACTCTTATTTTCATTGTATCGACATTAACAATCTTCAGCTATCTTATTCCCAAAGCACTTGGCTTTAAATATGCAGATATTCTCGGAAGAATATTTGTAATGATATTAATTCCACTATCAAATCTATTCCTTGTACCAGCCAGGTTATTAAATTCTTTCAGTAATTTTCTACTCCTTCCATTTAAAGAAAAAACCAACTTTGCACAAGCGAAACCTTCAGAAGATGAGATACTTGATATTATTTCGGATGGAGTTAAATCAGGTGCAATTGATGAACAGGAAGAAAAGATTATTAAAAATATAATTGAGTTCAATGATTTAAAAGCTGGTGAAGTAATGGTTCCGCGAACGGAAATGGTATCAATAAATATTAATGAGACTGATGAGTACTTGCTCAGGAATATTATAGTGAAAGGCCACACATTGATTCCGGTTTACGAAAATTCGATTGACAACGTAGTAGGAATACTTCACAGCAAAGATGTTGTTAAATTATTATTGGATTCCGGTTCGATATCTTCAGTAAAAAATTTATTAAGACCAGCGTACTTTATTCCGGAGACAAAACTTATTTCGGAAATTCTTTCGGAAATGCAGCAACGTGGGGAAAGACTTGCAATTGTGTCTGATGAATATGGTGGAACAGAAGGTGTTATCACCATAGAAGATATTTTAGAAGAAATCGTTGGTGAAATAAAAAGTGATTCAAATAACGAACAAAAAGAATACTATAAATTTCCGGATAACAAATATTTTGTTTTAGGTTCGATGCAGATAACTGATTTTAATGAAATCTTCAATCTACTACTTCCAGAGTCGGATGAGTATAATACAATTGCAGGATTCATTGCGGAACGATCGGGCAAAATTTTGAGTCTGAATGAAATAGTCGATTACGAAGATGTTAAATTTGAATTGATAAAAAAGATTAGACAAAAGATGGTTCAATTTAAAATCTATTCTGAAACTGGTTCATTTAAAGAAAAGACAAATAATTTGTAACTAACATCCCTTGCAAACTAAGCTTAAAAAAGTTAATTTTGGCTCACAAAAAAATAAGCTGGTGTAGCTCAGCTGGTAGAGCAGCTGATTTGTAATCAGCCGGTCGGCGGTTCGAATCCGTTCACCAGCTCTTAAATCCCTCTCCAATCGAGAGGGATTTTTATTTACAAATCAGCAAAATTTGAAGCCAATCTACTTTTCATACGGTAAATATTTTCTCAAATTGAATCAAAAATAGCTAAAAACCCTAATTTTCACTGGCACTTTAATTGTTTTTAAGCGAAGGTTAAATTTATTTTCGATAATTAAAAATTAAACTAAAAAAAAATTCAAAAAAAAATGGTGGTTGATATGAATTTTAAGTTAACTGTTAAGTTCTTGGTATTACTTATTTTGTTAATAATTCTTGTCCCTTCAAATTCAATTGCACAGTTCAACGATTACACTTTAAAGCTTGGTTTGCAGGCGAATGGATTACTCTCTGATACTGAATTTGACAAAGAAAACCAGGGATCTGATCCCGAATATAAATTTTCAGGATTGGGGCGCCTCTTTTTACGATTTGAATTTTTTACGGAAGTATTAGAAATGGAAGCAGGTGGTGGCTTTGGAAGACTTGCCGGCCTGGATACTGCAAATAATAATTGGTGGACATATATAATTCCGCTTGATGCGAGATTAATCATTAGTCCTTTCTCGATGGACGTTTGGAATCCGTACATATTTGGTGGAGTTGGAGGTATGTATTTCAATAACGATAAAGAACCATCTGTTTCCTCACCAAATGAAACTAAAAAAAATGGATGGACAACTATATTTCCAGTTGGAGCCGGATTTGAGGTTGCGTTGTCAGATGCACTTTTACTTGATTTTAATGGTGGATATACTTTTACAAATTCTGATGACTTAAATGGATATAATAATCTGGACGCACCGAACGCCGATCAGAACTATGACGGATACTATATGTTTGGAATTGGTTTGATATTCGTAAACGGCAGTGGCTCGAGTGATAAGGATAAAGATGGATTAACTAAGTCGGAAGAAAAGCAAATTGGAACTGATCCAAATAATCCTGATACCGATGGCGATGGACTTAGTGATGGTGAAGAATTTAAAACTTATTATACAAAACCACTCAATCCGGATACAGACGGCGACGAACTTAAAGATGGTGAAGAAGTTCGTTCTTACAAAACTGATCCGGTTAAGGCAGATACTGACGGAGATGAACTTACTGATGGAGATGAAATATCTACATACAAAACTGATCCTTTAAATAAAGACACTGATCAGGATAAACTGAGTGATGGTGAAGAAGTAATAAGAGTAAATACTGATCCATTAAATGAAGATTCAGATGCAGATACAATAACTGATGGTGACGAAGTAAATCTTTACAAAACTAATCCATTAGATCCCGATTCAGATGGTGATGGACTTAAAGATGGTGAAGAAATTAATATGTTCAGAACCGATCCTCTGAATCCTGACACTGATAGTGGAACGGTTAGTGATTTTATTGAAGTAAATCGAGGAACAAATCCACTCAATCCAGATGATGATATAATCAAGATGGATGTTCCAATCGTTCTTGAAGGAATAACTTTTGAAACAGGTAAATCTGATATTACACCGGAATCCGCGGTAGTACTTCAGGGTGCATTAAAAACCATGCAGACTTACGCTGATATAATTGTGGAGATTGCCGGCTATACTGATGATGTTGGAAGTGCTTCTTCAAATCAGACACTTTCTCAGAAGAGAGCTGATTCTGTTAGGTTCTGGTTGATAAGTAATGGAGTTGCACCAGATAGAATAATTGCTATTGGCTATGGTGAAGAATTCCCGAGAGTACCAAATGATACTCCTGATCACAGAAGAATGAACCGAAGAATAGAATTTAAACGAATACGATAGTTGAGATAGTTGATCACAAAAAAGCCCCTTCGAAATTTGAAGGGGTTTTTTTTTGAGGTTGGTTCTTGACTATAATTATTTTTTTATTTATTTATGTAATAAATATTTCATTCATAGTTAAAGATGTAATATTATTTACAAATGAATATTCAGTATCTAATTGATCTCTTCTTAGAAGTTGCAAAAATTGATGCACTATCGGGCAAGGAAAAATTACTTGCTAATTTTATAAAATCATTTCTTTCCAAAAATAATTACACAATCATTGAGGACAATGCTAATCAGTATTCAAAAAGTGATACTGGAAATCTGATTTGCAGAATTGGTAACGGTGGCGATTTTGTTTTGACTGCTCATATGGATACTGCACGACCCACCTTACATCTAAAACCAATAATTTTGGAAAACAGAATTGTTTCATCTGGGGATACAGTACTTGGTGTAGACAATAGGGCTGGCGTTTCAGTGCTATTATTTCTTCTTGAAAAAATTGCAAAAGATAAAATACAGGTTAAAGATTTTACAGTTGCATTCACAACTTGTGAGGAAACAACTCTTTTCGGTTCCAAATATTTGGGATTGAATGGAAATATAAAATATGGATTCGTATTTGACTCTGGTTACAGACCAGGTAATTTTATTCATTCAGCTTGTGGAGCTCTGGGTTATAATTTGAAAGTGATCGGTAAGGCATCACATTCAGGAATTGCACCAGAAAAAGGAATAAACTCACTTCAAATCGCTTCAAAAGCTATGGGCAAATTACCAATGGGTAGAATAGATGACGAAACAACTATGAACATCGGAGTATTTAAAAGTGGCTCGGCCGTGAACGTAATCCCGGAAATTGCTGAACTTGATGGGGAGGTAAGATCTTTTAATACGAATAAAGTTGAAAAATATTTCAACTTAGTTCTGGAAACGTTTAAGAAAGAAGCTGAAGCGGCAGGAGGAAAAATTGAATGTAATTCATTTTGGGATTTCAAGCCTTTTACCGTTCCTGAAACTTCATTTGCATTTAGTGAAACGGTAAGAGTTCTAGAAAAAGTTGGTTTGAGTCCAACTCCGAAAATTTCACTTGGTGGTAGTGATGCTAATTCACTAAATGAAAATGGAATACAATCAATAAATCTTGGAATTGGTGCTCAGAATCCGCACTCAAATGATGAATTTATTTTTATTGAAGATCTGGTTAAATCAGCCGAAATTGCGCTTGAACTTGTAAAAAAATAAGAGCTAATGTGAAGAATTATTTACTAACTATATTTTTTCTTTTAATTATTAATGTCATTTCAATCTTTCCTCATGATAGGGGTCATCTCGTTATCATTGGTGGTGGGGATAAAACAATTGAGATGATGCAAACGATTGTTGATCTTGCCGGTGGACCGAGTGCCAAAATTATTGTCATCCCAAATGCAAGCTCCGATCCATTAGAATCTGCTACATATAATGTCGATGAATTTAAAAATCTTGGTTGCACAAATGTTGATTACATTTTATTTGATCGGGAAGATGCTGACAAAGATTCATTGGTTGAAAAATTAAATGGTGCAACCGGAATATTTTTTTCCGGAGGTGATCAAGCTTTTTTAACAAGAGATATGCTTGGAAGCAAATTATTAAAAAGAGTTTATGAAATTTATGATAATGGAGGAGTGATCAGCGGGACGAGTGCAGGAGCCGCTGTTATGAGTGAAGTTATGATCACTGGTAACGAACTAATAAATAAAGATTCTTCAGAAAATTTTATCAGTATCCAGAACGGAAATATTGAAGTCAAAGAAGGATTCGGTTTCATAAAAACTGCATTCATTGATCAGCATTTTATTAAAAGAAAAAGATTAAACAGAACCATTAGTATTCTACTTGAAAATCCTGAATTGTTGGGAATAGGTATTGATGAATCTACCTGTATAATCGTAAATCCAGATGATACATTTGAGGTCCTTGGTGAAAACCAGGTAATTGTATTCGATGCGACCGACTCGACTAATATTGAAGTAGATAAAAATGGAAATCTTGGTGCACAGAATATCAAAATGGATATTCTTCTAAGTGGTAATAAATTCGATTTAAAATCTAAATCTGTAATCGAATGAAAATCACTAGAAAGAAATTTAAGCTCAAAGTTCCTAATACCTATCTTCTCCTTTTTTCTATATTAATTTTTATCTCTGTACTTACCTGGGTTATTCCTGGTGGGGAATATGAAAGGACAACTATAAATGGAAGGGAAGTTGTCGTTCAGAATTCTTTTAGATATGTTGATAGTAATCCACAGGGTTTCCTCGCACTTTTTACGGCCCCTTTAAAAGGCTTCGTTGAAGCTGGGATGATAATTGGTTTTATCTTGCTTGTTGGTGGGGCATTCAATGTTCTGGCAAAAACCGATGCAATAAACTCTCTAATAAATAAACTTGCAAGAGCTCATCGTAACTCGAAAACTTTGCAACGCCTTTTTATTCCGGTTTTAATTTTTTTGTTTTCTGCTGGTGGTGCTTCATTCGGGATGAATGAAGAAATAATTCCATTTGTGCTTATAATTGTTCCCATTTGTCTTGCTCTTGGATATGATTCTATCGTTGGAGTTGCAATACCTCTGGTTGGTGCACACGTAGGTTTTGCAAGCGCTTTTCTTAATCCTTTTAATGTTGGTATTGCTCAGGGGATTGCAGATGTTCCGATATTTTCGGGAATTGGTTACAGATTAATTTGTTGGCTGATATCAACCTCTGTAGCAATTCTTTTTCTACTTTATTATTTAAAAAGATTGAAAAAGAATCCGGAAGTAAGTCCAACTTTCAAAGAAGATAAAGTGCTAAGAGAAACAGAACATTTTGATCATATATACAATCACAAATCGGATTTTTCAATCAGACATAAGTTAGTTCTAATTACATTCGTTCTCTCGCTGGTAATGCTTGTGGTTGGAGTAATAGAATTCAAATGGTTTATCGAGGAAATTTCTGCAATGTTTTTCATAATGGGAATTGCTGTAGGAATAATCGGTGGCCTAAAGAGCGATGAAATTATTAAAGGATTTATAGAAGGGGCAAAAGATCTTGTCGGAACAGCAATAATTGTTGCATTGGCGCGTGCAACTTTGGTGATATCAAGAGATGGTCATATCATAGATACTGTTCTTTATGGACTTTCACCATACATTGAATCATCATCATCAATATTTGCATCTCAAAAAATGTTTATTGTTCAGGCAGTGATTAATTTCTTTGTGCATTCAGGAAGTGGACAAGCGGCTTTAACAATGCCGATCATGGCACCACTTGCTGATCTTGCAGGTGTCACTCGTCAGACTGCAATCCTTGCGTTTCAATTTGGTGAATACACAAATATTATTATTCCAACTTCTGCAGTCACTATGGGTGCATTATCAATGGCTAAAGTACCCTGGGAAAAATGGGCTTACTGGGTTCTACCTTTACAAATAATTTTAATGCTGTTAGGTTTGTTACTTCTAATTCCACCAAATTTAATGGGATGGCAATGAGCTTCTTAATTAATAAAATATTTAATCACTAAATAAGAGGTACGCTATGAAAAAGTATTTACTATCATTTATCGGTTTGATAGTTATTATTCTCGGATTATCAACCGAACTCTCTGCTCAGGCTACATTCGGCACAGGTCCCCTTTATGTTCGCGTTGGTCCATACGGAGAAATAAGAATTTTTACAATTGAAGGAGTAGATACTGTTCAACACATAAACAGAATTTCACTAATTGCTGCAGGAAATACAGATCAGGTTATAGATTACTGGAACGATTTAGAAGTAGTTCTTCCAACTGAACTTGTAGCAAGTCCTCAGTTGAGCGATTATGAAATTACTGGAACATATGATAATGCTTATTCCGAATTACCTCCGGATTTCTTAATTGAACAGCATGTATACGGTTGGAATGGTGAAAGTTACGGACTTGTCAAATGCATTTTAACAAATCAAGAAACAACTGAAATGCCCGTACTAGCAGGCTTAGACATTGTACAGTATGTGGATTACACCTGGGAAGATGATCATATATTTTATGATGTTACAAATCAATTACTAACACAATTTGATATTCATTATGTAGCCATTAAAATATTATCAGAACCAACTACTTCAGGTCAAGTATTTGAGTGGTACGATGGCTATCAGAATTCTGATCCAGATTATTATTCCTGGTTATATGCTGGTACATTTGATACTGATACGCTCATTACAGATGCTGATGGTGGTGTTAGTATTTTAGGTGGAACTCCAACTACATTTCAATCGGCTAGTACCGTAACCTTTTATTTTGCTGTTTCTACTGGAGCGACTGAATCTGAAATGTTAGCAAACATGCAGCTTGCTCAGGAAAAATATTATTCATTAACATCAGTTGAAGCAGATCACAACTCTATTCCAGATGGATATGTTTTAGAACAAAATTATCCAAACCCATTTAATCCATCGACTGTTATTAAATTCGGAATTCCCGAAAGTTCAAATGTTACTTTAAAAGTTTTTAATTCTCTGGGTGAAGAAGTTGCTGAATTAGTAAATGAAAATCTTGGTGCCGGTACATACAATGTTAAATTTAATGCTTCGAATCTTCCATCAGGAATCTATGTTTACACTTTGCAAACTGGTAATCAGGTTATTTCTAAAAAGATGACTTTGATAAAATAAGGATCCCATTTCTATCGTAGCACAGATTATTAATCTGTGCTACAACTTAATGTTATGGAACGATACAAAGAGATAAAAGAAAAAATAAAGAGTAAGTATAACACCCTTCCTAAAAATCACAGGAAGATTGCTGAATACTTTATTAATAATTTTGATAAAATTCCTTTTCTTAATGTCCAGGAAATATCGGAAAATACTGGCGCAAGTGTTGCTTCAATTGTTAGATTTGCTCAACGTTCAGGTTATAAAGGATTTAGCGAATTAAGAGTAGCTATAGCAGATTCATTACAAAAGGGATTACGTAATAGCGAAATTTTTCCTCTTTTAGAAAAGCATGAATCAAAAGATGATTTGCTCACTGAAGTTGCAAATCTTGATATCAAAAATATTAATGATACTCTTAGCCAGGTCGAGAGGAAAACATTTGATTATATAATTCAGCGAATTTCTTCTGCCGAAAGAGTATACGCAGGTGGTTTAGGCATATCATATTTGCTTGCTGAAATTTTAGCATATCAGTTAACCCAGGTTGGAATAAATTCCAGCGTACTAATGCACACGCACACTCTTTTCCATGAACAGGTTTTGTTTATGAATCCGAAAGAATTGATTGTACTTTTTTCATTCCCTCCATATTCAAAAGAGACAGTGGATCTGGCAAGATTTGCCGAGGAAAGAAAAATTGATGTAATAGCGTTTACGAATAAACCTGCATCACCTGTTACATTTTATACAGTGGCAAACCTTATAGTAGAAAGTAGAAATATGCTTTTTACAAATTCTTTTTCTGCCATCTCTGTAATGATAAATGCAATAGCTACTTCGTGTGCAGTAAAAAATAAAGATAGGGCAAAGAAAATTTTAAAAGATGCGGAAGAAATAATGGGAAATCAAAATTTGACTATAAGCGGAAGCTAAAAATGAAAAAATTTTTACCACTATTCCTTTTAATTCCAATTTTTATTTATGCAGGAACAACAGGCAAACTTTCAGGCATAATAACCGATTCTCAGACAGGTGAACCTCTCGTTGGTGCAAATATCATCATTGTTGAATCTGATCTTGGTGCAGCTACTAATTTAAACGGAAGCTATGTCATCCTGAATATTTCTCCCGGGAATTACGATGTAAAAATAAGCTACATCGGTTATGAAACTTTACTAATTAAAGACGTTCAAATTATTGTTGATCAGAATACGGTTCTGTCAGTAAAATTAAAACCAGAATCGATCGAGGTGGGTGAAGTAGTTGTTGTAGCCCAAACTCCAATGATTCAGAAAGATGTTACGAGCAGTATTTCAGTTATTCGCCGGGATCAGATAGAAGCATTACCAGTTTCAACTTTTACTGATCTGCTATCTCTGCAGGCAGGTGTGGTGAAAATTGGTAATAATAATATTCATGTCAGAGGTGGAAGATCAAACGAAGTTGCTTATTTGGTAGACGGAATTTATGTAAAAGATCCACTCCTTGGTAATCTTGCCCTCGAAATCAGCAATGATGCAATCCAGGAAATGAGCTTACTTAGCGGAACTTTTAATGCAGAATATGGAAATGCACTTAGCGGAGTTGTAAATATTGTAACACGAGATGGCGATGATATTTTTTCAGGAAAGATTGAAGCTCGAACATCTCAATTTGGTGTTGACAGATATGCAGATCTTGAGGAATATAGAATAAATGGAAACCTGAGTGGTCCGGTTATTCCCGGATACTTAACTTTTTTTATTTCAGCAGATTTTGATAACAGAGGAAGTTATCTACCATTTGGTTATGATGATTTGAATTCATTCTTTGGTAAGCTTACCACAACCGTAATACCTCTGGCAAAATTAACTTTGCAAGCTAGAGGAAGTAAAGGCGAAAGACAGAACTATAACCATTCTTACAAATATATTCCTGATCAGTATTTACAGATTCAAACTGATAGCTGGCAGAATTCATTAACATTTACTCAAAGCACTTCATCAAATTTCTTTTATGATGTTAGAGCTTCGTACTTCAATCAAGGATATTATTCTGGGATTAATAAGGATACATCCGAATATCTTCCATCAAACAACTGGGAATACTTTGAGGAATATGGTTATCCATATGAGTTTTGGAAAAAAGCCGATCCCGTTGAATTGACAGATAGCAGAACGAGCACTGCGGATTTTTCAGCAGATGCGGTTTGGCAAATTGGAGAAATTAATGAAGTCAAATTTGGTGGGCAGTACCAGCAACACTGGCTTGATCTATTTTATGTTTATGATCCAACTAGAAATTATCCTTACTATGATGATTATAATACTTCACCATTCGAAGCTGCAATTTATATTCAGGATAAAATTGAATTAGCTTACCTGGTGATGAATCTCGGAATACGTTGGGACTATTCAAATGCCAATGTGGTATATCGTTCAAATCCGCTTGATCCTAATTCCTTAGTTGAAGCAGGATCAATATCACAACTGTCGCCAAGAATTGGTTTTGCTCATCCAATTTCTGACAGAACTAAACTTCATTTTTCTTATGGACATTTTTTCCAGAATCCGGAGTTTCAGTATTTATTTGAGAACAATCAATATGATCTTAACGTCAGAGAACCATTATTCGGTCAGGCTAATCTGGATGCGGAGAGAACTATTTCGTACGAAGTCGGAATATCGCACCAATTCTCCGACAGGATTGCAGCAAATGTAACTGCGTATTACAGAGACATCACCGGTTTGATAGGAACAAGATATTACTTCCCGTTTGTTGAAGGCAGATATACTGGTTATACGTTATATGTAAATGAGGATTATGCGAATGTAAAAGGATTTGAATTTTCCCTCGACGTAAGACCGGATCAGCATTTTGCAGGAACTCTTACTTATACTTATATGAATGCTCAGGGAAGTGCATCTTCTGAAACAGAGCAATATCCAGGAACATCAGAATCAACTCAACTGTATTATCTGGATTTTGATAGAACGCATCTATTCAATTTTTCATTAGCATACCAGGTTTTACACGGCGAAGGACCAGAAATTCTTGACGGACACACTTTTCAGGATATGGATTTCAGTTTAGTATTCAAAGCAAGTTCCGGTGCACCGTACACCCCATCTGGAAGAGATGTTGGTTTTGTTGAAAGAAATTCACTCAGACAGCCCGGTATTTATACTGTCGATATGATAATCGGGAAATCATTTTTTATTTATGAAACATTGGAACTGAGAGTCTTTGCCGAAGTTTATAATCTAACAGATCATCAAAATGTAATTTACGTTTATCCGGATACCGGTTCTCCTGATTATACATTCGAAGCAAATTATTCAGAAGAATATATGCAGGATCCATCTAACTATGGTTCACCACGGGTCATTCGACTTGGTGCTTCAATAAAATTTTAAGTAATAGGATATTAAAAATGAATTTGATCGCTAAAATAATTTTTCTCCTTTTTTCATTTTGCTTTTCTGTTCTATTATTCGCACAGGTTGGAAGAGATGGAACTGAATTAACATCTGATGATCTTGAAAAAGTTTTAGGAATAGAAGATCGCGCTGGAGGAACACACAATGCAAGTAATATTGGTCTGTTCTTTGAGAACAGAGGTAAACTTTATCCAAGAAGAATAACTCAGGGTCCTTCAGGTGAATTTCCAATAAACAGTACAAAACATTACATCTACCGAATAAATCAATTTGCTGGTATACCCGGAAATGTTGTTCAGGGTCGGTATACTACAAATGAAGAATGGGAAGCAGTTGGTGGTTATAATCTTCAGGATTCTGCAAGGATTGCATTCAGTGATAATCCAAATTACTGGAACCCGGAACTTGGCTGGCCGGTTAAAGATGAGAATGGAGAAAATTTAATTTTATCTGATCAGGATAGCTATTGTGTTTACAGTGACAGCAATAATACAATTGCTATTCTTGGAATTCAGATTGCGCAAACAGGTTATGCCTATGGTGTAACTTTTGCCAAGAATATGATTTTCTATAAGTATGAAATAACAAACCACGGTTCTCAGGATCTACAGAATTTTTATTTTAGTTTATATGTCGATTGTGACGTTGGTAACGCAGAAGGTGGAACACCAGAATATTTGGATGACAGAATTGATTTTGTAAAAGATCAAAATCTTGTCTATTTCTTTGATGATGGATTTTCTACTGAATGGCCTGGTGGTAAAACAGGATATCTGGGTGCAATGTTCATCAAAACTCCGGAAGTCAATGGGATAGAATTAGGAGTAACCGATATGCATTATAATATTTATGATGATGATTTGGATATCGACTCTGTTCAGTATGGGATTATGTCGAGTGATCCAAATCTTTATAATTCAAATTTAGGTTCAAGATATTTTCATATTGGTAGTAATCCCGATTTACATTTTGATGATCCTTCAACAATTCCTGCGTCTGGTCTTGATTTACTTGCGTACTTAAGTTCTGGTCCATATACATTGGGAGTTAACGATACTCTTGTTTTTGTCACTGCAATAGTTGCTGGTGAAACAGAAGAAGAAATTCTAAGTTCCGCCGCTTCGGCAGAATCCACGGTAGAAGCAGATTTTCAATTACCAAAACCACCTGTCAGACCAAATCTTTCCGGTACTGAAGGTAATATGAGAGCAACATTATATTGGGATGATATTGCTGAATACAGTCTTGATGAATTTTCCGGTAATTATGATTTTGAAGGTTACAGGTTGTACAGAAGTGTTGATAAAGGGATTAATTGGGATTTGCTTGCAGACTTTGATCTTTCTAATTCGATTGGTGAGAATACAGGTCTTCAGTACAGTTTTACTGATTCTACAATAATAAATGGTTTTGAATATTGGTATTCTATCACTTCTTATGACAGAGGAGACACTCTGATTGAAAGTCTTGAAAGTCCTCTTGGAACGAACAAAGATGCAATAAATCTTGTTTCAATTATACCCCGAAGCGATGCAATAGGCCGTACACCAGTTTCAGCAATTCAAACTTCATACATCGGTACTGGTGAATCAAATTATGTTCTAAATGTTAATCCGATAGATGATGAATCTCTTTCCGGGAATGAATACAGAACTTCATTTGGATTTATCTCAAAGAAGGAGAACGGTAATCTTAAAACAAGTGTGACTGCAATAATCACAGACTCAGCAGCCACACAACCTCTTAAATATGGAATTAAATTTACTAGTTCATCAATTTTTGATGTTGTGAACCTCACTACTAATGAAATAATAAGAGATGGATACAATTATCCATTTGGAGGAAGAGAAGTGACAATTACAGGTCACGGCTTGCGTATTTCTATGGTTGATGATGTAAATGCCACTGAAGATGACAGACCTCAAGGTGGCGATCTGATTGCAATTGAGTTTGCAATTTCTGTAAATAAAAACAATGAATTTAATGTAATTGAAAACCGAGGATTCAGCATTGGTCAAACACAATCAACAAGCGATGGAATAGTTTTTTCACTGGTTGAGCCTGAAATAATTCAATCTGTTTCAAGAATTGGTGGAACTTCTAATGTTACAATGACTTTTGAGGTTATTGATGAAACATTAGTGTTGGATCAACTTTATATTATCTCTATAGATAGCAGTGGCAAAAATGCTCAGGGAAATGGTTATGTTATAATATCTGTTACAGAGACTTCAATCGTAGCAGATACTCTTTTCAATTTAGGCACATTTGAGTTTGATGGTATTCGCGGAAAAATACAATTCCCAAGTACAACACCACCATCTGCTGGAAATAAATTTTCGCTTGAAACTATAAAACCCTTGCTGCCGGATATAAGAGATAAATATTATTTCAGAATAGCAGGTGCTAAAATTGATAATGCTGAAATTGCTGATGATATGAATAAAATTCGGGTTGTTCCAAATCCTTACGTTGTATCTTCTCTTTGGGAACCGGAATTTGGTGAGCTCAGAAGAGAACCTTTACGGCAAATTCAGTTTATTAATCTTCCACCGGAATGTACAATTTATATTTTCACTGTTGATGCAGATTTAATTAAAACTATTTATCATAATTCGACAAACGGAACAGAAGTCTGGGATTTGCGATCCGACGGCGGTAGAGAAATCGCTGCCGGAGTTTATCTTTATTTAGTAAAGACGAATGAGTCCGAATACCTTGAACGATTCGCAGTAATAAAGTAAAAGACTTTTATTCAGGAGAATTTAATGACAAAGTTTTTACCATATATTTTAAGTTTAACGTTTATCCTTGCAGTTAACGCACAAAATCCAAATCTGGGGACAAGTGGTGCTCAATTCCTTCAGATACCAGTCGGTGCGAGAGCGGAAGGAATGGTTGGAGCTGTAGTTGGAACTATTGATGATGCGTCTTCTGTTTTCTGGAATCCTGCAGGATTAGCCAAAGTAAAAAATGTAGAAATATTTTTTTCTTACATGGATTGGTTTTCACTATTCAATCATAGTGCTGCTTCATTAGTTTATACGAACGAAGATTTTGGAACGATAGCCGGAAGTGTAATAATGTTTAACACCAGTGAAATGGAAATCACTACTGAACTCGAACCAAACGGAACTGACAGATATTTTGATGCAAGTGATATGTCACTTGGAATCAGCTATGCTAAATTTTTGACTGATAAATTTAATGTCGGCATTACATTTAAATATGTCTATCAGCAAATCTGGAATGAATCAGCATCTACTTTTGCATTTGATGTTGGTACTCAATACACACTTGATTTTCAAAATCTTACCATCGCAATGAGTATGACGAACTTTGGCGGTGATCTACAGTTTGAAGGCTCTGATCTGGATATCAATTACAGCAGAGAAGATATTTATCCGCTTACAAGGATAACACCAGCAAGTCTGCAAACCGAAGAATATCCTTTACCTTTGAATTTCCAGATCGGAATTGGAATTGATGTCTTTGAAGCTGATTTCGTAAAGATGAAAGCTGCAATTGATGCAACTCATCCAAACGATAACGATGAGCAATTACTTTTTGGAACCGAGTTTTCTTTTTTTGACAGATTTTATCTTCGGGGTGGTTACAAGTATAACGATGATGAAGAAAGTTTTGCATTCGGTGCAGGTGCAAATGTACTTGTATCGGAAAGTGCAATTTATTTTGATTATTCTTATTCAGTCTATGATCTGTTACCGAGCGTTAATACTATTTCACTAAAACTTTTATTTTAATTTTCTGAAGAGCAAAGAATGAAAAAACTCATATTACTCTTCCTACTTAGCACTCTTCAGCTAATCGCACAACAGACACCTCTTGAAAAAAATAATTATCAAAAACTTACTTCATACGAAGAACTAACAAATTTTATCTATCAGCTTAATAGTTTATCAGATAATCTTGAAGTAGAAGTCATCGGAAAATCAGTTGAAGGAAGAAATCTCTATGCATTGAAATTTTCCAATTCAACATTTGGAGAAGATACATCAAAGATTAAAGTATTGATATTTGCACAACAGCACGGAGATGAACAGTCAGGAAAAGAAGGAAGTTTGCTACTTGCTTCAAAAATAATTCAACCTAACCTTGTTGGTTTATTGAAATATATTGATTTTGCTACTAATTCCTCAAATGAATCCTGATGGTTCAGAAATAGATACAAGGTATAATGCGAATGGAATGGATTTAAATCGCAATCACTTAATTCTTACAGAACCTGAAACCATCGCGATTCACAAATTGTTTGATGAAAATTTATTTGAAGCAACACTGGATGTCCACGAATACTATCCTTATACAGAAGATTATTTACAATATGGTTACATAAAATATTTTGATGAACAAGTCGGAACTTTAACAAATCCAAATGTATCCGAAAGAATCAGAAACTTTAGCAATGTAGAATATCTTCAATTTATAGAATCATATTTGAATGAAAGAAATTTTACATTTCACAATTACATTCCCGGTGGACCTCCTGAAATTAGTCTTTTTAGGTACAGCACTTACGATATAAATGATGGAAGGCAAAGTCTGGGAATTCTAAACTCATTTTCGTTTATCCAGGAAGGAAAGAATGGAAGAGATTCAGTTGATAATATAAAAAGACGAGCTGAGGGTCAATTCCAAGGTATGCTCGCATTTCTCGGATTTTGTTCCGAACATAAAAATAAAATTAAAACATTAGTTTATGAAGAACGAAGTAAATTAATTTCCAATGAAGTCAGCGATTCAGTTGCCATTCAGATGGAACATGTTAGTAATGGGAATAAATTAATTGTTTCGCTAAGATCAATGTATACGAATACGGATTCTTTAATTACAGTTACTGATTTTCGTCCGGTTGTAAAATCTATTTATAATGTTGAAAGACCATTGGGATATTTGATTCCCAAAAGTGACACTGAATTATATGATTGGGCTGTAAGACAAAATTTAGTTATTTCAGAAGTTGATATTACACAAGACCAGGTCATACAAGAATATTTCGTAAGTGAAATTGATTCAATGAATTTTGAAGGAGATACGATTATTAATCCTACTGTTGAATTAAGAGAAGTCCAAGAATAAATTAAATCCAGATGATTATTATTTCATTCCAACAAATCAGCTTAAAAATAATTTAATTGTCATTGCACTTGAACCCAAATCGATGCTTGGGCTTGGTAACTTATAAGCAATATGAATATTTGTTGAAAGCAGGAGAATATTTCCCTGTTTTGAGAGTGGTAGATAAGAATAAATAAAACCCGAAACACGGATTAATAATCTGTGCTAACATTTAAAAAAGAAAAGTGTTACAAAAAATTCCGCGAATAAAACTTGCAAACCTTCCCACAGCATTAGACGAACTCAAACGATTGGCTGAAAAATATGGTTTCAAGAAGTTACTTATCAAACGAGATGATTTAACTGGCTTTGCTGGCGGTGGAAACAAAGCCAGAAAACTTGAATACGATTTTTCAGAAATACTAGATGGTAATTATGACGTTGTGTTAACAGCTGGTGGAGTTCAGTCTAATCATGCAAGAATGACTACTGCTGCTGCAAGAAAATATGGACTTAATGTAAAACTCGTTCTTGGTGGACCTGACTTTACAAAATTTGAAGGTAACTTACTTCTCGATATTTTATTCGGAGCTGAGATAAGATATCTTGTTAACGACGATGCAAATGATCATCTCACTTCCGCAATGAATAATTGGGCTGAAGAATTATCAAACCAAGGACGGAAACCGTTTATTCTTCCTATCGGTGGAAGTACTGGTTTGGGAGCTTTGGGATACGTTAAAGCAATACAGGAAATTGCTGAACAAATTGGTTATGATCGTGTTCAAATAATAATGGCCGTCGGATCTTGCGGAACATTTGCAGGGTCAATACTTGGTGCTAAAATGTTTTTACCTGAAGCAAGAATAATTGGTATCAGTGTTTCGAGATCAGCTGAAGCAATAGTCCAAAGAACAAAAGAAATAATTATTGAGTCATCTGAAATTCTCAAACAAAAAATAAACTTGAATGAAATTCAAGTTGAATGTTACGATAATTACATTGTTGAGTATGGACTTATTACAGATGAAGGAAAGAATGCAATATTAGAATGTGCAAACCTTGAAGGAATTTTACTTGATCCGATTTACACAGGAAAAGTAATGGCTGGAATGATCGATCTTGTACAGAAAAAAATTATTGACCCTGATATAACAACAATTTTTCTTCACACTGGTGGATTACCGATTCTGTTTTCTTTTGAATCTGAATTTGCACGAATGGCAAATTGCACAAAAATATATTTCTAAGATGCGATACATTTTAAATCACACTCGTTTATTTCTTACAATAATTCTTCTTTGTATTACAAGAACATTAGCGCAGGATACAAGCAACATTGATGAAATATCTATCAATATAATGGTTGATAAATTTTCTGATGAAGATCCTTACGCTAACGGCGAAGCGATTACCGAAATTGCAAAGTATGGTAATAGTGCGGTTGAATACCTAATCGAATCTCTGCAGTCAGAAAATGAAAATGTTCGTTGGTGTTCTGCAATTGCACTTGGTAAAATTGCACCGGAAGGTGAAAAAGCAATTCCTTTTTTAACAAAAGCGTTGAAGGATAACAGTTCAAATGTAAGATGGTGTTCAGCAATTACGTTGGGGAAATATAATCAGGCTGCTGAATCCATAATCCCTGAATTACAAAAATTATTATTTGATGACGACGATAATGTTCGATGGGCTGCTTACGTTTCTCTTTCAAAGATAAATAAAGAATCCAAAAACATCTCTCCCGAATTATCTGAAATAATAGATAAGATCGAGAAACTGACTCCTCAAATTATGAAAGAGTTTAATGTTCCCGGTGTTTCAATTGCTTTAATCAGGAAAAATGAAATCGCTTTCACAAAATATTTCGGAGTTAAAGATAAAAGAAAATCTTCACCAGTAACTGCTGAAACAATGTTTGAAGCCTGTTCAATGAGTAAACCTGTCTTTGCTTACGTTGTTTTAAAATTGGTTGAACAAAAAAAACTCGATCTGGATAAACCATTGAGTAATTATCTTTCAGAAGTATTTGTCAGTGAAGATAATGAGTTTTCTAACAAAGTTACAGCGAGAATGATATTATCTCACACAGGTGGATTTCCAAATTGGCGAAAAGGAGAAGAGGAAAGGGAAGGACCTTTGCCAATTTATTTTAGTCCAGGTGCGAGATTCAGCTATTCAGGTGAAGGATATTTTTATTTGCAAAGAGTAGTTGAAAAAATCACTGGGAAATCATTGCAAGAAAATGCAAGAGATTTATTGTTCCAACCATCAGGATTAAATTACAGCAGCTTTATTTGGGAGGAAAAAAATGATTCATTAATCTCTTGTGGTCACGATACATCGGGAAAATTTCTAGCCAAGTCAAAGTATTTGCATCCGAATGCAGCTTATACTTTGTATATAACCGTAGAAGATTTTGCCAGATTCATAATTGAAATACTAAATTCAAATGAAGCAAGCAAGATTTCTTCCTCAAGAATATTTATTGATGAAATGTTAAAACCACAAGTCGATGTATTAGTCAGAGATCCAATCGAAAGACCAGGAAGAGCACTTGGATTGTTTACTTATTGGGGACTTGGTTGGGCAATTGATTCAACTGTATCAGGAAAAATTTATTATCACAGTGGAGCAAACAGAACAGGTTTCAGATGTTATTCGCAATTCAGAATTGATGATGGTTCCGGAATTGTGATTATGACAAATGGATTGAATGGAAGTGAATTGTGGACACGTTTAATTAAAGAGATTGGTGATTTCTAAAACATTTAATTTTATTGAAATGCTATCAACAAACACTTCTTCTCCTTCAAATAAAGTCATCAACACTTTTGCTTTATTGTATTTCTGTAACAGGAATTTCAAAAAGATTTTTATCAAGCACAATTAAATCAGCTTTTTTCCCAACTTCAATTGAACCAGTTTCTTTTTCCAGAAAGTTTGCATAAGCTCCGTTAATGGTAAAACTTCTTATCATTTGTTCAAGAGTAACTCTTTCTTCCGGCCAAAGAATTTCATTTGGATCAGTTGTATTAAACTCACTCCGGGTAATTCCAAACTGAATTGCTTCAAGAGGATTACAAGGAATAGTCACAGGATAATCACTTGATGAAGCAACAACTACTCCTTCATCAAAAAAACTTTTCATAGGATATTCTTCATCTGCACGTTTTTGTCCTAAGTAAGGTACCTGAATATTGTAATAGTAATTATCCTTAGAAAACCAATACGGTTGAGGAATAGCAACTACGTCCAAGTTCTTTGAATTTATTAATATCAGAATTATCAACTAATTGCAAGTGGGTGATTGAATTTCTTGAATCTCTTTTACCGTTTTGGAATTCTGCAAATGCAAATGCATAAAGTGTAACTGAAGTAGCTGCATCACCGATTGAATGAACATGAATCTGGAAATTATTTTTATCTAAAAATGAACACATCTTATTAAGCGAATCAATATTCCAGAGTAACTCACCATAGTTTTTTGGCTGGTGTTGATATGGCTGTTTAAGATATGCTGTGCTTCCTTCAACTACACCATCGACAAATATTTTTGCTGAATTTGTTTGAAATAATTCTCCGGTATTCTTTTTTCGTTCATCGATTAATGACTTAATCTGCTCAATACTTTTTCCAGGATCAATGTAGAGTGAGGCACGAAATCTCATCTTCAATCTATTAGTCTTTTCAAGATTCCTGTAAGCCTCAGTTTCATTACTTCCTGCATCAAGGTAAGCATCGTGTGCAGTTGTAATTCCAAAGGCTAAAACCATTTCCTGGTATTTTTCCAGACCTTTCATTAAGTTCTTCAACAGTGTAAACAGGGAAAATATCATAAACCAAATCAGCTGCATTTTCGCGAAGTGTTCCGTTCGGTTCATTTGTGCCTGTATATCTTTCAATTATTCCACCATTTGGATTTGTTGTTGAGTTAATTATTCCAGCAAGTTCCAGATGTTTTTGAGTTTACCCATTTTGAATGTCCGTCTTCTGAAGAAAATGAAACGGGAATGTCTTTGACTAATTTCATCTATTATTTTTTTGTCGGGTCCGTTGCTTCGGAAAATCTGTATTGCTCCAGCCTCTGCCTTTGATATATTTAGCATCAGGATGCTCAGCTAAATATTTTTTAATTGCGTCTTGAATTTCAACAGTAGTTTTAAGTCCGTATAGATTTAATTCATAGAAATAGCGATACGAACTAATAGGATGAGCGTGTGAATCAATAAACCCGGGAAGAATCATTTTCCCATTGAGATCGATGACTTTAGTTTTCTTTCCAATAAAACTTTTTACAGCTTCATTGTCACCGACAAAAATAATATTACCATCTTTTATTGCAACAGCTTCTGCTTCAGTGTTCAAACTATCAACTGTAAAAACAAATCCGTTTTTAAATATTATATCTGCAGATTGTGAGTTGTTCCCAACACATCCATAAATAAGAAGTATGAAATGAAAAGATGATATTGAGATATGACAGTTTCGGAAAATTCACTTGTCTGCTTTAAATTCTTTTTTACTGACAGTTACTTTATCCAGAATCTTCATATTTACTTCCACACCAATTCCTGGTTTGGTTGGAACGTCCATCGTTCCATCTTTATTAACAACAAATTCGGGTTCAACAATATCTTCTTTATAATATCTTTTACTGGCAGAAATATCTCCCGGCAAAGTAAAGTTTGATAGGGAAGCAAGTGCAACATTTCCGGCTCTTCCAATTCCTGATTCGAGCATTCCGCCACACCACACGGGGATATTTTTAGAGGCACAATAATCGTGAATTAATTTTGATTCTGTAAATCCGCCAACTCTTCCAGGTTTAATATTGATTACTCTGCAACTGTCTAATTCGATTGCTGCTCGGGTATCATCAAGTGAATGAATGCTTTCGTCGAGACAGATCGGAGTTTTAAGTTCTCTCTGAAGTTTTGAATGATCATAAATATCTTCATATCCCAAAGGCTGTTCAATTAGCAGAAGATTATATTCATCCATTTCTTTAAATAGATTGATATCTCCTAATTGATAAGCAGAATTAGCATCAACCTGGAGAAGAATATCCGGAAATTCTTTCCTCATTGCTTTCACAAACCGAATATCATTTCCCGGGGAGATTTTTATTTTTATCCTCTTGTAACCTTCTTTAAGATAAGCTTCTACTTTTTTTATTAATTCTTCCGGGGAAGATTGAATACCGATACTTACACCAACATCAATTTTTTTTCTCGTACCACCAAGCATTTTAGAAAGAGAAATATTTTTTGATTTGGCAAATAAATCCCACAACGCAGCTTCCAAACCGGCTTTTGCCATCATATGTCCACGAACTTTTGAATAAAATGAAATAGCTTCATTGATACTTGAAATATCTTTTCCAAGAATTGATGGAATTAAAAAATCCTGAAGAATATGCCATGCAGTTTGCACAGTTTCATAAGAATAAAATGGTGTTCCTTCCGCAACAGATTCACCCCAACCTGAAATGCCATCAGAATCTACTCTTACAATGATGTGCTCTTCATCGTACTCTGTTCCCATCGAAGTTACAAAAGGTGAAACCAATTCCATTTTTATATGGCGAAGTTCAATATTTTTAATACGCATTTGTCATTCCCGCTCTAAATACTTTTTAATTTTTTGGAGTTGCAATAAAGTTTACACCAGCGTGGATCTTTTTAAGGTCAAGATTTTCTGCTTCGCAATAGTAATTTAGTTCCTTCAGGATTTTTAGTGCTTCAGAAGATGAAGTTTGATAATCCCCACCAAGTTCAATGTAAATAGTTGGCTTGTCTCTATTTATCAGCTCTTTTGCACCCATTAAAACTTGAGGCTCATATCCTTCAGTATCGATTTTGATAAATGAAACTCTTCCTGAAATATTCTCCGAAAATTTATCAAGTGTGGTGATTTTTATTTCCTCTGATAGCGTATTGTTTTTAGAATCATTTACGATTGAAGTTAAACCTGATTGCTTTGGATTATAATGTAGTGTTGTGCTACCCTCCGAATCTCCAAGACCCAGATTTAGAATTGTCACATTTTTCAGATTATTATTTTGGATTGTTGAAGCTAATTTGTTTTTTAATAAACCTGAAGGTTCAAAAGAATAAATTTTTCCTTTATCACCAACCAGTTCATTCAGGATCAAGACAAAAAATCCGAGGTTTCCTCCAACATCAATAACAGTCTCACCCGGATTAATATATTTTTTAATTTTCTGCTGTCTCTTCTAAAAACATTTTATCCCAAAAAGCGTGATAAAGAATTTCATTTCTGTCACCACCACCATAAAAGTTAAATTTATATTTACCGTGATTGATGACAAGGGGACTTTTACTAAAACTTCGTTGAAGTCCCAAAATAATTTTAATGAATAAGTTTAAGTGAAGTAAACAGACATTTCCTTCGAAACTTAGTAATTACTCTCAGAGTTTTTATTATCCCCCTTGATTTCAAGCTTAAGAAAATTTATTAACGCTAAGTAATTCTACATCTTGATACGAATTTCAATTTATCCATAATAACCCTGGTCGTTGGGACAAAGCCTTCCTTTTTTATACTCGAAATTAACTTTTTGAATTTGCTGATCATTTTTTTAGAAATTGATTTTATAATACGCACTGATCGGAATTAATTGAAATTATTGATCAAACTTACTGAAAATTCAGTTAGAGAAATTAGGGCTATGAATAATTAGAATGGAAATTTTATTTGTAAACAAGTACTAGTTCAATCCAGGTTGTGAATTTCTAAATGAATAAATACTCAGCTCTAGGCTGAATTTACTAATATTACCTTGCCTCTCTGATGCAATACCTTTAATTTTTCATATCAATAAATACATTTTTAGCAAAGTTACTATTAAAAAGAGAAAACAATGTCTGATAAGTTAATCGAATGTGTCCCGAATTTTTCTGAAGGACAGAATAAAGAAATCATTAAACAAATAACAGACGAAATTGAAAAAGTGGAAGGTGCAAAACTTCTTGATGTTGATCCCGGTTATGATATGAACAGAACAGTTGTAACATTTATCGGAAATCCTGAAGCTGTAAAACAAGCAGCATTCAAATCAATAAAAAAAGCATCCGAACTTATTGATATGAGTAAACACAAAGGTTCACATCCAAGAATGGGTGCAACTGATGTTTGTCCATTTGTGCCAGTAAGTGGTGTTACAACTGAAGAATGTATCGAGCTATCAAAAGAGGTTGCGAAAAGAGTTGGAGATGAATTAGGCATTCCGGTTTATCTTTATGAAAAATCTGCAACCAAACCTGAAAGAGAAAATCTTGCAAAAATTCGTCAGGGTGAGTACGAAGCTCTCGAAGAAAAACTGAAAAAACCAGAATGGAAACCTGATTTTGGTCCGGCAAAATTTAATGCAAAAGCCGGAGCGACTGTAATTGGAGTAAGAGAATTTCTCATTGCATATAATATTAGTTTAAATACTAGAGAAGTTTTGCACGCTACAGATATTGCGTTCGAGTTAAGAGAAAAGGGAAGATCTGCAAGAGCTTTAACTAATACTCCATTCTATTATAAATCCACTGATATCCTAAAATATGAAAATGGAAATTATCCTTGTGGGAATGAAGATCAGTTTGAGGGAAAAAGTATTGATGAAACAATTAAGCATTGCAAAGAAGTACATAATTATGATCTCTCTGAATTGCTAGAATTAAATGGAATTGATTCTAAAAAACCTGAAGGTCAATCAGTTAAAGTGCCGGGTAAGTTCAAACATTGTAAAGCTATCGGCTGGATGGTCCCAAATTATGACCGTGCACAGATATCAATCAATCTTACCAATTACAAAGTTACTTCAATGCATCACGTTTTGGAAGAAACCAGAAGACTGGCAATGGAAAGAGGATTAGTTGTTACGGGAAGTGAGATTGTCGGAATGGTCCCGTATCCTGCATTACTTGAAACAGGAAAATTTTATTTGAAGCAACAGCATCGTTCTGTTGGTATTCCAATAAAGGATATTTTGAATACAGCTGTTCAGTCGCTTGGACTTAATGATGTATCAGAATTTATAATTGAAGAAAGAGTTCTCGGACTTCCAAAAAATCTTGATACTGCTTTAGTAGAAATGAAGCTGACTGATTTTATTGATGAAGTATCACGCGAATCTCCTGCACCGGGCGGCGGATCAATCGCAGCTTTAGCTGGGGCTTTGGGAGTTTCGCTTTCTTCAATGGTCAGCAATCTTACTGCAAATAAAAGAGGAAGTGATGCTGTTGATAAAATTTTGAATGATGCCGCTGAAGAGTGCCAGCAAATAAAAGAATCACTCGTAAAAGCTATTGATGAAGATACAAATGCATTTAATGCATATATGAATGCACGAAGGTTGCCAAACAAAACTGCTGAAGAAAAGAAAACTCGCGAAGAAGCAATGCAGGCAGGTTTAAAGCAGGCAGTAATGGTTCCGTTAAATACAGCAAAGCAAAGTTTCCGTGCAATTGAAATTGCAGAAATCGTTGCAAAGAATGGTAATCCAAATTCAATAACTGATGTTGGTGTAGGAGCACAAAGTGCTTATACAGGTGTTCTTGGAGGAATTTACAATGTGCTTATTAATCTTAAAGAGATTAAAGACCAGAAGTTTGTTGATGAAATGAGGAAGAATTGTAGTGAATTAAAAGAAAAAGCTCAAAAAAAATTGGAGCAGATTTTAAGTTTTGTTGAAAGTAAACTATAATCATTTAACCATATTTCCGCTAATACAAGAATTTATCCTATTAAGTGATTTCTATTCGTTCAATAAATTGATTTGTTAATGTTTGTACTATAATCAGAAAAAATTATTCTAACCAATCGGAGCTCTAATGAAATACTTATCCCCAATTTTCCTCGCAATTATTTTTTCAATTAATATTTTTTGTCAGGATGATGGTTTAACCAGACTGTCTTCGCTTTCCCGATATCAGCAAAGATAAAATAGCATTTGTCTATGCAGGTGATATCTGGACAGTTGATTCAAACGGTGGAACTGCAAGACAATTAACCTCACACAAAGGAATTGAATTATTTCCAAAATTTTCTCCTGATGGAAAATGGATTGCATTTTCGGCTGAGTATTCTGGAAACAGACAGGTTTACATTATTCCTGTCGAAGGTGGAACTCCAACTCAACTTACTTATTACAACGATGTTGGTGTTATGCCTCCAAGAGGTGGATTTGATAACCAGGTTCTTGGTTGGACTCCAGATGGAAAAAATGTTTTGTTCAGAGGTAATCGTCTTCCGTGGGGAGAACGAATGGGAAAATATTTTCTCGTTCCAATTGATGGCGGATTTGAAACTCCTTTACAGATTCCAGAAGGTGGCGGTGGAATGTTATCTCCGGACGGAACTAAAATGGTTTACACTCCGATTGAACGTGAATGGAGAACGTGGAAAAGATATCGTGGTGGTCGTGCACAGGATATCTGGATTTACGATTTGAAAAATAATACAACGGAACAAATCACTGATTATGTTGGCACAGATAACCAGCCAATGTGGGTTGGAAATAATATTTACTTTACTTCGGACCGGACAGGAACATTAAATCTATTTTCATACGATCTGTCATCAAAGCAAACTAAAGCTTTAACTACATTTGATAATTACGATGTACTCTGGCCAAGTGCTGGTGAAAATAATATTGTCTATGAAAATGGTGGATACATTTACAACTATGACATTGCAGCAAACAAAAATGTAAAAGTTCCGATAAAAGTTTTTGGTGATTTTCCCGGAACAGTTCCATATATCAAAAACATTAGCAGCCAGGCTAGCTGGTTTGAAATTTCTCCAACTGGTAAACGAGGATTGTTCGAAGCTCGCGGTGATGTGTTTACTGTTCCTGCAGAGAACGGAGAAATATTAAACATAACTCAAACACAGGGAATTAGAGAGATTGATCCCGTTTGGTCGCCTGATGGAAAATGGATTGCGTATCTTTCAGATAGAACAGGCGAGTATGAATTATTTATGAAATCAAGTGACGGTAAAGGTGACGAAAAGCAAATTACTGATGATGGAACCATTTGGCGATTCCCACCAATCTGGTCACCTGATAGTAAAAAGCTTGTGTTTTCAGATAAGAATCAAAAACTCTGGTATGTTGATGTTAACAACGGAAATACAATTGAAGTTGATCATAGTGAGTACAACGATATAACTGATTATCAATGGTCACCAGACAGTAAATGGATAACTTACACAAAAGGAAGCGCTTCTCGTATGAGTTCAGTTTGGGTTTATTCTATTGATAAAAAAGAAATTTCTCAGTTGACCAGTAATCTGACAGATGAATTTAATCCTGTCTTCAGCAAAGATGGAAAATATCTTTACTTCTTTTCAAACCGTGATTTTAATTTGCAGTTCAGTAGCTGGGAATTCAATTATGTTTATACAAATCCCACAAGAGTTTATGCAGCAGCACTCAATAATACAATTCCAGCTTTGTTCCAACCAAAAAGCGATGAAGAAAAAATTATTGATGAATCAAACAACGGTAAGAAAGAAAATAGTGATACTGGTGAAGTTATAGTAAATATTGATGCAGAAAATTTTGAAAACCGAATTGTAGTTCTTCCCGGTTCATCTGGTAATTATGGTTCCTTATTACCTGCAGAAAATGGTGTGTTATATATTTTCAGAGATGATGCAGGATCAAAGTTAAAATATTTTAATGCAACTGATGAAAAAGAGGTTACGATTCTTGAAGGTGTTGGTAATTATGTTGTATCTGCTGACGGCAAGAAAATTATTTATGCAATGCGTGGTGAATATGGAATTGTTGATGTAAAAGAAAATCAAAAAAATACTGATGGCCGACTTGATTTAAGCAAGCTCGAAATGAAAATCTATCCAAAAGAAGAATGGGCTGAGATGTATGTTGACGGATGGAGACTACTTCGTGATTGGTTTTATGATGCAAATATGCACGGACTTGATTGGAATGCAATGAAAGAAAAATACGGACAGCTCGTTCCTTTCGTTTCTACACGAATGGATTTAGATTATATTTTTGGAGAACTCGGTGGCGAGTTGAGTGCTGGTCATGTTTATGTTAATTGGGGTGATTTTGAACGAGTGGAAAGAAAAGAAGGAGGTCTGCTTGGTTGTGAACTTGAAGCAGATCCATCTGGTTATTATAAAATCACAAAAATATTATAAGGGAGAAAACTGGCATTCGGATTATCGCTCTCCTTTAACTGAATATGGTGTTAATATAAATGTAGGCGATTTCATAATTGCTATCGATGGACATGAAATAAAAACCAATGAAAATCCATACAAGTATCTTGAAAATACTGCTGGCTCAATTGTTAAGTTACTTGTAAATAATAAACCTTCGAAAGATGATGCGCATGAAGAAAAGGTAAAACCTATCAGCAGTGAAGGTAACCTTCGATATTTGGATTGGGTTGAATCAAGAATGAAAATGGTTGATGAATTATCAGGCGGTAAGATTGGCTACATTCATATTCCAAATACTGCAGTTGAGGGTAACCGTGAACTGTTCAAATATTTTTATCCGCAGACAAATAAAGAAGCATTAATTATTGATGACAGATATAATGGTGGTGGATTTGTACCTGATAGAATGATTGAACTTTTAGATAGAACAATTTTAAATTACTGGGTAAGACGAGGATTAGAACCTCAACCTGTTCCGGGAATTGTGAATGAAGGTCCAAAGGCTTGTTTGATTAATGGCTATTCAAGTTCCGGCGGAGACGCATTCCCATATTATTTCAGAGAAAAAAATATGGGAACAATTATTGGAACCCGAACATGGGGAGGATTGATTGGTATTTCCGGGAATCCTTCTTTGATGGATGGCGGTTCAATCAGCATTCCTGTGTTTAGATTTTTAGATACAGAAGGAAACTGGGCAGTAGAAAACGAAGGTGTTTATCCTGATATCGAAGTTCTTGACCGTGCTGATCTGGTTGAGAAAGGACAGGATCCTTCTCTTGAAAAAGCTGTTCAGGTTTTACTGGAAGAATTAAAAAACAATCCACCTAAAAAGATTGTTGTTCCTCCACCGCCGGATGAATCGAAGAAATGATTTTGTATTGTCATCACGAGTCCCGACTTTGTCGGGACGAAGTGATCTCAAATAAGATTGCTTCACTTCGTTCGCAATGACAGATGATCACTCTTCACTCTCAACTTCATATTTAACTATTTCAAATCCTTTATAAGTTTCGTAAGCAGCGAAAACTACTCCTGCTAAAACAGAAAGCATACCCAAAAGAAAAAGTAGAGTAATGAAGCTATTTAACCTGGTAATATCCAAAAGGTAACCAAATCCAATCAGCAATGAAGTCAGAACAAATAAGGCGACGGCGATTGTGTAAGAGAGTACAGCATTTCTTACAAGTTTTACTCTAAAGGTAAGACTTTCAAGCTGTTTGCTTATGCTCTCAAATCTCACATTTTCCTGTAAAGTAAATTCTTTATCATCTAGCTTATGAAGTGAGCGTCTTCTTTCTTCGTTAAGCAGACGTATTCTGTTTACGACTAATGAATATTTGTTATTCATTCCAAGAAGGAGAAGTCCGCACGCTGAGATCATCAATCCCGGTGCGAGCATTAATTGTATTATTTGAACGATGGAAGATATGTCTGGCATAGTTTTATAATTTTTTATGTAAATATAATGAAAAGAAAAAATGGAATTTGAGGGAGTGATTCGATCCGAAACGTCTGGCGAATGATTTGATTCGTCAGTTGCTTTATCTGCATAGCGGCTCTTTGCGTGTGAAATGTCACCCGAAGGGAGCAGGATTCACAGCTACGAGAGCGCAAAGCCGTCTGCCGGCAGGCAGATTCGCTGAAATTTTTATTCAAACTCATAATTTTTATTTGCGGCTTGTTCTCTGATGATTTTCAACATTGCTGCATCGAGTGTGTTATCCTGATTATTTTCTACAGACTGTTTTGCAATGTAATCTCTTCTTTGCTGATCCAGTTCATTAATTTCTGACTGAATTTTTTCACGTTCCTTTGCTTTTTGATCAACATATTCTTTTCTTTCTTCAGTAGTCATATTTTGCATTTCTTTTGGCAATTCATCTTTCGGAATATCATCAACGTCTACTCCTTCTTTTTCTGCATCAACAAGATCCCACGATTCATTTTTATACTGTCCGCTTCCTTTTGTAATTGTTCTTTCTGTCAAAACACTTGGTGCAAGATTACTTGCATTTTCATCCTGTTCTGCCTGTCTTTTTTTCAATGCTTCGCCTTCAGAACCATAAGCTATGTAAGTTGAATTCAATTTTTGTCCGAGAAGAATCAGTTTATCATCGTATGGAGTTGTGATATGAACAATATTACAGTCGCTGTCAATGTTCAGATATTTTCCATTTGCAAGATCAGAACCGTTTTTCCAGAAAGTTTGAACACCTTCATTGTAGTTACCGCAGAAAATTGTGTTGACTATTATATCTTTATTACGGGCCGATTTGCAGGCGTCCTTGTAATCCTTATCTCCCTGGTTGAAATGGTTCATTTCCTGCAATAAAAATTACTTTGTAGTTGTTGTCATCTTTATTCCATTTCAAATCACGCAGAGCTTCTGAAATTACCGTTCCGCAATATTCACTACCTCCGTTGGTTTTTAGATTGAAGAGTTCTTCTGAAATTTTATCCAGATCACTCGTGAGGGGAGTGATAAGTCTTACATATCCTTCCATTGCAGATAAACCGTCATTACCATATTCATATAGTGCAACAGAGAGATTTGTTTTTCTTCCGTTACATTTTGAACGGGACATTTCATTCACAATTTTCCATAGTTGAGTTTTTGCCTGGTCAATTAATCCATCCATACTGTTGCTGGTATCCAGAAGAATAGCTAACTGGATAGTGTTGGAATTTGGATTTTCATTTGGAATTGATCTATCCCCGAATAAAATAAATGAAGTGAAAAAGCTGATGAGGAATATTATTGGCTGTTTTCCTGCAGTGCGGGATTTCACTTTGTTCAACATTGTAATTCTCCAAAGTAGTTGATGAATTTTTATTTAGAATTTGGAAATTTTACTCTTTGCCAGGATTAAAAGTTCCGAGTTTAGAGGTTTGAAGAGGGGAAATATTTTTACTTATAATTTTTGGGAACTAAAGTGAATTGAGATAGTATTAAGATGCTTTAGATAATTTGATCTGCTGCATATCGGAGTTTAATCTGATTTCCTAAACTAAAATGGCGTTCGGCTTGGCTGGTTACACTACTTTTTTTACAATTAGTTTAAATTTGGAAAATATTCTGTTTTAGTAACAATAATTTTATTATCACTAGTAATTTTTAAATACGCTCTTGCTGTTCCACCAGTTGCTTCTGCACAAGGATCACTTGGTTTATAAACACGAATATCATAATTCATCTTCTCCAAGTCAATTGAACCACCTTTACAAAACGAATATCCTTTAGGTATGATTGAATCAAGTGATTCTGAAATTTCAGGAACATCTAATTTATACCACCCATCATTTTTGAAAATAAAATATTCTCCAGAATCCCAATGCCCATTTCCATCTGAAATGTATATGTGAATGAAATTTCCAAATTTTGTTTTAATCAATTCTGTAAAAGCGTGTTCGCAAAAACCGAAACCACCACCCGTAGAATAAACTTTCTTAACTTTTTCTTTAATACTCCCTTCAAAAATTGCAATCATTCGAACATTAAATTCTTTATCCAAATCATTACCGGACTCAGGATGATAATCAAGATAAATTGAAGAATAGTAGAATTGATTGTTTACTTCACCTAAGTACTTAAATTCTTCTACTTTGCATTTTGCCTCTTCTTTTTCATTATTGCAAGTAAAACAATGATCTTCCAATAACTTAACGGAGTTTTCACATTTTGAACCTGAATAAAAATCACCTTGCGCTACTAATAACCGAGTGGAAAATAAAAATGAAGTAAATACATAAATTAAAATTGGTTTAAACATTTTGATTAATTTCTTTTTAGTTGTATAACTATTACTTATACGAAATAGTTGGTAATATAAATTTTAACCTTCAGTCTCTTTTGGTTTTGAAGATTTATTCCTATTTCTTGTATAAACAACAGATATAAAAACTAGTGCTGCTCCAAGGACAAGGAATGACAAAATCTTAAAAATTGTTTCATCACTTGTAATTCCTAAAACAAAAACGTAACCAACAGTTAATAAAAATGTTGCAAGAGACATATATCTGTATTTTACATTCTTTAATAGCAGACTGAATATGTAATAAAGAATAGCAACACCAATCCAGCTAAATGCTACAAAACCACTTGGCAGCATCTGGTAAAGTGAATAGGGAATAATTAAAAGAGCCGTGAGCAGATAAGCATTTCGCATTTGTTCGGTTTTAAGTTCAAGTTTGTCTTTTTTCCAGTTAAGAATTCGCGCACTTAACAACGCTACAATTCCACAGCTAATACTAATTCCGCTTGTGGTTCCCGACAGAGCGAGAAAAGTGAGGAAGATCAAAATGAAAATTATAAAATTAGCTACGATAATAAATTTGGATCTAAACCAAACGGCAGTGGAAACTACAAGTAAACTTTGAAAGCATAGCCACATAAAAAAATCGGGCATATCGAATTGAAGAATAATTGCAATACTTAGTGCAGCATAACCGGTCATCGCATAATAGAAAGTGGCAATCTTGCTTTGCTTTTTTGTGAAAAACAGAATTGCAAATCCGAGAAAAATGATTGATGCTAAAAGATTGTAAACCTGTCCTAGTGCCGGAGTAGAAAGAATGGTTATTAATAAAAACAATCCATAACCCATTGAAGTATTAACCAAAATGCTTAATGCTGTTGGTAAGTACTCATCATATTTTTTATCTGTAAAATAAGCCAGAGAAAATATGATTTGGTAAATGAGTATAAAAATTAAATTTATTGGTTGATCAATTTGCAGCTCTAATTGATTTCCAACTAAAGGATTGTTTATAAACCAGATCAGGTGGACGAGATAAGCAGTAACAATTGTAAAATTAAAAAGTCCGTTCCAATTAAGTTTTGTTTTCAGATAAGCTGATTGAATTGCCAGCAAAGTGATAGTTAAAAATATCAGTATAGAATTGTCACCTATTATTGCAGATAAATAACCAAGTGCAAAACCGAATGAGGTTATATAAGTTGAACCCCATTTTATTCCCGATAAAATCAATGCGAAGGAGACAATGTAAGCAATCACCAGGATTGGAATTATATCAGTAACTATCGGCGCAGGACTGAAGTAATGCATCCGAAGGGCGGCGATATAAACAATTGCGAATCCACTTCCCAGTATCCATCCGGAAATATGAGGAAATTTATTATTAAAGAATATGCCGGCGAAAATTGTAATCAATCCGGTGATGAACCCAACTGCAACAATTAATGTTTGGTTAACTTCTTCAAACGGAAGTGTGTTACCAATCAACCAGCCTGCAAGAAAAACGAAGATTCCTAATTTGGCAAACCAAAACTGTCCAATTCTGAATTCAAGTTCTTCATCAGTCTCAGTTTTTTTCTTTGGGATGAATGATTCTTCATCAACATCTTCATCTGATTTAGCAGGAAGATCAAGATAAGTTTCAAGCTTTGAAATTCTTGATTCAATTGATTTAAGATGCTGAAGGATTTCATTTCCGGTTACATTATTCTGGGATGAGTCCATCTTTTATTCTCTTTATTATTTCTTTAAGATTTTTTTTCTACTTTTTTAAGTTTAATGTATAATCCAATAACCAATAATGTTACAAGAATAGTCGAGACACCCAGACCAATTCTTCTGTAATAAAACTCATCTATTGCTTCTTCACCGCTTAACTTAGCTTTGTTTACAATTGTGAATCCTTCACCAATCTGCTCTTTGAATTTATCAAGGTTAAAAGCATGAATTGTTGTTCGCGATTGAATAAGAACCTGTCTTACATCTTTGAGTGAAAAATTTGCATCCGATACATCCATTCCTTTTTGACCAGCTTCATCAAGAATTATTTTTGTTTCTGAATCTTGGTCTTCAGACTGTCAATTAATTTTTTCATTTCGCCTGCAACTAAAAATCCTTTTTTGTTTTCTTCACTACTATGGCATTCAACACAAACTGCTGGTTTCTGCGTTCCGACCATTGCATCAGTAGCTGGTTTTACAAGATGATTACCGTGACAACTTTCACATTCAGGATAATTGTTTTCGTCAAAAGCTTTTTTGTGAGGACTCTGTTCAAACAATTCCATATTTAAAACGTGACAAGTTCCGCAAACTTTTGAAATTGATTCCACTCCTGGTGGAACTGCACCGTGGTTTCCATGACAATCATTACAAGAAGGAGAACTTAAATCTCCTTTTTCTAAGAAGTGCAATTCCATGAACACTCTGAACATAATTTTTATATTGATCAGTTGGAATTTTATACCTGGCCATCAATTTTGCATCACTATGACAGTTAGCACAAACAGAAGGAATATTCGTTGCATACACTAGTGATCGTGAATCCTTCACAGGTTGAATTTCGTGTGAGCCATGACAACTTGCACATTCAGCAGCATCAGGATTCCCTTTGGCATTTAAGTTACCGTGGACACTTGTATTATATTTTGCTACCTGGTCAATTGGTAAAGCAGGATTGTAAAGTTTCATAAATTCAGCACTGCTGTGGCAACTACCGCACAATTCTGTAATCCTGGTTGGATAAACTTTTGATGCCGGATCTTTCACACTTTTAATATCGTGAACACTGTGGCACGTAATACAATCTGCCATCGGTCCTTTGTTGTCAAAGCTTGGCTGAAAGTGAACAGAAATTTTTAGTTTTTCAAATTGATCTGTTGAAATGTTCGAACCATATCTTTTCATTTTATCTGAATCGGAATGACAATTAACACACACCTCGTATCGGTTAACCCTGGAAGGTACGCCGATGAATCCTTTTTCCTTACTCATTGCAATATCCATATCATCGTTTGATGAATCACCTCCGTGGCAACCAGCGCAGCTAATTCCTTTTAAATGATGGATATCTGTTTTGTATAAATTTGCTTTTGCATCGTCCAGATCAATATGACATTTGAAACACTCATCGGCTGATTGTGCGCTTGCAAAGTTTGTTGCAAGGATTAGAAACAGAACCGATGTTAAGAAATATTTTATTTTAATTTTCATATCTGTCTCCTAATCCAATATATAACCGAGAATGGTAAAAACAATTATGAAGATGATCACAAAAATTCCGAAGTAAGTTAGTATTGTATTCTTTTCTCCTTTGGAAGTTTTTCTATCCCACACAGGTACTATTGCCCAGAGAAGTATTCCAATACCAAAGAGCACAATTCCTACAAGTTCGCCAGGTAAAAATAGAATTTCACCGGGAAGGAATTTGAATACCTGGAACATGAAAAGGAAATACCATTCAGGCTTGATTCCTACTGGTGCCGATGAAAATGGATCTGCTTTTGTACCCAATTCCCACGGAAAAAACACGGCAAGAATAGCGAGAATATTTATAACAATTAACCATATCAGGAGTTCTCTCATTGCGAAGTTTGGAAAGAAGGGAATTGTTTTCTTTTCTTTTGAAGGAAGTTTTTTATAGTCTTCCGGTTCTGCAATTCCCTGACGTTGAATCATAAGTAAGTGAAGCGTTAGTAGAATCACAAATATTCCGGGGAAGATGGCAACGTGAAATCCAAAAAATCTTGATAGTGTAGCGCCTGTTACTTCCTCACCACCTCTTAAGAGAATCAAAATTGGTTCACCGATTAGAGGTACCTCACCAACAATATCAGTTCCGACTTTGGTTGCAAAAAAAGCTAACTCATTCCACGGTAGCAAATAACCACTAAAACCAAAAGCCATTGAAATTGCCAGTAATCCAAATCCTGTATACCAGGTAAGCTCACGTGGATTCCTGAATCCTTTCAGAAAATAAACTGAAAACATGTGAATGAATACAGAAAGGACCATTAAATTTGCCGACCAACTGTGAACTGAACGAATCAGCCATCCAAAACTTACTTTTGTTGAAATAAAATGAACACTTTCAAAAGCAAGATCTTCAGTTCCTTTGTAATACATCAAAAGCAAAATTCCTGAGATAACCTGAACGACAAAAAGTAGCAATGCTATTCCACCAAAATAATACCAGATAGTTTCGCGGAATTTTGGAACAGATTTCTTTTTTGCAAAATCAATTAAGCCTGAGAGATTGTATCTTTCATCGAGCCATTTATAAATTTTACTACTCTTTTTTTTCTTTTCAGATTCCATCAGCTTACCTCCTGATAGACTATTACTTCATTGTCCTTAATCGTCACACCAAACTTTGTAAGCGGAGCTGGAGGTGGTCCGCTGGCAACTCTACCGTTTAAATCATATCGTCCGTTATGACAGGCACAATAAATTTGACCATAGTCTTTTCTGTACTGGACGATACAATCTAAATGTGTGCATACAGCACCGAATGCAATGTATTCTCCTGATGGTTTCCTGATTACTATGACGGGGCGGTTACCGAACTTGATAATTTTTCCGCTGTCTTTTTCCATATCTTCAACAGCACCAATTTTAACATTTGATACTTTTACTTCTTCTACTTTTGGGGGATCGAGATATTTGAAAACAGGAAAGAAAAGTGCACCAAGCCATGCAATAAATCCTCCACCCAGAAGAATATTTAAAAAGTCACGTCGCTTGGTTTTGGTACTCTGGTTTGAATTTTCAGAATGGTTATTCGTCATAGAATTCCCTCAACAATGATGAAGTAAAGTATAGATATACTTATTATGTTCGAATATTTAATCGTATGCCCGGAACAAAGAAAGTTCATTTAAGTTACCCTTCAGTATATTTGCTACTGATAAATAATAACTGATAGACAATCGTTAGTCTTATAATAGTGATATTATTTTAAAAAAGCGAAATAACTAATAAACTTAGTTGAATTTATTTTCGTGCATGACATTCAACACAATTTAAATCTTTAACATCTGTTCCAAGATCTTCGGGGTGTACAAAATCAATTCCACTCATAGAAACTAAATTTCTACCATCACTTGTTGTTTGAGCGATAATAGTATGGCATAAGTTGCAGTCTCTTCTAATCATTTCTCCATCATCTGTAAAATGATCACCATCGTGACATCGGAAGCAACCAGAGTCATAAAGATGAGAAATATGATTTGGAAATCCTCTCCAGCTTACTTTCATACTCGGGAAAAAATTACGATCGTAAATCTTTTGCGTTTCCTCAATTGCCTGTGAAATATTTTCTTTCTTTGCTACAGCGATAGAAGGATAATTGTCATTATAGAAGTCAGTTACAGAAAATGCAATGCTATCCAATGCACTTTCCTTTGTTGAATAGTTTTCTTCCAGGGCATTCACTGCAATACTTTTTATATAAGGAAGAGACTCGTCAATTTTCCCAAGCGACATTGAAAGGTTTACAGATTTATCCGAGGGATGATAAATATGAGACGGGCGGTTATGACAATCAATACAATCCATCGTTCTCATATTCTCAATCGGGAGTTTGGAAAAATCACCTTTGTAATTTCTTTTCTTAAAAATTTTTTGAGTACCATTTGAATTAGTTTGCTTCACCCATGGAATTTCATCTCTCAACTCATCTGTATGAATATAGTCAATTTTATTATCGATATTCATATGCCAATGGATGCCTTCAGTTCTTCCGTATTCACTGTTACCACCACCAATTTTTAAAAGCATACTTAATGATGACTTAGTATTTTTTTCATCATAAAGATAGTATGTGAACTCTCTTTTTATAGAGCTGAAAAAATGTTGCGGAGAATGACATTGTTCACAGGTACCAGCGGCCGGACGTAAATTATGTACAGGAGTAGGAATTGGTTTTGAATATTTATTGAACAAAACGGAATAAACCTGATAAGCACCTGAAATTTTTGCACGAACAAACCACGCAGCGCCTGAACCGATGTGACAGGTTACGCAACCAACTCTGGAATGTGGTGAAGAAAGATAAGCAGTATATTCGGGGGCCATTACTGTGTGACACATCTCTCCACAAAACTCATCAGAATCAGAAAATTCATATGCTTTATAGCTTCCGAATGCAGACATAAAAAGTAATAAGATTGCTCCCGAAGAAAATATACCAATGAATCTCCTTTGTTTGGCATCATTAAGATCAATGACCATAAATCGTTTTTTGCGGACCAGTCCTTTTTCTAATCTTCTTCTTTCCCTTAACATTCCAATAATCAATAAGAATATTCCGATCAGCAGAAACACAGGAAGAATAATAAATGTAATTATTCCCATGTAAGGTTTTGTTTCAGGAGAAAGAAATTCAAGAATTGTTAAGAAGACGATCAAACCGAAGCTTAATCCTGCTAAACCAGCACCAGAAAATGTGATAGGATTATAAACGTATGGTGGAAAAAAGCGACGCATATCTGAGAATAATTATTTAAAATATTACGAACAACTAAATATAATTATCTGTATGCGAAAATCATCGCATAGATAATCCAGATGACGATACTGAAACCAATTGTCAGTGCTGTCCAGCCAAAAAACACCATTCCTTTAATTACTATCGGCGGATATTGTTCAACCAGATGCTTTTCCAATTCACCTTTCTCAACCATTTCTCTATATTCGTCTGGTCTGTCTAATTTGAATTCTTCAAGAGGAATTCTTCCAGAGAAAATTACTATATCCATAGGAAATTTTTCAGGGCGAAGGTGTGTATTAAAAAAGTGGACAGTGAAAATAAATCCGGTTGCAAGAAGAGCTTCATCACTATGAATAATTGTAGCGACATTTATCATCCAGCCGGGAAAAAAAATGGTAAAGAATTCAGGGAACCAGAGAGACATTCCTGTTGATCCAATTACGAACATTCCCCAGAATACTGCGAAGTAATCAAACTTTTCCCAGTATGTCCATCTGCCGTAACTTGGTCTTTCTCCTCTTCCGATAAACCATTTTAATGAACCTTTAAAATCATTCCAATCTTTTTTATTGAAGAGCATAGAATTTTTTCCGATTAGAAGAGATTTCCATGATTTAAACTCTTTTCTTTTTAATCGGACAAGGTCAATAAGATGGATTGAAAAAACAATGATCATAATAACTGCTGCAAATCTGTGCCAGTAACCTGCAGACTCGAAGCCGCCAAAAAATTTTGATAAAAATCTTGCCCATCCTGTATATGAAAACTTTAGGCTCATACCGGTTAATGAAAGTATGATGAAACTAACAATCATAAAAATGTGTAGTGCACGATTAAGCCGGGTAAATCTCAGGACGTATTTTTCTTTAATGCTCATTCTTCTTTTCTCTTCTATTTCACTTTGATCGGTATCAGAATTATCTTCAATTGGAATTTTGCTTTTCATCTTGAATCTTTTTTAATTTTCTTCTCCACTCGAGAGAACGCGGGAACCATAATATTGTGTGTAATCCTGCAATTACAAAAGTAACGACAACCAATCCAGTCATTCCCCAAAAGACCCAGAATAAAATTGGATACTTAACAGGATCGTGATGGGTTGCGTGAGTTAAATAACCTGCAAATTGTCTGTTTGCTGATGGATGACAGGTTTTACAGGTCTCAACTACATTTTCTCTGCTCAATTTCGATTTAGGATTTGTTACAGGCAAAGTATATCATGTGAACCGTGACAATCGTAACATTTTGCAGTTTTGGTATAACCAAGTTGAGAAACTTTTCCATGATAGGTATCAAAATAAGTATCAGCAATTTATTCATGACATCTTCCGCACTGACTCATTATTTCAAGCTTAAATCCTTCTGAATCTGCTCTGCGTATTTATGGGCACTGTGACAATCGATACAAACAGGCAGCTCTTTATCTGTTTTCGTGACGAGAGGTGAGTGAATACTTTTGACAAATTGCTCTTCAATTCCATGATGACAGGTTCCGCAAGTTGAAGAAATATTTGCAGGGTTAATGCTTGATTCAGGATTTGAATGAGGCAGTTCTCTATGTGCAGTATGACAAGCAGTGCAAGTTGCTGTTACCGTCAGTCCGCTTTTTAGTAATCCTTTGCCATGAATACTTTCAGTATAATGTTCAATGATGTCTTTTTCTGATCCTGTATATCTGACAGCTGCTTGTTCGCCTTCACGATGACATCTTACACATAGTATTCGGAATATTTGTTGCAAATGTTGGTGATTTAGGATCAATCCGACCTAATACTCCATGTGTACCGTGACATTCATTCACAAGTTGGTCCGTTAGGATCTTGATTTGCAACTAAATGTCCATGAGTGCTTTTTGCATATTCTAATCCAACTTCTTCATGACAATCAGAACAATCGACTTTACTTTGTATGGTTTCGCACGGTCTATGTTTTGAAACATTCACTTCTGAATGACATTGACTGCAAGCAGTTTTTGAATGTTTGGAGTTACTTATTTCATCAAAATTTACAAATAAAGATCTTCCATCTTTACTTGAAACTAGATTTGGATTGTCGTGACATTCAAGACAATCTTTATTAGCCATACCGTAATCATAATAAACTTTTCTTATTTCGTGTGGTTGATGACAATCCACGCAAGCAGGTAAAACATGAGCTTGTTTTTCCCAGAGTTCACCACGAATTATTTTTCTATGAACTGTTTCAATTTCAGCATGACAAACCGAGCAGGTGCTTGCGATATTTTGCTTTGAAATAGTTGAACGGGAATCCGTGTGTGGTAAAATTCTATGCGCCGAATGACAGGAGACACATGTTGCTGAAACGACAAGTCCTTTCTTCAGCAATCCCTCACCGTGAATACTCTCAGAATAATTTTCAAGAATTCTATCCTGCGGGATATCTCTTTGAAGTTGAACGGGTGAACCTTCTCTGTGACATTTACCGCAAAGAAAAGGAATTTTCATTGGTGCCACTGCTGAATTGTGATCCTTAACAGGTAATATGTTATGATTGCCGTGGCAATCCTGGCAGAGTGGAGCTAACGGGTCGCCACTTGCTTTGGCTTTTCCATGAAGACATTCGGCATACATTTTTTGGACATCAGAATGACACTCACCACAATTAACTCTTGCATATTGTTTAGTATGTGGTATATCTTCAGGATTATAATCAGAATGACAATCAACACACTCTAAATCTCCGTGAACAGATCCTGAAAAAGTTTTCTCACTTACGCTTAAAGAAATTGTTCTGCCATTTACTTTTCCTTTGAATCCCGGATCATCGTGACATATTAAACAATCCTCATTCGACTGCGAAAATATATTCAGCGGTAATAAACATAGTATAGCTAAACTTAAAAGATTTTTTTTCATTTAATTGAGAAATTAACTTTTTTCTTCTTCATCAGGGTTACTTTTTTCTGAAGCTTTAATTTTATCAAGCTCAAGAGGATGTTCCTCAGCCATTTCTTCTTCCGTAATTGTTCCTTTCCAAAATGCAAGATTTAATGGGTATGCATCGGGATTAAAAATTACAAAGTAAAAATGCCAGACAACTATTGCTAAAAATGCGAGCCAGGCTTCATAGTAATGAACAGTCCTCGCGATATCCCAGCCAAGTTTTGTTAAGATGCCCATAAAAGTATTATCAAACCACATGATCACACCTGTTACAGTCATAACAATTGTTCCCCAGATCAACGCCCAGTATTCAGCTTTCTCAATGTAACTAAATCTGTCGAGCTTGGGTTTTAATTTTGAAAAGCCGAGATTGAATCTGGCAACATCAATGGCATCTCTTATGTCCTGGTAACGAGGAAGTAAATCTTTTATAAGTTGTCTTCCACGAATTGTGAAAGAGACATAATAAATATGATATAAACTTACAGCAACCATAATCACAGCAGAAACTCTATGCAGTAAACTTCTTGCTTCAAATGCACCACTGCTGAGATCACGAATGTGGGAAACCCACCATGAATTTGGATAGCTTAACATAAATCCTGTAATCACAAGTGTTAAAAAGCTTATTGCAAGACTTCCATGCTGAATTCTTTCATTCACTGTCATTCTAATGTAAAGTGAATGACCGTGTCTTTCTTCTCTGATTAATCCTCGTTGCTTCATCTTTTTAATTTTAGACTTTCTGAAAAAGTCTATTAAGTTATGGATGAACATTAATCCGATGACAATAAAAATCAGAGCGATATACATCGAAGCTATAAAATAAATAATAGGTTCACTTTCATCCTGCCTGGTGATATGAATTTTTCCAATGGTGAAATTAGTATTTGCCCCTTTATGACAACCACCACAAGTTTTAACAAGATTCGTTTTAGATATACTTGAAGTAGAATCAGTGGAAGGTTTTATATTATGCGAACCATGACAACTTGCACAGTTTGCAACTGCAACAGAACCGCCTTCAATTGCTAATCCATGATAACTATCAGAAAAAGTATCAAACCTATCACTTACAATTCCATATTTACTTGAAAGTTTCAATGAACTATGACACGGAGAACATACCTCGCGCGAAAGATTCTGGAATGCTACAGGAGATTTCGGATCATCATGTTTAAGAATGTTGTGTTCTCCATGGCAATCTGTACAGGCTGGTGATTCGCTGACTCCTTTTTCAAGTGCAACACCATGAACGCTCTGGAGATATTCTTTTGAAATTTCGCCATGACATTTTCCACACGTTGTTGGAATGTTCGCCTTGAATGTTTGTGCTTTATTGTCAGTGCTTTTTAAAACTGAGTGTGAACCATGACAATTAACGCAATTTGCTGCTTTTGGGTTGCCAGAATTTAACTCGGAACCATGAACACTTTTCTCATACATTGTTATAAATCCGGCGGTAGGTGTAGTTCTAGCACGAACATCTGGCGAATCTAAATGGCAGGATAAACAAAGTTTTTCCTGTGAAATCTTTACGCTAACTGAATCTTCATTTGAGTGAACTCTTGCAATCGGATTTTTGTGGCAGCTGAGACAATTTGGTGCACCCAGCATTCCTCCCTTAAATGCTGCGTAATGTTCTGAAGAAAGATAGCTTTCTTTTATTTCGTTATGACATTGCCCGCAGGAATTTGGAATATTTTGAGAACTCCACTTACTACCATCTGCTGTCGGGTTTTGTGGATAGTGATTATCATGACAATTTAAGCAGTTTACATCTTTTTCTTTTTCTTTTCCGGAAGCCTGAAGAATCTTCGGATGAAAAAGATGTTTTACAATTTGCTTTTGATGACAATCTCCACAGGATTTAGGAGTTAAATTATCAGAGTGTGGAATCGACTCCGGGTCAAAGTTGGTATGACAAGAAATACATTTTAATTTTGAATGACTAGATGAATGGAATTTACTCTCACTTACGAAGATGGAAACTTCTTTACCATCCTTATCCATTGTAAACGTATCATCATCGTGACACATGAGACAATCATCATTGGATTGAGCAATTCCATTTGTAAAGAAAAAAATAAAAATACTCAATAAGAATATTGTCGTTCTTTTGTTAAAATATGTTTGAGTCATTTATAAATTTTGCCGGTTAAATAGTAAATGGAAATTACTTTACAGTTTCAGTCTTTAGTGAAGTCAGCCAGGCTGATAGAGTATTTAGGTCTGCATCGGAACCTTTGAATTTCATCTTGTGATCAGTGTCATTTATCTTGGCTTCTTTAAGAAGATATGATTTAATTAATTGAGCATCACCTGCCGAGCTGGCATTGGATAAATCTACGGCATCATCCTTCTTAGAAGTAATTTCATTGGATTTTACTGTGTGGCAATTATTACATTTATTATCAATGAATATCTGCTTGCCGTCAAGATCCTGATTCTGTGAAAAAGAAAAAGCGAAAGCAAAGAGAGCAACAATTGCCGAGATAAATAGAACATATAAGAATGTGTTTTTCATTTTTTTTGTCCTGGTTTGTTTGAGTTTTGCGATGAAATATTAGTTGCTATTTGCTAACAAAGACAATACCACCTAATAGATTGTATAAAGCTAAATTTCATCAGGTAAACGAATGAAACTTCTCGTTAATGAGAAGTTATAAAGCTCTATATTTGCAGAAATTAGAATTATTTATTTTTTTTTCTTCTAATTTTCAGCCCTCAAATTTTCCATCAATCGCTCCACTTTGCGAATCGATTTAAATCCAAACTTCGCATATAATGAATGTGCATCTTTTGTTGCAAGCAACCATTTTTTAACTTGCTTATATCTTTCATCCTCAAAAATTTTCTTTAGAAGCAACTTCGAATATCCATTCCCACGATGTTCCTCATTTATGAATACATCCATTAGATATGCAAATGTAACTCGATCGGAGAGAATTCTTGCAAAACCAATCTGCTCATCGTTCAAGTAAACTCCAAAACAATCTGAATGCTCAATACATTTCTTAACCTCATCAATTGTTCTTCCTTCGGCCCAATAAGAACGAGTGAGAAAATTATGTATTACAGTAATATTCAATTTCGTCTTATCATCACTGATAATTATATCATTCGATTGCTTGCTATGGGAGATCATCAAATTTCCTAAATCTGAATATCGAGCTCTTTCATTTTACGGTACAGAGTTGAAAGTCCAACTTGTAATTCATCTGCAGTTTTTTCTTTATTAAATTCATTTGCCTCGAGTGCGCGGGTAATTATATCTTTTTCAAATCGTTTTACCGAATCGTCAAGCGAACCCGACGGTAAGAATTCAGATGGCGCATCAAGGGACTGGAATTGACCTGGAAGATGTTTTACATTAACAAAATCTTCATTACAAAAGATTACTGATCTTTCGATGATGTTTTCCAGTTCTCTTATTTCTCCCTTCCATTCATGATTCATCAGTGATCTCATCGCATCATTAGAAACACCTTTGATATTTTTATTCATTTGTCTTCTGTACTTATCAAGGAAAAAATCTGCAAGCAGTGGAATATCACTTTCACGTTCTTTAAGTGATGGCAAATGAATATCCACGACATTAAGTCTATAAAACAAGTCTTCCCTGAATTTTCCCTGACCAACATATTCCAGAAGATTTCTGTTTGTTGATGCAACAAATCTCACATTTACAGGCAGAGACAATGTAGTACCGACAGGAGTATATTCTTTTTCCTGAATTGCTCTGAGAAGCTTAACCTGAAGCTGCGGAGGCATTTCACTTATTTCATCGAGGAACAATGTTCCACCTTCAGCAGCTTTTATAAATCCTTCTTTATCACTTATCGCTCCTGTAAACGCTCCTTTTTTATGTCCGAATAATTCACTCTCTATTAGATTTTCAGAAATGGCTCCACAGTTCAAAGCAATAAACGGTTTGTTAGCTCTTTTAGAATTGAAATGTAATGCTCTCGCTACAAGTTCTTTTCCGGTTCCACTGTTTCCGGAAATTAATACAGTGCTGTCTGTATCTGCAACGGCTTTAATCATTTCGAATATTTTCATAATAGCCGGACTTTTGCCAACAATATTATTGTAGTCGTATTCACGTTGCAGTTCTTTGCGCAGAATTCTGTTTTCGAGATGAAGATCACGGACTTCAAAGAGTTTTTTAACTTTTATAATTAGTTCATCAAACTCTACTGGTTTTAAAATGTAGTCACTTGCACCGCTGCGTAGAGCAGCTATTGCCGTTTCCATTGAGCCGTAGGCTGTGATTACAATGGTATTTGTTTGAAGGTTCATTTTTTTTATTTCTTCAAGAAGATCAGTGCCTTTCATCTCCGGCATTTCAATATCAGTAATTACAAGGTCATAGGATGTTTCTTTAAGCATGTCGTAAGCAATTCTACCGTTTGCTGCTTCTTCAACATCGTATTTTTCTTTTTTTAAAATATATGATAGTGACTCACGAATTATATCTTCATCATCAACTACAAGAATTTTTTCAGTCATCTTTAATTCCTTTCATGATTCAACCGGAAGAATTACTGTAAATATAGTGCCCTGTTCGGGATTGCTCCGAACTTCAATATTCCCCTGGAAACTTTTTATTATGCCATAACTTACCCATAATCCAAGACCGGTTCCTTTACCGTGAGACTTAGTAGTAAAAAATGGTTCAAATATTTTGCTCATATTTTCTTCACTTATTCCGCTGCCTGAATCGGTGAATGTTATGATTGCCTCATCTTCGGCGAGTGCAGTTTCAATGCTTATTCTTTTTTCCTTTTTATCATCTTTAAACTCGTTAATGGCATCAACAGCGTTCAAAAGCATATTTACAAAAACCTGTTCAAGCTGATCGGCAACAAGCGGAAGCTTTGGTAAGTCATCGCTAAGCTTAACACTGAATTCAATGTCTTTTGCCTTTGTTCCGACTTTAGTAATCTCAATAGCTTCTTTTAAACATTCGTTTATATTAACTCTCTGAAGTTCGTAACTGGACGGGCGGGAAAAATCAACGAGGTCTCTGATAATTTTTGATATTCTTGTAACCTGACTTTTAACTAAATCTAATTTACCTTTAACGAAAGCATCATCGGTGCTTCTTTGCGCAACCTGCACCAAAGCTGAAATTGAAGCAAGTGGATTTCCGACTTCGTGAGCAATCCCGGCAGCTAAAGTTCCGATGCTTTCCATTTTTTGTGTATGGACTAATTGTTTTTCAAGTGTTCGTTTTTCGCTTAAGTCTCTGTGAATTCCAAAATATCCTGATACTTTTTGATCTTTATCAAATATAGGAGAGATTAAAAGCTGAGTGTAGAAAGGTTCACCGTTCTTTCTTCGATCTTCAATCTCGCCAAACCAAACTTTACCGCTTGAAATGGTTTGCCACATGTTGTCCCAGAATTTTTTAGGAAGTTTACCACTTCCAAATATTGCCGGATTTTTACCTATCAATTCCTTTTTTTCGTAGCCACTATATTTTATAAATGCCGGGTTAACATAAATCATCTTCCCATGTAGATCAGTAATTTGTATGGGGTTGAGACTACTTTCAGCAATATTAAAAAATCTTTGTAGTTCTAATTCCTTAACTTTTTCCTCGCTGATATCTTTTGCCAATGCAAAAACATATTCCATTTTATTTCCATCCACCTCAAACTTGTGCAATGAAAATGAAATTTTAACTTCTATTTTGTTCTTATCCAGAAGAAATTGTGTCTCAATACTTGTTGTCTTTCCGAAGCTAATGCATTGAAAGAAAATATTATTTACTTCTTCACGATTGCACAATTCAACGAGGTCAAGAAAGTTAGATGGTTTTGAGCTTAAGTTAGATTTAATAATTTCGTCAGCACAATTATTCAGCAATAAAATTTCGGCATTAGCATCAAGCAGGAAGTACATGTCGGGCAGCGAGTCGAAAAGATCAAATCCAAACCTTGGATTCTCAACTACTGGCCTGGAATCAGAAGATTTTTTTTTCAAATTTATTGTTGAACGCATAATTGATTGCCAAATATAAAGCTAATTGAATTTACTATCGAGCTAAATTTATTCTCAGAAACAGGTCAAATCAGCTCTTTAACTTTCATAAGTTCGGCGCAAAGTATTGCTCCACCGGCAGCACCCCTGACAGTGTTGTGTGAGAGAATTACAAAACTGTAATCGAAGATTGAATCTTGACGTAATCTTCCGATTGAAACAGCCATTCCTTTATCAGCATCACGTTGATGTTTTGGCTGAGGGAACGATTCTTCATGACTGTAATGAATCAGGTTCAGTGGTGCAAGAGGAAGATTCATTTTCTGTGGAATGGAATTAAAACTTTCCCAGCAATTTATAATTTCATCAATAGTAGCTTTCTTTTTTAGATTAATCTGGACGCATTCAGTATGTCCGTCAGTAACATTCACCCGGTTGCATTGCGCATTTATTTTAAAATCATTAAAAATAATTTTATTCTGATTTAAAGAACCTAGAATTTTTTTTGGTTCAATTTCAACCTTCGGTTCTTCGCCATTGATAAAAGGAATTACATTATCTTCAATATCAAGTTTAACTACTCTCGGATGACCTGCACCAGAAATTGCCTGCATTGTAACAACATTAACTGCTTCCAATCCAAAATTATCAAGCAAAGGTTTTAAAGCTATCACAAGTCCAATCACCGAGCAATTCGGATTTGTCACGATACAACCTTCACCGTAGCCCTGAGTTTTTATCAAATCAAGATGATCAGGATTTACTTCAGGAATGAGAAGTGGAACATCTTCATCCATCCTGTGATTTTTTGAATTGGAAATTACTTTGTAACCAGCTTTGGCGAATTCAGTTTCAACTTCTCCAGCTACTGTAGAATCCAATCCTGAAAAAACAACTTTAGCTTTTAATGTTGGTTCACATTTTTGGACAATGATTTCTTCAACATTTTTAGGAAGAGGTGAGGGGAGAAACCAATCAACTGCGTCTTTATACTTTTTACCTGCAGATTTATCAGAAGCACATAATTCAGTAATTTCAAACCACGGATGATCTGCCAGTAATTGGATAAACTTCTGCCCAACACTGCCTGTGGCACCGAGTATTGCAACCGGTATTTTTTCTTGTAATTTGTTCAAATCTAATTCACTAAATATTTATTATTTTAATGTGTGGTAAGATAATAAATAATGACAATCTGATGATATGAAAATAGCTCTGGTACAATATAATCCGGCCTGGGAAAACAAGGAAGCGAATAAGCAAAAAATTCTTTCGATGATCAATGATATTGAAGGAGTTGAGCTGTTTGTTTTTCCTGAGATGACGCTTGACTGGTTTCACAATGAAGTCAAAAGAAATGTCTGAGACAATTCAAGCCGATTCATTCAGATTTTTTTCTTCAATCGCAAAAGAAAAATCCTCAAACATTTTTGCCGGAATTATTGAAAGAAGAAATACCAGAATTTACAACACTCTAATTCACATCAAACCTGATGGAAACTTTGTTAAGCTTTACAGAAAAGTTCATCCATTTTCATATTCCGATGAGAACAAACATTTTAATGCCGGAGTTAAACCAGCTTTAACTAAAATAAAAAGTTGGAAAATTGGTTTGACAATTTGTTACGATCTGCGTTTCCCTGAATTATTTAGAAAGTACGGAAAGAAAAAAGCTCATCTGATTGTAAACATTGCAAACTGGCCTGATACAAGAATTGAACATTGGCGAACTCTTCTGAAAGCAAGGGCAATTGAAAACCAATGTTATGTTGCAGGAGTTAACAGGGTAGGGCAGGATCCAAAATTAAATTACATTGGTTATAGCAGTGTGTTTGATCCGATGGGAAAAGAAATTGTGGCAGTTGAAAATGAAGAGAAAGTAATTGTTGTTGATCTTGATAAAAATTACGTAAATGAAGTTAGAGAAAAATTTCCTTTCCTCGATGATATTAAGTTGATTTGAGAATCTCTTTAATAAATTAAAAAGGAGACCGAAGTCTCCTTTAATTTTGTTTGAGCACTTAGAACAAAATCGCAAACAAAAACAAAACGCCAAAAATTAAAAATTCGCCGAACTAAAATAACCTGTCCGCCTCATACGGAGAGGTCGGGTTGAGGCGCTGGTTATATGGCATTAATATTTTTTTGATTCTAAAATTTTTCTAGTTACTAATTTTAACGAATCATTATATACTATACTGCTGTCTTTCATTGCATCGTATCCATTTTTATATTCTTTACGCCAATATTTTTCTTCAATAATTAGTTCATATTTGCTTTCAATAAACTGATAAGTGTTAATTAGGTATTCATCAACACCATATTTAAAATAAGTAGTTAGTTGTTTTTTAGTAGTATCCGGTTCTGGTGATGAAATTTCTCCAAAGAAATCATCCTTTTCAAAAGTATTTTTTGATTTGTTATATATCCAGACAGTATAAAACCTATTTGCTGAGGATCCCCAAAAATTAAGCAATGCAATATCTTTATATCCATCGAAGTTGAAATCCTTAGCAAAAAAATATTCTTCGTCTATCAAAGGTTGTTCACCTTGATAAACAGAAATAGTTTGAATGGGAATCAAATCCGTAGGCTGATAAATAATAATTTGGTCAATAACATTGTATTCAGAATCTCCACTTAGAACAAATCTAAAATCAGGTGAATCGGGAATAATATTAAAACTAAAAATGTGTTCTCCTCTCACGTCTTGCACAACTTTAGATATTTTCTTTGTTGATGAATCCAAATCAGTTCTAAATTTCGCATTTTGATTTGATGAATTCTTATAACAAGAGATCAGATTAATAAGAACCAAGAATAGCAAAATGGAATCAAAATATTTTATTGCTTTCATAAATCCCCTTGCCATATAACGACATTGCGCCTAACCCGCCGCCCATTACAAGGAAGCCAAGCTAAAACGAAACGCTAATGATTAAGCCGTAGGTGCGTAACTTTCTCAGTACGCACCGAAGGCAAGTTAATTAATTAGTCCGCCGCGGCGGAGAACACTTAGAACAACAAACTTTAACTAAAATACAATTTCAAAAATCACAAATCCGCCAAACTAAAATGGCGGTCGGCGTTGAGGCGCTGGTTAGGTGTTGTTTAATATAAAACTACTCATTACCAAATTGAATATGAAATATTGAATCTTTATCTGTTGCAGAAATTCTGAAAAAATCCCAACCAGATTGTAAAGGTATAATCTTTTCGAACTGCCATCCTTTCTGGGTTATTCTTTTTTTATTTTCTGGAATAACGGCAAGTAAATTTATAAAGCCATTATGTGAAAATTTAACATCGAGTGTAGAAAGATCATCTCCGACAGCAAAAGAATATTCAGATTTGATAATTGTAAATTCATCTTTAAATGACCTACCGAGAAATCTTTTAAACTCATTATCAAGCTCTGATTCACTTACTGAGCAAGAAAGGAAAAATATTAGCATAAGGATAATAATGGAATTGAGGATGCTTTTCATATTTGAATAAAACACCTAACTATTACTTATACTGCACAGAATTATTAGTTAAAGAACGTAGATATGCGTGCAGTTGCATATCTACGTTCCAATTATTTTCAAAATTTCTTAAAATCTCAACATTTAAAAATAGGTCGTTGCATATATATCATCCTACTTTAGTTCAGTCTAACGGACTCTTAACTCCCAATCCTCTATTTAAAACGTGTGTGTAAATCATCGTAGTTTTTATCCCGTGAGATAATTTTTTATTAATTAGAGAATTCAATTTTTGAATGTCTACATGGAAAGCATTTCTGTAGCAGTAATGAAGATATGTTTGCAACTTGATCATCTTTCCCCGAAATAAGTTTTAACTGGTTTAAACTTAGTTCAAAACCAAAATAGAGTCAATCTCTTTTTCTGTAATTATCTAATTCCATGCTTTAAATTTATGTCTTATGGTAATTTGTTCCTTTTCTCTTACGCAGTTCATTCTCTGCTTTGCCATTTTCGTCAATTAGTTCATAGAATTTAGACAGCTTAAATCTTGTATCTTCCGATATTTCAGTATCATTTATCTTGATCATTATTTCTTCAACATCCACGTGATAGCTCCTCAAATCTATGTCAACATTTTTGTTATTAAGAATACCTTCTAGAAATAAACTTAATGCTTTTTGATAATCATAAACCAGATTTAGATTTTCATTGTTAATTAAATTATTTATTTCTGCTTTCTCTTTTAATAATTTTGCGATAATAATACATTTAATTTCTAATGATGCATTATCTTTCGAAATTTTCAATAAAGATATTATATCCTTATCAGACAAAGCACTAATTAAATTATAATCCAAGCCCAATATGTTGTTGAAAGCAGATTCTATATTATTAATTGCCTCTTGATAATTTTCGGATTCCTTATTGGAAAGTATTTTTGCAAGAACTTTAACAAGTTGTTCTATCATTCTCATTATATAATCTTCACGTATCATATATTTAATTTGCGTATAACTATTACTTATACCAAACCTGCTATCCACAGGCAGGGCTTGATATACAGATGAATTTATTTAATACCAAAATTTAAACCCAGACCAATGCTATGTATACCAGGATTTGAGAAATATAAGTATGATACATCAAGTTTTAATGAACTGCTAACAGGAATCATTGCACCAAATCCTAAGCCCATTCCAAAAGTAGAAACAGTTTTAGAATATCCATTTTGATCGGAAGCCATACCACTTGTTGATTCAATCAATTGGTTTGATGATTCGTATTTTGTTACGGTAGATACAGAATAATTTCCTTCATTCAACAGAAAACTCCATCCAGCCATAACTGAAACATAAGGTTGAAATCCGGAGACAGTAATATTGTATCTAAATGACAAATTAACTGGAATAAATTGGTGATCTTTTCTTCCGCTTGAATATGTAGATATTAGAAAATCATTTGCATTACTATCCCAAGTTCTGTACGAGGTATATGTATGAGGATTGGTATAACTAGTCATATAACCTGAAGAGAGCAAAAATGAAAAGTTTTGATTAATATTATAACCAAGTGAAAGTGTAAGACCCATACCAATATTGCTGGCGCCGGTTATATTAGATCTGACACTGGTAGAAATAAAATATTTATCAGTTTCAACATTGTTCGAAATTTCTTGTGCAGAAGAAATGGAAAAAGCACAAATCAACATGAATACAAAAACAGTTTTCATCACGATCCTCCTACCATTTAAATTGTTAATTATACCTAACCTGAATGCCGTCACGCAGATTGGCGACTGCCATCCGGTAAGCAATTTAGAAATGTTAATAACTAAGTAATGCGCTTTTAGAAATCCTGCTCTGAAAGCATTCGTTCCGATGAGGTGAAGATATGTATGTAACTCGATCATCTGTCCCCGAAATAAGTTTTAACTGGTTTAAACTTAGTTCAAAATCAAAATAGAGTCAATCTCTTTTTTGCATAAAAATTCATCTTAAAGCATATTTTTATGGCAGCCACCGTACGGAGTCTTTCCGAGAACTATATTTATGATGGTAGTCGCAAGCTTCATCTTGCGGTGATTGGTGAGAAAACAAAAAGGGCATCGTTGAGATGCCCTTAATGCCAAGGCAGTCACGGTCGTATCGTGACTGAAAGCAGCTGTCACGGAATCGTCCGTGACAGCCAAGATATGCTTACTTCAAATCAAATCTGTCAAGATTCATAACTTTATTCCAGGCTGCAACAAAATCTTTCACGAACTTCTTTTTTGAATCTTCCTGTGCATAAACTTCTGCAAGTGCACGCAGCTGGGAGTTTGAACCAAAGATCAGATCCACACGTGTGCCTGTCCACTTTGTTTTACCTGTCTTACGATCACGACCTTCAAATGTATCACCTTTATCTGAAGTTGGTTTCCAAACTGTTCCCATATCCAGCAGATTAACAAAGAAATCGTTCGTGAGCTTACCAACTTCATTTGTAAACACGCCGTGTTTCGACTGACCATAGTTTGCACCAAGTACACGTAAGCCACCGATAAGAACTGTCATCTCCGGTGCACTTAAAGTAAGAAGCTGTGCTTTGTCAACCATCATTTCTTCTGCTGATACTGTGTAAGTTTTCTTCTGGTAATTACGAAAACCATCTGATTCAGGTTCCATGTATTCGAATGATTCAACATCAGTCTGAGCTTGTGATGCATCCATTCTTCCCGGAGTAAATGGTACTTCAATCTTGTGTCCCGCAGCTTTAGCTGAAGCTTCAACAGCAGTACAACCACCAAGTACTATAAGATCAGCCAGAGAAACTTTCTTGCCGTCTTTACGATTGTTAAATTCTTTCTGAATGTTTTTGAATACTTTCAGAACTTTTTCAAGCTGTTTGGGTTGGTTTACTTCCCAGTTCATTTGCGGTTCTAAGCGAATACGTGCACCGTTAGCTCCGCCTCGCATATCCGAACCACGGAAAGTAGAAGCTGATGACCATGCAGTATAAACAAGTTCTGATACAGATAATCCTGAATCTAATATTTTCTTTTTAAGACCATCGATATCTTTTTTATTGATCAGCTTATGATTAACTGCTGGAATCGGATCCTGCCATATCAGATTTTCTTTTGGAACTTCTGAGCCGAGATAACGAGACTTTGGACCCATATCACGGTGAGTAAGTTTAAACCAAGCTCTTGCAAATGCATCAGCAAAAGCTTTTGGATCCTTGTGGAATTTTCTTGAAATAGGTTCGTAAATCGGATCAAAGCGTAATGACATATCCGCAGTTGTCATCGTGGGTGGATGTTTTTTTGAAGGATCGTGAGCATCCGGTATCATATGTTCCGGTTTTACATCTTTTGCCTGCCACTGCCACGCACCAGCCGGACTTTTAACTTTTTCCCACTCGTAACCAAAAAGCATGTCGAAATATCCCATATCCCATTTAGTTGGGTTTGGCTTCCATGCACCTTCTAAACCGCTTGTTGTTGCATGAGCACCCTTACCAGTTTTAAATTTATTTATCCATCCTAAGCCTTGCTCTTCGATTGGTGCAGCTTCTGGTTCCGGGCCAACTAATTTTGGATCGCCAGCGCCGTGCATTTTACCAAATGTATGTCCACCTGCGGTCAGTGCAACTGTTTCTTCATCATTCATTGCCATTCGTTTAAATGTTTCGCGTACATCGCGCCCGGAAGCAACAGGATCTGGATTTCCATTCGGACCTTCAGGATTTACATAAATGAGTCCCATCTGCACAGCAGCTAAAGGATTCTCAAGCTCACGATCACCGCTATATCTTTTATCACCTAACCAAGTATTTTCCATTCCCCAATAAATATCTTCTTCAGGCTGATAGATATCTTCACGTCCACCGCCAAAACCAAATGTTTTAAAGCCCATTGATTCAAGTGCTGCATTGCCAGCTAATATCAATAAGTCAGCCCAGGAAATTTTATTTCCATATTTTTGTTTGATTGGCCAAAGTAGTCGTCGTGCTTTATCTAAGTTTCCGTTGTCCGGCCAACTGTTGACAGGTGCAAAACGCTGGTTTCCTGTACCACCACCACCGCGTCCATCTGCAGTGCGGTATGTTCCTGCACTGTGCCATGCCATTCGAATAAACAAACCTCCATAATGACCCCAATCTGCTGGCCACCAATCTTGCGTTTCAGTCATCAATGTATACAAATCTTTTTTTAGTGCTTTAAGATCAAGTTTGTCAAATTCTTTTGCGTAATTAAAATTACGATCCATTGGATTGGAAACTGGTGTGTGCTGATGAAGTATGTTAAGATTTAATTGATTGGGCCACCAGTCCCGGTTCGACGTTCCACCGCCAGCTCCGTGTGCGACGGGGCATTTGCTATTTTCACTCATAAGTTTCTTCCTTTCTTTGTTAATAAAAATTAAACTTTTTTTGTTTTCACCATTAGTAGATGAATAGTAACTCCAACTGCTATCGCTAATAAAAGTAACCTGATAAAAAATTCTTCAGTAAAAAAGTAAGCTGAACTCAGTATCATTATCCATAACAGAGCTATGTTAAATACTTTTGATTTGATTGTTAACCCGGATTTATCCTGATAATTTTTAATATACATCCCGAGTATCTTATGATTTCGCAGCCACTCATTTGCACGGGGCGATCCTTTAACAAAACATGCTGAAGCAAGAATAAGAAAAATTGTTGTCGGAAGAATTGGCAGAAAGATTCCAATAACACCTATCGCCACCAGCAGGATACCACTTATCAAATATAAATAACGATAAAAGCCAGTGAGTTGTGCACTCTGTGGTTTTATCTGTTGCATTAATGATCTTTCTTTTAATTTTGAATTGCGAAAGTAAATTTCCTGAATTTGAACTTATAAGTCAAATTGATAATTTTGGTACCACATTACTACCATTTAATGGAGCATCTTACAGGTAAAAGGGAAGAAACGTTTATTTGATTCAAAGACATTCATTAAAAAGCATTTTCTCAAAACACACAAGGAAGAAATCTTAAAAAGTTATTTCCAATCAATTAAAACAAAATAAAAAAGGATTGATAATTCAATAAATATGTATACTGTTAAAAGAAGAATAAATTTTTATGACTGCGATCCTGCAGGAATATTATTTTACGCAAAATTGTTTGAGATCAGTCACTCTGTTTATGAAGAAATGATTGCCAGTTTCAAACTAAAAAAAAATTATTGGAATAATGATGAGTTCGTTGTTCCGATTATAAAAACCGATGGAGCTTACTTCAAACCTTTGAGAGCTGGTGAAACAATTTCAATCAACCTGACCGTTACGCTTAAAAAAGAAAATTCATTTGAACTAACTTATGAATGGAATAATAGCTCAGGTGAACTTTCTGCAAAAGCACGAACGGTTCATGTATTTGTTGACAAAAAGAAATGGGTAAAAATTCCTATGCCAGGTGAGATTGTTAAAGGTCTCGAATCGCATCAAAGAGATGTTAACCTGTAACGTTCGGTTAGTTTTGCTTTCTCTATTTTTCCCAATTCAGTTTTAGGTAACTGAACTTCAAAGAATATTTTTTTTGGAATTTTAAATCCTGAAATCTTTTCCATTAAAAATTTCTTAACTTCATCATATGTAAGTTTATCTGATGCGTTATTCAATTCAACTGCAGCAGCAATTATTTCTCCCCACTCTTTATCTTTCAGCGGGAAAACTGCAGCTTCTTTGATTGATGGATGTTCAAGTAAAGCTTTTTCAACTTCGATTGGATTTACATTTTCTCCACCGGTTGAGATCAAATAATTTTTCCTTCCTTCGATGAATAGGTAACCTTCTTCATCAACATAACCGATATCACCTGTGTAATAAAATCCATTTTTAACTGCTTTTCCAGTTTCCTTTTCATCAAGATAACCAGACATCAATGAGTTTGTCTTAACTGTAATTTCACCAATCTCAAACGGTTTAAGTTCATTGCCATCATCGTCAGAAATAAGAATTCGATTTGTCGGAACTTGTCGGCCAACAGAATTGGGTTTAATTAATATTTCATCTTTTAGCAAAGCAGTAACAAAAGAAGAAGTTTCTGTAGAACCATAAACTAAGTTCACTGGCCAGTCAAGTTCGTTAGCTTTTGCAATCAATTCCATATCTGAAAAGCCACCACCAATTAAACAATTCTTTAATTCAGAATTTGGAGAAATATTTTCATCAACAATTTTTTTTAATTGTGCTGTTACAAGAGAGATAAAAGTTGGCTGACATTTATTGAGTGATAGTATTAAATCATCAACAGAAAGTGAATCAGGAATGATCAAAGGAATACCAAAAAGTAGCGAACGAGTTATTATGGAAAATCCTCCAATGTGATAAAAAGGAAGACTTGCCAGCCATCTGTCACTATGAGTATATCGAAGAAGTTGGTTGCTGTTGATTGCACTGTTATACAAACTGTCAAATGAAAGTATGATTCCTTTTGATCTTTTGGTACTACCTGAAGTAAAAATAATTACAGCAGGATTGGATGCCTGTAATTCCATTTTTCCTGAAAAAGAAACGTCTTCATTAATTTTTATTGGATACTCAACTATATTCTTCTTCGTCCGTAAAACTTTTGCAGAATAATTTTTTTGAACTAAAACAGTTGAGCAATTTGCAATGTTAAGCTGTTCATCAATTTCTGATTCGGTCAGTCTGGTGTTTATTGGAACCGGTACACAAGATAACTGCCAGAGAGCTAATATGTTTATTACGAAATCCACATCATTGTTCCCAAGAATCCCAACACGATCTCCTGATGAAATTTGTAGACTACGAAAATATGAAGCAGTAGCTAAAACTTTCTGACGAAGCTGGTCAAAAGTGTAAATGTCTGAAGAAGAGATTATTGCTTTAGCTGATGGATTTTGTCTGAGTAAAAGAAATTTTTCCGGATTAAGATTTTTCATTAAAACTTTATCAAATTTATATTATCAATCCGATTGATAAACATAATCCATAAATACCGGCATATTTAGCTGAGAGTTCAAGCGTTTTGTTTAGTTCTTCACCCTTCAACCTAAACAACATATTAATTAGAATAAATGAGATAGGTATTGTCATTAGTGGCAGAAAAATCCAAAAACTAAAATCATACTTTGAATACAAAGCAAAAGAAGTCAAATAGGATATCAGTATTAAAATAATAAACTGCCAGCGTGAAAATTCTTTTCCAAAAATAACAGCTAAAGTATTTTTATTCCCTTCACGATCTTCTTCAATGTCCCGAAAATTATTCACCACAAGAATGTTAGTAATTAACGCACCAACAGGTATTGAAACTAAAAAAGACAGGAAAGAAATTTCCTGTGTCTGAAGATAGAAAGTGCCCATCGTTCCAATGACACCAAAAAAAATAAAAACGAAGAGATCACCAAGTCCATTATATGCAAGAGGAAAAGGACCTGCCGTATAAATAATTCCGGCAATGATTGAAAAGATTCCAACCCAGAGAATTAAGATCCCGACAGAAAAAACAAGATAAAGACCGAGAATAAAAGTTAGTCCAAAAACCAGGATAATTGCTATTCTCATTTCAGTAACTGAAATTAATCCACTCGCTAAAACTCGTCTTGGACCTTTTCGTTTAATAGTATCAGAACCTTTTAAATAATCGTAAAGATCATTTGTGAAGTTTGTTCCCACCTGGATTAAAATTGAGCATAGAAGTGCAATTAATGAGTAGGGTAAAAAAAACTTTTTCATTGAAATTGCAAGAGCAGAACCAACCATAACCGGAACCAGTGCAGCGAGTAATGTTTTTGGTCTGCTTGCGAGAATCCAACTTTGGAATTTTGATATTGATTCAGTACTCATAAATAAAAAAAATAAGATAATGGCACACTGACCTGCCTTTACCGCCAGGCAGGTCTAACTGATCAAACAGATTTTGATCTGTTAATATCCGTTTGATCTGTTCAATCAGTGTTCCATTAAGGAAGCTTTGGAAATTTTTTAAAATCTGGTTTACGTTTTTCAAGATAAGCTTTTTTGCCTTCCTGTGCTTCTTCACTCATGTAATATAGTAGAGTTGCATTGCCTGCTAATTCCTGTATACCAGATTGCCCATCAAGATCTGCATTGAATGCAGACTTCAAGACTCTTATTGCCATCGGACTATGTTGCAAAATTTCTTCTGCCCATTTTATACCTTCAGCTTCAAGTTGCTCTACTTGAACCACAGCATTTACCAAACCCATTTGCAGAGCTTGCTCTGCATTGTACTGTCGACAAAGATACCAGATCTCTCTCGCTTTCTTTTGTCCCACAATGCTGGCAAGAAAACTTGAACCAAAACCGCCGTCGAAACTTCCAACTTTTGGTCCTGTTTGACCAAAGATTGCATTATCGGCAGCAATTGTTAAATCGCAAATCACATGAAGAACGTGTCCACCACCGATTGCATAACCTGCAACAAGAGCAATTACAACTTTAGGGATGCTTCTGATTAATTTTTGAAGGTCGAGAACATTTAATCTTGGTACGCCATCTTTTCCAACATAACCCTTATCACCACGAATTCTTTGATCACCACCTGAACAAAATGCATACTTGCCATCTTTTGAGGGACCAGCACCTGTTAATAAAATTACGCCAATACTTTGATCCTCTCTCGCATCAGAAAAAGCATCGTACATCTCAATAACAGTTTCAGGTCGAAAAGCATTTCGCACTTCAGGACGGTTAATCGTGATTTTTGCTATCCCGTCCATTTTATGATATAAAATATCATTGTAATTTTTGACTTTAACCCATTTAGAGTTCATTTTAAATCCTTAGTTGATTGGTGAGGCAAAAATATTGAAAAAGACGTTCAATTAGAATCTACTCAGAAAACTATTAACTGCTTCAATAAATTTTTTAGGTTCTTCAAGATGAGTGTTGTGACCAGCTGTTGTTAGTATTTTATGCTTAGCAGAAGGAAACGATTTTTTAAGATTTTGATTTAATTGTGTGAACTTATCATCGAGCGCACCAGTGATAAGAAAAACCGGAATTTTTAATTTGACGAGTTCCGAACCAAGATAGGGCATCATTCCCGTTCCAAAACCTCGCAAGGAATTAGCCAAACCTATTTTTGAATTCTTAGCTCTTTCTTCTTTCATTCGTTTAATTTTATCATTTGAAAATCTTCTTAAAGTTCCAAATAATTCCTGATCAAGCCATTGAGTAGCAAATTCTTCAAGAGTGTTATTCTCAATAAAACTCGCCAGATCATCATCACTTTTTTTCCTTGTATCTCTTTCTTTTCCATTCTTTAATCCCGCAGATGCACTCTCAAGTATAAGTCCTTTAACCAATTCTGGTTTTGTTAGAGTAAAATTTAATGCAACTCTACCTCCCATTGAATAACCGCAAAGGATAATTTCTTTTAAACTCAAATCACTAATAACTTTTTCAATCTGACTTATAACTGAATCAGGCATATAGTAATTTACTGACGAGGGAGAGCTGCTTTTTCCATGCCCGATCAAATCGAGAGCTAATTTGTTGAATCGCTTATCTATTTTTTGTGCAATGTCGTTCCAATCATTTGCTGATCCTGTAAAACCGTGCAGAAATAGTAAAGTTTTTTTTGAAACATCAAATTCAGTTAGATGCTCTAGGTTAAGTTTTATGTTTTCGTATTGAATGATCATTTGAGAAACTCTTTGTTTATTTTTTTCTTTACTTCGTTAAAATAATTGATTCGCAAATCCGCGGACTTTACTGCATTTGTCCGGATCTCTAAGACCGAAGGAGATTTTTTTTTCATACATTTAATTATATGTGATTTAAATTGACTTCTGTTGTGGACTATTTGATGGCTGATTCCAAAGGATTTTACAATTCCTGAAAGATCAAGATCATGCGGCGCGATAAAAAACTTGCTGAAGTGATTAACTTTTTGAGCAATTGGCAAAGTCTCAAAAATTCCTCCACCATTATTATTTATTACAATAATTGTAATCGGAATTGAAAATTTTTGGGCAATTGAAAGTGCGTTTAAATCATGTAGAAAGGAAAGGTCGCCGGTAATTAGCAATGTTGGTTTTTTTATTGTTGCAATTGCTAGTGCTGTTGAAGTAATACCGTCAATTCCGCTAGCTCCTCGATTAAAATGCAACGTAATTCCTTTTGATAATTTGCCTAAAAAATTATCCAGGTCTCTGACAGGCAGACTATTTCCAATGAAAACATTACTTCCGGATGGAGCTGATTTAAATATTTCTGTTATGACTGATGGCTCGTTCGGAAATTTAGATTTTTCAATAACATTGGTTTTTATCTTGTCGCTTATTTCTTCGGCTTTGATAAAATCTTTTATCCAATTCGATTTTTGCCTGCTGATTTTTTTTACTTTGAAATGAGTGATCAAACTTTCGCAAAAAACTTTTGGTTCGATTTGAAAAGTTGCTTTTGCATTTCTCGTCGGATCAAATAAATCTCCGAAATGATTTATCAAATATCGGTCTGCATTTGATTCGGAAAGAAATTTCTCAATTGTAGATGAAGTTGGAGTCCTTCCGAATTGAAGAATAATATCCGGATCATGATTATAGACAAAGTTTTCTGACTGGAGTATAGCATTAAAATTAGCAATTATATTTTTATCTTTTTTTGACGAACCGAATCTGAGTTGAGAAACTCCATCGGCAAAGATTGGATATTTGAGAAGGCCGGAAAGTTTTTTAATCTTTTTGTTCAATTCTCTGTCATATTCCATCGGCCCAACTATTATAATCCCTCGATCATACTTAATTAAATCATCCGTTATTTTTATGGAGGATTTAATCTGGTTTGAGGAATTACCGGAAGTGATTATTTTACTCTTTGAATAGTGTTGAGGTTTTATTTTAAGAATACTTTTATTTACATCATCAGTATATGAAAATGGTTCCAGAGGTTTTCTAAATGGAAAATTCAAGTGAACCGGACCTCTATCTTCAATTAAACTAATATGGAATGATCTGATTGCGATCCTCTGTAAATGACGTAATCCCGTTTCACTTATTGATGGTAAACCCAAATCTCTAAACCATTTTATGTGGTTTTTGAAAATGTTGTGCTGGTTGATTGTTTGATTTGCTCCGGTCCCAATTAGTTCAGAAGGACGATCTGCTGTACAAACAATCAGTGGAACCCTTTGTTGAAAAGCTTCAATTATTGCCGGATATAATTCTGCGACTGCTGTTCCTGAAGTTGTCACAATTAAAACTGGTTTACCTGTTGCCTTTGCCAAACCAAGCGCAAAAAATGCTGAACTTCTTTCATCAATATTAACAAATGATTTTATTCTTCTATTTTTTGATAAAGTAAAAGTAAGTGGAGTGCTTCTTGAACCGGGTGAAATGCAAGCATATTGTACACCAAACGCAACTAGTTGGTCTATAAAAATTCTAGCCCACAAATGATTTCTGTTAACTTTTATTTTCATCGGTAAACAAAGATAATATAGTATTTAGTTTTAATTTAGTTTCGAAAAACTCTTCTTGCGGATCGGAATTCTTTACTAACCCTGCACCGGCAAATGCTGTTACTTTGCTATCTTTAACCAGAGCTGAACGTATCGACACAGCGAACTCACAATTACTCTCAAAATCAATTAGTCCGACCAAACCAGAATACAATCCACGATCATGAGCTTCAAGTTTCCGAATTAAATTTATTGCTAATTCTTTTGGAACTCCGCAAACAGCTGGAGTAGGGAAGAGGGAATCAATCAACTCAAATAAATTTTCTCTAGCATTAAGCTCCGATGAAATCCTGGTAATTAAATGTTGAATATTATCCAGCTTCCTGATTTGTTTTTCTTCAACGATACGAACATTGTTAGAATATTTGATGAGTACGCTTGTTATAAAATCACTAACGAATGCATGTTCATTGTGATTCTTTTCACTTGATTTAAGAAATTTTTCCAATTCATAATCAGATTCTGTTTTTTCACCTCGAGCTGCTGAACCAGCGACTGATTCTACTTCAGCAATTTGATCTGAAACTTTTAAAAACATTTCTGGCGATGAACCAAAAAAGATTGAGCCATGTTTTTTTATGAAGTATAGGTAGCAATCCGGAAATCTTTGGTAAAGCTTCTGAAGTAATGAATCCCAGTTTATTTGGCTATCAAGATTAAAACTATAAGCACGGGATAAAACTAATTTTTCAACTTCGCCATTACTAAGTGATTCCAAAGCTTTTCGGGTAACGTCATTCCAACTATTAAAATCATCATCATTTATTTTAGGATGGGTGAAGGTTTTTACATTTGGAGATTTAGCCAATTCAGTTTTACGTTTTGTAACATTTTCCAGATAATTCCACAATTTCTTTGAATGAAAATCGATTTTTGACTTATCCTCGAAAATAAAATTATAAAACCCAATTGATTTAACTCCTTGAGATGCAATTATAAATTCAGGTATATAAATTCTCAATGGATCAAAATCATTCCAGAGTGATGATGAATTATCCGGATTGAATTTGGCTGAACAGCAAATGATTGGGAAAGTAACTACATTTATTCTTTCCCAGTTATTAATAAAATTATTTTTCCAATACTTATAATTACCTGCAGTCGAAAAAAAATTATTTGATTTTACTGAATTTAAATTGAGTGCAGAATTTATTCCTGTAAATGATAATTTACTTTTTGGGGTTCGAAATAAAAATATATCATCGGAGATTTCATTCAAATTATCTAGAGATATTTGTTCAGTAGAATTTTCAAAATGAAAAGCGAAACTGATTAACTTGGGTTCTTTAACATCATTGAGAGTTATGGCAAAAGCTTTAAATTCATTAATTATATTTTCTGTATTAAACTTCATCAGAAGTGAAGATCATCCTCAATTGTATCCAATATTCTCAAATAACTATCATATCTTTCCTCAGTTATATTATTTTGACTAACAGCGTTTATCACTTCACAACCAGGCTCATGTTGATGAGTGCAAGTGCTGAATTTGCATTTGTTAATGTGTTCAACAAACTCAACGAAGTAATGTCCGAGATCGGTTTTTCTAATTCCATACGGATCAATTTCCCGAATTCCGGGAGTATCAATAATAAATGTATTCTCTTCTACTTTAATAAGAATTGATGTTACAGTTGTGTGAGTTCCTTTTGAAGAAAACTTACTGACTTCACCAATTTTAAGTTTCAATAGCGGAAACATTTTATTTAGCAAAGAAGATTTGCCAACACCCGAATGTCCCCAGAATAAATTTTTAGTATTCCGTATTTCTTTTTTGAGTGATGGTATACCTTCTTCTGACTTTACACTTGTTAATATGACTTTGTAACCAAGTTTTTTATAAAGTCGTTCCCATTTTTCTGAAATTCCTGATTCATCCAAATCAATTTTATTCAAAACTATTATAATGTTTAGATGTGAGCTTTCAGCAGCCACTAAGAATCTATCAAGAACACGATTATTAAATTCGGGAAAAAAAACACTTGTTATAATAACTACATTATCAATGTTAGCAGCTACAACCTGTTCGAGTCTTTCTCCACGGTAACTAGCTCCACGGACTTTAGGAAGTTTCCTTGAGAGATGATTTTTTCGTTTATCAATATCTGTAATAACTCCGGTGCCATCCTTATTAATGTCGAACTCAACATTATCACCAACTGTAATAAAATCTGTAAAGAAAAGTTTATCTTTTTTCAATTCATAATCTTTTTTGAATTTTCCACGAAGCGAACAGATTATCTCATCAGTCTGTCCGTCTGGAATCAGGTAATACTGCTTACTTTCTATTTTAGTAATAATGCCTTTGATGGAATCGCCAAATTTTATTAATAGGACATTAAAAAATATAAGGTTTATCCAACCATATCAAATAATACCTGACTACAAGATTAGTATGAAATTATTCTCAGAGGGGAAATTGGGAAAATATTATAATCTATTTTGATGACTGGTTTAAAATATCAGAGTCTAACCGCTAAATTCAAATACCAATTATCAACGTAGATGTCTTGATATGTTCGGGAAACATTTACACCATAGTTATCACCATAATCCTGCCACCAGCCATAAGTGTAAGCAAAATCAATTATAAATTGTTCATCGACTACAGCTCCGGCACCTGCTGTTATATATTTTCTGTTAAATTCAGAAGGATCCCCATCAAAAGGAGATTGGAAGTACATAAAACCTGCACGTCCAAATATTGGTAGGTTTGGAATTTTAATTTCGGTTCCAAAATGGTAATCGATAGTCGTTGTCATCAAATCATCGATTTCACTTTGTCGCTGAGATATGTAGTCGTAACTGAAACCTTCAATGAATTCCATCTGTGTGTAATCCATAATTTTCATATCAGCAGCAACCGTTACCATAGAAATAGTTCCCGAGGCTCCTAATGTGTATTCGTACGGCGTTTTGATCTCATACTCAATCGGACTATTGATAGCAGGATACAATGAATACTCATAACCAGTTCCAAAGTAACTCTCAGCATTTACAACGAAATTTTCTTCAATTGTAATGTAGCTTGGGAATTTAATTGCTGCACCAAATCTGAATTTATCATTATAGTTATAAAGCATTCCGATTTGAAAATCCCAACCTGAAAGATCCCAATCAATTACATCATTCAAGTAAAAAGATTGAAAGTCTCTAGTTGTGGCATCACCGGGAACGAGTGGAAGATTTATTCCATAGATATCCTTTGTATCTTCTTCCCAATAGTCACTGTTACTTTGATAGCTTCCTGTTATAATGTTAAATGTTCCGCCAATATAAAATCCTTTTGCAGCTTCAAAAGATGAAGCAAAGGACCATTTTCCTATATCACCTTCTTTATCTATTTCACCAGATTGATTCAGCATTCCATTAATTCTTGTTGTGTCTTTAATATAATCATTTGATTGTGGATCTCGTATTTCATAAGCAAGTCCTAAATCGTTAGTGAGTGGGACTTCATCATAATTGTAATCACCTGTAATATTTTGAATCATAGAAGTATTACTGGAATTGTAACCATTGAATTCCATTATCCCGTTAAAATCTTTGGTTTGATTATAACCAATTGCAAATACTAAACTTCCTCTTAAAGTTGGTACAGGATATACAATTCCAAATTGAGTAAAATTAACAGCAGTTTGTTCAGCATTTGTTGTTGAGCCGTAAAAAGTAGTGCCATTGCTAAATGCATTAATGCTCATTCCACCGGAAATTTCCCCTCTCTTCATTAATCCTATGCCTGCAGGATTAAAAAGCACTCCTGCAAAATCATTACTAAGTGAACTAAAACTATTTCCCATTCCTAAAGCCCGGGCATCTGAATACAAACCTGGCTGGCTTAGCAACAGAGCATCATTATAGTTTTGTGAATAGATGAAGCCAGATGCAAAACAAATTGCGAGAAAGGTGAACAATATTTTCATTATTGAACTCTGTTATTCTGCGAAGTATTTCGAACAGGTGGATCAGATTTTATTTCTTCACTTCCTCTATGACTTCCACCTTGAAGAGGATCCCTTTGTTGATAACTACCAATATCATTTTTGGATTGGTCATCTCTTATAGGATTAGGTTTAGTTATACTTGGTCGTATAATTGGTTGAGTCGGTGGCTCCGGAGGATATGGTCCTTCAATTGGTGGAACATCAACTAATATTGGTTCGTAGTAGTAGATAACTATTTCTTCCCTCACGAGATGTCTCGGTACTGTTTGACACCCGATTAAACCAAAAAGAATTCCAGCCAAAATCATCGAACACAAAACCCTTTTCATTTTAATTACCTCTTCCTGTTACCTGAATTATTCGAACCACTGTTTCTTGTTGGCGGTGAATAAGACCTCGGGGAATTGTTACCGCTAGGTGGTGAATAACTTCTAGGAGTATTATTGTTTGAGTTGGGTTGAGAATATGTCCGCGGCGGGTTATTGTTTTGCTTTGGCGGATTATATGTTCTAGTGTTGTTATCCTTCTTTGGTGTTTGATTATTCTTTGGATTGTTCTTTACGTTTGTCTGTTTCGTATTATTATTTGTTCGAACATTTTGCTTTGAGTTGTTACGATTGGAGTTCTCAGTGTTAAATACTTTTTTAGTCTGAGTGCCAACTCTATTTTCTTTATTGATTCTGGTTGAAATATCACTCAGATTGTTTGATTTAACATTTTCCCGAGAAATATCCTTACTATTATTAATACCGAGAGATTTATTTGTTGAGATTTCTCTTTCCAATCCTAATTGCTTATTATTTCTAATGTCATTAGTTCGATCTAAATCATTACTTACAACATCATTTCTTTTAGTGGTTTTAATTTTTTCATTTTCCTTAAGACCAACAACTTCGCGCGTAACCTCACCCGTTCTATTTTGTAAATCAACAGAACGATCATTAAAGATATTTCTCTCAACGGTTAAATCTCTTCCAAGATTAATATCGTCCCTACCTCTATTAATCGAACCATTTGATGTTGTCACCAGCGGATCCCTAAGGTGTTCAGAATTGTTTCTTCCCCCAGAATTATTTCTGATTCGGGTCACATAGTCATTTCTTGAATTGTAACCGTATCCGTAACCATAATCGTAACCGTAATAGGGATAGTAACCTCCATAACAATAATATGGGTCATAATAATAATATGAAGGATAATAGCAATAAGAAGGATAGTACCATCCATAAGATGGATAATAAGGCCAGTATGAATAATAACTTCCCCAGCCCCAGTACCAGCTAATTCCTATTCCAATTGGAAGAAAAGCATAATCAAAATAGTTATAAGGGTAATCATTATAATATTGATTAACTATTGTTACAGATTCATCAGTCTCAGGATCTATTTCGGAATAATAACTTGAATCTAAAGTTGCTCGCCATCTTCGCTATAATAATCTCCAGACTCCGGGCTTTGCTTGTATATTGTTGTAGTAGTATAAGGCTCAGGATCAGTTGTAGCAACCTGAGTATAGCAACCCGTTAAGGATGTTATGAATATAGATGTCAGAAGCAGAAATAGGAAATTATTTGTTTTCATTTTAACCCTCTTTTTTTATTCTAATTTAATTTAAACAATTATCGAGCCTACTTAAAGAGTTAAATTGAGTTCAAAATGAGTTGTGCTGGAAGGATTTTATTAGGAAATGTATTGATAAGTATACTTGAGTGTACTGAACAGAGGACACTCAGGAATTTATTTAAGTCAAAATTTTGTCAAAAAATGCTTTTCAGATATTCGATTTTAAATGCTCTGCCGACACCATTATTGACACTTGGTTCATTGTCAAGAAGATCTCTTAAATCGAAGCCAACTGTAAATCCTGGCCCAGGTGACCATCTCAAACCTATGTTAAGATATCCTTTCCCTGTTCCAAAGCCTGCATTATTATCGTTAAAAGCAAAATCATATTCTGCAACTAAAGAAAAACTTGAACCCAGTGTTTTTTCACATCCAATTCTTAGGTCAACATAATTATCGCCATCATCACCCTCTAAAGAGTAATTAGTTTCGGCGTGCAAACTTATATATCCAAGTAAATCGAAATTTTTACTGACTGCTGCGAAAAAGCCCGGAGATTTAATAGCGTATCTTTTATCATCATCATAATAAACTCCTTTCCCCTGTGCATCAAATCCAAGAGTTAATGCCGGAATTAATACTGTTTCATTCAATAATCTGGCTCTAAAGGTAATTCCCGGCCATTTATACCAATCGATATTTCCCGAGCCAATAAAATTTGATCCACCGTAAGAAATGCCGATGCTCACATTTTCAAAGACACCAGCTTCAATCCACTGAATTAAAACTCCGCTTGGCAAAAAATCAGTACTTACTCCAACAATACCTTTTTCAATAACTCCCGCTGTCGGCATATCAATAATATATCTGTACTCATATTTTGCTTTATCTCCGGCTGTACCCTGTGCAAGCAGTTGATATGAAGTTATCAAAATGAAATAAAATATGTGGAAGTATTTATACATAAGGCTTAATATTATATGATAAAATTTAATGAGATGACTCAAGAATTAAAAATAATCTTACATTTGTAACAAGGTTTAAATAACTTATTAAATTTTTTTAGAACTTCCTGAGGATTGCTGACCAGATTCATTTCACTTGTTATTCAGTGGAGTCAATAATATATTTTTTGTCAAAATAATTATGATTATGAAGAAATACATAGCGCTTTTATTACTTTCAATATTTGTTCTCAGTTGTTCAAGTTCAGATATTACTAAAGAAAATGAATCTGTTGATCAAACTATTACTGATCCAAATTCTCGTAAGCAAAAAGCAGTTGAACATTTTGTTAACGGGTCGATAGCAGAATCGATAGGAGATTACACCACAGCAATTAACGAGTTTAATGAAGCACTTAATTATGATACAAGTGCAGGAATATGTTTTGAACTTGCAAAAAATTATTATGCAATCAATAAACTTGGTAATGCGTTAAAGTTTTCCAAACTATCTGTCGAGCTTGATTCAGTTAAAACTGATTATAAACTTCTTTTAGCTGACATATACATTCAGGCAAGGGAAAATGATTCTGCTGCTGTTATACTTGAAAAAATATTATTGACTGATTCAACAGATATTAACACTTATTATAAACTTGCAAGAGTGTACGAAAACAACAGACCTCTTGAAGCAATTAAAATATACGATAAGATAATAAGTATTATTGGATTAGATTGGAATGTTTTACTTCACGTTGCAGAATTGTATGAAAAACTTGGATATAAAGAAAAAGCAGCCGAATCTGTTCAAGGTTTACTGGAGTTAGATCCAAGTAACATAGCACTTCAAAAACTTGCAATTGATTTTTATGCCAGGAATGGATATTACGATGAAGCTCTAACAATGCTTGATGATATTATAGAAACAATGCCTGATGATATTGAATCCAGAGAAAAACGAGCCCAGATATATATAGTTCAGAATAATTGGGAAGGCGCTACAAAAGAATTTAAATACATTATTGAAACGCCGGACGTACCTTTGGAGGCAAAGATCAGTATAGGAGCAACTTATTTTGCAAAATCTTTTTCTGATTCTACTTCATTACCGGTTGCCAAAGAATTTTTTGAATTGATTGACAAAGACACGACTTACTGGCAAGTTAAATTATATCTTGGAGCAATTGCACTTAGTGAAGGAAATGATTCACTTGCAATCAATAACTTCAAATATGTAACCGAAAATGCTAGCTGGCACATTGAATCATGGGTAACCCTTGGTGGTTTGTATTTTGACAATCGTCATTATGAGGAAGCTGAAGTTATTATGCGTGAAGCAATCGAACTTTTTCCAAATGATTTTGCAGTAAATTTAATTTTAGGATTATCTCTTGCACAGCAAAATAAAACTCTTGAATCAAAAGAATATTTAAAAACAGCTGTTGAGTTAAATCCATCCGATTTAAACTCACTTTCAGCATATGGTTTTACACTTAGTCAGCTTCAGGAAAATGAAGAAGCAATCAGATATCTTAATCAGGCTTTGCGATTGGATCCCGGTAATGTAAATGTTCTTGGTCAGTTAGGATTAATTTATAACAACCTTGACATGATGGCTGAGAGCGATAGTCTGTACGAACTTGCACTACAATACGATCCGCAAAATGCTCTGATAAATAATAATTATGCTTACTCACTCTCTGAAAGAGATCTTCAATTAGACCGTTCATTGATTATGATAGAAATTGCCATTGCTGCTGATTCATCTAACTCATCTTATTTAGATACTTACGGATGGATTTTCTTTAAACTAGGTGAATACGATAAAGCTTACTATTACATTCATAAAGCAATAGAAGTTGATGGTGATGGAAATGCGGTTTTACTTGAACACCTCGGTGATGTTTTATTTATGCAGGGTAAAAAACAAGAAGCAATAAGTTATTGGAAGAAAGCACTTGAGCTTGATTCATCAAATGAAACATTAATTAACAAAGTTTCAACGGGAGCAATTTGAAAATATTTAATTCGATAATATTTATAGCAACTTTTTTTATTATTTTCTTAGACGGATGCGTTCCATCAAAACCTACGGAAGATATGGAACTACTTCCATCTGAAAGATTAATAAACAAACTTGAAGCTAACAGAAGAAAGATTAAAAACTTTGAAGGTGTGGGAGTGTTTGAAATTGAATCTGACCGATATAATAACAGTGCGAACTTTCAAATTGTGATGCAAAAACCTGACAGTATTTATTTCTCTGTCTTAGGTCCATTTGGAATAGAATTAGCGCAAGCTCTCGTAACAAAAGATGACTATATTTTTTACGACGCACTACAGAATACTGCTTATTTTGGTAAGGTAAATGACGATATACTGAAAAATATTTTCAAGATAAATCTTTCATTTAACGAATTAATTGATGCATTCATTGGCTCAGTTAATTTAACGAATAATCTTTATAAGCAACCAAACAATTACACTGTTGCTGATGACCAATATGTTTTGACATATATCGATGCTGATAATAACCTGACCTCTGTATATAAAGTTGATATCCGTCAGCTCGGAATAACAGATTATACTTTAATTTCTGATGATAAGTCGATTGATCTCGAAGGCAAGTACTCAAAATTTGAATTAATTGAAAATGTTGCAATCCCGTTTAGTATTGAAATTGCCAACAAAGTAGAAAATCAGGAATTAAAAATCAGGTATAAAAATATTTATGCAAATTCAAAAGGTTTAAAAGTAAAATTTGAAATACCGGATGATGCTGAAATAATAGAATGGTAAAATATTTAATATATCTAATAATAATCTCATCATTAATCATTGATACCTTCCCTCAGTCTGAGGCAATTCTCGAAAAAGAATCCGAACTCTCTTTAGTAAAAACCGAAATTAATAAATTAGAAAAAGAACTGGCTGCTAAATCTACTGCACAAAAAAAATCTTTCGAGGCTGTGGAAAATCTAAACAAGCAGAATTTTCTTATTAACAAAATTCTTGGTGAACTGCGTTCAGAAATTAAGAAAAAGGAAGAAGAAATAAAGACCATAGAAAAAAATATTGCCAGGACAGAAAAAGAAATTAAGATACTTCAGAATAATTATGCGAAATATGTTACGGCAATTTATAAAAAAGGGCAATATAATGAACTCGAAAGCCTTCTCGATTCACAAACTTTGCAACAAGCAATCATGCGCACTTACTACCTTCAAGTATTTGCAATACAACGTGAGCAGGATTTAAGTCAACTCAAAGTTAAAAAAAATGAGCTCGATGAATCGAGAGCTATTTTAAAAATAGAAAGAAATGAAAAATTAGAACTGGCTAAAACAAGAGATAATGAAAAAAAAGTCTTAACTCAAAAACTTAATGAAAAAAAGATCGCATTAAAATCAATAGAAAAAAATAAAAATGAACTAAAAAAAATAATTAGTGCCAAAAAAGAATCGCAAAAAAAAATAGAACAACTGATAGTTCAGTTAATTGAAAAAGAATCTGAAAAAAATAAAGAACAGATTGCATCAACGGAAAATCCTACTACTGAGAAAAATAAAATCAGGGATGAGAGTCTTGGATATACTTATGATTTGAATACATCATCCTTTTCTTCATTTGCCGAATTGAAAGGAAAAATGAACTGGCCTTTGCATAAAGGAAAAATAATAAGAAAATTTGGTGAAAACAGAAACAAATCACTTAACACCGTTACTCTGAACTACGGGGTTGATATTAAAGCAGAAAAGGATAAAAATGTTTATTCAGTTGGCGAGGGTGTAATCGCTGCTATAGATTGGCTTCCAGGATATGGAAATGTAATTATCGTCTCTCATCGAAATGAATACAGGACAGTTTATGGACACGTTTCAGAGATCTTTGTATCCGAAGGAGATAAAATAAAAACAGGTACAGTATTAGCAATTGTTGATGAGACTATTGATGGTTACGTTTTACACTTTGAAATCTGGAAGGGCAGAGATAAACAAAATCCGGAATTGTGGCTTGGGAAAAGGAAATGACATCAAATAGATAATTGGATTGCTCTTTTTAAAATTTGATTGAACCAACATAATAACTTGCCAAAATGAAAATTGTATTAGTAGGAAGATTTGGTGAGGGTGATATCCTCACCGGCCCGGAAAAAGTTGCACGAAACCTTTTTACTCATATCGCAATTCTAAATCCCGACACTTATTTTTTTACATATTTTTTTAAGTTAGGTAAAAGACGAAAAGTTGAACAAATTTTATTTGGTTCCGAAACAATTTCCAATAACTCAAACATTAGTCGTTTTGGAATTTTTAAGTTGGTAGCAGAGATTTTTAAGATTAAACCTGATTTGGTTCATATTGTTACTTTCGAAAGATTTGAATTATTAATTTTGTTTTTAAGAATATTTCTAAGATTCAAATTAGTGTATACTATACATGGCATTTATAAATATGAGAGAAAGATATTCTATAAAAAACCATTTTTTAAATCAGACCTAAAAGATCTTCTTCTTGAAAAACTGATTTTTGCAATGACAGATAAGCTTGTTTTTTTATCTATGCAAACGTGCAATCTAACTTACAATTATTATAATTTTGATAAATCCAAAGTAACTATTATCCCAAATGGAGTTTCGGTACCAAAGTTTTCCAAAGAAAAAAAACTTGACTTTTCCAATGGAATAGAAATAGTATTTTATAATGGTCTTGAAATTTCAAGAGAGCGGGGATTAAAGAAAATAATTGATTTAATATCCGATGAAAATTTAGGTACTATTCGTATGGCAGTAATAGGTAGCTCAGTTACTACAGAAAAGGATAATGTCACATTTCATCGTCCAATGTCAGATGATTTGTTAATTGATTTTTTAACCAAAAGACAAGTATTCGTAGATAACTTTGATTACATGCCATTTTCAATTCTTGCTCTTGAAGCAATGGCATTCGGATTAATTTTGATTGTTTCAGATAATTCCGGAATATCATCTTATTATCAATAATGGCAAGAATGGATTTGTATATCCTTCCAACAAACCAGAAGAAATAAAAGCAATTCTTAGAGATATTATCATTGGTAGATATGATTTAGATATGATTTCTCAAAATGCAAAGAAAATAGTTCTGACATTGAACTGGCGGAATATTGCTGCGGAATATTTATTCCAACTTATAAAAAACTTTTATGATAAAAGTTTGTCACATTGTAAACTTAATTACAGGAAGAACTGATGGAGTTTATGCTCACCTTAAAATGATTTTCGAAAATTCTGATAAAACAAAGTTCCAGCATTATTTAATTTTTCAAGGAAGTAAAAATATTGAGAAAGAACTCTCTGAAATAGGAGTAATAGTTTTCGTATCTGCTTCATTGAAAAAGAAAATTTCTCTTCGGACCTTTTATGATGTCTATAGATTCTTGAAGAGTAATAACATTGATATAGTACAAGCCCATCTAATAAAGCCATATGCGATTTCTGGCTTAGTAAACATTTTGCTGGGAAAGAAATTTATTTTCAATTATCATGGAATTTTTCTTAAGAACAATCCATACTATAGCTTTATTGAAAGAAGCATTTATTCAATTATTCATTATTTAATTTTTCTATTTGGTAGAGTTAATTTAGTACTTGCTCCCTCAAGAAAAAGTAAAGAACTATTAATGATGGAAACCAAATTATTTCCTGAGCCAAAAGTCTATTACAATGGCTACTTTTTAAGCAAATCTCAATCGGAGTCAAAGTCTGATTTAATTTATCGAATTCAGCAAATTAAAAAAGATAAATTAGTGATTGCAGTTATTGGCAGACTGGAAATTGATAAAAGAGTAGACAAAGCTATCAATCTTCTAAAGAAATTAATTGTCAGAAAGAAAAACATTCACCTTTTTATATTTGGTGATGGCAGTTTAAAAACTGTTTTACAAAATTATATTAAAAGTCTCAACTTGATTAGTCATGTAGATTTATTTGGGTATGTTGAAAATATCGGGATTTATTATAAATTATTTGACATGGTATTATTTACTTCTGAGTGGGAGGGAATGCCATTGACATTGTGGGAAGCTATGGCTAATGAAGTACCTGTGGTTGCACCTGATGTTGGTGGATTTAAAGAAATTCTTGAAGAAAATGATTGTGGCATGATATATCAATCTAACAGTTTGAAAGATGCAGAAAATAAAATCTTTCATTTATTGGATGATAATACTCTAAGAAAAATAATGGGCAAAAATGGAAGATTAGCGATTGAGTCAAAGTACAATGTGAAAAATTTTATCAATCAAATTGAACAAGTTTATATGGATATGTAATCTTAATGATTAAAATTCTTCACATTACACCAAATTTCAATTACAACTGTGGAAGAAGCAAATTAGTTTATCTCTATCTAAAGTATTTAAGTAATACCACAAATTATGAGACACACTTCATAACTAATGGAGGAGATTCGCTTGACAGGTTAAAAGAATTACCGAATGTAAAATATGAATTAATTAATTTTGCAACAGGATATAAAAATTTACTTCATAGTCGCAATTTCTACCAAAAATTAAAAAAATATATTATCAAGAATGAAATTGATCTGATTCATACACATCATAGATTCCCCGAATTTATTTCAGTAAAAATAGCTAAAGAGTACAAAATTAAAACTATAACATCCGCTCATAGTTATGTGAATGGATTCAAACGTTTAAGTTTCAAATCTGATAAAATAATTTGTGTTAGTAACTCAATTAGAGATTACTTAACAAACACTTATAAAATTTCTAATAAAAAGTCGATAACGATATATAATCCAGTATATCAGTTTCAGCACTCATATGTTGAATCAGCGCTTGAATTTAAGAAAGAATATAATTTAACAACCGACCAAAAGGTTTTATTGTTCGCAGGAAGAATCACTAAGGATAAGGGATACGATACGTTATTAAAATCTTTTGAATTGATAAAAAGCAAAATTAAGAATGTGGTCCTTATTTTAATTGGACAAAAAGATATCGAAAAAAGAGGATTTAAAACTTCAGTTGTAAATGAAAAACTTATTTATCTTCCTCCTGTAAAAGATATTAGTTACTTATACTCAATTGCTGATATTATCTTACTACCTTCACGAATTGAGCCCTTCGGATTTGTTATGATTGAAGCAGGTAGTTTTAAGAAGCCATTTATTGGCGGTGACACGGGAGGAATAGCAGAATTTATAGAGGATGGTCAAAATGGTTTGCTCGTTGACCCTGAAAATCCTCAAGAGCTTGCTGAAAAAATTATTTATTTAATAAATAATCCTGATGTTGGGAAGGTGCTCGGTGAAAATCTTTATAATAAAATTGACCAGCTTTGTGATTACAATAATTATTTTACTGAAGTAGAAAAAATTTATAATTCACTGCTTACATCCGAATGATACTCAATAAACTACTTACTGATTATAGTGAAGTCACAAATAAAGTATTTGAATCAATCATTGGACAACACTCACTTTTAGTGACCTACCTAAATCAACATTGCTTCAATATTTACTTCAGCAATAAAGAATACAAAAAATTACTTGACACACAATTTAGCGTTTACCAGGCAGACCAGGGCATATTTCTTGCATTAAAATATTTATTTGGTAAGAAAATAAATAAAATTGATGCAACAGCAATGAATCAGCAAATATTAAACGAGTTGATCTTGAAAAGAATACCTTTAGTAATGATAGGAGGTAACTTCGATGAAAAATTTGTGCAGGAGAAATGTGAGAGACAAAAAATAAATCTGGTCAGGTATCAAAGTGGTTATTTTGAAGTGGATCAAACCGAAGGAATAATAAATGATTTGGATGATTTGAAAACAAATGTTTTTATTGTTGGGATGGGAGTCCCTCAACAGGAATTATTTTCTGAAAAGTTGTGTAATCAATTGAATGCAAAAGTGATCATCTGTGTCGGTAATTTTTTTGAATTCTACTTCGGAACTAAAAGAAGGGCACCGCTATTTATTCAAAAAATTGGCTTTGAATGGATGTTCAGACTCTTTACCGAACCACGAAGATTGTGGAATAGGTATTTAATTGGGATACCACTTTTCTTTTACAGAATGTTAAAAGTTAAATTCGCGGATCAAAGTCTCTAATTACATCGTTATTATTAACTTGATTAGCCCAATAACTGCCGATATATTTCAAACAAAGCAAAATAAGTTTTAATGAAATTATTATTAATTCTCCAATTAACTCTATACTCAATTCTTTCCTTCGGACAAGGAAATGATGTCTCTATTGTTAATCGTTCAACTGGTTTAGATATTAAATTACTTTTTGAACAGCAACCATATTCGAAGAGATTATTGGATAACAAATATATTGTCGAATATATTAATGCAATGGATGAAGCCCAGCCGGGTGTTCCAATCCTCCCTTCAAAAACTTATTTTATTGCCATTCCACCCTTAAGTAAAATTAGTATTAACATCATTGAACAAAAATATAATTTTATTAAAAATGTCGAAGTAGCCCTTAATCTTGAAGTTCAGTTGTCCGATAATTCTATTCTTGTTTACGGGGATTCAAAACCCGATTTATCAAAATTTATTTATGATCAATATCCTGCCGTTGAAGTGGAAGTAATTGATTATACATGGATTCGAGACTTTTACTGTGCAGTTGTAAAAGTAAATACTCATACTTACAGTTGGAAGAAAAAGGAAATAAGAGAGCTAATCTCAGCTTCCTTAAAAATTGATTTTATTGAAACAGTATCATTTAAACTTAATCAATCCCCAATTGGCGAGTTTGATAAAATACTTTCCAAAATTATTCTTAATTATAATAATGCTGCTCAATTCCGCGCTTCCAAATCAGATTATTTCCCAGCAGATTCAACTGGCAATTGGATCGATTACTCGCGTGAATATGTCAAGCTTCAAATTCCTGATGATGGAATTTATAGAATTGATTACAATCAATTAGTTGAGTACGGAATTAATCCGGCAAGTGTAAATCCAAAAACTTTCAAAATATTTTCAAAAGGAATCGAAGTCCCGATATTTGTTTCAGGTGAAAGTGATCTTTCATTCGATCAGGGCGACTTCATCGAATTTTGGTCAGAAAAAAATTATGGTTCTCCGGATTACAAAGAAATCGTTTTACTAGGTGAAGATTATCTAAATTATTTTGACCGTTATTCTGATACTTCAATCGTTTGGCTTAGCTGGGATGGAAATGATGGTAGAAGAATAAACGTTCAAAGTACAAGCATTCCCGGATTATCAGATACGCTGTTTAATCACAAAGTTTTTATGCATCTTGAAGATGATGAAAGACTCTGGTATTATGATGCTGTTTCTCCGCGAGTCCAATTACCAAACTGGCAGGAGAATAAAGTTTGGACGTGGTTATTTTTAGGAAATGGAGGCAGCATACCATTTAATTTTACAGCAAATGATTTCATCCCCGGCACTTCTATTAATGTAACAGCCCGAATGATAAGCAATGCAACCGATCAGCTTTTCACAAATAACCATCGCTTTGGACTAAGTTTAAATTCACCGGCACCTGAGGATACAATTGTATTCAGCTACAAAGAAACTGTGAATTTTGACGCAACATATGATTCTAACCAATTAGTTTCAGGTAATAACACAGTAAATATTTTTGGAATGCAGAATGATTCATTAAGATTTCACCAAGCTCTAATTGATTGGGTAGATATTGAATATCAGCGATATAATTCTGCAATGAATGATTCATTGTTAATAATTGTCCCGGATAATTTCATTAGCCAGGAAAGAGTAATTAAAGTTACGAACATTTCTCAACCTCAGGGAAGTATGTTGGTCTATAAAGTCAAACCATTATATAAAAAAATAACTGCATTTGACGTTTCGAACTCCATTCTGACTTTTACTGATACTGTATCTGCAAATGATGAATATATTATAGTGAAAGAAAGTCTAAATCTTCAACCGACTTTTCTAACAAAAAAATATTTTCTAAATCTTAGAAATAATTCCAGAGGGGCTGACTACATTGCAATTTCAAATAGACTCCTTCAAACATCAGCGGAAGATTATGTTAATTTTATGAATAACAATTACGTAACAAGAAATGAATTGATTTACATTGATGATATTTGTGATGAGTTTGCGTATGGTTACATCAAGCCTGAGGCTATAAAGGATTTTTTGCAATTCGCTAGTGTTAATTGGATAGCTCCGTCACCATCGTATTTATTATTATTAGGCGACGCCAACTATGATTACAAATTTAAATTGACTCCTCCACCAACAGTTAAAAGAAAAAACCTTGTCCCTTCTTATGGAAATCCTGTCAGTGACGTTTGGTTCACAATGTGGGATAGTTCGAATGTTAATCTCCCACAGATGTTTGTTGGACGAGTTCCAGCGACATCAAACGAAGAAGTATATTTTTATTTGGACAAACATCAAACATATTTAAATAGAAGTTATGATGATTTTAACAAACGATATCTGTTTTTCAGTGGAGGTGATCCAGCAGACCCAAATCAACTTCAACTTCTAAAATCTGCAAATAGTTTTGTTCTGAATAATTATGTAAATCCCATTCCCGTTGGAGGCGAGGGAGTACATTTTTATAAAACCATTAATCCACCGACTAACTTTGGGCCGTATACACGTGAGCAAATTGATAACGCCATCGACAGCAGCGGTTTATTTATTTCGTACATTGGACATAGTGGAACTGAGACCTGGGATAATGGCATTACAGAAGTAACAGATTTGCAACCTGGGTTTAGTGATAGACTAAGTTTGATTTCTGATTTCGGATGTTCAACCGGAAAATTTGCTGAACCTGATGTTGATGCATTTAGCGAATTGTTTATTTCTGCTTCAACTGATGGCCAGTCAATTAACTATTTGGGAAATTCAAGCTGGGGATATGTCTCAACTTCGGTTAATTTTCCTCAACTTTTTTATGAGCAATTATTGTTGGACTCTTCACAGATCATTTCTGAAGCACATTACCTTGCAAAAATTAAATTGCTGAATCAGTACGGGACGAGTGATGTTAATAGAGTATTCAATTATTGTAACATTCTTTTTGGTGATCCGTTGATAGGATTTAAGTTACCACCTAAACCAAACTTTTCTGTTAAGAACAGCTCATTCAAATTAATAGATTCATTTCCTCTTGATATAGATGATTCAGTTCAGGTGAAAGTTGAAATTATAAACTTTGGAACTGCAATAGAAGATTCACTCTATATAAATGTAACTGATAACTATCTTGGTAATCAAAGTTACTCTGCTGAATTCAAGATTCCGGTTCCGCTTTATAAAAAAGAAATGTTATTAAATATTCCGATCGGTGGAATGGTTGGTCAACATAACCTGGAATTAGTATTAGACCAAAATGATTTAATCGATGAAATTTATGAGGACGATAATTCAGCTAACTTCAGTTTTGTTGTTTACTCATCTTCCATAAGGGTAATTAAGCCAGAAAGATTTTATAATCCATATAGAGACCATATCGAGTTTCTAAACCCAGTTTTTCAAGTTGATACAAGTATCAATTCAATAATAGTTGCTTTTGCTGATAATCCAGATTTTAATAATAGCTTTGAAAAAATTGAACTGATGGGAATTGTAAAATCATTAAGTTTAACACCCCTTTACAGTGTTGGGAAAAGATTTTGGCTAAGGGCACGATTAAACTTACCTCAATCACCCTGGTCTGAACCCTTTTCATTTTTTGATTTTTATACATATGGCTGGAACTTTCTCAGTTCATTCGATTATTCAGATATACAATACGAAAATGTTGCATTTGATTCGACGTATAATAGCTGGAAACTTCCATCATATCAAAATGTGCTTGAGATTGCTTCGGCGGGATTCAATGATGGAGAATTTGGTTCCATCAAGCTAAATGGTTCTGAAAGACTGCCGAACACTTACTATTGGGGAATTGCAACTGCAATCATCGATTCTATAACATTGGAGCCATCTGAATTTAATTATTATCTTTATTGGAATTCATATTCTGATACTTTACTACTAAACTATATTGATTCGCTTCCGAATGGAACTATGCTTGCAATGACGATTTGTTCTGATGGAGCACAAGCAGTACTTGGTTATAATTCCGGAACCCCAGTAAGACAAATGATTGAAACACTAGGCAGTCTTTATGTGGATAGTGTAATGTACAGGGATTCGTGGTGTATAATTGGAAAAAAAGGAGCAACTCAAGGAACGGTTCCAGAAGCTTTCAGCAGAAGCTTTTTCGGCCCAGCTGAATTGGACACTTCATTAATTGTTTCTAATAAAAATGGATGGATTCAATTTCCAGCAATTAAAAATTCAAAAAAATGGTTAAGTGTTACTAAAACAGATTCAATTCCTCCAGGTTCCGAGATCTTGTACATTCCTTTGGGAATCAGGGACGACAACTCAATTGATACTCTGAATGCTCTTCAGTTCTCAGATAATATTGCCGATATCTCTTATATCGATGCAAATATATATCCCTCGATAAAATTGATTTCTACTTTTCAAACTAATGAAAATAATATATCGCCTGAATTTAAAAAGATTGGTGTGGATTTTCTTTCGGTACCTGATCTGGCTATAAATTATCAGGTGGTATCAACAATTGCTGACAGTGTTTTAATTGGAGAGAACATCGGACTTTCGTTTTCTGTAACCAATGTAGTTGAAACCAAAGCCGATAGTTTCAATCTGAAAGTAGAAATCTTGAATGAAGACAATTCCCGGCAAACGATTTTTTCTGAGAGAGTTGATTCACTTCATTATAACGAATACAAACTTTTTGAAGTTGTACATAATACTTCATCCGGTAGCGGGTCAAAATCATTTTTAATAACTATTGATTCGGACAATGAAGTAAGAGAACTTTTTGAAGACAATAACTTTTATAATATTCCTTTTTATGTCCAGCCTGATACAACAACTCCAACAATAACACTTACTTTTGATGGTTATGATATAGTCGATGGTGATTACATTGCCTCAAATCCTGACATACAAATTGAATTGAATGATGAATCATTGTTGCCAATTACAGATCCAAATTCTGTTTTACTTTATTTGAATGATATTCTCATACCATCAGATACGTCTATAATCAGTTATACCTTTTCAGAAACAAATCCAAAAGTTACAGTTGATTTTACTCCTGCCTTGTCTGATGGTGAATATACTTTAAAAGTTTTATGGAAGAATTCAGAAGGTAATATTGTCGACTCGAGCGGAGTGGAAAAATATTTCCAGGTTTCAAGTGAAGCACAACTACTCTACGTTTATAATTATCCAAATCCGACAAGTGGGGAAACTTATTTTACTTTTAAGCTTACACAAATTCCTGAGAATATTTCTATTAAAATATTTACCATTGCAGGTCGACTTATAAAAGAAATTGATCTTACATCTTCAGAATTAAAATTTGACTTCAATAAAATTTATTGGGATGGAAAAGATGAAGATGGAGATCCTATTGCTAATGGTGTCTATATTTACAAAGTAATTATGCAGGCCGGAGACACAACGCAGGACGTTACGCAGAAACTGGCAATCGTGAAATAGCACCGGATGCATGACTGCATGATTGTATGGATATATGATTGTATCACTAAATCACCAAAGCCTCTGCCTTTGCAAATAACGATTGAACCTCTCCCAAAACATTCCTAAGTTTGACGAAAGTTTAATTCAAACCCCAGAACTCTAAACATCTAAGATCTAAATCTAGAATATTACTTGGCAAACAAAATCATACTAAAAACTAAACGCTTAATACTTAGAGAAGCAGAACCTTCAGACAGTCAATTCTTTTTCGACTTGCTGAATTCACCAAAGTGGATAAAGTATATTGGCGACAGGGGAATTAAAACTTTAAAGAATGCTGAAGATTATATCATCAATAAGCTCATCAATAGTTACAAAACCAATGGCTATGGATTATATGTTTATGAATTGAAAAAATCACACATCCCTGTAGGAATTTGCGGCTTCATTAAAAGAGATTATCTCGATTCAGTAGATATTGGATTTGCATTATTACCGGAGTATGAACGAAAAGGTTACACTTACGAAATATCAGTTGCAGTTTTAGAAAATGGGAAAAAACAATCAGGCATAAATAAAGTTTATGCAATCACTTCAAATGATAATGTTGCTTCACAGGAGTTGCTCAAAAAATTAGGATTTATTTTTAAGTCAATGATAAACGAGCCTGATTCTAATGAAGAGATTACACTTTATATAAAAGAAAGTGAAAATAATTAACTCACTTTATCAACAACATCTCTTTTGTTTTAGAAAATCCTCCGGCAGTTAAACGATAGAAGTATATTCCGCTGCTCAACTTGCTACCATCAAAAGTAACTTCATAACTACCTGCAGGTTGTTCAGTGTTTACAAGAGTTGCAATTTCATTTCCTAAACTATCATAAACTTTCACCATTACTTCTTGCGTCTTGCCCTCTCACGTTTTCCGGGATTGAATATTTTATTTTTGTTGTCGGATTAAACGGGTTTGGATAATTCTGTTCAAGATTAAAACCCTGGGGAGTTGGGTCGGGTTCATTTACTCCAACAGGAGAATTTATTCCTATCGTATAATTCCCATCATAACCACCTTGTGTATTCGCAACAGTATCCATTAGTAAATATTCCGGCTTGGCAGATCCGAAAATATTATCATTTGCATTTGAAGTGGGATTTGGTCCACGACCAGAATACAAAGGAGTTGCATAAACTGCAGCATTCACACTTTCAGGAAATGCAAATTGAGAAGTGACGAAAGCATTTGAGTCAAGTCTCACTTTAAAATGAATATGAGTTGCTCTTCCGGGATACCAACCAGGATAACTTGTAATGAAAGAACATTGACCATTAGAATCTGTTATTTGAATTCCTCTGAGAAAATCCAATCCGGTTGTGTTAACTCCACCCGGCTGATTTGGATAACCGGAATATCTTCCATCTTTATCGCAATGCCAGATATCCACCAACACATTTGAAATCGGAACACAGTTCATATTTATAATTGTGAAAGTCATGTTCAATTGAATTCCATCGTAAAATGTACCTGTGTCAAAATCATATCTTATATCCTGTCTGAACAAATTTGCATCAAAGTAAAATGGTCCTGCAGTTGTTTGAGGAGTTAACCAACATCCTGCAGGTGATGCAAATCCTTTTGATACAGCAGGATTTATTTTACCAATATTTTTTGTAAACGGAAGCACTGATCCAACCCCAAGTATTCCGATACTCTTTAACAGTTTTCTTCTGTTCATAATAATTTCTCCTGATGAATGATCTGAATTTTCATTAAAGCGTTTAATAAATAATTTAATGATAATGTTACAGGATGGTCGGGGGCATCAAGGTAACTGAAGTGTTTTTTTCTTGCAGAGAACTTATAAATATTTTATGAGAAAATCACTTAATTCTTTTACGGTGTGAAAAAAATAATCTCCTGGAAGTGTACTACTTTATCACTTGCTGATCGAGTTATTTAAAAGATTAAATTCTCCATCATAGTTGATAACAAGACAATTTCCATTAATCTCCGTCAAAGAAATAATTGGAGCTGAGCTATCACGGAAAAATTTTTCGACTTTCTGTTTTTTATTTATTTTATAAACCCAGCCGTCGCTAAACCCAATAATAATATCATCTTCCAAAATAAGTAAATCCGTAATTGACTGATCTTTTGTTGAAGAAGTAAGCTCAATTTCTTTAGTAACTTTTCCCAGCTTAGTTGATACAAACGCAATTTTATTTTTGGTAGTAGGAAGAATAAATTCATTTTGACTGTTAACAACAATTTCACCTGTCGCGAAAATATTTTTTATGTTCCATTTCGGCGTTCCCAAAAGAGCATCAACACAAAATAAATTTCCAGACTTATCAACTAAATATAAATTGTTATTCCTGATGATAATATTTTTCTTTGATCCCGATGCTGATTTCCATCCACCTTTCGAAGCCGGAATATTCCATATAAGCATTCCGTTTGTTGCACTAAAGCAATAAAGTGTTCCCTGATTATCCACAAAGAAAATTTTATTATTCGAGTATTCAATTGATGTAACTACGTTAATGCTTTCATTCATACCTGATAGCTGCTGTGTCCAGATCGGATCAAGAGTGAACAAATCGTAGCAATAAAGATTTCCATATTGAGTACCAACAACGACAGCTTGTGTCTTACTTCCAGCTTCTTCAATTTCAATAATTGAAACACCTGAAGTAATTTTTTCTCCAATTCCGATTATCTGGTAGGGATTTCCTGTGTTTGCATTTAAGGTAATGAGATCTCCATCATCAGAAGCAACAATAAGTATATCATTAACTACCTGTGGAGAAACATTAATTTTTTTATTCGTCTCATAATGCCATTGTTCTGTTCCGTTATTGCTTAAACAATTTATTAAACCATTTTTAAAAGCTGTGTAAACCTTATCAGAATTAGAAGTTGATGATTCACTTGTAATTTTATTCATACTACCAGACCACACAACACTTCCTTGCTGCACAAATTTAACAGGCTTTGATGATTCAAGAACTAATGGTTTTGTATAATCAAATTTCACGAACTTCAGGTTTTATTTTTTTCTTAATCTCTTCACTTAAAATCTTTGTTACCTGTATCGTTTCATTTTTTGTGGACGCAAGCAAATAACCCCACCCATCATTTCTATTGAGATACAATCCCTCGAAAGTCGATTTATAATTTCCAGCTTTATCTTCTTTACTTACGAATGAAAATATTTTTTTATTTAAGAGTGATTCAAAAAAATTGTAATTATTTTCAGCAAGATTGATAGGGTAATAAGAAAAAGTGATTATCCTATTTGATTGTAGACCCGATATTTTATTATAGAACCAGTTCATTGTTTCTGTATCGATATAATTTTTATCCGGAAATTCAGACAGAATAGAATTAATACTGACCAGAGAATAGTTTTTACTTTCAAAAAAATATTTATCATTACCCCAAAGAAGAGAAATTTCAGAACCTTTACCTTCGCTAAGCAAATAATCTTTGTCACCACCGACGACTGAGTATGGAACTGTTAAACCATCAAGAATTTCCTGTGCCCATATAAATTCATCAAACTTTCCATTTGCAGTAATATTTCCAAGCACAACAACGTAGGATATATTCTGACTTTTGTTAATATGTTCTACAACTTCTATTAAATTATTGGAATTTGTCCCCGCACCGATTTGGGGTTCAGATATCACAGCAAAATTACTTTCCTGTGCAAAGCTAAATTGAAGGCAGATTAAAAGTATTGATAGAATTATTTTCATCGGTGTAAATTTAATTATAATCGATTATAAACTTCTTATTAATAATATTGATTGTCATAATTGTGGACAATAACAAATTCCACAAAAACCTATTTACTCTTAATCACGGGTCTCTATTAAGTTTCTTGATTGGAAAACGCAACATTTATATGTTTGCCACCGTCTAATCGTATTTTCAGCTAAATGCTGATGAGCCTATCGGCTTAAATTCCATATTATATAACACTAATTCAATATTTGAGAGGTTAACATTGGATATTGCACAGTTAAACGAAAAAATAAAACAGGAAAGTGCTTTTGTTGATTTACTTTTCAGTGAAATTGGAAAAGTAATTGTCGGTCAAAAAGAAATGGTTGAAAGATTAGTAGTCGGGCTTTTGGGTAATGGCCACATTCTTCTTGAAGGTGTTCCGGGCTTGGCAAAAACTCTTGCAATTAAAACTCTTGCCTCGGCAATGAAAGCAAAATTTCAACGAATCCAGTTTACGCCAGATCTTTTGCCTGCTGATTTAATCGGAACCCAAATTTACAATCAAAAGGATGGAAACTTTTTTATTCGCAAAGGTCCACTCTTTTCAAATTTTATTCTTGCTGATGAAATTAACCGTGCACCTGCTAAAGTACAAAGTGCACTCCTTGAAGCAATGCAGGAAAGACAGGTTACTATTGGTGAACAAACTTTTAAACTTGAAGAACCATTTTTAGTGCTCGCAACTCAAAATCCAATTGAACAGGAGGGAACATATCCATTGCCTGAAGCTCAGGTTGATCGGTTCATGTTGAAAATAAAAATAACTTATCCTGATAGAAAAGAAGAATTACAGATCGTTCGGCATAACATCAATAACACAATTGGTACTCCAAATCCGGTAATCAGTCCAGCTGATATTCTTAAGGGAAGACAACTTATCCAGGAAGTTTACATTGATGAGAAAATTGAAAAATATATTCTTGATATTGTTTTTGCTACACGTAAGCCAAAAGAATTTGGGTTAGCTAATCTTGCAGATTTAATAAGTTATGGCGCATCACCAAGAGCATCAATAAATCTTGCACTTGGCGCCAGGGCGATGGCATTTATTAAGAGAAGAGGATATGTAATACCTGAAGACGTTAGAGCCATTTGCTACGACGTAATGAGACACAGAGTTGCAGTTACTTATGAAGCGGAAGCAGAAGAAATAACTTCTGAATCAATTATCAGTGAAATATTGAATAAAGTAGAAGTACCTTAATCAATTTAGAATGTAGAATTTATAATTCATAATTATAGTAGATAGAATTGCTAACTAAAGATTTATTAAAACTCGTAAGACAAATTGAAATTCGTACAAAAGGTCTTGTAAACCAGGTCTTTTCAGGAGAATACCATTCCGTTTTTAAAGGAAGAGGAATGGAATTTTCTGAAGTACGCGAATATCAGTATGGTGATGACATCAGAAATATTGATTGGAATGTTACAGCACGCTTCGGCCATCCATTTGTAAAAATATTTGAAGAGGAACGGGAACTAACTGTAATGATGATGGTTGATCTTAGCGGCTCACAGATGTTTGGTTCGCTTTCTAAGACCAAGCAGAGAGTTGCAGCAGAACTGAGTGCAATTCTTGCATTCTCCGCTTTGAAGAATAATGATAAAGTTGGTCTGATTTTATTTACTGATAAAGTTGAAAAATTTGTTCCTCCAAGAAAAGGCAACTCTCACGTACTAAGAATTGTGCGTGAAGTTCTCTCGTTTGAACCCGAAGGAAATAAAACCAATCTTCGGTCTGCACTTGAGTTTATGAATGGAGCAATAAAAAAGCGATCGATAGTTTTTCTGCTTTCAGATTTTATGGATGACGGATATGAAAAGATTCTTCGTGTTGTCGGAAAAAAACATGATCTTATAGGTGTTGTTCTTGATGACAGGCGTGAATCTGAAATACCGAAAATGGGTTTGATTAAATTAACTGATGCTGAAACAAATGAAGAACGATGGATTGACACAAGCAGTAATCGTGTGCAAGAATCATTAAGGAAAAGAAGGAAGGAAATTCAGGCTAAAAGGAAATCACTTTTTATTTCAAGCAGACTGGATAGTATCTATGTGCAAGCCGGGGCAAACTACATAGCGCCGTTGGTTAATTTTTTCAGAATGCGTGAAAAAAGATGGTAAAGTATTTATTAAAATATTTTATCCTTTTACTTTTGCTGAGTATTAATTTATCGGCACAGTCTATTTCAGCTTATGCTTCTGTTGACTCAAGCGATTATCTTGTTGGTGATTATATTACTTATTCTCTGGAGATCAGGGCTGATAAAAATATTGAAGTAACCACACCTTTTATCAGAGACACTCTGAAAAAATTTGAAATCATAAAAGAAGTTGCACCTCTTATCAAAGAAGAAGATAATATTAAGTCATCTACTTACTCATATATTATTTCATTTTATGACTCGGCTTCAGTTACAATTTCTCCAATTAGTGTCCGTTACAAAATTAAAGGTGACAATCAGGAAAAAGTTGTTCTTTCAAATCCTGTAGCAATTACTGTCCATACTGTCGCACTTGAACAGCAGGCCGATATAAAAGATGTCAAAGAACCATTAACCATTCCGCTTGATTGGAAATTCATTTTATTAATTACTCTCATTGTTATAATAATCTTAGCTGCCGCTTTTTATTTCTACAGAAAATACAAAAAGAAAAAAGCTGAACAACCAGTTAAGAAAAAAATTATAAGAATTCCAGCACATGTTAGAGCTTTAAGTGCCTTGAGCAACTTAGAGAATGAAAAACTCTGGCAAAAGGGAATGGTAAAAGAATATCATTCAAAAATAACTGGAATTGTTAGAGGCTATTTTGAAGAAAGATTTAATCTTCCCGCTCTCGAACTAACAACATCAGAGCAAATGCAGCAGTTAAAAAAGGTATCAGCCGCAGAAATTATTTTTAGTATAACTAATGAATTTCTGAGCAACGCTGATCTTGTAAAATTTGCAAAGTTTCAACCTCTTCCATCAGTTAACGAAACGATGATGAAGCAAGCAAAAGAAATTGTTACTCAGACGATTTCCAAGGAAACAGCGAATATTGAAGAAGAGGTGCAAAGTGTTTAACGGAATAACATTTGCATATCCCTGGGTTCTGTATTTTCTGTCCATCATTCCACTGATGATCGCCTGGTATTTTTTGAGAGGAATGAAAACACAGTCGTCAGTTAAATATTCGTCATTAAATATTTTCAAAGATGTTCCATCAACATTACGTGAGTATTTACGGCACATTCCTTTCGCAGTCAGATTGTTGGCGATTGGATTATTAATTGTTGCACTTGCAAGACCTCAAAGTTTTTCTTCCGGTGAAAATGTTACTACTGAAGGAATTGATATAGCTATGGTTCTCGACATTTCAGGAAGTATGCTTGCTGAAGATTTTAAACCCAATAGACTGGATGCTGCAAAAAATGTGATTGATAATTTTGTCGAAGGCAGAACATCTGATAGAATTGGTTTGGTTATTTTTTCGAGGGAAGCTTTTACGCAATGCCCGCTAACGATTGATTATAATGTTCTTAGAAATTTACTTCTGGATATCCGCAGCGGAATGATTCAGGATGGCACCGCGATTGGGAATGCCATTGCAAACGGGGTTAACCGATTAAAAGAAAGTGATGCAAAAAGTAGAATAATTATTCTGCTTACCGATGGTGTAAACAACGCAGGTGAAGTTGATCCGATAAGTGCTGCAGAAATTGCAAAAGCATTTGGAATCCGGATTTACACAATCGGAGTTGGAACAAGAGGCGAAGCACCTTATCCTGTTCAAACTCCATTTGGGACTCGATATCAAATGGTTCCTGTTGAAATTGATGAGGAGATGTTGACAAAAATTTCCGGAATAACTGATGGTCAATACTTTCGTGCCACTAACAATCGTGCATTGGAAGAGATTTATAATAAAATTGATAAGCTTGAGAAAACTAAAATTGAGATTACTTCATATAAAAATGCCACAGAAAAATATCATAGTTGGCTGTGGGGAGGTCTCATTTTACTTTTACTTGAACTAAGTTTGTCTCGAACAATATTGAGGAAGTTACCTTAATAAGTACACGATAGAATGCATGAGTGCATGGTTGCATGAATAAATGAAAATTATTTACACGTATGATTTAATAATATGAATGAAGAGTTAATAAATAGGAATAAAAATATAAATCGTGGATTCAGAAAGCTTGAAGTATGGAAAGAAGCTGTTGAACTATATGTTTTTGTTACAAAAAAAATCAGATCACTTGATGCAGTTCCATTTAAAGTTAAAGCACAAACTGAAGATTCAATATTTTCAGTTCATTCAAATATTGCTGAAGGTTATAGTAGAAGATCATTAAAAGAAAATATACAATATGTGAATATTTCATTGGCTTCACTCGCTGAAAACTATTCACAAATATTTGCTTTACATAATTCCGGAGATATTAATAGAGAATGGTTCGATGAATATGATAAAAAACATTATTCGTTAGAAAATAAATTAATACAATTTAATAAAACGATGATTGCAAAATTGGATCAGAATGAATGGAAAAATGATTACGTGATTCGAGAATTAATTGAAAAATATGGATTATAACCATGCAAACATGCAACCATGCATTCATGCAACAATGCTTTAACGAGACACACAAACCAATTAGCTGTAAATACTATATGAAAAATAAAATTTAATTGAAGATTGTATGTTTAGATTCGCACATCCTGAATATTTAAATTTACTTTACCTGCTTCCAATGCTGGTGGCACTGTTTTGGTTTCTTGGAAGGAATCGAAAAAAACTACTGAAGCTTTTTGCAGATGTAGAACTTCATAAAACCCTGTTTCCAACTGACAGTAATTTAAAGCGCTGGACAAAGTTTGTTATAATATTACTGGCATTAACTTGTTTGGTATTTGCTGCAGCTAATCCACAAGTCGGGACGAAGATGCAGGAAGTTAAACAAACCGGCATTGATGTTTTTATTTTACTTGATGTTTCAAATAGTATGATGGCTGAAGATATTAAACCGAACAGACTTGAAAAAGCCAAGTATCAAATTTCAAATTTGATCAACAAACTTCGTGGTGATAGAATTGGATTAATAATATTTGCGGGACAGGCTTATGTTCAAATTCCATTAACAACAGATTATGCTGCAGCGAATCTTTTTCTTTCAGCAGTTGATGTGAACTCCGTTCCGTCACAAGGAACGGCAATTGCTTCAGCCATAAATCTTGCTACAGCTTCATTCGATACTCTCAGCACGCAGAAAGTTATCATTGCAATTACTGATGGAGAAGATCACGAGGGTGATGTTCAGAAAGCCGTTGAAAATGCAGTATCAAGAGATATAAAAATTTATACAATAGGATTAGGATCAGAGAGTGGAGTTCCAATTCCGGTTTACAACAATAGAAACCAATTAGTTGGTTTCAAGAAAGACAGAGAAGGAAACACAGTTTTAACTAAGCTTGACGAAGATGTATTAAAAAAAATAGCGATCGATGGAAATGGCAGATATTTCCGTGGCACAAATTACGAAGACCATCTTGATAAAATTTATACTGAGTTATCTGAACTTGAACAAACTGAATTCGGTGTGAAAAAAGTTACAGATTATGAAGATCGTTTTTATTTTTTTCTGATACCGGCATTAATTCTATTAGTATTGGAATTTTTTATTTCTGAAAGAAAATCCCCTTTATATGCAAGACTCAATAAGAAATTAGGATTGGAACAATGATGAAATTTATGTTTAAAGAATGTCATTGCGATTCCGACGAAGTCGGAAGAAGCAATCTATCTAGGCTAACATGTAGATTGCTTCGTCACTTCGTTCCTCGCAATGACAATAAAAGTCTGATATTATTTACAGCAGTGTTTATTATTGCAATATTTCAATTGCAAACAAATGCTCAATCTACTCGCGATTTAGTTAACGATGGTGTAGAACTTTACAATGAGCAGAAATTTGCAGATGCAGAAGTAAATTTCAAAAAAGGTTCAGAAAAAACTCCTCAAAATTTTGAAGCTAAGTTTAATCTTGGAGATGCATACTATAAGCAACAACGATACGATGAAGCAATGAAATCTTTTCAATCAGCATTTGTGGATGCAAAAGATGATTTAGAAAAGTCTAAGTTATATTATAACATTGGGAATTCGCTATTGAAATCTCAAAAAATTAAAGAGAGCGTTGGTGCCTATAAAGAAGCATTAAAGCTGAATCCAACTGACGAACAAGCAAAGTATAATCTTTCTTATGCACTTAATATGTTGAAAAATCCAAACCAGGATCAACAGCAGAATCAAAATCAAGATCAAAACAAAGACCAGCAGGATCAAAATAAAGATCAACAAGATCAAAACCAGCAAAAACAGGATCAACAGAAACAAGATCAACAGCAGCAGGATCAGCAACAGCAGCAATCTCAGGAACAAAAAGAGCAGGAGCTAACGAAACAAGAGGCTGAAAAAATCTTAAATGCATTAAAAGAGAATGAGAAAGATCTGCAAAAGCAATTAAGAAAAATAAAAGGGCAGAGAGTTAAAACTGAAAAAGATTGGTAATGAATAACGTCAAAAGTAGTCAAATGTCAAAAGTCAAAAGAAATTTGTTGTCAGTATTAATCTTCTGTTTTGCAGTTTTAGGACAGCAAAATGTTTTTGCGCAGGAGTTTACTGCTTCGGTAAATGAAACTACGGTTGCAGATAATGAAAGGTTCCAGGTATCGTTTACATTTTCTGGTTCAAGCATTAATAATCTGTCAAAATTTTCTCCACCTGCATTTGAAAATTTCATAATACTATCAGGCCCGAATCAGTCATCCAGCATTCAAATTATAAATGGTGCACAGTCAGCTTCTTTGACATATAATTATGTCGTGCAACCTAAAGGTGTTGGAACATTTAGTATTGGGACTGCAAGCATTTCTCAATCTGGCAACACATTCAAAACAGAGCCAATAAAAATCACCGTAGTAAAAGGTGCTGATAAACCAAAACAACAAAAAAATGATGATCAAATCTCTGAATCAGAGATAGCTAAAAATTTATATATCCGGGCAAGTGTAGATAAGACGAGAGCATTTAAAGGTGAGCAGATAACAGTCGTTTATAAACTTTATACACGTCTAAGTATCGCATCGCAAATGGGAATAAATAAGTTACCGCAATACCAGGGTTTTTGGGCGGAAGAATTGGAAACCTCCACTAATATTAATTTTACAACAGAAATAATAAACGGAAAACAATTCCGTGTTGGAGTTCTTAAGAAGGTAGCATTATTTCCAACTCAAACCGGTTCACTCGAAGTTACACCATTTGAATTAACCGTTCCAATAGAAATACAGAAGCAAAGAAATGGTAAAAGCATCTGGGATGATTTTTTTGGTGATCCCTTCGGCAGATCACAAATATATGAGTTTAATGCAAAGTCAGATATAGTAAAAATTGAAGTTGAACCTTTGCCTGCCGGGCAACCTGGATATTTCAAAGGTGCAGTGGGTGATTATTCCTTTGATGCAAAGCTGAATAGCACTACAGTAAAATCAAACGATCCGCTGACTTTAAATATTAGTATTTCTGGTACCGGAAATATTGGGTTGCTTGAAATGCCGGAAATAAATCTTCCGAATGGATTTGAAAAATATGAACCGAAAATAAACGATCAAATCAATAGAAAAGGTAAAATCTCAGGGACTAAATCGGGTGAATATTTATTTGTCCCTAGAGTTGTTGGCACAAGAGAAATATCTCCAATTGAATTTTCTTATTTCAATCCTTCAACAAAAAAATATATTACTTTAAAATCAGAATCATTTACGATTGATATTAAACCCGGAGATAAGCAAGTTGTAACTGAGGGAATTGGAAAAGAAGATGTAAGAGAATTGGGAACTGACATCAGGTTTATAAAAACTTCTTATAATGATATTAAAAAGAAAGAAAGTTATATTCTTGACACAACCGGATTTTTATTCGCAAGCATTCTACCAGTTATCTTTGGTGTTGGATTAATTGGATGGAAGAAGAGATACGATAAACTCCACGACAACGTAGTTCTTCTTCGCTATCAGAAAGCTCAAAAGGTTGCGAAAAATCGGTTGAAGACTGCAAATAAATTAATGAATACTCAAAACCACAAAGAATTTTACACAGAACTTTCAACTGCATTGTTCGGATATCTTGAAGATAAACTTCATATTTCTAAATCAGAATTTACAATTGAAAAGGCTTCTGATGAATTGAGAACTCACAATATCTCTGATGAACTAATTAAAGATCTTAAATCCGGTGCTGAAAAATGTGAGTTTGTTCGATTTGCGCCCGGAGCTGAAAAATCTACGGCAATGCAGGAGATGTATAATGAAATAGCGGATGTAATTATAAATCTTGAAAAGAATATCTTGGGTAAAAGAAATGTTTAATTGCAGAAAATTATTTCCGAATTGGTTTTTTCTATTTTCATCTTTATTTCTATTTACAATTGTGGAGAATGCATTTGCCATCAGCGTTGATGATAAAATGCAGCAAGCCGGAGAATATTATCGCAACGGTGAATTTGATAATGCAATAAAAATATATGAAGAACTTAGAAATGAAGGATATGATGGGACATCACTTTATTTCAACATGGCAAATTCATATTACCGTATAGGAAAACTTGGCTGATGCAATTCTTAATTACGAACGAGCTTTAAAGCTAGTCTCCCTCTGATGAAGATGTTAAACATAATTTAGCATTTGCTAATCTCAGTACAGTAGATAGAATACAACCGTTGCCAACATTTTTTCTTTTTGAATGGTGGGAGTCGATTTTGACTTCGCTCACTGTTAATGGCTGGACTTACTTAGCATATCTCTTTTTCATTCTTTTGATAATATTTATTGTAATTTATTTTTTCGCAAGAACAATTTTTCAACAAAAGCTAATTTTATTTTCTGGATTAGGAATGCTGGTAGTCTTTCTGATTGTAATTTCTCTTCTGATTGTAAAAATGAATAGGGAAGAAAATATTATCGAAGTGGTAGTGATTGCACAATCAATTACTGTAAAAAGCTCTCCGGATATAAAAAGTACAGATGCATTTGTAATCCACGAAGGAATAAAAGTCAGTCTTGAAGACAAGCTTGATAATTGGGTAAAAATAAGATTAGCAGATGGCAAAGTCGGTTGGATTGAGAATGATGCGGTTGAGAAGATTTAGTATTCGGGATATTAGTAAACCTTCCTAAATTGTTTCCCTAAAGCGCTTTGTCTATTTTTGTTCTGATGGACGCCAAAAAATATAACAATATTAAACTTGCAATTGGAATAACTGAAGGAATTGTTTCATTTATACTCATTTTATTATTTGTGTGGCTTGGGTATAGCAAAGAACTAGAAAATTATCTGGCAAATTATTTTTCAAATCAGTATTTGCTTTTCCTGGCATTTTTATTCGTTGTAGGTTTTGCCGGATCTATACTATCATACCCGATAAGTTACTACACTGGCTTCTATCTCGAACACAAATACAATCTATCAAATCAAACTTTTTGGAAATGGATTTTGGAAGGATTGAAAGGATTATTAGTTTCACTTGTAATTGGCGTTCCTATTCTTCTTGTTTTCTACTACATACTAAATACTTTCAACTTACTTTGGTGGTTTCCGTTTGCGGTAATTATGTTTTTTATATCAGTGGTGCTTGCACAGATATTTCCGGTACTCATCTTCCCGATTTTTTATAAAGTAACTCCTATTGATAATGTTGAATTGAAGCGCAGAATAAATTCACTTGCCACGAATGCACGAATAAAAGTTGAAAATGTTTACAGGTTTGATATGAGTAAGAATACAAAAAAAGCAAATGCTGCTTTTACTGGATTAGGAAAAACGAAGAGAATAATTCTTGGCGATACATTACTTGATAACTATTCTGAAGATGAAATTGAAGCTGTCATCGCTCACGAGCTTGGACATTTTAAGAAAAAACATATTATTAAAAATATCATTATCGGAACCATATCAAGTTTCCTTACTCTCTATTTGATAGCAATACTTTACCAATATTCATTGGGCTGGTTTGGGTTCAATTCAATAACAGAAATTGCAGCGCTTCCTCTACTTGCCATTTGGTCAATGTTGATTGGAATAGTTCAGTCACCCTTAGGTAATATTTTAAGTCGCAAGTTTGAATATGAAGCTGATGAGTATTCAATCTTTGAAACAAAAAATCCAAATGCATTTATTAAGACTTTAGAGAAACTCACAGATCAAAATCTTGGTGATAAAGATCCTCATCCATTTGTTGAATGGTTTTTCTATAGTCATCCATCAATTAAAAACCGGATAAATGCAATTGAAAAATTTGCGAAGATCAAAGATATTCCACTTCAACCTGAGTTAAGTTTGGAGAACAGAACTTGATTACAGCGGTAAAACTATTTTTAATTGCTGTTCACACTTTAATCTGCTCAATATTTGCAATGATTTTTGCAATTATTGATCGAAGTCATACTCTCTACTTCAAATTATCAAAATATTTTTCAGGTGGAGTTCTTTGGTTAAGTGGAATAAAGCTGGAAATAACTGGTCTTGAAAATCTTGACAAAAAGAAAACTTATGTTTTCGTTTCTAATCATTCGAGTCAATATGATATTGTGGTTTTACAAAAAACAATTCCAAACAGAATGGCAATGATATTTAAAAAGGAACTTGCAAAAATTCCTTTCTTCGGATGGCAATTGGCAATGGGTCCCTATGTGATGATAGACAGAGAAAATTATGAGAAAGCCTTGAAAAGCATTGATGAAGCAAAAGCAAAAATGGAAAAACAAAATATTTCAATCGTTGTATTTGCCGAAGGTACCCGAAGTAAAACAGGAGAAATTCAGCCATTCAAAAGAGGGGCATTCAGATTGGCGACACAGGTGGGATATCCGATAATTCCAACTACAATAGTCGGTTCAAATAAAATTATGCCTAAGGGAACTTTTAAAATCAGAAGAGGAACAATTAAAGTACACTTTGATAAGCCTATTCAATCAGAAGGAATTAAATCAAGACAGGAAGAGATTGATTTGATGAATAAGGTTAGGGGAATAATAGCTTCAAATCACAAATGATAAGTTTTCACAAAAAAATGTTTAATTGTTTTATTGCTGTATTGCTACAACAATTAAACAATATAACAATGCAACAATTTATTGATTAAGATGATTATCGGAATTATACCAGCACGTTTTGCATCGACCAGATTAATGGGTAAACCATTAGCAACAATCGGTGATAAAACCATGATCCAGCATACTTATGAGAGCGCATCTAAATCAAAACTCATTGAGAAATTAATTTTGGCGGTTGATGATGCAAAAGTTGCTTCTGTTGCACGAGGATTTGGTGCAGATGTCATTGAAACTCCGAAGGAAATTGCCAGCGGTTCGGATAGAATTGCGTACGTAGCAAAAATTTATAAAGAAGCAGACATAATCGTAAATATTCAGGGAGACGAACCATTCATTCGGGGAGAAATGATTGATCAGGTAATTGAGCCATTACTGTTCGATAAAACAATTGAAGTAGCAACTTTAATCAAACACATTCAAACTTTAAAAGAGCTTAAATCTCCAGACGTTGTCAAAGTGGTTTTCGATTACAATAATTATGCATTATACTTTTCTCGAGCACCAATACCTTTTACAAGAAGTGCAATTTCAGATTCTGCAGCAATTGAGATTACGGACTACTATAAACACATTGGTCTCTATGTATTCAGAAGAAAGGCATTGTTAAAATTTACAAGCCTGAAGCAAACAGACCTGGAACAAACTGAAATGCTGGAACAACTTCGAATGCTTGAGAACGACATCCGTATTAAAGTAGTTGAAACCGAATATGAAAGTATAAGTGTAGATACTCAAGAAGACCTAAAACGTGCACGAACTTTTTACAAATGGCTTCAGAAAAGAGAAAAAGAAAAATGAAAGCAGCAACGGACACTAACTTTCAAGGTTAAAGATGCGTAGATCAATACTATAACCTTGAAGGTTCCGTAAACTTAAAACCCGTATAATATTTGACTAAATAAGCAGTATATACACTGAAACGAGATGCAAATACCTAAGAAACTAAACCTAGCTCATCTTCCAACGCCATTGGAGAAAATCAGATTCCGAACAAGTCGGATTGACAAAGACGAGAAAGAATTTTTAATTAAGCGAGATGACTACACGGGTTCAGATTTTCTTGGGAATAAAATTAGAAAACTTGAATATTTACTTTATGAAGCAAAGAAAGAAAAGGCTGAAATAATTTTCACTTGCGGAGGAGATCAATCAAACCATGCACGTGCAACTGCGTCAGCCGCAGCTAAGTTTGGAATTAAAACCAAATTATTTTTATGGGGGAAAAAAAGTAATAAGGCTGATGGGAATCTTTTTCTCGACAAAATGTACGGTTCTGACATTGTATATCTAAACAAAAAGGAATTTGAAAAAGTTGATGAAATTATGACTGAGGAACGAAGAAAGCTGGTCAAAAAAGGAAAACGAGTTTATGTTATTCCTGCAGGCGGCTCTTCGACTCTCGGAATATGGGGTTATATAAATTTTATGGATGAGTTGAAAAAACAGATTGAACTTAGAAATGTTAATGGAATATTTGCCGCTTGCGGTTCTGGTGGAACTGCTGCCGGACTTTTAGTTGGCGCTGCTCTGAATAAAATCAAATTAAAAATTTTCGCAGTGAATGTTCTTCTTCCAAAAGAAATAATCAGAAAAAAAATTCTTCAGCTTGCTGAGGGGGCATTACTTGACTTTAAACTGAAATGTAAAATTGAAGACAAAAATCTGGAAATAGTTGACGGCTACTCAAAAGAGGGATACAAAAATATAGCAGATAAAAAATTAAAATTGATTACTGACTTTGCGAGCAGAACTGGTATTCTCTTAGACCCTGCTTATACCGGTAAAGCTTTTTATGCATACAATGAACTCGTTTTAAGTCAGGGAAATGGCAAACGAATAATTTTTCTGCACACTGGCGGAGTATTCGGAACATTCCCAAAGCGTAATGAATTTCTTAAATTCTCCTAAATCTTAGATTAAAATTGTCTTAAATTTCAATAAACACTATTTTTGAATGTATGGAATGTATCTTTTGTAATATTAGAGATCGAAAAGCTGAAGCAGAAATCATTTTTGAAGACGAGCATATTTTAGCCTTCCTCGATATTCAGCCTGTTAACTATGGACACACTCTGGTAATTCCCAAAAAACATTACGATAATTTTTTAACCGTACCTAAAGATGAACTCAGGAAACTGATTCACGCTACACAATTTTTAGCAGGAATAGTTAAACGAAGTTTAAATGCCGATGGTTTTAATGTGATTTCTAATAACGGATATTCTGCAGGTCAATCAGTCTTTCATTTTCATTTTCATATAATTCCGAGATTCAATAATGATTTTGCATTAAAGCCTGCCGTTAAAAGTTACAGTTCAGGCTCATTACTCGAGTACGGAAATAATATTCGTTCATTCTTAAGTAAATACAAGGATATTTATAATGAGTAGTAAAATTAGAGTACTTGTAGCAAAAGCCGGTTTAGATGGGCACGATCGCGGCGCAAAGGTTATTGCTGCTGCATTAAGAGATGCCGGAATGGAAGTGATTTATACAGGACTACGTCAAAGTCCGGAAATGATTGTCGAAGCTGCAGTTCAGGAAGATGTTGATGTTATTGGAATAAGTATTCTTTCTGGAGCACATATGACAATCCTTCCTAAAATAAAAAACCTTATGAATGAAAAAGGACTCGATGATGTTTTGCTTACCGGTGGCGGTATTATTCCTGAAGAAGATATAAAAAAATTAAAAGATATTGGTGTTGGTGAATTGTTCACTCCAGGTGCATCCACAAAAAATATTGCTGAATATATTAAGGTGTGGAGAAAAGCCAACCCACGTAAAAATTAATCTTACTTAAAGATTACCTTTTCAAAATAAACTGCACTAAGATTCAAGAATTGATTTTGCCTCTTTTAACTTATCTTCGGCCATAAGAATCTTTTCTTTTGAATCTGTAGACAGCTTTGCTTTTATTCCCTTTGATTCGAGTAAGGCAATTGCTTCAGTAGCAAAGTTTTCATTTTCAAATTGAAGTTCAACCACGGGCACTTTATTAATGGACAAACTATCCGATAAACTTATTCCGCAGATACGACAGGTTTCAGCATCAAACTGGGGGACAGAACTAAACTCTGATAAATAATCTTCGAACTCTTTCAGATCACCATCTAACATTATGATCCATGGATGTTTTATTGAATTCCAAATTGTTCGCTTAAATCATAAATATCATTATTAATATGACTCATTATTTTTATCAGGTAATGATTTGACAGCGGTATATCATTTGGAATTTCCCAATCAAATCTACCTTCATTTTCAAGATCTTCAATGAGAGTTAATTTAAACTCACTTTTTCTGAAAAGTTGTATATCTATTTTTCTTATCCTTGGTGCAGTCCATTCAATGCTTAATGTTTCGCCTGGATTTTTTATTGTTCCAAATCTTGGCTCGGACACAATTATTTTCATGGTTTCAAATGGTGGCTGAACAATTGACTCAGGTGGTTCACTATCTCCAAAAATTTGTCTGCAACCTGAAGAAAAACAACCGACGATCAGTAATTCGGTTAGTATGATGTCTATTAATTTCATTATTCACTCTTATGGCAAAAAAAGGAAATTCACGGTTAAATATCAAATCGGGGATCAGCTCTGGCAGTTTTGAATAATGTTTTAATTTTTTAATGTAGGTCTCATTTTCATTCACTTTACCCACTCAATCCATAATTTAAATATGTTTTTTGACCATAAATGAACCCATTCGTTGGCACGTAAGTTGGCAAATTATTATCGCATCATATGTTCTCTCCTTATAACCCCTGCAACTCATCAGTAGTTGAGGGGTTTTTTATTGATAGTCAATCTCATCAAATATTAAACAAAACCAACCGAAGCATTGCTAACTTTAAAATTTTACAGCAAGATATTTTAAAGATAACAAATGAGTCATTTGGAATTTGATGGAAAATTCATTTCGAATACCATTAAAGTTAATAATAACTTTCATCCTGCCTTTTCAATGGGAATCCATTTAGCTATATTTGCTTCCAATTTTTCAAAAAATAATGAGCAAAATGATCGAATTAAAGAAATTAAATCCCGACCAGCAAAAAGCTGTAGAGTTTAATGGTGGTTCTCAAATGATTGTTGCAGGAGCCGGTTCCGGAAAAACAAAGGTTCTAACCTACAAAGTTGCATATTTGTTAAAACATGGTCTTAAGCCGGAGTCAATTTTAGCTCTGACTTTTACTAACAAAGCTGCGAATGAAATGAAGGAAAGAATTGTTGAATTAGTCGGTAAAAAGGCCGATACTATCTGGATGGGAACTTTTCATTCAATCTTTGCAAGAATATTACGTGCTGAAGCAAAAAACATTGAATATAAAAGTAACTTCTCAATCTATGATATGGAGGATTCCTATTCACTTGTCAGCAATATAATGCTAAACTTCAATATTGAGATTGAAGGACTAACTGTAAATTCTGTCAGACATAGAATCAGTTACTTAAAAAATCATATGATTATGCCGGCAGAGTATAAAAAGAAATTTGCGAAGAGTTTAAAGGAAGAAAAAATTGCAGACATATATGAAGAATATCAGAACAGACTCATTGCAAACAATTCAATGGATTTTGAAGACCTTCTCCTAAAACCGATCCAACTTTTCAACTCAAATCCAAAAGTTCTTCATAAATATAAAAGCCGGTTCGAATACATTCTTGTCGATGAATTTCAAGATACGAACAAAGCTCAGTATGAACTTCTTAAGCTGCTTGTATCAAGAACTTGCAAAATATCTGTTGTCGGGGATGATGCACAAAGTATTTACAGCTGGCGAGGTGCTAATATTGGCAATATGCTTGATTTCAAAAAGGATTTTAAGAATTACAAACAGTTTAAGCTTGAACAAAATTATCGCTCGACGAAAACAATTCTTTCTGCTGCTGATTCTGTCATAAAAAATAACAAGAACCAGGTCAATAAAACCTTATGGACAGAGAACAATGATGGCGAACAACTAACTCTAATTCGCTGTGCTGATGAGAAGGATGAGGCTTTCCAGTTAGCTAAGTATATTAAGAAAGAAATTAGCAAGAAGAAACTTTCCTATAAAGATTTTGCTATACTTTACAGAACAAACGCTCAAAGCCGCGCACTCGAAGATATTTTTTACAAAGAAAAAATTCCATATATAATTATAGGCGGAGTTGAGTTTTACAGAAGAAAAGAAGTGAAAGATGTAATAGCATATTTAAGAGTAATTGCCAACCAAAATGATGAGGAAAGTCTGTTAAGAATAATGAACTTTCCGCAGAGAGGTATTGGCAATACTACTGTTACAAGAATGATTGCGTTTGCACGAAAGCATGACTTAACACTTTTCCAAACGATGAATCGTGTTTTCGAAGTCATTGATATAAAAGAAAGAATCCAGAAAAATGTAAAGGGATTCCGGGTTCTTCTTGAGAAATATATTAATTTGAAAGATACGCTTTCTGTTGGCGAACTTTCATTAGCCTTGATTGATGAATTAGGATTGGTTAAGATGTTCAAATCTGAAAATACGCCTGAATCCCGTACCAGATTAGATAATATAAATGGGTTAATCGCTGCCATCTCAGAATATTCAAAAGAAAATAAAAATGCAAAGTTAGACCAATTTCTGGAAGAGGTTTCGTTAGTCTCTGATATTGATATGAAAGACGATAATAAAAATGTTGTTACTTTCCTGACTGTTCATAGTTCTAAAGGATTAGAATTTCCAATTGTATTTATTTCCGGATTGGAAGAAGAAATATTTCCTCTTGCAAACAGGTTTAGTGAAGACTCTTCTGTTGAAGAAGAAAGAAGACTATTTTACGTAGCAATTACTCGAGCCGCACACAAAGTTTATCTTTCTCATGCAAGAAGCCGTTATCGATTCGGTGAAGTTGCATATCAAAGCCGATCACGTTTTATTGATGAAATTGCTACTTCGACAATACAGGAAATCAATGGAGGTATTGGAAGAAAAGCAAATCGAAAAACAAAAAAAGAACTATTCTATGAATACTTCAACTCAGTTGATTATGAAGATTTCGACCAGGAGAATAAAGTTGTCAGAATCGGCAGCCGGGTTATGCATGAAAAATTCGGACTCGGGAAAGTAACAGATGTTACCGGGGTAGGTGAATCGCTTAAAGCGACAGTTGCATTTGAAGGCAATAACATTCGACAACTAATGTTGAAGTTTGCACGTTTGAAAATACTTCATTGATCAGTTTTAATTTCAGATCCATAAAGTCATTTGTTTATAAGGAAAGAACATATTTATGTCAATTGCTCCAAAAAAATTAGCTATACTCGTAAGTGGAGGTCCGGCCCCAGGAATAAATAGTGTCATTGGTGCTGCAACTATCAGGGCCGAAGTTGAAGGTATAGAAGTTTTGGGAATTAAAGATGGTTTCAAGTGGATAATGGAAGGTGATACAACTCATGTTAAAGATTTAACAATTCACAATGTTAGTCGAATTCATTTTCGTGGTGGTTCCTTTATTGGAATATCGCGTGCAAATCCCACTAAAAATGATAAGCATCTTGAAAATGCCGTTACATCGCTTTTGCGTCTTGATGTAGATAAGTTAATTACAATAGGTGGTGATGATACAGCATTCAGTGCACTAAAGGTGAATGAAGTTGCTGCCGGAAGAATCAGAGTTGTTCACGTTCCCAAAACAATTGACAACGATCTTGACCTTCCTCATGGAATTCCTACCTTTGGATTTCAGACTGCTAGGCACATTGGTGTTGAAATAGTTAAAAGCCTTATGGTTGATGCTCAAACCACTTCGCGTTGGTACTTTATTGTTACTATGGGAAGGAAAGCCGGGCATCTTGCACTAGGCATTGGAAAAGCTACTGGAGCAACGCTGACTTTAGTTCCGGAGGAATTTCCAGGTGACTCGATTGATCTCAATCATGTTGTTGACGTACTTGTTGGTTCGATAGTAAAAAGATTGAGTTATGGCAGATCTGATGGAGTTGCTATTTTAGCTGAAGGTTTAGTGGAAAGACTGAAGCATGAAGACCTTGATCAGTTAGTGGATATTGAACGGGATGCTCACGATAATATCAGAATCGCTGAAGTCAATTTTGGTGAAATCTTAAAAATGAAAGTTCAACAAAAGCTGAAGGAATATGGGATTAAAGTAACTGTGGTTGCAAAAAATATCGGTTATGAATTAAGATGCGCCGACCCTATTCCTTTTGATATGGAATATACCCGAGACCTGGGTTTCTCAGCTTCACAGTTTATGCTTGATGGTGGTAGTGGCGCAATGATTTCCATTCAAAACGGAAGATTTGTCCCTTTGTATTTTAAGGATATACTCGATCCTGTAACAAAAAGAACCAAGATTAGAATGATTGATCCAAGCTCTGAGTCTTTTTACATTGCCAGGAAATATATGCTTAGGTTGAACAAAATCGATTTTGAAGATCCGAACGAGTTGGCGAAGCTTGCTGCAACAGCAAATCTTTCAATAGTTGATTTTAAGAAAAAGTTTTACTATTTGATTGAGAATGATTTGATGTATAAAAATCTTGAAGATGGTAATATTTCATTTAACACTATTGATAGAAATATAGCTCATAAGATTCTTGCTGGCCCCAAGCAGAATGGTGATGATATAGATTAAAAAATCATTTTATTTCTCTACCAAATTTTATTTCAGATTTTTATACTCAATATGATCGATTGCGAAATAGTCTTTCGTAAGTTTCTTCAACATTCCGGATAGTAAAATTATTGCTAACAAGTTTGGAAAAGTCATAATACCAAGAGCAGCATCGCCAAAAGCCCAAACCGCTTCAAGTTCGGCAATAGCCCCAATAAAAACAAAAAGTATGTAAACCCATTTGTAAGGTAAGGTTGCCTTTCTTCCAAATAAATAATTTGCTGCTCGCTCACCATAATAAGACCAACTGATGGCCGTTGAAACTGCGAAGAGTAGTACAGAAATCGTTACTATTTTATCTCCATAACTAAAGAGCCAGCTCAACCCTTCTTTAAATGCAAACGATGTAAGAAGGCTGCTGTTCAATAATTCTCCAGTAAATGTTGAATCTATTCTTGTTACAAAGAATTGTGTATAATGCCAGGCATCAGTTGAAAGAATTACTAATCCGGTGATCGAACAAATGGTGATTGTATCAATGAATGGTTCGAGTAATGCAACCGTTCCCTCACGAACGCCGTATTTTGTTTTTGCAGTTGCATGAGCAATAGCTGCACTTCCTTGACCAGCTTCATTTGAGTAAAGCCCTCTTTTAATTCCCCAAAGCATTGTGTTGAGCATTACAAGGAAAGTTCCAATACCTACTCCTGCAATTTCAGCAGGAGGATTAAATGCCATTCCAATTATCAATCCGAAGCTGTCATCAAGGTGAGAAAAATTTGAAATTAAAATTAGAACTCCGGCAGTTACATATATAATTGCCATAAAAGGAGAAAGGAATCCTGTTACATTTCCAATCCTTCGTATCCCACCAATAATAACCAGACCAACAATGAATGAAAGAGCGATTCCATTGATAACTTGTTGAACCGAAACAAAAAAATTACCGAATATCTGATGTTTAAGTGTCAGGAAATGTGCCTGACCAACAATTTGTGTTACTTCAGAATAAATCTGGTCTGAGACAGTGAAAGTTTGAATTGCGTTACCGGTAGCGAATGAACAAATAATTGCAAAACAGGCAAATGCAACTGCTAACCATTTCCAATTACTACCAAGTCCTTTTTCAATGGTGTACATTGGTCCACCTGCAGTACGACCAAATTCGTCAAACTCTCTAAAATGATGCGCAAGAGTTACTTCAGAATATTTGAGCGCTGTTCCGAAAAATGCAGTTACCCACATCCAAAACATTGCTCCTGGTCCGCCATAATAAATTGCAGTTGCAACCCCAGCAATATTCCCAATACCGACAGTTGCAGATAATGCTGTTGCAAGAGCTCTGAAATGATTTAAATCTCCTTCATCCTTCGGATTATCATAAACACCTCGCGTAACTTTGACACCGTGTAAAAAATATCTGATCTGTGGAAAGCCAAGTTTTAATGTAACAAAAATTCCTGTTCCCACTAAAGCAATTACCATAAATGGAATCGAGCCGATCGGGTATTCAGCTGAAGGGAAAGATTTAATAAAATCAAAATTGCCGGGGAATGACCAAACTGATTCAAATAAAGAAACTCCACCAATCACAAGCAGGGTAATGATCAAAAAGAAAGCAATAATTCCGGCAACTGATCTTTTCATTTATACCTTTTTAATATTGTGGGTTAAATTTGAACTCGTATTTTATTTTCCTGAAAAAAGGTTAAAGATTTTTTCAAGCAAACCTATTGAATATAAGAATACAAAAAAGATTAATACCGGTGATAAATATTTTAGGAATATTTTCCATGCACCACTCAAAGAAGGATAGTTATCAAAAAACTTTTCCGCACCTTTACGAAGATTTGGAATCACTCTTTCATATCCCCATACCCAGGCCACAAATATTGCAATAAATAATCCACCAAGAGGCAGCAGAATATTGGATGCGATAAAATCTGCTAATCCAAAAAAATCTAACCCAAATATTTTAACATCAGAAAGAATATTAAATGATAATACACTCGGAATACCCAAAACAAAAATGAAACCTGAAAGAACGACGGCTGCAGTATGTCGCTTCCAGTTCAGTTCGTCTACAAAGAAAGATACAACAACCTCTAAAAGTGAAATAGATGAAGTTAGTGCAGCTATTGTTAGAGAAATGAAAAATAGAATCGAAAAAAAATATCCTCCGGGCATTTTAGAAAAAACGCCAGGCAGAGTGTGAAAAATAAGTCCAGGACCAGCGTCTGGAGACAATCCAACAGCGAATACAGCGGTAAAAATCGCAATACCGGCAATTAGAGCAACGAGAGTATCGAGAATTACAATTTGCAGTGCTGCACTTGGAATGTTGTCTTTTTCAGACATATAACTTCCGTAAGTAAGCATTGCACCCATTCCTAAACTAAGAGTAAAAAAAGCATGACCTAATGCCAGCAATATAGTTCCTGCATTTATTTTACTCCAATCCGGATTCCATAAAAAATCTAATCCCTTTGATGCACCTTCGAGAGTCAATCCCCTTATCATCAAAATTACCAAAAGAATAAAAAGTATCGGCATCATTATCTTGCTTGCACGCTCAATACCTTTCTGTACTCCTGAAAATACTATGACCATTGTGAGTATCATAAAAAATGCGAAGTAACCAAATATCCAGGATAGATTAGAAACGAGAGATTGAAAATGATCTGCCGAAGAGGCGGGTTCTGGAAATTTATAAAAGTTACCATTAATTGCTTCAACGATATAACCTATGGACCAACCTGCAATGATAGCATAGAAGGATAGTATTAAGAATCCAGCTATAACTCCCATTCCACCAACTGTAGCCCAAAATTTAGATTTACTTAATTTATAAAATGCACCAACAGGATTTCTTTGTGTAGTTCTTCCAATAAGTATTTCTGCAATCAATACAGGAAGACCTATAACAGCAATACATATTAGATACACAAGAACAAAAGAAGCACCACCATTTTCACCAGTTATGTATGGAAACTTCCAGATGTTTCCTAAACCAATTGCTGAACCGGCAGCCGCTAAAATAAATCCTGCTTTTGATCCCCAGACTTCTCTTGATTGCTGCATAATTTCCCAAATAGTTTATGGTTAAAATCGGATATTATGAATATTCTAATAATTTTGGTTAGGAATATGAGAACTTTGGCGTTTAATTTCAAACATAATTGAGAAAAGATTATAATAATTTTATAAATCTCCTGAATTATTTTTCTAATATGAATTTAAAATATTATCCGTATACAATTAAGCTCAAGGATCAGTTCACAATATCTGTTAACTCTAGAACAACGACTCCTGCTGTAATTGTGGAAATTGAACACGATGGAATCTTAGGGTATGGTGAAGCATCATTGCCGCCATATTTACCTGAAGATCAAAAAAGCGTCGTTGATTTTTTAAACAGGGTTGACTTTAAATTATTAAATGATTTTACTGATTTAAATATTTTTCTTGATTACATTGACAAATTATCAGTGGGGAACAATGCAGCTAAAGCAGCGGTTGATATTGCATTACATGATTTATTCGGAAAATTAAAAAGCATTCCTTTGTATAAATATCTCAACATTACTAAAAAGAATGATATTCATACATCGTTTACAATCGGGATTTCCGATGAAGCAGACTTAAGGCGGAAAATATTTAATGCTTCAGAGTATAAATTTTTAAAAATAAAATTGGGGAATGAAAATGATAGAAAAATTGTAGAGATTGTAAATTCAGTTACAGACCAAATGTTATTTGTAGATGTTAACCAGGGTTGGAATGACGAGTATTTAGCTCTCGATATGATCTATTGGCTAGCAGAAAAAAATGTTGTTCTGGTTGAACAGCCATTACCTAAAGAAAAAATCAATGAAAGTAATTGGCTAAATGAAAGAAGTCCTTTACCGATAATTGCAGATGAAGCTGTGCAAAGTTTGAATGATCTTGCTTACATCAAGGATGCTTATTCTGGAATTAATATTAAGTTGATGAAATGTGGTGGGATAAGAAATGCTTTTCGAATGATGATAAAAGCTAAAGAACTTAATTTGAAAATTATGATTGGTTGTATGACCGAGACTTCTTGTGCAATAACTGCAGCTTCACATTTATCCTATTTAGCTGACTGGGTCGATCTGGATGGAGCTGAATTAATTTCTAATGATCCCTTTTTAGGATCAAAAATAGAAAGCGGCAAAGTAATAATACCTGATCTTCCGGGAGTTGGAGTTAAAAAAATCTCAAAATAACAGGTTAAGTGCAGATTTTAGGTGATTTATTATTTCCAAAATATGTTTTAAATTTCCGTTGCTAATAATTAACAATTAAGGAAAAACAATGGCTAAGAATTACGTTTCAAATAAAGATGAAACCGTAAGAATGTTTGAAAGTGACTTTTTGGAATTCTTTTCAAGAGTTCACTTTACTGTTCCACTTTATGTTTATGTACCCGTAATTTTATTACTGATGTACTTATCAATTTTTATTCACAAAATATCGGCGATAAACATTTTTGTACTTTTCATTGGTGGAGCTTTGGCATGGTCTTTAGCTGAGTATGTTCTTCATAGATATATTTTCCATTTTAAAGCAAAAAGTGAATTCGGTAAAAAAATACATTTCATGTTTCATGGAGTTCATCACGACTATCCAAGCGATTCTAAAAGACTTGTAATGCCGCCTTCTGTAAGTGTTCCTCTTGCAATATTATTCTTTTTCTTTTTCAGATTAATTATTGGTGAATACCTTATGATGCCATTCTTTTCTGGATTTATTGCTGGTTATCTCTTCTATGATATATCACATTACGCAATTCATCATTTTAACATGCATAGTAAGTTCTGGCTTGCAATTAAAAACCATCATATGCTTCATCACTATCAGGATGAATACAAAGGGTACGGAGTTAGTTCACCTTTTTGGGATGTAATTTTTGGGACAACTTTCGGCAAGAAAAAAAGCTGATATAACATTTTTTAAATTAATCTTTTTCGCAAAAGAAAATTATCGGACTTTTTTTTTGAGGTTAACTAAAATCCTTCGTTCCACTTTAAAGTAATATTTGGTATTGTTAGCACGTTGTTAAAACAGATGCAAAGTACTTACTTATTGTTAAATGAATCCCAGTTAGAAATGTTTTAATGCCATTCGATTTGAAATTTCTTCACAGAAACTTAGGCTACATAATTTTTGTGCCTTAAATAGATTTCCGCTAATAAAATAAATTATTTTTCACCTTCATTTCCCCAGTTCAGCATCTAAAAGGTAATTTCCATCAAAATTTTTAGTATATATAACCATCCAGCAGAATTGGTAAAAAAATTGTTCAAATCGGAGAATTTTACAACAAAGGATTTAATTATACCGATAAAGCGATTTATTAAAATTCAGCAGTAATTTAAGAAGATTTGAAATTTGGTTAACGAGTCGATATTTGATTTGAAGTTTGAGTATTATGAAATGGAAATAATGTTAATATTTAGCGCAAATAATGGCTTAATGAAGATACCTAAATTATTCTCTGCGACTGAATCGTGCTCGAAAAGAAATTCTTAAAAATCGTTTCTAATGGCATAATTGTTGAATTATTGATGGATTAGAAATATTCAAAACCGGGAAGTTCGTACCGATTTAAGTGTAAGATGCATTAAAACTAAAGGAAATAAGAATTTTCATTTTATAATAAAAATGAAGATAGTCACTTGTTAAAAAGAGTTTAAAAATTATATGTCCGATTTATTTATTAAAAATAACCCTCAGCCAATTTACATTTATGAAAAAGATAGCCTTCGATTTCTTGATATAAATGAGGCTGCTTTGAGACTGTATGGTTACTCCATAGATGAATTTTTACAAATGGATGTGACAGACCTTTATACATCTGAAGATATAAAATCTCTCCTGGAATTTTCGCAAGAAATATTTAAAGATGGTGAATTCAGCAAACCTTTCAAGCAAAGAAAAAAAGACGGCAGTTTTATTCATGTAAGAATCAGTAGAATAAACTATCAACATGAAGAATCCGAAGCATACTTAAATATTCTTGAAGATGTTTCCACATCTTTTGAAACTGAAAAGAAAAATCAAATATTCAAAGCTGCTTTTGATAATACTAATGACATGATTTTTATTACAGATCCTGATGGTACAATAACTTATGTCAATGAGTCTGTAAATAAAATTTTAGGAGTATCATCATCAGATTTAATTAACACCGATATAACTTTGAATTGTGGTGAAGAAGATAAAGTATTTATAAATGACTCAGTATTTCATTCGCATATTAAGGAAACGGTTACTTTCACTCTGGAATTGATAACGTCTGAGGGACGACTTCTAGAATGTGATATTGTATCGACTCCAATATTTGATTCAAATAATAAATTGGAATCATTCGTTCTGATTGCAAAACCAAATGTCGTCCCAAAAATCTCAACAAATAAAATTGAAAAAGAAGTTGATGAAAATCATTCTGGCAAAAAGCAAAAAATTGACAAAGTATCCACCGATACGGTGATAACCAGTTCGTTTCTTTCGGGAATATTCCATGAAATTCTAACACCGATGAATGTTATACTTGGTTTCACTCAAGAGTTAATGGAAAGTATTGAAACTCCTTCTCCGGAACAAAAGGAAGCTATTGATATCATTAATCAAAACCGTGTTTTAATACTTAGCCTGATGAACACAATTATTGAATTCTCTGATATTCAATTTAATAAACCAGAAATCGATTTATCGGAAGTTGCAGTAACTGATGTTATTGAGAATTACGAGAAAACTTTAAATGAGATTACGGGAATAAGAGATCTGGAATTTGCTTATGGAAAAATTTCTTCGTCGCTGAGATTTAATATTGATAAAAAGAAATTTTTGAATTTAACTAGTAATTTGTTCCGTCTTGTTGGACGAATTAGTTCACAAAAGAAATTGTATTTTTCTGCTTATCAGGTTGATGATGATAATTTTAATATTTCAATTTCAGATGCGTTTGGCAAATCCACACCACAATTAGTGGAAACTCTGCGATCATTATTTATTGATAAAACAGAACCTAAGGTATTTGGATTATCAAAATTGATCATTGAAATAATTTATAAGCTGTTACAGACATTGGACGGTCAATTTGTGATTCTCAATGAGAATACTGATAAACAGGATGTTGGATTCAGATTCCCGGTAAATATTGCCCAAATCAACGAACAACCAGTTATTAAAGAGACTGAAAAAGTTGTTCCAATGCAAACGGAAATTCAATTACAGAATCCAATTATAGAAGAGGAACCTCAACTACTTAATATGTCGGATGAAATTGAGATTGTTGAAGAGGAATTATCTCCTCGTAACAATAAAACAAAATCCAAAGTCAATTCAGAAATTGAAGAACACGAGGCCATTGTTGAGGAAATAAAAGCCGAACCTGAAAAATTAGTTATTGGTAGCAATAAAGTAGTTGTTGAAGAAAAACCGGTAGTGCCAAAAAGTAGTAATGGACTTTCTTCTTTAAGATGTCTTTATATTGAAGATCAGGTTGATTCTCAAATACTTTTTAAAGTTCAGATGAAAGATTTGAAGAATATTCAATTTGCGACCAGTTTCGAAGAAGCTTTGCCTTTGCTTGAAACCAATGAATTTGACTTTATTATCATGGATATTAATCTTCAGGGTGAATATAATGGACTAGATGCCTTAAAAGTTATTCACCAGATACCTCAGTTCCAGAAAATTCCAGTAATAGCTGTTACAGCGTATGTTCTGCCGGGTGATAAAGAAAAATTTATTGCTACCGGCTTTACCGATTTTATTTCCAAACCTATCTTCAGGGATAAACTAGTAGAATCATTGAAAAAGATTTTTGTTAATTAATTTTTCTTCCTCCTTAAAATCTTCCCAATTAAATTTTTAGCTATTGACTTATTATTCGTAATAAATTAAATTACCATACAAATGTATGGTATTTAATTATGAAAAAAGATTTAACCAAAATCCAGAAAAACATCCTTGATTTTTTAATCGATCAGATAAAGGGAAGAGGAATACCTCCAACCTTAGCTGAAGTAGCAACCAAGTTTGGTTACAGTAATAGGGCAACAGTTCAGCAGCATTTAGGTGCGATTGAAAAAAAAGGATTTATAAAAAAGAATCCAAAACTATCACGTGGAATTGAGCTTACTCTTGAAGATAAATTCTTCGTTCCAAAACCTGTTCTCGGAGAAGTTGCAGCAGGCAATCCGCTTACAATTTATCCTGATGCAATCGATACAATTGAACTGCCCACAATTGCAAGAATGCCAAAGGATTCTTTTCTGCTCCGGGTAAAAGGGGACAGCTTAAAAGATGCTTATATTTTTAATGGTGATATTGTGATCATCAATCCCAACCTTGACCCAAAGAATGGACAAATTGTAGCCGCCATTCTTGATGATGCAGCAGTAGTGAAAAGATTTTATAAAAAGAAAAATGAAATAGAACTCATCTCAGAAAATCCGGAATACAAGCCAATAGTTATTGAGAAAAAAAATACGTCATTCAAATTAGTTGGAATTGTTGTCGGTGTTTACAGAAGTATGGAAAAAAAGAAAGCCGTGTGATGATTTTGTGATGAATATTGATGAAGCAAAAAGTAATTTTATATTAGAAAAACACTAATATCTTGAAAGGGAAAAAATGAAAAAGTGGTATCTCATATCTACAATTTTATTAGCAATTAATTTTTATTCAATTGAAAACTTTGCTCAATGTACTGATGGCGGAATATGCCAGCTTGGTGGACATCTTTTAGAAGGTGAGGCCGGAGAAAAGTTTAACATCTCAACTTATTTCAAATATGGATACAGCGGTAAAGAAGATGATGTGCAGTATTATTCATTTGTTCTGGATGGGTATTATAACGTGTTTGAAAAAAGTTCTATTCAGCTTATGATTCCATATAACATTCAATCAGGTCCACTGGGCGATGTAAGTGGAATAGGAGATTTGATCATTAGCTGGAACCAGGGACTTTACACTGATGGAAACTCTTCGATAAATGCATCGTTAGGAGTTAAACTTGCAACAGGCGATGATATAAAAGACAGCCTGCCTCAGGTATATCAGAGTGGATTGGGTACTAATGATTTATTGTTAGGCGTCAGCTACGCATACAATCAATTTCTGATTGGTGCAGGTTACCAGTTATATGGTGGAAGAAACAGTGATACATATCAGCTTGAGAAAGGGGATGATTTATTACTGAGGGCTTTATACCAATTTTCATTTGGTGATTTTAGTGTTATCCCTCAGCTTTTATATATACAACCATTGGCAGAATCAAGTATTTTAGACAGCACTTCAACTAATGGTGATACTTATGTTGATGTTGAAGACAGCAATCAGCCACAATTAAATTTTTTAGCTTCACTTGAATATAGATTTAACGATAATTTTGCATTGATGGGAGATTTTGCATTTCCCTTCGTTGAGCGTAAAGTAAACCTGGATGGCTTACAGCGAGCTATTACTGCATCAGTTGGTGTGATGTTTTCGTTTAATTAGAATGATTAAAGAGTAGAAATATGAATTTTAGTAAATACACATAGTTAACAAAAGTGTTAATTATGTGTATTTAGTGAGCAACAGAATTTATTGGTTTAAAATGCCAAAATACTATATCGGAACGGCAGGCTGGTCTTACAAAGATTGGGTGCCAAATTTCTATCCTAAAAACCAATCAAGTAGATTTGACTGGCTTCAGTTCTACTCACATTACTTTAATTGTGTTGAAGTTAATGCAACTTACTATGCTTATCTCAGTCCGAAGATAGTTGAAGGCTGGGTGAAAAAAGTATCGGACAGTGATGAATTTATTTTTCACATTAAGCTGCATCAGGATTTTACACATAAAAGAAAATTTGATGAACAAAGTGTAAAAGCTGTAAGATACAATCTCGATATTCTGGCAAATGCTGAAAGACTTGGTGGATTGCTTATCCAGTTCCCATATTCATTTCCATTTAATAATTCAGCTATACAATACATTCAACAGCTAAAAGAAACATTTCCAAACTACAATTGTTTTGTTGAAGTCAGACATTCATCCTGGCAGAACAAGGAAGCATTTGAATTTTTTAAGGAAGCTGATATTACTTTCTGCACAATTGATCAACCGCAGATTGGACAGGCAATTACTTTTGAGCCTGTCATAACAAATGATAAAGCATACATTCGTTTTCATGGTAGAAATGTTGATGCCTGGAAAGAATCAATCAATAATTTTGGCAGAGCACAGTCTTACGAAGAAAGAAGTGAACGTTACAATTATCTTTATTCTCCTGGTGAACTTGTTGAGATTGAACAAAAGATTAAATCAATACAATCAAGAGTTAAAGAAGTACACGTTATAATGAACAACCATCCACAAGGTGATGCAGTTGCAAATGCGTTTGAGCTTATTCATCTGCTTGAGGAGAAAGATAAAGTTGAAATGCCGGGAACGATACTAAAAGCTTATCCGAGATTAGAGGAGTTGTTAGTTAACTAATGAAATTGTCTTATTGCTGAATTGTTAAATTGTTCAAAGAACATTTAATGACTACCAATGAATAATTACTACTGACTTAATTATGCGTACAATATTTCACTTAGACCTCGATGCATTCTTTGTTTCAGTTGAAAGGATACTCGATCCTTCACTGAAAGGAAAACCCGTAATCGTTGGCGGTGATCCAAAAATTGGAAGGGGAGTAGTTGCGGCTTGTTCTTACGAAGCAAGAGTGTACGGTCTGCACTCAGCTATGCCTATCAGAACTGCTTATCGTCTTTGTCCACACGGAATTTACATTCACGGTAGTCATGGTGAATATTCACGTTTCTCAAGAGCAGTAAAGAATATTCTGCTAGAATATGCGCCCATTGTTCAGCAAGCTTCCATAGATGAATTCTATATGGACTTTACCGGATGCAGAAATGTTTACGGCTCACTCTTTGCATTTGCTTCCTTCCTTCAAAAAGAAATCTGGCAAAAACTTTCTCTTCCTTGCTCAATTGGAATTGGCAGTAACAAAACAATTGCAAAGATCGGTTCGGATTGTATGAAGCCAAATGGAATCACTTATATTCTTCCCGGAATGGAAAAGGAATTTCTTTCGCCAATGCCTGTTGAAGCAATTCCCGGTGTAGGAAAAGTAACTCTGCAGGATTTTCACTCGAAAGGAATTTACAAGATTGGAGATATAACAAAGCTTCCACAGGATTATTTTGCTGCAGCTTACGGCAAATATGGAATTGATCTTTACAGGAAAGCCTGCGGAGAGGGGAGTGAGTATCTGGTAGTAGATAATTATGAGCAGAAAAGTATTTCGCACGAAAGAACTTTTGCTGATGTTACAAGTAAAGAATTTTTAAAGGAAAAATTATTCAAGCTCACAGGAAAAGTTTGCCAGGAACTGAGAGATATGGATTGGCTGGCTTCAACTGTAAATATTAAACTCCGTTATTCAGACTTCAACACATTAACTCGTTCAAGAACAATTAAACCAACAGATGATGACAGAACAGTATTTGAAGTTGCCTGGGATGTACTAATGAAAGCTCACACACGAAGGGTTGCAGTAAGATTAATTGGAATTGGATTGAGTAAGTTCTCAAAGTTTTCTGAGCAGCAGGAATTATTTGAATGGGAAGAGATAAAAAGAAAAAAAATGCTTCGAGCTGTTACAAGAATAAGAGATAAGTACGGATATGAATCTGTTATGTTTGGAAGTTTAGAGAGTGATAAAAGATCACAGATGATGGTGAATCCATTCAGAGTTAAAACTTAATTCTATTCTCCTTAGTGGGATGTGATTAACTCTAACCTTCGAGCCTGCCTGTTCGGCAGACAGGGTTGAAGGCTGATTTACGTTACTTTAACCTCGAAGGTTCCGGTTAACAGTGAATGTAGCTTTCAACCCGGTGGCCATTGCATATGCCTGCCGCCGAGTAAATGCATATGAATGTGATAAACTTCCTGTCCGCCATCATTACCACAATTAAAGACTAATCTGAAACCGTTTTTTTCAATCCCTAAATCTTTAGCCAATTTATTTGCCACATCTATCATTTCACCAAGTAATGGAGCATGTTCATTCCCTTTAATATCAGTCACTTTCGGTATCTCAATTTTTGGAATGATTAGAATGTGAACAGGTGCTTGCGGTTTTATATCCTTAAACGCTAAAACATTATCTGATTCATAAACTATATCAGCAGGAATTTCTTTATTAATTATTTTGGAGAAGATTGTCGGCATATTACTCTCCTTTTTCTATCCCATATTTTTTCATTTTGTTATACAGATGACTTCGTTGAATATCAAGTAACTCTGCTGTTTTGCTGATGTTCCAGCTATTCTCATTCAACTGTTTCAATATAAATGCCCGCTCAGCTTTTTCTTTGAATTCCTGGAAAGAGTTTGATTCATCAATTATGTCATCCATTGTTGCCTGCCCGGGTTTAAGTAAAGTTTCAATATCAGTTCGGGCGATTTCACGTTTATCAATAATTATGATAATTCTTTCAATAATATTTTTTAATTCACGAACGTTTCCACTCCAGCTCATCTCCTGTAGAAGTTTAGTCGCATCACCTAGAAATTTTACCGGGGGTTTCTTATGTCTCGTTGTAATTATTTTTGAAAATGCCTCAGCAAGAATTGGAATATCATCTTTCCTTTCTCTGAGTGGTGGGACAATTATGGGAATGACATTCAACCTATGATAAAGATCTTCCCTGAATTTTTCTTTTTGAATCTCTTCTGAAAGTTCTTTGTTTGTAGCTGAAATAATTCGTACATCAACATCAATTTTTTTACCTCCGCCAACTCTTTCAATTTTGCCATCCTCAATTGCCCGGAGGACTTTCGCTTGTGCCTGCGGACTCATATCGCCAACTTCATCGAGAAATATTGTTCCTTTGTTTGCCAACTCAAATTTACCGATACGTTGAGTAAATGCGCCGGTAAATGAGCCTTTTTCGTGACCAAATAATTCTGATTCGATAAGTTCATTTGGAATAGCAGCACAATTAACTTCAATAAATGGTTTGTCTTTTCTTTGGCTTTTTTTGTGTATAGCTCGGGCAACTAATTCTTTACCTGTACCATTTTCTCCGGTTATTAAAACACGGGTATCGAGAGGAGCAACTTTGTCAATTAATTCAAGTATCGATTTTATTTCTTTACTTTGACCAAGAATTTCACCATCTGTATCGAGTGATTTTTTAATTTCAATATTTTCGGTGAGAAGTTTTACCTGTTCAATAGCATTGCGGACACTGATGAGAAGTTTATCTCTGTCTATCGGCTTTTCGATAAAATCAAATGCTCCAAGTCTGGTTGCTTTGATTGCATTTTCAATACTTCCATGAGCAGAGATAATAATGACAGAAAGTGAAGGATTAGATTCCTTAACTTTTTTCAGGACTTCAAAACCACTCATCTCCGGCATCTGAATATCAAGCAGTAAACAGGATATTTGTTTCTCTTCGACCAGGTTTAATCCTTTCAATGCAGAAGTTGAGTAATCAACTGAATAACCCTCGTATTCAAGGATCATTTTCATGCTTTCGCAAATTTCTCTTTCGTCGTCTATAATTAGTATTGTATTCATATTGTAATTAGAAAATATCTTAGTGATCTTATAGTCATAATTTGAGATGGCAATATTTTTTTATTTGTCTCAAGAAAATTTCCAAAAAGTACTCCGTACCAATTTACATCCACATCTCTGAAGTCAACTTCCGACTGTGCTTTAAAATCTTCTTCAAATGCTTCTACAAAATAACCAAATACATCGGCTAAATTCAATATGTTCTCAGCATAACCAATAAATGCATTTCCAAAAAAATGTGCAAGTTTATCCTTGTCTCCATAGTCATTGTCAGGAGAATCATAAAATAATCGGTTTGGTAGATTTTGATTTTTCAGGTTTACGATCGAATCATTTGCAGAAATCAGCGGATAATATATTCTTGAATTTATCAGTGGTATTACCAACGGAACTCTACGATAGGGTATTGTTGTGAAAGTTAAAGCCAGCAATGCTTCTTCGTAATCATAATTATAAAAGTGGATAGCTCGTATGTAGAGTGAATCAACTAAAGCAAGATCTGAATTTTCTAATTTCAATTCCAAAAAATAATCGGAAGCAATAAATTCTGATAAATAGTTAACACCTTTGGACAAGTTGCTTTGCTGAGGGGATATCGGAGAGGCTGTGATGAAAATAAAAATAAAAAAATAAATAGAAAAAATACGAACGCTCATTTATGTTTGGATAACTCCAGGATTAAATCTTGGTATCTCAGGATTATGGTTTGCGGACTCAATTCCCATCGAAATATATTTTCTTGTTTCGGCAGGATCAATTATTTCATCAATCCATAATCTTGCTGCAGCATAATATGGATTATTTTTTTCATCGTATGCTTTTGAAATTTCATCCAATAATTTCTTCTTTTCTTCTTCGGAAACTTTCTTACCATCTTTTTCTGCTTGCTTGATTTTTATGTCAAGTAGAACACTATGTGCCTGAGAACCGCCCATTACTGATATTTTTGCATTTGGATAAGCATAAATAAATCTTGGATCGTACGCTTTACCGCACATTGCGTAATTTCCTGCACCAAAACTATTTCCGATGATAATTGTAATTTTTGGGACAACAGAATTTGCAACAGCATTTACCATCTTTGCCCCATCTTTAATAATTCCGCCGTGTTCAGCACGACTGCCGACCATAAATCCTGTTACATCCTGTAAAAAAACTAAAGGAATTTTTTTCTGGTTACAGTTCATAATAAATCGGGTTGCTTTATCTGAACTATCTGAGTAAATAACTCCACCCACTTGCATCTCACCGGTTTCGGTCTTTACAACACTTCGCTGATTAGCAACTATTCCTACAGCCCAGCCATCAATTCGAGCGTAAGCTGTAATAACAGTTTTTCCGTATCCTGTTTTATATTCATCAATTTCAGAATTGTCAACGATTCTTGCAATCAATTCATAAGTATCATATTGCTTGATAGTGTCTTCTGGTAAGATTCCATAAATTTCTTTTGACGAAAACTTTGGAGGCTTCGATTCTATACGATCAAATCCTGCAAAGTCTCTATGACCAAATTTATCTACCAGACTTCTGATTTGATTAATACATTCTTTATCATCTTTCATTATATAATCAGTTACGCCAGAGATATTAGATTGAACGCGAGCACCACCAAGACTTTCGTTATCAATTTTTTCTCCGATAGCCGCGCGAACAAGATGTGAACCAGCCAAAAATACCGAACCTTCACCTTCAACAATTAATGCTTCATCACTCATGATCGGAAGATAAGCACCACCAGCAACACAGGGACCCATAATTGCTGAAATCTGTGGAATTCCTTTTGAGGACATAACTGCATTATTACGAAATATTCTTCCGAAGTGTTCTTTGTCAGGAAAAATTTCATCCTGCAAAGGAAGGAAAACACCGGCACTATCTACCAAATAAATTATTGGCAGATGATTTTCCATTGCTATTTCCTGGGCACGTAAGTTTTTCTTTGCTGTTACCGGAAACCATGCACCAGCCTTAACTGTAGCATCGTTGGCAACAATGACACACTGTCTTCCATTTATTTTCCCGATTCCATAAATTGTTCCTGAACATGGTGCACCACCGAATTCTTCATACATTTGGTATGCAGCAAAAGTACTCAACTCATAAAAATCTTTGGGATTATCGATGAGGAGGTTAATTCTTTCTCTCGCGCCAAGTTTACCTTTTTCTTTTTGTTTTTCGAGAGCCTTTTTTCCTCCACCAAGTTTAATTTTTTCTTTCTCTGCTGAAAGCTTTCTTAATCAACTCTTTCTGATAATCATCTCTCTTCAGAAAGGCTTCATCTTCTTTTATTTGAGTACCGATGGGCTTCATTTCAATATTTCTCTTGCAATTACAATTCTTTGAATCTCTGATGTTCCTTCACCAATAGTCAACAACTTTACATCTCTAAAATATTTTTCCACCGGGTAATCCTTTGTGAATCCGTAACCTCCGTGAATTTGAACGGCCTCACTTGCAGCTTTTTCAGCAATTTCACTTGCGAAAAGTTTTGCCATAGCAGCTTCTTTAATATTTGGTAAGCCATCGTCTTTCATTTTTGCTGCACGCATTGTTAACAATCTAGCTGCTTCAATATTCGTTTTCATATCCGCTAATTTAAATTGAGTTGCCTGGAACGCTGACAATGGTTTCCCAAACTGTGTTCTCTCCTGAGAATATTTTAGTGATTCATTCAAACAACCTTGAGCTAATCCCAAACTAACAGCAGCAATGGAAATTCTACCTCCTTCAAGAATTTGCATAGCATTAATAAATCCCATTCCTTCTTCACCTAGTAAATTTTCTTCAGGCACTTCACAATTTTCAAAAGTAAGTTGAACAGTTTCGCTTGCTCTCATCCCGAGCTTATTTTCTTTTTTACCAACACTCAATCCGGGCATACCCTGTTCAAGAATAAAAGCAGAAATTCCTTTCTTGCCAGCTTCTTTATCAGTAATTGCCATTACCACAATTGTTTCACCCGAAGCTCCGTGAGTAGTGAAAGTTTTATTTCCATTAAGTAAGTATTTGTTTCCTTTTTTTTGTGCTGTAGATTTCAGACCTGCTGCATCACTACCTGAAGAAGATTCAGTAAGTCCCCAGGCACCAATTGTTTTTCCAGAGACTAATTTTGGTAAATATTTTTTTCTTTGAGTTTCATTTCCAAAACGATAGATATGATTTGTGCATAGTCCATTGTGTGCAGCAACAGAAAGAGCTATCGATGGATCAACTATTCCAAGTTCTTCTATGATTATTACAAACTCAATATAACCCAATCCAGATCCACCGTATTCTTCAGGGAAAATAATTCCCATAAATCCGAGCTCACCAAGTTCTTTAAATATTTCCATCGGAAAATGTTGTGTCTCGTCCCATTCCATTACTTTCGGTTTTATCTTTTTCTGGGCGAAATCACGGATAGTATCCCGGATGAGTATTTGGTTTTCGGTAAGTTCAAGCAGGAATCTGTTCTCAATAGTTTCAGTGGTATTATTCATATAATTACATCCTAACGATGGTCTATAAAAATTTTAATATTATTTATTTTTTTTATTCTTAATAAAATTTTCAATTATTTCTTCTGCGATATGATAAGGCGATAGATTCCCAAGGATAACTTTTTCTAATGCAGAATTTAAAGATTTTTCTCCACTTTCATTCCATAAATCTTCTCTTATTTTACTTTCCACAATTTCTTTAATTCTATTTTTAGCTTGCATTTCCCTTTTAGTGATGAAAAGATTTTGATCTTGCAAATATTTTCTATGTCTCTCAATTTCATTAAAAACTTCGGTTAAACCTTTATTCTCTTGTGCAATGGTTTTAATTATACCCGGCATCCAGGATTTTTCATCATGATCTTTCATCATTAAAGTTGTTTGAAGAGATGCTACAGCCTGATCAGCTCCAGGTCTGTCACTTTTATTTAGCACAAAAAAATCTGCAATTTCCATCAGTCCGGCTTTCATTGCCTGTACTGAATCACCAGATTCAGGAACAAGTACAACTATAGTTGAATCTGCTGCCTGAACAATATCGAGTTCGGATTGACCTACACCGACAGTTTCAAGAATAATATAATCATATCCTGCTGCATCAAGAATATCTGCGGCATCTATTGCTTTTTTACTTAACCCGCCAAGACTTCCTCTTGTTGCCATGCTTCTGATAAATACGCCTTCATCGTTTCCAATTTCATTCATTCTGATTCTATCACCAAGTAAAGCTCCACCAGTAAAGGGGCTTGTAGGATCAACGGCAATTATTCCAACCTTTTTATTTTCTTTACGGAATAATTTTGTGAGGTGATTCGTGATGGTACTTTTACCAGCACCGGGAGGGCCAGTAATTCCTATTCGATATGCTTTACCAACTTTTGAGTGTATTTGTTTTAATAACTCAGAAGCTTCTGAATTAAGATTCTCAACAATAGAAATTGCTCGTGCAACTTTTCTTCTTTCATTATTAAAAACTTTTTCTGTAAGATCGTTGTATTGCAAAACTTTTTCAAATTATATTTTTAAATGAATGGAATGTTTTCTTTAATCCCTCATCAACTGTTACTGAAGGATTCCAATTAAATTCTCTGAACAATTTCTCAGAAGTAATTACGCTTCTTAGTTGTTCACCTTTTGGTGCAGGACCATGCTTTTCAGTTGATTTCCCTCCGGCAAACTCATTCAGTTTTGTAAATAATTCATTTACGCTTGTTTCAATTCCTGTTCCAACATTATAAATATCAGATGATTTTGAGTTAAGTGTAATTACATTAGCTTTTACAACATCCTCGACGAAGACATAATCTCTCGTCTGTTTTCCTTCGCCGTTAATGATTGGATTTTCATTTTTAAGTAATTTATTAATGAAGATTGCCACCACACCTGCCTCGCCAAAGGGATTTTGTCTTGGACCATAAACATTTGCGTATCTTAAAATTGTATGATTGAGTCTGTATTCATTCAAGTAAAAAAATAAATATTTTTCAATCGTGAGTTTAGTAATACCATAAGGTGAAACAGGATTGGTTGGATGATTTTCATCCGCAGGAAAATATTTCTGTTCACCATAGACTGCGCCACCGGTTGATGCAAACATAAATTTTTTTACACCCGTTTTGATGCTTGCCTGAAGCAGATTAATTGTACCAAGAATATTTGTGGTTGCATCAAAAATAGGATCATTTACAGATTTTCTTACATCAATCTGTGCAGCGTGGTGATTTACAACATCAAACTTTTCTTTTGAAAAAATTTCTAATATTGCCGGAGATGAAATATCTGACTTGATGAAACGAGCTCCTGGGTTAATATTCTTTTCGAAACCGGTTGATAGATTATCGAGTATATGAACTTCGTGACCTTCATTTATGAAGGCATCTGCAATTTGAGACGCAATGAATCCGGCACCGCCAGTTACTAATATTTTCATTTTATTCGTTATATAAATTGTGATTGTGAATATATTCCAACACTTTTGGTGGAACAAGAAAATTAATAGGTAATCCTTTTTTTACTCGTTCACGTAAATCAGTCGCACTAATCTCTATTCCTCTTGTTTGAACAAACACAGCCTGGTCATAATATTTATCTTTAAACTGAGGAGGGTGAGAAGACTTTCTTTTCAATACAATTATCTTTGTCAGTTCCATAATTTTATCCGGATCTTTCCAGGTGTGGAACTCGAAGATATTATCATAACCGATTATAAATTCCAATTCGTTAAAATTATTTCGCAGTTCTTTTAATGTGTCAACAGTAAATGAGACTCCACCTTTTTTTATTTCCATATCAGAATAATCAAAGAAAGGAATGCCATCAATGGCTAGCTTAATCATATTTAACCTGTCTTCCGCTGAAGATGTTATTATATCACTTTTGTGTGGAGAAATAAATGCAGGTATAAAAATAATTTTTTCAAGCTTTCTAATTTCCCGTACAGATTGTGCAGTTATCAGATGCCCAAGATGTATTGGGTCAAAAGTCCCACCGAAAATTCCAACTTTAGACATTCAAAAATTCTTTATATTCTATAAAAAGGTCATTAAAACTCTCGTGCATTTTCTGACTACAATACGAGAGACTTTCTTTTTTTGATAGTTCAATATAAAGCTTTTTAACATCTTCAAAATCATCAATCGATAAAAAGTTGTCGAGAGCATGAAAGAATAAATCTTTGTTGCTAGTTAAGTTTAAGTACTTGCTGAATTTCCGTTCGGCTTGAAAAATTGGGTGAAATATATCTGCATCAATTCCCGAAGTACATGTAAAAACGATTTTATCCTGACCCGATTTTCCGATAATAATTGACGGTTCATCTGACTGAATTAAATTAAAAGCACGGAGCATGTCCTGTTTTGTTATTCCGATAGAATTATAAAAGAGAACCATATTTTTCATATTGTCGGAGGGAATATTCTTAATAACAAAGTCAGTCAAATCAGGTAGTTGTGATTGACTATAGAAAATCGTTTTAATGCCTGAAGGCAAAAAATACTTTGGAAGAAATTCTTTATCTCTTTCATCCAGAAAAGTGATGATCTCAAATTCATCCCGGATCCCTGTTAAAATTTCAACCCAATTTGAAAAAAGTAGAGTATTTAAAAAGACAGAATAATTCACCGATAAATTTTGATAAACATTAATTTCTGTCGGATTTAGAATAGCAGATTCAGCAATAATTATTATTGAGTTTTTATTTTCTGTATTGTTCAAATTTAATTCCTCACACTATCGCAACTTTATTTGAGATAATTGTTCATCAACTGGTAAGTGGTAAAACTTATTCTTTTATCCATTGAAGGATTTCCTTTATTGAGGGTTTGCTTCCGTAAGATAATATCCCAATCCTAAAAATTTTTGCGCTGAGTTTTGTAACTATGATAATTGAGAATAATAAAATTGATAATGTCAGTAATATCTCAAGGTCAGAAACACTTTCAACATTTAGTCTGAGTAACATAACAGTGGGTGTAGTCAATGGTATGTAAGAAAAGATTTTTGTAACTAATAAATCCGGATTTTGAATTGCAGGCATAGCTATTACAACAGGTAACATTAAAATTAAACTAAGGTAAGTGGTAATCTGCTGTGCTTCTTGTTCCGTATTAACTGTTGAACCTATCCCCACAAATAAACTGGAATAAAAAAGAAATCCAAGAATGAAGTAAATCAGCATTGGGAGTACATTATTAAAAGCTGCAGCTGGAACCAAAGCGCTGGCTACAAGACTTATTCCGATTAAGAGCCAAATAAAAATTTGTGTAAGTCCTAGCATACTTAGTCCAATTATTTTTCCCGTAAGAAGTTCATCAGGGGTGCTGCTGGAAATCAACATTTCAATTAACCGGCTGGATTTTTCTTCAATCATACTTCTTACAAGCATCTGTCCCGAATAAACTACCATCATCATCAATAATAAAATGAAAATAATTGAAACAAAAAATGTTGTTAAAAAATCCTGATCTGTAACTTTACCTCCTTTTTCTACTTTCAATTGTTCAACGATGACTTTTTCCTGAAAATATTGGATGATCTTTGTGTCTATTTTTTCCTGTTCAAGCTTTTTCTTCAATCTGATTGAGCTTAAAGCATCTTCAAACCTACCTACGTTTTTAAAATTTCCAATTGATCTCGATCTGTACTCAGCATAGACTGAATCACTTAACGGATTGTAAAGAACAAGACATCCTTCTATTAAATTTCTCTGAATGTTTTTATTGGCAGTTGATAATAGTTCTTCAAAATTTTTGTACTTGAATGAAAGATCAATCAGCACATAATTTTTTTTACCGTCAGGCAACAAATATTTAGAGAGTTCATTTTCGAGACCCTCGAAATAGATACCCGAAGTATCGATCACACCTATTACTTCAACATTTGGAGCTTCTTCTCTGAAAAGAATAGAAGGAAGAATTGAAAATGAAATAATAATAATTGGAGTTAGTACCAGCGAAATAATAAAGGTTTTCGTCTTAACTTTTTCAAGATATTCCCACTTTGCAACTGCAATTATCTTCTTCATAGCAAGTCCGAATTTTCTTTAATAAGATCAATAAATATTTTGTTTAGCGTAGGCTCAATAATTGAAAAATGATTTATGTCGATTTTTTCTATCAGTTTTTTTAAAAATGCAGATGGAATAATCTCATCCTTAAGTTGAATATCGGTGAAGTTATGGTAATGATCAAATTTTATAATCTCCGGAAAATTTTTTAAAAATTCACTTTCACCGGTGAACGCTAACCTGATATTATTTCCCCCAAAATTCTTTTTTATGTCTGAAAGTTTTCCTGAGCTTACTGTTTTACCACGATTGATAAGAAGAATATCTTCACACAATTTTTCCGCAAGCTCCATCTGATGAGTTGAAAGAATAATCGTTTTCCCTTCTGAAAGAAAAGACAATATTAAGTTTTTCACTTCTTGCTGATTGATCGGATCAAAACCAGTAAATGGTTCATCGAGTATTAAAAGTTGCGGGTTATGCAATATTGCCGCTATTAGCTGAACTTTTTGTTGATTTCCTTTTGAAAGCTGTTCAATTTTTTTATCACGGTATTCCAGAATCTTTAATTTCTTCAACCAATAATCTGAACGACTCAACGCATCACTTTTATTTAGATTTTTCAAAGAAGCAAAATAAATCAACACATCAATAACTTTGCTTCTTTTGTAAAGTCCTCTTTCTTCCGGCAAATAGCCAATTATGTTATAGTATTCATAAGTGATGGGATTACCATTAAAAACTATTTCACCAGATGTTGGTTTAATAATATTTAAAATGGTCCTGATAGTTGTAGTTTTTCCAGCTCCATTGGGCCCAATTAATCCAAAAATTTTGCCCGGCTTTACTGTAAACGACAAATCATCAACTGCAATTGTCGAATTAAATCTTTTTACAAGGTTATTTACAGTAAGCATTATTCAGTTGAAATTAAAATTTAGAAAGACATTAGCTTAAAATAGCAAATAAAAAAAATATACCTTCCATAATTTATCCTGTATGAACAATTCGTCATTTTTAAAAACTCAAAAGATAATTTAACCAGAAGAAACTTTTGGGTATTCATAAGGTTATATTTGGCTGTTTTTAAACCAACTGATTAGCTTGTTTATCTTTTGCTCAATGAATATATTTGCAGTCATTTTTTACTCTAATTCAATAGAAAAATGATAAAAATTAAGGTTTCCAGCCTAACAAATGGTAGCTATGATTTTGATTTTGAAGGCAAAGCCAGTGATTTAGAGATTTCTGATCCATATGTTGGTAATTTTAGCACGAATGTTTTTCTTGAAAAATTTGATAATCAGATTATCTTAGATTCAGAAACAGGAATTTTGGCTAATCTTGTTTGTGATCGTTGTGCTAAAGAAATTCAATCCATCATCAAAAGTAACTTTAAATTGGTTTACTTATTCAGAAATAATTATGATGATTCTGAGAGTGAAAGGGAGGAAGTAGTTTATCTTCATCCAGATACTGATAAAATTGATCTTGATAAAGTTATTAGAGATTACGCAGTTTTAGCTGTACCAATGAAACATTTATGTTCTGAAGATTGCAAAGGACTTTGTCCTAAATGTGGAAAAAATCTTAATGATGGTCTTTGTGATTGTAAAGAGGAAGTTGTTGATCCCAGGTGGGAGTTAATTCAAAAATTGAAAACTAAAAATAATTAATTATAGGTTAGATAGAGTATGCCAAATCCAAAACGCAAAATGTCCAAGAGCAGACGAGACAAAAGAAGAACTCATTACAAAGCTTCGGCACCGTCGATGGGAACTTGCTCAAACTGTGGAGAAATAAAACTAACACATCGTGCCTGTCCGTCGTGTGGTTATTACAGTGGTCGATCGATGTTCATACCGAAAAGCTGATACTTCAATAAATATTAAATGAAAAATTCCGGCAACGACTCTTCACGATGTAGAATCGTGGTTGATGCAATGGGTGGAGATTTTGCACCGACTAATGCAGTGTTAGGAGCAGTTGAAGCCTTTAATGAAAGTAAAAGTTTTGAACTTTTTCTGGTTGGGAAAGAAAAAAATATCATTGAAGTTTTATCTACAAGCAAATTATCATTGCCAAAAGAATTCATCATTAATGCAGATGAAGTTATTGAGATGGGAGATAGTCCGGCTTCCTCGTTAAAGTCAAAACCAAACTCATCAATCGTAATTGGAGCACAATTAGTTCGGGATAAAAAAGCCGATGCGTTCGTTAGCGCAGGTAATACCGGTGCAATGATGGCAGCATCAACTTTGATTATAGGTAGAATTCCTGGTTTAGGTCGACCAACAATTGGTGCGGAAATGCCAAACATAAATGGAGTCTGTTATCTGTATGATGTTGGTGCAAGTAAAGATTCAAAACCAAATCATCTATTTGAATACGCAATTATGGGGACTATCTTTGCAAAAGAAATGGGTGGTATTTCTGATCCAAAAGTTGGTGTTCTGAGCATGGGTGAGGAGGAAGGCAAAGGCAACGAAGTAACAGAAGCTGCCGCCAAATTGATTCAGCAGTCCAGATTAAATTTCATTGGCAATGTTGAAGGTAGGGATATACTTGCAGGAAATGTTGATGTTGTTGTTTGTGATGGATATGTCGGAAATATTATTTTGAAATTTGGTGAATCAGTACCAAAGCTATTAAAACATTTATTGACACAAACTGCAAAACAGAGTCTCTTTGATAAATTGTTAATCGGGATTTCAAAAAATGCTCTTAAAAAATCCTTGAAAAGTCTTGATTATCAGGAATACGGCGGAGTTCCTTTACTCGGTGTGAATGGAATTAGTATAATTGGACACGGTTCAAGCAGTGTTCGTGCGATAAAAAATATGGTGCTGAGAGCAAATGAAATGCATCAAAAACAATTGGTCAAAAAAATGACCAATGCAATTTCAGAATATTCAATTAAAAATTAATAACGGATAAAAATGGCTCAAGAAAAAAAATATAATTCATTCATTTCGGCAGTGGGAATGTACTTTCCCGAGAAGATTTATGACAATAAATATTTTGAATCGATTATTGATACCACAGAAGAATGGATTCTTACCAGAACGGGCATAAAGGAAAGAAGAATTCTAGAAAATGGTGCAACTAGCGATCTTGCAACTAATGCTGCACTAGATTTAATTGCAAAACATAATATTAATGCTGAGGAAATTGATTGTATAATTGTTGCAACAGTAACACCGGATATGTTTTTTCCTGCAACAGCTTGTCTTGTCCAGAATCGGATTGGTGCTGTAAATGCCTGGGGATTTGATCTTGAAGCTGCATGCTCTGGATTTTTATTTGCTTTTCAAACAGGCTGTGCACTTGTAGAAAGTGGCCAATATAAAAAGGTAATGGTTATTGGTGCCGATAAAATGAGTTCAATAGTTGATTACTCAGATAGAAATAACTGCATTCTATTCGGTGATGGCGGTGCCGCTGTTTTAATCGAACCGACTGAAGATAAAACTTATGGTTTACAAGATTCAATTCTTCGTGTTGATGGTTCAGGAGAACCAGCTTTACATATGAAAGGTGGTGGTAGTCTTAATCCCCCTTCACACAATACAGTAGATAATAAGATGCATTACTTATTTCAGGATGGCAAAGCTGTATTTAAAGTTGCAGTGAAAGGGATGGCCGATGTTTCTTATGAATTGATGCAGAAAAATAATCTAAAATCTGAAGACATTGCGTACCTGGTTCCTCATCAGGCAAATATGAGAATCATCGGTGCAACGGCAGAGCGAATGGGATTAAGCAAAGATAAGGTTATGGTGAATATAGAAAAGTATGGTAACACAACGGCTGCAACTATTCCATCCTGTCTTGTAGAATATTACAGAGCTGGAAAAATCAAAAAAGGAGATAAGCTAATTCTTGCAGCATTTGGTGCGGGTTATACCTGGGGTGCAAGTTATGTTGTTTGGGCGATTGACTAATGAGCAAAAGAGCATTCATCTTTCCCGGTCAAGGTTCCCAATATGTTGGAATGGTTAAAGATCTTTTTGAGAAATCAGTTGAAGCCAAAGAGATGATTAAAACCGCTGACGATATTCTCGGGATAAATCTTTCCTACATAATGTTCAATGGTCCGGAAGGTGAATTAAAGCAGACACAATTTACGCAACCGGCAATATTTCTCCACAGTGTAATTCTTGCAAGTATAATCAGAACTATTGATGCTAATGCTGCTGCAGGCCATTCACTCGGTGAATATTCCGCTTATGTTGCTTCAGGAACAATTCAGTTTCATGAAGCAATAAAGTTAGTTCGGGCACGTGGAATTGCCATGCAGGAAGCTGGTGACAAAAATAAAGGAACGATGGCAGCAATAATTGGATTAGAGCCTTCTAAAGTTGAAGGTATATGCAATGAAGCATCTTCTGATGGTGTTGTGCAGTGTGCAAATTTTAATTCGCCCGGACAGATAGTTATTTCAGGTTCTGTTGAAGGTGTAAAAAAAGCAATGGAATTATGTAAAACCGCTGGAGCTAAAATGGTAAAGGAACTTGTGGTTAGCGCCGCATTTCACTCACCATTAATGTTATCAGCAAAAGAAAAATTAAATTCGGCGCTCGATTTAACTAATTTTTATCATTCCAAATTTCCGGTTTATACAAACGTAACCGCAAAACCAGTTGGCGAAATTTCTGAAATAAAATCAAAGTTGTATGAACAGATTACTGCACCTGTAAGATGGGAAGAAATAATTAACAACATGATTCATGATGGAATCGAAGAGTTCTATGAAATTGGTCCTGGAAATGTTTTACAAGGTTTAGTAAAAAGAATAAATCCCGATGTTAAAAGATTTGGCATCGATAAATTTGAAGATGTGGAGAAGTATTTATAATGAGTGAAAACTCAAATAATTCCGCTGAAAAATTTTCTAAGAAAATTAATGGGCTATACATTGATCCAATAATTTTTACTTATAAGTTTATTTGTAACTGTCCTGGTGAATGTTGTTACTATGGCGTTTACACGGATCACAAAGAGTACAAAGCTATCTTGGCTATGCAGGATAAGATAATTGAGAATATGGATGAAACACAATCTAAAGATGTAAGCAAATGGTTTGAACCTGAAGAAAAAGATGAAGATTTTGAATCGGGTATTGCTGTCGGTACAGAGGTAATTAATGGTAAATGTACTTTTTTGGATAAAAATGGATTATGCACTCTTCAGAAAATTGCAATGCAGGAAGGTGAATACAAATGGAAACATAAACCACTTTATTGTATTCTTTTTCCGCTTACAACTTTTGAAGGAGCTTTAACAATAGATGATGAACATATCGACAGGCTGCCAGCTTGTAATGTAGATCCGAATACAAAACTTACTATGTTTGAAGCTTGTGAGGAAGAATTAAGGCATTTTTTTGGTGAAGAAGGATTTGAAGAGTTGAAAAATTATCGTGAAGAATTTCTAAACGAAATTAATATGGGAGTTAAAGAAGATGTCACCAAATAAAAGAGCCATTGTAACAGGAGGTACGAGGGGGATAGGAAGAGCAATAGTAAAAGAACTTGCTTCAAAGAGTTGTTGTGGAGTTCTTTTTTCCGACGTAGCTTTTATTTACAACAATTGTGATGAATGTGCTGAAGAACTACAGGCTGAAATTCATAACCCTGCTACAAAAATTTTAGCATTCAAAGCCGATGCAACATCTCTTAATCAAGCTGAGTCAACTGTTCAGGAAGCAATAGAAAAATTAGGCGGAGTTGATATCCTTATTAACAACGCAGGCATTACTCGTGATAATCTTTTACTAAGAATGACTGAAAAAGATTTTGATGATGTAATCAATGCAAATCTTAAAAGTGTTTTTAATTACACTAAAGCTGTTATCAAGCAGATGATCAAACAGCGTTATGGAAGAATTGTCAATATTGCTTCTGTTGTTGGTATAATCGGTAATCCTGGCCAGGCTAACTATGCAGCTTCAAAAGCAGGTGTAATAGGATTTACAAAATCAATGGCACGTGAACTTGCATCGAGAAATATTACTGTGAATGCTGTTGCCCCTGGTTATATTGAAACTGATATGACTCGTAAATTATCTGACGAGCAAAGAAAGAAATTAACTGATATAATCCCAATGGGAAGAATGGGTAAACCAGAAGATATTGCAAAGGTCGTTGGATTTCTTTGTAGTCCTGAAGCTGATTATATCACCGGTCAGGTAATAGCTGTTGACGGCGGAATGACGATGTAATGAACTTAGATTATTTGTTTGTTATATAAATCGTATTTTTCTTAAATTTGAACAATAATTAACAATTATTAGATAAAACTAAACTCTAATCACAAACTAAATTAGGAGAGTTAAAATGGACGTGGAAGCTAAAGTAAAAGAAATTATAATGGATAAATTGGGTGTGGAAGAATCACAGATAACACCTACAGCTTCATTCATAAATGACTTAGGTGCTGATTCATTGGATATCGTTGAGCTTGTTATGGGTTTTGAAAGTGCATTCTCAGTTTCCGTTCCTGATGAAGATGCTGAGAAAATGAGCACAGTGGGCGACGCGGTTAAGTATTTGACCGAAAGACTCAGCTAATTATTAGCAGCTTTTATTACATTTCTTTTAAAAATTAAGATGAACTCTTTTCATTTTCCGGGAGATTTATATGAATAAAAGAAGACGCGTAGTTATAACCGGAATGGGTGTAGTTTCACCAATTGGAATCGGTTTGCAGGAGTACTGGCAAGGTTTGACAGAAGGAAGGAACGGAGTTGATCTTATTACTCATTTCGATACTACAAAATTCGATACAAAATTTGCTGCAGAAGTAAAAGATTTCAAACCTGAAGATTATCTCGATAAAAAAGCTGCAAGAAGAATGGACAGGTTTTGCCAGTTCGCTGTAGCTACATCTGAGATGGCAATGCAGGATTCTAGTATAAACCTGGAAACGGTGGATAAAGATCGTTTCGGTGTTATTTATGGAAGCGGTATTGGTGGAATGAAAACTCTTCAGGAACAGCATTTCAATTTTTTTAACGGACTCGATCCGCACAAGATCAGTCCATTCTTTATCCCGATGATGATTTCCGATATTGCTGCGGGACAAATTTCAATCAGGTTTGGTTTGAAAGGTCCTAATTATGCAACTACTTCAGCGTGTGCGACTGCTTCTCACGCAATTGCAGATGCATTCTTTTTAATCCAGCGAGGAAGTGTTGATCTGATGATGTGCGGTGGTTCTGAAGCTGCAATTACTGAAATCTCAATTGGCGGATTCAATTCAATGAAAGCCTTATCTACCTGGAATGATCGTTTGAAGGAAGCATCACGTCCTTTCGATAAAGAGCGAAATGGTTTTGTTATGGGTGAAGGTGCCGGAACTTTAATTTTAGAAGATTATGAACACGCAATAAATCGTGGTGCAAAAATTCGTGGAGAAATTATTGGTGTCGGGCTTACCGGCGATGCTCATCATATTACTGCGCCGGCTCCTGAGGGTGAAGGAGCTTTCAGATCAATGAGAGAAGCAATTAGGGATGCCGGTATTTTGAACGAAGAAGTTGATTATATAAATGCTCACGGTACTTCGACTGAGTTGAATGATCTCAATGAATCTAAAGCAGTAAAAAATCTTTTTGGCGAACACGCCTACAAAATAATTCTTGATTCAACAAAATCAATGACTGGTCATTTACTTGGTGCAGCCGGTGGTATTGAAGCTATCGGAACAGTATTAGCGATTGAGAATAGTATTATTCCTCCAACAATAAATTTGACCAATCCTGATCCTGAATGTGATTTGAATTATAGTCCTTTAAAATCAACTAAAAAAGAAATTAAGTATGCAATTAGCAATACTTTCGGATTTGGCGGACATAATGCATCACTGTTATTTAAAAAATTCGAAAACTAAATTTGGCTCCAAATATTGCTAGGCTGTTTGATTTATTCAAACCGCGAAAAAAGACTTTCACTTCACCGGAAATTCAATCCTCATTTCCACAGGCAAATTTTAAAGAACTTGAAAAAATAATCGGGACAACTGTTAACGATAGGAAAATTTATGTAGAAGCTCTTATTCACCGATCCTACCTCGAAGAAAACGGAACATTTACTTTTTCAAATGAACGTCTTGAATTTTTAGGTGATTCTGTTCTTAATCTAATTATTGGTGAATATCTCTTCAACAAATTTCAGAATGAAGAAGAAGGCTTTCTGACAAAAGTTAGAGCTAAGATGGTTAACCGGAATGCGCTTAGTATTGTTGCAGAAAACCTGGGTCTCGGAGACCTTCTAATAATCAGCAGCAATGTTCCTAAGTCAATCACTCATAATTCAAAATCAATTTTATCCGATGCACTTGAAGCACTGATTGGTGCAGTTTATCTTGATAAAGGAATTGAAGTCTGCAAGAAATTTATTCAGACAAACATTCTTGAACCGGCATTAAAGAATGGTGAACATTTAATAGATGAAAATTATAAAAGCCAGTTGCTTGAATATGCACAGGCAAACAAGCTTTCAATACCGGTTTACCAGATTGTAAGCGAAGAAGGACCTCACCACGATAAAATTTTTACTGCCGAAGTGATAATTGAGGGAAAAATTTTGGGTGAAGGAAAGGGGAAAAGTAAAAAAGAAGCCGAACAAAATGCAGCGCAGGTTGCGTTAACAAGAATAAACAATTCCGCTGATTCCATTTAGTAATAAGAGTTTTCCACCTATTTACTTTTATACGACCAAGTATTTTGCCTCTCGACCTTTTCATTTTAATTTCTTAAATTTCCTGCGTCATTCCGGCGAAAGCCGGAATCTAACTTCAGATATTGTTGAAATATTTAATTATGATCAACCATACTAAATCATATTACCAAACTTTACTGCTTCTTTTTTCATTGTTAATTTTTAATTGTTCATTCTTAATTGCGACTGTGCGCTTTGTCAGTCACACCGGCAACAGCACACCACCCTACACAACCTGGGAAACAGCAGCCGACAGCATACAAAAATGTATTAACATTTCTGTTTTTGGCGATACTATTTACGTAGCCAACGGAGTTTACCAGGAGCAGGTTGTTATGATACCTGGTTTATCACTTATTGGAGCAGGAATTGACAGTTGTAATTGTGGATAGCCGAATTTTCAACTTCAACAAGTTATAGACCAGTAACAATGCAGAATGCTAGTCTTTTTAAGAGGATTTATATTAGTCGTAGCAAATAACTATACGATCCTGGTGGATGGAATTTACACAGAAGCGACAATTAATAGTTTAATAACAGGAAATAGAATTAACAGAAGCAAATACTGGAATATTAAATGGCATTCAAACGCAACTATATATAATAATTATTTTTGATAAATTTCGAACAGGTATGGATATTTTTAATTCAAATGCTTTAGTGGGAAAAAATAAATTTATGCTGACTCCAGATTCACAATCGGACAGTAGTTGCTGGAATTCAGTATTGGAGGCTTTAACAACAATTATCAACCAATAATAGATTCAAATTATATGAAGCATCTAGAGGTTGGACTGGCATTGAAAAATCTTTTGGTTCAAGACCAATTATTAGAAATAATGTAATTGAATTTGTACAATATGGTGCAGAAGCAATTTGTTTATCATCATCCGATTCAGCATACGTTTATAACAATTTAATTCTAATTGGCACGGGATAACTAGGAATAAGTAACTACGGGACTCAATATCTTCAAATAGTAAATAATTATATAACTGGAAACATTTCATCAATTGGAATGTAGATAACTAGCTGCAGATACAGTCAAAAATAATGTTGTTACTAAAACAATATGGTGTGGAAAAAAGTGGGACCCAAAATCTTGTATTTCAATACAACAACTTATGGAATAACAACACTAATTATTCTGATTTTATTCCAGACACAACAAACCTTTCAGTTGACCCTATGATAGTAAATGATGATAGCACACAAGGTAAACTGGATTTTCATCTTCAGAAGTATTCACCACTAATTGATGCAGGTGACCCAAACATTCTTGACAGAGACGGAAGCAGAAGTGATATTGGTCTTTACGGTGGTCCTTATGGCTGGACATACACTTATAATGATTTAGCTCCACGTCCACCTCATAATGTTACTGCAACAATAAATGAAGGACTCGTAAAACTAACCTGGAATAAAAACACAGAAGCAGATTTCTCACATTACAGGATTTACAGGGATACGGTTACAATAGTTATTTATGATTCATCAAAGATAGTTGGAGAAACACCTGACACAGTGTTTTATGATAATCTTCCACCAACAAACAAAGAGACAAGATTTTATTATTTAGTTACAGCGTTCGACAACCAGGGAAATCAATCCTACCCGAGTGAAGAAATAGTTGTGCTTGTAACCGGACTGAGTGAATATCCTCCAAAAGGATATGATGGTTACAGACTGCTAAGTAATTACCCGAATCCCTTTAATCCTTCAACAGTAATTCCATACAGACTTAAAGAAGGAGGATATGTTAAACTCTATGTTTATGATGTAAAAGGAGAATTGGTTCGAGTGCTGGTAAACCAGTATCAGGAGAAAGGATATTATGAAGTGTTATTTCATCCAAATTCATCAGAAAGACAAAGAGCCAACAGTTTTGAAGTCCCGATGGGAAAAACATACAGTGACATAGCAACCGGAGTTTACTTTTATATGATCCACGTTTATAACGGAAACAAAATACCTGTGTTCAGTGATTCTGGTAAGATGATATTGTTAAAATAACATTTGTCATCCTGAACTAGTTTCAGGATCTGTTTATAATAAATAATTAATTAAAAATTTATCCCCTCCTTGGAAAAGGAGGGGTCGGCTTTAGCCGGGGGTGGTTTGATAAAATCAAAGTGATTTCACACCACCCCGTCACTTCGTGCCACCCCTCCTCGGAGAGGAGGGGAAAAGCATTCTGGATTAATAAACTAAAGTAGTTAACCACATCACATACTGCCTAAGAAATCTTTTCATATTTCCTTAAATTTATCTCACTAAAATTTTCTGTTCTTAATACTCACATATTATTTAAAGAGAGCAATCAATGAAAGAATTCGATCACCCGGATAAATTTGTTAACAGACATATCGGTCCAACTGAAGTTGAAATGAATCAAATGGCTCAAGCTTGCGGTGCTGAGTCAGTTGATGAATTAATTGACCAGACAGTTCCTGCAAATATCCGTCTAAAAAAAACTTTAGCTTTAACGAATCCTATCAACGAACATATTTTTCTTGAAGACTTAAAGCATATCGCGGCAAAAAATAAAGTTTATAAATCATATATCGGGATGGGATATTATCCTTCAATTCTTCCGACTGTAATTCAAAGAAATATTCTTGAAAATCCCGGTTGGTATACACAATACACTCCTTACCAGGCTGAAATTGCGCAAGGCAGACTTGAAGCGTTGCTTAATTTTCAAACAGTAGTTTCCGATTTAACAGGAATGGACATCGCAAACGCCTCATTACTTGATGAAGGAACGGCTGCTGCCGAAGCAATGAGTATGTTTTTTGCACTTCGTCCGAAAGATAAAAAGAACGCAAATGTATTCTTCGTTTCAGAAGAAGTTTATCCTCAGACAATTGATGTTCTTAAAACAAGAGCAAATCCTCTCGGTATTGAAATACGAATTGGTAGTGCAAGAAATACAGACCTCACAGATGATATTTTCGGATTATTAGTTCAGTATCCTGCAGGTTATGGTGAAGTTAGAGATTACACTACACTTTTTCAGCAGGCAACTGAGAAGAAAATATTTAAAGTCGTTGCAGCAGATTTACTAAGTTTGACACTTTTAAAACCACCGGGAGAATTTGGTGCTGACTGTGTTGTTGGCAGTTCCCAAAGATTTGGAATTCCTATGGGATATGGAGGGCCACATGCTGCATTACTTTGCAACAAAAGAAGAATTCAAGAGAAGCATTCCCGGAAGAATTATTGGTGTGTCAGTTGATGCCGATGGCAACAGAGCTTTGAGAATGGCTTTACAGACACGAGAGCAGCACATTAAACGTGAAAGAGCAACAAGCAACATTTGTACTGCTCAGGTTCTTCTGGCTGTTATGGCAGGAATGTATGCTGTTTATCACGGTGCAGAAGGTTTGAAAGCAATTGCTACTGCGAATAAACAAATTTGCAAGAATGCTTGATCTTGCTTTAGCACATTTTGGATTTAAACAAATAAATAAACATTATCTTCGATACACTCCTAATTGAAACAGACAAAACAACTCTTGAAAAAATAAGAACTGAAGCTTTGAAGAGATGGGTTAACTTTAGATATATTGATGATACTCACATTGGAATTACTTTAGGTGAAACAGTTGAGGAAAGGGATATCAGAAAATTATTTGAAATATTTGCAACAGTTGCTGGTAAATCAGTTGATGATAAAATGATATTGGAATTTTCTGAAAAGCTGATAAAGCAAGAATAATTTTCTTTCTCGAGAACTACTGAATATCTTACCCATCCAGTTTTCAAAATGTATAGAACAGAAACTGAACTTACTCAGGTATATGAAAAGACTTGGAGAATAAAGATTTATCTCTTGCTCATTCAATGATTCCTCTCGGCTCATGCACAATGAAGTTGAATGCGACAACTGAAATGATCGCACTTACGTGGGATGAGTTCGCACATATTCATCCATTTGTACCAAAAGATCAAGCTGAAGGTTATCTCGAAGTGTTTAATGAATTGGAAAATGATCTAGCTGAGATAACAGGTTTCGAAGCTGTTTCATTACAGCCTAATTCCGGTGCTCAGGGTGAATATGCCGGCTTGATGGTTATCAGAGCTTATCAAAAAGATAAAGGACAGTCTAACCGAAATATTGTACTAATTCCTTCTTCAGCACATGGAACAAATCCTGCAAGTGCTGTGATGGCAGGAATGAAAGTTGTTGTTGTTAAATGTGATGACCTCGGTAATATTGATGTAAACGATCTTAAAGCCAGAGCAGAGGAGCACAAACAATTTCTTTCAGCTTTAATGATTACATATCCTTCAACTCACGGTGTATTTGAAGAAAGCGTTGTCGAGATTTGTAAAATAATTCACGATTGTGGTGGCCAGGTTTATATGGATGGTGCAAACTTAAACGCACAACTTGGCTTAACAAGTCCGGGAATAATTGGTGCTGATGTTTGTCATCTTAATCTTCACAAGACATTTTGCATTCCTCATGGCGGTGGCGGACCGGGTGCAGGACCAATTGCTGTAGCAAAACATTTAGTGCCGTTTTTACCAGGTCATCCTGTCGTTCATATTAATCGGGAAAAATCTATCACTGCAGTTTCAGCCGCTCCGTGGGGAAGTGCTTTAATTACTTTGATCTCTTATGCCTATATAAAAATGATGGGAGGCGAGGGATTAACTCTGGCCTCGAAAGCAGCAATTGTAAATGCAAATTATATGCTGGCGAAATTAAAAGATACTTTTAAGGTTCTCTATTCAGGTTTAAATGGTAGAGTTGGTCACGAACTTATTTTCGATATGCGCGAGTTCAAACATTCATGCAACATCGAAGTTGAAGATATCGCAAAAAGACTAATGGATTATGGATTTCATGCACCAACAGTATCTTTTCCTGTTCCCGGAACATTGATGGTTGAACCAACTGAAAGTGAATCGAAAGCGGAAATAGATAGGTATTGTGATGCACTTCTTTCAATCAGGGAAGAGATAAGAGAGATTGAACAAGAAAAATTCAGCAAAAGCGAAAACGTTTTAAAACATTCACCACATACTTTGGCATCGGTGATTACAGATGAATGGAAATATTCTTACAGCAGAGAGAAAGCTGCTTATCCATTACCTTTCACTCGCGATGGTAAATTCTGGCCTTCAGTCAGAAGGGTTGACAATGCTTATGGTGATAGAAATCTGGTTTGCAGTTGTCTTCCGATTGAAGAATATATTGATGAACCTGTTAGCTAGGAAAGGACTTTTATCTTGAATGTTTCAGCTTAATGATTAACTTGCTTTTTGAATTCGATTATAATAATTGCTGAAACTATTGAATATTCCCCAAAATATATTTTCCCTAAATCATCAGGGAATAGATTTGATAATAAGAAAAGTTATTTTCTTTTTATTCCTTTCAATCAGATTACTTGCACAAAGTGATACAGTATTTTATCAAGGTGATTTCCATGTTGTCATCGATTCAATTCAAATTGCAGGAAATGAAACCACAAAAGATTTCGTGATTATTAGAGAGCTGACTATTGGAGTTGGAGATACCTTAACATCCGAAATTGCTTCGTACGATAGAGAAAGAGTTTACAGCCTCAGAATTTTTAATGACGTGAAAATGCGGCCTTACACTTATGAAGGTAGAAATTATCTTCTAATTGTGGTTGAAGAAAGCTGGTATATATATCCCATTCCTATTCTTATACTGAAGGATAAAGACTGGAGTAAAATATCATATGGAATGTCACTTTCGTGGCTGAATTTTAGAGGGAGGAATGAAAGAATTACCGGAATTGCAACTTTTGGATATGATCCTTCGTTTGGATTCAGATACTTCAATCCAAATTTAGCTTATAATCAAAACCTGAATTTTCAAACTAACGTATCGTATACAACAGTTACAAACCGAAGCCTTGAAGCAGAAGATTTATACGGAAGTCAGTTTGAACAGGAAACATTTGTATCAAGAGTTCAGTTTGGAAAACGGTTCGGAAACTATCACTGGTTCTATCTTAATACCGGATTCGATTATATTGAAACACCATTTTATATTGAAGGTATAAATGCTTCGAACAGCCGAATTGACAGATCACTTATCGGAGGACTAAATTATGTTTACGACACAAGAGATCTCACCATTTATGCTACTGAAGGAATTTATTCCCAAATTGGTTTTGAATATAAAGGATTCGGCATTGATGATATTAGCTATTATGTGGCTGATATAGATTTCAGAGAATACAGAAAAATATTTAATACTTTTACTGCAAAGTGGAGACTTGCTACACGTCATACTGCTGGAAAGCTTGTACCATATTATGATTATTCATACATCGGATACGCAAACAGAGTGAGAGGATATTTTTATGGAGATGAACAAGAAGGAAATGATAGTTTTCTTGGTTCGATAGAATTGGACTATCCAATAATTAAAGAAACAAGAATAGATTTGTACTGGATACCCTGGATTCCTCGTTCTCTGCTTTCATACAGATTTTCACTGATTGGAGAGTTGTTTGCCGATACAGGTACAACCCGGGATGAGGGTGATCCCTGGACAATAAAAAATTTTGATTCAGGATACGGCACAGGAATTTCTTTATTACTTTTACCATATTTCATTTGCAGATTTGAATTTGCAATGAATGATAATGCACGAACAGAATGGATATTTGATCTTGGCGCATCTTTCTGATATAGAATTATTTTACACTTTACCTGAATTTGTTGAGAGTGAAAAAATTACTCTTCAGGCTGAGGAATTCCATCATGCAGTAAATGTTATGAGGAATTCAGTTGGTGATCTTTTACATATTACGGATGGACTGGGTAGGATTTACACGGCAGAAATTGTCGATATTACAAAAAGTATATTAAGTGCTGTTGTTAAGGATACAATTAAATATGAAAATCATGCAGAAAATATTTGGTTTTGTATCCCTGTGTTAAAAAATCCTGACAGATTAAAATTTGCTTTTGAAAAATGTGTTGAACTTGGAATAACAAATTTTGTGCTGTTTAATTCAAAATATACTCTTTCAAAAAAAATCAATTCTGAAAAATTCAGTAAAACAACTTTAGCTGCAATGAAACAATCACTCCGGGCATTTCTACCCAGAATAGTTTCAGCATCTCTTGGTGAGATTTTAGAATTATCTTGTAAGAAACTTCTTTTTGATCAAAATGCAAAAGTTATATTTGATGGTAAAATTGATTTAAAAGAAAAAACCTACTTTATATTTGGTCCTGAAGGAGGGCTAGATGCAAGTGAGATCAAAACTGTAAACGCTGATTGGAGATTTAGTCTTTCACCAAATAGATTGAGAAGTGAAACTGCAGTAATCAAGTGTGCTTCCCTCCTTAAACTTTAAAAAATATTTATGTAAAAAATCCTCTAAAAAAAACAACCCAGTGTTGGGGTGACACTGGGCGCGACCCTTTTGCATCAAAGGGCAGGGGAGAACCCTTTGATAGGGTCAAATCAATTTTTAATAAATCTTAGTTAATCGTTTTGAGCTTCCTGAACTGATTTCCACCAATCTGAACTAATGACACTAAATTTCATATTCTGTTTTGAATCGAGTAATGAAACAATTTGCTCGTTTGTTGCTGTCATTATTTTATTTTGTGATTCCGCAACTGAACTTCCCATCACTTTACCAAGATCACTCCGGTAAGATTTAAGCAAATTTACAACTGCTGCTTCCTGAGAATCATTTAACAAAATTTTCATAGCGAGATTTGATGCAAGTTCATTAATTTCAGTATCGGTTAAGTTTGGTTTATCGCTCGATTGTGCCAATACCAACCCAAAATAAAAGAAAATCGATATTATTATTGCAATTGTTTTCATTTGTAATACTTTTTGTTTTACATACTCTCTAATTTGATACAATATTAAACTACAACATACGTAACATATTGTCAATGGAATTCAAGATTTAATTTGAAAACAATTCAATTTTTTAGATATTCACACGCCTTATTTAATCTAATTAAATCTTTTTAAATAAAACTATTTTTGAGAATTGAATTCACAACAAGAAACAGCACTAAAAATTTTGAATCGACTTATTCAAATTCTCGCAAAACATAATTATTTTTTTTCTGAACCTGTCAAAAATGAATATTCTTATAACGTTTTAGTAAACGAAGGAAAAGAGAAAATTACACTAAGTGTTTTTTTTGGAAAAAAAGGTAATAAAATCATTCTTCAGGGAAATAAAGATTTAAAACTTTACAAAAAAGTCAATGATATTATATTCGGAGAAAAGTTTATTCAAGATGAAACACCTGAAATTGAACCCGATTATCCGTATATCGGTACGGATGAATCCGGAAAAGGCGATTACTTCGGTCCACTTGTAATTGCCGGTGTTTATGTTAATCAAGAAAATGGAAAATATCTAAAGACTCTCGGAATAAGAGATAGTAAGGAATTAAGTGATCAACAAATAATTCAATTTGCTACAGCTATTAAAGAACGGATCGAAATAATTTATGATGTTGTTTTAATTTCACCAGAAAAATATAATCAACTCTATAAAAAGATGAATAATCTTAACCTACTGATGGGTTGGGCTCATGCACGCGTCATCGAAAATCTCCTGAATAAATGTGATGCGGTTGAGGCAATAAGTGATAAATTTGGAAACGAAAAATTTATACTCGATTCTCTTCAGCAAAAAGGTAGATTGATAGACCTGAAACAGTTAACAAAAGCAGAAAGGTTTACCGCAGTTGCTGCAGCTTCGATACTTGCACGAGAAGCTGTAATAAAGTGGTTTAGTATTCAAAGTAAAAAATACAAACTGAAAATACCGAAAGGATCATCATTAGAAGTAGAGAAAGTTGCAAAGAGTTTACTTGTTAATTATGGAAAAGAAATTATCAGCAATTTGGTTAAGCTTCACTTTAAAACTTCTAATAAGATTTTTAATAAAGAAAGAAAATGAATGGTAAAAAATAATGATGTTAGAAAAATCGGAATACTCACCGGTGGTGGCGATTGTCCGGGATTGAATGCAGTAATACGTGGAGTCACAAAACCTGCCCAAGATCATGGCATGACTGTATTCGGAATTCTTGATGGCTTTGAAGGATTTGTTGAAGGCAAAACTATTGAATTACGAAATGAAGATGTATCCGGAATATTATCCCGCGGGGGTACTATTCTCGGTTCATCTAATAAAGGAGATCCCTTTCACTGGCCAGTAGAAAAGGATGGTAAGATTGAAATTGTTGACAAGTCACAAAATGTTTTAAGGAATTACAAAGCGCTGGGCCTTGATGTTGTAATTGCGATTGGTGGTGATGGGACAATGCACATTTGTAACAAGCTTTCGAAAATGGGAATTAACGTAATTGGGGTTCCTAAAACAATTGATAACGATCTTGATGCAACTGATATGACATTTGGTCACGATTCTGCAGTGTATGTTGTTATGATGGCACTTGATCGACTTCATACAACAGCTTCCTCTCATCATCGGGTAATTGTTGTTGAAGTAATGGGAAGGTATGCTGGCTGGATAGCTCTTCATGGTGGATTGGCAGGAGGTGCAGATATAATCCTAATTCCTGAAATTCCGTTTTCGTGGGAATGTGTTTATGATAAAATCCATAAAAGGGAACTTAATGGAAAAAGATTTAGCCTTGTCTGTGTTGCCGAAGGTGCTATGCCCATTGGCGGGCAATTGGTGATGAGGGGAACGGATGCAAAACGAACAGATCCTATTCAACTTGGAGGAATTGGAAAGGTTGTTGCAGACAATATCGAAAAGAATACTGGAAGAGAAACTCGTGTTACTGTTCTTGGTCATCTACAAAGAGGAGGCAGTCCAACAGCCTTTGACAGAATATTGTCTACTAAGTTTGGTGCATTTGCAATTAAATTAGCCTCAGAGAAAAAATTTGGTAAAATGGTTGCATTAAAAGGAAATGAAATAGTTGAGGTCAATATTGCAGATGCCATCTCAAAGCAAAAACTTGTAAAGCCGGACAACCAGGCGATGCTGGCGGCAAAAGCCGTGGGTATTAGTTTTGGTGATGAATAATAATCCAAACATCTAATATTTCTTATTGATTTTAGGAATGTCAACCTATATATTTGGGCTGCTTTTTTTAGAAAAACTAACATTTGGGGTCGTAGTTCAGTTGGTTAGAACGCCTGCCTGTCACGCAGGAGGTCGCGAGTTCGAGTCTCGTCGGCCCCGCCATTAGCTCAGAGAATATCTGAGCTTTTTTTATTTATGAAATGGTTTACTTACATATTATACTCGAAAAAGATTGATAGGTATTATGTTGGTTCAACAGATGATATCAAATGGAGATTAGAGCGACATAATATGGGCTGGGGAAAATATTCCAAGCGAGGAATCCCCTGGGAAAGAGTTTATTATGAATCATTCAGTTCTAAAAGTTTAGCGATGAAAAGAGAGAAAGAAATAAAAAGTAAGAAGAGCCGGATTTATATTGAAAATTTGATAAACACAGGAGGTCGTCCCGAATAAAATTCGGGAAGTCTCGTCGGCCCCGCCATTAGCTCAGAGAATATCTGAGCTTTTTTTATTTATGAAATGGTTTACTTACATATTATACTCGAAAAAGATTGATAGGTATTATGTTGGTTCAACAGATGATATCAAATGGAGATTAGAGCGACATAATATGGGCTGGGGAAAATATTCCAAGCGAGGAATCCCCTGGGAAAGAGTTTATTATGAATCATTCAGTTCTAAAAGTTTAGCGATGAAAAGAGAGAAAGAAATAAAAAGTAAGAAGAGCCGGATTTATATTGAAAATTTGATAAACACAGGAGGTCGTCCCGAATAAAATTCGGGAAGTCTCGTCGGCCCCGCCATTAGCTCAGAGAATATCTGAGCTTTTTTTATTTATGAAATGGTTTACTTACATATTATACTCGAATAAGATTAATAGGTATTATGTTGGTTCAACAGATGATATCTTGAAAGTGATACTGAATAATTGAGCGTTCGGTCGACCTTTCCATTCTGAGTAATTAATTGAATTATTTTGTTTTATCCTCTTGTTTTTATAAGACAGTAATTTTATTAATGAAAGTCAAGTTTACATTCCAGACTTTTCCCAATGTTTGTTACAAGAAATAATTCTATTGGCTGTTTTCTTAATAATTTCTTGCTTATAAAAATTAATATCTACACATTTATATAAGGAAAATTTTTCTACTCCAAGATTTTCAGATTTTATTAGTCAGGTTATTTGTTAACCTAAATCGTTTAAAACTTGATAACTTAGAGGAAGTAGAAATATTGAAATGTACACTTACAACTTTTGAAAGAGGTCCCAATTGAAAAATATTACATACATCTCAATTTTTATTGCATTCTTATCACAGCTTTGTTTTGCTCAATACGATTCTCCTTATCGGTATGTATATCCAAAACCGAATTCAATAATGGTTTCAAATGAAACTAATATTATTCTTCGATCTGACACTAAATTACAAGTATCAACTATAGTTCAGAATTTAATTAATGTTGTCGGCTCGCTAAGCGGAACTCATTCAGGAGATTTTCTCCTAACTGATGATGATCAGACTATTATTTTTAATCCTAATCTTCCATTTGCCTATAATGAAATTGTAACCGTATCCGTGAAACGCGGAATAAAAAAACTAAATAATTCCGAACTCCCTGATTATTCTTTCAGTTTTAAAACTGAGACCGAAGGAATAGTTCAATACTATCAGGGTGTTTTTGATGAAGAAATAAGTGTATCGCAAAATAATCGTAATAGTGTGGGTGAGGAAAATATGCTTTTGTCCACACTTCCCGCACCACCAATTACTATTAATTCAATTAACAATCCCGGTTCCGGGTATATTTTTATGGCTACATGGGATCGAAATGTACCTCAACAATATGCAAATTTTATTTTTATTCTGGATAGTGCAGGACAAATTAATGACTCGGTAAGAGTAAATGGTGCTCCATTCGATTTTCAAATTCAACCTAATGGACTTTTATCCTATGCGTTAGGTGACTTTTCGATAAATGTTCCTCTTCCCGGAGAAGAATTGCAGCATATCGTTCTCGATAGCACTCTTGCAGTAGTTGATAGTTTTAAAATGAAAAACGGTTACATCACTGATTTTCATGAATTCCTAATGCTTCCAAACGGACATGTTATGATGATGTCATATCACACAATCATTTATGATATGAGTACAATTGTACCTGGAGGAAAAACGAATTGTGAATTGGTAATTAATGTAATCCAGGAACAAGATGCAGATGAGAATGTTGTTTTTGAGTGGCGTAATCTTGATTACATTCCAATCACAGATAGCGATGAAGATTTGACACAACCCCGAATTAATTATAGCACTCTTAATGGATTTGATATTGATGATGATGGTAATATTCTTGCTTCTTTTAGGAATCATAGTGAAATTATGAAAATTAGCAGATCAACCGGCGAATTAATTTGGAGAATGGGTTCACCACGAGGTGAATTTAGTTTTATTGGGGAACATGAAGAAAATGCACCTTATTATCACGCTCGCCAGCACCATATTCAAAGACTCTCAAACGGCAACATATCTTTATTCGATAATGGTGAATATCATCAACCACCATATTCTCGTGGTGTTGAATATTCATTGGATGAAGTAAATAAAGTGGCTACTTTAGTCTCAGAGGTTAGATATCCGAATGGAAATATTTTTACTGCTACTGCAGGAAATGCCCAAAAGCTATCTGACGGTGGTTGGTTCATTGGATATGGAGTTCCAAGTCCACAATTTGTAAAACGAAATGCAGTAGAGTACCATCAAGATGGATCGATTGCACTCGAACTTTCTTTACCAAATGGTATACTGGCTTATCGCGCATACAAATTTCCGTGGAAAGAATTAATTGAAAAACCTTCAGTAACTCATTATGAAGTTTTAGCAGGGAATACGTACGTTTTTAATGATACTACAAATTCAATCTTTACAGATGTTACAATTAAATTTTTAACATTGAATCCTCCGTTTGGATATAATGAAGCGACAATTACACGTTTACCTTTTGGTCCTGTTCAACCTGAATTTAATGAAGATGTAACTAAGGTGTATCCCGTTTCAATTTTATATCAAGGATTCGCTATCTTCTCCCAAACTTCTGAAATTAGCATCAATCTTTTAAAATATCCGGAAATTAAACACCCTGAAAAAACATATTTCTTTGTCAGAGAGAATCCCAATCAAGGATCGTTCACTCTGTTACCAACAATATATGATAGTTTGTCTCATAAATTAATTGCAGTCACAGCAAGTTTCGGAGAGATTGTTTTTGGAGAAACTGATGACGTTTATTCTGCCAATCCTCCAATTCTTTTCGAACCAATAAATAATAAAAAAGTACTTCCGCAAGACTCTTTAGCACTACGTTGGACAGGGCAAGGTATTTACGATTTATTTCAACTTCAGATTTTCTCAGATAGTTTAATTAGTGATAGTGTAATAGATACAACAATGAATTCATCTTTTTATACTTTGAGAAATCTCGTCAATCATTCAATATATTTCTGGCGAGTTCGTACTATTCTGAATTCGGAATTTAGTGAGTGGTCACAAATTTGGAGTTTTGAAGTCACCAATGCGTTTATAACGTTGACTACACCAAACGGAGGAGAAGGGTGGTCGATGGGATCAGAGAATGTAATTCGCTGGGAAACCAACTTAGCAGATTCAGTTCGACTTGATCTGCTTTATGGACAACAAATTATAAGGAATATTGTTGATAAGACCTTTGGAAATCCAAGTGCGTATACTTGGCAAATTCCAACTGATCTTGATGCCGATACTTCTTACAGAATTATCATCACAAGCATCGAGGATCCTTCAATTATTGACACCAGTGATGCATCATTTTCAATTATCCCACCAAGTGAGGTCGAAATAGTAAATCTTGATATTCCGAATGATTATAACCTTTTACAGAATTATCCAAATCCTTTTAATCCAAGTACAACAATTAGATATTCTCTGCCACTTGCTAGTAGTGTAACAATAAAGGTTTATAACTCACTTGGACAAAATATTACAACTTTAGTTGACAATTCTCAGTCAGCAGGTAATTATTCAGTCACTTGGAATGCAGTACAAAATGCCTCAGGTATTTACTTCTATTCACTGGAAGCTGCTCCTTTGGATGGGAATCAAATTTATCATGCTGTTAACAAAATGATTCTACTGAAATAATTATATGTGATGATTAGCTGAGCCAGAGATTTGAACATTAAAAATATTGTTAAAATAGTACTTGTGATTTCTTTATGGATCAGTTTCTCATACTCACAAAGTCCGAACCCATCAGACCTAAAAGAAAATTTATCACTGGACTATCCTTCGATGGAAATAACCAAGATTAATAATCCATCACAAGATTATCTTTTCTTAGATTTGTCAGAAAGTACAGTCGGTAATTTGCTTATAGTTGATAATGAATTAACTCCGGTATTTTATCGAAAGATAAATGGGATTATTTATGATTTTAAGTTTCAGCCAAATGGTGAAATGACATTCAGTGTTGGTCCATCTAAAATTTATGGAATGGACAGTTCAGGAATCACGATCAACGAATTTTATGCTCCACCCGGAATTACTCTGGATTTTCATGAGTTAAGAGTACTACCTGACGGCTCATATTACATATTGGGTAAAGAATTCCTGAATATTGATATGAGCCAGTATGTTCAAGGCGGAGATACTGCAGCAATTCTTGTTGCAAATACAATCCATCATATGGATGCCAATGATAATGAAATCTGGCGATGGAATTCTTTCGATCATTATAATATACTTGATGTTGCTGATGGTATTAATCTAACAAATCACGTCATTGACTGGACACACTGCAATTCAATTGATATAGATTCTAACGGAAATATTATTATTTCTACAAGAAACTTTAATGAGATTACTAAAATTAGCAGACAAACCGGCGAAATAATCTGGCGATTAGGTGGAGAAAAAAATCAATTTCAATTTATCAACGATAACAGAGGATTTAGCAGACAGCATTGCGCAAGAGTTTTTTCGAATGGAAATATTGCTTTATTTGATAATGGTCTTTATCTAATTCCTGAATATTCAAGTTTTGTTGAGTATGAAATCGACGAAACCAATTTTACAGTAACATTAGTTAGAAGATACACACGAAACGAATCTGTTTTCTCGCAAGTTCTTGGAAGCGTTCAGGAATTGCCAAACCAGGATATACTTATATGTTGGGGAGCAAGTCAAAATCCAGCAGTTACTGAAATTAATAAAAAGGACTCTATACAATTTGAATTTAGATTTATTGACTTCGGACGTCTTTATAGAGTTTACAGGTTTAAATGGGAAACTAATTTGTTCACTCTTAGTTCGGATTCGATTGATTTTGGGATTGTAAGTATTGGTGATTCATCAATGGTGGAATTAAATCTTTATAATCCGAAAGATTCCGTGGTTACAATTAATGAATTTCTGATCAACAACAACTCGTTCTCTGTTCTAAATAATTTGCCTGTTTTAATTCATTCAATGGATTCGATAGCTCTGAAATTAATGTTTAAACCTGATGCAGAAGGATATTATCAGGATAAGCTTAACATAAGATATGTAACCGACACGCTGTTGATTGGAAAACAGGTAAAATTGATTGGTGCTACATCACCTGTATCGGTTGAAGATGGATTTTATTCTTCTCTACAATTTTCATTATCACAAAACTATCCGAATCCCTTTAACCCGAGCACACAAATAAGTTGGCAGTCACCAGTTGGCAGTCATCAAACTTTGCAAGTTTATGATATACTTGGAAACGAAGTTGCAACTATGGTCAACGATTTCAAACCGGCCGGAAATTATAAAATTGAATTTGACGCTACAAGCTTACCAAGTGGTATATATTTCTATAGACTTAAAGCAGGATCTTTTGTAGAAACTAAAAAGATGATTCTACTCCGTTGATCGGTTCTGGTTTATCAGCAGATAAATATTGTTGATAATGTAAAAATGCAAAAAATTATTCTTTAAGATTTTAAGTCTGTACCGATTGGTTGCCAAAATTTTAGCCGACAAAATTAACATTGAGCATCACCATTATATCATTAAAAGTGAAAAAATAAGTTTTTTTTACTTTTTATTTGGAAAGAATTACTAATTCAATTCAAAAATATTCCAGCCTGCCGTTTATTATCTGGCATTTTAATAGAACCCGATAGCAGCATAATAATTTAAATCGCGTTTTATTAAAGTATAAAATTAAACCAATTTATGAATAACAGAGTACTTTTCCTTGATATAGATGGTGTGCTAAATTCCAGAATTTATTACAAATACATTTACAAACCCGAAGATGGTGGAAGCAGGTTTGATCCATATTGCGTAATTCTGGTTAAAAAATTAGTTGAAGAATTTTCACTCAAAATTGTTATATCGTCTACCTGGCGTGATGGCGGTATGAAAAGACTTATAAATGAACTTAATGAAAATAAATTTATGGATTATTTACATGAGGATTGGCTAACTCCTGTGGTTCGTCCTGCAAATCGTGGAAAAGAAATTGAGTTGTGGCTTGATAATCATTCTGAAGTTAAGGAATATATTATACTTGACGATAATGAAAATCTATTAGAGCATCAGCGGGACAAGTTCGTGAAAACAAGTATTTATTTAGGAATGGTGCAGGAACGGTATAATCAAGCACGAAATCTTCTTTTATCTTACAACCAAATTAATATTGCTCCAAAATTAGAAGTGGAGTATTGAGCCATTTGATTTCAACAATTCGGAGCAAGAAGTTTTTTCGTTACGGACTGTTTTAAAGTTTAAGGATAGTTATTTTAGGGTGAGGGCGCTTTTTTCTGCTTTAATTTTATAGCAAGAATAATTCCATTACAAATATTTCAGTAAATCTCCTTGCAATAGTGCAATTATCTGACGCTATTATTCAATCAACTCTTCAATTACTATATTAGTTCATCACTTTTAAAAAAAGATTGAATAAATAATGAAAATAATTCACAGAAGTTTTCTTCTGGCTTTATTAATTTTTTCTGCTATAATTTACCCACAAGTTGAAAACGTACCGCTGCAACATCCGGTTTACATCTTCTTGAAGCAAATGAAAGTAAAGAACATTATTCCCTACATTAGTGAAGATGTTCCAAACTTATCCAGGTTTGAAGTAAAAGAGTATCTACAGGAAGTTGAAAAGCAATATGACCAATTAAGTAACACCGAGAGAAATCTGTTCAACCGTTATAAGGTAGATTTTTATGAAGTTCTTGATACTGCTAATACGAATTATTTTTTTAATCCAAATGAAGACTTTGGCGAGAGTTTAGCTGGACTATTTACGAATAAAATAAAATATTTCTATGCATATTCAGAAGAAAGCGTAAACGTATTTATCGAAATACTTGGAGATTACTATTTTGCTCAACAATTTGAACCTGAAGTTAACAACAGCCATTTGTTCGATATAGGATTTAGAATAAGAGGAACTGTATTTGATCATCTCGGTTATAATCTTACGGTTTTAAAAGGTGGTGGAGCCGGAAGCAGATCAGTTGCTGAATTGATTTATCCAAAATTATTACAAAACTTTAAATGGGTTGAAAATTTAGAAAATATTGGTAACTATGATTTTACGGAGGGATATTTAAAATATTATACCGAACCTGCAAAAGATATGGGACTAACGTTTCAACTCGGAAGAGAATTTAAAACTATCGGTTATGGATATGGAAACAAACTTGTGTTATCTGGATTAGGTCCATCATTGGATTTTTTGCAATTCGATTTTGATTACGGGATAATTCATTTTACGTCAATTCACGGTTCTACCGTAGGAGATATGTCTTTGAATATGGAAGATCGCTATACAAAGTTCTGGACATTTAACAGGTTAAAGTTATCATTCCAAAATCTTTTTGAGATTGGAATAGGAGAAAGCGTAATTTACTCTGATCGAGGTATAGATATTTCTTACTTGACACCTGTCGGCTTTTATAAATTTATTGAAATGTCAACCCAGGATAGAGATAATGCGAGTTTGTATTTTGATATACAGACTAATTTTATCGATAATTTAGAATTACAGGCTACATTTTTATTGGATGAAAACATACTTTCAAATCTCCAGGATTTAGATAGTTATAAAAATAAAACTGCTTATCAATTGGGCCTTTTTTGGTATGAAGCCTTCACGATGAATGATCTATCCCTTATGGTTGAATACACAAAATTAAGACCTTATGTTTACTCGCATTATAATAATAAGAATGCCTACACTGGGTGGGGAGTCAATCTTGGACATCCAATTGGCCCAAACGCAGATGAAATATTTAGCAAACTTTCATATGACGTAAACGAATGGATGAGAGTATCTCTTGACTATCGATATATTCGAAGTGGTGAAAATGTTTACGATACTTCCGGTACGCTTATTAAAAATGTTGGAGGAGATATCGAGATCAATCATGGCACAAGTCCCGAAAATGAAACAGCAGTTTTTCTAGATGGTATAAGAATAAACAACAACATTCTTGAAGCTGGAATAAGAGTAGAACCAATCAGAGATTTTATTTTCAGTTTTAAATATCAGTATGATTACGAGGAAAATCTTACATTAGGTACAAATAATGCGCAAAGCTACTGCGAATTCAGGTTTCAAATAGGATATTAGTGTCAGATTGATGGAATATATAGCATCTCTAATAAGGAGTGGGAGCTATAGGATTTAATCTTTTGACCCTCCCGACTTTGTCGGGATGCTCTGAACCAGGTTATTTAAATATTGGATGGCTTTTGTTGAATTTTTTATCGCCTTCAGTTTTAATTCAAGCTGATAAGCTTCAGATCTTGATTTACAGGTAAACGAATTGAGAAGTATCCAGGGACCTTTGCCTTTAGTGAATTTACTTCTGTTTGTGTCGTGTCTTAACAATCTATCCCCAAGATCATTTGTTTGTCCAATGTAATGGAGTTTTTTAAGGGGAGAATAAATTATATAAACATAAATGTCCATATATATTTAAATAAAGAAAAAAGTTGTGGGAGCTATAGGATTCGAACCTATGACCCCCTGCTTGTAAGGCAGGTGCTCTGAACCAGCTGAGCTAAGCTCCCAAAATCGAAACAAATTAATTTGGTTCTACCAAATTTAAGTAAAATCAGAGTGTATTGAACCAATTTCGCAAAGCTCATAATTTTAATAAATTCTGGTTTGACCCTCCCGACAAAGTCGGGATGCTCTGAACCAGCTGAGCTAAGCTCCCATTATTTGAGGGCACAAATATTAAACTTATAGATTTGAAATGCAAATTTTTTTATAAGCTGAGCGGGCGACGGGGTTCGAACCCGCGACATCCAGCTTGGGAAGCTGACACTCTACCAACTGAGTTACGCCCGCAATCATTTAATAATCTTTAAATATCTTATCCAAAATTAATACTTTAATCTGCTATCTCAAACGGTATAAGCTTTAACTTGTCAATCTTATTTGTGTTTCAAGATGTGATAAGAATTTAAATTTCGTATCAAAATAAAAATTTAGAATTTGCTCGGCACCATTATTTCTTTATATTCGCTTTGAAAATTATTCGACGTGCGGTACAATTATTGCAAAAGTTAATTGACCTAACAAACTATTTCATTGGGAACGAGGGCAAAATGTTCCCGTAAAAAAATTATAGATATATTTTTATCTATTTCTGCACAATATAATTTATTCGGGAGTGCTATGCTTACAGGAATTATTATTTTCACGATTGTCACTTTAGTAACAGTTTACATTCTACTTGGTGCAAGACATTCTTAGTCCTGCTTAATCTTTTCTATTAAAATCAGTTGCGGGTATGATCTTGCAATGTAGGTTTTTCTGTTTTAAACATTGAACCAACCTTAAGTTGATTAATTCTTGAGTTGTTATTCGAGGAAAAAATCTAATGAGTTTTTAAGTTTATGATTTTTCTCCTGGAAAAATTACAACTAAGAGTTTACCGAATTACTAATTTGTTCTACAGGAATGTTAAAACTTTCTAGGGCGAGTGGAATCGAGTCATATTTTTCAAAAATCTCTATGGCTCCTGTTAAATGAAGAACGGAATGATCAAACTTGCCTTCCTTAACTAATTTTAAAGAACCGCCTTTTGATCGCACTTTTTTCCATATCACAACTAGTACGCCAACAAATGCAGAATCGACAGATTCACAACCGTTTAAAGAGATGATTATGTTAATATACCCCTGGTCTATTTCATCATCAATCATGCTTTTAAACTCGATTGCTTCCTGAAAAGTCGCTTTCTCCAGGTTTACTGATGCGATTAGATTACTACGATGATGTCTGAATTCAAAATTCTTCAATTTGCCCTCGAATGGAATATTTGTTATTACTGATTGCCAATAATGTGCCAACGAGCTCAGTAAACTATTCAGAACTTTATCAGTTTTTTTTGACGTTAGGAATCACAAATTCAAAATATTGCTGTATCATAATTGGCTAATATTTCAGTTATCGTATCAGAACAAAACAAAGCAAATCTTTCCTCTTATTAAATAATAAAACTTATTAAGATGATTATTGGAACAATCCTTGCAATATTATAATTGTCATATTTAGCAGTATTCATCCCCTGAAAACTGTTTTATTTAGGTTTAAAAAAATCAAACGTGTTATTTTTTTGAAGGGTGTAAGCTATTTCAATGGATAAAATTAAGTTGTTTTCTTATATCATAATGATTGAGATTCTCATCATTAGCTCTTTACTCGTCGTATTAGTTAACCATTTTTATTTCGACTCTTCAATTCAGAATAAAATTGTTATAAATAATAACGATTTAATTTATTCTCAGGATAAATCTATTCCTTTTACAGGCAAGATGCAGGATACTTTGAATAATAAACTAATTGTTGAGTTCAATGTTGTAGATGGTTTTAAACAAGGTGAATATATTCTGCTCACTCTGGATGGAAATTTTGCCGTGAAAGGATATATGAATAAAAATAAGAACGATGGTAATTGGAAATATTTCTATGGAAATGGTCAAATAGAATGTACAGGCGATTTTGATAATGATAAACCAATAGGCAAATGGACATGGTTTTATAATAATGGAATAAAAAAATGTGAGGGAGCATTCGTGAATGGAAATCCTGACGGTCGATGGTTAAATTACAGTGAAGATGGTTTTACAATTAGGATAATAAATTATCACGCAGGACAGATCATGAGTTTTGTTCAACTCGACAATCCTTCTAAAGTTTAAAAAATTAACTCAGTCGAACGCATCTTTCACTAATTTCTTCTGATGTTGCGTGGAAATTTTATAAGAGCCAACTGCAGGACTTGCACTTTCAGATCTTCCAACATAAACCAATTCACAAGCATCAGGCAAATCATTCCTTAAACGCTGGTAAAGGAAATTCCACGCCCCCATATTTTTCGGTTCTTCCTGTACCCAAATCAGTTTTTTGATTGAAGAATACTTATCAAATATCTTCCTGATACGTTTAGATGGATAAGGATAAAACTGTTCAAGACGTATTATAGATGTAGTCGTGTTTTCAATTTCGGTTCTGTGTTTGAAGAGGTCGTAATACACTTTGCCACTGGTTAAGATTATATTATTAATTTTATCATATTCTTTTATTGAATCATCATCCAAAACCTCTTCAAATTTTCCTTTGAGGAATTCCTCTTTTGATGACTTTGCTTCCGGTGCCCTCAATAAACTTTTGGGTGTCATAATAACCAAAGGCATTTTTATTCCCGATTTAATTTGTCTCCTCAATAAATGGAAGTACTGTGCCGGGGTAGTAACATTACAAACCTGCATATTATTTTCTGCACAGAGAATTAGGAATCTCTCAAGTCTGGCACTTGAATGTTCCGGGCCTTGACCTTCAAAGCCATGAGGTAAAAGCAATACAAGGTTGTTATGCATTTGCCATTTTTCATAAGAGGAAACAATAAAATTATCAATTATTATTTGCGCGCCATTTGCGAAGTCACCAAATTGAGCTTCCCATAACACTAATGCCAACGGATCGACAACACTGTAACCAAATTCAAACCCCAAAACAGCTGCTTCAGAAAGTAGACTGTCAAGTGCTTCCATATGAGCCTGATTCTTTCCAAGATGATTCAAAGGAAAATATTCTGCACCGGTTTTTATATCAGTAAATGCAAGATGTCGTTGGCTGAAAGTACCTCTCACACTGTCCTGACCGCTCAATCTCACCGGTGTACCTTCTAATAATAAACTTCCAAAAGCAATTGATTCAGCGAATGCCCATTCAGCTTTGCCCGAACCATCTAAAAGTTTTTTACGATTTTCCAGAAATTTTGAAAGTTTTGGATGTCCATTGAACTCATCAGGTATTTTTGTCAATCCATTGATTATTGTCTCTAACATTTCCTTAGTTATTGAAGTATTTTTCTCTGAATGAATAGAATCAATTTCCTTTTTTGGAACTGCCAATAGCAGGTCGCCGTCAAACTTTTTACTTTCCTTTCTCATTTTTTCAATAGAAAGATTCATCCGCTTGTTCAGATCATCAGAAAATTTTCCAACTTCATTTTCTGAAATTATTCCTTCCTGGATTAATTTTTTCTCGTAAATTTCTTTTACAGATTGATGCTCTTTTATTTTTGCGTACATAATTGGCTGAGTAAATCCTGGTTCATCTCCTTCATTATGCCCGTGCCTTCTGTATCCGAATAAATCAATTACCACATCCTTCTTAAAAATTTGTCTGTATTCAAATGCAAGCTGTGCAACCCATAAAGCTGCTTCAGGGTCATCTCCATTTACGTGAAAGATTGGTGCCTGGATCATCTTTGCAACATCTGTTGCGTACTGCGAAGAACGCGCCTCATCAGGTGTTGTTGTAAATCCGATTTGATTATTTACAATTATATGAACAGTTCCGCCGGTTCGATATCCACTTAGTTGAGAGAGGTTCAGTGTTTCAGCTACAACTCCTTGTCCGGCAAAAGCTGCATCTCCGTGAATAAGTAGAGACATTACATTTGAATGACTTTTATTATCTCCTAATCTTGTTTGCTTTGCTCTTACCATTCCTTCTACAACTGGGTTAACCCATTCAAGATGACTTGGGTTTGCAGCGACTGATACCGTAATATTTTTGCCAGCAAGTGTTTTGTAAATTCCTGTTGCTCCCAAATGGTACTTGACATCACCTGAACCAGCAATAGAATTTGGATCTTGAATATCCTCAAATTCAACAAAAATGGATTCATAGGATTTTCCAATTACATTTGCAAGTACATTAAGTCTTCCCCTATGAGACATTCCCAATACAATCTCTTTTATGTTCTGTTCAGCAGCTTCAGTAAAGATCATATCGAGGACAGGAATTAAAGTTTCTGAACCTTCAAGAGAAAACCGCTTATGACCTACGAATTTGCTATGAATAAAATGTTCAAAAGATTCAGCAGCAATCAATTTTTTTAATATGTTTTTCTTCACACCACTATCGAATGAAGGAGAATTTTTAACCGGTTCCATTTTGTCTTGAAGCCATGTTTTTTCAGCCGGATTCTGAATATGCATATACTCGACACCAATTTTATCGCAATAAGTTTTTTCGAGAATGTTTAGAATTTCACGGAGTGTCGCAGTATTTAGGTTTCCAAATCCACCTGTTATAAAATATCGGTCAAGATCCCAGATAGTTAAATTATAACTGGAGGGATCCAACTCTGCATGGTATTGTGTTTTAGAACCAAGTGGATCGAGGTTCGAAATAAGATGTCCTCTTACTCTGTAAAGATTAATGAGTTGTAACACTTTTGCTTGTTTAACAATTTCTTCGGTGTTACCGCCTGAAGTTTCAAAAATTCCCGGCTGATAGTCTGTCTGCCAACGAAGCGGTTTAGAAGGCAATAAAAGTGTTTCAAAAATTTCATCATAAAAATCTTCCATACCAAGAAGAAGCTCATTTATAACTTTAAGAAATAAACCTGATTCTGCACCTTGAATTATTCTGTGATCATAAGTACTCGTGATGTTCATTACTTTACTGATACCAAGCGTAGAAATAGTTGTTGGTGACATTGCCTGATATTCAGCATTATACTGAATAGCTCCAGTTGCGATTATAGTTCCTTGTCCAACCATTAGTCTCGGTACCGAAGCAACTGTTCCGATGGTTCCGGGGTTTGTTAGAGTTATTGTTGTTCCAAGAAATTCATTTGGATCAATCAATCCTTTTCTTGATCTCGAAATTAAATCTTCGAAAGCCGTCCAGAATTCTCTGAAGTTTAAATTATTGGCAGCTTTTATATTCGGAACGATTAAAGATCTTGAACCATCCTTTTTTTCAATATCAATGGCCATACCGAGATTAACATCTTTTCTCTTAATAATATTTGGTTTTCCATCAATTATTGTAAATGCATTATTCATCACAGGCATAGATTGAACAGCCTTCAGAATTGCCCAGCTTATTAAATGTGTAAAGGAAATTTTTCCTTTTTTAAGTCTCTTGAGGTGATTGTTAATGAGCGTTCTGTTTTCTTCCAGAAGCTTAACAGGTACGGTTCTTTGAGAAGTTGCTACAGGAATTGACAAACTGCTCACCATATTTCCAAGAATTTTTTCAGAACTTCCTGCGATAATTTGAAGTTCGTCTTTTTCTCCTGGCTGAGGCAATTGAATATTCCCAATTAAATTTGATAAACCAGCTGTATTATTTTTTCCATTTCCACCATCTTTGGAAGAGATGTCACCAAAAAATTTTCTCCACTGTTCGGGAACTTTTTCGGGGTTACTCGAAAACTGATTATATAAATATTCAACGAACCAGGTGTTGGCACCAAACTTTTCGAGTTCTTCTTGTTGTCTTTTATTCAGGTCTTTACTTTTCATTTATAATCGCTTGTATTTTATTTCTTTTTAGTAACTTATAAAAGAATTTTATTAATAAATAGATAAACTTTAATCAATCAGGTCATAACTCACTTATGCAAAGTAGAAAGTCCATACAAAATTTACGACGTGAATATAACCTAAACAAATTATCTGAGGAAACAGTTCTCAAGAACCCATTAAAGCAGTTTGAAAAATGGTTCCAGTATTATATTAAAACTGAATCAGTTCAGCAGAATGCAATGATTCTCACCACCGCCGATGAAAAAGCAAAACCTTCAGCCAGAGTTGTATTGCTAAAAGGATCCAGTAATAAAGGCTTCACATTCTTCACGAATTACAAAAGCCAAAAAGGAAAAAATATTTCAAAGAATACTTCTGCTTCACTTCTTTTCTTTTGGGCTGAATTGGAAAGACAAATACGAATTGAAGGTAAAATAAAAAAAATATCTAAAGCTGAATCACAAAAGTATTTTGACAGCAGACCACTTGAAAGCAGAATTGCTGCGTGGGCATCCGAACAAAGTTCTGTGATTCCGGATAGAGCTTATCTCGAAAAAAGATTTCAAAAATTTAAAGAGCAATTTAAAGGGAAAAAAATCCCAATGCCCAAAGATTGGGGAGGATTAATTTTAATTCCTGAATATTTTGAATTCTGGCAGGGAAGAGAAAACAGATTGCACGATAGGATTTGTTATAAAAAGCAAAAAGGGAAGTGGAAAATTTTTAGATTGGCGCCTTAAAGTTTTGAATATATTTTTTATGAATCAAAAATTATTTTATTAAAAGCATATGTTTAGTTGAGTTAGAATAACTTCCACTTTCTCCCCTTAGTTCTAAAGTATAAAAATATATTCCTTCTGCTAAATCATTAATACCGAAACTAACTTCATGATTGCCAGCAGGTTGTGTTGTATCAACCAAAATTGCTATTTCGGTATCATAACTATTTAATAGTACCAATTTAACGTGAGAAGTCTCATCAACTTTATATTTTATTGAAATCGCGGGATCATCGAGAATGGAGGAGTCGCACCCAATAAAATTAATTAAGCTAAAAATGAAGAGTACTTTTATTCTATTCATAATTGTATTCCAACTTTAAAAATTATAGCCTATTCCAATTGCTAAATTTGCTGATACAAAATTCTGATTATAATCGTCTAAATCTCTTAATCCTTCATCGTAAAAGAAAGCCGTGAAGGTATCTAATCTTCAATCCGCTATAAAAATACCAATAATTGTTTTTATCGCTGAAAGGAATGCGCATATCAACCAATCCAATTATTCCAATATTGAATGAAGCTAATCTATCTTCAAAGTGCCTATATTCCTCATCGAAATCATAGGGATTTTCAACATTGATTGATCTATTTACTATTGAAAAAGAAGGTCCAAATCCGAATGAAAATATCTTACCGAAGTTTCCGATGACGGATATATCAATAGTATTTAGAGATAGTGAGACATCGGAATAAAATGCTTGGTTAGGTTCCAATTCATTTGTGACAATAAATTTTAACACGCTATCGATTCCAGAATATAAATATGAGTAATCAACTTGAAAAGTAAATCCAAAGAGATTTTTAATTCTGTAGCTGAGTTCAAAACCATAATTGAGTAAATAGTTTTCATCACCCATTACTGGTAATGAATTTTCAGAATTATATAAATAAAGACCTATTACTGGTGAAACTGTAATTTGATTTTGAGCTGGTGAGTTCGCGAATGGAATAAATGCAAGGATCGAAAAGAATAATGTTATTTTTTTTATTATCATTAAAAAAACAGCAGATATTTATTTTACTGATGCTGTTATTATATGGAAGATATCTTATTTAACAAATCCCATTTTAATTGCTACATCCTGAATTTCTTAATAATTATATCTGAACCCGAGAATAATGTCCTCATAACTATTGCAAAAATTATTATACTACCCCCAAGTATTGAATAAGATGATGGTAGTTCACCATATCCAATCAAAACCCAAACCGGATTCAAGACAGGCTCAACCATAGAAATTATTGAGGCTTCGACTGCAAGGATTCTTTTCAAACCAGATGCAAAAAATGCATAAGCAAGTGCAATCTGAAACACGCCGAGAAAACTAACCATCCACAAATCAGAAAAAGTTATCATTTCAAGTGAGGATAGAAATGGAATGCATATCAAAGAGACGAGAATGTTTCCCCAAAAAATACTGCTTTGCTGATACTTCTGATCATTCTTCTTCATTCCTAAAAACAGTGCAGCGAAAGTGATGCCTGAAATTAAAGCAACAAGATTTCCTTCAAGATGACCGGGTTCAAGTTTTCCAACAAAAAATAAAATCATTCCAATTACACAAACACCAACTGTAATTATATTGATGCGTTCATATTTTGTTTTGTTTATAAGAGGCTCAAAAATTAAAACGTAAATTGGTGCGGTTGCCTGCAAGAAAATAGCATTTGCGGCTGTTGTTGTTTTTGTTGCTATGACAAATGTGATTAGAACAATTGCATAAATAATTGAATTGACTAAGCTGAGTTTATTCATCAACAAGATTTGTTTTCTGAAAATAAGTGCAAAAGTAATTGCAGCTATTGAACAACGAAAGAATGACAACTGCATTGCCGAGAGGGAAATGAGTTTTATAAAAAGTCCTCCACTGCTCCACAAAAGTGCTGCAGTAAAAACGTATAAAATACCTTTTTGATGCTCAGAAATATTTTGCATAGATGGCAGCAAATATAGTCAATGAAATTCAGTATAAATGAAAGTTTATAATTAGTATTTCATCATTAAATTATGTTCAAAGATTAGGAAAATTTTAAATTATGAGCAGAAGCTATAGGTTTATTGATCACAGTGCTGATATTGCAGTTGAATTAAGTGGCAGTAGCCTGGAAGAATTATTTACTGCTGGCGCTGAAGCCTTGCTGGATTCAATTGTTGATGAGAAACAATTCGAAGCTGATGACTTAATGGAAATTGAACTCTCTGCATCTTCCAAAGAAGAATTACTAATCACTTTTTTAAATGAAATAAATTATCTGCTCATCACTAAAAAATGGCTTTACTTATCGATTCAAACAATGAAAATATTTAATGATAACGATGGATGTGAGTTATCTGCTGAACTGAGAGGGATACAACTTAAAAATGAGAATCAACTTAAGCAGGAAATAAAATCTGTTAATTATCATCAGGCAGAGATTGTAGAAGCAGAAGGAAAGTATTCCACTCTCGCGATGTTTGAGATTTAAGATGAGGAAAGAATGATAGATAGACTGCGTGTTGAGGGAATCGAACTTGTTAAATGCCGGAGGAATCGTTGGGAGTAATTCATTGTTGAGATATAAATATCATCCACCATATTTATTAAGAAAATTATTTAATGATTTTATATGGGAAACATCGAACAGTAAAATCCTTTTGACTTTCGATGATGGGCCAACTGAAGAAGTTACCGAAAAGATATTAAGTGTTCTTCGGTCTAATCAACTTAAAACCATTTTCTTTTGCGTAGGAAACAATATTAGAAAACATCTTGAGTTAACTGAAAAAATACTTGGAGATGGACACACAATTGCCAATCACACTATGAATCACAAAATGCTAACTAGAATGAATAAGCATGAGTCAACAGAAGAAATAAATTCATTCAATAATATGATGAAAGAAAAATTTAACTACGAAGTAAAATATTTCAGACCTCCGCATGGAAGATTTAATCTAAAGACTAATGACATTCTGAACGCACTCTATTTGAAATGTGTTATGTGGAATTTACTCACGTATGATTTTGAAAATAATTTTCAGAAAGTAAAATATTCAATTGATAATTATCTGAATAAAAATTCAATCATAGTCTTTCACGACAGTATAAAATGCGTTGATATCATCGAAGAATCATTGAATTACACTATTGAACAAGTCTCAAAAAAAGGATTTGTATTCGGGGAGCCTGAAGATTGTTTGAAATAATATTTCTAATTCTCGTTTCTGTCTATTTTATGATCAATGTTACTCTCATCATTGGGGCAAAAAAAATATTTCCACGATTGAACGAAAAACAACTGCCAATAATTTCTATTATTGTCGCTGCAAGAAATGAAGAGGAAAATATTTTGTCTTGTCTCGAATCACTCGACAATCTCATTTATCCCGAAAATAAAATTGATATAATTATCGTCGATGATGCTTCGGATGATGATACATTGGACATTGTTTCTAACTTCATTCATGGTAAACAGAAATTTCGAGTGATTTACATGCAAGAAAATACAGACGCAATATTAAAAGGCAAAGTTCGGGCAATGGCTGAAGCAATAAAACTTGCCAGTGGAGAAATTATTCTGACAACTGATGCAGATTGTGTAGTAAATCCTTTATGGGCAAAAACTATCGCATCATATTATTCTGAAGAGGTTGGTGTAGTAAATGGATTCACCACACAAACTGCAAATGATATTTTCAGTGGAATACAAGCCATTGATTTTATTTATCTTTTATTTATTGCTTCCGGGACGATAAATCTTGGAAAGCCAGTGAGTTGTATTGGCAATAATATGTCATTCAGAAAAAAAGCTTATGAAGAAACAGGAGGATTCGAAAATTTACAATTCAGCGTAACCGAAGATTTTCTACTTCTGAATTCAATTCAAAAAATAGGTAAATATAAAGTCATTTATCCCCTAAGTAAAGATTCGTTAGTTATCTCAAAACCTTCTTCTAGTTTAAAGGAACTATTCAGCCAAAAAAAACGATGGGCAGTTGGCGGGATTGATACTCCTGCACTAGGTATTGGTTTAATGCTCAGCTCGTTCCTCACAAATTTATTTTTATTGCTGACGCCATTTTTCTTTAGCGCTGTGTGGTTGTATTTGTTAATTTTCAAAGTCGCAATTGATTTTTTTGTATTAGTTCCAACACATCAAAGATTAGGTCTTCAGAAGAATTTAAAATATTTTTTGATGTTCGAAATTTATTATATCATTTATGTAGTGCTTTTACCGTTTGTAGTTTTATTTAGTAAAAAAGTAAAATGGAAAGATAGAGTTTACTGATGCTTCTTCTCTGCAATTATTATGTAACATACAGATGCAACGCTTTCTGCGAGTTCTGCCATTTTGGTGATCACACCAACTTTAAGGATACACCTTATGCTGATCTAAATGAGTTCAGATTAAATGTTGAGCAGCTCGCAAAGCTTGGTGTCAAGTTCATTGATCTGACAGGCGGTGAACCCTTGCTACATAAAGATATTCATCTGATGGCAGAGTTTGCTCATAATTTTAAAATGCAGACGAGTATAACTACAAACACTTTACTTTATCCAAAGTTTGCAGAAAAACTTGCAGGGAAAATAAATCTGCTTCACTTTTCTCTTGATTCTCCAGATGAGGACGAACATAACAGAATAAGGAAAGTTGATTGTTATAATTCGATCTTTAAAAGTATTGAGATTGCGAAGTCACTTAGTGAATTTCCGGATATACTGTTTACGGTCACAAACGATACTTACAAGAAGTTGCCACGAATGCACGAATTAGCTGCAAAGCATGATTTAGTTCTGCTCGTTAATCCGGTTTTTTCGTATTTCGGTAATCCCGGGCTTACACAGGAAGCAATTGATTATGTTGATCATTATTGTGATGGCAAAATGGATGTTTATTTGAATAAAGCTTTTATGAAGCTCAGAAGAAATGGTGGAAATGATATTGATGATCCAAGCTGCAAAGCTGTTTCCAGGGTAATTGTTATTTCTCCAACTAATGAAATTCTGCTCCCGTGTTATCACTTTTCGAATGACAAAATAAAAATTGATCGGCCAATAAGTGAAATTAGAAAATCCGATAAGATTAAATATTTTATGGAGAATGAAGGCAGGTTTGATTTTTGTCATGGCTGTACCGTTAATTGTTACTTTGAACCGTCATTTGCATTTCCGACAAACTTATATGCAATTTCCAGTTTGACATCGAAATTTAAATACAGTTACAATAAGCTCATCAAACAAAAAATTAAAAAGCTGTCAAAGTCCGGCTCTGACGGAAAACTAGCCTCAAAATCTGAAAGTAAATAATGCGATCTGTTCTTGTTTTAATTTTACTCCTGTTATTAAAAAGTAAAGCTGTTGCTCAGACAACTTCAGAATGGTTTCCGGCAGATCTTAACATTCAACCTTTTACTGCTCATTTCCTTGAACCAAAAACGGGATTTCAATATTTATTTGAACCTGAAAAAGTGAGAATTGATATTGGAACTTCGCAGGATATTATTCACTGGGCAGACGATAATAATAATTACTCTCTCGGTGCGGATTTTTTCACTTACACAAGAGCAAGATCTGAAGCAGATTTTAAATTCCCGGTAGAGACTATCGATTATTTATTTGGAATTAATGGTGGGTATAAATATAAATCAAATAAAACCGAATGGGGAACACGATTACGATTCAGTCATATTAGTGCTCATCTGGTTGATGGATATTATGATTCAGAAACTCAGAATTGGTTAAATGATTATCAACCTTTTGTGTTTAGCAAGGAGTTTTTCGAATTGATTAGTTATTACAAAATTTATGGTATACGTGTTTATGGTTCCTTAACTTACATCATTCATATAGTTCCAACAGATATTAATAAAGGAATTTATGGCGGAGGATTTGATTACTATGCTGTTCAACTAGACATACCAGCATTCACTCCATACATTGGCTATGATTTTGAACTTAATGGAATTGATGAATCATATTTTGGAAACAACATATTAACTGCAGGAATAAAATTTGGGCATCCAGAGTCGAGAGGATTTAGTATTTTTACTTCCTATTATTCAGGCAAAAGTGTGCACGGAGAATTTTATGATATTAGTGAGGACTACTTAACTATCGGAATCAATCTGGATATTTGATGTTATATAAATTCAATTACAAATTTGTATTATTAATTTAAAAATGATAGATGAGCGATTCAAAAAATAGTGATATAAAAGAAGTTCAGCGAAAGCTTGAACACGAGTTAAAGGATCATCTTCTGGAAGATCCTTCTGAAAAAAGTTTTCAGGAAGCATATGACAAGATCCATACATTTTTTATGGAGCATGAAAATGCTGAAAGTCTCTACCCAACTGACCTGCAATGGTTTTCAAAAATATTTGTTGATTTATGTGGAATCGGTAATAAAATTCTGGATATCGGAAGCGGCAACGGAAAACTTGCAATTGCTATGGCGCAAAAGGGAAATAGCGTAACAGGATTAGACGTTTCAAAAATTGCAATTCGAATTGCACAGGATATGCATAAAAAAATTGGTTCTGATTTATCTGTTGAATTCAAATTTGGAGATGCAAGAAAGTTGCCATTTCAAGATGCAACATTTGATTATATCACGAGTCAGGATTTAGTTGAGCATATATCGGAAAATGATTTTCGGGTGCATCTTGTGGAGGTTTATCGTGTATTGAAACCTGGTGGAAGATATGTATTCTGGACTCCTTCAGAATTACGTGGCGGAAGTTCTTTAGGTCTCCACATAAAAGAATACACAATAACTGAAATGGATAAAATTATTCGAAGCACAAAATTTAATTATTCCTGGTTCGATTTAAGATTCTATAAACTAAAATTAAAACTTGAATTAAAACAATCATTCATGACTCCCGTAATCATTTATGAAAGATTTTTATCCAGGATTATCAAGTTTCTTCCTGAGAGCTTAAATCATCTATTAGTTCCGAGACTACTTTTTCAATTAACAAAATAATTCACTGCGCAATTAATTAATTCTTAAAATTTATACTTGATTTATTATGGCTGAACCATACGGGGAAAACTACACTTCAACTTACTCATCAGCACCTGTAAAGCACAAAAAAGAGAAACCTCTGCTTCATCTGGGATTGTTTATAATTACTTTTATCACAACAACAATAGCCGGCGTTCAATGGACAAGTGCGTCAGGTGGACCTTATGAATTAAGCGAACTTTTAATTGGTTTACCATATTCAATTTCAATTTTACTTATAATAACTTTTCATGAGTTTGGGCATTACTTCGCTGCTATGTATCACAAAGTAAAAGCAACTCTACCATTTTATATTCCATTCCCTCCAATTCCATATATGATAAATTTTGGAACTATGGGTGCAGTCATCCGAACACGAACTCGTATTCATTCAAAAAAAGCAATGTTCGATATTGGAGTTGCTGGTCCAATTGCTGGATTTGTTGTTTGTATTGGAATTCTGATTTACGGTTTCCAAAATGTCCCGGGAATTGAATATCTGATTAATATTCACCCTGATTATCTCGAACCAACATACGGAAAAGATGGTTTGTCGTTAGTGTTTGGAGATTCAATTCTTTTTTCTTTTCTACGAGATATTTTTATTGAGCCGGGACAGTTCTTTCCACCAATGAGCGAAATTTATCATTATCCATATTTATGCGTTGGATGGTTTGGATTGTTCATTACTTCAATGAATATGATTCCCGTCGGGCAACTTGATGGAGGACATATTTCCTACTCAATGTTTGGTGAAAAGAATCATTATAAAATATCGGTGATAGGTTTTTCAGTTATGTTTGTTTTTGGAATCATTGGATTTGCTGATACACTTCTTGAACTCAATTACGGAATTGGCTGGTCGGGCTGGTTATTCTGGTCTCTAATTTTGTTTTTTGTAATCAAGTTGAAACATCCTCCCGTACTTGATGCTACAGAGCTCGATCCCAAAAGAAAAATTATTGGATATCTTTCATTTTTTATCTTTATCATTTCTTTTTCACCGATGCCAATAGTGCTTTCTTTATCTCAATAGCTTCAAATGTATCCTTATTTTTACCTTGTGATGTTGTTTGTATCGAAATATTATTATGCTATGCAAAAATCCTTCTTATTGATTATCCCGTTGCTCATTTGGGGATGCGAACAAACTTACGATAATGTAATAGATACATCGAATGAGAATTATCAGGTAAGTAACGTTATTTTTATTGATCATAACCCACCAGTAGTTTATGATTTGAAGGTCCCTGGTGATTCTCTATTAAATTTAAGAGTGATATTCACTCAACAAAGTATAGTTAATAAAATTTACTTCAACATAATTGCCTCAGATTTTTCTCAATTGAATTCTTCTCCTATAGAAATGGAAGAGGTTTCTGATAACATATTTGAAAATCAATTTATTCTCTCCAGTCAAAATCCGAACGGCGTCTATACAATCAATTTTTCTGTTACCGATTTTAATGGAAATAGTGAACCAGGTGGCTGTAAGTAATTTTTATTTCAATAATGGACAAGATAATGTTGCACCTGTCATTTCAAATTCAGTAATTGAACCGGACACAGTGGTTGTTACTCAACCAACTATTCTTTTTACTTCAATTGAAGCAATGGACGCAAATGGAACTAGTGACATTCTGGAAGTTTATTTTATAGTTTATCGACCTGATAGTACATCAAACAACAATAAAGTTCAGTTATTTGATGATGGAAATATTATCAAATGGTGATTTAACTGCTGGAGATGGAATTTATTCTAGATTAATTCAGGTTGATCAGTCCAATCAAAAAGGGACTTACCGTTTTCAGTTTCAGGCGAAGGATCGTTCAAATGCACTTAGTAATATCATAAATCATTATGTGCTGATTCAATGATCAGATTCATTTTTCCTTTTATTTTGATTTTGTTTGTTGTTGAAGTCTCGGCTCAACTTAAGCCTGAATCATTCAACCTTACTGGTGACAAAAATTATTTTTCCAAAACTACTGCTTCTACACCCACCAGTAACAGCATACTCGATATAATTGCAATTGGTGATACTGTTTGGCTTGGAACGAGCAGGGGTGTTAGTGTTTCATTTGACCGCGGTGAAAACTGGACAAACTTTTATGGATCATCACCATTCTGGTCTGATAATGTTTCAGCAATTGGATATGATAACGGAGTTGTCTGGGCTGCTACAGCAACAAGCGTTGCGGTGTAGGTGGAGGAACAGTTCCAAAAGGAACAGGGTTAAAATACACTACTAACAATGGACAAACCTGGACATCAATCCCACAACCCCTTGATCATCCGGACTCGAATCACCGTTAGATATGGTGATAATATTTTACAAGCTCTTCCGGTTACAGTTGCTGAACAAAATCTAACTTATGATATTACTTTCACTACAGGTACTGTTTGGATAACTTCGTTCGCAGGTGGTTTACGGAAGAGCACAAATATGGGTCAGTCCTGGCAAAGAGTTGTATTACCACCGGATTTTCTGAGTTCAATTAATCCAGAAGATTCTCTTGACTTTTGTTTATCACCTGTTGGAGGAGCTTTTTGTAGTGATGGAAATTTAAATCATCGGGCATTTTCCGTGATTTCACCTAACGCAACAACTCTCTATGTCGGAACAGCGAATGGAGTAAATAAATCAACTGATAATGGAATAAGCTGGGTGAAGTTCAATCATCAAAATCAGGATGAACCAATTAGCGGAAATTTTGTAACCTCACTCGGATATAATTCCACTGATAGTACTGTTTGGGCCTCCACATGGAAAACTGATGACTTATCACCGAATATTACGGAGTGAGTTCATCTACCGATGGCGGTGATAGTTGGTCAATTCATTTAATTGATGAAAGAGCGCACAATTTCGGATTCAAAGGAAGCAATACTATTGCAGCAACAGATGAGGGTGCATTTAGAACTTCAGATCAGCGTAATTCGTGGATTTTACCTACCTAATCATTGATACGATTAGTGATCCTACTACAAAAATTTATTTACATACGAATATATATTACAGTGCAACATCTCAAGGAAGTGATGTATGGCTTGGGTCAAATGATGGATTAGTAAAGCTAAATGAAACAGGATTCTGGGTTGGCAAATGGAAATTATATTTTGCATCTCAACCGCTGAGCTCTGGTAGTGAAACTTATTGCTATCCAAATCCTTTTTCACCAAGGATGGAACAATTAAAAATTAAATACAGTACCGGCGGAGTAGAAGCATCTGTCACAATCAGAATTTTTAATTTTAGTATGGATTACATCAAAACCATTATTCAAAATGCTCCACGTAACCGAACAATTGAAACCGGAAGCCCACCAGAATTTTGGGATGGAACGGATGATAATGGTAATCTTTTACCAAACGGAGTGTACTTCTATTCTGTTGAAATAGATGACAACGATCCTATTTTCGGAAAAATTATTTATATGCAATGACCACAACATCTGAAATAAAGTGTTCAGGAATCATAGAGTATCATTTTGTTTTTAACGCTCATAATAATCGGGCATGGTTGCATGACTGCATGCTATCATGCACTCATGCAAACGCACTACCGAATTAGTAATTATTTGATAGAAAAATGTAAACCAAAAGAAAATTGAAGAAATTATTCACAATATTTTTTGCACTTTTAATTGAAGTGGCATTCTCACAACCGAATTTCAGTGAAATGGCCGTCAGTCCCGGAGCTTTTAGCAGGATGGGCTTTGGTGCCAGAGGAATAGGTTTAGGTAATGCAGTTTCATCAATCACTGAAGGTGAGTTAGTTTCTTATTATAACCCTGCTATTACTCCATTCCAGGAAAAGAATTCATTCCAGGCAGGATATACATTTTTATCTCTCGACAGAGCACTTAACTTTTTAAGTTATACAAGGAAATTTGATTTTTATTCTGCATCGGATACAATCTCTGAAACCAGAAAACCTCGAACCACTGCAGGACTTAGTGTCGGAATAATAAATTCTGGTGTGAGTGATATCGATGGTAGAGATAACAACGGAATATCTACAGGTGAGTTATCAACTTCTGAAAATCAGTTTTTCATGGGTCTTGCAGCAAGGATATCAGATAAATTTGCTCTCGGTTTATCCATTAAATACTATTATTATAAATTGTATGAAGAAATTAATTCTACTTCCTTAGGATTTGATATCGGTGCTCTGTACAAATTGAATGATAATTTTAATATTTCATTAGTTATTACAGATCTAAATAGTGCTTATCAATGGGACACTGCACCCGTTTATGAGCAAAATGGAATTACCACAGAAGATAAATTTCCGAATCTTAGAAAAATTGGTGTAAGTTACAGGAATAAAGAAATTGGAATACTCGGTGCCATTGAATATGAAAATAGCAACGCACAAACAAATATTTTACGTGCAGGAATTGAATACAACATTTATGATCAATTTTATATCAGGGGCGGAATTGATCAATTTAATATGGATAATCTTGATTGGCCTGTAGTACCATCGCTCGGTTTTTCTTTTTTCAAAGCATTCGACAATCTTGTAGTTGGTGTTGAATATGCGTTTCAGTTCGAACAATATTCAAGTGATGGGAGAAATATAATCGCTCTTAATTTCAATTTTTAATTTTAATAATTGTCATACCGGACTCGATCCGGCATCTATTAATAATTATGAAATAGATTCCGCCTTAAATGCGGAATGACAGAATAAAAAGCATTAAATTTACTGCATGATAAAAATAATTTTTACAATAATTCTAATCAGCTCAATATCATTTGCTCAGTCAGCGGGCAATACTGGATTAGCTTTTCTTAAATTCGGATACGGTGCTAGAAATATTGCAATGGGTGATGCTGGTTCTTCAGCATCAAATGATCTGTCTGCACTTTATTACAATCCATCTCGTTTGGTTTCATTTGAGGATAACCAGGCTATGTTCATGCACAGTGAATGGATACAGGACGTAACCAGTGAAGTCGGTGGAGTTAAATGGAACATGTTCAACCTTCCATGGGCAGTTGGATTTAACGTCACATCTGTAAAAGATATTGAAGTGAGGGAAAGACCTGGAGATGCAATATCATCTTTCAACGCAAACTATTTTTTCCTCAGTTTATCTTCCGGATTTAAAGTAATAAAGGATCTTGATTTCGGAACAACTGTGAAATATATATACGAAGGAATTCTTAACGATCAATCTGTCGGTTATGGTCTTGACTTTGGTTTGAATTATTTAACTCCTGTAAAAGGGTTAACTGCATCAACTGTGATAAGAAATATTGGATCGATGAATGCATTAAATGTTGTTGGTTCAACGCTGCCTTTAGATTTTCGTTTAGGAGGAGCGTACAATCATCAACTTCAATCAGCAAAGCTTGATTTGGTATTTACCGGAGAATTCCAAAAATATATTGATAACGATGACATTCACTTTAATACTGGTGCTGAGGCAGTTTACAATGAAACATTTGCAGCTCGGGTGGGATATCAAACAGGCTACGAAGCAAGAGGATTTACTGCCGGAATCGGAATTGAGTGGAGCAGTTTAAGATTTGATTATGCCTACACACCATTTTCTCTTGGCCTTGGTAATGCTAATCAGTTCTCGCTTCAATTTAGTTTTTAAGATTCTTTTGCTTCAAGAATTTCCAGGATTGTTACGTTAAATCGAATTGTAATTTCAAGATACCTGTTCTCATTAAGGTGTATTATAATATTATTTTTTTCGCCGTCTGAAGAATAAGTCTGCTGGGGATCAATTTTAACACTGTTTAAATCTTTTTCATGCTCTTTAAGTATTACCCATAAACTTTTGAAAACCTGTCCTACATTGGTCTTAAACGAAGTTCCCCAATCTTTAATAATTTTAACTGCTTTTTCATTTTTGAAATAAACCACGCAAACAGGATTATCCTTATTATCTGAAACAAAAAAGTTTCCTGCATCATCTTCAATAACATTGAAATCCGGACCAAGCAGATCCCAGACATCCATCGCATCCATTCCAAGCGTAATTTCATGATTCCGGACAATCATTGTATTGTCCTGTGCAAATAAATTTAGAGATAAAAGAATAATAATAATTGCTGATTTCATCTGCTCTCCAAGTGATTGATTTTGTTTGATGAAATTTAAGGAAGAGTAATTACTTAGACAAAGATTTTCTCGCAGCATCCTTGCAAGTTTGTGACAATGCAAGAACGCTCAGAGATTTAAATTTTACTTGATGAGGATCATTTTCTTTGTTTCAATAAAGTTACCAGCTTTAAGCTTATAGAAATAGATTCCACTCGGTAATTCCATTCCATCAAACTCAACTTCAAAAATGCCAGGTTGTTTTTCTTCGTTAACCAGTGTTGCAACTTCATTTCCCAGGATGTCATAAACTTTAAGAGTAACTAAACTCTGACCTCCAACTACATACTGAATACTAGTTACCGGATTAAACGGGTTGGGGTAGTTTTGGAGCAGAGAAAATTCTAATGGTAAATCGTTGATTTCGTAACCTATCCCTACCGGAAAGTCAATAAGCGTGGGTATTGCCAGCAAACTGTTGTTTAATGAATTATTCAGAAATATAACTGTATCTAACCACGTTTCGTTTATATCATTAGATTTTGGTATCCATAAGGGATATGTGAAAATAAGTTTAGCTGAATCGTTAGGTTCTATCTCAAATGGATTATAGTAGCTGCTTCTCCAGGTAACTGCGGAATGAATGGTCGTATCTTTCAGAACTATATCTAATACGAATCCAGAAGCATTTGTAGAATAAATTGTGTCAATATTTAATGGAGCATTTCCGGTATTGTATAGTACTAGGCTATCCCTGGAAGTAAATGTAGTATCATCAAATATCAGATTCAAAGAGTCTTTAGACGCCTGAATTTCTGGAGAAGGATTGTATTTAAATTTCAAAAGCCAAATATCGTAGTTACCAGCACCGAAAGAATTTGTTTTTCCAGTAACTATGTATCCACCATCACTGGTCTTGCTCACTGAATAGGCAATATCATCTTGCGGACCACCAACTATTTTTTCCCAGGTAAGAACGCCATTCTCATCACATTTTATGAGTGAAATATTCGGTCCATATATTGTAAAAACAAAACCATTATCATTAGTTGGTTCAATTGAAGTCAAAAAAGCTGGGTATTGAGAACCTAATACTATTTTCTCCCAGATAATGTTACCGTATTGATTACTTTTATATATTTTGGGTTCTTCTAGAGTGGAAAGTGCACGAATGGTACTACCCAGTATTAAATTACCATCAGTAAGTTTTTTAACGACTGGGCCCCAAGCAGCGATATACCCATTAGAATGTACTGTAAATATGATATTACCATTTGACGCTATCTTACTAAAAAAATGTTCATTTATGAAACTAGGAGGGAAATAAGGATAAGCATAAATTCCACAGAAGACATATCCTGAATCATCAGTTTGTTGAACTGATCGACCATGGTAATGTCTACCGGAAGTACTCGACGAAATTGTTACTCCCCAAATGAAATTGCCATTTACATCAGTTTTAACAAGCCAACCATTATTATTTTGACCTACTGAATCCCCAGCAATAATGTAGTTATTGTCAAATAACTGATGACCTTCATATGCTCTTTCATCAACGGTTCCTCCGTATGTCTTAAACCATTTGGTATTTCCTAAAGAATCAGTTTTCCAGAAAAGAAAATCATCACCACCATTACCATAAGAGTTTGTCGTTCCAAATATCGCGTAGCCATTATCGTTTGTTTGTACTACATTACTTACCCTGTCATTTCCAACACCACCAAAAGATTTTGTCCAGAGTGTGTCACCATTTTCATCTGTTTTGATTAGATAAATATCTTGTCCTCCAGCACCAAAAGAGGTTGTTGTTGCAGCAACTATAAAACCACCATCGCTTGTTTGTTTAACAGAATATCCAACATCTGATAATGGACCACCGAAAGTTTTTGTCCAGATAGTATCAGGTATTTGAGAATAGTTTTTTTGTGATGTGAGGAGTAGAAGAATACAGGATAAATATTTTAGGGTGTTCATAGCTACCAAAACCTGTTTTGTTGATTCAAACGTAATAAATTACTTTTTAAGATTCAATTTAGATAAGCAGTATACTACGCTTTTTAATATCTTTGGCTATAATTTTTACAGAAATTGAGAATTGGAAAACTTCAATTACATAGATCATTACAAAAAGGACGCAGTCGAGTTTGATTACTTCGAAGAGAAGAAAGGTGCAACTGCACACGATGAAAGGCGTTTAAGAGAATATATAATCTCTAAAATGCCGAAGAATGTAAATTCAATTCTGGATGTTGGCTGTGGAAACGGATGGGTCGCAAAAGAATTTCTTCCAGAAGGCAAACAAGTTTACTCGTTGGATATTTCTGTAACGAATCCTGTCAAAGTAAAAAAACTTTATCCTGACGAAAAACATATTGGAATAACAGCAGATTCATTTCATCTTCCTTTCAACAATAATTCTTTTGATTGTGTAATAGCTTCAGAAATAATTGAGCACGTTTTTAATCCGGCTGGATTTGTTAATGAGTTATTCCGTGTTGTTAAAAAGGGAGGTAGTCTGATAGTCACAACTCCGTATAAAGAGAAATTAATTTATTACCTCTGCATTCACTGTAATCAAAAAACTCCTGCAAATGCACACATCCATTCTTTCGATGAAAAGAAGCTTGAGAATTTTTATTCCGGAAGTGATCTGGAAAGTTTTAAGCATGAAACCTTCGGAAATAAAGTTCTAATCTTTTTAAGAACTTATGTTGTTCTTCAATACTTTCCGTTCTGGGTTTGGAAACTGAAAGATAAATTTTTCAATTTCTTCATCAATAAACCTATTCATATTATTTGCATGTATAAAAAGAAGTGATTCTTAGTGGTGTCATTCCTGCGAAAGCAGGAATCTAAAGACTATACTTTGATGGATTCCCATTTTAATGGGAATGACAAATCGATGTTAACTCAATGTTTTGAGCAGCCCATTTACTTCCTTCTCCCAATTCAATTCCTGTGAAGCAATGTGACAGTTTTGTTTTTTACTTTCGTAAAGGCCGGAATTTTCAGACAAGTTCTTTCAGAGCGGAAATCAGTTCGACTTTGTTGTCAATATCAATTACAAATCCAACGTCATATTTCTCAACGATTTCTTTCATCTGCGGCAGATTGCTAACGATTACTGGAATTTCAGCCATAATGTATTCGAAAAGTTTATTTGGCAAAGCATAGTAGTAACTTGTGCTAAGATTTTCAATCAGCGATACTCCAACATTGGCGGAGGAAGTAATTTTTGGCAATTCATCTTGAGTAAGCTTGCCAAGAAAGAAAACCTGTTCCCGGAGCTTCATTTGATCAGCAAGGCTTTGATAATAGTCTTCAAATTCACCACCACCGACAATTAAAAAAACGTGATCAGGTAGTTCATTTAACACAGCAAAAATTTTTTCTATTCCTCTACCTTTTAGCAACACTCCTTGGTAAAGAATTATTTTTTTATCAATGTTTATTTGAAAATGAGAATGAAGATCAAACGAAGAAGATGGTTTGTAGTATCGTGGTAAATTTCTTAGAAGAATTATATTTTTTAATCCGTATTCTTTTTGCAGAAATTCTCCATCCATTGTTCCCGTTACTATAACATAATCGGCTCTCTTAATAAAAAGCTTTTCAGTCCACTTCCAGAATGCCTGTTTGAACTTTTTCTCTTTCAACCCGGCGAGGTAACCAAAAAGTTCACGTGAATCGTAATAAATTTTTGCCCGCTTCAGCTTCCCAAATATCACAGCAAAGGGTAGCGTGTAAATATCTTCCGCAAAAATAATTGAAGCATTTGTGGTAAGTAACTTTAGCTTCAAGTGCCAGATGAACTTCAGATAAAAAGGGATTGAGAAAAATCTTTTTTTTAATTTGATTATAGAAACATCACCTCTTGATTCAATAAAGTCTTTTGTCAGCCAGTCAAACCCGATGAATTCGATGTCATAATTATTTGCAGATAAACTATCATAAAGATTATTACAGCGGGTGTCGTAATGGATATTACCAAGAAATGTTATGAGGATTTTTTTATTCGAGCTCATTTGTTCAGCTCAATGGGATTTATAATTTCTTACGCAGAGTGTTGCGCATTACTGTTTTTGCATCAAACTTTTCTTTGAAGTCAATCAGGTTCATGCTTGGTGTCATAGGGTTTTCAGCTTTTGTATCCTGCGAAACTCCAATATCAACATACTTGTATCCTTTTTCGGTTGACCACTTCACAACTTCATACATAACACGATGAATCGGTTTCAAATGTTCAAATTCATAAAGAAGCATATTGTAAAAACAAAGTGTAACTGTCTCGTTACAAATAAAAACTGATGATCCGGCAATTGGTTTGTCTTTGTAGTAAACCATAAATAAAACGAGGTTCTCCGGTAAAAGTTTTGTTAATTTGATGAGATCATCAAGCGAGTGTGTTGGTTTAACATCGTGCCTTGCTTTATTATCAACTAGTATTGGATAAAATTCATCGTATCGTTCATTTATTTCGACTCTGATGTCCGGATCTTTTAAAGTTTTCCGAATGTTTCTTCTTACTGTTTGTTGAAACCGTGAAATGATATCCTCATTCGGTTCAAGTTTTATTGCACTTGAAATATAATGAAGATCATAATTGAATCCCTGCCAGAGCAGAGCGAAGTCAAGGTTCTCATTTTGATGTCGCTCGTAAACACGCGGAGCAGAAGTGAGAAGAAATTCTTTTATACCAACTTTCTTTCCGTAGTTTAGTAGAGTTGAAACTATTTCCATAGCTTCAGAAAACTTTACATCCTTTGTAACAATTGAACCGTAACTAGCACCGATTGGCGACTCGAAAAGATCTCCATTTCGTGAACCCGGAAGAACGGCAATTATATTTCCTCTGTCTAAAAAAATAAGATGATTAAATTTGAATTTGCCCGGCTTGTGGTAATCAAAAAATTTTTGCATATGGAACATCGTACCATTATTTGATTCAAGTACGAATTGATCCCACTTATCCTTCCACGATTCTGAATATTCTATTATTTCCATTTGTTTGAATTTATATTAAAAATGTCGGGATAAATTTACAAAAATGTTAGAAGGAATAGTGGAAAAATTTTCAGTTCATTTTTTCATAAAAAATGAAGTCATTGAACGAAGCTAATTTTTTAAATTGGGACGAATTCAAAAAATCAAAATCAGGAAATTGATACTTCTGCAATTTCAATTCCTTAATATGCTCTTTGTTAAAAAGTATCCAATCTCCGGAAGGCATTTGGCTGGGATTGAAATCGTTACCCAAAATCCTTTGTGAATGACCTGTTTTATATCCCCGAATTAAATCAACACTATACTTTGTAAAATGGTCAGTATAGATATTTTCTGACGCATTTTCTCTTAAAAATATTTTTAATGAATCGAGGTTATCTTTGCTAAAAAATAATTTGTACTCAAAACACATTATCAGACTGCCAAGAATATAAATTGCAAACAATCCATTCCGAATAAGTTTTGAAAATCTATTGATGAATATAGAAGACAGGATAACCATTGGCATCAATAAAGGATAAATATACCAGCTTCTTGATAAGTCAAGTGGCTTATATTCTGTGAATGAAGTAGTGAATGAGATTAATAGAATTACCATGCCCAAAAACCAAAACAGTAGTAGTTTGTTCTCTTTCTTTTTGAAACTGAAAAAAGTTTGAACAACTGCAAGAATTGGAAGAAATAAATAAAATCTTCTCAGGAAAATAGATTTTACATTTATCAGAAAAATCTGATCGAACACGTTGCGAAAAAAATCTTTTGAGGCGGATAGTTTTTGTGCAGTATAAGGAAAAAAATCATAATAACTATAATTATAGTTTACCTGGGTCATAGTCACTCGGTATAAAAAATCACTGTGTAGGAACAGATACGCGAATCCTTCAATCAGATAATTTGCAATTATGAAAATTATTCCAATAACCAGTTGAATTACAACCTGCTTTTTTTTCAATAAAAAGTAACCAAACAAAATGATGAGTAAGAAAAGAAGGTAATAAACGTTCTCTTTAAATTGCATCGAAAGGAAAAAGGAAATACCACCCATGAATGCTAAATAATTTTTCTCTTGAGTATATGATTTTAATAGTAAGTAAATCCCAAGATTGATAAAAAACACATTGATGAGATCGGGAAATCCGGTTGATGCGAAGATGACATCCGTTGGGAAAAACGCTGCTAACAACGAAGCTGTCAAGGAGGTTGTTTCGTTTTTTGTAATAATAATTGTTAGTTTGAAAACCAGAAAGATATTAATAACTGAAATCAGAAATGGAAATATTAGTGTGGCAAATTCATTAGTCCCAAATATCAACATTGAGAATGTATTTAATCCGATGAATACAAGTCGCAGTGGAAATACCGGATAACCTAAATAATCTCCTATCAAGTCTCCCTTTAAAAGCGAATAACTTAAAAAGGAATAATACGCATCATCAGAAAAAATATGACCAATCTGGAAATATAATCTTACTAATAATCCAAGTAATATTACCATTGCTAATTTAAAATACTGGTTCTTATAGAAGCTACTTATTTCCAAAATTATGTTCTCCGATCCTGAATTTTGTAGAAAGATAAAATGAGGCAAATGGAAAAAGTAAAATGATCATCGGATATTTGTATCTGGGTGCACCAACAGTAATCATTATCATTATAATCACAACAAGGCAAAAGTTTAGTATGAGATTAGTTCCCTCAGAACTTAAATTATTTTTAACGAATTTATAAATGCCAGATATAATTGAAATAATAAGTAAGTAATAGAACAAATGATGCAATATTAAAATGGATAGATAAAAAATCTTGTAAAACGTGGATGTGTTAGGTATTGCTTTGTTGAAGTCAGATTCCAGTAAAATAATTTTCATGATTCTTGCAAAATTTGTATCGTTGATTTTCAATAATGAAGAAATTGAAATATCATCCCAAGCAAATGTGTGAAATAACTTCATTGGAGCGAGCAAAATCCACCGAACCGGGTTTTCAATTATCCAATCTACAGCTTGATGCTGATAAAATTCGCCTTTCTGTAAATATGTCAACGAGTCTGAGAATTCAATATATCCGGCATGATTTTTCTGAAGAACTGTTGAATTAAACGCACCGGTTGCATCTGCATTCGCTCCCAGTAATAAGTTTATTGGACCTGTCGTGGAACTTACCTCATAATGTCCAAAATTAAATTTGATAAAACTACTAAAGATGATTAGGAAAACAATTACTCCGGAATAGACATAAAAGAAATTAGGTATAATCTTTTTGCTTCTATAAATGGAAATGAAATGAATCATCACGAATGCAAATAGCAATGCCCATCCAACTGGTCTAACAGCTATTGCAAAACCAAGTAGAATCCCCGATAATACTGAGTAGATATTTTTATTTAAAATGAAAAAATAAATTGAGCAGGATACCAGTAGTAGAAAAAATAGTTCAGTATAATTTTGGAGTGTTAGCCCAAGAGTATTTAGGTAAAATATGGAGAGTAGAATTGCTAATGTAGCAACATCTTCTGAAAAAAGCTTTTGAGTGATTTTATAAAGAACAGATATCTGAAGTAAAATAACAATTAGATTAAATAAACTAATTGCAGTGGTTGAATTGTATATTTTTAAAACTAAAATGGTAACGTTTATATATAATGGTGCGACTATATAGTCATCATTCAAATTCTGATTGGAAGGATAGAATTCATTCTCAGTAAGACATTTTTGAGACAGGTTAAAATAATAGAGAGCATCACTTCTGTATTTGATGTCTTGAGTAAATATCAATCCCAGCTGAATAGCGGCATAAATAATAATAATGTACCTTCTATCTTTAAAATAAGAAATTGAATAAGCTTTTTCATAAATCGACTCAAATATAATTAAATAGATTTTTATCCCTTGATGAGCAAACGTATATTAATATCGCCCAATAGTTATAAAGAGTGTGCAGATTCAGTAACAATCGCAGAAATATTAAAATTAAATCTTTCTTCTTTAATCGATGCTGAAATAATTGTCAAACCGATTTCCGACGGTGGAGACGGTTTTCTAAAAGTCTGTAGGTTTTATTTTGGTGGAGTAGTTAGAAAATATTCTATTTCAACTGCATATGATGATTCTCTGTTTGAATGCCAAATCCTCTATTGCGAAAATCGACAAGAGATTTATGTTGAATCGGCTGAGGTTCTCGGATTAAAGTTAATTCCCAAAGAGTATAGAAGTCCACTCAGATTATCATCTAAAGGACTTGGGGAATTATTAAAAAGGATTGAGAAGGATATTCAAATAAAGAAAATAAATGCAAAGAAAGTATACATTGGAATAGGTGGAACTGCTACAATTGATATGGGGATAGGTATGATGTCAGAATTAGGTCTAAAATTGTTTGATTCTACAAACTCCGAATTACGCGTGCTCCCGGTAAATTTTCTTGAGGTTAAAAAGATTAAATATGAACCATTTAGTTTTTCATTTGAGATTATTACTATTGTTGATGTTACAAATCCTCTGTTAGGCAGTGAAAGCGGGATTCGAGTATTTGGAGAGCAAAAAGGTGCTACTTTTAAAGAAATCTCATTGATTGAAGATGGATGCGGTAATTTGTTGAATTTATTTAATAACAATAAGTTACAGTTTTTTTATGATAAATTATTAGGTGCTGGTGGTGGACTAACTGCTTCGTTCCAAATATTTTATAGAACGGCAATAATTCAATCAAATAGGTTTATAGAAAATATACTCGAATTTGACAAACTCTTCGATCGCGAGGGTGTAGATTACTTAATAACTGGTGAGGGAGCATATGATCCGCAATCTAAATTTGGTAAGGGTTCTGATGTTCTGATAAATATTTTTAAATCTAAAGTTGATCGAATATTTCTAATTTGTGGTGTCATCAGTAATGATGTTATTACATCTCTTCCCAGGAACGTAATTCCTATTGAAATTAGCAAATATTTTAGCAGTAAAGATGAATCAATTCTCGGATATAGAGAAGGGCTTGAAAAAGCAAGTAAAGAGATTGACAAACACATTAAGTTTTAGCATTTCATCGCCTCATAAAAATTTGCTAACTTTCAACTAAAATCAATCACTTTTATCTAACTAATATTATCTTAAATGAAGCAATATCTTGATCTTGTTCAAACAGTAATTGACAAAGGTGTAAGGAAAAAAACACGTACTGGAGTTGATACTATTTCTTATTTCGGTGCATTTTATAAGGTTGATTTGAATGAGGGATATCCTCTGTTAACCACAAAAAAGATGCAATGGAAATCTCTACTGCACGAAGTTCTTTGGTATTTATCTGGTGATAATCACATAAGAAATTTACAACAGCACACTAAAATCTGGGATGCCTGGGCAAATGAAAATGGTGTTCTTGAAACTGCATATGGTTATTATTGGAGACATTTTCCAAGTGCGCAAAGGGATAAAAATGGTAATTGGATTGTTAAGGAAGTGGATCAGATTCAATATGTAATCGATGAGATAAAAAGAAATCCTAATAGCAGAAGACTTGTTATCTCTGCCTGGGAGCCGGGAAATGCAACGACGAGTAAACTACCGCCCTGCCACTACACATTCGTTTTTAATGTGAACGATGGGAAATTAAATTGTCATCTTACTCAACGATCAGGCGATATAGCATTGGGAATTCCATTTAATCTTGCAGCATATTCTTTACTTACGCAAATTATAGCTCAACAAGTAGATCTAAAACTAGGTCAATTTGCTCACACTATTGTGGATGCACATATTTATATCGGCGATAAGGGAACTGAATCAGAAAAATATGATCATCTTGATGGTTTGAAGGAACAATTAAGCAGAAAACCACTCCCTCTGCCACAACTAAAAATTGCTAATAAGTCAATTGATGAATTGAAGTTTGAAGATTTTGAGTTGTTGAAATATCAATACCACGAGAAAATTTCCTTTGAGGTTGCTGTTTGAGGATTATCATTATTGCAGCAATTGCAACTAATGGAATTATCGGAAAAGCAAATGGTGAAATGCCCTGGCACGAAAAAGAAGAATTTCAGCATTTCAAGCAAACTACGTTTGGTTCTGCTATTATAATGGGAAGGAAAACTTTTGAAACTCTCGGCAAACCTTTAAAGGGAAGAGAAAATATAATTGTTACCAGGAATAAAATTTTTAGTTCCGATCATAGTGAAATAAAAGTTTGTTATTCACTTGATGAATCTATTAACTATTGTAGGATCAAAAAATATGAAAAGGTATTCATAATTGGTGGCGGTGAGATTTACAGACAAGCGATGACCATTGCTGATGAGATGATATTATCTTTTATGAAATTTGATGCTGAAGGTGAAGTTAAATTTCCAGAAATTAAAAATGAGATCTGGCAGCTGGTTTCAACTGATGAAAGAGAAAAGTTTGTGATCAATAAATATTATAGAAAAGATGGCTAAGCGAATAAAAATATTACCAGATAATTTAGCGAGTAAGATTGCAGCAGGAGAAGTTGTGCAAAGACCTGAATCAGTCGTAAAAGAATTAATTGAGAATTCGATTGATGCCGGTGCAAAAAATATTGAAGTTATCATAAAACGTGCTGGTAAAAATTTTATCCAGGTGTGTGATGATGGAATTGGGATGAATGAAGAAGACATAATTATGTGTGTTCAAAAGCATGCGACAAGCAAGATAGAGGCATTCGAGGATCTTGAAGCCATAAAAACATTGGGATTTCGTGGTGAAGCATTGAGTTCGATTTCAGCAGTTAGCCAGTTTGAGATTAGAAGTGAAATCCGTGAAGAAGAAATAGGAACTATCCTGAGAAATGATGAAGAAGGAAACATAAAAGTTGATAAAGGTTCTTTTCCGAAAGGGACTTGTATTACTGTGAAAAATCTTTTCTTTAACGTTCCTGCACGAAGAAAATTTCTTAAAACAGACACGACTGAATTCAAACATATTGTTGATACTTTTAATCGTATTGCGTTGAGTCAACCGTCTATTGCATTTAAATTATTTAATGGAGTTGATTCTGTGTTCGATTATTCTTCCGGATCTTTAAAAGATAGAGTAGGTCAGGTCTTTGGAGAAAATTTTACTGATGCTCTGATTCAGGTTGAAGAGAAAACTGAGTTGATCAGTATTTATGGTTTCGCTGGTAAACCAAGTCTGCTGAGAAAAACAAAAGGTGAACAATACTTGTTCCTAAACGCAAGATATATCATAAACAAGAGTATTAATCATGCTGTCTTTACAGCCTACGAAAATATTCTTGAGAAAGGCGATTATCCTTTTTTCATACTTTTCCTTGAAATTGATCCTGAACGAATTGATGTAAACATTCATCCGTCGAAACTTGAAGCAAAGTTTGATGATGAAAAAGATATTTACAATTTTGTCTTGTCAGTCGTACGAAAAAGTCTCGGTTCGCTTGATCTAGTTCCTTCGATGGTATTCAGTGAAGATGATTCATCCGAAGAAAAACTTATGGTTAATAAATTTCAACCAACAACCACAGGAGATTTTTCAGATAGACCATCACGCGAAAAATATCAGCAGGAAATGAAAAGATATTCTGATGAGGAAATAGATTTACTATTTGGAAGTATAACTGACGATGTGGTTTTAAAAAACAGAACCAAAGTTGAATCACTTCCGTTCAGCAAAAATGAGCAGCGGGAAATTCAGCACGAAAAAGCTACTCCTGGCACAATCGAAAAATCTGAAGAATCACCTTTCATAATTCAGCTTCATAACAAGTATATTCTTTCACAGATAAAATCAGGTTTGATGATCATTGATCAACATGTTGCACATGAAAGAATATTATATGAAAAAGCTTTGAACAGAATGGAAACAGATATTCCTTTCTCACAGCAGCTTTTATTTCCCAAAAAAGTAAAAACTGATCCGGCAAGATTAGCATTAATTAAAGAACTTGAACCATATCTTACAAGATTAGGTTTTCAAATTAAATTCCTGGCAAAAGAAACCATTAAGATTGAAGGTATTCCCGACGATATAAAAAAAGGTAACGAGGAACTTGTACTCTTTGAGTTGTTGGAAGAATATTCGAACAATGAAAGAGAAAAACAACTCGAGCAAAAAGATAACCTGGCTAAATCTTATTCATGTAAAACAGCTATCAAAGCCGGTGACAGGCTTGATGAAAGAGCAATGCGTCTGTTAATTGATCAGCTTTTTGCTACTTCAATGCCGTATGTTTGTCCACACGGTCGTCCGATTGTGATTAAAATAGGCCTAAACGAATTTGACAGAAGATTCGGCAGGACTTAAATTTATCTTAAATAATGATTTAAATTATATATCAAACAAAAGAAAGAATATTTTATGCTTGATAAAAATTATATGTTACAGAGAGCAGACTTTCAAGATAAATTAAAATCTTTGAAGACTACCGGGATGAAATTTACTTCGGTTAGTGGTGAAAAGATTGAACCTTTTTACGGTCCGGATGATGTTGAAAATATTAATTACCTGAACGATATTGGTTTTCCAGGAGAGTATCCATACACCCGAGGAATTCATCCGAACGGCTACAGAGGAAAAATCTGGACGATGAGACAATTTGCTGGTTTCGGTACTCCTGAAGACACAAATGAAAGATATCATTATTTACTAAAAAGAGGACAGACAGGTCTCTCTGTTGCATTTGATCTACCAACACTTATGGGCTGGGATGCAGATTCTCCTCTTAGTGAAGGTGAAGTTGGAATTTGCGGTGTTGCAGTTTCATCGATTCAGGATATGGATATTCTATTTGATAAAATTCCTCTGGATAAAGTTTCAACTTCAATGACAATTAATTCTCCAGCTGCTATGATATTTGCGATGTATCTCGCAGTTGCTCGTGAACGAAATATTGATTTCAAAGATTTACGCGGCACTCTTCAAAATGATATACTTAAAGAATACATCGCTCAAAAAGAATATATTTATCCTCCAAGGCCATCGATGCGTATTATCACAGATATGATTGAGTACTGCACAAATGAAGTTCCTCAATGGAATCCAGTTTCAGTAAGCGGTTATCATATCAGAGAGGCAGGATCTACAGCGGTTCAGGAACTTGCATACACTCTTGCAGATGGGTTTGCTTATATTGAAGACTGTATAGAACGAGGACTTGATGTAGATACTTTTGCTCCAAGGATTTCATACTTCTTTAATTCTCATCTTGATTTTTTTGAAGAGATTGCGAAGTATCGTGCAGCTACGAAGAATTTTTGCACGCAGGATGAAAGAAAAATACGGTGCAAAAAATCCACGTTCATGGTGGATGAGATTTCATACACAAACAGCAGGCTGCACACTAACAGCTCAGCAGCCAGAAAATAATATTGTAAGAACTGCATTCCAGGCGCTAGCAGGTGTTCTCGGAGGAACTCAGTCTTTACACACAAATTCAATGGATGAAACACTTGCGCTTCCAAGTGAAAAAGCTGTTAGAATAGCATTGCGAACCCAGCAGATAATAGCTTATGAAACAGGAGTGATGAATACAGTTGATCCACTTGGTGGCAGTTATTATGTTGAAGCCTTGACAGATAAAATGGAAACTGAAGCAAATAAAATTTTCGATCAGATAGATGCCATTGGCGGTGTCATACCTGCCATTGAATCAGGTTATTTCCAAAAGGAAATTGCAGATGCGGCTTACAGATATCAAAAAGAAGTTGAGAAGAAAGAAAAATTTATAGTTGGTGTTAATGAATTTGTTGAGGAGAATGAAAAAATTGAAATTCCAATTTTGACTATTTCACCTGAAGTTGAAATAGCTCAAAAGAAACGACTGGCTGAATTGAAACAAAGCAGAAGTCAGCACGATGTTGAAGAAAGTTTAGCAGAGATTTTAGACGCCTCTGAAAATGGAAAAAATCTTATGCCTGTTTTTGTTAAAGCCGCTCACAATAAGGTTACACTTGGTGAAATGGTTGGTGAACTCAGAAATGTTTTTGGTACGTATGAAGAAGTAGTCGTTTTTTGATGCAACTCTTTAAATTTCTCCGACTAATTAGAGTTCATCAGTGGATTAAAAACGTATTTGTTTTTGTTCCACTTTTATTTTCTCAACATTTATTCAATTTGAATTATTTTCTTGACACATTATCTGCGTTCTGTTTATTCTGCCTGGCTTCAAGTGCAATCTATGTTATAAATGACATTGTTGATATAGAATCCGATCGTGCTCATCCTGTTAAAAAAAATCGACCTTTACCATCAGGTCATATCTCAATTCAGGCTGCAATAATAACCGCATCAATCCTTTTAGTATTGGTTTTTTGGTTTATGATGTATTTCAATGTTGAATTTATTTTATTAGTAGTTGGATTTATTGCATTAAATGTGTTGTATTCATTCTGGCTAAAAAATATGGTTTTACTTGATATATTTTCTATTGCGGCAGGATTTTCAATCAGAGTTCTTGCAGGTGCATTTGCTATTATGGTTCCAATTTCAAGCTGGTTAATACTTACCACAATGTTCATTTCATTATTTCTTGGAGTTATGAAAAGGAGATCGGAACTTACGCTTGTAACTGAGAATTCAGGAACTCAAAGCAGAAAAGTTTTAGGTCAGTACTCTTTAAATTTCGCAGATCAGATGGCAACTGTTGCATCAGCGGGGGTAATTATTTGTTATGCACTATATACTGTGGCACCAAGAACTGTTTCTGCATTTCAGACTGAAAGACTTATTTACACAACGCCTTTTGTTGTCTTTGGTATTTTTAGATTTATGTATCTTGAATATATGAGTGGAAAAGGCGAAAATACTACTCGGGCTCTGGCAACTGATTTCCCGATGATTATTAATATGTTGCTTTATGTTTTTGCTACTATAGTTATTGTTTATAAATTATTTTAATCACTATTATAAATATCTGATAAAGAGTTTACACTTTGTAATAATATGGATGAAAAAATTTTATATCTAATGATTCTTGTCGTACTAAGTGCTTTCTTTTCCGGCACTGAGTTAGCCTTTGTAGTAGCTAACAAACTCAAAATTGAAGTCCGGGCAAGGAAAAAAAATCTTGCAGCCCTCAGTGCAAAATACTTTATAAATCATTCTCAGAATTTTTTCTCGACTATCTTGATTGGGAATAACATCGTTAACATTGCTTATGCTTCATTAGGTGCCGTGTTTTTGACTTCACTTTTTGGTTGGAGTGAAATCACAATACTCATCGTATTATCTGTTATTATTCTTTTCCTTGGTGAAATTATTCCAAAATATTTTGCAAGAGAACTAGCAGATCGTGCGGTATTATTAACTGCACTGCCACTTCGTTTTGCTTCGTATCTGCTTTATCCATTCGTTAAAATAACCACTGCTCTTTCCAATAAAATAGTTCAAACATCAAACTTAAAATCTGATAACATATATCATCTCTTTGATAAGGATGATATAAAAGGACTTGTTAAAGAAAGTGAAATTGCAGGTATAGTTGACAAAAAGGACAGCGAATTAATAAATAAAGTTATCGAGCTTGGAGATCAGAGAGTTTATGAAGCAATGACTGCAAGAACAGAAATAATTGGTGTTGAATTAACTAGCAATATAAATGAAGCTCTGTCAGTTTTTATCGATTCTGGATTTTCCAAGCTTCCTGTTTACGAAGATAATCTTGATAACATTAAGGGAGTGATTCTTGCTAAAGATTTATTTAAATCTCCGCAAATTATTAAAGATATTTTACGCGAGGTAAGTTTCATACCTGAAACTAAGAAAAGTTTTGATGTGCTTAATGATTTTCTGGAAAAGAGAAATTCAATTGCAATTGTTGTAGATGAACATGGTGGAACTGCTGGCATAGTCACTATCGAGGATATTCTTGAAGAACTTTTTGGAGAAATTGAGGACGAGTTTGATATCCAGGAAGCAATTTGCAAACGCACTGCAAAAGATACTTATATTATCAGCGGAAAAGTGGAAGTTGACCATATAAATGATAAGTTTAAACTGCATATTGAAGAAGGTGACTATGAAACACTTTCTGGATTTATAACAACTCAACTTGGACGAATACCAAACCAGGGCGAAAGCGTATCGATTGGAAATTTTAATATTCAAATTGTAAGAGCAGCCGCACAAAAAATTGAGTTAGTAAAATTATCCGTCCTGCATCCTGCCTCTTGAACAGCGAAAAACAGATTATCCTATTCGATGGTGTTTGTAACTTTTGCAACTTCTGGGTGAACTTTGTAATCGAAAGAGATAAAAATGATGTATTCAGGTTTGCTTCATTGCAGTCGAGTCAAGCAAAAGAATTAACTGAAAAATTCAATTTCGACAACTCCGCACTTGATAGCTTTGTTCTTCTTGTAGGTGACAAATTATTTATAAAATCCACTGCTGCTTTGATGGTTTGTAAAGAATTAACCAGTCCAATAAAAATTCTCTATGTCTTAATTTCCTTTCCAAAATCTTTAAGAGATTTTGTTTACGATCTGATAGCTAAAAACAGATACAAACTGTTCGGTAAAAAAGAGAGTTGTAGAATTCCCTCCGAATCTGAGAGGAAGAAATTTTTGTAATAATTTTATATCACGTTACGCAATTCCGGAATTCTTAAGTTTATCTTTGCACCTTACTTCATTTACCTTAAATTTGTTCAGTTAAATTTCAAAATATTACCAACCACACAGATTGCTTAAATTTTCAGTTATATCAAAAGATAGCCGATCTAAAGCTAGAGCCGGTCATTTTCAAACTGATCACGGAATTGTAGAGACACCAGCATTTATGCCTGTCGGTACTCAAGGAACAGTAAAAGCTGTTAATCAGAATTTACTTGAACACGATATTAAAGCGCAGATTGTTCTTTCAAATACTTACCACCTTTATTTAAGACCGGGAACCGAAGTTCTTGAAAAGGCTGGTGGACTGCATAAGTTTATGAATTGGCAAAAACCGATTCTCACAGACAGTGGCGGTTACCAGGTTTATAGTCTTTCGAACCTGAGAAAATTAAAAGATGATGGTGTAGAGTTCAGATCACATCTTGATGGTTCATCACATTTTTTTTCACCTGAAAAAGTTATACAAATTCAAAGAAGTATTGGCTCAGATATTATGATGGTACTTGATGAATGCACTCCTTATCCGTGTGATTATGATTATGCAAAAAATTCCACAGAGCTAACAAGTAAATGGGCAGTTCTGAACAAAGAAGCATTTGAAAATTCCAAACCACTTTATGATCACGATCAATATCTTTTTGGAATAATTCAGGGAAGCACTTACAAAGAACTTAGAGAAAAGTCTGCAACCGAAATTAAGAAATTAGATTTTGATGGATATGCAATTGGTGGATTAGCAGTTGGCGAACCAGCCGAAGTTATGTATGACATTACAAATTTTACAACTGATTTGATGCCGGAAGATAAACCCAGATATTTAATGGGTGTCGGTCGTCCTGAAAATATTCTTGAATCGATTGAACGCGGAATTGACATGTTTGATTGTGTAATGCCGACACGTAATGCCAGACACGGAGTTCTTTTCACAAGTGAAGGAGTTTTGACTCTGACAAATGCAAAATTTAAAGATGATTTTGAAAAGGTTGATCAAAATTGTGATTGCTACACCTGCAAAAATTTTACAAGAGCATACTTAAGGCATCTGTTTAATGCCGGAGAATTATTAGCTTTGGAGTTAGCAAGTATTCATAATCTGCATTTTTATATTTCACTTGTAAGTGAAGCAAGAAAAAGGATAATAGACGGCTCATTTAAAGAGTGGAAAAATATTTTAATAGAAAAAATATCAATCAAAAATAATTCCCGTGAAATCGGGATGGAGGAATAGTGTATCAACTAATATTTGCAATGGCTCCGCAAGGAGGAGAAGGCGGCGGCGGATTAATCAGCACTTTAATAATGTTCGGTGCTATCTTTTTAATTTTTTATTTTATGATAATCAGACCTCAGCAGAAGAGAGCAAAAGAAAAAGCAAATTTGCTGGCCAATCTTGAAAAAGGTGATAAGGTGGTTACGAATGGCGGGATATACGGTGTTATCGCCGGGCTTGAAGAAAAAACTGCACTTCTTCAGATAAGTGATAACGTGAAAATTAAAATTGATCGATCTGCAATAACAACTGTTCTACCCAAGTAAACTGATTAAAATATCAATTAACTCTCAATATTCTTTATCAACGGGATAGTGCTAAATCATTGAATCAGCAGATCCCGTTGATAACTTATCTCATCTGCATTTACTATTAGTCATAAACAATCTATTTTTACTATAATGAATTTCATTTTAGTTCACAACAATGAATACAGGTAAAAAATGAAGACGATCCAACTAATTGCATTAATTCTTATTTCATCTGCCATACTTTTAAATGCACAAGAAAAAATTCACATCGCGTACATTGATGGTGAAATTGATCTTGGACTTGCACCGTACATTGCCAGAGTAGTTTCTGACGCTGAAAAAGATAATGCCGATGCTATAATTTTTAAAATTAATACTTTTGGTGGAAGAGTTGATGCGGCTACTCAAATTAAAGATGCAATTATCGGGACCGATCTTCTCACAATCGCTTTCATAAATAACCGTGCAATTTCTGCAGGTGCATTGATTGCACTTTCCTGTAAAAAAATAATTATGGTGCCGGGTAGCTCAATTGGCGCAGCAACTGTTGTTAATGAGACGGGTGAAAAAGTAGGGGAGAAGTATCAATCTTATATGCGATCAGAGATGAGATCAACAGCGGAGAAAAATGGCAGGCCTGTCAATATAGCAGAAGGTATGGTCGATGAAAGAATTATCATTCCTGGTTTAGTTGATTCAACGCAGCTTGTAACGTTGACTTCGGAAGAAGCTTTGAAATATGGAATTGCTGATACAGTATTGGATAATATGGATGAAGTATTCGCCTATTTTAATTTAAAGAATTCAGAAAAAATTTATCAAAAATCAAATTGGGCAGAAGATGTTGTTCGCTTTTTGAATAATGGTATCATCTCCTCCATATTAATAATGATTGGAATTTTTGGACTGATAGCTGAAATAAAATCTCCCGGATGGGGTTTGCCGGGTACTGCTGGCATTATAGCATTGGCACTATTTTTTGGCTCATCATATATTCTCCAACTTGCTTCAATAATAGAAATTCTGTTGTTCGTTGTTGGACTGGGACTTTTACTTGTGGAAATATTTGTCATCCCCGGTTTTGGAGTTGCCGGAATTGGTGGAATAGCACTAATAATTGTTTCTCTATTTTTAGCAATGCTAGGTGCTGATCCGTTTCTGGATTTTAATGTAGTTGCCTTTGCCATTATAAAACTTACAGTAGGACTACTTGCAGCTCTAATATTGATTTTTCTTCTTGCAAGATTTCTGCCCAGCTCAAATTTCTTTAAGAAATTTATTTTATCTGAAGAAGAAAAAGCTGATGCAGGTTATACATCCCGTTCAAACTTATCTGATTTGCTGGGTTCAGAAGGAGTTGCTTTAACGACTCTCCGACCTGCTGGTACGGCTGATTTTAGTGGAAGAAGAGTTGATGTTGTCGCCGATTCAGAATACATTGAGAACGGAAAACCAATTGTTGTTACCGCAGTTGAAGGTATGAGAATTGTTGTGAGGGAGAAGAAATAATTTTAATTGTCATCCTGAACCTGCCTGACCGGTCGGTAGGCTTGTTTCAGGATCAAGGAATTTTAAATATTTTAGATATACAAAAAAGATCCTGAAATAAATTCAGGATGAAATACAAATGAGCAACGACAACAAAAAATATTACCAAACCCTCTTCCTTCTCCTTTCATTGTTAATTTTTAATTGTTCATTCTTAATTGCGACTGTGCGCTTTGTCAGTCACACCGGAAACAGCACACCACCATACACAACCTGGGAAACAGCAGCAGACAGCATACAAAAATGCATTAACATTTCTGTCTTTGGTGATACCATTTACGTAGCTAACGGAGTTTATGAAGAGCAGGTTGTGATGATACCGGGGTTGTCTCTAATAGGTGCAGGGATGGATAGTTGTGTGATTTATTTGTCAGCAACTGGAATCCCAGCAGTCCAGGTTATGGATACTTGTCTACTTAAAGGATTCAAAATTCTTTTACCAAATACTTTAAATACTTGGGGAATTCAAGCGATTGGAAATACAGGCCTTATTGTATTAAATAATATAGTAAATGCATCATTAGGTATTTATCTGGATGATTCTAACATCACTTTGTATAAAAATAAATTGGAAAATATTAAGATAATTGGAATATGGATTTTCAATTCTAATTCATTAGTGAGAGGCAACCTTATTTATTCAGATCCAAGTACCCAATCTGGTTCAGATGGAATAAGAATAGAAGCATTTAATTCTAACTACACACCAATCATTGACTCAAATTACATAGAGATGGATCAAGGAAATGGAATTCGTAAGTCGATAGGTGCGAGACCAACAATAAAAAATAATATAATTACATTTACACAATATGGTGCTGAAGCTATTTTCTTAGGTGGATCAGATTCTGCAAAAGTTCTCAATAATTTAATTCTTATCGGGACTGGAATCGGAGGTATTAATAATGTATCAGTTCCATATTTGCAGGTAATTAATAATTATATACAAGGAAGGTCTATAGGTTCACCTTTAGGTATGTTAGTAGGAGGGTCTAACATTGTAAAAAACAATGTGGTTATCAATACTGTTACAAGCATTCAGGCGGGGGGAATACAAAATCTCGTAATTCAATACAACAACTGCTGGAATAATGAAACAAACTATGTAGGCTTCACACCAGACAGCACAAACCTTTCAGTAGAGCCGATGATAGTAAATGATGATACAACACAGGGAGATTTAGATTTTCAGGCTTCAGATGTTTTCACCATTAATAGATGCAGGCGATCCAACAATTCTTGATAGAGACGGCAGCAGAAGTGATATCGGGCTTTATGGTGGTCCTTACGGCTGGACTTACACATATAATGATTTAGCTCCTCGTCCACCTCATAATGTTACCGCTGTTATTGAAGAAGGATTTGTAAAGCTAACCTGGAATAAAAACACAGAAGCAGATTTCTCTCATTACAGAATTTACAGGGACACAGTTCACAATTGTTATTTACGATTCATCAAAGATAGTCGGGGAAACACCGGACACAGTGTTTTATGATAATCTTCCTCCAGCAACAAAAGAAACAAGATTTTATTATGTAATTACAGCATTCGACAACCAGGGAAATCAGAGTTACCCGAGTGAAGAGATAGTTGTGCTTGTAACAGGAATGGGTGAACATCCACCAAAAGGATATGATGGATACAGACTGCTGAGTAATTATCCGAATCCATTTAATCCATCAACAGTAATTCCATACAGATTGAAAGAAGGAGGATATGTAAAACTCTACGTTTATGATGTAAAAGGAGAATTGGTAAGAGTGCTGGTAAACCAGTGGCAGGAGAAAGGATATTACGAAGTAATGTTTCATCCAAATTCAGAAGAGAGAAGCAGAGCAAACAGTTTTGAAGTCCCGATGGGAAAAACATACAGTGACATAGCAACAGGAGTTTACCTTTATATGATCCACGTTTATAATGATAGGAATATTCCTGTGTTCAGTGATTCAGGTAAGATGATATTGTTAAAATAACATTTGTCATCCTGAACTAGTTTCAGGATCTGTTTATAATAAATAATTAATTAAAAATTTATCCCCTCCTCATTTATGAGGAGGGGTGTCCTGCAACTGCAGGACGGGGTGGTGAAATACAAGCTTAACTTTCCACCACCCCCGACTAAAGTCGACCCCTCCTCAGAGAGGAGGGGAAAAACAGTCATTTCGTATTGATTATGAAAACATTTAACAGAAAGAACCTGAAGGAGAAAAGAAAACATCTTAGAAATAACCCAACACAAGCTGAAGCATTCCTGTGGGGATATTTGAAAAACAGCCAGCTTGAAGGAAGAAAATTCAGAAGACAAACAAGCATAAAAAATTTTATTGTTGATTTCTATTGTCCTGAAGAAAATTTAGTTATCGAGTTAGATGGTGATTTTCATTTCGATGAAAAAGCAATTAAAGATGACAAAAGAAGAACGCAGAGACTTGAAGAAGAAGGGTTAAATGTACTAAGGTTTGAAAATCAGGAGATTTTGTTACACCTCGATAATGTTTTATCAGTAATAAAAACACACTTCAACAAGTAATAAATAAAGTTAATTCCCCTCCTCAGGCTGGAGGGTAAAACCAAATTCATTTATTCAAAACTCATATCTTCAAGAAAGAATGTTACTTCAACGTGTGTCATTCTCAAGCTTTGTGTCGAGAAATTTTTTGTTTCTCCCGGTTCTAATTGGTCTATTCTTGCTTCAACTGGTTGAGCATTCAATTTATATTTCAAGTACAATATTAGTTACGGTTTTATCACTTACATTTTTGACTGTTCCCTGAACTGAAGCGAATTTAGATGGTGATAATGCAGGTGCATCAATATCCATTGAATGTTCTGTGGAGATCGATTTATCAGCTTTGATTTCCAGTACAGTTTTTTCTTTGATCAATTTATCATAAGCAAAATAAGCTCCTGCAACGAGTAAAATAAATATTATAAGTTTCTTCACTTTCATTCTCCTGAATTATTTTATTGGATTTCTTATCAAATCCTTAACCAAAATATTCAGCTTTATTTCATTCAAAATTCAGGTTAATTAAAAGTGGGGGAGTGGGATTGAGAAAATTCTTCCTTCGTAATTATAAATCAGGTAAAAATAAGAAGAGCAGACAATTTGCCTGCTCTAATGTAATTTTATGTTAGTTGTGGTTAAAGCAGTTCAATAACATTTACGTTAGTGCTTATCTCTTTTGCACTTCCTTTTTTGATTCCTTCAGGAGTAGGCATCTCCATTCTGTAACCATTTTCCATACGTGACTGAGTTCTGCTTTTTTGAACCATTCCTGTATTCACGTTAAAATAAATTTTTCCTGTTGCAGTTGATTTTGGTTTATCAAAATCATACTTCACTCCTCTTTCAGTGTAATTCGGATCTCCAATAACTGTTGTTTTCACAGAACCACTTACAACAGCCAGCTTATCATCACCAAGCATTTCAAGGCTTGCAACTTTGTATTGATTTTCATAATCAACCTGGAAGACCATAATTGGCATTGATTCACGTTTCTGATTCCACGTTGAATCGACAGACATTTTGTGGGAGGGTACTTCACGGAAAATCTGGGAAACAAGAGGCTTGATTGATTTGTTCGTCAATTCCTGTGAAGCCATAATTTTCTGTTGTGCATTCAGCGAATCAGATAATCCGCGCAGTTCAAGAAATTTATTCATTAGTTTATCAGTCTTATAAATTTCTAAGATTTCACCAAGCTTACCAATTCTCAAGTTGAATGGATTATTTATAAATGATTCATACTCAGCAAATTTAACGCGTTCAGTTGAATCCATTTGAGTACCGGACTGATATGTTACTTCATTTCCTCTGGCACTTGCTTTAAGATTAATTGAACTAAATAAACATTCCAACTCAGCAACACTATCCTGATCAATTGATAAAGTTTTGAAATTCAAAATAAATATTATTGTCTGGCTCATACTTTCAGACATAGTAGTATCAGCAACTATGCTTTGTTCGCTTTGTGCGATAGTGGTTAAACGATATTTAAATGTTTCGCCGGTTACAAATTTATATCTGAGTAAAAATGATTGGTCTTCGTTTGCATCCATCGCAGTAGTTTTCAACGCTGTACTATCAAAAGAAGAAGTCAATTCCTTTGGTGATTCATCTTTGGTTTCATTTTCACTTTTTTCTTTTTGGCAAGATGCAAAAATAAAAATTGAAAGCAAGCTGATTGTTAATAATATCTTCATTGTTTTCCTTAAAATAAAGTTTTAATAATCTTAAAGATTATTTTTATTTGAATACGAATTCAGTGAATTGGATTTTCTAATTGGAGTAATTATTCAACAGTTCATCTTTTGAGAAGAAATGTGAAATCTCTTTTTCAGCATTCTCATCTGAGTCAGAACCGTGAACCGCATTAAGTTGAATGTCAACTGCAAATAATTTTCTGACTGTTCCTTCCGCAGCTTTTTTAGGATCAGTTGCACCGATAAGCTTTCTATATTCTTCCACTGCATTTTCTCTTTCAAGAGCTATGGGAACGCACGGACCTGAAGTCATATAGGCTACAAGATCATTAAAAAATGGTCTTTCTTTGTGAACAGAATAAAAACCTTCAGCAGATGATTTAGTGAGATGAGTCATTTTCATCGCTTTAATTTTGAATCCTGCTTTAATTATCATTGAAATAATTTCGCCGGTGTGGCCTTTCTGGACCGCATCAGGTTTGATTATTGCTAAAGTTTTATTGCTCAATTTGTTCTCCTGATATTCTTTTCTCTAATTAATTTTTAATTCGTTTATGAGAAATTGAAAATATTTATCAATATAAATTAGGATTACTTCTTCTTCTTGGTTATCTGCTTCTTAGCGACTTTCGTTTTCCTGGCACCTGTTTTTTTCAACTTTTTCTGAATTGCCTTCAACATTGTAACACCAATCTCAGCCGGATTTTCTACTACATGAATACCAGCTTTTTTCATTGCGATCATTTTTTCTGATGCAGTACCTTTTCCACCAGAGATAATTGCACCAGCGTGTCCCATTCTTCTTCCGGGAGGTGCTGTTCTTCCGGCAATAAATCCAACAACAGGCTTTTTCACATTCTTCTTTATAAAAACAGCGGCTTCTTCTTCAGCACTTCCGCCAATCTCTCCAATCATTACTATACCATGTGTGTCTTTATCTTCATTGAACAATTTTATAATATCTATAAACTTAGATCCAATAATCGGGTCACCACCAATTCCCACTGCAGTTGATTGTCCGAGATTAACATCAACAATTTGTTTTACAGCTTCGTAGGTTAAAGTTCCACTTCGCGATACAATTCCGATATTCCCTTTTTTATGAATGAAGCCTGGCATAATTCCAACTTTAGCCTGTCCAGGTGAAATAACTCCCGGACAATTTGGTCCGACCAACACCACACCTTTTTCTTTAATTGAATTATAAACTTTTAACATATCCGCAGCAGGGATTCCTTCAGTTATGCAGATAATAACTTTTATTCCAGAATTTGCTGATTCAAGAATTGCATCCGCAGCAAATGCTGGTGGCACAAATATTACGGATGTATTCGCTTTTGCTATTTTAACAGCTTCAGCAACTGTGTTGAATACCGGCACATCTAGATGTTTAGTTCCGCCTTTTCCTGGTGTAACTCCAGCGACTACTTTAGTTCCATATTCAATCATTTGTTGTGTGTGGAAAGAACCTTCACTGCCAGTTATTCCCTGAACAACCAGCCGAGTTTGTTTATTAACGAGAATACTCATAAAATTTTATCCCTGACTTGAAAATTTAAAATGCAATTGAAAAATTTATTTCCAAATTTAAGAAAATGAATAGACCTGTCCTAAATGAAGAGTAATAGTTGATTGGATTTTCAATTAGTGAATTCGTGGCGATTTTTTTGCCACGAATGCACGAATTAAAAACTATGATTTTTTTTCGTCTACCTTTTTTTGTTCAGTATCGGCTGATTTAATTTCAGTTTCAACATCCTTAATTCCTTTTTTGAATTCACTCATACCTTTACCAATTCCACGAGCAAGTTCTGGAATTTTTTTAGCACCGAATAATAAAAGTACTACTAGAACAATAAGTATTATTTCGCCTGCGCCTAAATTTCCAAACATAATATTTCCTCTCAGTTTAAAATGTTATTAACTAACGAATTGAAAATAAGACTTCCATCTGTCTTTCCCAATACAGAATCAGTGCTCCTCTCAGGATGAGGCATCATACCCATTACATTTCCTTGCTTATTTATAATTCCTGCAATATTCATAACGGAACCGTTAGGATTTGCCTGATTTACTATTGAACCGTCATGCATACAATATTTAAAAACAATCTGTTTGTTCTCTTCAAGCTCTTCTAAAGTTTTTTCATCTGCAAAATAATTTCCTTCGCCATGGGCAATAGGAATTTTTAATGAACTTTTTCCATTGATGTGATTGGTAAACACTGTTTCGCTGTTTTCTATTTTCAGATAGACATCTTTGCAAACAAAGTTAAGAGATTCATTTTTTAGCATTACACCCGGAAGCAGACCTGCTTCAAGCAGAATTTGAAATCCATTGCAAATACCTAAAACATATCCTCCATCGTTTGCGAATTTAATAACTTCATTCATTATCGGAGAAAATCGTGCTATGGCTCCCGTGCGTAAATAATCACCGTAAGAAAATCCGCCGGGAAGAATTATTATGTCGCAGTTTTCCAAGGTAGCATATTTATGCCAAAGAAAGACAACATCTAAGTCAAGAATTTTTCGGAGCGCATAATAAGTATCGTGATCACAATTGGAACCAGGAAATACAACTACTCCAAATTTCGGTCCTTTCATTTCAACTCTTCTAAGGTAAATTCATAGTCTTCCATAATAGGATTTGCAAGAAGTTTTTTGCAATAATCATTCACTTCATTTTCAGCAGCTTTTATATTATTTGTGTCAACAATGAACTCGATATACTTATCAATCCGAGTATTTTTTATGTTACTAAGTCCAAGGTGTTTTGCTCCAATCTCGACGGCTTTTCCCTGTGGATCAAGAATTGTTTTTCTTCTTTTGATATGTACTTTTGCTTTGAACATATTTGATAAGCTAATTATTATTTGAACGTGAAGTAATCAATTTGTAAAGATGACGAAAAATACCAATCACTATCATGAAAACAAAAACGATGAACAATCCTTTCTTATGCATGAAGGCTACAAGAATCGCAGACACTATTAGAAAAATAAAATGATATGGCTTCTCCTTGATGCTTTTAACAGAAATTTTTGGAAGTGTTTCATACCGGATATTACTAACCATTAAAAAAGAGAGTACTAAAATCATTGGAGTAATAAAATCTGAAATAGCTTTCGGAAATCCATCGTAATAAAATGCAATTACGAATGAGGCAATTGTCAAAGCCGAAGAAGGAATAGGAAGGCCAAGAAAAAATGATTTCGAGAAACCTACCAACTGAACGTTAAATCGTGCTAGCCTGAATCCACCTGCAATTAACGGCATTGCACTGATAATTATTCCCCAGGTATCCATTGAATAGAAAAAAGATTTATAAATAAGAAATGATGGTGCAGCACCGAAACTTACGATATCTGAAAGTGAGTCAAGCTCAACACCAAGTTCGCTGGATGAATTTGTCAGTCGTGCAACCATTCCATCGAGTGCATCGAAAATAGCGGCTGTAAATATTAACCATGCTGAATAAATATAATTTCCTTCTGATGCACTGAGAATGGATAAAAATCCGCAGAACATGTTAAGTGAAGTAAACAAGTTTGGGATCACAGATGGAGTCAGCCGAGGTCGGTTCATTAATTTTTCAACTTAAATAATACGGTTTCACCGGCATAAACATTATCATTCATATTAACAGTTGGTGCCCAGTTACCGGAGACGAAGATATCAACTCTACTTCCAAATTTTATCATTCCGAATCTATTCCCCATAGTTACATTATCGTTTATCTTCAAGTCGCTGACAATTCTTCTTGCAAGAAAGCCTGCAATTTGAGTAAATAATACTTTACCATGATTAGAAATAATTCCGGTCTCCATTCTTTCATTATTCTCTGATGCTTTATCTTCAAATGCCGCAATAAATTTTCCCTCGTAGTATTTAATATGCTCAACCTTTCCGTTAATAGGAATTCTGTTAACGTGAACATTTAACGGAGACATAAAAATTGAAATTTGAGTACAATTTTCTCCAACAAATGAGTTGATTATATTTTCTCTGATAACTATAATTTTACCATCTGCTGGTGCAACAATAATTCCGTCTTTGTCAGGTGTTTTCCTTTCCGGGTCTCTGAAAAAATTCAATGTTAAAATAAGAACGACAGCGGCAATCACTAAGATTATCACTTTCAATGGATTACTTTGGATAAAAATACTTAATGTAATTAGCAGAAGGGTAATTACTGCAACAACACCTATAGTGGTGTAACCATATTTTGTGAACATCTAATCTCCGCTTGTCAGTTTGAGAAGAAAGTTAGAGTATTTATTCATCTGAGCTGCTGTTTCTATTTTATAAGGATTGGGCAATTTATCTTCTTCTTTATTACTTGATACCTTTATACTTAACGGAGAAAAATCATCAATTAAAAAAATCTTACCTTCAAATTTACCAAAGATGCAGGTTAGTTCAAGCAGCGAGAGGTTTCTTCTTTCAAAAAAAGATTTTATGATTGCATTGATCTTTGAACAATGCCGGTTTATTATCTTTAATTCATCGTACGAACAAAGGTCGAAAGATATGATATGACTCTCAGTTATTGCTGAATCTTTTGTATTGCCGTAATGGTATTCAAAAATCGGAAGTTGAAGCAAAGAACCAGGATGAATTGAAAAAATCTTTGAAGTTCTTGTATCAGCAGAATTAATTATTTTTATGCGGAAGTTGACATCATCAAATTTTAAAAATTGAAGCTTCTTTTTACCCTCCATATTAACGAATGCACACGGAATATTGTATCCTCTAATGTATTCAAAAAAATATTTGTTCAGTAAAGCGGTTTTTTCCCCAAGATTTTTTGATATTACTTTTTTATTCTTCAGAGTTACAAAATGATCATGATATTCAACAAATCTGAAATCTTTCATTGAGCTTGTGAGATTTGATTTGCTATTTTCTTTAGTTTTCATTTTAAATGATTATATGAAATTCGCATTATAAATTCGGTGCTGAAGTTAGGAATTTTACATATACAAAGTCAATCAATTGTCGTATATTTGAATGAAATAATGCAAAAAAAATAAATATTAATTGACTTAATTCAGGAGGAATTTAATGAAAGGTGGAATGCAGGCAATGCTGAAGCAGGTTCAGAAAATGCAGGAAGAAATGCAAAGAGTGCAAGGTGAACTCGGCAATCTCACAGTTTCAGAAGAAGCAGGCGGTGGAATGATAAAAGCTACGGCAAATGGAAATAAAGAGATTATATCATTGGAAATAGATGCACAGGTTATAAATAAAGAAGAGAAAGAAATTCTTGAAGATCTTGTGGTTGCAGCTGTAAATAAAGCAATTTCTTCAGCATCAAAATTGGCTGAGGAAGAAATGGCAAAAGTAACTAAAGGTATGATTCCGCCGGGTATGAATATTCCGGGACTTTAAAGTGCAGATTGCAGAACCACTACTAATTGCAATGGAAGAATTAAGCAAACTTCCCGGAATCGGAAGAAAGACTGCCCAACGACTTGCAATTTTTTTATTAAAATCTGATGAGAAGCAGGTTGAAAGTCTGATTATCGCAATTAAAGATTTAAAACTTAAACTCAGGTTTTGTTCGAGATGTTTTAATCTTTCTGAAGGAGAGTTGTGCAGCATTTGTAAAAATGAAAAACGAGACACATCAATTATCTGTGTTGTTGAAGAAGCAAGTGATGTAATTGCCATTGAAAAAACGCACGAGTTCAGAGGATTATATCATGTTCTCGGAGGTGTACTTTCTCCGTTGTCTGGAATTACTCCTGATTCACTTCATATAAAAGAGTTATTAAAAAGATTTGAAGAGGAAAATATCAAAGAGATTATTCTTGCGCTGAATCCTGATACAGAAGGCGAAACAACTTCTCTGTATCTTGCCAAATTGATGAAACCGTTCAACATTAATGTTACCAGAATAGCGAGAGGTTTACCAATAGGTGGCGACCTGGAATTTGCAGATGATGCTACTATCGGTCGTGCAATATTAAATCGAAGTTCATTATGAGTTGGTATAATGATTGGTTTAACTCAGAAAATTATCTTAAAGTTTACAGCCATCGTGATGAAACTGAAGCGCAAAGATTGGTTGAACTAATTGTCAATAATCTTAAGATTAAATCAGATTCTAAAATTCTTGACATGGCTTGTGGCTCGGGAAGGCACGCAGTAATCTTTGCTAAAAAACATTTTGATGTTACAGCAGTTGATATTAGCCAAAGACTACTTTCAGAGGCGAAGGAAATTGCTGATCAAAATAATGTTAAAATAGATTTTGTTCTTTCTGACATTTTGGATTTCAATACTACAAAGAGATTCAATCTAACTTTAAATCTATTTACAAGCTTTGGATATTTTATTGAAGATGAGGAAAATTTTCGTGTCATATTAAAATCTTATGATCTGTTAGTTGATGGAGGATATTTTGTAATTGATTACTTTAATAAAAATTATTTACTAAAAAATTTGATTCCGACAACGGTTTTTTCTGAAAACGGACTAAGGATTACTCAAAACAGATATTTTCAAGAGACCAGAGTTATCAAAAATATCACTATTGAAAATGATGGATCAATTGAAGAATTTTATGAATCAGTAAGATTGTATAGTTACGAGGAAATGCTCGGTTACCTAAATCAAGCCGGGTTTACAATCATCAAAGAATTCGGTGATTATCGTGGAAATAATTTTAATACAGAATCATCTCCAAGATTGATTATCTTTGCAATGAAATGAATGCTTGGTTGAAAATATGTTTGCTTATCTTTCCCATAATTTTACTGGCTTGTGACATTTTTGAGTCAAGAGAACCAGAAAGTCCAGATGAATCAAAATCAAGTTACAGAGTTCCGGTTGAACCAACTGATGTAATTGAAAATCTGAAGAATTCTTTCGGGGATAAAAATTCAAATGATTACAAGAAAAATTTTTCTTCAGGGTCACCATTAGTAGATCGCAATTTTTATTTTTTGCCTTCAAGTAACGATCTTAATATTATTCCAGCAGACTGGACTGTAGCTCAGGAGTTTCAATATTTTAATAATTTAGTAATTCAGGTACCACAGGAAATCCCAATATCATTGACACTGACCGATGAGCAGTATGACTTACAAGCAGATAGTGCAATCTATGCAGCCAAATATTCTATTAGTGTTCCAATTCAGAATTCGACACCAGTAATTTATTCAGGTAATCTCAGGTTTGTAATGACAACGGATATTAATTCCGCTTGGGTTATCTATTACTGGGAAGATATAGCGAACCAGGGCTTAAAAAGCTGGAGTAATTTAAAAAGTGAATACGCTCCATAAAATAAAAATATTGATCAACTTTTTGCTTTTAGGATTATTTGTCTTTAGCTGCACAAATCCATTTGCCCCGAAGTTAGATGAAAATTTTGATGGAGGCGGTCCACCAATTTCTGATCAAACAACAATTGAAGGATTATTCCAGAATTTTCAATATGCTTATTCATTTAAAGACACTCTTATTTATGGAAGCCTTATTAGTCAGGATTTTACTTTTACCTACAGAGACTATGAACAGGGTTATGATGTCAATTGGGGAAGAGATGAAGAAATGAGAACAACAAATGGTCTGTTTCAAAATTCTCAGCGACTCGATCTAATATGGAACAATATTGTATTGAGCACTATTGATTCATTGAGTGCAACAGTAGTTAGAACATTTAATCTTAATATTACTTTCAATCCAACTGATGTCGTAAGAATAGATGGTCGGGTAAACGTGTCTTTGCAGCAGGATGCACTTACAAAGAAGTGGTATATGACCAGGTGGATTGATGAATCTAATTTTTAATAATCACTGATAAATCGGTAAATGATACTATTCTATTTTTCTGAAGCATTCCGTTCTATTAAATCTGCCAAGACAACTTTTGTACTTACAGCTATTGGTTTAACAATAAGCGTTTTACTTATTCTCTTTAGTTTTATTACTATAAATCTTTCCAACTACTATTCATCAATATTAAAATCTAATATAAAAATTAATGCTTTCCTTAACGATTCAGTAAGCGAAGTTGATCAGAAAAAATTAATGCTGGAATTGGAAAGTAAAAGCTATGTAAATGAAGTAAAATTTATAAGTAAAGATGAGGCAGCAGAGATTTTTATTAATGAAACAGGCGAAGACTTCAAAAAGATTCTTGATTATAATCCATTACCAGCCTCATTCGTAGTAAGAATTTCGGAAAATTACGCAGTTAGCGATTCAATTAACAAAATAGTACAAGACCTATCCAGTTTAAAAGATATTGATGAAGTGGTATTTAAAGAAGGATTCGTTTACAAGTTGTTGAATTATATAGAAGCCATTAAAATTTATCTTTTTGTAATTACCGGATTATTTTCCCTGATAGCAATCTATTTAGTTTATGCAACGATCCGATTGATTATTAACGCCAGGATGATTGATTTTGAAACTATGAAACTTGTTGGAGCAAAACTATCAACCATAAAAATTCCCGTTTTGTTGAATGGACTGATTGCAGGGATTATCTCGGGGATTATAGCGTTTCTTGTAGTCAGGTTTATATATCAATATGTTTCCAATATTGATTTTTTTCAAAGTATAATTACTGATAATCATTTTGAATACCTGTTAATTATCTTTTCAACCGGACCAATTCTGGTGTTGCTGGTTTCATTGTTTACTCTAAGAAAAGTATCATTGAAAATTTGATGGAGCATATTTATTTTATAATTTTCTTGTAAGAATATGTTGATTATTTTTAAACCAATAATTTAATTTCACATCTATATAACTAAATGATTTTTAGAACTTCCTTAATACTGGTACTGGCCTTTCTATTTTCAAAAATTGATAGCGCTCAGCAAATGCCGAATTACCCCGAGCGATTTTTCCAGGATTCATTAAGTCAGAATCTTTCAGCTTCGATGGTTGCAACAGATGGAATTATTAATCCGGATGAATATAGAGTTGGACCAGGCGATAAGCTATTTATATCGATCAGTGGAGTAATGGAAGTGTCGAGCTATTTGATAATTGATCAGGAAGGTTGGCTCTATATCCCGCGTGTTGGCGGAATAAATTTGCAAAATTCTTCACTTACCGAAGCTAAATCTAAAATTACGGAAACAATTTTGCAGTATTATAAAAATGTTGACATCTTTGTATCTCTTGTTGATTTCCGGATGATAAAAGTATCGCTCATTGGAAACGTTATTAAGCCCTCAGTCTTTGTTCTGCCTGCCAATTCAAGGTTAATGGATTTAATTACTAATAAGAAAGAAATAAATGAAACTTCGGATCTAAGAAATATTAAAATCATTTCTAGAGACAGCGAATTTAACAGTTATGACTTACTTAAATATTTACGGTTCGGTGATTTTTCAAGTAATCCATTATTGTTAGAAGGCGATGCTGTCCTAGTCCCAAAAATTGATAAAATTATTCAAATCAGCGGAGAAATTGGTTATCCTGCGGTCTATGAATATCGTTCTGGTGAATCAGTAAAAGATCTGATTGAGCTAGCTGGCGGATTTACGTACAAAGCAAGAACAGACACTATAGAATTAGTCAAGTTCAATGAGAGTGGTTCAACACAAGTGAGTGAATTTTATTCGCTTGATCAAATCGAAGAGACTAACATAATTATTCAAAATAAAGATCATGTAATTATCAGACGAATTCCTGAGTACCTAATTGACCAATACGTGGTTATTGATGGTTATGTAAGTTATCCTGGCTGGTATAAGATCAACAAGAATTCCACAACATTGAAAGGTATAATTGAAGCAGCTGGCGGATTCTTACCAGAGGCATCTTTAACAGAAGCATCAGTTACCAGAATTATGGATGTTAAGGAAACAGATCCGGAGTTTGAGAGACTAAAAACAATATCAATCGAAAATATGACTGAAGATGAATATGACTACTATAAAGCGAAATCGAGGCAACAATCAGGGACGGTTGTTGTGGACTTCGTAAAACTATTTTTAGAAGACGACTTAAACGAGAATATTATCTTAAGGAAAAATGATGTGATTCTAATTCCTGAAAAGAAGGATTATATCATTATGCTTGGACAAGTTGTCAATCCTGGAAAAATAATTTATGATTCAACACTCACAATTAATGATTATATTGAATTGGCTGGTGGTTTTGGCTGGCGAGCTCAGGAAGGTGATGTTAGAGTGATAAAAGCAAAAACGGGCGAATGGGTTGAAGAAAGTGATATTACAATGCTTGGACCGGGTGATACAATCTGGATTCCGGAAAATCCACCTGGTCCGGATTTTTGGGTGGTCTTTACGGATGTTCTAACTATACTTGCGCAGCTGGCAGCAATTGTTGCTGCATCTGCGGCTGTAATTGTTGCAACGAGGTGATTGAATGACATTACATGATATTTTACGCGTACTATTAGTTAATTGGAAAGTAATAATTAAATATACTACAGGGGCTGCAATTGTTGTATTTATTTATCTCCTACTGATCTCACCAGTTACATATAAAGCACCAGTTACAATCCTTCCCCCCACAGAAACTGATCAACTATCCGGTTTAGGATCGCTAATTTCAGGTGCGGGAGTAGGTGATTTCTTAACAGGGAAATTGGCTCCGGGAAATTCACAACTTTTCTTACAAATACTTAAAAGTAGAACGGCTGCTGAATATGTTATTCGAAAAAATAATCTTTTGGAATTTTATAATGAGGAAAAAGAATATTTAGCAATAAAACAACTTCAAGAAAATTTAGAATTGGATTTATCAAAAGAAGGTATAATTACACTTTCTGTTAATGTATCATCGGGTTACTTACCATTAGTTTCTTCAGATATCAGTTCAATTAAGAAACTTTCGGCAAATATATCCAATTCATTTGTTGAAGCTTTGGATAGTATTAACCGCGAAAAAGTTTCTTATCGTGCTAAGCGTGGAAGAGAGTATATCGAACAACAGTTGAATATTACAAAAACAGAACTTGATTCTGCCGAAGTAAAATTGATGGAATTTCAAAAGAAAAATAAAGCGGTTTCGTTGCCTGACCAATTAACCTCCGCTATTGAGAGTGCTGCAAAATTAAAAGCCGAAATTGTAAGCACTGAAATTGAAATTGGTTTGCTCGAACCAAACTCAAGACCTGATAATAGAACTTTATTAGCTCTGAAGAAAAAATTAAATCAATTGAATAATGAATATGAAAAGTTCGATATAGATTCAGATGACTATTTGATTGCATTCAGTGAAGTGCCGGAATTGGGAATGCAATTATCAAAACTTGTAAGAACCGTTAAAATTAAAAATGAGGTTTATCTTTTGTTGCAGCAGCAATATTATAAAGAGAAAATTCAGGAGAATAGGGATGTGCCGACTGTGGATATACTTGACGAAGCCATCGCTCCAGAGAAAAAAGATTCACCAAAAATAATTTATTCAACATTCATAAGCTCACTATTTGTTCTCCTGGTCATCTCGTCATATTTAATATTCAGAGAAAAGAAAATTTCATTTTTTAAAATGGAAAGAAGCGTTTAATATGAAAACTGCCGTTGTAGCTGGTGGTGCGGGTTTTCTAGGTTCTCATTTATGTGATAAATTATTAAGTGAAGGATTGAAAGTTATTTGTCTCGACAATCTGATTACCGGAAATGTAGATAATATATCTCATCTTGCTGGTAACGAAAATTTTTCATTTATAAAACACGATATTACCAACTATATTTTCATTCCGGGAAAAGTTGATTATATATTGAATTTTGCTTCCCCCGCAAGTCCGGTTGATTATTTACAGCTTCCCATACAAACATTGAAAGTTGGTTCACTCGGAACACATAAAGCCTTAGGATTAGCTAAAGAAAAAAAAGCAAGATTTTTACTTGCATCAACATCAGAAGTTTATGGTGATCCGGATATTCATCCACAACCAGAAAGTTATTGGGGAAATGTTAACCCGATTGGACCAAGAGGTGTTTATGATGAAGCAAAACGATTTGCTGAAGCAATCACAATGGCTTACCAAAGATATCATAATGTTGAGACACGAATAGCCAGAATATTTAATACTTTCGGCCCCAGAATGAGAGCAAAAGATGGTAGAGCCATTCCAAATTTTATTATGCAAGCATTGACCGATCAGCCGATTACTGTTTACGGAGATGGATCTCAGACAAGAAGCTTTTGCTACATAACTGATGAGATAGATGGTTTATATAAATTGTTAATGTCTGATGAAAATGAGCCAGTGAATATTGGTAATCCTGAGGAAATTCCACTTATTGACATTGCCAAAGAAATAATTTCTTTAACGAAGAGTAAAAGTAAAATTATTTTTGAAGGATTGCCCATTGATGATCCAAAAGTTCGTCAGCCAGATATAAGAAAAGCCAAAGAAAAACTTAACTGGACACCGAAAGTTTCGAGAGAAGAAGGGTTGAAGAAGACAATTCAATACTTCAAAGAACTTATCTGATGATTGTCTTTTGCTTCTGCTTGAAGAAGAGAATTCCCCACATTCGCAATAAAATTTTATGAAAACCAGATTTACATCTACGATTGCAGGTGCATCAATTTTTATTTCAATTATTGGTTTACTGAGCCGCGGTTTAGGATTCATTCGTGAGATGATTTTTGCTAATAACTTTGGACTTGGTACTGAGTTTGATTTATATCTAGTCGGTGCTGTCTTACCGATCACAATCAACTCAATTATTTTGTACATAGGTCAAAACTATTTCATCCCTGGATTTCAGAATTTGAATTCTTCAAATTCTGATGCTGCACAGAAATACTACAAACACTCGTTTGTTGCATTTATCGGATTCGGTGTTCTTATTTCAATAATTCTTTTTTTTGCCAGTAATTTAATAATCGATTTCTATATGCAACCTGCCTCAGCTGAAAGCAAAGAAACTGCATCAATTATATTTAGATTCTTTTTAATAACAATTCCATTCTCTGCTGCCATATCAATTTTCTCAGCATTGTTACAAGCAGAATATAAATTCGAATTTCCAGCTATTTCAATTCTGTTCTTAAATATTTCGATAATCATTCTACTTATATTTTTATCAGAACAATTTGGTGTCTACATTATTCCAATAGGATATGTTGTTGGTACGATTCTGCAATTCATTTATTTACTTTTAAAGACCGAGCGTGTATTAAAACTAAAATTATTTACGAATAAAATTGAATTTGTTTTTTCAAAATCATTAGTCAGTTCGTCCTTGGTAATTATTATTTTAATAGAGTCATTAAGTCAACTCTACTCTTTATTTGATAGATATTTTTATTCTGATATTTCGTCTGGTGGAATTGCAGCTTTAAATTATGCACTAATTATTTGGGCGCTACCAGTAACAATATTTTCACTTTCACTCGCGACTGCAGTGTTTCCTATTATTAGTAAGGCGATAAGTGATTTATCGCACGATCAGATAGAAAAAATTTATAATGAAAATATTTCGGTAAACACATTCCTATTTATTCCGATCGCTTTTATATTCTTCTTATTTGGTGATACATTAATTAGAATACTTTTCCAGCGGGGAAAATTTATCGAAGAAAGCACAGCGATGACATTTGGGGTACTTAAGTATTATTCTATCAGTCTCGTCTTTTATTCTGTATACGCAGTTCTCAATAAAATATTTTTCAGTTTAAATAAGATAAAAGTCCTTTTATGGATAACTGTTACAGGCTTACTGATTAAATTTATTCTGAATTTTGTTCTCATAGAATTGGGACAAAATGGTTTAGCATTAAGCACCAGCATCAGTTATATATTTTTCTTTTTTTCGACCTATTTATTTCTCAATTTTAAATTAAATATTAATAATCGATCATTATTCATAAAGGATTTTATTTTTCATTTAATTAATTGTACTATTTGTTTTTTATCAATTAAATTTATTTTTAATATTTTTGTGATTGACAGTATTTTATTTAAAAGTATTTTCATTTTACTTTTTGTTTGCATTTATCTTATTAATTCCCTTTTACTCAATCATCAAGCGATGATCATATTCGCAAGAGTAGTTAAAAATATGGGCTTTAATAACAGGATTATATAATCATGACTATTTATTATTATTCTTGGTAATGGTTTAATTTTGAAAATTTCTGAATCACTAAAATCATTTGATATTAGACAGGTTAACTACCTTACATTACTGATTTTTTCAATTTTATTAAGCGTTCCAACCCTTGTTCTAGGCAATAACATTGTTTATGCAATTCCAGTTCTTCTTACAATATTACTTAGCTTGATTTTTGGTGAAAGATTTATTATTTCAGTAATTCTAATATCACTATTCACTCTTGTCCGGGAATTTAATGCATCGCTGAGATCAGTAATTCATCTTGTTGACTTTACTTTACTTGGGATATTATTTTTAAATAAATATGGACTGAAAATTAGCGCTTACCCCCAAATTCCCAAATCATTAATTTATTTCCTCGTGCTTTATTCAATTGCTTTTTTGCTTTCTTCCGCAATGTCAAAATATCCATCAGCAGGTATAGAAATACTAGCAAAACAAGTTGCTTTTTTTATAATTGCGTATGTTTTTTATTCGTTCATCAAAGATGAAAAAGAAATGCAAAATTATTTTATTTCTATTATTGTTGTTGCTGTTATCTTCACTACTCTTTTTGTTTCAACATTCATAAATCAAGGCTATGATCTTATATCATTGTTTTCAAATTCAAGAGTCAGAATTACGGCGTTGACCGGTAATATCGAAGCGGCAACGAATTTCTACGTTATTTCATTTCCGATTCTAATTAGTATTTTCTTGTATAAGAAAAAGTCAATGGTCAAGGCAGCTTCATTGCTTCTTTTACTTTATTTAGTAATTGGTTTATTTCTCGCAATGTCAAGATCTGCAATACTTGGCATTGTTGTCAGTACTGCAATCATATTTTTTATGTTAAAGCGTAAAAGATTTTATCAATTTCTAATTTTTATATTGGTATTAGCTTTAGCTTTCATTGTTATTGAACCGTTAAATGAAATAGTTACACAATTATTTAGAATAGAAGAAGGAGTAAGCTTTAGAGACCAGCTTTGGTTAATGGCAGTAAATATTATTAAAGATTATCCAGTTTTCGGTTTAGGACCTGGTGCATATCGGTACGAATTATATAATTATTTCCCTTTTATGTTAGACGATTACGTGGGTCGAGTATTTATTTTTTTTGCAGATGTTTCTGAAGGAGTAAACTTAGCACACAATATATTTCTTGTCTTTTTTTCTGATATGGGCATATTGGGTTTAGCTACAATCATTGCTTTACCTGTAATATATTTTAGAATTGGGATTAAAACTATGAAGAAGTATAAAAACGAATCTGCAGATAAATATTATTTCATAATTGCTCTCTTTGCTGCAGGTGCAAGTGTTATTTTTAGGAATATCTTTAACAGCATCGGATTACTTTATATTGGAGGGATTCACACCGACCTCCCATTTTGGTTGGTATTTAGCAGTTTAATTTATTTTTATAACACTCCCATAGCTAATCGTCCTAATATCGAAGATGATCATTAGATATAAAAGAAATTTAGTTTATGAAGTTTGATTATTCCAAAACATCAATCAGCAGTTTAATTGAACGTAATAATTTTATTTCTATTGTTTTAAATTCAATTTTCAATTTATTTTTTTTCAGCATTCGTAAAATTTGTAGGTTATTCCCCAACACTAACCGTAATATTGTTATTATTTCTTTGCATCGTTTAGGTGATACCATTTTTACAATTCCTGCCATAAAAGAAATTCAAAAACATTTTAATAAGAAAATAATAATAGCTTGCTATCCCGAGTCCGTTCCTTTATACGAACTTGCTTTTGATGATATCCGTTTTTGTGAACTCGAACGTCATGATTTCATTTTTAATGATCGCCTGCCAAAATTTATAGCTAAGAAAAAATTGAAATTAACAAGACCCGAATTAATATTTGATTTAACTGGTTCATGGTCATCTGCAAGTTTAATATTCAATTTAAGAACAATAGAAATTGTAGGAATGAACAATTTACAATTTAAAGCTATATATGATCATTACTTAAAAATTAGGGAAAGTCCACAACTAACGGATATTTATTTAGACGTCATTTCGTCAGTTGTTACCAGTTCCAGACAGAAAGCAAATAAAGAAAATATCCAAAGCAACTAATCCTCTTGGGAAAATACTCATACATCCTTTGGCAGCTTGGAGGGAAAAAGAATGGAACTTAAATAATTTTATCAAATTGGCCCTTAAATTAAATAAAGAATACACGGTTAGTTTCATAACACCCGCGGGGAAATTATATGATGATGTCCTTCGGGAAATAATGACTGATGGGATAGAGGTTATTAAGACCAGATCACTCGATGAATTAATAAAGAGTATAAAAGAATGTTCTCTATTTATTGGGAATGATTCTGGCCCATTAAATATTGCAAACTTTTTAGGTAAACCAACTTTTACTATTTATGGAGCAACTAATCCTGATTACATAACCACTTCACAAGAACATCAGATATTTATTCAAAAAAAACTTCATTGTTCAGCCAGTAGAAATGAAAAATTCTGCCTTGTCGGTGGAGCTGCCTTTAGTTGTTCAGGAATACAATGTATGAATTTGATGTCTTCGGATGAAGTGTATAATCAATTAAAACCATTGACCGATAAATATTGTATTGAAAAATTGAATAAAATTGCGGATTAAATTTAGAGTGACAAAGTTGAAGGATATTATTATTATTTACGATGCTGCAAGGCAAATAGAATTATAAAATTTCTGATATTCTTCGATGCCATTATTGAAGTTGAAATTTTCCCTTGTAACCTTTTTTGCATTCTCGCTAAAATCAGACAATAATTGTGGATTACTCAATAAAGTAATTACAGCATCGGCTAAGCCTTTGTGATCTTCTTCTTCTGCTAAATATCCCGTTCTGCCGATGATTAATAAGATCGGTTATTCCCACTACTTTGGTCCCAACCGAAGGAATTCCCATACTCATTGCTTCAAGAAGTGCATAAGGTAAACCTTCATAATGTGAAGAAAGCATAAAAATATCAAACATTTTATAATATAATTTTGAGTTTTTCTGATAACCTGTAAGGTCAATTTTTGAATTTAGGTCAAGTTTATTTATTAACTTGATGCAAACTTGTTCGAGTGGTCCGTCTCCTACCATTATTAATTTGGTGTTCGGAAATTTTTCGTTTATAATTTTAAAACTCTTTATCAAAGTAATAGGATCTTTTTGATAGTATAACCTACCAACGGTACCAAGAATAATTTCTGAACCATTTTTTAATTTTTCTGGAACTCTATTGATATATTTGAAATCATCAAATTCAGAGGGGTCAATCGAATTATATAATGTAATTATTTTTTTATCTGGGACGATATTATGCTGGATGGCAAGTTCTCGTTCGGAACCAGAAACCGCAATTAATTTTTGAGTTAAGTATCCAAGATATTTTTCCATACGTAGATAGAGAAATCTTTTTATCAATATTCTGTTATCACAAAACATAAATCCATGAGGAGAATAGATGACATTGGGATGCCTGCTAATGAATGCTGCTAAGCGACCAACAAATCCTGCCTTTGTACTATGGCAGTGAACAATATCATACTTATTCTCTAAAATAATTTTTCTCATTTTATGAATATTTGAAATATCAGTTAAGGAAGCACTTCTTTTGATGGGTAGTCCAATAGTTTTATTGAAAATACCAGTACTTTCCTGAATAAAATTCTTATTTCGGTCAGTAGAATAAATTATATCAATTTGGAATTCTGATTTGTCTATTTTTTTAGCTATGTCTATTACGTGCTTTTGGGTGCCACCGGAGGTTGCTTCCAAGATATAAAGAATCTTTATCATTTTTAAGATTCTACTCCTAATAGATTTGAGTATAAACTTTCAAGTTTCATTACGTGTTCCCTAACATCAAATAATTGGGCTCTAATTAAACCATTTTCAACTAACATTTTTAATAATTCAGGGTTTTCAATTAATTGAATAACTGCTCTTGCTATTGCATCTGGATTTTTTGAAGGAATCAAAATTCCGCTTTCTCTATGAACAATAACTTCTCTGATTCCGTCAACATCAGACGCAATTACAGGAACTCCTGCTGCCATTGCTTCCAGAAGAACAATTCCAAAGCCTTCTAACGTAGATGGAAGAATAAATATATCCATATTACTATAGAAGGGGATTACATCCGTAAATTTACCAAAAAATTTTACAGAATTACTAATGCCCAAATTTTTGCTGATTTGCTTAAGTTCATCGGATTGTGAACCATCTCCAACTATATCAAGCCTTACATGTGGAAACTTAGCCAAAATGATTTTCATCGACAATAGTAAGTACTTAATTCCTTTGACCTTTTCAAGCCTGCCAACCGTACCAACAACAATCTCATCGTTTTTTCTAATAAAAGGCCGATTAGATGCCTTATTGAATGCCTGGTAATCAATACAATTTGGTAACACGAAAATTTTATTGTTAGGTATTAATTCATATTTAGTTAAACTTTTCTTTACAGATTCAGAGATAGCTATAACTTTTTTATTCATGAGGATACTAATCATTTCAAACAACATAAAAATATGATGTTTTTTGGGGTTGACTATACTGTGTTTCTGGGTTACAATAATTGGCCGATTATAAAATAAATGCGCTATTGTTGCGTAAACTCTTGGTTGAAATAGATGAGTGTGAATAATATCAGGATTTATTTTAAACAAGAGTTTAATAATGTAAAATATAGCAATCGGATTAAATTTATTTCGAATTTTCAAATTTATAATCTCGGCGTACGCAGACATTTCTTCTATTAGATCATCTGGCTTTTCCCTGAAGCAGCATACAAATAAGCTATATTTTTTCTTATCTAAATTTTTAAGATAGTATAATAATAATTTTTCGGCACCACCTAATCCAAGACTTGTAATTACGTAAAAGATTTTAATCTTTTTCATCTGATTGATTTTTACTATTTTCTAAATTTGTGAACGAATTGAATTTAAGTAATAAATATTTATCACCATTAGAAATATATGTATTAAATCATTCTGCAAGTTATAGATATATTTGACTATTTGACTTCAATTAGTTAGGATTATGTATTCTCAAATTATTATTAAATTAGCATTAGATTATTTATTTAGTATTGAAATTCGTTAACGAATTATCCAGTTAAATAAATCCATTTCTATTTTTATTGCAGCATCCATTGATTAAAAGAGAATTATGAATTGTTAATTTTTGAAAACTTATTATCAGGTCAAGAAAAATTGTGCGTATAGCTTTCCTTTCTGAAATCATAAAATTTATATCAAATTAATTTATGATAGTTAACAAAAAATCGATTTACTTAACCAATACGGTTATTGATTTCGTTTTAATTAACATGTCATTCTTTTTGGCAGTTTTTCTTTCAGAGCAAATAGATCTACAGTATTGGAAAAAATAATCCACATCTAGTTATTCCTATTATTAACTTTGTTTGGTTTTTCTATACAAGCTCAAGTGGATTTTATCAGGAATTTTTAATTCGTCCATTCCCGATTCAACTTTATAATATTTTTAAATTAGCAGTAATTATTTCAGTGGTAAATATTCTTTTCTCGTTTCTAATTAAGCAACAATTATTTACAAGGAATTTCATCGTAATCAATGGAATGTTGATTTTGATTACAATTACAACACGTACCATTATTGCTAAGAGTGCACTAAGAGCATTTAGAAACAAGGGAAATCAATCAGAAATTTATTGATAATTGGGGCGAATGATGTTGGAGAAAAATTCAGAGATGTTATTGCAAAAAATCCCGAATTTGGACATAGATTTGTAGGATTTATTAATGATTCGCAAACCGGAGAATGAAATAATTGGGTCATTCGCTGATCTCGATAATATTATTAAAGAGAAAAAGGTTGAAGATGTTGTCATTGCACTTCATAGTGACTCAAGGTGCTAGCTTGGATGAACTTGTTCGAATATGCAATAGGAATGCTGTTAAGATCCATGTGATACCAGATTACTTTAAATTTTTATCAGGTAGATTTCAAATTAGTACAGTAAGCAATCTACCAGTAATTACTATCAGGGATGAACCCCTTAATGAAGTTATCAGACGATTTGTCAAAAGAGTATTTGATGTTTTCTTTTCGTCTTTAATAATGATTTTTATTTTATCATGGTTTATTCCATTTGCCAGTTTACTAATTAGACTTGATTCAAAAGGACCAGCATTTTTTGTTCAGGAAAGAATTGGAATACGAAGAAAACCGTTTAAGTGTTATAAGTTCAGAACTCTTGCATTTAGAAATCAGAAACCACTTGAACTTGAACTTGTTGTTAAAGCAGATCCAAGAGTTACTCGAGTAGGTGGTTTTCTTAGAAAAACAAATTTGGATGAGCTACCACAGTTCATTAATGTTTTGATAGGGGATATGTCTGTTGTTGGACCCAGACCGCACCCCTTTGGTTTTGAAAAAGAGTATGAAAAAGTTTTCGAGGATATTAAAATGAGATATAATGTTAGACCAGGGATTACTGGATGGGCTCAGATAAATGGATTAAGGGGTGATGTACAAAATGCAGAGGAAAATAAGCAACGTATATTAGAAAGAATGAAATACGACCTTTGGTACATTGAAAACTGGTCGATTATCTTGGATGTACAAATTATCTTATTAACGGTTTGGCAAATGCTTAAAGGTGACAATAAAGGATTCTAAGTCTCAATTTATTAATAATTAGTACTTGTCTAAATTGTACCTTCCTTAACCAGAAATTCATTGAAATATTTTTGAGAGATACTCACGGAATAGCTTTTTTTTGCACTTGCCTTGATTAATCCAATATGCTATGTTTCGTTTGAATTTTCAACCTTCGAGGAGCCGAATGAAATTAATTAGTAGTGTATTCTTCATTATTCTTTTGCTGTACATTACTCCGCTGAATCTATTTGCTCAAAATTATAAAGTATTAGAATCAAGCGTTGATCACATAATTATTGAGTTCAATCTTTCTAAATATTATTTTGTTACTGATACTACTGTCGAAGGTAGAAAATATCAAAAAATTCGTGGGGAAGATTATTCTTTAAGAAGTCCTGGTGATCCCTGGCTCCCAGAGTTTAAAGTTTTGGCCGGAATTCCACTTGGTAGTAATCCAACGATAAAAATTCTTGAGCAGAAGCAAACAACGCTCAAAAATAAATTTATCATCCCTTACCCAGAAGAAGACCCTGAATTTGTAGAACAAGACTTCGAAAAAATTAACACAGAAGTCTATTCAAAGAATGAATTTTACCCAATATCTTCAGCTCGTTTAGATGATAGCTATATCGTCAGATTTGCCAATGTTCTTCCAATAATTATTGCACCTTATCAGTTTAATCCAGTTACTAGAGATCTTATTTTCAATTCTAAAGTTATTGTTAGAATTGATTTTAATAATCAAAGTAATCTAAATACTATAAGTCTGACCGACGCCATGACAGATGAATTTTTGGAAACATCCGTTATAAATCCTGATATAGCACTTAGTTTTACAGGAAGAATAGTTCTCGGAGATTCACCATTAATTCAAAATGATTATTGGTACAATCCAAATAAAAATTATTTCAAAATTTATGTTAAAGAAAAAAATGTTTATCGTTTAACTTATGAGGAATTAATTTCTTCAGGAGCTCAATTAGGTTCAAACACGTCAACAAATAAATTAGAAATGTTTAACGATGGCTTACCGGTTCCAATAGAAGTATTTGATATTAATAGTGATCTTATTTTTAATTCTGGTGATTATTTACAGTTCGTTGGGTTTCCTCCAACTGCTTCTCAGTATTGTAAATTGAATATTTATAATCTATCTAACGTTTATTGGTTCTCTTACCAAAGTGATTCTACGGGTGTTAATTATCATTCGACTCCTTGGTTCGTTGGCAACTATTCTCGAACCCATTTTTCAAATTTATCAACGATACATCTTGAAAAAGATTCGTTGTATGAAAGGTTGGGTTATGCTGGAAACGATCTTCGAGATTTATGGTTTTGGGATAAAGCTTCATCTAGAAACGACCAAGCTTATTATGTATTCAATCAGTACTTCGAATCTTTTCCGGGTTGGTTTTTACCAGATTCAGCATATGTTCGCGTGAAAGTTGCAATGCAAGGAATGAGTACCACTTCATTTTGTACTAACGATCATAATGCCGATATCAAAATAAATGATAAAGTAGTGGGTAGCATCAGTTGGGAAGGACAAAACAATATTATATTTAACAAAAGATTTTATTCATCACTTGATAGTATACCAATTTATCCAGGAAACCAATTAAAAGTGGAGGTCAGAGGGGATGTCTGCACGGCAGTCGATGATGAAATCAGGATCAATTGGATTGAATTTGATTATTGGAGAGGAAATTCAGCTTTTGACAAATATTTTAATTTTAAAAATTATGACTTGTCCGGGATAAATCGTTACGGCATATTTGATTGGGAGGGCATTGATATGCGTATTTACATACCAAGTAAAAATAAAATGATGTATCTGCCTGACCCCGGAAGCTACCAGCAATTTGTTGATACTCTGACAGCCTCAACTGAATATTTTTTAGCTGCAAGTGATTATTTTAAAACGGTTGATTCGGTAAGGGCCGATATGCCTTCCGATTTAAGAAACATTTCCAATGGTGGTGACTACATCATTATCACTCACAATAAATTTACAGATATTGCTAACCAGTTGGCAGCATTTAGACAAAATGACTTTCCTGATGAAAGCATTCCAAATCCACGTATAAAAGTTGTTGATGTCCAACAGATATATGATGAATTTTCATTTGGATTATTGGATCCGAAATCTCTGAAAGAGTTTGTTAAATATTCTTTTGAAAATTGGGTTTCGCCTGCACCATCTTACATTGTATTGTTAGGCGATATGAGTTACGATTACAGAGCTTTGCTTTCGTCTAGTCGACCAAACTTCATTCCTTCTATTCCTTATTTTGCTTCCGGATATGGGCAAGCAGCGAGTGATAATTTAATTGTTGCAGTTGCCGGAAATGATCCTGCACCGGATTTAGCGATAGGTAGATTGTCGATTGAAACGGTGGCTGAAGGAGAAATCCTTCTCCAAAAATTAACTGATTATCCTGATGACCAAGCAAAGCCATGGAAACAAAATGTACTATTGCTTGCTTCAGGATTAAGTCTTCAGGATGAGCTTCAATTTGGTTTTAATGATGAGAGCTTATACCTTGGAACACATTACGTAATCCCAGAAGGTTTTTCAGCTTCATATGTTTTTCGATATCCCAGCAAACCAGAACATGAACCATATCAGGGAGAGGGGCCAAAAATAAGAGAAGAAATTAATAAAGGTGCCGCTTTGGTAAATTACTATGGACACGGTGGCGGCTATCAGTGGGATCTTGTTTTCACTAATGATGATATCTATTTACTGGAGAATGAAGGAAGGTTGCCTCTAATATTAAGTGTAACATGTTATACTGCACACTTTGATAATCAAGATGTATTTGGTGAACAGTTTAATAAGGTGCCGGGAAAGGGAAGTATCGGATTTTATGGTAGCTCAGGATTGACGTATTGGGGTGTGGGTAAAGCTATAAACCGTGAATTTTTTAGTGAAATGTTTACCTCCCGGAATTATATAGTTGGTAAAGCAATATTGAACTCAAAAAATCGGGTTCCTTCATCCGGATTATATGGTTTACAGATTAATCTGCTTACTTATCTTGGTGATCCAGTATTGAAAATTACATTACCTGATCACCCTGATTTCGAGATAAAGTCTAATGATATTATTCTTAATCCGGAGAATCCGTTATTGGGAGACAGCATACAGGTAAAAGTAAAAATTTCGAATTGGGGAACTGTTTTTCCAGATGATTCAGTAGTAGTAGAACTTCACGCTGTGTTAGCAGATACCTCGTATGAAATTGGTAGAGTTAAAAGAACAAATTTTCCTGAAAAAGATTCAGTTTATTTTACCTGGGTGCCAGATAAAGGGGGCCTATATACTTTAACGGCTAGAGTAAATGAAACTGAAACTATAATCGAAGAGGATCATTCTGATAATATTGGATCATCAATATTCATTATATTTAATATCAGCGAACCTAACATTCTGACTCCAGTGGATGGTCTATCGACAACTTCTAATCAAATCGAATTCTCTTTTGCGGATATTGGCTATTATATTCCAAAAGCACTCGAGTATTATATTCAAATTGACACTTCGATGAGTTTTACTTCACCCTTATATACTTCTGGAAAAATAATCCCAAATAAATCTTTGGTTAAATGGAATTCGCTAAGTTTAATACCAGATATTTATTATTGGAGAGCAAGGATTTTTGACGGTACAGATTTTGGTAATTGGAGTCCGGTAAGGAGTTTTTCAATAATGAATGATCAGAAAGATGGATACTTCGCTCATGAGGACATATTAAAGACTTTTAGCCTTTATAATATGAAATACGTGGAAGAATCAAAATCTTTGGTTTTGAACACAGATCCGCTACCGGCAAGACCTTCATCAAAAACTTTTCAAAGTACCTTTTTACCTGTACCTCAAATTCCTGATACACTAAATCTCACTACTCTTACTACCGATGGCACATATTTGTATGCAGCGAACATGTATTTTTATGCGAACGAGTTGACTGAAGGAAAGTCTATGATATATAGGTTTGGAACTGGAAATAATGGAACTGTTGAAGGCCAGTTCTACGGAACATTCTCTAATTTCCGGGATACAATTCGCTATAATATAGTTTATTTTGATAATTACCTTTATGTAGCAATAGGGAAACCCTATAAAATAGTTAGAATAAATGTAGCCACTGAATTCATTGATACTGTGGATGTTCTTCCGGGTTTAATTCGAGACAACACTACAATTCAGAATGGTCCTCAATATCTAACTACAGATGGACAATATATTTATAACTTATCATATGTAGATTCATTACTAATTCCTAAATACACAGTAAGAACATTTGATCCTTCAAACGGTTGGTCTTTAGCGAAACCAGATCTTGAACTTTTCGGCACGAGTTTTTCATCCAGTTTTACAGGATTTTTTGTGCATGGTGAACGGATTTACACTGCTGAATATTCTAATAACTATTTAAGAAGACATAGACTAAGTGATGGATATTATGAAGAAGAGTGGTTAGCAACTGATCCTCCGACTTCTCAATTCCAACATTATTTTGCATGGTGCTGGGATTGGCAGCACGATAAAATTTATGCTTCTGTATTTAAATATGCTGATAGCACAGTAGTACCAAAGTTTGGAAAGTTTGCCGGTTATTATGTTGATGCAAATGGAACAGTAACAACAAAAAGCGTTGGTCCGGTTGCATTCTGGAATAAGTTAAAATATGAGTTGTTTAACCCAAGTCTCACAGGAGATTTCTCGGCAACTTTATTTGGTCAGAATTCCATAACAAAAAACTGGGATACTGTTCAGGTGGACGTACCCGATTCTGTTTCTCTTGCAGGAATCAATGCAGATACTTATCCTTATCTCAGACTTAAATTTGATTTGATAGATTCTACTTTCCAAACAACTGAATCAATGGAACTCAGGAAAGTTCAACTTGAGTACCAACCGTTATCTGATATTTATGTTGAGAGAGAAGATTTTAACTTTCATCAAGACTCTTTGCTACAGGGTATTCCTATTACTTTTGATTTCAAAGCCAGAAATTTTGGAACCTTATCTGTTGATTCGCTCAACTTGAGTTTCTTTTTAAATGCAATGGATAGTCTAATATTCAAACCACTAGTATCCGTACCATCTGATAGCTTCTCAAGTACAGTGGAATATACCATAGATACCAAACGGATGCTGTTTGAAAATAAAATCATAGCATACGGTGAACAGAATAAACGAGAATATTTTTATTTCAACAATCTGATTGACAAGAAATTTTTTGTTGCCAGAGATTCAACCCGTCCGATTTTTGGTGTCACATTTGATGGTCAGGAAATAGTAAATAGGGATATAGTCTCCAAAACACCAGAAGTTGTTATAACTTTGGAAGACACTGGTCCTCTTCCGATAGACACAAGCTATTTTACAATGGTACATACTGATAAAAATGACACTAAGATATTACGTTTTTCTCAGCCTGAAATTTCATATAGTTATCAAGGACCTGGTTCACCGTTTGAAGTGATATGGAGACCCACACTAGAAGATAGTCTACATATACTAGAAGTACTGGCCAAAGATGCATCAGGTAATTTTTTTGACACCACATCATACAGAGTGACCTTTAACGTGTATACTGAAAATAATATCGCGGAAGTATTCAATTATCCAAATCCATTTTCAAGCAGTACTTATTTTACTTTTATATTACAAGGACAGGATAAGCCGTCTGAAATAGAAATTAAAATATTTACGATTGCCGGAAGATTGATACGCGATGTTAAACTTAATTCATCAGATCTTATAACTAATTTTAATAAAATTTATTGGGATGGAAAAGATGAAGATGGTGATGAAATCGGGAATGGTGTTTACATTTACAAAGTCATTGCCACATTTCCGGATCAGACAAAAACCATCACTCAAAAGCTTGCAAAAGTAAGATGATTCTTATTGACACAGTTAAAACAAATCCGGTCATTTAAAATAGTTTTTTGTCCTATTTTTTTATACGTTGATGGCATTAAAATTGACCGAATTCTAAATCTAAACATACCTTTAAACTAAAAAGAGTAGAAAAATATGTGTGGAATAGTAGGCTATATTGGAAATCAAAATTGTGTTCCCATTCTTATTCAAGGATTAAAAAGACTTGAATACAGGGGGTATGATTCGGCTGGCATTGGCATCATTCAAGAAATGGAACCAATCATCATCAAAAATAAAGGCAAAGTTTCTATACTTGAAGAAAGAGTAAACGAACTCGTTCTCAATTCAGAATTAGGAATTGGTCACACAAGATGGGCTACCCACGGAATACCGAATGAACAGAATGCTCATCCACATACCAATAAACAAAAAACTTTATTCATTATCCACAATGGGATCATCGAAAATTTTCAAACTCTTAAAAATAATTTAATTGCGCTCGGATATAAATTTGAGAGTGATACTGACTCCGAAGTATTTGCTCACCTGATTGACAGCTTCCTGAATAAAGGTTATCAACTTAGTAAATCAGTGCAGATGGCATTAAATGAAGTAAATGGTACATACGGTCTAGCCGTTATTTATTCTAAGGAACCTGATAAATTAATTGCTGCTAGAAAGGGATCACCTTTGGTAATTGGTTTAGGTAAAGGAGAGAATTTTGTCGCTTCTGATGTTTCAGCCATACTTAACTACACTAAAAATGTAATTTATCTTGATGATGGTGAGTTTGCCGAAATTTACAAAGACAAGTATGTAGTTAAAACAATTGCAGACAAAAGAATTGAAAAAGAAATTCACGAAATAAATATGAGCATCGATGAAATTGATAAAGGTGGCTATTCACATTTTATGCTCAAAGAGATTATGGAACAACCGGAATCAACACGCAATTCCATGAGAGGCAGGCTGTTAATTGATGAAGGCTCAGCAAAGCTTGGCGGACTCGATGATTGCATTGATCGATTAGTAAATTCAAAAAGAATATTAATATCTGCTTGTGGAACATCCTGGCATGCTGCACTCGTCGGTGAATATATGCTTGAACAATATGCCAGAATTCCTGTTGAAGTTGAATATGCATCTGAATTTAGATACAGAAACCCGATTCTTTCTGGCGAAGATTCAATTTTTTTTATTTCACAAAGTGGTGAAACTGCAGACACATTGGCTGCTTTAAAAGAAGCAAAAAACAGAGGTGCTCTTGCGCTCGGAATATGTAATGTTGTTGGTAGCACGATTGCACGTGAAAGTATGAGTGGAGTTTATATTCATGCCGGCCCAGAAATTGGGGTAGCCTCCACTAAAGCTTTTACTTCGCAGTTGGTAGTTCTTGCCTTAATTACACTTCTAATCAGTAAAAGAAAGGGACTCAAATCATCGGAAGCAAAAAAAATTGCCGATGCACTTCTTGAAATACCTTCGAAAATAGAACAGATTTTAAAATTGAATGATGAAATTGAACAACTTGCTGAAGAGTTTCAGGATTCACCGAATTTTCTTTATTTAGGAAGAGGTTATAATTTCCCAGCTGCATTAGAAGGTGCATTAAAGCTAAAAGAAATTTCTTATATTCATGCAGAAGGTTATCCTGCTGCAGAAATGAAACACGGTCCAATTGCATTAATTGATGATAACATGCCAGTTGTTTTTATTGCTCCTAAAGATTCGACCTATGAAAAAATATTAAGTAATATTCAGGAAGTCAGAGCAAGGGGAGGAAGGATAATTGCTGTTACGGACGAAGGTAATGGTGAGATAGACAAATTGGTTGATCATACCATAAAAATACCCAAAACGATTGAAATGTTAACTCCAATTTTAACTTCTATTCCTCTTCAACTTTTAGCCTATCATATTGCTGTTAATAAATCTTTGGATGTAGATCAACCAAGAAATTTGGCAAAGAGCGTTACGGTGGAATAGTTTTTTGAGACAAAGAAGATTATGCTTATTTTTGCTCGCTAATTTTTGGGCAGATAGCTCAGTCGGTAGAGCAATGGACTGAAAATCCATGTGTCGGCGGTTCAATTCCGTCTCTGCCCACATCCCTTGAGGCTGATACCGACAGCCTCTTTTTTTTTGACTAACACTTACTTATAATTTTTAATACAAACTAAATTACTTTTTACTTCGCAGAATTTACTTAATAAAACCGGAGAGTAATAATGAATGATTGTTGTCCCATTTGCAATTCCATTGAAAAAAAAGAGATAGGACTACCGAAAACTAATTTGATTTCTAAAAAAATTGTAGTTAATGACTTTAAGGTTGTTCAATGTTTGAATTGCCATCTTTATTACGTCTCTCCCCCGATTAATTTTAATGACGATCAATGGAATAAACTATATAACTCAGAATATTTTGCCAACCAATCCAACTGGTTAGTAAAGAAAAGAAAAAAAGAACTTACTGAAAGATTTAATTTGACTGAAAAAATGGTCAAAAATAAAAGTTCGATAATAAGATATCTGGATGTTGGAGCCGGCGAAGGAAAAGGTTTATTAGAGGCGCACGAACGTGGTTGGGAAGCAACTGGAATTGATATCGTAGATAATCGATTGGAGAATGCTAAATTACCTGGCATTAAATTTATAAAAGCAAATTTGATTGATTCTAACCTGCCCGAAAATTATTATGACTTCATATATGTTGATTCAGTGATAGAACACGTTTTGAATCCATTTGAATATTTAATGAAAATTAAAACACTCGTACGGGAAGGTGGTGTTATCTATATTGGTGTCCCAAATGAGGATTGTCTTTTTAATAGTGTCAGAAAAATTGTATTTAATTTAACCGGTAAGCAAAACGAATCTGAAAAAATAAAACCTTTTGATTCACCTTACCACGTAATTGGTTTCAATGATCATTCACTTAAATATTTTTTTGATAAAGTTGCATTAAAAGTTTTAATAAAAAATAATATTGGTCGTAAGTTTGATTTTCTTTCTTATCCACCTAATAATAAATCCTTTTGGATAAACCTATTATTTTTATTGCCAGTGGAATATCTTGGACGGATATCCAAAAGAGATATTTATTTCGAAGCATATTTATCCAAGAGTAATTGACCTGAATGTAATTATTCAATCCGTTAAATTGATAATCAATAGCAGATTAAATAATTAAATCAAAAAATATTTTATTACAATAATGATTAGCAAATTTATTCTTTTAGTCAACATTTTATTCTTCACCGGGATCAATAGTTCAATTGATAATTCCGACCCAGTGACCAATGAAATAAAAAATGTCATTACAGATGTTAAGATTAGCAGCGACTATTTTCCAACTGATCCTTCTTTAAAATTATCATACACTTCAAGCATGGGCGATGCTCAAGCCCAGATAAAGCGAGTAGGAAATAACTTCATTATGGATTTACGAAATGATGATTTCTTTTTTATTCAAACTGTCCATGTTGAAAATGACACAATCTTCCTGACGAAGCTTGATCAAGAAGTCGATGTTTTCTTATTTATTTCATCAAGTTCAACAGTCACGTACAATCGCCCTTATCTCAGATTTCCTTTTCCACTCAATATGAACGATAGCTGGAACTGGGTTGGGGTTGAATTTATTGACGGAGAAGATCCAGATACGATTTCGGTTTCAGGAAAGGTTTTAGCTGAAGAACTGGTTAAAACTGAAGCCGGAAATTTTAACTGCGTCAAATTTCAGATTGATATACGAAAGAAAAAGAGCGGTTCCCATACCAAGTTTTATGAATGGCGGGCTCCTAAAATAGGATTAGTAAAACTTGAAGCTTTTATTGATTCAAAAGGATTTATTGGAACAATTATAAATCTCCTTGGTTATGATGAAATGAAATTTGAACTTAAGAAAATTGGCTGAATAATCGGACGAGCTTTGATAGATTATTCTCAACGATTATATTCCATTATGAAAAACTAAAAATATTTTATGCAACCCGAAGTAATTTTAAACACAAACTTTCCAAATTTAAAACTGTACGCAAAAGGCAAAGTGAGGGATATTTATGAAGTCGGTGATTACCTCCTTTTGGTTTCCACCGATCGAATATCAGCCTTCGATGTTATTATGGATCAGGGCATTCCATACAAAGGAATGGTGCTTACAAAAATTTCTGAATTCTGGTTTGAGTTTACGAAGGATATCATTCCGAATCATTTCATCACTACAGATGTAACTCAGTATCCTTCAGAGTGTAAAGAATATTCGGCAATGTTGAAGAACAGATCAATGCTGATAAAAAAAGCAAAAGTTGTTCCAATTGAATGCATTGTTAGAGGATACATTACCGGTTCAGGATGGAAGGATTATAAGCGAACCGGTGAAATTTCCGGAATAAAACTTCCTCAGGGATTGAACGAATCAGAAAAGTTTCCTGAACCATTATTCACGCCTTCAACAAAAGCAGAAATCGGTGAGCATGATGAAAATATTTCTGCTGAACAAGCAATACAAATTGTTGATGAAGAAACATTCAACGCAGTTAAAAATGCTACAATTAGCATTTATAAAAAAGCTTCACATTTTGCTTTGACAAAAGGAATAATAATAGCTGATACCAAATTTGAATTTGGAAAAGTAAATGATGAAATAATTTTAGTTGATGAAGTACTTACTCCGGATTCATCACGGTTCTGGCCGAATGATAAATACGAAGTGGGAAGAGGACAGGACAGCTTCGATAAGCAATTTGTGCGCGATTATCTTCTCTCGATAAATTTTAATATGCAACCTCCACCACCATCGCTGCCCGAAGATATTATCAATAAAACCAGTGAAAAGTATCTTGACATTTACAAAAAACTTACCGGTCAGAGCTTAATTTAATTTTATTTCTAATAGAATTTTTATTAGAATTACTAACGAATATTATAATTGATACTTTTTTCATTCTGTATTATTACTCTCAGCAAAATAAATGACGCTACCAAATCAACTTACTGTTTTAAGGATAATTCTCTCGCCAGTATTTTTATTTTTTTTTCTTTCTGACATAATCTGGATGAAACAAGTTTCTGTAGCGATTTATATTGTGGCGGCTTTATCGGATTGGTACGATGGCTGGCTTGCTCGAAAATTTAATTACATTACCAGTTGGGGAAAATTTTGGGATCCACTCGCCGATAAAATTTTAACTTCAGTTGCTTTTATTGGATTTGCCATTGTAGATTTAATTCCCTGGTGGATGGTAATTGTTATTGTTGGAAGGGATGTTATCATAACTTTGCTTCGTGTATTTGCAGATATGAAGAACTATGTTTTCACAACAAGCTATTATGCAAAGTGGAAAACTATGATACAAATGATTTTTCTTTATTATTTACTAATACTTTACGTTGCTCAATTTACTCCAGAAATTAATAGTATGTATGGAGATTTAATTTTATTACTATTGAATAAAGATCTAATATTTATTATTTCACTGGTGATTACAATTATCACTTTTCATTCAGGGGTCCTTTATGTAACCCGAAATTGGAAAATCATCATTAAGCTTTTGAAAATTGAAAATTAATTTTTTTGAAAAGTTAATCGGATCAGGTTTCTACACCGGATTTTTTCCAATTGCTTCAGGAACAGTTGGAAGTCTTGCAGCTATCCTAATTTATCTCATTCCTGGATTTGAGAACTTATTCGTCATTATTCCGGCAACTTTAATATTTATGAGTTATGGAATTATAGTAGGGACAAAATTTGAATCACAATACGGAAAAGATCCTTCCGAATGTACAGTTGATGAAGTAGTTGGTACCTGGATTTCTCTTATTGCTCTTCCAAAAAGTTTATGGATTACAGTTACAGCTTTTTTTCTATGGAGAATTTTAGATATAATAAAGCCTCCACCAGCCGGAAATCTCGAAAGATTAAATGGAGGGCTTGGAATTATGATTGATGATGTTATCTCGGGAATATACACTCTAATAATAATGCATCTTGTCGTATATTTGCTCGGTAAATTTTAACAAAATAAGATATTGATATGAAAGCGCACATTATTACGATTGGTGATGAAATTCTGCTCGGAAATACTTTAAACACAAATGCCGCATACATAGGAAATCAGCTCTTCGAAGTAAACATTCCAGTTATTAAAACTTCAGCAATCGGTGACGATAATCCAGCTATTATTAGTGAATTAAAATTAGCATCAGAAACCGCTGATATTATTTTGATTACAGGCGGATTAGGTCCAACACACGATGATGTGACAAGAAAATCAATAGTGGATTTTTTCAATACTGAATTGATTGAGAGCAAGGAAGTGCTCGAAGATATTAATAAACTTTTTGAAAAGCGGAAACGCAAAGTAACTGATGTAAATGTTGATCAGGCAAAAGTTCCAAAAAATGCTGTTGTAATCAGAAACCAACTTGGAACTGCACCAGGTTTCTGGATTGAAAAGGAAGAAAAAGTTTATGTTGTGATGCCGGGTGTTCCTTACGAAATGGAAGCAATGATGGAATTTACCGTCATTCCAAAATTAAAAGAAAGAATCGGAGACGGACAAAATCTTCTAATGAAAAAAGTTTTGATGACTACAGGAATTCCTGAGTCAACTTTGTACGAAAGATTAGGAAATATTGACGAACTTTTACAAGGTGCAAAATTAGCTTTCTTACCAAATCAGTTTGGAGTAAAGCTACGTTTATCAGTTGAAGGTAATGATGAACAGGAATTGAAGAATAAATTGCTGGAAGTGGAACAAAGAATAAGAGCAAAAGCAGGCAGATTTATTTATGGAATTGGAGATGATCAGCTTGAAGTTGTTGTTGGAAGAATTTTGCTGGAAAGAGAATTAAAAATTGCAACTGCTGAATCCTGCACAGGTGGTTTGCTTGGAAATATGCTCACAAATGTAAGTGGAAGCAGTAAATATTTTGAACGTGGAGTAATCTGTTACAGTAATGCAGCCAAAGTTGAAATTCTGAAAGTTAATGAAGATACGCTTGCAGAACACGGTGCCGTTAGTATGGAAGTTGCAATGCAAATGGCTGAAGGTGTTAAATCTACAAGTGGATCTGATGTTGGGTTGGCAACTACAGGCATTATGGGACCGACAGGAGCAACTGCCGATAAACCAGTTGGGCTGGTTTATATTGGTTATTGTGATGAGAAAGTCTGCACAGCAAAGAAATTTATTTTTGGTGATGATCGTTTATTGAATAAGGAGCGGACGGCTCAAGCTGCTTTGGATTTTGTTAGAAGACAGCTTCTTGGAATATCATTGGATGATTAGGTTATTTATTGCATTAAAAATTCCCAATGAAATAAAAGATAAAATTTTCGACTATTGTTTTGATGCTTCTGAAAATCCTTCTCAATATAAATGGGAAGCCAAAGATAAAATTCATCTTACACTTAAATTTATTGGCGATGTAAAAGATGAACTTCTCCCGGAAATAATTAATGAGATTGAATTTGTAAAAAATTATTCTTCTTTCAACTGCACGATCTCAAAATTTGGTTTTTTCTTTAGGGATAATGAGGCAAAAATTCTGTGGTGTAATTTTGAAACCGATGATTCAGTTATCTCTCTTGTCGAAGAATTAAACAGCAGGTTGAGAAAGTTCAATATCGAAGTTGAAAAAAGAAAATTCAAAGGGCACTTAACTTTACTCAGAATTAAAAAAAGAGTAAATGAAAATTTCATTCAAAGATTTAAAGAATATAAATTCAATACAATTAAATTTGAGAGTAATCAGATTGAGTTGATTCAGAGTGTATTGAATCCAACCGGATCCGAGTATAAAGTTTTAAAAATTTATGAACTAAAATAATGGAGACTGTTATGGCAGCAGATAAAGAACAAAAAATGAAAATAATTGAAGATGCGATTTCATCAATCGAAAAAACTTATGGCAAAGGCTCCATAATGAAATTAGGTGATGGGATTGTTAATGACATTGAAGCAATTCCAACAGGAGCACTATCACTTGACTATGCCCTCGGTATTGGCGGAATTCCGAGAGGACGAGTCACTGAAGTTTATGGTCCGGAATCAAGTGGAAAGACAACACTTTGTCTTCATGTAATTGCTGAAGCACAAAAAACTGGTGGTCTGGCAGCATTTATTGATGCAGAACATGCTCTTGATGTTAATTACGCAAAAAAACTTGGAGTTGATACTGCAAATCTTCTTAATCTCTCAACCAGATTTCGGCGAGCAGGCACTTGAAATTACCGATACTTTGGTTCGAAGTAACGCGCTCGATGTAATTGTCATTGATTCAGTTGCTGCTCTTGTTCCTCGTTCTGAAATTGAGGGCGAAATGGGAGATGCGACAATGGCAGTTCAGGCAAGATTAATGTCTCAAGCTCTGCGTAAACTCACTGCAGCAATATCAAAGTCAAAAACTTCAGTAATATTTATTAATCAGTTGAGAAGCAAAATCGGAATTATGTTTGGCAATCCTGAAACAACTACCGGTGGAAATGCGCTTAAGTTTTATTCTTCAGTACGTATTGATATCCGAAGAATCAGTGCTATTAAAGAAGGTGAAGATGTTGTTGGCAACAGAACCAAAGTAAAAATTGTGAAGAGTAAAGTTGCTCCGCCATTTAAACAGGTTGAGTTTGATATTCTTTACAATGAAGGGATCAGTAAAACGGGTGATTTGATTGATCTTGGCGTTGATCACGGAATAGTTAAAAAGAGTGGTGCATGGTTTTCATATGGTGAAGATCGGTTCCAGGGCAGGGAAGGTTTCAGACAGAAGTTATTAGAAATGGCGGACATGAGAAATAATCTGGATAAAGAGATACGTACAAAACTTGGTATGATTAAAAATGGTAGTGATCAAAAAAAAGAAGAAGTTGATGACAAGAAGCAGAAGGATAAAAAAGCAAAATAATATTTTCTGAAATGCAACTTCTGAGAATCGTTAAAAAAGGAAAAAGTGATGTAACAATTTTATTTGAAAACGACTCAGGTACTATTCTTAGCAGTTGAAGTGTTTCTAAAAAGCGGTCTGAAGAAAGGCGATGAAATTTCTGAAGACCGCTTTTCTTTATTAATTGAACAAAATAAACTTTTTCATATTAAGCAAAAAGCTTTCCGACTTCTCGGCAGAAGGCAGCATTCTTCCTCAGAACTTCGGAGAAAACTATGGAACAAAGATTACGAACCGAAGTTGATTGATGAAGTAATTGAAGATTTGAAAATGAAAGGCTACCTGGATGACAAAGACTTCATTCGTGTATTCGTGGCTGAAAAAAGCAAATCAAAAAACTGGAGCATCAAAAAAATAAAAAGTCAACTCATAAAAAGCGGACTCGCTATCAAACTAATCGATGAACAACTTTCTGTGCAGCCAAGCGACTCAGATTTTGAAAACGCAATGAAGCTTGCCGAGAAAAAATATGAGATTCTTATAAAAAGAAATTTAGAACCAAAAGATTTGAGAAATAAACTATCGACTTATTTGTTCTCAAAAGGATTTGATTATGATATGATAAAAGAGGTGTGTTTTAAAATAATGAGAAGTGAGATTGAAGAAAATTAAATTTTACTTATTAGGAAATAACCTTCCTAACCTCCTGATTATTGTTGCCAACTCGTCAATTTCGACTTTTTTTGCAGCGTCATAAACAGAAAACCATTTTCTTTTACGCAGATTCTTTTCAGGATAATCTTTGAATATTCTGGTTACTTTCATTGAATAGATTTTTGTGAGAAGTTCGCTCCCATTTTTGCGAACGGTGTAACTGCCCAGAATTTTTGTTGAGTTGCTGCCTCTTAATCCTGCTTCCTCAAATGCTTCCTTCTTAGCTGACTGAAATGGTGTCATATGATATTCAATAAATCCCTTCGGTATTATCCATTTCTTTCTTCTTATTGATGTAACAAGTAAAACTTCTGTTTTACCGTTTTTCTTCCTGAATGGGATCACGCCAGATTGATCGAAGTGAATTCTTTTCTTCACTATACTCTTTCTTTTCATTTGACTGTGCAAAAGTTAGTTGACGATTTCTTAAATTTGACTGAACAAAGATAAATCGATTGTTACTTATCAACAAACACAAACAATATTTTGTTAATACAAAATCATTCACTAAAAAATCTGAACACTTTTGGAGTTGATGTTAAAGCAAAACTTTTTGCCGAAATATTTTCTGAAGAAGAATTAGTTGAGCTTCTGTCTGATACAAAATATAAACTTGAAAGAAAAATAATCCTTGGTGGAGGAAGTAATATTCTTTTCACAAAAGATTTTGACGGACTTATAGTGAAAGTTTCTGCATCTGAAATAAATATTTTGGAAGAAGATAGTCAGTCAGTTTTAATTGAAGCAGACGCTGGAGTGAATTGGGACAAACTTGTCAAATATTGTGTAGAAAAAAATTATGGAGGAATTGAAAATCTAACTCTAATTCCCGGAACAGTTGGCGCTGCACCAATTCAAAATATTGGAGCTTATGGTCAGGAACTTTCTGATACTTTCTATTCGCTTGATGGAGTTTATATAGAAACAGGTGAAAAGAAAACATATAATAAAAACGAGTGCAGATTCAGTTATCGTTCAAGTATATTTAAAGAAGAATTGAAAAATAAATTTATCATTACTTCAGTACGACTTAAATTATCAAAGGATCAAAAAGCAAATACAGTTTATAAATCACTCCGCGAATATCTTTCCAAAAAAGGGATTGCAAATCCCTCAATAAAAGATATAAGCCGAGCTGTTGAGAAAATCAGGAAGCAAAGATTGCCTGATCCGGAAAAGATTGGTAATGCAGGGAGCTTCTTTAAAAATCCTGAAATAAGCCATGAATTTTTTAGCTAAGTTACAATCAGAATTTAATGATATTGTTAGCTTTCCAACCGATTCAGAAAAAGTTAAAATTTCCGCAGGCTGGTTGATTGAAAAATGCGGTTGGAAAGGAAAACGAATCGATGATGTCGGAACTTCTCCTGATCACGCACTCGTAATCTGTAATTTTGGAAATGCTTCAGGAGTAGAAATACTTGAATTTGCAATGCGAATTAAGGAAGATGTGGTGAATAAGTTTGGAATCTCTCTTGAAGAAGAAGTAAATATCTTTTAATTAAGATTGAATTAGTAAATTCGAATAATTAACTTCAATCAAAAATATTCTAAATATTTTAACGGGATGAAGATATGAAAGATCAGAAAAAAGAAAACCTGTCTGCATATGAAAAAGCTGCACAAGAGGGAATCGATCCTCGTTGTATTCCTCAATGGCTTGATGGTCCTGTACCTGAACACGATGAAATTAAATATCCTCATTATCCTGAAACCGACCAACAAAGCTGGAAGTATTTGTATGAACGACAAATGAAATTTCTCCCCAACAGAGCTTGCAAAGAATATATGGACGGAACTGAAGAATTAAAATTATCACCCGATAAAATTCCTTACCTGAAAGAATTGAGTCACGTATTTAATAAAACGACCGGATGGAAAGTTGCAAGAGTTCCGGGATTGATCCAGTCGAAGAATTTTTTTGAACTCCTTAGAAGAAAAGTTTTTCCTTCAACGGATTACATCCGTGGAAAAGAGGAACTTGATTATACACCTGCACCTGATTTATTCCACGATATTTTTGGCCACATGCCACTGCTGACAAATAAAAGTTTCGCCTCATTTTATCAGAAGTTTGGTGAAGCAGCCCTCAATGCCGAAGGTAGCAACAGTATTAAACTTGAAACATTTCATTGGTTTACAGTAGAATTTGGTCTCATCAATAATTCTGAGGGAAGAAGAATTTATGGAGCAGGTGTTTTATCATCACTAAATGAAGTTCAGCATTCACTTTCTGACAAAGTTGAAGTTATACCATTTGACCCTGATAGAATTGTAAAACAAGAATACGATGTGTGGCATCTTCAACCTGTTCTGTTCGCAATAGACTCATTTGAGCAATTAGAACATGGTTTCGACAGTTGGTGTAAAAGGGAAGGTTTGTTGAATTAAATTAATTTGACAAAAAGAATGTGTCATTTAATTTATTGAACTAATTACTTTCATTCGTTGTTTAATAGATTAATTGTAATACACTGAATTGATTCTTAAATTATTTACTACAATTGTCATTTCTTTTTTAATTTAAATAAATATTCGAGGAGATAATTATGGCATTGAAAGTCGGTGATAAAGCACCTTCATTCAAACTGAAAAATCAGGAAGGCGAAACGATCTCATTGGCTGATTTAAAGGGAAAAGCAATCGTATTATACTTTTATCCAAAGGACGACACGTCCGGCTGCACAAAAGAATCTTGTAATTTCAGAGATGAATTCCCAAAATTTGGCAAATTGAATGCTGAAATAATTGGTGTCAGTGCAGATTCAGTTGAATCGCATAAAAAGTTTGCATCTAAGTATAGTCTGCCATTCAATTTACTAAGTGATGAGAAGAGAGAAATGATTGAGAAATATGGAGTCTGGAAAGAGAAAAGTATGTATGGGAGAAAGTATATGGGAATTGAAAGAACAACTTTTATTATTAATGCAGATGGAAAAATCACTAAAATATTTCCGAAGGTAAAAGTTGACGATCATAATCAAGAAGTAATGGAAGCACTGAAAGAATTATCATGAGCAGGAATGTTTACTTAACCCGACGGGAAACGTTTTCAGCGGCACATCGATTATTTAATCCCGGGCTTTCAGATGAAGATAATTTTAAAATGTTTGGAAAGTGTAGTAATCCAAATTGGCATGGACATAACTATACTTTAGAAATTACTGTTAAAGGTGAAGTGAATAATGAAACAGGATTTGTTATCGACATAAAAAAATTGAAAAATATAGTGCACGATTTTGTCATTTCTAAAGTTGATCACAAAAATCTGAATATTGATACTGAATTTATGAAAGGGATCATTCCCACTTCAGAAAATATTTCGATAGCGATATGGAATCAACTGGTAAATAAAATTCCGGGTGGAAAGTTGTATTCAGTCAAATTGTACGAAACAGAAAATAATTATTTTGAGTACAAAGGAGAGTGAGGATGGATCACGATAAAGTCAAAAATATTATAACTAATCTACTGAATAGTATTGGAGAAGATACTAAAAGAGAAGGCTTGCTTGAAACACCAAGAAGAGTTTCTGATGCTTATGAATTTCTAACATCCGGATACAATAAAAATATTGAAGAGGTAATGAATGATGCTTTATTTAATGAAAAGTATGATGAAATGGTTCTGGTAAAGAATATAGATTTTTATAGTCTCTGTGAGCACCATATGCTTCCATTCTATGGTAAGGTACACGTTGCTTACATTCCAGATGGAAAGATAATTGGTTTGAGTAAAATCCCTCGTATAGTTGAGGTGTTTGCACGAAGATTGCAGGTTCAGGAAAGAATGACTCAACAAATTGCTGACACTTTAGAAAAATATTTACAACCAAAAGGTGTTGCAGTTGTTTCAGAAGCACATCACATGTGTATGATGATGCGCGGAGTTGAAAAACAAAATTCATCAGCAACTTCAAGCGCTGTTCATGGTGACTTTAAAGATGATCCTCGTACTCGGGCAGAATTCTTAAATTTAATCTCTCAAAAGAATTTATAGTTATGGCTAAAAAAGATGGAATATGGATAACCGGTGCCAGCTCAGGTATTGGCAAAGCCATTGCCCTCGAATTTGCTAAAATTGGATGCAATGTTTTTGTTTCTGCAAGAAGAGCACAGGAACTTGAGCGATTAAAAGATGAAGCCGGAAAGCAGGGAGATAATATTTTTATTTTTCCTTGTAATGTTGCTTCATCAACAAACGTTGATCAGACAGTTAAAAAAATTATCAATGAATTTGAGTTAACTTGCTTAATAAATAATGCCGGAGTAACTTCATTTAAAATTGCTTCTGATAATTCTGTTAATGAAATAAATGATATTATAAATACCAATCTACTCGGATCGATTTATTCAACAAAATCTGTTCTACCTACTTTTATAAAAAATGAATCGGGCACTATCATTAATATTCTTTCAGTTGTTGTTGATAAAACATTTACAAGAAGTTCAGTTTATGCAGCATCTAAGATGGGTTTGCTTGGATACAGTAACTCTCTCCGGGAAGAAGTTCGCAAGCATAACATTCGCGTTATAAATGTTGTGCCCGGTGCAACTGAAACAACAATGTGGTCTCAGGAAATCAGGAAAGAAAAAGGCGAACTCATGATGAATCCTGAGAGCATTGCACGGATTATTGTTTCTGCTTACTTACAAAAAGACAATCTTGTAACTGAAGAAATTATTTTGCGACCGATCACCGGAGATTTGGCATAAAAAAACCGGCAGCATCGGCCGGTACTCGTGGAGGGATATGAATAAGGTATTATTCAATTTTTTCCTTCTCTGTTTTTTTGCAGCATCCGTTTTTGTTTCCTTTCACCAAAATTAAATGAACATTTATTCCATTCCTTTTTCTGGTTATCATCCAATAACTGGTAAATGTCCATTTGGAAATTTGCTCTTGAAATCGCAATTTCATTTTTAACTGAATTAATTGCTTCCACATTATCTATAAACGCTTCTCTTGTATAGTTACCATTATTTTTTAATTCAGCCATCTGTAACTTTTTCTTTTGAAGATTGGCTTTAAGATCTATCATTTCCATTTGATGAGTTAATTTTAACGTGACAATTTGATCCTGCTGAGATTCAGTTAAATTTAATTTCTCAAACACTTGAAAATGATTCCCATCATTTCTGCATTTCATTCTTTCTTGTGTAAAACCGCTTTGAACAATAATAACAGTCAAGACAATTACGATGCTCGCGAATAAACCTGATTTCATTTTTTTACTCCAATTTAATAATGTTGTTAATTCTAGCAGTTAAACAATAAATAGAAAAAATTGGTTTAATAATGAATATTTAAACCTTAAGAGGTATTTTTGTGTCCAAGTATTTAGGAACAGATAAAATACGGGATGAACGTAAAAACAGATGATTATGAACTTATTCGGGATTTCCTGTCCGGCAATGAACAGTCATTCAATCTACTTGCCAGAAAATACCAGGAAAAAATTTACTGGCATGCAAGGAGAATGCTTGGTGACCACGATGACGCACACGAAATCGTTCAACAGGTTTTACTTGTGATGTATAATAAACTAAATACATTTAATTTCAGTTCTGCATTATATACATGGATTTATACAATAACTTCCACGCGAAGTCTAAATTTATTAAAGAAAAGAAAACTAAGAAGGATCCTGAATTTTGGTTCTGCAGAGAGTATTGAGACGAAGGGATATGAAAATATTGTTGAAGGAATGGAAGCAAAAGAAAGATTTAATAAAATGGAAAAGTTGCTTATGTTTTTACCTGTAAAACAAAGGGAAGTTTTTGTGATGAGAAATTTTGATGATCTTTCTTATGAAGAAATTTCAACTATTACCGGAAAATCAGTCGGCGCATCAAAGGCTAATTATTTTCATGCTTTTAGAAAAATAAAGGAGTTACTGGAAAAAGATGAAAAATGATGAAAGAATAATTAAATATATTGAGAACGAATTAACTTCTGAGGAAAGAATTGCATTCGAAATCGATCTTAATAATTCTACTCAATTGAAACAGGACTATGAAAGTATTTTAAATTTAAAGAAGGAAATCACTGAGCTTAAAAAAGTTAAGCTAAAACAAAATTACCTCGACTCAATGGTTCCTGAGTTCCGGAATAAACTTAGTATTCCTGAAGCTACTACTCCCAAAAGGAACCTGGTCTATGCATTTGCAATAATGTTAGCATTTATATTAGTAGCAGTGATTTTGCAGAAAATTTTTACAGAAAATACAGAGGTTAATGAAGTGAAGCAATTCGCCGAATCACTTGATGAAAACCAAAGGATTGAATTACTTGAAAACTTGAACGGTAATCTGGAAGATTTCTATCCACTATCAGAGAACAACGATGAATCGGTTCTGACAAATTTGCTTCAGGCAGATCTTAAAATAGATTATGAAGTTGCAGAGGCTTATGATATCAGCTATCCGGAACTTTTTGAAGGACTAAGCTCCAGTGAAGCTGAACAAATTTATAATGAAATTCTAAATAAAAATTTTTCCGAAGAGGTTAATTTATGAGAGCAGTCAGCATAACACTGATAACTGTTTTTTTATTTTCTTCAAATATGTTTTCTCAAAAAGGCAAATGGCAGGATGAGGATATGCGGGCTAAGTTTGAGGAACTTGAAAATATTAAACTGATAGAAACGTTGCAGATGGATGAAGAGACCACCCTGCGGTTTTTTTCGAGGAAGAGTGAGCAGAAATTGCAGCAGGAGGAAATTCGGGAAAAGATTAAATCAAACATTGATAATTTAGAAGTTATTTTGAAAAGTGGCAGAGCTATAACAGCCGAAGATTTAAAATCCAAAATCAATGAAATCAATAATCTTGAACTTCAGTTGGAAAAAAATAAGATTGAATTTCTTAATTCACTTTCCGATATACTATCATATGAGCAAATAGCAGAATTGATAATCTTTGAGAAAAGATTCAGAAATGAAGTAAGAAAGCTTCTAATGCGGGATCGCAAACGTCCAATCGATCAGGAATAGTCTTTTTTGCTTGAATGGGAAAAATAAATCTATACCCATCTTTAGGTTGATTTTCAAGACCTCCAATCCTATTTTTACCAACCAATTTTGCGGAAGTGGTGAAATTTGGTATACACGCTATCTTGAGGGGGTAGTGCCTTAATTGGCGTGCGGGTTCAAGTCCCGCCTTCCGCACTCAATCCATATTCAAAAAATGAAAAGGAATAAATTGATGAATAAAAACAAAGTCTTTCTGATTCTCCTGTTTTTTACTTTTACATTCGCATTCTCATCTTTAGCCCAGGATATGAATGCTGATGCAGGTAAGTTATACAATGAGGGCAATAGTCTGCTAAAAGCCGGTAATTACAATGGAGCCATAAGCAGTTATGATAAGGCTCTTGCAATCGAAAAAGACTATAGGATTTACTATCAAAAAGGTATATCACAAAAAAAAGCAAATGATTTAAACGGTGCAAAGTCTTCATTCGAAGAATGTGTAAAATTGAAAAACGATTTTGAGGCAGGATATAATGCATTAGGCGGAGTATACTTTTCAATGGGGAATTATCAGGAAGCAATAAATAAATTTGAAAAAGTTCTGACACTTACCGATAATGCAAGTGTTACAAAAAAAGTTAAAAAGAATTTATCGTTGGCTTATACTAAACTTGGTAACGATGAAATTTCAAAAGGAAACGCTTCAAAGGCAGTTGAGTATTTAAATAAAGCAGTTGAAAATGATAATTATGACGCTGCTTATTTATCACTTGCTAAACTATACTCTGAACTTGGTGAATGGGATAAATCGATAACTGCTTCTGAAAATGCTCTGAAATATAAATCCAAGATAACAATTGGTGGACCTTATTTTTATATGGGAGTGTCGTATAAAGGTAAAGGTGATACTTCAAAAGCAACAGAAATGTTTGACAAAGCTAAGCAAGATCCAACATATAAAAAGACAGCTGAATACGAACTCAGTCTTTTGAAATAAAACATAGAAAATGATTTTTATTAACCCTCTTCTCAGAGGGTTTTTTTATTCAGAACTAAAATTATTCAAGTGAAATCAAAACTGGCCAAAAAATATTTACTTCCACAGATTGCAGCAGCTTCTGCAATGAATCAATTTGAATTATTGAAAGAATTAATTCTTCAGGCAAAGGCTGATAAAGTTCCATTTTCTAAAATGTATGAAGCACTTTTGCAGAATTATTTATTTGCTGGTTATCCTTCTGCATTATCTTCACTTAAGATTTTAAAAGAATATTATCCTAATAAAAGATTACCAAACGTTGCTGATATGAATTTATATCACTTTCGTAAAAAGGGAGTAGAGCGGTGTAAAAAAGTTTATGGAGACAAATTTGAAAAGTTGATTCGAAATATTAATAATTTCTCACCTGAATTGGCTGAGTGGTTAGTTCTTGAAGGTTATGGAAAAGTGTTGGGAAGAACTGGTCTGCATTTTAAAGAACGTGAGTTATGTATAGTTGCAGTCCTTGCCGCAATGAAATTTAAAGATCAGCTTTATTCTCATATAAATGGAGCATTAAAAGCGGGAGCTTCGCTGGAGGAAATAAATGTAGTAATTAAAAATTTGGACTTGCTCGGAAAGAAAAAATTATCAGGAATCGGAATCCAGGTTTTGAATCGATACAAGAAAGAAAAGGGAATGACTTAATAAATCACTCCCTCTGAAGAATCATAAAAAACTAAATAAGATAAATACATCTAGAGTTAATGCAGTAACTGTTTCCTCACCATCTTCTTTGCCTACCAGATTAAACATTTTGTAGCTTGCATAAACATCCAAATCTATAATTGGAATAATAGTAATCTCTGTACCTAAACCAATTCCACCACCGAATCTACTGTCATTTGTATTTGGAACTGCATTACCATTTCCCTCTAATGTACTAAAGCTATTGTATGCAATATCGAGTGCAATATATGGATCGAACCCTGCGGGTAACGGAACAAAATTATATTGTATTCCGATTCCAATTTCAGAAATCGATTGTGTATACTCAACATTCGGATCCTGATAAAGAGTTGGATCAGCTTCACCACTCCCTGTAAGCGAATGATATAAAAAATAAGCTCGTGGTGTAATTGGAATTAAAGGCAACCCAATCTTAACGATAGCTCCTGCATTCCACTCACTTGAGAATCCTAAGCCACCGTCCTCAACCGAATTTGTGTAACTCTCAGGCGCCAAAATTTGTGTTAATCCACCACCAGCGCCTATTTGAAACAATTGAGCATTGACCACAGTTGGCAGAAAAAATAACAGAATTAAAATTGGTAATAAGGATTTTAAGTATTTCATATGTTCTCCTTTATTAATAATAGCAGGTTTTACAATTCAAACTTAAGAAATAAATTGCAGAAAGACCAAGACTATCTCGTTGTATTGATTGAGAAGCCGATAAATTCTAAACAATATCTTTAAGTGATTTCCCATATTTTCTTATTTCACTTGACTTTAAGTTTTACATATCCAATATTTAGCTTTAGAATGTGAAGAAATTTGAGTAATTAACAACTAATTATTTTGAAACTATAAATTTGCGAGTTTCGTCTTAAATTGATATGAATTGTCCATCATTAAAAAATATTCTGCTTAGTTCCTTTTTGGCATTATTTCTTTCTCACCTCGTTGCAGCCCAGAATATGGCAGATGAGTACAATGCAGGGATGGATGCATACAATAAGCAGCTTTATGTTGATGCGCAGAAAATATTTCAGAAAATTATTGATGATTATGGAATTGAAGATGAATTGTATGCTTCGGCTTGTTATTATTCAGCAAATTCATTTCTTAAGATGGGCAAAAAAGACGAGGCACTTACTGGATTTGAATTTATCGTTAACAATGTGATCTGGTCAAAATTCAGAGAAGAATCTCTGTTCACACTTGGGTTGATTTATTTTGATTTAAATAGATACGCCCTTTGTCGAAAAAATTATATGATGTTGATCTACCAGTATCCGAATAGTGACTATATCGGTACTTCAATGTATTGGATTGGAGAGGCTTTTGCTGCTGATGGAAGATTGGATGAGGCCGTTGAATTTTTAACTCAGGCAATTGAAGACAAATCGAGTAATAGATTTAAAGACTACGCACTTTACGCCCTGGCAAGTATTTATGAAAAGATGGGTGACTACGAAAATGCGGTTAAGTACTATGATCAGCTTTTAACTTTTCACTCTACCAGTCCTCTGGCTTTACAAGCACAGATTAGAATCGGCGTTTGCTATTTTTATCTGAAAGATTACTATAATTCAATACTTGAGCTTAGTAATCCTGATTTACAGGAATTATCGAATGAAGATCTTTCAGAAGCAATATATCTCCTGGCTAATTCAAATTACAGAGTTGAAGAATATTCAAATGCTGCAACGAGTTATTCAGAAATAGTTAGCAGATTCCCAAATTCGCAATATTATCGAAATGCTCAGTATGGTTTAGCCTGGTCTTTGTTTCAGCAATCAAAATTTAATGAAGCCTATGATGTTTTTAATACCCTTTCTGAAGGGCAAGATTCAATAGCCATCAAATCTTTTGTCTGGAAGGGTGAGTCAAAAAGATATGTGGGCAACTCAAAGGAAGCTTTAAATATTTTTGAAAATTTTTTAAAAAAATATCCTGACAATTCCTATTCTGCACTTGTTGAAAGTCTTATTGGTCTCATCTATTTCGAGCAGAACAAATTTGATCTTTCAGAACAATATCTTATAAACGGAACTGCATCAGATGATCCGGTAACTCGGGCAAAATCTTTTACTATGATTGGTGAGATTGAACTCAGAAAGAAAAATTATATCAAAGCTAGAGGAAATTTTGAACCTGCGATCAGGATTACCGAAGCAGAATCCGATGTTCATTTACGTGCGATGTTGGGGATGGGAGTTTCGCTTTTTCATCTTGGAGAATATGATAAAGCCGTTGAATACCTGCGGGAGGCCGAAAATCTCAATCCTGCTTTTGAACCCGATAAAATAAATTTTTATATGGCAGAATGCTATTTCAATCTGGGTAAATATCAGGAAGCTTTATCAAGGTATAACTTGATTAAAAGCAGTGAAGAAGAGTATGTACTGCAAGTAATGTATTCAAAGGGATATTGTCAGTTCAACCTCGGCAATTATTCAAATGCAGCATACCAGTTTTCTGAATTTATTGAAAAGTATCCTAACGATGAAAGAACAACCGATGCAAAATTACGTTTAGCTGATAGTTATTTTGGGTCAAGGAACTTTTCTGCAGCCAGTCGAATTTTCAAACAATTATTTCAAACAGGAAAATATTCTTCGGAAGATCCATACACTTATTTTCAGTATGCTCAAGCCTTATATAAATCAGGTGAAACTAATTCGGCTATAGAAGAGTTTCGAAATCTTCAGAAAAAATTTCCCCAATCTAAATATGCCGAGAGTTCTCTTTTCACTATTGGATTTATAAAATTTCAGGAAGGAGAATATAAGGACGCTATAAACGAATATAGGTATGTAATTCATTCTTACAGAAATACAAGTCTTTCGCCAGTGATTTACTACTCAATTGGTGATGCATATTTTAATCTTGAAATGTATGACTCAGCTATAGTGAATTACCGGACTGTATTAACCAGATATCCTTCATCCGAATATGTTTATGACGCCATTAACGGTATGCAATACAGTTATGTTGCAGAAGGTAAATCTTATGAAGCTATTTTTCTAATTGATAAGTTCATAAGTCAAAACCCAAATTTAAAATTCTCTGATCAGATTTACTTTAAGAAGGGTGAAATTTATTACAGCCAGCGTGATTATCAGAATGCTAAAACAAGTTACCAGGAATTTTTAGTAAAATACCCTAAAAGCACATTTGTGCCGGAAGCATATTACTGGCTCGGTAAGAGTTCGCAAAACTTGAAGGAAAATGATGAAGCTATCTTCTACTTCAACAAAGTATTTGAAAACTACCCCGGATCGGAACAGGCTGCTGTTTCAGTAATCGAGCTTGGAAAAATGTACGAACTCAATGAAAATTATCAGGCATCAATCGCAGTTTTGGAACAGGCTTCAACCAAATTAAAAGATTCTCCACGCCTTCCGGAAATTCTTTACTTAAAAGGTATGGCTTATACCAAGATCGGAGATGTTCAAAAGGCATATGGAACTTTTGAAGAATTAGCACTGTATCACCCGGAAACTATTTTTGCTGGTCAGGCTAAGTTTGAAATGGGTTTAATTGATATGGCTGCAGGCAGATACAATGTTGCTGATGGACATTTTCTCGAAGTTGCCGAAAAAAGAACAGATGATCTTGGTGCAAGATCACAATATTATTTCGGGCTTTCTCTTTTTGAACAGACAAGATATTCAGAATCAATTTCTGCACTTGTTAGAGTCAGAACAGTTTTTTCACAATATGAACCGTGGCTTTCAAAAGCATACCTTTTATTAGGTGATTGTTATGTTAAACTGAATGATAAAAGACAGGCTGAGGAGATGTACAGAGTTGTTGTGACTAAGCACAAAGGAAATGAACTTGGAGAAGAAGCGAGACAAAAAATAAGCAAACTTAAATGATGAAATATTTTTCAATAATACTACTTTTTTTTGCATCTATTGTATTTCCGCAAGAGCAAAATCCGAATGTTGAACTCCCGGATTTTGTGATTTTTGGTAAAGATGATATTTCTGTTAGAAAAGTTGACAAGATTAATCCTGATTACATCTCAACAGTTTCCGATGAGTTTTTAAAGCCAACTTATAAACCGGATTACCTTGAGTTTGCGGAAATCTCAAATCCAGTTGAGGCCGAAATATCATTACTCGATTCAGCAGACTATCGAAAAGGTTTCATTGAATTGAAAGCAGGATTTTATCAGTTACCAGAGGGACAGGTAGATTATACTTTCCCCTTTAAAAATGGTTTGCTTCACGGGAATGTTACAGGATTAAACCAACTTTCCTATGTTGATAATAGTCAGCGGCAATATCTTGAAGGCGCACTTGATTTTGCTTACACTCTCCCCACTGATTTAAGTGCAATGCCCGGCACTAAGTTTTCTATTAATGCAGAACATTCAAAAAACTTGTTCAGATTTTTCGGCTCTATTGATCCTGAAAGAGAACGGAATCTTAATATTGGAACTGCATCAGCAGGTATTCAAAATCTTTATATGAAAGAATTTGTTTTCGATTTGAATGGGGGAGGAAATTTTACTTATCTCGATGATGAAACTTTTAACGAATCTCTTCTTTATGTAAATGCTTTCGGAAGATTAAAATTAAAATCATTTAGTATTCAGGTAAAAGCAGCTTATCAGCATCAAAATTTGATAACAGACTCTCTCACTGATTCAAAAACAAACGGTTACTACTTCCGACCAACCGCATCTCTTGAATTATTTAACAAAATTATGGTTGAAGGTGGATTTACTTTTTCAGCAGCAAGTGGTCAGGATCTAAATGGAATTTATGCATCAATTAGTTCTGAAGTTGCAAAGAATTTAGTCGTTTATGGAGAATATTCACCAATAGGTGAAAATGTTACTGCAGGAACATTTATGCGAAATAATTTTTATTATGATCAGCAAGATTTGCAGCGGGTATTTTTGAAAAAAGAAAATAAATTCAAAGCGCTGGTTAAGTATGAATATGATAAATATTATCAAATAGACGGAGGACTGGAATATTTTAACACGGATAATCTACCTTATTACAATAATCCGGATACATCTGGATTCTTTGAAGTATTAACTTCGGACGCAGTTAGTTGGAATATATTTGTCAACTTACTTTACTATCTTGGACCGTATGGATATTTTTATGGTACATTAAATTATTTCAGCGTGGAAAATTCGGCATCAAAAAAAATTCCTTACAATCCAAGTTATCAGGCAACGCTAATTTATGGGTACAATTTTTTAAAGGATTGGAATGGAGAAGTCAATTTTGACTATGTGTCGGACAGATACGCCGATCTTGAGAACGATGATGGAAGAAAATTACCAAGCCTTTTTAACCTAGGATTGAAAATTTCTTATACAATGCAGAAGAATTTTGGATTATTTTTTGAACTAGATAATATCTTTAATGTGAAAAGAGATGGCTGGGAAGGATACCAGGAAAAGCCATTTGAACTACTTATTGGAGCTAATTATTTATTTGATTAATTTTTTCTGTTTGTTTGGATGAACAAATTTGATCATTCGACATTTAATATAAAAAGACATATAATTAAATCGATTGAAATATTGAGATGATAAGTAAAGAAGAATTAATAAAAAGTGTTGCTCAGAGCTGCGGGATTTCAGTTGATGTCTCAGATTTCTTCTTTGAAGTCTTTGTAAACAGATTGAGCAATAAGCTTAAACCGGGCGACTTACTCCATTTTCAAAACCATGGATTTTTTCATAAAAGAAATTGTAGAATTCAAATTGATAAAACTGCTGAATCGCCAACTCCAAAGTCATATTTGATTCAACTGGTTCTATTTTCCTCTGAGCAAAAAATAAATAATGATTTAAGTGACATACATTTTCTTAAGATAGCAAATCTTAAAACGCTATGGATGGATGATAAAGATTTTCAAAAGAGTTTAAATTCCGGAGATTTTGCGCCTCATACAGACAGGAATCAACTTATTAAATCTTTTGCAACAAAAGCAGAAGTAATCATTTCGGGTCTACGGAAAGATTACGAAAGCGATTTTGTTGAAGAACTGATTATCCCATTAACTTTTGATCTTAATTTTTTAATAAAAAGTAATCAGAAAAATTCAATTTTAAATCGGAGCTCAAAATCAAAGCAAGTTCCCGATCAAGTACCACGGACTGGTGAGAAATTAGATGAATCAAAAGTAGAGAAAGAAGCAGTTAAGCCTGACGCGGTTAAAGTTACCAATACAGACAAGGAAACAACAGAAGACGGTTTACCATGGAATTACGGAGCCAAATTCTTAGAAAAAGATAAAACAGATAAATCAAAAGAAGTTAATGTCAACAAGACGAAACCAGAATTTAACGAACGTAAAGTCACAAATAAGTTAGAAACGGATCTTCGCAAAGAACAATCGAATCGGTTGAAGGATTTCGAACCAGTTCCTTCGCATCGAACAGAAGCTCAATCAAATATAATTCCACATAAAAGTGAAGATACGGTAAAGTACAGTGTTAATCCGACAAGCGTTGAAGATCATGAAAAATCTGGCTATATGGATAAATTTACGGAAGTAAAATCAAAGACAGAACCATATCGGCAGCGGGGAAATTTAGGTAAGTCAAAAGTTGGTCGATATGACAAATATTCAACTGAAAAAGCTTTTACTGCAAGAAGAAATTATCTACCTATAGTTGCATTGATATCTTTTATTATTATTGCTGTTGTTGTTGTCTATGTTTACTTCATCAAATCAGATAACAAATCAGGAGCAAATGAGAACATATTGTTTAATGTAAAACCTCCGGTAAATGTAAAAGTCATTGAAAGAGATTATGTATTTGCAGTTTCATATCCGTATCCTAAAATGGAAGAAAGGATTGAAATTACTGGATTCAATCCAATATTACTTCTGACTGATGAACAAATTCCTGATACAAAAAAAGAAACAACGACTGAGTTAAAACAAGAACCTAAGAACGAGAAGATCACCGAACTTAAGCAAGAGCCTAAAGTTGAAATAAAAACTGAAACACCTGTAGTAGAAAAACCAAAGGTGGAGAAGGTCAATAGAATATTTTTATATAGAAATTATTACATTGTTTATGTTGGTACATATAAATCAGAAGATGTAGCAGATCGTGAAGCTGACAAGTATTTTGATTTAGGATACAATGCATTTGTGGAAGTTATTGAAACCAGATCAGGCGTGCGTGAATATAAACTTAACGTGGGTGATTTTACTTCTGAGGAGTTTGCAAAACAATTTGAAGAGAAATATATTAAATAATAAAAAATATTTGGAGAGATATGAATCTATTTGAAATATTCCTTAAGGGCGGTGTGATAATGTGGCCAATTTTATTTTGTTCCGTCATCGCACTAGCGGTAGCAATTGACAGGTTTTTTATTCTCAGGAAAGCGAAAATAAATTTACCTGCATTCCTGGTTAGGATAAGAGGTTTCATAAAGAATAAAGATATGAGTGGTGCTGCTTCTTTCTGCCTTAGAGAAAAATCACCGATAGGAAATATGGTCAGGAAGGGTTTGAAAAAATTTGGAATGGGTCACGAACGTGTTAAAGAAGCAATCGAAAATGCAGGTAGACAAGAAGTTAGTAAACTTGAAAAAGGACTTTCACTTTTAGCCACTGTTGCCGGAGTTGCTCCATTATTGGGATTTCTGGGAACAGTTACAGGAATGATTCAAGCATTTATGAGAATTGAAGATCTCGCTGGTGCGGCAAATCCAAGTGATCTCGCCGGTGGTATTTGGGAAGCACTTATAACTACAGCGTTCGGCTTAATAGTTGGAATTCCTTCTTATTCATTCTATAACTATTTTCTTAGTGCAATAAAAAAGTTCGTTTCGGATATGGAAACAGTTGCGAATGATGTTGTTGATACAATGCAGGATTCTTCAAAAGAAGCTATAGACTTTGATGATGAAATTGAAGTGGAAATGTAAGGTGAAATTATGAAATTCAGTACTTCAAATGAACCACTTACAATTTTTTCTTATTCATCACTGACTGACATTGTCATGTTGCTGGTTATCTTTTTTCTTTTAACATCTCAGTTTGTAATTCAAACAGGTGTAAAAGTTAAATTACCGGGTTCAAAAACAAATGAGCTAACTGAAACTACTAAAATGATTGTCACAATTACATCTGCCGGAGTAGTTTATGCCGGATCAGATCAAACTACAATAGAAATGCTCCCCGGCAAACTTTCAGAAATACGAGGGACAAGTGAGGAGAGCAGTCTTGTTATCAGGGCTGATAAGACAGTTCAGATTGATGTAGTGATCAAAGTAATTGATGCTGCAAAATCAATTGGTGTAGGTAAATTCACAATAGAAACGGAAAAAGAAAATCCATAGGAGGAAAGCTATGTCTTCCAAGAAAACTTCTGGAATATCTTATACTATTTCATTTGCATTACATGCAATTGCAATATTGTTATTTTTATTAATCAACCTTTCGTTTGATTATATTCCATCAGAATATGTTGAACTATCTTTCGGCATTTCTGATCAAACCGGCTCTTCAGGTGCACAGGGCAATAAAATTAATATCATTAAGGAAACTTCAAAGCCAAGCGAGAAGGAATTATCAAAAGAAAAAAATCCTGAGGTAAAAGAAGTTGAATTGCCGGTTGCTCGTAATACTGAAGATGAAAATGTAATTAAACCAGCGGATAATGAAAAGGAAGTTGCTGAAGAAAGGACTGAATTAAATACTGAAACAACTGTATCTAATTCAAAGTCTAATGAAGAGGGTAATAACACTGAAGTTGAAGGTAATTTTGGATTTGATATTGATTGGGGAGGAAAGGGAACGAGAAAGATTTACAGCTTTCTTCTTCCACAGTATCCTGATGGAGTTAAGAAAGAAGTTAATATAAAATTACAATTCACTATTTTACCTGATGGAACGGTCGGTACAATTATTCCAAAAATGAAAGCTGATACAAGATTGGAGAATGCAGCGATTAATTCGTTACGGCAGTGGAGATTTGAAGCTTTAAGTTCCAATCAAAAACAGGTTGAGCAAACAGCAGTTATTGTTTTCCCTTATCGTCTGCAGTAGATCGATTATAGTAGATTTTGTAAAAGAAAAATTCAATTATTGTTAACAGGGATAATGAAAAAGTATCCCTGTCATAATAAAGCCCGAGTCCCTGTGGTTCCATAATAAATTTTGCTATCATACCCGTAATAGTCCATCCAACAGCAAAAAGTATTAATATTAAACTAACGTTCATTATAGCTCCGGAGACTCCATCCTTTTGCCATTTCCACGTAAAGATCAGTAGAATAAAAATAAAGTGAACGAAAAAGATAAATGCTGAAATCATTTTAAATTGAATTGATATTTCTTTTATTGATTATCGCTGTGGCAACGAGACCACCTATCATACCAAAAATTGAATAAGTGATTAAATTAGTTAAGGTAATCAAAATCGAATATAGTAACGAAAATCCTTTGGACTGAATTTCTGATATCATCTGCTTTAAAACTCCAATGGATTCTTCGGCTGCCGGTCCGAGTTTCATATCCTTAACTAATTGTTCAACCTGAGGTATTGAAACAGCCAAATCACTTGTCTTTGTTATATAAGTTGTAATCATTTCAAAACTGCTGGCAAACAGTGCAGCAAAAATAGCAGTCAATAACCCAATCAGTATACCTGTACCCGTGCTGATTTTAAGTATTCCGGGTTGGGACTTTTTATAAAGAAATATAGAAACTCCAGATGCCGCAGGAGTAAGTAAGCAGCAAGCAATACTTTCCATTCCTGGGATAGTAGTTAGAACTGCAGCACCAAAGCCGCAAACAAGCGCCGGTAAATATTTTTTATTCATTCCTTTTTATGGATTTATTTGAAATCAAATTTTCTAATTCGGATAGTAAAAATACATATACAATGCTTCCAAAAACCAATCCAGTACTAAACGCGACAGTTTGAGAATATTTATAAACTCCCAAAAATGTTAAGCCCACATCAAGTAACATTGGTATTGAAGCAATCATTAATAATTTTATTCTTAATTCAGGTACGGAGATAAATAAAAATATTAAAGCAGTAAACAGAGCACCGAGATATATACCGGCACATCTTGCGCAAACGAGCATACTTCCGTTACCAGTCAAAATACATTTACTACTCTCTTGATGACATACCCGTGAATAAATTCTCTCAAGGAAATAATTATTGACAAAATTGTTCTGAGTGAATATCAGCGGTTGAAGGAAACCAAGTATCCATATTACAAGGAAGAAGAGCAGAATAAAACTTGTAAGATTTGAATTAAGTCTTTTTTGAATATTAATATCTCTTGAATTATTTATTCCGGCGAGCAGCAATGGCAATATTTCATAATTTGTTGAAGACTAATATTTCTTTTTTAGTTAAGAGATAAAGTTTGTTATTAAAAATAAGTGAGTTAACAATCGTCGTGTTCAAAGGAAGATCTTCAAGCAAAACTTCCTTCAATGTTATTTCAGGAGCTCGAAGATTTGCTATATAAATTTGCTTCTCGGTTGATAGAGTCATCCATTCAAAAAGAATTCGAATACTTATAAATTCAGTAATCCCGGAAAATTTGTTAATACTATTGCCATATTGGTCAAAAATTAAAATTTCATTTCCATCAATTACATAAATGTTATTTTTATCCGATACTGCTAATTGCTTTGGACTTTGTAATGCATAATCTCCATAATCATAACCGCCAAAATTTCTGATGAAGTTTCCGAAAATATCAAATTGAACTATTCGGGAATTTTCAGAATCGAGTATATAAACATCTCCCTGGTTTGACATTACAGCGCTGAGTGGATAACCAAATCTTTCTGCTTCATTTTCACTATAACGAGTATAGATCTGAAAATTAAAATTCATATTTTTATCCAATCGTTGTATGCGATGATTATTTTCATCGGAGATATAAAGTTTTAAAGCATCTGCATAAACATCAACAGGGTCATCGAAAGCGGTTTCTTTCCATCCAAAGCCGCCAATTTTAAGCTTTAAGTTGCCGAGTGTATCTAATGCATAAATTTCGTCAGTATTAGTATCGGTCACGTAAATATATCCGGCAGAATTTATATAAAAAGAAGAAGCACTAATAAATTTGCCTAATGAACTTTCATATTGATATTTTTGTGCAAATACTGAAGTCCCAAGAAAGAGGATAAGTAATATGTGTGATAATTTCATTTCAATATTCTATTTTTTGCAATCAATATTAGCGAAATATACTAAAGTATACTGGGTTTAATTTATGAGAATCCAAGTATAAATTACAAATCTAAAAGTAGGTATGTGAAATCAATATTAGTCCGGATTAATTTCAAAATAATCTTTTATAAAACTTTTGGCTATTTCTGCAATATTTTCATTTCTAATATTTTCAACATTATTTTCACTAACAAATATTCTCTTACAATCACCCTGCCAGGTTATAGTTTCAATTTTTACACTCGGATGTTCTGTTAATTTTACTTTATCTATTAAATAAATTTCAGCATCTACATAATACCAACCGTCATTTTCAGATGATTTATTAGTCAAGTTATGGTCAACTGTAACTTTTAATAATAATTTGGGAGTTTCAATATCTTCATTAACCTTAATTCCTGCTGAATCAAACATAGGTATCACTTCAGACACTATCCCCGACTTGTACAAAAGTAACCCTTTATAATCGTTTTCATCGCCAGATATATATATCATTTCTACTTCAAAGTTTACTTCTTCATTATATTTTAGTGCTGATTTATCCTGTCCATAATTACTACTCATGGCATTTAATAACAGAATTATTAGTATGGTTAATTTGTTGGTGAATGACATACTATATTTCCTCACTATATTTTTACTACATTTTGGATAATTTTCGATAAGTAAACTTTTTGAAATTTTTCACACATTAATATTAGGAATAACCGGCAATAACAAAAACTTGTCATATTTTTCTTAGTCAGAGGATTTCATTACTTATCAATCACTAAAAAATCATAGAGAATATCATACCTGTATATGCGAAATAATTTTTTCTATTTGCATCATTCCTCGATATCAAATTTTAATAGCAAAATAATTCGTATTTATGTTATTATCCTTATATGCATACAGGTGTTTATAATTATGTTCATTTTAATAAACCATTCTTTAATATGCATGCAGGGAAAATATATAGATCTATATAATACATTCTTATGACAATTAGCATAATTTTATTTTTAATTCTTTAAAAAATGAAAATAATTAAGGAAGAACTTGAAATACTTTCCGGGTTTATATTTTCTAGGATGAGAGAAATATCAAGTATTAACTCTTCTTCAAAAGCTCTCTAGATAGCAATTAAATCTGGGTTAGATGAATTACTATATTTGACTCATTATTTTGTGATGAGCAGAGAATACAAGTAAAATCTAATAACACTAAAAAGTTAAAATATTAACAGTTCTTTGATGATTTAAGATAGTGTGACTAATACTTTTAACACAGTATTAGTTCCATTTCTACTGTACGTTTGGGAATATCTCAGTAAAAGTTGTATTTTTACACTTAAAATCAATTGTCCCGTGGTGTAATTGGCAACACGTCTGACTCTGGATCAGAAGAGTCTAGGTTCGAGTCCTAGCGGGACAGCCATTATCAAGGAAGATTGTTGATGGAAAATAGAAAACCTGTTTTTTTTTACATCATCTGTCTACCATCAAACATCTCACATTTTAAACCGGCGCGTTCGTCTAGTGGCTTAGGACATCGCCCTCTCAAGGCGGAGATCGCGGGTTCGAATCCCGCACGCGCTACAGAATTTCTAATTCTTATTAATTCAACTCAATGTAATTTGATCTTTCTCATCTTACTGAGTTAATCTTACCAGATTTGAATTAGTTAAAAGCCGGCCGAATCCTCCTGAATCAGGATTTGATATACTTGTGATTATGATGCTGTCGGCAAATATTTCCCGTTTGAGTAATCCCTTATCAAGGCTGATATAATCGTCAAATTCTATATCATAATCTGGCCAATCAACTTTTATGATATAACACCTTAATGCCTGACCCTGAAACATTTGTTGGACAATATTTGAAACATAACGTTCTCGGTACCAGGGATATACCAACTCGACCCATCTTTTATTTAACGCTAATGGATATGCAAGAACTTGTCTTGGGATTTCATAATACATTATTGAATCGATTGGATTTGATTTTGAGAACGTAAATATTCCAGGATTAGTTGATTTAATGATTAAGAGTAATTCTTCAAGTGTTAGGTATCTACGATTACCAATTTTAGGGTAAACTAACTGTGAAGAACCGGCGTTTGAATATGCTATTAGTTTCAAAGCTGTATCTGAATTCGAATACCAATTATAACTCTTGGAATTCGCAGTTTGCAAGTCGTAACATTCAAATTTTATTAGCTTATTATAAATACCAAGTGAATCATTTGTCTCAATGATTTTAATAATTGTATTTCCAAAATCAAAGGTATCAGTATCTACAATGTGACCTAAAGTATCATAATAATCAATAACAGTTGTAGTGCTGTATTCCCATTCATTTCCAAGTTCAGTCGGATATTTCTTAAGAACAGATGTGCCGGTAAGTTCCTCTTCGCTGCAACTAATGTAGACTAAGATTGAAACCAAAAACAGTACAAATATTATTTTTTGCATAATGACTCCCTGATTATTTCAATTCAAACATAGTGCAATTCTGCAATTAAATAAATGAAAAATTTTGGATAGTTAGTTATATTTCATTAAAAACAAAATAAAATTATGAAACGCTTCGAAAAACATATTTTCGTTTGTGAAAATAAAAGACCTGATGGTCATCCAAAGGGATGCTGTGCTGATAAAAACAGTGTGGAAGTTCGTGCATTATTTAAAAAGCGATTGAAGGAATTGGGTTTAAACACACAAGTTCGTTCAAATGCAGCCGGATGTCTCGATGCATGCGAGTACGGAGTTACTGTCGTTGTATATCCTGAACAAATCTGGTACGGAGGAGTTAAGATTGATGATGTCGAAGAAATACTTCAAAGTCATATTTTAAAAAATCTTCCGGTCGAAAGATTGAAAATAAAAGATGAAAAGTTTAACAAGGATTAGAATAGATTCTAAAGCGAAAATAGCTAATGAAATTCTTAAGAGGTTGAAAAAAGAATATCCTGTTGTAGAAATAGCTCTTGAATTCGGAACTCCTTTTCAGTTACTAATCTCAACGATTCTTTCGGCTCAATGTACTGATGCGAGAGTGAATATGGTAACTCAATCACTTTTCAAAAAATATAAGAAGCCAGAAGATTACTTAAAAGTATCCAATAAGGAATTAGAAAAAGATATTTTTTCCACAGGTTTCTATCGTCAAAAAGCAAAGAGTATAAAAAATTGCTGCAAAACTCTTTTAGAAAATTTTAATGGAAAAGTCCCGGAAGATTTTGAATCGCTGAATTCACTTCCCGGAGTTGGAAGAAAAACTGCTTCCGTGGTTGCAGGAAATGCATTTGGAATCCCCGCAATTGCAGTTGATACTCATGTGATCAGGTTATCAAACCTGATGGGATTTGTTGATTCAAAAGATCCTGCTAAAATTGAAGAACGTTTGAAAGAACTTTTTCCAAAAAAAGATTGGATAAATCTTGGCCACTATTTAATGAGTCATGGAAGAAAAGTTTGTATAGCCAGAAGGCCAAAATGTATTGCATGCAGAGTTGGGGATTTGTGTCCTTCATTCAATCCGAATAATGAATAAAGATAAAGAGGAATAAGAAGATGAGTAATGTTGAAACCGACAGAGATTATTGTTATTCAATTTTAAAGGAATATACAAATAGCGAAAGCTTGATAAAGCATGCACTTTCTGTAGAAGTTTGTGTAAGAGCATATGCATTGAAGCATAATGAAGATGAACACTTTTGGGGAAACGTTGCTTTGCTTCACGATTTTGATTATGAAATGTATCCCTCTCAGGAAGGCCATCCTTTTAAAGGAAATGAAATTTTAAAAGAAAAAGGTTTCTCCGAAGAATTCAGAAATGCTATTTTATCTCACGCAGATTACTCCGGCGTTCCAAGAAAATCGAACTTGGAAAAAGTATTATTTGCCTGTGATGAGCTTGCCGGATTTTTAACCGCAGTTGCATACGTTCGTCCATCCAAATCAATTGAAGAAGTTGAAGTAAAATCTGTACTAAAGAAATTGAAAGATAAGGCATTTGCCAGGGCGGTAAACAGAGATGATATTAAAAATGGAGCAGAGGGAATTGGTGTTCCACTTGAAGAACATATTCAATTTTGTATTGATGCGATGAAAAGTAAAAGAGAGTTGCTTGGATTATGAAGCAAGGTGAAATAGCTCCAAACTTTAAATTAAAAGATGAAACCGGAAAAGATTTTGAGCTCTATAAAAATTTGGACAAAAAAATATTACTCGTATTTTATCCAAAAGATGACACGCCGGTATGCTCTGCTCAACTTGCTGAGTATAATGATAACATCCATGAATTTATTAATAGCAGGATAAATGTTGTAGGCATCAACACTGATTCGGTTCGATCACATTTAGACTTTTGCAAAAAGTTAAAAATTAATTTCCCACTTCTTTCTGATGAAGATAAAAAAGTCAGCAGGCAATATGGCGCTATCAATTTCCTGGGAATGAATAAAAGAACTTTAGTGCTTATTGGAACTGATAGGAGAGTTCTATGGAGAATTTCTTCAATGCCAATTACATTCATAAAAACAAGGGAAATAGTGAAAAAAATCAAATTGCTTAATAGTAAAGAAATGACTTGACTGGTAAGCCATTAGTTAACTAAATTTCGATCAAAATAAAGGAGTTTTAATCGGGTTTTGCTACATCATTGATATTCTAAATAGAATATCAGGTTCTTAAAAGTAAAAATAAAAAATAATTCTAAGCAGAGTAATTTTTAATTACCTTAAAATGATTAGCAAAATCGTAACCTTAATTTTGGTGCTCACCGCATTCCTTTTTCCTCAATCGGATATCAAAATTCTTTCGTCTAATCAAAGTTCTATAATTATTGAATTTACACCACAGTACACCGATACTTCATTTATAAAAATTAATGGTCAGGAATACAGGAGAGTTGATTTTGCATATGGATTCACAGACGAATCAATTCCTTTTGGCGTTCCTGCAATTCAGCAAAGAAAATTAGTTATAGGTGTCCCTTCCGAATTTGGTAATTCAATTAGAGTGCTTAACTCTTTTTATAAGCAAATTGATGGTAGCATAATACCAGTTCCTAAATACGTGAAAGAAAATTTTCTTGATGGAATGGATTACGAAGTCTCACCAGAATATTATAATTATGAAGATTTTCCTGAGCTTGCTTCGTTTGGTGAATACGGCATTGCGAGAGGATTAGGAACGCAGGATATAAGATTATTCCCGATAAAATTTGATGTTAATACAAACACGATCAGGTTGTACTCAAAGATTGTAATTCAAATTGATTTTGGAAATGGTCAGTTTTCAGGAAGAAAAACAGAAGATGAGTTACTCAAATTTTCGATTATAAATTATGACGCTGCTCAATATTGGGTGAAGGCACAAAACAGATTATCAAAGATCGATGGCAGTGTTTTAGGAAGCGGTCAATGGGTTAGATTTGAAGCACCAACCGAAGGAATTTATAAAATAGACAGAGCCCGACTTGAATCTTTTGGTTTCAATGTTTCTTCTGTTGATCCACGAACAATTAAAATTTACAACAATGGTGGTAAAGCTTTATCTGAAAAAGTTACGACGCCTCGTCCAGATGATTTGATAGAAAATGCTATAATTATATCTGGTGAAAATGACGGCAGCTTTGATCAAAGTGACTATATTCTTTTTTATGGAAGAGGAAGCCAGTTTAGAGATTATGATCCAATTACTCAATCGATTCAAAGATTTAACCATCCTTTTTCTGATAAAAATTATTATTGGATTACAGTCGGCGGAGATAATGGTAAAAGGGTTCAAACCAAGACAAGCTTAAATATAAATACTGATTACATACAAACAACAACTTCAGCATTTTCTGATTTTGAAGTTGATAAAATTAATCTTGGAAAATCCGGAAGACAGTTTTTTGGAGATGATTATTCTCAGAACATTCCAAGCAGAACTTATATAAGTAGACTCGATAATAGAAATTCTAACTATCCAATAAATTATAATTTCAGATTTGTGAATGCTTCTCAAAATCCATTTATTTTAAGTGTTGCTGAAAATTCGGCAAATATATTTTCGGGTTCTTTAGCCGGATATGGCAATACCGATTACAAGATTGGAGAGGCTCACATAAGAACAGGTATTTTTAATGGTACGGTACCGGATAATCGCAGCGCATTGAAATTTACTATTAGTTCCACTTCTGTTACTTCAGTTGGATATCTTGATTATTTTGAAATTGCTTATGAAAAAGATTTAATTCCTGTTGAAAATAAACTAATATTTTTTTCAAAGGACTCATCAGCAATTGTTGAATATTATTTACATGGTTTTGCATCATCAGATATTAAAATCTATGATGTAAGTGATTTTACCAATATTCAAATAGTTGATCCAAAACCCGGCTGGCCAAGTGGAGGTGATTTCAGATTTCAAATTTCTGAAAATGCCGACTCAATCCGAAAGTATCTTGCAGTGGGTAATGGAAGTTATCTTACTCCGGCAAATCCAACTGCTATAACAAATTCAAATATCCGTGGCATACTGGATGGTGCTAAGTTCATTATCATAGCACATAAAAATTTCCTTGATGTTGCAAACAGATTAAAAACTTACCGGGAAAGTCAGGCACGAATTCCAATTTCCACTATCGTAATAGATGTTGAAAATATTTATAATGAGTTTGGATGTGGCATTCGTGATATTTCCGCGATCAGAGATTTTATTAAGTATGCTTATAACAATTGGCAAGTGAAGCCGGAGTATTTTCTTTTGTTCGGTAAGGGAACTTATGACTATAAAAATATCGAAGGATTTGGTGATAATTATTTACCCGCCTGGGAAACCGAAGAATCATTGAATTTTGTATATGGACACCAATTCTTATTGCACAGATGACTTCTATGCCAGAGTCGATGGAGAGGATTCGAAACCGGATCTTGCATTTGGAAGAATAACAGCAAGAAACACTAATGTTGCTAACGATTATATTGATAAAATAATTTACTATGAATTAAATAGTGAACGTGGTAATTGGCGTAATTTAATTACCCTAGTTGCCGACGATGGTCTCACTTCAAGTGGCAATGATGGAAACTTACACACATCACAATCTGAGTTTCTTGCCCAATCAAGTATACCTGCTTCATTTGATCTTAAAAAAATATATCTGGCAGATTATCCTGCAATTATAACAGGAAACGGTAGACGAAAACCCGCAGTTAATACTGAGATTGTTAAAACAATGAATCAAGGAACCTTGTTAGTAAATTATGTCGGTCATGGTAATCCCGATGTTTGGGCTCATGAATTTGTTTTTGAAAGAGGCGTAACGATACCACAACTAAATAATGACAAATACTTTTTCCTCTGTGCAGCAACATGCGATTTTGGCAATTATGATTCACCAAATTATTACAGTGGCGCCGAGGATTTATTGTTTCTTAAAAATGCAGGATCAATAGGAACATTAAGTGCATCCCGTGTGGTTTTTTCATCTTCGAACGCAAATCTCAATAGAGTATTTTTTGATTCTCTTTTTAACCTGCCTAGACAAGAATTAAATTTACCAGTTTCGCTTGGGTTTGCTTTATTTAGAACTAAAGTCAATTTAAATTCAGTCAACGATCAGAAGTTTCATCTTTTAGGTGATCCAACTCTGGGATTGAATATGCCTCAGTATTTTGGAGCGATCGATTCAATAAACGGACAGCTTCTAATTTCTGATATTCAAATTAAAGCCTTGAGCAGTACTAAAGTCGCAGGAACAGTTCTAAAACCAGACGGCACTATTTGGAGTGATTATAACGGTGAAGGTCTTCTTACAATTTATGATTCTGAAAGAACAAAACTTCTTGAAGAAATTGGGAATTATCCAATGAAAATTCAAGGCGGAGTTATTTTCAGAGGAAGAGTTTCTGTTAATAGTGGTGAGTTTACAGCAGATTTTGTTGTTCCGAAAGATATATCTTATGAAAATAAAAACGGTAAAGTCATTTTTTATTTTTACGATCTTGAAACGGATGGATTGGCTTTCACAAATAAAATTATTGTTGGCGGAACTGATACAACTGCAGTTAATGATGGTAAAGGTCCTGAGATTGAGATATTTTTTGATGACGCATCTTACGCTAATTCATACTTAGTTGGTCCTGAACCAAATTTAATTGTTAAGCTTTTTGATGAAACTGGCTTGAACACAACTGGCACAGGAGTTGGGCATAAACTTGAAGGAATACTAAATGAAAACCAGGGTAATCCGATAGATTTTACGGACTTTTTTGTTGGCGAGCTTGATGCAGGTGGAAAAAAAGGAGATATCAATTATAAATTTAATAAAATGAGTGATGGTGATTATACGATAGAAGTAAAAGCGTGGGATGTTTACAATAATTTTTCTAATGAAGAATCATTTTTTACTGTTGTAAACTCAAATGAACTTGTGGTGAGAGATGTTTATAATTATCCAAATCCTTTTAATTCGAATACAACATTTACTTTCCAGCATAATCTTACTCAACCAGTAGATGTAAAAATAGATATTTACACGATTGCCGGAAGAAAAGTTCAACAATTAGATGAAAATAATATCAACGAAAAGTTTGTAAAAATTTATTGGGATGGCACTGACGGTGATGGTGACCAGATGGCAAACGGAACTTATCTATATAAATTAATTGTCAGCACGAGTGATGGAGAATTTACGGAGAGCGTAATCGGCAAAATGGCCATAATAAAATAGCAGCTTTTTTTGAATAGTTTTAATAAATAATATTTACTTATATTTTAACCATATTAGGTGAAAAAATGATAAAAAGTGAAGAAAGTAAAAATTCAATGAGGAAAATTAAAATGAAGATGTTTCTTTATTTCTTCTTGGTTGTTATTACGGTTATAGCAATTCCCGGAAGAAGTTATGCTCAGGGAGAAGCTGCCGTTCCATTCCTTTTACTGGCACCAGATTCAAGATTCAGTGCAATTGGTGAAACCGGAACAGGTCTTGCAGATAATTCTTCAGCAATATTCTGGAATCCTGCCGGTATTGCGTTTCTAACAGGATCAGAAGTTAGTATTACACACAGTAATTGGCTGCCGCAATTTAATTTAGATCTGTTTTACGATTATATATCATTCAGAACATATATTGAAGATATTAGCGGAAGTGTTACTTCGAGTATAACTTATATGAACTTCGGTGAATTTATAAGAACTGGGGAAAATGACCCAACTCCGCTTGGAACTTTCAGTGCTTTTGACGCCGCATTAACTCTGGGTTATGCTACAAAACTTGGAACAGACTGGGGAATTGGAATGAACTTCAGAATTATCCACAGTCAACTTTCCACACAACCCACCGGTGAAGAACAAGGTAGTGGTGTTGCCACTTCTGTAAGCTTTGATCTTGCCGCAATGTGGAGACCAGAACGCCTTGATCTTTTTGGATGGGTAACTGAAAACAGATTTAGCATTGGTGCTAATCTCAGTAATCTCGGACCGAAAATTACATACATTGATCAGGCTCAATCAGATCCAATCCCAACAAATTTCAGATTGGGTATGGCTTTCCATTTATTGAAAGACGAATTCAATTCACTGATTTTTACACTTGACTTCAGTAAGCTGTTGGTCAGCAGAGATTCGACTTCCTCAGACGAATTTTACACAGGAATAATTACTGCATGGGGAGATAATACTATCAGTGAAGAATTGAGAGATATCGTAACCTCATTGGGTATGGAATACTGGTATGGAACTCCCGGAGACTTCCTTTTTGCACTAAGAGCTGGTTACTTCTATGAGGACCCATCCTATGGCAATAGACAATTTTTAACATTCGGTGCCGGTTTAAGATATGATATATATGGATTTGATTTCAGTTATATCAGTTCGATAGCAGAAAATCATCCTCTTGATGAAACATTAAGATTTACAATTGTGATCGGTTGGGGAGCAGTAGAACAGGAAAGAGGTTTTCCTCGGGGTGTAGCAGGAATATAGTATTTTATGATGAAATATACTCTTCTCCTTATTCTGATAGTATTTGAGTTGGGCAGTTTATCTGCCCAATCTTTTGTAGGTAAGCTCAATCCATTTCCACTCACGAGTGAAAATAATTCTGCTGCAGATGACACTATAAAAATTCTTGCTGTGATGGTTGAATTTCAACAGGATGCTGATGGAACAACTGCTGGTAACGGAAAATTCGGATCAATCTACACACAGAATTATGGAAATAATATTTTAGATCCTCTACCTCACGATCAACAGTATTTTGAAACGCATCTTGAGTTTGTTAAAAATTATTATGCTAAAGTTTCCAAAGGACAGTTGACCATCCAGTATACTGTTTTGCCTGATACTTTTTCAGTTTCAGACAGGATGAGGAATTATTCTCCTCCTCCCGGTTCAGATAATTTTACTCCACTTGCAAATTTTTCAGTTGAAGCATTGGACTCTTGCAGATCAAATTTATCCCGGATATAATTTCAGCGACTATGATGTATTTCTGATCTTCCACGCGGGCGTTGGCAGAGATGTTTCTCTTCCCGGAAGTATTGGTAACGAACGAGATCTTCCTTCGATCTATTTAAGTTATCCTGCCTTCAAAGAAATTTATGGCGAATCATTCAATGGAATTCCTGTATCAAATGGCTCATTCAATATCACAAATACTGTCATCATTCCGGAAACCGAAAGCAGGGAAGTCGAAACTATAACAAGCACAATTCTCTTTGAACTTACAATAAACGGATTACTGTGTGCAAGTATTGGTAGTCATCTCGGATTGCCCGACCTTTTCGATACTGAAACCGGATTAAGTGCAATCGGCAGATTTGGTTTAATGGATGGACAGGGAATATTTGCTTATGCTGGAACTTATCCACCCGAACCATGTCCGTGGGAAAAAATAAAATTAGGTTGGGCAGAATCTGTTACATTAGATATTCAAAATGCTGATGTTAATATTGTAACTGATGTTGTTGCAACGATGAGCGATACAGTTATTCTAAAAGTTCCGCTTAATTCAACTGAGTATTATCTTGTTCAAAACCGCCAACGTGATGCAAACAAAGATGGTTCAATTGTTACTTATGTGAATAGTGGAGTGACTCTCACAAAAACTTTTCCTAAAGATACTACAGGGTACTACAGCTTTAGTGTGGATTCACTTTCTGGAGTGATAATTAATGTTGATGAATTTGACTGGGCTGTTCCAGGAAATGGAATTTTAATCTGGCACATTGATGAAAATGTAATTAACCAAAAGATTGCCGACAACAAGGTAAACACCAACAAACATCAAAGAGGAGTTGATGTTGAAGAAGCTGACGGTGTTCAGGATATTGGCGAAAGATTCTACACAATTTTTGGTGATGAAGTAATTGGCGAAGGTTTACAGGAAGATTTCTGGTATGGTTCCAATCCTTCTGAATTATTTCAGGATCTTTTTGATAAAAATACACGACCAGATACTCGTACCAATACAGGTGCAAATAGTTTAATCACAATGAAGAATTTTTCTGAGATAGATAACTCAATGAGTTTTAGAATTGAGTTTGGAGATTCGGTTATTAAGCCATTATTTACACTTGATCTGGATTCCGATGGTATAAGCAACTGCTTTATCAGTTTTGACTGACGTTTTTAATCGAAACAAATTATTATGTCTATTAATTGATTTAAATTTGTTCGTGACAAATTTCGATACAGTTATTAGTAATCTTAATTCCTTTTCAAAATTTAAAATGGCTGGAACTGTTCAAAATATAGTTCAGCAATCATACGGTGTTAATGAAAATTTACTTGAATACAAGAACCGACTTCCGGACTTCAAGTGATAATAATTGACAAATACTTAGGAGATTGTTACACGCCATCCAATAATATTTAGAAATAATCAAGGTGTTGAGATTATTGCTTTTAGGTACCGAGAATGGAAAAATCTTGTTATTATGACAGTTCCAGCAACTCCGATACTTATTGGATTCGATATCACATTGGTACCGATGAAAGTATTAAACAAATCGCTGCTAATGAAGATTATATTAGCTTTGATTTCCCAATCAAGTATTTTGGCCTCTCCTAATCTTCTTATTTATAATTATTTCGATAACCAGGGAAACACTTTATCTTTTTCTGACGAATTGATTACTGACCTGGCTCTAACGAAAGACTCAGACGGTGAATATCTTTCAATCTTGTTGAGCAGTGCAAATAAATTTTATGTGATTAAAGCTGGAGCGATAATTTCACAGTTTTCAGTATCAGCATCGGAACCAATTAATAAATTTGCTTTGACGGATCTTAAACAGGATGGTAATAATTATATCGTTATCAATAATGGAATAAATGTAGAAGTTTACAACTTTTATGGAGTAATAGCAGATAATTTTCCTTATACCGATCCGTTAGGAATTGGTTTTATACAGACACCAATCTGTGCTGACTTTGAAGGTGATAGCAATTCCGAAATTATTTCAGTTACAAAAGACGGAAGAATCTTTGCAATTGATGGAGGAACAGGAAAAGTGGTTTCAGATTTTCCAATTTCTTGCGGTTCTGGAATTACTGCTACACCATCTTTATACAATGCTAATGGTGTAACGAATCTTGCAGTTATTAAATGATCAGAATATTTTATCTGTCTGGTCAATTAGTTCTGTTGAAGGAAAACTTTATTGGTCAGAAGAATTTGGGAATCCGCAAAACACATCATTCATTGATGCAGCAGCAAACACGAACAGGGTAAACCAATTTTTCCCAAGTAGTAAAGCATATAATTATCCAAATCCTGTTTATGAGTCGACAACAAACATTAGATATTATGTTTCTGAAAATGCAAGTATAAATATTAAAATCTTTGATCTTGCCGGTGATTATGTAGCAGAGTTAAATGATGAAGCACAGGGCGGAATGGATAATGAAACGATCTGGGATGTAAGTAATATCCAGAGTGGAATTTATCTTGCAAGAATTGAAGCAAGTGCAAGCAGTCAAACAGAACAAGTTGTAATAAAAATAGCTGTAGTTAAATAATCGGGTAAGAGTTTAAGTGTAAGTTCAAGTTCAAGAATGAGAACTGTGACTTACACATACACTTTAACTTAAACTAAAATTTAATTTTAATCCAAGCAAACTATTGTCACGCTTTTTATTTTTTATAATTATTTGTTCATCAACCCTTTACGCTCAGTTCACCGATTTCCATCCTGAACTTGATTGGTACACAATTAAAGCCGAACACGTTGAAGTTCATTTTCATCAAGGTGCAGAACGAACAGCAAAAGTTGTAGCTAAAATTGCTGATGAAGTTTGGGGGCCAATTACTTCACTCTATCAATACGAACCGACCACTGTTCATTATATTATTAAAGATATTGATGATTATTCTAATGGAGCTACTTACTTTTTCGATAATAAAATTGAAATCTGGACGAGCGCACTTGATTTTGATTTAAGAGGAACCCACAACTGGTTGAGAAATGTTATCTCGCACGAGTTTACTCACATGGTTCAGATACAAGCTGCAATGAAACTTTCACGATCAGTGCCCGCATTATTTTTTCAGGTATTAAACTATCAGAACGAAAGAAGACCGGATATTCTTTACGGTTATCCAAATTTCGTTATCTCTTATCCAATTGCAACCGTTAATGTTCCTGCATGGTTTGCGGAAGGTACTGCACAATATATGCGAACTGAATTTAATTATGACAATTGGGATACTCACCGAGATATGATTCTCAGAAGTTATGCACTCGATGGTGATATGTTAACGTGGAATGAAATGGGTGTGTTTGGAAAAACAAGTCTTGGAAACGAATCTGTTTACAACTCGGGATTTGCTTTGACGAGGTACATCTCTCAGAAATATGGTGAAGATAAATTGCGGGAGATTTCAAAGCAGCTCGGCAAAATTGGTAACTTCACAATGGATCAGGCAATGGAAGATGTAATTGGTGTAAGTGGTGATGTAGTTTATGAGGAATGGAAGGGATATTTAATTGAAGATTACACAAAACGCACTGAAAAAGTTCGTGCTAATCTAATTGAGGGAGAAGAAATCGCAAAAAAAGGTTTTGGAAATTTTTATCCAACATTCAGTAAAGACGGAAAAAAGATATTTTACGTTTCAAACAAATCATCAGATTACTTCAGTCCTGCCAGCATTTATGAATACGATATTGAAACCAAAGCAGAAAAATCTTTGGTAGATGGAGTGCGTTCAACTTATAGCTGGATACCAGAACAAAATAAAATACTTTACTCTAAGATAACTGAAGACAATCCTGATTGGTACAATGTTCACGATCTTTTTATTTATGATGTTGATGAAGATGAAGAAACAAGATTGACAGAAAATCTCAGGGCAAATCAACCAAATATTTCGAATAATGGTGAGAAAATAGTTTTTATTTATCAGAAGGATGGAACCACTAATCTTGGAACAGTTGACATAGAAGGAAAAAATTTCAAAGCACTCACATTTTTTGAAAACGGGGAACAGGTTTATAATCCAAAATTTTCCAACGATGATTCCTATATCATTTTTGATTATTCATACGCTAACACAAGAGATATTGCAAAAATATATTCATCAGGTGGTGATTATGAATTTGTGCTTCAGTCACAACATGATGAAAGAAATCCTTCTTTTGATAAAGATGGAAACTTTGTTTATTCATCAGATGAAACTGGCATCTTCAACATCTATTCATATAATTTTTCTACAAAAGCTAAGAAGCAATTAACGAATGTTCTTGGTGGTGCATTTATGCCTGCAATAGATGAAATGGGTGATATTACTTATGCTGGATATACATCTTCTGGTTACAAAATATTTTTAATTTCTGAAGAAGAAGAACTTGAAGTTGAATCGGGTGAAAATTATGTCTGGCTGAAAAATCCGCCGCTTGATATGAGCAAACCAAATGGAGACATTGACGAATTTAATATTGGTGCGTTGCGTAATTATGATGACTATGTTACACCAGACTACAAAGAAGAAAAATACAGCGGCGCTTTTTCTTCGCTGAGTGTTTTTCCGTATATCCGTTTCGATAACTATAATACTGGTAATACTTTTTGGGAAAGAATTAAGCCCGGCGCCTATATTGCATCATCAGATATGCTTAACCGTTATGCAATCTTTGCAGGTGCAGATATAAATATCAGACTGGAAAGAGATCTCTTTTTTATTTTCGAATATAAAAACAAACTCCCGCTTATGAGCGCATTAGGTTTGAAACCGGAATTATCATTGGAACTTTACAGCACAAGCCGTAAAGCAGATGTGGATGTCTTTTTCGGACCGGATACAGTAAATGGAAATGTGAGTTATGATCAAACAATTCCAACCGAGGTAACATACAATCTGTTTGAATTTGATATTGCTACAAGACACAGAATATTTAATCGTTACAACAATATTGAACTGAGATTTATTTTTAGCCGGTACATCGCAACACTCGGAAGTTTTATAATTCAAACTGCTGATGGACCATATCTTTATCCAACAACAGACGATACATATTTCATTGGAAGAAACCTGAGACTAAGTTATAACTTTGCTGCATTTAAATATTATAGAGATGATGATATAAATCCGATCGGGATGGAAGTAAATTTTGTTTATGATTATGAATGGAATCAATTTAATGATGAAAATGAATATGAAATAGTTGATGGCTTACTCGTACCAAAATATAATGATTACGACTTCAACCGTCTTCTTCTTGATATAAGAGTTTCCTCTGAAGTTTGGAATGAGCAGACTGTTTCAACAAGACTGGTCGGTGGAACAATTCTCGGTCCGGCTGTTCCTGATTTCTTCGATTTCTATCTCGGCGGTTTAATAGGATTCAAAGCTTATCCTTTTTACTCACTTAGTGGAAATGAAATAGCATGGTTCGATATTACTTATCGTTTTCCAATTTGGAAAAACATAGATTACCAATGGGGCTTTCTTTATTTCGATAAAATTTTTCTTTCGTTCAATTTTGATTACGGTGATGCCTGGACAGGTGAATTTCCCGGCTGGAGTGATTTTAAAAAAGGTGCAGGAGCTGAAATACGGCTTCATATGAATTCATATTACTTATTCCCGACAGCAGTTTTTTTTAATGCATCATATGGATTTGATCAGTTTAATCAGGTCTACGATGGTGGTATTGCAACTTATGGAAAAGAATGGAACATTTACGGAGGAATACTCTTTGGTTTTGAAATCGTAAATAACAGAAATGAGTTCCGTAACCCCAATGGTATCAGGTAATTATTTGAGAATTAAAAAAAATATTGTAACGCTAATTGCTCTTTCAATTCTGATAAGTTTCAATTCATTTGGTCAAAATGAAATAAATAATCAGGTGGAATTAACGGGCAGTCTCTATTCTGATTCAAGAATTATGATGGATAATTATTCTTCATTAAGTGCCAACTCAATGGCAGATGATTTACCCTCAAAAAAATCACCTGTTCTGTCTGGCGTTTTATCTGCAATTATTCCAGGTGCCGGACAAATTTATAATGAAGACTACTGGGTTGCCGCTGCTTTTATTATTGTTGAAGCTGCTCTTGTTACAACTGCAGTTGTTTATGATAATAAAGGTGATGAACAAACGGCTTATTATCAAAGTTATGCTGATGAGAACTGGAGTGTTGTTGATTATGCAGAATGGCTGAATGAATATCAAAATGGTGAAGTAGAAATTGACTATACAACTCCGGATTTACAACCATGGGAAAGAATAGTTGACTGGAACCAATTGAATGAGTATGAAACCGGATCTCATAATCTTCCTCCGCACGGTGATCAGCAATACTATGAAATGATTGGAAAATATCATCAATATTCTTCTGGATGGAATGACTTTACAGGTGAGGATAACAAAGAATTAATCTCTCCAAATTTTATTTACTACTCAGGTGAAAGAGGACAAGCAAACGATTATTACAACACTTCATCAACTGCAGTTGTTGGAATTTATATTAATCACTTACTTGCTGCAGCAGAAGCTGTTTGGGGAGCAAACAGGTTCAATGACAAGCTTGCAATAAATCTTCGAGTTGAACCCTACAATTTTGCTTCAGGAACCGAGCTTGTTCCAACATTAAAAATGAAGTTTAGTTTTTAGTAGTTTTCCCTTCTCGCCATTCTCATATTAATTTCTTAAGTTTCCTGTGTCATTCCGGCGAAAGCCGGAATCTAACTTCAGATATTGTTGAAATAATTAATTATGATCAACCAAACTAAATCATATTACCAAATCTCTCTTCCTTCTATTTTCATTGTTAATTTTTAATTGTTCATTCTTAATTGCGACGGTGCGCTTTGTCAGTCACACCGGAAACAGCACTCCACCATACTTAACCTGGGAAACAGCAGCAGACAGCATACAAGAAGTGCATTAACATTTGTGTCTTTGGTGATACAATTTACGTAGCCAACGGAGTTTACCAGGAACAGGTTGTGATGATACCGAGGTTTATCGCTTATTGGTGCTGGCACGGATTGTTGTGTAATTGATACATCGTAGCTTTAGCAACAACCGCAAGCTTTACAACTGTTGAAGTAGCCGATAGTTGTGTAGTTAAAGGATTTTAGATTGTTAGTTGCAAATAACTTCGGAACTATGGTATATGGCATCTAGCACGGTACGGACGTAAGCAGACTTAATTTCTGAAAACAAGATTGTTCAAATGCGAACGTATGGAATAGATACATGGATCTAACGCGATCTTCTATAGCTATATCATAATTGATATGCTTCAATGTACGGTGCAGGCATTGCAGCTGTTAATTCAAATGCTATTGTAAGAAAGAACGTAATTTATACCGATCCAAACTGCACAATCAGCAATGCATCGCTGGAATACGAATCAACCGCGTTTAACAACAATTACTAGTCCAGTAATTGACTCAAACTATATTGAGGTAACAATCAGCGAGGGTATAAGACAAATCCATCGGCTCACAGACCAACAATAAAGAATAACACAATTGTATTGACAGCGATATGGAGTATGCAATTGGCTATTTTCCTTAGCATCGTCAGATTCAGCGAAAATTTTTAATAATTTAATACTAATCGGAACGAGGACTATGAGAGGTATTCATAATAATGGCACTCAGTATCGTATATGCAAGTAAATGAATAATTACATTACACGGAAGATCTATTACCATCAGCAATACATGGATTATGGAATCACGCGTAGTTCATACAACACTGTAAAAAACAATGTAGTTGTTAACAAAAGTTAGACAGGGACGTAAACACGGTGGGATCGCAAAATCTTATTTAGTCAATACAACAATCTCTGGGATAACGAACACTGACTTATTCAGGTTTTACACCAGACACAACAAACCTCTCAGTTGATCCAATGGTAGTAAATGATGACACGACTACAGGGAGATTTAGATTTTCATCTTCAGAAGTATTCACCATTAATAGATGCAGGCGATCCAACTATTCTCGACAGAGACGGAAGCAGAAGTGATATTGGTCTGTATGGTGGTCCTTACGGCTGGACTTATACATATAATGATTTAGCTCCACGTCCACCTCATAATGTTACTGCAACAATAGAAGACGGATTTGTAAAACTAACCTGGAATAAAAACACAGAAGCAGATTTCTCACATTACAGAATTTACAGAGATACAGTTACAATTGTTATTTACGATACATCAAAGATAGTCGGAGAAACACCTGACACAGTGTTTTATGATAATCTTCCTCCTGCAACAAAAGAAACAAAATTTTATTATTTAATTACAGCATTCGATAATCAGGGAAATCAATCCTATCCAAGTGAAGAAATAGTTGTGCTTGTAACAGGAATGGGTGAACATCCACCAAAAGGATATGATGGATACAGACTGTTGAGTAATTATCCAAATCCATTTAATCCATCAACAGTAATTCCATACAGATTAAAAGAAGGAGGATATGTAAAACTTGTACGTATATGATGTAAAAGGAGAGTTGGTGAGAGTATTGGTAAACCAGTATCAGGAAAAAGGATATTACGAAGTAATGTTTCATCCAAATTCAGAAGAGAGAAGCAGGGCAAACAGTTTTGAAGTCCCGATGGGAAAAACATACAGCGACATAGCAACAGGAGTTTACCTTTATATGATCCACGTTTACAACGACAGGAATATTCCTGTGTTCAGTGATTCAGGTAAGATGATATTGTTAAAATAACATTTGTCATCCTGAACTAGTTTCAGGATCTGTTTATAATAAATAATTAATTAAAAATTTATCCCCTCCTCATTTATGAGGAGGGGTGTCCGGCAACTGCAGGACGGGGTGGTGAAATACAAGCTTAACTTTCACACCACCCCCGACTAAAGTCGACCCCTCCTCGGAGAGGAGGGGAAAACACCGGTTCAGTGAAAAAAGAATATTGATAATAATCTTTACCTCGCCCTTTTCATTTTTATTTTTTAAATTGCGATCAGCATTAAATGATTTTACTTGAAAGGACATTATGAAAAAATATTTACTGACTGTTTTTGTTTTCATTACATACTCAATAACGTTTGCACAGTACACACCGACATCTCCTTATCTTCAAAATCCGGAACTTGCTATTGGTTACACAGATAGTTGTGCAAATTTCTGGTTACAAACCTGGGATAATTCGATTGGCGGTTTTTATACAAACATTGACAGGTTTGGAAATGTAATTATTGCTTGGGGCACAAATAAAAATATGCTCACGCAATCAAGAAATGCTTATGGATTGGTTCGTGCTTATATGTTAACTGCTGATACAACATATCTTAGTTATGCCAAAATTGCATTGGACTGGATGTATGATCACGCCTGGGATGAAACATATGGAGGTTGGTATCAGGAACTTAACAGTAGTGGAAATCCAATAAATCCAACAGCAAACAAAACAGCTTTCTATCAACATTATGCTTTGCTTGGAATAGCTGCGTATTACGAAGCAACAGGCGATACAACTGCCTGGAACTGGTTGATGAAAGGGTATCAACATCTTGAAAATTATTTCTGGGATAATCGTCCCGGTTTTGAGGGATATTATGATCAAACAAATTACACCGGTCAAAACCCTTCTGATAAAAGTTTCAATGCAACAGTCGATGCAATAACAACTCATTTGCTTTATCTTTATTTGATGACCAAAGAAGAATCTTACAAAGAGCGATTGCAGGAGATAGCTGAAGAAATAAAAATTCATCTCGTTGCAAGTATGCCGCAGCAGACAATTGGTTTTGTCGAGATGTATGATTCCGATTGGAATTGGGATAACGGAGAAACGAGGACAATAATGGGTCACGTATTGAAATCGGGCTGGTGTCTTGCAAGAGTAAACCAATTATTTCCAGACACAAGTTACATTAGTGCTGCTGAATATTTGATTGACGACGTATGGCAAAATGGTTATGATCACGAATATGGTGGACCGTACAAAGATTTTAATCGCTTAACTGGTGAAATGCTTTTATATGGTTTACAGGATTCGGCGAAAGCCTGGTGGCAAATGGAGCAGGCGATTGTGGCGGGATTGGAAATGTATAATCTCACACACGAAGATTGGTATTTGCAAATGGCAGATGAAACTATAAACTTTTTTATGCAATTTTTTGTTGACCATCAGTACGGAGAGATTTATGAGAACAGGAAACGTCGCGGTGGGCTTGCGTGGAATGATGCAAAAGGTGGTTCTGGTAAATCAGGTTATCACTCCATTGAAACAGGTTATTACACTTATCTCTACGGAAATCTGCTTTATCAATTTCAACCAGCAGTTCTGAATTATAATTTTTATCCACTTCCGGTTGATAGGCAAATAAATCTTACTCCACTTGCTATTGAGGATTCAGATTTAATTATTTCTGAAGTTCTTCTTGATGGAGTTATTTATTCAGACTATAATCCAACAACGCGTGTTATGAATTTACCTGCAAATACAGGAGGTCACTTCACTGTGAAATATCAGAATATTTTAACAGATATTGCGTCGGATGAAATTACATTAGCAGATAATTTTGAATTGATGCAGAACTATCCGAATCCGTTTAATCCTAGCACGACAATAAAATATCAATTACCAGGATCAGGAAATGTTTCACTTAAAATATTCAATTCACTTGGCGAAGAAGTCGCGACTTTAATTGATAATGAATATCAGACCAGCGGTTCTCATTCTAAATTATACATTGTTAATTCTACATTACCAAGCGGTGTTTATTTCTACAGGTTGCAGGCAGGCAATTATGCAGAGACAAAGAAGATGATATTGTTGAAGTAAATTATAGAATCTCATTCTATTCTATTTCAGGTTTAAGATTTTAAATAAATCTTGGAAGTGATTAATTGTATATGAGGAATTTGTTTTTATTTATTCTAATTATATTAACTATTAATTGCAGCTATTCTCAAAGCTATGAGAATTCTGTATCAGGCAAGGTAACATCTGCAAAAACGGGTGAACCGTTACCATACGTAAATATTTTCATTTCTAATTCAACCTGGGGAACTACTTCGGATATGCAAGGATTCTATAAACTTTCATCTATAAGACCTGGTAAACAGGAATTAGTTTTTTCTATGATTGGCTTTAAAACCCAGGTGATTACTCTTGAATTAAATAATACATCAATCATATTTCTCGAAATCAGCCTGGAAGAAAAAGTATATGAATTTGACGAAGTAAAAATAAGTGGAGATCAACCTAAAGAGTGGTTTGAAGATCTCGAATTTTTTAAAGAGAAATTCTTTGGCTATACAAAAGATCCAATTATTTGTAAGATATTAAATGAATACTATCTGGAATTTAGTCATTCTAACAAAAATCTTTTTATTGCTGAATGTGAAATTCCGCTTGAAATAATTAATTACACACTTGGTTACAACCTAAAATGTGAAATCATAAAATTTGAATATGATTACTGGTCAAAAACATTACATTCCAGTTACAAAATATTTTTTACAGAACTTAATAACGAAACTGATGATTACAAACAGTATCAGATATCATTGCGAAATAAAATATATAAAGGATCCATTTTCTACTTCCTGCGGGAGTTAGCGTCTAATAGGTTTATGGAATCAGGATTCAAAATCTATAACACTGCAAGTGCAAGTACCTCAAGTCCTCTTCCTGGTCTCATAATAGATTCATCAACTGATATACTTGAAATGAATAAAGAGGACGGTACTTATAAAATTTATTTTGATGACTATTTAAATGTTCTTTATTATAATGATTTTCACCTTGAGAGCGAATCATGGATAAAACTGAATTACCCTTATGTTACAATAGATAAGTATGGATATCCGGAAGAGGAAATTGCTTTTACAATTCTTGGAAGTTGGGCGAAAAGAGGGGTAGCAAGTTATCTCCCCAAAAATTTTATCCTGGAAAATGATTCGCGATAAAGTTCTAAGCAGCTTGGACTATGATAATTTGTTTAGATTCAGAAATTTAAAGTAGATGCGCTATCAGTTTTAACTTTATATTGCTATCCAATCTTCCCTCACAAATATTTATATTTAAGCCCTGAATATCTCGGGGCTTTTTAATAATTATACAATATGAAAACACCATTAGTTGTAATAGTCGGAAGACCAAACGTTGGTAAATCCACACTCTTCAATCGCCTTGTTGGTAAGCGAGATGCGATTGTTGATGATGTTAGCGGTGTTACCAGAGACAGAATTTACGGGGAAGTTGATTGGGCTGGTAAAAATTTTCGTGTAATTGATACAGGTGGTTATGTACCTTTAAGCGAAGATGTTTTTGAAACTGCAATTCGTGAACAAGTGGAAATTGCGATAAGTGAAGCGGATAGTATTTTATTTGTAGTTGATGTACGGGATGGTGTTCTTCCGATTGATAAAGATATCGTGAACATGCTTAGAAATTCAGGAAGAGAGTTTTTCCTCATTGTCAACAAAGCAGATAGCTCAAACTTTGACGCAGCAGCAGCTGATTTTTATAGTTTGGGAGTAAAAAAAACGTATCCGGTTTCAGCTTTGAGTGGAAGAAATCTTGGCGATCTGCTTGATGAAGTTACTGCAGGATTTACCGAGCAAGAATCACCGGAAGAAGACCCGAGGTTAAAAATTGCAATTGTTGGCAGACCAAATGTCGGCAAGTCTTCACTTGTAAATTCACTTCTTGGAGAAGAGAGGAGCATCGTAACCGATATTCCAGGAACAACTCGCGATAGTATCGACACAATACTGAAATATTATGGCGAAGAAATTATTTTAATTGACACAGCAGGACTTCGTAAAAAGAAAAAAGTTCAGGAAAGTATTGAATTTTATTCTAACATAAGATCGCTTAGAGCAATTGGAGAGTGTGATATTGCTGTAGTTCTGCTGGATTCAATCGCTGGATTGGAGAAGCAAGATCAAAAAATAATTGATGAAGTTGTCAGATGGAGAAAAGGATTGATCATTGCAGTTAACAAATGGGATCTTGTTGAAAAGGATTCAGATACTTCTGCTATTTATGAAAAAGCACTTCATTATAAAATGGGTGCAATAGATTATGCCGAAGTAATTTTTATATCAGCATTGACAAAACAGCGTATCTTTAAACTCATTGATCTCTGTAAGCAGGTAAACGAGCTTAGAAGTAAGAAAATTCCCACTAAGGAGTTGAATAATTTTCTTCTCAATGAAATCGAGAAATCTCCACCACCGGCATCTCCTTCCGGTAAGGAAGTGAAAATAAAATACATCACTCAATACGGTGAACATTATCCGATTTTTGCTTTTTTCTGTAACTATCCGAGTCACGTCCCTGATAACTACAAACGATTTCTTGAAAAGATGATTCGAAGTAAATATGGATTTAATGGCGTACCGATCACATTAAGTTTCAAAGCAAAATCATCTAAGCAGGAATAATGAAGCGCCCGGTTAAAATAATAGTCGTTGGTGGAAATGCTGCAGGTCCTTCTGCTGCAGCTAATGCCAAACGATTTAATCCAAATGCTGAAGTAATATTATTTGAAGCAAGTAAATTTATTTCAACAGGTACTTGCGAGATGCCGTATGTTTTATCTGGTGATATCGATGATTATCGAAAGATTATTTTTTTTTCTCCTTCATCTTTCCAACAAGAAAAAGGTGTTAAAGTTTTTGTAGAGCATTTTGTCAGGGAAATAGATACTAAGAGAAAAGTAATTGTAGTTAAAGATTTGGTTGATGATAAAATTTTAGAACCAGAATATGACAGATTGATACTTGCCACAGGTTCAAAAGCAAAAACGTTACCGGGTTTCGATACTCGGTTACCAAATATACTATCGTTAAAAAATATTAATGATCTAATCAAATTAGATGACTATATAAGAAAAGAAAATGTTAGAACTGCTGTAATTATTGGCTCTGGTTATATCGGACTTGAAGCAGCAGAAGCGCTGATAAAAAGAAATGTTCATGTAAAAATTATTGAAAGAGAAAGTAGTCCATTACCCGGTGCCGATAAAGAATTCTCCGAAGTGATTTTAAGTGTTTTACAGAAAAATGAAATTGAATTTATAGGTCATATAAAAGAAGTTGAGCCGGTCGTGACCGGAAATAAGCTTATCGCAATTAAATTAGATGAAAAGTTTATTGAAACTGATTTGGTTTTGCTCTCGGTTGGATTTCAACCTGAAACTTTTCTTGCGCAATCGGCTAAACTTGAATTTGGAAAATCAGGTGCAATTAAAGTTGACAAATATTTAAAGACATCCGATAGATTCATATACGCTGCTGGAGATAATATTGAAATTATAAATGCAGTAAATGGCAAACCAGATTATATCCCACTGGCAACTAACGCTTATGAATCAGGACACATCGCTGGTGAAAACGCTGCGGGAGGAGATGCAAAGATGCAACCAATTGTGAAAAATATAAGTGTAAAGATTTTTGATAAATATTTTGCCTCTGTTGGATTAAATTCAGAAGAAGCAAGCAATAGTGGATTCAAATTTCAGGAGTCATTTGCGAAAGCACGAAATCTAGTTGGTGTGATGCCAGGCAGTGATTATGTTTTTGGAAAAGTATTGGTAGAGAAGGAAAGTAAGAGAATACTTGGTGCTTCATTTTTGGGAGGGAAGGAAATCTCCGGTTATGCAGATTTAATGTCAGCACTTATAAAATTAAAAACGCCGGCATCAACTTTATCGAGCATAAATTATAACTATACACCTCCTTTATCTCCATTTATAAACCTTCTCAAAATTCTTGGTAGAAATATTAAAAACAAATGAGTCATAAGTTGAAAAAGAAACCAATTTTCGAAAATCTTGTTCTCATCAATCATCCTTTGATAAAAAAGGATATTACTATTCTTCGAAATAAAAGCACTAACACCGAATCTTTCAGAGCTGCGGTTACAAGAATTTCAAACATACTTGCTGTTGAAATCAGTTCATCTTTTTCTTTAAAAAAGATTAAAGTCAAAACACCTCTTGAATCAACCAGGGGATATCAGTTAAAGAATGAAGTTGTGCTGATTCCTGTACTGCGTGCCGGACTTGGAATGGTTGAAGGATTTTTGCAACTTATACCCGATGCAAAACTCGGTCACGTCGGTCTTGAGAGAAACGAAACAACTCTTCAACCTGTGAATTATTATTTAAAGACTCCCAAAAACCTTGCTAAAGCCGAAGTTATTTTACTTGATCCTATGCTTGCAACAGGAGGCAGTGCTTCTGCGGCAATAGATTTTTTGAAAAAGCGTAAAGCAAAAAATATTATTTTTGCTTGCCTATTGGCTGCTCCAGAAGGGGTAGAAAAATTATTTAATGATCATCCTGATGTGATAATTTTTAGTTCTGCACTCGATAGAAAATTAAATAAAAACGGCTACATTCTTCCCGGTTTGGGTGATGCTGGAGATCTGTACATTTGGCACGTTATAAATTTCTTTTACTGTTCTTTTGCCTTCTTATTTATAATGAAATCCCGGCTCAGATCTATCCTGATGAAGTTGTTGATTCCCTTCTGAGAACCGGAATTCGTTATATTGTGACCCAGGATTACGATTCAGCAAACAAAATTTTTATTAAACTTGATAATGAATATCCATCCTTACCCTTAGGTAAAATATATCTGGCAGCAAATAAAATTGCCGAATCATATGATTATGCAGAAGATTTTGATGAAACTTATATTCGGGAAAAACTTGAATCAGCAAAATATCAGTCTGAAAAATTAATCGAATCTGATGAATCGAGTATCTGGTATCGATACTTTTATTCTCTATCTGAAGGATACATTTCTTATTTCGAAGCTTTAAACGGAAGTTGGTTCTCAGCTATGAATACCGGTATAAATTCAATTACAGAATTTGAAGAGATATTAGCAAGAGATGAAAATTTTTTCGAAGCTTACATTGCAATCGGCACATTTGAATATTGGAAAAGCAGGAAACTAGAATTTATGAGCTGGCTTCCATTTTCAAATGATACAAAGAATATAGGAATTGATCTCTTAATTGTTGCAATTGATTCATCAAGCTATAATGCACACCTTGCAGTAAATTCACTTATCTGGATTTATATCGATCAAAAAAAATATGGAGAGGCGATCAAAGTTGCGAAGATCGCTTTAAAAGAATTTCCTCAGTCAAGAACTTTCAAATGGGGGATGGCGAGAGCCTATGAAGAATCTGATCCTCTAAAATCAATTAAACTGTATAAAGAGATATTAAATTCTTATCCTGATTTAAAAACAGGAAATTATAAAAATGAAATTACTCTTAAGCATATAATTGCTCAACTATATGCAAAGATGGGGGAATATAAAGATGCAATTAATTATTGTGATGAAATTTTATCTATGAAAAACATTCCCCAAAAAACATTGGATGAGCTGAGTGAAAGACTTGAAAGAGTCAATGAATTGAGGAAAGAACTCACATCCAAATAGTAATCATATTTCACAATCATACCTGACTTTAACATATCATTAAATTAAAGTAAATTACTCTCGAAAAGTTGTTTATTATTTTAGGTTATAATGAGTAAAGAGAGTCCCAACGATCAAAAAATGTTAGCGGATCTTCTCGCCAGCTGCCATAAAAATTTACCGAAAGTTGATGAAGGTCTTATAACGAAAGCATTCAAGTTTGCACTTGAAGCCCATAAGCATGATCTACGAGCTTCCGGAGAACCCTATTTTTATCACCCATACGAAGTTGCAATGATTGTTGTGGAGGAATTTCCACTCGATGATATTACTGTTGTTGCCACACTTTTGCACGATGTTGTTGAGGATACGGATTTTGATTTGAATTTGATGACGAAAGAATTCGGTAATGAAGTTACTGAAATTGTTGATGGAGTTACAAAGATAAGTGGAATATTTAAGGGACAGGATATAACGAAAGCTGAAAACTATCGTAAGATGCTGCTTTCGATGGTTAAAGATGTGAGAGTAATTCTTGTCAAGTTTGCTGATAGACTACACAACATGCGAACTCTTGAATTTGTTAGTCCCGATAAACAAAAAAGAATCGCACAAGAAACTTTAGAGATTTATGCGCCTTTTGCACACAGGTTTGGTCTGGCGAGAGTAAAATGGGAGTTAGAAGATTTATCGTTTAAATACTTGAATCGTGAATTGTATGAAGAATTGGTTGGAAAAATAAAAAGTTCGCGTAAAGAAAGAGAAGCGTACATAAAAAGGTTTTCTGATCCTATCAAAAAAAAGCTGGATGAATATAAGTTAAAATTTGAAATGGGAGGTCGTCCAAAGCACTTCTACAGTATTTATCGTAAAATGATGAAACGTAACAAACCATTCGAAGAGATTTACGATTTGTTTGCACTAAGAATTATTCTTGAAACAGAAAATACAAATGAATGTTATACAACTCTTGGTATCGTAAATCAGATGTACATTCCAGTACCCTGATAGATTTAAAGATTACATATCCATACCAAAGAATAATAATTATCAGTCAATTCATACAACTGTAGTTGGTCAGGAAGGAAGATTGGTTGAAGTTCAGATAAGAACAAAAAAAATGCACGAAATCGCAGAACGAGGTCTTGCTGCTCACTGGAAATATAAAGAAGATAAGGCTACTTCTGATAAAGACCTGGAAAACTGGTTGAACTGGATAAGAGATATTTTTGAAGGGGCAGGAAAAGATGAAAACCGAAAAGAAATTTTAGAAGACTTCAAGCTTAACCTTTACCAGGATGAAATTTATATTTTTACTCCGAAAGGGGAATTAAGAAGACTCCCTATTGATTCCACTCCGGTAGATTTTGCATTTGAAATTCATAGTAATGTTGGCTATCAATGCATTGGTGCAAAGATAAATGGAAAAATTGTTCCTCTCGATACTCCCTTACATAGTGGCGACCAAATTGAAATAATTACTTCAAAAAATCAGCACCCAAATAAAAACTGGTTGAAGTTTGTTAAGACTCAGAAGGCAAAATCAGCAATAAGAAAATGGTTGAATAAGGAAGAAGAGAAAATAGTAAAAGCTGGAAAAGAAATTTGGAGTAAAAAATTAAAGAAATTAAAGCTTGCTTTCTCAACCAGCGAAGTTTCCAAGATTGCCAGAAAATTTAAATTTGAAAATAATTCGAAATTCTTTCAGGCGATAGCTCAAGGTAATGTTAATCTTGACCAAATATTAATTCATACAGGTGATAAATCAGCAGAGGAACAGGAGAAGACTCTCGCTTTTGATAAATTTGCTGAAATAGCTCGTAAAGACGCTGGAGGAGTTTTAGTTGACGGCAAATCTTCGGGGATTCTGTATGCGTATGCAAAATGTTGCAATCCGATTCCGGGTGATCCTGTGATTGGATATATTACTATCGGTGAAGGAGTAAAAATTCACAGGAAAACTTGTAACAATCTAATTAACCTTTCAAAAATTGATGCAGATAAATTGTTAGCTGTTCAATGGCCGGGAACAGATGGCACTCTCTTCGTAGCAGGATTGACAATGAAAGGAGAGGACAGTCCGGGAATTCTTAATGATATAGCTCATACAATAGTTTCATATAAGGAAACCAATATTAAATCCATTAACATCAACACAAATGATTCCACATTCGAAGGCTCAGTAATGGTTTATGTCAATAATCTGGAGCATCTCAATAACCTAATTGATAGATTAAAAAAATTGAGAGGCATATACAAAGTTGAACGATTTGAAGGCAGTTAATAAAAATTGGAGCAGAACAAAATTGAATCCAGATTGATGGGAATTGACTTTGGTGAAAAACGAATTGGAATTGCACTCAGTGATCCCCTCTTAATATTTGCCTATCCATTTACAACACTTCAGAACGATTTGTCTTTTATAAAAAACTTATCAAAAATCATCCTTGAAAAAAATATAGTCAGAGTTATTCTTGGAATACCATCATCAAATTTTAAATCATCAGCAGAATTGAGCAAAAAAATTCAAAAGTTTAAAGAAGAAATTGAGACGAAATTTAAAATAGAAGTGATTTTGTGGGATGAAGAATTTTCATCGGTTATTGCAAAAGAGAAAGTGATTGAATCTGTTACTAAAAAATCGAAAAGGAAAAAGAAAGAATTATTGGATCAACACTCAGCAGCAATAATTTTACAGGAGTATCTGGATTCAAAATAATTATAGGCTCTTTTAACAGAATTTATTAAGTCATTCAAGTAACTTCTGCTATTATAAAAAATTATCTTAATAAACGTTTGACATTATCGTACTAAAAAACTATTTTTTCAAGCATAAATCAATTAATTGGGAGCATTTCTATGTCAGCATTGTCACTTGACGCACTTGGAATGGTGGAAACTAAAGGATTGGTTGGTTCCATCGAAGCTGCAGACGCAATGGTTAAGGCAGCTAAAGTTGAATTACTCGGTAAGGAAACAATCGGCGGTGGTTACGTAACCGTAATGGTTCGGGGCGATGTGGGAGCAGTAAAAGCTGCTACTGATGCAGGTGCTGCAGCAGCGCAGAGAGTTGGTGAACTTGTTTCTGTTCATGTAATTCCTCGTCCTCATTCAGATGTGGAATTGATACTTCCCAAAAGATCTAAGTAGAATATATTATGTCCGATAGAGCACTGGGTATGATTGAAACCCGTGGCTTGATAGCTTCAATTGAAGCCGCAGATGCCATGTTGAAAGCTGCAAATGTTCATCTCCTTGGTAAGGATAGAGCAGATGCAGGTCTTATAACAATTCTTATTGAGGGTGAAACCGCAGCTGTAAAATCAGCAGTTGATGCCGGAGCTGCAGCTGCTCAAAGAGTTGGTGAACTTGTTTCCACTCACATTATACCCAGACCTGATGACCAGATATCTGGAATTATAACCAGAAACTCCCCAATCGTGACACAGAAAACGACACGAGAACCGATCTTCGAAAAAGATTCTGAATCTATTCGCGAAAAGAAAATTGAACTTATACCGGAAAGAAAACCCGAACGAAAAAAAAGGCAAACTAAAATTAAGGAGAAGGAGAAACCAGAAGAAGTTGAACCTTTATTTAAATCAAGTTCTTTTTCAACTATTGAAAGATTAAAAGAGGAAGCACTCGGTAAATCTTCAAACGTCGAAAAATCCGGAAAGCCTAAATCAAAAAAGGAATTAAATTTTTCAATGGCAGAACTTGAAGTGATGAATGTTCATCAACTCAGACGATTTGCACGGGATATCGAAAGTTTTCCAATTAAGGGTAGGGAAATTTCGCGCGCTAATAGAGGTGAACTTCTGGATTTCTTGAAAGCACTTCTTAAATAACTTCTTTAGTTTCATTTAGCCTTTCGTTCAATCTTCAGAAAAATTATTTTAATTGTGAATAAAAAACTTAACATCTTTATTGCTTCAGTAATTTTTGCTATCATACTTTGGGGTTCCATCTCTCTTTCAGATTCTTATTATACAAATATTGAAGTTAAACTTACGCTTACCAATTTTCCGAATGGTTATACAACAGGTTCACCACTTCCTGATAAAATAAATCTAAGAGTAACGAGGTGAGGGATGGCGGCTTGTCTCAATAAATGTCGGTCCTGAAACTGAATTCAAAGTTTCAGTTGGTGGTGATAGCGGTCAGCAATCTATTAGGCTTTACAATTATCTCGAAAGTAATCGTTGGTTACTTTCAGATGTCGATATCATAAATTTGTATCCCGACTCACTAAATTTTCTTGTAGAAAAAATCATTTCGAAAAAACTTCCTGTTGTTTCCGGTCTTGATTTAGATTTTAAACCCGGATACGGACTTGCTTCGAACATTCAACTAAATCCTGATTCCGTTCTTGTGAAAGGTCCTTTAAGTTATCTCCGATCGAGGAAAGAAATTAGAACCAGTACCAGTACCATTGGGCTTACTCGATACGAAAACATCAACCGAGGTAAACCTTGTTAGCATGACAGGATTTGAATATAGTACCAGTTTGATCGGTGTTGTTCTGGATGTCCAAAGGATTGTTGATAAGCAGTTTGAAAATATATCAGTTGATGTATTGGAAGTCCCTTCACGCAGAGAAGTGGTTTTACTTCCTAATAAAGTCAATTTAAATGTCAGGGGCGGAATTGAAATATTGGGTAAACTAACTGCGGAACAATTTCATGCTTATGTAAAGTATCAAACGCTAGTTCGGGATACAACCGGCAGCGTTACTCCCGAAATCGTTTTACCAAAGAATGTAACACTTCAGTCTTCAAAACCTGATAGATTACGTTATGTTATAAGGTCTTTCTAAACACTTCTCAGACCTATTGAATTTTTTAACAGTAAAAAGTTTCTCTATATTAACACCTCAAATTCAAATCAAAATCAAACAAAAACGATATGTTCATTTCTTTTGAAGGTATAGATTTTTCAGGAAAATCCACACAAATAGAACTCCTAAAGGACTATCTTGTTGACAATAATAAAAAAGTCGAAATTCTTAGAGAACCTGGTGGCACCGAAATTTCCGAGAAGGTAAGGCGTATTCTTCTAGATAATAAAAATGAGAAGATGTTTGCGGAGGCTGAACTACTTTTATTTTCTGCCAGCCGGGCACAATTGTTACGGGAAAAAATTCAACCTTACTTAGAAAAAGGTATTTATGTAATTTCAGATAGGTTTCATGATAGTTCAACCGCATATCAGGGTTATGGTAGAGGAATTCCGTTAGAAGTTGTAAACATGGTTCATCAACTTGCGATTGGTGATACAATTCCTGATCTGACTTTTTTTATAGATATTCCGGTAGGAATTGCAAACGAAAGAAGAAAAAAGAAATCAAAACTAAAACTTGACAGAATTGAAGTTGCTGATATCGAATTTTATAATCGAGTCCGAAACGGCTATCTTGAAATTGCAAGGAGAGAGGAACGATTTAAAGTGATTGAGGGAACTCAAACAATAGAAACCATTCAAAATCAAATTATATCAGAACTAGAATTAATTGACCGGAGGTAAAAGTTAAATTGAATAAAAAACTTATTTTGATTCCCGGATTATTGCTTGTGGCTATACTGCTTACAGGCTTTTTTGTTGGGAAGGGAGATATATATTTTGAAATTGCAAAAAATTTAGATCTGCTTGGAAGAGTTTATAAAGAAATTACTTTCAATTATGTAGATGAAGTTGACCCTGAAAACTTTTTACGAGCTGGAATTCAGGGCATGTTAACTTCACTTGATCCTTATACAATATTCATTGATGAGAAAAAGATTGAAGATATTGATTTAATAACAAATGGTAAATATGGTGGTGTCGGCATTTCAATCGGACTGCGGGGCAATGATGTAACTGTTGTTGAAATTATGGATGGTTATGCAGCTCAAAGACAGGGAATTCAAATTGGTGATATTATTATTGAAGCAGGTGGTGAGCCTATTTCACCTAATAACATTGATGATATATCTTACCTTGTCAAAGGTGAACCCGGAACCACAGTTGAACTTAAGGTTGTTAGAAATGAACTCCGGGATACAATTGCTTTTAATCTGGTAAGGGAAGAAGTAATTGTTAAAAATATACCGTACGCTGCCTTTTATCCTGAGAACAGTAATACTGCATATATAAAACTTTCCAACTTCAGCAGGGCTGCAAGTGATGAGATAAAGAAATCATTAAAAGACTTAAAAGAGCAAAAAAATGTTAATTCAATAATACTAGATCTTCGTGGTAACCCTGGTGGATTATTAGATATAGCTATTGATGTGTGTGATAAGTTCCTTGCACGTGATCTTCTTGTAGTTTCTACAAAAGGCAGAGAACAGAGCAGCGAGAAAAAATATTATTCAGTCGAAGAGCCAATTGTCTCGGATGAGGTTGACATAATCGTTTTGATTAATGGAGGAAGTGCTTCAGCTTCTGAAATTGTAGCTGGTGCTTTACAAGATCACGACCGGGCAGTTATTTTAGGAACACAATCATTCGGAAAAGGATTAGTTCAAACTATAATTCCGCTTAGTTATAATACTTCTTTGAAAATTACTACAGCAAAATACTACACACCGAGTGGAAGATGCATTCAGAGAATAGATTATGCAAAAGATAATGATGTAGTTATTCCTCCAAAATCAGAAGAAGATCAGAAATTTTTCACAGATCACAAAAGGGAAGTGTATGCTAAAGGTGGGATAACTCCGGACACAACTGTTGAATTCAATATCGAGGGTGAATTAACAAAAGAACTTCTTGCTAAAGGTATGTTTTTCAAATTTGCAAACAACTATTTCTTTAACAATCCTGATACTAAATTTTCTAATTTAAATGATCAGAATCTTTTTGTTGACTTTACTGACTATCTTAAAGAAACCGGATTTAAATATACCTCACAAACTGAAGTTGAAATCGATAACCTGATAAGCAGTGCTTCTGACAAAGAAGAAATTAAAATTGAACTAACTAAAATAAAAAATGACTTAAAAGGGTTATACGAAAAAGAATTGCAAATTTATCATAATGAAATATTGTGGGAGATCAGGGCAGAACTTGCTGCACGTTATCTTGGATTGGAAGGGCGTTTGGAAGAGCAATTGAACTCCGATTTGCAAGTTCAGGCTGCTATAGAAATTTTTTCAAACAAAAATATTTATAATAAACTCTTGAATATGAATTGAGTCTTTTACTTTTACTTGCAATATTTCTGACAGTTGGTTTTTTTACAGGAATATTGATAGGTATGCTCGGAATTGGTGGGGGATTGGTATTTGTACCAACTCTCTATTATCTCTTTCCAATAATTGATGTTCCATATTCTAACCTGGCTTATTTTGCTATTGGCACTTCGCTGTTTGCCGGTGCTCTTGCCACTTCAAATTCTGCTTTTTTGCATATTCGAAAAGAAAATTATTCTAAAAAGCCGGCAATCCTTGTTTCAATAGGTGCAGCCGTATCTGCTTTCATTGCACCTTTTTTTGTTGTGAATGTTAAATCAGAAATTATAGAAATCATTTTTGCCTCAGTAATGATTGCAGTTGCGCTGAGAATGATTTTTGAAAATAGTAAAAATGAAAAATTTAAGTTATATCAACCATTAAGTGAACCATTTCTGATTCTATTAGGAATCTTTACAGGAGTGCTTTCTGCTTTTACCGGATTAGGTGGTGGAGTAATTTATGTGCCATCATTAATTTATTTATTTCTGATAAACGCAAGAGTCGCTGTTGGTACTTCATCAATTATTACTGCAATTACAATGATAAGTTCAGCCGCATCTTATTTTCTTCAGGGAGCGGGTTCAGTAGCTTATCCGGGTGCAATAGGTTTTGTTATTCCCGAAGCTGCAATTCCACTGGGTATCGGAGCAATTATAGGAAGCTTTTTTGGTGTTAAGATTGTGATGAGATCATCAACTGAACTCGTCAAAAAAGCTTTCGCGGTTCTTCTCATTGTCGCAGTAGCAAAAATATTGTTTACTTAAAGATAGATTCATTATGGCGCAAAAATTTATTAGAATATTTAAGTGCCCGTCTTGTTCAGGTGTGAACACTTTAAGAAATTCCAGACCAAGAAACTCAAAAGAAAAGATTTTGCTGCTTGTGGCTTTTATTAAAATTTATAAATGCCGGAAGTGTGGTTGGCGGGGTTGGAAAATAAATTTCAATATTGATGCGAAAGTGATTAAAAAAGCTGTAGTTTATTTTCTTTTGGTTATAATAGCAGCGTTTGTTGTTTATAACTTATTGAAACTGGTTGTATAGGTAATGCACCGGATAATAATAGTCACTATCAACTAAAATCAATAATAAAAATTTGCATTAAATAAATAAAATTAAGATTTTAGCACACCAAAAATTGAAGTGCTCTTCAGCATTAGGCTGCTGACAAATTAATCCTCTGCGCTTCCTTTTTTCTAACTAATTTCGGAATTTTTTATAAATCTTGTTTTCAGGGTTCATTTCAATAGTGCTATATCATAATTATTCAAATCGATATTCTAAGAATTCAGAGGATAAAAAGTGAAAAAATCTCACCTCGATTATATTCTCAGAAACCGGTTACCAGTTACAATCTTTGTGGTGCTATTATCATTTGCTTTAACTTATTTTGCATCAAGATCAGAAAGAGATGGAGTTGGTTATTCGCCAAGTCAACCAATAAACTATTCTCATAAACTCCACGCTGGAACAATGAAAATAGATTGTCAGTATTGCCACATTGGAGTTGAGAAATCAAGACACGCAATGATTCCTGCGGTTGCCACATGTATGAACTGTCACACAATTGCCAGGAAGGACAGACCAGAAATCATTAAACTTACCGAGTATTATAACGAAGGTAAACCTCTTCAATGGAAAAGAATTCATAAAGTTCCTGATTATGCTTACTTCAATCATAGTGTTCACGTTAATAAAGGAATCGACTGTGTAGCATGTCATGGTGAAATTACTCAATCAGAAAAAGTAGCTCAGGTTCAATCATTCACAATGAACAGTTGTTTAAACTGTCATCGAAATGCTCACGATAGACTGCCTGAACTTAAAAATATTAACAAAGGTCCGGATTATTGCTGGGCTTGTCATAGATAAAAATAATTTTATGGATAGAAAAAAATTTGTAGCATTATTCTCAACGAGCCTTTTAGGTGCGGCTTTAATCAAAGTTAATCCATTGAACTTTTTTTCTTCTAAAAATAATTCAATGAAAGTAAAAATTAATCCAAATGCGGTTAACAGGGAAAAATCAGGAAAGAAAAATGGCTGAAGATATAAATGGATTAACTAATACTGATCCCCACTACTGGCAGTCATTCGAAGAGTTGCATAACGATCCTGAATTTATCCGGGCTCATCAGGATGAATTCATTGAAGGTGTTTCAGAAGAATTTGATTCATCTGGAATGTCATCACTCTCAAGAAGAAAATTCCTTGCTTTGTTAGGTGCATCTGCAGCTCTTGCCGGAACAGCATGCACAGATTACAGAGATAAAGGAGAAATAATCCCTTATAATAAAAAGCCCGAAGAAGTAACTCTTGGAAAAGCAAATTACTATGCTTCAACCTGCACAGCATGCCCGAATGCCTGCGGTATTTTAGTTAAGACAAGAGAAGGTAGACCAATTAAGATTGATGGAAATCCTGATCATCCGATTTCCAAAGGGAAAATTTGTGCACACGGTCAGGCAAGCATAATGAGTCTTTACGATCCTGACAGGCTAAAAAATCCAAAGAAAAAAAATGATCGCAGATTTATTGATTACAATTGGAAAAATGCTAACGATGAAATAATATTTGACCTGATGAATTCAGGAAATAAAGAAATTGCAATCATCACTCACAAAATTATTTCTCCTACAACCAAAAAAGTGCTTGATGATTTTACTACAAGGTATCCTTCCGCAAAGATTTATTCTTACGAAGTGTTTGATAATTCAGTAAGGAACTCTGCCTGGAAAAAATGTTATCCTGTAAACGGAACAACTGGTTCCGGAGAATTTCCTACAATTAAATGGAATGAAGCAAAAATTATTGTTTCACTTGACAGCGATTTTCTGGGCGAATCAAATAATAAAATTGAAAATGCCAGACTCTACTCCGATGGTAGAGACGTAATTAATAAAAATTTTAATCGTCTTTATGTAGTTGAAGGTAACCTCACAATTACAGGAATGGCTGCTGATTATCGTTTGAGATTGCGTCCTGATTTGGAATTGAATTTTGTACTTGCACTTATTGATGCATTAAATAAAAGAGGTGCAGGAATAGCAATTAACTCAGGTGGAATTACATTAGAAAGTTTTGCAAATCAATACGATCTGAACCTGGGCACTCTTCAATCAATCGTTTCAGATTTAATGAAGAATAAAGGTAAGTCAATTGTGTATGCTGGTGATCATTTGCCGGAGGATGTTCACATCGCTGTTAATCAATTGAATGCTGCTCTTGGTAATGAAGCAATTTATAATTTTGAAACAGGTCCAAGCATTGTTCAACCGTTGTCTTCAATTGCCGAATTAAAAGCTTTGACTTCAAGAATGAATGCAGGTGAAGTTGCAGTTGCTATTCATATAAATTCAAATCCTGTTTATGATTTTGCTTTCGATTTGAAATATGCAAATGCTTTAACGAATGTAAGCACAGTAGTTAGTTTCGTTGAAATTGAGAATGAGACTTCCGACCTGTCAAATTATTGTTTGCCTATCAATAATCAGCTTGAATCCTGGGGTGATGCAAAAACGAGAATTGGAATTTATTCATTGCAGCAACCTGTTATTGCTCCCATTTATGATACAAGGCAGTCGGAAGCAATTCTTTTAACCTGGATTTCTGGTGACTCTTCAACTTACGATGAAACAATTTATCATCAGTACCTGATGAGTAACTGGGAGAAAAATATTTATCCACAAACAGGTATCAATTTAGAATTTAAAAGATTTTGGTTTGGAGCATTACACGATGGTGTAGTTAAGATTTCAGAAAAAACTTCGGGAATCGGTTCTATTTCAGCTAATGCCGGACAACAGATTAAACCAGCTAAAGATTCGGAAACTTTTTCTTTGTTCATCAAGGAAAGTTATGCTGTAGGTGATGGAAGATTTGCTAATAACGGATGGCTTCAGGAGCTTCCTCATCCTGTATCGAAAGTTGTTTGGGATAATTATGCTGCCATCTCACCTAAAAGTGCAAAGCAATTAGGATTGAAAAGTAATGATCTTGTAGAACTATCTACAGGAGAAAAAGATAAATTAGCAATACCAGTGTTTATTCAGCCAGGAGCTGCTGATAATACAATTACAATTGAAACTGGTTACGGTAGAATCAAAGCAGGAACAGTTGGAACCGGAGTTGGTTTCAATGCAAATAGTTTATTAATGAGTTACGGCGGTTTAACTCCTTGGCTTTATTCTGGAATAATGATTAGATCGCTTACTGGTAGTTATAAACTTGTTACAGCACAAACTGTTTATGCATTTAACGAAGGTCTTACCAAAGACCTACCAGCAAAGCGAGGAATAATTAAAGAAGGAACTGTTGGTGAATATCTTACTAATCCGGGATTTCTTCACAAAGAAGAAAAGCATGAATTAGAAAGTGTAAATCCTTTTTATGATTATAAAGGTGTGAAGTGGGGAATGGCAGTTGATATGAATCGTTGTACTGGTTGCGGAGATTGTGTAGTTGCCTGTAATGTTGAAAATAATATTCCGGTTGTTGGTAAAGATCAGGTTGACAATGGCAGAGAAATGCATTGGATCAGAATTGACAGATATTATTCAGGCACACCTGAGGAGCCAAAAGTGAATAATCAGGTAATGCTTTGTCAACACTGTGATCATGCACCGTGCGAAAATGTTTGTCCCGTGGTTGCGACTACTCATAGTCCTGATGGATTAAATCAAATGGTTTACAATCGTTGTGTTGGAACGAGATACTGTTCAAATAACTGTCCTTATAAAGTTAGAAGATTCAACTACTTCAATTTCCGTGATCATTTTAGAAATGGATTTCAGGAATCACCGGTTTTTGCTCTTTTGATGAATCCTGAAGTAACAGTTCGTTCAAGAGGCGTTATGGAAAAATGTACATTCTGTGTTCAAAGAATTAGCGAAGCACGGGAAGATGCAACCAGGGATAATAGAATTTTAAAAGGTTCAGATGTAACGACTGCTTGTCAGGAAGCTTGTACAACCAATGCAATTCATTTCGGTGATATTAAAAACGAAGATGAAGAATTTTATAAATACAGAAATCATGAACTCGGTTATTTTGTTCTTGAGGAATTAAATATAAGACCAAATGTCACATACATCGCAAAACTTAAGAATACCAATTCGGAGAATGCTTAGTGAGTACAGATTATTCAGTTGAAGCTCCGGTAGTTTCAGGTCGTTTATCACTTGCTGAGATAGAAGAGCTTGTCGCTAAACCGATGGACACTAAGCCGGACAAGAAATTTTTTCTTGCTCTGACTATTTCGGGGAGTGCTTTACTTATCGGCGCTGTTTGTCTGTTATACACATTCTATTATGGTATTGGTATGTGGGGAAATAATCAGCCGGTCGGTTGGGGTTTTGGTATCGTAAACTTTGTCTTCTGGGTTGGAATAGGACACGCCGGTACATTGATCTCCGCAATTCTATTCTTGTTAAGACAAAAATGGAGAACAGGTATCGCTCGATTTGCTGAAGCTATGACAATTTTTGCCGTTATGTGTGCCGGAATATTTCCAATAATTCATACTGGTCGTCCGTGGTTAGCTGGTTATTTAACACCATATCCAAACCAACACGGATTATGGGTTAACTTTACTTCACCTCTCGTTTGGGATGTATTTGCCGTATCAGTTTATTTCACAGTTTCGTTAGTTTTTTGGTACACAGGTCTGATTCCGGATTTTGCAACATTGCGCGACAGGACAACTTCAAAAATTAAGAAAACTATTTACTCAATTTTTAGTTTAGGCTGGAGACATTCTTCTCGTCATTGGCTTCATTATGAAAAAGCTTATGTGATACTTGCTGGATTTGCAACTCCACTTGTTCTTTCGGTTCATACAATTGTTAGTTTCGATTTCGCGGTTTCAATTATGCCGGGATGGCACACAACAATCTTCCCACCATACTTTGTTGCCGGGGCTATCTTCTCAGGATTTGCAATGGTTGTTACCGTTCTTGTTTTTGTTAGAAAGATTTTCGATCTACAGAATATTATTACTATAGATCATCTTGAAAAGATGAATAAGGTTATACTTGCTACAGGGATGATGGTTGGTTATGCCTACGGAATGGAATTCTTCATTGCATGGTACAGCGGAGTTCAGTTTGAACAATTTGTTTTCTTAAACAGAATGTTTGGTCCATATGCCTGGGCTTACTGGACGATGGTTAGCTGTAATGTAATTTTTCCTCAATTTTTCTGGATCAAAAAGATAAGAAGATCAATTCCCGCTATGATTGTTATAGTTTTATTTGTTAATGTAGGTATGTGGTTCGAAAGATTTGTAATTGTTGTAACTTCTTTACATCGAGATTTTCTACCATCGAGCTGGGGAATGTTTACACCTACCCTTTATGATGCCGGAATTTTACTCGGAAGTTTTGGATTATTCTTTACCTTGGTCATCTTATTTACAAAAGCACTACCTGTCGTCTCAATTGCTGAGATAAAAGCAGTTGCTGATGGAGCTCAGCCAACTCATCATGGAGAAAGGCACCATGACAGATAAAAAGATTTTTGGTGTTACAGCTCTCTTCAACGATCCGAATGCTATAATTACTGCTGCCGAAAAAGTTGCATCAATGGGTTTCACAAAGTGGGATGTCAATTCGCCTTATCCAATCCACGGCATCGATAAAGCGATGAGAATGAAACCTTCGAAGCTTGGGATTGTAACTCTTATTTTTGGATTGTCGGGTGCTGCACTTGCACTGATTCTTATGTGGTGGACAATGTCAGTTGATTATCCAATGATTATCGGGGGTAAACCTTATTTCTCCTTACCTGCTTTTATCCCGGTAACTTTTGAAGTTACTGTGATATTGGCAACTCTTTCAACAGTTGTCGCGATGTTTGCATTTTTCTTTGGACTGCCGAGAAATAATCATGCTCTTCACGATACTAATTACATGAAAAAAGTTTCTCGTGATCATTATGGAATAGTTATAGAAGCAATTGATCCTAAGTTTGATGAAATGGCTACACTTCAATTATTGAAAGACTTAAAACCAGTTGTCACTGAAATAATTTATCATCCCGAAAAGGAGACTTATCCAATCTTCGAACCAAGATTCATTGCATTACTGGTTGGTGTTGCTGTGGTTGTTTCGATCGGTACGTATTTGATGCTTAATAAACTGGTTTACATCGTTCCATTTGACTGGATGGATAATCAGGCGAAAATAATTCCGCAAGCCGGTAGTGAGTTTTTTGCATGATGGCAGGGGAATGAGACTTCCTGTTGAGGGGACAGTTGCTAGAGGATTTATTCCTTATCCATTTGAAGGACAAACAAATCCAACTGAAGTTTTATCTAACCCTTACTTCCCGACAAAAGAAAATTTGGAACTTGGTGAGAGAAAATTTTTAACCTACTGCAGCCCATGTCATGGAAATTTTGGTGATGGAGATAGCAGGCTTGCTGGTCAGTTTCCAAATCCTCCTACGCTTCATTCAGATCGAGCGAGAAATTTTCAGGATGGAATGATTTATCATATAATTACTGTCGGGCAAAACGTTATGCCTTCTTATGCTTCACAAGTTACACGACAGGAGAGATGGGCGATAGTAAATTATGTAAGGGCTTTGCAGAGAGCAAAGAATGCAACAGATGCAGATCTTAAATTGGTTAAAGCGGAGTAAATCTTAAATGCATAAAAGTGAAATGACATATCAAAGAAAAGATTTACCGTCAAGCATTTCAAAAATTGGAATGACGCTTCTTGTTGTTGGAGTAGTTCTGGGTGTTGCTGCATTCTTTGTTGATCACACACGAGCAGTGTATAATTATCTGATTGCATTTACTTTTATGATTAGTATCGGAGTTGGTGCTTTGTTCCTGATTGCACTTGAATATCTTGTTGGCGCTGACTGGAGTGTTCCGATTCGTAGAGTGGTTGAATTCTTCGCGGCGATAATTCCATTACTCGCAATCCTTGTGATTCCTTTGTTATTAAATGTTGGTGAGTTATTTCACTGGTCTCACGCTGAGGCTGTGGCAGATGATGTAATATTACAAAGCAAAGCTCCATATCTAAATGTTCCGTTTTTCATCATCAGAGTTTTTGTCTTAATCGGATTGTGGTCTCTGTTCTACTTTTTCTTTATCAGAAATTCGAAAAAGCAGGATTCAACAAGGGATCAGAAACTGACCAAAATAAATATCAGGTTATCTGCGATATTCATTCCTGTATTTGCATTCACAATCACCATATCTGCGATTGATTGGCTGATGAGTGTCGAACCACATTGGTTCTCAACAATTATCGGTGTTTACTTTTTTGCCGGAACCGTTATCGCCTCACTTGCTGCGGTAACACTGGCTACAGTTTTATTAAAAGAGAACGGTTATCTTCATCCCGCAATGACCAATGATCACTTGTATAGTCTTGGTGCTTTGATGTTTGCATTTGTTAATTTCTGGGGCTACATCGCTTTCTCACAATATATGTTGATCTGGTATGCAGATTTACCTGAAGAAACATTTTGGTTCATGCAAAAGTGGGAGGGAAGCTGGGCAATAATTTCGATTGGATTAATTGTTATTCAATTTCTGGTGCCGTACATAGTGCTTGTATCGCAGCCAGCAAAGATGGATCCAAAGAAACTAAAATTTATTGCAGTGTGGTTAATGTTTGCACATTATTATGATCTCTTCTGGCTTGTTATGCCTGAGATGGAACAACTTTCGGGCGGTTATTCATTTAGCTGGATTGATCTTGTATTTCCAATCGCTGTTGTCGGATTATTAATTCTTGTGTTTAATATGAAAGCAAAAAAAGAAAACCTTATTCCAATTGGTGATCCAAAATTACAACGAGGATTGGATTTCCATCTGTAAAATTTTATGGAAGAAATAAAGAAAAAAATATTTGAACTTTTAAATGAAGTAAAGCATAATCCAGGTACTATGTTTGGATTTCTTTATCCTTACATTCTTGTAATAATTGTAATTATCGGTTTATATTACGTTGCAAACGAAGGCAACGTAGCATTGAATAAACAGCCGGCATTTGTTCCAGATTCTATAGTTGTTGGAGATCTTCCAATGATGCCTGCAAGAACGGTTCCTCCCGTCGATATTTTTAAGTTGAAAGAACCGACCGCCGAATTAATTGCAGCAGGAAAACAACTGTATACAACAAATTGTGCTTCATGCCATAACGAAACCGGAGCAGGTGGTGGACCCGCATCTATTGGATTGAATCCAGCACCGCGTAATTTTACAAATGCAGATGGCTGGAAGAATGGCAAAACTCTGAGTGCGATTTACACAACTTTAGAAGAAGGAATTGAAGGAAGTGCAATGATCTCCTACAATTTCTTAACTCCACAAGAAAGAATTGAATTGGCCCACTATATCAGACAAGAGTTTGTACCAAATCCTCCGGTGGATACTGATGATGACCTGTCAGCATTAAATTCTATTTATAATTTATCAGCAGGAATGAAAGTACCGGCACAGATTCCGGTTGCTACTGCAATGGAAATAATTTCATCTGAAAATTCACAAAAAGAAATTAAACTTGAAGAAGTATTACAAAAAATTAACAACGACAGAGATAATTATCAGGCTGCATTATTTGAATTTATAACTAATGATGAGAGACTAGCAGTTTCTTCTCTTCTTAATTCGAATGAATGGAAGAATAATCAAAATACTTTTTTCAGTTTCATAGTTATAAATTCTAATTACAATGGGTTTAATTCTGAGATTATTAATCTGTCTGATTCTGATAGGATCTTATTGTTCAACTATCTTAATCAACTTCTATAATAGTAATGATGAAAATCTTTATAAGTAAAATAATTTTAAGTTTATTATTCGTTTCAGTGTGCTGGTCTACCGATCAGATTGAAATTGGAGTTGACGAAAAGCTTGGGAATTACATTCCACTCGATATTACTTTTAATGATGAGGACGGGAAGCAGGTAACTCTCGGTGAATTAATAACTGGTCCAACGGTAATCGCACTGGTTTATTATAATTGCCCGGGGATATGTAACCCATTAATGTTTGAACTTGCAAATGTTATGAATAAATCAAATTTAGAGCCGGGATATGACTACAATGTTGTAGCAATTAGTATTGATGAATTTGAAAATCCAGAAATCGCTACTGCAAAAAAGAAAGAAATGCTTTCGGGTTTTGATAAAGATGTTTCACCTCAAAGCTGGAGATTTTTAACTGGTAAAGAGGAAAACATAAATGTTGTTACAAATTCTGCAGGTTTTTATTTCAAAAGGGAAGGAGCAGAACTAAGACACGCAGGGACATTAATATTTATAGACAAGACCGGAAAAATTTGTCGCTACCTATTTCCCAAGTTATTCAGAGAACCATGGTTATGGTATTTTGCCATTTGATTTTAAAATGGCTGTAATTGAAACTTCCGAGAGCAGAGTAACACCCACTGTGGCCAGGTTTTTAAGATTTTGTTTCAGTTATGATCCCGAAGGACAGAAATACGCATTGAATTTTACAAGGATTTTTGGCGTTGCAATTTTACTTTTTGCCGGAATATTTTTTCTGATAATCAGGTTAAAACCAAAGAAAGAAATTATTAAAACAAGGTGATGGACTATGGCTGCTGAAGCCGCAACTATAAAAACAAACGGACACGAACCAAGTTACCTCGATTATAAAGGTAAGCACACTGGTATATTAGGCTGGATTCTTTCAACGGATCACAAGCGCATCGGAATTCTATATCTTATTTCTCTTTCAATATTCTTCCTTGTCGGAGTTACGTTCGGATTTTTAATGCGTCTTGAACTTATCGCACCTGGAAGAACAATAATGGATGCTCAAACTTATAACTCCATTTTTACTTTGCACGGAGTTATAATGATATTCCTTTTTGTTGTCCCTGGTATTCCTGCTGTTTTTGGAAATTTTGTTTTGCCGATTCTTATCGGTGCAAAAGACGTTGCGTTTCCAAGGATCAACCTAATGTCATGGTATATGTATGTCATTGGTGGATTGCTGGCAATTGTAGCAATACTTCTTCCCGGAGGGCCTGCTGATACGGGCTGGACTTTTTATGTTCCCTATTCGATCAGAACAAATACTAACGTAATGTTTGCACTTTTTGCTGCGTTCATTCTTGGATTCTCTTCAATTCTAACCGGATTAAATTTTGTAACAACTGTTCATCGTTTAAAAGCACCGGGAATGACCTGGTTTAAAATGCCTCTTTCAATCTGGTCACTTTATGCCACAGCATGGGTTCAGGTTCTGGCTACTCCGATCATTGGAATTACACTTTTATTGGTTGCAGTTGAAAGATGGCTTGGCGTTGGAATTTTCGATCCGGCACTCGGCGGTGATCCGGTTTTATATCAACATTTATTTTGGATTTATTCTCATCCTGCAGTTTATATTATGATAATTCCTGCGATGGGTGTAGTGTCAGAAATTATTCCTGTTTTTTCGAGACGCACAATTTTTGGATATAAATTTATTGCGTTTTCAAGTATTGCTATAGCATTATTCGGCTCACTTGTTTGGGCCCATCATATGTTCACAGTTGGAATGAGTGATACAGGACAATTTATTTTTTCATTGCTAACAATGGTTGTTGCTATCCCGAGTGCCATAAAAGTGTTTAACTGGGTAGCAACTCTTTATAAAGGTTCGATTGATTTAGCTACTCCGCTTCTTTTTGCCCTGGCTTTTATTTTTCTTTTTACAATTGGCGGACTCACCGGTGTAATGCAGGGAGTTTTGTCAATTGATATTCAGGTGCACGATACTTCTTTTATCGTAGCTCATTTTCATTATGTAATGTTTGGTGGAACGGGGTTTGGTTTCTTTGCGGCCCTTCATTACTGGTTTCCAAAAATGTTTGGCAGAATGTACAACAGGAAACTGGCAAAAACTTCATTTTGGTTTTTATTCATTGGATTTAATGTTCTCTATTTCCCAATGTTTATTATGGGATGGTTAGGAATGCCAAGAAGGTATTACGATTATCTCCCTGAATTCCAACCATATCATTTAATCTCAACAATTGGCTCATGGATTCTCGTTGCCGGAATGCTGATGCTTGTATACAATTTGTATCGTTCGGCCAAAAAGGGAAAAGTAGTTACAGAGAAAAATATTTGGGGTGGTGAAACTCTTGAATGGCAGATTGAAACACCTCCAATTCATGAAAACTTTGTCGAAATCCCTGATATTAAAACTGATCCATATCAGTACAAATTGAATGAAGAGAAATTTGAAAAAGAGGAGGTACGTTGAGCTCTACTGAACATACATCAGCAGCACACGTGCACAGGGATGATATTGGTTCCCGAATGGGAATGTGGCTTTTCCTTTTTACTGAGTTACTTCTTTTTGGGGGCATGTTCATTCTATACTCAGTTTACAGATTTCAGTATGGAGAAGCATTTCATCTTGCAGCGAAAGAATTGAATACAATTATGGGTGCGTTCAACACTGCAGTTCTTCTTACCAGCAGTTTAACAATGGCACTATCTATTGTTGCAATCCAGAGAGACCAAAAAACTTTGTCAATACTGATGCAAATGATCACAATTTTTCTTGCACTTTTCTTTCTGGTAAACAAATACTTTGAATGGTCAGCAAAATTCCATCACGGAATTTATCCCGGAAGTGAAGAATTACTATCAAAAAGTTCAGGAGAGATTTTATTCTTTGGATTATATTATGTAATGACCGGACTGCACGGTATTCACGTAATTGTTGGAATGGTTCTCATTGCTGTTATGACAAGAATGACTCGTAAAGATATTATCACTAAAGATAGTTACGTAAGACTGGAAAATGCCGGATTATATTGGCATCTTGTTGACATTATCTGGATTTTCCTTTTCCCATTATTCTATCTGATCACATAAGGATTATAAATGGAAAAACACGATTATTATCACGAGCACTCACACAGTTACGGAATATATATTCTGGTTTGGCTAGCACTTATGGCGTTAACTGCCGTTACAGTTGCTGTTGCAGGTATGGATATTGGGAGATTCACTGTTGCAACAGCAATGATAATTGCAACTTTAAAAGCTTACTTGGTGTTAACAATTTTTATGCACCTAAGAAGTGAATCAAAAACATTTTTAGTGTTCGTGTTTGTTGCATTGTTTTTTCTAGGTATTTCTTTTGTGCTATTATTCTCTGATTACTCTTTCCATTAAGGATTTGAAGAATGTTTGATGATGTATCAAATTTTGTAAACTCTGTTGACGGAACATTCCTGTTCACGCTGATTGTTTCTGTTTTCTTTCTTGTACTCATTACATTCTTAATGATATTTTTTGTAATTAAGTATAGCAGGAAAAGAAATCCAAAGGGAACCAACATTCACGGGAATATGGGATTGGAGATTGCCTGGACAGTTATTCCTACCATCCTTGTGCTTATAATGTTTTGGTACGGCTGGCAGGGTTATATGGAAATGGTGACCATTCCGAAAGATGCAATGCCGATTAAAGTAACTGCACAGATGTGGAAATGGAGTTTTCAGTATGAGGATGGTAAGACTACCGATACGCTGTACGTTCCTGTAAATAAACCTATAAAATTAATTCTTAATTCAAATGATGTTAATCATTCTTTTTTCATTCCTGCATTCAGACTGAAAAAAGATGTATTCCCAAACAGAGAAAGGGTTACATGGTTTATAGCAAAGGAAACAGGCGCTTATAATATTGCCTGTGCAGAATATTGCGGAATGAATCATTCCTATATGTATTCAAAAATTATTGTCATGCCTGAAGAAGAATTCAAAAACTGGATGTACGGAATGAGTGACGAAGATTTAAAAATGCTTGAAGAAATGACAAAATAAATTTTATTAATTGTAATTGATGTTGAAAGAAAAAATAAAAATATTGTTTGAACTTATTAAAATCAGGATAACTGTGTTTGTAACAGTTACAACTGCTTTCGGATATATTGCTGCAGTTGGACATATCAACTTTCAAATAATTCCGGTTTTATTAGGCGTACTTTTTTTAGCGTTTGGTTCAGCATCATTTAATCATTACCAGGAAAAAGATTTTGATGGCAAAATGGATCGTACGAAAAGCAGACCAATTCCTTCGGGCAGGATCTCTTCGTTTAGTGCACTATATATTTCTATAATTTTTGTTTTGTCGGGCTCGTTAATTTTGTTTTTTGGATCTAATCTTTTGTCACTTGGCTTGGGATTATTGAATCTCGTATGGTATAATTTTATTTATACTTTACTAAAGAGAAGATCCGCTTTTGCAATAGTGCCCGGCTCACTTGTAGGAGCAATTCCACCAATGATTGGCTGGGTAGGCGCCGGTGGTCCGATATTCGATCCTCAAATAATTGTTATTGCCTTTTTCTTTTTCATCTGGCAGATTCCTCATTTCTGGTTATTGCTTTTAGTCCTTGATAAAGATTATCGTCAAGCTGGTTTTCCAACTTTAACCCAGGTCTTCAGCAGAGAACAACTTTCAAGAATTACTTTTGTCTGGATTATTGCTACTGCAGTTACCGGTTTGATGATTCCTCTTTACGGAATTGTTTCAGATTTTTGGATTAATCTTGGTTTATTTCTGAGTGGAGCATTACTCACCTGGAAAGCTTTTGGACTTCTTGCTGATACAAATGATTTCAGGATATTCAATTATAATTTCCGTTACATAAACTACTTTGCTTTAATGGTAGTATTTCTCATTTCTATTGACAAATTAATTTACTAATACAGCTAATGGAATTTTTAAATAATTTTATCTTACCACAGTCAGCAGAGCATATCGAGCTTTTGCATTATATGCTTTTGCTTATTCTTTTTCTGTTTATTCCCTTTATCAGTATTGTATTTGGTGGAATTATTCTCTCTGTTGTCTATCGTAGAAAAGGGGAGAAAAAAAATAATAAATTCTATCTTCGGTTAGCTAAAGATATTGCTGAGATCACTACCATAAATAAAAGTGTTGGGTTGATACTTGGTGTTGTGCCTATCATAACTGCCATTCTAATTTATTCTCAGCTACTCCATAATTCACAAGTTACAAATATTAATTATCTGGCTTTGTCATTTGTCTTTGTTACAATATCGCTGATATTTATTTACAGTTACCGGTATTCGCTTTCGTTAAATAGGATATTCAATTCATTTTCAGGAAAAGATGTTACTGATCCAGGCGTAATTGAAGATATGCAGAAACTTGGTGATGAAAGTAACAGGATCAGTAAAAAAGCCGGAACCTTCGGTCTAGTATTTCTTTTTATAGGTTTGTGGTTATTTGTCACTGCGCTCACAATTCCAACACTTTATGTTGATTGGAAAATTGATAATTTCATTTCCGGATTATTTTGCTGGCATGTTTTGTCGCGCTTAATCTTTTATATTTTATTTGCTATATCACTTACGGGAGGAATGATCCTTTTTACTTTTCTTGAGGAAGAAAAAAAGAAAGCAGTTAAAGAAGAAGAATATTCAAACTTTGTTAAGCAAAAAATATTAAGGGTTACTTTCTTCGTTTCCATCTTTATTCCCGTGATGTTATTCATCAGTGTATTAGGACTTCCATCAACATCTTTAAGTGGAACTGTTTTTTTCTATTCGATAGTATCACTATTACTTTTATTTCTTGGATATCACTTTATTTATTTATTAACAAAAGAAATAAAAGGAACAACGGCTGCTTTGCTTTTCTTTACAATGATATTTTCGGTAGCTGCTTTTATTATCAGTGATCAAAAAGCAATGGCAACCGCCACAAAATTTCAAAGCGCATCATTAAGTGCAGAGTTCGATAAATATATTGCAGAGTTAAAAGGCGATGGGAAGAGTGTTGACAATTAATGCCGCCGAACTTTACCAGATAAAATGTGCATCCTGTCATAAATGGGATCAGAAATTGGTTGGTCCACCTCATCTTGAAGTTCTTCCCAAATATGTTGGAAAGGAAGCGCAATTAGTTGCATTTATTAGGAATCCGGTTAAAGTTGATCCGGCTTATCCATCAATGCCAAATCCCGGATTAAAACCAAATGAAGCAAATGCTTTGGCTAAATATTTATTGGAAACTTACAATGAGAAAACTAAATAGACCTTGATGATTGATACTATCACATCATATTGTATCAGCTTAAGGGGAACAATATAAATTGCATCGTATACTCTTAATCATTAATTTTGTGAAAATTCAACCTGTTAACTATTCAAGGGCACATATATGAGAAATATCATACCATTAATAATAATATTACAGCTAAGTTTTTCCTTAAGTATCATCGCACAACAATTTGATTCAGTTTATTATCAAGGTCCTTCCCAGGGAAGTGTTTCAAGCGGAGTGATGGTTAATATTGATAATTTTTTTAAGTCCTCAGTTGAGACTGATGAGCCTAAAGAGATTATCAGCTCTGAATTATTGGTGACAGAAAATATTGAGACATTAAATTTATATAATTCTAATTTGCCTAGGTGTAACTACTCGGAAGATAAAGGTGTTTCAAAAGAAAGAAATGTTGCCGGCGGGGAGACGGTTTTATTAAATGGATGGCAGACAGATGTCCTCAATTCTTACATTCCTCCCGATCCCGATGTAGCCGTCGGTCCGAATCATATAATTACTACGGTGAATGTGGATTTTTCGATTTGGGATAAAGAAGGCAATTTGATAAATAATATCAACGGCGAAACTTGGTGCTCACAAGCCATCGGGGCTCCCAATGCATTCGATCCACAGGTTATATTTGATCACTATGAAAATAGATGGATAATACTATGGGATACAAGACCAGAGAGCACTCAAAGTTCTTTTGTAATCGCCTATTCAGATGATTCAGATCCAAATGGAATTTGGTATATGTATGCGATAAACGCTGAGCATGAATGGTTCGAATGCTACCAATTTCTGGGCGGATTATCCTCATATTGGATATGATGATGAAGCTATTTATATAACCTCGAATCAGTTTCAAATTGGAAACCCAAGTAATCAACATCCAAGAATAAGAATAATTTCAAAATCCGAATTATATTCAAGTAATGGAGGATCACTTACTTGGACAGACATCTGGAACATCAGAAGACCTGGTGGAGGGGCAAATGGCCAACCTCAAATGAGTTTGCAACCATCAATCTCATATTCTACTTCAGACCTTGGTTATTTTGGATGGGCAGCTTTTTTTAGCGCGAATTATTACTCAATATTTAAAATCCAAAATCCATTGACAAACCCATGGCTGCGTGGGAAAATTATTTTTGTTCCTGGTTATTCCGTTGCTCCGGATGCCAGTCAGCTTGGGGGTGGAACACTTTTAGACAATTCCAGTGGATTTAGAAATCGTGTTGTAGTTAGAAATGGATTATTATATGGAGCGCATGCGGTTGGAAATTCAACAAATACATCATATTCAAGTATCAAATATGCAGTTTTTGATTTGATGTCCTTGACGATAAGCGAACAATCAGAGTTCGGTGCAGTTGGTTATTACTACATGTATCCACAATTGACTGTTGATAAAGATAGCAATATTGCCGTCACATTTAGTAGATCAGCCGATACAGAATACATCGGTGGTTATTATGCTACAAAATATAATGGTGATCCACCCGGTCTAAATGAAAGTTATCCCCTTGTTTTAGGAAATGGCAATTACGTAGTTACATTTGGCGGTACGCAAAATCGTTGGGGTGATTATCTTGGAATATACCTTGATCCAGAAAATGAGCAAGATGTTTGGATTTTCCCTGAATATGCTGCTTCTACAAATATCTGGGGAACTTATATTGGGCAAATACGAATGGTTCCATACGACGGAGCTCATGCGTATGCACAATCATTTGAAGTAGATTTCGGGAATTTGGAAATAGGTGCATCGCCATCAAGTATAATTGTACCTTTCAGTAACTATGGAACTGAAGATTTAGTAGTTAGCTCAGTAAATACACCTACCGGACCATTTACACTACTGACAAGTGTTCCATTCACTCTAGCACCATTCGACAGTATAGATTTAGAATTTGAGTTTGATCCCACAGATGCTATAGTATATGATGAGATGATGAGTTTTACTAATAACGATCCGGGATTCTCAGGATTTACAATGAAGGGAAGAGGATTTGAGATAAACGAAACGATGACAAATAGATTCTATTCAGTATCGAACGCAACAATACCAGATACGGGAAAGACATTGTCTTTAGATAAGACTACAGGAGTAGGGACAGAATTAGGTGAATCAAATTTTGCAGACATTCGAGCATTAACAGTAGATCCGGTAACAAACATATTGTATGGGATAGTGCCGGGAAGTACAAGCAGTGATCTGGTAAGAATAAATGCAACAGAGGGAGATGCTTACACTCTTTATACACTTTCGGGTTTAGGCTTTATGCTAGGAATAGCATTTGACACAACGGGAACATTGTATGGAGCAACCCAAAGCGGTGGGATATATAGTATAGATTTAAGCAACGGGACAACAACATTAGTAACAACAACAGTACAGTTAACAGCCATAGCATTTGATCCGATTACGAACGAATTGTGGGCAACACCAAGACTAGTAGTAGGGCAGAAGGATAAAATCTTCAAGGTAGATCTGATGACAGGAGATACAACAAATGTAGGACGTACAGGTTTTAACATTCAAACGAATGATTTAGCATTTGATGAAACAGGTGCACTCTATGGAGTAATTGGAGGAGCAACAGAGATAGGCAGGCTGATATCAATAGATAAGACGACAGCAGTAGGAACAGAGATAGGTGAGACAGGATATACGAATGTACAGTCGTTGGGCTACAGAAACAGTAATGTAAGTTATGTAGATGGAGAAGAAACTGTTCCACTTACTTTTTCATTGAAACAGAACTATCCAAATCCATTTAATCCAAGCACAAAAATTGAATTCTCATTACCAGTCACATCAGAAGTCGAGTTAACAATTTATAATATACTCGGTCAGCAAGTTACATCATTGATAAATGAACAACAATCAGCGGGAAATCATTTCGTAATATGGAATGCAGATGGTTCAAAAGGGATGAAGTTGAGCAGTGGAATATATTTATATAAGTTAAAAGCATCGGGAATAGATGGAAGTGAATTTCAACAAATCAGGAAAATGATATTGTTAAAGTAAGTTTCATTAAGAATATTTTATTTAATCCCTCCGGTGAGTAACTTGGAGGGATTTTTTATTGGATCAATGTTTGAATCATTATTATTTTTTTTAATTTGTAGCATAATTTAATTTATCTAGAGGATGAAATGAAAAAACTTCAATTTCTTTGTATGGCGCTTATAATTATACCATCATTAATTCTTGCACAAACTACATATAACGGACCTGCTACAGGAAGTGTAACAAGTGGAGTTATAGTAAGCACTGATAATTTTAATGCGACCTCTATGGGGAGTGAAATGTCAGGAGCACCTTATTTAAAGGAATTTATGAAAAATGAGGTTGGATCCGTGTTTTTACAAGGCGATGGATCAACATCGGACAATTATTTTTATGTTGAAGGCGGAACTTTAAAGGATGGTATTGATATAGGAACAAGTTTTGAACTGCACAGTTTCGAGTCTATAGGTATGCAAAATGGATGGCCACCTGATCCTGCAATGTCAGTAGGACCGGATCATGTAATTGCTGCCGTAAATGGAAGATTCCATATTTATGACAGAAATGGTAATCTATTAAAAAATATTTCAGAGAGTGCTTGGGTTTCACAAGTAGTGAATACTCAGATAATATCTGATCCTCAGGTAATTTATGATCATTATCATAGCAGATGGGTGATGCTTTGGTTTACAAGAAATGATGCAATACTTCAAGCTCCGTTTGTCATATGTTATTCAGATGATGAAAATCCACTTGGGACATGGTATATGTATGCGATAAACTCAGAACTAAACGGTTCAACTTATGCCGGTAACTGGGGCGACTATCCTAAAATTGGGTATGATGATCAAGCGCTTTATATTAATTCCCGACAGTTTGGTTTTACTGGAGGATATCAATACAATAAAATCCGAATTTTGAACTCCAATAATTTTTTCAATGCCCAGGGCGGATCTGTTTCCTGGACTGACATTTGGAACATTAGAGTTAATAATCAAGCATACGATGTAATCCATCCATATTATTCCTATGATAGTGGACAAAACACTGCTTATTTTATTTATGCCAGACAAACAAGTCAGGGTGCCACAAATTTTTATCAGCTCTTTAAACTCACAGATCCAATAACTAATCCTGTTTTAACAAGTACTCCGTTAATTACGGGTACTCCATACTATCTAGCTCCCAGCGCACAACAACTTGGTGGTAATGCGGTTGATAATTTCACTTGGATTACAAAAGCTCCTGTATTAAGAGATGGTTTACTTTATACAGCTCAGGCAATTAGAAATACACAGCATCCCTCATATTCGAGTATAAAATATTTTGTCATTGATGTAAATTCTAATACTTTGGTTGAGGAAGTTGAACAAGGTGAAGATGGCTACTTTTTTATTCAACCTGCAATCACAGTTGACAAAGATCACAATATAGCAATTACGTATAGTAAATCTTCAAGTTCAACATATATCGGTGCATATTACTCAACAAGACTTTCTACCGATCCTCCTGGATTAAGTGAGAGTAAAGTTATGACTGAAGGTCAATCGGCCCAAACCAATGCTACACGTTGGGGAGACTATTTTGCTGCTGCAGTTGACCCTATAAACCAGTACGATATTTGGCTATTTTGTGAGTTTGCAAAAAGTAGTAATTGGAGTACCTGGCTAACTGAGTTAAGGATGAAACCATACGACGGAGCTCATGCGTATGCACAATCATTTGAAGTAGACTTCGGGAATTTGGAAATAGGTGCATCGCCATCAAGTATAATTGTACCTTTCAGTAACTATGGAACTGAAGATTTAGTAGTTAGCTCAGTAAATACACCTACCGGACCATTTACACTACTGACAAGTGTTCCATTCACTCTAGCACCATTCGACAGTATAGATTTAGAATTTGAGTTTGATCCCACAGATGCTATAGTATATGATGAGATGATGAGTTTTACTAATAACGATCCGGGATTCTCAGGATTTACAATGAAGGGAAGAGGATTTGAGATAAACGAAACGATGACAAATAGATTCTATTCAGTATCGAACGCAACAATACCAGATACGGGAAAGACATTGTCTTTAGATAAGACTACAGGAGTAGGGACAGAATTAGGTGAATCAAATTTTGCAGACATTCGAGCATTAACTGTATCATCCGGTAAACAAACATATTGTACGGGATAGTGCCGGGAATACAAGCAGTGATCTGGTAAGAATAAATGCAACAGAGGGAGATGCTTACACTCTTTATACATCTTTCGGGTTTAGGCTTTATGCTAGGAATTGCATTTGACACAACGGGAACATTGTATGGAGCAACCCAAAGCGGTGGGATATATAGTATAGATTTAAGCAACGGGACAACAACATTAGTAACAACAACAGTACAGTTAACAGCCATAGCATTTGATCCGATTACGAACGAATTGTGGGCAACACCAAGACTAGTAGTAGGGCAGAAGGATAAAATCTTCAAGGTAGATCTGATGACAGGAGATACAACAAATGTAGGACGTACAGGTTTTAACATTCAAACGAATGATTTAGCATTTGATGAAACAGGTGCACTCTATGGAGTAATTGGAGGAGCAACAGAGATAGGCAGGCTGATATCAATAGATAAGACGACAGCAGTAGGAACAGAGATAGGTGAGACAGGATATACGAATGTACAGTCGTTGGGCTACAGAAACAGTAATGTAAGTTATGTGGATGGAGAAGAAACTGTTCCACTTACTTTTTCATTGAAACAGAACTATCCAAATCCATTTAATCCAAGCACAAAAATTGAATTCTCATTACCAGTCACATCAGAAGTCGAGTTAACAATTTATAATATACTCGGTCAGCAAGTTACATCATTGATAAATGAACAACAATCAGCGGGAAATCATTTCGTAATATGGAATGCAGATGGTTCAAAAGGGATGAAGTTGAGCAGTGGAATATATTTATATAAGTTAAAAGCATCGGGAATAGATGGAAGTGAATTTCAACAAATCAGGAAAATGATATTGTTGAAGTAAGTCTCATTAAAAATATTTTATTTAATCCCTCCGGTGAGTAACTTGGAGGGATTTTTTATTGAGCTATTTGCAAAGTCAAAAATAATATTTTAATAAATACAGAGAAAAAGAATATGAAAAAATTAGTTCACACAATTTTCTTACTCATTTTATTTATGATGACTAACAAATCATTTCCTCAGCTTGATTCAGTTTACTATCTCGGACCTTCGCAGGGTAGTGTGCAAACAGGTGCAATCCAAACTACGGACAATTTCAACGATGGTGTATCTAGCTTTAATGCTGATACGAAAATAATTCCCGATCTTGATAGGAGAAGTAATTATTTAGGAGATTTTGTATTTGGATGGGATGAATCTCGTCTCCCAGATTACACTTATAATGAAGATTCACATACAAAAATAAGTGTTTCAGGAACAGCTAGTCAAACTGTTCTGATAAATAGTTTCGCTGCGAATCCGATGACTAATTATATACCTCCGGATCCAGCAATAGCTGTTGGGCCTGAACATATTATAGTTTGTGCAAATAGTATTTTTAGGATTTTAGATAAAAGTGGAAATATTTTAAAGATAATTTCAGCAGCAGAATGGTGGGCACCCGCCTGGCCCGATGAAAATGGCGACCCACAAGTTATTTACGACCATTATGAGAATAGATGGGTTCTTGTTTGGATGCAAGTAAACTCATCAAATCTTACAGCTGGAAATTTAATTGCTTATTCTGACGATGAAAATCCGCTTGGGACTTGGTATATGTATAGACTGGATACGAAAATGCATGGTACGGTGCCTTCAAACACTTGGGGAGATTATCCGAAAGTAGGTTTCGATGAAGATGCTCTATATATAATGACAAGATGCATTAATTTCGGAGCTGGTTTTCTTTATACAAAAATCAGAATAATTAATAAATCAGATTTATATTCAAGCAATGGTGGTCAATTAACTTACACTGATTTTTGGGATATTCGTACCCCGGGACAAGGTTCTGCAGGTAATAGGCTTGATTGTATAACTCCGGGAATATCTTATTCAGCCGGAAACGGAGGTTGGTTCTTCTGGTCAATGGGTGTATATGGTGGCCCACAAGTAAGCGCAGATTTTTATGCATTATATAAGGTAGTTAATCCGCTTACCAATCCGACAATTCGTGGCAAAGTCTTACCAGTCCAGCAATATTATTCACCTCCTTTAGCCAATCAACTCGGAGGCGGATTGGGAATAGAGACAATAGGGTGGATAACCAAAGGCCCGGTAATCAGGGATGGATTTCTCTATGTTGCTCATGATATTCAGAACTCTACTAATTCCAGTTATTCTTCTGTGAAATATATGAAGATAGACTTAAGTGCGCACTCAATAATCGATAATATTGAATTTGGATCTGCGGGATATTTTTATTTATTTCCTGCTATAACGGTTGACCAGGATAATAATGTGGCAATCACTTTCAGCCGATCTGCGGACAATGAATATATTGGTGCATATTATACAACAAAGCTATCTACTGAATCTGCATTTATTCCTAGTCAACCCTTTAAAGAAGGCCAGGCAAATTATGTTCTTACGTACGGTGGAAATATTAACCGTTGGGGAGACTATTTTGGAATTCAATTAGACCCAGCCAATAATTTAGATGTTTGGATGATTGGTGAATATGCTGCTTCAATAGATGTTTGGGGGACATATGTTGGACAGATACGAATGGTTCCCTACCAGGGAGCTCATGCTTTTGCTCAATCGTTTAATATTGATTTTGGCAATCTCGAATTAGGCTCAACGCCTGAAATTAAATTGGTAACGCTTAGTAACTATGGAACAGAGGATCTTTTAGTTAGTTCAGTAAATACACCTACTGGTCCATTTACACTTGTGACAAGTGTTCCGTTCACTCTAGCACCTTACGATAGTATTGATCTTGAATTTGAGTTTGATCCCACAGATGCTATAGTATATGATGAGTTGATGAGTTTTACCAATAACGATCCGGGATTTCCAGGATTTACAATGAAGGGAAGAGGATTTGAGATTACGGAAGCAAATCAAAATGTATTCTATTCAATCTCGAATGCAACAGTGCCGGATACAGGGATGACATTAAGTTTAAATAAAACAACAGGTGTAGGAACACTACTTGGGGGATCAAATTTTTCAGATATAAGAGCAATGACAATAGATCCTAAAACAAACATCATCTATGGAATAATACCCGGAGGAACAAGTAGCAACTTAGTAAGGGTAAATGCATCAGGCGGAGATGCATACACAATGTACACATTGACAGGTTTGGGATTTGCTATAGGAGTGGCGTTTGATACATCGGGGACATTGTATGCAGCAACACAAGCAGGAGGAATATACAGTGTTGATTTAAGTAATGGAACAACAACTCAAGTCATTACCACGGCACCACAATTAACAGCAATAGCCTTTGATCCAACAACAAATGAATTATGGGCAACACCTAGGTTGATAATAGGACAGAAGGATAAGATATTCAAAATAAATTTGATGACAGGAGATACAACGAATGTTGGAAGGACAGGATTTAATGTACAGACGAATGATTTAACATTTGATGAAACAGGTGTACTGTATGGAGTAATTGGAGGGACAACAGAAATAGGAAAGTTGATATCAATAGATAAGACGACAGCAGCAGGAACAGAGATAGGGGAAACAGGATATACGAATGTACAATCGTTGGCTTATAGGACAGGTAATGTAAGTTCAGTTGATGAAGACGGGAAAATACCACTAACATTTTCTTTGCAACAAAATTATCCTAATCCATTTAATCCATCAACGAGCATAGAATTTTCCATACCTGTTTCCGCTGATATTGAACTTGTAGTTTATGATATACTCGGTCAGCAAGTTACTACCTTGATAAATGAACATCGATCGGCCGGATCATATTCAGTTGTTTGGAATGCAGATGATTCAAACAGCAGGAAGTTAAGCAGTGGAATTTATTTCTATATGTTAAAAGCATCAGGAGTTGATGGAAACGATTGTTCAGGAAATAAAGAAGATGGTATTGCTGAAGTGACGAAAATTATCCCGAACCAGTCTGCCGACAGGCAGGCTTGTTTCAGGATCTTGGTCGATAAAATAAGATTCCGAAATGAACCTGTCTACCGGCAATCCATTCAATCCATCAACCACAATAAAATATCAGCTTGGTGATTATGGACACGTTACTTTAAAAGTTTATGACGTTCTTGGTAATGAACTTATTACAATTGTCAATGAGGCAAAAGCTGCAGGAAAATATGAAGTAGAGTTTAACGCCTCATCACTTTCAAGCGGCGTTTACTTTTATAAGTTACAGACTGGAGCTTTTGTTGATACGAAGAAGATGATTCTTTTGAAGTAGTTAGGATTTAGAATTTAGTATTCATTAAGGGCGAGTCTCTGACTCGCTCAACTTTTTTCTTCATCCGGCAATTACCGGAGTGGGGTTTTATTATTTGCTCTCATCCAAAATCTTTTCAAAAACCGCTGGCAACTGGTTAAAACTATTTTTCCGGTTTCGCTGATCAATATGAGTAGTAAAATCAGTTTTATCTCGTGATGATAGAAATTTATTTACTCCTTCAGCAATTGCTTCTGGTGAATTTGGTTTAACCACAAAACCGGTTTTTCCTTCATCAACAAATTCTGCAAGTCCGCCAACATCAGTTACAATAACCGGTTTGTTAAAACCGTAGGCTACATTTAATATCCCACTTTGAGTTGCACTTCGGTAGGGAAGTATAACCACATTCGAAACCTGGTAGTATTTTCCAACATCTTCATTCGGTACAAATTGGTTAATTACTTTAATGTGTTTTTCAATTTTCAGTTTTTTAATAAGCTCAAAATATTCTTTTGGATCATCATAAAATTCCCCAACGATCAGCAGTTTAGCATTTGGATGCTGCGAAAGTATTTTTGGAAAAGCTTCGATAAGAATATCAAGACCTTTGTATTTTCTAACATATCCAAAAAACAGAAGCACAAGTGAATGATCTTCATATCCAAATTCTTGTTTTGTATTTTTTACGACGGCAGTTTCACTTTGTTGGTAACAATCATAAACGGGAAGTTCAGATCTGTAAACTTTTTTCCCTTTTGAATATTGTTGAACTTCTTTTTCAACAATACCAGATAAGACTAAAAACTTTGATGCAGACTTCAATCCTATTTTTGTCAGAAATTTATCGATTGCATTCGCTTCGTGAGAAACAACATTTTCAGTGATGAAGAGAATTTTGTTTTTATATTTATTTCTAATTAAAAATGAAATCGCTCCATGACTCAAACCGAAAAACGGATGCCACCAATCAAATAGAACCAGATCAGCATTTTCATTTTTTAACTTTCGCGCAACTTTAAACCAATTGAAAGGATTGATAGAATTCACAATTCTTTCATTCGGAATGTTAAATACTTGTTCTTTGCTTTTATCAAATTGCGTGGTACCCGGGAAAAGGAATGAAGGATACAGAAGCTTATAATTATAGATTTTAATATCGAAATGAGTCTTTAAAGATTCATAAGTGTGGGTAACAAAAAGAGCGTTCCCGCCTCTATATGGGTAAGCCGGGCCGATAAGAATTATTTTTTTCTTCAACAAAATTAACTATCAATGATTATAAAAGTTGCAATCGAAATATAATCATTTCGTTTCAGATTTAATTTTTCGATTAGAATTTATACTCAGAAGAATCATCCTCATCTTCAAAATCATCAACATCGGGCATTGTAAACATTGAGCTTATCATATCCCTGAATTGAATGCCGTCTTCAATTTTTGTTCTGCTCAAAAGAGAAAACTCTGATAATCCGAACAATAAAAATTCCATAAGTAATAATCGTGAATTACCATTTACAGATGGCTGAAAATTTTTCACGATGTTTTCAAGATTCGGAATATTATGCAAAAGCTCCTTATACTGTTTATCACTTAAACTCATCATCAAATCTGCTTTGTTGCCTTTTTTGAACCAGTCAATTATTGGCTGAAATGGACTTGGTTGTTGAGTTTTTTTAAGATTATCGGGAGTAGGGAAATATTTAGTGAAATTATTACGAATTGCTTTTCCTATTAAAATCTGGGCAACTTTTGCGGGTCCTTCCTGCTCGCCCTCATAGACAAGTTCAATCTTTCCGGTGATTGATGGAATTACTCCATATAAATCGCAAATTCTCAAATGCGTTTCTTTTTCACTGTTGATTATTTGTCTTCTTTCTGCTGTGCTTATTAAATTTTCATATGCTGAAATTGAAAGTCGAGCGGAGACACCACTTTTGGAATCAATATATTCGCTCCCTCTGGCTTCAAAAGAAATTTGTTCAACAAGATCTTGCAGTATTTCGTTGGTTGTTATTTTTTTCTTTTGATCTTCCGTCAGTTTTGCTTCTTGCTGAGTTATGCTCTTTGACATTGCAATGTTTTTCGGATAGTGTGTAAGAATCTGGCTGTCAATTCTATCTTTTAATGGAGTAACAATTGAACCCCGGTTTGTGTAATCTTCCGGATTTGCAGTAAAGATAAATTGAATATCTAGTGGAAGCCTGACTTTAAATCCACGGATTTGAATATCACTTTCCTGCAAAATATTGAAAAGTGCAACTTGAATTCTGGCCTGGAGATCGGGTAATTCATTGATTACAAATATTCCTCTGTGTGAACGTGGAATTAAGCCAAAGTGAATTACTCTTTCATCTGAATATGGAAGTTTTAGCGCAGCTGCTTTTATTGGATCAACATCTCCAATTAAGTCAGCAACAGAAACATCCGGAGTTGCGAGCTTCTCTGTATATCTCTCTGATCGGTGAATCCAGGTAATTTTGGTTTTGTCTGCATCTCTGGAAATAATTTCTTTCGCAAATGCTGAAAGAGGTTTTAACGGATCATCATTTAACTCTGAACCGTCGACAATTGGAATATATTCATCCAAAAGATTTATCATTAACCGGGCGATTTTAGTTTTTGCCTGTCCTCTTAATCCAAGAAATAAAATATCGTGACGAGAAAGAACGGCAGTCTGAAGATCGGGAATAACCGTATCATCAAATCCAATAATTCCATCAAAAGGATTTTTGTTTTCCTTCAAAAATTTTATGAGATTATCTCTTAGCTCATCCTTGATTGATTTTGATCTAAATCCGCTCTGCTTTAATTCACCAAGTGTTTTAATCAAAGTTAAATTCATAAATATATTTTACCTTACTCTTTTTCTTCTGTTTCGAATGTAATCTTCAAATAGAAAATCACCGAGCCCGTTTAGGTTGCTGTAATAAGCTCTGCCGTTGTTAATTTTTGTAAACTCCCGAACAAACTGCTGAAGATATGGATCGCGCGCAATCATAAATGTTGTAATATCAATATTATGTTTTCTACAGATAGCCGCCTGGTCGAGAGTTTTATTCAGGATTTTTCTGTCAAGTCCAAAACTGTTTTTGTAATATTTCGCACCGACTTTAAGGCAAGTTGGCTTGCCATCAGTTATCATAAAAATCTGTTTATTATTTGTTTTTCTTTTCCTAAGAATATCATGAGCTAATTGTAAACCGGCCACAGTATTAGTGTGGAACGGACCAACTTCAAGGTACGGTAAATCCTTGATTTCAATTGGCCATGCATCATTACCAAAAGCAATAATATCCAGAGTGTCTTTCGGATATTTTGTTGTGATCAATTCCGAGAGTGCCATTGCAACTTTTTTTGCCGGGGTTATTCTGTCTTCTCCATAAAGCACCATTGAATGAGAAACATCGATCATAAGAACAGTCGATGTGAGAGCTTTGTAATCTCTCTCTTCAATTTCCAGATCTTTCTCTGTTAATTTAAAATCATCTATTCCATGATTTATTTGAGCATTCTTAATCGAATCAGTCATATCGATCTGATCGAGAGTATCACCGAAGCTGTATTCTCTTCTGTCAGAAGTTATTTCATCACCGTGACCCGAGAAAGGTGTCCTGTGATTACCTCTGGCAGACTTTTTAATTTTACCAAATATTTCCTCCAATGCTTGTTGTCTTATATTCATTTCACTTTTAGCAGTTAAAATAATTCTGCTTCCATCTTCATTTTCTTTAATAAATCCTTTTTCCTTCAACTCATCAATGAAGTCACCCATACCGTATTCTTCTCCTGTCAGGTTGTACTGTCTGTCGAGTTCATTCATCCAGTTTAGCGCTTCAGAAACATCGCCGGATGTGATTGTAACAAGCTGCATAAATACTTTGAGTAAATTATCAAAGTTGCCTTTGTTGTTCTCATCCGGAATATAAATTGTAAATCTGTGACCAATCATAACGTTGTAAACAAGATTAATAAATTATTAGTTCACTATAATTTCAGTTTGAAAATAAATTAAACTTGTTGTTAAAACAAGAATATTTTTTTGAGATTGAGGAAAGGGAAAGGGGGAATTATTCCCCCTGGAAATTATTTTTTGTCAGTGGGAATTCGGTTTTCTAAAACGTTATCGATTAACTTGTATTCTTTTGCTTCATCGGAAGTTAAGAAGTAGTCACGATCACAATCTTTCGTAATTTGTTCAACCGATTTACCAGTATGCTTTGCAAGTATATTATATAAAGCATCTCTTGTTTTAAGCATCTCCTTTGCATGAATTTCAATATCAGTTGTTTGGCCCTGCAATCCACCTATCCAGGGCTGATGAATCATGATTTTAGAATGCGGAAGAGCAGATCTCTTTCCAGCCGTACCACCAGCTAGTAAAATTGCTCCCATACTGGCAGCCATACCAACACAAATTGTTGAGATATCCGGTTTTACGTAGTGCATCGTATCATAAATGGCCATTCCTGCTGTAACACTGCCACCAGGTGAATTGATGTACAAATGAATATCTTTTTGTGAATCTTCAGCTTCAAGAAAAATTAACTGGGCGATGGTCAAGCTGGCTACATGATCGTCAATTGGCATACCTATGAAAATAATTCTTTCGCGAAGGAGACGGGAATAAATATCCATTCCACGCTCGCCTCGACCGGTTTGTTCTATTACATAAGGCACCAACTGATTGAAAATTTCTATTTTATCTTTCATTCTTATTCCTCTTTCTGATTCTTTGATAATTTCTTCGGGTCTACTTTTTTAATTTCATTTTTTTCTTTTAGGAAATCGAAAACTTTTTTATCAAGCATCCTTTCGACCTGGTTGGATGATTTATAATAATTGATAAGTTTGTCCACGGGTAAACCGGTTTTTTCTGCATCGACTTTTGCAAGTTCTTCAAGTTCTTGATCGGTTACTTTTAAATTTTCTTTCTTTTGAATTTCTGTTTTAAGTTGATACCATTTTACTTCATTCAATGCTGAAGGCTGAAGGTATTCCCTCAAATATTTACTATCAACTTTTTTCATACCTTGTTTTTTTAAACGTTCCTCTTCACTCTTTACCATTTCATCAAGAATACTTTCAACCATAAAAGTCGGAGGAGTAAAATCATTTTTTGTAATTATTAAACTTATTAGTCTGCTTCTAGTGAACTCATCAGTTTGCTGGTTATAATAATTCTGAATATTCTTTTCGATCTCATTTCTAAGATCAACTTCAGTTGATAATTTATCTTTTGTTACTTTTTTGATGATCTCTTCACTTAACTCTGGAAGAACTACTTTTTTTATTCCAAGAATCAATACTTCATAATCATAATGTTCAACAACTTTTTCTTCCTGTCCTTCTTTATTCGGAACCATTCTTTCATCGTGGAAGTGGAACTTAAATTTCTCGCCGACTTTTTTCCCTTTTGAATTTTCTTTTATATCGATGTGAACATTTTCATTCGATAAATCAATCTGCATTTTTTCAGGTTTGGTATCAGCTACTGGTTGTCCACTTTCATCAATTCTTGTAAGTTCAACATCTAAAAGATAATTTGAATCATCTCCAATTAACTCGACATCTTCTTGTGTACTATTGGAGCGAAGAATGTGTTCAATTTCTTTTTCAACTTCTTCCGTTTTTACAATCAAATCAGGCACTTCAATTAGCTGGTCAGTATAATCCTTTACCTCAATCTCAGGCATCACTTCATATTTAATTTTAAATTTAAAATCTTTTTCAATGTTGAAATCCAGATCAGTCATGGTAGGTTGACCGATAGGACGTAAATCCTTTTCTTTTGCTATCTGCCAGAATTTAGTATTTGCAACTTTCTCTGAGGCTTCAAACTCAAGCGATTCACCGAATCTTTGTTTAATGATGTGTTTAGGTACCTTACCTTTTCTAAAACCAGGAACCTGAATTTTGCTTGTCTGCTTTTTTACTTCCGAATCTATTTCACTTCTTATTTCGTCATAGCTAAGAATAACCTCAACTTCTCTTTCCGATTGTGAAATATCGTTTACCTTTAATTCCAAATTGACCTCAAAATATTTATTATATGTAAGCTTGTGCGAGAACGGGGACTCGAACCCCGACACCTCTCGGTACTAGATCCTAAGTCTAGCGCGTCTGCCAAATTCCGCCATTCTCGCAGTTATTTGTTATTTTTATGTTTAATTCTTAGGAAAATTGAGTGCAAATATAATGTTACAGGATTTGTATATCAATTCTGAAATTCACTAATGAATTAACAGATGATGGAACCATATAAGATTCATAACAAGTGTGAATTTTAGATTTCTTTCAAAGCAAATTATTATCCTTACTTTTGTAAAAACATTTTTCAACAATTAACAGTTTTTATGGATAAATTTATTATATCTGGTGGAAGAAGCCTTTCCGGAAGTGTGAAGATCAGCGGATCAAAAAACTCTTCACTGGCATTAATGCCAGCATCAATTTTAGCCGCTGGTAAATCTGTGTTGAAAAACACTCCGGAACTGAATGATGTGTTTACAATGTCAAAATTGTTAAAGCATCTTGGCTCAGAAATAAATTTTAAAAATGAAATATTAGAAATAGATAATTCAAATTTAGAAGTATTTACTGCTCCTTATGAGCATGTAAAAAAAATGCGTGCTTCCGTCTATGTTTTGGGACCATTATTAGCAAGATTCGGAAAAGCAAAAGTTTCTCTACCCGGAGGTTGTGCCTGGGGACCGCGACCTGTGAATCTGCATATCGAAGCAATGAAAAAACTCGGTGCCGATATTGACTTTAAAGATGGCTACATAATTGCTGAAGCACAAAAGTTAAAAGGTGCTAAAATTAATTTTGATGTTTCGTCTGTAGGAGCAACGGGAAATGCTATGATGGCTGCTACATTAGCAAAAGGGACAACATTAATAAACAATGCAGCCATCGAACCGGAAATTACTCAGCTTGCAGAATTCCTTTTAAAAATGGGTGCAAAAATAAATGGGATTGGCTCTAACACAATTGAGATCGAAGGTGTGGTAGAATTGAAACCAGCAGAAATAGTTACAATATCTGATCGAATAGAAACCGGTACACTGCTCATCGCAGCTGCAATTACCAAAAGTAAAGTAACATTGACAGGAACTTCCTCGGAATTTCTTGAAGCAGTGCTACTTAAACTCGAGGATTCTGGCTGTGGTGTACAAAGAGAACAAAATAAAATTACGATTGATGCAAAAAATTTAGAATTGAAACCGGTTTCAATCACTACTTCAATTTTTCCAGCATTCCCAACCGATATGCAGGCTCAATGGACAGCACTAATGTCTGTAGTAAATGGTGTTTCCACTGTTACAGATTCGATTTATTTTGATAGGTTCAAGCATGTTCCTGAGTTAAATCGTCTTGGCGCACAAATAGTATTGGACCAGAATACCGCTGTTGTAACTGGTGTTAAAAAATTAAAAGCAGCAAAGGTAATGTCAACTGATCTTCGTGCAAGTGCAAGTCTTGTGCTAGCAGGTCTGGTAGCTGAAGGTAAAACAGAAGTTCTAAGAGTATATCATCTCGACAGGGGGTATCAAAGAATCGAATCAAAGTTAAACGCTCTCGGTGCTGATATTCAAAGAGTTGAAAGTAAGGAATATTAATCAACTATATGTTCAAGTTTTTAAAGAAAAATAATTACTTAGCCATATACCTCATAATAATTGGGGTCACCAATTTATTTCTACTCACTCTTCCATTAACTAATGTCTTCGGATACGAATTCTCAGCACTGAATGCATTGTTATTATCTTTTATTACCGGACTATTCAGTATTTCTTTTTTAAAATCACTTGTTAAGGAAAATAAAACGTTCAATTTAGAAAAATACATTTCATCATTAAGATGGATGTTCTTCTTACCATTTGCAATCTCTGTAATAAATTCAATCATCTTCGGGTTTCTGCTCATTTACTGATGGACTACTGTTTTATTTGGTAATCACTTTTCCTTCTGTGATTATAGGTAGTGCGCTTGGTACTGCTATTTTCGTTTTAGTAAAGAAGATTAGATTAATATCATTTATCATTCTTTACCTATCAATACTCTTAATTGCAGTACTCGAAATATATTTCAATCCTCAGGTATATCTTTATAACCCAATATTCGCATTTTTTCCTGGAACTATTTATGACGAAGGTCTGAGTGTTGATTTAAAACTCACTCTTTATAGAATATTTAATTTGATATTCTTTATCCCCATACTTGTTTATTTTTTAGGATGGGCTATAAAGGGACACACTTTCAAAAAGAAAAAAATTTTATTTGTACTCACGATTTTTATTGTGGGATTATTTTACTTTATCGCTTCTCCAGCATTAGGATTTACGACAACCAAATCAAGTTTAAACGAAAAACTTTCTAACTACTTCGAATCGGAGCACTTTATAATTCATGCTGATAAACGAATAGAAAAAGAAATTCTTAAGCAGGTAGTTTTAAATCAGGAATATTATTACTCACAGTTGAGTGAATTTTTTAAAGAGAAGTCATCTATTAAAATAAATTCATATATTTTTTTTGATGGCGAACAAAAGAAGAAATTATTCGGAGCTGGTTCAGCAGACGTTGCTAAGCCATGGCTTAATAGCATTTATATTTCTGGTGATACCTGGGAAAGTACACTCAAACATGAAATAGCTCATTGTTTTACAGCCGGTTTTGGAACTGGAGTTTTTAAGCTTGCCGCTGGTTTCAATCCAACATTGATTGAGGGAATTGCAGAAGCTGCAGACGGAATTTATGATGAGAACAATATTCACTATCTGGCTTCCCTGGCTTACAAATACAATTATCGGATAGATTTGAATTCAATGTTAAGTAGTTTCAGTTTCTTCAGCAGCGTCTCGAGTTTATCCTACATTTATTCTGGTTCATTTATTAATTATTTAATACATAAATACGGAATAGAAAGAGTCAAGCATTTTTATAAAACCAATAACTTTGGTGAGTCCTTTGAAGTTGATTTAAATCCGGTATTAAATAATTATGAGTTTTTCCTGGATACTTTAACTATTGATAAAACTAAGGATAAAGCGAATTACTATTTTGGTAGAAAGCCCCTGATTAGTAAAGTCTGTCCAAGATACGTTTCATCGGGTCTGGATAATGCCTGGGAATACTATTCAATTAAAGATTATGATGAAGCAAAAAATATATTTGAAGAAATACTTACTAAAACTGAAAGTTATAGTGCTGTAGTTGGTCTTGCAAAAATTTATGAAGATGGAGACTCTCTTTCGAAAGCAATTGATTTAATACAATCGAAAGTGAATTTATTTCAGGGAACGAGCTTTGAGTTTGATTTAAAGTTTCGTTTAGCTGAACTATATGTCAAAATCGATGAGTTAGAAAAAGCAAAAGAGATTTATAAATTTATCTACAATGCCAATCCAAACAGAAGATTAGAATTGATATGTAGTACAAGATTATTTCTTCTAAAAAATGGTCTGCTACGAAGTTATGTCATTGGCGGTGAATATGACAGGTACCAAATCTTAAAAAAAATAAATATGAAATCGTATCACTATGCTTCCATACCACTAATGATTGACTTGAGTAAATCACTTAAGGAAGACTATCATTCATTTTTATTAAACTTTGAAAATAATATTGATGTAAAGGATGAATTAAGCAGTTATGCCGTTTTTAAATTATCCGAATATATGTTGCTAAATTTTGATTACGTTAAAGCCAGAAAGATGGCAGGTTTTGCATTGAGATATAAAGGCAACTATAATTTACTACAAGTAACCGAAGAGAATTTAAAAAAAGCTGAGTGGTTTTATAAAAATGCTGATAGAATTTTTAGTGAAACTAAATTTGAATTGAGCACGTTCGAATGAATCTAAAAGATAAATTAGACAAATTCAGTTTTCTTCAAACTGCTTCTAACCTGGCAGAAGAAGTTGGTGTTGAAGTTTATATTGTTGGAGGATTCATCCGTGATCTTATTTTGAATAAAGATGTAGAAGATGTTGATTTTCTGGTTGTTGGTGATGTATTGAAATATGCCCAATCTTTTGCTGCCTTCTTTGGAATTAATGATGTCGTTGTGTTTAAAACTTTTGGGACAGCACACTTCACACATAATGGACTAAATTATGAATTTGTTGCAGCAAGAAAAGAATCATACAAAAAGTCCAGTCGCAAACCATTCGTTTCAGAAGGATCGTTTTCTGATGATATTTCCAGGCGGGATTTCACAATAAATACGATAGCAGTTTCAGTTTTGAAAGATAATTTTGGAGAAGTGATTGATCATTTCAACGGGATCGACGACATTGAAAAAAAAATTATCAGAACTCCACTCGATCCAAACATAACTTTTGATGATGATCCTTTAAGAATTTTACGTGCGTTTCGATTTGCATCACAATTAAATTTTAGTGTTGATGAAGTCATTCTGAAATCTGCCGAAGAATTAAGAGAAAGACTTGATATAGTTTCTCAGGAGCGAAAGACTGATGAGTTTATTAAAATTTTAAAATCACCAAAGCCTTCTGTTGGACTAAAGCTTTTACAATCAACAAAAGTAATGGAAATAATTTTTCCTGAGATATCACAAATGATTGGAGTTGAACAGAGGGCTGAATACCATCACAAGGATGTCTTTTATCATACACTGGAAGTTTTAGATAATATTTCAAAAAAAACTAATGATGTGTATCTGAGATTTGCTGCTCTTGTCCATGACATTGCAAAACCAAAAACAAAAAGGTTTGTCGAAGGAACCGGTTGGACATTTCATGGTCACGAAGAGCTTGGTGCAAGAATGATGAAATCTATTTTCAGAAGAATGAAACTTCCAATGAACAAGCTTGAGTATATTGAAAAACTGGTCAGACTTCATTTGCGTCCTATTGCTCTTGTAAATGATGAAGTTTCTGATTCGGCAATAAGACGATTGATTGTAGCCGCTGATGAAGATCTTGAAGATTTAATTACTTTATGCAGAGCAGACATTACAAGTAAAAATCCTGAGAAGGTGGAGAGGTATCTTCAAAATTATGAAATCGTAATGAAGAAAGTTTGGGAAGTTAAAGAGAAAGATAAACTTCGTGCGTTTCAATCACCGGTAAGCGGCGAAGTAATTATGCAGGTTTGCAATCTCAAGCCGTCTAAGAAAGTAGGAGAAATAAAAACTGCAATTGAAGAGGCAATTCTCGATGGAGTGATCAGAAATAATTACGAAGAAGCGTATGAATATCTTTTAAAGATTAAAGTTCAGTACCTGGATAGTTAATAAGATTTAAATTTTAACCCTCAGACCTAACAGATAAGTTTTATCATTCATCACAGCCTCATTATTTTTTATTCCAATAAAAAGATCAACTGGTATTTTTTCTTTAATTGTTTGTAATTCATCAACAGAATTAAAATTATTTAATTCTGACAGTTTTAGCTTCGATTCGGTTGAACCAGTCGTATCTACATCAGTCTTTTTATCTTTCTTGATTACCAATGCATAAACAAGGATACCTGCGATAAGAAGTCCTCCCATCACATAAAGCATTGTATCGTCATTACCTTCGTCTGTCTGAGTTGTACTACCACCACCTCCACCAATTTCATCGTTAATTCTAAGTCCACTTTGAGCAAAAACATCTGATGAAAAAATCGCTACAGATAGGATAAGAGAGAAAGCGATTGCATGGAAGGATATTTTAAATATTGATTGCACTTTATTTACCTCTAATTTGTTATTACTAATATAAGAGAATTGAACTTAAGTATTCAAGCGGGGATTTTATACCGGTTTTTTTAAGCAATAATATTTACTTGAATTTTAAAGTGGCTTAACTCAATTAACCGAATATATAGTTATACTACCGCTTATAATGTTAACAAATAAGATCGGAGCTTATTACGTATTTTTGCATTGGGTTTAATACATTTATAAAATTAATGTAACATTGCATATTATCTAACTGTCAAAATCACTAAGAAGGGAAAAATTCAAATTGGAGATCAGAATGCGATTAACAATTATTATTTTATTCACCGTTTTATTTTCAGCGTATATAGTCCCTCAGGAAAAACTGACGCTTGAAAAATCTATCGGAATTGCTCTGCACAAGAATTCAACTTTGATGAAGAGTTCAAATGAAATCGACAGATTTGAATCAGGGCTGCAGGCTGCCTACGGAAATTTTCTTCCAACTCTTGGCTTAAATGCTTCGTGGGATTGGTCAGAATCAAACGTTGAAGGCGATGGAATTGTTTTCATAAACGGAGTTCCAGTTCAAAGGGAAGCTAACACATCAACGACCAGAGGTTATCAAGGTTCGGTCTATTCAAATTGGACATTGTTTGATGGACTGGCAAACCTGGCAAACCTGTCTCAAAGCGAAGATAATCTTGAATCTGCTCAGTACACACTTGAGCGTATAAAACAAGATATCGTTTATCAGACAATGACACTTTATTACCGGGTGGTATACAATTCTCAATTACTAAACGTTAAAAAAGATGATTTGAAGTGGAATGAAAAAAATCTTGAAACAATAAAAGAAAGAAACAGACTTGGCGCAGCTACATTAGCGGATGTGTATCAGCAGGAAGTTGCAAAAGGAAATGCCGAGCTCGAACTGATAAGAACTGAAAATCAGCTCGAGATAACGAAAAAGGATTTACTTTTCTATCTGGGTATTGATGTGCTGGAGGAATTTACTTTTACTGATACTTTGACAAGTATTGATTCGGAAATTTTAAATGCAAATCTGATAAATGATTACAATGATATAAGTGGTTTGGTTACAAGTGCATTAAACCAAAGATATGATTATAAAAGTGCAATGCTGAATTATGAAAGTTCACGGGAAGGTGTAACTATCGCTGAATCAGGTCATTGGCCAAGTTTATCTGCAAGCGCTAATTATTCAGTATTTACGGATAATATTTCAAACCTGGATAAATCAAAAACGCTTGGTCTTGGATTAAACCTTAACTTCCCGATTTTTCTTGGATGGTCTGTAAGTAATAATGTTCAGATTGCCGAAGTGCAATCAAAAAATTCCGAGATCGAATTAAGTGATCTTGAAAGAGAAATTAAAAAACAAATCAAAACCAATTTTCTTGATCTTCAGGCATCACAAAAGGCATTGGTTGTTAGTGAAAAAAATATTTCCGCAGCGAGAGAAAATTTAAACATCGAAGCAGAAAAATATTCATTAGGATCAGGTAAACTACTTGATGTGTTAATCGCCAATTCGCGGTATACTAACGCACTTACTGATCTGCTAAATTCTCAATTTACTTATATAGTACTCAGTCAACAATTAAAGTATAATCTAGGCACATTAGATTATAAGAATTACGAACAATAGACTTTTTAGGAGATAAAAAGAATGGCAAATGGTAAAAGAAAAAAATCAAAGAAAAAACTTTTTATTTTTGGCGGATTAGGTCTTCTGGTACTGATCCTGATAATTGTTGTCATTACCAGTGGTGGTAAGGAAAACATTATTCTTGTTCAAACTGAAAAAGTAGCAAAACGCAATATTACTCAGACAGTTACCGCAACAGGAACCATTGATCCGGAATTTAAAGTTGTCATTACTCCTGAAGTAACAGGGGAAATCATTAGTCTGCCGGTTAAGGAAGGAGATATTGTTAAGAAAGGACAACTCCTGATTAAGATTAAGGGTGATCAATACATGGCTCAAAAAGACAGACTTGAAGCTAACCTGAAATCATCTGAAGCATCTTTGCAAATGAGAGATGCAGAATTAAACAGGGTTCAGCTCGAATATGATCGTGCAAAAGAATTACATAGCAAAGCACTTGCGAGCGATTCAGAATTAGAGGCAGTTCAATCTAATTACCTGTCTGCCAAGGCATCTTATGATGCTGCTGCCGCAAATGTTCTCCAGAGCAAAGCTCAGCTAAGAGAAGTACTTGAAACATTATACAAGACGACAATTTATTCTCCAATGGATGGAATAGTTACACAGCTAAATGTAGAACTTGCTGAAAGAGTTTTAGGCAGTGGTTTTAGCCAGGGAACAAATATTATGACTGTTGCAGACCTCAGTAATATGGAAGCAGTAGTTGATGTGGATGAAAATGATGTTGTGTTGATTTCAGTTGGAGATACTGCAAATGTTACTGTAGATGCTTTTGGAGATAAAGTTTTTCATGGTATTGTTACAGAAATTGGTAACAGTGCAAAAGCATCCGGATTTGGTACTCAGGAACAGGTAGTCAATTTTTCGGTTAAGATTAAACTCTTAGAACTTGATCCAAATTTACGTCCTGGAATGTCTTGTAATTCTGATATTGAAACCGAAACTGTATTCGAAGTACTTAGTGTTCCAATTCAAAGTGTTACAGCACGAACTGATGTGCCGGAGGAAACTGATTCATTGAAGTCGAATGAAGAAAATGCAGATAAAAAAGAGGTTGTTGGAATGATGGGGAAAATGAAACCGAAGGAAGTTGTTTTTCTAATTAACGGTGGAAATGCTAAGATGATGATTGTTGAAACCGGTATAAGTGATGATAATTATTTACAGATCAAGAAGGGGATTGAAGAAGGTGATGAAGTCGTTTCAGGAAGTTATCGGGCAATTTCAAGAGAGCTTGAAGATGGATCCATAGTACGAGTCGAAGACAAAAAGGGTGGTGCTGGTGATGGTATGGCTGAAAATAATGATAACTAAACAACGGCAACTTAAATGAATATAATCAACATAGAACATATTGCTAAAATTTATCAACTCGGATTTGAAGAAGTGCATGCATTACGGGATGTTTCTTTACGGATTGACAAAAATGAGTACGTCGCAATAATGGGACCTTCAGGCTCCGGCAAATCTACATTAATGAATATGCTTGGATGTCTTGATACACCTACCAAAGGTAAATACGAATTTAATAGTGTTAATGTCAGCGATATGTCTGATAACGATTTGGCAAGAATCAGAAATAAAGAAATTGGATTTGTGTTTCAAACATTTAATTTGCTCCCGCGATCCGATGCACTTCACAACGTTGAACTTCCACTGATATATGCAGGTATATCGCATGCAGAGCGAAGAGAAAAAGCAAAAAAAGCTCTTGAAGATGTTGGACTTGCTGATCGAATACACCACAAACCTAATGAGCTTTCCGGAGGACAAAGACAACGAGTAGCAGTTGCAAGAGCTTTGGTCACTAATCCTTCTATCATACTTGCAGATGAACCAACCGGTAATCTGGATTCAAAAACAGGTGAAGAAATAATGCAGCTATTCAATGAGATACATGAAAAAGGAAATACAATAATTCTTGTAACTCATGAAGAATATATTGCGGAACACGCTGCACGCATAATCAGATTAAAAGATGGTTTAATTGAAAAAGACGAACATGTTGTAAAAAGACATATTCCCAAATCGAAGAATGCAATCATTGGATAATCGTTAGTCACAATTACGGTACAGATTAATATGTTGATTTCTCTAACAACCTGATTATTTTTATCTAAAAAATTTTAAGACGAGTAATCTATGAGATATATCTTATTCGAATTCAAAGAGGGCTTGCTGATTGCATTTCGTTCTTTACGTGCAAATAAAGTCCGAACATCGCTTACAATGCTCGGCATATTCATTGGAATTACAGTTGTGGTGCTGATGTCAACTGCCATAAAAGGTATTGATAATTCTTTTCAGAGCGGAATAAGTGCTTTGGGATCAGATGTTCTTTACATAGATAAATGGGCCTGGTTTTCAAATGAAGATTGGTGGAGATTGAGAAACAGACAGAACATCGATATGGCAGACTACCAGGCATTTAAAGAAATGGCGAAGCTTCCATTAGCCGTAGCTCCGGTTATCAATTCTCAGCAAACTGTAAAATATGGCGAAAAAAGAGTTGAGAATGTTTTCCTAAACGGATCCAATGCTGATTATGTTAAAACAACAAACTTCACTTTTGATCAGGGACGGTTTTATAATGAAGTGGAAAGCAATGCATCAAGACAGGTTGCAGTGATTGGTAGTGAAGTAGCTACAAAACTTTTTCCACGCGGTGATGCATTAGACAAAACTATTAAAATTGGTGGAGCAAATTACAAAGTGGTTGGTATACTCTCTGAACAGGGAAGTTTCATTCTTGGACCATTCAATCCCGATAACCAGGTTTTCATACCTATCGGAACAATCTTTAAAAATTTTACAGCACGGAATCGTGGGACAATTACTCTGAATGTAAGAGCTCCAAATCCTGCAATGGTTGAGGAGACAAAAGCTGAAGCTGAAGGTGTTATGAGAAAAGTTCGTGGATTAAAATATGATGAAGAGAATGACTTTTCTATTAATCAGCAGGAAGGATTAATGGAAAACTATAATTCTGTAGTTGGTGTAATTCAAATTGCCGGATTTTTTATAACAGGACTTTCACTTTTTGTTGGTGCAATTGGAATAATGAATATTATGTTCGTCTCTGTTCGCGAAAGAACAAAAGAGATTGGTGTAAGAAAAGCAATTGGAGCAAAAAGAAGAACCATCCTTACTCAATTCCTTCTCGAATCATCCGCCATTTGTTTGCTCGGAGGTATAGCCGGATTGATTGCAGCAATTCTGGGCAGTATGGCCTTGAATCAATATTTCCCAACATCCATTCAACCTGAAGCAGCAGTAATTGCTATCGGAGTTTCAGCTTTAACAGGGATATTATCCGGATTTGCGCCTGCTTACACAGCAGCAAAATTAGATCCTGTTGAATCATTAAGGTATGAGTAAATGAGAATAGGTCAACTTTTCTCAATCGCATTTCAATCAATTCTGAACAACAAACTCAGAACTTCGCTAACAATACTCGGAGTTGTTGTAGGAATATTTTCCATCATTGTTATTATGACTATCATAACTATGCTTCAGAATAGTATTGAAGGTGGATTAGCTATGTTGAGTAAAAATACATTTCAAATTCAGAAGCATGAACCAATGCAGGGACCTGGACATAATAGAGGTGACAGAAACCGCAAAGATATTACGATTGATGAAGCCTTAAGGTTGAAAGACTTATTAGTTAAAGCTCAGTACGTTGGTGCAGAACAATGGCAGTTCGGTAAAGTAGTTAAGTTCGGTAATCTTGAAACTAATCCAAATATTAGCGTTGCCGGCGCTACAGTTGATGCAATGCGAACCAACGATTGGAATGTGGAGTATGGAAGAGACTTAAGAGAAAATGATATTCAATACTCTGCCAATGTTTGTCTTCTTGGTCCGGATGTGGTGAATAAAATATTTCCGAATATGGATCCAATCGGACAAACTGTAAGAGTTGATAATAAACCTCTGAAAGTGATTGGCGTTTTGCAGGTGCAACCTGCGATGTTTGGTGAAAGCAGGGACAATTATATTGTAATGCCAATAACAACTTGGCAATCCGCTTACGGTAAGTACGGAAGAAGTGTAAATATAACTGTCACAGCACCCGATAACGCTTCGTACAACGAGGTTATTGAAGCTGCAATTGGTCACTTTAGAAAAATTAGAAAGGTTGCAGCCGGTGAGCCCGATGATTTTTATATTTTTAGTAATGAATCAATGATCACACAGGTGAATGACATCACCGGTCCGATTAAAATTGGAGCTTTGGCAGTTTCATTAGTTGCTTTAATTGCTGCAGGTGTTGGCATAATGAATATAATGCTTGTCTCTGTAACTGAACGAACCAGAGAAATAGGAATTAGGAAAGCAATCGGTGCAAGAAAAACCAGCATACTTATTCAGTTTCTGATTGAAGCTGTTATACTTTGTATAGTTGGCGGTTTCCTCGGAATTCTATTAGGTATAGGTATCGGAAATTTTGCGGGAAGTTTTCTTAACGCACAAATGGCGGTACCATACGATTGGGTTATGATAGGAATAACAATGTGTGTAATTGTTGGACTAATTTTCGGAACTTATCCGGCTTACAAAGCCGCAAACCTTGATCCAATAGAAGCCTTGAGGTATGAGTAAGTGAAAGTAAATCAACTTTTCAATATTGCAATTCAGTCAATCGTTAATAACAAGTTGAGAACTTCTCTTACAATTCTTGGAGTTGTAGTTGGTATTTTTTCAATCATTGTGATCATGACTATTATAACAATGCTGCAGAACAGTATTGAAAACGGTTTATCTATGCTGAATAAAAATACGTTTCAGATTGAAAAGTTTGATCGGATGCAGGAACATGGCGGTGGTCAGGATAGAAGTTGGCGTAACCGGAAAGATATAACGATTGATGAAGCATATCGTCTTAAAGAATTGCTCACAGATGCTTTATACGTTGGTGCTGAACAATGGGAGTTTGGTATAGTTATAAAATTTGGAAACTATCAAACAAACCCTAATATCCAGATTGCTGGTGAAACAATTGACGGAATAAAAACTAATAACTGGAAAGTTGAATTTGGCCGGGACCTGAGAGAAAGTGATGTTCAATATTCTAATAATGTTTGTCTCCTGGGTCCGGATATAGTTGATAAAATATTTCCGAATATGAATCCGATCGGACAAACGGTAAGAGTAGATGGAAAACCTTTTAAAGTTGCAGGTGTTATGGAAAGTCAACCTGCAATGTTTGGGGAAAGCAGAGATAATTTTGTAGTAATTCCAATTACTACCTGGCAGTCGATGTACGGTAAGTACGATGAAAGTGTGAACATTATGGTTACTGCTCCATCAAAGGAATCCTACAACGATGTTATTGAAGCTGCCATCGGACATTTTAGAAAAATTAGAAAAGTACCTGCCGGCGAGCCTGATGATTTTTCAATTTTCAGCAATGAATCTATGATCAACCAGGTTAATGATATTACAGGTCCGATTAAAATTGGAGCGCTTGCTGTTTCACTTGTTGCTTTGCTTGCTGCAGGAATTGGAATTATGAATATAATGCTTGTCTCTGTTACAGAAAGAACCAGAGAGATTGGAATAAGAAAAGCAATTGGTGCTCGTAAATCAAGTATTATGATTCAATTTCTTATTGAAGCAATCATTCTATGCGTAGTTGGTGGATTGGCAGGTATTGCCATTGGAATCGGTATCGGAAACTTTGCCGGTAGTTTTTTAAATGCACAAATGGCTATTCCGTACGATTGGGTAATAATCGGAATTACAATGTGTATTATCGTTGGTTTAACTTTCGGAACATATCCTGCATATAAAGCTGCTAATCTTGATCCGATAGAAGCTCTGCGTTACGAGTAGATTTTTCATTTCTAAATTATTTTATCTTCAATTATTTTTCATATGTGAATTATTTATTTTTAAAATCATAAATTGATTTTCAGTAAAATGCAATCCGGTCAACTTTTAATTCTTGCTCTTCAATCACTCAAAACAAACCGTTTAAGAACTCTTCTCACTGTCCTGGGAGTTGTGGTTGGAATTTTTTCGATTATCGTTGTGATGACAATTGTTACGATGCTTCAGAACACTATTAATGAGGGATTTCAGTTCCTGAGTAAAAATACTTTCCAGATTCAGAAGTGGCCTGCCATTCAAACAGGTGGACACGAAGAACGTATGAAATACAGAAATAGAAAAGATATTACGCTGGATGATTTTTTTCGATTTGAATCGATGATGCAGAGCGCTAAAAATGTTGGTGCATACCAGGGAACAGGAGGCAAAGTAATTCAATTTGGAAATCGCGAAACAAATCCTAACACACAAATTGTTGGTGTTACAGAAGGAGTATATCCATCACTAAACCTTGAGATTGATCAGGGTAGGGAATTCAGAAGCAGCGATATTGAATATTCAAACTATGTATGTGTTTTGGGTAATTATGTTGTCGATAAAATTCTATTTGACATCGATCCGGTTGGACAGATAATCAGAGTAGACGGACATCCAATGAGAGTTATAGGAACTCTTACAAAGAAACCTGATTTTTTTGGGCAGACTATAGATAACTATGTTGTGCTTCCGATAACAACATTTCAATCTATTTATGGTAAACGATCAGAAACAGTTGATATTACTGTAATGGCAAACAGTGCGGAGGAATATCAAAGGACGATTGAATCGGCAATTGGATATATGAGAATGATAAGAAAAATTGAACCGGGTGAAGAAAATGATTTTGAGATATTTAGCAATGATTCTCTCATTGACCAGGTAAATGGTATTACCGGTCCAATAAAAATTGGAGCACTTGCAGTTTCCCTGGTTGCACTTCTTGCTGCCGGTATTGGAATAATGAATATTATGCTTGTATCTGTAACTGAAAGAACAAGGGAGATTGGAATAAGAAAAGCAATTGGTGCACGAAAATCAAGTATACTGATTCAGTTTCTTATTGAAGCGATTATTCTCTGTCTTGTTGGAGGATTTGTTGGAATCACAATCGGAATTGGTATAGGGAATTTTGCCGGTAGTTTAATAAATGCACAAATGGCAATACCTTATGATTGGGTTATTATTGGAATAACAATGTGCATAATTGTCGGACTTATCTTCGGAACTTATCCTGCCTATAAAGCCTCAAACCTTGATCCGATTGAAGCACTTCGATATGAATAGAAGCGATGCGATTAAATGACTTTTGCTTAACTTCTTAATAGTCTTTCTTGCAATAACTTTTGAATTTCTCTCCTACCGTCTAGAATACAATGTATAAATACTTCGTTATATATTATCTGATAGATTATTCTATATGGTTTATAGATGATTTCTAAAAAATCTTCTATTTCTAATAGCTTTAACTCCGGAGGAACTCTACCTCGTTTTGGAAATAATTCAAGTGTTAAACACTTTTTATATAAATTATTATATAACTTCTCTGCTGTATCTTCTGAATCGTTTAGATAAATATATTTATATATTTCAATTAAGTCATCTTCAGCATCTGATATAATATTAACTTTCAGTTTCATTTATATCTCTCTTAAACTCATCAATTTTTATACTAATATCTTTAAAAGATTTTTCAAGAGGTTTAGTTCTGCCATTTTTCATATTCTTTCCACTTAAAGCTAAAATTTTTAATAGAGCCAATGCTTCCTGTGTCTGCTCAAATACTTTTACATCCTGAAGAACTACTTTGGCTTCTCCATTATGAGTGATCACCATAGTTTTTTTATTTTCCGAAACATCTCGAATTACTTCTGATGCGTGAGTCTTTAGATAACTGATGGGTTTTATTGATTCGCTGAATTTCATTTCTACTCCTAAATTTGATTGACCAAAATATAGTCCTTTATTTAGTCTAGTGCAAATATACTAATTTGGGATTATAACGGCGTGGTTGGTAAGGTGCAGCCCATATCAACACTGCCATATTTATTAAACAACTTTTTTATTGTTATTTAACTTTCATTTTCAAACACTACCGAAGAGCAAAACTTAAACGGTACTTCAAACAATACAATTACATAATTGCCGAAAGCGAAAACGCTGTTGCCTTATACAACTTGTTAGCCCTTGTAAGTTTGCAATTACATTTATATTCATTCACAATTTCTATTTTTTTGCTTTTATCAGATCTGATGGTGTTAGAGGTGAAGTTAGAATCTCTGTGAACAATTTCCAACGTAATTCCATACTATCAGGGGTGCCGCCATTAGATTCTATGTAGTTCTTTACGATGTCATATCCAAGATTGTAGTTAATAACATAGCTGCGCATTTGTCGAATAAAATTTAGTTGCTGATGAGCCTGCTCTGGAGATGATAACGTATATTTTATCAACCAATTTATTGCGTCTTTTTCAATAATGCTTCCATCAAGATATTTTCTTGCTGCCTCATTAACTGCATAATCAAGCGCTCTTGTTACTTTGTGTATCCGATAGTATTCTTCAACTCTATTACTGTCTAATCCAGCAAGCGGAAATAGCACTTCTCGTTCAAAAGATAATCTTTCATTTAAAGGCATTAATAACTCTGGTGCAAATACAGCGGTCCCTTCTGCTATTAATGCTTTTGGGCTAAATAATGGAAAAACGGTATGTTCTTTCCATCCCTTATCTTTTACAAGATATTGTTCAACTAGTGTGTTGTAGACATGATGCCCTGGATATCCTTCATGTGCTCCGGCATAGATAGCCCGATATATTTGGATTGGTAAATCCGTATTTATCTGAATTAGACTAAAACTGTTTCCTTTGTACCAATTATATGCACGCCAAGACTTTCCAGTAACATATTCAACAATGAAATTCTCATTTTCTGGTAATTGAACATGGTTCAATGTTCGCTTCCTGCATTCAGCAATAGCTACGCTATATACTGTATCCAACTTCGCTTTGGGAATTACAAATTCTTTTCGATAGTCGTTTAATCGTTCCGAAAGATTTCCCGTACCTGGAATTAAATTTTCTAATTCGGTTAGCAAAGCCTGATAATGGCTTTCATCATAAGTGGGTGCAACTGCATCATATAATCTTTCCGATTCTTCATCGAAAGAATATTGTCTGCCATTCAACATTTCAATTTTGGCTTGAACCGATTTAAGTTGCTTCAAAAGATATGTGTGTCTTTGTTTTCCCAGACCAACCAATTTGTTTCTATCGACTTCTTCACTTAAATCAATTAATCTTATAGCTTCTTTTTTTAGGTAATGATAAGGAAAGGTGTCCTGTTTTTCTAAGTTTGATGGAAGCCAGTCTTCTGGTCCATAATATGCGTCAACATAATCAGAATCATACAAGCCAATATTAAGGACAAGTTTGACATATCCTTCTGCGATTGAATCCATCTGTTTATTCTGTTCGGATTGTTGATTGTCACTACAGGAGAACGATAAGATTAAATAGATCCCAATTAAAACGATATGAATGGATTTGAGCATATTATACTCTAATTATTTTTTCTAAATGAGGGCTAACGGTTAGTATATGAAAAGTTGCCGATTTCGAAGCACTTATTTTCCAATTTACCACAAAGTTTAATCGGGCTACAAGGTGTAATATTACCATTCTTTAGGCAATTTTTATATACATTATTAGCCTGCGTTATTTTAATTGATGGTTAAATCATTTTGAATTTCGTTAATTAATTCAATGGCTATCTTTCTCATATTCTCATAAACCTCTAAAACTCTTTGTTTTCTTTCGTAAACGGACAAGAGATAATTTCTCCCTTTCGGTTCAGAAATAAGTTTTATTAAATTTCGTCGATTTTCATTTTTATCTTGAAATTGTGGAAACTCATTAATGAGCTTTATTTCATATTCGTTTTGGCTATACAACCAATAGTTAGCTTCGATAGTTGTAGACTCAATCTCCCAGTTAATAATTGTATTGAAATACTTTATCCTGGTTGTATAATAATTATATATCTTTTTGGAAAGACTATCAGTTTTCGATACTTCAGATATTCCTAAATTAGTAATTTTAGTAAATGTTGTAGTATTCAAATCATATTTTCCATAATGAGGAATGATTATTTCAGAAAGACTATCTGTTGGAATATTCTCAAATTGATTAAGAGACAAAAACCTGTGTTTAAATTCAACAAGGTTTTTATATAAATCAATATTTTTACTAAAGACAAGTGTGTCAGAAATTAAATCTTCCTTTATATCGTGCAGATAGGTTTTCATTTTTGCGTTAGTTATGCGTTCACTATTCCAATTATTTATTTGCAATGCAATTAGAATTCCAATAACGACAAGAATAATTTCACCAATTGCATATCTCATATACGCCATTGGTTTATTGTCACTTGCCATTTTCTTACGTATTTTTCTAAAAATTGGTATCATAATATTTGTTCTGTCATAATGAAGGCTAACGACGTTGCAACTAACCCGCCGCCCAGCTTGCCCGCCGAAGTTTCAACGAAGGCGGGAACAGGGAAGCCGAGCTAAATCCTGCCTACCGGCAGGCAGGCACAATTGCCGATGATTTAGCCGTAGGTGCTTATCTTTTTTCGTAAGCACCGAAGGCGAGCCTGCCCCGCCAACGACGGGGACTTTTGACTTATTTATCCGGTTCTGACAGGCTAAAGAGGTTATGCCGCTTTTACTTTAAAAGTATCATTTTACTCACCTTAGAAAAATGTTTATCTGAAACTTTTGAACGTGCATCCAACCTGTAGAAGTATATTCCGCTTGCGAGGTTACTTGCATTGAAACTGACTTTATAATTCCCAACACTTTTTTCTTCATTTATTAAATCTATTACTTCGCTTCCTGAAATATCATACACCTTTAAATTAACATTAGATTCTTCCGTAACCTGGTATTCAATAATAGTTGACGGGTTGAAAGGGTTAGGGTAGTTTTGTGCTAAAGAAAATTCTACAGGAACCAAACCATCTTTGTTTTCAACTGATACAGTTGAATTTACACTTCGAAAAACACCACTATAAGTTCCTGCAAAAATATAATCGTTTGAGTTGATTGCGAGTGAAAAAACATTATTAGAAGTTAACCCATTATTTATCTGTACCCAATTTTCTCCGTCATTCGTTGAGCGAAAGACTCCATCATAAGTCCCTACAAAAATATAATCGCCAGAGTTTATTGCGAGTGAATAAACAGAAGTAATCGTTATCCCATTATTTTTCAGTACCCAATTTTCTCCGTTATTCGTTGAGAGAAAAACTGCATTACCATCACCTCCTGCAAAAATATGATCGTTTGAGTTGATTGCGAGCGAATTAACAGAATTAGTAGTTAACCCGTTATTTACCTGTACCCAATTATCTCCGTTATTCGTTGAGCGAAAAACTCCATGACCATAAGGTCCTGCAAAAATATAATCGCTTGAGTTGATTGCGAGTGAATAAACATCATTAGAAGTTAACCCATTAATTATCTGTACCCAACTATCTCCGTTATTTGTTGAGCGGAAAACGCCGCCATAAGCTCCTGCAAAGATATAATCGCTTGAGTTGATTGCGAGTGCATAAACAGAATTAACAGTTAACCCATTATTTATCTGTGCCCAATTATCTCCGTTATTCGTTGAGCGAAAAACTCCGCCATCAAAAGTCCCTGCAAAAATATGACCGCTTGAGTTGATTGCGAGAGAAAAAATATGATTATCAGTTAACCCATTAATGATCTGTACCCAATTATCTCCGTTATTCGTTGAGCGGAAAACTCCGCCATTATTAGTTCCTGCAAAAATATGATCGCTTAAGTTTATTGCGAGTGAATTAACTGCGCCTTCAAAAGGACCACTGGTTTGTTCCCAAAAATTTTGAGAGAATGTATATCTGTTTAAGAACAGAGCTATAAACAAGAATAGAATTGTAAATGTGTTTTTCATTTTGTGCTTCTTTTTTTTATATAAAATTATTTCAAAAACAGTATCTTACCAAACTTAGTAAAATGCTTATCATAAACAATTGATTCCTGCCTACCGGTCTCCCGGCTTCGCCAAGGCGGGAACAAGGAAGCCGAGTAAAACCTGCCTACCGGCAGGCAGGCAAAATCACTAAAATACAATTTCAAAAATCTTCAGGACGTGAGATAATATTTTTTTGTACAAATAAAAATCTCATAATTCAATATCACTTAGAGCACTAACAATACTATAGTGCCTATCTCACGTCCTAAATCCGCCGAACTAAAATAACCTGTCCCGATTTATTGGGAGCGGTCGGCGTTGAAGTACTTGTCAGGCATAATCCGTTTGTGTATTTATTTTCGAGCTTCAACGTAATACCCTTTATCAAATTTATATTCCACCTTGCTAAATCCAGCTTCATAGAGCGCTGACATAACCTCCTCAATAGAGTATTTATTAAAAATTGAATCTGGAAACTTTTTCTTAATCAAATAATCTTTGTGAGCCATATAGAAACAAAAGACTCCATTATTATTGAGTACAGAATTTACTTTTTGAAAAGGTATATGAAGTTTATCCCAGAAATAAACAACATTCAAACAAAATACTTTGTCATAATAATTGGATTCGATCAAAAATGAAATAAAATCACCTAAATATAGTTTTACATTTTTATCAAGAATGGATTTTCTGTTTAGTTCAGAAGCCTTCCTAAACATAAGTTTAGAAAAATCTATTCCGTGAATAAGACAGGAATTGCAGTTTTCTAGAATTAATCTGATACCTATTCCAGGTCCATAACCAATTTCCAATATTTTATCATTTGCTTGAATCTTTAGGTCATTAATTATGACAACATAATTTCGCCTGTTACTCTTCTCCATTAAATTTGAATAATAGTTTCCAAAGAATCCACCAGGTTTTTTAAATTGTGACGCAAATATTTTTTTTATCATAGTAACTAAATGGAGAAATTTATTTTAATTAATATGGCATTGAACAGTAAAAATGCTTTCGAAAAAAACATAATGCCTAAGGACTTGCGCCTAACCTAGTTTATCCCGACTTGTTGGGGATGGTTGATGTTAATGTAGCTGTTAGGCTTTTGCAATACACCATTCGAGTGAATTGCACCAATGTTTAGAATCAAGTCTTGCCCGGATCCACCCGAACAAACCCAGAAGGCTCCTTGGCAAACCGTTCCACACAAGAGAGTGAGCAAAACCAATATTTAACCCCGTTAAAGTGAAGTTCTCCTGCAGCACGTCTTTTATCGACTTGCATTTTGCAAACGGGATCAATCGCATATTCGTGTGAAAAACCAGGCAAAATTATTTCATACAAATCGACTGGCTCTGGCAGGTTTTTAAGTGAAACCAGGCCTTGATGCTCAACTTCAACATCAGGAGTACCGGCTTCACTGAATTTGTCAACAATACACTTTGTAACCAAAATCTGGCCACCGTTCGCTTGTGCAGCTACTCTTGCTGCGAGATTCACTGTTGAACCATAGTAACGGTTTCCTCTAAAAAGTGCTGTGCCGTGATGTAAACCTGCACGAACGACTGGGAAATTCGTCCGATTCGCGATAACTTTATAGAGAGCCGATAGAGCATCTCTTGCAACAAATGGATCTGGAAAGATGAGAAATGCACAATCACCGATGAGTTCCTGAATTTGTCCTAGCGGCTCGACATTTGTCCGAATCAATTCACTGAAATCGTCTACAAGGTCAGCTGCAGCAACTTCACCATGTGAATCAGTTAATGCGGTATAACCGGCTATATCGACGAAACAAAATGTTGCCTCAATATTTCTACCTTCGATCATCTGCGGACCTTGTTTTGTAACTGAAATACATAACCCACAAACCAAATGGTATATCTATTCCTGCACAGAACGCAGGCCACCAAACGGGAACACCGTGATTTACATATAAATAGCTATACATAAAATCAAAGATTCCATGCAAAGCGATACCTGCACCAACGATTAGAGTAGATTTGTAGCTTCCCCATATCGCTAAGACAATGAAAATTGCAGCTACAGCAATTTCAATTAATATTGTCGAAAGAGAGCCTTCCAAAATAGCAAAAAGTAAATAGTAGGAAGCAATTATTATTAATAGCGTTGGAAAGAAACTTCTATCTTTTTCGTAGCCCGTAAGTTTTCCAAATATAGCTAAGACTACAGCTAAACCTACACCTGCAATGAAAGCAATCAATTTAATCTCCTTATTTTTATTAGTTTAATGGCATTAAAAAAAAGCGATGCTCATAACTGCAGAATCGTTTTTTGGCAACTACTTTTATATAAATAAATATCTTGGAACTCTTTTTTTGTAATCTAAATACTTTCTACCGTGTGAAGCTTCTAAATATTTCTCCTCTTTCATTATCATTTTATGTATTGAGAGAAATGAAATTAAAGATGAAATAATGATAAGAACGTTTCCAACCAACAACATATAAGCAAGAAACAAAACAATGTATGAAAGAAAATATGGATTTCTCGTTATTCTAAATATGCCACCGTTTATTAATTCTGTTTTATCATCTTCCTTAATACCAACTCGCCAAGAATCCCGCATTTGAATTAAAGCAAGTAATGAAATTATAAGATTAAGAGACAACAAAAACATGCCAATGAATATTATATAGTCATTCGATAGGACGGGAATTGGAATAAATAATTCATTTAGATATTCTGAAAGTAGGGAAGAAACTGCAATGACAATCGTTACGGTAAATAATAATATTGAAATGGATGCTTCTTTATTTTTACCTCTAACGCTTCCTTTAAGTTTTTTTGACAATACAATATTCTTAATGAAGAACATCGATTCAAAAAGAAACAAATGTGAGATTATTATTATTTTTATCATTAGCCTTCCTATTTAACACAGCAAGATAATGACATTGCAATTAATTCAAAAAAAATTTTCGGTTGTGTTGTCTAAAGGACTCCTTCGGAAAGTTGCTTGTTAATCTCCATTCAATTCGTTATGGATATTGAAACGAATCCAGTCGATCATCAATCATTTTTGGTCGATTAATTTAGGAGGCATTTCTTCTGACTGCTCTACAATCGATCCTTCAAAGGTGATGCGAGGATCGTTTACATTAACAAGCTCATGCAACTCGTAGACATTGTGATAACCATATCCATAGAGGTTTATGTATGTTGGGATATTCAACGCCATCATTAGTGGTTTTTCCTGCGAGTTGAACTGTGCAGTGATTATACTGCCTGAGCTGGTTATCGGCATGGCAACTTTGGATGCAAAATCCGTCTGGTTACCTTCGAAATTGTTGTTGCAGTAGATTAGTATTATTGTCTCGAAGGAAGGAATGACTTCTCCCAAATTATTCTGCGTAAAATCAGTGAAGCTCAGGTGCTTTGCTTCCGTCACATGAATGCGCTCGTAACGAAAAGTTGAGCGCGAATCCAGAATAATTACTCCCGGTTCCTTGCTCATCTTTATGAATGTATCGAGATCGATCAATCTTTTTTCGCGATGATTCTCAACCTCGGTTACGAGGTTCTTAAAGTCATCGAAACTGACTTTAGCTTTGGGGTAGGGAATGTCCTGGGCTATAACTGCGCTACCAAAGAGCAGTATGGCAGATGCTGTAAGTATTTTTGTATTCATGGTCTGTCCTTTCTATTTCCGCAGATTACGTGTTGTGCCTAACCCGAACAAATTTGCGGTCGGCATTGAGTTGTGGTTAGGTTGCGTTTTTGACTTCAATTATTATTTAATTACTTTGTAAAAGAATCTCGCTCATTAATATTGATTATCTGGTAGACCAATAACTGTAATTCTGAAACAGAGATAAATTTTTCACCCAACATGCCGGAGTAGGTTACGCTTGTAGTGGTTTCGAAAAATTACTTGGTTTTGAGGTTTCAAAAAAAGTTGTTTGTTGCCAGCAATGTGTTTTTATTGTTTCTTTTGCCCACTAAATGGTGTCAAACCGATTTACCAATGACATCCGTTTAATTTTACCCTAGATGAATATGAATAGTTGCCGGATTTCGGAGAGCTACCAGATGATGATTTGATAGAATTAGGAAAATTGTTCCCTTTGGAATCTCCAGCTGGACATCGAACTGGTGACTACCAATTACAACTAATGGACGATTACGGAGTAAGAATTCATTTTCTTGCATGTGTAAAGAAGTTATTGCAACGTCTCATGCTTTCTGAGTTTGAAATATTGAGATTCCACCAAAAATTATTGCGACTATAGCACCAATTACTAGCACAATTTCAGATAAGTTCCTTTGTTTGTATACTTATAATTTTTTGTTTTTATTCATTTTTCTTCATCTTAGTTTTTTTAATATTATAAGCATATAACGACTTCTTTAACCCGCCCTAACGACAAGTCAAGTTAAAACGCCAATGATTAAACAAACTGCACTTAACTTGCTTTCGGAAGTGCAGTTTGTAAGTTAATTAATTAGAACGAACACTTTGAACCTGCCTGACGGTAGGCAGGCAAAATCTATAACTAAAACACAATTTCAAAAATCACAATATCGCCGAACAAAAATAGCCTGTGCGCCTCAGGCGGAGCGATTGGCTCCAGCGATTGGTTAGGCATTTGGTATACCTGCTTATTGGCGCGCAGTTTGGGACGAGTAATGGTTGGCAACTATCTGCCAGCGCCCTTGCTGCTTTACCCACACCCTGGTAAAGCGAGTGTCGTGGGGAACTGTTTGGCCATTGTCTTGCCCATTCATTATTGAGCGGCCGGTCTCCACAGCTGTGTTTCCATAAACGCGCACTTGAACCTCATCGGTAGTAATAGATTGAAATTTCAAAACACCTGACGTGAAATCTAAAATCACCTGTGGCTTTGTTCTCACTGTGCCACTTGGCCCTACGCCTATGAAATCTTCAGCGTAGATGCGATCAAGGACCGTCGCATCACCATGAATCTGTGCTTGAATGCGTTCGTTATCCAATTTCATGATGGCTTCCTCGACTTTTGATTCTGGGGGATTATTATTGCAACCCAAATATAAAAATGTTTGAAGGAGCAGAATTACTGCTAATGTTTTCATTATAATTCTCCTTTTTTGTTTGTTACCTAACTATAACTTATACCGAATTGGCGGTCTGCAATTTGGATGTTATTTAAGAATTATTTCCCTATCTATCATCAATTCAAATATCTAATTTTAGTGTAAACTTAACTCCTTACCATTTTAGAATCAATTAGTAATAGGCAAAGACCGGTCATTTCTTAGGCTGATACGGACGATTCCGTGACAGGTATGAGCAGTCACGGTACGACCGTGACTTCCCTGACTTGCTGTAATCATAATCTGTATGGACCATAAAATCAATCATTTTTACTATACAACTATGCTCACTTCTCAGTCCATACGCATAATATGGACTTGATATAAGCAGTTCTTAAATTTACATTTCATAATCAAAAACCTTGTTTCCCTTTTGAAATTAAGCCATTATTGTATCATTGTTATTTTGTTCATAATTCCTGCTTTGCCAGGAATCTATGCGCAGAATCAATACAATACATTTACTGTTTCAGATACTATCCCGATCAACTTTAATAATCTTTACAGTATTTCAAGCGTTTCCATTATTCCATTCTCTGAAAAAATTACTTTGCGAAACGCAGTTATACAACCATTAACAGATTACAGGTTTGATTACCTTACGGCTACGTTCACTTTATCAGATTCATTACCTTATTCAATTTTCGACACTCTATTTGTTACGTATGAAACTATAAAGCTCGGTTTAAAAAAAGAATATAAGAAGCGAAGTCTCGTTGTAAAGTATGATGAAAAACTTGGAGATACTGTTCAAGTCGTTCAAACAGAATCCAGTGGCTTTACTCCTGAATCTATTTTCGGTCCCGGCTTACAAAAAAGCGGAACATTAATAAGAGGATTTACAGTCGGCACAACAAAAGATTTTTCTTTGAGCAGTGGTTTGAGATTACAACTTTCCGGAAATTTAACAGATGATATTGAAGTTGTTGCAGCTTTAACCGATCAGAATACTCCAATCCAACCCGAAGGAAATACTGAAAGATTAGAAGAGATTGATAAAGTATTTATTCAAATAAAACATCAGAATGCAACCGGTACTTTTGGCGATTATGTTCTGAGTAATAGAAATGGTGAGTTTGGTGTTATCAACCGTAAACTTCAGGGTTTGATGGGAACAGTTAATTTCGAACCTCATTCCGGTTATGTTGCAATTGCTGGCTCACGTGGAAAGTTTAATACAAATATGTTCAATGGACAGGATGGAATCCAGGGTCCATATAAACTTATTGGTGAAAGCGGAGAAATAGATATTATCGTTCTTGCTGGAACAGAAAAGGTATTTCTCGATGGAATTGAAATGACTCGTGGTGAAATAAACGATTATACAATTGACTATTCTACTGCAAGGATCACTTTTAATCCAAAACGATTAATTACTAATGCCACCAGAATATCAATTGACTTTGAATATTCTGCACGTCAATATTCAAGAAACTTTTTTGGTACTGCAGCAAGCACAGTTTTATTCGGTGATAACTATAAAATTAAAGCTCAATACATACAGGAAGGAGATGACCCTGATTCTCCAATAGATTTCACATTAACTGAACAGGACAGAGAAATACTTGCAAATGCAGGTGACGATCCGCTTAAGGCTACCAAATCCGGTGTTCAATTGGTTGCTCCTGATTCTCTTGGAGTAATAAAAGGAATTTATCAGGCTGTTGATACGCTGATAAACAATGAACCGTTTACTTATTATGTTTATAATCCGGGCGATTCACTTTCGCAATATATAGTCACATTCAGTTATGTTGGGGAAGGTAATGGTGATTATATCCGTGAAGCACTTGGTCAATTTTTCTTTGTCGGTATTCAGAAAGGAGGATATCTTCCGATCATTTTCCTGCCTCTTCCCGAACTCAAACAACTTGGAAATATAGCAGCAACATTTAATCCATTTAAAAATTTTCAGTTAGATTTAGAGTATGCCGGAAGTTTGTGGGATAAAAATCGTCTTTCATCTTTAGATGATGGAAATAATTTTGGGTCGGCTGCAAACTTATTTTTAAAACTAATGCCGGCTAATGTTGATATTGGTTCCATTAGTCTTGGTAAAATTGGATTTTCTTATCATGAAAGATTTATCGATAAACGATTTACTTCAACGGACAGGTTTAATGTTGTTGAGTTTGATCGTATTTACAACACTGCTGGTTCATCCCAAAGTGAAGGTGAACAATTCAGAGAAGGAAAACTGAACCTCTTCCCGATAGAAGAAATGAACATTATCGGAACGATTGCATCATTAAAACGTGGCGATACTTTTCAGACAAACAGGTATAATGGATTGTTGACTCTTTCGAACAGGAAGGATTATAGTCTTAAATACGATCTTGATTATGTTGGAACTGAGAATATTAATATTGGAACAAAATGGTGGCGTCAATCAGGAGACGCAAATTATATTTTATGGGAATTGTTAAAACCCGGATTTAGTTTATTATCTGAAAATAAAAGACAAAATAGAATTGAGAGCGATTCATTAATTGCAGGAAGTTTTGAGTATTATCAATTGACACCTTACTTGCAGCTTCTTGAAATTAATGGTTTAGGTATTACAGCCAGTTATACACGGAGAGATGATTTTTTACCTTTAGCCGGGATTATGCAAAAGGAAGCTGTCTCCGGTGCGCAAATTTATGATTTGACTTATCGCGGAATTGAGGAATTTTCTACATTGCTGAACCTCACTATCAGAAACAAATATTATACAGAAGCATTCCAGCAACTGGGATTGCTAAACACTGAACAACTTTTAATTCGATCGCAATCAAATTTTAAATTTTGGCAAAATATAATTGACGGGTTGCTTTACTACGAAGTAACAACCGAGAAACAGGCACAGCTTGAAAAAGTTTACGTTCGTGTTGAGCAGGGAACAGGTAATTATAAATATCTTGGCGACTTAAACAATAATGGCATCGCAGATGAAAATGAATTTGAGCTCACTGTTTACGACGGTGATTATGTCCTCGTCACTCTTCCTTCCGATGAACTTTTTCCTGTTATAAATCTTAAGATGAATACAAGATGGAAAATCCAGTATGCAGATATTTTTGATCGTAATACTTTTATTGGTGCTATTCTTCAACCGATCTCAACGGAAACAGTCTGGCGTATAGAAGAAATAACCCGCGAAACGGAACTTTCAAGAATATATTTTCTTAAGTTGAATTATTTCCAGCAGGAAGGAACAACAATCCGTGGGACAAATTATGTTCAGAATGATGTTTATATAAATGAGAACAGGCAAGACCTCTCATTTCGTTTTAGATATACTCAAAGAACTGGAATGAACGAGTACAATACCGGGGTTGAGAATAGTTATAACAGAGAACGAAGTTTAAGAATTCGTTTCAGGTTGGTGAAAGAAATAAGTAACCAGACAGATATTGCAAACTTTACAGATAATTTATCTTCACCTCAGTCTTCAACAAGGAACAGGCAGATTACTGATAATAATTTAACAACAGATTTTTCGTATCGACCGGTTAACAGCATTGAAGTTGGATTGAAATTGAAGGTTGGTAAAAGCGAAGATACTTTCCCTCAATTAAAAACAGTGATTGATTTAAACTCGCAAGCTGCAAGATTCACACTTTCATTTGCTCAAACAGGGAGACTAAAAATTGAATTAGAAAGAGTTGAATTATCTTCAAACACTTTAGATAACGTCATACCGTTTGAAATGCTCAATGGAAACCAGGTTGGAAAAAATTATTTTTGGAGAACAAATTTTGATTACAGAGTCGCTTCCTTTCTTCAAACTACAGTTGGCTATGAAGGAAGGTGGCAGGGAATAGGCAGAGTCGTTCACACTGCAAGAGCAGAAGCAAGAGCGTATTTCTAAGCGAAAACAGCACGACTGTATGATTGTATGGATGTATGAATGCATGGTTGCATGAAAAGTAAATTAATGAATTCAGATCATATACTCATGCATCCATGCAACCATGCACTCATGCAAGCACGCATTCGATACTGGCAGGTTGCGTGATTAACTAATTTGAAGAATAATTAAGCAGAGGATGTGAATATGAATATCGTTTCGACACTGATTGAAGCACACATTTTCCGGGAGAGTGAAAATGGGATTAGAATTCCTGTTACTAAAAAGGTCTGACAGACAACCATACGCCGGGCTATGGCAAATGGTTACCGGAAAAATTAAAAGTGAAGAAAAAGCATTTCAAACTGCTCTGAGAGAAATTAAAGAAGAAACCGGATTGGTACCTGTTCAACTTTGGGTGGCACCGACTATTAATTCATTTTATGAACCAAAAGATGAATACATTTGCTTGTTACCAGTTTTTGCTGCACGCGTAGAAACTTTCAAAGTAAAACTCAGTCGGGAACATACAGAATATCAGTGGGTGAATAGGTCAGCTGCTCAAAAACTTCTCGCATGGGAAGGTCAGAGAAAAGCTGTGCAAATAATTGAAGATTATTTTCTTAATGAAAAAAGTTTTTTCCACTTCATTGAAATTAAAATTTAATTGGGATTTATGATTTGATGTTTGGTGCTCACAAATTATTGTGCATTCAGTCTACTTTTAAGTAATTTTAAATAAAATATTTTAATCATTAATTAGAGAAGAAAATTGAGTTTATTAGTTGTCGGTTCTGTTGCATTAGATTCAGTTGAAACGCCGTTTGATAAGATCGAAGATGCTCTTGGAGGATCTGCAACGTATGTTGCACTTGCTGCAAGTTATTTTTCTTCTCCCGTTGAACTAATTGGTGTTGTTGGAAGTGATTTTCCAAAAAATTACATCGAAATTTTAGAAAAGCATAATATTAATCTGGATGGACTTCAAATAATTGAAGGTGAAAAAACTTTTCGTTGGGGAGGAAAATATCATTACGATTTGAATGTTCGTGATACACTTTTTACTGAGTTAAATGCATTTCAGAATTTTAATCCTGTCATTCCTGAAAATTTAAGAAAATCAAGATACGTTTGCCTTGGCAACATAGGTCCTGATCTTCAAATTCAGGTGCTCGATCAAATTTCCAATCCACAATTTGTTGTTTGTGACACAATGAACTTATGGATAAACATAATGAAACAGGATTTGTTAAAACTAATAAAGAGAGTGAACGTTTTTATTCTTAATGATTCTGAAGCAAGATTACTAACTGAAGAACCCAATCTTATCAAAGCAGCAAAAATTATTCGTGAAATGGGTCCCGAAATTCTGATTATAAAAAAAGGTGAACACGGTGCATTGCTCTTTACAGACAATACAATTTTTTCTGCGCCAGCATATCCAATGGAAATGATATTCGATCCGACTGGTGCAGGAGATTCATTTGCCGGCGGGTTTAGTGGATATCTTCATAAAACCAGAGATTTGAGTCCAGAGAATATTAAGCGAGCTGTTATTTATGGAAGTACGATGGCATCATTTTGTGTCGAAAAATTTAGTACAAAAGGAATAGAGGATTTGTCTTATTTACAGATCCAGGATAGATTCAGAGAGTTTATAAAATTATCTGAGTTCAATGAATCCGACTGAATATTTCTCCGTCAAATTAAAAGATCAGAAGTTGATCTTCCTTGATCAAACCAAACTGCCTCTCGAAGAAGTTTACGTTGAGTCAGATAATCTGGAAAGAATCGCAGAAGCAATTGAACGTCTGGAAGTGCGAGGAGCTCCACTTATCGGAATAGTTGCAGCTTATGCACTTGCACTTTCTTTGAAAAATGTAAATGATGAATATGAAAAGGTTTTCAACTTATCTTACAGTCGATTAGCAGAAACTAGACCAACCGCGGTTAATTTGTTCAAAGCTCTCGATGATATGAAAGAGGAATTTGAAAAATTATCGGATAAAAAAAATGCATTTGATATTCTTCTTTCAAAAGCAAAAGAGATTCATTTAAAGGATGAAGAGTTTTGTTTAAAGATTGGCAGAAAAGGATTGAGTCTGTTTAAACAGAAATCAAATGTGTTAACTCATTGCAATACTGGAAAACTTGCGACTGGCGGAATCGGGACTGCATTTGGAATAATAAAAACCGCATTTGAGAATGGATTAGTAAATCATGTTTTTGCTGATGAAACAAGACCACTTCTCCAAGGATTACGTTTAACTGCTTTTGAGCTTGATAAAAGTGGTATCCCGTTTACACTTCAGTCCGATTCATCTGCCGCAGAATTAATGAAGCAGGGAAAAGTCGACCTGGTTATTACTGGTGCTGATCGAATTGCACTTAATGGTGATTCAGCAAACAAAATTGGAACTTATAATCTGGCGATACTTGCAAATTTTCATAACATACCATTTTATATTGCTGCACCTTCAACTACAATAGATAGAAACATTCCAACCGGAAAAGAAATTGTAATTGAATATCGAAACCGAAATGAATTATTTTACATCGGAGATACACTCATCACACCCGAAAAATATAATGCTTTTACTCCTGCCTTTGATGTAACTCCAGCACATTTAATTTCAGGAATTATTTCTGAAGAAGGTATCTTTACATTTCCATATAACTTTATCCAATGAGCGAAATAATAAAAACTGAAGCCGTGGTTTTAAGTAAAATGAACTACGGTGATTCAAGTAATATTGCTTCATTATTTACGGAGGATTTAGGAAAAATTAGTGTGATAATTAAGGGTGCACGTTCAGTAAAATCTAAATATGGAAAAATGGTCGATCCATTAAATTATTTATTGGTTGTGCTTTACAAAAAAGAATCGCGCGAAGTTCAATTACTTTCAGGTGCGGATATTATTCAGCATTTTCCGGATGTTAAAAACGATCTCAACAAGCTAGGTTATGCTTATGCAGTTTTAGAGCTTGTTAAAAATTTACTGGCTGAGCACGAAGCCAATAAGAAAATGTTTAAGGCAGTCGTAAAAATTTTAACCAGGTTAAATTCAGGTGAAGAGCAGCCGGAAATAACTTTTGGCAGATTTCTATTTTTCTTCTTGAAAGAAACCGGGTATGAAATTCAAATAGATGCCTGTGCAATTTGTGGTAAGCAAAAATTCGAAGAAAATATCTACTACCATCGTGATCAAGGTGTGATATGTGGCGAATGTACCAGGTATGTGGTTGATATTTATGATATTAATGCGGAACTTTTGATGTATCTTAATTGTCTAAAAACCAATGAATCTGCAAGCAATTTCGATAATCTAACTATACAAAAAGCAATATTATTTATGGAGAACCATCTTAAATATCACGTTCCTGATTTTAAAGGGATTAGTTCATTAAAATTATTTAATTTGAGGTAGATTTAGATATTTGATACTATCCTGAGCTTTAATTCAGGTAAATTATAATCGAAAAAAAATATTGGAGCGATAAAATGAAATTAAAAGGAATTATTGGTGCAGCATCTCTATTGTTAATAGGGATTGTTTTTGGAGCGATTCTGGTTTCAGGTTTTGGGCTGGTAAGACCGAGTTTGGCAGATTTAAATTTAGGTGCATCCGAGCCACCTGTAAAATTAGATGCTGATGCTTCATCCTTCAGTCAGGCATTTATTGAAGTTGCTGAGAAAGTTACTCCGGCAATTGTTCAAATAGCCGTTGTTTCTGAAAGAGAAAATCCTCATAGCGATTGGTTCTTCTTTCCATTTAAAGATATGCCAAAAGAACAAAGAGGTTCAGGCAGTGGAATAATAATTTCTGCTGATGGGTATATTCTTACCAACAACCACGTGGTTGAAAATGCAAGTAAAGTTTCAGTCGGGCTTTCGGATAAAAGACAATTTGATGCAACTGTCGTGGGAACAGATCCGTTAACCGATCTTGCTGTTGTTAAAATTGATGTAGATAATCTTCCCGTTGCATTTCTTGGAAATTCAGATAATCTAAAAGTTGGGCAATGGGTAATGGCAATTGGTAATCCGCTTTCGTTGGCTTCCACCGTTACTGCAGGAATTGTAAGTGCAATTGGAAGAGGTCAGTTAGGACTTATAAGAGATAGCTATGGCGTCGAAAACTTTATTCAAACTGATGCAGCAATTAATCCAGGTAATAGCGGTGGAGCATTAGTTGATTTGTCTGGTTCTGTAATCGGTATTAATTCAGCCATTGCCTCAGGTGGTGGTGGAACTTACATCGGTTACGGTTTTGCTATTCCTGTAAATCTGGCTAAAGCAGTAGCACAGGATTTAATAGCACACGGAAAAGTAAGTAGAGGATATATAGGAATTAATATTGGTGAAGTTGATAATGCAATTGCAAAATCACTCGGAATGGATAAACCAAAAGGAATTATCATCCAGGGAATAGTTGAAGATGGTGCTGCTTCTCAATCTGATTTAAGAGCAGGTGACATAATTCTTGAAATTGATGGACGCGAAGTAAATAGACCGAATGAACTTCAAAGTTATGTTGCATCTCTGACTGCGGGCACAACTGTTAAACTGAAAATATTCAGAGATGGTGAAACCCTGGAACGAAAAGTTACACTCAAGGCACGTGATGAAGATGTAAAAACTGAACCTGTATCACATAATGGCGACTCGAAAGAAAAAAATGAGTCGGGCTCATCAGCGATTACATTCGACAATATTGGAATGACTATTAAGAATCTCACAGAGAAAGATAAAACTGATTTTAAACTTAGTAGCGGAGTTTTAATTACAGATGTAAAGCCTTTCAGTACAGCAGAAGACCAAAGACTTTTTGCCGGATTAGTTATCACGGAAGCAGATAAAGAAAAAATTGGTAGTGTAAGTGATTTCAAGCGGATAGTGGAAAAAAAGAAAGGCTCTGCACTTTTACTTAAAGTAGTTGATAAGGATGGAAATAACCGGTTTGTTGGTATAGAAATACCAGAATAAACTCTTTTTAATATGATTGTACTCTCAACGTCCCGATTTTAGTCGGGACGTTTTTTTATATTTGCTTCTAATCAAAGAATAAATTTTATGATCAGATTTTTAACTGCTGGCGAATCACACGGAAACGCAATTGTGACCATTGTGGAGGGATTCCCTTCTAATCTTTCCATCAAATCCGACTACATTAATTTCCATTTGAAAAGAAGACAATCTGGATTTGGCAGAGGTGCGAGGATGAAGATTGAATCAGATACCGCACAAATTCTAAGTGGAATTAGATTTGGAAAAACAATTGGATCACCCATTTCACTCCTCATTGAAAATAAAGATTGGGCAAACTGGAAAGATGTTATGTCTGTTGATATAAAATCTAATGATGCTAAGAAGATAACGATTCCACGACCCGGTCACGCTGACCTCGTTGGAGTCACAAAATACAATTTTGATGACATTAGAAACTCGATTGAAAGATCAAGCGCCAGGGAGACTGCTTCACGGGTTGCAGTTGGCTCAGTTGCAAGAAAATTTCTTGAGCATTTTGGAATTTTTGTCGGGAGTTTTGTTGAAAGTATTGGTGGTATTTACCCAACACAGGACTACTTCAATCAATTTCTGCAAAATAAAAATTCAATACAAAAATCTGCGATGGAATATTTCAATTAAAGCTGATAAGAGTTCTGTCCGTGTTCTCGATTATTCACAAGAAAAGAAAATCATTAATAAGATTAATGCCGTAAAAAAAAGTGGTGATACACTTGGCGGTACTTTTATTACAATAGCCACAGGTGTTCCGGTCGGCCTTGGAAGTTTTATGCAATTTGACAGAAAGCTCGATGCAGATATTGCCTTTCACATAATGTCAATTAATGCAGTTAAAGGAGTTGAAATTGGTTCAGGATTTAATTCTGCAGAACAGCTTGGTTCACAGGTTCATGATGAGATAAAAATGAATAAAAATAATTTCAGCAGAACTACTAACAATGCTGGTGGAATTGAAGGTGGAATTTCAAATGGATTACCAATAATTATTAGAGCAGCAATGAAGCCGATTTCCACTTTAGCTAAACCATTAAATACTATTGATTTAAGTTTGATGAAAAAAGTTTCTTCACGCTATGAACGCAGTGATTTTACGGCAGTTCCTTCGTGCGCTGTTATTGCCGAAAGCATGCTTGCCTGGGTAATTGCCAAACATTTCCTAATTAAGTTTGGTGGGGATTCAATCGAAGAAACAACTGATAATTTTAATTCTTTTACAAAAAAATCTATGAATAGAATAAGCAGGAACTTTAAAAGATAGTATGGTAGCATTAAACGTTTTTACATTTAATATGTTTGCAGAAAATACAATCGTATTGTGGGATGATGAAACTAAAGAGTCGGCTGTTATTGATCCGGGAATGTCATCTTCTGATGAAGAAGCTATTTTATCAGAATTTATTTCTTCAAAAATTTTAAAAGTAAAGTATCTCATCAATACTCATTGTCATATTGATCATATTATCGGATGTAAGTTTATCAAAGAAAAATTCAATCCAGTTTATTATGCACCAGAAAAAGATCTTCCATTACTTGAACACGCTCAGCAACAAGCACAAATGTTCAATATTTCTCTTGATAAACCACCCAAACCTGATGAGTTTATCACTGAGGAAACAGAATTGCATTTAGGAAAAAACGGATTGAAATTTCTTTTCACACCAGGTCATACTCCTGGTGAATATTGCATCTACATTGAAAAAGAGAAAATTTGTATTACAGGTGATGTTCTATTCAATGAAAGTATTGGAAGAACGGATTTGTGGGGTGGTGAGTATGATACTCTCATAAATTCAATTCAAACAAAATTGCTTAACCTTCCTGATGATGTTAAAATTTATCCGGGACACGGTGGGTCCAGCACTATTGGTTATGAAAAACAAAATAATCCCTTTTTAGTTTAATAAGATTTTAAAAAAATTTTTCACAGAGGCATACTTTGAAGGAAAAAATTAAAAAACTCTCCAAATTAAAAGAAGAAGCCAAACTTGGTGGTGGTGAAACACGAATAAAAAGTCAGCATGAAAAAGGAAAGTTGACAGCACGAGAAAGAATCGAATTGCTCGTAGATGAAGGCAGTTTTGAAGAAGTTGATATGTTTGTAAAACATCGTGCAACTGATTTTGGTTTGGATAAGCAGCATTTTCCAGGTGATGGTGTTGTAACCGGATTTGCTAAAATAGATGGCAGACCGATTGCATTATTCAGTCAGGATTTTACCGTTTTTGGAGGTTCACTTTCTGAAACTCACGCAGAAAAAATTGTTAAAGTTATGAACATGGCAATGAAAGCTGGAATTCCGGTAATCGGATTGAACGATTCTGGTGGTGCAAGAATTCAGGAAGGTGTAGTTAGCCTTGGTGGATATGCCGATATATTTTTACTAAATACTCTTGCGTCAGGTGTTGTCCCTCAAATATCTGTAATTCTCGGACCTTGTGCTGGTGGAGCGGTTTACTCTCCGGCTATAACTGATTTTATTTTTATGGTAAGGAATACAAGTCATATGTTTGTTACCGGTCCTAATGTTGTTAAGACTGTTACCCATGAAGATGTTAGCTTCGAAGAACTTGGTGGTGCAGAAACTCATGCAAGTAAAAGCGGGGTCGCTCATTTTATTTTCGAAAATGAAATAGAAACATTATTGAATGTTAGAAAACTTTTAAGCTACATTCCTCTCAACTATCGTGATAAAAGTCCTGAAAAACAATTTGATCTAAATAGTATAGTTACTGAACCTAAACTAGACGAGATAATTCCTGATAATCCAAACAAACCGTATGATATGAAGCAGATAATTTTACTTCTTGCAGATGATCAGGATTTTTTTGAAGTGCATAAGTATTATGCTGAAAATATTATTTGCGGCTTCTGCAGAATTGGAGGAATGTCGATTGGCATTATTGCTAACCAACCACAAGTACTTGCCGGAGTTTTGGATATAAATTCATCAACTAAAGCAGCAAGGTTTGTTAGATTCTGCGATGCGTTTAATGTACCAATGCTGGTTCTTGTTGATGTACCAGGATTTTTGCCAGGTACTGAGCAGGAATGGAATGGGATAATTCGGCATGGTGCAAAATTATTATTTGCATTTAGTGAAGCTACTGTTCCGAAAGTTACGGTGATAACTAGAAAGGCATACGGTGGGGCTTATGATGTTATGAACTCAAAACACATTCGCGGAGATTTTAACTTTGCATGGCCATCTGCAGAAATTGCTGTGATGGGTCCTAAAGGTGCAGTTGAAATAATCTTCAAGAAGGAAATTTCGAAAGCGAGTGAACCAGATAAAGAAATTGAAAAAAAATTATCAGAGTATATAGAAAAATTTGCCAATCCCTACATTACGGCTGAAAGAGGTTACGTTGATGATGTAATTGTACCTCGAGAAACAAAGCAAAAACTAATAAATGTCTTTAATCTGCTTCGCACAAAAGTTGATACTAATCCTAAGAAGAAACACGGTAATATTCCTCTTTAATTGTTAACGTGCTGTTATTAGATAAGTTATAGGGAGTATTTAATTTTCTACTTGATAAAAGAAATATTAAATACTAAATTTGAAAAAGTAATTTTTTAACCTGGAGAGAACATATGAGGCTAAATTTACTGAAGTTGTCAGTCATTCTGCTATCAATAGCATTCCTATATTCATGTAGTGGTAGTGATGAAATTACCAAAAAGAAAGACGATGCTCTTAACCAAAAAGGTAATGTCGTTGCTGAAATGCTTGAACAGGCAAGGCAATTCTATTTAATTGCACTTGAAAAACAAAAATTAGGATTGGTTGAAGAGACTGTTCAAAACTACGAGTCCGCATTAGGAATAATTAATAACCTAAGTTACTACCCCGGTGTTGACAATAATGAAGCTTACATAGAACTAGAAACCGCTATAATCGAAGACTACAAATCATATGTTGATGGTTTACAAGAATTACCTCCGGGAGTTTCATTAGCAGCATATGAAGAATGGATGAAGGGTTATGTATCTGAAATTGAACTTTCAGAAACAATTAATCAAGAGAGAGAAGTAATTCCAGCAGATATTCCATTGGAAGTAAATGGTTATGTTGAGCAATACCTGACATATTTTACCGGCAAGGGAGAAAAATCAATGCGTTTGTGGCTGGAAAGATCTGGTAAATATTTTCCGATGATGTCAGGCATATTTGCTACAGAAGGAGTTCCCAAACAGCTTATGTATTTGAGCATGATGGAAAGTGGTTTGAATCCGACTGCAAGATCCTGGGCACGAGCTGTAGGATTGTGGCAATTTATTAAATCTACCGGCGATCTTTATGGATTGGATGGTAATTTTTATTACGATGAAAGACGAGATCCGGTTAAATCAACAACGGCTGCTGCAAGACATTTGAAAGATTTATACGGTTCACTAGGTGATTGGTACCTTGCACTTGCCGCATACAATTGTGGTGAAGGACGTGTTCGGAGAGCCATACAGAAATCTGGTTCTGATGATTTTTGGACTGTAAGAAGTTATCTTCCTAAAGAAACTAGAAATTACGTTCCACAGTACATAGCGGTATGCATTATTGCAATGGATCCAGTTGCCTATGGTTTTAGCAGCATAGATTATCAAAAGCCATACACATTTGAAACTTATAATGTTCCGGGTGCGGTTGACCTTGGCTATTTGGCTACCATTTCCGGGACCGATCTTGAAACGTTACAGGATATGAATCCTGAATTAACACAGTTAAGTACTCCACCTGATTTTCAGGGAGGATATCCATTAAAAATTCCTAAAGGCTCACTCGAGCAGTTTGCAGCACAAATGCAAAATATTCCCGAATCAGCACGAAGAACATTTCTGGTTCACGATGTAAGAAAAGGTGAAACTTTGAATAAGATCGCCAAAAAGTATGGGGTTACAGTCTATGAACTTGCAGATGCAAATAATATTTCAACTAAATCAAAGTTATATGTTGGTGTTACATTAAAAATTCCAGTACTTGTTAATCCTAATGAAAACGATTACTCTTCTAATACAGACATAATAATCGCACAGGATAATGGAAACAAAACTGATCAGGAATATGTTTCTCCATATATTTCACTAAATGGTGAAACAAGTCAAGAAGAAGTGATTACGGTGACTGAAACGGAGAATTCGATTACCGAAACTGATGGTCAAACTGTTGGTGAAACTTTGGTTACAGAATCTTTTGTTGAACAACAGGAATCTGTTGGTACAATTGAGTCGATAGTACCTGAAGGTTATGTACCTGTTACTTATCGGGTTAAAAAGGATGATAGTCTTTTAGGAATTGCAGATATGTTCAGCGCAAGAGTTAGTGATGTAAGAAACTGGAATAATATTCCTTACACTTCTTCAATAAGAGTTGGACAATCATTAACACTTTACGTTCCTGAGGAAAAACAAACTTACTTTGCAAGTCTTGATAAAAGTACCGAGATTGAAGAAAAAGCTCCTAAAAATTATACTGAAACAAGTAAGTCATCTTATGTTTATCATACAATTAGCCGCGGTGAAAATTTGGGTTTAATAGCCACACAATATGGTGTGAGTATTGCAGCTTTAAGAGAGTGGAACGGATTAAATAACAATAAAATAATTGCTGGTAAAAAATTAAAAATTTATACTGATGAAAAATATGCTCCTTCGCCAAATGAAATTTCAAGTAACAATACAAAAGGAAACGTTTATTACTATAAGGTTAAAAAAGGAGATACGATAAGCGAGATTGCTGAAAGATATCATATTTCAACTTCTGAAATAAAAAAATGGAATAATTTAAACAGCAACAAGATTGTTTCAGGACAAAGTTTAAAGATTTATTCAAGTGTAACTACAAGTTCATTGGTTGAGAGCACAACTTCGCCTTCAGGAAATGTTAATTATCATAAAATTAAAAGTGGTGAAACAATCGGTGGAATAGCTGAAGAATACAGAGTTTCTGCTTCTAATATTCGAGAATGGAATAATTTATCAAGTGACAAAATTATTGCCGGAACTACTCTAAAAATTTATTCCGGAAGCACAACGAAAACTGTTAAAGAAACAGATTCACACGAAACTGAACTGACCAGTGAATCAATCACGCATCAGATCCAGCCTGGTGAAACAATAATTGGAATTTCTGAAGATTACGGGGTCACAATCGATGATATCAAACGTTGGAATAATTTGAGCAGCAGTAAAATTGTTGCAGGCAAGACTTTAATTATTTATTCGACTGGTAATGGTAATAAAAATTCCAATACCACAATAGCTGTGAATAAAAGCAACGCTTCGACGCACAAAGTAAAAAAAGGTGAGACACTTGGTGGTATTGCAGAAAAATATCACGTTTCAATTGCAAGTGTTCAAAAGCTAAATAATATTAATGGTAACAAAATTATTATTGGTCAGGAATTAAAAATTCCAAAATCGTCAGATGTTTCCTCTAATCAGTCAAAAGATGGTTATCATATTGTTGATAATGGAGAAACACTTTATTCTATTGCAATTAAATACAACACATCTGTTCAAAAAATAAAAAAAATAAATAATCTTTCAAGTAGTAAAATTATCGTTGGACAGAAATTAAAAGTGGGTTGATTCCGCTTTTAAGAATTTTTAATTTTGATTCGTTATTAGTTAGTTCTTTATTTATTGAATTTTAAGCCGTTAGGGGTGTTATTCCAAACCGGTCTCGATTTATCGGGATAAATGGGATGACTGAGATAAGACCCTAACACCTGATCTGGGTAATGCCAGCGTAGGGAAACGGGCTAAAGCAAGTTTACCGTCTTTATTATTTATTAAGATTTTAGCCGTTTCACTGAAGTGACCCTTCGGAATTTAAACGGCTTTTTCATTTTAAAACACGGTGTGTTATGAAAATCTTAATAACCTTTCTTACAATTTTAAATATTTCAGGGTTTGCACAACATCTTATCCTTGAAGGAAAAATCGTTGATGCTGAAACAAAATTACATCTCACCGATGCAAACATTAGCATAGTTAATAAACCGGGCGAGGGAACTTCTACAAATGAATTAGGTGAGTTCTCGCTGGAAATCTCAAACATCGATTCAGATACATTAGTGATATCCTTCATTGGTTATGAAAGCAGAATGGTTTCAATTAAAGACTTGTTAGTTTTGCCTGATATTTCTGTCTCTGATAACAAAGTAGCTTATACTTTTCTGCTTACACCGAAATTAATTCCATCTCAAACGGTATTTGTTGAATCTACAATTGGAAAAAAAGGAATTACACCATTAGCGTTCGATCAGGTTAAGCGTGATGAAATTGAAAAAACTTACACAGTTTATGACATCCCCAAATATCTAAGTGAACTTCCATCAACAACTTTCTTTTCTGAAAGTGGAACAGGGATAGGATATAATTATTTAAGCATCCGCGGATTTGACCAGAGAAGAATTTCAGTTTCAATAAACGGCATCCCTCAAAATGATCCAGAAGATCATAATGTTTACTGGCTTGATTTTCCTGACCTACTGGCAAGCACAGAATTAATTCAGGTTCAGAGAGGCGCTGGTTCCGGTGTTTTTGGTTATCCTGCTATCGGTGGTTCAATAAATATCATTACTTCATCATTTTCAAATCAACCGAAAATTGATCTATCTTTTTCATATGGTGATTATGTTACGCGAAAATATTCTGCCGCTTATTCAAGCGGTTTAATAGATGATAAGTATTCAATTTATGCTAAGCTCGGACAAATTCTAAGTTCAGGATATAAAGAACAGTCGTGGGTAAACTTTAAAAGTTATTTTCTTTCTGCTGTTCGTTATGATAAAAATTTTACTACTCAAATTAATTTTTACGGCGGACCAATTTCAGATGGGCTTGCTTACACCGGTGTTGCTAAATTTGCTGTGAAAGACAGGAGTCTTCGAAAAGCAAATTATTCATACTGGGAAGCAGATGAAAATCAATACACTTATACTTTACAGCGGAGACCGGAAGAAATAGAAAATTTTTCACAGCCGCACTTTGAACTTCTTAATGACTGGCAAATTTCTAAAAATGTAAAAATGAATTCGGCTCTCTTTTTAATTTCAGGCGATGGTTTTTTTGATTACGATGGTTCATGGTCAATATTTTACGATGATTATTTTAGACTGAAAGAAAATGGATTTGATACCAACTATGTTCCGACAAATGCTTTAATCCACGCTCAAGTAAGTAACAATCAGTATGGTTGGATACCAAGATTTAGTCTTGAACACACAAACGGGACATTATTTTTTGGCGGGGAACTCCGTTGGCACCAATCTGATCATTGGGGAAATATTGAATATGCAGAAAACTTACCTCCCGGAGTAACTCCCGAGTATAGATATTTTTCTTACAATGGGAAAAAAAATATTTACAGCTTATTCGTTAATGAATCTTATCGTTTAAACAATCAATGGAATTTTCTTGCTGAACTTCAATTCGCTTATCATGAATACAAACTTTACAACGAGGAGTATGTCGAAACTGAATTTGCCATTGACGATTTATACTTTAATCCAAGACTTGGTGTAAACTACAAACCAATTCGAACCGCTGAATATTTATTTTTCTTTTGCTAGAATTAATCGTGAGCCAAGATTGAAAGAATATTATGATGCTGCTGAATCAAGTGGAGGAGAGGTTCCGCAATTCCAGGTAAATGCAGATGGATCGTATAATTTTGATGAACCACTTGTTCAACCTGAAACCATGAATGATTTTGAACTTGGTGCGTCAATCAATCAAAAAAATTATTCTATTACACTAAATTTATTTTATATGCTTTTTGATGATGAAATTGTAAAAGACGGACAGGTAGATAGATTTGGACAACCAACAACCGGTAATGTCGAAAAAACTATTCACACCGGTGCTGAACTTTCTGCAATATTAAAATTATGGAATGATCGAATTGAAATATTTGGCGAATGCAACTTATAGCTCAAATACAATTCAGACTGGATTATTCTATCTTGATTCAGAAAACTATATTGATTTGAGTGGAAACAGGATAACGGGCTTTCCTGATTTCCTTGCAAACATAGGAGTCGCGTATCAGCAGGCAGGTTTTTATTTAAGATATTCCGGAAAATATGTAGGTGATTTTTATTCAGACAATTATGATCAAAATCTTGATGAGTATTTAATTCAATATCCCGGGTTCGTAGACTACTCGGATAATCTTAACGAAGCTTATTTTGTATCTGATCTATTTGCCAGTTATGAGTTTGCTGTATTCAATGCATTGACTCCATGGAAAATTTATGGTCAGATAAATAATTTGTTCGATGAATTATATTCTGCAAACGCAATTGGCAAAGAATTTTTCCCTGCAGCTGAATTAAACTGGTTGGCAGGTATCCAGGTTGGGTTATAAAAATAATAATTCGTGCATTCGTGCCAAGTAGTTGTTCACCACTAAGACACAAAGAACACTAAGTTTCACTAAGTAAAATAATCGACCATGAAAAAATGCATCATACTCGCAAACGGTAAACCACCGAAGAAAAGTGTAATTACTTTCTTCAGAAAAAAGGGTTACAATAAATTAATTTGTGCTGATGGTGGTTCAAATTCAGCTATGCAAATGAAACTTGTTCCAGATGTCATCATCGGTGATCTCGATTCAATTTCTTCTGACGCATTGAAAGAATTTAAATCCGTTTCAAAAATAATCAGGATTGAAAAGACAGAACGATACTGATGTTGAAAAATGTCTGAAGTACGCAATTAAAAATAATTTTGATGATGTAATATTAGTTGGTGTAACAGGAAACAGGCTTGATCACACATTTTGTAATATTGGAATTGTCAGAAAGTTTTCATCAGAGTTGGAAATATCACTTGTTGCCGAGAATTCTTATCTTAAATTATATAGCGGGGAAACTATAATTAAAACACATCCCGGTGAAACCATTTCTTTGTACGGATTAGATCGTAAAACTAAAATTACCTCGGGTGGATTAAAATATTCATTAATAAAGACTTCACTTCCTTTCGGTGAAAAAGAAAGTACAAGTAATGTTGCCAAAAGTAATTCAGTAAAACTAAAAATTGAGGAAGGCAGCATATTCGTAATTCGTGATTTAAATCTTATGATGAAGTATGATCTCTTTTAGCTCGTGGGATATTTTAATCATTCTACTTTTTTTTGCTTCAATTCTATTTATAGGATTTTATTCGGGTAGAAAAACTAATAATACAGCTGATGATTATCTTCTCTCAGGAAGAAAACTTAGTCTGTTTCTTTTTGTTTTGGTAAACGTATCAACCTGGTATGGCGGAATTCTTGGAGTAGGGGAATTTACTTATCGATATGGTTTGGTAAGCTGGTTTACTCAGGGATTTCCATATTATATTTTTGCTCTTCTGTTCGCTTTTTTATTCGCAAAAAAAATAAGAGAAGCTTCTCTCTTTACAATCCCTGATAAGCTCACAGATGTTTACGGAAAACAAGTTGGACTCATCTCTGCAATAATTGTCTTCGTTCTTGTTTCCCCGGCACCTTACTTGTTGATGACAGGAAATCTTCTTTCTCTTTTATTCGGAATTGATATTATTCCGTCGCTGATTATTTCTCTGCTCTTATCACTTGCATACTTGATCAAAGGCGGATTTCGTTCAAATGTCTATGTTGATGTATTTCAGTTCTTTGTGATGTTTGCAGGGTTTATACTGATTGTAATTTTTTCAGCAATCAAATTTGGCTCAATTGATTTTCTTTCATCAACAGTCCCCCAAACACATCTTGAATTGACCGGAGGAATGTCACCAACATTTATAATAGTGTGGTTTCTTATAGCACTGTGGACTTTTGCTGATCCTGGATTCCATCAGCGTTGCTACGCCGCTAAATCCGGAAATACCGCAAAATGGGGAATTGTAATTTCTATTTTCTTCTGGGCTCTTTTTGATTTTCTAACAACTTCAACCGGATTATTTGCAAAAGGTGTTATCCCTGATTTAACAAATCCCGTTTTAGCTTTTCCGCTTTATGCTGAACAAGTATTACCATCAGGAATAAAAGGTATTTTTTACGCTGCACTTTTTGCAACGATACTCTCAACACAAATAAGCTTTCTTTTTTTAAGCGGAACAACTATCGGTCGCGACTTTGTGTTTAGAATTAGTAAATACAAAGAAGAGTCTCAACTAAAAAATTATACAATAGTTGGCCTGGTAATTTCAGGAATCATTGCTCTACTGCTCGCATATTTTATTCCTTCCGTTATTGAAATTTGGTATACCATCGGTTCACTTTTTATTCCCGGAATTATTTTGCCTGTGGTGAGTGCTTACTATCCAAAATTAAGAGTTATCAATAAATATATTTTAATTGAGATGATTGCAGCATTTCTATCAAGCACAATTTGGTATTTTATTAGAAGCGAATTTGTCAGTACAACTTTCATAAGTGAAATTGAGCCGATGTTGGTTGGGTTGTTATTTTCTGTTGGAATTCATCTTCTGGGAATAATTTCACGCAAAGATCGCAAAGTTTTTCGCAAAGATCGCAGAGAAATGACAAAACACTATTCGGTTTCTTTTTTCCTGAAGATTAATGAAAGCACAACAGAACCGGTAAGCATCAGCAAAATAAACGCAAGTGAATATTCGGTGGGGATATGATACCATTCAGAAATCATCATCTTCATACCAACATAAAATAGAATTATTGCCACACCATATTTCAGGTAAATAAACAGATCAACTATTCCCGCTAAAGCAAAATAAAGAGCACGTAACCCAAGTATGGCAAAAATGTTTGATGATATAATTATAAATTCGTCTTTCGTAATTGCAATGATGGCTGGAATTGAATCAACAGCAAAAACTATGTCAGATGATTCAATCAATAGGAAAGTAATGAACATTGTTGTTGCATATCGCTTTCCACCTTCAGTAATAAAAAATTTACCTCCTTTGTAATCGGGTGCAAAGCTCAGATACTTGGTAGCAAGTTTTACCATCCAGTTATGTTCAACATCAACTTTATGTTCACCTCCGAATGCCATCTTGTAAGCTGCATACAGAAGTATTAGAGCAAATACGTAAATGATTGGTTCAAAAAGATTAATTAATCCAACGCCGGCAACAATAAAAATTATTCTAAAGACTATAGCACTTAAGATTCCCCATTTTAGGACGTGAGGCTGGTTCTCAGGTTTTACATTCATCACCTGGAAGATGAGAAGAAATACAAAAAGGTTATCTACCGATAAAGATTTTTCGATAAGATAACCTGTAAGAAATTCGATTGCCTTTTGCTTACCGAGATCAAAATAAAGAAACACATTGAATGAAAGTGCAGTGATGATCCAAACAGCGCTCCAGGTGAGACTAGCTTTTAAAGTGATCCTGCCCGATCTTCTCTCGGTAACATAAAGGTCAATATAAAATAGGATTGCAACTATAATCCAGAATACAACCCAATCAACTAATTCGCGTTCCACAAAACATTTCTATGGGAGTAAAATTGCTGCGGCTATAACGGTTGTCCACAAACCGTTTTTATCTCCTTCTGCAGACTGAGTTATGTTGAATGTTTTAACAATTTTGCCGGACATTTTATAAATATCTTCACGCTCGTTCCAGTCGGTATCCATATTAAATTCTATTCCAAGCGTTGTGGCTAACATTGTTGCTGCAAGGTCTTCAGCATATTCACCAGCAACTTTTTCAGTTTGACCATAAGGATGATGTTCGGATAAGTATCCATAAGCATTTTTATCGGTTGGTAAAGCAACACCAAGGGAAGCTGCAACCAATCTGTTTGGTTCGTTTGTTGAATTCCTTGCAATTACCGCGTGCACAATCTGTCCCGGATCTATTTCTTTTAAACCTTCCTCGATTGTTACTCTGCGGCAGTTTACTGGAAAAATACTGCTGACTGATACGAGATTGCACATTTCGATTCGTGCTGATCTCAATGCTAATTCAAATGAAGTTAAATATTCTTTACTTCTGCCGACACCCTTTGTGAAAAAGATTTTTGCTGGTCTGTACAATTTAGTTCCCTCCTGAATTTACTTAATGAATTTAATAAATTTTCTTTTACCGACTTTCAGAACCATTCCATCCTCAAGTTGGGTAGAATAATCAGAATCTGTAATTTTATTCCCGTTGATTGAAACTCCGCCTTGTGTAACCAGTCTTCTGGCTTCACCTTTTGACGGAGCAAAATTAACTTTCAAAATCAAATCTAATATATTTATTTCAGAAATCGTACTATCAATTTTAAATTCTTCAACATCATCAGGCACTTCCTTCTTAATGAAAATTTTGTCGAACTCTTCCTGTGCGTGTATAGCCAATTCTTCGCTGTGATACATTCTTACCAAAGTACGTGCAAGTCTTCTTTTTAAATCGCGTGGATTAACTTTTGAATCTTCAAGCTGATGTTTTACACCATTTAATTCTGATGAAGTAATATCCGACGCAAGTTCAAAATAATTATATATTATGTTGTCGGGAATGGATAAAGTTTTACCAAAAATTTCTTTTGGTGATTCGGATATACCAATATAGTTATCATAAGATTTGCTCATCTTCTCAACACCGTCGGTACCAACAAGTAAAGGCATAGTTAAAATAACCTGAGGTTCCTGTCCGTGTTCTCGCTGAATATCTCTTCCCACAAGTAAGTTAAATTTCTGATCAGTCCCGCCGAGTTCAACATCACTTTTAATTGCAACCGAATCCATAGCCTGTGCAAGCGGGTAAAGAAGTTCGTGGATGCTGATGGGTTCTCCGGCTTTGTATCGTTTAGTGAAATCATCACGTTCAAGCATTCTTGCAATTGTATATTTTGCTGCAAGCTTGATTACATCCTCAAAGCTCATTTTACCAAGCCACTCGGAGTTATAAACTATTTTCGTCTTCTTTGCATCGAGAATTTTAGAAGCCTGCTGAAAGTAACTTTCGCCATGTTCTCTGGTTTCTTTTAAAGTGAGTGAAGGGCGTGTTGCATTTCTTCCTGATGGATCGCCAATCATTCCCGTAAAATCGCCAACGATAAGTATTGCCTGGTGTCCAAGCGTTTGAAACTGTGCAAGTTTTCTCAAAACAACCGAATGTCCGATATGCAAATCAGGTCTTGAAGGATCACAGCCAAGTTTTATATTTAATGGAATACCTTCACTTGATGAGCGTTCAAGTTTTTTAACTAATTCTTCTTCAGGAATAATTTCACTTGTACCTCGTTTAATGAGGTCCATCTGTTCGGCGATTGTTGGAAATGTTCGTTTATTCGTCACTTGAATCTAAAATATTGTGCTTGTTGGATATGTATGAATGTATGTTTGTATGATTCTTTATCAATATTTTCATGCCACTATAAATTCATGATGTCCGGTAATTAGTATTTTATTCTTCTTTCTTGATCTCTTTGAAAATCTCTTTTAGCGATATCCCTACGCTTATCATACACTTTTTTTCCTTTAGCGAGTGCTAATTCAACTTTTACTTTTCCGTTTTTAAAATATAATCGCAAGGGAATCAAAGTTAATCCTTTTTCTTTCGTTTTACCAATAAGCTTTTTGATTTCATTACTTTTTAGAAGAAGCTTTCTTTGTCTTACGGGATCGTGATTATTTATGTTGCCTTGAGTGTACTCGTTAATATGAACACTTACTAACCAGACTTCACCACCTTCAATTTTAGCGTAGCCATCAACAAGATTAGCTTTTCCCTGGCGAAGCGCTTTTACTTCTGTTCCAACTAAAACAATCCCAGCCTCAATTGTCTGAAGAATAGCATATTCATGTCTTGCTTTACGGTTTACGGTTATATTTTTTTCTTTGTCTGTTTTTTCCATATTGAAAAATCATTGGCAAAAATCTAATTAAATGATGTTAATTGCAATAGAATGAAAAAATATTCGCCAAATTTTATTTGTCTGATTCTTTTTGTGGATAAATTATTATAACAGTTATTTAAAATAAAAAAGGCAGCCACCCTGACTGCCTTCAGTATTCAAGAAATATTACTTTCTTATTCAGTGCAATTTGTGTCGTCAAGTCTCTCATCCCAGCAGTGCCAATTAGTATCATCAAAATGAATTGAATCAGATACCTGTCCGAAGTGTGATTCAGAACTCCATTTTATGTCAATCATATTGTCATTCTGAGAATTAAATATTTGGTAAAATCTGTTAAGAGGTACTTCGTTTGTCTTGCCATAAAAAATATAACAACCATTATGTTGAATTGTAGGCGAGATTAATGTGTACTTAATGTTTGATGTTTCTTCAAGAATATTTCGTTCCCATTCAATAGAAAGAAAAGGAGAAGGCAAGTCAGGATTGTTATTTACAGTCCAGGTACCTTCGGTCGCAAGTAGATTTGAGAATCCTGTAAACCATTCTAAATCTGTATACGAACCAGATTTTGAAAGTAACATTTTCCAATCAACACCATACGATAAATCCATTCCAAAAAGTTTTGCAGTGTATGTATCTTCATTTACAGTAATAGTATATTCCCATAACCAACTTCCGTCTGATTGTTGAACAGGTTGATGATTAAATGCTTCAACAAAAGCTGCAGCCGGAACAGCGAGAGTAGAAGTCAAAATGGAATTCCAGTATTTAAAATTTCCAGCTGCCCATGCCCAATTGTTTATAGTTATGCTGGGATTATCAGATGCTGTTGTTGTAGAAGTGTCAGGGAATTCTTGGACATTTATCATAAAACTTGATTGAGGTGGAATCATGGGTGCCTGATCCTGGGGATTGGTTGTTTTATCGTCCTCACAGGATACGATTAACGTGATCAATCCTAGAACGAGTAAAATCGGAAGAGTTTTAATAAGTTGCATCATATGTTTTCTCTTATAAATTTTCTCGACTCCTTTAGACAATAATTATGCCTTAGCAATACCATTTGAGTCTACGCATTAATGATGAGAATGTTTTGCAGATGCCAAAAACAGGTAAAATATGTCTTTCAAAATTACAACCCTTTGGCTATTTTAACCTCTGATTTTAATATTCAAAAGTCGTATATCTTCTTGTATTTCAAGATTCTCAAGCCGTTAATACTTTTTATTTTTTTTAACCTTTCAGGACTTAGTCAGAACTTTACCGTTAATAAAATCGAACCACCAAATTGGTGGGTTGGAATGAAATGGGATACCGTCCAGCTAATGGTTTATGGGGAAAATCTTGGAGGAGTTAACGTCCGTTCTGAGAATAATTCGTTAAAAATATTAAACACACAAAATTTAGCAAACCCTGCTTATTTAATCATTGAAATTGTTATTCCAGCTAATCTAAAACCTGATAGATACAACCTGATCTTCAGTAATAGTAATGAAGAGAGAGTGTATCCCTACCCAATTCTTAAAAGAGAAATTTCAGCGAATGACCATCGAGGTTTCAGTAATGAAGATGTAATTTATTTAATTTTTGCTGATCGTTTTTGCGACGGCAATCCGAATAATAACACAATCGGGGATTCTCTCGATCAATTCACATCTTCCGATCTTGATGGAAGAAAAGGTGGTGATATTGAAGGTATTATTACAAAACTCGATTACTTGAAAGAATTGGGAGTCACATCTCTCTGGATAACTCCAATGCTTGAAAATAATATGTGGATGAGTTACCATGGTTATGCAGCAACTGATCTTTACAAAATTGATCCACGTTTTGGAAGTAATGAACTTTATAAAAATTTAGGTGAAGAGGCACACAAACGAGGATTAAAAATAATCCTTGATCATGTCAGTAATCATATCGGAATAAATCATATTTGGGTAAATAACCTTCCATCAGGAAACTGGTTTAATGGAACGCCGGAAAATTTTATCAAAGCATCTCACGACAAAATGGCATTCCTTGATCTTCACGGTGATTCGATGACAGTCATAAAGAATCAGCGTGGATGGTTCTCAGATTATATGCCTGATCTGAATCAAAAAAATCTAATTCTGAAAAATTATCTAATCCAAAATACTCTTTGGTGGATCGAATATGCAGGCATCGACGGAATAAGAGAAGATACTTATCCGTACTCTGATCAGAAGTATTTATCTGAATGGGCAAAAGCTATATTAAATGAGTATCCAAATTTTAATATCGTTGGAGAAATATGGCAAGGAGTTCCTTCAGTAATTTCAGGTTATCAGACAAATTCACCCATTCGAAAAATTAATTTTGATTCAAACCTTCCTGCTGTTACTGATTTTGCATTAGCAGATGCAATCCGTGATTATCTAAGTGGAAAAGAAAATTTATATAAAGTTTATGAGACAATAGCTCAGGACATAGTTTATTCTAATCCTGATAATCTGGTTGTTTTTATGGATAACCACGATGTTGATCGTGCAATGCTTCTTGCAAATGATAATATAGAAAAATTTAAAATTGCATTCAAATTTAGTTTTGTTCACAAGGGGAATTCCGGCAATATTTTATGGCACTGAGATAGGAATTAAAGGTGGAACGAAACACGGAGAACTCAGACAGCCTTTCCCGGGAGGATTTATTAGTGATGAGAGAAATGCTTTCAGTGAGCAGGAAAGGTCTGAAGTTGAGAATGATATTTATAATTATCTGAATGAATTATTAAAATTACGAAAAGAATACCCTGTCCTTTCAGAAGGTCAACTGAGACATATCTATCCCACTGACAATTTTTACATAATACTAAAGTATTACAAGGATGATATAGCATTAATTTTAATCAACTCGGGAGAAGAGGATATTTACTTGGATTATTCAATGATAAAAAAATATCTACCTGAAGCTGAATTTATGTTCAATCTGAAATCTAAAAGCGAAATAATTCTGGATGAGGATATAAGTATTACACTTAAAAAGATGGATGCGGAAATATTTTTAGTTAATAAAACTGCTTCCAACACTAATAAAAAATAATTTTATTTTAAGGAAATCATATGCTCGACATACAAAAAAAGTTAACAAACACATTTTATTCTATTCTCGCTCTACCTTCAACTGCAATGGGTTTTGCATTATCAATCCAGATTGCAGCTCTGAGCTGGATATTGAATTCACAGTATGGATTAGACATACATGAAATTGGACTAGTTTGGGCTGCGGGGCCTCTTGCTGGAATTTTTGGGCAGGTTATAATTGGATTTATTAGTGATAAAGTTTGGTTTTGGGGTGGAAGGAGAAGGCCTTTCATACTGATTGGCGGAACACTTGCAGCATTGATGTTAATTGCACTTCCAAATATTGGAAAGTTGAATGAACTCTTTGGAATCGGAAGTCTTATGGCAGTTGCAATTGTAGTTGCACTAACACTCGATCTGGCAATAAATATCAGCTTCAATCCAACGCGATCCATAATTGCCGACGTAACTCCGGATGGCATTCCAAGAACAAAAGGTTACACCTGGATGCAGACGATTTCGGGATTCTGGGGAGTGATGGCTTATGCAATTGGCGCAATCTTTGGAAATTATTTTCTTATATATCTCGGCGCAATTATAGTTCTCACTTTTTCTTTTATCCCACCCTTTTTCATTAAAGAAAGTAAAGAACTAACCGAACCAGAAAAAGAAACTCTTAAAACAGAAAAAAAATCTAAAGTTACTCAATGGGGTGAATTGTTCAAGTTATATTTTGCTCATGGTTTTTCGTGGATTGGCGTTCAAACTATGTTCGTTTATATAATTGCTTTCATTCAGCAAAAACTAAATCCTGTTGACCAGACAGAAACAGGACAGATAATTGCAATCTCTTTTCTCGTTTTGAATGCAGTTGGTTTTATTTTACCTGCTTTTGTTCTTGAACCAATTACAGAAAAAATTGGAAGAGTAAAAACTCATTTAATTTGTGTCGCTATTATGGCAGTTGGTTATTTTGGTATTGCTTTAATTGGCACATCATCAATAATTCTTTACATCTTAATGGCAGTTTGTGGAATCGGCTGGGCAGCAATTGTAAGCTTGCCGTTTGCAATTATGTCTGAAAAAGTTGATGAGGGCAGGATGGGATTTTTTATGGGGATATTCAATCTTTCAGTCGTGCTTCCACAACTGATTGTTAGTTTGGTCCTGGGATATTATATCCAGGAAGCTCAGGATAAAAATTTAATCTTTATAATCAGTGGAACTACACTTACCATTTCAGCAATACTTTGGTTGTTTGTAAAAGAAAAATTTATTCCTGTAAATAAAGATTAACTATACACAAATTGCATTTATTTTCATTAATAAAAAGGTGACATCATGAAAAAAATATTTATACTTTCATTTTTTCTTTTGACCAATTCAGCATTTACACAATGGTCAACCGATCCAAACACCAACCTGAAGATTTGTGATGTAACAGGTGAACAAGTTCTTCCAAAAATATCATTAACATCCGATGGAGGATGTTATATTGCCTGGTTTGATACACGTTCCGGAAACTATAATGTTTATCTGCAGAGACTTGATCCCTCAGGTAATAAAATGTTTGCGACTGACGGACTACTTATAAGTGATAATACGCAAAATACCTACATCGTTGATTGGGATATGATGACTGACAATTCTGATAATGCTGTGATTGCCTTTTCTGATATCAGAGCTGGTGGTGATTTCAAAGTATATGCTTACCTGATAAGTGCATCGGGAACATTTCTCTGGGGTGCAAATGGAGTTTCTTTATCCACTGCCGTAGATATGCAACCCAATCCAAGAATAACACAAACGACAGATGGCTATTATATATTTACCTGGCCATCACTTTCAGCACCATCAAAAATTGCTGTTCAAAAACTTGATGCTTTTGGAAATAAACTTTATGGTAATGACCCTCTCTATATTACTTCCGGAACAAGTGAACAGTACACTTACCCAATTCCAATTCAAGGCTCTAACGGAAGTTACATTATTGGTTTTGAAGGTACGACAGGATCTTTTCCCGGTTTAACAGTTCACTTATATGCGCAAAAATATTCGTCTGCAGGATTACCTCAATGGGGAAGTTCACCTGTAACAATTAGTAATGCCGGAGGATTTCCTTTTTATGAAATAACCAATTTAATTTCTGATGGAAATTATGGAGTTGTATTTGTCTGGTATGATGATAGAGATTTCAATAATCTTTACAGTACATTTGTTCAACACGTGGACTCATCAGGTACTGTTCTTTTCTCTCCAAACGGAGTCGAAGTGTCAGCTTTGTCAACCAATCATCACCTGAATCCTGATGTGGTCATAGATCCTTCCACGTATGAGATTTATGCTTTCTGGATTGAACAAAATAGCACACAATCAATGGCTGGAATTTCCGGTCAGAAATTATCTGTCTCCGGTAGTAAACTTTGGGGTAATAACGGAATGACATTTAAAGCGATGGATTCTAATACCGATCTCCATATGTCTGCTCAATTTGCAAATGGAAACGAATATGTTTATTACCTCGAATATATTGGAGCCACTCAAAATAATTTGGCTAAAGCTTTTTCAGTAGACAGTGATGGAAATTTTATCTGGGCCGGTAACATAGTTACTTTTTCAACAGTCGTGAGTTCAAAATCAAGATTGGTTAGCGATGTTTATGAAAATGGCGTAAGTGTGTTAGCATGGAGCGATGGACGTCAGGATGCCGGAGGAATTTATGCTCAAAATATTCAGGCGAATGGATTATTCGGTGGTGTTGTGCCGGTTGAATTAACTTCTTTCAATGTTCTACAGAGTGACAACGATCTTATCCTAGAATGGCAAACAGCATCTGAAATAATAACTCTGGATTTCAAATTGAAAAATTGAATGATGAAGAATGGGTAGCTATTGGTTTTGTTCCAGGATTCGGAACCACAACTGAGCGACATCATTATTCTTTTATAGATGAAAATGTTTCATCAGGACTTTATCAATACAGATTAAAACAATTAGACTTTGATGGAACTTTCAGTTATTCAAACATAGTTCAAGTTGAAATAACAGCACCTTCTAAATTTCAACTTTATCAGAACTATCCAAATCCATTTAATCCAAGTACTTTGATAAGTTACCAGATACCGGTTAGTAGTAACGTCACTCTGAAAGTTTATGACGCAATTGGCAATGAGGTTGCAACACTAGTTGATGAATTTAAACCAGCCGGTAATTATGATTTTAGATTTGACTCAGCAGTGATTCCAAGCGGAGTTTATTTCTATCAATTGAAAACTGATAATTTTTTACAAACAAGGAAAATGCTTTTGCTCAAGTAGAATGAAAATCAAATATTGCTGAGTGAATAGCCCCATTTTGATGTGGGGCTATTCTATGATTGTTCTACTAAATAATTCTGATTAAAAAATTGAGATAAATTTTAAACTATTGTATGCACTTTCTTCTTTTAACCATTCTTTGCTCAACCAGCATTGCGTTAATTCTAAAATACAGCGATACAAAAAGGGGGAGGCAATTGTTCTACTTGCAGGAAATTATCTTGTTGCTTCCACAATAGCATTAGCTCTCTTAATATTCAATGAATCAAGATTGTTCTCTTTACAAACACTTCTATTTGGTGCAGGACTTGGTTTGTTGTTTGTACTTTCATTCTTTGCTTATGCAAAAGCCATTAGTTTCGCCGGCACAGGATTAGCAACAACAAGTTCAAGATTATCTGTAATAATCCCGATTCTCTTTTCAATCATTATCTTTAACGAACTTCCAAATGAACTTCATTTAGTAGGATTTGTATTTACATTAATCACATTCATTCTCTTCTATTTTTCTGTTAAGGGAAATCATAAGGATGGAGAAGGACTCTTAAAATATTTATTCCTGATGGCGGTATTTATTGGAATTGGTATAAATGATTTTGCAATTAAAGCTTTCAAAAGCTGGCGACCTGAACAGGAAGAATCGTATTTTGTATTCTTTATTTTTTCATCGGCATTTATTTACTCTTCAATTTATATCATCATCAAAAAAATAAAAATCGTGAAGCAAACTGCATTGTGGGGATTGGTACTTGGTGTTCCGAATGTTTTCAGCACAATTTTTCTGTTGGGTGCGTTGGCACTGCTTCCAGCAATTTTGGTTTATCCATTAATGAATGTTGGAATAATTCTATTTACTACCGTACTTGCATTTTTAATCTGGAAAGAAAAATTAAATCGCTGGGGAGTGTTAGCTCTCGCCAGCGGTTTGTTGGCAATTTTATTTTTAAGTCTGGGCGGTTAATTGTCGATAAATATTACTATAAACCTTACAATATTACGATGTAGGGATCGATCTCCTGATCGATCCGTATTTGTGTTGAAAATGAATTAAAAGGATCGGACGGGAGTCAGTTCCCAACATTTCACATAATCAAATTTTCAGGCTTATCTTTTTCAATGTCCCATCTTAATGGGTTTTCCTGAATATATTTTCTGATTTGGTATAACTCCTTTTCATTCCTTATAATTCTATCATAAAAAGATTTCTGCCACTCAAATATTTCTTTATCTTCGAGAGATTTTCTGATTTCTTTTGAAGCGAATGATTTGAGTTTTCCGACCAAATCTGATAATGAGTAATTTCTTTTATTCTCATCTTTATCTAAAATTATGATTAAATGAATGTGATTCGGCATAATTACATAACAGTCAATTTCAACATTGTAATAAGAATGTAAATTCATAATTATATTTTTAATAATATTTCCATATTTTGAAAGAACAACCGAAGAATTATCAATCTTTGAAAAAAATTCTTTTCGATTCTTAATGCAAATAGTTACGAAATAGAATCCAAATTGTGAATAATCAAATTCTTTCAGCCTTGTACTCTTTCGTTTGAGGAATTCTTTCATATTAAATTTTATTATTTTTCGATTTTAGAATTCCGGAACGGACAGGAGTCCGTTCCCTACGATGAATTTGATTAATCTGTAGGGATCGATTTCCTGATCGATCCGTTTTGTAACATCAAATATTTCAATTCTCTAAAACAAATTTAATTCGGAAAGGACCGGAGTCTGAACTCTACAATTACTTGGAATTACATTCAATCTACATCGTCTACAAACATTACCATTATACCCGCAATAATCATTGAAACACCACCTAAAACCAAGGCGTAAATTGCTTCTCCGCCAAAAATATTTCTAACAAAAAAACCTAAAATGCTTGCAGCTGTTATTTGGGGAATCACAATAAAGAAATTAAATATTCCCATATACACACCCATCTTTTCCGCAGGCAATGATCCTGTGAGAATTGCATATGGCATTGCAAGAATTGATGCCCACGCAAGTCCAATTCCTAACTCAGAAACTAAAAGCAAATTATGATCTTTAATAAGGTAGAATGATGCTAAACTCAATCCACCAATTACAAGACTAATTAGGTGAACGGTTTTTCGACTGCTAAGTTTTGCAATCCATACAAGAACAAAAGCCATTATTGCTGCAAACCCATTGTAAACTGACATAGGTACACCAACCCAATCTGCTCCTTCATTATACAAAGCGGATGTTGGATCAGATGCACCATAAATGTGATGAGTTACCGCGGGAGTTGTATAGATCCACATAGCAAAGAGAGCAAACCAGGAGAAGAACTGAACAATCGCAAGTTGCTTCATAGTCTTCGGCATATTATAGAGATCGTTTAGAACAACAACGAAACCACTCTCAGACCTATTTCTTTTTACAAGATAACCTGCAATGATTTGTAGAATACCAAAAGCAGCTCCACCAACGAATAGAACATATAAACCGTAGTCAATTTCCTTTATGCTGATTGAGATGATAATAGTAATAAAAATTCCAAGCACTAACCAAATTGAGCCATCTTTAAAAAATCTCTTAGCAGCAACTTGTTTCCGGATTACAGATTCTTTATTAGCTTTTTCAATTTCACTAAATTTCTTTAATTCTTCAGGTGAATATTCTTTTGTTCTAAATACTGTCCAGGCAACAGCAAGAAAGAAAACAATCGCACCAAAATAAAAAGAAAACTTTACTGAGTCGGGAATTTCACCTGCATCTGCGATGTTAGAAATACCAAACCAGTTGGTCATCACATAAGGTAATGAGGAAGCTATTACTGCACCGGTACCAATGAAAAAACTTTGCATCGCAAAACCTGCAGTCCTCTGTTCGGAAGGAAGCATATCGCCAACAAAAGCTCTGAAAGGTTCCATTGAAATATTTATTGATGCATCCATTATCCATAGTGTTCCTGCTGCTATCCATAAAGATGGCGAGTTTGGCATAAAGATAATTGCAATCGAAGCTAGAAGTGCTCCAACTAAAAAATAAGGTCTTCTTCTTCCAAGTCGATTCCAGGTTTTATCACTCATGTGTCCGATTATAGGTTGAACAATCAAACCGGTTACGGGAGCTGCAATCCATAATATTGGAATGTTATCAATACTTGCTCCCAAAGTTTCAAAGATTCTGCTTACATTTGCATTTTGAAGGGCGAATCCAAATTGAATTCCGAGAAAACCGAAGCTCATGTTCCAGATTTGCCAGAATGAAAGACGGGGTTTTTGCATACAAGATTCTCAAACTATTTTAAAGTGAAATAATTTTTCTCTATTGATAAAATAATATGAAATTCGATGATATAATAAAATTAGTTGAGGAAAATCCATACTCAGCTTTTTTCTATACCCCATCTGTTTATAAGAAAGCAGTGTCATATCTTTTTGTCAAACCAATTGAAGTAATTACAATTTACAAAAAAGAGGATCTTGACTTTTCATTCAAGCTTATTCACAAATTAATAGATAAAGGTTTCTTTGGCTATTCACTGATCGAATATGAAGCCGGATTTCTATTTGAACAAAAACTCACCAACCTTTTAAAAGATGAAAATGAAAAATTGATTCAGTTTTTCTTTTTCGAAAAGCAAAACGTAAAAAAGATTAAGTCTTCTAAAATTATTTTTGATGATTTTTCAGACGATAAATATTCTGTTTCAGATTTTAATTTAAATCGTACACAAGATGAATTTGTAAACGATATTGGAATAATTAAAAATTACATAAAAGCCGGGGATACCTATCAGGTTAATTATACCGTAAAAGGAAAATTCAATTTCAACGGATCTTATTCTTCCTTCTTTCAAAAACTATTGTTCAACCAGTCAGCAAAATATTCAACATTTATAAACAATAATGATTCATTGATTATTTCTCTATCTCCTGAACTATTCTTTGAACGAAAGAATAAAACGATCATTTCACATCCGATGAAGGGAACTATCAGGAGAGGATATAATGAAAACTCGGATAGAATTTCTGAAACAGATTTGAAAAAGAGCGAAAAGAATCTTGCTGAAAATGTTATGATAGTTGATCTTATTAGAAATGATCTTGGAAAAATTTGCCGCTATGGAAGTGTTGTAGTTCCTCAAATATTTAAAGTTGAAAAATACGAGTCGTTATTTCAAATGGTGAGTGAAGTTCATGGTAAACTGAAAAAGAAAACTGACATTCAGAAAAATAATCCAGAATATTTTTCCTTGCGGATCTGTAACTGGTGCACCAAAAATCAGAACTATGGAAATAATTGACGAGATAGAAAATGAAAAAAGAGGAATCTACACTGGTTCTGTTGGTCTAATTACTCCAAACGAAATAAAAATGAATGTTGCTATTCGAACTATTAAAATAAATAAAAAAACCGGTGATGGAATTATGGGACTTAGGTTCAGGAATTGTTTGGGATAGTGATCCGAAAAATGAGTACGAAGAAGTACTGCTAAAAAGTAGATTTTTGACGGAGCCGCTCGGTTACTTTGAAATCTTTGAGACTATGAAATATGAAAATGAAGTGAGATAAAATTTCTTGATAATCATCTTTCAGAGAATGAAATCTGCAGCAGATTATTTCATCTTCAAGTTCAATGAAAAAAAAATCAGGAAACAGATTGATAGCGAGATATCCAATCTGAATAAGGGGCAAAATAAAAAAATCAGACTTACATTAAATAAGTGGGGAGTCGTAAAAATTGAAGTCACGGATATACCAGAGTTAAATCAGAATATTTCTGTAATCATTTCTCAAAATAAAATTAACTCTAGTGATATGTTCAGACACTTTAAAACAACAAATCGAAAATTGTATGATGATGAACATTTAAATTATAGTTCCGAAAGGATTTTACGAAGTTTTATATTTCAATGAAAGAGATGAACTAGCTGAAGGAAGTCGAACAAATGTATTTATTCGAAAAGAAAATATCTGGTTCACACCATCGTTAGAATCGGGAGCACTGCCCGGAGTTTATAGAAAATATTTTATTGAAATGCATCCGGAAGTCTCTGAAATAAAACTAAAAATTGATGACCTGATTAATGCAGATGAACTGATTTTAACAAATGTTTTGCGGGGTGAAATGAAAGTAAGCAAACTCTTCGTTTCACCAACTGAATATATTTCTTATGAGAAGTAATCTTAAACGATAATCAGGTATTTGAGATTAAATTTTAATAATTTGGTATATACATAAATTTTGATTTCAACGACTTGCAATGGCTAATTCAGACAATACAACTTCAAAAAGAAAAAAAGAACATTTGGAATCTAAGTTTGAATGCCGATGTTTCCTTCAAAACAAAATCAAATGGTTTTGAGTATTATGATTTTATCCACGATGCTGCAACAGAAGTAGAGCTTGATAAAATTTCTTTCGAAACAAAATTCTTTAAGAAGAAAATTAAATATCCGTTCATTATTTCGTGTATGACTGGAGGTAGTGCAGAGTCAGAAAATATAAATGCACAACTAGCAATAGCTGCCGAGGAATTGAACATTCCCATTGGAGTTGGTAGCCAGAGACAGGCTCTTGAAAATGAAAATTACAGAAACACTTATTCAATAATCAGAAGGAATGCAAAATCGGTTCCTGTGCTTGGTAATCTTGGTGCTGCAGAATTGGTAAAGCTGAAAACAACTGATCCGATAAAAATGCTAATTGATCTTATTGAAGCAGATGTTTTTGTGATCCATCTTAATTCATTACAGGAATTACTGCAAAAAGAGGGAACTCCATATTTCAATGGATTGTTGAAAAGTATGCGCAAGCTTACAAAAGAAATTAATTTGCCAGTGATAGTTAAAGAAATTGGCTCGGGTATTTCTTCAAAAGTCGCTGAAAGACTTCTTGATAATGGAGTGAAGGGAATAGATGTTGCAGGAGCTGGTGGCACAAGTTGGGCTGGAATCGAATTATTAAGAAATAAATCACTTGTGAATGATTATTTTTGGGACTGGGGATTGCCTACTTCTTATTGTTTGAGGGAAACTGTTAAACTAAAAAATCATTACAAGTTTGCTTTGATTGGATCCGGTGGAATAAATTCTGCAATCGATGCAGCAAAAGCAATAGCAATTGGTGCCGACTTTGTTGCTTCTGCAAGAATACTTTTAAAAGAGCTCGATGAAAAAGGAATTGAAGGTGTGAAAAATTTAGTGACCGATTGGTTTGAAACGATAAAGAGGATAATGTTTCTTACTGGCTCAAAATCCTTAAAGGAATTAAGAAATGACAAACTTTTTAGAAAAGAACTACTCTATTAATGAATAATAATTACACTAAGCTATACGAAACTGAGAGAAAAAAAATAAATAAAATTCTTTCAGGAGCACTTAAAATGAGAGAACCTTCATCTTTATATGAACCCGGATCTTACATTATAAATAGTGGGGGAAAAAGACTGAGACCTTTACTCGTCTTACTTTCATCAAAAGCTGTCGGCGGAAAATTTGAAAACGCGTATAACGCTGCCGCAGCAGTTGAGATGCTTCACAACTTCACTCTTGTGCACGATGATATTATGGATAACGCCAATAAAAGAAGAGGAAGACTAACGCTTCATAAAATGTATGATCATAGTACTGCAATACTGGTGGGAGATAGTCTACTTTCAATCGCATATGAGTATTTGTTAAAAGATTGCAATAGTAATTCAAAGCAAGTGATCGCTTCTTTTACTCAGGGATTGATTGAAGTTTGCGAAGGTCAGAGTCTTGATACTAATTTTGAATCGCGTAAAAATGTTTCGCTTTCCGAATACATCTCAATGATAAAGAAGAAAACGGCAGCTATGGCAGAAATGTGCTGCAGGATTGGTGCCTTATTAGGTGGCGGTACCAATTCTGAGGTAAATGCTCTTGGAAGATACGGATTGAATTTGGGCATTGCATTTCAAATTCAGGATGATCTGTTGGATATTTCTGCCGACGAAAAGAAATTTGGTAAAACTATTGGCGGTGACCTGGTTGAAGGTAAAAAAACTTATTTATTTCTTGAAGCACTTGAAAAATCCAAAGGAGAAGATCGAAAGAAATTACTGAAAGTAATTGAAAGAAATGGTGTTAGAAAAAATCAAGTGTTAAATTACAAAATGATTTATGAAAGACTTGGTGTACTTGATGACGCACGGCGTGAAATTAAAGCATACACTCAAAAAGCGCTAAAATCAATTAACTTACTGGATGAAGAAAATAAAAAAATATTTAAATGGCTTGCTGATTCGCTAATTCACAGAACTAGTTGATGATAGAAAAAACTGTAAAAATAGTCAACAAAGCCGGGCTTCATACACGACCCGCTGCAACAGTTGTTAAAATGGCTGCCAAGTACAAATGTGAATTCTTTATTTCACGTGATGGTATGAGCATTAATGCAAAAAGTATAATTGGAGTTATGACTCTTGCCGCCGAGGAAGGAGCAGAATTAATTTTATCTTTTAACGGTGAAGATGAAGATCAGGCTTCAAAGGAAATAATAGATTATTTCGAAAGAGGTTTTGACGAGCTTTGAAATCATTTAAAGAAATATACCAGTCGGCTGAAAATAAGATCCTTGGCATTGGTGCTGCACCAGGAATTATGATTGGTGAAGCATATCTATTTACAAAAGAAAAACTTCAGATCAGTAAAGCTGATATAGATGATATAGAGAAAGCAAAATATGATTTAACAGAGGCAATCACCAAATCAAAGAAAGAATTAAATAAAATCTTTACTATTGCACGTGAAAAAATGGATGAAGTACGGGCTGCGATTTTTGAAGCTCAGTTAATGATTCTTGATGATCCTATTTTACTGGATGAAATTATTAAGAGAGTTGAATCGGAAAAAAAATCTCCTGAGTATATTGTTGACGATGAAATATCAAAATACCAGAGTAAAATGATTCTTTCTCACGAACCGTATATGAAAGAAAGAGCACTGGATATTGAAGATATTAAGCAGCGTATAATCAGAAATCTTCAGAAAAAAAGATGGGGCTCTAAAATCGATCACAACGTAATTGTTGTCAGTGATTCACTCACACCTGCCGATACAATTCTACTTTCGAGGAATAAAGTTCTTGCTTTCGTTACCGATCATGGCGGTTTAACTTCTCATGCAGCAATAATTTCGCGTTCACTTAATATTCCGGCGGTTGTTGGAACTCATAATGCTACGGCTTCAATAAAAGACGGTGATGAAATTATTGTTGATGGATTTTATGGCTATGTGATTATAAAACCTTCGATTGAGCAAAAAGAATTTTTCATCGAGAAAAGAAAACGACTGCTTGAATTACAGAAAGAGCTGGAAGAATTAAAAGATGAGAAAGCCGTAACAAAAGACGGAAAAGAAATAACGCTCCTGGCAAATGTTGATGTGTCAGGTGAAATCGATGTTGTAGTTACTAGTGGTGCAAGCGGAATCGGACTTTACAGGTCAGAGCAAATATTAAATGAGCTCGGCGAATTTCCCTCAGAAGAAGAACAAACCGTCATCTATTCAAAACTTGCTTCGAGAATTTATCCTCAACCAATTACAATCCGGGTATTTGATATCGGTGGCGATAAATTTCGTTTCCTGGATTTTGAAGAGCCAAATCCGTTTCTTGGTTTGAGGGGAATAAGACTTTTATTGGAAAATCCCTCAATGTTCAGAACTCAAATAAGAGCAATGCTCAAATCCAGCATAAATAAAAATATTAAAATAATGCTGCCGATGGTAAGTACTCTGAAGGAAATAAGAGAATCAAAAAGAATCATTGAAGAATGTAAGAATGAGCTGAACAGTGAAAAGATAACTTTTGACCAGGATATTGAAGTAGGAATAATGATCGAAGTTCCATCTGCTGCGGTGATGGCAAGGGATTTTTCGAGAGAAGTTGATTTTATCAGTATAGGGACAAATGATCTTATTCAATATTTAATGGCAGTTGACAGAGGGAATGATCTTGTTGCTGAACTTTATCAGGAATTTAGTCCGGTAGTCGTTAATACATTAAAACACATAATTGACGAAACTAAAAAATCGAAAAAACCGGTGAGTCTTTGTGGTGAAATGGCTGCAGATACTCTTGCGATGCCACTTTTAATCGGACTTGGGCTTGATAGTTTAAGTCTTTCACCCTCAACTATTCCTTATGCTAAACGAATTATAAGAAGTTGTGATTTTAAAAAATCGAAAAGACTTGCAGAACAATGTCTGAAACTACAAACTGAAGAAGAGATAAAAGCAACCATTGAAGACTTCTTTGTTAAAAATAAAATTACAAGAACAAGACAAATTATTTAACTTTTATGAAAACAATCGAATTTATTAAAAAGTACGATACCCAAAATCAATTTAAAGTTCTTCAGGAAACTCATAAGCAGGTTACAGATGCATGGGATAACAAAATTGATGTATCATCCCTGAAAGATTATAAATTTTCTTCAATCGTTTTTTGTGGATTAGGTGGTTCAGCTATAAGCGGGGATTTGCTTTGTGACTATTTATCAGATGAACTCACAATACCTTTTACTGTCATCAGGGGGTATGCTCTTCCATCCTTTGTAAATAAAGATACTTTGGTCATAATCTCTTCCTACTCAGGAAATACTGAAGAAACAATTTCCTGTCTGGAGGAAGCACTAAAAAGAAAATGTAAGATTGTGGCAATTACTTCTGGAGGAAAGATTGGTGAAATTGCTAAATCCAATAAATTGCCAGTTGTAAATCTACAAAGTGGCTTTCAACCTCGGTACTCGCTCGGACAAAGCTTTTTCTCTTTGTTGAAATTAATGCAGCACCTTGGTTTTGCTAATGAAGATAATAATGTAAAGACGATAGTCAGTCTCTGGAAAAACAGAGCTCAGGAATTTTCTTCTGAAAACAATATCGCCACAAAAATAGCTAAAGAACTGGTAGGCTTCATTCCTGTTATATATTCTTCTGATTATTTATCGTCAACTGGTTACAGATTAAAATGTCAAATGAATGAAAACGCAAAGTTACATGCTTTTCATAATTCAATTCCGGAAATGAACCATAATGAAATTATTGGTTGGGAATCTTTTAGAGAAAAGCAATTCAACGCGAAAGTAATTTACCTGGTTGACAATGATTTTCATCCTCAGATTCTTAAACGATTTGAAATATTAAAAGAATTACTCAGTGAACAAAAAGTTGAAATTATAACTCTCCTTAGCGATCAGCAAAGCAAAAAGGTACGAATTATGGATTTGATTTTTTTATCTGATTGGATATCTTTTTACACATCGGTTTTACGTGGGTACGATCCTTCGGAGATTGATTTTATTCATAGGATGAAGCTGCGACTTACTTGAGTACATTGCTCCGGATGATAAAATAATCATCAAAAAATTTATCCGGTTTTATGCTTGTTTTTTTTACTGATACAAAAAAAATATTTTCTCTAATCTGTTTTCTCACACTGCTCATTAGTGATCTTACCTTTTCTCAATTTTTATATTTCGGCAGAAATAAAGTTCAATATGAAGAATTTGATTGGAAGATTATGCACACTGAACATTTCAACATTTATTATTATGGTGAAATGGAACAAGTTGCTCAAATCGGTGCCAAGTTTGCTGAAGAAATGTATACCGAACTTAAAATCAGGATGAACCATATTGTCTCCCGCAGAATTCCACTAATATTTTATAATACAAGTAATGATTTTCAACAAACCAACACAACTCCCGGATTAATTCCGGAGGGCGTTGGAGGATTCTTTGAATTTCTTAAAGGCAGAGTTGTTCTTCCAAGTAATGGTTCATTACAGGATTTTAGACATGTCATCAGACATGAACTTACTCACGTTTTTATGACTAACAAAGTTTATAGAATCCTAAAAGAGCATAGGATACCTACTAACAAATTGCCACCACTTTGGTTTGTGGAAGGACTTGCAGAATTTTATTCTACACAATGGGATTCGCAAGCTGAGATGCTAATGAGAGATGCAGTAATAAATAACTATTTTGTTGATCTTGAAAATATTTACGCTATCTATGGTTCCTTTCTGATGTACAAAGAAGGTCAGAGTTTTCTTGAATTTGCCGCTGAGAAATATGGTGAAGCAAAAATTGGATTATTGATTGACAACTTCTGGATGTATTCTAACTTTGATGAAGTTATGGAAACGACTTTCAAGGAATCTTTTGAACGAATAAATGCAGAATGGAATTATTGGCTAAGAAAAAAATATTATCCTCTATTAGAAACAAGTTATCCTACTGATTTTGGTTCTTTAAAAGTAACTGAAGCAGGCTTTAACTTTTCCCCGGTATATTATAAAGTAAAGAATCGTAACTTCCTTTATTTTGTTGGCAACATCGACGGTTATGCTTCACTTTACAGAGCTGAATTATCAAACGAATTTTTTCCTCTTTATTCAACAGAATTAGTTCTTCGCGGCGAGCAAACAGAAGAGTTAGAAGCTTTTCATCTGTTTCAGTCTGCAATTGATATTTCAAAAGATGGAATTATTGTCTTCAATACGAAGATGGGAGGAAATGATGCGATTCACTTTTATTCAATACCTGAAAACAGAATTATTAGAACATATCAGGAACATAGTTTACTTTTTATCTCTTCTCCAAAATTTTCCGAAGATGGAAATCGCATTGTCTTTAATGCGGTTGACAGGAAAGGCTACAGCGATATTTATATTTATGACTTAATTGAAGATAAGCTGGTAAGATTAACTAATGATTATTACGATGATAAGGATCCCATATTTGGGATCAATGATCAGCAAGTGATTTTTTCTTCAGACCGGACTGGTGGCAAGTTTGAAAAAAAATACAATTTATTTTCTGTAGATATTAATAATTATCAAATTGAATACATTACAATCCTGAACGCAAATAATTATTCACCTGAACTTTCACCTGATAAAAATTCTTTGTTGTTTACATCCGATCTTAATGGTGTGAGAAATTTGTATGAATTGCGAATTAAGGATGCTGAATTCGATACCAAAGTTCATAAAATATCTGAGTTTATTTCGAGTGTTTTTAATCCCCGGTATATTGATTCAACGAGAATAAGTTTTTCAGGATTAGAAAATTATTCCTTCAATATTTACGTCTATGATCATATAAATGAATCAAATGATTCTTTATATACAATTGAAATGAATATGAATGTACCATTAAAAATCTGGTATGCACAATCATTAGATGTTCCATCGGAGGATGAAAAATTAGTTTACGAGAAAGAATATTCGCTTGATTTTGCTCAAAGTGTGGTAGCTACTGACCCGATTTTCGGCACCAGGGGTGGTGCAATTTTTTCTATTAGTGATCTATTGGGTGATGACAGGTATACATTTCTAATATACAATAATGCAACAGTCCAGAGTGAAATTCTAAATAGCTTCAATGTTGTAATTCAAAAATTAAATTTTGCTAAACGGGTCAATTATGGATTTGGTATATTTCATTTAAGTGGGGAAGTGTACGATTATTCAGATGTCGACGAATATTATTATGAAAGAAGTTTTGGAGGATCCTTTCTGTTAAGTTATCCAATTTCAAAATTTCAGAGATTTGAAACTACTCTTACAGTCAGGAATTCAAACAAAGAAGTCATTTCCAATGTTATTGAAAGAGAAGCCACGTTATTCACAAACACGGTCGGTTGGGTAATTGATAATTCAATATGGGGTTTTACAGGACCAATTGATGGGATGCGTGCAGCTATTTATCTCGGTTACACTACTGATATAAAATATAGTAATGTAAATTACTTCTCAGTAATTCTTGACTACAGACACTATCAGCGATTTGCTCTCACAACTCTCGTCGCATTCAGAGCCGCATTATTTTATAATGAAGGAAAAGAATCAAGATTATATTTCATCGGCGGAAGTTGGGACTTAAGAGGATGGCCTCGATTTGGAATAAGAGGTGAAAAAATCTGGTTCACATCTGTTGAATTTCGATTTCCGCTAATTGATCAAATTGGACTCAGATTTCCATTCCTCAGATTAGGTTTTCCGGGAATCAGAGGTGCAATTTTCTATGATATGGGAGGTGCATGGAATAATCAATACACTGAAACACTCGGCTCTGTTGGTTTTGGATTCCGATTTAATCTTTTCGGAGTGCTTACACTTCGTTACGATATTGGTAAGAGAATAGAAAAAGAATATTCAGTATTTCAGGAAGGATGGTTTTATCAATTCTTTTTTGGATGGGACTTTTGATGAATAAAATAATTTTTCTGATAATGATTATGATGATTGCCGGTTGTGGCAGGTCGGTAATTAAATATTCTGTTAAGCTGGATGAAAATCCGTATCAAATGTTCGGTAAAAATCCTTCTAGAGAATTTTATGTTCCTACTGTCATTTCAGATTCTCTAATTCTTAAATGGGAAAATGAAATGTATGGAAGTTTTTTAAATTCATCAGTCTCAGTTTATAGTGATCTCGTTTTCATAAATGATCTTTCAGGGAGAATTTTTTGTTATCAATTTGATTCCGGCAAAGAAATTGGAAAAGTTAAATACGGTAGTGGGAGTGTCTTTTCAACGCCAATTCCGTACAGAAATAAAATAGTATTTCCCGTTGCAATTGAAAATGAAAATATAACCGAATTAGTTTATTACGATTATAATGAAGGTAAAGAACTTAATAATATTGAACTTCCTGGACGAGTGTTGACTCAAATGATCGCCGATAGCAATGATATTTATTTTACTACAGAAATTGGTTCAGCTTATAAATTCACATCGAGAGGAAAAAAAGTATGGGAAACTCACACAAGAATTCCAACGCGAAGTTCGCCGGCATTAAAAGACTCACTCTTGATCTTTGGAAATGACAAGGGCGAGATAATTGCTTTGAAGTCAGAAAGTGGTGATTCAGTTTATGCAAAAAAGATTGGTGGTGCATTTTTCTCCGGTTTAACCATTTCAGATAATACTATTTATGTGGGAAATAACAATGGAAATTTGTACGCATTAAAATTGTCTGATGGTGAAATTATCTGGCAATTCAATTCTGGGGCAAGAATATTAATGAATCCTGCTGTTGATGATAAAAATGTTTATATCGGAAATTTAGAAGGAATGTTCTATTCAATAAATAAAACTGATGGTAAACAAAATTGGAAAATAAATTTCACAGGTTTATTAGATGCTACTCCTTTGATTACAGAGAACATCATCATTTTACCTGATATAATATTTGCGTTGCATCTCATTGATAAAAATGATGGCAGAGTGATTAAATCCATTTCACTTGAAGGAAGAGCAAAGCTTACACCGGTAATTCATGATAGTACATTATTCATCGGATTTGATGATGGAGTGATTAGAGCTTATGAATTTAGTTATTAAAAATATTTTAATTCTGATAGTAGCGTCAACATCCAGCATTTTGAATGCTCAGGTTGATAGTACAATGCTTACAGTCAAAACAAATGTAGATAGTGCCGGAGTGTTCATTGATGATAATTTAAGTGGTGTCGGAAATACTATTCAAGTTCAAGTCGATTCTGGAATTCATTTAATTCAAATTGTTGAAGATCTAAAGAAATGGAACGCTGAAATAATTTACGACACAATAATAGTGAAAGCTAACGATGAATTAATTCTCACCTATAATTTTAAATCTCAAGTACTGCTCAATACAAAACCGCAAGATGTATATGTTTTTGAAAAAGATTCATTAATAGGTTTTACTCCTATCTTACTTAAAGAGGGATATGTAGATCTTAAACTGGAAAAGCCTGATTATAAAAGTATTTATGTAACGCAAAATGAAATATCAGACGACAAAATACCTGAACTTCAATTCACCGGTCAACCAACCGATCAACAATTTTATGGCTCAATTATGTTTTATACTCTGTTGGGTACTGCCATAGCCCTTGGAGTCACCACAGCTTATAATAAACTCAAAGCAGATGATTTATATGAAGAATACAAAATTACAGGTGATAGGGGATTAATTGATAATATAGAACATTATGATGACCAAAGTGCATGGACATTAATAGCTACTGAACTTTGTATTGGAGCAATTATTTACTTCTTTCTCGCCGAATAATTTAAACCATTTTAATAAATTAGAAAAGCATTTCTAAAAATTATTAAATGATGACAGTAATCGAATCAATAAAATTATCAACTGATTTTCTGGCAGGAAAGGGAATTGAGTCACCACGCACAAATGCAGAACTTCTACTTGCAGATATAATTAAATGTAAGAGACTTGATTTGTATTTATTATTTGATAGACCACTAAGTGAAATTGAGATTCAACACTACCGCGAATACATAAAAAGAAGAAGCAGTTTTGAGCCTTTACAATATATTCTTGGAAAAGTTGAATTCTATGGTTTAGAATTAAATGTTAATAGATCGGTCTTAATTCCACGTCCAGAGACGGAACTTCTCGTCGAAAATATTATAAGTCAGTTCTCAAATGAAAAGAATATAAAAATCCTGGATATTGGTTGTGGAAGCGGGAATATTCCAATTGCTCTTGCCGTACATTTAGATTCGGCAGACATTATTACCACAGATATAAGTGAAGATGCGTTGCATCTTGCTGAGATGAATGCTGAAAAATTTTATGTTTCAAAAAGAATTAAATTCATAAGTCATAACATTTTGAAAAACGATTTAAATGATTTTCCGGTGTTCGATATTATTGTCTCAAATCCACCTTATGTTTCAAAGGAAAATTTTTCATTAGTACAAAGGGAGATCAAAGACTTTGAACCAAGAACTGCGGTTACAGATGATGACGATGGTTATACTTTTTACAAAAAGATTTCAAGCAAGGCATCAACCAAATTAATTGCAAAAGGAAAACTCTTTTTTGAAATTGCTCAGGGCCAAAGTGAGAAGGTAATTAATGTCATGGAGCAAAATAATTTTATCAATATCGTTGTTGTCAAAGATTATCAAAATATTGACCGTATTGTTTATGGAGAATTAAAATGAAAGTAGTTGTTCAAAGAGTTAGATCAGCTTCAGTCACTATCGAAGAGCAAAATTATTATCAGGAAATTAGTCAAGGATTGGTAATTCTACTTGGAATAAAAACCGGCGATAGCCAAGAAGATGTAAATTTTGTTGCAGATAAATGCACTAACCTAAGAATTTTTGAAGATGCAGAAGACAAAATGAATATCTCAATCAAAGATATTCTGGGGGAAGTACTTATAATTTCACAATTCACTCTTTATGGTGAAACAACAAAAGGTAATAGACCAAATTTTACAGATGCCGCCAAACCGGATGAAGCAATTCCACTTTATGAAAAATTTGTTTCTAGAGTTAAAGCAAATTTAGGCGATGACAAAGTGAAAGAAGGTATATTTGGTGCGATGATGAATGTTCAACTGGTTAATTATGGACCGGTAACTGTTATTGTTGAATCTAATAAATGAAAATGAAATGAATAATGTTCTGATGGTTTTTCTGGATGGTATTGGATTAGGTAAGCAAGATTTTGAATTCAATCCTTTTTTCAAGTACGGATTTAAGGCATTCGAAAAAACTTTTGGTGAGATTCCATCACTTAAAAACTTAAGATTAACGAATGGATCAGCTTATCTTTTTCCTACCGATGCGACCCTCGGAGTTGAAGGGTTACCGCAAAGCGGTACAGGGCAAGCGTCACTTTTTTGCGGATTCAATGCACCGAAGTTTGTGGGAAAACATTACGGACCATTTCCGTACACGACAACTATTCCTGTTCTTCAAAAAGATAGCATTCTTGTTTACTTCAAAGAAAAATATAAGAGCAGCTATTTTGCAAATGCATATCCTAAAGTTTTTTTTGATTATTTAAATTCAGGGAGATCACGACTCAGTGTCACAGCTTTGACTTGTCGTTTATCGGGAATAAAATTAAACACAGTAAGCGATGTGAGAGTTGGACAAGCTTTAACAGCTGAACTTACAAACGAAAGATGGAACCGACGACTTGGGTATAAATTAAAAGATATTCAGCCAAAAACAGCAGCACGTCGTTTATTACGAATAGCTGAGAAGTATAAATTCACTTTGTACGAATATTATTTAAGCGATCATCTGGGGCATTTAAGGCTCGCAGATGAATTTGATAAGTTATTCTCTGAGTTAGATCAATTTTTGTTCACACTTTTGGATGAAGTTGATTCAAAAAAAATGACTATCGTAATTTGTTCAGATCATGGAAATCTTGAAGATCTATCAATCAAGACACATACAAGGAATCCGGCGCTTACTATTGCTGCCGGTTTAGCCGCAAAAGAAATTGCTGAAAGCGTTTCCGATATTACTCAAATTAAAAAAGCCATTATACGATATTGTAAATGAGAGATTACCCTATAATTAAAGTGACAATATTTTTTGTAGCAGGTATTTTATCTGCACATTTTTTTGAATTGGATATATTTTATGTTCTATTTTCATTCGTTGTCACTTCTTTTATTATAATTTATTATAAAAAGTTTGGTAACAACATTTACAATTCTACACTCATTTTAATTGCAGGTGGTTTTTTAATTTTTTCAATAGGAAATAATTTAGCTGCTACTAAAAAGTTGACTTTTAATTCCTTTGTTACCAATATTGATAAGGTGCAAAACACAACAGCTGTCGGTGAAATAACAAAGATTGATCTGATCAGAAATAATGAGCTGATTTTCTATCTATCGGTTGATTCAATTTACTCCAAAGAATTTTTAATCAAAGATGAGTTGAAACTACTCTGCAAAGTAAAACTAAATAGCCAATCGATTAAAGAATTATACAATGAATTGAAGCCTGGAAACATATTGAGTGTAACCGGTTTTTATCACAAAGGCAGAGAAAGAAGAAATCCTGGCGAATTCGACTACGATGCATATCTCAAATCAAAAGAGATAATAGGTATTCTAAACATTAGCGATTTATCATCCATCAGTATTGCAAATTCAGAAACAAATCACTTCGAGAATCTAATTCATCAGGTAAGAGTTGCAATTGACAATCAGATTAAAGAGTACAGTTCACCCAACACTGCTGCTTTATTGCGAGGTTTACTTCTTGCTGACAGAGGCGAAATAAATTATGAAACTAAAACACAGTTTATAAATGCCGGTGTCGTGCATGTACTCGCTGTATCCGGATTACATGTTGGATATATTATAATGATCTTCCTTTTTCTCTTCGGCAGATTTAATATTTATTTACGTTCCATCTTAACAATATCAGGATTAATTTGTTTTATGTTTCTTACCGGAGTACCTCCGTCTGTACTCAGAGCAACTGTTATGTCAGCGGTATTAATTGTAGCATTCCTGACAAACAGAAGCACAAATCTTGTTAATTCAATTTCAATAGCCGCGCTCATAATTTTGATTATCAATCCGAATGAAATATATAACCCGGGATTCCAACTTTCATTTGCAGCAGTTTTGGCAATTGGAATTATATTGCCATATATGAATAGTCTTATTGATGGATGGAATATTCAAAATAAATTTTTAAGGTATGTAATTTTATTCTGTGCAGTTTCACTAAGTGCACAGATTGGAACATTACCATTCACTCTACTTTATTTCAATAAATTTTCAGTCATTGCTTTATTTGCAAATCTTATCGTTATTCCTGCAATAGGAATTATTGTTGCTTCAGCGATTGCTACGCTTGTAGTTTCAGTTTTCCTGCCAATTGTGGCTGTCTATTTTGCTGCGGCCAACGATATATTTTCCTCAGCGATTTTAAGTTTAATAAAATATTCTGGTGAGTTATCTTTTTCATATATCAGTATTACCGATTACTCTATTGCAGATTTAATAATATTTTATTTGATGCTGATAGTTTTACTTTACCTCTTGCCAAGATTTAGTTCAATGAAGTCCAAAATGGTTTTGATGATATTAATCATCGTTAATAGTTTTGTTTATTCTGCGATAGATGATACTTATTTATTGCCCGATAATTACCTCAGTGTTTTAATGATTGATGTTGGTCAGGGAGATTCATTTCTCATTAAATTTCCTAACGGTAAAACAGCCTTGGTCGATGCTGGGAATACAACCAGTCTATTCGATAATGGTGAACGGGTAATATTGCCACTGTTGAACTATCTGGGAATTGAAAAAATAGATTACGGAATCGTTTCACACATTGATTCAGATCACTATGGTGGTTTCGTATCATTGATCTTGAATGGAATCATTGGTGAAGTTATTAAACCGGAATTGGACACTTCATTAAGTAAAGATAATAGATTTGAGGAATTAATTCGCAAGAAAGGAGTTCCGATTAAATATTTCAAAGACGAAAAAATGGAAGTTGGCAATACTGTTCTATATTTTCTGTACGATGAAAAAGTTAAAAGTTTATCAGGTGTGTCAACAAATGACCGAAGCGGATTTTTTAAGATGGTATATGGGAAAACCAGTTTCCTATTTACGGGAGATGCCGAAAAGAAAATAGAAAAATTTTATGGTAATAAGTATAAAAATTTTCTTGATTCAGATATTTTAAAAGTTGGACATCACGGAAGTAAAACTAGCTCTTCTGAAGAATTCCTGGAGTATGTTACTCCGAAACTAAGCTTGATTAGTGCCGGATTTAAAAATAAATTTGGTCATCCTTCTAACGAAATTATTGAGAGGTTAGAAAAGGTTGGATCATCAGTATATCGAAGTGACTTACAGAAAGCCATCCTGATCCGATCGGATGGTGAAGAGATAAAATTAATTAATTGGTAATTCGAAAATTAAAGTTAGTGAGAATGAGATGAATAAATCTAAAATTGAAGTTGGAATTATTATGGGCAGTGATTCTGATCTTCCGGTTATGGATGATGCTGTAAAATTGCTTAAGGAATTTGGAATTGGTTATGAAGTAAAAGTACTTTCTGCTCATAGAACGCCCAACCAGCATGCCGAATATTCAAAGTCGGCAATGAGCAGAGGATTAAAAGTAATAATAGCTGCAGCAGGTGGTGCTGCTCATCTTCCGGGAGTAACGGCAGCGCAAACCATTCTGCCCGTGATTGGTGTTCCTATAAAAGGTAAATCTCTTGAAGGAATGGACTCGCTGCTTTCGATTGTTCAAATGCCTCCGGGAATTCCAGTTGCAACTGTTGCAATTAACGGAGCAAAGAATGCAGCTATTCTTGCATTGAGCATTATTGGTGTCGCCAATTCTGACATCCGCGATAAACTACTTGAATACAAGAAGACAATGGAAAAAGACTCGCTTGCGAAGAACAATAATATCAATGTCTGATATTTCATGTAATTGGTAAGATTCTTGAAAGGTAGAAATCGTTTATTCTCTAAAAAAATAATGCTTAAGAATTTGCATGAATACTTAATTTTTCTTAATGTTGGCTGTATAATTTTTGTGTGCAATTATAATAGCTTTAATCACTTCATCTATATTGAGAATAGTTTTTAACTTATGACTTTGTTCATAGTACGACAACTAATCAACATATCTTCAATTAATTTCAGGAGGATCTCTATATGAGAAAATCATTTCTTTTTCAAACCTTTCTTTGGTGCATTGTAGTTCTCTTATCTGTTGCTTCTTTTGCACAAGAGAAAACCAAAATAGATAGCAGATCTTTTTCTGCTGCTAATAATCAAAACAATTCCCAGAGTCAATCTGGTGCTGCTGATGCTACTATTATCAGATGGGACAATGGAGTAAATTTTGATGCAATTGGTCTTACATCGGGAGGAACGTTCGAAGTATCCGCAAGATTTCCAGCTAGTATTATGGGACCTTTAGCTGGTCAGGGATTAACCCAGGTAGAAATTTATATTAATGACGTTCCAAGCCCTTGTACTATTAAGATTTATGATCAAGGAACTGCGACTTCACCTGGTACACTATTATACTCAGAAACAATAACCGTTGTGGGTGTAAGTTGGAATTTGATCACCTTAGCCACGCCTGTTACAGTTAATGGAAATGATATGTGGATCGGTTATGAACTTACGCACCCAGCCGGTCTTTTTCCAGCAGGTTGTGATGCTGGTCCAGCACAAGCTGATGGAGACTGGATTTATTTAGCTCCTGGTCCTTGGGCTAAACTTTCGGTTTTGGTTCCATCTCTAAATTACAACTGGAATATAGCTGGCTATGTTGAGCCAATTGGTCCGCCTTGTCCGGTTGGTCTGGCAACTAATCCAAATCCAGCAAGTGGTGCCACAAATGTTCCAGCAAATTTATCACAAATTTCGTGGACAAATGGAGCTGGTGCAACTTCAATTGAAGTAATTTTTAATGGTTCAACTGTTTATACTGGTTCTCCAGTAACAACTTACACTTTACCTGGTACATTGAGCTATTCCACAACTTATAGCTGGAGAGTAAATGGATCTAATGACACCTGCACAACGAATGGTACAGGCTGGACGTTTACAACTGAGTCAGATCCTTCCATTGGTAATGTTAATGTATATCCTCAGAGCGTAGCCATGTGGACAGGCGCAACAAACGGATCAACTAAAACTGATGGAGTAATAAATACAGTATTTCCCAATGTAGGATGGGCTGTATATGATGTGAGTTCAATTCCCGCAGGTTCACAGATTCTTGATCTTCATTTTTATGGATATGTAAATGCAACAAACTGGCCATATTGGAGTGCTACACCAATGGGAACTGTTAATCCAATAACGGCTACAGGTTCTGAAATAAGTGCTCAAATACAGGCAAATAGGGATCAAGGTGTCGCATATATTTTCTCCGATGAAGGGTCAAGTTATGCACCCGGTTGGCACGATTATCCATTAGAAAGTACCGCAGTTTCAGACTTTGAAAATGCGTTAAATCAAGGATGGTTTGCAATGGGTTTTGTAGATCGAGATGATGTGGCTACTTACTTTGTTAACTTCGATGGTTGGTCTCAGGCTAATCCGCCTTATATCGATGTTACTTTCATACCAGTTCCTGTAGAATTAACATCGTTTACTGCTAGTGCGAGTACTGGCCTTGTTGAATTAAGCTGGATAACAGCAACAGAAACAAACAATCAAGGTTTTGAAGTTCAGAGAAGTAATGGTAGCAATTTCGAAACTATCGCATTTATTAATGGACACGGAACAACAACAGAGCCTCAGGCTTATTCATATTCTGATAGAAGTGTAAATGTTGGTCTTTACAACTATAGACTGAAACAAATTGATTTTGACGGAACATTCGAATATTCCAATGTTATTGAAGCTGACGTTCCGGCTCCGGTAGAATTTGCTTTAGATCAGAATTATCCAAACCCATTCAACCCAAATACCCAGATTGCATTCAGACTAGCTGTTGATTCTAAAGTTAGCTTAAAGGTATTTGACATTCTTGGACAGGAAGTTGCTACACTCGCAAATACAAACTTTGTAGCAGGTGCCCACACTGTTAATTTCGATGCTTCAGCATTGAATTCTGGTGTTTATTTATACAGATTAGAAGCTACCGGAATTGATGGAGCAAACTTTGTAAATGTTAAGAAGATGATATTGACCAAATAAATTTGGTTAGAGATTCTTTACTCTGAAAGTTTAAAGACTCTTTTAAAAAGCCAGCTCTGAAATATGAGCTGGCTTTTTTAAAATGATGCGTAGTTTGTTCTTAATCAATAGTTAGTTATTTTATTCTAGCGTAATTGGGATTTACTCAATTACAATTCAATAACATTATAAGGGAGGCATTATGCCAAAAATCTTTTCTGTAATTTTTACTATCATTTTTTCTTTTTCTACATTTGCGCAGTTATCACTGAGAGACTATGGAACTGCTGATATTTCAGGAAAATCTCTGGTTCATGCTCCAATGGCACCAGTTGTATTTCTTGACCAGGTACAAAATGGAGTGAATGGATTATTCGCTGATTCGGATTGTCAGCTTTGCCCTTCATTTCAACAAACAGTAGCAGAAAATGTTATTGTTACTACCGCCGGTCCCACAGTTGGTATTACCGAGCTTGTTATTTGGGGTGGATATTATCCGGAAAATATTCCAAACACAACGGATAATTTCACTATGATAATTCATGCCGATGCTGCAGGACAACCTGGTGCAGTATTGTTTACTATAAGCGGTCTTCAGGCAACAAGTCGTGTAAGCACCGGTATCATTCTATTTGGCACAAACGAGTATATGTTCACTTTCGACTTTAGTGCTACACCTATAATTGTCCCTTCTGCCGGAACTTACTGGCTCGAACTTTTTAATAATAGTGTACAATCTGGTAACTTTTACTGGGAAACTGGAAACGTTGATGTTACTCATGGTATCGCAGGCAGTGCATGGTACACAACCACTCCTGGTACCTCTTGGAACTTGGATCCCGCAACAGATATGAGTGTTCAGATAAATGGTGATGATAACATTCCAGTTGAATTAACATCATTCACAGCAAATGCAAGTGAGGGGATAATTGAACTGGTTTGGATTACTGTAACAGAAACCAACAACTCAGGATTTGAAGTTCAGAGAAGCACTGGTAGTGACTTTGAAACAATCGCTTTTGTTGAAGGACATGGAACAACAACTGAGACTCAAGTTTACACCTATTCTGACAAATCTGTTGAAGTTGGTTCATACACGTACAGACTAAGACAAATTGATTTTGACGGAACATCTGCATATTCAAATGAAGTTGAAGTCAACGTTTTAGCTCCAGCAGAATTTGCATTGGATCAGAACTTTCCAAATCCATTCAACCCAAGCACACAGATTGCATTCAGATTAGCTGTCGATTCTAAAGTTAGCTTGAAAGTGTTCGATGTACTTGGACAGGAAGTTGCAACACTTGCAAATACTAACTTTGTAGCAGGTTCACACACTGTTAATTTCGATGCTTCAGCATTGAATTCAGGTGTTTATCTATACAGACTAGAAGCTACCGGAATTGATGGAGCAAACTTTATAGATGTTAAGAAGATGATATTGACCAAATAATTTTGGTTTTTAATCTCTTCATTCTAAGAGTTTAACAACTCTTTAAAAGCCAACTCTGAAATATGAGTTGGCTTTTTTATGTACCATTTGAAATCAATGATAAATTCATTCATTGCTTGTTCAAATATTAAGTGATAATTTTGGTCAGTTTTTATCAACAATTTGGCAAATAAATGAAATCAAAAATTGCATTTTTAATCTTACTTATATTCTTTGGCTGTTCATCAAATAAATCTGATAAAGAACTATTCGATGAAGCACAAATGGATTTGAAAGAGCAAAAATTTCCTGAAGCTGCCACAGCTTTTGACGAGCTTATTAATGATTATCCTGAAAGTGAATTAGCCCCGGAAGCCCTTTCACAGCTAGCTTCAATCTATCAGAACAAACAAATTAAAAGTCTTTCAGACAAAGAAAATCTTGAGAAGGCAATCCAATTGTTTAAAAAACTACATGATGATTATCCTGAGAGTGACTATGCACCTTCGGGACTATTTATGGCAGGCTTCATTTATGCAAATGAACTGCATAATTACGAGGCTGCATCAGCCATTTACAAACAATTTTTAACTGAATACCCTGATGATGAATTAGCTGCATCAGCGCAAGCCGAATTAGATAATATGGGATTATCACCTGAGCAAATTTTGTCAAAGAAGTTGGCCAAAGAGAAATAATGGATAAACCAGTCAGGGATTTTAAAAATTTTCTTGATCCAACATTTATTTCAAAGCTTAACTCGCTAGAACTAAAAGCTAGATTTGTTGTTGAAGGATTTATGGTCGGATTGCATAAAAGTCCATATCACGGTTTTAGTGTTGAATTTTCTGAGCATCGTGCTTATATGCAGGGTGATAATCTTAAAGATGTGGATTGGAAAGTATTTGGGAAGACTGAAAAGTATTTTATAAAGCAGTATGAGGAAGAAACAAATTTAAGGAGTTATATTTTCCTTGATATTAGTAATTCGATGACTTACAACTCTCATAATGGTTTATCCAAGCTTGAATATTCATTGACATTGGCAGCTGCGTTAAGTTATCTTATGATTCATCAGCAGGATGCTGTTGGATTGACTCTTTATTCTGAAAAAATAAACAAATATTTACCGCCCAAATCCTCACGTGCATATCTGCAGGAAATATTAAAAAGCCTGGCTAATGTAAAAGCATCAGAAAAAACAAACACTGCTGCAAGCTTGAGTGAAGCTGCAGAGAAAATTAAAAGAAGGGGATTGGTTATAATCATTTCTGACTTTTTTGATGAAATCGATTCAGTATTGAAAGCATTGAAACATTTCAGCTATAAGAAAAATGAGGTGATTGTATTTCAGGTTCTTGATCCGATGGAAAAAACTTTTGCCTTTGGCAGAGATGCTATCTTTAAGGATTTAGAAACCGGTGATGAAATTACAACTCAGCCTTACCAGATTCAAAAAGCCTATCGCGAAGCTATGACAGAATTTACAAATAGAATAAAAAACGAATGTCTAAACTCGAATATTGATTACAATCTCATCGATACATCCGATCTTTATGAGAAAGCACTTCTTAGATACATTCAAAAAAGGTCGAAATTATTTTGAGTATAATTAGCTTAGCTTAATAATCTCATATAATCTTCTGAAAGTTTTTTTGCCTCTGCTTCCGTCTTTGCTTCAACTATAATCCGGATAATCGGTTCTGTGTTTGACTTTCTGAAATGTACCCAGTGGTCTTTGAAGTCAACTCTTAGGCCGTCATCTGTATTAATAATTTGATTTGAGAATTTCCCTGTTAATTTTTGAATCACAAGATCAGGATTTGTGGTCAATTCTATTTTTTTCTTTGAAATAAAATATTGAGGCAATTCATCTTTTAATTGAGATAAAGATTTTCCATAATTTGTCAGATGTTGAAGTGTTAATGCGATTCCAACCAGGGCGTCTCTTCCGTAGTGCAATTCAGGAAAGATTACTCCACCACTGCCTTCACCGCCAACAACAGCTTTAACTTCTTTCATTTTTTTTACGACATTTGCTTCACCAACCGGCGAACGAAATACTTCGCAGCCATATATTGCAGCTGCATCATCCACTGCCCGTGTGGTGGAAAGATTGACTACAACATTTCCTTTTTTTCTTGAAAGCACAAACTTAACTACCTGAACAATCGTGTTCTCTTCGCCGAACGGTTCACCTTTATCAGTTATTAAAACCAGACGATCAACATCGGGGTCAACGACAAATCCAAAATCAGATTTTGTATCTTTAACCTTTTTCATCGTTTCGCTCAGGTTTTCTGGAAGTGGTTCGGGAAGTCGCGGGAAGATTCCTGTTTTTTCACAATTCATTTCAATCACTTCACAACCAAATTCTTTCAGAAATTCAGGAAGCACATATGCACCTGCACCATTTACGCAGTCAAGAACAACTTTGAATTTTCTTTTTCGAATTTCATCCAGATAAATCATTCCTAAATCTAAAATTGCATCAACGTGGTTTTGAATTCCTTGTTTGTATTCAGTTCTTTTTCCAATCTTATCCCAGTTTTGATATTTTAATTCACCAATCTCTAAATATTTTTGCATATGAGTAAACTCATCAGGTGAAAGGAACTGACCGGTTTTATTTAATAATTTTAATGCATTCCATTCATTTGGATTGTGGCTGGCGGAAATGGCAATTCCACCAGAAGCGTTCAGCTTCTTTACATTAAATTGGACTGTTGGAGTAGGACAAATACCAATATCGATAACATCGATGCCCTTGGCAAGCAACGTTCCTGTGATAAGAAGATTTACCATTTCTCCTGTTATTCTTGCATCTCTTCCAATTACAACTTTACCTGATCCAATAAATTCAGCAAAAGCATTTGTGTGCTTAATAATAATTTCAGGTTCCAATCCATCGCCAACTATTCCGCGGATCCCAGATATACTTGTCATTAAGGTGCCCATTAATTTTCCTTAAATATTTAAAAAATTCTGATTGACTCCAGCAAAGATAATTATTTGCTAAATGATTATTTGGGTTTAACTTTAGATGACTTTTCTCCAATAATAATATTCAAATGAAAGAAAGAATTAAACAATTAAACCGTTTATTAGTTAAGCATTTTGGAATTCCTTTTCGTCAAAAACGCTTACCCAATCCAGTTGATACTCTAATCGCAACTATTCTATCCCAGAACACAAACGATAAAAATTCTTTTAAGGCATATCAGAATCTTAAGAAAAAGTATCCTACTACTGATAAATTATTGTTAGCTAAAAGAAGTGAAATAGAAAATGTTATTAAGGTAGCCGGATTAGGAAAACAAAAGTCAGCATCAATTAAGAATTTTCTCTCTGCCTTAATAATAAAAAGTAGCAAATTAGATCTTCACCACATAAAAAAGATGACTGATGAAGAGATAATGAATGAACTAACTTCGGTTAAAGGTATTGGGGTGAAAACTGCAAGTTGTGTTTTACTATTTTCATTGGATAGGAATGTTTGTCCTGTAGATACACACGTGCATAGAACACTTAATCGAGTTGGTATTGTTAAAACTTCGACGCCAGATAAAACTTTCCTGCTATTAAATGGAAAATTACCTGATAAAATTGGACACCAGTTTCATACAAATCTAATTAAGTTGGGAAGAGAAATATGCAAGCCTGCAAAACCATTATGTTCCATCTGTCCACTTTTGGAGGTATGCAAATTTAAAATGAAGAATTTACAAAATGTGGATAAAAAGAGTGTGAATAACTTCCTTCTGTTGGATTCGATTTAGAAAAGCATTTTTATAGACGTGAATTCTGATTATCTTAATTTTGCTCTAAAACATAATTCACTTAAATTTGAATTAAATTTTCCACATCTAATAATATTATCAGGAGTTTTGGAATGGCAGAACAATTAGGATTGCTCGGATACGATTATGTAGAATTTTTTGTTGGTTCCGCTAAAATGTGGGCATACTGGCATGCTAAAGGCATGGGTATGAAAATAGTCGGATATTCAGGACCGGAAACGGGAGTTAAAGGAAAAGTTTCATATTATCTTGAACAGAATAATCTTAGAATAGTTGTCACATCTGCAATAAATCCAAGTCAATATCAGATTCAGCAGTTTGTTGAACGACACGGTGATGGTGTAAAAAGATGGTCATTAAAAGTAAAAGATGTCAAGAAAGCTTTTGATGCTGCAATTAAGAATGGTGCTATTCCTGCATGGGAACCTGTTAAAACTGAAAATGAAAATGGTTATGTTGAAGAGGCAGCTTTGAAACTGTATGATGATGCCGAAATAGTTTTTGTGAACAGAGATAATTACAAAGGAATCTTCAAACCTGGCTATGGTAAACCAATTCAAAAGATAGAAATTGAATCCGAGGATACAGGACTTCAGGCGATTGACCATATTGTTGGAAATGTTAGAACAAATGAAATGGATTTATGGGTAAACTATCTGAACAAAACTCTTAACTTCGAAACATTTATTGATTTTGGGCCAGGAGATATTTCAACTCAATATTCAGCACTTCTTTCAAAAGTTGTTCGCTCAACTGAGGGTCCGGCTATTAAAAATCCAATTAACGAACCATATGATGGCTTGAAGAAATCTCAGATTGAAGAATATATTGATGAATATCTTGGATCAGGAATTCAACACGTGGCCGTCATTACAAATGATATTATTAAAACTATAGCTGCATTGAGAAAAAACGGAATGGAGTTTCTCTCTGTTCCCGAATCATATTATGACACATTAAAAGAAAGAGGTTTTGAAGTTACTGAAGATATTGGTGAACTTAAGAAATATGGAATTCTCTGTGACATTGAAGGTAAAGGATATTTGCTTCAACTTTTCACAAAGCCAATAGGCGACAGGCCAACATTTTTTTATGAAATAATTCAGAGAAGAAAAGGTGCTCAAGGATTTGGACAGGGTAATTTCCAGGCATTATTTGAATCTATTGAAAGAGACCAGGCACAACGTGGCAGTCTTGAGAAGGTAAAATAAAATTAGAATATTTTTCAGGAGGTTATGAATGGCATTTTATGTTAAAGTAGGTAAAGTACCACCTAAAAGACACATCACTTTTTATAAAGAGGATGGCAAATCACTTTACAGAGAAGAACTCTTCAGCACAAAAGGTTTCTCGGGAATTTATTCCAACAAATACCATCTCTACATGCCTCCACAAGTTGAAAAGATTAGCGAGGTAACAATTGACACTTCTGCAAATGATTGGAATGATGCTCCTGTTGAATATTATCACTTTATAACAGATAAAAAGCAAACTAAAGGAAATATTCTATCAGCAAGAAATGAATTCCTGAAAAACGATCACTGCATAGTCTCGACTGCACAAATAACTGAGGAAGCAGACTTTTTTTATCGCAACAGCCAGATGCACGAAATTGTTTTTATTCATCACGGTAAAGGCTGGCTTTTATCGGAGTATGGAAAAATCAAATTTGAAGACTGGGATTATCTGGTCATTCCTAAAGGCACAACTTATCAATTGAAATTTGATGATTACAAGAATAATAAAATATTTATTATTGAATCTGATACCCCTTACGAAATTCCTTCACACTTCAGAAATGAATATGGACAATTAACTGAAGAAGCTCCTTACTATGAACGAGATTTCAGAGTACCAGAGTATATGGATCCAATCGACAAAATTTCTAACTTCAAACTTGTACTGAAAGTACGAAATAAAATGTTTGAATTCAGTCTTCCACATCATCCTTTCGATGTTGTTGGTTGGGATGGATTCCTATATCCTTACGCTTTCAACATAAAAGAATATGCCCCAAAAGTTGGAAAGATCCATTTGCCTCCTCCTATTCATTTAGTGTTTAAGACAGAGAATTTTGTTATATGCAACTTTGTCCCAAGACTTTATGATTTTCATCCACAGTCAATTCCGGCACCATATTATCATTCAAATGTAGATAGCGATGAAGTTCTTTATTATGTTCACGGAGATTTTATGTCACGAACTGGTGTACAGGAAGGTTCTATAACACTTCATCCAATGGGAATACCACATGGTCCTCAGCCGGGTAAAACAGAAGCATCAATTGGTAAAAAAGAAACTGACGAGTATGCAATTATGATTGATACATTTCAACCGCTTCGAGTTACAAAAAATGTCAAAGCAACTATGGTTGAGGATTATTCACAATCTTGGCTCGAGAAGAAATAGTTGAATGAATTAGAAAAGAGAAAGCCAAAATGAAATTAGTATCTTACACAACCAAGAAAAAAGACAGCCTCGGAATTTATATAGATGGAAAAATTTATAATCTTCAGGAATGTGCTGCAGGAATGGGATTCGAAATTCCAAATAGAATGAGACGATTTCTCAGAGGTGGTGATGAGTTTATGCAAATAGCCCGAGAAGTTGAACAGGCAATTAAGGATGGAAGAATTACTTCATCAATTGAGGATGAGAATCTAAAATTACTTGCACCAATTCCAAATCCACCTTCATGCAGAGATGGATATGCATTTAGACAGCATGTAGCTACGGCGAGGAGAAATCGCGGTGTTGAAATGATTCCCGAGTTTGATCAGTATCCGGTATTCTATTTCACAAATCATAATGCAATCTTTGGAGAAGGGGAGATTCGTGTAGAAGATGATCATCTGCAAAAACTTGATTTTGAGCTTGAAGCTGCCATTGTAATTGGTAAAGAGGGAAAGAACATTTCCGTTGAAGAAGCAGATAATTATATTGCTGGTTATATGATAATGAATGATCTGTCAGCACGAGTACTTCAGATGGAAGAAATGAAATTGAACCTTGGTCCGGCAAAAGGAAAAGACTTTGCAACCTCAATCGGTCCCTGGCTTGTAACCCCTGAAGAACTTGAACCTCACAAAATTCCTACAGAATTTGGAAATAAATACGATTTACGAATGACGGCAAAACACAATGGCAAATTAATTTCTGATGGAAATATGAAGGACATGAACTGGACGTTCGCCGAGATTATCGAACGTGCTTCGTATGGCGTTCGGTTGCTTCCTGGCGATGTAATTGGTTCCGGTACTGTTGGAACTGGCTGTTATCTCGAATTAAATGGAACATGGGCTTTAGAAGCAAAAGAGAAAGGGAAAGAATTTACTCCAATCTGGCTGAAGGATGGAGACACAATTGATCTTGAAATTACAGGACTTGGGATTTTAAAAAACACAGTCAGAAAAGCAAAAAAGAGCAGATCAATTTTGGCAAAGAAGAAAAACGTTTCATAATGCTTCACTACGAACCGAAAGATTTATCTGTGCCTGAAGTTCACAGACTTTTGCTAGGAGGAGTTTCCCCACGACCAATTGCGCTTGCATCCACTCTTTCAAAAGATGGAATAAATAATTTATCACCCTTTTCTTTTTTTAATGCATTTGGCGCTAATCCTCCTATCGTTGCTTTTTCACCTTCAAGAAGAGGAAGAGATGCAAGTTTAAAGGATACTTACAATAATTTGATGGAAACAGGGGAAGTTGTAATTCAGGTTGTTACTTATTCAATGGTTGAACAAGTAAGTCTTGCGTCTGCTGAGTATCCTTCTGATATCGATGAATTTTTAAAAGCAGGTTTAACGCCGGTTGCTTCAGATTTAGTAAAACCTAAAAGAGTTAAAGAGTCGCCGTTTCAAATGGAATGCAAAGTTTTGGAGATTAAAAGTTTTGGAAATGCAGGTGCTTCCGCAAATATTGCAATTTGTGAAGTTCTAAAATTCCATGTGGCTGAGGACTTATTTACTAATGGTATTATTGATCCGGTTAAAATCGATTTAGTAGCGAGAATGTCCGGTGATTTTTATTCAAGGGCAAGTTCAGATGTATTTACTTTAAAAATGCCGGGAAATAAAAAGTGTATCGGCTATGATCAGATACCAGAGCATATCAGGAATTCTGAAGTCTATTCTGCAAATGATCTGGGAAAATTCGGTAATGAAGAGTCTATTCCTTCAAACCAAGAAGTTGAATCTTTCGTTCAAAAAATAGTTGACGAAAAAGTTGAAGGGTTTGAAGAGGGTATAGAGGCATTCTTTAGATATCATAGATTAAATGACTATAAAAAAATGTTTAAAGCCGCTCTTGGCTTAAAAGAAAACAAAAAGAAAAACATCGAACTTTGTGTGAAGTCTGCTTTGCAAAGTAAAGATATGGATTTTGCCTGGAAGGCAGCTTTATTCATCAAAAATATTAAATGAATTTTGTTAAATTAAAAATCATTATTAACTCACTTCTCAGGTGAGTTTTTTATTATTATGAGCAATACAAAACCACTTTGGATTCCATCAGAAGAAAGAATTGCGGATTCTAACCTCAGAAGATACGAGCAATTCATTAAAGAAGAATACCAGCTTCAATTCTCTGAGTATTCATCTTTGCATAAATGGTCTACAACGGCAATCGAAACTTTTTGGGAATCAATCTGGAAGTTTAGCGGAATTGTTCATTCAAGTAAGTATGACAAAGTTCTTGATAAAAGAATTATGCCGGGCGCTAATTGGTTTCAGGGTGCAAAACTAAACTTTGCTGAAAACCTATTAAGATTTCAAGATGACCACACAGCAATAATTAGCTGTAGGGAAAACCAGCCGGATGTTGCTTTAACTTTTAAAGAGTTATATCAGCTTACTGCTTCTTGTTCTGCGGGACTGAAAGAACTGGGAATAAAACAGGGAGATATTGTTGCAGGATTTGTTACTAATATTCCTGAAACAATAATTGCGATGTTGGCTACGACTAGTCTCGGAGCTATCTGGACATCGTGCTCCCCGGATTTTGGAACTCAGGGTGTTCTTGATCGTTTCGGACAGGTAAAACCAAAGATATTATTTGCAATAGAGGAGTATCAATACAATGGTAAGTTGGTTAATTGTCGGGATAAAGTTGAGAGGATTGTGAGTCAGATTCCGGAGATCGAAAGGGTTGTCTGGATACCTCACTATCAGGATTTAAAGGATTATACACCTAGCAAAAGTCTGCAAAAAGTGTTTGATGATAAGTTTGTTTATTTTAAAGATTTACTGGCATTCACATCAAATGAAATATCATTTGAGCAATTGCCTTTTGATCATCCTGTTTACATTATGTACTCATCAGGTACTACTGGACTTCCAAAGTGTATGGTTCACGGTTTGGGGGGGACACTGCTTCAACATTTTAAGGAACATGTTCTTCATACCGATCTAAAGAGAGAAGATATAATTACCTATTATACAACTTGTGGATGGATGATGTGGAACTGGTTAGTCAGTTCATTACAAGTGGGAGCAACTTTATATTTGTATGATGGTAACCCGGTCTATCCTGATAATGATATCCTCTGGCGCAAAATTGAGGAACATCAAATATCAGTATTCGGAACTTCACCAAAATATCTTTCTATTTTTAGTAAGAATAATTTTGTTCCAAAAAATCATTTTGATTTAAAATCATTAAGAGCGATTCTTTCAACTGGATCACCGCTTCCCGAAGAAACTTTTAAGTGGGTTTATCTGAATGTTAAATCAGATTTACAGCTATCCTCAATTTCCGGTGGAACAGATATTGTCTCATGTTTTATGCTGGGTAATCCGAATCTCCCCGTTTATCCTGGAGAAATTCAATGCAAGGGTCTTGGGATGAAAATCGAAGCTTTTAATGAAAAAGGTGAATCTGTAGTTGGACAAAAAGGTGAGTTGGTTTGCACGGAATCTTTTCCATCCATGCCAGTTCATTTCTGGGATGACGAAACAGGAGAGAAGTATCGTAAAGCTTATTTTGAAAAATATTCAGGTATCTGGACACACGGCGATTATATAAAAATAACTGAGAACGGTGGAATTATTGTATTTGGAAGATCTGATGCTACATTAAACCCGGGTGGAGTTAGAATTGGAACTGCAGAAATTTACCGGATTGTTGAAGAACTTAATGAGATTGCTGACAGTATTGTTGTTGGCAAGAAATTCAACGGAGATGAAAAGATTGTTTTATTTGTTGTTCTTAGAGAGAATATTAAATTGAACAAAACACTTAAGGACAAGATCAAAATTGAACTTAAACAAAAAGTAACGCCGAGACACGTTCCTGCCGAAATTTATGAAGTAAAAGAAATTCCAAGGACAATTAGTGGTAAAAAAGTAGAGATTGCAGTTTCAAAAATTCTTAACGGGGAAGAAGTTGAGAATAAGGATGCACTCGCAAATCCTGATTCACTTAGCCAGTTTAACAAATACGCAAAGAAATAATTTTACACGTAAAGAGCGCTGCCAAATTCCCTCCGATGTTTTAATGTAATCTCATTCTCTTCACCTAAAAAATTGAAGATTGCAATTGAGGTTTTTCTTGCACCATCATCTTCATAGTTTCTGTCTTTCCTGATAATACCAATGAGTTTTGATAATGCTGAGTTGAAATCCTGTATTCTGATATTCTCAATAGCAGATAAATATTTATCTCTGACTTCAGAATCTGCGAATGAATTATTATTACGACTCAACAATTCTGCAATAAAATTAATAGATTCGGCTAGTGTATGTCTTCCAGAATTACCTTTGTTGCCATAATATCGCCATTATTCAATAGAATTTTTGCTTGATCAATCTTATCAGCAACAACAAAGCTAAGTTGTTTTCTTTGACAAACAATTGTCAGGGAAATAATTCCACGAAAAGGATTTTTAAATGGAATACATTTCATTCATCATTCGTCTAACAATATTTATTAAAATAAATTTTTAATTGAAATTTCTTCAAACAGCAAGATGTGATATCATTTTTCTTTTAGCGACCGGCATAATTGATTCCGCAAATGGAAAATCCAACTCCGTTTCCAAAAGATAAGTTGCAGGATTTGGCAAATCAGATCTTTCCTTTATAATCTCTTGTTTAATAGTTTCTGGTAGTCTTTTTATAAGTCCCTGTTTTTCAGTTTTAACGACCTCAGTTTTTAATGATCTGTATTTCTCTGTTCCGGAGGAAAATATTGAACACTCATAACGATGAACCTGCAACTCTGATGCAATATTATCCGTAATCATAAAATATCCTTCCTCCTTGTAAATAGGTAGAATTCCAACTTGCTCGAATAACATATTTTTGTCGACGAAGTCAAATAAAACCGTACCTTCCTCAATTGTTTCGTTAATGTAGGGTAAAGCCCAATCTATTAAATCGAATATTACTTCAATGTTTTCGTTGAGTTCAAGATTTTTTGAAGTTTCATAAATTACTTTTTGTTCCTTAAGATCAAATCCTTTAATCTGCTTTGGAAAATTTTGTCTGAGGTTATTTCTTTCATCTTTAAGTTGATTGAGTTCCCGGTTTAGTTTGATAAATGTAGCAAGTGATGGATAAATTTTCTTTTGACCAAATTCGGTTTTGGCTTTTTTTATTCCGGCAAGTATTCTGTATTGGTTCATTTCCCAATCTGTTTCTGAATCAAAGAATATTTCTAATGATATTTGTTCCATTATTATTTACCTCTTTAGAAAACTCAATTCACTCCTGATCTAATAATTGTACCAAAGAAAATGTATCTGAGAATGGAATGGCTCTAAAAATTAGATTTCGAACAATTTTGCTTGCTTATTCTTAAATATCCAATACTTTTTTCTCGCTGCACTTTGAGAACGGATTTCCGCGACGGGGATTAACGCAAAAATTACAGGTAGGAATTAGTTGTTTATTGGTTTATTTCTTTGTGTGATAGGATAGTTAATGAATAAATATTTCCCACTTGTCATAGACTCCGTCTTCGGTCGGACAGGGATTCCGTGACAGTAAGAATAAGTCACGGTGCGACCGTGAATTCCTTGGATTGGGCATCACCGCGATGCCTTTTTATTTGTAAGCCAATATTCTTTTTAAATACATTAATATTCATTTCAGCTTTTTTACCGCTAATCATTTATGCGTTGATACTCCACTAACGACTCAATAATTTATTTTCGACCTTATTGTCTAAATACTTTTTTATTTTCATTAACAAACACTGGAGGTTGTAATGCAAAAATTAATTAACAGAACAGGGTTGACTATGATGACAATCCTGTTCGCAATTTTACTTTTTACAGGTTGTTCGTCGAAGGAGGAAGAAGGAAAAATTGCTGTGACTACAATGTCATCTGAAGCAAAAACGGATTTTCTTCAGGGACGTGATCTTTTTGAAAAATTGCGCCAGCAAGAATCACTTACATTTTTTGAAAATGCAATAGCGGAGGACAATGAATTTGCAGCTGCATACTATTACCATTCACTGGCTAATCCAACACCGAAAGGTTTTTTTGAAGATCTCGACAATGCCGTTGCATATGCAGATAAAGCTTCTGAAGGAGAAAGATTAATTATTCTTGCATTGAAAGCAGGTGTGGATGGAAATCAGAAAGTACAGGAAGAATACCTCACCAAATTGGTTGAACTTTATCCTGAAGATGAAAGAGCTCACGGTCAGCTCGGACAATTTTACTTTGGACTTCAAAAATATGACCTGGCTGTTGAACACCTGAAAAAATCCACCGAAATAAATCCAAACTATTCTTCATCTTACAATATGCTTGGTTACTCTTACAGGAATTTTGAAAATTATGAAGATGCTGAAATAGCATTTAAAAAATATATTGAGCTTATCCCTGACGATCCAAATCCTTATGACTCATACGCAGAGATGCTTTCAAAACAAGGAAGGTATGAAGAGTCAATTATTCAATACAAAAAAGCATTGGAAGTTAAACCAGACTTTTTCCCATCACGAATGGGTATTTCAAATAATCTTATTTATCTGAACAAATACGATGAAGCAAAGAAAAATTGCGATGAAAGTTTTGCTATTGCTAAAAATGATGGTGAAAAACGATTTGCATTGTTCACAAAAACAGTTGCGTGTGTTGATGCAGGTGATATTGATGGAGCAATGATGGAGATGCAAAAGCAGTTTGACATTGCAAAAAATATTAACGATGCAGCAGCAATGTCGGGTGATCTTAATACGATGGGAAATATTCTATTTGAGGCAGGAAAATATGATGAAGCAAAAATAAAATATAAAGAAGCTCTCCTGGCTATAGAATCATCTGGCCTTGCTGAAGAAGTTAAAGAAAATACAAGAAGACTCAACCTTTACAACGAGGGGAGAATCGCTTTGATGACAGGAAAAATTGAAGATGCAAAGAAACTTGCAGATGAATTTGAAACACGCGCATCTGCTGCTAATAATACATTTCAAATATGGCTTGCACATAATTTAAATGGATTGATCGCTCTTAAAGAAAAAAACTATCAGCTTGCAATAAGTGAGTTTGAAAAATCCAATATGCAGAATCCTCAAACTTATTATTATATGGCAGTTGCTTACTCCCAGGCAGGCAATAATGCTGAAGCAAAAGCGTTTGCAGATAAGTGTGCAAACTTTAATTCATTAATAAATATCAACCAGGCTTTTGTACGAAATCAAGCTAATGCAATGCTTACCACAATGTAATTATTAACGGGTGGAGACGAAGGATGATAGAGGCAAAAGCTGAGACGAAGGCAAAACTATTATAAAACTCAGCATCAAAAGGGCATCACCACGATGCCCTTTTTGGTTTTATAAAGAATTTATTGAATTAAATAAATCAAATGATCATCATTTATTAGTTTAACTTTAAGTTTGTAGTGTTGAATATATAACTTTAAAAGTATTTGCTTTATCAAATATTGTCATAATTATCGGAAGGAAATAAATGAAAAAGTATAAATTATATGAAGTTTTTACTCCCTCACAACCAGCATCATTTACATTCATTGAAAGACAAAGTGTCATCAAGCGACTTGATCGAGAACTAAAGACACCCGGAAAACAAATTATTATTTATGGGCATTCCGGTTCTGGGAAAACCACTTTAATTAAGCGAATATTAGAAAAATAGGAATTAAATAGTGTGACGACACAATGCATGAAAGGTATGACGTTTTTAGATTTGTTAATAGATGCATTTAACAAATTGGATGTATTCTACGATGAAAGTGCTGAGTTCGATGATGGTGGAAAAACAGGCGGTGGAATCTCAGCAAGTTACTTTGGATTAAAAGCAAATTTAAGTGCAGAAGTTAATTCTAATAAGAAGATAAAATCTAAGAAAGCGGTTATTCTACCCATTACTCCTCAAACATTAGCAAAATATTTTGGTGAAGCTAATGCTCTCTGGATTGTTGAGGATTTTCATAAAATAGATATAAATGAAAAGACGAAACTTTCCCAAGTTATGAAAATATTTATGGATCAATCTGTTCAATACAAATCGTTAAAAATTATTGCTATTGGTGCTGTAGGTACTGCAAGAGAGGTAGTGCAATACGAACCGGAAATGAAAAATCGTGTAGCAGAAATTGAAGTTCCTCTTATGATTATAAAAGAATTAGAAGAAATTATTATTAAAGGCAATGAACTTTTAAATTTCACGTTCTCAGAGGATATGACAGAAAAAATCGCTACATATTCGAGTGGACTTGCTTCCGTTACACACCAATTATCTTTACTTATTTGTGAAAATGAAGAAGTCGAACAGACACTTGCTATAGATAAAACAGCAAATGATAAAACTTTAGAAATTGCTATCGATGAATATGTAAATGAAAACTCGGATTCATTAAAGCATATATATTATAGTGCCATTGCTTGTAAGAATAGGCGTAGGTATGAGAAACCCGAGGAAATTCTTGGTGCAATTCTAAAAAGTAAGAAGGATGCTCTTTCAATCAAAGATATTTCAAATTTCATAAAGAAAAAATACTCCAATTTCACTGACAAGCATTTAAGAAAGTACGTCCACGAGTTAACCACTTCTGAACGTGGTGAAATACTTAGAAATGATAAAGATTCTGATACTTTTTATTTTTCAACACCTTTTCTAAAAGCTTATTGTTATTGTGTAGTAGACAAAAAATACGATGATTCTATTATCACGAAAGCACAACTATTGGAAAATTTAAAAAACACATTACATAAAGAATTAGAAGAAGAATATGACAAATTCCTAGATGAATTTTATAACGATTCACCGGCTTATTTAGATGACGAAGACAAGTATTAATGCTATAGTTAATCCATTTAAAAAAATGAAAAAGTTATATTTTCAAAAAATGAAGAGGTTGAAGAAATTCTTTTCGCTGAATTACAACACAATGAATTTGTTGAAATAGTAGGTTATGTCACTCGCTCCAATTAGCCGGCGAATTAAATCGGATTTTTATTTAAAGGACACATTCTTACTTGTTATCCAGTTAAAGGAAATATTCTTGACCACAAAGCAGAAATAATTACAATTAGTAAAATTCGTGGTTACATTGATAGACGAGATAAATTAGGGAACATAGTTGAGAAACGTCCAAAAATAAACTTCCAGGAATTAGAGTTGATTAGTGATCCAAATAAGGATTCAGAAAATTTGTTTAATAAATAATATTGAGCATAACCATAATCTGAACGATTATTATTAGAACAAATTAGGGCGTTTTTTTCGAGTATTTGGATATTTGTAAAGTCAATATGTATTCAACTTGTAAGTTTAGTTTTGAACTTTTACTTCATCGACAAAAAGATATTATTTGTGACTTAAATAAATATTCTCTATTATTACTTGAATATTATCGTTACCGAATTTTCATTAATATTAATAAAGACTGATTGACAGCTTATAAATAAATAGGCAATAAATTGTTTAAATAATAGATGCCACTGTTAATTACCAATTTCTAACATGTTCCTAAGTAAAAGGAGAAAAAATGTTCAAGTATATATTGATTAGTATTGGGATATTTTTTGTTACTTGCCAAGAAAATAAAAAAGAGATAACTATAGAAGAAAAATATGCTGATTATTTTGTCATTATGCCAGGGGATGTACAAGATGCATTAATATTTTTAGGAAAAACAGATAATGGATTAATTGCTGAAAAAAAAATAAAGGATATGTATTATTCTAGTAAATCAGTATTATTATTCCCACCAAGGTATAAAGAAAAAATGATAACTGTCAGAAGTATTGCAAATGATATACGAGATGGGAATCCATATATTCCCGAATCCGATTCAGTACTAGAAATACCCAATTGTAGTTTTCGTAGATATTATTACAATAAAACAATCACTGTGGACGCTGTTTTTTGTACACCGAGCGCACCCACACCGGGAGGAATAGATGAGTTTAAAGAGAATAACGAATATTCATGGTTGCCACCGGAAACAATAGCCAGTTGGGTTTCAAATAAGGGGGCGAAACAAAATCTTACTATTTATCGTTGTTTTGATGTTAGAGTTACTTTAAACGGAACAATCATTTCTAGAAATTATTGTAGTCGTGGCGGATTAATAGTTAATGTATTTTATGCTACTAACGGTCAGAGTTTTATAGTAGAGAGACCATCCGGAGATCCAGATAATACTTGTTGGATTCCTTGTAGTTATTATAACACGTGTTCCGATCCTTGCAATCTTCCATTCTGATCAGGGAAGACAATATGCTGATTCTCGGATTATGAAATCCTAACCAAATACATGAACACTTAATCATAATTACACCCGGTAACTGTCACAAAAGTGGGATAGTCATTTTAATGTCCTCAAATTGAATATTAGAATGATTATTAAAAAGTACGTAGTTTTTAACTCAATTAATACTATTGACAGCGCAATAAAAACAAGCGTATACCCAAAATACGGTCCACCTGAAGTTCTTCAACATAATGAATATGAATATAGGTGAACAAACCTCCAGCAATTACTTTAATCACCGGAGGTATTAAAATGATTGGAAGCTAATTAATCCTATTCGTATGCTACCTCACCATGCAATGAGCTGTCTAACCCGGCTTCTTCTTCTTCTTTAGTTACTTTAACAGGGGTTACAAAGTTTATTAACCAGAGCATCACATAAGAAAAAATAAACGCATAAGCACAAACTCCAACTACAGAAATCAATTGTATCCAGAAGAAATTGAAACCTCCGCCAACTAATAAACCATTAGTTGTCACCATCGGGTTTACGCTGCTTGATGCAAATAATCCAAGCATTATTATCCCGATTGAACCGCCAACTCCGTGAACTCCCCATACATCAAGTGCATCATCCCACTGAAGCTTATTCTTTAGTGAAACTGCAAAGTAACAGATAATACCAGAAACTATTCCAATGATGGCTGCTTGCTGAACCGTAACAAAACCAGCAGCAGGAGTAATTGTAGCCAGTCCGGCAACAGAACCAGTAAGCAATCCAAGAAACTTTGGTTTCTTTTCCAGGGACCATGCAAGGAAGAAGCCATGTAATAGCAGCAAATGAAGCTGCAACATCAGTATTTAAAAATGCAGTTGCAGTAATTGCATCAACCTGAAGTTCACTGCCAGCATTAAATCCATACCATCCGAACCACAATAATCCTGTTCCTAAGAGCAACAAGAGGAATGCTATGAGGACCTCTTTCAGCGATGCTTCTTCTTCCAACATAAAAAACTGAGGCGAGTGCAGCCATACCTGCGCTTGCATGAACAACCAATCCACCAGCAAAATCAAGTACACCCCATTGAGCTAACAATCCACCGCCCCAAACCATATGAACAAGAGGGAAGTAAACAAAAACCAACCAGGCCGTTAAGAAAATTAAATACGCAGGAAATTTAATTCGGTTTGCAAATGCTCCTGTAATTAAAGCAGGAGTAATAATAGCAAACATCATCTGATAAGCTGCAAAAACATAAAGTGGAATTTGATTATTGCCTGTAAAAACTGAATTCAAATCAGTTCCGTTGAAAAATACCATATCCAGGTTTCCGATTACTCCTCCTTCACCACCGCTGAAGCATAAAGAATAACCGAATGCAAACCAGAGAACGGTTGTCCATCCGAGAGAAACAAAACTTTGAATCATTATTCCAAGAACATTTCTTCTTCCAACAAGTCCGCCGTAAAAGAATGCCAGACCCGGTGTCATTAACATTACCAGACTGCATGCAATTAGCATAAAGCCTGTACTACCTGTATCGAACATAAATATCTCCTATTAAAAATTGATAAATAATTTTTTACGCTAAAAAGTCAATCCAAAAACCAGATAAGAAATCTCAGCTCTTGGATTCAGTATAAAAGAAGCATAAACCGGTAATGAATAATCTTCAGTTATCTTAATGGATTTTGATGCTTTGAGTCCTATGTTGATTACGTTAAATGTTTCAGTTCCGTAGATTGGATTCACTTCGCTTCCGCCTGCAGCACCAACAAAAAAGTTAAGTGCAACTTCAGCAACAGTTACCGGATAATCTGCTTGAAAATATGTGTTGTTCCCTTCGTCATTATAAACTACGATATAACCTGAAAGAGAAATTGGAAAAGCATTTGGACCTTTAAGAAGAAGTCCGGTTTCGATTGTATGTGCACCCGGTCCATCAGGATCTATCGTAGTTGTCCCAATTTCCCCATGGAATACCTGCATTTGGAAAGTAGTAATCGGTTACAATCGCACCGATGCTCATACCATTTTCAAAAGCAAAATTGTAACCAAGCCAGGTATCTAATTCCTGACCATAATTATTATAATCTAAATTATTTGTGAGAGAATATGAACCCCAGAAGTCCAAAACTAAAACCTGAAACTGATAATGTTAATGCCGGCTGAATATTAAAAGCATCATTTACATTAATACCACGCCAGATGTATCTGCTTACAAGATCAGCATTCACACCTAGGCTTAGATCCTGTGCAAATGAAATTCCTGATAAACAGATTAGTATGAAGACAAAAGTTTTTTTTAATTGATAAATCATAAGTCCTGCCGTTTATTGGTGAATAATTAGTGTTTGAGTAGAGAATTGATCAAAGTTTCCCCTGTAATTCAATAAAAATTTTAATTCGCTGACTGAATTCTATGCAGCAAAAAATTGAAGATGAATTAATTAATCAACGAGTGCATCAGGAATGCTGTGAACGAGTGAGTTTGATGGATTATTATTTAAATGTCATTCCTTTGTTTCATCAAATCAATAGAGCTAATTTTGATATAGTTAATTAAAATATTTTGAGAATAAATACCTCAGGTTTTGAAAAAAGTATTAATTGTTACTGATAAAAATGACCAGGATTTTGAATTCCAAAGTGTTTTAGAATCTTCAGGTTTCAGTACTTACATAACCACTGGTGAATCTGATGGAATCAAGATTGCTGATAGATATCTGCCTGATATAGTGATATGCGATCTTGGTGATCATCAGAAAGAACTTTCCATTATTAAAAAACTAAACTGTAATCCATCAACAGAATGCATTCCTCTGATAGTCATTACTACATCGAACGGTAATTCATATTTTCGGGCAGCGATGGAATTGGGTGCTGATGATTTAATGTTGAAACCAATAAATGAAGATTCACTTTTAAGATCGATAAACAGACGGCTCAGGAAAATCGATGTTATGAAAACAAATCTGACCGATAAGATTATTTCTGCAGAAAATCTATCGTCAAATGGATCAAAGAAAGTAGATCACATACTTGTAAAAATTGGTACAAAACTTAAGTTAATTGAATTTTCAAAAATCGAATGCATCACGGCTTTGAAGGAATATTCTAAGCTGACGACAGTTGACGGTTGTAAATTCGTAGTAAGAAAATCTATAAAAAACTGGGTTGAAACATTACCTGCAAAAGATTTTTTGAGGATACACAGAGGAACGATAGTTAACATGTTATTTTTAGATAAGATTGAGAAGTCAGGTTTTAGAAGTTATAATGTTTATCTTAAAAACATTTCCACACCTTTCCCGATCAGCCAGCGATACGGCAATATTATGCGAAAAACTTTTTCAGCTTAGTTTTTATTGTGAATATTTTTGTAGATACATTTCCATGGCAGTCACGGACAATTCCGTGACTTCCGTGAGTGATATTTTTACTTGGGGATTTTTTAAATCAAAATAAATAATCAGAGGACAAAATGAAAAATTCCAGGGCTGTCAAGGACGATTCCTTGACAGATATGAAAAATTATTTGTATTTATTTGTTGCTTTGTTGATCATTTCAACAGAAGCAATTTTCTGTCAGGACTCAGTTTCTTTCCCGGTAAAACTTGAAACAGGTGGTTTCAAAGAAGTGATTGCTCAGTCCGATGATCTTTTCATCAGCGGTCAGCCGGATGAAGATTCATTTGCTAAATTAAAATCAGAAGGTGTCACAACAATAGTCAATCTGCGTACTCCTTCAGAGATGAGTAACAGAGAATATGTCCCTTTTGATGAACAAGCTGTTGTAGATAGTCTTGGGCTTCGATATGTTCATATTCCATTGGGAGGAGATGAGTATCCATATTCTCCTGATGCCGTTAAAAAATTTGCTGATGCGGTTGATAGTGCTGAAGGAAAAGTACTGCTGCATTGCACAGTTGCTCGTCGTGCAAGTTATATGTGGGCTGCGTATTTGATTATGTATAAAAATTTCACACCTGATAAAGCAATTGAATATGCTAAAGGGGTTAACTTCGGTGAATGGACCCTGGAAAGTTTGCTTGGTAAAAAGTTAAAAGTTGAATTCGAGTAAAATTATATCTTCATTAAAAATTATGATTAGCAGAATATTTAACTGTGATATACTTTGATTAACGAGCAACCGATACTAACTTTCATCACATTCTTACTTGCAATAATTGGTTATGCAGGTATGACAACTGTAGTTCTGCTTTCAATTAAAAAACCAATCCCTTTACTTCTCTGGCGTATAACCACATTAATTATTTTTGTTCACGTTGTTATGGTGTGGGTCCACAGATACGAATTTCAGTTCGATGTCGCGGTAAGAAACGGCTATTTCGGATTTATAATTTTTCATTCAGCATTACTGATGATATTAACTTCTAATTTTGTTAAACGAAGCATTTCTTTAAAGCTGATAAGAATTTCATTTATCATCGTGGCTGCAGGTGCAATTGGTGCAACATTCAGATATGATGTTGTTGAAGTATATAAAATTCCCGTAATTATTTTGAGCGTTATTGGATTGAGCTCACTTGCATTAAATATTTTTTCCTCGAAAAGATTGGAGAGCTAATTCACTTAATTTGTCAACGATTAATTGAACCTATAAAATAAGTTTCTTAAATTTGTAAAAGATAGTCATTAATAAAAATAAATGATCAAGTGAAAGCAGTTGTTTATACACAATACGGCCCTCCCGAAGTTCTTCAAGTCAAAGAAATTGAAAAGCCGGTTCCCAAAGACGATGAAGTTCTTGTAAAAATTATTGCCGCAGGTGTAAACCCAGTCGATTGGCATATGATAAGAGGAGAGCCAAAATTTGCCCGCTTAATTTTCGGATTGACTAAACCCAAAAATCCAATTCCCGGGATGGATATTGCAGGCCGAATTGAGGCAGTTGGCAAAAATGTGAAAGAGTTTCAAACAGGAGATGAGGTATTTGGAGATTGCGGATGGGGAGGAGGCTTTGCTGAATATATATGTGTTAGTGAGAAAAGATTGGAAATAAAGCCAGCCAATATTTCTTTTGAAGAAGCAGGAACTATTTCTGTGGCAGGAATCACTGCATTACAGAGTCTTCGCGATAAAGGAAAGATTCAATCCGGACAAAAAGTTTTAATTGTTGGTGCGTCAGGTGGCGTTGGAATATTTGCAGTGCAGATCGCAAAATATTTTGGTGCTGAGGTTACGGGAGTTTGCAGTACAAAAAATTTGGAATTTGTACGTTCTATCGGAGCTGACAAAGTAATAGACTACACGAAGGAGGATTTTGCAAATAGCAATTCAAAATATGATTTGATAATTGACAATGTTTCAAATCGTTCCGTCTCTGAATTAAAGCGTGCCTTAAGTCCAAATGGAATTTGTGTCGTCGTTGGATTTACTACTGTTGGTCTCATGTTTCAACATTTGATTCTTGGATCAATAATATCATTGGTTGGAAATAAGAAAATTCTTTTATTGGGAAATGCAAAACCAAACAAAAAAGATCATGCTTTACTCAAGGAGTTTCTTGAAAAAAATATCATCAAACCTGTTATTGAAAGACGCTACAAATTAGGCGAAGCTTCTGAAGCAATCCGGTATGTCGAAATGGGTCACACAAGAGGAAAAGTAGTGATTAATATAAATTCTTAATCAAAATTAATGTGGTAGAAAAAAATGAAAGCAATTGTTTATACAAAATACGGTTCACCTGAAGTTCTTAAGCTTGAGGATATTGAAAAGCCGGTTCCAAAGGAAAATGAGGTTCTGATAAAAGTTCAAGCCTCAACTGTAACAGCTACTGATTGTGTCTTTAGAAAGGGTGAACCAAAATTTTCAAGATTATTTACCGGAATAACGAAACCAAAAAACCCAGTACTGGGTAGTGAGTTTGCCGGAGAAATTGAAACTATCGGAAGCGGTGTAAAATTTTTTAAACCAGGTGACAAAGTATATGGGACAACACCCGGTGCAGGTTCATACCAGGAATTTATTTGTCTTGTGGAAAACAAAGCTACTCTTGCAAAAATGCCTTCCAATAAAAGTTATGAAGAAGCAATAGCTTGTTGTGATGGTTTTCTGACTGCTTTACCTTTTCTTCGAGATAAAGGAAAAATTCAAAAAGGAAACAAAGTATTAATCATAGGTGCTTCCGGAAGTGTTGGATCAGCAGCAGTTCAGCTAGCAAAATATTTTGAAGCAGATGTCACAGGTGTTTGCAGTACTTCAAGTAGCGATTTAGTTAAATCAATCGGAGCGGATAAGGTAATTGATTACACCAAAGGGGATTTTACAAAGAACTCTGAAACTTATGATATAATTTTTGATTTGGTAGGGAAGACCAGTTTTTCACAATGCAAAAATTCTTTGAAACCAAACGGAAAATTCCTTCAGGCAGCTGTAACTCTGAAAGTTTTTCCTTCAGTTTTATGGACTTCAATATCTTCAAGCAAAAAATCTCTGATAATGGCAACAGGATTAAGACCACCGGCAGAGAGAACGAAAGATCTTAAATTTATAACTGAACTTGCTGAGTCAGGAAAAATTAAATCCATCATTGATAAAATATTTCCTATGGAAGAGATTGCGGAGGCTCATCGTTATGTCGACAAAGGGCATAAAAAAGGAAATGTAATAATCTCGATTAAACACGATAGTTGATTTGTATAATTATTTAAAGGAGATAAAATGAAAAGTTTAATATTAGCTACACTAATTATTTTAATTGCATCATATAAGATTCAGTCGCAACAATTTGATGATCGACCGAAGATTACTGTCAATGGTGAAGCGGTAGTTAAGGTTCAACCTGACCAGATTATAATAACGTTCGGAATTGAAACCTGGGATAAGGATATTATGATTGCCAAACAAAAGAATAATGATATTATGCAGAAAGCTTTAAAAGTAATTAAAGATGCTGGAATTCAAGATAAAGATATTCAAACCGATTATCTTTCTGTTGAACCGAGATATGATGACAGCTATGAGAAAAAAGATTTTATCGGTTATTTTGTTAGAAACACTTTTGTTGTTACTCTTTCCAATCCGGAAAAGGTTGAAGAATTAGTAAGCACCGTTCTTCAATCCGGAGTGAATTATATCCATGGAATCGATTTCCAAACCACTGAATTTAAAAAGTATCGTGAGCAGGCACGAGAACTTGCACTGAATGCAGCAAGAGAAAAAGCTGAAAAAATGGCAGGTGCATTAGGCCAATCAATTGGGGATCCGTTGCAGATAAATGAAGGTTATGGTGGGTCAGACTGGTGGTACTATAACAGTTGGTCAGGTTGGGGTTATGGAAGATCGAGTATGATGAGTCAGAATGTAGTTCAAAATATTCCAACCAATTCCAGTAATATTTCCGAAACAATTGCACTTGGAAAGGTCTCAATAAAATCAAGTGTTACAGTTACATTTGAACTTAAAAAATGAGCAAAAATTATTTTTTCTATTTTCTTCCAGAATATCTTCGGATAAGTTTAAAACTATCACAACTTGGTTATGACAAAATATATTGTAGTTGAAAATTATCGTAAAGGGTGTTTCGATAAAATTTATGATCGATTTCATTCAAATGGGAGAATGCTTCCGCCTGGTTTATTTTTCATTGAAAGTTGGCTTGAGAAAAGCGGGGAAAGATGTTTTCAATTAATGGAAACCGAAAACCCTGATACATTTAAAGAGTGGACAAAAAACTGGGAGGATTTAGTTGAGTTTGAAATAATTGAATTAGGTGAAAAACCGATACCTAAATCCTTACAAGAATGAATTAATGAAGAACAAAATTTCCATAAAAATCTGGCTCGTACTATCTTCGATAATGCTTTTGCAGGGAATGCTTTCCACATTTTCATCGTATGTTTATTTTCTCAACACAGCAAATCCTGCCGGATATTTCCAATTACTTTCGCAAAGAATTTTCAGCTATGCATTCTGGATAGTTCTAATTCCTTTTATTTATTTGGTTGTGACTTCAACCGTAAAAGACAAGATAAGATTTAAACAAATTCTATTACTTTTTATTGCCGGGATAATTGTTGCAGTCTTCCATCGATTTACAGTTATATTTATAAATGATCAAATCTTTAATTCAATCCCGTCTCAAAATTTTTTCAGTGAGTTAATTAATGAAAAATATTTTTTTCTTTCATTGTGTTACGACAGTTTCTTTTCTTATTTGCTGTTGGTAATTCTTATACAGATTTACAGAATATCAATCTTACGGAGAGAAGCAAAAATTCAGGAAGAATCGTTCCGGAAACAACTTGTTCAGGCTGAACTTAAAAATCTTAAAATGAAATTTCAACCTCACTTTATTTTTAATTCACTTCATTCTATTTCAGCAACCGCATACAAGAATCCCGAAATTGCTGATTCAATGATTTCAAAACTGAGCGAAATACTCAGACATTCAATTAATTCTTCTGAAAATAATTTCACTACGATTGAAGAAGAGTTGCAACTGGCATCCAAGTATATGGAAATACAGAAGTTGAGATTCGGCAGCCGGATAGATTATATAATGAATATTGATGAAAGTTCTTTAATGGTTAAAATGCCTTTATTTGTTTTTCAACCATTATTGGAAAATTGCATTAAGCACGCTGTTGAATTAACTGACGAAAAAATAAATATCATTTCAAGTGTTAAAGTGTTTAATGGCAAAATTGAAATAAATATTACGAACAATTTACCAAATGGTATTAAATTAAGCGACAAATCGTTAGGCGAAGGAATCCGGAATTTGCGAGAAAGATTGGAATATATCTACCGTGGAAATTATAAACTGGAAACCGGGAAGATTGAAAATGAAAAATATTCGGTAACAATTTCACTGCCGTTAACCAATGCAGAATAAAATTAAAGCAATCATTGTAGATGACGAGCCGTTATCGAGGGAAAAAATCAGAATCCTTGCCGCTTTAAATAATAGAATAGAAATTATTGGCGAAGGAAAGAATGTTAAAGAAGCAGAAAACCTGATAAAAAAATTAAATCCTGACCTTGTATTTCTTGATATCAACATGCCTGGAAAATCCGGAGTCGAATTAATTTCTGAGTTGGGCGAGAAAGCACCGTTCGTAATTTTCACCACCGCATTCAGCGATTATGCAACCGAAGCTTTTAATTTGAATGCAGTTCATTACCTGCTTAAACCATTTGATCAGCAAAAATTTAATGAAGCAGTCGATCGTGCTCAAGAAAGAATATCTGCAAAAAACACTGGTGAAATTCTAACAAAAATTCAGGACGTTATTTCTACAAAACATAGTGATGAATTATATTCAGACAGGATTGCAATTAAAACACAGGATAAAATTCTGCTGGTACCGTTAAATGAAATTCATTTCATTGAAGCAGATAAAAACTATGCGGTATTAAATCTGAAAGATAAAACGCATCGAATGCGTATTACACTTACTGAATTAGAAAAGAAATTGAATCCTGATTTATTTATAAGAGTCCATAAAAGTTTTGTTGTAAACAAAACGTTCGTGCACGAACTTGAGCCAACCTTTAACCAGGAATTCATTATCAAATTGAGTACTGGAAAAAAAATTCCCACTGGAAGAGCATTTAAAGAAAATGTTGATCGTTTATTAAATTAAATTTTCATCCCTCAAACTTAACTGATCGTCCCAATCTAACCATCATTCATCCCTCAGTCATATCATTCCAATAAATTAAAGTTCATATTTGAATTAAAATTTAGGAGTTATAATGCGTACAACAATGGTCACAATTTTTTTGTTTCTTCTTTCAACAACCGGTTTTTCACAAATATTTACGAAAGTGACTTCAGGGCCAATGGTAAACGATGGCGGTGATTCACGCGCTGTTAACTGGATTGATTATGATAATGATGGTGATGTTGATCTGTTTGTCACTAACGGTCCACAGCAGGGACAAAATAATTTTTTCTATGAAAATAACGGCGATGGAACTTTTACAAAAATTACCAATATTGCTATTACACAAGATGGCAAAGCTTCGGATGGAAGCAGTTGGGGTGATATTGATAACGATGGTGATTTAGATTTATTTGTAGCAAATTGGTGGGGACAACCAAATCTTTTCTATTTAAATAATGGTGATAAGACTTTTACTTTTCAACAGGGGATATTGATGACCACAGAATCAAGTTATTCTGAAACCGGCTCGTGGGGAGATTTTAATAATGACGGCTTTCTAGATTTATATGTCTGCAACAGTGGCGGAAACCTGCGAAACTTTCTTTATAAAAATAACGGAGACGGAACATTCACCAAACAGACTGATACATTTTTAAATCAGACATTTGCATCACGAAATGTTGATTGGATCGATTTTAATAACGATGGGTTTCAGGACATATTTGTGACGAATGAGAACAACCAAAATGAAAATCTTTATCTGAATAATGGCGATGACACATTTTCAACAGCTAATGTTCCAACACTTCTTCAGAATGGTGGAAGCACGGCTGGAAGTAACTGGGAGGATATTGATAACGATGGTGACTTTGATGTACTTCTTGTGAACTGGGGAAATCAAAGGAATAATCTTTTAATAAATAATGGAGATGGTACTTTCACAAAACTGAATGAAGCACCATTTACAACCGATATCTCAAACTCATTTGGGAGTTCTATAGGTGATATTGATAATGATGGTGATCTTGATATAATAATATCGAAGGCTTTTACAAGTCAAAAAACTTCCAATCTGCTCTATATAAATAATAATGATGGTACTTTCACAAAAAGTAATGATGCATCTGTGCAGGATTCAGGTTGGACTTACGGAGTTGCATTTGGAGATTACGATAACGATGGCTGGCTGGATTTATTTGAGGCTCGATGTTTCAGTGAAAATGAAAACAATGTCCTCTTCAACAACAATGGCGGAAGTAACAATTGGATTATCTTAAATCTGCAAGGTATTATTTCAAACAAATCTGCGATTGGTGCAATTGTAAAATTGAAAACCGAAATTTCAGGTAATGCTGTTTGGCAAATGAGAAAAGTAGTTGGTCAAAATGGATACTGCGGACAAAATCTCCAGGTTCACTTTGGATTGGGTAATGCAACACAAATTGATTCCGTTAATATACATTGGCCGTCAGGAATAATTCAGAATGTTCAGGGATTGAATTTGAATCAGTATAACAATGTAGTTGAGGATACAAATACAGTTTCAGTTGACGAAGAATCAGAAAAGTCCTCGTTAGAATTTAATTTAGATCAAAATTATCCAAATCCATTCAATCCAACGACTACAATTAGTTGGCAATCTCCAATAGACAGCAGGCATGTATTAAAAATATATGATGTGCTTGGAAATGAAGTTATAACACTTGTTGATGAAGAAAAAGAAGCTGGTGCGTACGAGATAAATTTCAATTCTGCCGGATTGTCCAGCGGAATCTATTTTTATTCTCTTATTGTTGGATCTTACCAACAATCTAGAAAGATGATTCTGTTGAGATGAGTTATGCTAAAACATTTAAATTTTGCTTTTTTCCATCTTATTCACTTAAGAGTAAATAATAAAAAGATGTAGATAAAAAATAGCGAATTCTTTTAAGACCTTTTTTATCTTCCGAATTCTTCCAGCAATAGTTTACAATTTTCCTAAACTGCGGAAACATCGAAATAATCTCCTCCAGGTCCTTTGAATATTCTGATTTTCGTTTTGCAATAAATTTTTGAAAATAATTTTTTACAATTGGTGCGAGTATTACGAACCATATAAAAGTAATTACAAGTGATCTTATTATCATTATAACGACTGAGATCGCAATGTTATCTTCTAATGTAGGTGATAAATACGTTAGAACAATAAGTCCGATTAATAAAGCAATTATAAAAATTCCTGTCGGACGTAAAAACCAGCTTTTCTTTTTTCTTATTTCTCTGCCAGGAATTTCCTCACTATTTATTGATGAAATATATTTTGGGATAACTCCTTTATAATAATTAATTTTTTCTGGAAGCTTGCCGGCAATAAGTCCTATAAATAATCCTGCTAATAAATGCAGCAAAACGTAAGTTGCAATAAGTATGTAACCGTAATTTATCTCCGGATGATCAATATGAAATAATTCAATTGAAATCTGTTTAATAAGAATATCGAGTGAATTCCATAATGTATTTCCAAATAGAATTGTAAGTACGATAATTTTTTGTATTCCGGAAAAGAACAAAACCGTCAATCCAAGAAATAATGTAGATAATTTGAAAAACTTTTTGCTGGAGAAAAATATAAATCCAAAAAGTCCTTGGAGCAAAACAGCCAGGTAAGCAGTAAGAGGAGAGTACGGACTGACCACGGCTTTGATTAGAACTACGAGCAATGTTGCCTTTAAAATGTCTCTACTGTTTTTCGAAAAAAAAGCTATTAAAGAGATAAATAAAACTGCCGCAGAGGAGATAAACAATCCACGTAATGGAATTGTTAGTGCATGCAAAATTCCACCAAAAGCTGACTCACTGAAAGCCCAAAGTGCAGTTATCTTTAGAACACTTAGTTTTTCCGATCTTAGATCTGAGACTAATTGATTGGATTTTGGATTTAAATTTTTCATTGGAATTTAGAGGGACAATATTATCAAATGACAGTCATTGTACAAATTCGTAAAAAATAATTAAAAACTCGACTTTACAGTCATATTTAATCTTTGCTGGTTTTCTTTTCAATAAATGCTTAACTATATTTGCGCAATTCTTAATTACCTGGATTACCATAACTTATGCAAAAACAATATGATATAGCGATATTAGGAGGCGGCCCGGGCGGTTATGTTGCTGCTATCCGTGCAGGTCAGCTAGGCTTTAAAGCTGTCGTGATTGATAAGGATAACCTTGGAGGCATCTGTTTGAACTGGGGTTGTATTCCGACCAAATCACTATTAAAGAATGCCGAGATATACGATAATCTTAAAAATCATGGTGAGGACTTTGGAATAAAGGCGGCAGAATTGGAGTTTGATTTTAGTAGAATCATAAAAAGAAGTCGTGAAATTTCAGACCGGATATCAAAAAATGTTGAGATGCTGATAAAGAAGAATAAAATTGATCGGATAAGAGGATTTGGAAAACTTACTGCAAAGGATACAATTGAAATATTTGATCTGAATGGAAAAGTAACTGAAATAGTAAAAGCTGATAAAATAATTATTGCTACCGGTGCACGTCCACGAAACATTTCTTCAATACCAGTCGACAGAAAAAATATTATTACAAGTACTGAAGCTATGAATCTTGAAAAGCAGCCGAAAGAATTAATTGTAATTGGAGCAGGTGCCATTGGAATCGAGTTTGCATATTTTTATGCAACTCTTGGGACAAAAGTAACAATAATCGAAATGATGAAACACATTTTGCCAATTGAAGATGAGGAAGTTTCAAGCACTTTAGAGAAAAATTTTAAGAAGAGAGGAATTGAAATATTCACAAATGCAACAGTTGAAAAAGCTGAAGTGAAGGGAAACAAGGTTAGTGTTACAATAAATGTTAATGGCGAAAAGAAAGTTATAAGTGCTGAGAAAGTATTAAATGCCATAGGCGTTGTTGGTAACATTGAAGGTATTGGATTAGAAGCACTTGGAGTTACAACTGAGAAGAATCATATTAAGGTTGACAAAGAAACTTATGAAACTAACGTCAAGAATATTTTTGCAATTGGAGATGTAATTGGTCCACCATGGCTTGCACATGTTGCTTCTGCAGAAGGTATACACTGTGTTGAGCATATAAAAGGAATTCATCATCCTCCAATTGACTATGAAAATATTCCCGGATGTACTTATTGTCAGCCTCAGGTTGCAAGTGTGGGACTTACAGAATCAAAGGCTAAAGAAAAAGGATTTAAAATTAAGATAGGTAAATTCCCATTTATGGCGAGCGGAAAAGCCTTTGCAATTGGTGAACGTGAGGGATTTGTAAAAATAATTTTTGATGAGAAATATGGTGAAATACTTGGTGCGCACATAATCGGGAGTGAAGCAACTGAGATGATTGCGGAAGTAACTCTTGCCCGTTCACTCGAAGCAACAGGTGAATCACTGATAAAAACTGTTCACGCTCATCCAACATTATCAGAATCAATTATGGAAGCAGCTGCAAATGCTTATGGAGAGGCAATTCATATCTGATGGAAGATGGAAGATGAATAATAAAATCCTCACATATTGTGATTTAGGATTTATTGATTACAAGGAAGCCTGGGATCTTCAGAAAGATATTTTTTCTAAAAGAGTTTCAGGCGAAGTAGAAGATTTTTTGTTTCTTCTTGAACATCCTAATACTTATACGCTTGGTAAAACTGCAGATAAAGAAAATTTAAAAGGATCCGAGGACTACTTAAATGAAAATAAAATTTCTGTATACGATATTGATAGAGGCGGTGACATAACTTATCACGGACCCGGTCAAATTGTTGGCTATCCAATAGTTAATCTTAATAATTGGTTTAAGGACACACACAAATATTTACGCGCTCTTGAAGAAGTGATAATAAAAACTTGTGCGGAATATAATTTATCTTGCGATAGAAATCCGAAATACACTGGCGTCTGGCTTGATGACAAAAAAATTGCTGCTATTGGAATTAAAGTAAGTAGATGGATCACGATGCACGGGTTTGCATTAAATGTTAACACAGATCTAAATCTTTTTAATGGAATTATTCCCTGTGGAATTCATGACAAATCCGTAACTTCTTTGAGCAAAGAATTAAATAGGACTATAGATATTCAAGAAGTGAAAAAAAAATTAGTAGCGAATTTCATAGAAGTATTTGGATATTCTAATGTTATAACTGTACAAGAAGAAGATCTCTTTCAAACAAAAATAGTTAATACCTAACCGGAAGGCTATTCAATGTCAAAAAGAAATTCTAATAAAGATGTAAATGTTGTTAAGAAAACTGCTTTGGATAAAAAGCCAACAAATGGTAAAGGAGTAGCAAAAGTTTTTTCGACTGATGATTTGATGGGATTTGATAAGAAAAAGTTGATTGAAATTTTAAGAATGATGATTCGATCAAGGATCATTGATAACAAAGCAATGCGGTTACTTAAACAAGGAAAAACATTTTTCCACATCGCTGCTGAAGGTCACGAAGCTGTTCAAATGGCAATTGGGTTACAGCTAGATCCTAAAAAAGATTGGTTCTTTCCTTACTATCGTGATCTTGGAACAGTATTGATGGCAGGTTTGACTCCGGAAGAAGTTTTTTTAGGAACTTTTGCTAAAGCTACTGATCCTGCAAGTGGTGGAAGACAGCTTCCTGTTCACTGGGGAATGATAAATGCTCAAATACCTTCACAATCAAGCCCAACAGGAACACAATTTCTGCAAGCAGTTGGCACTGCTCTCGCTTCGAGAAGAAAAGGAATTAAAAATGTTTCGTATGTAAGTAGTGGAGAAGGAACTACAAGTCAGGGTGAGTTTCACGAAGCAGTAAATTGGGCAAGCCGGGAAAAACTTCCTGTTTTATTTGTCATTCAAAATAACAGATATGCGATTTCAGTTCCTGTTGAACATCAAACTGCTGGTAAAGATGGTTCAGTTGCTGAGATGATGGGAGGATTTCATTCTCTTTATAGAAAAAAAATTGATGGAACAGATTTTTTTGAATCTTTTGAACAAATAAAAGAAGCTATAAACTATATTAAGAGCGGAAAAGGTCCTGCACTTATTGAAGCAAATGTTGTGAGACTGCAATCTCATTCCTCCTCTGACGATCAAAAGAAATACAGAGACCATTCGGAACTAGAAAAAGATAAAGAAGAAGATCCAATAGAAAAATATCTTGGCAGATTAAAGAAAGATAAAATTATTAATGACGACGAGTACCAAAAAATATGGAAAGAAATAAATGTAGAAATTGATGACGCAGCTGATCGGGCTTCTAAGTCTGCTGATCCCGATATAAGAGATGCTATAAAATTTGTCTATGATGAAAGCGGATTAAAAGAATCATTAGATTACGAAAAGCGAACCCCTTCCGGTGATAAAATCGTTATGGTAGATGCAATTAACCATGCTCTCCATGAGGAGATGAAAAGAAATAAAGACATGTATATTTTTGGCGAAGATGTAGCAGATATGAAAGGCGGAGTGTTTACAGCCACAAAAGGATTATCAACAACATTTGGTGATGAAAGAGTTTTCAATTCACCTCTTGCGGAAGCAAGCATTCTTGGTGTTGCAAACGGAATGTCTTTAGCATCGTTAAAGCCTGTGGTCGAAATTCAATTTGGCGATTACATATGGCCGGCATTTATGCAAATGAAAAATGAAACGGCGACTATGCGATATCGTTCTAACAATGCCTGGTCAACTCCGGTTGTTGTACGTGTTGCTGTAGGTGGTTACATTCACGGTGGACTTTGTCATAGCCAGAACATAGAATCCATATATGCACATGTTCCGGGAATTTATATTGCATATCCCAGCAATGCAGCCGATGCAAAAGGTTTATTAAAAACTGCCTGCAGGATAAACGATCCGGTACTTTTTTGTGAGCATAAAGGACTCTACCGACAAAGTTTTGCAATTTCTCAGGAACCAGACGATAATTATCTTCTTCCATTCGGAAAAGCAAAAGTAGTAAAAGAAGGAAATGATATTACAATTGTTTCTTACGGATTATCTATGTGGGATTCAGTTTTCGCGGCAAAAAAATTAGAGGAAGAATTTGGTTATTCAGTAGAAGTAATTGATATCAGAACCATTATTCCTCTTGACGAAGAAACAATTTTCAGATCGGTAAAGAAGACAAATAAAGTAGTTGTTATTCATGAAGATACTTTGACAGGTGGTTTCGGAGCTGAGATTGCGGCTCGAATTGCTGATAATTGTTTTCAATATCTTGATGGACCTGTGAAAAGAATAGCAGCAGCAGATTCGCATATTCCATACGCACCAATTTTAGAGAATACTATACTGCCGTCAAGACAGAAAATTTATGAGGGAATTAAAGAATTATTAGAATTTTGAGGAAAGGCTGTTAAAAATATGGATATAATCATGCCCAAAATGGGTGAGAGTGTTAACGAAGGAACCATTATCAAATGGCACAAAAAAGTTGGTGACCTCGTGAAACAGGACGAAATAATTTTTGAAATTAGTACTGATAAAGTGGACACCGAAATTCCTTCACCTTCAGAGGGTGTACTAAAGGAAATTAAAGTTAAAGAAGGTGATACTGTTGAGGTTGGAACTGTTGTTGCAATAATTGATGACGGTGAAAAAAAATCGCTTTCGAATAAACCGGAAATTAATGTTGAAGAAAAAATTGTGGAAGAAAAACCAGTCATCGAGCAAATGAAAGAAAAAGAAATTCCTTCATCTGAAGGTTTAGTTGAAATTGAAATGCCGAAAATGGGTGAATCAGTCATGGAAGGAACGATAATTAAGTGGTATAAAAAAGTTGGCGAAAAGATTGGTAAGGATGAAACGATATTTGAAATAAGCACGGATAAAGTCGATACAGAAATACCTTCACCAGTAGAAGGAACCCTCGCACAAATATTAATTGGTGAACAGGAAACCGTAACTGTCGGAACTATTGTGGCAAAAATATCAACCGGATCTGGTGGAGCAGTAGATTCAAAAAGGGAAGTTGTAACTGAAAAGAAAGTTGAAGCTTAATAAACCAGTCTCAATGCATGATAATTTTGCAAAGGCAGAAATTAATGAAATGGAAAAAGTTAAAGGTGATGGGAATGGATTTTACTCGCCACTAGTTCTAAGCATTGCACAAAAAGAAAATGTTAGTTTTGATGAACTAAAGAATATTAAGGGTACAGGTTTACAAGGGAGAGTTACAAAAAATGATATTTTATCTTACATCGGATCAAGAGGGAAGCAAAAAGTATCAGCAAAGCCTGTGGAGGAAAAGAAAGAAAGGACAGCTGCTCCGGCACCATCATTTATTCCTTCGGAAGTGAAAACGATTTCTTCAGGAGCTGGTATCGAGAAAATTCCGATGGATAATATTCGGCAAAAGATCATGGATCATATGATCGCAAGTCGTGATACTTCTGTTCATGTTATGTCAATGATAGAAGTTGATATGACACGCGCTTATAATTTTATCCAGGAAAAGAAAGATGAATTTCAGCAGCAGTATGGAGTTAAACTGACATACATGGCATTTATAGCTCAGGCATGTGTAAAAGCAATTAAAACTTATCCACTCATTAATTCAACAATTGATGGTAACACAATTCTTCAAAAAAGTTTTGTAAATCTTGGAATTGCGGTTGCAATTGAACCTGCCGGATTAATTGTCCCAAATATAAAAGGTGCTGAGCAATTAAATTTAATTGGGTTGGCAAAAGCAATTAACGATTTAGCTCATCGCTCGAGAAATAAAAAGCTTACACCTGACGATATATCAGGTGGAACATTTACTGTAACAAACTATGGAGTCTTTGGAACTGTATTTGGAACACCAATCATTAATCAACCGGAAGTTGCGATACTGGGTGTTGGTGCTGTAATTAAAAAACCAGTTGTGATAAATGTTGATGGTTCAGATTCAATTGCAATCAGACCTGTAATGGCATTAACACTTGCACATGATCACAGACTTATTGATGGAATGCTTGGCGGGTTGTTCCTAAAATATTTAAAAGAAACACTAGAAAATTTTGATTCGACGGCTATATAAATATGATTAACCAACATCAAAAAGCATTTAAAGAGCAGGCAGAAAAAACAAAAATTCCTTTAGGGAAAAGACCAGATTGGTTGAAGGTTAAATTACCGACAGGTAATAACTATTCGGATGTTCGTAACTTAATGCGCGAACAAAAGCTTAACACAGTTTGCGAAGAAGCAAAGTGTCCGAATATTGCTGAGTGTTGGAATCATCGAACCGCCACGTTTATGATTCTTGGTGATACCTGTACACGAAGCTGTGGATTTTGCAACGTAAAACTTGGTTTACCAAGTGAATTGGATCTTGATGAACCAAGAAGAGTAGTGGACGCAATTAAGCAGTTGGATTTACGGCACGCTGTTATAACATCAGTTAATAGAGACGAACTTGAGGATGGTGGCGCAGAAATTTTCAAAGAGTGTGTCAGATTACTAAGAGAAGAGAAACCTGATTGCACAGTTGAAATTCTCATTCCTGATTTTAAAGGAAATGAAAAAGCATTTGAAACTATAATGCAATTTCCTCCTGATATTCTTAATCATAATCTTGAAACTGTAAAAAGATTATATCACGCTGTTCGTCCTCAAGCAAAATATGAGCGGAGTTTAAATCTAATTAAATGGTTTAGAAAAAATGGTCTCAGAACCAAAAGTGGAATTATGGTTGGAATAGGAGAGACAACTGAAGAAGTTTTAGAGTTGATGAAAGATCTGTACAGTCACGGTTGTGAGATAATGACTATCGGGCAATATCTTCAACCAACAAAAGTTCATTTACCGGTTGATAGATTTGTGACACCTGAAGAATTTGGAATGTACAAAGAAGAAGGATTGAAAATGGGATTCAAAATTGTTGAGTCTTCTCCATTAGTGCGAAGTTCCTACCACGCAGACGCACACGCAAGAAATATTTTTTAAAAATTAATTTTCAACAAAAAACTAAGGAGATACTATGTCTAATAAAAAAGTGATTGCTGTACTTGGTGCAACCGGTGCACAGGGTGGCGGATTGGTTCGTGCAATTATGGCTGATAAGTCAGGTGAATTTACTGCACGTGCATTAACAAGAAATGTAAATTCAGATAAAGCAAAAGCACTGAAAGAATTAGGTGCCGAAGTTGTTGCAGTTGATATTGATAGCTATGAAAGTCTGAAATCTGCATTCTCAGGTGCGTACGGTGTTTATGCCGTTACATTTTTCTGGGATCATTTTTCTGCTGAGAAAGAGGTTGAAGAAGCGAAGCTCATTGCAAAAGCAGCTAAAGAAACAGGAATAAAACATATCATCTGGTCAACACTAGATGATACCCGTAAATTTATTCCATTAAGTGATAACAGAATGCCTACATTGCAAGGAAAATATAAAGTTCCACACTATGATGGCAAGGGCGAAGCAAATAATTTATTTACAGAACAGAAATTGCCAGTGACCCTGTTCAATACTTCTTTTTACTGGGAAAATTTTATTTACTTCGGTCTTGAACCAAGAAGAGGAGAGGATGGAAAAATTTATCTAAATCTTCCAATGGGTGATAAAAAACTTCCCGGAATGGCTTCTGAAGATATTGGAAAATGTGCTTATGGAATATTTAAAAGAGGAGATGAATTTATTGGAAAAACTGTTGGGGTTGCTGGTGGGCATCCTACTGGTAAAATGATGGCTGATTCAATGGCTAAAGCATTAGGTGAGCCCGTGATCTACAATCCGGTTCCTTTTGATGTATTTCGTGGACTTGGATTTCCAGGTGCCGATGATGTTGGAAATATGTTCCAGTTTAAACACGATTTTGAGGAATACTATTGTGGTGCAAGAGATCTAAATTTCTCTAAATCACTTAATCCTGAGTTGAAAAGTTTTGATGACTGGCTCAAAGACAATGCTAAGAAATTGCCGATAAAGTAAAAAAAAGAATTCTGCGTAAGATTCAAAGCCAGGATGAAAGTTCTGGCTTTTTTTTTGAACTCAAAACTTCACCTTTAGATTGCTCTAAAGACTACATTGATATAAAATATTAGGTTGATTTACAATATCTGGTTAATGATATTTATGACAGTTTAAAAACCTTTAGTGTGGTTATTAAGATTACTGTAACAACAAAATTGTTTAACTATCAATTCAGAAGAGGTTGTTATGAAAGCTCTCAAATATTTCATCTTAATTTTATTCCTTTCTCCATTACTTTTTATTTCTTGCGATGATGAAGAATGTGAACCAGTTGCAACTCCAACGGATAACAGAATCCCATTCGAGATTAATTTTTTGGAATATTCTGAAAACAATTATTTTATAGATGAAGTTTATACTGATACTTCTGCTGATTTAAATATGTATAATCTTTACTACGGAAATTATCTACCAGTAGTTTTACCAAAATATTATGTGAAAGAAATTGAAGTATATAAGACAACAAATCAATTATTGAGTAGCGTAATTTATGCTAGTGCTCATATCGATTTGCCGTCAAGATCATTTACTGATAAGTATTCAGATTCTTTAAGGTTATATTATGATATCATAGCTGGTCAAAACGAAACAGGACGATTTAGACTTTTAAATGAGGGCGGAGAATATTTATTTCATCGAGAAACAGGTTATATCACATTTACAACTCAATTAAATGAACAAGATATAATTGCGATAGCATATAGAATAGAAAATGAGAGTAGCCAGTTTTCGGATGATATAATCTATGGTGAATTTTTTTCTGATCTAATTAACAATCACGATTCTATAGCAGTTTTGAAACTTGTAAAACCAAAGAATCTTCAACCGGGATATGAAGCAGCGTGGAAATTAAAAATGAAAAATATGTATCAGATTTTACCTTATCAGGGACAAGTAACGGATCTTGATTTGGATATATATTTAAAGAAATCCGATGGTTCTGAATCTAATAAAATCAATGGCCTTAGATTATTGGAATTATTTGGATTTGATAAAATTAAGGAAAATGGTGAACCCGGTTCGGATGGCAAGTTTGATAATTTACTTGGAATAAATTTCAACCCAACGACTTCTGATATTATTTTCCCGGTGATAGAACCTTTTGGTGATAACATTCCACCTGAATTAATTGACTATAAATATCAAGCAATTTATGATACAAATAAATATTATTCTCCCTTGCCTGATAATTATTTTGTCATTAAAGGAAAATACAAACCTATTTAGTTATATTTTTATTGAGCTTTTACTTAGGTAAAAATAGTATTTTAGATATGTAAATGAATAAGCATTTTATCTATTGAAAATATTCTTAAATGAAAAAATACCTTCTTACTTTTATCTTTGTTCTTTCATCATTTGCAATCGCCCAATCCCAGTTCCAACAATTTATTGATCACGTAAATTCACTCGGCGATCCTGTAGCAAAGCAGGCTGCGGTTGACAGCTTTATGACTTACGCAAGAACTCAAGGCATTCCTTTCATCGAAGATTCGACAGCAAATTTTATTTATTTGGGAACATCTGGTTCAGTTTCTGTTCCCGGTGATTTTAATGGATGGAGTACAACTGCCTGGCAAATGACTCACCTAAGCCAGACTAATTTTTGGTATCGTTCAGAAAATTTTGAACTTGATGCAAGACTCGATTATAAATTTGTTTTGAATGGAATTACCTGGATACTCGATCCTGAAAACCCAAATATTTGCCAGGGAGGATTTGGACCAAACTCTGAACTTTCAATGCCGTTTTACGTTCAGCCCTGGGAAATTAATTACAATCCAAATATTTCACACGGAACTGTCATTTCAAAAGTTTTATTCAGCACTACAGTCGGCACAAATTATCAATTAAGTATTTACTTTCCACCGGGATACGATTCACTTTCATCAACAACTTATCCAACTGTTTATTTTCAGGACGGATCAGAATATATCAGTCTTGGAAGAGCAGTGAATGTTATTGATAATCTGTTAGATAGTTCTAAGATTCAGCCGGTTATTGCTGTATTTGTAAAACCGAATAACAGAAATGAAGAATACGCAGGTTCACTAAGGAATCAATACAGATTATTTTTTGTGAATGAACTTGTTCCCTACATTGATTCATTATACAGAACCAAAACAGATCCGCAGGAAAGATTGGTTCTTGGTGATTCATATGGCGGAAATATTTCTGCCCTCATTAGCTACAATCATCCTGAAGTATTTGGTTTGTGTGGACTTCATTCAGGCGCATTACAGCCAAATGGTTATGAAGCATATAATTTGATTATAAATGGTCCGGTAGAAAATATTAAATGGAGTTCTATTTGGGGAACTTATGAAGGAAGTCTAACTCAAAATATGAATTCTTTAAAAGATTTTCTTATTGGAGCAAATTACGAAATCGATTGGTTGGAAAGACCGGAAGGGCATAGCTGGGGTTTATGGAGAGCTACAGTTGATAGAATGCTGGAATATTTCTTCCCTGATAATTCAACTGGTATTGTTAGTTGAAAATGATTTTATACCGGAGCAATTTATTCTGTACCAGAACTATCCAAATCCATTCAATCCGTCTACCAAAATAAGATTTACAATTCCATCTGTCATTTCGAGTGAAACGAATCAGTCTCGGTTTGTTTCTTTAAAGATTTATGATGTTTTGGGAAATGAATACACAACTCTTGTTGATGAAGAAAAAAATCCTGGTACTTATGAAGTTGAGTTCAAAACATCATCCATCAACCATCAAATATCTTCAGGAATATATTTCTGTCAACTTAGAGTCGGTAACTTCATGGAAGCAAAAAAAATGATACTCCTGAAATAAAATCGGTTAATGTTGGATTGAGCAGTGAATGGGGGATTTATTGACTGCCAAAAAATTTGCCTACTTAAAAAAGTTAACATTTCCTTTATTTACACAATTAGTTTTTATTTGTATTTTAGTGTTGTGTTTATAAACCAATCGGATATTTAGTACAGTAATTTTTTACAGTTTATTTTAATGAAACTTCACCACCGGATATTATATCTGTCCATAATTTTTTGTGCCTTCATCATCAATCCGGGTGATGATGATAAAAAATTTCCAAAAATTCTTGATGATGATAACAGCCACTACACCAATGTCGGAAACATTGGTCTTACAGTTACTAATTTTGGAACTTACGGAAATGGCTTTGTTCTCTGGCCTGATAATCCAAGTTGCGAATATCCACTCGGTAGCGGAATAGAACATCTTTTTGATGGTGGATTATATATCGGTGGATATATTGCGAATGATTCTCTTGGACAAGGAAAAGTTGGTCCGTTTGTCACTACTGGTGCTGTTGATGCTGCATCTGTTTCGGGACGAGGTGGTGGATTTGAATACACTAACGCTCCCGGCAATCGTGTGTTAGAAAGATCTTCTTTATTCGATTCACGATATTACAGCCCTTACGCAATTTCTCATCAGGATTTTTTACTCGATTATGTTGACACAAATCGGGTTCTTGAAAACGGCAATCCAATTACGGACCATTCACCGCTCGGGCTTTCTATTCGACAAGAATCATATGCATGGAATTTTCCATTTGCAGATTTCTTTGTGATTTTTAATTACTGGATAAAAAATGTAAACCAAAAATATCTTGATAGCGTATTTGTTGGTCTTTGGACAGATACAGTTGTTCGCAATACGAGAATTACAGGGAATCCTCGAAATGGAGGGAGCGCTTTTTTTAATAAAGGTGGAAACGGATATAATGATTCAATAAAAATCGCTTACGAATTTGACGCAGCAGGAGATCTGGGTTTTTCAGATAGCTATATCGGTATACAATTTCTAGGATCGGAGCCAAACTTTCCGGATTATTATCCTTATGGTCAAGGTGATTCACTTTCTTCAGTAAATTTTGTCACCTGGCAATTCAGAAATACAGACGATCCGAATTTCTTCGCACCTCAAAATGATGTTGACCGTTATCAAAAGATGAGAGGATTTTTTGGAGGAAATAACCGATGGAATGATGGCATAAATCCCAGCTCAGTTAAAACTCCATCAAACCGCTCAATGCTAATTACGAGGGGATACTTTGATTTTATTGCACCGGGCGATTCAATTAATGTTGTATTTGCAATTGTTTGTGCAAAAAAATATGGAACCGATCCTGCAAACCTTGATACAGAAGAACAAAAACAAAATTTATATTCAAATGCCGATTGGGCATTGAGAGCTTACTACGGTGAGGATAGAAACAGAAATGGTATTTTAGATCCGGGAGAAGATCTTGATGCTGACGGAAAAATAACACGATACATTCTTCCAACTCCTCCAACTTCCCCGGTTGTAAAAGTAATTCCTGAGAGTCAGAAAGCAACTATTTATTGGGATAAAAGAGCTGAATTATCTATCGATCCTATTTCCGGTAAAAAAGATTTTGAAGGATATAATTTGTATAGAACTCAGTCAGGATTTGACCTTACTGAAAATCAGGACATTCTTGCATCACTCGTTACGCTTGCAAACTTTGATAGTGCTGGGAATAATGTTGGTTTAGATACCGGATTTGAATTTGTTGAGCTTGATGAACCTGTTACGTTTTCCAACGATACAAATAAATATTATTATAAATTTGAATTAAATAATTTATTGAATGGATGGCAGTATTTATTTTCTGTTACTGCATTTGATGAAGGTGATCCTGCGAACAATCTTGATCAGCTTGAATCGAGTAAGCTGGCAAATCTTAAAAGAGTTTTACCCGGAACACCTGCAACAGAGGATCCCGATGTTCAAATTGGCGTGTATCCGAATCCATATTATGGAAATGCTGTTTGGGATGGCTCATCGGAACGTCTTAGAAAAATTTATTTCTTTAACTTACCTCAGGATTGTCAAATCACTATTTATACATTAGCAGGTGATGTAATCAGGCAAATGAATCATAATGAATTTAATAGTGGTTCAGATATAAGATGGTTTGAAACATACGCAAGCGATGGAAAACAGAAGATGACTGGTGGTGAACATGCGTGGGATTTACTAACTGATTATGACCAGGCTGTCGCAACAGGATTATATTTATTTACCGTCCTGAATAATAAAACTGGCGAAATAAAAACCGGAAAATTTTTAGTTGTCAAATAAATAAAAGGAGAAAAAAATGAAAAATTTCGTACTGTGTTCATTCTTTTTTTTGATTGCGCTCAGTGGAGTGCTTTTTGCTCAATCGTATCCATTGGTAACGATTGAAGATATACAGTTTCAATCTGATTCGTCGCTACTTGCTAATGGAGATTTAACATCACCTTTAGATGGCGATACAGTAAGATTCAGAGGAGTAATTATGGTAGCTCCTGTTGTTAATGCTGCAACTGACAGGAGAAGAATAATTGCTGCCGGTGCTCGTTGGGCAGCCTACATCCAGGATATGGATGGGAATGTATATGACCGTTTTGATGGTATGTATATGCTGCAAGATGATACCACTGGTGCAAACCAGGGAACTTTTTTTGATCTTGTAGATACAGCACAGGTAGTTGAATTTACAGCAGTTATAGATGAGTATTTTACAACAACAGAAGCCTTGTTATTATTAAATCCTGTCACACCTGTGCAAATAATAACTCAGCTACCGAAGAGACCAGATCCAATTGAATTATCTGTAAGTGATTTTGATAATGGTGGTACACCGAACGTCTTGGCTGAAAAATATGAGAGTGAATATATTGTTGTAAGAAACGTAATAACAAGTGATCGAAATTTATCAAACGGAACATTCACAATAAATGATGGGCAAGGAAATAAAATGTTCATGTATGATCAATCAGGCTATTTTACTTTACGCTCTCACAGATTGACTGGAATAACAACTTATCAACCACCACAAGATGGATCTTTTATAAGTTATATCAGAGGAACAATTAATACACGTACAGATGGTTATTATATTGTTCCATTATATCCTGGTGATATTGGTCCAATCACTTCTTCACCTCCGATAATTTCCAGTATAAGAAGAAACTCAGCCGAAGTAGGACCATCTCAAACTGTTGAAATTTCTGCAAAGTTAACTGATCTTGACGGTACAGTGCAGGAAGGTAGAGTTTATTATAGAGTTGATGGCGGACAGAGATTGATGCTTCCAATGACATATTCACCATCCGATACATTATACAAAGCCACGATCCCTGGAATAAACAGCGATTCATCTCTTGTTGATTTTTATGTATGGGCGATGGATAATCAAAGTCTTACTTCTATAAATCCAACAGATACACTAACTGACAATTATTTTTATATGGTATTAGATAGACCGGTGAATATTAAAGATGTTCAATACAGTCCATTTGGTGGCGGCTATAGTGGTTACACAAATTATGTTGTAACCATAAGAGGAATTGTAACTGCGGATTCATCTGATATCAAGGGGTATGGAAGTTCTTCACCCGCACGAAATTATATGCAACTCGGCGAAGGTCCTTGGAGCGGAATGCAAATAAGTTTTGGTGGATCTGTCGGAACAAATTTATATGGGCTATCAAGACGCGGCGATGATCTAACGATAACCGGAACGATCCAGGAATCTTTTGGAGTTACCCGGATAAATAATATTTCAGCTTACACGATTCATTCAACCGGAAATGCACTTCCAGTTCCGCATACTCTAACAACCGGCGAAATCGGGACTCTCGGAGATGGTGATGTTGCAAAAGAGCAATGGGAAAGTGTTTTGGTTTCATATCAGAATGCAGCGATCACGAATATAAATGCTGATGGTGGAAGTAATTTTGGTGAGATGTATGTAAGCGATGGATCAGGCAACACAAGAGTTGAACTCGAAGACGGAAATAACTCGTATCACAATGGTTCAGGCGAGCCAGGTACAATTTTAGTTCAACAAAATGCCACTTTCGATCAGCTAATTGGAATAATGTATTACTCATTCAGCAATTACAAACTTTGTCCAAGAAAGGATGATGATTTTGTAAACTATACGAATGTTGTTGATGAAAATTCTCTTCCATCAGATTATAGTTTGGAACAAAATTATCCTAATCCATTCAATCCTTCAACTACAATTCAATATTCATTACCTGAAGCCGGAACTGTAAATATTAATATTTACAACATATTGGGTGAGAATGTGATGACTATAATTAATAATTCATCACAAGCTGCTGGTTCATACAAAGCAGTATTTAATGCAAGTGCATTACCAAGCGGAATTTATTTCTACAGATTAGAAGTAAACGAATTTGTTCAGGTAAAGAAAATGATTTTAATGAAGTAATTGATTTTAATGTGAGACTCTCTTTAAAAGGGAGTCTCACTTGATTTTATATATGAAAAAATTTTTACTTGTAGTTTCAATATTCTTTTCAGTGTTAGTTGTTTCTTGTACGGACGATCCTGTAAGTAATCCGGCTGGCAATCAACCACCAAATACCGGGCTATCACTTTATCCTGATAGCACGATTCTTCCCCAGCAGAGCAGAATAACAATTCATTGGTGGGGAGACGACCCTGATGGGACGGTTATGGGATTTTATTTTTCCTGGGACAACATTAATTGGTCATTTACGGCTTCTAACGATAGTCTTTTTTCATTGCAAATTGGTGTTAGCGATACAATCTATACATTTAGAGTTGCTGCTGTTGATAACGAGGGAAATAAAGTATATGATAGTAATGTACAAAGGAATGGAATTGATTTTGGTCCGGAACCGTACATAGATAATAATAATAATGGTTTGTACGACCAGGGAGAATTTTTTTATGACATTGGTTTAGTTGATCCCACACCTGCTCGCTTCGATTTTCCATTAAGAAACACAGCTCCAACAATTAGCTGGAATGATTTAAGCTTTGTTCCTGATACTTCTTTCCCCGTAATGTCATTCAGCTGGAATGTTGATGATATTGATGGAGTGGAATCGGTTGTTGCGATCGAAATTGTACTGAACGACACTACAAATCAATCAAGCGTTATAAGCATTGATGGCAGTGTGCGTACTGTTACACTCCGGACAAATGATTTTTCAGGTGGAACTGCGGCAATGGAAATATTGATTGAATCACAGGAAGGAAATATTTTTCCTGAACTTCTACCTGGACTTATTTTTGATGCAAACAATATTTTTTATGCCCGTGCTGTTGACATTTCAGGTGCAACTTCTCCTTTTATTTCACTACCGGATTCTGGACAAACATGGTATGTAAAAAAACCTGTAGGGAATTTTCTAATCATAGATGATTATCGTACTTCAGTGGAAAATCCTGCTTCCTTTTATTACGCTATGTTCGATAGCCTTGGCTTGACAGGTCACTATAATGTTTATGATATTCACACTGAGACTCCACCGTTCCTTAATGTCACTTTTTTAGAAACCATCAAATTATTTGATTATGTGTTTTGGTATACTGACAATGACCCCTCACTTGACCTTGCAAGTTTTGCAACCAATAATTATCTGTCGCAGGGTGGGAAAGTATTCTTCTCGATGCAATTTCCGCAATTTTTTAGATGCTACCGATGTTAGCAGTTTTATTCCAATAATTTCGGATAGTATGGATTTTTATCTTCAAGCTTTTTTACCGGGAGTTGAGATATCTTCTGATACGACTAATCCTGCGTATCCAAATTTAATTTCAACCGGAAATATTAGAAGAGTTAAATCCTTTTATCTTGATCCAATAGCTGCCAATCCGATCTACTATTATCCAAATGGTGAACTAAATGGTTTTGCGGGATTCACTAATTCCAATGTTACTGAGTTTTTTATTGCTCTTCCTTTAGATAAATGTAATGGTAATGGAAATGTAAAACCACTTATGCAAAAAGTACTTTTCGATGATTTTGGTTTAACTCGATGACCAAATTATTTTCTATATTTTTTCTATTGACGTGTTCATTGATTGCACAACAAACCGGCAATCTTGCTGGAAAAGTTGTTGATTCTAAAACTGGCGAAGCTCTGCCCGGTGTAAATATTATATTGAAAGGAACTTACTACGGAGCTGCATCAGACGTTAATGGAAATTTTGTAATTAATAATATTTCAGTTGGAAGCTACAATGTAGATATTTCTCTCATCGGTTATAAAACATTTCAATATACTGAAACAAATGTTGAACCAAATAAAACAACTCGCTTAGATGTAAAACTGGAAGAGACTGTTTTAACACTTGAACAGGATGTTGTAGTTATTGGTGCAAAACCTTTGATGGATGTAGAGGATACTCAAAGTAAAACTACAATATCTCAGGATGAAATTGATAAGATGATCGTCGAGAATGTTCAGAATATTGTATCACAACAGGCTGGTGTAATTGTTTCCAACTCCAATGAATTACACATTCGTGGTGGAAGGACTTATGAGAATGCATTTATGTTGGATGGTGTTTCCGTACAGGATCCAATTTCTGGGACAGGATTTGGACTTCAGCTAAGTGCATCAGCAATCCAGGAAGTTGAAGTTATAACTGGTGGATTTAACGCTGAATACGGACAAGCAACATCTGGAGTTGTTAATGTTAAAACAAGAGAAGGTGGAGAAAGTTACAGCGGAAATGTAACTTTTAAGACTGACAACATTGGAAACTCTGGATTCTTACAATATATTTAATACTGACGTACTCGAAGCAAATCTAAGTGGTCCGGAACCTATTACAAATTATTTATTACCCGCATTTGGTTTAGAAATTCCGGGCGAGCTAACATTTTTTACAAGTTTTTATGCCGGGATTACGGATGGAATAACTCAGGGTTATTACAAACCAACGGCCAGCCAATTAGTTTCTTCAACTTTTCATGGAACCAGTTTTGCACCACGTACAGAAAACGGTTGGTTCTGGCTTTTAAAATTTAATTATAATTATTCCCCGACTTTAAAGTTTAATTATTCGTTTAACCAATCTGTAAACATCAGCCAGAATACACAATCATTACAATCAAATCTTGAGTATGTAGAGCCATCACCTGGTTATCAATATACATTTCAACACATTCTTGATAGTGCAGCCACTTTTACACATAATAATATCTACAATACAATAGGTGTTACCCAAACTTTAAATTCAAGAACATTTTACGAAGCAAAGTTTAATTACTTTTATACTACATTACGTGGAGATGCAAACGGACTTTATTACGACCAGTATCATGAACCTCAGGACATTGTAAACTTCCCAATTCAATATTACAACTTAAACGGAGATACCATTGGGGTAATTCCCGGTGATGGTTTTTGGGATACTGGAAATACATACAACTGGCACGATCATTATGTCGAAGAATTTTCCTTCAGAGCTGATCTGACAAGCTTCTTCGATGAGATGAATAAATTTAAAGCCGGAATTAACATGCAATTCCAGAATATGCAGGTTGTTGATATTTACAAACCGTGGGTTGGAGAGCTTGGATTGAATAACGATATTTATAATGTATATCCGGCTTTAGGTGCTTTGTATGCACAGGATAATATCAACTTTGGAGGAATGATTCTGAACTTTGGGTTGCGATTAGATTATTGGTTTCCCGGAAGCTATGTTGATAACGCAGTCGAGGATACTAATGTTGTGACCATTCCGGAAGAAATACGTCAGGATTATATTGACAATACTTATGAGTGGTTTAACGGAAGTAGATATAAAGCGAGGCTCAGTCCGAGATTAGGTATATCTCACCCTGTTTCCGATAATCAAACACTATTCTTTTCCTACGGACATTTCAGCAAGTGGCCAAAGCCTCAATTCGTATACGCAAAACTAAATCCTGCAAGTGCACAATCATCATTTCAGAAATTTGGTAATCCCAACCTTGATCCTGAAACTACAGTTGCCTATGAACTTGGATTAAAAACACAATTCACACCTGATGATGTCTTAACTGTTACAGCTTACTACAAAGATATTTATGATTATGTTAGCACTCGTGCTGTTAAAATTACATCTTCCAGACTTTCCGCAGAAAGTTTTATTACTTATGTAAATACTGATTACGCCCGATCACGAGGACTTGAGGTTGAGTTTAAAAAGAGAATTGGTAGATGGTTTAACGGTCAAGCCTCTTTTGTATATGCAATCGTTACAGGAAAAAGTTCATCAGAAGAAGAAGGCGTTTTAATTGCCCGTGGTGATCTTGAGGATTCTATCCGCGAAGAATTTTTATCCTGGGACAGACCAGTGACGATTGCACTTTCATTAAACTTTTACGCTGCTCCTGGTACATTCGGTGTTGGTGAGAATATTTTGGATGACTGGAACTTATACTTAAGAGGATTTTTTCAATCAGGTAAAAGATACACTCCGGCGGTGTTCACAGGAACAGTCGAACCTGACGGTAGAAAAGAATATGAATATGTTCTTGGAGAACGCTTTACTCAAATTGGTGAAGACTGGTTTTATATTGATGCGAATTTTGAAAAGTATTTTGAAGTCAGCAATTTCAAATTTTCACTCTTTATAGAAGTGAATAATGTTTTCGATACCCAGAACTCAACAATCATAAATCCGGTTACCGGTAAAGCCTATGAATATGGTGATGATGTACCTAGTAGCTGGAACGATCCAAGGTATCCGGATTTGCAGTCACCAATTGCTCCTTATCCGTTTAATCCTGCAAGATATTTAACTAAAAGAAATATGAAATTTGGAATTACATTTAGTTTTTAATTGAATAAATATATATACATACTAAGTTTTCTTCTTATAATCGGTTCCGCAAGAGCACAATTATTTCCGGTGCTTGGAGGTCAGCGAGCTGGAATTTCTACAGCACAATTTCTGAAAATTGGAGTTGGCGGAAGAGCTTCGGCAATGGGTGAATCATTCATTGCAATAGCTGATGATGCTTCAGCACTTTATTGGAATCCTGCAGGCATAGCACAGTTTAATAAAAATCAATTAATTATCTCGCATAATGTTTGGGTGGTAGATATAAATAACGATTTTATTGGAGCTGTATATCATCTGGATGACGACAATTCATTTGGAGCTTCACTAACTGCTGTTACAATGGATGATATGCCGGTTACAACAGAATTTGCGCCTTTTGGAACCGGAGAATATTTTGGTTATACAGATATTGCAGTTTCAATAACCTACGCGCGTAAAATGACCAAGCAATTTAGTTTTGGAGGATCAGTTAAGTACGTAGAAGAAACTATGGACAAGTTAAAGATGCGAGGAGTTATGATTGATCTTGGTACTTATTATAAAACAGGACTCGGCTCAACGCGTTTTGCAGTGACTGTTTCAAATTTTGGATCTGAACTTGCTCCCGATGGTCAAGTTACTTTAGTGGGAAATAGAGAAATAGATGAGTGGCAATCCTTTGCACCACCGACTATTTTTAGAATTGGATTTGCTCTTGAGCCATACGAATCAGAAGAACATAGAATAACAACTTCAATCCAGCTTAATCATCCGAATGATAACAGTGAAAATGTTGCTATTGGTGCTGAGTATGCCTGGCAAAATATGTTTCTCTTAAGAGGTGGGTATAAATTTAATGTTGACGAGCAAAATTTTTCGTTTGGTGTTGGAGTAAAAGTTCCAATAAGTATAGCTGAATTTAGTTTTGATTACGCTTATACAAACTTTGAGAGGTTAGGTTCGGCTCATAGGTTTTCTATCATACTAGGGATATAATGAAATTTAGAAATAACATAGAACTTATTATTTTACTGTCTGTTACAGCTATCTTCTGGAGTTGTACAGATAAGTTTGATATTTCAGACATAGATACTGGTGATGGAGATGTCAATGTTAGTGGAGATACGGTCTACGTTGAACTTAATCCGGAATGGGGAGGATTCAATAGACCACAGGATGTGATGGTTGGTAGAGAACCTTTTGTATATGTTGCTGATACTGATAACAACAGAATTGTAATGTTGAATCTCGATGGACAGATATTGGGAATTCGTTCTATTAAAAAACCAATAGCGCTGGCACAAGATTATAAATTAAATTTGATCGTGTGTGCTCAGTTTGACACTGTTGTCAGTGGACAGAATAGAACTTTCAGTGCTGTTTATAAACTGGATATGGTTTCAGTTTCTCATCATATTGAAATAGCTCCAATTACAAGGCTACTCCCTCGCGCTAATGATCTTAATAGACCACTTGTTGAATATACCGGAGCATGCGTTTTTTATAATAATATGTTTTATGTTGCAAGGAAGGGACCAAACAATGGCAATTATGTTGATCCGGATAATTCTTTGTTAATCTTTGTTCCTAAAGAATCAATTAGTGGTAACACGGGTGAAGGAGATACACTGGTAGGCAGAGTTCCAAACATTGATCCCTTAGGTCAGGGACCGGTATCTGCTTATGATGTAAGTTCATTGGCGTCATTTAACAATCAATCAATAGATATTATCATCACTCTAACTGGAGGAACAAGTTTTAAAGCAAATTGGTTGCATTATCAGATCACAGCTATAGATCAAAAATATGTAAGTAATTTTTCACCTAATTCTACTGATCTTGTTATTCCAAATAGCTTTGAAAGACCTGAAGGTTGTACCTTAGATAACTCAGGCAATATTTACATTGCTGATGCAGGTAAAGACACCGTCTTTAAATTCAATTCATTTGGTGATGAATTAATTTCTTTTGGTGGTCCTGATTCATCAGATACATTTAATGAACCATATGGAGTAGCATTTTTCAATAAGACTTTATATGTTGCTGATACAGGAAATAACAGAATTCTAAGATTTATTTTATCAACGGAGATTCAATGAAATATTTTACATGGGTTTTATTTTACATCATTTTAATCAGTCAATTTATTTCGGCACAAACTATTGTACCTATCGCGGACTTGAGGTACAACGATGCTAATGGAGTTCCTGTAGGCAACGGACAAATATTTACTGTTTCCGGAATTGTAACCTCTTCAAACCAATTTGGGAATGCCGGTCCTGGAGCTGTTCAGGATGAAACTGCCGGAGTTTGTGTATATGGTTCTACTTTCTCAAATGTAGTTAACATTGGTGATTCGGTTACTGTAACGGCTGAACTCACTCAATTTAGTGGGCTGACAGAATTAAGTTTTACTTTACCCGGAGCTTCTGTAGTTGTTCATTCTTCAGGTAATGAAACTAACCCAGAGATTATTACAATAACTGATATAAGTAATCAACAATGGAATGGGTACGAAGAATTTGAAGGTCTATTGATCAGACTGAATAATGTTACAATTCAAGGTTCCGGAAATTTTGTTGGAGCTACCAATTACACTATCTCCGATCCAAGTGGTACTTTGGCAAGCGGAATGAGAATAGATAACGATGTTTCTTCTATTATCGGACAACCTATTCCAACAAGTGCAGTTGATATAATTGGAATTCTTCAGCAATATAAACCTACAGCTCCGTACAACAGTGGTTATCAATTATTACCAAGATTTATTTTGGATATTGTTGATGATGGTGCACCGTTAATTCTAAATCCTGTAATAGCAGCAGATATAGATACAAATTCATTTAATGTATATTTTAATACGGTAAGAAATGGTGACAGCAAAGTTAAATATGGGTTAACTGCAAGTCTTGAATTGGATTCTGTTGTTGTTATCGAAGATACAACAGCTCACATGGTTCCAATAACAGGGCTTGAAGAATCTACTCAATATTATTTTCGTGCTTATTCCACAAATGCTGCAGGAACCAGTGAAAGTTCATTACAAACCGTCCACACTGCATCTTCAAATCCTGAAATAGGTACTATTAATATTTATTTTAATTTTTCAGTTGATACGACAGTTGCTATTCCAGGAAATTCTGCTCATGGAAATGTTGACTTTAAACAGAAGTTAATGGACAGAATAAACCAGGCTACTTACTCAATTGATATGGCGGTTTACAGTTTTTTTGGAATGCCCGAAGTTGCTGATGCAATCGTTGCTGCAAAAAATCGGGGAGTAAAAGTTAGAGTCGTTTACGATAACAGAGATACTCAAAACAGTATGCAAACTTTGATAAATGCAGGTATTCCAATTAATCAAAAGAACCAGTGGGCTTAATGGAATTATGCACAATAAGTTTTTCGTATTCGATGGTCGCGATGCGGTTAATACAAATGATTGGTTATGGACTGGCTCATGGAATGTTACTTCAACTGAATTAACCTGGAAAAACAATGTTGTGGAAATAAATGATCCCGCAATCGCTTCCGCGTATCAATTAGAATTTGAAGAAATGTGGGGAAGTTCAACTGATGTGCCGAATCAGGCTAATGCAAAATTTGGCCCGCAAAAAACTGATAATACACCGCACAGTTTTAATATTGGTGGAAGAGATGTTCGACTTTATTTTAGTCCTTCAGACGGGACAACCGCAAAAATTGTAAGTGCAATTAATTCTGCGGATGATGATATTTTCTTTGCTGTATACGCTTTAACAAGGTCTGATATTGCAAATACAATGAATGATCGTTTTAATGCCGGAGTTACAAATATTCGTGGTATCATTGATCAAGTGAATACAACTGGCAGTCAATATAATTTCCTTGATACTTTCGCTGAAATGTTTCCATCTAATGGCAATACTCAGCATCATAAATATGGTACAGTTGACGCTTCAATTTGGCAGAGTGATCCTACAACAATTACAGGTTCTCAAAATTGGTCCAACGCCGGCGAGCAAGACAACGATGAAAATACATTAATTATTTATGACGGATTAATCACAAATCAATATATGCAGGAATTTAAAAGACGTTATAATGAGGCTGGTGGAACCGGAACCTTTATAATTCCAGTTGTCAGTGTTGAAGACAATGAAATTGCAGAATTCAATTACAGTCTTTATCAGAATTATCCCAATCCATTTAACCCGGTAACGACAATTCGATTCGAAGTCCCTTTTTCTCAGCAGGTTGAACTTTCAGTATTTGATATGCTTGGCAGGGAAGTCAAAATCTTATATAATGATGTTGCTCCATCAGGTATAATCTCAGTCGATTTTAATGGTGAAGGATTAGCAAGTGGAGTTTATTTCTATCGATTAAAGACTCAGGATTTTATAACATCAAAGAAGCTTTTATTGCTCAAATAATTAATATCAAATTGTAGTAAATATTATTTGGATTAATTAGTATCTTTATTTGAGGCTATCACTGCTGAAAGGTGGGATAGCCTCTGAATATTCATCAATTTCCTTTTATTTTTACCCCTTAAATATTTGTATAAGTTGCCTATCAACTTTAATTTTACACTTCAATTTTCTTAAAACTATCCAGGAAAAATAATGTCAGAAATCAAAGGAAAAATTATACAGGTAATCGGACCCGTTGTTGATATTGAGTTTGAAGAAGGTCATCTTCCGGAAATATATTCTGCTATTAAAATACCTCGTGTTACGACCGAGGGTGTAGAAAATGTTCTGATAACAGAGGTTCAGCAGCATCTCGGTGAAGACAGGGTTAGAGCTGTTGCAATGGATTCGACTGATGGATTAGTTAGAGGAATGGAAGCTATTGATACCGGTGAACCAATTACTATTCCGGTTGGACCTGAAACTTTAGGCAGATTGATAAACGTTACTGGACAAGCTATTGATGGACTTGGTGAGAATTCAAATCAAAAAAGAAATATCCTATTCACAGACCTGCTCCTGCTTTTAAAAATCTTTCTACCAACTCGGAAATGTTTGAAACCGGAATTAAGGTAATTGATTTAATTGAACCATATACCAAAGGCGGTAAGACAGGATTATTTGGTGGTGCCGGTGTTGGTAAAACAGTTATCATTCAGGAATTAATTCATAATATTGCTTCACAACATGGTGGCTATTCAGTTTTTTCAGGAGTTGGAGAAAGAACTCGTGAAGGAAATGATCTTTGGCTTGAAATGAAAGAGTCGGGTGTACTTGAAAAAACAGCACTTGTATTTGGTCAGATGAATGAACCACCTGGTGCACGATTAAGAGTTGGTTTAACAGGATTAACAGTTGCAGAGTATTTCAGAGATGAAGAGGGAAGAGATGTTCTTTTATTTATTGATAACATATTCAGATTTACACAAGCAGGTTCTGAAGTAAGTGCGCTTCTCGGAAGAATGCCTTCTGCAGTTGGTTATCAACCAAATCTGGCTACGGAAATGGGTGCGCTTCAAGAAAGAATTACTTCAACTGATAAAGGATCTATTACGTCGGTTCAGGCTATTTATGTTCCTGCTGATGATTTAACTGATCCTGCACCTGCTGCAGTTTTCTCCCACCTTGATGCAACGACAACATTAAGTAGACAAATATCTGAACTTGGAATTTATCCTGCAGTTGATCCTCTTGATTCAACTTCAAGAATTCTTCAACCTGGAATTATTGGACAAGAACACTACGATGTTGCAAAACATTGCAAAGAAATCCTCCAACATTATAAAGATTTGCAGGATATTATTAACATTCTCGGTATGGATGAGCTTTCTGATGAAGATAAAATTATAGTAAGACGCGCGAGAAGAATTCAAAGATTTTTAAGTCAGCCTTTCCATGTTGCGGAGCAGTTCACTGGTTTTGCCGGTAAATATGTTAAACTGGAAGATACAATCCGCGGATTTAAGGGAATCATTGATGGTAAGTATGATGATTTACCGGAAGGTGCTTTCCTTTACGTTGGAACTATCGAAGAAGCTGTTGAAAAAGCAAACAAGATGAAATAATGTCTGAATTAAATCTTGAAATAATAACTCCTGAAAAACCTATCTTCAAAGACCGGATTGAAGCTGTTACGATTCCTGGCACATTAGGTAGCTTTCAAATTTTAAAAGACCACGCTCCATTAATTAGTTCGTTTGAAGTTGGAATCATAAAAGTTAAGAACGACATTGCTGAAACATTTTATACAACTTCTGGCGGAACGATTGAAGTCAATCAGAATAAAGTTTTAGTTCTTGCTGATTCAATTGAAAAAGTTGAGGCAATAGATAAGGAAAGAGCAGAGGAGGCTAAAAAGAGAGCAGAAGAGAGATTGAGAAAAAAGAGTGAGGAAAATATTGATGAAGCCCGTGCTCGTTCTGCTCTTAATCGTGCATTAAACCGATTGAATGCAGTCAAAAAATATAGTTGATTAATCTCACCAGAAGTCAAAATCTTTGGAGTAAGTATAGATTACTCTAATATTAATTCAGAAATCCATCCCCAAGAATAATATTCCTTGTCGTATTGTTTTCTTCCAGCTTTTCCTCAAGTTTATCGAAATGCTCCAACAGATAGCTAAGCCTGTTATTTTCACTTGCAATAGTAAGGAGTTCCTGTTGTTGAAGAATTGATAATCCTGATTTTTCAGCAATCTTAAACGACTTCAGCGTAGTCTTTTCCAAAGCTTCCCAAAAGCCCTGACCAACATCAAAGTTTACAAGTTTCAACATTTCCTGAACTCGCTGCTTGAGTGCAAAGTAAAGATTGTAATTCATATCAGCATCTGCTTCCTGATCACTTATTTTTTTTACATTGCTCAGATAATAACCATCGGCATGCATTTCCAGGTCCACTCTTTTGAAACGCCATTTACCTCCCACAACAATATCTAACTCACCGGATTCATAAATCTTTGTTACATCTGCAATCTCAACATAAACTCCGACTTCAGAAATCGTATCACCAATTCTTGAAACAATTCCGAATCCTGAATTATTTGCCAGACATTGGTTAATTAATATCTTATATCTTTCTTCAAAAATGTGAAGAGGATATTTTGAGTTCGGGAAGATTACAAGCGCTAATGGAAAAATTGGTATTTGCATTATTCTTATTAAATAATTTGGAAGCAATCGAAGTGACTGCTTCCATAAATAATCATAGTTATTTACTTGGCTTCACTAAATCTTTTTGAAGCTTCAGCCCAATTTACTACGTTCCACCAGTTTTCGATGTAATCGGGTCTTTTGTTTTGATATTTAAGATAATATGCGTGTTCCCAAACATCTAATCCTAAAACCGGTGTTCCTTTCAAATCTGAAACATCCATTAAAGGATTATCCTGGTTTGGAGTTGAACCGATAACGAGTTTACCATTTTGAACAACAAGCCATGCCCAACCTGAACCAAATCTTGTTGCACCGGCATTGCTAAATTGAGTTTTAAATTCAGCAAAAGAACCGAATGAAGATTTTATTGCATCAGCAAGAGTACCTGTTGGTTCTCCACCGCCGCCTTTCTTCATTAAAGTCCAGAAGAGAGAATGATTCCAATGCCCGCCACCATTATTTCTTACAGCCATAGGATACTTTGAAATATTCATCACTAATTCATCCAAAGTTTTAGTTGCCATCTCGGTTCCTTCGACAGCTTTATTGAGATTGTTTACGTACGCAGCATGATGTTTGTCATGATGAATTTCCATAGTCATTTTATCAATGAATGGTTCTAACGCATCGTAAGCATAAGGTAATGGAGGCAATTCAAATTTTGCCATAATAATTTTGCTCCTTTCGTTTTTATTTGAAATATTTAATATACTTTTTGCAAATGGTTCAATTGCAGACGCTGCACTAATTGCAGCAACAGAGTAGATGAATTTTCTTCTGTTCATATCATCCTCTCATATAGTTTTAGTTAAACCCCAAAAGACTCACCGCATCCGCAGGTTTTAGTTGCATTAGGATTATTAAACAGAAATCCTTTGCCATTTAGACCGTCGCTAAAATCTAATTCAGTTCCCATAAGGTAGAAAAGACTTTTTCCATCAACGTATAGTTTTACATTTTCTGATTCGATAATTGTATCACCATCCTTTTGATTCTCATCAAAGTTTAGTGTGTATGTCATTCCCGAACATCCTCCGCCTTTTACGCCAACTCGTAATCCATAATTTTCGGGAATATTATTCGATTGCTTAATTCGTTGAATTTCTTTTATGGCTTTTTCAGTTATAGTTATTTCAGATTTAATATTTACTTCATTCATATTTTACCTCATTAGTATTTTTCTTATTAAAATGGATCGCCGGGTGTAGCAGTCACGAAATCCGTTTTATCTATTCTCCATGTTTGGTGATCTATTTTTACAAAGAGATTTTTCTCCTCGTAATACTTTGCCATATCTTCAGCAAGCATTTCCGCTGTTTGATAACTTGCTTTAATCTCTTTCTTCTCTAAAAAACTTCTTATACCATATTGAAAGTCCCTGAAGAAAAAATTCGAGTTATGAAAGACGGGGAACTTTGCTTTCAGGTAGTTCAGTAATTCTTCATCATTATTTTTTAACAACTGAAGATTGGTTTGATATTTATCAGACATACATTCCTCTGTAATTAGAATTTATTTTAATGTTCATCGAAATTTAACTCATTTATCTAAAACTTTTTGTATCCTAAATTTCCCTATAATAGTTGAGCAACTGTGGTCTCAATAAAAACTTTGTCAATCTTTCTTTGAATCTCAGCCAGAGGATCTTTTATTTTACAACAATCAAAATGCTCACAATCTGCTGAAGAACTATTTGCCTGCATACAATCTACAATCTTAAAATTTGTTTCTACGGCTCTGATAATATCAATCAAAGAAATACTATTTGCTTTTCTTGCAAGTGAAAATCCGCCGTTAACTCCTTTGGCAGAAACTGCAATTTCACTCTTTACAAGATTCTGCAATACTTTAGCAACTAGCTGAAATGGAATCTGGTAACTCTCAGATATTTCCTTTGCAGTTGAAAATCCTGAGGAGTTTTTCAAAGCCATATACTTGGCTGCCATCAACGCATATTCTGCTTTTTTGGATAATTTTAGCATACATAAAGGACTGTTTTAGTCTGACATTAAACTAAAGATTATCATTTTTAAATGCAAGTCGGATGTATGTCATTAAAATAAAAAATGGTATTTCCCCTCCTGCCTGAGGAGGGGACTAAGGGGAGGAGGGAGAATTTCTTCACCACCCCGTCCCGATAAATCGGGACACTCCTCCTCATTTGTGAGGAGGGGATAAGAAATTAATTTTTACTTCAACAAAACCATCTTCTTTGTTTCACAAAACGACCAGCTTTGAGTTGATAAAAATAAATTCCAGCTGGAAGGTTAGCGGCGTTAAATTCAACTTCATATTCACCGGCTGATTTTTCTTCGTTAACAAGTGTTGCAATTTCTCTTCCGAGGATGTCGAACACTTTTAAAGAAACCATTTGTAGAGACGAAGCATGCCTCGTCTCTACGATTGGGATTGTAAATTTTATTTTTGTAGTTGGGTTAAAAGGGTTGGGGTAGTTTTGTGAGATTGTAAACAGAATTGGTTTTTCCAAATCGTAGGTTTCATTGATTCCTGTTGTCGTATCACCTTCACTAAATTTATAAATCGTACCTTCGATACCGCAAACAAATGCTGTACCCTCACTTGGAAAAGCAAGTGAATAGAAAGTTTTATTGTTAATTTCCTCTGTCCAACTTAAACCTCCGTCTGTCGTTTTTATAATTCCTCCACCGCCAACTGATAAGCCCAAGTTATAATTTGCAAAAGCAATTTGAGATTGCCAATCATTACTGTTCGTATTATAGTAATTCCAATTCGAACCGCCATCAGTTGTATTTGCTATATAATAACCTGGTGAACCAGCGATATACCCTTTATTATAATCAATAAAGAAAATTGAAAATGAAGACCAAAGACCTAGCGGAAACCAAGTCCATGTTAAACCTCCATCTGTAGTCTTCCCAACATAATTATCATTACACCCTGCATAACCAGTCTGTGTGTCCAAGAAAAAAAGGGTTTTCACAGTATTTATTACAGGTATTGAAAACCAGGAAATTCCACCATCAGTTGTTTTATATATCAAATTTCCTTGCAAACTAACATATCCAATTTGTGATGAAGGAAACTGAATTGAGTAAATATCCTGATATGAACCTAAATCTATCGAATTCCAATTAAGTCCACCGTTCGTTGTTTTAATCATATATCCGTATTCTCCAGCAAGATATCCAAGGTTTTCATTTATGAAACAAGAAGTATTAATTTTTGTTGTTAAACTACTTGTCAATAAACTCCAGCTATTACCACCATTTGTAGTTTTGACTATAATACCATTAGCTCCAGCTACAAAACCAAGTGAGGAGTCGACAAAACTCACAGTGTAAAATGGGATAGGACTTGCAGCGTAGCTCGTTTGCCAGTTATTCCCTCCGTCAATTGTAATTGCTAGGTGATTATTACTCCCAACTGCAAATCCACTATTGATATCAGAAAAAAATACAGAATAAAATTCAATATCCTGTGCATAACTAGTTTTCAAAGCCCAAGTATAACCAGCATCTGTAGTTTTATAAATCGCACCAAGTCCACCAACAATAAATCCTGTAAAGGAATTACTAAAGTAAATCGAATAGAGGTTAATCATAGGATCTAATTGATTTATTTCCCAATCTAAACCTCCATCAATTGTTCTCATTACATATCCCGAATCTCCAACAACATATCCAAAATCAGAATCAATAAAATATAATGAATTTAAATTAGGAAAATTTAAACCTGAGGTATTAACCCACGATTCTCCTCCATTAATAGTTTTGAATACTATACCATTCTCACCGACACAATATCCCTTAAGTACACTGGTAAAAAATATTTGGGTTAAATTTTCGGACGTGTTAATTAATATAGGATTCCAACTAGTTCCTTCATCTGAAGTTTTGATAATAGTGCCCGATTCGCCAACGCAGAATCCCGTTGTCGCAGTCGTAAATCGAATAGATCTTAAATTACTACCTGTTATGCTGACAACCTGATTCCAATCATTTCCACCATTGGTAGTTTTTAGAATATGACCCTGGTCACCAACAGCAAACCCAGTGTTTAGGTCATTGAAGTAAATATCATTCAGTCCAAACTCTGTTTGGTATTTTACTACGCCCCAATTATTGCTACTTATAGTTGTTTTCTGTATTAAACCACTTTTATCAACTATGAATCCAGTTGTTTGCGTTATAAAAAAAACTGAGCTTAAATTTCGATCATCTGGCCAAGGTGAAATATCCCTCCATTGGGCGACTATATTAATAGAAATTAGAACAACAAGGAAAGATAGATTAAAGACTCGCATAATTTTACCCCATTAAAAATTAAACTTAACAGAAACTTAAATAATTATTTTGAGAAAGGCGAGAGTGGAATTCTTATAAGATCAAATAATTAGAAAAGGACAAATCTATCCATTCCGGAAAGGTTTGACTATATCGTCCCTAACGGGACTTTGAAATCCTTGTATACTAATATTGCTAGAAATATTTAATCCCTAACGGGATTATTATATCGAAGCCTTCTTGTCCCGATAGGGACAAAATATTTATAGATAATCATAATCAAAAATCATCAAGCAGTCCCGTAGGGACGAAATAGTGCGGTATTTATAGTAAAACTATGTTTCTAATGACAAAAAGATGCTGAAACCCGTTGAAAGCGAGGCTCGCCAAAAGCGGTAAGTTCAGCATGACAATTGGTATTAAAACCCTAAAATCGCTGCGGAGTTTTTTGCAAGGTTTACAAGTGGTGTAAAGTAAATACCAAATACCAATGTGGGGATGAGTAAGAGCAGAAGTATAATCATATTACCAAAACTAACCTGAATTTTTTCTCGTGTGTTTTCAGTTCTGACAAGGTAAAGATTTTTCAGAACACGAACGTAGTAGTAATAAGCAACAACTGTATTCAGCAAAGTTATAAATGCAACAACAATCATATCAGCATTTATCAATGCAAGGAAAATGTAAAGTTTACCAATGAATCCTGCAGTAGGAGGTAAACCGGCTAAAGAGAGAAGGAAGATAGATAATGCAACTCCCAAAAATCCTGTTGACGAACCCATTCCTTTGTAGTCATCAAGCTCTTCACTGCCGATTTTGTTTGCAATCAACATTACAACAAAGAAAGCACCGAGATTCATAAAAAGATAAATGGCAAAGTAAACAAGTACTGCAATCAATCCATCGTTTGAAAAAATTGCAACTGCAAGAAGTAAATAACCTGCGTGTGCTATGCTTGAGTAGGCTAACATTCGTTTAATGTTATCCTGCCAGATAGCAGCAAAGTTTCCAAGCGTCATTGTGAGAATCGAGAGAACAATTAAAAGTCTCTGCCAATCAATTATTCCAAGTAAAATCCAGCTTCCATCAGGTGCAGTACTTTGATAGAAAGTAACTTTGATAAATCTAAGCAGTAAAGCGAAACCGGCAGCTTTACTTGCAACCGAAAGATAAGCAGTTATTGCAATTGGAGCTCCTTCGTAAACATCGGGAGTCCAGAAAGTGAAATGGTGCAATAGAAACTTTAAATCCAATTCCACCCAGAACCATTACTCCGGCAAAAATGAAAGTGAATCCACCGAACTGAGCAGTTTGCAGTATGGCATTCATTTCATAAAGATTTGTTGTGCCGGTTAAGCCATAAAGAATTGAAATTCCGAAAAGCATTATTCCTGAAGCAACTCCACCGTAAATAACATATTTCAGAGAAGCTTCAGAACTTCTGTCAACAGTCTTTAAAAATCCGGCTAAGATGTACGAAGACAATGAAAGCAATTCAATTGAAAGATAGATGAGGATTAAATCTGATGCTGAGGAAATTAAAAACATTCCCAGTATCATAGCCATTATTAGTGTGTAGTATTCACCGTGACGATCACCGCAGTTTACAATTTCACTTGAGGTAACTGAAAACAGAATCACAAAAATAGAAGTAAGAAGCACAATCATCTTAAAGAACACAGAGAATGAATCAACTGCAAGTAATCCAACACTCGTAGCATTATACCGGAATGCGAAGTTGTTCACTCCAAACTGTTCAACAACAAAGTAAGCAGTAATCAACAAACCAATTATCGAAATGAAGGGGAGAAGGTTCTTTCGTTTGTCGAATATCAAATCGAAAAGAACAATTACAACCAGAAGGATTGAAAGAGCAATCTCAGGTTTAATTAGTTGCAGGCTTGATGTCAGATTTTCGAAATTCACTTTTTATTATTTCTCTTTCTATAAACCACTTATTGAACTTCAGCCATAGGCTGATCAGCCTCCGGCTGAAAAAAAGATTTGTGAGTCCTGCATAAACTTAACCATCGAATTAACTGAAGCATTCATTACATCAAGCATTGCAGAAGGATAAACTCCAAGGAATATTATTATCAGAGTTAACGGGATGAGCATTGCGTATTCTCTTCCGTCAAGATCTTTAAGCTGATTCCATTTTTCTTTTAATGTGCCGAGATAAACTCTCTGCATTGTCCAGAGCATATAGCCTGCACCTAAAAGAATTCCAAGAGTTGAAACGATCGTAATAACTCTGATTGTATCAAAGCTGAATGCACCGAGGAAAACAAATATTTCAGAAATAAATCCGCTTAATCCGGGCAAACCAATTGCAGCAAAGAATGCAACGGTCACAAATCCTGTATAGATCGGCATTTGAGTTGCCATTCCACCAAAGTCATCAAGATTTCTTGTATGAGTTCTATCGTAAAGAACGCCAACAATTAAGAAGAGCATTGCTGTAATTGTTCCGTGATTGAACATTTGAAGTATTGCTCCTGAAATTCCCATCGTGTTTAATGAAGCCATTCCGAGCAGCACATAACCCATATGAGAAACAGATGAGTAGGCAATCAATTTCTTAAAATCTTTCTGAGCCATTGCAGCAAGTGCACCATAAATAATATTAATCATTCCGAATAATCCAATATACCAGGCAAGCTGATAAGTTAATTCCGGAAAGATTGCATAGTTGAATCTCAGTATTCCATAGGTTCCCATTTTCAGAAGAACCCCAGCAAGAATAACGCTGATTGGTGTTGGTGCTTCAACGTGTGCATCGGGTAACCAGGTGTGGAAAGGGAACATTGGAATTTTAATAGCAAAACCTGCGAACAGTCCTACATAAGCTATGAATCGCCAATTATCGGGATTGAGTGGAGATAAAATTCCGTCGACAGTGTAATTTGCAGAATTCATTAACTCGAGAATGTTAAATGTAAAAACTTTACTTCCATCAACTAAAGTTTCTGTTGTGCTGAAGTATAAACCGATCATCACGAGTAGAATAAAAATACTTCCGAACAATGTGTAGAGGAAGAACTTGATGGCTGCATATTCTCTCCTTGGACCTCCCCAGATCCCGATCAGGAAGTACATCGGGAGAAGCATAATTTCCCAGAAGATAAAGAACATGAAGAAATCGAGGGAAACAAAAACGCCCATCATTCCAGTATCGAGTAAAAGGAATAAAGCGAAGTAACCTTTAAGTTGACGGTCAATTGTCCACGAAGAAAGTGTAGCAATAAAAGTAACGATTGCTGTTAAAAGAACCATCGGGGTGCTGAGTCCATCGACACCCATAAAGTAATCAACTTTAATTGTTCCGATCCACGGAATATCTGAAATTTCTATCCATCTGAATTTTTCTACAAACTGAAATGCACTTGCATCGTTTATTCCGCCGAGTAAGTAATTGTAATTACTCATTAAGAATATGGAGAGAATAACCTGCACTCCCGTTGCAAACAGAGCAGTGTATTTTATTGCCTGAACATTCTCTTTTTTTAAGAAGAGAATTATCACCATTCCGACAACCGGAATGAACGTTAGAAATGTTAGTATTGGAAAATTCATTTATCTACCCATGTACTTTCAAAACTTAAAATTGAATTAGAGATCTATATTCTGTTAAATAAAAACAATAAAATCACGATTGAAAAGATCACCATTATAATGTACGTCTGCACTTTACCTGTCTGGAATCTTCTGAAAATCAAACCTATGAATGCACTTAAGTAAGCCATAAAGTTGACCAATCCATCAACTACAACGTTGTCAAACTTTCCTACGAATGCTGAAACAGCTTTTGTAACTGTGGCACTACCGTCAACTATTCCATCAACTATAACACGATCAAACCAGGCAACTATATTGCTCAAGGCAAGAGTTCCGGCAACAAAAGTTTTATCGTAAAGTTCATCGAAGTACCATTTGTTGAGAGAAAAATTATACAGTGGTTTAAATCTCTCAGCAAGTTTATCTGCACTGATCTTTTTCCATTGATACATCGTAAATGCCAAAAGTATTCCGACTAATAGCCATTAGTATTGAAAGAATTACTGCAGTTCCGTGTGAGTGATGCAATGCTTCTGTGTAACTCTCTGAATACATTATTTCATGATTGACAGACTCTGACTCTATTGCTGCTTCATCAGTTTTCATAAAATCAAATCTGGATTCCTGAGGTGTATATAAAACTGGTTGATGAATCCACTTTGTATAGAACCATCCTGCATCAGGACTCATTGGATTTGGTGTATACCAGAAGAAAAGTGAAAGAACTGATAAAACAACAAGAGGCATTGCCATCGCAAATCCGGATTCGTGTGCGTGATCATATTTTTCTTTGTTACGTGGTTCACCGTGGAATGTAAGTATGACCAACCTGAACATATAGAATGCAGTCATCATTGCAACCAAAAATCCAACGAACGGGAATAACCAATGTCCTGTTAGTGAAGCGAATGCAAATGAGCCGGAGAGAATTCCATCTTTACTTAAAAATCCTGAAGTGAGTGGAATTCCTGAAATAGCTATTGATGAAAATAAAAATGTTGCATAAGTAATCGGCATTTTCTTCCTGAGTCCGCCCATATTTCTGATATCCTGCTCGTGATGCATTGCATGAATAACAGAACCGGAACCAAGAAACAAACAGGCTTTAAAGAATGCGTGAGTAATTAAATGGAAGAAAGCAAATTTGTAAGCTCCAACTCCGAGTGCCATTATCATATAACCTAATTGCGAAATGGTTGAGTATGCAAGAACTCTTTTAATATCATTTTGTGTTAAAGCAATTGTCGCAGGAATGAATGCAGATAAAGCTCCGATTGCTGCAATTACAAGCATTGCATCTGCTGTTAATATTCCAAATATTCTAACAACAAGATAAACACCGGCGGCAACCATTGTTGCAGCATGAATCAATGCACTGACAGGAGTCGGACCTTCCATTGCATCCGGCAGCCAAACATGAAGAGGGAACTGAGCTGATTTACCAATTGCACCGCAGAAAATTAAAACTCCAGTCACGGTCAACCAGAATCCACTATTAAAAGGAATATGTCCTTTTGCTATTTCTCCAAAAATTTCTGAGAAGGAAAAAGTATTGTATGTAATGAAAAGAATAAGCAAACCAGCAAGCATTCCAAGATCGCCGATACGGTTTACTATAAATGCTTTCTTGCCAGCATCGGAAGCAGATTTCTTTTCATACCAGAAACCGATTAACAGATAAGATGAAATTCCCACTAGTTCCCAGAATATGTACATCATCAACATGTTGTGAGTGAGAACGATCCCTGTCATTGAGAAAGTGAACAATCCTAAATATGCAAAGTATCGGTTGTATCTGATATCACCTTTCATATAATCAATAGAGAAGAAGTGAACAAGAAAGCTTACGATGTAAACAACAACGATCATCAACGCACTGATGTCATCGATCAGCATTCCGAGGAAAATGTTAATTGATCCGAGCACTGGAACGCTGCCCATATCAATCCATTTAAACTCTCCTGTTATGCTAGTGTCAGCAAAATTAGTAAGCTTACCAAATAAAATTATTGTAGATAATACAAGACCGGTAAATAGTACGAAAACTTCAAAGAAAAATATTTTCTTAATTTTCTTGCCGAGCAATAGAGTTACTATAAAACCGAGAAGCGGTAGGAAGAGTACTATTACTGCTAATTGTATTAAAAAGTTTTCACTCATTCACTAATCCCGAAGTGTATCAATTTCATCAACATTTACATTTACAAAAGTTTTATAAACATTCAGAACGATCGCAAGTGCAACTGCAGCTTCAGCAGCAGCGAGTACAATTACAAACAAAGCAAATAACTGTCCCTGCAATCCAAAATTTCCAAATCTTGAAAAGGCAATAAAATTTATATTCGATGCGTTAAGAATTAATTCAATTCCCATCAATACCATTATTGCATTCTTCCTTGTAACAATTCCATAAATTCCAAGACAGAATAAAAGTGTGCTGACTACTAAAAAATGTGTTAAGGTAACTTCCATATATCAATTATAAATGAACAATTAAAAATTAATAAATTATTTCCGTTGCCATTGATGCTGCACCAATTAATGCAACTAATAATAAAATACCGAGCAGTTCAAATATCAATACGTATTCATTTAATAACATACTTCCCAGGGTTGACAATGTGGCTTGAGGCATTTCAGTATTTACCTGTAACCATTCAGTGTTAAGAATAACTGCTCCAACAACTCCTGTGAACAATCCGACTCCGATTGCTGCTGGTAATGTATGGATCGTTCCTGTTTTAATTTCAACTTCAGTTATTTTATTTGTGATCATTACTCCGAAAATCATTAGGATTAGAATGCCGCCTACATAAACAATCAACTGAACTATCGCAACGAAATCAGCACCAAGTAAAACATAAATTCCTGAGACACCAAAAAATGTAAACAACAAAAAGAAAGCTGCACGGACAATATTTCTTGTAGTAACAACAAAGAAAGCCGATAGTACCGTAACAGCAGCAAACAAATAAAATATGATGTCGTAAATGTTCATTTTATTTTCCATTACCTAACGTAATATTCACATTTAAGCCAGCATAATTATTTTCGAAATTCAAATTGCCATATAATCCGACTCCAAATCCAACCTCATTAGCAAGTCGGAAGAACAGCTGTACTATCAGATTCTAAACCGACGGTATTATAATTTTCAAAGTTGTCTTCTGATAATTTCTTCTTTCCAAATAGATACGAAGGACCAGCAAAAATTGAAGCTTGAAACCATTCTGATTGAAATCTTTTGCCAATTGAAATGTCTATTGTGTTATAGAGATAGTCATCATCTCCAACACTTGGATTTTGTGAGAATCCTCCCCTTGTAAAATAACTAACTTTATAAAAGTTATCTGCCAAAGAGAAAGTATACCCTAAATTTAGAGAAGCTAATTCAGAAGTAGCCATACCCCCAATAGTAATCCAATATTTGTAAGTTGAATCTTCATTCTGTGCCAATAAAGATTTTTCTGAAAAAAGTAATATGAAAATTAATATAACTTTTTTCATTATTTATTTTCTTCCTTATTATCGGAGGAAGTTTCGTCAGGTTTAACTTCAGGTTTTTCTTTTTGAGTAGCAGCTTTTTCCTCAGCAGCTTTTTTCGCTGCAGCAATTTTTTCAGCTTCTTTCTTAGTTTGAAACTCCTCAAGATTTTTCTTCTTTTGAATTCTTTCTTCAGGTAGAAGAGTTGCAAAATCGTAAACCAGATTTTCTCTCTGGAATTCAGAAAATTCATAGGTGTCTGTCATATAAATACAATCGGTAGGGCAGGGGAATACACACAACTGGCAATAACAGCATTTTGCAAAATCAATATTGAATGTTGTTACCCATAAAGCTTTCTTTTTTCCATTAGAAGTTTTACCAAGATCTTCTTCGGGAAGAGATTTCACTGTTTCTATTTCAATACAATTTACAGGACAAGCACGTGCACATTGATCGCATCCAATGCAATCATCCATATTAACATAAAGTCTGTTTCTTTCTCTTTCCGGCAATTGAGGTTTTACTGATGGATATTGAATAGTAACTGCAGGCACAAACAAATGTTTGAATGTTACTTTCATTCCAATAAGAATGGTAAAAAGTCCTTGCCAAAAATTTAAGAATATAATCTTTCATATCTAAATTAATGTTATCAATCCAACTAATAATAGAATTACAAATGAAAATGGAATTAAATATTTCCAGCAAAATGCCATCAACTGATCAACTCGAAATCGTGGTAATGTCCAACGCAACCACATTTGAACAAACACAAAGAATAATCCTTTTGCTGTGAACCAGGAAAATTGTTCGATTGGAATTAGCCATTTCCAGCCGAGTAAGATTACCAAGATATCCGAATGGTGATTGGTATCCACCAAAAAATAAAACTGCAACAATTGCAGACACCGCAAACATATTTGCATATTCAGCAAGGAAAAACATTGCGAACTTCATTCCTGAATATTCAGTGTGATAGCCTGATACAAGTTCTGATTCAGCTTCAGGAATATCAAATGGAGTTCTGTTAACTTCAGCGAGTGTGCTTGTGTAAATTATTAAGCATCCCATAATCATAAAAGGAATTAATAAAATTTTCTGCAAACCAACTGCCGGTCCTCCAAGGATCAACCAATTCCAGAAATAAGGTGTCTGCATTTCACTTAAGTCATAAAGACTGAAAGTTCCGGTGATCATTATCACTGTTAAGAATAATTAATAAGAGTTGGAATCTCGTAACTAATTATCTGAGCAGCAGCACGCATTGCACCAAGCAAAGAATATTTATTATTAGAAGCCCAACCAGCCATTAGAATTCCTGCCACGACAAGACCTGTAACACCTACAATAAAAATTATTCCAAGATCGATTTTTGAACCAATAAAAAATCCCGAAAAAGGTATTGCAGCAAATGCGGCATAGCTTCCCATAAAAACAAGTAACGGAGCAAAGTTGAATAATGTTTTATCGGTTGCCGTAGGAACCAAATCTTCTTTCTGAAGAAGTTTTATTATATCAGCAACAGTTTGAAGAATACCGTGATAACCAACTCTCATTGGTCCAAGTCTATCCTGCATATGTGCAGAAACTTTTCTTTCCATCAGGACTGCAAACAGAGCAAAGGGAAGTATGAAAACAAATAGAGGTAGCAGACTCACAATAAACATTGCCAGGATTTCACTTCCGGTAAGATTATATAACCAATCGTACATCATCTGTCAATCTCTCCTAAAACAATATCAATACTTCCAAGAATTGCAACAACATCAGCAACCATAAAACCTTTGCAGAGTTCAGGAAATACTTGCATCGTTACAAAAGATGGTGCACGGACTTTTACTCTTGCCGGATTTAATGAACCATCACTTATAATAAAATATCCTAACTCACCACGAGGATTTTCAACTCTTGTATAAATTTGTCCTTCAGGTGGCTTAACTCTTTTTGGAATTGCAGATTTTACATCTCCTTCGGGAATTTGATCGATTGCCTGTTCAATAATTTTCAGGCTTTCTTCCATTTCTACAAACACGAATGAAATATCTGTCCCAGCAATCGCCGGTTTTTCCTTTTTCACCACTTCCAACAGGAATTTCATAATCGAACTTGTGATAAACAGAGTAGGGATCTTCTTTTCTTAAATCCCATTTCATTCCGCTTGCACGAAGATTAGGACCAGAGACTCCATAATTAATTGCAGTATCAATTGGAAGAACACCAACGTTTGCAGTTCTTTCAATAAAAATTCTATTGTATGAAAGAAGCTCATTTAATTCTTTTACGTTTGGTCTGAAGTCTTTTATAAATTCTTTTGTAAGTCGGATAAAATCGGGATGAAGATCGTGAGAAAGTCCACCAATCCAGATATAATTATAAAGTAATCTTGCACCGCACGTAATTTCAAAAAGGTGAAGAATCCTTTCTCTGTCTCTGAAACAAAATAGGAAAGGAGTGAATGCACCAATATCAGCACCATAAGTTCCAAGAGCAACAAGGTGAGAAGCAATTCTTTGAAGTTCTCCCATTATTACTCGAATGTATTCAACTCGTTCGGGAACTTCAATCTTCATCAATCTTTCCATCGCAAGTGCATAGCCAAATTCATTATACATCGAAGCGAGATAATCCATTCGATCTGTATACGGAATTATCTGTGGATAAGTCATTGCTTCGCAGTGTTTCTCAAAACATCGATGAAGATAACCGATGTGGGGAATTACGTCAAGAATAATTTCACCATCAAGCACAAGCTCCAACCTTAACACACCGTGCGTTGACGGGTGCTGAGGTCCCATATTCAATACCATTTCTTCGGTCTTTAGACTTTGAGTCTTTAGTATTTTGTATTGAGTATTGAGACATTATAATTAATATTTTCTTTTCGACTGATTTAATCAAACCACTCAACATTTTTTGTAATTCGTCAATGTAGTTACAACTGAGTTATTTAATTCATCCTGATTTATAAAATTCAAATCATATGATAAAATAATTTGTGTATCTAATTCACAAGATGAAGCGTAAGCAATTCCTAAATATCTTGAAAATTCTTTTTTAGAAGAATGTCCTGCACCTTCGGCAATATTTGAAGGAATAGAAATGACAGCTCTTCTGATCTGTGAAGTAAGCGAATAAATTTCTTCTTTAGGATATTTCTGAGTGAGTAGGTAAACGAACTAACTAACTCCCTTGCTTTTTGCCAAACTTTCAATTCTTTATAGTTATGCATTTTATTATAAATGAAAATATAAAATATCTCAATACTAAATACTCATCACTCAATACTAATAAGGTACTTTCATTCCCTGGTAAAACTCAGGATTCTTATAATCTTTTCTTAAAGGAAAACCAAACTCCCAATCATAAGGCATCAATATTCTTCTAAGGTCCGGATGATTTAGAAAGATGATACCGTACATATCATAAGCTTCTCTTTCGTGCCAATCTGCACCTTTCCACACTTCAGTTACAGTTACGACTTCAGGATTTTCTCTGCTTGTTGAAACTTTAATCGTAAGCTTGTGCTTTAACGAAGTAGATTCTAAGTGATAATAAACGCTGAGCGTTCCACCTTTTATTGTTTCCAATCCTTTTTCATCTTTTACTTTTTCACCATTTGCATCATCTACTCCGGAAAGATTCATAAGCGAATCAAACTGTAAATTATTTTCATCTTTTAGGAAGGAACAAATTTTGTCTATTGTAAGTGGATCAACAATAATAAAGGGTTCAACCGGTTTATCAGTTTTCAATTCAATAACTGAATCACCAAATTTTTCTTTTAGAAGTATTAAATATTTCTTCAGCAGTTTTCATGCACTCTTTTTAACAATTGATTCATTTCTTATTTTTTCCTGAAGTTTAAGTAAACCTTCTAATAAAGCTTCTGGTCTTGGTGGACAGCCAGGAACATAAACATCAACAGGAATTACTCTATCAACGCCTTTGAGTACGTGATAACCATGCTCCCAATAAGGACCTCCACAATTAGAACAACTTCCCATCGATATAACATATTTTGGATCAGGCATTTGTTCGTATAATCTTTTAATTCTAATTGCCATTTTTAGAGTTACTGTTCCGGAAATAATAATCACATCTGATTGTCTCGGGGAAGGTCTTGGAATCACACCGAACCTGTCAAAATCATAATGAGAAGCAGAAGTTGCCATCATTTCAATTGCACAACATGCTAAACCAAAACCAACTTGCCAGAGCGAAGATAATCTTGCCCAGTTAAATAAGTCTTCAGTTTTTGCTATGACTATATTACCCTCTGTAAATTCCTGATCCAGTAATCCCATATTCAGCTTGCAGTTTTTAGTTTTTCTTTATTAATTTCGGTTGAATGAATTAAATCTAAGGTAGGTTCTTTAATTTTTGGTCTTGCCCATTCGAGGTCGCCTTTCTTCCATTCGTATGCCATACCGACACCTAACAAAATTAAAAATATTGCACCAATAAGGTAACCAACTATTCCCATTTCTTTATAAACTAAAGCCCAGGGAATAAGTAATACTACCTCCACATCGAAAATCAAAAAGATTAATGCAACCACATAAAACCGGATATTGAATTTAACCCAGGGAGAGCCTTCAGGATTTTCTCCACATTCATAAGTAGTGAGCTTTTCAAAAGTAGGTCGTTTGGGACGAAGTAGACGAGCAACATATATCGCAACAACAACAAAAAGTGCTGAGGTCAAAATGAAGACAAAGATCTTTCCGAATTCTGTTAGCATTATTTTTAAAAAATTTACTATGAAAATTACTAGTACTGGCAAGTAATGTCAAGAAAAGTTTTATAATTAGTAGCGACTTTCTTTAAATTATTAATAATATCCTATTAAAATTTATTCCAGACAAGATTACTTTCTTAATATTTAAGTATTTTTGCAAGAACTAAAATATTTCTTTGAAATTGTTTTAACCTAAAATAAAACTTTATGGACCTAATAAAAGTTTATCTTATTCAAAGTATTACCACAGCAGCTAATAATCTTCGGTTGAATGCTCAACAAATAGAAGTTGTTGGATTATTGCGCGAGACTGTTGTTAATGCGGAGGATCTTAACTCAGAACTGATGTTGATGAAAAAAACAACTGAGCTTTCAAAACTTGCAATCAGGTTAGCGGAAATTCATACATTTTTAACTCAAGGTAAAGTTGATTTTGTGAAAATATCAGAGCAATTCAGAGAACATAGCAGATATTTGATAAGAGATTTAAATCAATTCCTTGAAAATGTCAGTCCCAAAATTTACAAAGATGCATTTAGCAAAATTAATAATGGTTCAGGAAAATCTATAGATGTTGAGCTAATCGACAGAAGTAACCTAGCTGGTGAAATAATGGATAAAAATGTTCCATTGGAGATTGAAAATGTTATTCTAGAAAAAAATCATAAGCAAAAGAACAGAATTTCGTCTATTGATTTTGAGAAAAAGATTTTAAGCCCGGTAAAATCTCTGGATGAATTACTAAAAAAATTACCTGCAGGGAATATTAACGAATCAGAGTTAAATCAATATTGTGAACTTATGCAGGATCACGCCTTACTATCTTCACATCAAGACTTTCAACTATTAGCAAAAATGCACGAAACTATTGCTTCCGGCCTTGATGCTATGACAAGTGGTAAATTGCCGCGTGATAAAGCGGTTGTTGACGCTCTCCGTGCTTGCTTAATTGTAATAGTTGCAGTGGTAAAAAGGAAAGATGTTGATATTACAGGTTACTTAAACCGTGCTGAAGAATTCGGGAAAAAGTATTTTAATAAAAATTTTCAGGTATAAGTGAATGGAATTATATGCAGTAATAATGGCAGGTGGAATCGGTGCAAGATTTTGGCCGCGCAGTAAAAAGAAAAGTCCCAAACAGCTTTTAAAGATTGTTGGTGAGAACACAATGATCCAGGAAACATTTTTAAGAATTAATGGACTTGTACCGAAAGAAAATATTTTAATTGTTACTAACGAGACGCAAAAGCCTGGAATAATGGAACAGCTTCCCGAAATTCCGGTTGAAAATATTATTGTAGAACCATTTGGAAGAAACACTGCTGCCTGCATTGGGTTAGCATCTATTATTATCCAGCAGCGATCTTCGGATGCAGTCACATTTGTGATGCCTGCGGATCATATTATCGGAAATAACGAAAGTTTTATTAATACTTTGAAGACAGCTGCAAAATATTCGTACGAGAATCAGGCTCTTGTTACTATTGGAATTCAACCATCCAAGCCTGAAACCGGTTATGGATATATTCAAATTGATGAAGATTCCGGGAAAAATGATATATACAAAGTTTTGACATTTGCTGAAAAACCAAATTATGCTACGGCTGTAAACTTTATTAAAAGCGGTGACTTCTTCTGGAATAGCGGTATGTTCATTTGGAAGATTGACTCAATACTTTATGAAATGAGTCAATTAATGCCGGATCTTTTTGAAGCACTTGTTCAGATAAAAGATCAGATGAACAATCCTGATTTTCCAAATATACTTGCAGAAATTTATGGTCATTTAAAAAGCATTTCAATCGATTATGGAATTATGGAGAAATCTGATAAAGTATTTCTCGTTAAAGGTTTGTTCAGCTGGAGTGATGTTGGAAGCTGGGAAGCTGTTTATGAATTAAGTAATAAAGATGCAGATGGCAATGTGAAAGTGGGATCTGTTTATACCGATATGGCCTTAGATTCTTACATTTACTCGCCAGATAAGTTTACCGCAGTCATCGGATTGGATAACTTAATAGTTATCAATTCTAACGATGCCTTGCTGATTTGTAAAAGAGATAAATCTCAGGATGTTAAAAACGTAATCGACTATCTTAAGTTGCATAAGTTAAACGATCTTTTGTAGTAGTTGATGAAAAAAGTAATCACTGAAAGGGAAATATTAGCACTCGAGAAAAAAGGGATTAAAGTTGTAGTTAAGACTAAGGATACTATAATTACTCCTTTAGCATTAGACCGAATATACACTTCAAAATTTACTATCATTGAAAAAGAAGTTCAACCAACGGATAAACCAATCAGTTCGGCAAATCTTTATCCAGCTTCTCACAGAAAAATTATAATAGGAAGTGATCACACTGGATTTAGAATTAAAAATATTTTGATTAAATATCTGACAGAAAAAGGAACTACAATTTTTGATGCCGGCACATTTGATGAAAAAGCTTGTGACTATCCTGATTATGCAAAAATTGTTGCGACAGGAGTAGCTTCCGGGGAATATTCTTCTGGTATTTTGATAGATGCTTCCGGAATTCCATCGGCAATCGCTGCAAATAAAATAAAAGGGATACGTGCAGCTACTTGTTACAACTCATTTAGTGCAAGAAGTTCGCGAGCTCATAATGATTCAAATGTTCTTGTTGTTGGTGCAAAATCTTTGGGTGAAGAAACTATAAAGCTCATCGTTGATGAATGGCTTTCAACTGAATTTGAAGGTGGAAGACATCAGAAAAGGTTGGATAAAATTAATGATATAGAAAACGGAAAATAGGTTAATTCATCCGGTCGGATTTTGAAATAAAGTTTTTATAGTATAATTTTCATCAGCAAAAAAAGATAATACGATCAATTTGATTTCGATATTGAACCAGCCATTGACACTTCTGCGAATAAATTATTCAAAACCATTTGTAGGATTAGATAAAAATTGTTCATAATAAATTCTCCGCTTAAGGAAATTTTAGAAATAAACCCTCAAATTTATATTCTTAAAATATTTTCTCCCGAATTAACTTCAATCATCAAACCCGGTCAGTTCTTGAATATAAGAGTAACTGAAAGAATCTATCCACTTCTCAGAAGACCATTTAGCGTCTGTGATATTGAAGGTGATTATCTCTACCTGATGTTCAACATTATGGGAGAGGGAACGAGTATTTTAGCTCATAAACCAATTGGAACCAATCTGGATATTCTTGGTCCGCTCGGAAATGGATTTAATCTTGAAGGGAATTATGAAACCGCAGTTATTGTTGCCGGAGGTTTAGGTGTTGCTCCATTTCCATTTGTTACACGGAAGCTGAATGGAAAGAAAAATATTATTTCCTTCATTGGTGGAAAAACGAAGAATGATGTTATTATATATAATTTGAAAAATGTTAAAGAAGCATCAGATGATGGTTCGCGTGGTTTCAAAGGAAATGTAGTGCAACTATTAGAAAATAATATCGAATTACTTCAATCAGGGACTATAAAAATATTTGCGTGCGGACCTACAGTAATGCTGAGAGTACTAAAAGAATTTTGTCTTAAACACAACTTTGAATGTGAAGTTTCTACTGAATGTGCGATGGCTTGTGGTTTTGGAATTTGTCAGGGTTGCCCGATTGAATCAACTACTGAACAAGATCATTATCAGCTTGTTTGCAAAGACGGTCCTGTGTTCAATATTAAAGATGTTGTGATATGAGCAAAGTAGATCTCTCTGTAAAGATTGGTTCGCTTACCTTACGCAATCCGATATTGCTTGCGTCTGGAACAGTTGGCTATGGAAATGAGATGTCAGAATTTACTGATCTGAATAAGTTGGGCGGAATTGTAACTAAATCCTTAAGTCTGAAACCGAGAAAAGGAAATCCTCCGCAACGAATAGTGGAAACTCCTTCGGGAATGTTAAATGCTATTGGTCTTGCTAATGTAGGAGTAGAAGTATTCCTGAAAGAGAAAATTCCTTTTCTTAAACAATTTGACGTTCCGCTAATTTGTAACATTGCAGCAAGCACTATTGAAGAATACGTTGAATGCACTAGAATACTTACTAAAGAAGAAACCATTAAAGCATTTGAAATAAACGTATCTTGTCCGAATGTTCGAGAGGGTGGATTATCATTCGGAAATGATTTAAAAGCTGTTGCCAAAATTACAGAGAAAGTCAGGGCAGTTACCGACAAGACTTTAATTATAAAGCTATCACCAAATGTATCGTACATTGCTGAGTTTGCTTCAGTTGTAAAGGAAAATGGGGCAGATGCTGTTTCGGCAATCAATACTTTGGTTGGTGGTGCGTTTAATATTTTTACAAAAAAACCAAAAATTCAAAATGTAACCGGTGGTTTATCAGGTCCGGCAATTAAACCAATCGCAATTGCAAAGGTTTTAGAAATATCAAGACAGGTTGATATCCCGGTAATCGGTATTGGTGGAATTATGGATTGGAAAGATGTAATTGAATTTATGATTGCCGGTTCCACTGCAGTTCAAATCGGAACTTTGAATTTTATCGATCCTTCAGCGCCTGGTAAAATTGTTAAGCAAATAGAGGATCATTGTTTAAATAATAAGATCGATAAAATATCATCACTAACTGCCTCATATCAATTAGAATAGAATGGATATAGAAACTTCCTTAAAGAAACTTTTCTCACTTCATACTTTTGGAATAAAGCTTGGATTAGATAACATAACCGGATTCTTGGATCACTTAGATAATCCACAGAGGGAACTTAAAACGATTCACATTGCTGGCTCAAACGGAAAAGGGAGTACAGCTTCATTCATTGCTAGTATCTTGCAAGAGTTCGGTTTCGAAGTCGGACTGTATACTTCACCACACTTCGTGAGATTCAATGAGAGAGTTGTTATTAACGGGAAGCAAATTGAAGATGAATATATTTCTTCATTCATTTCTGATAATGAAAATTATATTGATGAACATGAACTTACTTTTTTTGAAGTTACTACTGCAATGGCTTTCCAATATTTCAGAGAAATGAAGACAAATTATTGTGTGATTGAAACCGGACTTGGAGGAAGATTAGATGCTACAAATGTTTTAAATCCTTTAGCAGTGGTGATTACAACCATTAGTCTTGAACATACCAATGTATTAGGCAATCACACTTGAACGGATAGCAGCGGAGAAAGCAGCAATAATAAAAAAAGAGTCAAAAGTTTTTGCGGGTTTTCTTAAAAAAGAAGCGATGGATGTCGTCGAAAAAAAGTGTAAAGAAACTAAAAGTGATATTTATCGGTTGAAAGATTTTATTTCAGAAGTTGATGCAATAAAGTTAGTTTATTTTTCAGTGAAGATAAACCAATTGAAATTAATCCTTCTTTAAATGGTAAGTATCAGAAATTTAATGCTTCACTTGCAGCACTAACAATTTCAAAAACATTATCATTTGAAGAAGAGCATAAATACTTATCAGGTATTTCCAATGTTTCAATAAATACCGGCTTGCAGGGCAGATTTGAGTATTATCATAAACATCCAACGATTATTTTTGATTCTGCTCATAATCCCGAAGGTATTGAATCCTTTCTTTCAGAATTTAAAAAGGATGCAAATGGTTATAGTAAGAAAGTTGTAATATTTGGAGCAATGAGAGATAAAAACATCAGTGCTATGCTTAAATTGCTTTCAACATCATTTGATGAGATACTTGTTACAGAAATTAAATATGAAAGAGCAGCTAAGCCCGAAGAAATTAAAGAAATTGGTGAACAATTAAATATAAAGTGTAAGATTATCAGTGAACCAATCAAATACGTTGAAGATTTCAAATCAAGAAACCATGAGGAATGTCTGGTAGTTTTGGGAAGTATGTATCTTCTTGGCGAAATCAAACAACAATTATTAATGGGAGTAGCTTGACATTTAACTTTTTATGGTATATGTTTCGGTGAGCCGCAAAAACCTATCAAGTAATAAAACTATTTGTGACCAATAATAATTTAGTCCCCGAAATTTCAAGCTGGTAATAACCAGTAAAATTTATGCAATAAAATTATACCTTCATCTGAAAACAATAACTCAGGGTTAATATCATGCCAATGGATATATCAGAACTAAAATCAAAAAAGATTGTTGAATTAAACGAAATAGCTAAGGAACTTAACATTCCCGGCTACAGCGATCTTCGCAAACAGGAACTTATCTTCAAAATATTGGAGGCACAAACTTCCAAGGATGGACTTACATTCTCAAAAGGAGTTCTTGAAGTACTTCCGGATGGATACGGATTTCTTCGTTCCTCAGACTACAACTATCTTCCTTCACCTGACGATATTTATGTTTCCCCATCGCAAATTAAAAAATTTAGTTTACGTACAGGGGATTTTGTTAGTGGTCAGGTAAGACCACCGAAAGAAGGCGAACGATTCTTTGCTCTTCTTCGTGTTGAAGCAGTAAATGGGTTGGCTCCTGAAAATATTCGTGAAAGAACCTTATTTGATAACCTAGTTCCTGTTTATCCAACGAAAAAAATTAATCTTGAATCTGCACCAGGTGAATATTCAATGAGAGTAATGGATATGCTTGCACCAATTGGTAAAGGTCAGAGAGGACTAATTGTCTCTCCACCTAAAAGCGGAAAAACAGTTTTACTCCAGAAAATTGCAAATTCAATTACCAGAAATCATCCGGAAATAAAACTGATTGTTTTATTAATTGATGAAAGACCTGAAGAAGTTACTGATATGGAGCGTTCAGTTCAGGGTGAAGTAATAAGTTCGACATTTGATGAGCCGGCTGACAGACACGTTCAGGTGGCAGATATGGTCATCGAAAAAGCAAAACGTATGGTTGAAGCAAATGAGCATGTTGTGATTCTGCTTGATAGTATAACAAGATTGGCGAGAGCTCACAACATTGTTGTACCACACAGCGGAAGAATTTTATCAGGCGGAGTTGATTCAAATGCACTTCATAAACCAAAAAGATTTTTTGGTGCTGCAAGAAATACAGAAGATGGTGGAAGTTTAACTATTATTGCTACGGCTTTAATTGATACCGGCAGTAGAATGGATGATGTAATCTTTGAGGAGTTCAAAGGAACAGGAAATATGGAGCTTGTGCTAAATCGTGATTTAAGTGATAGAAGAATATTCCCGGCAATTGACGTCAACAGATCCGGAACCAGACGAGAAGATTTGTTACTTAAAGAAGATGATTTAGGAAAGATCTGGATACTTCGTAAAATCCTTAGCGATTTCAGTCCTGTTGAAGCTATGGAATTTCTGATTGATAAGATCAGAGGTACAAAGAATAATAAGGACTTCTTAAATAATATGAATAACTAAGAAATCATTGAATAATTTACTGTAATCAGTTTTGACTTGATTATCATCCTGTCCTGAATAATTTTTCATCAAAAAGAATTAATGTGAAAATATTTTTATTCAGCTTCTTAATCATTTCCTCTTCATTATTTGGTCAGCCACAGCGTAATTCACAGCCATTTATTCCAATTATACCCTTCGAAACAGAAGTAATTGCTTTGCCCAGAACGGATGAAAATTATTCTGTTTACTATACTTATAAGATACCATACAAGCTTCTTGTATTCGAAAGGGATGAAGATCTGTATGAAGCTGGCTTCCGAATTATTGTTGAAATCACTGATGAAGATGGTAATTTGATCGCCCGGGATATTAAAGACAATAAAATATCTGTGAATAGTTTTGAGGCTACAGATGCCCTAAATGTATTTTTACAGGACTATTTAAGTTTTAATATTAAGCCAGGTGATTACAAGGCATCTGCAATAATTTCAGATTTAAACTCCACTGGAGATCTTCCCTTAAAACCAATTGGTCTTAAACTTGCAAAAAACGATAATGATTTAGTTTTACATCCGTTGGTCATTAACTCAAATGATATTGTTTGTAATGATGAGAAAGCATTTATTTTAGCTAATTCTGGAGGTAACATTCCTTTTAGCGATAAAAGTTTTAATCTTGTCATTCCTGTAATTGATACATTGGTTACAGAAATTGAAGTTACTATTGAAAATAACGATGAAATTGTTTACTCTTATAAAGTTGAGGAATCGTATGTTTTACCAATCGGAATATCCAGTTGCGATGATAAAATTGTAGTAAAAGAAATGACTGAAAATAGTCTGGTTAGAAATTTTGTAATTAAAAATGTTAACCAGAAATTAAATGAAGGGAATATTGTTCTGACAGTTAAAAATGAAGAAAAAGAAATTGACAAAGAAATAGAATTGAATGTTGTATGGATCAATAAACCGTTCTCCCTGTTAAACCCGGAAAAAGCAATCGAGTTTATAGCTTATATTGAATCCGATTCAGTCGTCTCTGAACTTTTGGATGAAAATGAATCTGATTATCCGAAAGTACTTAATAAGTATTGGGCTAAATTCGATCCGACACCTGAAACAACATTCAATGAAATTATGTTCGAATATTATAGTCGTGTTGACTATTCTATAAAAGAGTTCAAAAGTATCAGTAATAACAATGGAGCAAAAACTGATAGAGGTATGGTTTATATCAAATTTGGAAATCCGGATAAAATCGATCGGACTTCAAGTTCACAAGGTGAGGTTATTGAAAATTGGACTTATTTAAATTCTCAACGAAAATTTTCTTTTGTAGATAAGACAGGAACCGGCAACTTTATCCTGACAGAAAATTAATGAATACCATCGCATTCACGTGTGGCGATATTAATGGTATTGGTCCCGAAATTACTATTAAAGCACTTAATAAAATTTCCGCAAAGAATAATAAAAGCAAGATTCATTCTCATCATTCCCGAAAATATATTTCAAAGCGACATCTAGACTAGTCCATCCAAAATTCCAGTTCAAAGTGATTAACGACGTTGAATTGGATAGTCAAACTTCTTCACAAGTATTGGTTCTTTTCACAAATTCATCGAAGCAGAGCATCGGAGAACCAACTTTTGATTCAGGAAAGGCCGCGTTTCAGGCTTTGCAAAAATCGTTTGAGTTACTTGAGGAAAATAGAGCTAATGCTGTCGTTACTGCTCCGGTTTCTAAAACTGCGCTGAAGTTAGCAGGGATAAAGTATCCCGGTCAAACTGAAATGTTTGCTGATTGGTGTGGGGTTAAGAATTTCGTGATGACATTCCTTTCATCAAAATTAAGAGTGGGGCTTTACTCAATTCATATTCCTTTGAAAGATGTCTCTAACTCTTTAAATACAAATTATTTAAAGGTCAAACTTGAGATAGTACTTAATATGTTGAAGGTTGATCTGGGAATTAAAAATCCTAGGGTTGCAATATTAGGTTTGAACCCTCATGCTGGTGAAAATGGAATAATTGGTAAAGAAGAAAAATCATCGATAGAACCTGTTTTGATGAAAAGTCCTTTTAAGGAAAATGTTGATGGTCCTTTTTCTCCAGATGCATTTTTTGCCAACAGAAGATTTAAAGATTATGACTTGGTTTTCGGTTTATATCATGATCAGGTATTAATCCCATTTAAATATATCAACTCAGGAAGAGGTGTAAACTTTTCAGCAGGTTTGCCTATTATCAGAACGTCACCGGATCACGGTACCGCTTACGATATTGCAGGGAAGGGTATTGCAGATGAATCGAGTATGCTGGAAGCTTTTAAGTATGCTGAGATTATTTTAAAGAATAGAAAGAAAAATCTTAAAGCAAAATGAAAGTTAGTCCGTACGAGAAAGTTGCTGAAGTTTATGATGGATTAATGAAGAAGGTTGACTATCAGACCTGGGCAAAATACCTGCTGGTAATTGCTAAAGAAAATATTCCGGTCGATGCAAAAATTCTTGAACTCGGAGCAGGGAATTGTAAAATAGCTGAAATATTTTCGAAGAAATACAAAAATTATATTGTTTCCGATATATCCTTACCAATGTTAAAAAATTCTTCAAACAATCATCTTAATAAAATTTGCTGTGATATGACAGCAATCCCAATTAATGCTAAGTTCGATTTTATATTTTCTGCTTTCGATGGCGTAAATTATATTTTGAAGCAAAAATCTTTATTAAAATTATTCAGTGATGTTTACCGCGTACTCAGGGATAATGGTATTTTTACGTTCGATGTGAGTCTTGAAAGAAATAGTTTGAATATAACTGTCAGCGATTTTATTGAGGACAATCACAATGGATTCTGGTTTCAGAAAATTAGTAAGTACAATAAGCATAGTAGAATTCATTACAATAAATTTTATATTAGTGATGAAACAGGATTTGAATTTAAAGAAGTGCACAAAGAAAAAATTTACAAAATAGATACTTACTTCAGGCTTGCAGAAAAGGCAGGACTGTATACTGAACATTGTTTTGATTGTTTTTCATTTAAAGATGTCAGTGAAAAATCTTATCGTGCTCAGTTTGTGATGAGGAAAATTAATTAATGATGCTCTCTTTTGACAATGTTGAATTTCACTACCGGAATCAACCGGTATTTACAAATCTGAATCTTGAACTTGATCATGGTGAATTCGTTTTTGTTATTGGTAAAAGTGGAATTGGTAAAAGTACCTTGATGCAACTAATCTATATGAACCTGTTTCCCCTAACAGGAACTGTACGCATAGCAGAATTTGATTCACAGACAATTAAACCTTCTCAAATTCCTTTGCTAAGAAGAAAGATTGGAGTCATCTTTCAGGACTTCAAACTTTTACCGGATAGAGATGTTTATCAAAATCTTGCATACGTTATGAAGGTAACTGGTACATCCACTAAAGAAATTAAGAAAAAAATAACTGAAGCGTTAAGTGAGGTTGGGCTTTCGCATAAACGTTTGAACAAACCTCATGAATTATCTGGAGGTGAGCAGCAAAGAGTGGCCATTGCCAGAGCAATCCTTAATGATCCAATACTTATTCTGGCAGATGAACCAACCGGCAATCTCGATCCGGAAACATCGGCCGAAATATTAGCACTTCTTAAGAAAATTAATAAGCGAGGAACTGCGGTTTTAGTTGTAACTCATAATTATGATTTGGTGAAAAAGGCGAACGAGAGAGTAATTAAATTGGATGATGGAAGAGCATTGAAAGCAATAATTAAACAGAAAGCAGAAAGTTAATTTTCTTAAAGTAACGTTTTCAGAATTTCATTATTTACATCTTCTACCAAACCGAGTCCATTTATTGAGATCACTTTCCCTTGCTTTTCGTAATGTTTCAGAACGGGTTCAGTTGTTTTACGAAAAATTTCCATTCGTTTCCTGATAACTTCTTCTTTGTCATCGTCTCTTAAATAAAAACTATTCTGTGAATTACAGTTGGGACAAACCATTGTGTCTTTAATCTCGGCAAGAGTAAAGATATTTCCACATTCTTTGCAAGCTCTTCGGTTATTGAGTCGTTTTACAATTTCTTCCTCATCAGCATAAATGTTGATCAATCTTATATCACCTATGTTCATTTCATTTAAGACATTATCAAGTTCAGCTGCCTGTTTAACCGTTCTGGGAAACCCATCAAGTATAAAACCAGATTTACAATCATTTTTACTCAATCTGTATTTCATTATACCGATCATTATATCATCAGGAACAAGGTCACCTCTACTCATAATTTCCTGAGCCTTTTTACCAAGATCAGTTTCATCCTTTACAGCCTGTCGTAAAATATCGCCGGTAGAAATATGTGGAATGTTGAATTTTGTGGAAAGTAATTTTGCCTGAGTTCCTTTTCCAACACCAGGCGCACCGAATAAGAGTAATCGCATAAGTATATTTTTTTTTATTACAAATTATGGAAATATTCGGGCAGTCTCAAACTGTTGGTGGAGTAAATTTCAAACCTTTTTTATGTTTTAGTTTATTAAAGAATATTTGTAGAAGATTTTTGCTTTCCTCTGCATAAATCCCTGAATAAACATTTATTTTGTGATTTGTTTTTCCATCATCTGCAAGATTATATAAACTGCCGCAAGCTCCAAATTTTGGATCAAAAGTCGAGAAGAAAAGATCTTGAATTCTGGAAGAAAGCAAGGCACCTGTACACATAACACAAGGTTCAAGTGTTACATAAATCGAGCATTCATTTAATCGCCAATTGCCAACTGTATTTGAAGCAGATGTTAATGCTATCATTTCTGCATGAGCAGTCGCATCTTTTAATTTTTCAACCTGGTTATGACCTCGCCCAATTATCTTATTGTCTTTCACAACGACTGCCCCGACTGGAACCTCATTTTCCTCTAATGCTTTCTCAGCTTCCTGTAAAGCTGCAAACATAAAACGATATGATTGTTCGTTGAAAATCACACGAGTATTGAGTATTTAGTAGGTAGTAAGGGGCAAATAATGGTCAGCAACAAAATGTTTTTTTGGGGGGAAATTTCTTTGCGACAATTATAAAATTCGATTGTCAACATTTTTTCACAATCAAATTTCTAAATCCCCTGTATTGTTTAAAATTTGTCATACTACTTACTCTATACTAATTACTAATCAAAAAGAGTACGCCCGGTAGGATTCTCCGCCTGAGGCGGATCAGCCTTTGGCTGAGAACCCACAATTTTAGGTACGCCCGGTAGGATTCGAACCCACAACCCTCAGATCCGAAGTCTGATGCTCTATCCAGTTGAGCTACGGGCGCATTTTATACTTTGTAAAAATAGAGATGAGATGTTTGAATAACAATAAAAAAGCCGCTGTAAAAAAAGCGGCTTCAATGCTTAACTTTTTATCATCAATTCAAAAAGTCTTTCGGATATGTTTTAAGATTATGTCCAAATTTTAATTGTTCCTCCATTCTGCATGACCAAACTAGTTGACCATTCCAGACGGTGATATCAGGGCAGCCATCACACATACTTTGTCTTCCATCCGGAAGAAAATCAACCGGCTGAATGATCATAACTGACTGGTAGTGCAATCTTTTAAAAATATTAAGAGGATTCTTGTAAAAGTTGAAGAATGTTTTTCTCAGCTTTTTATCGAATGCTCCCATTAGTAACATACTTTTTCCTTTGCGTGTCCACTTTGGTGCTGCATATGCAAGATATTTATTATACATTAAATGATAGAACATTTGAACCATTTCCATTCCTTTTCTTCCCACATAACCGTAAATTTTTTTCTTTGTTCCTAATCTGCCGGTCAGCAGCCATTTAAATGAATCTGGTTTTTCCGATCCATTCAAATATGCACAAGGGTCAAAGTCCGGATTATCTTTTCTGATCAATTCAACTATTTCTGGAGCCATTATGTCTGCGCGTGTTACGGGATCTTCATTATATACCAATTGACCCATATCTACTTTTTTAGAGCCGAGATAAAAATCATAATCATTATTGTTAACTGCCCGATAAAGAATGAAAACCATAACGTTCACTATATCAATGTTATTTTGTGCCCACTTTACAAGTTCAGGAATATATTTCATCGTATCTTCGTAAACTGTCGAATTAAATGCACATGAAATGTTCCCTTCATCAGCTAACATTTTAGCGTAATGATATCTCAACTCATTTAACTCAATTTCATTTTTGTCTTTCCAGTGAGGTCTTCCTTGTTTACTGTCGATATGAAATGTAAAACCGAAAGCTCCTGCTTTTTTCAGTTCATGTAATAATTCTTTTGTTAAAGCCAATCCATTTGTGTTGATGATGGGCTTCATATTTCTTTTTTTTACTTCTTTTACAATTTCAATAATATCAGGATGTGTTAATGGATCACCACCAGCGATTGAAACTCCATCAGCATGTCTTAATCGAACAAAAACGTCAAGATCATTTTTAACTTGTTCAATTGATTTATGTCCATCCTTTTCATTTAATCTGTAACAACCTTCACAATAAAGATTACATTTTGCAGTTGGTTCAAGCCATGAAATTGAATTATCTGTTAAGTTCCAGGGAAGGCGATAATAGTCGAGATGATTCAAGGAATTGTTATTCATTATTACTCCGGATATTACTAATATTTATTTAGTTAAAATACGACATCAAAAATAATCTAATTTTCAAATATTGACAAAGTTAAAAATATTGAGTCAAAAGGTTATTTGTAATTTGAAGTCAAATCCTATTTGAATAGTTTTGCTTCCAAATAATCAAATATTTTTTGTCAGAGGAAAAATTAAATTATGAAAAAGACTTTACTCCTGTTCCTGTTTTTATCAAGTATTTCAATTTTAGCACAAAGTAAGTTTGTTGCAGGCGCCTCATTTAATGTTGGATTTCCAACTGGCTCGTTTGCAAATGACGCGGAAACCGGAATAGGTGGTTCTTTGATTGGTGAGTATTTCTTCAATAAGAATTTCTCGACAATGCTAACAGTTTCTTATCAAAATTTTCCTGGAAATTTTCCCGAGCTTGCGGTGCAGGGAATGGTGCTCGAAGCATCATTTAATTCCATTCCGGTTGTTCTTGCAGGCAGATATTATTTTGCTGAAGGAGCTTTCGCTGCACTTGAATTAGGCAGTTACTTTTTCAGATTAAACGTGCAGGCTTCTGATTTGTATGAAGATGAACGATATACAAGCGATTACGAAGCAAAATTTGGAGGTGCATTAGATCTTGGTTATCGATTTAATTTATCTGATCAATCTGCAATGGAATTTACCGGAGCTTACCAGATTGTTCAGGATGATTTCAGTTCTTTTGCACTTCGTTTAGGTATTCTACTATATCTGGATAAGATTTAATTATTTAAATGTATTTTGATAGTAATATATTTTAGTAAGGTTCATATATGTTCATTAAACATTTTCTATTAATATTTATTTTAATTTCTCTTTCAGTTTATCCTCAACAAAATCGTGAAAAAGCTTTAACTAAGGGTGGTTGGACCGGTGGTTTAGCAGGCTGGATCGGTTGGGAAAATTTTAATATTTCAGAAAACGTTGGTGATGTAAATTCAAATTCAAAAGTTGATGGTTACAATTTTATTTTCAGTTCACGCAATGGAAGCCTTGTAGAAAAAAATGGTGTTTTCGGTTTTGATTTTCAATGGCGTCAAAGAGATCGAACGACAAAACCTGATCCCAATCCTGATAATAGTAGCGAATCATTAAATGAAAAAGTATGGTTCGTAGGACTTTGGGCACGATACTATATACCTTTAGCTGGTGAGCTCGCAATGTTTTTTGAAGGCTCAGGTGGTTATGCAGTTTTTTCTCAGGACTTTGAAAATTATAATTATGCAAACATCGATTCATCAAATTACAATGCTTTTGCAAATGGATTTGCTTACAACGCCGGAGTAGGAATTACTCTTTTTGTGTCTCCAAATGCAGCTTTTGAATTTACCAGCAGGTGGGAAGGTGGCAGTTTAAGCGGAAACCGTGATTACCAGTACTATGATACAACCGATTTAAATGTAAAGCTTGGGAATATTTTTATTCTGTTTGGATTTCAAGTTTACTTAAGATAGTATTTTAAAGAAAAAGGAGACCACTTTCGTGATCTCCTTTTAATTCGCCCTCACCAAAAAAATTTTTATGATGATAAACCAGTCACTTAAACATTCTTTCAATTTCTGATCTGGATTTTTTTATTCCCCTTATTGAAATCACTATGAAGAGAAAAAGTCCTCCAAGAATTATCCCTGCCATTAAATAAATTGCCATAAATTTGCCCTCCAATTTTATCGCTCAAAATTCAACCATTATGCCATTGGGCAAAACTCTGGTTTAATCTTATATCAGCAGAAAATTTTAAAAAAATAATCAATGATGTATCTAATTGGAATCTAAAATGAGAATTGTATCAAAAAGAATGTAAGTATTAAAGATGATTAAACTTGGTTGGAATTTAATTTTTATTGAGTATTAGAGGTATGCCATTATGGAAATATATCCTGCCGAAATTCTCAGTTATCCAGTTCAGTTGCCGTACTGAAGATCTGTTTTTTTCAACAACATTTATTCTTACGATTTCTGGTCGTTCTTGAAGTGCAATTACTGCATCGCAAAATTCTTCGGGCGAAAGACAGTGGGAATCATCCAACTCAACCTCTACAATCTTTTGTTTATTGATAAACACATTCTTGGTTAGAAAATGATTAACATTTAAAGATTTATAAGTAAGTGTTACTTCAAAATTTCTCATACCTAAAATATAGAATAAGAGTTCAATTTATCAATACCTCAATTCGTAAATTTAAAATAGTAAAAGAAAATCATAAAATGAATTGCTAATTCCTTAAGGTGAATCATTGTGTATTTTCTTTTTAATCGCATTCTTCACTTTTTCAATCCTGATTCGACCTATTTATTTGGCTAAACTGATACTATGCCGTAAATTCACACAGCAAAAAAAATAAATAATTCCAAATTAATTACGGAGTTAAATGTGTACAGACTAAATCTATTATTATTCACAGGAATTTTATCAATGATGTTTACAAATATCAACGCTGATAGTGATAATATTTTTCCTTATCCTATTTATCAGCACAAACTTGCAAACGGACTAAATGTAGTTACAGTCCCTTTTGATAGCCCGGGATTAGCCGCATTCTATATCGTCGTTCGTGTTGGCTCAAGAAATGAAGTTGAGCCCGGTGTTACCGGATTTGCACACTTCTTTGAGCATATGATGTTCAGAGGAACAGATAATTATTCACGAGAAGAATATAATGCAGTATTAAAAATGACTGGTGCAAGTGCAAATGCAAATACATCATTAGACAGAACAATTTACCATATGACAGGTAGTGTAGAATATCTGGAAAAAATGTTTGAGGTTGAATCTGACCGATTTATGAATTTGAAATATCCTGAGCATGAATTCAAAGTCGAAGCTGGAGCCGTTAAAGGTGAGTACACTAAAAATTTTGCAAATCCTTATCAAAGACTTTATCAGGAACTGCTTTATACTTCTTTTGATGTTCATACTTATAAACATACAACTATGGGGTTTTTTGAAGACATCGTTGAGATGCCGAACAAGTACGAATATTCTTTAACTTTTTTTGATCGATACTACAGACCGGAGTATTCTACTATAGTTGTAGTCGGTGATGTAAATGAAGAAGAAGTCAACGCATTAGCTGAAAAATATTTTGGCAAGTGGGAAAAAGGAAGTTATACAACCAAGATTCCGGTTGAACCTCAACAAAAAGAAAAACGGAAAGTGCATCTACAGGATGGATCTATTCCTCCGTATATGAGTCTCAATTATAAAGGTCCAGCATTCAATGATGAAAAAATAGATTTAGCCGCAATTGACGTAATGAACACAATTCTATTTTCGCAAAATTCCGAACTATACAAAAAATTGGTTATTGAAGAACAAAAGCTCCGATTCCTGGGTGGCGGTGCAATGGATGCTCATGATCCATACCTTATAGGCATTCAGGCATCCTTTATAAATAAAGATGATTTTCAGTATGTCCGAGATCAGATCAGCATTGCAATCGAAGAAATAAAAAAGAATGGAGTTGATGAGATAATATTAGAAGAGACAAAATCAAATTTAAAATATAGTTATGCTATGAGCATCGATAACCCTGATGCAATCGCGAATTCATTAAGTCATTATATCTACTTGACCGGTGATCCTGAATCAATTAACAAAGCTTATTCACTTTACGATGAAGTGACAATTGAAGATATTAAAATAGTTGCAAATAAGTATTATGTGGATAATGCATTGATCATTGCAACAATATCTTCAGACGAAAACGGAGGAGTGGAATAATGAAAACATTTTTTATTTCAATTTTATTAACCGGAATAATAATGGCACAACAAGTTGTAGAACTTAAACAAACTAACTCTTCAAAGATTGTTGTGAAACTAATGTTTACAAATGGTTCGATTTCTGATCCAACTGGTAAGGGAGGATTGACTTATACAACTGCTCAACTTATTACACAGGGTGGAACAGGCGACTTAACATTCAGCGATATCCAGGATGAAATTTATCCAATGGCGGCAAATTATTATTCTTCTGTTGATAAGGAAGTCTCAATTTTTACATTTGAATTTCATAAAGACTGGATGGATGATTTTTATCCAATATTGATAGGGCTAATAACAAATCCTTCATTGTCACAAGCGGACTTCGATAGAGTAAAAGTAAATCAGCAGTCATATGTTGATCAGGTGATACGTGCTTCATCGGATGAGGAATATAGTAAGAAAGCATTCGAAGATTTTCTTTTCAGAGGAACAAATTATCAACATATGATACAGGGTAATTCTTCATCAGTAACTTCACTTACTCTTGAGGATGTGAAAAACCACTATACTAAATTCTTTACTAGAAATAATTTGATGATTGGTATAGCAGGAGATTATCCGGAATCGTTTCTTGAAAAATTGAAAACCGATCTTGGGAAACTGCCCAATACGAAACCAGAAATACCGTTGGCGCCTGTTGTTAAAATGCCGGATGGAATTGATGTGGAAATAATTGCTAAAGAAGGTGCATTTGGTTCTGCAATCTTTGGCGGCTATCCTTTATCTATCACAAGGGCTGATGATGAATTTGCCGCATTGATGGTTGCTAATTCTTATCTTGGTGAACATAGAAAATCTTATGGAAAATTATACCAGATGATTCGTGAACAACGTTCTATGAATTATGGCGATTATACTTACATTGAATGGTATGATAACGGAGGTGGAAATATGCTTCCGCCATCAGGAGTTCCGAGACATTCAAATTATTTTTCGTTGTGGATAAGACCTGTTCAGATTACCAAGCAACTAAAAATGCAATATGCAGAATTAGACAGTATTGATGTCGGACACGCTCACTTTGCTTTGAGAATGGCGTTAAGAGAAATGGATAAAATGATTAAGAACGGAATTTCTCCTGAAGACTTTGAAGCTACACGTACCTTTTTACAAAGTTATACCAAACTTTATATTCAATCACCAAACCAGCAGCTTGGATATTTGATGGATTCCAGAATGTATGGACGCTTCAATTACATAGAGGAACTTGGCAATCTTCTTTCAATTCTTACCGTTGATGATGTGAATGAAGCAATTAAAAAATATTTTCAGATTGAAAATATGAAGATCACAATTGTGACTGATATTAGCGAAGCAGAACCTCTTGCTAAAAGTCTAAAAGAGAATTTGCCTTCACCAATGAGTTATTCAAATCTTGTTAAAGCTGGTTTACCAGAAGATGTTTTAAAGGAAGATAAAGAAACAGAAAGCTTTAAATTGAATGTGAAGGAAGTTATTATAATAGACTCAAAGGATACGTTTAAGTAAGTGTGAGAAAAAGTTTTTGAGCCGGATTTAGTCCGGCTTTTTTATTCCGGTATTTTGTAATCCAGCCACTTTTCTAAACTATTGATAATTATTTTTCTGTCTTTTTCATTAAAACTATTTATTCGGGTTCTGTGATTTCCTCCTGGTTTGACCATCTTGATTGAATTTGTCTCACCGGTCAATTCAACTGCAGTTGATGACCAGGCATCTATTTCACCGTAAATATAGATCATATTATTCCCATTCTTCTGCAACCATGAATTTATTTTTTGCATGACACAGCAGTCGAATTCAGGATTCATATATCGCGGCAAGAATATTCTGCTTGTGGGTTCTTTAACTTCCTGAAGCAAATCTTTTAAATTTGAAATATTGTATCCGTAATATCCCATTTGAGAATATGCCTGATATATAAATGGGAGATTGGAAGCAATGTCCTGATCTGAAAAATAATTGAATGATGATCCTTTCTTTAAATGTTCAAATAATTCTTCGTTTGTGGCTGTTGTATCAGGAATTTGTGAACAGTTTGTATACTGCCATTGCCAGAAAGCAAATCCATATTCAAGCACTACAAATTCAAAAATAAAATTATAGTTGCCGATTGAATATTTGTAACCAGACTTTTCGGTATCTTCAATAAACATTGGTACTAATTCGTCTTCTCTTTTTAAAACTTCTCTCTGGAACTGAACCATTTTCTCTCTGCATTCTGCAGTTCCAACATTATTCAGAAAATGATATACACGGGGATCTTCGGCAGTCAGATTCAGCGGTGCAACATAACATACAGAGGCATCGGCATCATTGGGAAAGTAATATTTTTCGATGTAAGTAGATTGTCCACCTTTGCTGATTCCAGTAGTAATCCATTGCTTATTATAAATCATCTTCATTGTTTCAATTATTTTATGATGGTCGTTCGCTGCTTGTTCGATTGTTAGAAAATTCCAATCAAGACTATCTGGCTTTGATTCTCCGAAGTAGCGATGCTCAACAACAATTATATTGCATTTTAGAATTGTAGCCAGTTCATTTTTTCGGTTATAGTCAATGTTGTATCCATCAAGTTCGATCACCATTGGAAATGATTCATCTTTGTGTGATAAGTAAAATTTCTGTTTGAACTTTTTTCCTTCAGGATTATTATGATCAACTGGTTGCTCAATAAATATTTTGAAAGCTTCAGTATATTCTGAATCCGTTTCAATTTGTTCAACACTTATGATTCCAGGGAGTGATTCAAGTTTTGATTTTAGATCTTTCTGTGAAAAGAGCAGGGAAGTAAAGAGGACAAGAATTAAAACAGAAAGAATGAGACGCTTTTTAGTTTCCATAGAAATCTCAATCTTATTATTAATCTTAAATAAAATTATTTTTTTCTTTTGAAAAGATATAACTGTGAAAGTATCATTCCAATAAGCATTAATAAACAACCCATTAAACCACGAATCGGAATTGATTCATTTAAAATCATCCATCCACCGATGACAGCAAATACTGCTTCAAGACTCATAATAATCGCAGCATTTGCGGGATGTGCATTCTGTTGAGCCACAACCTGAATTGTAAATGCAATTCCAACTGAAAAAATGCCAGCATAAAGTAGTGGCAGATATGCATCTATAAGATTTTGCAAAATAATTGTTTCAGTAATTAATGCAGCGATTAAACTAAATGCAGCACAAACTACAAATTGAGTAAAAGCTAATTGAAATGGATCAACTTTTGTCGAGTAGAATCCGATCACTAAAATTTGAATTGCCCAAAAGAATGCACCAATAAGAACTAATACATCTCCAATATTAACATCGAATGTTTCATTAAGACTTAAAAAATATAATCCGATCAGTTGCAACGATTGCACCAAGCCAGGTTATAAGAGATGTTTTTTGTTTTATGAATAAACCTAGTATTGGTACAAGGATAACATAGAATCCTGTAATAAAGCCAGCTTTACCGGCGTCTGTATAAACTAATCCACCTTGTTGAAATGTAGCACCTAAAAATAATACTGACCCGGCTGCTAATCCTCCATAAAAAAGATTATGGTTATTTACTGGAAGAAACTTTTCCTTTTTAAAATTGTTATTTCGATTTATAATAAGAAGGGGAATCAATGAAAGGCTGCCGAGAGTAAACCGTGCAGTATTGAAGGTAAATGGTCCAAGAAATTCCATTCCTGCTCTTTGAGCTACGAATGCAAAACCCCAGATTACTGCTGTTAAAAGTAAAAGTAAATTTGATTTCATTTATTCCATTGTTGGTAATGGACTCCTGTCCATTCCATTTTAATCTTTTGAATTTTCTGATTGATCAGGAGATCGATCCCTACATTTACTGAATTATTTCTTTCAAAGCACTTACACAAGCTTTTATATTTTCTTCATTAGAAGAATAACCCATCAATCCAATTCGCCATACTTTTCCTGCAAGTTCTCCCAACCCGGCACCGATTTCTATATCGTAATCATTAAGCAATGATGTTCTCACTTTTGTTTCATCAATTCCTTCTGGGAATTGAAACGGAAGTTAATTGAGGAAGACGCTCATTTTCTTTTACAAAAGGATTTAATCCTATTTTCTCTAATTCCCGAACCAGTTTTTCTCCATTCTCTTTATGCCGCTTCCACGAATTTTCGATTCCTTCTTCCTTTAGAATTAATAACGATTCGTGCAAAGCATAAAGTGAATTTATCGGTGCAGTGTGGTGATACGCTCGCTTCGTGTTTCCTCCCCAATAACTTAGAACCAGATTCAAATCCATAAACCAACTTTGTACGGGAGTTTTTCTTTTTTTGATGAACTCTACCGATCTGTCATTAAAAGTGACAGGAGAAAGACCGGGTGGGCAGGAAAGACATTTCTGTGAACCAGAATATGAAACGTCAATATTCCATTCGTCTATCAAAAGTGGAATGCCGCCAAGTGAAGTAACAGTATCAGCGATTACTAGACAATTGTATTGATGAGAAATCTCGGTTAAAGTTTTAATATCGCTCATTGCACCTGTCGAAGTTTCTGCATGAACAAAAGTGCAGGTTGAAATACCTTTATTATTTTTTATTGTATCTTCAAATAGTTGAGGATCAATTGCTCTTCCCCAGGGAAAATTAATTACAACAGCTTCAGCACCGCATCGTTCAACAATACTTTTCATCCTTCCACCAAACACTCCGTTTATACAAACCAAAACTTTTGAACCGGGTTCAACTAAGTTCACGAGACAGGTTTCCATTCCAACAGAACCTGGACCTGAAACAGCAAACGTAACCTCATTTTTTGTTTGGAATGCTAATTTGAGTAATTCTTTTATATCATCCATCAATTCGATAAACTTTGGATCTAGATGGCCAATCGTTGGTTTTGCCATTGCTTCTAAAACTCGTGGGTGAACGCTTGATGGACCAGGTCCCATTAATATTCTATTAGGTGGAGAAAACGAATTCATAATTAATCCTTATTCGATGAGTGAAGCATTTTTCAATATTATTTTTAATTCAATTTGCTGAGCTTCATTAAGTGGTTCGAGCGGTAATCTGGGCGAACCACCAAAATATCCAAGCAAATCCATGGCGGCTTTTAATCCCGCTACACCAAATTTTGAAGTAACTGTTTTGTTAACTGGAATCATTTTGTTTTGAATTTCCAATGCCTTTTCAAAATCTCTTTCTTTGTACAATCTGAAAATTTGATAACATTGATCAGGTGCGATATTCGCTAAAGCTAATATTCCAGCATTGGCACCACAAATCAGTCCTGGAAATAATACTGATGCAGTTCCAACAATAAGTTTAAATTCCGAATGTACATTTGCTTTTATTTCAGAAATTCTGGAAATGTTTTCAGTGCTGTCTTTTAGTCCAATGATATTGGGATGCGAAGATAGTTCAATTACTGTTTCTACTTCTATATTTACATTTGTGAATTTTGGAACATTGTAAATGAGAATAGGAATCATTACACTTTCAGCAATTTTTGTATAAAAATTCAGAAAAGTTCTGTGTTTCATTTCAGATTTAAAGAACGACGGAGTTATTATTAAAGCATAATTAGCACCAAACTCAGCCGCCTCATTACAAAGTGAAATGGTATCTTTAATTGATTCCAATCCCGTTCCAACAATAAGAGTTCTTTTTGTATGCTCCCTGACAGTTTGAATTATTTTTAACTTTTCTTCCTTAGTGAGAAAAACACTTTCACCATTAGAGCCAAAAAGAACATAGCCTGACAACATATGATTTTCGTATCTTAATAAATTTTCTAAAAGTTTGTCAGTTGAAATTTCATCATTGATGAAAGGAGTTGTCAACGGTGGGATAATTCCTGTTAGATTATTGGACATAACTTATTCTATAATATGGTTTAGACTTAATTATTAAATATATTTTTTAATACAAATCCGATGTTCGCAGGTCTCTCAGCAAGTCGTCTCATATACCAGGGATACCAGTAATCCCCGTAGCTGATCAGGGTTCTAATTTTATATTCATCATTAGCCAATTTAATTTGTTCTGCTGTTTTAATTCCATACAGCATTTGGAATTCAACTTTTTCTTTTTCAATTCCGATCTTTGCTGCCTCAATTTTAATTTGCTCCTGAATTGTTAAATCGTGTGTCCCGAATGCTACTCGAATACCTTTGGAGTGTACTCGTTCGAGGAGATATTTTGATAATGTCATAAAATTTTCATTTACTTGTGAAAGTTTTGGGAACGCAACCGATTGAGGCTCTTTATAAGCTCCTTTGACTAATCTAATCCACGGATTTATATCAATCATTCCCTTGACATCAATCATTGTACGATAAAGATAAGCCTGAAGGCATAACCCAACATTATAATTTTTTTCTTTTATCTTTTTGTAAAAATTGAGTGTCTTATCAGCGTACGAACTATCTTCGATATCAATAAAAACATTGTTGTTTAATCTTTTAGCCTTCTCGGAAATACTTGAAAAGAGTTCTAGAGTTTTATCGAAAGATAAGTCTAGTCCGATATGTGTTAGCTTAAGCGAAATTTCAGTGTCAATTTTCTCAGAACTGATTTTGTCAAGTAGATTTATGTAGTGTTGTGTATTTGTTTCCGCTTCTCCTAATGAAGTGATATTTTCGCCAAGATGTGTAAATGTAGTCGGTATCTTTTTACTCAATAATTCTTTTGCAGCATCAATAGCTTCATCAACAGTTTCACCAGGCATAAATCGCTTAACAGCATTTTGCACAAACTCAAATTCAGGAATTCGGCTTTTTAACCATTCATTCCTCGAAGCCCAAAGCAAGATGTTCCTGTTAATTCCCATTCAAAAAATAATTTTAAAGTAAATACTAATTAAAAATATTCATTTTTTATGAAAGCTCATCACGATGTGAGAATAAATAAGAAAGCCGGAACGAGTCCGGCATAAATGATAATTCATCCTAATATTATATTTTCAAATAAAGTTTGACTTAATCTTTATTGCAATGTTGGCCATAACCAGCCGAAAATTCCTCCGGTGAAAAGAGCATAAATCAATCCATCAAACATAGATTTAATTGTTGCTGACCAATTTCTTTTGTACCAAATACTGTTTTGTAAAAGTGCCAGACTATATCCCAGAAAAGCAGTTACACCAGCAAATCTGAACACCACAAGATAATGTTCACCAGGTTCAAGTGCACGACCGGCAACATATGCAGCAAATATTCCAACTATTATTGAATAAATAAACCAGAGAACAAGTTCCTTGGTCATGTTTGGAGAACCAGCTTTCATAAAAGTGACAAAACCAACTGGTCCTTGTTTCATTTTTTCAATGAATTCAGGTGAACTCATTTCCTTCATACTGGCTGCACGAGGAAAGTGATAATCACCGGCGGGAATATTATACTTTCTTAGATCATCCATAATTTGTTTTTCTGATGCAAGACCTTTGAAATCATTATTGTGATAACCCAACACCATATGAATAATAGAACTTATAATAAATGTTGCGACTGCCGAAAGTAATATTGGCAGCCAAAGAGCAGTTATAGAATCCACAGCTTTCCTCCTATAAGTTTATAAATGTTAATTAACCCTCAATAGCAAAATAAGAAAAGAAGTAATTCAGTGAAAGAGATTGTTAAGAATTAATAAAAAAAGACGCACTTCTGTGCGTCTTATAAAGCGAATTATATTAATTCCTTATAATTAAAAAGCGTAATAGAACCCACCACCAACATTAATTTGTACAATTGATGTTCCTGCACTTAAACCATATCCTGCACCTCCAGAACCTACATACAGACTACCACCTGCCCACTGAATTGGGAATAATCCCTGAGATTGAATTTTAATTCCGATGTTTTTACTGAGAAGGAATTTTAAACCCACTGTCAATCCAAATGCAAACCGCCATGCTGGATCCAGATTATTTTGTGGAGCTAATCCTGCTGCACCGATAGATAGCCCAAAATAACCTGAGCCCGTTCTGCTGAATTGTTTAACATAATATCCTGTTCCCAAGATATAATGAACATCAGCATCAAATGACTGATTTTGAAATCCTGTAGTGTATGGATCAAAAGTGACACTCGTAGGCTGATAAATATATTGTAACTCCGCAAAAGTTTCCCTACTGACATTAAATCCGAGAGCTGCACTATAATAGACTGCATCCTTGATATCAAGATCACCATCTACGTTTTGATAACCATTATAGTTGTAGTTGTATACTTGCACTGAACCAAGCATTTGATAACCGGCGAGAATTGAGAACTCACCCTTATTTTGTGCAAACGAACCATTGACAAATACATTAATAAACATTCCAAGTAATGAGAAAAATATTAGATGTGTACGAGAATTTTTCACTTTAATTTCCTTTTTAGTTAATCTATTAAATTTATAATTCAATTTAGAAAAAATTGTAACATTTATAACCGAGTACACCCGTAGAATTCTCCGCCAAAGGTGGATCAGCTTCCGGCTGAGAACCAATAGTTCTATTTTCTATTGATATTGAGTACACCCGTAGGGATTCGAACCCCAAACCTTCTGATCCGTAGTCAGATGCTCTATCCAATTGAGCTACGGGTGCATTGAATTTGCTTTGCAAATATAAAATAAAATCGGGAAAAACTTCTCAAATTTTAATAATCTGGTACAATGGAAGCATGATTCAAATAATCATCAATTGTGAAAAACACTCGATCCCTCATTTTAGAATGCTTCAAATTAATAATTTTGTAGTCACTTCTTTCTCAATTCAGTATTAGAGATTTTAGTTAAACTGATAAATAACCTAAAATCTTTTTGTTTTTTATGGCATTCTTATTGGACTCGGACAACTCAGGCAAGAGTTTAAATGAGCTCATCTTAAAGAGATTATAGAAATTCAAAGATGCGTTGGAATTTTTGAATATTCCGGAGGTGATGAGTCACTCTTGCCAACGATTACTCTCTCATTTTCACGGACAAGCTATTCCTACTTTTGAGTCTCAGGCTCAAAAGATAATCTTAACAATCTTCATTTATTTTTCCTATTTTTGAACACAATCAAATTGAGCTTTGGTTTTGACAAATCCCGTTAAAGTAAAGTAAGGAAAAAAATGTTCAAAGGAACTGGAACTGCACTAATAACTCCATTTAAAGAAGATCTTTCAGTTGATCATGATGCACTAAAAAAAATAGTTCACCAACAAGTTGATGGAGGAGTGGATGCATTGGTTGTTCTGGGTACAACGGGAGAATCCCCGGTTATTGATTTTGATGAACGAAAAAGTATTATTTCTCTTGTCGTTGACGAAGTAAAAAAAAGTGTTCCTGTAATTATTGGAACTGGCTCAAACGATCCTAAAAAAGTTGTGGAGAATAATATATTAGCTGAAGAACTAAAAGCAGATTGTTTACTTATTGTAAATCCATACTACAACAAAGGAACTCAAGAAAGTCTTGTCGAGCATTATAAATTTATTTCCGAAAAGACAAAACTTCCAATTATACTTTACAATGTGCCTTCGAGAACTGGAATGAATATATTACCAGAGACAGCCCTCAAAATTCATAAGGAATGTAAAAATGTAATTGCTATAAAAGAAGCGAGTGGAAACATTTCTCAGATAGCTCACTTATTTTCAATTAAGCCGGAATCACTCTCAGTATTATCTGGAAATGATGATCAGACTCTTGCAATTATGGCTTCAGGAGGTGATGGCGTAATTTCTGTTTTTTCAAATCCATATCCTGCCGTAATGAAAAAAATTACAGAAGCAATGCTGAAAAATAATTTGATGTTAGCTCAGGAATTAAATAATAAATACTTAAGTATGATGAACGCTTTATTTGTGGAGACAAGTCCTGCGCCTGTGAAATATGTTATGAGTAAGCTTGGATTATGCAAAAATATTTTAAGACTTCCGATGGTTAAAGTGACTGCTAAGGTTGAGGCTCTACTTAATGAGGAAATGAAAAAGATTTCAAAAGAAGTATAAGGTTTTAAAATGAAATACGGTTTAGTGGGTGCATCCGGAAAACTTGGGAAAGAAGTAATTAATATTTTTGTTGAGCATAATCACGAACTGGTTTTTTCATTTGATATTCAAGGCGAGTGGAAGCAAAGTGAACCTGAAATATTAATTGATTGTTCACTCCCCGAAGCTTTTGGAAAGATGATGTCGTTTGCAGAAGTTTTTAATATCCCTTTAATTGTTGCAACCACAGGACTGAATGATGATCAGATCAATCAACTAAAAAAATATTCAGATAAAAAACCTGTTGTGCAAAGTTATAACTTTTCAATTGGTATCCAGATTCTTCTTGAATTAACTAAAACTGCAAATGAAAAATTATCTGGTTGGGATGTCGAGATTTCTGAAACTCATCATAGATTTAAAAAAGATAAACCATCCGGCACAGCAAAAATGATTCAGAATGTTTTTGGCGATCGGGAAATCAATACAACCTCTCACAGACTTGGAAACATTTCGGGTGATCATAAAGTAAGTTTTGCCGCTCTCGGCGAAGTTTTGGCGATTGAGCACAGAGCATTATCAAGACGAACTTTTGCTGAAGGTATATTAAAATCTTCTGAGTTCGCTTTGCAAAAACAAAATGGTTTTTATTCTTTCACAGACGTAGTATTTGGTAAATAAATATTAACAAATAAAATAATTCCAGATGGATTCATATAAAATCATTCAGACAATTTCCGAAGCTAAAAAGAAAACACCTGCAAAAGTTTATCTTCAAGGTGAATTAGACAAAATAAATTTCGGTGAGCTTGATTATTATGGTTCTTCAATCTCAGGCATTTTGTTTTGTGAATATTCTGAATTTGAAAAATTCTACAAAAACAATAAATCATCAATCACAAAATATAAAGTTGAAGTCGACAGGAGGAATTCAGCAATTCCGATGGCCGATCTAACAAAATATAATTGCAGAATAGAACCCGGAGCGATTATTCGAGATATGGTCGAGATTGGAGATCATTGTGTCATTATGATGGGTGCCGTTTTAAATATCGGTGCTGTAATTGGAGAGCGAACTATGATCGATATGAACGTTGTTGTTGGAGGTAGAGCATTTGTTGGAAAGAATTGTCACATTGGCGCCGGAACTGTTTTAGCTGGAGTAATTGAACCTCCGAGTGCAGATCCGGTGATTATAGAAGATGATGTTTTAATAGGTGCAAATGTTGTTGTGCTTGAAGGAGTTAAAGTTGGAAAAGGAGCTGTCGTAGCCGCAGGTTCAATTGTCGTTAAAAATGTCGAACCTTCAACTGTTGTTGCTGGTGTTCCTGCTAAGCTTTTGAAAAAAGTTGATGATAAAACAAAAGCTAAGACTCAGCTTATGGATGAGTTAAGAAAACTGTAGATGGCGCTCATCGTTCAAAAATATGGTGGCAGCAGTGTTGCCGATGTTGAAAAACTGAAAAAGATTGCTTCAATGATATCTGCTGTTAAGAAGCAAGGAATTGATGTTGTTGTTGTGGTATCTGCAATGGGAAAAACAACAAATCAACTCATTGAAATGGCAAAATCGATTTCATCCGATCCACCGAGAAGAGAAATGGATATGCTTCTTAGTACCGGCGAAAGAACTTCGATGGCTCTGCTTTGCATCGCACTCCACGAAGAGGGAATCGAATCAATTTCTTTAACTGGTTCACAGGCAGGAATTATCACTAACGATCGGCACACCGATGCACGAGTTATTGAAGTTAAACCAATAAGAGTATTGGATGAGTTAGATAAAGGTAAAGTAGTTGTGATCGGTGGCTTCCAGGGCGTTAGTTTCAATCGGGATATTACTACACTTGGAAGAGGAGGTTCAGATACATCTGCAGTCGCGTTAGCTGCTGCATTGAATGCAGAAAGATGTGAAATCTATTCAGATGTTGATGGCGTATATACAACCGATCCGAGCATAGTTAAAGATGCAAAACATCTTCCGGAAATTTCTTATCAGCAAATTCAGGAAATGGCAGAAGCTGGTGCAAAAGTTTTAAATGCTCAGGCAGTTCAATTCGCTAAAGAATCTAAAATTACTTTATATACCCGGGATACTTTTAAGCCAGGAAAAGAAACGATTATCAGGGAAGTCTCGAAAAAAGAACTTTCGGGTGTGCTTGCCGTTGTTTATGAAAAGGAAATTGTTCGGGTTTACGTTCATGATGCTGATAAAATAAATTGGGTGCTTGATTATCTCGAGCAAAATCAAATTCCTATAAAGGAATTTCAAGTTTCAGGAATTGCCGGGGATAAAGGATATAAATGTTCATTCATTATATCAACGAGCAATCTTTACAATTGGGATAAAATCAAAGAAGCCTTAGAAGAAAAATTACGTGATGGTATTTACATAAATGAAAGTCTCGCTGCATTGTCCATCATCGGTGAAGGCTTCAGCAGGAATAATGATGCATTAAGGCAATCCTTAAATCTGCTCGACAAACACAACATAATTTATTATGGTATCAATACCACATCCTTTAGAATTTCACTTCTCGTTGAAAAATATTTACTTGAAGAGGCAGTTAAAATTTGTCACGAGTATTGGATAAATTAAAAGTTACTATCTCCATTACTGCTTTTTCTTTCCAGTTGAACTATATTACCTTAAGTAAAAATTATTAAACTCTTTTCAAGTTAAAGTTGTTTAATACAAATAATTGAGATATTTAAGTTTAATGATGATGAGATATACTTTAATCATAATAGCATGTTTAACGTTAGACTGTTACTCGCAACAGAGACAGGGGAATTTTCCAGGCGGAAGTATATATGGTAGAGTATTTGACTCTTCTACTAAACATTCAATTGAATATGCAAACATAGTTGTATTCTCCATCAAGGACTCTTTAATGGTCACCGGTGGAGTTTCAGATAGCGAAGGTAGATTCAATCTTAAAATTGATAGACCTGGCAATTTCAAAGTTGAAGTAAGATTCATTGGTTATGATACTCAGATTATCAATACATCAGTAAAACCAGATAATTTAAATATTGATCTCGGCGAGATTTTGATTCATCCATCGAACGTCACTTTATCAGATGTCGTTGTTCAGGGAGATCGTTCTCCGGTAACTTATGAAATAGATAAAAAAGTAATCAATCCTGATCAAATGCAAACTGTGATTTCTGGAAATGCTGCAGATGTTTTAGCGAATGTTCCCTCTGTCCAGGTTGATATCGAAGGAAATGTAAGTCTTAGAGGAAGCCAGAATTTTACTGTGTTAATTGACGGCAGACCATCATTACTGGATTCACAGGATGCACTTCAACAAATTTCTGCGTCTTCAATTGATAAGATTGAACTTATTACAAATCCAACAGCAAAATATGATGCACAAGGCACTTCAGGAATTATTAATATAATTTTAAAAAAGAATGTGAGTCAGGGGTTTAATGGAATAATCAATGCAAATGCCGGAATGTATGATACTTATGGTGGAAATGTTTTAATCAATTATCAAGATGGATTTAAACTGACATTAGGACTTGATTATAATGAAAGAAATTTTCCCGGAGATCAAACTCAGAACGATATTTATTTTCTGCAAAATGATACATCTATAATCAATTCAGATGGAGAAGTAAATCGAGGTAGAACAGCTTTTGAGGGAAGAGCAGGAATTGAGTTTTCTTTGAGTGAAAATGATTTATTGAATTTTGGTTTTCGAGCCGGTAAAAGAGAAGGTGGAATGACTTCCAATCAAAATTATCTTCAATCCTCAACTCTCGATTCCAATATTGTTCAATATACCGGTAATACAGATAGATCACGAGAAGGAACTTATTACTCAGTTAGTACCAATTATTCAAGAAATTTTAATTCAAGCGGACACCAATTACTCGGTGAGTTGGTTTATAATAATCAGAACTCTGACGAAAGTACAACAACTTCTGAATTTAACAGTAGTGGACAGTTCGGTGGTAAAGACACAAAAGAGTATGGTCCCGAGTCTGGCTTCAGATGGAAACTGGATTATACATTACCTTTCTCGGACGAGAATAAATTTGAAGCTGGTTATCAGGGAGAAATTGAACAGTCAGATGAGAACAATGAACTATATGAGTATAATCCGGAAACAAATGAGTATGAGATTCAATCTGAATTCACCAACATGACAAAATATTATGATGACCAGCAGGCGATTTATGCAATGTACTCGGATGTATTTTGGCAGACGAATTTTCAAGTTGGACTGAGAGCGGAATATACTTATAGAAATATTGAAGTTCCGCTGATCAATCAGACATTCAACATTGATCGAATTGATTACTTCCCAAGTTTACATCTTTCATATAAATTTTCACCTTTATCGACTGTTATGGCTAGCTATTCGAGAAGAATCAATCAACCGCGTGGTTGGGCCCTCGAACCATTTCCAACATGGATTGATGCAAACAATGTTAGAATAGGAAATCCAGACTTGCTTCCTGAATTTATTGATTCGTACGAAGCTGGCGTTCAAACTTCTTTAGCTGATATTTCAGTTTCAGTTGAAGCTTATTACAGAATGACATCTAATAAAATTGAAGCGGTACGTACAGCATTGGAGGACAATACTACTTTAACAACATTCGCAAATGTGGGTGAAGACTATTCACTTGGTGCTGAGTTGATGCTGATTTTTGATCCTTTTAGTTTTTGGAATATAAATTTTATGGGCAATATTTATAATTACAGGATTGAAGGTAGTATTCTCGATGAACCATTTTCTAATGAGAGTTTTAACTGGCAAACAAGAATGAATAATACATTTAAACTTTGGAGTTCAACACAAATCCAGTTCAATACAAATTATACTAGCCCAACAGTTACCTCGCAGGGTGAGTGGGCAGGTTATTTTAGTTCTGATTTGTCTATCAGACAGGAATTAATTTCCAACGTTCTTGCACTGACTCTGCAGATAAGAGATTTATTTGGAACCACAAAAAGAGAATACACTTCCGAAGGAACAAACCTTTACAACTATAATTACTTTGATATGAGCACTCCCGCTTTTACGTTTAATCTTCGCTACACATTTAACAATTACAAACCAAAGCGTGAAGGCAGAGGAGATGAAGGCAGCGGTTTTGAAGGTGGAGAGGATTTTTAGCTCTCTTCTTTTTTGCTCTTCATTTCTTTTCTTATTTTCTATTACTGAAATTTTATTTATTACTGTCATAATAATTGAAGAATGATGGACAAAAATTCAAAAGGAGAAATAATACTTTTTAAAACTCCTGAAGGCGATACTCAAATTGATGTAAAGCTAGAGGAGGAGACTGTTTGGTTATCCCAAAAACTTATGGCCAAATTATTTCAAAAAAATACTGATACCATCGGACTTCATATAAGTAACATATTTAAAGAAGAAGAACTTGATGAAAATTCAACTACCGAGTATTACTCGGTAGTTCAAAAAGAAGGGAAACGGAGTGTATTACGTAATATTAAGTATTACAACCTTGATGTAATTATTTCAGTAGGATACAGAGTTAAATCTAAACGCGGTACTCAATTCCGTATTTGGGCAAATAAAGTTTTGAAAGATTATTTAGTCAAAGGTTATGCTCTAAATGAAAAAAAATTAAAAGAGCAGACAAGTCGAATAAAAGAATTAGAAAAAACTCTGGATATTTTTTCAAAAGTCACTGAATCCTATCAACTGAAGCAGGATGAATTCGCCGGAATAATAAAAGTAGTAAAAGATTATACTTATGCACTGGATGTGTTGGATAAATATGACAATCAAACTCTTATTATTTCAAGTACGAATAAAGAAATCTCTTTCAAAGTAACGTATGAATCAGCTAAAAAAGTTGTGCAAAGAATGAAAGAAAAATTTGGAGGCTCAAAGTTATTTGGAAAGGAAAAGGATAAATCCTTTAGAGGAACTATTGGAGTAATTTATCAAACCTTCGACAAAAAAGAATTATATCCGAGCATTGAAGAGAAAGCTGCACACTTGCTTTACTTTACAATAAAGAATCATTCATTCATTGATGGGAATAAAAGAATTGCAGCAGCTATATTTTTATGGTTCCTTGAAATGAACAATTACCTGTACTAAAAGATGGGACAAAACGCATTCCAGATAACGCACTGGTTGCTTTATGTTTGCTAATTGCCGAAAGTGATCCCAGGGAAAAGGAAATGATTGCAAAAGTTATTGTAAATCTTATAAACAAGAGGAATTAAAGTATTCTTAATTTCTCGTTTTTTATCATCTTAAATATTCTTTTCTTGCCTCAATGCGCTTCAATATTTTCTCCAATTTAATAATTGACTTTACTACTATCAAGAATCTTACATTAAGTTTTATGTATCACTATAACTATTGATTAAAAAATCATCAATAACTGCATAAAAAGTAGTTAGGGTTAAGTTCATAGATTCATTTTGAGTTTTAAACGCTTGGCATATTTCATGAAAATGCTTGTTTATCAAAATAAAATAAAAGATAATCATGCATAAAATATTCAACGCCACATTTATTGCTCCTAACATCAAACGGTTCACGATTGAAGCTCCTAAAATTGCACTTAAACGTAAAGCCGGACAATTCGTAATAATCAGAATTAATGATTTTGGTGAAAGAATTCCTTTAACAATTGCCGACTCTGATTCTGAAAAGGGAACTATTGATATTATCGTTCAGGGAATTGGTAAGACTACAAAAGAACTGAATAGACTCGAGTCAGGTGATTTTATCGCAGATGTTGTCGGACCTCTTGGTAAAGCCTCACACATTGAAAAATTTGGAACCGCAGTGAGCATTGGTGGTGGTGTTGGAACTGCAATCGCATATCCTACAGCAGTTGCACTTAAAGAAGTCGGTAATCATACGATCTCAATTATTGGTGGAAGAACAAAAGAGTTTGTAATTCTTGAGAATGAAATGAAGCAAGTATGTGACGAAGTTTTCGTTACTACTGATGATGGCAGTTATGGCAAACACGGTTTTGTTACAGATCAGTTAAAAGAATTAATTGAGACAAGAAAAATAGATTTTGTTCTTGCGATCGGACCAATTCCAATGATGAAAGCGGTCGCTGATGTTACAAGAGAAAAAGGAATACAAACTGTTGTAAGTTTAAACCCAGTTATGGTTGATGGAACAGGGATGTGTGGTGGATGTAGAGCAACTGTTGATAATAAAACCGTTTTCGTTTGTGTGGATGGACCCGAATTCGATGCTCACAAAGTTGATTTTAAAACTTTGATGACAAGAAATCAATCCTACCTAATGGAAGAAAAGGAATCTATTAACCAGCACGAATGTAAATTGAATAAACTCAATCCTCAACCAGTATTAACAAATTAATTTATAGAAGAGATATGACAGAGAAAATTTCGAATAAAGAGAGAATGAAAATTCAAAGGCAAATTATGCCTGAACAGGATCCTTTAGTAAGAAGGAATAATTTTAGCGAAGTTAATCTTGGCTTCACTGAAGAACTGGCAAAAATGGAAGCACTTCGTTGCATTCAATGTCCGAAACCAACTTGCATTGAAGGTTGTCCTGTTGGAGTTAAAATAAATGAGTTCATTGCCCTTGTTGCTGATGGAGATTTTTTAGGTGCTGCTGCAAAAATGAAAGAAGATAATTTGCTTCCTGCAATTTGTGGAAGAGTTTGTCCGCAGGAAGAACAGTGCGAAATCAAATGTGTTGTTGGAAAGAAAAATGAGCCAGTTGCAATTGGAAGATTGGAAAGATTTGTAGCTGATTATGAAAGAGAAACAGTTGGAATACGGGTGCCTTCATTAAAACCAAAAACCGGAAAGAAAATTGCAATTGTTGGAAGTGGTCCTGCTGGATTAAGTTGTGCAGGAGATTTAATTCAGATGGGACACGATGTAACTGTTTTTGAAGCACTTCATGAACTTGGTGGTGTTTTGATTTATGGCATTCCTGAATTTCGTCTGCCTAAATCAATTGTCAAAGCAGAAATAGATTCTCTCAGCAAACTTGGAGTTGAATTCAAAACAAATGAAGTTATTGGATTAACAGATACAGTTGATGAGTTAATGCAAAATGATTACGATTCAGTATTCATAGCTGTTGGTGCAGGTCTTCCATATTTCTTAAATATTCCAGGTGAAAATCTTAATGGAGTTTATTCATCAAATGAATTTCTTAACACGAGTAAACTTGATGAAAGCATATCGCTTTCCTGAATTTGATACACCGGTCTTTAATTGCAAAGATAAAAACATTGCTGTCTTTGGTGGAGGAAATACTGCAATGGATACCGTACGAATTTCAAAACGACTTGGTGCAAAGAATGCTTACATAATTTACAGAAGATCTGATGTTGAAATGCCGGCTAGAGCAGAAGAAATTCATCACGCAAAAGAGGAGGGGATTGAATTCATTTTACTTTCTAATCCACTTGGAATTTATTGGTGATGATAAGGGCTGGCTTAATGGTGTGAAGATTCAAAAAATGGAACTTGGTGAACCGGATTCATCTGGCAGACGTAGACCAATTCCAATTCCTGGTTCAGAATATATTCTTCCGATTGATATGGCTGTTATTTCAATTGGCAATGGTTCAAATCCAATTATACAAAAAACCACTCCTGATCTGCAATACAATAAATGGGGAAATATTTTAGTTGATGAGAACACGATGAAGACATCAAAGAAAGGTGTGTTCGCAGGTGGAGATATTGTAACAGGTGGAGCAACTGTAATTCTTGCAATGGGAGCTGGTAGAAAAGCTGCAAAAGCTATACATGAATATTTGACAAGTGAATAGGTTAGTTAAATTCTTTGTAGAGAAAATTGCCTACTTCAATTTGCCATCCACCAGCCTGGAATTGTACGCTAACACCAGGTTCAATTATCAGGGAATCTACAACATTAAATCTCCTGCGACAATATAAGGATCGTTTGTTGCCGACCAGACTCCTGTAATATTTCCAGATACTACTGTCTGGGCGAAGGAACTTAATGTGATTACAAAAATACTTGATACTAAAAACAGTCCTTTCATAATAACACCTCAATTAATATTTAATTATGAATTAATATTATTTATACTGATATCTACTTCAAGAAATGACCGAGTCAGGAATAAACTAATAGTTGCCATAACACCCTCAAAGACCATTCACTTTTTAGAAAGTGATGGTGGTACTATAATGCACAATGATTAATTTCTTTCGGATTGGATTTAATTTAGTCGACTCCCTGACAGCCCCACGTTCTTTAACCAAGGAAGTTTCCTGGTTAAATCCTCGATTAAAACTTATACAATTGGGGTTTGAGATGCAATTATTATTTTGAATAATAGAAGGATTTGATTTATATAGGCAAACATCTATTGGAATGAAATATTTAGTAAATATTTCTAAAAATGAGGATTTACTTGATTTTATTCATTAGTAACAAACTCGCATCCATCTGGAATTTCTGGTCTGACAAGCAAGACATCTTCTCTGAGCAAATGAACAGTCCCAGTTGGATCACCTTTTTTCTTTACAACATATTTTTTAAAGGTATAGGCAACGGGAACGACTCCAGCAGTTTTTGCTTTACTGTGATATGCTGCAAGTGCTGCAGCTTTCTTCAAAACATTTTTTGGAATTGGCTCTTTAGTATTTTCAACTCTTAGCACAACATGTGATCCTGAAGCTCCTCTTGCATGGAACCAATAATCATTTTGCTTTGCAAAGCGAGTTGTAAGCAGGTCATTATTTTTACTATCCTTTCCGACATAAACTTTATACTTATTTTCAATTATATACTGCTTAAACTTAGAACCGAGATCCTCTTTGGCTTCTGATTCTTCGGGCTGTTTGATTTTTAACTTTTTCATAAGTTCATCCAATTCTTTTGATGAATCAATTTCATTTAAGGAATTATTTAGTTGTCTCAATTGGTCAAAATCTTTTTTTGCTTTTTCAAATAGTTGTTTATTCTTGGCAAAAGAAATTTTTTCAGATCGGGATTTATCAAAGTAGTAGTCAACATTCTTCTGAGGAGATAGAGCAGTATTTAAATTTATTTTAATTTTCTCTCCTGGTGAAAAAATATCTTCAACAATTATCGAGTGCATCCTGCTTTTTATCGAGCCAAGATTTGAAAGCAAGAGATTTCCAAACTTATTGTAATCTTCTTCTTTTGAACCTCTCTCAATTACACCCTGCAAATTATTTATTTTAGCGGAAACTTTTTTCATCTCTTTTTCAATGTGATTACTAATCAGCTTCAGTTTTGAATATTTATAATTGAGATAATGATTTTTCGATAAACAAAAATTCACTGCTTCAAGTATATTTTCAAATGCTTTCTTTTCTGTGGAAGGAATGCTTACAAACTTTTCAAATCCAATATGAACTTCCTCTTCCGCTTCATTTATGAATACACAGGTTTTTGAATTTTTCACTTCGTTTAGAACTTCATAAAAGGTATTTATTACTGTATCTCGAACATTTTCTTTTATTCTTGCTTTTACTTCTTTGACTATTTCACTTCCGAGAAAAGGATATTTTTTCCTAATATCAGCAATCAAGTCATCACTATTATTTTGTTGAATTACCAACGAGTTCCATCCATCGAAAAATGTTTTTGTATTAAGTTCTGATTTTATATTCAAAAGATCTCTTTCAGCAATGGATTTGAAAGCACTCACTATTATCATCTTTATCTGTGTAAAGTGTATTTGTAAACTTCCCGCGGATTGTAAAGAATATTTTAGAGCTTGTGCAATTTATTTTTATTACCCGATCATCATTAGCAATTTCTAAAGATCTTATCTTTTCACCAATCAATCCTTCAAAAAAGTTAACTGTATTTTTCTTTGCCCGCGAATAGTTATTTCTTAAATTCACATAAGAATTACCGGGGATGACGCACAATTCCAAATAAAATAAATCTGAATTCTTGGATGTTGCAATAACGAGTTTGCTTTTTTCCTGAGAAAACACGTCTACAATTCTGGAATCTACAAGGATTGATTTTACTTCAAGTAAGTATCTGTTTAGAAAAAAATAATTTTGGAGCATTTGAATTCGTTATTAAATCTTTATAACAAATAAAGCGATGATGTGGCGTAAAAACAAGCGAACCACCAAACCTGAATGCATGAATGCATGACGGTATGAATGCATGATTGCATGGTTGTATGAATGTATGACGGATGAACAATTAAATCATGCATCCATGCAAACATGCGTCCAATCTCTTGTTTGTTTACGCAGAGCTTTATTGTTTAAGAAAACAGCATTTGATATATTTGATTTATGAAAAAATTCATTCGAAATTCACTTCTCCGAAAGCTTCTTTACATATTTATCGGATTGGTATTTTTTCTTTTAATATTTGACAATTTAATTATGCCCTGGTATGTGAGTTCATCTGAAACCAGTGTACCGGAAGTGGTTGGACTACAAGTTTCAGAAGCCACTTCTTTACTCGAAAATGATGGTTTCGATATCGTAATTAGCGATACTTCTTATGGACTTCAAGTGCCGGTTGGAGCCGTATTTTTTCAAAAACCTGATGCTGGCGCTATGGTTAAGGAAGGTCGAACAGTTTATCTTTTTGTAAGTGGTGGAGTTAAAACAATTACAGTTCCTCAACTAAAAGGCAAATCTATTCTTGATGCAAAATTTGCGCTTGAAAGATTAGGGTTAAAACTTGGCCGAGTAGAACGAATTCCTTCAAGTCAACCAGAGGATATGATATTTGATCAACAATACACAGATGGAACATTATTAAAGCAAGGAGAATTTGTAGGAGTAACAGTCAGTGCTGGTAGGGGAGGCGGGTCTATTGTGATACCCGATCTTATAGGAAAATCTCTTACTGAAGCCAGAAAAATATTAGCCGACAGTTCTCTGACAATTGGGAAAATAAATTATCAACCATCGGCAACTCTTTTACCTAACACAATTCTTGATCAATACCCAAGTAGTGGCAATTCTGTAAACTCGGGTGATGCCGTTGACCTCTTCGTAACTAAATCATCCGATAAAAATAATCCAGACGAGGAGAATGACTGAGAATGAGTAAACTTGCTCCATCAATATTGTCAGCAGATTTTTCAAATCTTGCTCAACAGATAAGATTAACCGAAATGGGTGGTGCAGATTGGATACATTGTGATGTGATGGATGGACATTTTGTTCCCAATATCACAATAGGTCCGGTAATTGTTAAGGCTGCAAGGAAATCTTCTAAGCTCCCAATCGATGTTCATTTAATGATAGAGAAACCTGATAAATATCTCGAAGCATTTGCAGATGCCGGTGCCAACTATATTAGCGTTCACGTTGAAGAAGTTATTCATCTCAATAGATCAATAAACCGGATTAAAGAACTTGGATGTAAAGCAGGAGTTGTAATAAATCCGGCTACTCCTGTTGATTGTATTATTGATGTTGCCGAGTATATTGATCTTTTATTAATAATGACAGTAAATCCTGGCTTCGGTGGACAAAAATTTATTTCAAACTCAATTAGAAGAATTGAAGAAGCTGTTAGTCTTAGATCCAGATTGAAAGCGAACTTTTTAATTGAGATAGATGGTGGGGTGAACCGCGAAACTATTGTTAAAGCAAAAAAAGCGGGGGTTGATGTTTTCGTGGCTGGTTCAGCGATTTTTGATGATGAAAATATCACCGCTGCAACTGCGGAATTAAAAAATCTTGTAAAATAATCAACTTAATTATTTACAATTTGATTCATTAATCTCCTTTAATATCAGGGCAAAATATAGTTGAACTCCCAGGTTATAAACCTTTCAAACGATAAAACATTTAGACTCTATAAAGAGAAATATAATCTTTCGACTCTTCCTCATACTGGACTTATTGGAATTGAATTAAGAAATTATCCTACGGAACTTAATCCTGTGGATATTAAAATAAATTCGGGAAATATTTTTTATGCTAATAATGATATTCTCTTAACCGGTTCTTTTCATGAAATTATCGAACAAATACGAGAATCATCTTTCCAAGACAAAATAAAAGAAATGATGACCCAAACTCTGCAAAAGTACGATGAGATTGATAACATTTCGTATAAAATCGGTTCAATAATTTTTAATTTTAAGTTCGCATATGTGATGGGGATTCTGAATGTTACTCCTGATTCATTTTCGGATGGTGGGAAATTCATTAATAAAGTTAAGGCAGTTGATTTCGCAATTGAGATGATAGAATGTGGTGCGGATATTATCGATATAGGAGGTGAATCAACTCGTCCGGGATCAGAATCCGTTAGTGAAGCAGTGGAATTGAAGAGAGTCATTCCTGTTATTACCGAAATTCTAAATAAAAAACCTGATTCCATCATTTCAATTGACACTACGAAAGCAAAAATTGCTGAGGAAGCATTGAAATGTGGAGCTTCGATTGTTAATGATATTAGTGGTGGTAGCTTTGATGAGAATATTTTTAAAGTGGTAAAAGATTTTAATGCTGCTATGATCTTGATGCATATAAAAGGAAAACCAAAAACAATGCAGATAATGCCAGAATATGTAAATGTTGTTTCAGAAGTTTATGATTATCTTGCCAGGCAGACAGAGATTGCTTCAAAAAACGGGATAAAAAAAATTTTTATTGATCCGGGTATTGGGTTTGGAAAGAAAGTTGAAGATAATCTTAAGTTAATCGAAAGATTGGAAGATTTTAAATCTTTGGGTTATCCGATTTTAATCGGTCTTTCAAGGAAATCTTTTATTGGAAATATCTTAAATTTGTCTGTCGAAGATAGAGATGATGTTACAAATGCTTTGAACTCACTGGCATTAAGTAAAGGAGTAAGAATAATAAGAACTCATAATGTTAAACATGCTGTTCAAACCTGTAAAATTTTCAATACAATAATTAATAATTAATGTTCGAAATATTCAAAATAGGATTTCTGACTGTTACTTTTCTTGATGTAGTTGATATCTTAATTGTATCATTTATTGTTTATAAACTTTATGTTTTACTTCGAGGAACGATCGCTGCTCAGATTTTTCTTGGATTGATAATTATTCTTCTGATCTCATTTGCAGCTCAGGCAATTCAATTCAAAGCATTAAATTGGCTGCTAAAATTGGTCACTGATATCTGGGTTATCGCTTTCGTAATTTTATTTCAACCTGAAATAAGAAGATTGCTTGTAATACTTGCCAGGAATCCTGTGATGAAAATATTTGGTAAGCACGATTTGAGTGAATCAGCAGAGATAATTGTTGACGCAGCATTTGAACTATCACAACGTCAATACGGTGCATTGATTGTTATAGTTCGGGAAACTGGTATCCGGACTTATATTGAATCGGGTGAATTACTTGGAGCTAAACTTAGCAAAGCACTATTGACATCAATATTTTTCCCAAAATCATCTATGCATGATGGAGCTGTAATTGTTAAAGGAAATGTGGTAGAAGCTGCTCGTTGCACGTTGCCATTATCTGCATCGACTCAGGTTGATGGCGAAAACCTTGGTATGAGACATCGTGCTGGTTTAGGGATAAGTGAACAAGCTGATGTTATAAGCGTAATTGTATCGGAGGAGACAGGTGGAATATCAATGGCTGAAAACGGAAAATTGACTTCAGGTTTGTCAAAAGATTCTCTTAGAAAAAAATTAAAAGAAGCAATCATTACTCCTACACCTAAAGGCTGGAAAACATTATTTGAACAATTCAAAGGACATAAACAAGGTTACTAATTCAGTCTGTGCTGTTATTCCTTTTTATAATGAAAAAGAAACTCTAAATATTGTCCTTGATGAGACACTTAAATATGTGGACTATATTTTTGCGATAAATGACGGTTCAGATGATGATGATTACCAAAGTGTTAGGAAAAAGTCGCAGATAAAATTAATTGATCTGGATAAAAATTATGGCAAGGGTAAGGCTTTAAGTGTGGGATTTGAAGAAGCCATTTTATCTAACTTTCATTTTGTAATTACTCTTGATGCAGACCTTCAGCATAGTCCAAAGTACATTCCAAATCTTATTCAGGCATTAAGTTCTCAAGATATCGTAATCGGCAACAGATTAAAAAATCTTGAAGGAATGCCTATACAACGAAGATTAAGTAATAAGATTACTTCGTTTTTACTTACGGTAAAAACCAGACAGAAAATTTTGGATAGTCAATGTGGTTTTAGAGCGTTCCGAAATGAAGTTCTTCAACTTGTTAAAACAAAATATTCTGGTTTTGAAGCTGAAAGTGAAATGCTCGTGAAAGCTGCAAGAAAAGGATTTGTAATAGGATTTGTAGATATTCCTACAATCTATGGAAATGAAGAAAGTAAAATGCAACCAATTAATGCAATCTTAGGATTTATTAAGGTACTATTTTCAAATTCAAATAGATAATATAATTGTTCTAATAAAAGTTAATATCCTTATTTTTATGTGCAGAAAAAAAACTATCAGTTTTTAGAGTTTATCAGGACGGCCAAAATGAAATTAAAATATTTTTCACATTCGGCATTTCAGTTAACTACATTTAACGGGAAAAGAATACTAATTGATCCTTTTCTTTCAGGTAATCCAACCTCACCTGTAAAAGCTAAGGATGTTGAAGCAGATTATATAATATTAACGCATGCTCACGGAGATCATATCGGTGATAGTTTTGAGATCGCAAAGCGATGTAACTCAACATTTATTTGTGTTAATGAGCTCGCCAATTATTGCAGCTCAAAAGGATTTAAAGCACATAACATGCATATTGGAGGTGGACATAATTTTGATTTCGGCAGAGTTAAATTCACAATTGCGCATCACGGTTCGATGACACCAGATAATCATTACGGTGGAGAGCCTGCTGGGGTAATAATTTCTGCGGACGATAAAAATATTTATCATACAGGTGATACCGGATTGTTTTACGATATGAAACTAATTGGTGAAATGACATCGATAGATTATATGTTACTACCAATTGGTGATAATTTTACAATGGGAATTACTGATGCTGCCAAAGCTGTTGAACTTGTTTCTCCCAAACTAGCAATTCCGATGCATTACAATACTTTCCCGGTAATATCGGCAGATCCAAATGAGTTTAAAAAATTGGTTGAGTCAATTGGTTTGAAATCAAGAGTATTAGATTTTGGTGAAGAGATAGAGTTATAATTCATTTAATATTTTTCGATACAAGATTTATTTTTGAGATTTAATGACTAAAATAATAGCGATAGCAAACCAGAAGGGTGGCGTTGGTAAAACGACCACTGCTATAAATCTTTCATCGCTGCTTGCTGCTGCAGAAATGAAAACATTACTAATCGATATTGATCCTCAGGCAAATTCCTCATCAGGATTAAGTATTTTTAAGCATAGTCCTTCAGTTTATGAAGTTCTCGTTAGTGCCGAAGAGATAAAAGATGCGATTATTGATTCGTATATGCCATATCTTGATTTGCTTCCATCAAATATAAATTTGGTTGGAGCAGAAATTGAAATGGTTGAATTGCCAAAAAGGGAAACAATACTAAAAAATGCTTTGGGTGAAGTTTATGAAAGATATGACTATATTTTAATTGACTGTCCACCATCACTTGGACTTTTAACTTTAAATGCACTTACTGCAGCCAATTCAGTTCTTATACCTGTTCAGTGTGAGTATTTTGCATTGGAAGGATTAGGTCAACTTTTAAATACAATAAACATAGTTAAACAATACTATAATTCAGATTTATCGATTGAAGGCGTATTGCTTACTATGTTTGATACAAGACTTCGACTTTCACACCAGGTTGCAGACGAGGTAAGAAAATATTTTGGTGATAAAGTTTTCAAAACAGTAATAAACAGAAATGTAAGGATTTCAGAAGCACCAAGTTTTGGAAAACCAATAATATTATATGATGCTGTTTCAACCGGTGCACAGAATTATATGGCATTAGCAGCAGAATTAATTGAGAGAAATTCAAAATCCGTAAACACAATTAAGAATGAGTAAAATGAAAACAGGCTTAGGTAGGGGATTAGATGCACTGATAAAACCTCAGGAGTATATTAAAAATAATGAATCAGCTGACGATTTATCCAAAGTTAAGGATGATGATGGAAAACAAGTTGATGTCTTAGCCAAAATATCTGTCGAATTTATTTCAAAAAATCCATATCAACCTCGTTTCAATATAGATCCTGTTTCACTGGATGAATTAAAAAAATCAATTCTTACAAATGGATTGATTCAGCCAATAACTGTTAGAAGGACTCCCGATCATAAATATCAATTAATATCCGGTGAGAGAAGACTTCAAGCTTGTAAAGACATCGGTTTCAAAGAAATTCCTGCCTACATTATTGAAGTTGCGACTGATGAATTAATGCTGGCTTTGGCATTGATTGAAAATATTCAGAGAGAAAAACTTAATTCGATAGAAGTTGGCACAGCTTATAAAAGATTAATGGATGAATGTCATCTTACGCAAGAACAAATAGCAGAAAGAGTTGGCAAAGACAGAACAACCGTTGCTAATACAATTCGACTGTTGAAGCTTCCTCAGAAAATTCAAGAAGCTTTGATAAAAGATCAATTAACTTCCGGTCATGCAAGGGCGCTTATTAATCTTGATAATGAGGAGTTGCAAGTACAATTGCTGGAAAATATCCTGAGCAAAAATCTGTCCGTTAGAAAAGTTGAGCGAATTGTGCGGGAACTTAATAATGGTGCTACTGGGAAAATTAAAAAATCACCAGTTGAAGAGGAAGGCAAAGCATTATTTTTTACCGCAAATTTACGCGATGTCGAAGACAAGCTTCGGGTAACTTTCGGAACGAAAGTTAAATGTGTTCAAAGAAAAGATGGAAGCGGTGAAATTATTTTAGAGTATTACTCAAGAGATGAATTAGAGCGATTAATTGAGCTTTTTGAAATTATTAACAAGAATTATAATTAACCTTTTATTTGTGCTTATCGTAATAAGCACATCTTCAAACGGTCAGGATCAAACAGAAGAAAATTCTCTCTCCGATACAGTTTTCGTTATGCATAAATCTCCCTGGGGCGCTGTTTTACGCAGTGCAATTATTCCTGGATTTGGACAATTTTATAATGAGTCATATTGGAAGATACCGGTCATCTGGGGCGCAGGCGCTTTATTGATTTCCGGGTGGGTTTATAACAATAATCTTTATAATGATAATAAAGATTTATATACTAGCACCGGTCAATCTCTTTATCAGTATAGAAGAGACTTCTATCGGAATCAAAGAGACAATTTTACTATTTATCTGGCAGTTTTGTATATCTTAAATATGCTTGATGCTTATGTGGATGCACACTTATATGATTTTACAGTAGAAGAGGATTTTATTACAGGATCTTCTAAGATTAATTTCCGGTTTTATTTTTAGTAAAATTGAAATTACGATGCAATGAAAAATTCCATTATCTGTTCTAATTGTAAAACGGAAAATCCATTTTACAATTTCATCTGTTCCAACTGCAGGATTTATTTACGTGACCGGGTTTACAATATCGATTTATGGTCAATTATAGGTTCGATTATTGAATCTCCTACAAAAGCATTTAAAACAATAATTCTATCTGAACACAAGAATTTTATTTCATTTATTCTGCTTTTAGTTGTGTTTAAGCATCTAATAAATGTACGTTTTATCTCTATGCTAAGTTTAGGTGACATTCAATCCACAATTGGATTACAGTTTAGTTATTTGATCCTTTTAGGAATTATACTTACTTATTTCTTACTTTTTTCTTTTATCTATATTTCGTTAAGTGGCATATTTGAATTTTATCTAAGATTTAAAGATACATTTGCTTTATTAATCTATTCGCAGGTTCCATACCTTTTTGGATTGATAATTCTTTTTACTCTTGAGTTAGTAATTTTTGGTGATTATCTTTTTTCAAAAAATCCGACACCATTCACTATTAAAAGTACCTTATCATATTTATTCTTTGGTTTGGAAATTGCTTCTGTTGTGTGGAGTATCTTCCTGCTGTTCAAAGCATTTCAAATTCAATCTAATCAACTCATTTTAAGTATTCTTTCTTCCATTTCGTTCAATATCTTGTTTTGGTTTCTGATTTATTTTTGTTCAAAATTTGTATTTACGATTTAGTCTAATGGAAGATTCAAATGATATATTTAGAAAAGAGAAGCAGTTTCTGCTTCAAACTTATCAACGTTTTCCAATAAAAATATCTCACGGAAAAGGTGTTTATCTTTTCACTGAAGATGGAAACAAGTATCTTGATTTTTTTTCTGGATTAGGTGTAAATGCCCTTGGACATGGAAATGAAAAAATCATACATGCGATTGAAGAGCAGATAAAAAAATATATTCACTTATCAAACTATTATCTCAATCCTCCACAAATTGAACTTGCAGAAAAGCTGGTTAAATATTCAGGAATGTCAAAGGTATTCTTCACAAATAGCGGTACTGAGGCAATAGAATCGTCATTAAAACTGATCCGGAAATACTTCGGACCAGATAGGAGGATTGTTTCTTTTTCCAATGCATTTCATGGAAGAACTTATGGCTCGTTAAGTATTGGTGGAAAAGAAAAATACAAAAAATACTTTACTCCATTACTTCCGAATACTGTTCAATTAGAATTTAACAACATTGAACAACTTGAAAATAAAATTGATAGGCAAGTTGCAGCAGTTTATCTTGAATTTATCCAAGGGGAAGGAGGAGTCAGGATAGCATCAGAAGAATTTGTAGCGAAATTAAAAATGTTAAAAGATAAATTTAATTTTATACTTATCGCTGACGAAGTTCAGAGTGGAATTGGTAGGACTGGAAAACCATTTGCATATAATCATTTTGATATTTTTCCTGATCTAGTAATTATCGCGAAAGCAGTTGGTGGTGGATTACCTCTTGGAGCGATGATTGTAAATCAAGAGTATTCAAATGTATTTGAATCTGGTGATCATGGCAGTACTTTTGGTGGAAATCCTGTTGCTTGTTCTGCAGGTTTAGCTGTATTAAATGAAGTTCTTGACAATGGACTTGTTAAAGAAGTTAATCGACTTGGTGATTACTTCTTAGCTCAATTAAATGTAATTAAGGATGAATATCCAAATCAAATAGCTGACGTTCGGGGACTAGGTTTTATGATAGGTGTAGAATTATTTCAGTCCTGCTCCAGGATCATCGAAGCATTTCGAGAAAATGGAATACTTGTAAACTTTACGAACGATAACGTACTCCGAATTCTTCCACCACTGATTTCGACTCAAGAAAATATAGACTTTTTCATAAAAGAGTTTAGGTCAATTCTAAGTAATAGGCAACAAAAATAATTATCAACTAAATTTCAGTCAAATGATCGATTCTATATTAATTATTTCAGTTAATGCTTTAATAATAGGTAGCTTACAGAATTTACCAGATTGATTCATTCGCATATAAATATAAATATTCCAAGTTCGGATTTATAATTGAAGATCAAGGAAATGTTAAATTAAAGTTGACCGATATTGTCAATATAATTCACAATCGCTCCAAATCTTATTCCTCTCGTACTGACATTAATAATTTGAATTTTGAATTCATTCATAAATTGAAAAAGAATGTATGCTCCCGCAAATATGATATCCTCACGTCCCACCATTACAGGGCCATATTTATCAATTATTTCTGACGCACCCAGATGTTTTAAATCCTTAATTATTTTCCTCATATCTTGGATAGTTAGTATACTATTGCTCACTTGATTTTCATCGAATAACTTCAATCCTAAATTCATACAGGCTAGAGTTGTAGCCGTTCCAGCGATAGCTATTACTTGAATTGGGAATTTTTTTGATTTAAATTGCGAAAGATTTTTCTGTATTTCAGACTTCAAGTTTTCTATTTCTGAATTCAGAGAAGGGGAATGTTTAAGGAACTGTTCCGTACCACTTACGGAACCCAATTGTAGACTTCTTTTTGAAATTATTCTATTGCCTTCTCCAACAATAATTTCGGTGCTACTTCCGCCGATATCTATCACGGCTGAAAGTGATGGATTCTCTAATCCAGAAATTGCACCAAGGTAGGCATATTCAGCTTCTTGATCGCCCGAAATCACATTCAATTCATAACCAAATTCATTTTTTATCGCCTCCATAATTGCTGGTGTATTAGCAGCCATTCTAAATGCATTTGTCCCAGTTAAAATAATGTGTTCACAATTATATTTAGGAATTATTTTATCATATTCACTTAAAACTTGCATAAGTAGTTTGAATCTTTCCGAACTTATTATTCCTGATTTTTTTGTTCCCTGTCCAATTCTTGGCACACGATGTTCATTTTGTAAAGGAGTAATTCTGCTTGTTTTGAGGTTAATCTCAGCTATAAGAAGAAGTACAGTATTGGTGCCGATATCGATTGACGCAATAATCATTTATTTTTTTTAATTTTAAATTAACGATTGGATATTTAAATGAAAAAAAGTAATAAATTCTCTTCTACATTTGGCTTCATTGCATTAACATCAGGAAGTATCTGGTTTGGAGCATACATAGCTAGATTATTAACCACGTATCAAATGTTTGAACCAACAGATATGATCTTAAAGGAATACATTACCGATGCTAATTTGCCAGCTATAATCCAAACAATTTTTCCGTTGATCAATTTGACATTTTTGACTTACTTACTATTAATTCTCTCGTTTACCATATTTATAATTTTCACTCCATTAAAATTAAAAGGAAACGGCTGGCTGTTCATTATAGCACTGATTATTTATTTAACTCTTCCATTTGAAACCGTACTTCTAATGATAGATTATAAGTTAATAATTTTATTTATCAACGAGCAATTTACTTCAGAAGAAGTTTTGAAATTGATTATTGAGAGAATTACTTTATTAAATAGCTTTCCGATTATTCTATTACTAAGCTATCTTTCGATACCATTTTTTTTAGTAGTTAGGCCATTTAGTATTAGATCAACAGATGAAAATTAAAGAAAAAGAGTTTGAAGAAATTCTTCAGGAACTCAAAGCAGTTGCTGATCAGCTTGGAGCAAGTATTAGGTTTGAGAAAGGTGACTTTAAAGGTGGTTATTGTCTTGTGCATGATAAAAAAATTATTGTAATAAATAAGATGACTAACCTTCAAAGAAAAGTTATGATTCTTTCAACTGCACTTAAAGAACTTGGAATTGATAGTATCTATGTCACTCCTAGAATTAGAGAAATCATAGAGGAAATGTCGATAACAACATGAAAATATTGGTTTTAAATGGTCCAAATTTAAATCTTCTTAAAAATAGATCTGTTGAGAACTATGGATCAAAATCATTGAAGGAGATTGAAGACATTGTTAAAACGGAGTTTCATAGTCACCATTTTGAATTTTATCAAAGTAATCACGAAGGCGATTTGATTGAAAAAATCCAGGAAGCTCCAAACACTTTCGAGGGTTTGATAATAAATCCTGGTGGATACTCACACACATCCGTAGCGATTAAAGATGCTCTGGAAATCTGTTCAATTCCTAAAATAGAGGTTCACATTTCTAATCTAGCTTCTCGTGAAAGTTTCAGACATAATCTGTTAACTGCCTCAAGTTGTGATGGTTACATTAGTGGTTTTAGAGAAAAAAGTTATCTTGGAGCAGTTTATCTTTTAGAAAAGCTTAACCAATAGAATCAAATTTCAAGTAATTACAGTTTCTTAGTCAATTTCTCGTAACGAAGTCTTAATAGGTTATCTTCTGTTACGCTGTTTTTCCTCTAAAAGAGGTTATAAATATAGTATAAAGCTAATTGTTATAACGTACTTATAGTTTTGATAATATAATAAGGATTGCTTAATTTTATTGCGAGAAAATTTATAAAAGCTATGCGAGACCTATCAATTAAAAAATTATACTACTCTATCAGTGAAGTGAGTAAAATTACTGATATTGAGCAATATGTTCTAAGATATTGGGAAACTGAGTTCGAAGAGCTAAGCCCACAAAAAAATCGAGCCGGAAACCGAATTTTTACCAATAAAGATATACGGCTCATTCTTTATATCAAGGAGCTTTTAAGAGAAAAAAAATATACAATTGAAGGCGCAAAAAAAATCCTTGAAAATTACGAACAGGATAAAAAACCAATCGTAGAAATCAAAGAGAAAAAATCTCAAACCGAAGTTGAACCATCTAAAGAAATTGAAATTACAAGTGATTCCTTGAAGGAAGATCTTGCACAGATAAGAGAAACATTAAAATATCTGTTAGCAAAATTATAATTTTCGGAACGTGGCGCAGCCCGGTAGCGTACCTGAATGGGGTTCAGGTGGTCGGGGGTTCAAATCCCCCCGTTCCGACAAAAAGATTTTCGCACAACTCTGAGCTATATTTTCCATTCTTTTAATTCCTAATGTATCTTTAATTTTACCCTTTAATTTTCAATCAACCAGTTTATTTTTAACTATGCAATTAAAACTTCAGCGAGAAAAACCTACTTGTAACTGTGGTGTTTTTGGAATATATGGATCTCCAAATGCTTCTTTGGAAACTTACTATGGATTACACGCACTTCAGCACAGGGGACAAGAGGCTTGTGGAATTATAACAAAAAATCTCAGCACTAAAGGTAATCCGCACTTTTCTGTTCATAAAGGTGAAGGATTGGTTACAGAGGTTTTTGATGATCATACGATATTTCAAAATACATTAGTTGGAAATGTTGCCATTGGGCATAACAGGTATTCAACAACCGGATCATCTCAATCATTAAAAAATATTCAACCATTTATTGTCAATTATAGACTTGGAAATCTTGCGGTCGCACATAATGGAAACCTCACGAATGCCAAACTAATTCGTGAAGAATTGGTAAATGAAGGCGCAATTTTTCAAACCACAAGTGATACTGAGGTCATACTGCACCTTATTGCACGAAGCAGACTGAATCATCAGGTTGAACAAATACAGGAAGCAATACAAAAAATAGAAGGTGCGTTTAGTTTAGTGCTTATGACAGACACAAGCCTAATAGGCGCGAGAGATGTGAATGGGTTTAGACCTCTTGTTATTGGCAAACTTAACGATGCGTACATCATTACTTCTGAGACTTGTGCTTTTGATATTTTGAGCGCTGAATTTATAAGAGAAGTCCAACCAGGTGAAATTGTTGTAATAGATGATGAGGTTTTGAAAACCGGAGAGATAAAATCTTATCATTTCACTGAAAAATCCGAAAAGCAAAATCATTGCATATTTGAATACATATATTTTAGCAGACCAGACAGCTTTATTTTTGGTCATAATGTAGATAAGATGAGAAGAAGACTCGGGAAAGTTCTTGCAAAGAATCATCCAGTTTTCAATGAAGGCGATGAAAAAGTTATTGTAATAAGTGTTCCTGATAGTTCGAATACAACTGCATTAGGCTATCAAACCGAACTTGAAAAACTTGGTGTAAAATGCAAACTAGAAATCGGTTTGATAAGAAGCCATTACATTGGTAGAACATTTATTCAGCCGGGACAAGCGAATCGTGAGATAGGTGTTAAAATTAAATTTAATACTGTTAAAGGTGTACTTGAAGGTCGAACTGTTGTACTTGTTGATGATTCAATTGTTAGAGGAACTACTTCCAAACAGCTAGTGAAGTTAATTCGTGATGCCAATCCCAAATCCATTCATCTGAGAATTTCTTCATCACCGATTACTCATCCTTGCTTTTACGGGATGGATTTTCCAAGCAAAGAAGAACTTTTTGCAAATAATTTTAATTCGAACGTCAGTGAAATGGGAAAATATCTTGGAGTTGACAGCCTCGAATATTTAACAATTGATGAAATGCTCGAAGCGGTTTCTGAAGCCGGCAAAGATAATTTCTGCCACGCATGCTTCTCAGGTAAATATCCAACAAGTGTTGATCTTAATTTCAAAAAGGAAATTTATGAGATTTAAATATTTCTCAATTATTTTTTTAATTTTATTTTGTTCCCAATTATCAGCACAGACTACGTATTTTATAAAGTATAAGAATAATGTTTCACGCAATGAAATTGAACAAAAAGTTCAACAAGATCAATTCCTACCGATAGGCACGCCATTTCAAATTCAGTCTGATGTTAGATCAGTCGAATTTCTCGCAAAAGGAATTGTGGCTGATGATGAAATTTTGGGGAGAATCATTAAAATAAATTTTATCAACGATATTGATGAAGGAACTTTTTTACAGCTTCAAAATTTAGATCAGAATATTGAATACGTTCAGAAAGCTGAAACGTATCAAATAAACTTCACTCCAAACGATAGTCTTCTATCTCAACAATGGGCACTCAATAAAATACAAGCGTTTGATGCATGGAATAAAACGCAGGGATCGGATTCAATTTTAATTGGTGTAATTGATACCGGTATTGATTATTTGCATCCGGATTTGCAAAATAAAATCTGGCAAAATCCTGGTGAGACAGGTAACGGAAAAGAAACAAATGGTATTGATGATGATAACAACGGCTTTGTTGATGATTACCAAGGCTGGGATTTTACCGATCGTGTGGGTTTTCCATTCGACTCAACCGGAGGTGATTATCTTGGATGGGATAATGATCCACTCGATGAGCAAGGTCATGGAACTTACATTTCTGGTATAGCTGCAGCACAAACAAATAACTTTACAGGTGTTGCAGGTGCAGCACCGAATATAAAATTAGTTAACCTCCGAGCTTTTGATCCAGGTGGATATGGAGAAGAAGATGACGTTGCTGCAGCAATCCTTTATGCTGTTCAAAATGGCGTGAAAGTTCTTAATATGAGTTTTGGAGATTATTCATTTTCTTATGTTTTGAGAGACGTGGTTCAATTTGCATATTCGAAGAATCTGGTATTGGTTGGGAGTTCAGGAAATGGTAACTCATCTGTTCCTCATTATCCTTCAGGATACTCAGAGGTGATATGTGTCGGAAATTCAACTCAGGATGATTACAGGGCTGGTAATTCCAATTATGGTTCTACTCTTGATATGATGGCACCTGGTTCACAAATAGTAACAACAGCACGAAATAATAATTATGCCTCTATAAGTGGAACTTCGGCAGCGACACCTTTCGTTGCGGCTACTGCCGCATTAATTTTATCGCTAGGAAACTACACAAACGAAGAAGTAAAACAGATTTTAAAATCAACATCGGATGATATTGGAGAACCGGGTTGGGATATTTACACCGGAGCCGGAAGATTGAATATGTATCGAGCCGTGACGGTAACGGCTCCGTCAGTTATCAAGTTCAATCATCCAACCCAGGATTTTGCAACTCTCGATGATTCTTTAAAAATTAATGCAACTGTACTTTCTCCATTATTTTCATATTACAGTCTTTATTATGGTTACGGTTTGAATCCAACAAATTGGATTTCTTTAATTCAGCAGGGAAGTAATCAGTTCTCAAATGAAGATATTTATACACTCAGTCTTACATCACTACCTGATACTGTATATGCTTTACGATTAGTTGTTCAGTTAACTAATGGAAGAACTTTGGAAGAAAGAGTTAATTTCATTATTAGCAGAACTCCTCCAGTTGCACAATTAATTTCGGTTGGTCCGGCTTTTTATGGAGATAAGACTACGATACTTGCTGCTTTGTATACTGATCAGCCTACTATTTCAAGAATGTACTATCGCAGGATTGGTGACATTCAATTTAATTTTATTACCCTTGATGGGTTTACTACAAATAATCAGTTTGTAAAGTATTTGCATTATGGATTTATTCCGAAGCAGCTTGTTGAGCAGAATTCAGCTTACGACGTTTACTTTGAGGTCGAAAATCTTGTTGGATTAAAAACCATTCTAAATAATAATGGGCAAAACTTTTTGTTCACCACGATTTATGATGCTGAATATTCTGCAGAAACACAGTTGCCATTCTCTCTTCCTTCAGGAAGCATCTATCAAAACCCTGTTAACATAATTCAAAATGATTTCACTGAAGTTTATCTGCGAACTTATGCTAATTCCAGAGTCACAAACTTATTTAAATTAAATAACGAGTCACTTGAGATGGTTGATTCTTTACAGGATCATATCGTAAGAGATTTTGGAGACTTCAATAATAACGGATTAAATGATTTATTAACTTCCTGGGTCAGGAATGGTTACATACTTGAACAGCAAACAACTAATTCATCTTTGCTAAATGAAAAATATGCCGATGAGTCAGGAAAGTTCTGGCCAATAATGGCTAAAGATATTGATGGTGACAACATTACAGAAGTTGTCGCAGTTAGTTCAGATACCTCATTCACAGTCTGGAATGTTAATAGCGATTTGACTTTATCAAATCCAATTACCTTGAGAAATTTTACTGAAGAGCGTTTTGGTTTCAACATACTGGATGCACCCAACGGTGTAGTGGCTGATGTTAACAATGATGGTGTGAACGAGATTTGGTTCGTGGATGTTGACGGTGATATTTTTAGTTATAACATTCTTGGACCTAATAATTATCAGGAAGGAAGTGTCATCGCAACCGAATTCTGGGGTTCTTCGGCTTATCTTGCTGCAGGAGATTTTGATGGTGATAACAGAGAAGAATTAGCTGTACTCCTTCATTCTATTGACTTCATTGATATTGCACCTTATTATCGTCTCATAGTTTTCAATTTAGTTAATAATCAATTCAACAGCCTTTATGATCAGGTATTTGTTGATGCATCAACAGAATTCAGATCTTCGTTTCAGCAATCAGAAAATAGCATCCGATTTGCTGATATTGATGATGATGGAAACGATGAGCTTCTCACATTTATGTATCCCTATTCTTATATATTTAAGAATCAGTTTGCAGGATCAAATAAAATTATATCCTTCAAAGAAAACATAAATTCTAATTCAATTTTTGTTGGAGATCTGAATAAGAACGATGTTTTGGAAGTGGCTTTTCCAACAAGCCAGGGAATAAATTTTTATGAGTTCACAGTTTCAAAAAAAGCAAGCACGCCTTACAATGTAAATGGTTTCAGCATAGATTCAAGCAGTATCTATTTATCCTGGCAAGGCAGAGTTGACCAATATTACATTTATCGTGGATTGTCATCAGATAACATGGAATTAATAGATTCCGTAACTGCATTAACTGAGTTTTATGACCTAAACCTGGATATGAATACAAATTACTTTTATGCGGTTCAGGCATATGACTTGTCAAAAGAAGATCCGTATTCAAATTTATCTCAGACAATCGAGGTTTATTGTCATACGCCCGGCAAAGTAATTTCAGCTACCGGAAGCAGCGTAAAAGCTGTTTCAGTTTATTTCTCTGAGAAGATGAGCAATACAATTGAGAATCTTCAATCATTTAAATTAAATGGAAGTGTTTTTCCGAATTCAATTTCACCTGCAAGTCAATATTCATATCTTGTTACATTCAGAGACGAAATCCCGGTTGGTGACAATCAGTTATCTGTGAATGATTTGAAAGATATTTATGGTTCCCCAATACAATCGGCAATTATTAACTTTAGAATGGACACAGTAGTTGTCAATTCAGAATTTTTTATCTCATCGTTTAAGATTATAGATTCGTACAACTTAAAGATTACATTCAATTTAGAAGTTGATGAAGGATCAGCAGAAAATGTTGATAACTATATTTTCGATCCGGACAACAGAGCATCTTCGATAAGTGTTAATACGAGTGATAATAAATCGGTTAACATAAGTTTGAAGGGAGAAAAACCTATTGGCTCGGTTGGCAGGGAATATGTCCTTCGGTTAAAGGATGTGTATTCTTCGGTCTCAACCGGTAACTTGAAAATAAATGATGGGGCTGGCAGTTATATTGTACTTTCATCTTACGCTAACGATCTTTCAGAAGTTTACGTTTATCCAAATCCTGTTAACCCATCTAATGGAGAGCAATTGACGTTCGCAAAATTACCACAGTATGCCCAGATAACTATTTGGTCTATTGAAGGGAAAAAAATTGGCGAAGTTGAAGAGAATGACGGCAATGGCGGAGCCTCATTTGATTTGATTGACATGAATGGAAATCTGTTACCGACAGGAATTTATTTTTACCGGGTAGCTATGACGGACGATAAAAATAATGAACAGGATGAGAAGCTCGGTAAGTTTGCTGTGATCAGATAAGATGAACGGAAATAAAATTTTCAATGCTTCAAATTCATTAAGCTTTATAAGGCTACTTCTTGTAATTCCTGCCTGGTACGCATTTAATCATTTTGACCAAAGCTTAGCTAAATATTCAGTTGCTGCCATCGGTATTTTGGCTGCGGTAACAGATGTGCTTGACGGTTATCTCGCTCGTAAGCTAAATCAGATTACAGAATTTGGAAAAATAATAGATCCACTAGCCGATAAAGTTTTAGTTGTATTCGTTGTATTGAATTTATTTTTGCTTGGAGAAATTCCAGATTATTATTTTTATCTGATTGTAGCACGGGATGTTTTGATACTTATTGGTGGCCTGATAGTTTCCAAAAAAATAGGAAAAGTTCTTCCATCAGATTATGTTGGTAAAGCAACAGTCCTATCGATATCGTTTGTGCTGCTGGCTATTTTATTGAATGTTGATAATCAGTCAATACCTTATAAAGTACTTTATTATGCAAGCATCATATTGATCTTCATTTCGTTGTTTAATTACATTATAAAAGCAATTAAAGAAGTATCAAATAAATCCAAATGAAATTATTCAACAATATAAATATCAATCGACTGAGAGAGGGTCTATCCAAAACAAAAGATAAACTTTTAAATAAAATAACGGAAACATTTTCAGGCAAAGCTGTAATTGATGATAACACTCTAAATGAGCTTGAAGAAATATTAATTTCCTCAGATTTAAGTTCTGAATTGGCTGAAGAAGTAATTAACGAGTTAAGAATCAATCTAAAAGATGAAAAGAATCGTACGCTTGATAACATTCTCGAACTACTCAAAAAATCGTTGTTGAGAATATTAGAACCTGAAGAATCCAGTTTAAAAACTGAAATCGCACAAATTGATTATAAGCCATACGTAATTTTAATCGTTGGAGTAAATGGAGTAGGGAAGACAACCACGATTGGAAAACTTGCTAATAACTTTAAGAAAGCCGGAAATAAAGTTATTGTTGGTGCAGCAGATACATTTAGAGCCGCCGCAAACGAACAATTAGATATTTGGGCTCAAAGAGCTGGTGTGGAAGTAATTCAGTATTATAAGGGCGCTGACCCATCTTCTGTGGCTTATGAGACTGTTAAAAAGGCAATCGAAGGAAATTATGATATTGTTTTAGTTGATACTGCCGGACGTTTGCATAGCAAAGTTAATTTAATGAATGAGCTAAATAAAATTCACAAGGCAATTAGCAAAGTGCTCCCTGGTGCTCCTAATGATACTTATCTTGTACTAGATGCAAGCATAGGTCAAAATGCCATTCTTCAAGCTGTAGAATTTTCAAAATTCACAAAATTAACAGGTCTGATAGTTACTAAACTGGATGGCACAGCTAAAGGAGGAACAATATTTCAAATTTGTTATAAGCACAATATACCCGTTAAATATATAGGTGTCGGTGAGCAGTTAGATGATTTACAAATATTTGATCCTGCATCCTTTGTAGATGCATTGTTTACCAAGAATTAAAATGTAAATCAATGTTTGTGAAAAAGCCAAAACATCGTATCTTCGATTACACTCCACGTTTCTACAAACCTGAAGATGATGAAAAAGAAAAACGAAAAAAGAAACTCGGTTTCAGCAGACAATTGAAAACCAATAGAAAAAAAAGAAGTCCAGCAATGTGGTTATTACTGACAGTGGTTGCAATCTTCGTTTATTTGAAATTGAGTGGTATGATATAAATGGGGAATAAATAAGTTTACATAATATACATTATCGGACAAATGGATCAACTATTTCTGAATTTTTCAATATTCTCATCTTTTCCAAAGACTACTAGTTTGTCACCTCGCCTTAGTTTGTAGTTTGGATCTGCACTGACAATTTTATCCTTTTCGGAATAAGCGTCGAAAACTTCTTGCGGATGCTTGATCATCAAAACTTCTAAACCAAAAGTGCTTCTGATTTTTAAATCGATTAAACTTTTTCCAATTAAATCAGGATTTACACCCAATTCGGCAATTGAGTAACCAGCAGCCACAGTCGAAGAGCCAGTGCTACCTATCGATTTAATTTCGCTTGACAAGCCATCAGCTAGACTTAGCTTAAGAGTTTCTCTGTTATAGATTGATAAAATCTCCTGACGACCTATTGCTCCTAGAATCTTTTTTTCCTTATCATTTGATAAAACTGGAATCGTATCAGCATCAATCTTACTAAATAACCTTAGTACTTGATCTAGATCATCATCTTGATTTACTAATACTATATGTGGGTTTGCAACATCACTGGCTACAAGAACATCTTTTACATTTTCGTATTCTGTCATGATCGGTCTTAACTCAACTTCTGTTATGACTCCTGTAACTGTTCTATTTTCGTTAACAGTATAAAATGAATTGCCAGGATTTTGGATCATCTTTTCAACCAATTCAGGTAGCCTTGTATTCTCAGGAATTGAATTAATTGGTTTAAGTTCAATATCATTAATAAGAATAGATTTTAAAACATTTGTTTCTTTGCCTTCAGATATTTGATAGCCTTGCTCTTCAAGATGTTGCACTTGAGCAGAGCTTTTAAGTACCAAGCGGGTAAAAGTTGTGCTGACAATTACAGCAAGCATTAAAGGTAAAATGAAGCTGTATTCCTGTGACATTTCAAAAATAATAAGTATAGCGGTAATTGGTATTGTGTTTATTCCACCTAGAGTTGCACCCATCCCAACTAATATATATGTTGTTAAATCTAACTCTAACCCTAAGAAAGTATTTGCGGCAGTGGCAAACAGAAAACCGATACAAGCTCCCATAAACAATGACGGTGCGAACATACCTCCAAAGCCACCTGAGTTTATAACTAGTGGTACCAATAGGAACTTTAGTAGAAATAAAATTAAAACGACCTTCCATAAAATGTTTCCAGCAAGTATGTGGTTTATACCTGTATAGCCTATTCCAAAAATATCTTTAAAAAAGTAACCGCTTACACCCACTAGTAATCCGACAATTATCATCAAAAGCCATTGAGGAATTCCTTTAGAAAATATTTTTTTTCTAATGAAGTGACCGGTAACGCTATTATATCTAAGATAAATCACAGATGCTAATCCGGCAACAAGACCGAGTATTGCATACATATACAGATAATGATAACTTCCTGTTTCAGGTGAAGCGAAACTAAACACAGAATCATTTCCGAGTAGCTCTCTTGAGATCGTACTAGCTGTTACAGAAGCTAAAATAACGGCAGATAATGTTGGTGCATTGAAATCATTTAAAAGGATTAATTCGATAGCGAAAAAAACACCGCCAAGCGGTGTGTTGAATATAGCAGCAATGGCAGCTCCAGCACCTGCTGCGGTGAATACTCGTCTTCTTGCATCAGATAATCCTATTAATTGGCATACCTTGCTTGAAACTCCTCCTCCTAATTGCGCTGCTGGTCCTTCAGGTCCAACAGTTCCACCCGAACCAATACAAATAACGGGAGCCAGGAAATGAAACAAAGTAGTCTTAAATGGGATGTATCCCCCTCTCAACGCCACAGATTTAATTACTTCAGGTACACCCTTGTGGGCAGCAACGTCAGGTGCAATTTTGATCATTAGGGCTTGAATCAGCATTCCAATCGCAGGAATGACAATGATTGCAGCAGCACCAAGGAAATACAATCCTTCTGCGGTTTGTTCAAAGAAAACTTTGTTGAAGAATTCAATGGAGTTGTGAAAAAGTACCGCAGCTAATCCAGCAAATGCGCCAATAATTATTGCATATATAGTGAAGCTGAGATAATCAGGTACAGAAATTTTTGAAAGTTTACTTTCAATGTACGCTCTGATTCTTCTCGACCTAATGACACTTTTGAGATATAAGTTTTTTATTCGTTTGTTCAATATGCTTTTCTAAATCTCACTTATCATATTTGAAGAATCCTTCACCTGATTTCCTCCCAAGGTTTTTTGCTGCAACCATTTTCTTCAATAACGGACAGGGTCTGTATTTCGAATCATTATAGCCATTGTATAATACTTCCATTATTGCAAGGCATACATCAAGTCCGATAAAATCAGCAAGTGTTAACGGACCCATTGGATGGTTCATTCCTAACTTCATCACTGTATCAATATCCTCAGCTGATGCTACACCTTCCATCAATGCAAATATAGCTTCGTTTATCATTGGCATCAGTACACGGTTAGATATGAAACCCGGATAATCAAATACTTCGACAGGAACTTTTCCTAATTTCTCGGAAAGCGATTTTATTGTTTGATAGGTTTCATCACTCGTTGAATAGCCACGAATAATTTCCACTAGCTTCATCATTGGAACAGGATTCATAAAGTGCATTCCTATGAATTTATCTGGACGATTTGAAGTGGATAACTCTGTAATTGAGATCGACGAAGTGTTACTTGCAAATATAGATTCAGTCTTAACTATTGAATCTAATTTATTGAAAATAGATAACTTAGCATCTTTATCCTCAAATATCGCTTCCATAACGAGATCAGTATTGCTTGGGACTTTTTCCAATCCAATAGTCTTAATTATATTCTTAAGTGTTTGTTGTTTTTGATCTTCAGTAATTATTTCTTTCTTTACCTGACGATCAAGGTTTTTAGATATGGTAACAATTGATTTATTCGCTAACTCTTCATTCATTTCTACCAGATGAACTTTAAAATTATTTAGTGCAAAAACATGAGCAATACCATTACCCATTGTTCCACCACCAACGATTGCAACATTTTTAATTTCCATTTCATGCCCCTCTCTAAATATAATTTTTAACAATTAATGCAGATGCTTCTCCCCCACCTATGCAAAGAGAAGCAAGTCCATAAGTTGAATTTCTCTTTTTCATTTCATGAATTAAAGTTATTAGCACTCTCGCACCACTTGCTCCGATCGGATGCCCTAAAGCTACGGCACCTCCATTGACATTAACTTTGTTTGAATCCAGACCAAGTAATTTATTATTGGCAAGAGAAACTACAGCGAATGCTTCATTAATTTCAAACAGATCAATATCAGATAGTTTTAAATTAGCTTTTTTTAGGACTTTATTAATTGAGTCAGCTGGAGCTATTGTAAACTGTATGGGTGCTTTTGCTGCTGATGCTTGAGCAATAATCTCAACTAAAGGCTTTAGACCAAGTTCTTTAGCCTTCTCTTCACTCATAACAAGTAGAGCAGCAGCACCATCATTAATACTTGAAGCATTTGCCGCTGTAATTACTCCATTTTTGTCAAAAACAGGTTTTAAGGATGAGATTTTTTCAAACTTAACTTTACCCGGTTCTTCATCTGCATCAACTACAATATCTTCCCTGCCAGATTTAACTTTAACTTCAATTATTTCATTCTTAAACTTTCCAGCTTTTTGTGCATCGAGGGCTTTCTTGTAAGAGCTAATAGAAAACTCATCAAGTTCCTCCCGAGTAAATTTAAATTCTTTTGCACAAGCTTCAGCACAATTTCCCATGTGAATATTATTATAAACATCCCATAAACCATCTTTTATCATCGAATCGATTATTTCCCCATTACCAAGCCGATAACCATTTCGTGCCTTATCCAATACATAGGGTGCATTTGACATACTCTCCTGACCACCAGCAATGATGATTTCAGCATTACCAGTTTGAATTGCCTGAGCTGCAAGCATTACTGCTTTTAATCCGCTTCCACACATCTTATTAATGGTCATACATTCGGTTTTATCAGGTAATCCCGCAAACAATGCAGCCTGTCTTGCAGGTGCCTGGCCTTGACCTCCGGTCAGCACGTTTCCCATAATTACTTCATCAATTAAATTTGTTGATATTTTAGAATCTTCGAGAACTCCTTTGATAGCAATACTTCCTAACTGACCTGCTGATAATGTAGCAAGCGAACCACCGAACGATCCTATTGGAGTTCTTTTTGCGGAAGTAATAACAACTTTTTTCATTTCTCCCTCCATATATTTTGATAAAATGTAATTAAAATTAAAGAATTATTTTTAAAGATTCAGGCAATAAATCAATATAAGTGCAACTACTGCTGATCCAATACTACAGAAGATAATTCGAAAATAAGATTCGCGGATAATAGTGAAGGATTAATATTGTTTCGAGGTAAATTTGATAGGATCTCTAATCTGGATGAAATTTCGTTTAATTGTACATTAGGAAATTTGTCGCTGAATTTTTCCAACGTTTCAAGATAATCTTTAAAGAAGTAACGATTAATATGTAATCGATATTTCTGAATATCATTAATCCAATGCAACATCATTCCAATTACTATCTGGTAGCTGACTGTACTCTGCTCAGAGAGAATTGCATTTAATTCTTCAAAAGCAGAATAAAACTTTCTCCCGAATGAGTATCGAAGTATTGATATGATCTTCTCTTTTAGATTATGTAAATTTATTTCTATTAGATTTAAGGCTGACTGCACTGAACCCATCGCAAAAGGTGCAACTTCTTCTGCAGTTAATTTATCAATATTGAAATGATCTGTTAATACTTGAATTATTTCATTTTCTGAAAGTGGATCAAAATTAATTCTCCAGCAGCGAGATATAATAGTAGCTCTTAATTTTGATATCATCGAAGTTGTAAGAATAAATATTACATTTTCCGGCGGTTCCTCAAGATTTTTTAAAAGTGCATTTTGTGCTTCTTCATTCATTAAATGAGCATCAGAAATTAATATGAATCTAAATCTTGTTCCATCATAGTTCATCGAAATAAATTTTTTAATATCTCTGATACTATTAATTTTTATTGAATTCGCTTTTGGAAGTGAAATTTTATGAAATGGATTTTCAGATTTTTTTTCAATTTGCTCCTGAATTAACTCAATTTCATCCTGATTTAATTTTTCGGTGGGAGAACTTGAATCTGTTTCATTCTTTCCACGCGGAAGAGGAATAATTATTTTTATAAAGGGTTCTTGTAGTTTTCCAATAGCTCGTATTGCTTTTTCATCTTCATCAGAATTTTTATTACTTATTATGGATTTTGCAAACTGGATAGCCGCATTGTCTTTTCCGACGCCAACATTTCCTGTAAATAGAAACGCGTGTGGAATAATATTGGATTGAAGAAAATTGTTAAGAATTTGTTTAACCCGTTCTTGTCCAGGTATTTTTTCGAAAGTAAAATTCATTTCTCGAGTGCTTAAACGCACCGATTAGAATTCATCTTCATTGTAAAAGAAATCTTCATCGGAAGGATAATCTGGCCAAATGTCTTCAATTGATTCATAGGGTTCGTCTGTATCTTCAAGCTCTTTTAAATTTTCAATGACTTCGTAAGGTGCACCAATTCTGTCTGCGTATTCTATAAGTTCTTCTTTTGTGGCGGGCCATGGAGCATCGTCAAGAAATGCAGCAAGTTCAACTGTCCAGATCATAAATTATTTTTCCGTTTGGGATATAGTTTGAGTATCTAGGTCAAAAAAAGTTAAATCATCAAAGAAAAAGTCTGTTGGATCAATAGGAATACCGTCGTGGTGAACTTCGTAATGCAAATGAGGACCGGTTGAAAGTCCAGTGTTCCCGGATTCCGCTATTACTTGCCCCCTCTTTACTGAATTACCTAATTTAACAATAGCTTTTGAAAGATGTGCGAAAATAGTTACATAACCAAAACCATGATCAATTTCGACTACTAAACCGAAACCAGCTCTTCTTTCAACGGCAACTACTTTTCCATCTCCAGGAGAATGTACATCTGTTCCATAATCACAGTTAATATCGATACCCTCGTGAAATCTTCTTACACCTAAAATAGGGTGTTTTCTCATTCCAAAATCATTTATAATAAAATTACCAATTGTGGGTTTTATAGCTGGGATACATTTATAAAGTTGTTTGTTCAGATCAAGTTTTTCTGCAATCTCCCTGGTTTGTTCTTTTTCAAACTTAACATATCCAATCATATCATCAACTGATGTTAATAGATTTTTAATCTCGAAATCACGAATATTTAAATTGTTTGAAAGGTAATTTGCACTACCACCGGTACCAAGAAGTCTCTCTTCATCTGTTAAAGTTCCTAAATTGGCAGCAATTCTTAGCTCAGAGTTTATTACGGAAATACTATCAACTCCGGATAGTAGTTGGTGATAAGCCTTAGCTATCCTCTCAATTTCTTCCTTTAATTCTTTGTTCTCATTCTTAAGCGAAGAAATTCTGACATTCGGATTAGAATTAATTCCCAAAATATGACTTGATACTATAAATACGGAAGTAAATAAGAGGGATAAACCAATCAGCAAGGAAAATAGTTTTAATTTGAAATTCTTGATTTCAATGTATTTTAAACTTGCTTTTGAGAAATAGAATAATTTTTTCATACAACGGTGCGCAAAAATAACGAAAATGGATTACTGAAACAAGCCTGAATCTGCACTATTCGAAATCATGTTCAAAATAGTCAGTGGCTCTTTGTGTATTAGAATTTTTATCAGAAATTCTTTCTGAAAGCCTCTTTTTAAAAATTTCTGCTGAATTATATCCATAGTGTTTGAGAAGATAATTAAGTGCAATTACTTCCGAAATTACTGTAATATTTTTTCCCGGCAGTATGGGTAATCTTATATACGGAATTTCAATTTCTGATATATTCGTTGATTTTTCGTCAAGACCAGTTCTTGTATAATTTGCCTTCTCATCCCAAACTTCCAGTTCAACCAATATTTCAAGTCTTTTCTGATATCTGATAGCTCTAATTCCGAATACTCTTTCAACATCAATAATGCCAAGGCCTCTGATTTCCATATTATGCTTTACAATTTCAGTTCCAGATCCAATAAGTATCCCCTCGCCCTTTTTTGTAAGAATTATGACGTCGTCGGCGACAAGTCTGTGCCCTCTCTCTATCAAATCTAGAGCAACCTCACTCTTTCCTACCCCAGATTTACCGATGAAACAAATTCCTACTCCGTATACATCCACAAAAGATCCATGAATAGTAATCCGCTGCGAAAACTGATCATCAAGAAAATCACCAAGTAAATAAATTAATTTTGTTGTGTTATATGGAGAAGTAAATATAGGGACTCTTTTTTCTTTAGCTAATTCTAAAAGAATAGGTAATGGCTTGTTGTCGCTTGTAAGAATTATACAAGGAACACTAAATTGAAATAATGTTCTTAAAGATTTTTCTTGCTGATCGGACGAAAGTTTTTTAAGATATCTTACCTCCGTATTTCCAAAAATTTGGACTCGGTTAAATGAAAAGAGATCAACAAAACCAGCGAGAGCCAAACCAGGTCTGTGAACATTTTGATCAGTAATCTTTCTCTCCAAATCCGAATTTTCAGAGAGAAGATTTAGTTTCCCCAATTTCTTAGCACTGTTATAGAAAAAATCTACAGTGATGAATTCTTTTTTTGTAATAGATTTATCTGTTACTAATGTCATTTAGCCCTGCTTTTTCTTTTCGACTTTAAAGTTTTTAATTGTCTCGATAATTTGTTCGCAACTAACGTTATTGATTTTGTAAATTCTTCCGACTGCTCTGCTGCTATCAATGTTTGTCCAGGTATGTGTAATGTTATCTCGGCTTTTTTAATGCTGTCATGGCTGTTCTGAAAGCTAAGTATGACATCAGCACTAATGATGCTATCATTATATTTCAATAATGACTTCACTTCATCCTTAATATGATCTTTTAATGTTTCCCGTGCCTTAAACTTTCGTGCCGTTATAGTAATGTTCATGTCTTACTCCTAAGATTTTGGATGAGATTTTTTATATGACTGTTTGAGCCTTTCAATGCTCACGTGCGTATAAATTTGAGTTGTTTTTAAATTTTCATGCCCAAGTATTTCTTTTACAGCTCTAAGATCTGCTCCTCTATCGAGCATATGCGTTGCTGAACTATGACGAAGTATATGCGGGCTTTTCTTTCTGATATCGGTAACTTTACTTAAATATTTATTGACGATCCGATAAATAAATTTCTCGTAGAGTTTTTTACCCGATTTATTTCTTAAAAAAGTTTCTGAATAATTATTTATGGGAAAGAGTCTCAAGTATTCTGCCAAATTCTTTCTTGACTGCTCACCAATCGGTACAATTCTTGTCTTAGAACCTTTGCCGAGCACTCTTACTGTACCTTTTTCCAAATCAACATCTCCAACTTTAAGATTACATACTTCCGAAACACGAAGTGAACAACCGTATAATAGTTCAAAGATGGCTTTTATTAATTCAGGATTTTCATCAGCTTCTTCTGCAAGCTGAAATGTTCTCAATATATTTTCAGATGAAGTTATCTCAGGCAATTTCTTTGATGTTTTGGGATTTCGAACTTGTGAAGTCGGATTTTGCGTTATTAGATCTTGTTTAAATGCAAAAATAAATAATCCTCTTAGCGAAGATAATTTTCTTACAATAGAAATCTTTTCAATATCCTTTTCACTTAAATTCATTAGATAGGATTTGATAAAGCGTTCGTTAATTGTAGTTATATCGCTTTTATTATTATCATTACAGTAATTAATAAAATCAGACAGATCGGAATTATATGATTTTATTGTATTAGGTGAATAACGCCGAATATTTCGAAGATAAATAATATAGCCCTCAACTATTTGATCAATTTTCACTTATTAACCTTGACTTCTGAAGATTTACAAATAATTTGAAACATATTGCCCAGGATATGAAGTGGTCATAATTTGTGTCGGAAAAATTTTTATTGTGAGGCATCATTTGGTAGCATTTAATCAATGGTTTATAAAAAGAATCAGTAAGCAAACTTATAACATCACAGACTTCTCATTACTTACCTGCGAATAAACTAAAATTAAATTTATTAATCAACTTATTTTCCTCTTGATTCATAATTTTTTTACTTTTTCCATCTTTATCATCATAATTTAACAAATGAAGTACTCCATGAATTACCAATCGGGACAGTTCTTTTCCCAAAGAAACATTGTATTTTTTTGCGTTGTAATTTGCTTCATCAAGGGAAATTAAGATTTCCCCATCGATATCTTTAAGTTTTTTTGAGTAATTAAACGTGATAATATCCGTTTCGTAATCGTGCTTCAAATAATCTCTGTTAATCTGCTTAAGTTCATTCGAGTTTATGAAACTTATTGAAAGGAAGGATATCGTTAACTTATATTCTTTTTTTAAAGCCGAGATTATTGAATGGATTCTTGTTTTGTTGATCGATGAATCCCGTGAATAAACTTGTAAGTTTTTAACCAAAACTTATCAAACCTGAATTATTTTAAATATTATTATTTAATGAATGTTGCGTTACTTTTGCATATTCAACATATCTGTTGGCTCCAGCATTGATATCTTTAATCTCAGCTTCTGTCAGATCTCTAATAACTTTTGCCGGTACGCCTGCAACTAACTTTCCTGCTGGGACAACAAAATTCTGTTTCACTAATGAACCCGCTGCAACCATTGAATTTGATTCAACTACGGCACCATCAAGAACTATTGCTCCAATACCAATCAAACATAAATCCTGGAGCGTACATCCATGCAGCGAAACAGAATGTCCGATCGTAATTTTATTGCCAATATTAAGTGAATATTTCCCATTTGTAACGTGAAGCATAGAACAGTCCTGAATGTTCGTGTTCTCCCCTATTTTTATATAATGAACATCCCCGCGAATTACAGTATTATACCAAACACTTGAATTTTTTCCGATCTCAACATTCCCAATAATTTTTACACCTGAAGCGAGAAATACATTTTCTCCTATTCTGGGATAAAATTCTTTGTAAGGAAATAATTTTATTTCATCATTCAGTTTTTGAATAAAGGAGGATTCCATAGTTCTGCATTCCATCTTATTAATTCAAGGTTAATACTTCCTATTATAACATTCATTTTGGCTAGAATTGGTACAGAAAAATTATCGTTGCTGAACCATCCATCAAAGTTTCCGGTTAGTCCATAAACGCTGACAAAATCAGTATAGCCATCGAGGTAGCGACAATCTATTGCATAATCAACTGCATCTATTGAAACAGACGTTGGTTCACTATAAAAATTTAAAACTGCTTCTTCTTCTTGTTCATTTACAAAGCAGGGAACTGATAGAGTTTTTTCATTGTTGAAATTCATTCTTGCATAAAATAAGATGGATAGTCCATCCTGCATCCTGTGATCAATATTTGCTGTAGAATCAAGCCAAAGTTTCTTTGGTCCTGATTTTCCTTTTTGCATTTCTATTTTCGAATTGCCTAGAAAATTATACTTTACGAAAATTGTATCATCATCAAATATTTCAGCAAAAAATCGTAATGGGAAAAGAGAAGAGTCAATGTAACTTTCGTAAATCTGATGAATACTTACGAATGGAACATCAGGGTATGAATCAATGTATGCAATCGTTTTATAAGCAGTTGTATTATTTATTTTTGTTTTTTCCAGGACCTTAAATCTAACTTCACCCAAATTAAAGAAAGCATACTTGACTACGTAGGTTAAGTCTTCACCAACAAACAGCTTGGCTTCAGTCACATTAGAAATCAATGACTCAGATTCTTCTTTCTGTGAGTAAGAGTTAAAATTTAAAATTAGAATTATTCCAAATATTAAATAACTTTTCATTTAAGATTTGCAATTTCTTTTGCCTCACCGAATAAACCCAATGCTTTTTCTACTTGATTATCTGTGGTAATCATAACTGAATACCATCCTTCATTTTTCCAGTAATTTCTTGCCAGTTGAGCTTTAAGTCTCGTCTGTATGTAATCTTTGTCTGTCTTATATTCTTCTTCATTGAACTTGACATCTTTTGAAGAGGCGAATGAAATAAACTTGTTCATCTCAGTATCTGAAAATTCAAACTCATCTGTAAATTTAGAAAGATCATCACCGTATGATCCGTTGACTGCTTTTCCATTTCTTTCTATGTAGTTCAATATGAACTGATAAAAAACATTTTGTCGCAACAGGTTGCTGGTATAGTCAGTAATTTTTTCATTCTTGATTATATAATCCGGTGTTATTCCACCTCCGCCATAAACTATTCGGCCACTATGTGTATGATAAATGGGTTTTGTAGAATCCTGTTCAGCAATGTGTTCTATATTATTTCCTTCAGTAAGACTAGTATCTTCCATACCTGAGTAAAATTCTTCATATTTCTTTTTATCGGAATAATCTCTCTGTATCGATCTGCCTGAAGGTGTAAAATACTTTGAAATGGTAAGTCTTAAGGCTGAGTTATCGGGAAGATTAAATTGACGCTGGACCAATCCTTTTCCGAAAGATGTCTCGCCAATAATAAGTCCCCTATCCCAATCCTGAATTGCACCAGAAACAATTTCACTTGCGCTTGCTGAACCATGATTTATCATTACTATTAAAGGAGTCGATTCAAACGGACTTGTCTTGGAAGCGAAATATTCTTCATCTGTATCTTTTCTTCTGCCTTCAGTATAAACTATTTTCTTTTTACCGTCAATAAACAAATCCGCCATTTCAACTGCCTGGCTCAAATAACCACCGGGATTTCCTCGCAAGTCCAATATTAGCTGAGTCATTCCTTGTTGTTTCAATTCAGTTAATGCTTCATTTAATTCATTAAGTGTTGTTTCTGAAAAACGTGATACACTAATATAACCGGTTTTATCTTTCAGCATTAAACTAACATCAACCGAATAGATCGGAATTTTATCTCTGGTAATTTCGTAATCAATTAAATCTGTTACACCTATTCTACTGATAGAAACATTAACTTTAGATCCAGCTTTTCCCCTGAGTTTATCTCTTACCTGGTCGTTTGTAAAACCAATGCAATCTTCACCTTCAATTTTAACTATTCTGTCTCCGGGTAGTATTCCAAGAGCTTCACTTGGGCCTCCGGTGATTGGAGAAACAACAGTAATTGTATCATCTACAATTTGGAATTCAATTCCGATGCCTTCAAAATCTCCACGGAAAGATTCTTCAATCGTCATAAAATCTTTTGCTGAGATATAAAATGAGTGAGGATCCAACTGATCAGTTATTCCCTTTATTGCTGCTTCAACGAGCTTAGGAGTATCAACTTCCTCGATATAATATTTTTGTGTATATGATAAGACATCGTTTAATTTTTGAACACCGTCTCTCAGATTATCATCAGAAAATATTTTCTCTATCTGTATTCCTAGTACTATTCCGATGGTCAATATGATAACAAGAACGGGTATTCTAAATATTTTGTTCATCAATTCTCCATTTAATTTTTACACAAAATAAGTTAAATAACTCATAAATGATATGAATCATTGTATCCCCGGTAATTTGAAATGATGAATGCTCAAACCTGAGGTTTCATCTGTGGGAAGAAAATAACATCTCTGATAGATGACTGATTGGTTAAGAGCATTACCAAACGATCGATACCAATACCAAGTCCTGCCATTGGAGGCATACCATATTCCATCGAGCGAATAAAATCTTCATCAACCTGATGAGCTTCATCATCACCGGCTTCTTTCATTTTAACCTGGTCCTCAAATCTCTTTCGTTGATCAATTGGATCATTTAATTCTGTAAAAGCATTACAAATTTCTTTACCGGCAATATAACCTTCAAATCTTTCTACAAGTCCCTCCTTGCTTCTATGTTTTTTGGCAAGCGGCGAAAGAATCAATGGATAATCAACAACAAAGGTTGGATGAATCAAATCAGGTTCAACGACCTTGCTAAATATTTCATCAATCAACTTAGCTTTTCCAAAAAGATTATTTATTTCAACTCCTAATTTTTTAGCCAGTTCTCTTAAATCATTTTCAGAAGCTTCAATTACATTAACTCCAGTTTTGTCCTTTATACCATCAACATAACTTATTCTTTTCCAGGGACGAGTAAAATTAATTCTATTTTCCTCGTACATAAATTCATTAGTCTCAAACACTGTTTTGCAAATATGCTCAAATAATTCTTCAACTAAGTTCATCATCCAATTATAATCCTTATAGGCGACGTATAGCTCAAGCATTGTAAATTCAGGATTATGGGATTTATCCATTCCTTCGTTCCGGAAATCTTTTGAAATTTCGTAAACCCCATCAAACCCTCCGACAACTAATCTTTTAAGATAAAGTTCATCAGCAATTCTTAGAAATAATTCTATGTCAAGTGCATTGTGATGAGTTACAAATGGCCTTGCGGCTGCGCCACCATAAAGAGGTTGAAGAACTGGAGTTTCAACTTCAAGATATCCTTTATCATCAAGATATTTTCTTATTGATGTAACAATCTTAGATCTCTTTATAAAAACATCTTTCACATTTGGGTTTACAACCAGGTCAACATAACGTTGACGATATCTTAATTCTTTATCAGCAAACTGATCAAAAATTACCTTGTTGCCTTGTTCATCTTCAACTTCTTTCGCAATAGGTAATGGTCGCAAAGATTTTGCAAGCAGCTTTAGTGATTTTGTGTGAACAGAAATTTCACCAGTCTTCGTTTTGAAAACATATCCTTCGATTCCAACAATGTCCCCAATATCCAATAGTCGAAATGCATCATAGCTTTCACCAACATCATCTTTTTTAATATAAAATTGTATTCTTCCCTTCTGATCCATAATATGTGCGAAGGATGCTTTACCCATCCTTCTGATTGCCATTATTCTTCCGGCAAGTTTAACATCCTTGTTTTCGTATTTCTCAAAATTATTTTTTATATCTGTAGAGTAATTATCAGTATCAAAAGAATAAGCAAAAGTTTCTATCCCCTTTTTCTTAAGTTCTTCAAGTTCTTCGTATCGTCTTTTGATGAGCACATTTATATCAGTTTGAGTATTTTCCAAAATTCCTCCGATTAAATTCAGTGTGTGTATTTATTTCTAATAAGTTGAACTTCTTGTAATGTTAAATTTCGGGATTTACCTGGAGGCATATCAAGATAAATTCCTGCAAAAGAAACACGGTTTAATTCAACAACTGTATATTCCAATCTTCCGAACATTCGTTTTACAAATCTGTTTCTTCCTTCTTCACAAGATATGATGATATTCTTTTTATTTTTTTGTTCGGGAAAAGTCAAATTGAGGAACTTACCAGGTCTTCCATCCAACCTTATTCCATTGAGAAGTTTTAATTTATCATCTTCTTCAAGCGGTTTGTCCAATCTTACTTCATATTCTCTTGGAACTTTATTACCCGGATGAGTTAACAATTGAGAAAATTCACCATCGTTTGTAAGGAATAATAGACCAGTTGTATCATAGTCAAGCCTTCCAACTGGATAAACTCTTTCTTTAACTTTTAGAAGATCAAGTACGGTTTGGCGATTCCGGTCATCCGAAACAGTTGTAATATATCCTTTGGGTTTATTAAGCAAGATGTAAATATGCTTTTTTAATTTGATTTTCTCGCCGTCGAGAGTAACAATATCTTTCTCAGTATCTACTTTTTTACTGAAATCAAGTATGATATTATCATTAACAGCAACTCTGCCTTGTGAGATATATTCTTCAGATTTTCTCCTCGAACTAACTCCGCTGTCCGCTAAAAATTTATTGATCCGGATTATCGGCATCAGGTTCTCCGCCCAACGATTCTTCGAGTTTTTCTTCAAGGTCAGTCATCATAATTTTTCTTTTCTGCTCGATGAAATCTTCATCTTGCATAATTTCCTCAATCTCTCTTGGTTTAGGAAGATCAGAAAGATTATTTAAACCAAAATATTTTAAGAATTCATCAGTCGTACCATATAGTAAAGGTCTTCCTACAGATTCTGCCCTTCCTTTTATTGTAATAAGATTCTTTTCAAGAAGAGTTGTTAAAATATAATCTGAATTTACACCACGTATTGATTCAAGTTCTGGCTTTGTTATTGGCTGTTTGTACGCAATTATTGAAAGGGTCTCAAGTGCTGCCTGACTTAACCGACGTTTAGCTTTTTCAGATGAAAGATAACCAACATACTTTGCGAAAGCTTCTAAGGTTGCATAAAGATATCCATTAGCAATTCTCAATATCCGGAATGCATTTCCATTATCAATATATTTTTGGTTCAATAATTCTACTGAATTGTCAACATCATTTTTAGTGAGTTCGATTTCCTCGCCGTCAATGGATTTCACAGCTCTAATTATTTCATCCGCAGACAAAGAATCATCTGAAGAAAATATTAACGCTTCAATTACTGATAAGTATGTGTTATCCATTTTGATTACCAGTTATAATAAAATCATTAAATGAAGTCGTTGCCTGGATTCCAATCCTGTTCATTTTTACAAGTTCCAACAACGCAATGAATGTAACTATAATTCTTATCTTCTCCTTAATATCCTCTACAAGTTTTAAAAAGTGCAACTCTGGAAATTCCTTTAATTTATTTTTAATGAATTCTATCTGCTCTTCTATCGATACATTTAGTTTTCTGATTTGATGAACCGGTTCTGTTTTAATTTGCTCGAACGCAAATTTAAATGCTTTTGCAAGATCGTAAATCGAAACATTTTTTAAAAGAATATCATATTCGTTTGGAGCTTCTTTAATATCCTCAGAAAAGTTACCACGCAACTTCCTTTTTCGTTGATTCGATTCGAAATATGATAATTCCTCAGACATTTCTTTGTATCTCTTATATTCAAGAAGAGCTTTTACTAAATCTGCTCTTGGATCAATTTCTTCACCCTTCTCATCAATTTCCCTGGGCAAAAGCATTCTCACTTTAATGTGCATCAGTGTTGAAGCCATTAATATAAAATCACCCGCTATTTCGAGATCAAGAATTTTTATAAGATTTACATATTCTAAAAACTCTTTTGTCAGCTGCGCAATGGGAATATCATAAATATTCAATTCGTCCCGTTTTATAAAAAACAAGAGTAGATCAAGAGGTCCCTCAAATTGATTTAATCTGACTTTATACATTTCATCCAAATTTCATTTTATCGTGAACACTTGCCATCGTTTCCTGAGCTACTTTTTTTCCGCGTGCCTCGCCATCAGCAAGAATATCTAAAACCACATTTATGTTCTTTTCATAGTATTTTCTTTTTTCAATAATAGGTGAAAGAAATGAAGATATTTTATCAGAGCAATTCAGTTTACAATCAACACAACCAAGAGCACCGGATCGGCAATCAGTTTCAATTTGCGGAACTTCTTCTGAATTAAATTTTTTATGATATGAAAATATCAAACAAACTTCAGGACGACCTGGATCGTTTCTTCTTACTTTCAGCGGATCTGTTACGGCTTTTTTGAGTTTTGCTTTAACTGTATCTGGTTCATCAGATAAGAGAATCGTATTGCCAAGGGACTTGCTCATCTTGGCTGAGCCATCAAGACCTGGTAAACGAGAAAACTTTGTTAGCAAAGCTTCGGGCTCCGGAAAGACCACTCCGTACTGATTGTTAAACTTTCGTGCGATCTCTCTGGTAATTTCAACGTGCGGAACCTGGTCTTCACCAACCGGAACAGCATCACCTTTATAAAGAAGAATATCTGCTGCTTGTAAAACCGGATAACCTAAGTGACCGTAAATAATTTGATCAATGTGAAGAGAACGAGCTTGTTCTTTGACGGTTGGATTTCTTTCTAATCGATTTGCAGTAATCAGCATACTAAAGATCAAAAATAATTCTGTATGTTCTTTTATCTGAGATTGTCTGAACATGGGACTTATTTCAGGATTAATTCCAGCAGCAATCCAATCAATCAGCATATCAATAGTATCATTATAAATGTTATCTGTGTTTAAATCAGTCGTCAATACATGATAGTCAGCGATCAAGTGATAACTTTCGTATTGATTTTGCAGCTGCACCCAATTCTCCAATGCACCAACATAGTGACCAATATGGAGTTTTCCGGTTGGACGCATTCCGCTGAGAATTCTTTTTTTCTTCATAAAGTATTGAAATAGTGGAAATTACGGTTCAAAGATAAGAATAATAGATGTTTTTTTAGAATGAAGAAACAATATTCAAGAGAGATATAAATACGGTTTCCACTTCTCATCAATTCTGCCAACTACATTTTTAATAAACATAATATGGCTTGGTTTGAATGGCCTCACTTGTAAAGAAAGACCAGCTTCACTTGGAGTTCTATCACCTTTTCTATTGTTGCAATTCGTGCAGGCACTAACAAGATTTTCCCAGGATTCATCACCACCTCTGGCTTTTGGAATAATATGATCCATTGTTAAAGTTAAGTCTCCCCTTCCACAGTAAGCACATTTGTAACCATCTCTTCTTAAAATATTTTTTCTCGTCAGAACCACTCTTTTATAAGGAACTTTAACAAAGTGACTTAACCTAATTATACTTGGCCAGGGATAGTTTGATCGCATAGACCTGATAGCTTTTCCGTTATCGGTGAGGACTAGTTCGGCTTTCCCGAGGTACATAAGGATCACCGCTTTTTTGATATTGCAAATAGTAAGTGGTTCGTAGCTCTGATTTAAAATTAGAACTTTTGCATTAAGTTTGCCATTAGTTCGTTTCGCGGGTTCGAAGTCTTATTCTCCTTTACTTTTTTTAAGGTATGAATTTAAATAAATTCTCAGGGCTATTCTTGCAATCAAAATAATAACTGTGATGACCAAAAGTGGAACATACATTTCTCTGGAAATTGTCTCCGTAAGAATAAGTACTAAAAAGACGACAACTATCGCAATAGTAGAATAATTAAATATATTATAAAATTTGACGAACATATGCTTTCAGAAATTAAATTAAATAATGATTGAAAAACTAATGATATCACCTGTTATTATCAATTTATTTTATTAGTCCACAGGTTACGAAAATTTAGACTGAATGTTATTAAGAATTGTTTTTGAATATTATCGCAACGGATGTTACATAATTATCAGAATGACTAATTGAGATTCTCAACTGCGTATCACCTGATAAAAATGATTTCAATTTTCCTGATGGATTAATTGAAGGCATTCCAGAATTGTCATTGAGGATTTCAATATCTTTCCAGCGAAGCCCTTCTTTCCATCCTGAAGTCAATGCTTTATAAACCGCTTCCTTTGCTGCGAACCTGGCTGCATAATGCTGATATTTATTGAATTTAGCATTGCAGTATTTTATTTCTTCATCAGTGAAAATTTTTTCCAGAAATTTATCACCAAATCTATCTATGCTTTTCTTTACTCTCGCTATTTCTATTATGTCTATTCCTAATCCAAGTACCATTTTATATATTCTTATAATTAAAAAATATTTGCGTCTACTTTAAATCCGTCTGTTTGAACTTGCTCAAGAATAACTTTGCTTAAATCCTTCAATAACTTTATTGATTCCGTTAAGTTAAGATAAAGTGAATCGTCATAAAGAATCTTTCCAAGATTGTTCCCACCCATTGCTGTTTCCTTGGTCAGATAATTCAATGCAGTTATAAGAGAATCAGATTTTAGTAATACAGTGTTCAAGTTTTTTAATGAAAGTTCAATATTTTCTTTATTTTCTTTAAGAAGTATTTTTGTATCAGATGTAATTTCTTTTGTGTTTTCAGTGATCTCATTAATATTTTGTTGATTCTCCGTAAGAACTCTATCCAATTTTCCAGTCAGATCATTAAGGTTTGCTACACTGGTCCGCAATCCCTGAATAAAATTTTCATCCTCAATAAGTAAATTTATCCCTTGTAATGTCTTTACTGATTCATTTGCAATAATGCTGATTTTATCCTGTATATCGCTGAATAGAGAAATTACTCCGGCTATGTCCGAAATGTAATTGCCAACCTGAATTTCCGACAGATCTATTTCTTCAGTTGAAATTCCAGGATCAACCTCAATTTTTCTTCCTCCCATTAAGTCGGTACTCTCAAGCGAAAATTGCGCATCCTTTTTTAATTGAATTTCATTGCTGATACTTAACGTGACAATTACACTTGATCCCTCAATAACAAAATCCTTTACGTGTCCCCTTCTTACACCATTTACTGTAACATTATTACCAATTTCAAGCCCTGACACGTTGCTGAACTTAACATTCACCAGGTTGTCGGATGATGATAGAGAAAAACTTTTAGCCCAACCCAGTACCCAAATAAAAACCAACAATCCTAATAAAACAGTAATGCCAACTTTAATTTCTGTTGCTCTTGGATTTTTCATATTGTTCCTTTTTCAATAGCAGAGTTAAATTTGATATTTCTTTTTCAGTTATCAGACTGTCATCAATTAGGTCTTTAAACTCTTTTAAAAAATTATCCTGATCCAAATTTACAACTTCTTCTATCGTTTTAATATTTTCGAAATAATATTTCATTAATGATTTCAGAGAATCTTTCTCAACAGATTCTTTAATAAAAGCGGTATCATCATCCCAGTTATCTGCAAGTTCGCTAAGAATTATTTCTTTGCCAGGTTTAAATATCCAATCCTCAAGCTTGTATTTGATAATATACACAACAACCGCAATTATTATGGTAACTATTATAACAGATTGTATAAAGCATCCTTTTTTCATTTGATAGTGCTATTAACTTAATTTATCAATCTCAACACGCTTGATTCGTTTCTTTAAAACTTCTTTCACGGTTAGTTTATAATTATTTAGTTTGAAAAAATATCCTTCTCTTGGAATATCACCGGCTTTGTTTATAACCAGTCCAGCAACAGTATCGTAATCTTCGCTCAATGGAATCAACTCATGACCCACCAACCCGTTAAGTTCTGCTACCGGAACTTTGCCCAGAACACTGATTTTTTCAGAAGAAATAATTTTGATAGAATCTTCTTCAGGATCATGCTCGTCCCAAATCTCCCCAATAATTTCCTCAATTATATCTTCAAGTGTAATTAATCCTGAAGTACCACCAAATTCATCAACTACAATAGCTGAATGTATTTTTTTCAATTGAAACTCTTTAAGCATTTCACTTATTTTTTTTCTTTCTGGAACAAATAATACTTCACGTGTAATTTTGGCTAAAGTTTCTTCTTTGGTGAATGATTTATTCCTTAAATATTTAAGTAAATCTTTAGAATGTAAAATGCCGATAATTTTATCAAAGTTTTCTTTATAAACTGGAAATCGACTGTAGCCACTACTATTTATTATCTGTATAAGCTCATCACTTGCAATGTCAAATGGAACAGCGACAACATCAACACGCGGGGTCATTACTTCTTCGACAAGTACAGATTTAAATTCAACAAAGCTGGATATAATTTCCTGCTCATCTTCTTCAAGTGTTCCTCGTTCATGACCTAACTCAGCAAGGTCTGATATTTCATTTTCTGTCATAGCTGTTTTTGCTTTATCAAATTTGAGTTTTGAAAAAGTTAACCTTATAAGCTCAGTAATTAATTCAGAGATTGGATAAATGATTGTGCTTACCAGGTACAATGGAATGGCGACTATTTTCACAGACAGTTGAGGGTGCTTTGATGCAAAAACTTTCGGTAGAAGTTCACCAAAAATCAGAATAATTATTGTTATCAGAAGAATCTGGATGGTTAGTACAATATTTACTGTAAATTGATAGGAGTATGCAATTTCGAGTGCGAGAGAGACCGAAACAATAGATGCTGCTACATTTGCAAGTGTATTTCCAACAAGAATAGTTATCAGCAATCTTCTGGGAAAAGCGATTAAATTATTTGCATACCGGAATATGAGTTTTGAGGATTTGAAATCCTCTTCAAGATTCTTCTGTTTGATAGAAAAAAATGCTACTTCAGAACCAGAAAAAAAAGCCGAAAGTATCAGTAATAGTAAAAGTATGAATACCTGATATAACCAGTCAATCTCCAAGAAAAATCAAATCCTATAAAATTAATAAATCTAAAAAGGTAAGTCGTCGTTTTCGTTCCCAACAGCTGGTTCAACGCTTGTAACATTTTCTTCAGATGATGAACTTTCTGAAGTTGGTTCCAGTGGAATCAATTTATCAGTAATAACTTCGGTCGAATATCGTTTTACTCCATCCTTATCCGTATAATCTCTTTTTGATAGTCTTCCTTCTACATAAAACTTTTTCCCCTTCTTCAAATTATCTTTGAAGTAATCTGAAAGGTTGAAAGAAACTATATTATGCCACGTTGTTTCACTAACCCAATCGCCATTTTTCCCCTTATAACTATAGTCGGTAGCCATAGTGAAATTTGTTACAGATACATTGTTTGTCGTAAATCTGGTTTCTGCATCTTTACCAAGGCGCCCGATGAGCATTATTTTATTTAATGAAAATGCCATTTTATACCCTCCAGCTAATTTTTTGTTTGAAATTTTTCAAAAAATAATCAAATTAAACTAAAGAAAAAACTTTGAATATCATTTATTGGCAACGGAAATCTTCCATTAACATCGCAAAATTCACATAAATTTTAGAACAAATTTGATTGTCTCGAATTAAAATACACTTTCAAATAGTTACAGTAAAATATTCACTAAAAAAATCAAATATTTACCGAAAATCCCTTTTCCGTATGACAGGATGGAAAATATTACCGATGTTAATATGGCATACATACTGGATATTAATATCAATAATTTTTCAAAAACAACCTTTGGAAGTATTGATAATATGAACACAGGACAAATGATAATGACGTTAGGTGCGATGCTTTTACTTGCGGCAATAATGCTAAGAGTAAACACAGCAAACCTGACAAATGAATCCATCAGGGATGATGCTCAATATGGAGTATTGGCTACCTCTATTGCAACATCAATTATTGAGGAAGCACAAAGTAAAGCGTTCGATGAGAAAACCGATACTATGAATGTTACGGTGCTTACACAGCTCAGTTCAGTTTTAGGTCCAGAAACAGGTGAGAATGAGAATACTTTTGATGATTTTGATGATTATAATGGTTTTACAAAGCGAGATAGTACAATGCCATCTGCGACTTTTGATATTTCTTGCCAGGTCGTTTATGTAAAGCCTGACAATATTTTAGGTTCTACGACAGATCGTACATGGAATAAAAAACTAATTGTGACAATTACCAGACCTGTAGCAGCGGATAGTTCAGTGCTTGCACTTAGAACTTCATCTATTTTTAGCTATTGGTATTTTAGATAGGAGATAGAAATGGGAACAAATGTAATATTAGATATAATAGGATCTGTTTTAATTGCAGGAATACTTATGGTTTCAATATTCCGGTTACAAAATTCAACTACCGAAGATCTTTACCGCGGCACAGGAAACCTGACTGCGCAAACCAATTTAGCAACTGTGGTTCAAATATTGGAAACGGATTTTAGACGAATCGGTTACTGTTCTGACTGGCAAAAAATTCCTGTTCCGACAGAAGCAATTCTTTATGCCGATTCGTCAAGCATAAATTATTTAACCGACGTTGATCAAAATGGTATGATTGACACGATGCACTATTATTTCGATGCTTCAACGGATATAACAGAAACACCAAATCCAAGAGATAGATATTTATATAGAGTAATAAATAGTGAGTCTCCAGTTGATATCAATATGGGTGTTACTCAATTCAAGATGGAATTCTACAATGCTTTGGGGACAAAATTGAATTTTCCGATCGCTGATGCAAGAGAAATTTATTCAATGCAGATAGACATTACAGTAGAGGATGTAGCAGCTTATGATGAAAAATATCAGACGATATTCTGGAGACAAATCAGAATGGCAGCAAGAAATCTTTTTAATCGCTAAGGAGTAAAAAACTAATGGGAAAATTATCACTTTTTTTAGTTCTCGGATTTAGTATTCTATACATTATCCTGGGAAATAGTTCGAGTAAATTGTCAACACAAACAGTTGAGAATATGGCTGACTATAATGCTAAAACCGTTGCACATAATATTGCAGTCAGCGGTACCAATTTAGCTTGCAATCAATTATTCCAGGATGCGTCATGGGATGATGGTTTTAGCGGAGTTAATTTTGAAAATGGAAATTTTAGTGCCAGTATTGAGGTGCTTGACCCATGGAGGAATATTAGAAAATTAACTACCACTGCTAATTATGGTGGTGTAAATAAAAATATTGAAGTAATATTTCAGCCAAGTAGTTTTTCTAAATTTGCATATTTATCAATCAATGATCCAACTAACTTGTATTGGTCAGGTAAAGACACAATTTGGGGCCCATTCCACTCTGAAGGTAATATTAATGCTTTCCAGCATCCAGTATTCAAGGGAAAAGCTACCACAAAGGGAACTGTAAAATATTTAAACAGCAAAGCTGCCGATGAACCTTACTTTTTGGGAGGATTTGAATCGGGTGTGAGTTTAACTTTTCCTCCAAGCGGTTTGGATAATATTAAATCATTAGCCAATGATGATGGACATGTTTTTACTGGCAAGGACACTGTATATATGACCTTTGTTGGTGATAGTATTAAATACCGATTTAATAATAATGCAAAACCAACAACCGTATTAGCTTCTTCATTTGCACCGAATGGAATTATTTACGCTGAGAATTCTATCCTTCGACTTCAGGGAGTCGTCAAAGGTAGATATACAGTCGCTTGTAATGGAACATCTCCTAAAGGCAATATTTACCTTGATGACAACCTTACTTATAGTTCTGATCCAAGGATAAACCCTAAGTCTCAAGATATGTTAGGAATAGTTTCGAAGAATAATGTTTTAATAACTGAAAATGCAGCTAACAAGTCAAGCATAGATATTCACGCATCAATTTATTGTGAAAAAGGTGGGTTCGGTGCAGGTTGGCCATCGTTTACAAAACCGAATGGAAACATTAATTTGCTCGGTGGGATACAAAACTACAGCCGTGTTCAAATTGGTAAAATAAACGGTAGTGAAATCTGGGGATTTGCTAGACAGTATAAATATGATGATCGTTTGATGATCGCATCACCTCCAGGTTATCCAGGAACAGGGCAATTAGAAATTGTTTCATGGTTTGAGTAATATTGGTTTAGAAAATTAGTACTCTTGAAATGTATTCGTCAGATCATCAGATAAAAACTGATTCTCCGATTAATTTGACGCCTCACAGTATTCTCACCTAAAATTTATTTAAACATTTTTTTATTTCAATTATTGCAACATTTAATGTTGCAATAATGAACTCTTCTCTCATTTCATTACAACCTATTTCTTATATATCCCACATATTTTGAACGCTTCTTAGTATTTGACCAATTTTTATAAAATTTTATAACAATTTCAATTTGGTATAAAAGTTCTTAACAAAATACGTTAATTGGTTTAGCATTTGGTATACAGAGCAAAATAAATTCGAGAGAGCAAAAATAATTCTAGATGCGGATGAGAATGTTAGATTGAAACTTATTTAATATTTAATGAGGTAAAATGAATGGGTAAATTAGCACTTTTTTTAGTTCTCGGATTTAGTATTCTTTACATTATTCTGGGAAGTAGTTCATCTAAATTATCTACACAAACAGTTGAGAATATGGCTGACTATAATGCCAATACAGTTGCTCACAATATAGCTGTAAGTGCAACTAATCTTGCTTGCAATCAAATATTTTTAAATAGTTCATGGAATGATGGTTTCAACCACATTGACTTTGAGAATGGTTACTTTGATGCTAACGTTCAGGTTTTGGATCCATGGAGAAATATAAGAAAACTTACAACAACTGCTCAGTATGGAGGTGTTACAAAATCTATCGAAGTAATATTTCAACCCAGTAGTTTTTCAAAGTATGCATACTATTCGGTTTCAGAAAGTGGAATACACTGGCATGATGGTGACACTGTTTGGGGACCTTGGCATTCACAGGATAATATAACTGTTAACCATAGTCCTGTTTTTTATGGTAAAGTAACTACAAAAAAAGATATTATTTATGAAACTATATCTGATGATCCAAAATTTTATGGTGGATTTGAAAAAGGTATAAATGTAACCATGCCAACAACTTCCATCACTGATCTCGAAGCTTTAGCTTTGGATGAAGGCGCATATTTTAGCGGGAAGGATACAGTCTTTTTAACATTTAAAGGCGACTCCGTTTTATATAGATCCTCATATGATTCACCTGATTCTTCATTACTGCTTTCCTCAATTACATCAAATGGAATTCTATTTGCTAAAAATGCAGTGTTAAGATTACAAGGCACGATTAAAGGTCAATACACTGTTGGTGCAAATAAAACAATATATATTGATAATGATATAGTTTATAACACTGATCCTCGAATTGATCCAACATCACAAGATCTTTTCGGAATTGTGGCAGAAAAAGATGTACTTGTTTCTGATTTACCGGCAAATTATGATGGTATCAATTTACACGCATCAATATTTTGTATGAATGAGGGATTTGGTGCTCAGAATCCCAAGACTCGTCCAAACAGCGGTCAGCTAAAATTACTTGGTGGAATACAGCAGAACTATAGAAAATTAGTTAGCGATCCATGGCCAGCGCATGGTTTTCTAAAAGCTTACAAGTATGATGAAAGATTGATGATCGCATCACCTCCAGGTTATCCAGGAACTGGCCAGTTGGAAATTGTATCCTGGTTTGAATAAAATTTATTTAAAAAAAATTCCAATACTCCAAATGCAGTGAGGGAATTGCAGAGTAAAGGTTAAGTCAGAAATGGCTTAACCTTTTTATTTTTTAGATTCTACTGTCACGATCCAGGCATCTTTAAAATCTCCACCTAGCTGGATATTACTTCTATAACTTTCCGCTGACGATTTATCTATGTACGGAGGATAAATCCAAACCACATAAAGATTCTTATCCTGTTTAAATTCAACTTTGATTTCTTTATTAAGTTTGGCCCAACTTTGATCCGCAAATTCTTTGGCTCTATCAAAAGTTGAGAACGCCCCTATCTGAATTACATAAACATCAGTTGATTGTGGAACTGGAGATTCAAATTTGAATGTGTCTTCTGGTGGAATTTCATCAAATACATAAATTGTGTCTTTCTCATCTGTCTGACTCTTTACTTGAGTTTCTTCTGATGATGAACACGAAATAAAAAAAATTATGTTTATTGAGAAGAAGAAAAATATTTTTGTAAAAGTTTTCATAAAAAAAAGAAGGGATGGTTTCCCATCCCATTAAATGTTAAAATAATACGCTATCTAATGCGTGTTGAGGAATTAAAGGTAGTCCAAATTTTCCCATAGGAACGGTTCCCTCAAAAATTAAACTGGTTGGTATTGCAGAAACATCAACACTTGGTATGGAAGCACCATATTTAGTATTGATTGCATTGATGAATTCATTAGCTATAATTCCATAACCCTGACTTGTTGGATGAATTCCATCAAGACTGAAAAAGTTACCTGAAATATAATTTGCATTGAATGTTATTCCATTAACTTCTATACCAGTTGTGTATAATGAATTAAATAAATTATCCCAGTTTATTATATAATAGTTAAACTGAGCGGCGAGTGCCGAGATAATTTGATTGTATCCATCTCTATAATGCTGAATAACCAGCGATTTCAGTTGGATCAAGAACCAGATTATTTGGGAATGGGTTTTCAGGTGTCAATCCAAATGGATATGCTGTATTCACTCCGGAAGGTACCGGGATTCCATTTTCAGAATAATATTTCCCAGTTTGATCGCCTAATAATCCTGCAGCTGAGGAACCACTCAATGTTATAAATACAGTTTTGTTTATTAAGTCGCTTGGAGTTGCTATTGCAATTCCGGGAGAACCTGTTGTTTGATAAACCAATCCTTGAGCACCAGGAATTCCTTGAATCCCTACACCAACTTGCGGACCGACAGTATTAAAATATGGAGTAAGCAAACCATTTGGCAATCCTCCAATGATTATCTGAGCACCGGTCGCATGTAGAGCTGTCAACAATTCTGTGTATTCTGCTTGAAAAGTATTAATTGGGGTTGGAGGAAACAATCCACCTCTTGTAGCAAAAGCAAGTATGTCATTATTTCCAATCCATAATGTAATCAGTGTTGGCTGCTGTAAAATTGTCTGCTGCAACTGAGTTCCATTTCCTCTCAATACAACATCAAATAATGGATTGGGAGATCCAAAATTTGCAGTATAACATGTGCTTGCACTTGTTGCATTTAAGACATCATAAAGAAAAGCACCTTTGATTCCTAAATTATTATATGGTGCAGGATAAGTTAAATTGGTTGGAACACCGGTATTTGGGTTTGTATAAATTACTGGAACAGGACTTCCACTGCTAACATCAAATTCTGCAATCTCCAACCTTCCGCCCGTACCTGGATCACTAAAAATAGCTTGTGCAAAAGATGCACCGATTTGTTTAGCTATAATATTTCCAAAGGAATAGTTTTGACCAGCAGCATAAACTGAAGCCGATTGTTCACCCATTGTTAAACTATTTCCGAGTGTAACAAAACTTGAAAAATTAGCTGATCCAAAATTTATAGGTGGTGCGGTTAAGTCTGTGTAATCTTCACATCCGATTATTGATAAAGCAATAAAAGTAAGAAGACTAATCGATATAATTATTTTTTTCATTTTTAATTTCTCCTTCTATTGCAAATAATAATTTAAACTTAATGATAACAGATTGGCTGAAGAGTTGTAGGTTCCATTAAATGGAGAGTCACCCGTTGTATAGATTTCCTGAGAATCTGTTACAGTTAATTGAGAGCCTCTGATAAATAAATAAGAACCACTTATACCAAATTGTTTACTAATCTTAGCTTCAGCACCAATACTGAAACCTAATCTATCTGTGTCCGGTAAACTTGGGTTTACATATTCCGGTTCAACCGGCATTTGGTCGTAATATATTCCTCCAAGTAATGAAAACTGTTCTGAAATATTATACTGAGCACCAAACCTAATTATATAAGTATCTTTGTATAATCGAGGACTTGCTACATCTTCAGTCGCATCATCAGTAAAATCAACAGCTAATGTATCGTAGCTTGACCAACCGATCCACTGAAAATCAGCACTCAACAATAATTCCGGAATTACCTGAACAGCGATACCGCCAACAATATTCATTGGTGTTGTTAATTCTGCAGTAATATCACCATTTGGAAACGCACCGATTTCCATCAACTGTTCTGCACCTGTCGTAGTTGCTGTACCTTCAAAATCATAATTAACTTCACTTCTGAATGATGCACCAATAGATAGAATATCTACTGGTTTATAGAGTACTCCAACTGTGTATCCAAATGCTGTATGATCGTTACCTTCTAATTCAATATATGCATCACCTTCGAATGGTGCCTGAGAACTATTTTGAGTAATGAGTACATCAGCAAAACTGTAAACAAAGCTTGCACCGATTGAAAGATTATCCAAAACTTTATAAGCTGCCGTAACGGGGACCCAAAAAGTTGTTAACTTTGTTTCTAATGCAAGATATCTTCCAACCCAACCAGCGCTCCATTCTGTTCCCAATCCGAAAGGAGTTGTTATTCCGATGCCTACAGAAAAAGAATTATTTATTGAATGGGTTATAAAAAAATGACTCGGAAAGAAGATTTGGCTTTTCATATAACTTTTGTCAACAGAAGGGGTAACTCCTCTAAATTCGGAACTGGGTGCTATCAATGCTGTCCCTAACATAAAGTTAGTTCCACTAAGCTGCGTCATACCTGCGTTATTCCAGTAAATAGAAGATGCATCGTTTGCAATTGCAGTAAATGCTCCACCAAGGCCCATGGCTCTCGCACCATGTTCGTTTATCTGGAATCCACCGGCCATCGTGATACAGGGATAAAAACCGAGTATCAGGAGAAAAATGTAAAGATATTTTTTCAAATGAACCTCTCCTAAATGATTTTATGGATTTTGTTAATTAAGCTAATTGCTAATCAATGGATAAAAGTATAGTTCCTTTTTCAACCGCTGAACCCTCAGTTACAAAAATATTTTCTATCAATCCCGACGCAGGAGCTTTTAAATCATTTTCCATTTTCATTGCTTCAAGAATGACAACTGACTCGCCTTGTTCTACTTTTTCGCCAACACTTTTCCTTATTTTCAAAATTAAACCCGGCATCGGAGCTTTAACATCTGTATGATGCGAAAAATGAGCAGAGGAATTTTCTAATAGTTTAAAAGCCTTTTCCTGCAATGCCGTCCGCACTGTGATGTCAAAATAATATCCGTCAACAAGTACTTTAAATTGATCACTATTAATTTTTTCAGATGTTAGCTCGAAGATTTCATTATTCACTTTAAGCAAATAAGAATAGCTACCAACCTGAATCAACTCATAATTAATTTTTTCGTCACTGAAATTTAATTCATTTTCATCAATTATTTTCACATCAAACTTTGAAGAATTAACACTTAAAACAAAATCATTCATACATCTGCTCCCGCCAAAGGTTAGTAGTTTCTGTATGATTAGCCTTGTGATTATTCAATGATGATTTTGATTTCAACAAAGCTGCAAGTATGGCTGCTGCTTTTTCCGATTTTACTTTTTTCTGATCGTTACTAAGTTCATCAAGTCTATTCATAAAATCATCTTTCAAAAAATTAATATCGAACTTCCCTTCCCTGAATGCTGGATGATTAATGACAAGTTTCAAAAAAGAAATATTTGTAGTAAGCCCACCAACGATATATTCATTAAGCGCCCTCAACATTCTGTTTATGGCAGATTGCCTGTCTTCTGACCAGCACACGAGTTTTGAAATTAGTGGATCGTAATGAACACCGATTTGTGAACCGACTTGAAATCCTGAGTCAACCCTAATTCCTGGTCCTGCTGGCTGCGTATAATTAATTATTGTTCCTGTGGTTGGAAGAAAATTGTCAAAAGGATCTTCAGCATAAATTCTACATTCAATTGCGTGACCATTAATGTGAAGATCTTTTTGTTTGAATGATAACTTATTTCCAGCAGCAACTGATATTTGTTCTTTTACTAAATCAAGACCAGTGATGAGTTCAGTAACGGGGTGTTCTACCTGAAGTCTTGTATTCATCTCAAGAAAATAAAAATTCTTTTTTGAATCCATCAGGAATTCAACTGTACCCGCATTAAAATAATTACAAGCTCTTGCTGCATCAATTGCGGCGGAAGTTATCTTTTGCCTTGTTGCATCATCCACAAAAGATGATGGAGCTTCTTCAATTATTTTCTGATGTCTTCTTTGTATTGAACATTCTCTTTCAAATAGATGAACGTAGTTTCCATGCTTATCACCAAATATTTGAACTTCGATATGTCGGGGGCTCTCTATAAATTTTTCTATGTAGATTTCATCATTTGCAAATGATTTTAATGCTTCTCTCTTTGTTGATTCAAAAGCAGATTCGATTTCTGAACTATTAGAAATCTTTCGCATCCCTTTTCCACCTCCGCCTGCTGCAGCTTTTAGCAGAACCGGATATCCTATCTCTTTTGAAATTATCAATGCGTCTTTTACTGATTTGACAGCTTCAGTAGTGCCGGGAACAATTGGAACATTGTTCTTTGACATCAGCTTTCGAGCTTCTGTTTTACTTCCCATCAGAGCAACAGATTTTGATGAAGGCCCTATGAAAGTAATCTTATTTTGCTCGAGTGATTTAATGAAATCAGAATTTTCTGAAAAAAAACCATAACCAGGATGCACGGCATCTGCTTTGATTTCCTTGACAAGTTTTAGAATCTTTTCTTTATTCAGATATGATTCGTGTGCAGGTGATGAACCGATGTAATAACTTTCATCAGCTAATCGAGTGTGTAGTGTTGTTTTGTCTGCATCGGAATATATTGCGGCGGATTTAATGCCAAGTTCACGGCAAGCCCTAATTACTCTGACTGCAATTTCCCCTCTGTTCGCGATTAAAATTTTTTTAAACAACACTGCCCTATTTTAGTTCAACTATTGTAATACCCTCTCCGCCAAATTCAATTGGAGCAAAATAATAATTCTTTACCTTTTCATGACTATCCAGAATATCTTTAACTGTTTTCTTTAAAGCACCAGTACCTTTTCCGTGAAGTATTTCAACCCTTTGTTGACCTGTCATATATGCATCATCAATAAATTTTAGAATTTCAAAATCAGCTTCTTCAGGCCTTCTTCCTCTTATGTCAATTCGATATTGTGTTACCGGTTGCTTAAAATTATGAAAATGTGCTTCAGTTAATTCTTCTTTCTTCGAATGATCAATTATCAAATCGCGAATGTCAACCTGCATTTTTATTGAACCTGATTCTATTAGAGCTTTTCGTTTGTCATCATCAATCATAATTATCTTTCCCGAAGTCGCAGTATCTTTTATAGATACAAAAGTGCCGATGCTAAAATCAGACATTTTAGTTTCTAATACAACTTCCGGTTGATAAAGTTTTTCCGTTTCATTTTTTAACTCAGCAATTATTTTCTTCGCTTCTTTTATTACATCTTTTTCTGCACTTGTCTCACGAATTTGTTTAATCACATTCTCAACTTTTTTATTAACACCATTAAGAAAATCTTCTGCATCTGATTTTGCTTTTTTCAGTATATCCTTCTTCTCTTTCTCAAGTCGATCAATATTGTTTTTATATAAATTAGATAATCCTGCTAACCTAGAATTTTCAAGCTCTAATTGTTTTAGTTTTTCAACTAATTTATTTGATTTCTCTTCGAGTTCAGAAATAAAGTTTTCAATTCTGTATTTATCACTATCCATAAAATTAGAAGCATTTTTAATGACTTCATCATCAATTCCGCTTCTTCTGGCTATTTCAAATGCGTAGCTTGATCCTGGCACACCTAATTTAAATTTGTAAGTAGGTTTAAGCAGGTCATGATCAAATTCCATTGCGGCATTTACAAATCCTCGTTCACTATTCGCAATTATTTTTAAGCTACCATGATGAGTAGAAGAAAAAACTAACGCTCCTATATTTCTTAATTTCATTAATACTGCAGATGCCAGTGCTGAACCTTCGACCGGGTCAGTTCCTGTTCCAATCTCATCCAAAAGTATTAAAGAATTTTCATTTGCAAGGTTTAGAATATTTTTAAGATTATTTAAATGTGAGCTGAAAGTGGAAAGATCATCCTCAATTGATTGCTCATCTCCAATATCAATTAAAATATTCTCAAAGAGATGAAAATTAGAATCAGGATTTACCGGAATATGAATACCGGATTGAAGAAGAGCAGATAGCAATCCAACTGTTTTCAAAACAACAGTTTTACCGCCGGCATTTGGCCCAGTAATTACAATTATATTTTGATTCTCCAGCTTAAAGTTTAAAGGTATTGCTCCGTCTCTTCCAAATTTTTTAAGTAAAACCGGATGACGTGCATCCTTAATAAAAAAAGGTTTTTTATTATCTAATGCAGGGAATGATCCAATAATTTCAATTGAATATTTAGCTCTGGCAAATAGTGAATCAATATACGCAATCGTTTTTAAAGAGTCTTTTAGCTTCTCGCTCTCTACACCGATCAATGTTGTAAGTTCTTTAAGCAGTCTTTCGATTTCACGTTTCTCTGCAAAACCAAGAGTAATAATTTCATTATTTAATTCGAGTGTTTGTTCCGGTTCAATATAAACTGTCTGACCTGTTGCAGATTCTGAGTGTATAAAACCCCTAAGGTGTCTTTTATGTTCTGCTTTAATAGGAATTACCATTCTGCCATCACGAAGAGTTAAGTAATCCTCTCTTACTATTCCTTCAGAATCAAGCGATTTCATTATACTGTTAATTGATTTAACTAGTGAGCTTTGTTTCTCTCTAATTTGTTTTCGCAAATCAGATAGTTTTTGACTTGCCTTTTCTTTAATCTCACCTGTTTCGTCAATTACCTTTTCAATAAGATGTTCAAAAACTTTATCGATCATCAAAGAATATTGTAATGCTGATAAAGTTGGTGAAATATCAGAGTTGCTTTTTAAGAACTGATAAATCATTCTGGAAATTTTAGCAAGTTTTAATATTTCCAGAATCTTTTTTGAACTGAGAGCGACACCTTCAATTCTGCTTTGAGATAAAACTTCAAATAGATCCGGAATATAGTCGAGTTGAGGTGGAGTATTTCTGATTAATATTTCTTTTGCTTCATTTACAGATTGACCCTCCATTGTAATTTTATTCAAATCGGTTGATGGAGAAAGACTTAATATATTTTTTTTACCGTTTTCAGTTACGGCATAATTACTAATGCTGTTCAAAACTTTTGGAAATTCCAGTTTTTCAAGAACAGAATTATCAATCATTTTGAAACATCTTTTTCATTTATATAATCTTCAATCAATTGTCTGGGTTGGGGTGTGTAATGTCTCAAATATTGAATTGTCAGGGGAATTACATCATGCGTGGGTTTATAAAAAAGTGATTCCTGCCTGGTTTCTTTATTCGGCAGGTCAAATATATTCACGATAATAAAAATCGCACTGAGAAAGTACAGAATCTGAATCGAACCAACAATTCCTCCCAACGATCTGGTTTATCAGATTATTAACTTTGTCAAAAGGATGAACAACTCTTTTTAAAAACATAAAGATTGTGATTATCGAAATGAAAATAATTAAGCCTCCAATTATTTCAGAAAGATAATATTCTATTCCGAAAACTCCCTCAATCAATAGTCCAAGTTTTCCTGCAAAAAAAACTGAAGCAACAATGGCAACAATAAATCCAGCAATGCCAACAAGTTTGCGTATAAATCCGTCTTTAAACCCCAGAATAAATCCAATTATAACTCCCACTGTAATCAGAATATCGAGCAGAATCAACTTACACCCAATACTTTTTCAACGGCTTCTTTAATTGCTTTTCCATCGGCCTTGCCTTTGAGTTCTTTGACAGCCATAGGCATAAGTTTAGCAAAATCAGCTTTGGTTTGTGCACCAATTTGTGTCGCAAGTTCCTTAATCTTATTTACGATCTCATCCATTGTTAATTGCTTTGGGAGATAAGTCATAATAATTTTTAGCTCAGATTCTTCTAATGCGGCAAGATCTTGCCTGTTCGCTTTTAAATATTCATCCATAGCTTCTTTACGTTTTTTTGCAGCAGAGCTAAGTAATTTTATTTCTTCTTCTTCGTTAAGCTTTTTTCCAGTTCCACTTTTTTCAAATTCCAATATCAATGCCCGTATTGATCTGATAGTTTGAAGTCTCACACTGTCACTGGACTTCATTGCTTCTTTTAAATCAGTATTAATTTTTTCTGTTAGATTCATATTGCCCTCTATAATAAAAAAGCAGGCTATTCTTAAAAGTCAGCCTGCTTAATTTAATATCGCTTGATTTTAATTTATATTCTTATGTTCGCCGAATAATTTATTCTTAGACAGAAAGCTTTTCTTAGTTCTTGCTGAATATCAGTCACATATCCCATATCAGTATTTTTATCAATACGAAGCGAAACTATAACATTGGGTAAGGCTTGTCTTTTAGCATACATAATATTTTGTATTTCTGCCATCTTAACGAGGCTATCATTTATTTGTATTTTAAGATCCTGACCTACCCAGATATATGAAATTAATCTTTTGTTTTCAATTTTTTCTATTGCCTTAGCTTCCGGAAGAGTATAGTTAACCAAAACTTCAACTTCTCTAAGAGTTGTTGTCACCATAAAAAACAGCAATAGCATAAATATAATATCAGGCATTGATGCTGTTGGAATTTCCTGTTTTTGTACTTGCTCTTTTCTTTTCAAATTTCATTATTCCTCCAAGAGAGTCTGTTCGGGACTATTATTTTATTTTTTCAGGTTCTGCTATTGAAATAATAATTGGAACAGCTTCTTTTATTTCATTCTGCTGTTCTTCTTCCAGATCATTAAATTTCTGACCGTATTTCGAATTGGAATACTCATCACGTACTTCAAAAAAAGCTTCCTTTACTTGATCCAAAGCCGAGATATATGCATTATATACTGTCTTTCTATCGGTCTTAAGAGAAACTATTAGCTTTTTATTTTTCGGTAAATCAATTTTTGACTGAATTCTTGGTTTTAATGCTGCAGTAATTTGAAACAATGAGATTGGCTGACCATCCATTAAAACATCACCATTTTCATTAATTAAAATTGCAGCCATTCTATCCTTTGGAACTTCAACAATTATGTCCTCTTCTACTAATTCTGGTAATGTCATACCAATACCGGAATCGACATCAATCACTGTAGCAACAAGAAAGAAAATAAGAAGAAGAAAAGCAATATCCGCCATCGAAGATGTTGGAATTTCAGCCGTTGGTGTTTTTTTCTTTTTTATCATCTTATTGGTCTTTATTTAATCTGTAAATATTTCAAGATTATTTTTTTCTGCTTTTATATTCATATAGAGCATCTATCAATTCAATTGATGCTTCTTCCATATCACCGACTAAACTATCAATTCTTGACACGAGGTAGTTGTAAAACACTTGAAGAATCATAGCTACAACAAGACCAAAAAGTGTTGTTAACAATGCAACTGCAATACCATCAGCAACGATTGCTGGAGAAATCTGAGCAGCTTCCTTTATAGCATCAAATGCGGCAATCATTCCCTGAACTGTACCTGTGAATCCTAGCATAGGTGCTAATGAAATAAATAAAGAAATCCAGATTAAACCTCTTTCAAGGAAGCCCATTTCAATTCCGCCGTAAGCTATAATTGCTTTTTCTGCAGCATCAAGACCTTCATCAGCTCTAAGTAATCCAGCATGAAAAACTGATGCAACGGGACCTCTTGTATTGGAACAAACTTCTTTTGCTTGTTCTAGTCCACCATCATCCAACGCTCTTTTAACTTGTATAATGAATTTTTTTGTATTTGTTTTTGATCGTGTTAAAGTCCATAATCTTTCAAAGCAAAAAGCTAAGCCTAAAATTAAACACCCTAATATGGGGTGCATAAACAATCCACCAGCTTCATATTTTGAACTTAACCAATTTAATACTCCACCATCATTCGTTGTTTGAGCAATGGTGTTAAAAACTGTAGCTATGACACCTGAGAAATCCATATAGAGTTTCCTCCTGAAAGTTTAATGAATGTTATCAAGGAAAGGTTTTTTCCAAATAATTTTAAATTATTAGTATGTCTACAATAATGATTTCAGTATAGAAAGTCAACAAATTACTTTATCCAAATAGTTTTTTTAATCAATACTGAAACGGTATTTAAGCTCAAAAATATTACCTGATACTAAGTTATAATTTTGAAATATTGAATCAACAATTTCACCAATTTCCGATGGCTTAATCCAGTTATTATAATCGGCATTTTGCATCCATTCTCTGTTCGAAGGTGTATCGATAATGTAAGGAGCTATGGCGTTTGCCGATAATTTTAATTCTTTGCCTTCTTCTGCGAGAGTATTTACAAGATGAATTAACCCTGCTTTGGAAGCTCCATAAACTGCTTTCCCGGATTCCGGAACCAGGCCAGTCATTGCAGAAGTAAGACAAATCGATCCGGAGTGAGAATCATTAACCAGTAAGGAAAAATATTTTGCGATTAAGAAATTTGTCTTCAAATTCATATTTATCATTCTGTCAAAATATCCTACCTCAGTTTCCCATATCTTTTTGCCCCCCGTAAATCCCCCGACTGTGCTAAATAGATAATACACTGAATCTTTTGAAGGAACTACTTTGCCAAATGCTTCCCTAACATTCTTTTCTACAGATAAGTCATTAACGATAATCCGGTTAATATTATCATAAGATAATTCTTTGTGTTTAAAGTCAAATAGATAAAATTCATCATACTTTTTACTAAGAAAAAATTCTGTTACCCCGTTACCCAAAGCACCACTGCTTCCAAAAATTAGCAGTACTTTTTTCATTCATCACTCCTGATTATTTTAAATTTAGCAATCACCGGAAAATGATCGCTGTAACCGCCAAGATATTTTTTTCCACCGTAAGTTGGATAAGGTGCACCTTCATAACTTCCGGATTGAGTTACTATATAATTTGGCTTGTAAACTTCAAATGAATTACACAAATACCTAATTTCATTACCTGTGATAATTGAACCAGAAACAATTATCTGATCGAGCATATTCCAGGTATCTCTGTATTTATAACTTCCCTCTCCTTCTTCAAATTTATAATATGAAAGATTGAATAATTCACCTTCAGAATTCATCTCAAAGTCCAATGGAATTGAATCACACTTTATTGGTTGAGCTTGCAATGCTTCAAGAATTGAAACATTGACTGGATCATCATTAAAATCTCCGATAATAAAAATGTTTGCATTTTCGTCTGAAGAAAATATTCTATCTACGGCATTCCGGAGTGTTTGTGCTGCAGAAATCCGCTTCGGTTCAGATTCTATTTGTCCACCACTTCTCGATGGCCAGTGATTTACAAAAACAGTAATTTTTTTATTATCATTTGTAAGAAGATTCACTCCAAAGATTAGTCTTGTGGGCCATCCATCTGAAAGATGAACTGTATCTGCCTGAAGATTTAGTAAAGTGAACTTATCGGACTTAAATATTAATCCATTATCAATACCTCTGTTATCAGGAGATTCAAGGTAAGCAACCTCATAGTTGAGATCAGATAAATATTTTAAAATCATTAATTCCAACACTTCCTGATTCTCAACCTCACAGAATCCCATAATATCCGGTCCTCTGTCATCATTCATCATTCTGATTATTCGAGAAAGGTTGTACATTTTTTTATCAAGGCGATCTTCCGTCCATTGCATCTCACTATTTGGTAAAAATTCTTCATCATTGATTGCAGGATCATCCACTGTATCAAACAAGTTTTGAGTATTCCAAAAAGCAAGGCACAAAGTATCATTTTGTGATTGACAGTAAAGTGTAATTGAAGAAACAACAAAAATAAATACTGTAAAAAGTTTTTTCATTTAATTGAAAATTGTTTTCTTAGAAAATAATTTATTTATAGTGTTCAATATACAAACCCATGCTTTCATTTATAATTTCAAATGATTCATTTTTGCCCAAAATATTTTCGATTAGGCTACTACAAATAATAAATATAGAATTGCCAGTATTAACCCGATGGAACCAATTCCCTGTAATACGTCTTTTATATATCCTTTTTTGTCTTCTTTAAATGTTTGTTTAGTCATTTTTTTTACTCCTATAATTTTTAATGATAATTAGTAATTGATTTAGTGATATTAATTAATTTAGTTATTCAATATTTACAGAGATATTTTTATTGTAATACTCCAGGCTTTCATTTATGATTTTATATGCTTCCCTCTTCCCAAGAAAATCTTTTACTTTTACCTTTTTATTTTCGAGCTTTTTATAATCTTCAAAAAATCTTTGAAGTTCAACCATGGTATGCGGTGGAAGTTCGTCTAATTCATTTATATAATTAAGTGCTATATCATTTTTTGCAACACCAATAATTTTATCATCTTTCATATCTTCATCAACCATATGCATAACACCTAGAACTTTTGTCTCAATAATACAAAGCGGATCAACATCAATTGAACAAATGACAAGAATATCGAGTGGATCATTATCTTCACAGTATGTTTGCGGGATGAATCCGTAATTTGCGGGGTAATGCACTGCTGAAAAAAGAACACGGTCAAGTTTCAGTAATCCGCTTTTTTTATCGAGCTCATATTTTGCTTTCGATCCTTTGGGAATTTCAATAATACTATTGACTATATCAGGCGACTTGTCGCCAGGAGAGACAAGATGCCAGGGATTCAAATTTTCCAGTTTCATAAATGCCAACGTTTTCTACAAAATTATTAATTGAACGATAATGAATACGGGTAAAAGGATGATCAATGAAAATTTTATCATATAACTAAAGAAGTCAGGCATCTTAATATTATTTTCTTCCGCAACAGTTTTAACCATAAAATTTGGTCCATTACCGATATAAGTCATGCTGCCAAAAAAAACAGCACCAACACAGATAGCTTTTAAAATTTCCTCCGGAATTCCTGCTATTAAGAGACCATAGTTAGCTCCCAATCCCTTTGCAAGTGAATGGAAAGTTACGGCGGTCGGCGTGTTATCTAAAAAACTACTTAACAGACCTGTGTAATAATAAAATTGAGATGCTGTTGTTAATCCAAGAGATTTTGCATTTTCTTCAAGATACAGTAGACAGGGTACCATGGTTATAAATATTCCCAGGAACAAATAAGCAACTTCCTCTATTGGCTTCCAGGTAAAATTATTCGAAACTCTTAATAATTTTGGAGTTACCAGTATAGATAAATATGCAGCTAACAGTATCACAGCTTCCCGAATAAACTTTAATAAATGATTTGAATGAATAACGGTTAAATACTCTTCATTCAAAAAAGCAACAGCAAAAATTACAATTAAAAGAAAAATAAAATTTCTTTTACCTTGAAGTTTTAAAGGACGAATTGAGGATTTGTCGATTCGAATAGAGTTCAAGTCTTCCTTTTTGTAATAATAGGTATCGAATAAAAAATATATAATCAACAAGATTACATTTACGAATAACCACTCCGGAAGTAAATGGAAAAACCATTCAAATGGGGCTCCTCGCAAGTACATCATAAATAATGGCGGATCACCCAACGGTGTTAACAATCCTCCACAGTTTGCTACTATCCCAATGAAAAATAGAATTGTGTGAACTTTGAATTTCCTCTGTTTATTTGTTTGAATAACTGGTCTGATAAGAAGCATTGCTGCACCGGTAGTACCAACAAATGAGGCAATCACAGCACCAATACTTAAAAACAACGTGTTAATCCATGGTTTTGCTTCAATATCTCCTGACAAATAAATTCCACCAGTTATGGTAAAGAGTGCACCAAGAAGTATTATAAAAGGTATATAGTCGAATACTATGGTGTCAATAAGTTTTTCAGTTAAGCCGTTAATAAGTAGATAAATAATCACTGGGATGCTTAGAAAAACGGCGATCAATAATTTATTTTTATTCTTTTCCCAAAAGTGATTCCAGAAAAGTGGAAACAATGCAATCACTAACAACATTATTATAAATGGTATCAGCATAAAAATAGGTATCTGTATTAGGTCTGTTTGCATAATATCATTCTAATAATTTATCAAATAATAATTCTATTAATTTGTAACTAAGCTTTTATAATTCATGTCTGGTGACAACTCCGTGAAGTTTGTTGTATGGAAAATTATAAAAATTGGCAAATGATGGAGTAATTTTTTTAATAAAAGCATATATTCTATAGAAAAATTTATCAGTTTTAATATCGTCAACACCATAAAATATTACTTTTTCCTTAATTCCTTGTGCTTTAAATAATTTAGGTAGATCAGGAATTTCCATATATCCAACAGAAACAGAAAGTCCAAATAATCCATTGGTAATTTCTTTCATTTCAGAAAATTTAATCCCGTACGGAACATCTGCCGTTTCAACTGCAAAAAGGATATTCTTCTCATAGATTATTCCGCTTCTAAGAGTGACGTGAACTACATAAGGTGGAACTTTGTCCAGAACTCTTGCAAAATAAACTGCTTCTCCTTTTAAAATAGTTTGTGAAGAATACAATTGTTCAAAGCTTGTGATAAATATATCTAAATCTAGAGAACGAAATTTTCTTCTTAAAGTGTCTGATCCTTTAAGCCATACCTGTATCAGTAATGTGATGAAGAAAGCAATAATAAGTGACCAGTAACCACCAGCCGGAATTTTTGTAAATACCGAAATAAGGTAAATAAGATCGAAACAGAGTACAAAAACTGCAAGTGAAAATTTTATTTTTTTTCCTTTGTTCCAAAAAATCCAAACCATAAATATCGCACTTATAGTCATGGTAGCAGTAACTGCCAGACCATAAGCTGCTGATAAATTCTCGGATGATTTGAAAATGAAAATCATTATTAAAACAGCAATTAATAATAACCAGTTAACTGAACCAATATAAATCTGGGAACGGAGTTCAGTAGAAGTATATTTTATTTTCATCATAGGAAAGATTCTGAGATTGATGCCTTGAAAAATTAGTGACATCACTGCACTGATCATCGCCTGCGATGCTATTATGGTTGCAAGTAAAGCCAGGATTAAAAATGGGATATAAAGTAAATGAGATAAATTATTAATTGAAGAAAATAATAGTTGAAAGCTGGTACCAGTTTTTAATAAATATGCCCCTTGTCCCAAATAGTTTACAACTAACGCAATAAATACAAATACCCAGGCCACTTTAATTGATTTTCCACCGAGATGTCCCATATCAGCATAAAGAGCTTCTCCTCCGGTTGCACATAGTATTACATCACTCAGAATTAAAAATGAAACGAGACCATTACCAAAAAGGAAGTCAATTCCGTATAAAGGATTTACTGCGATCAAAATAGATGGATCATTAATTAAATAGTAAGCTCCTGAAATGAAGAGGGCAAGAAACCAAATCAGCATTATTGGTCCGAACGATTTTGCAATCTTATCCACTCCCCTTGTCTGGATTAAGAATAATAAAATTGTGATAATGCCTGTAATAACGACAATAAGATTTAAAGGAATATCTCCGAAAAAAGGAATTAGTTCCATTCCTTCAACGGCTGAAAGTATGCTTATTGCAGGTGTAATTATTCCATCGCCGATAAGTAATGAAATTCCGACATAAGCTAATACAGAAGCAAATCCGAGTTTTTTTCCATTTTTTAAAGTGCTTACCAGCGCTTCTTTCAAAACAATTATTCCACCTTCACCTTTAATGCTTAATGACATGCCAAGCCACGCATACTGAATTGTAACAATGATAATAAGAGTCCAGAAAATTATAGATAGGACACCAATAATATTTTCACGTGTTGGTGAAATCAGAAAGAAAATTATCGTCAGTGTATAAATTGGACTTGTACCAATATCACCAAAAACGATTCCCATTGCTCTAACAACTTCTTTACCGGAAGTTGCTGTATACTTCAGATTCATAATTCGTACGTATTCATTAATATCTCATTACTAAAACTAAATAATTATACACTTGGTTAATTTGAGTACGATTTCTTATTCCAGGCTTTCTTAATAATAAATAAAATTCCGTGAGAAATAAGAAGCATAAAAGTTCTTGCTTCCCAGATATACTGGATCTTTCATGAATCGACTTCAATTAGTAAAAGCATTAAGTTGGCACCAAATGTTCTCTACCTATGCTTGAATGTCGTTATCACTACTAATAAAATGATTTATTTTTTAAGCTAAATCCTACCCGATTATATACCAGTAAATTAAATAACCGACTACCGCCAGCATACCCAGAGCTACCTGCGCAATAAAAAAGTAAAATAAGAATGATGTTGTCTTGTCCGTTTTTTCAGGAGTTTCCATGTAATTATTCCTTTCAGAGTTTGAAAAATTAAATAATAGAATTTTTAATGATCTAAACTGAAAGGTCTTAGGTACTGGTAGTTAATTCCGCTATTAGAAAGGAAGAGTTTCGTGAGTTTGATTCAGAAATGGTTTCTGATATTATAGTTATTAATTTGGTGTGACTACCCGGTTTAGTCAAACAGTATTCACAAGAATAAAATTTTTCTGCGAATGATACAGTTAGAAGTTTAAGATGAGATTTTGAAAAGTTTGCTTCCGGTGTAGAATTAATAGCTTGATCCAGAATAAAAGTATAATGGATTCCTTCTGTATTCTGGCTTGGAGCTTCATTTGAAAAGACTAATATACCATTCATCAGAGTAATCAAGATGAAAAATATATTAAATCCGTCTTTAAGCAAGTTTTTTAAAAGTAAAATTATAATCACGTATTATATTTATCTTAAATTAATCTTAAAAACAATTGCAGGATTTTATCCAAACCATTTAATTCAATCTGATTCATAACAATCCGACTAACCAAAAAAGTAATGCAGAGAACAAAGCAATAGTTAAAGCATACGGCATTTGAGTCCTGACATGATCAATATGGTCACAAGCAGAAGCCATTGATGACACAATTGTTGTATCAGAAATTGGTGAGCAGTGATCTCCGAAAACACTTCCACTTAAAACGGCAGCTATTGCAAGCGAAAGCGAAGCGTCTGAGTAAATTGCAGTGGGAACAGCAATTGGAATCATTATTGCAAAAGTTCCCCAGCTTGTACCGGTAGAAAAAGAAATAAATGCAGCTGTGATAAATAATATAGGAGCAATAAGAGAAGGACTTAATAAGTCTTTCGATAATGATGCAATATATATTCCCGTTTCAAGAGTTCTGCATGTATCACCAATTGAGAAAGCAAGAACCATAAGAATTGCCAGAGGAACTAATCCTGAAATTCCTTTTAATGTAAAATCCATAACTTCTTTTAAAGTTAATATTCTTTGAATAAGAGAAATTATTCCTGCAACAATGATTGCTGTTAAAACTGACCAAAGTACAGCAGTCGAACCTGATCCTGAAGTTATGCTTCCATTTCCGGTGATTAGCAAACTAACCGGCATCATAATTATCATTACAACAATTGGAATAATCATATTTATTGAACTATGCTTTATTCCCTTTTTTGGTTTTAGTGATGCAACTTCGTCTGATATCATTGGAATTGCTCCATCAGCAATAGTTTTTCCGGTTTCTAAAGATCTGAATTCTGCTTTTCTCATAGCACCAAAATCTTTAAAACTGAAGGCAATAAATCCTGCAAAAAGAACAGAAAGAATCGCATAAAAATTTAATGGTATTGTGCTGAGAAAAAGTGAAACTGGATCACTCATTCCAGAAAACGCAGATTCTTTTTCAAGAAGAGAAACTACATAAGCTCCCCACGCATTTAAAGGAATAAGAATACAAATAGGTGAAGATGTGGTATCACATATATATGCAAGTTTTTCTCTCGAGATTTTGAACTTCTCAAAGATCGGATGAAAGATTGTTCCGGTTACCAGGCAGGAAATTGACGATTCAATAAATACAATGCATCCAACAAAAAAAGAAAAAACTGTCGCCCGTCTTCTGTTTGTGACTAAATTTTTTTTCTGAATAAAATCAACAAAACCCTGCACTCCCCCGTTTGCTTGTGTTAAAGAAATTAATGCTCCAACAAGTGCACAAAATATTACGACCCTAGTATTTCCTGCATCTTTGAAAACATCAATTATCGATTGAATAGAAAGCTCAAAGCCAATTAAAATATTACCACCTGATATAATTATCCAACCAGCAACTATCCCGAGAAACAGTGATAAGAAAACCTGACGTGTTTTTATTGCAAGAAGAATTGCAAATAGCGGCGGGATTACCGATAACCATCCAAATTCCATAATCAATTCCACTCAACCATTGCTTGAAAAACAATTTTGCTACTTGTTTCATTTTTAGCTTCGATGTAATGAGTGAATGGATTTTCTTTTTCCATTCCTTTGAACAATTGAATTTCATCTTCGTATTTTGATTCTGCCTTGAATGATACAACTAATGATTTTACCGTATGCACTTTGTGGAATTCATTTTCAAAGCAATCGAGCATCAGTTCAACATACTTTGCGTTATTTGCGTGCTGGTTCAAATCAATATCTGAATATCGGATCTTTGTTGCATAAATTAAATCCGGTTGAACTGAGTAAACAATTTTTTGCGGCAGATCAGTCAAAGCATCTTTTGAGTCGTGCATTTTTAATTCAGGAAAAAGTTGAGGTAGTATTTTGGGGCGAAGACTGTTTGAATCAAGTAACAACCATGCTGAAGTTCCCCGACAAATAATTTCTTCCTTTGAATCAACCATCAGATAGTCTCTGATCGAATAAAGTTTATGTTGTTTTTTGCCCCAGGTTTGAATTTTAACTTCATCCATAAATTTTGGGTATTGAATAAATTCAAATTTTGCCCACGATAAAACCCAGGTTAGTCCCATCGGAACAAAAGTGGAGTAACCAAAATTTAATCTCTCCGCATCGTTGGAAGCTGCATCCTGGAAGTAATCGAGAATTGTGTTTACTTTTAATCGATCATGTGCATCGACATCAAATGCACGTACGTTTAGAGTTGTTTCCCGGATTGGATTCATTTTCTAAATTGGAGTCGAAAGATTAATTATAAAGTTTATTGGGAATAAACTTAATTAATCTCTGGAAGGTAGTGAAATAGAAATCGTAAATTATTTTATATTGAACGCAAATGGGTTATTTATTTGTCAGAATAATTCCCTTGCAGTTCAGGTAAAAGACGTTTTAGATAGCGGAAGCTTATTAATTTTTTTTCTTTTTCATACCATAAGCGTAAAAACATACTTCGGAAACTTGAGCTAAGGGTTAATACCGGTGACTTCTGAAAATCAGGATTTTCTTTGTAACATTTTTCAAGAAGATAATTCGGAATTTTAGGACTCAGATGGTGAATATGATGAAACCCGATATTGCCAGTAAACCACTGTAATATTTTTGGCAACTTATAATACGAACTGCCGCGCATCGCTGCTGAAGTATAATCCCAACCATTACTTTCACTCCAGTAAGTATCTTCAAACTGATGTTGAACATAAAACAACCAGGTTCCTGTCGTGGATGCAATAAAAGTAATCGGAAGTTGAATCATTAAGTAGTTCTGCCATCCGACTAGCCAAATCAGACTGAGCAACAATTAATGCGATTACAATGCTTGTAATATAAACACTTGGTTGAAATTTTTTAAAATCTTTAGTATCGGAAATTGGCAGTCTGTATAAAACTACAAATAAAATAACCGGGATAAAGATAAATAAAACTAAAGGATTTCTATAAAGTCGATATTTTAATTTTCCCCATCTTGATTGCTGCAAATACTCCTCAACAGTCATTGTGTAAATATCGCCAATCCCTCGCTGTTCGAGTTTGCCGGCACTTGCATGATGGATAGCATGATTTTTACGCCAATAATGATATGGAGTAAAAGAAATAATACTGCCAGCCATACCCCAGAAATCATTAGCCTGTTTCGATTTAAAAAAAGAACCGTGACCACAATCGTGTTGAATAATAAATATTCTTACAACAAAACCTGCTGCCGGGAACGCCAACAGAAGAGTAATCCAGTAACTCATGTCTATGCTTAAAAACATCAAGTACCAAATAACAAAGAAAGGAATAAACGAATTAATTAATTGCCAGATGCTTTTACGATTTGGTGCATTCTGATATTTTTTAACAAGATTTTCCCAGGAAGGTAATTTTGTAGCGGTTTCTTTTGCAGATATCATATGTTGATTTATTTGTGATCTAAAAATTAACTCATAAAGATAGTGATAAATCTCATACGAGGGAAAAAGTTTTTAGAGATATATTGGACTCGAAAGAGTCCGTAAATCTCAGTCGGAGTCTGATGATTTGCGGGACAAATTTCAGAATCTTGCTAATATGTTTTTATTTCTTATTTCTGTTGGCCAGCCTGCGGTAGGCAGGGATGAAATATGTATAAAAAATAGAGACTAAAAAGAAAATAGAATCCATTTAGGGATGAAATAGGAATCATCTGATTAATTCATATTGTTGCACAATCTTAATATCTATTTTAGAATTTAAACTTAATCGTCGATTGTTTATTTTCAATCAATCAATTCTTAATTAAAATCACACATATGAAAAATAAAACATTTGTAATTGTTGATGCGATGGCAATGGCTTACCGAGCTTACTTTGCATTTATAAACAGACCTCTCACAACGCAAAGCGGCGAACCTACTTCGGCAGTCTACGGATTTGTAAACCAGTTATTAAAAGTACTGGAAGATCACAAACCTGATTTTATTGCTGTTGCAACTGACTCAAAAGAAAAAACTTTCCGTCACGAAATGTATAAGGAATACAAAGCCACCCGCGAAGCGATGCCTGAGGATATGATTCCACAAATCGGAAGAATTAAAGAAATAGTAGAGTTGATGAATATTCCTCTTTATATCAAACCCGGCTATGAAGCAGATGATATTATAGGTACCGCTGTCCGGCTAGCTGAGAAGAAAGGAATGATCTCTTACGCAGTTACGCCTGACAAAGATTATATGCAACTTGTTACGGATAAAACAATTATTGCTAAACCTGGTCGTGGTTCTGATGAAGTTGTCTTTTATGATGTGAAGAAAGTAAAAGAGGAATACGGCTTCGAACCAAAATTGATGATAGATTATCTTGCAATTATCGGTGATAGTTCTGATAATATTCCCGGCGTTAGAGGAATTGGTCCTAAAGGAGCACTTCCTCTTCTTCAGGAATTTGGATCACTCGAATCTATTTATAAAAATTTGGGTAAAATTGATAAACCCGGCATTCTAAAAAAATTGGAAGAGAGTAAAGAAAATGCTTTTCTTTCGAAAGAACTGGCCACGATTAACTGTAGTGTCCCAATGGATTTTGATTTTGAAAAAGCAAAATTTGAGAATCCTCAATTTGACAAACTACGTGATTTATTTATTGAGCTTGAATTTAAAAATCTTTACACACGACTTCTAAAACTGTACGATGGGGGTTCCAAACAAAAAGAAATCGCTAAAGAGGAATTATTTTCCGCAAATACATTCGATAAATCAAAATCGAAGTATGAAATGATAACTTCTAAAAAGGAAGCTGAAAAGCTTGCAGAAAAACTTAGCAAATCTTCATTAATTGTTTTCGACACAGAAACCGATTCTCTGGATCCTTTTGAACTTAATATCCTTGGTGCATCTTTCTCCACTAAATCAGAAGAAGGATATTTTATAGCAATTGATCCGGGAAGTAAAATATTTTCTGACGGCAAGAAGAGATTACCAATCGACGATTTTAAAAAAATATTCAAACCTTTTTTCGAAAATAAAAAGATTAAAAAAGTTTGTCAGAACGGAAAGTTTGACATTTCCGTATTGCGCGGGCTTGGAATAATGGTTGAGAATTTTTATTTCGACACGATGGTGGCTAGTTACATCATTGATCCTGATCAGAAGCACGGAATGGATGAACTCTCACAAAAATATCTGAGCTACAAGCCGATTCCCCTTTCCAGTTTAATTGGTGAAAAAAAAGATGCATCCAAACTTTATGATATTGAACTTGAAAAACTATCTGACTATGCAGCCGAAGATGCTGATATTACATTCCAGCTTTATGAAATTCTTAGCAAAGAAATAAAAAAAGAAAAGCTCGAAAAAGTTTCTTATGATGTTGACTTCCCTCTTATTCCAGTGCTTGAAGATATGGAATACGAAGGAGTCAAAATTGATAAGTTGGTGCTTGATAGTTTCAGTAAAGAATTGAAGAAACTCATCGCCGGTTATACAAAAAAAATACATAAAACTGCCGGAGAAGAGTTTAATATCAGTTCACCAAAACAGTTACAGGTTATTCTTTTTGATAAACTTGGATTGGCTTCCGGCAGAAAGACAAAAACAGGTTTCTCAACTGATGCACGTGCATTGGAAAATCTTCGCGGTGAACATGAAATAATTGAAACTATTTTAGATTATCGTCAGGCAACAAAGTTGAAATCAACTTATGCAGATTCTTTACCGAATCTGATCAATCCAAAAACTGGAAGAGTTCACACAGATTTTAATCAGACAATTGCGGCAACAGGTCGGCTTTCAAGTATAAATCCAAACTTGCAAAATATTCCCATAAGAACTGAAATGGGACGAGAGATACGGAAAGCTTTCGTACCGAGAGATAAAAATCATTTACTGATCAGTGCTGATTACAGCCAGATTGAACTTCGTTTACTCGCGGCTATCTGTAAGGATAAAGCACTTATGAAAGCATTTAAAAGTGGCGAAGATATTCATCGGAGTACTGCTTCACTTGTCTTTATGGTTGATCCGAAAGATGTTACATCAGATATGAGAAGAAAAGCTAAAGAGGTAAACTTCGGAATACTTTATGGCATTGGTCCATTTGGATTAAAAACCAGATTGGGAATTCCACAGTCACACGCCAAGGAAATTATTGAACTCTATTTCAAAACATTTAAAAATGTAAGAAATTATATGGATGATTCAGTAAAAAAAGCGCAGGCAAAAGGTTACTCAGAAACCTTAATTGGAAGAAGAAGATTTTTGAAAAATATTAATAGCAATAACAGAGTTGTTCGTCAGTTTGAAGAAAGAGTTGCGATAAACATGCCTATCCAGGGAACTGCAGCTGATATGATAAAGCTGGCAATGATAAAAATCCACAACGAACTTAAAAAGCAACGTACAAAAACTAAAATGGTATTGCAGGTTCATGACGAACTGGTGTTCGATGCTCACAAAGATGAAGTTGATGACCTTCGACCAATGATAAAAGAGATTATGGAAACAGCTATGCCTGTTGATGTTCCAATTGTGGTGGATACCGGTGTTGGTGATAATTGGCTGGACGCGCACTAACAAGAATATTTTTATGATTACTAAGGAAGTGATAAAAAAAATTCTCTGTATTAAACCGCGTGGAATTGGAGATATACTTTTATCCACAATTGTTTTGGAAAATTTAAATTCTGCATTCCCAAACTCCGAAATTCACTACCTCACAGAAGAATTTGCAAAACGTGCTGTTGAGAATAATCCATTCATATCAAAAATTCTGACTTTCAATAAGAAAGATTTTGTGCTGTCGATTATCAGAAAAATAAGAAAAGAAAAATATGATTTGGTGCTCGACTTCTGGTCTAATCCTAAGACAGCGCAACTCACATTTTTCTCAGGAGCTAAATACCGGGTTGGTTACGAAAAGCGTGGCAGAAAATATGCATACAATTTTCTTGGCAAAAATGGAACAATGGGTGAACATGCTGCTGAAGATAACTTGGTTTTATTAAAAGCGCTGGAAATACCAGTGACTTCAAAAAAAATAATTTATCAAACAACTAAAGAAGAGAAACAGTTTGCGGAAAAATTCTTTAATGATAAGAGTATTTCTAATGAAGAAATTCTAATTGGTATTATTCCTTCAGGTGGCTGGGAATCAAAGAGATGCGATCCGGTTAAATGGATAGAAATATGTAACGAGATTAAGAAAAAATATGAAGTTCAATTTATAATTCTTTGGGGTCCCGGAGACGAGAATGATTCAAAGATGATTTTTACCGGATTAAAATCTCATTCTTTCATTGCTCCAAAAACAACATTCGGTGAATTATCTTCATTAATTGAAAAATGTGATCTTATAATTGCAAATGATTCAGGACCAATGCATACCTCGGCTGCGCTAAGAAAGCCAACTTTGGGAATTTTCGGTCCCACAGATCCAAAGGCTCATCGACCTTTCTCTGAAAATTCGTCATATGTAATTCATTCAGAACTACATTGTATAGTATGTACAAAACTTGTGTGCCCATATAATCACGAGTGTATGTTGGAATTACCTATTGAAAAGGTGATGAAAGAAGTTGATAAGTTGATGAATTTTGTGGAGTAGTTTATATTTTTTTAGTTGATAAATATGCATCATCGAAAAACTTGTTAATTTTATCTGCATATCTGCTTAAAGTATATTCTTTGTCAAATGTATCTTTTGCATTCATTCCAAAATCTCTCGCAAGTTTATTATTATTTGTTAACTGCAAAATCTCATCAGTAAGTTCCTCGGGTTTTGAAATATTAAACAGTAATCCATTTTTACCATGTTCAATAAATTCATAATTCCCTGGAATATTCGATGCAATGATAGGTAAGCCAGAAGCGGCTGCTTCTAATAAAGCTAAAGAAAATCCTTCCGAACGCGAAGGTAATAAAAAGATATCCATTGCTTTATAGTATTCATAAATGTTATCAACAAAACCTGGCATACTAATTTTATCGCTAGTGATGCCAAATGAAGCAGCATATTCAAAAACTTCGTTTTGATTTTCTTTCGGAATTCCAATGATCAGCAGTATAAATTTTTCATCCAGTTTCGAGAATGACTCAAACAAAATATCGAATCCTTTTCGTTCTTTATGAAACCAGCTTGAGATACCAAGCACAATTTTATCCTCTAATTTAGATTGATCACGAATCTTTTTTCCGGATATACTTGAAATATCAACAGGAATTTCTGTTGTATTATGAATTGGGTAAATTTTGCTTTTCTTAATCCCTTCTTTTATCAAACTATCTGCAACACCCTGACTACACGCTATCATAAAATCAAAATACTTATTGTAAATAAATGCACCAATAAACGGAGTGCTCAACGAAATATTCTGTCTATATGCAACACTGATAATATTACTCTTTAATTTTGATTTAAGTTTCATCACAACTTTTCGGTCTTGTGAATGATAAGCAACAACAAAATCTGCTTTATCTTCACCCAAATTTTTAATAACATCGTCTACAAGTGCAGATGTTTTATTTCTACTATCAAGCTCAATGATTGGAATTCCTTTTTCCAATGCTCTTTTTTTAGTTAAAGAATCTTTTGAAACGAATAATGTGACTTTATGACCTTTCTCTATTAATACCGAAGAACTAAGAATTGCCATCTTCGCACTTCCTGCATAACCATCACCAAAACTGAATTGTAATATTTTATATTTCAATAGAATATTTAACTTCTGATAATCAGAATAATTATGTTTAATTTTGCGTAGAATTACTTTACTAAGCTATATCTAAATTACAAATAAAGAGTGATGGATTAAATTATGACTATGGAAATTCCTTCTTGCAAAAGATTTTCCGGCTACAAACCTTGTTTCCCTGACCATAACTGCTGGGAGGATGGTTGTAAGGATAATATTCCTGTTGGAAAAAAAATTCTCATTATCAATCTTGATGCGATGGGTGATGTGTTAATGACAACAGCACAACTTCCGGCAATGAAAAGAAAATTTCCTGAGTCAACTATTTCTTGGATTACTCTCAAGAATGCTGCTCCGCTTCTTATCAACAATCCATTAATTGACCATGTTTACATCTTTGATTCAACCTCAGTTCTAATTCTTCAGCAGATGAAATTCGACTTTGTTATGAACGTAGACAAATCTCATCAATCCTGTGCTTTATTAAATAGTATGATTAGCCCACACAAATTAGGCTTTGGATTAAATCATGATGGCAAAATTATACCAGTCAATAAAGGAGCAAATTATAATTTCAGGCTCGGGATGGATGACCATTTCAAGTTTAAAGTCAATCAAAGAACAGGACAGGATTATTTAGCAGAAACATTTGAGCTCGAATATAATAGAGATGAGTATATCTTTGAATTTACTGAAGATGAAAAACTATTTATAGAAAAGTATAAAAAGAAAGTTGGCATTCGTAAAAAAGATAAAATTATTGGTTTTAATACAGGATGCTCCGAACTTTATCCTAATAAAAAAATGACTATTGAGCAACATATTTTTTTGATTAAACAGCTTTTAAAGAAAAAATATAAAATAGTTTTGCTTGGTGGGCCTGAAGATACACAACGTAATAAAGAAATATACTCGCACTTTAAAGGTAAAATAATCAATACTCCTACTAACGAAGGATTAAGACGAGGTACATGCTATGAAAGTATTCCAGATATAGTAGTTACAGGCGATTCTCTTGGGATGCACATTGCTATTGGCTTAAAGAAATTTGTTATTGTCTGGTTTGGTGTAAGTTGCTGGTCAGAAATTGATCTCTATGATAGAGGAATAAAATTATTTCAGAAAGACTTGTTCTGCTCTCCCTGTTGGAAAAAGAAATGTCCTTATGATCTTGAATGTATTAAGATGATTGATCTGAATAGAATTATTTCAGAAATAGAAAATTATTTTAGCTGAAATTCTGAAAGAATTATTTAAATGATAACAACTAATCCTTTCCAAGTAGACAAAGCTAATAATAAGCCTCTACTACTTGATGGTGCAATGGGAAGTTATTTACAACAAAATGGATTTGAAACAGATGAAGTGTTATGGACTTCGAAATTAAATTTATCAAATCCTGAAGCCATCTGTTCGGTCCATGAGCAATACATTGAAGCGGGAGCAAACATAATCACAACAAATACCTTTAGAACAAATCCATCAGCTTTATCGAAAGCAGGAATAAAAGATAGCTCAGTCTTTCTTAATGAAGCAGTCCGCATAGCGAAAAAAGCAAGTGAAGGTAAAAAAGTTTTCGTAGCTGGTTCAAATGCACCGGCTGAAGATTGTTACCAAAAAGAACGAACTCTCAGTAAGAAAGAATTGGAGATAAATCACTATAAACATATTGATTTACTTATTGATAGCAGTGTTGACTTTATTTTAAATGAAACTCAAAGTCATTTTGATGAAATTAATATTATCTGTGATTATTGTGATAAACATGGAATCGCTTATTTGATGAGTCTTTATATTGAAGAGAGTGGACACTTATTATCAGGTGAGACTTTAGAATCCATAGTCTCATTGCTAAAGGATAGTAATGTTTTAGCAATTGGAATCAATTGTATTTCTCCAAAAATATTTTTTGAAGTCATCGGGAGCATAAAAATGAACGATAGCTGGGGCTTTTACCTGAATTGTGGAAGTGGTCAACGAGAGGATAAGATAATTGAATGCGGAGTACAACCTGATGAATATCTAAATACAGTTAAAAAGTCAGTACAATACAGTCCGTCCTTCATAGGTTCATGCTGTGGATCGAGTCCAGCACATACGAAAAAAATAAGAGAGTATTTGGATGGAAAAGCTAATAGTTGAATCACCTGCTAAAATAAATCTTGGCTTGAATATTCTCAGAAAAAGAGAAGATGGCTATCACGATCTGGAGACAGTCTTTCTTCCAATATTATTATCGGACAAAATAACATTTGCTAAGTCTGATAAATTTGAAGTTAATACCAACTCTAAAGTTCTTAATAATCTTAATAACAATTTAATATTGAAATCAATTCAACTGTTAGAGAAACAAACTAAAAAAAGGATATTGATTGATATTTATGTTGATAAAATAATCCCGATCGGTGGTGGATTAGGTGGGGGAAGTTCGAATGCAGCGATTACATTGAAAACCGTTAATAAAATGTTTGAACTCGGATTAAATTTAGAAACTTTATCGCTTCTCGCTTTGGAACTTGGATCTGACGTTCCATATTTCTTAAATCCAGTTCCTGCATTTGCTGAATCGAGAGGTGAAATTCTTCAACCGTTGAATATTGAATTACCGTATCCAATTTTGATTGTAAACCCGAATTTAAAAATAGACACAGCCCTGGCTTTTAAGAATATCAAACCTGCAATACCGAACATGAGTTTAAGAAATATCATACATGGTGATTTAACTGATTTAGACTACCTGAAGCAATTTGTTACAAATGACTTCGAGAAAATAATATTCAGAGAGTTTCCACAGATAAGAGATATAAAAGCAGAATTGTATTTACAGGGAGCACAATTTGCTTTGATGAGCGGTACAGGATCAACTGTATATGGAATATTCTCAAATCTTCAAAAGGCATATTGGGCAGAAGACTTTTTCAAACAGAAGTATTTTACATTTTTACACAATCCTTTTGTCAAAGGATCAATTACCTGACGCCGCTTTCCATAAGTTCCACAATTCCCTTCTTAACATTCATTTTAACTTTTACTCCTATTGGTAATGTAACCATGTCTTTGATGTGTCCGTGAGGGAATGAATGCATCACGGGAATTTTTAGTTTACTGAAATAGTCAGTCCAAACTTCATCGAGTGTTAAAGTTTTTTTGTTCTTGTCTTTCTCGACACAGTCTGAAAAACTTCCGAGTATAATTCCTGATAATTTTTTGAAAACACGATTCAATTTTAATTGATTCAACATTCTGTCAATTTTATATGGTGGTTCATCAATTTCTTCCAAAAAAAGAATATAGTTTTTTAATTGATTCAAATATTCAGTTCCGATCAAGGCAGTGAAGACCGATAAATTACCTCCAAGAATCTTCCCAGTTGTCTCTCCAATTTTTACTTTTGAAAATATTTGGGTTCCTTCAATTGTAATTTTTCCTGGCTTGGAAGTGGAAGTAATTGTTCTCCAAAAATTTTCTTCTGTCAAACTGCTGATTTCCGAGGAGAAATTTGAGACAACCATAGGTCCTGCAAAAGTTATTAGATTTACTTTGTGAAGAAAAGCCATTTGAAGTGCTGTGATTTCGCTAAAGCCGACAAATATTTTTGGGTTATTCTGTATCAGCTTATAATCAATTTTGTCAAGCAATCTGAAGGCTCCATATCCACCACGCAAACAGAAAATTGCTTTTATATTTTTGTCACCAAACATCTGATGAATGTCTTCAACTCTTTCCTCATCTGTTCCTGCCAAATAACCTCTAACTTTACCAACATTTTTTCCAATAATTGTTCTATAGCCTAAACTCTCAATATATTTCACTCCGTTCTCAACTATTCTCGCATTATTAGGCGCTGATGCCGGAGAAATTATTCCGATAAGTTCTCTCTTTTTTAACTTCTTTGGTTTAATGTAACTCATAATTGATTACTATTTAATTATAAATACTTCATTCACTTATTTAAAATTCAATTCTTGCTAATTAAATTAAGTAGACTTGGCTTTATGAAAAAATTTTAAATTTATATGATTGAATTGTGATTTTCATCATAATGAAAAATTAACAAAGAGTTAACATTTGAATACGTCGCAAAATGAATTTAAATTTTATATATTTCTTTATCTAAATGTGGTCATTTCAATTATATTACAATGAAAAATAAGAAGGTTCTTTTCGTATGTGGTTCGATGAATCAAACCACACAAATGCATAAAATTTCTCGCGAATTAACAGAGTATGAAGCTTACTTTTCTCCCTTTTTTGCTACCGGGTTTTTGGGTTTTCTAAGCAAATTGAAATTAGTTGAATATACAATTTTAGGTGGTGATGTTAAACAAAATGCAATTAATTATATCAATGAGAATAATTTAAACTTAGATTATCGAGGCAAGAATGACGATTATGATTTAGTCATAATTTCTCAGGACATTACATTTCCAGGTAATCTGAAAAAATTTAAAACCATTCTTGTTCAGGAAGGTATGACAGACCCACCCGACTGGAGATATCATGTTACAAGGTTTTTGCATCTTTACAGATGGTGCGCAAGTACTGCAATGACTGGATTGTCTCATCATTACGAGTGCTTTTGTGTTGCGTCGAGGGGATTCGGGGATCAATTTATTGAAAGAGGTATAAATCCAAGAACAATTCGGGTAACAGGAATCCCAAACTTTGATAATATTGTTAATGAAATGAAAGAACTAAAGTTTGAACATAAAAATTTTGTCCTGGTCGCAACTTCAGACATTCGAGAAACATTAAAATATGAAAACAGAAAAAAATTCATCGAATATGCAGTTAAGATAGCGAATGGAAGAAAACTAATCTTTAAACTTCATCCAAAAGAAAATGTTAAAAAGAGAACGGCTGAAATAAAAAAATACGCACCTGGTGCATTAGTCTATCATGGTGTTAGCATTGATCCTATACTTGCAAATTGTGATGTCTTTATAACAAAATATTCTAGTACAATTTTCCCAGCATTTGTGTTAGGCAAAGAAGTTCACTGTGCTTTTAATAATGAAGAATTACGGAAATTAATCCCGATCCAAAATAATGGTACATCTGCAAAAAATATTGCTTTAGTAGCAAAAGAATTGTTAGAATCATCTCCCTCTCTTATTCGGAAAAGAGAAAAAAATAAATATTATTTCTATCTATCCCAGAATACTAAGTATCCTTTAAGACGTAAAGTTGCTCAAACGGACACCGGGCATTGATGATTTCAAAGTGAATACAACTCCAAAAATTATAACGATTATCCAGACCCGAATGGGTTCTTCCCGTTTACCGGGAAAGGTAATGTTTCCCCTGTCTCACAAACCTTTGATTTTAAGAATGTTTGAACGTGTGGCGTTTTCTAATTATGCAGGCAAAATCGTTATTGCTGTTACAGATCATCACGAAGACAATGAACTGTTCAAACTTTGTAAGCAAAATAATATAGAAGTTTATCGTGGAAATTCTCTTGATTTATTGGACAGACATTTTCAAGTTGCAAAATTATTTGATGCCGATGCTGTTGTGAAAATTCCTTCCGATTGTCCTTTAATTGATCCTGAAATAATTGATAAAGTTATCCTGTATTATATTAACAACAGGAATAAATACGACTTTGTGAGTAATCTTCATCCTCCTTCATACCCGGATGGTAATGATGTTGAGGTAATGAGTTTTGAATGTTTAGAAACTGCCTGGCTCAATGCAAAAAAAGAATTTGAACGTGAACATACTACTCCTTACATCTGGGAAAATCCTGACAAGTTTAGAATTGGGAATGTAGTTTGGGAAACAGGACTTGATTATTCAATGACTCATAGATTTACAATTGATTATAAAGAAGATTACGAGTTCGTTAAAAGAGTTTACGATGAATTATATGAAAAGAACAATAGTTTTAATTTAAATGATATTTTAAATCTTCTTGAGCAAAAACCAGATATTAAAAAAATAAATCAATTGTATGCCGGAGTGAATTGGTACAGAAATCATATCAATGAACTGAAGACAATTTCACCTGAACAAACAAAAAATAATTAATCAGTTATGCCAAATAAAATTGCATTCAATAAAGATTATCCTTCAATAAAAAAATCGGACGAATTGTATAAAAAAGCTCTTGAACTTATTCCTTGTACAACACAAACACTTGCAAAGGGACCACAGCAAAATATAAAGGGAATTGCTCCAAAGTATTTAGTAAAAGGAAAAGGCTCTCACGTTTGGGATGTTGATGGAAATGAATACATAGATTATAACATGGCTATCGGTCCCCTATCGCTCGGTTATGCTTATGAAAAGGTTGATGAAGCGATAAAAAAACAACTTGAAGATGGAATTACATTTTCACTAATGCATCCACTTGAAGTTGAAGTTGCTGTGATGCTGAATAAAATTATTCCAAATGCTGAGTCTATCAGATATAGTAAGTCTGGTGCAGATGTTACTTCAGCAGCAATCAGAGTTGCAAGAGCTTACACTAAACGAAATAAAATTTTGTGTTGCGGATACCACGGATGGCACGACTGGTATATTTCCGTGACAGATAGAAATGCTGGAATTCCTGATGTAATTCAGGATTTAACTTTTACTTTCAACTACAATGATATTCAATCTGTTATTGAATCAATCGATGAAGATACTGCTGCAGTAATTTTAGAGCCTTTCGTATTTGAAGCTCCAAAAGATAACTTCCTTCATAAATTGAGAGAAGTGTGTGATAAGAACGGAACACTTTTAATTTTTGATGAGATGTGGACAGGATTTAGAATTGCAATTGGAGGTGCTCAGGAATATTTTGGTGTTAAGGCAGATCTTGCAACATTCTCAAAAGCGGTTGCAAATGGAATGCCGTTAGGAATCCTGGTTGGAAGAAAAGATGTGATGAGTGTTCTTGAAAAAGATGTTTTCTTTTTTACAACGTTTGGTGGAGAGGCACTTTCCCTGGCTGCAGCACAAGCGACTATCAATGAGTTGATAGAAAAAAATGTTCCTGCTTATTTGGCAAAGCAAGGTAAAATATTGAAAGATGGTTATAATAAAATTGCTGAAGAATTAAATATGCCTTACACAAAATGTATTGGTTATGAATGTCGTTCACTTACAACATTTGATGCTTCTGTCGGGAATCCTTTGGAAATGAAATCACTTGTTCAACAGGAAATGATCAAACGAGGAATTCTCTGGGGTGGTTTTCATAATATGAGTTTTTCACACACTGACGAAGATATTGAGTACACATTAAAAGCTTACGGAGAGGTACTCCCTATCCTTAAGAAAGCTGTGGATGAAAAAAATGTACGTGGTTATTTAAAAGGTGAACCTGTTGAACCCGTGTTTAGAAAAGTAACTAATTTCAATACTAAACCAAGGCAAAAATAATTTGTCAGTAGAAAATAAATTATCAGAATTGTTTTCACTTAAAGAAAAAGTAGCTGTTGTAACCGGTGCACTTGGACTTCTCGGCAAACATCATTGTCATGCTTTGGCAGAATCAGGCGCAAGTGTTGTTGTCTGTGATTTAGATGAAAGTGATTGCGCAAAATTTGCTTCCACCCTTCCGGGCTTGGCCTTAGGAATTTCAGCAGATGTTACAAATAAAAAATCGATAATAGAATTGAAGAATAAAATATTAAGCAATTATGGAAAGATAGATGTACTTGTAAACAACGCTGCTATAAATGATAAATTTGAAGATCCACTTTCAGCATTAGAAGAATCAAAATTTGAAAACTATCCAGTTGAAATGTTTAAAAAATCGCTTGATGTGAATGTAACTGGAATGTTTCTCTGTTCGCAGGTTTTAGGAACTGAGATGGTTGAAAAAAATTACGGAAGCATCATCAATATTGCCTCAACTTATGGAATTGTAGCACCCGATCAATCAATTTATAAAAACGAAAAAGGTGAACAAACATTTTATAAATCAGCTGCATATCCTGTGACCAAAGGAGCTGTAATTTCATTTACAAAATTTTTAGCTGCCTATTGGGGAAATAAAGGTGTAAGAGTCAACACTCTCACTCCGGGAGGAGTTAGAGACAATCAGGATGAATTTTTTGTGAAAAATTATTCAGCAAAAACTCCACTTGGTAGAATGGCACATCCAACAGATTATAAAGGTGCGCTTGTTTTTCTTGCCAGTGATGCTTCAAGTTATATGACTGGTGCAAATTTAATTGTAGACGGAGGATGGACAGCATGGTAATTGTCCTTTACCCTGAACTTGTTTCAGGTCTCTATTGAATTACTATTTAAATAATTTGGCTTTTAGATGCTGAAATTAATTCAGCATAAATATTGTTAATGCAGGATGGACAGCATGGTAATTGACAATCAATTAAAACAAAAGAATCTTCACCTCAAAGAAAAACTTGAAAAAATAAAATTAGTTCTTACTGATAATGATGGAGTATTGACGGATACCGGCGTTTACTTTTCAGCAAAAGGTGAAGAGTTCAAAAGATTTTCGATTCGTGATGGAATGGGCATTGAGCGTTTAAGAAAATATGCAGGAATTGAAACGATAATAATTACAGGTGAAGAATCAGGTTCTGTTAGAGCAAGAGCAGAGAAATTGAAGATAAAAGAATATTATCTTGATGTAAAAAAGAAAGAAGAATTACTTTCCGAAATAATGAAAAAGAATAATGTCAAGCCAAACGAAATTGCTTTCATCGGAGACGATTCAAATGATTTTGAACTTATGAAATTAATCGGATTCAAAGTTACTCCGGCAGATGGGATGAATTTTATAAAAGAAATTTGTGATTACATCTGCGAAAACAAAGCTGGTTATGGTGCATTCAGAGAGTTGGCTGAATTAATTTTAGCATTTCAATTTAAACAGTAATCTTATAATTAAAATTATAATTTGGAGGTTAACTTGAAAAGAGAAATTAAATATTCTAAGGGGTTAATTGGTGATGGACATCCGGTTTTTATTACTGCAGAGATAGGTATCAATCATAATGGTTCACTCGATATAGCAAGGAAATTAATTGACGGGGCAAAAACTGCGGGTTGTGATGCAGTTAAATTTCAAAAGAGAACACCTGAGATTTGTGTCCCGAAAGATCAATGGCTTATTGAAAGAGAAACTCCATGGGGAAGAATGACTTATATCGATTATCGTTTTAAAGTTGAGTTTTCCAAAGATGATTACGAGAAGATCGATAGATATTGTAATGAAAAAAATATTACCTGGTTTGCATCCTGTTGGGATGAAGAATCTGTTGACTTTATTGAGCAATTTGATGTCCCCATTTATAAAACAGCTTCAGCTTCATTAACGGATTCAGAATTGCTCTACAAACATAAAGAACTTAATAAACCTGTTATTATTTCAACCGGAATGTCAACCATAGAAGAAATTGAGGATGCAGAGAGAATATTTAATGGTGAAAATATTTTGATTGCTCATTCGACTTCATCTTATCCGTGTCGAAATGAAGAACTCAATCTGAAAATGATCACGACTTTAAGAGAAAAATATCCCACAATCCCAATTGGATATTCAGGACACGAAACAGGATTAGCACCTACCTGGGCTTCAGTTGCGCTTGGTGCTTGTTTTGTCGAGAGACATATAACACTCGATCGTGCAATGTGGGGAAGCGATCAGGCGGCTTCTATTGAACTAAACGGATTTAACAGATTAGTAAGAAACATTCGTGATATTGAAATTGCCCTTGGTGATGGAATTAAACGAGTCTATCCGGGCGAATTGAGTGCAAGAAAAAAACTAAGGAAAATTAAAAAAGACTTAGTTTTAGATGAGTAGGATTTTTGAAGACATATTAAATTGGATAGAAAATTATTTTTCGAGTATGTCAAATGCTGAGTACTATTCAACTTTAGCAATAGTCGGAGCTGCAGTATTTTTTGTTATTGTTGAAAGAATCTGGCCATACTCTAAAGGTCAGAAAGTTTTGCGCGAAGGATTTTTTGATGATCTTGCTCTTTACACAATTGCACAAAGTTATATCCTCGGAATTTTCATCTTCACTTACGTAATTAATTTCATTGATCATTCAACAGGACTCTCAAGACTTCAATTATTTAAAGATGTTCCGATATGGATTCAGTTACTTTTCTTTTTAGTTACTCACGATCTCTACATTTACTGGATGCATCGCTGGCAGCACAATAACAAATATTTATGGCGAATTCACGAAGCACATCATTCACCAAAAAAAGTTGACTGGCTTTCCGGTTCACGTTCACATGCAGTGGAGATTTTAATAAACCAGACTATTGAGTTTCTTACCAATTAGTTCTTCTTGGTTCTCCACCTGAAGTAATTGCATATAAAGGTGTGTTAAGTGCAGTTTGGGGAATGTATATTCATTCAAATCTTAATTTGCACACAGGAAAGCTGCAGAGAATTATAAACGGACCTGAAATGCACCGCTGGCATCATTCGACTGGTAAAGGAAGGAACAGAAATTTTGCAACTAAACTTGCAATATGGGATTGGATTTTTGGAACGGCATTTTTACCAGAAACATAAACCAGATGAATACGGTTTGAAAACTTCATTCCCAAATAATTATTTTATGCAGACTTTGTTTGCATTTAGAACTTTTAAACGATCGCCAAGAACCACGACTTCTGAATTGGAAGCGTAATTATTTACTTCAGCAAAATCATTTTTTTAGTTTCAACAAAATCACCTGCTTGTATTCTGTAGAAATAAATTCCTTGAAGATGTCAGGATGGTTGATGGATGTACGTATTAAACTCAACTTCATACTCTCCTGCAGGTTTTTCCTCGTTGACAAGTGTTGCTATTTCATTTCCTAAAACATCGTAAACTTTTATTGTAACAAAACTTAGTTCAGGAATTTGATACTTAATTGTCGTTGAAGGATTGAAAGGATTGGGGTAGTTTTGAAAGAGTTCCATTGTCTTTGGTAAATCATCCTCACTTCCTTCTGAAACGGGTGTAGGAAAAGTTGAGTCATAAAATTCCTGTGCTAATTGACTATAATATTTAAATAGTGAAACTGCACTTAATCGATCAATTCCTGCAACCGCACCACTTGCAATTTCAGCTATAACTACTATCTGCGTTTCGCCAGGAGCCATCTGTATTGGTCCAGTTGAAAGACCTAGACGACGGTCGCCCGGTGCTTGTTGAATCCCATCTATCCATCCTGTACTTGTGACTGGATCCCCGGAAAGAGCGAAAGGTGTAGGCAAACCTGTAACCGGATTTATAAAATATTCACCAGTAATTCCAATTTTGCCCTGCATAAAATTATAAAACCGATCTGCACCGACAGAGGTACCTTGTGGAGGATCAGTTATAAATGGATCTGTATTTATGAAATAATAGAAAGCTGTCATAGGAAGATTAATCAATCCATTTACTCTTTGGTTGTCTTCTGTTAATCCATAATCATTAATATCATCCACTCCGTTTCTATTTTTATCCTCGTTGGGATTACCAGGAACAAGCGGTCCTCTGATTAAGTCAAATCCAACACATGGTGGTGTAGTCCCATAAATTGCATCAGAAGCTAATCCATTATATCCAAAACCAATGTGCAAAATTGTATCGCATCCTACATAATCATCACCAGAATCGCCAATATCAGGATCAGACCACATGGATATGTACATACTATCAAATGTTTCAAGACTTTTATTAATTAGTTTGTATTTTCTGAAGAAAAGATTGTCAAATACTCCACCAGTATATTCCCAAATAGTTGCCTGATATTCTATTCCAATCGGATTTGTCCCATATAAATATTGAGTTTTTGATGCATCTAAATCATTGGCCACAAACCATATTGTTTGAACTGCACCTTGAACTCCAGGTATATCGATTGCTGGGTCGAAAACACCATTACTATCAACGTCACTAAAAGGAGCTCCATCAATTGCACGCCATTCTTCCCAATCTAATTCATATTGTGCTCTAACTTCTGCTTCAGATTTAACTTCATCTAATGCTTCTCTTGACAGATTTACTACTGGTCCCCCGGGGTAAACATCAGGTCTGACTCTGTAAATTCTAACATGTGCAGCATTAGGATCTTCAGCTACGCCCGCTGAAATAATTTTACCGCCCTGCAATCCTGTTCTATATACTGAACCTCCTACCCTTACCTGTTGATCGCCTGCAATTTTTACCCCCCAAATAAGTCCGGATTCATATATTGCAGTTTTTCCTGAGCCAAAAGGATAAACAAAACCAGAAGCATCCCCTCCTGCATTAATATCAGAGATACCATCATTTTTAAAAACTGTTGATATGTTATTGAGATTTAAATACGCTTGGCTCGGATCTCCCATTTCTATCGCAGAATTATTTATGTCTTCTTTATATTGAGAGTAAGAAAAAGTTCCAAAAAGAAAAGTGGTTATTATAACAAGAAAAAATAAATGCTTCATAATTTACCTAACTTTAATGGTTGAAAATTATTTTAATAAAATCATCTTCTTTGTTTCAACAAAATCCCCTGCTTGTATTCTGTAAAAATAAATTCCTGAAGATGGATGATGGTTAATGTATGATGTATTGAAATTCAGCCTCATAACTTCCTACAGGTTTTTCTTCGTTAACAAGAGTTGCAACTTCATTTCCTAAAACATCATAAACTTTTATTGTAACAAAACTTAATTCTGGAATTTGATATTTGATTTTTGTTGAGGGATTGAAGGGATTGGGGTAGTTTTGTTTAAGCTCATAAGTACTCAATACAGCATTTTCATCATTAATTCCCGTACCTAGTTTCTGATCTAACTTCATCACAAAAATGTTGGTCAGTGTAAGTGAATCGTATAAACCGCCTCCGATAAATAGACTGCTGTCTTTAACTATTATCGGATAAGGAGTAAATCGATCATATACTATTTCATTAGGATTGTATTCCCATTTTAATTCTCCAAGAGTTGAATATTTCAGTACAAAAGTTGTCCACACTGAATCTACTGAGTTTCCTGCGATATAAATGTTGTTTCCTTCATCTACAGCAATTGCGGTTGGGATGTCATTATTTGGAGTTTCATATTCCTTAAACCAAATCTCATCTCCTGTCGGGGAAAGTTTAAGTATCTGAACGTCGGCATCAGTATTTGAATTGATCCCGGTTAACAAAACATTATTATCCTCATCATTAGCCAATTGATATAAGTATTGAATAAAATTTGTAGAATTACTACTGTTTCTCTCCCAAATGATGTCACCTGTTGTCGAATTAATTTTATAAACGCCTGATTCATCTTGAGTAGATATTAAAATATTATTTTCTTTATCGAGTATTATATTCCTAATACGTCCTCCTTCAACCGGTCTGTTCCAAATCAAACCGCCATCTTTAATACAGGCAACGTATGAATGAAAAATGTGTTGATTATTTATTATTTGAAGTTGCAACACTCCTACATAAAAATAGTTATCATTATCTCCAACCATACCGGAAACGCCATATGCACTTGTGTCATCTTTAAAATATAACCGACCACAAGCGAATCTCCGGAGGAATCAAAACCATTTATAACTAAATGCGCGAAATTAGGTCCCTCCCAATTATCATAAGCAAGTGTTGGGTTATCTTCGGTGTCAAGTAATACCATCAATCCTCTCGCTTTATAACTAAAATCCTTTGACCAAATTAATTGTGCTGTACTTGAATATTTTTGGAAAATCATCTTTTTATTAGAATCATTAATTGTCGTCAGTCCAGTCAAATACAAATCAGAATTAGCATCTACAGCCAAAGAATTAAATTCATCCCGGACATTAGGTTGAAGCGAATAAACAATAGAAAAAATTGAATCACCATTTAACGAATACTTGATGAGCATTGCATCGGCCGTACTATCTTGCATAAAACTACCGCCAGCAACGTAAATACCGGTACCATCCATTTTCATATCGTGTAAAAAATCAGCGGAATTGTCTGGACCATTAAATTTTCTATACCAATCCAAATCGGGATAAATTTGAGAAAAGAGATTTTGAGAGATTGACGAAAAAACATACAAAAATGAAAAGGTGTTTCATTTTATACTCCCTGATTAATTACTTCAACAATAACATTTTCTTAGTTTCAACAAAATTGCCGGTTTGTAGTTCTGTAAAAATAAATACCGCTCGTTAAGGTTGTGCCATCAAACTCAATCTCATAATCTCCAACAGACTTATCTTCATTGACGAGCTTTGCGACTTCATTTCCTAAAACATCATATATTTTTAGAGTAACAAAACTTGATTCTGGAATTTGATACTTAATCTTTGTTGAAGGATTGAAGGGATTGGGAAAATTTTGTTCAAGTGCAAATTCCTTCGGAGTAAAATTGAATTCAACTTCTAATTCGTTTGAATACTCGAATGTTCCATCAAAATCAATTTGCTTTAGACGGTATTTGCTTATTCCATTCGTTATTTCGCTGTCAATGAATGAATATGTCTTTGGTTCTGTAGTAGTTCCAAATCCTGGAACGAAGCCAATTGTCTTCCAATCATTGTCATTCTGATTTTTGCGATGAATCTCAAAACCGGAGTTGTTGGTTTCTGTTACGATTGACCAGTCAAGCAGTACGCTTCCATCTGATATATTGGCAGTTAATGAAATTAACTCAACAGGTAATGGGTAACTTAAGTTTTCGTCTGCTCCTCTGTAAGGATAAAGTGAATTGCGAGATTCCTGATCAATATCATCCGGAATTACTGAAATTGGTAACGCAATTAGATCAGAATCACCAAGAGAATTATTGTTCAAGTGAAGATCAATTTCTGAAACAAAAGATATTTCCTTTGATATTGAGAAAAAATCTTTTTGTGTAGCAACTTTCCAATCAGCCAGATTAGAGATATCTTGATTTAACCATCTCCCAAGCACGCCGCCATTACCTGAAACAAAATAGTTGCTATAATCGAGTAGTTGAAGACCTCTTTGGTCATCTATGGCTATCGAATAATGATGACCTGTCCCTTGTAAGTTAGAGCGCTCATTGTTAAGAAGATTATTCAACAGTTTAAGCATTAATCCACTATAATACTGAGTCGACCTCCGTCTAAAACAATAACTATTAGATGAGTTATCACAACTTCCATAGATATAAATTGAATTATTATAGAAATTATCATAGGTATAATATTCTCCGTTAAAATCTATTCCCGTAACGCTTGAGAATTCATTACCCGCAAGGCTAATACAGTTGTTATAAACGCTGATATCATCAGCAAACGGTACATCAATTCCTGTAACATAATTCAATGTACTGTACGTCGTTGAAAGAGAATGAATTGAATTTCTCAGAACACGAGTTGAAAAAGCATTTGGATTAATAATAATACCAACCACTTTATCCTTATCACTTGGTTCTGTTAAAAAAATATCTGAATCTTCAATATAGGTAAGTAGAGCCCGATTAATTTTTATACCTGAATCAGTAAAATCTGTAATTGTACAATTTTTTATTATCCAGTTTTTTGCAACCGGAAAATCACCTTCTCCAAAATAAATCCCAATTGCCGGTTTTCCAGTATTACTTTTACTAATGAAGCAATTATTTAGTGATATGTTTTCGCTAAAAGAATAATAATCATTATAAACAGATTGTACTACTCCTTTATCGGTTGAGTTATTGCATCCCAATATTTTGATATTTGCAATGCTTATATTTTTTGAATTGCCTGAGATAGTGATAGTTGAACCATTTTGATTTTCGTTTACAATTGATAAAGCCTGCTCTTCAATAATTCCACCAGGTCGTCCATCAATAGAAAAATAAGAGGCTGCATTAAAAATTATAGCAGCCGTATCAATACTACTAATATTAATATTTCCTGCATTTAACGCCGGGCGAATTACAATCTGATTTTGGGGAGAAATCCCGTTAATAAAAGAAAAGACTATTGGAAAATTCTCCTCTTGAGAGTTGTAGTCCGCTAATAGTTCAATAGTTAGTGGACCAATGATAAATGTTTCTGATAAAGAATCCATAATTGCTGACAAAGAATTAAAATCACCACTATCTCCTACTGTGTATATTCCAGCTAGTCCATTTCCTGGAACAATTACTCGGTTCCCAATTGGCGCACTTATAATTGGAATAACTGATGGGTAACCAAGACTAAAATTTAATTGATTACATTCTGCATCTAATACATTGCCTATTTGAGCATTTGAAGAAACATCATAAGCAAGCCATAAATAATTTGTAGAATGAGCAAATAGACCAGCTCCACCGTTAATGATGAAGTTACCATTTGGATTAATTATTGTAGAGCCCGATTGACTTGCGGTTGAGAAATTAGGATTTATGCCGGTGCTAAAAAGCTTTGCGTTAAGTATATCATTCGTATTTGTAGTGCCATTTGTATTAAAAGATACCGAAATAACTGATGGCATAGTTAAGACTCCAAAATGAGAAGTGATTAGAATCTTAACAATGGGTTGGTTGACTGATCCAATGATGACATCATCAAGAATCTGAACAATTCTGACTGAAAACTTGTGGTAGGGAACTAAAAGAATACTTGCATTTTCACTCAATCCTTCAAAGGAAGTTATATTATTATTGGCAATAGTCGTATCAACAATCAATGGATAAGAAGGTGTAATACTTATAAAATGATTTGTGCCGCCCACATGATCATTCATACCAATCGAAGCAGATAAAATATATCCATTATCACTTTGCGGTCCATATTTGAATTCTATTGTTCCATCAACTTCGTTTAATCTTACCTGGAAATTTTTTCTCGAGAATCCTGCATTAATATTATTCCATTCAACTACAAAAATCCTGGCAGGTGAAATACCTTCAGTTTTGTATTTTATAAAACTATTTGAGTCATCAACTAAGTTATCCCAAAAAGGACAAATTAAAGGTTTATAAATCGTGCTTGCCAAATCGTTATTATTTCCTGAACCAGTGTATGTTTGTCCTAATTCTAACCAACCATTAACTGAAATTCGCGCAGTAGAATAATCAATTCCAAAATAATTGAAATTAAATGGTAAATTAATATTTTCTGCTCCGTTATCACCAGTTGCCGAACTTATTACACCTCCTTCTAAGTCTGAATAAACCGAATACTCATAATGGTGGATATAATAGCCAAGGTAAGACTGTGCTTTTAGAAAACCTGAATAATTAATTAAAATTATTAGAAGTAGTAAATTTTTCATTGACATCACTCACTATTTTAATTGTATCTACATATTATCTTGATTAAAAGAACCTATGCATAACAGATATAAATAAATCTCAATTACTTCAACAAACTCATCTTTTTATTCAATGCTCTATCACCAACCCGAATTGAATAAATATAAACTCCACTGCTTACTTTACTTCCGTTTGAGTTATCCCCTGCCCACTTGGTTAAATAATTTCCTGCAGGAAGGTTTTCATTTACTAAAGTTTTTACCAGTCTTCCGGTGATATCATAAATATTCAACTCAACCTTTGAGTTAGTCATATCATACGGAATTGAAAAAGATATAATTGTATACGGATTAAAAGGATTCGGGTAGTTGTTAAGTAATATTTGTGACTCTGGAATTATTTGATTCTCATCTTGCTCAATTGAAGTGATCAAAACTGGTCCACTGCCTCGTGTTTCACCAAGTGAATCTGCTAAATATATATTTACCCACTCAGGTCTTAAAGCAGATTGTAAATAAGTACTCGCCCATTCATCATCTGTTAATCTTAAAAAGTTGGTTGTTCTGTATTCATAGTAACTTGTAACCGGTCCAACAAACGCAGTTGGTTCTCCAAGATGATTTTCTGTTACGAAAACTCCGAGATTCACCGAACCAGTACCAACGTGAGAAATTGCACCAATCATTCCTCCGCCACAATCTGTTGGAGTTGTATGAATATCAGCAACAAGATAATCACTATCCATCAATCCTTCATATCCGACTTCACCTCGGAAAGGATCATCATAAAAAAGATTTGGATACCAACCGTCAAAAGCAATTCCACTCTGACCGGTTGCATAAAGCATATTTTGCAGGAATGAAATTTCACCTGAAGAAAATTGTAACTCCGGCAAGTTCTTTTTCACAAATTGATTGCAAAGTATCTGCTATCCCGTTAAACCTGTTAAAGTAATTTATTATCCTCGCTTTCCTAACAGGATCAGGAAAATTTAATGATGTGAAATATGTTGACGCTTCATTACAAAGATCCTGCAAGTTGGAATAAAATTCCGGGAATGGTTCAACAAAACTATGCGGATATGAACAAACTGTTCCGCCAGTGTAAGATTGTTTAGCATAAAGAAGATTATCGTGCCTTAACTCAGTCCAGGATGATAACTGAGTATTCATTTTCTGCTGCCAGAATGCTGCGGTTTGCATGAATGCCGGTAAATTATTTCTATCTTCCGGTGGATTTAACTTTCTAATTGAATTTAACCAATAATTGTAAAGAGAACTCCCCCAGAAATCAGGATCGTAGTGATCAATTAAATAACGCAGTGCTGCAAGATTTGTCGAGTAGTGATATACATTCAGCTCGTCAATTAAAAGCTGGGCAGAAGCACTGTTGCCTAAGGAGAAAAGTACGTCGAGTGTCGAAGGAAAAAGTCTGCAAATTTTCTCTCCCATATAAGTGATCCTATCGAAAACAACCGTTGCTGTTACGTAAGAATCAATCACAAATCTTTGCCCAAACATTAGAAACGCTGAAGCCGGTACAATTGAATCTGGATTTGCCGGATTACTATAAAGTATCTGCGAGAGAATTAATTGATATGCAAACGCCTGGTTACTAAGAGTATCCTTAAACTCAACCATTTTTAAACTGTCGAGTAATTGGTTTGCACTATCGAGTGAGACAGCCTGTTTAAGGTAGTCGAGATTATCCAGTGTAACGTTATCAGATTCGCCAACAAAAAATTTAATTACATTATCTATTTCCTGATGTAATGGTTCGACTGTTGCAAGGTCATAAAGTTCGTCAATCAGCATCGCATCAATTGCTTGTCGCTGAACATCTTCAAAAGTCTGTCCTTGGCAGGGATATTGAGAAGCCAGCGGAGCCATCAGATACAATTCTATTCTTCCAAACCACATCATAGTTTTAAAGTATGGTTCCTGGTTTACAGCAAATGGATCGGCTGGATTGTAAACGTAATGTCCTCGAGGTTTAAATTGACTCCAATCATAGTTTCTACAATTACTAGAAAAAAGAGTATTTGTATCAGCTTGCTCAGCTTCAATCCAGCTAAGAACATTATTTACCAAACTGGTATTTTCAGGGTAATATGGAGAACTCGTTTGCTCCATAAGAATCAACGGAACGGTTAAGTAAACATCAACATCTCTCAACATAGTCATCATATCCGGAATCAATGAATACTTATTGTGCAATTCAGGCAACGAGGCTCTTAAGCCATTAAGCAGCTCAATTAGTTTTGGTTCTAGTAATCCAATTTCCATGTCTTGAAGGATTCTGTCGTACGAAACATGGTAAGCATGTAAAATTGCATCGGTTGAAACGAAGACAGGAAAATCCTGATTAAATATTTCAAGCAAGGATTCTCCGAATGAAATTCTTTTTAATCTCTCACTTACCATAAAGCCGTGGTCTTCAATCAAAGATTTTTCATACTCTGTAAAGTTGTAATAACTATCCAGAGTATCGAAGTAGAGAGCATCTTCGTAATTAGTATTTATCTGATCTGTGAAAAATCCGGCTGGATGCAACTGAAGAAGTTCTTCAGTGCTCATATTTTGATGAGATTGAAGAAACAGTTTGTAGTCTTCTAAGTTGAATACCTGGGAATAAGTTAAGGATGAGACTAAAAGAGAAAGAAAAATGTATAAGCTGAAATTTACAGGAGGTTTCATATTACACCTCAATTTTTTTTTCAAACTTAACAAACGATATTTGAAATAACAATTTCCAATCGGCAACTATTAATTAAAAAAGCCCCAATCAATTGATCAGGGCTTCTTAAAAACCTAAATGAAAAACTTCTCTTAAAGTCGTAGAGTCAAACTTCCCATAATATTAAAGCTGTTAATTGTTTCAGTTACCTGGGAAACACTTGTGCCGTAATCAACGCTAATTTCATCCCAGAAACCATAAATAGCTGCGATATGAAATTCTATTGCGCCTTCACCTGAAGTTATGCCTGTTCCTGCAGTTAAATACTTACGATCTTGTTCAAACGGTGTATCCTTAACAGGATAAGGAATGAACATTGCACCTGCTCTAAAACTCAAACCTGTAAATGGTAATCTTAATTCAGCACCAGCTTTTAAATTTACGGTTGGTGTATAAGTACTTATTATTTCTTTATTCAAACCAGACATTTGAGGTACATCTAATCCACCAGAATATTGCATTTGTGTATAATCGATATATGTAGCTTCAGCAGTCGCGGTTATAAACCAAATATTTACATCAGCTCCAACAGAAAATTCATAAGGCGATTGAATTGTAAATTTATTAGAAATAATTGTATCCACGGTAACCGTATTCCCTGTCAAGAATTCAGATCTTCCTGTAAAATAATGATCCTCGGAAATTGAAGTGATTGTAGGTGTCTTAACTGAAATGCCGATGCCAATAAAATTATAAAACCTATAGAGAACTCCAATTCTGAGATCATATCCATTAAAAACCCAATCCTTAATATCATTTATATAGAATGATTGAAATCCGGCAGTCAACGGATTATCAGCAATAGTTCTCAAAGAATCGGAATAATAACCCTGGGTGTTGGATTCAGTAAATTCACCATCTCTGGTGTAGCTTCCAACATTGTAATTAAAACTGGCTCCGAAGAAAATATTATGTGCAAATTCGTATGCAATACCGAATGACCAGAAATTAACGCTGCCATCTTCAAGCACATCACCAGATTGGTATAAATTTCCTTCATCAATGACTGTTTGATCTGAAAGATACGCCCCGGTTTGTGGATCGTAATAAGGATAACTCAATAGTAAGTCACGTGTAAGATAACTGTTTACTGAAGTTAAATCTTGAATGAGTGAAGTGTTAGCAGAATTAAATCCACCAAATTGAAGTGTGCTGTTAAAATCTTTGGTTCTGTCATATCCCAATGAAATTACAAAGTTGTTAGTTGCGGTATCACTTGAAAGTGGAATTATCATTCCAGCTTCAGATAGAATTGTTTCAGTCCTTTGACCTAAAATTGTATCCTGTAGAAATGCTGCATCATTGTTATAAAGATTGAGTCCAACAGAAGTATTAATGGTAAACTTTTTGGCTAACCCAAGAGAGGCGGGATTTAGTAATGTTGCCGAATACGTATCATTTATTACAGAATTAGAATTTCCCATACCTAAAGCACGCGCATCATAGATTTGTCCACCGACTGATATTCTTAGAGCATCTCCGATACTGGGTTTAAAGTAACTTTGCGCATTCAGCGAAGAAGTAAAAAATAATTGAAGAATTATTGCGATCAGGACAACGATATTCTTTTTCAATGTCAGGTATTCCGCATTGTGAGTAATTACTTTTAATAAATCGAGTAAAAATATGTTTATTAACTCAAATTTAACAATGTATTAATTAATGGGTTAGAGAAAAGATGACCAATTTATGTAAATATTATGCTTGCAAGATATGCAAGTTTATGATCTGATTTTCTATATTAGTTTGAAATAAAAAAAGCCTCGATGCAAATGACCGAGGCATTGTGACCCCAAGGGGATTCGAACCCCTATTACCGCCGTGAAAGGGCGAGGTCCTAACCATTAGACGATGGGGCCAATTCAAAAATTAAGAACAATAAAAAATAGACAATGATAATTGGGGTGAGCGATGGGGATTGAACCCACGACCCCCAGGGCCACAACCTGGTGCTCTAACCAACTGAGCTACGCTCACCATCATTGTGTACGCCCGAGTGGACTCGAACCACTAACCTCCAGCTTAGAAGGCTGATGCTCTATCCGATTGAGCTACGGGCGCTCTAAGCAACTAAAAATAATGATTTAGATTATTTGAATAATCCTAGATTGTAAATCTCTGTGTCGGGGCGGCATCCCGAATAATCGGGAGAACCTGCGACCTTCCCGACAAAGTCGGGACGCGATAACCGAACTACATTCAATCAAAAGAACAAAAATTTCTTAATACTAATAATCATTTGTCGGGGCGGCAGGATTCGAACCTGCGACCTCCTGCTCCCAAAGCAGGCGCGATAACCGGACTACGCTACGCCCCGAAATTCAAATAATCATTGAGAAAAGAACAAAAAATATACTTATTACCTTTCGATAATAAGTATCTTAAAAATTGAGTATCAAATATATCATTCGGTTCTTGAAAAAAAAAGTAAATTTTCTGACATTATTGTGGATTGTATCATTCACCAATGGATAAATAAAATACATAGTTTTCACATAGCTCTATTCTTGGTTAAATTTCGATAGAAATTTTAAGTCGATTAAAATAAAAATGAATGTATCCTGGTATATTGCAAAAAACTTTTTTCTTTCACGAAAAGATTCGCGCTTTATAAGTTTGATTTCTACAATTTCAATTGTAGGAATCGGTCTCGGTGTTGCGACTCTTATCATCGCAATCAGTGTTTTGAAAGGATTTGAACAAACAATTACAAATAAAGTAATTGATTTCGATTCTCATATAAAAATTACATCTTATAGGCCCGTGCTGCCAGATTACCACAAGACATTGCCATGGTTGGAATCACAACTTGACTCGTTCAATCCTGATATTACTCCATTTGCTTCAAAGCTTGTTATTGTGAGCTATAAAAAGAAAAAGGATGGATTGAATCTAATTGGTATAGAACCAGATAATAAGAAACCTTTTTTAGTCAGGAATATTGTTGAAGGCGAATACAAATTATCTGACAATTCATTACTGATCGGCAAAAAATTAGCAGATAAACTTTTCATAAATGTTGGAGACAAAATTACAGTCTTTGCATTGCGAAATGATGATATACCCTCTCCTGATAATTTACCAAATATTGAAAAGTTTTTAGTTACCGGAATTTTTGAAAGTGGTATGACCGAGTATGATGATACTTATGCTTATACCTCTCTAAATTCTGCTCAAAAATTGTTCGCCATTGGTGATAATATTACCGGATACAATATTAAATTAGGCGATATATCAAAGATTGATAGCTTAACTATCCATCTTGCTAAGACACTTCGGTATCCACATTATGTTCGATCTATTTATCAATTACACAGAAATATTTTTACCTGGATTGAATTACAAAAAGAACCTATTCCAATTGTACTAGCATTAATAATACTCGTTGCTGTTTTTAATATTGTTGGTACATTGTTGATGATTGTTCTTGAAAAAACAAGAGCTGTCGGAATTCTAAAAACTCTTGGGTCAAAGAGAAAACAGATTATGACCATATTTCTGATTAATGGTTCAATCATCGGTATTATAGGAATAATTCTTGGTAGCATTTTTGGATATTTTTTAATGTTCATCCAGGAAAAATTTGATATTATAACTCTTCCCTCATCGGTTTATTTTATGTCGAAGGTTCCATTTTTAATTTCCGTTGATACTTTCATAGTAATTGCGATAGTTACATTCTTGCTTTGCATCCTTGCATCACTAATTCCCAGTTTTATAGCTTCGAAAATTAAACCTGTAAATGCTCTAAGGTTCAGCTAATGAATTTTGAAACATTTATAGCAAAACGATATTTAGTCTCTAAGCATAAAATGAATTTCATTACAATTATTTCATTAATTTCTGTCGCAGGAATTACGATAGGTGTTGCTGCATTAATCGTAGTATTATCTGTGTTCAATGGTTTTAGTTCTCTTGTCGTTGATTATCTTATGAATCTTGAACCGGATATAAGAATTACTGCAATATCCAATGAAGGAGAAAAAGATATTTCTAATCTTGGTCAGTTATTAAGCGAGCAAAAGGAAATAAATTCATTCTCACCTTACATTGAAGGAAAAGTTTTAGCCTACAGCAAAGGTATAACTCAGGTTGTAAATGTTAAAGGAATTGAGGAAGCAACTATAAATAATGTTTATCTCATCGGTGAAAATCTTGTTGATGGCGATGATCAGAATTTTAAGAATAATTCACAGAGAGTTTTTATTGGATTACAACTTGCTGATAAATTAATGGTTATGTCGAAGGATTCAATATTACTGATTTCTCCCTCTAATATTGAACAAGCTATTACTCAATTTGCACTACCACTTTCAAAAAAAGTTTATGTTGAAGGAGTATTCAGCTCTAAAAACACTGATTATGACGGAGGATACATTTTTTGTTCACTTAAAGACGCTCAATATTTATTTGGATACAAAAATAATTTTCAGGGATATGATATCAGGTTGGATGATTTAAGTAATTCGGAAAAGGTTAAAAAAATTTTACAGGCAGAACTTGATCCCAATAATTACCGTGTTGAAACCTGGTATGACTTCCACCAGGAACTGTATTCGGTAATGCAAATTGAAAGATGGACAGCCTACATTATTCTTTCATTAATAATTGCTGTAGCAACTTTCAATATTCTTGGTTCTCTTTCAATGTCAGTAATTGAAAAACAACGCGACATTGGAATCCTCCGTTCAATGGGTGCTACTGAAAATTCAGTTCTCAAAATATTTATGTTTGAAGGATTGTTGATTGGTATAATTGGAACTTTACTTGGCGTAGCTATAGGATATTTTATTTGCTATTTACAGATTAACTACAATATTTATCCACTTGATCCTTCTCAGTACAAAATTGATTCATTACCAATAAGATTAAGACTTTCCGATTTCTTCTTTATAAGCGGAGCTTCCATGTTACTTTCCTTTTTAGCATCACTGTTCCCTGCAAAAAGAGCTGCAAAGCTAAATCCTATAAGTGCAATTAAGTGGGAATAAAAATCAATTAATCTTGAATGAATAATCAGAAACAAATGAATAATGTAATCCTTAAGACCGAAAATATTTTTAAGTCATTTCAGACCACAAAAAAAGTCAGGCTGAATGTTTTAAATGGAATTTCTCTTGAGATTCAAAAAGAAAAAATCACAATCATTGTTGGATCTTCAGGTGCGGGTAAGAGTACTCTCCTCCATCTTCTTGGAGGATTGGACAGACCGGATTCGGGAGAAGTTTATTACGATGAAAAAAACATTTTTAGTTTATCAGATGATAAGCTAGCTAGATTCAGAAATAAAAATGTGGGATTTGTTTTTCAATTTCATCATCTATTACCAGAATTTTCTGCTCTGGAAAATGTAATGATGCCTATTCTGATTGAAGGAAATAATTTAAAGTCGGCAAAAAGTAAAAGTGAAGAATTACTATCTACAGTTGGATTGACTGAAAGGTTAGATCATAAACCTGCAGAACTTTCAGGAGGTGAGCAGCAACGTGTAGCAGTTGCACGCGCTCTGGCAAACAATCCAAAACTAATTTTTGCGGATGAACCAACCGGGAATCTTGATTCAGTAAATGGTGAAGAAATTCACAAGTTGATCCTTGACTTGAAAACGAAATTTGGAGTCACCTTTGTTATAGTTACTCACAACCAGGGACTCGTTAATTTAGCAGATCATATTTACGAGATTAAAGATGGAAAAATTGCGTTAAAGTGATAATCACTTTTTCTTAAATTAATTCTCTTTAATATTTGACAAGTACTCAATCATCAATCTAACACCAAAACCTGTCATATAGTCTTTATTGTAGTTTGTAAGATCATTTGCAACAGCCGGACCTGCAATATCAAGATGGGCCCATGGAATTTTTTTATCAACAAAATTTTCTAGAAATTTTGCTGCTGTGATTGCCCCACCCCATCGACCTCCATCATTATTTAAATCTGCAACTTTACTTTCGTTTTCTTTATGGTATTCATCCCACATTGGTAATCTCCATACTCTATCGTATGTTTTCATCCCGAAACTATATAATTCATCAGCAAGACGATCACTTTTAGTAAACAATCCTGCAACATTTAATCCCAAAGCAACAACACAAGCTCCAGTAAGTGTTGCAAAGTCAATTATTTCATCTGGATTTTGTTTTGAAGCATAATCAAGTGCATCAGCAAGGATCATTCTACCTTCAGCATCTGTGTGACCAACTTCAATTGTTTTACCGGAAGCGGTTTTTATAATATCGCTTGGTCGCATTGCTTCACCATTTATCATATTTTCTGCTGCAGGAATTACACCCAATATTTCAATTGGTAAATTCATTTTAGCTGCAGCAAGCATTGTCCCTGCTACAACAGCAGCACCGGACATATCTGCCTTCATCTCAAGCATTCCCTGCCATGGTTTTATACAATAACCACCAGTGTCAAATGTCACTCCCTTTCCTACTAATGAAACTTTCTTTTTCAAAAGTGCTTTTACTTTAGGCTTATACTCTATTAAAATAAATCTAGGCTTTGCATTACTTCCCTGTCCAACTGCAATCAACCCACCCATATTTCTTTTCTTAATTTCCTTTTCATCAAATACCGTTACTTTCATTCCATATTTTGATAATTTTTCCTTAATGCTTTCAGCCAATTCGAAAGGTCTCAATGCAGATGGCGGTTCATTTTGAAGATCTTTCGTGAAGAAGATTCCTTCAATAACTGAATTGTTTTTACTGATCGCAGATTTAACAACCTTTTCATCGTCAGCATAAATGAATACTGAAAGATTGCGGGTTTTTTCTTTCTCCTTTTTATACTTGTCGAATGTATAATTTCCTAATGACAAACCCTCCATAAATGATCGGTAAAAGTATTCCTTATCGTCAAAATATTTTATAAATAATTTAAAATCGGGAAGGAAAATATGTAATGATTGTAACTCATCATTTTTTATTTCCTTAATAAAACCAGCTAGATGATTTCGAAAATAGTCTACTGTAAACTTTTCATCCAATTTAAATTTATGAATGACTATTTGTTCTTGCTTCCCTTTACTGTTGAAAAAACTAAGTTGCTTATTTTTCTTGACCAGTATGTTTTTCTTTTGAAGTTCCGATAGTTTGATTCTGAATTTCTTTTCGAAAGCCATTAAATTACTGTTAATATTTTTATCATCCTGCAAATAATAAACTGCTATGGATAAAGCATCGAATCCCAATTTTACGCCAGATTTGTAATTCAATTTGAACATTTTATCTTTCTATATTGTTGTTAAAAAATATTTCTGCTTCGCTTAAAATCTTGGGCATCATTGCACTCAAACTTGCATCCCTAAACCTTGCTCCTGCAGCATTAATATGACCTCCGCCACCAAATATTGCTGCCAATTTGTTTACTGGTAATTTCCCCTTTGATCTAAAACTAACTTTAAAACCATTTTGTAATTCTATAAAAAGCATTCCTAACTTTACCCCCTCAATAGATAAAATATAATTTACAAAATTATCAGTATCACTTTCCAGAGCATCTAACTCCCTAAAATCATCCTGAGTTAAATTCATATAACCTATTTGATTCTTATAAATTAACCGAAGTGACATCAAACATCTACCAAGTAGTTTAATCTTACTTAGTTTGCTTTCATCATAGATTTGATTATAAATCTCAGTCGGATCAATTCCTGTATCTAACAACTCGGCGATGATTCTATGCAGATCAGCATTGGTTCTTTCAAAACGAAACGACCCTGTATCAGTCATAATAGCAGCATAAATGGGAGCAGCAATTTCTTTGTTGATTTTTACTATGCCTGTACTTTTGATGAAATCATAAATGATATGTCCTGTGGAGGAATAATTATTATCAATGAACTGAAAATCTACAAAGTTCTCAGGATCCTGATGATGATCAATGCAAATTTTATATTTCCCGGATTCGGAAAAAGCTTTCTGCATACTGACAATTCTATCCACTCTATTGAAATCTAAAGCTACAAGAACATCAGAAGAATTAAAATATTTATCATGTAAAGTTGGATCATATTTCTGAATCACATTTTCAGAATCAAGGAATTTAAGATTATATGGGATTGCACTATGATTAATAATTTTAGATCCTTTAGCGAGTAAAGTTAACATTTTTAAAAATGCTATCTCAGAACCAATAGCATCAGCATCCGGATTTACATGAGTGGTGATGAGAAATGACTGGTTTGTGGAAATAATATCAAAAAGCTTTTTGAAATCAATCATTAATAATAAAAGGGGCTTTTGATCAAGCCCCATCCTGTAAAAAATAAAACTTATTAATTATTTAACTAACTTCCCAGGTGTTTGCACCAAATAATACTTTTTCTAAATCACCTTTTCCTTTTTTCTCGATAACCTTTTCAATTTGATTTCGAATTCCATTATCATACGTTTCTTTCGAATACTGCCTAAACACTCCAATGGGTGACGGCAAATCCGATCTGTCATCTAAATGTGCAAGTATCATTGCGTGAACCGGTGCATCTGAAAATTCATTGTGTACCCAAAGATCATCTTTTGAATATTTGCCATTTGAAATATCAACTACCATCGGATGAGCACCATCCAATTTTATTCCTTTATCCATGTTTTTACCAAATACCATTGGTTTACCGTGTTCAAGAACAAGTGTATGATCTTCTTTGGTATCCTTATCAGTTAAAATTTCAAATGCACCATCGTTGAAGATGTTGCAGTTTTGAAATATCTCAAGTAACGCAAAACCTTTATGCTGACCAACTCTCTTTATCATTTCCTGCATATGTTTTGGATTACGATCAATTGAACGGGCAACAAATGTTGCATCTGATCCAAGAGCCAGTGATAGTGGATTGAATGGATAATCAACACTTCCAAAAGGTGTTGTCTTGGTAACTTTACCTTTTTCAGAAGTTGGGGAATATTGACCCTTCGTTAACCCATAAATCCTATTGTTGAAGAGAAGAACCTTGATATCAATATTCTTTCTGCAAGCATGAATGAAATGATTTCCACCTATACTTAATAAATCGCCGTCGCCGGTTGCAACCCAAACGGATAAATCAGGATTGGCGACTTTTACACCAGTTGCAATGATGGCAGCACGTCCGTGAATGCCATGAAATCCATAAGTATTCATGTAGTAAGGAAAACGACTCGAACATCCAATCCCCGAGACCCATACAACTTTTTCTTTATCTTCTTGAATTAAATCGGGAAAAGTTCTCTGAACCTGGGCAAGGATTGAATAATCTCCACAGCCCGGGCACCATCTAACATCCTGATCACTTGTGAAATCTTTTGCAGTATATTTCTTCGCAACTGTTTCTGTACTATTTGCCATTTCCACCTCCGAGTAGAGAATTTATCTTTTCTAAAATATCATTAACTTTAAGCGGTAAACCTCTTACGCAATTTAATTGTTCTACAGGAATTAAAAACTCACTTCTGATAACGTGTGAGAGTTGTCCGAGATTTATTTCAGGAATCAAAACTTTTTTGAAACTTTTGAGTACCTGACCCGTATTTTTTGGCATTGGATTTAAATATCTAAGGTGAGCATGAGATAACTTAAATCCTAAATTTCTAGCTTTATTAACAGCATCTTTTATTGAGCCGTATGTACTACCCCAACCCAGAACTATCAATTCTCCATCCTTTTCACCATCGATTTCAAGTTCAGGTATGTCGTTACTGATTCCTTGAATTTTATCTGTTCTTAATCTTATCATTTTATCATGATTGTCAGGTTCATAATTAACGGTGCCATAGATATCAGCCTTTTCAAGCCCGCCAATTCTGTGCTCCAACCCAGGCGTACCTGGAATGGCCCAAGGCCTCGCAAGATTTTTATCTCTTAGATAGGGATAATATCCTTCTGGATCTGTACGAAATTTTACAGAAATATCTGGTAAATCATTTAATTGCGGGATACGCCATGGTTCTGATCCATTAGCCAAATAGCCATCTGTCAACAATATTACTGGCGTCATAAATTTCAATGCAATCCTTGATGCTTCAATTGCCATATAAAAACAATCGCGCGGAGTTCTTGCAGCTAGAACACAAACCGGAGCTTCACCGTTTCTACCGTACAATGCTTGCATCAGATCGGCCTGTTCTGTCTTGGTAGGTAATCCAGTACTTGGACCGCCTCTTTGTACGTTGACAATAACAAGTGGCAGTTCGGTCATTACTGCTAATCCTATGGCTTCTGTCTTTAACGATAAACCAGGTCCGCTTGTAGTTGTGAGAGCGAGATTACCAGCAAATGCAGCACCAATCGCAGAAGTTATTCCAGCAATTTCATCTTCTGCCTGAATAGTTTTCACGCCGAAGTTTTTGTATGAACTTAAGTATTGTAAAATTTCTGAAGCAGGAGTGATCGGATATGACCCAAGAAATAATGGAAGTCCGCTTTTAACGGAAGCAGTAAGAAAACCAAGCGAAGTTGCTTCATTGCCTGAAATATTTCTGTATGTTCCCTTTGGAAGTTTAGCAGCTTCAACTTTATAGCGAGTTGTGAAGACCTCAGTATTCTCACCAAAATTATACCCGGCTTGTAATGCTTTAGTATTGGCTTCTATATACTCCGGGTTCTTTTTAAACTTATCTTTAATCCATTCCTCAGTATTTTTAAGAGGACGATCGTATAACCAGTACATCAAACCAAGAGCAAAAAAGTTTTTACACCTTGCCACTTCTTTCGGACTTAAAGGCATACCTTCAAGTGCATTTGAAGTAAGTGATGAAATAGGAACTTTATGTAATTCATAACCGCTAAGTGAATCATCTTCCAGCGGATTTAATTCAAAATTTGCGAGTTTAAGATTTTTCTGATCAAAAGCATCTGAGTTAACTATTATCGCTCCGCCAGATTTAATCTCTTTAAGATTTTTTCTGAGTGCTGCAGGATTCATTGCAACAAGAACATCCGGAATATCCCCCGGAGTATTAACGTCTTCACTTCCAAAACTTAACTGAAAACCACTCACACCATAAATTGTTCCAGCAGGAGCTCTTATTTCAGCCGGGTAATCGGGGAGAGTGTTTAAGTCATTGCCAATCCACGCTGTTGTGTCGCTAAACTGAGAACCGGTCAATTGCATACCATCACCAGAATCCCCTGCAAAGCGAACAGTTACACTTGTTAAAACTCTAAAATCCTTCTCTTTAATTTCTGCCATATCAAATTTTTCCTAAATATTTTTTATCCTTTAATAAAGTTACGAAGTACTATATGATTTATCAATGTAATAATTAGTAATTGTTAATTAACATTCGAAATGATCGTATAGAATTCTTTTGCATTTACAAAACCAGTAATCCTTTCGACTTCTTCACCATTTGAGTTTAAAATTAAAACTGTTGGGACTCCAACGATTTTAAATCTTTCCCTTATGTTTTCAACTTCCGGAGAAAGTGATTTAGTCATATCAGCTTTATAAGTTTCAAACTCTTTTGACAATTTGATAACTTCAAGATCAGAAAATGTCAGTGCATCCAATTCTTTGCAAGGTATACACCAATCCGCATAAAAATCAATTATAATTCCTCTTCCTGAAATTTCTGCTAAAGCATCCTCGGTGAACGGTTTCCAATCAACAGAATTAGTTTCAGATGGTATGAGAGAATAGACTCCAACTGCTAACATCAATACCGAAAAAACAATTTTAAAGATTCTAAATCCCTTAACAGCGTTTGCAAGTTTTTCGAAAAATAACAAATAAATTGAAGCTCCAATCATAAATACCGGAAGGACATATCCTGATATATTTTTTGGCAGCAACGGCAATAAAAAGTAAAGTGCCATACCAACAAGAATAAATCCAAAAATATGTTTAACAGCATCCATCCACTCTCCTGCTCTCGGTAGTTTTTTAATTTTACCTGAGAAAATAGCAAGAAACAAATATGGAGTTCCCAAACCGACAGCAAGTACAAAGAAAAGTAAAAATCCAAAGAGTGGATCTTGTTTTGTTGCAACATAGGTTACAAGTCCAAGAACAAATGGGCCAATACAAGGCGCAGCAACTATTCCCATGGTCAGACCCATAAAGAACGCTCCGTACAAACCAGCTTTTGCACCTCCAGCTCTGTTAACCAAGCTGTCAGGAAGTTTAAACTCATAAACACCAAACATGCTCAATGAGAGACCTAACATTATTCCAACGATAATCAGAATAACAATAGGGCTTTGCAATAAGGCACCAAATACGGCTCCGGTTAATGAGGTAATAACTCCAATTGCTGAATAAGTAACTGACAATCCAAGTATGAAAAGTACTCCCATAAAAAAAAGTTTGGTAGTGCTACCTTCACTTTGTCCGCCAAAATATCCAACTGTAATAGGAATTAAAGGATAAACACACGGAGTAAGGTTTAATGCTAATCCTCCAAGAAAAACGAAAAGTAAACCAATAAGTAGTCCGTTACCTTCCAGTGCATTTGAGATTGGATCAGACTCTGCTTTTTCTACTGAAGATGCTTCTGTATAACTGAGATCAATGTCTAAAAATTTTTCCTCATTTATAGAATTTACAGGAGAAGTTTTATCAGCGACTTCAATATTTATTGTATCGCTAATTGAAGTTGGTGCCTGACAACTCATTTCATTGCAAGCCTGGTATTGAATTTTTATAACTAATTGATAATCTCCAGGAATAGTAGCTGTATCAACTTCAATTAAAGCTCCTTTATAGATTGTTCCTTCCCAAACAGACAATGGAGATTCAGAAAAAGAAAATTTATAATCATGAGGTTTTGGATAGGCAACTTTCTTTAACTTGAAATTTGGATTGTCAACTATCGCCAGTGATGTTGGGATTAGATATTCATCGTACGGCTTATCTGAATTTATATGCCAGCCTTCAGCAACATTGACTTCAATTGCTAATTTGAATTCACTTCCCAAATAAACTTTATCAAAAGATTGATAAGTTTTAACTTTTATTAAGTCTTTTCGTACCCCGAATTGTGCGAGAGTATTTATCGTTAACAGTAGAAATAATACTGCGAGTAGATTAAAAATTTTCATTTTATAATATGATCAATTGTTAATCAATTAATTATTTACTAAAATTTCCACTGTAAATTTAAGAAATGTAAGCCAATAATTCGGCCATCGGGCGGATTTAATTGATTTTTATAACTTTTTAACTCCTCCAACCCTGAACTATCGGGTATCTTCTTCCATATCCGAAAGCTTTCTTCGAAACTCTCAAAGCCGGAGCAGCTTGTCTTCTTTTAAATTCATTCATATCAACCAATCTCAGAATTTTCCTCACAACTGTTTCATCTTTTATTATAGAGTTGATTTCATCAAACTCCTTATTTTCCTCCAGATACATCTTTAGAATTTTATCAAGAAGTTCGTATGGAGGAAGATCATCCTGATCTTTTTGATTCGCACTTAATTCAGCTGAAGGTGCTTTTGAAATTATTTCAAGTGGAATAATTTCTTTATTTCTATTGATGAAGCCGGCAATTCTGTAAAGATCACTTTTATAAACATCTGCAATCACAGCCAGACTGCCACTCATATCTCCATAAAGTGTGCAATAACCAACTGCCAGCTCCGATTTATTACCTGTCGTCAAAACCAATTGATTATCATTATTTGAGAAGCTCATTAAAAACATACCTCTTATTCTTGCCTGTATGTTTTCTGTTGTCAGTTTGTTTAATTTTTTTTTGAATTTTGGAGTTAGTTGATCTACTGTTATATCAACAACTGGTTGAATGGAAACATTATCAGAAGAAAGACCTAAATTATTAATCAGCTTCTCTGAATCGGTGACACTTCCTTTGCTGGAATACTTTGAAGGCATTAAAACTACATGAACGTTTTCTTTTCCCAAAGCTTGTACAGCAATAAACGTAACTAATGCAGAATCAAGACCTCCACTCAAGCCGACTACGGCTTTTTGAAATTTCATTTTTTCGAAGTACTCTTTTACACCATATATCAATGATGACAGAACTTCTTCTTCAAATGATTTTTCAACTTCAATTTTTAATTCCTTATCATTTTCGGAATCAAATAAAATGAAATCTTCTTCATAAGATTTTCCTAATTGAACAAGTCTGCCGGTTCTATCCAGGCACATGCTTCCGCCATCAAATACTAAATCAGTTTGAACTCCAACGGAACAAACATATGCAAGTGGTAATTTATCTACTCTGCATATTGTTGAGAGCATTTCCAACCGCTCTTTTCTTTTCCCAAACGAATATGGACTTGCAGAAATATTTATAAACATTGTTGCACCCTTTTTCTTAAGTTCTTCAACAGGATCGATGTAATATCTTCTTCTATACCAATAATCTGCATCGTTCCAGATATCTTCACAAACAGATATTCCTAGTTTCTCGCCTTTGTATTCGTGAATCAAGACTTCCTTTGCGGGTTCAAAATATCTCATTTCATCAAATACATCGTAATTTGGAATTAATGATTTTGGTTGAATGAATTGAACTTTTCCATTGTAACAAAGAACAGCAGAATTGTGAACGTTTGTTCCGATTAAATCATTATCCTCAGTAATAGCTCCAAATAATAATCCAACTTTACCTGAAACCTCGGCGATCTCTTTAATTTTTCCTTTTACCGCTTTTCTAAATTCTTCTTTCTCAACAAGATCGAGTGGAGGGTAACCAACCAAAGATAGTTCTGGAAAGATCACGAGGTCGGCATATTCTTTTACACCTCTCTCATATCCTTTTAAAATTTTAGTTTTATTATAATCAAGATTGCCGATAATTGGGTTTATCTGGCAGAGTGCAATTTTCATTTCATCCACTGATTTTATTGCGAAATATACGACTACACATATACTCGGCAAAATTAAAAAATCCAACCAACGGATGAAGGAATTCTTACTTGTATGAGTCGAATCATTAAAATATTATAGACTTGAAGCCATACACTTATACATCCATTTATTTTATTGGTAGTATTGACCGACAAATCTCCTGCAGTCACCGATACATTCTTACCATACTTACCAAAACAAGTGCAAATGAATGAAAATCTGATTATTTAGAATCAGGGAATTAAAAGATTAATTTCAAGCGGAGGAAAAAATGGCAAAGAAACTTTATCGCTCGACCGCAGACAAAATGCTTGGTGGTGTTGCTGGTGGTCTGGCAGAATATTTTGATATTGATTCAACTCTAGTAAGAGTTTTATTCATCGTTGTTGTGTTCCTCGGAGGTGGAGGAATAATTGCATATATAATTTTGTGGATCGTCGTTCCTCAAAAACCATACGAATTGCCAAAGTATCCGTTTACACAATCTGAACCTGAATCAGGAAGTGGTTCTAATTTCTCATCAGCTGAAAACAAATCTGATTCATTCAATGTAAGTAATGGAAGTGTAGCAGGAACGATGACTAAATCAAGTAACAAACAAATCTGGGTTGCGATAGTTTTAATGGTAATCGGTAGTTTACTATTACTGGATAACATTTTTCCTCGCTTCGATTTTGACCACTACTGGCCTGTTATATTAATTGCAATTGGTGTTGGTCTTTTATTGAAAGCAAAGAATTAAAGGAGATATTAAAATGAAACCATCACATATTTTTTGGGGATTATTATTTGTGGGACTCGGACTACTTGTCTTGATTAACAACTTTACAACAATTTTTATGGATTGGGCAACCATCTGGAAACTCTGGCCGTTAACAATTGTTCTGATCGGATTATCAATTCTTATAAAACATAATTATGGAAAAAGCGTAATAGCAGGTCTTGCAGCAATTGTACTTGCTCTCGCAATATTTGCAAGCTTCAAAACAGCAACTCATTTTTTCAGTGACAATATTAATGTAGATTTTGGTGACGGAACAAATAACGATTACGGTTCTACGGAATTTGATGAACAATATGATTCAACTTTAACTTATGCAATACTCAACTTCGATGCTGGTGCAGGGACTTTCAATATTACAGACACAACTTACAGTTTGATTAATGCAATCACTGAAGGCCATAGAAATAATTACAAATTGGCAAGGTTAGATACAGACAGCAGTACTATTATAAATTTTGATATGGGTGATAAAGCAATATTCAGATTTGGAAAAGATTATAAAAATCAAGTTAGTATTGCACTAAATAAACGACCAATCTGGGATATGACTTTTGATGTTGGCGCTGCTTCAATGGATTTTGATTTGACAGAATTTAAAACAAGAAATCTTGACGTCGATATGGGTGCAGCTTCGATTAATATTAGATTGGGTAATTTGTATTCTGAAACAAATTTAACTGTAGATGCAGGTGCATCAGATATAAATATTTTTATTCCAAAAGAATCCGGGTGCAAGATCGTTACCGATGGTGCTTTATCTTCCAAGCATTTCAGTGACTTTGAAAAGATAGATTCCGATAATTTCGAGACTGAAAATTTTAATGAAGCATCAAATAAAATTTATATTGATATTGAATGTGGTGTTTCTTCGATTAGTGTGGAGAGGTATTGAACTAAAACTATTTCTTCGAATTTAATAGAGAATAGGTAAGTGTAGGAATAGGTTATAAAAATCATTTTTTTCTTTTAGGGATCCAAAGATGTTTTTCCAGTATTACACAACCATTTTTATCAAACTCAACGCCTTCACTTCGCAATAAATCTTCCATTAAATTTGGATCGCCAAAATGTATTTTGCCGGTCAGTGCGCCGAATCTGTTTACAACTCTGTGTGCTGGAATATCTGTTCCGCAACCATTCAATGCCCAACCGACTGTTCTTGCAGCAGATTTAATTCCACAGGCTTCAGCAATGTGTCCGTAAGTTGTAACTTTACCATACGGAATTCTTTTAGCAACTTTATACACTCTGTTGAAGAAGTCCTGCTTCTTTTTTTCTTTTGTCAACTTTTCTTTTTTCAAGTTAATTTTTACTGAACTTTGAAAGGTAAGCTTTGATAAACCGGTCTATATCTCCATCCATAACACGCTGAACATCAGAGGTTTCTTCATCAGTACGGTGATCTTTAACCATATTATATGGATGAAAAACATATGAACGAATCTGACTTCCCCATTCTATCTTCATTTTGTTTTTTTCAACTTCATCAATTTCGGCCTGCTGTTTTTCAACTTCTAGCTGGTAAAGTTTTGACTTAAGCATTTTCATTGCGGTAGCTTTATTTTGTCCTTGAGATCTTTCGCTCTGACAAGCTGCAACAGTGTTAGTTGGGATGTGTGTTATTCTGACTGCCGTTTCAACTTTGTTAACATTCTGCCCACCTTTTCCACCGGAACGATATGTATCAATTCTTAAATCAGCAGGATTAATTTCAATTTCAATGGTATCATCAATTTCAGGTATAACAAAAACAGAAGCGAAAGATGTGTGTCTTCTTTTATTTGAATCGAATGGAGAAATTCTAACCAACCGGTGAACACCATTCTCAGCTTTTAAATAGCCATAAGCAAATTCACCTGCAACTTCTACAGTCGCAGATTTTATACCTGCACCGTCACCATCCAGAATATCAAGTATGCTCATCTGATAACCATTTTGTTCTCCCCAACGAAGATACATCCGCAATAACATATCAGCCCAATCCTGAGCTTCAGTTCCTCCCGCACCGGAATGAATCGTGAGCAAACAATTTTTATCATCATCCTTACCACTGAGCATGTTTTTAAACTCAGCATTTTCAATGGCCAATTTTAGCAAGTCCAATTCTTTTCCAATTTCATCATGAAAGGATTCATCTTCTTCAATTGTTGCAAGTTCGATTATATCTTTAACATCATTTATTTTTTTATCAACATTTTTGTAAAGATTGATCCATTGCTCGAGAGATTTTATTTCCTGAATTACTTTTTGTGCGGCTATCTGGTCATTCCAAAATGAAGGTTCACTTGATTTGTTGCGAAGTTCTTCTACCTTTGATATTTTTTTATCGACATCAAAGATACCTCCGTAAATTCTCGACTCTTTGCTGGTAGGTTTTAAGTTCTTTTAATTCTTCTTCGTACATCGTTCTTACTTTCGTTTGTCTTTTATTAAAATACGGTGAGTAAAAATAGTCTATCTATTTATTAAAAGCATGGTGGTTTGAATGCACTGCTGCATGGTTTTACAACTCATGCATCCATGTACTCATGCATTCAAACATCCAGTTCTAGTCGTAGTAAAGCCGCGGCGAGAGTTTTTCCCTGAGCATCGTGTTTTAGCGAGACCGTGCCTCCTCCTCCAAGAGTATTATGAAGGAGAAAATTCAAAGCTCTTATATTTGGCAATTCGTAACGTTCGACTTTACCATGACAAATTCCTTCAAAATGCTTTTTTACTTTTTCAGCAGTCAAATGTTTTTCAATTATCTGATATCCTTTTTCATCATTAGCAATGATACCAATGTTTGCTGCATCTCCTTTATCACCACTCCGACCGTGAGCGATTTCTCTGAGTTTTATTTTCACTACTATTATAACTCCAAAATTTTTACTAAGGGATTTACCAATTTCTTAGGAATTAGGGCCGGCCAGTACGCCACTACATTACTTGGTTTTGGTCTTCCACCGGCAAAACCGGTAACACTTGGTGGTCCTGTTAAAATTAATGGCGCAATCTCCTGACCAAATCTTTCAATGCTTGCTTTATCTTTTCCACGAACTGAAATGCGAAGCATAATCTCATTTATCAATTCTTCATCAATTTGTGGTGCAAGTGTTTCGTGTGTTGCATTGTAACCTATATACTCTGTCCTGATTTCATCAAACTTTAATCCTAAATTATCCAGCCTTTTTCTTAATATTTTATTAGCTGCTTTGGATTTACTTAACGCATTCGGCCAGGAATATGTTAACGATCCTGAAGTGCTGTAACCGTTTTCATATGAGCAAGATACTTTATAAAATTCTGTTTCCGGAAATCCTTTAACATCATAGACTTTAACTTTATCATTACCTAAATCCTCAAGCTTAATTGATGTGAAATCTGCAATGCAGTCTGGGGTAATATATTCTTTTGGATTACCAATTTCATAAAGTAGTTGCTCTGCGACCGTATCGAAAGAAACTCTTCCACCTGTGTTTTTATGTTTTGTAATTATAACTTCGCCGTTTGGAAAAGCTTCGGCAATTGGAAATCCTATTTCAGCAAAATTCTCAATCGATTGCCAATCACCTAAAAAATTTCCTCCTGTTGATTGAGCACCACATTCAAGAATGTGTCCTGCAACTGTTCCGGCAGCCATTAAATTAAAGTTATCCAGTTTCCAATCGAATTCAAAAATCATTGGTGCAAGTGTTAATCCTGTATCTGTAACTCTTCCCGTGATTACGATATCTACTCCCTGCTTCAGTGCTTCAACAATTGGCTCAGCACCAAAATAAACATTTGCACTTAGCATTTTATCTTTAAAGTTGATGATCGATTCCCCTGTCTCCATATTATTAAGTTCACAACCTAAATTGATTATATCATCTATCTTATCTTTAATATCATCACCAAATACAACACCGATTTTAAGATTTTTAATATTTAATTCAGAAGCAACTTTAAGAATTTCATTTGCACATGAAACAGGATTAACCCCACCACCATTTGTTATGACTTTAATATTTTTTTCCTGACAGATTGGAAGAATTCTTTTCATCAATCCGGGAAGATCTCTTGCATATCCTAAATTTGCATCGCGATTCTTTTGTTTTTGAAGAATCGACATAGTCACTTCAGCAAGGTAATCCATAACAAGATAATCTACATCACCTTTTGTAACCTGGTGATAAGGTGCGTCGATCAGGTCACCCCAAAAGCCTTGTCCTGATGCGATCCTAATTTTATTTTTCAATTGAACTTAATCCCTTTTAGAAATTGTAATAACACAAATTTACAAATAAGTAAACAATAAGTTATTTCCTACTTTTTAATTCTTGATAAATTTCTACTGAAGCATCTTCAATATCTCTAAAAGAATCAATCTTTAACCAATTTATTCTTTGATCTTTTTTGAACCATGTTAATTGACGTTTGGCGTAATGCCTGGTGTTTTGTTTTATTAATGCTATAGCCCGCTCCAGGGTTATTTTCCCTTCAAGATATTGAATGATTTCTTTGTAACCAACAGTGTTAAGTGAATTTAGATTTTTATTGAATCCTCTACTCAGAATACTTTTTACCTCTTCAATCAACCCATTTTCATTCATCCAATCAACTCGCTGGTTGATTTTATTGTAAAGATCTTCCCTTTGCCAATTTAATCCAAATTGTTTAAACAAATACTTTTTTTCTTTACCTGATGATTGTTTTTCGTGATGTTTCCAAATCGGCTCCCCCGTAGAATGATAAACTTCGAGAGCACGCATAACTCTTTTCCAATTTTGGGAAAACATATTGGCAGCACTTTGTGGATCAACTTTTTTTAATTGTTCATAAAGAAACTCATTTCCAAATTCTTTTCTTTTTTCAAGAAGTTTCTTTCGATAATTTTCATCTTTGTCAGCAGTATCAAAAATCCCATCAATTAAAGCTTTTATGTACAATCCGCTTCCACCAACAACAATTGGTGTTTTTTTCTTCTTGAAAATTTCTTCAATAACCTTTTCAGCATCTTTCTCGAATAAACTGGCATCATAATTTTCTGAAGGGTTTAATGTATCAATAAAGTGGTGAGGCACTTTTTTAAGTTCATCTTTGGATGGTTTTGCCGTTCCAACATCAAGAAATTTATAAATCTGCCTGCTGTCAGCAGAAATAATTTCAGCTGGAATAAATTGAGCAAGTTTTAAACTTAAATTCGTTTTTCCAGAACCAGTCGGTCCGACAATAACAATAACAGTTTTATCAATTTTTCTTCGCTCGTCTCCGCCAGAGGTGGATTTCTCTTCGCTCAACATCAATTATCTTCCATAACATTATTTTTCTTTCCAACCTTCTCTACCAATCAGAGGAACAAAAGCAAACTGTGGAATTTCCTCAATTTCAAATTCATCAGTTGCTGTTTTTGTTAAAACTTTTAATGTCTGTGAGCTCATATTTCCAACAGGAATGACCATCTTACCGTTTACAGCCAACTGTTTCTTAAGTGTTGCAGGAATAGTAGGAGATCCTGCAGTTACGATGATTTTGTCAAACGGTGCGTAAGCATCCCAGCCAAGAGTTCCATCCCCACATTTACAATGAACGCGTATGCCAAGTTTTTCAAATCGTTTCAAAACTTCATTATAAATATCGATATGTCTTTCGATACTATAAACTTTTGCTCCCATAGCAAAAAGTACCGCGGCTTGATATCCTGAGCCAGTTCCAATTTCAAGTACTTTATCGCCTTTCTTTATTTGCAAAGCTTCCGTCATAACTGCAATTGTATATGGTTGCGAAATAGTTTGACTATAACCAATCGGAAGTGCAATATCTTTATAGGCGTTTGGCTTCAACGCAGAGGAAACAAATTTCTCACGCTCAACATTACCAATGGCTTGCAGAATCGATTCATCAGAAATACCTTTAAGACGTAAATTTTTAACCAGCTCAAGTCGTTGCATTTTATACATATATTTTGATTTCTCTGTGGAATGCTACAAATTAATATTTAATGTATCAAAAAGTAAAAAATAAAATAAACAAACTGCTAAGTATTTTTTTTTGAATAATAGTTGATTTTTTCAAAAAAATTCTTAATATAGTAATGGAATTTTGATAAAATCCATACTGACACTTATTGATAGCATAATAATTGAACTAGAATTCATTATTTAAGAGGGACTACTCGTCTAAAATGCTTGAAAAAAATCTACAAAATAATTTTTCTCTCTCCCGTTCAAATATATCATTTAATTTTTCTTTCTTAATTAACTTCATTCATCAATTAATAAAGGAGGTTTCTTTATGAAACAATTCTTTAGTGTACTATTTCTAATATTTATCTTTGCTGGTATTTCGATTGCACAAATCGCCACCACTATTGATAAAGGCGCAGAGTTCAAAGTAAATCCAAAGCCAGACAACATTACGCCATCGGCTATGCTAACTCCAATAGAGGAAGTTTTTGGATTAAATCAGAATTTGTTTGCTGGTGGAATAAACAGGGCTCGCGGAAATTTCTTCACATGTACAACAAGCCGCAGGGTTGTAGAACAAAGATTATATCTTAATCCAACATCAGCTACCAATTTGTATTTTTGTATTTACGAATGTGATACACAAGTCGGTGACTATAACCAAATAAGTGCAGTGTTGGTTACAGGACAAGGTCCTGGAGAGGGTTGGTATTCCTCCGGTGCAATTGATGTAACGTTGACCGCTGGAAAATATTATGTCATTTACACTCAAATGGATGCCCAAACTGCATATTGGACTCAAAACCCGGTAAGCCCCTTCCCAGTCCCGTGTTCATTCGGAGAACAAACTGGTGGTGCAGGATGGGCAACAGGGTCTGTGCCTATTTATGGAAGCCCTCCTCCAGCTACGCAAACTTTTGCTGCAACGGCATTTGTTGATCCTGTAGCTTACTATCAAACTATCGTTACTGACGATATCGGTGGTGGCGGTACAGCTTTTACTGATAACTTTGATTCATATATAGCTGGTCAAATGCTTGCATGTCAAAATCCGGTTGATTGGTCAACCTGGTCAAACGCACCTTGTGGCAGTGAAGACGCATTCATTTCTACTAACTATTCAAATAGTGCACCTAATTCAACTGTGATCGCTCCGAACAATGATTTAATTAAATTGTTAGGTGATCAAACCTCAGGAATTTGGTACATTGAAATGGATGTCTACATCCCAGCGGGAAAATCTGGGTATTTCAATACATTATCCGATTTTACATTTGTTACCGGCGGATACTGGGCAATGGAATGTTATTTTGACTTGGGTGGTGCCGGAAGATTATTAGCCACTACAACAACTGCGTTTACCTGGACACCAGCTACATGGCAGCACATTAGATTAATGGTTGATCTAGATTTAGATCAAGCTCAATTTTGGATTGATGGTACCTTGGTAAACAGTTGGACCTGGACTTTAGGTGCATCTGGAGGAACGGGACCATTAGTTATTGCAGCCAATGATTTCTTTGGTGCAACTGCAAACGATCAAATGTATTTTGATAATTACTACTTTGGTGACACACCAACTCCTGTTGAGTTAACATCATTCACTGCAATATCAAATCATGGTATCGTTGAACTAAATTGGGAAACAGCTACTGAAATAAATAACCAAGGTTTTGAAATTGAAAGAAGAACAGTGTCTTCTGAATTCAGAACTGTCGGTTTTGTTGAGGGAGCTGGAACAGTAACCGAAACCAGAAACTACAGCTATGATGACAAAACAGCTGATCAGGGAATAAATTACTACAGACTAAAACAAATTGATTTTGATGGAACATTTGCTTATTCCGACGAAGTTGAAGTTGACGTAACTGCTCCATTATCATTTGACTTAGCACAGAATTATCCGAACCCATTCAACCCATCTACAAGTATTCAGTTCAGCGTACCAGAATCTGGAAACGTTAAACTTTCTGTTTATAATTTAGTTGGTGAAGAAGTTGCAGTATTAGTAAATGGATTCAACCAGGCTGGTACATTTGAAGTAACATTCGATGCTTCAAATCTTTCAACTGGTGTTTATCTATACAAATTGCAATCAGCAAATTCTGTTCAAACAAAGAAGATGATGTTACTCAAGTAATTTCTAAATTCACTTGATTTGCTTTTTAGGGTCCGGCAACTGCCGGACTTTTTTATTTTTAAACTTACTCAAAAAAAAATAATAAATATTTCTTTTAATTATGAAATTTATTATTATAAGGATAGGTTTAATGGCAAAGTTTAATAGTCAGTATAAAATCAGTAGCAAATTCGAAATAATATTACAAGAAAATCAATTTAATCTTAATTAGTTCTGTTAAATCATAAATTACTAAAAACAAACAATGGAGGTACAATGAAACAATGTTTGCTTACAATATTTCTGGTTATTTTTCTTTCTGTTGTCATCATTTCACAGACAACTTTTTCAGATAATTTTGAAGCATATGTTACTGGACAACAGGTTGCATGTCAAAATCCAATCGATTGGTCAACTTGGACTCAAGCACCTTGCGGCAATGAGGATGCTCTGGTCTCTACTAATTTTGCATATAGTGGATCAAATTCTGCGCTTATAGATGTAGTAACTCCCAGAGCAGTAGACTTTGTAAAACCACTAGGAGGACTAACCACAGGGACATGGTATTTAGATTTTGTGGCCTACATTCCTGCTGGAAAGTTCGGCTACTTTAATACAATGGCTGAATGGTCTACTTTAAATTACCAATGGGCATTTCAAGCATTTTTTAATGCAGGTGGAACTGGAACTCTTGATGCCGGTGCTGCAAGTGCTGCCACCTTCACTTTTCCACATGGTACCTGGTTTCCCATATCTGCTATTATTGATCTCGATTTAGATCAGGCTGAATTATGGATTAACAATACGTTCGTGTATTCCTGGCAATATTCTCTTGGTACTTTTGGTACACCCGTACCAAAAGTGATAGATGCAAATGATTTCTTTGGTCCGGATGCGGTTGCAGCAAATAATGTGATGTACCTAGATGATTATCGATTTGCTGATAATCCTATCGTACCGGTTGAATTAACCTCATTTGTAGCTTCAGTAAATCATAATGGCAACGTAGTACTCAACTGGTCAACAGCAACTGAGACAAACAATCAAATGTTTGAAATTGAAAGAAGAACTGAATCTTCTGAGTTCAGGACAATTGCTTTTGTTGAAGGTGCCGGAACCGTATCCGAAACCAGAAACTATAGCTATATTGACAAGTCTGTTGATCAGGGAATAAATTATTATAGACTAAAACAGATTGATTTTAATGGAACCTACGAATATTCCGATGAAATCGAAATTGAAGTGAATGGTCCATTAACTTTTGCTCTGGATCAAAATTATCCAAATCCATTTAACCCAACAACAAATATTAAATATAGTGTACCTGAAGCCGGTAATGTTACACTCTCTGTCTATAATACTGTAGGTGAAGAGGTTGCAGTGCTAGTTGATGGATTTAGTGCATCAGGATTTTTTGAAGTTTCATTTAATGCTTCAAATCTCCCGAGTGGTGTTTATATGTACAAATTACAATCAGCGAATTCTGTGCAAACAAAGAAAATGATGTTACTAAAGTAATTTCATTAATTTTTGTTTTATTAAAGTCCGGCCTATGCCGGACTTTTTTTTACACTAACTTATTTGATTAGAACGGGAGCTAATATTATATTTGATCCCCGAATTTGAGTTCTTATAAATTGATTTTATGCGGGAATAGCTCAGTTGGTAGAGCATCACGTTGCCAACGTGAATGTCGCGGGTTCGAGTCCCGTTTCCCGCTCCAATCCCGACCAAGTCGGGATTATTTTTTGGCGGCGTTGCCAAGTGGTCCAAGGCGAAGGTCTGCAAAACCTTTATTCGTCGGTTCGAATCCGACCGCCGCCTCCAATAATTTTATAGATTAGCTGCAAAAGTCTTCTTCGGAATATTCATCTTGGAATCAAATAAAAATTAATCTCTTCTTTTAATCATTTACATTCATTAAAATTTCTTCCAAAAAAATCCTTAAATTTCTTCTATTAATAACGTAATATTTATGGAATATTTAATAAGCTCATTAATTGGCTATTTGCTTGGATCATTTCCTACAGGCTATATTTTTCTTAAAATGTCTAAAGGGGTTGATATAACCAATGAAGGCTCTGGGAATGTTGGTGCGATGAACTCTTTTGAATTAACTAACTCAAAGTTTATTGGTTATTCTGTTTTCGTGCTTGATTTCCTAAAAGGAGCAGCAAGCGTTATTATCCCTTCACTTCTCTTTCCTGATCAATTTATTTATCCGGCGATTTCATTATTATTTGCTGTCTTAAGTCATTGCTACAATCCGTGGTTGAATTTCAAAGGCGGACGTGGACTATCAACTGCAGCTGGTGGAGCAGCTTTTCTAATCCCTTTTCTGTTAGCAGTTTGGGCTACTCTTTGGGTAATATTTTATATAATGAGAAAAGGTATCATATTCGCTAATATTAGTTCAACATTATTTTCTTTGTTAGTTCTTTTTGGAACTTCAAAGATTGCTGTAAAGTATACATATCCACAACCTGAGAGTATTTCTGCGTTAATGCTCTCAAGTACAGCAATATTAATTATTATATTTATCAGACATGTTGAACCATTGAGAGAATTTATTCTAGAACAAAAAAATAATCGGAAGCTTAAAAATGAATAAAGGAAAAAATTTATTTATAACGGCAGTTGTTTTCATCATTTTGCTTATCGCTGTCATTTATACAAGTGCAAAATTAAATTTAGTTACTATCTCCGGAATATCTGAAAACAATCAAAACGTTGTATTCGCTCAGCTACAAAATCAAAATGATAAAAATAACGATGAAATTACAAACTCAAGAAGAAACATAATAACTGAAACAGTACAAAAAGTTAGTCCGGCAATAGTTGGAATAAACGTAATTGAAATAAGAGAATACAAAGACCCATTCTTTTCTATGTTTGACGATCCATTCTTTCAAAGATTTTTTGGTAACAGAGGAACTTACAGCCAGGAAGTTAAAGGATTAGGTTCTGGCTATTTAATTTCTTCAGACGGCTACATTGTTACCAATGACCACGTTGCAGGAAATGCAACCAAGATCACTGTAACACTTACGGATGGAAGAACATTCGATGCTAAAGTGATTGGTTCAGACAGTGCGAGTGATATTTGTCTTCTAAAAATCGATGGTGATGATCTACCATTTGTAACTTTAGGAAATTCCGATGATATAATTATTGGTGAATGGGTAATTGCGCTTGGTAATCCATTTGGACTTTTCGAATTGAACGATAAACCAACTGTAACTGTTGGTGTCGTGAGCGCAACCGGAATGAACCTTGACGCAATAAACGAACGATACTATTTAAATATGATTCAAACCGATGCTTCAATTAATGGAGGAAATAGCGGAGGACCATTAGTAAACAGTCTTGGTGAAGTTATTGGAATGAATACACTTATTTTTACGGCAGGTAACAATTCTGGCAGTATAGGTTTGGGATTTGCAATTCCTGTTAATAAAATCAAAAGGATAATTGAAGAGCTAAAAGAAAAAGGAAGTATTGACAGAAATTTTGAAATTGGAATGAGAATTCAAACCATTGATGAAGGAATAGCAAAATACTATCATTTGAAAAATGCCAAAGGTGTCATTGTTACTAAGATTTATCCAAACACTCCTGCTGAACAAGGAGGAATTGAGGTTGGTGATATCATTACTGAAGTCGATGGATTCAAAATTAACAATGAAAATTCAATGTTCAGCGTATTTCATGAGTTCAGGACAGGACAGACAATTACTGTAAAGATTATTCGGGATGAAAAAGAGTTAACAAAAACTATGAAGCTGGTGAAAGGATGATAAGTCGTTATACATTACCCGAAATGGGAAAATTCTGGGAAGACGAATTTAAATTCGCTACCTGGTTAAAAATTGAAATTCTTGCGTGCGAAGCTCGTTACGAAATGGGAGAAATTCCCAAAGAAGATCTGAAGATTATAAAAGATAAATCCGCCTTTGATGTCAAAAGAATTTTAGAAATAGAGGAAACAACCAAGCACGATGTTATCGCATTTCTTACAAATGTTGCTGAGTATGTTGGACCTGCTTCAAGACATATTCATTATGGAATGACTTCATCTGATATTCTCGATACTACCCTCGCCTACCAGATGAAAACTTCTGGTGAACTTCTGTTAAAACAACTTTTTGATTTAAAAGAAGTTTTAAAGAATCGAGCACTTGAACATAAAGACACAGTTTGTATTGGACGATCTCACGGAATTCACGCTGAACCAACGACTATGGGATTGAAGTTTGCATTGTGGTTTGAAGAAACCAAGAGAAATATCAAACGGCTTCAAAATGCAATTGAAACAATAAGTGTTGGACAAATTTCAGGTGCAGTTGGAACTTTCGAACATCTATCTCCAAAAGTTGAAGAATATGTGTGCAGTAAAATGAATTTGAAGCCGGCAAGCGTTTCTACTCAGGTAATTCAAAGAGACAGACATGCTGAATTTATGAATACTCTTGCTGTAATTGGTGCGACTCTCGAAAAAATATCTATCGAGATACGTCATCTTCAAAGAACTGAAGTTTTGGAAGCTGAAGAATTTTTTTCTAATAGGACAAAAAGGTTCTTCAGCAATGCCTCATAAAAGAAATCCGGTTATTAGTGAAAGAGTAACCGGGCTTGCAAGAGTTTTAAGAGCTAATGCAATTGCAGCTCTGGAAAATGTTGCGCTTTGGCATGAACGAGATATTTCTCATTCTTCAGTTGAAAGAATAATTATTCCTGATAGCTGCATTGCACTAAATTATGCTTTGGACCTTATGATAAAACTCACTAAGAATCTTCTCATTTATCCTGACAATATGATTAAGAACCTGAATCTTACTCGCGGATTAGTTTTTTCTCAAACTGTTTTACTTAAAATCATTGATAAAGGATTGTCACGGGAAGATGCATATCGAATCGTTCAAACTGCGGCAATGGATGTTTGGGCAAATAAAGATAAATTTCTGAAAGATGAGTTATTAAAATCGAAAGAAATAATGCAGATCATTTCCGAAAAAGAATTAAATGAGATATTCGACACAAATAAAATTTTAAAGAATGTTGATTACATATTTCAACGAAGTATTTTCGCTAAAGATTAATAAATACCAAAATTCAATACAAATTGATCACATCTGAAAGTCCGATCATCAAATTTGCATTGCTATTTAATTTTTCCATAAGTAAGTAACCATAGATTAAAGCAAACTTTTTAATGAACAAGAGAATAATAAATATTATGAAAGCTATATTAATAACGGCTCTGATAGTCCTTACTGCAAATTATTTTCTCGCAGAATCTAAAAAAGAAAATAATGATAGCGATATCATCTCAGATACATTGAAAATCATTGAACCTCAAAATCATTTTACACTTGAGAACCAGCTTGTAACAACGATGCTTTCTCGGTATCACTATAAACATTTTAATTTGGATGATTCCCTTTCATCTTTAATGTTTGACAATTACATAAAAACACTTGATTACAGCAAAGTTTATTTCTTTCAGTCAGATATTAATTCCTTTGAAAAGGAAAGATATTCGTTTGATGATTATCTCCTTGCTGGAAATGTTCAACCATTCTTTGATATATTCAATCTTTATGAGAAGCGATTAATTCAAAGGATGGACTATGTAGATACAATTTTAACGGCAGGATTTAATTTCTCTCTAAACGATTCGGTTGAAATTGACAGAGAAAATTCTGATTGGGTATCCACCTGGCAGGAGATGGACAAACTTTGGGAATTGAGAATCAAAAAAGATGCATTGAGTTTATATCTGGCAGGAAAGGATGAAGAAGCAATTAGAACAAATCTTAAGAAGCGATACGACAATTTCAGAAGCGTGTTAAATCAATATAATAGCGAAGATGTATTTCAACTTGCTATGGATTCTTATACTAGTGCTGTTGATCCGCACACAAATTATTTGTCACCTGCTACATCAGATAATTTTAAAATCGATATGAGCCTTTCTCTTGAAGGCATCGGTGCAAGATTGATGACAGAGGATGGATATACAAAAGTAGTTGAAGTAATTCCTGGTGGCCCGGCTTTTTTATCTAAGCAAATTGATGTAGATGACAGAATAATTGCTGTTGCCCAGGGAACTGATGGTGAATTTGTTGATGTTATCGGTTGGCGTATTACTGATGTTGTTCAATTAATTCGTGGACCGAAAGAAACTACTGTTCGTTTACAAATATTAAGAGCGAAAGACGGTGTTACGACCAAACCTGAAGAGATTAAACTTGTTAGAGATAAAGTAAAATTGGAAGATCAGGCAGCAAAAAAAGAAATTATAGAAGTAACCAATAATGGAATAGCATATCGAATCGGTGTTATAAATATCCCAAAATTCTATACTGATTTTGAGGGAATACATAGCGGCGATAATAATCCAAAAAGTACGGCGACTGATGTTAGAGCACTTTTGGAAGAACTAAAAGTAGAAAAAGTTGATGGAGTAATAATAGACTTGAGAAATAATGGCGGCGGTGCGCTTTCAGAAGCCATCGATGTAACCGGGTTATTCATTGAGTCTGGTCCCGTTGTTCAAGTTAAAAATACAGAGGGTTATGTTGAAGTTGACGAAGATGTTGATCCATCATTAGTTTATGCTGGTCCATTAACTGTAATGGTAAACCGATTCAGTGCTTCAGCGTCAGAAATATTTGCGGCTGCTATTCAGGATTATGGTAGAGGGATAATTGTTGGTGAACAAACTTATGGTAAAGGAACTGTTCAAAATCTGATTGACTTAAACAGAGTTTCAAGAAGTTCTACGAATAAATATGGTCAGTTAAAATTAACTATCGCAAAATACTACAGGATTAATGGAGGAAGTACACAAAATCTTGGTGTTATTCCAGATATTATTTTACCTTCTTATATTGACCCTCATGATTTTGGCGAAAGCTCTCAACCTTCCGCATTGCCCTGGGATCAAATTGATCCATCGAATTACAAACTATACAGCAACTTGAATAAAATAATCCCTGAGCTAACTTCTCTATCTGAAAAAAGAAGAAACGATGATATCGAATTCCAATTTCTGATTGAAGATATAAACACTTATAACGAATCACAAAGCAAAAAATATATATCGCTTAATTCTGAAATAAGAAAGCAAGAAAAAGAAGCAGAAGAAGAAATAGAATTTCAAAGAGAAAATGAGCGCAGAGAAGCTAAGGGATTAAAGATTTTGGATAAGGGAGAAGTTCCTGAGAAAAAAGTAAACGACGCTGATATTTTCCTTACTGAAACGGCAATGATCGTTACAGATATGATAGGCTTATCCGGAAGATTAACTGAGGTACGTTAACAAGTTAAATATTTTAGAAGCTTTTCTTCAGCTATAGGAAAAATTGTTTCTTCATATGGGAAGTCGAGGTCTGTTTCAAGAATAAATGAAACAGGTTCATGTAAATCCTGTGAATATTTTACAAAATTTGTAATCAATTCTTCTGTCGAAATATGTACTTCAGATTGAGGAATAGATTTGACCAGGTGTGAATGTATTTGTTGATACAAATTTTCTTGTGACCAATCCCATACTATTTCATAGAGATAGATATTCAAAACTGCACTTCTATTATCAGGCAGACTAAAATATCCTTTACCATTATAATTTTTATCTACATTAGAAATTCTCGTAATCTCTAAATCATCTTCGACAAAATTCTTAATAATCCTTCCCTCTTCGAGGACAGGTCTGTTCAGCTGCAAAGCCCAGTCAATAAAATTTAGGAGTTTATCCAGTTGATTTCCTACTTGATGCGCTTTTTCGTAGACAATCACTCGTTCATTACCATTTTGACCACGGATTTCACTATCAAACCAAAGCTTACATTCAATATTTTCTCTGAGTAGATCTTCGAGCGCCAGATTAAGTTGAATTGCTTCTTCAATTGACGGGAAAAGTTTGTTCTTGTTGAAGTTCATCAACCACTCTCTAACTTTGATCAAGATTTTATATTGATTCAATTCCCAGTCAGAGCCGAACGAAGTAAGTTTTTTTAAATCCAGTGTAGTCATTTATTAGAATAATTTATTTGTCACTTTTAACGTGAATTATTCTAAAAGCTTGCCAAAGAAGAATTGAATTTGTGTGAACAACTATTTATTGAATTGATACAGAATTAAGAAAGAATTGCAGGTGAGTCCAAATAATTCAGGTAATATTTCCTGAATTATTCTCTTATTGATAGGATCAGGTAATTAGGAGAGTTATGATGGAATTATTACATAAAAAAAGGAACGGAAAAAATTTCCCGCTCCTTTCAAAAATACCATTGAAGCAGAAGATCAGATGTCGAACTTTATTCCTTGCGCCAAAGGTAGCTTTGATCCATAGTTTATAGTATTTGTTTGTCGGCGCATATATGCTTTCCATGAATCTGAACCTGATTCTCTTCCACCACCAGTTTCTTTTTCACCACCAAATGCTCCGCCAATTTCAGCGCCTGAGGTTCCAATATTCACATTAGCAATTCCGCAATCTGATCCGGCACAGGATAAAAACCGTTCAGCTTCTTTCAAGTTATTTGTAAATATTGAAGAAGAAAGTCCTTGAACAACACCATTCTGAATACCAATTGCTTCATCAATATCCTTTTTATACTTCATAATATACAGGATTGGTGCAAAAGTTTCTTCCTGAACTATTTGGTAATGATTTTGAGCTTCTACAATCGCAGGAGAAACATAGCAACCAGATTCATATCCCTTTCCACTTAACGTTTCACCACCAAAAATAATTTTTCCACCTTCTTTTTTAACACGCTTAAGTGCATTTGTAAAATCATTAATAGCATTTTTATCGATAAGCGGTCCCATATGATTCTTCTGATCAAGCGGATTTCCAATCTTAAGACTTCTGTATGCTTTGAGCAATGAGTCTTTAACTTTATTATAAATTGATTCGTGTATGATCAATCTTCTGGTTGATGTACACCGTTGACCTGCTGTACCAACTGCACCAAACACAACCGCTGGAATAGCTACTTTGAGATCTGCATCCGTTGTAATAATAATGGCATTATTGCCGCCAAGTTCCAGAATAGTTTTGCCAAATCGTGATGATACAACTTCTGCCGCATGTTTACCAACCCTTGTCGAACCCGTAACTGAAACCATAGCAACTCTTTTATCATTCAAAATTCTTTCACCCACTGTGGATCCTTTTCCAATAACTAAATTAAAAATTCCTTCAGGTAAATTGTTTTCTTTCAGAACTTTCGAAATAATGTTCTGCGTTGCAACAGCACTTAGCGGAACTTTTGAAGAAGGTTTCCAAAGATTAACATCACCACAAACAGCGGCAAGCATTGCATTCCAGGCATAAACAGCGACAGGAAAATTGAAGGCAGAAATTGTGCAAACAACTCCAAGCGGATGATATTGATCATACATTCTGTGCATTGGTCTTTCTGATTGCATCGTAAAGCCGTACAGCTGACGTGACTGACCAACAGCAAAGTCACAAATGTCTATCATCTCCTGAACTTCACCCAAACCTTCCTGAAGCGATTTACCCATTTCATACGAAACGAGTTTTCCCAGGGGTTCTTTAAACTCTCGTAATTTTATTCCAATTTGTCGAACAATTTCTCCTCTCTGAGGAGCAGGAACTTCGCGCCAAAATAAAAAAGCTTCCTGGGAAGTTTTCATGATCGTTTCATAATCTTTTTCAGATGCCTGATATACAGAAGCAATAAATTTTCCATCAACCGGAGAATGGATTTTTAGCTCACCCTCTGATTGTGTTTTAATCCATTTTTGACCTGATGATGAACCAAAATTCGTTTTATTGATTCCAAGCTGTTTTAAGAATTCCATAGTAACTCCAATATATTTTAATTAATAAGTTTTTATTTTATTTATGATAGACTCTAAGGTGATATTTTTTAATTTATCCTCGATATCTATCTGAACTTCAGAAAATAAATCAAGGAAGTAAAAATTTAATTTATCAGGCAAACTATTTTTTTTTATTAACTCTTTTCTGACATTCAAATGGAAGGCCTTTCTGTCCTCAATAGCACAATAAATTTCCTGAAGATGAATCTGTGAAGCACTCTTTTTCAGTCTGAATCCTCCAGCTGTTCCTGAGTTGCTTTCAACTATACCGTTTTTTGAAAGCATAGATAATATCATTCGAAGCTTTGAAGAATTGATTCCTATAACCATCGCAATTTCGGAACTTGTTGCGTGATTCGGGTATGCTTGCTGTAAATAACAAAGCGCTTTTACAGAAGTGGATAATTTTGTTGAAGCGGACATATTAATTTTAATTGTTATGGTAAGTGTAACCAATTAAAATATAAAAATCAAATAGAAATAATTAGTTAATCTCTGTTTTGAAAGATAATCCTTGAAACTAATTTTTTGATTATTCTTGAAGGCTTTAGTATTTTTGAACCGTAATTAAAAGTTATGAACAAGACATATTTACATACAATCCTTACTTTTTTTCTGCTAAGACATAAAAGTTATTTTGTCTCAGCCTACGAATCCGTCTTTTAAGACTCCTCTTTTCAATCAACAGGAAATTGTCCTGTTGCACAATTCTTGTATTAAATATTTATTAATTTTTAAGTTTAAGGTGATTAGATGTTCACAGAAACTATTAACCCCGCAGAAAAAGTCAGAGAAGTTATCGGCAAACATATGCTTGCCGATGGGTTTAATTTAGTTCTCGATTTAAAGAATAGTTACAGAAATAAGCTTGTCGATGAAAGAAACGGCAAAGAGTATATAGATTTTTTCACATTCTTCGCTTCTTCTCCACTGGGAATGAACCATCCAAAATTAAATTCGGATGAGGTAAAAGAAAAATTAGCTAACGCTGCTGTTAACAAACCTTCCAACTCTGATATTTACACAACACAAATGGCAGATTTTGTAGATACATTCAGCAGAGTTGCAAAGCCCGATTATATAAAGCATTTGTTTTTTGTGGATGGTGGCGCACTTGCTGTTGAAAATGGATTGAAGGTTGCTTTCGATTGGAAAGTTAGAAAGAATTTCGAAAAAGGTTATAAGGAAGAAAAAGGACAACAGGTAATACACTTCAAGGAAGCATTTCATGGAAGAAGTGGATACACAATGTCATTAACTAATACTGATGTTAATAAAGTTAAATATTTTCCGAAATTTAACTGGCCAAGGATTGTCAATCCAAAAATTACTTTTCCTCTTGAACAGCATCTCGAAGAAGTGATAAGATTTGAAAGGCAGGCTATAGAGGAAATCAAATCTGCAATAAAAAATAATCCCGATGATATTGCTCTTTTGATAATTGAACCAATCCAGTGTGAAGGTGGGGATAATTTCTTTAGAAAAGAATTCTTTCAGGAATTAAGAACAATCACACTTGAAAATGATATTATGCTGATGTTTGATGAAGTTCAGACTGGTTTTGGCATAACAGGAAAGTTTTGGGCTGCGGATCATTATGTTAAACCTGATATAATAGCCTTTGGAAAAAAATTCCAGCAATGTGGAATAATGGTTTCAGAAAGAGTGGATAAAGTAGAAGATAATTGTTTTATTGTTTCCGGAAGAATAAATTCTACCTGGGGCGGAAACCTTGTTGATATGGTTCGTTCGACACAGATAATGAATATTATGGAATCAGAAAATATTATTGAGAATGTTGTGCACAGGGGTAAATATCTTATGAATAGATTAAGTGAAATTCAATCAAACTTACCTGATTTAGTCAGTAATGTTCGCGGTCTTGGACTGCTTTGTTCGTTCGATTTGCCAAGCACTGAATTGAGAAACGAGTTCAGAAAGGTAGCAGAAAAAGAAAAGCTTCTCATACTCGGCTGCGGGGTAAAGTCAATCAGATTCAGACCAATGTTAAATATTACAGATGACGAACTTGAAGAGGGCTTGCAGATTGTTGAGAAAGTTCTTAAAATTATATCGTCCAATAAATAATAATAGGATTAACTACTTGCCAGGAGCGGCTCCAATTACGGAGCCGTTCTTGTTTTAAATTCACTTTGATATATTAGATATGATAGATTTTTGAAATCTGTCAAATCTTAAACTCAATGAGAAAGTTATTCAATGACAGGTAAGCTCTATATTGTAAGCACTCCGATTGGTAATCTCAAAGACATCACACTCAGAGCAATTGAAACTTTAAATGAAGTTGACTTTATTCTCTGTGAAGATACTCGTGTGAGTTCGATTCTTCTAAAACAATACAACGTAATCAAGCAATTAATTTCTTTTAACGCTGTAAGTGAAACAAAGAAAATACCAGTAATCATTGAACGATTACTACTTGGTCAGAGCTATGCACTTATCTCAGATTCTGGTACTCCTGCTATCTCTGATCCTGGAATTCGATTAATTTCAGAATCAATTAAAAGCGGAGTAGAAGTTATTTCTATTCCCGGTGCAACTGCTTTAATTGCAGCACTTACTATAAGCGGACTGCCAACAGATTCATTCGTCTTTGAAGGCTTTTTGCCACAGAAGAAAGGAAGACAAAAAAAATTAAAAGAACTCTCTTCGGAAGAAAGGACTATCGTTCTTTATGAATCTTCTCACAGAATTATAAAGTTAATTGATCAGTTAGTTGAATATTTTCCTGAAAGATATGTGGTCGTTTGTCGTGAACTGACAAAAAAATTTGAAGAAACCTGGCGAGGTTATCCTGCTGAATTAAAAGAAAAATTAAATGAGAAAATTATCAAGGGGGAATTCGTGGTGGTTATCGCAAATTCAGATTGGAAAAATTAGTTAATCCCTTTCTCACTCACTCAATAAATAATTATAATCCTTCAACACCGTATCTAAAAAAGTAAGTGGATGTAAATCTGTATTTACACCGATTTTCTTTTCAATTGCTTCTTTAGTTTTTTTTATGATTCCTGAATACACTTCAACATCAGGATTTTTGTAATTCAAGTCCAAAACTTCCTTAACAATCGAGATATCCAGATCACTAAGTGCACTCACTTGTGGAAACTTAACATCATAATTAATCGGTGTGGTTTTTAATATTGTGTCTTCCAATTTAGCTTCAGCTTTTAATTTTACAACTGTAGTGTGAGCGGCGAGGTCACCAAGTCTCTGACCTTTTCCGTTTACAATCAGTGTTATTAATCCTACCGAACCATAAGTGAAGTAAATATCTATTGGTGCCAAAATCCATCGTAAAAAATAGCTGCCAATTCCTGCCTGACTTCCATCAAGCTTAACAACTCGCATCTTCATCATCTTTTTTCCAAAAGACTGACCATTTAAAAAAGTTTCACACAAAAGTTGATAAAAGAAAACAGGTAGAAACCATATCACAAAGTAAGCAACGGGAAAATAAATTGAAGTTCCTTCTGTAATATTTAATATCCACATATACAGAAAAAACATTGCAATAATGTATCCCACCATTATGAGTTGATCAATGATAGCAGCTACTACCCTTTCGCCAACACTTGCCACCGGGTATTCAATATTTACGTTTTGAGCGGTTTGAATTTCAATCGTTTGCATGATCGAATTAAATCAATCCCCGTGCCTTTAATTCAAGATATTTGTTTATTGTATTTACAGAAAGATTTTGAGGAGTAGTCAGGATTGAGTGAATGCTGTATCTGGCAAGTTCCTTCACTATCAACCGTTTTTCAAACGCAAATTTTTCCGCTATTGTCTTATGATAAATATCTTCAACGTTTATTGCTGGTTTATCTATCAATGAAAAAAGCTCAGTATTAATAAAAAAGATCACAAGCACAAGATGCGTTTGAGAAAGTCTTCTTAAATATGCAAGCTGTCTTTGGAGTGCATTCAATGATTCAAAATTTGTGTAAAGAATTATAAGACTTCTATGACTGATCTTCTGAAGAATTGTGCTGGTTAATATTTCAAAATCGGATTCAAGAAAATCTGTTTTCAGATTGTAAAGCATTTCAAGAATCGTTTGCATCTGGCGAGCCTGTCTCTCTGCCGGTAAAATATTTCCAACTTTATTGGAGAAGGTTACCAATCCAGCTTTATCCTGTTTATGCATTGCTATACTTGAAATAACAAGAGATGAATTTATAGCATAATCAAGCAAACTCATTCCTCCAAAAGGCATTTTCATCACACGACCAATATCAATGACACTGTAAACCTGTTGAGACTTTTCATCATCAAAATGATTTACCATCAGATGAGCTTTTCTTGCAGTTGCTTTCCAATTAATAGTGCGATAATCGTCTCCACGTACATAATCTTTTATATGATCAAATTCCATTGAGTGCCCGATGCGGCGAATTTTTTTAACTCCGGCTTCAGTTAATCTGTCAGAGATTGCCATCAGTTCATACTTTTTCATCTGTAAGTATGAAGGATAAACCGGAAGTATTTTGTTTCCTTCAAAACTAAATCTTCGTCTCACAAAACCAATTGGAGAAGCGGTAAAAATATTTGTGCTTCCAAAATTATACTCTCCCCTTTTCACAGGTTTTAAATTGTAAGTGAATACTTTGGTCTTTCCCGGTTCAACGAAAATCTTGAGATAAAGATCACGTATCTGGAATTCAAATGGTATTTCATCAATTATTTCACAACTAATTCTGAAAGCATATCGGTTTTCAAGAATGATTTTAATTTCATTATCATCACCGTTCGACAAACGATTCGGAGCTATTCTGTATGAATGAATTCCTTTCTTGTTTATGAAAAGAATAAACACATCAGAAATAAGTAAAAATATTATAGCCGCAAAAAGAAGATTGGTTATAATCAGCAATTGAGTCAAGAAGTATGACAGGGTAAATAAGAACACCAATGCTGCTGCAACAATAAAAAATCTTGACGACAAATAGAAAGACTTGAGTACTTTCACTACCTTGGAACCTCAACTCTTTCTAAAATTGTTTTGATGATGTCATCAGGAGTTTTTCCTTCCATTTCCCTTTCAGGAGTAAGAAGAATTCTGTGTCTGAGAGTCGGATAGACAACCATCTTCACATCATCTGGAGTTACAAAGTCTCTGCCGTTGATTGCTGCAACTGCTTTGGCACTTACCATTATGGAAATAGAAGCTCTCGGCGAGCCACCAAGATAGAGATCGCTGTTGTTTCGTGTTCGGTTTACTATTTGAGTAATATAATTAGCAACTTTTTCATCGAGATGAGAAGTTCTAACTTTTTCTCTGAATTGTTTGAGAGCCTCTTTAGTGAAGACAGGCTGTATTAAATTCAAATCGTTTATATTTTTTCTGCTGTGGAGATCAAGTAAAATTTTTATTTCCTCTTCTGCTGTAGGATAATCCATTTCTAATTTAAAAGGAAACGATCAAGCTGTGCTTCAGGTAGTTTATATGTTCCTTCGTGCTCAATCGGATTTTGAGTTGCAAATACAGTAAATGGAGTATCAAGTTTATATGTCGTTCCATCAATCGTAATCTGCCTTTCTTCCATCGCTTCAAATAAAGCTGACTGAGTTTTTGCAGGCGCACGATTTATTTCATCAATTAAAACAATGTTTGAAAATATTGGTCCGCTATTAAACTCGAATTCAGAAGTCTTCATATTAAATACTGAAGTTCCAAGAATATCTGAAGGCATAAGATCAGGCGTAAATTGAATCCTCGAAAAATCTGCGGAGATAGTTCGTGCAATAATTTTGGCCAACAAAGTTTTTGCAATGCCGGGAACTCCTTCAATCAATACGTGGCCATCTGCCAGAACGGCCGCGATCATCATATCAATTGTTTTATCCTGTCCAACAATAATTTTTTTAACTTCTGCCCGAACTTTTCCAATTGCATCTTTGAGCTCAGTTAAATCTGTGCGAGGAGTAAAATTTGTTTCTTCCATATTATTTAGTTCTTTCATAAAATTTTTCGATTTGATAGTTGATATTTACCAATTCTTCTTCGGTAATTTTCTGACTGTTATTGATTCTCCCAATTTCCTTTAGAATTGATTTTATTTTTCCTGTAGATAATGAGGATTTATCTGCAATTTTCTGAATTGTCTCTTCATCAAAACTGCTGGTTTTAATAAAATATTTATTCCTGATATAGTCGAGGAAAAAGGATATTTTCTTTTCTGCAATATTTTTAAAATCTTTTTGCTGATAATAAAGATTACCAACTGTTTCTACGAATTCAACAGTGGTATTGGCTAACGGCGGTATTACCGGGATAATCCTTTGCTTTCTTCTGCCATAAAAGAAAATGAACAACAAGATCGAAGCAAGGATAATATAGTAAGCCCACTTAAGCGATGGCTGTGACAAAATATATTGTAGCGAAGAAGCAGAGAATTTATTGCCAAGTTTGTAATAATCATCCCAGAAAGTTTGTTGGACCGGTAAATGAGACAATGCTTTGTAAACATACTCATTATTATTCGAGTTGAGCAGATGATAATTGGTAAACGCAAGAGGAACGGTATTCAAAAAGAAATTCCCGTCACCATATTTAATCCTCAAATAATTTACATTTCCTTTTTCATTTTTTCCGAGAACCTGAACTAATGTTGTATCAAATACACTAAAATAGTTTGCAAAATTATCTCGAAGGTATAAATAACCGACTTCACGCCTCAATTCTGGAATACTGAGATAAATATTTACTGAGTCCTCATTAAAGAATTCATCAAGTGTTACAAATTTAAGTGAATCAGCCAGATCACCGTAAATTCCAAAAGCGGAAATAAAAACATTGTTACCATCTGACACATAACGGAGAAGATATTCTGTATCAAGTCTGTCAGGAGAAAAATAAGTGTTTATAAAAATATAATTCGTGCTGTAGTAATAATTGTCTTTAAGAATGTTATAAATCGGAAGTTCTTTTAAAATCACATCTTGATCTGGAAATAGTTTATCCGAGATATCATAAATTATATAGCCACCATAAGGAATTTTATCCTTCCTTGCAAAACTTTGAGTCCAGTCAACCTCTTCGGGTTCAAATATTTTAATTATTGTAAGAATAATAAGTGTGATAATAAGTGGCAGTAAATATTTTAAATTCTTTTTCTTCATTACTTTGCTATCAATTCAAACAATTCATTAAAATCATTTTGAGAGGATTTCAGAATCTTCTCATCAATTGGAGAGTCACCATACCAAACCCATTCAAATCTCGAAGTTGCAATTTGAAATGCACCTGAGATGCGGTTATTCTTAATCTCTAAAAGATATTGATGATTTGTTTTATTATTTCTTAATTCAACTATTCCTTTTTCAGAAAGTAGCTTGAGCGACTTTAAAAACAAATACCTCACCGCAAGTTTAAAATCTTTTCTTCCTATAGCGGAAATTATTAGTTCATCAAAATTAAGTTGAGTGATATCTTCTTCACTTTCCATCATCTTTATTTCATCAGTCTTAATCTCGCCAAATATCAATCCTCTTCTATCACCTTTGATAAGTCCTCTAATGATGAGTATCAACGCAACAATCATTAGTGCGTAATAAAGATAATCCAGAACTGTTGAGTAAGCTTTGGAAGACCAAATAGTTGCAAGCTGTTGATTTATCCAGTTTTTTATTTTTGTTATCCAATCGTCAGTTTCCTCTGGTCCACCATCATAATTGAACTCAGGATCATTTTTATATTTTTCGATTATATCCTCTGATAATAAACGAACATCAACTGTGAATTCTTCCTCTGTCGCTGACCTTATTTTCATAGTAGTGTCAACATTATAGTTATAACTCTTATATTCAGCCGATTCAGCTTCCTGACAAAAGCTGAACTGAACACCTGAAAGAATGAAGATTACAATTATAAACTTTTTGAGTAAGCTCATTATCTACTTGATATTTTCTATTTGTTGTAATAATCCAGGTGCTTCTTTTCGTTCGACAAGATTATAATACTGAAATGCAGTAGCGATGGCACTTATCGTGTAAAATAAAACACTTAATGAAGTTATTATTGAGGTGATAATGAAAATTATTCTTGTGAAATCATTAGTTCCTGATTCAATTCCTGCAAAAGCTGTAAAGAACATAACAATGTAAGTAGGGATGTAAAGAGCGTACGTTAGAAAGCCCTGAATAATTCCAATGACTACTATCAGACCAAAAGTAAACCACCAATTATCTGAAATTAGTTTTTTAGAACGCTTTATTGCTTCAAAAAATCCTATCCCCTCTTCAAGCCTGACAATAAATATTAATGAGAAATTTATAGTCAAATAAATTAGAAATCCTATCCCAACAAAGACAAGAAGAATAAATACGTAGATGCCCTGAAAAGTAAAATAAATTCCAATTCCAATTGATATTACACCGATAAGTCCCAGAATTAAAGTGTAGCCAATGCCTGTGAATAAAATCATAAAAAAGTTTCTCTTAGTCATTTGCCAGACATCATTAATTTCAAACGTCCCGGATTCAGATTGTTTATAAACCATTAAATGCGAATATGTGACAGCCATAATTATTACATACGCAAGCATCATAAAAAACATTGAGAGTATAAATGGAAAACCAATCCGTTCAATTTCAGAAATATTACCAAAATTAAACATTGAGGATTGATAAATTCCTAAAAACACACCGGCAAGAAGAATTACAGGAGCACTGATAAATAAATTGGATTTAAATAAAGTTTTGAAGTTATTTTTTATGTAGTCGAAGGTTATGTTTAATAGCCCCCCAAAATCTCTCACCTTTCTAAATTCAATTTTGGTTTGGTTCATTTAATTCTTCTATTTTGTTATAAATTTTTATTGGATATATAATGAAATACCAAATCACAAAAGCCAGAGATCCAAGAATAATTGTTAAACTAATGAAGACCGGCATTCCTGTATATCTCGTGACAAATGACTCAAGGAATCCGGCAGTTACGAAAATTGGAATAAGACTGACAATCATTTTTAATCCTTCTTTTGAACCAATTCTAAATGATTGAGTTCGGGAAAATGTTCGAGGAAAAAGTATACTATTTCCGAGAACTAATCCGGCAGCACCTGCAATGATAATTGACGAAATTTCAAGAGTTCCATGAATCCAAATTACTAACACAGATTCAAAGAGAAGATCATGAATGTGAAAAAAATATTGAAATGCACCCAACATTATTCCATTCGACATCAATATCCACGCACTGCCAAATGAAACAATCAGACCCATCATGAACGCAAAAAAAGAAACACGAATATTATTGAATGTTATGCCAAGAAACATATCAACCCCGTTCATTTGTTTATAGACAGCCAACGGATCACCTTTGTCTATATTTTCAAGAGTCATATTCACATAACTATCTCCCATAATCAATCTTACAAAACCAGAATCACCTGCCGAAGATACAACTCCAATCAACATTGAAAGGAAAAAAATTGAAAAGGCGACAATAATTTCCATTCTGTGTTTATAAAAGAGTAAAGGAGTTTCATATTTCCAAAAACGAATGAATCTTTCCTTTCTTTCCTTTTTGCTTTTGTATATTGATTGATGAACTTTGGCTGTAAGTGAATTAAGGTATTGAGTTGTTTTGCTGTTTGGGTAAAAAGTTCTTGAATAGGAAAGATCGTCAGTCAATTCGATAAAAAGATCGGCAAGTTTATCAGGATTAATTTTATCGTGCGAAGAAAGGAATACTTCAATTTCCTTCCATTTCTCAGCATTCTTTTTAAGAAATGAAACTTCTCTCAAAAGATATTCTCCAGCTAATTTTCATCTTCATAAGTGATGAGGGAATCTACTTTATAATTCCTGATTTTTTCCCTGCCATTAAGGAAGCCAAGTTCAATAATAAAAGAAATTTGAACTACTTTTCCACCAAGTTTTTCAACTAACTTGCACGCAGCTTCTGCAGTTCCTCCCGTTGCTAACAAGTCATCGTGGATCAAAACTTTATCACCTTCATTAATAGAATCTTTATGAATTTCTATTTTATCGAGGCCGTACTCAAGCTGATAAGTCTGAGATTCTTTTTCTGCGGGAAGTTTTCCAGGTTTCCTGACCGGGACAAATCCGGCATTCAACTCATTCGCAAGCATTGCTCCGAATATGAAACCACGGGACTCAATTCCGATTACTTTATCAATGCTATTTGCTTTAGTAAAAGAAATAAGTTGTCGAAGTGTTTCTTTAACTGCATCAGGATCTTTTAACAATGTAGTAATATCTCTGAACATAATTCCTTTAATTGGAAAATCCCGTATGCTCCGGATATATTTTTTAAGATCAGCAGACATGATAGTTCCTACTTTTTGGTGAGAAAATTATTTAAACCATCTTTGAAATCTTTTGTAGTTCGACTTATGGTATTTAAACAAATACAATACTCTACGGCATCTTCAACTGATAAGTTTGAGACTAGTTTAACCATATCTTTCGTTAGCTTCATACTCTCTAAGGAATTATTTTTAAGCTTCGATGCTACATCCAATGCACCAGTTAAAGCATTATTATTTAAATAGTTAGCCAATCCTATCTCATACGCTCGTTTGCCATCGATAGTTTCAGCAAACATCAGCAATTGCCTTGCGATTCCTTCACCTATTCTTCTTATGAGAAATGTGGATACAATCGCAGGGAGGAAGCCAATTTTTACTTCGGAGTATCCAAATTTAGCTTTTGATTCATCAGCAACAATTAAATCACATACTGAAGCTAAACCACAACCTCCAGCAATGGCTGCTCCGTTTACAGCCGCTATAACCGGCTTTGGAAAATTGTAAATCATCAGGAATAATTCAGCTAATTCTCTTGTATCTTTTTCATTTTCAAGCGATGAATAGTTATTCATTTCGTTAAGATATTCAAGATCAGCGCCTGCACAAAAGGTTGTTCCTTCCCCAGTTATTATTAAAGCTTTAACTGAATTATCTTTCTCAACTACTTTTAATGTTGATTTCATCTGGTTTACTAACTCAGGATGAAGTGCATTTCGTTTCTCCGGTCGGTTGAGCGTTAAGATTCCTATTTCATTTTTAATTTCATATTTAATCATAAAGAGTACTCAGTTAAGTTCAATAAAACCATTTAACTATGATTAAAATTTGTAAATAAGTGGAAGCAAAAGCAAATAAAATACCAGCGAGCACCTGAGAAAAGTTGTGGACTTTTAGTTGAATTCTAGCCCAGGCTACTAACAAAATTATGATTGAAAAAAACAAAGCGATTGGGCCAAATACAAAAGTTATTGCAGCTAGAGGTCCTGCTGCGCCCATAGCGTGGGCACTGATTTTCCAGTACTTGTTTATTACTATTGTTACCAATGTATTTGAAATATAACAAAACCAGAATGCGACTGAAATAATATTAACTTTGAACGATATCAGAATGATCAAACCGACGAGATAAAATCCAACAGAAATTAAAAATGGATTCGTTCTTTCTTCTTTAACCGATGCATCAAGGTCAACAATTTTACCTCGATTTCGAAGAAATAAAAAAAGTATAATCTGTGCAGAAAATCCAAATATGAAAGCTACGAGAATTGTAATAATTGTTTTCACAGATTCTGTTTCAAGAGTGAAAGCTAAGAGTGTAAATACTATTATAGTAAATGAAGGTGGGACGAAGAGTGTTGAGACTATCCTTGCGAGCCTGTCAGTTTTCTTTTGCAAATATTTATATTTAGTTAGAATAGAACACTGATGATAATGATTTTACAGATTTACGCAGATCAGTCACATCTGCATCATCTGTGTGCTATTAATTTCTCTGATTCAAATTCCTGATAACTCTTTAACATCTCTTTTAACTGAATCGAGGTATTCCAGAAGTGCGTCTTCAACAGGATTATATTCAGTTAATTTCATAAGTTCAGATCTAATTCGAGAGGCACCGTACATTCCTCTTTGATATCCCGCATAAAATTTACGATGCTCTAATATACCACGCTTCTCACCTTTTACTTTTACTGCAAGCTTTAGATGCTTGAGGCAGGTTTTTATTCTCATCTCTTCATCAACGGTAGTGGAAATTTGTCCGGTTGAAAGAAGCTCTTTTGCTTCTTTAAATATCCATGGATTACCAATAGCTCCTCGGGCAATCATTACTCCGTCTGCACCGGTTTCCTCAAAAGCTCTCTTAACATCGAGTGCAGTAAGAACATTTCCATTAAGAAATACTGGAATCTTGACTACTTCTTTTACTCTTGGAATCCAGGTCCAGTCGGCGTTTCCATCGTGTCCTACTTTTCTAGTTCTGCAATGAATTGTCAGAGCAACTGCACCGGCATCTTCCATTCTTTTAGCCACTTCAAGAATTTGAATACTGTTCTCATCCCAGCCAAGTCTTGTCTTAACGGTAACTGGCAAAGTTGTTGAATCAACAACAGCTTGTACAAGCTGTTGCATATAAGGAGGATCTTTTAGAAGTGCAGAACCAGCACCACAACCGACAACTCCCTTAACCCAGCATCCTGCATTGATGTCTATTAAATCAGGATTTTCTGCTTCTGCAATTTTAGCAGCACCAACCATTGACTTAATATTTGCACCGTAAATCTGTATTCCTACAGGTCGTTCTTCTTCAATTATTTTTAATTTCTCGTGAGTCTTCTTATTTGCACGTACTAATCCTTCAGAGTTTACAAATTCAGTATAGACAATATCAGCGCCTAATTCTCTGCAAATCAATCGGAAGGAAATATCCGTTACATCTTCCATTGGTGCTAGAAGGATGGCTTTGTTTAGTTCTATATTACTGATTTTAAACATTTTCTTATTTAATTATTTATTCCAAAGATATTAAATATTGAGTCTTTTCGGTATATAAAAAATAGTAGCTATTACAATCAAAAACATAAAAGCTGCACCGGTCAAAAATGGAAAAGGATATCCAAAATATTCAAAAGTAAATCCTCCCCACAATGGACCAAACATTCTTGCAAGTGCTGAAAGTGATTGATTTACACCCAATGTTATGCCTTGTTCTGATTCAGAAGTAACTTCTGAAATCAGACTTAGTAGAGTTGGCTGTAACATTCCTGTTCCCAAAGAAAGAAAAATACCGTCTATGGCAAGCCAAAGAAAGTTGCCAGCATAAGGAATGATTGCGAGTGTAACCATTATAATAGCTGAACCGAAGTAAAGTATTCGTTTCTTACCGAGTAATTTGGTAATCGGTCCAATCAGTCCACCCTGAACAATAGCAGACGAGAGACCAATAATCCCAAACATATATCCATTTTGAAGATCTGTAAAACCGTAAACCTGTAATCCAAGAAGTGCAAATGTTCCGTAAATATTTGCAAATGAAAATGTAAGTATAAAAAAGAGCGAAACTAAAATTGCCAGACTTGGATTCTTAAAAGTTTTTAGGATTGCATCAATGTTTAATATTCTTCTTTTGGTTTCAACAAATTCACTTCGGTCCGGAAGGGATTCAGGAAGTAAAATCATCGTCACAATAAATGCAATAAATGAAAATGCAGCAGCACCGAGTCCTGTTTCCATATAACCGAGTTTAGAAAGTAATCCACCGATGAGTGGACCAAAAACAAATCCTAATCCAAAAGCTGAGCCGATAAGTCCCATTCCCTTTGATCTGTTTTCTTTTGTGGTAACATCAGCAATGTAGGCTTGAGCAACTGAAATGCTGCTTCCTCCAATACCAGCTACAACTCTTGAAATCAACAACACCAGGTATGATGTCGTCAAAGCAAATATTACGTATCCCAGAGCATTGATGAGCAGACAAATTACAATTACGGGTTTGCGTCCGTGTTTATCAGATAATTTTCCAAGTATGGGATTAAAAATAAATTGCACAAAAGAGTAAAGAGCTATTGCAATTCCGATAGCAGCTTCATCAACACCGAGTTCCTTGATCGCGAAAGAAGGAAGTATTGGAATTAGTATTCCAAAACCAAGTAAGTCAATGAATACTGTCAGAAAGATTAATGGAAGTGCAGATTTATTTTTCACGGAGTAATTTCAAGTTTAAGTTTATCTATGAATCTTCTGAAGAACAAGTTAAATATACAAATGCAGTAGTTAAGATTTGATTCAGTTTATTATGGTGATATAAGCTCAAAGTTCGAAGAATATTTATTTATAATTTCCCTGGTATCGTCAAATGCTTCGTCAATTAATTTTTTATCATCATATGTTAAAAAACCATGAATCGAATCAATACCAGAAATCTGCGAAGGAAGAATTATGTACTCCCTTCCCCTATCAGTTTCGCCTTTAAAAACCCAGGTTGGCAAATAATTTACATTGCTGACATAAACTGAATCATTAAAAATATTTTTTGAAATTTTAATATTTAGAATTACACCAGCATCTGAATAACGCCAGCGTTGGTTGGAAATAAAATTCCCCATTGAGTAAGCGACAAAACCTGAATCCATTTTTGTATTAATTGTTTTAAAATAATCAAATGGTTGAACTACATGCGGATGACCGCCAATAATTATGTCTGCACCCATTCCAATAATTTTCTGAACGATTTCCTTTTGATAATCACCTGGCATTCTGTTGTATTCCTGACCATAATGAAGATGAACTAAAACAACATCGACATTTTTTTCTCTGGCTTTTCTAATATCCTTTTTGATCAATTCCTCATCGATCAAGTTGATCACAAAATCTTTTCCTTTTGGTATGGGTAGTCCATTTGTGTTTTCAGTGTAAGCTAGGAATGCAATTTTAATTGAGTTTACCAGAAATATTCTGATAGAATCTCTATCTTCCTGTGAAGTAAAGGTTCCAGTTCGATGCATCTTGTATTGATTGATAACTTCAATTGTTCTTTTTACTCCATCCCATCCTTGATCGAGTGCATGGTTGTTTGCGGTAATAAGCAAATCAAAACCTGATCTTTTCAATGCATAAATAAAATCATCAGGTGCATTGAAGTAAGGATATCCACTATAACCTTTTCCTTCTCCTGCTATTACTGTTTCAAGATTTCCGATGGTCAGATCAGGAGCTGATAAATATTTTTTAACTTCTCTATAGACACCAGTAAAATCAAAACTGTCCGCACCTACCTTTGCGTAATTAAACTGAGTTGAATGACACATCAAATCACCAACAAAGCAAAGTGTAGCGGAAAGAACCGAATCCTTTAAAACCATCGAAGTATTTTTTTCTATTCCAGTTGAATTGAAAAAATAATACTGAAAAGTTATAGTTATTAAAAAAGATATTATTGCAAAAATATTTTTCACAGATTAGATTTAATTTTTCAGAATAAAAAATAAGGCTGGATTGACTTCTCAACCCAGCCCTCAACTCTCATTAAAAAGTTTTGCTAAATTATCCTTTAGCAGCTTTCCTTTGAGCTTTAACATCCTGCACGTCTTTACGTACGTCCTGGCAAAGTTTTCTTAGATCACTTAAACCTTTTCTTACGCGTGTACCTGCAGCGGACTGACCTTTCTCATAAAATTTATGAAAATCGGTTTCCAATCCTTGTACGAACTGAACCAATTGATTGAATTTATCCATGTTTTCCTCCGTTATTTAGTGATTGATACTGTTAATTAGAATTTTCAAGAATTATTTCTGCAATATCTTTTACTTTTACTGCTTCTGTTTTTTCAAAATGTTTTACACCGTCGGTCATCATTGTCATACAAAATGGACACGCTGAGGCAATTGTATCCGCACCTGTTGCAAGCGCTTCTTTTGTTCTCTCTTCGTTAATCCGTCCGCCTTCATCATCTTCGAGGAACATTCTTCCACCACCTGCGCCACAGCAGAATCCCTTATCTTTACTTCTTTTCATTTCGTGGAGGTTAAATCCATCAATCGCATCAATACTTTTTCTAGGTGCATCATATACTTCATTATACCTGCCGAGGTAACAAGAATCATGATAGGTGACTTCTGCCTTTCCATTCTTTTTCAAACTTAATTTTCCTGTAGAAATCATTTCATCAATTATTTCTGTATGATGATAGACTTCGTAATGTCCACCGAATTGTTTGTATTCATTTTTCAATGAATGAAAGCAATGTGGACATGCAGTAACAATTTTCTGAACTTTGTAATGGTTTAAAGTTTCTACATTCTCCATCATAAACATTTGAGCTAAATATTCGTTGCCAAGTCTTCGTGCAGTATCTCCATTACATTTTTCCTGAGTTCCAAGAATTCTGAACTCAACACCTCCTTTTTGCATCAACTTTGCAAATGACTGAGAAACTTTTTTATACCTGTCATCATAAGAACCTGCGCAACCTACCCAAAATAAATATTCACAGTTTGAATCTTCAGCCATTGTTTTAACTCCAAGACCTTCAGCCCAATTAGCTCTGTCAGCAGGATTGAATGCCCACGGAGTAAAGTTAGTCTCAAGACTTTTGAAAACATTATTTAATCCGGGCGGAAATTGTGATTCAGTTAATACCAGGTTTCTTCTCATATCAACTATACTGTCAAGATGCTCAATCATTACCGGACATTCCTGAACACAAGCCATACAGGTTGTGCATTGCCACAGAACATTATCAGAAACATAATCGTGAACAAGTGTTTTTTGAAACTGCTCCCCTTCGGTAATTCCGTCTGCAAGTTGCGGAGCTTTGTCTTTTGTTCTTTGCCTGATGTTTACAATTATTTCTTTTGGGGAAAGTGATTTGCCAACCGTGTGAGCCGGACAAGCTTCTGTACATCTTCCACATTCAGTACAAGTGTATCCATCCAGAATTTGTTTCCAGGAAAGCTGCTCAATATCCGCGGCACCAAAAGATTCGGCATTTTCATCTTCAAGATTTAAATACTTGACAGTGTTTCTGATAGGTTCAAGGTTTGCGAAATATGTATTTGGAATTGAAGTAAATACGTGCAAATGCTTCGAATACGGAAGCAAGTTCATAAATCCAAAAATCGTAATGATGTGTATCCACCAACAAACTTCATAAGCTACAACTGCTCCTACTGACGGATTTTCAAAAAATAATGGTGCAACTGATGCTGATATTGGACGTACTTCATAATTGTGAAGAACAAAATCATGCTTTGCTATACCAGCCATATTCTGCAACATCATTGAAACAACTACGATAAGTATTAATGTTAATATAATTGTCGCATCTAATGAGGCTGCTTTATCTACCTGAAGTCTTGGAATGGATAATACATATCTACGCAACAATGCCACGACAACAGCGAGGATTACCAGCACTCCAAAAACATCCTGAATTATTGTAATAGCTGAATAGACAGGCCCCAAAAATGTTAGAGTGAATGGTGAATAAAATCCTTGAATGATAGCTTCAACAACTGCCAGAAGGAAAAGCATGAATCCCCAGAAAATGAGGAAGTGTACCGATCCGGCAACAGGATCTCGTAAGAGTTTTGATTGACCGAATGCAATTTTTATTACATTGCCAATTCTTCTTCCAACGTCACTAAACCTATCGTCTTTCTTTTTCGCTACATTCATATAACGAAACAGATTTCTCAGACTCCAGAATAGAAATCCGAAAGCTGAAAGAAAAACGAAAATGAATATGATGTTTTTAATGGTCATCAGAGAAATATTTTATCTTGTTGAATCTGATTAAGGAAGTTTCGACTGTTTTTTAGAAACAGCAAAATAAATTGTGGCAGCAGCAAAAACTTTGACTGCCATCCAGACTGTAAATATCGCTGCACCAGCTTTAACTGAATCAACAAAATTATGAAGATAAGCTGCATACAGATAAAGTGTCCCTGTGAAGATAACTACAAGCTCAGCAACAATCATTGAAATGACAACATAAGAATATTTTTGACTTTTAGATGTTAAGTAACCAACAAGATAAGCCGCAATTGGAAATGCTAATAGATATCCACCAGTTGGACTGATCAATCTTGCAAATCCCATTGTTCCATCAGCCGTTTGAGCAAATACCGGCAATCCGATTGCCCCAAGTAAAATGTAAAGAATCTGACTGTAAGCACCATTCTTTGCTCCAAGAAAAGCTCCTGCAAGGAGAACTACCATTGTCTGTAAAGTAAATGGTACAGGTTTTATTGGAATTGAGACTTGTGCAGATATTGCGGTTAGAATTGAAAATGAAATGATCCAGAATAACTCAGATTCTTTTACAGAACTCACCAATTGTGTAATTGTCATACTCTTGGGTGATGCCTTCATATGTTCCTCAATTTAAGTTTTTATTGAAAAAATTTAACGTCTTCTCTAATACTGAATCGAACTTCTGATTACTCTCTTTAAAAGGATGAGCCACATCAAAAGTATGACCAGTTGCTTTAATTTTATAAAATTCCGTTAATTCTTTATTTGACCAGTTATAAATTTGTTCACCTTCTTTGATAGGGACTGACAGATCCTGTTCTCCATGAATAATCAGTAATGGTTTATTTAGATTCTCCGCTGCTTTTTTAAGATTCAACAGGTCCTCTTTATTTTTCTCAATATCTTCAAGTAATGTCGCATTTAATCGCATCAATTGCTTAGTTCGCGAATTCAATACTTCAAAAAATCCGTTCTCTCGCCATTCTTTTGCTTGTCTTGCACTGTATCTGTTAAAATTTGCAACTGGAGCCCATAACACAACAGCATCTAATTCTATTCTTTGTGATGAGATTAGCAACGATTCTCCACCACCACGACTATGTCCCACAACACCAATTCTTGTGTTACCACTATTTCCGAAGAAATTGTTCAAATATGCATCAATAATTTCATTTAACTCTTCAAGCTCAAGTGAAAATGTATTATTGGCAAATTTATCAAGTTCAGTAAATTGAGTTAAACTTTCGCCAACACCATTGTGCGAAAAATTAAATGTTAGAACAAAAAAACCTCTTTCGGCAAAATAATTTCCTGAATAAGGCCAAAAGCCCCAATCTTTAAAACCCTTAAAACCGTGAACAAAAATAAGGCATGGTGCTGAACTTAAATTTTCGTAACCATATGATGTGATTCTGATTTTATTGTTATTCTTTGTATTTAACACAAAATCTTTGTTCATCCGGAACAAATATGCCGAATATCGTTAGAAAAGTCAATATTTTTTAAAAATTTAATATTTTGACAATAAATTTACTTTTTGATGTATTTAAGCTGTTTTTTAACTTTAGATTGAGTTCCAAATAAATATTCATCATCCCAAAAACATTAGATATTATGAATTTTACCTTTTCAGAAGATTTGTCGATGCTAAAAGGATTAGCAAGGGAATTCACAAATGGTGAAATAAAACCATTAGCTCAGAAGATTGATGAAGATGAATGCATACCTAAAAGCCTGATCAAGAAACTTGCTGAAGTTGGATTTTTTGGGACTTCATTTCCTGAAAAATATGGCGGAGGAGGATTTGGTAAAATTGGCTACTGTGTTATGATGGAAGAAATAGCTCGTGGATGTTCATCAACTGCAACAATGGTTGGTGCTCATCAATCAATAGGAACAAATGCTATTTATATTGGTGGATCAGAAGAGTTGAAAAAGAAATACCTACCAAGACTTTGTTCCGGAGAAATGATTGCATCATTTGCGCTAACCGAACCTGAGGCTGGATCGGATACTTTTAATCTTAAAACTGAAGCGAAAAAAAAAGGTGATAAATGGATTTTAAATGGATCAAAAATTTGGATTACAAACGCTGGTATTGCCGATCTGTTTTCTGTTTTTGCTCGTACCGAAAAAGGAATTACAGGATTTGTAGTTGAAGCAAATTCTCCCGGAATTACCATCGGTCCACCAGAAAAAAAACTTGGTATAAAAGGAAGCACGACAAATTCTATCACTTTTGAAAATGTTGAAGTACCAAACGAAAACATTATCGGACGAGAAGGTCGTGGATTTTTAATCGCTATGAAAACAGTTGAAGGTGGAAGATTAACAATCGGAGCTTGCTGTTTGGGTGCTTCAAGAGAATTGTTAGAACTCTCTACGATTTATGCAAAACGCAGGAAGCAATTTGGTGAAACTATATCTAAATTTCAGGCAGTACAATTTATGCTTGCAGAAATGGCAGCTAAAATATATCCGATGGAAAGTATTGTGTATCGTTGTGCTTATGATTTTGATCAGGGAAAAGACGTTTCATTTCAAGCAGCTATTGTTAAACTTTTTGCATCTGAAGCTATGACAGAAGTTGCAGACAAAGCTTTGCAGGTTCATGGTGGTATGGGTTTTAGCCGTGAACTTCCGATGGAAAGATATTATCGTGATGCAAGAATTTTAAGAATTTTTGAAGGAACAACTGAAATACAAAAAATGATAATTGGCAGACATGTGATTAAAACAAATGGTAAGGTTTGAATTTTATGCAGCAAAAACTTTTAGTAATACCAGCAATCGATATTAAACACGGAAAGTGTGTTCGAACAGTTCAGGGAATACCTGAGCTTGATTGTTATGAGTATGGAAATAATCCAGTTGAGATGGCAAAAATCTGGCGTGCAGAAAACGCAAAGATGATCCACGTTACAGATTTTGATGGCGCGCACGAACATTCTAAAAGAAATTATAAAGTAATTGAAGAAATTTGCTCGTCAGTTGTAATTCCTGTTGAGTTTGCAGGTGGAATTCGTTCTGTACAGGATGCTGATGAGATAATGAATACAGGTGTTATAAGAATTGCGATCAACTCCCTGGCAATTGAGCATAGAGATGAATTTATAAAGCTGTTAGAAAAATATGGTCCATCAAAAGTGGTTATCACACTTGACATTCTCGGTGAAGAATTGTTAATTAGAGGTAGGAGTACTAAATCAGGAATCAGTTATAAAACTTTCTCAATGGAAATGTTTAAACTTGGTGTAAACAGATTTATTGTTTGTGATATTTCACGAAACGGAACGCAGATTGGCCCAAATATTTCACTTACAAAAGAAATCGCCGAAATGACAGGCGCAAAAGTAACTCATGCAGGCGGAATAAGAAATAAAGATGAGTTGATGGATATTCAAAATCTTATTCCAGTTGGAATTGATTCAGTTATTGTAGGGCGTGCTCTTTATGAAAACAGATTCCCATGCCAAAAATTGTGGCGTGTTGCAGAATCAGGAACATTTAATTAAAATTGTTTATTAGGATCAGACTTTGAATTATGAAGGCATTACTTTTATTAACAGAAATCAGTCTGTTCTTCACTGCTTAATTGAAGTTATTATTGATTAAGTTCTTTGATTTTGGGAAAAACATTTTTCTCATCATTACTAAATGATATAACAGGAATATTATTATGGCAGAAAGCAATAAGAAAGTTCATAGTAACTTCTGGGCTAACATCTTTAATCCTCCAACCGAAACAGATGAGCTTGTAAATTCTTTGCAGGCAATTCCGCTCTTTAAATCATTAACAAAAAAAGATATTTCGAACCTGATGAGTATAATTCATAAACGTAATTATCTTGCCGGAGAAATTATTTTTTACCAGGGTGATCCCGGGATCGGTTTATATATTATAAGAGAAGGAGAAGTAGTAATTAGCCGTGAAAGTGAAGAAGGTGATAAAGTTGTTCTTGCAGTTTTCCAAAAGGGCGATTTTTTTGGTGAACTTGCACTCATCGATAATGATAAGCGATCTGCTTCTGCAATTGCACATACTGATACAAAACTTTCTGTCATCTTCAAACCTGATCTGGATGAATTCATTGAAAAGTATCCTAAGAAAGGTATAAAAATTTTAGAAGGTATTGCTGAAATTACAGCTATGAGATTAAGAAAATTAAATGAAGATTATTTTAATCTGAGAAAAGAAAAAAAATGAGAGAGGTTAATTATGGGATTTGATATAAAAAAAATACTCGTTCCAATAGATTTTTCTGATTACTCAAAAAGTGCTTTGAAATACGCGGTAAACTTTTGCAAAAACTTTAATGCCGAGATGATCTTAATATATGTTGTTGAGCCGGTTATTTATCCGCCTGACTTTAGTATGGGTCAGATTGCAATTCCATCAGTAAATGCTGAGTGGGATGAAAGAGCTAAACAAGAACTTGAAAAGCTTGCCAAAGTAGAAATTCCGACTAATGTATCTATTAAGACAATTATCAAAACCGGGAAACCGTTTCTTGAAATAATTGAAACAGCAGGTGAGCTTGATGTTGATCTGATAATTATTGCCACTCACGGACGAACTGGGGTTGAACATATTCTATTTGGAAGCACTGCGGAAAAAGTTGTAAGAAAGGCACCCTGCCCTGTTCTCACGTTGAGAGAACCGTTAAAAGGTTTTAATTACAAAGACGGAATGAAAAAAGAGAGTAGTAAGTAGTTAGAATTTAGTTTTTTCTATCAACTACGAAATCTACAAGTGCTTCGAGCGCTAATTTACTTTGAGAGTCGGGAACTTTATTAAGCGCATCTTTTGCTGCTGCTGAATAATTTCGAGCCTGACCGACAGCATATTCAATTCCTTTATTCTCCCGAACAAAATTAATTACTTCTTCAATTTTTAATTTATCTTTTCCGTTCTTTATAATTTTTCGGATATCCGCAGCTCGGTTAGTTGATACCTGATTAAGTGAATAGATTAATGGAAGCGTGATTTTCTTCTCTTTAATATCTCCACCTGTTCGTTTACCTGTAACTGAAAGGCTACCTTCATAATCAAGAATATCATCACGAATTTGAAATGAAATTCCAAGATTTTTTCCAAATTCTCCCATTGCTAATATATGTTCAGGATGTGAGGTTGCACTCATAGCACCAATTTTACAGCAGGTTTCTATAAGTGATGCTGTCTTATCGGATATAACTCTGAAATAAGTTTTCTCATCAATATCAAGTTTGCGTGTTTTCTGAATCTGAAGAAGCTCTCCTTCAGACATCTGTTTTACTGTATTGGTAATAACTTCAAGAAAATCATAATCTTTACCTTCCATAGAAATTAGTAAACCTTTTGACAAAAGATAATCACCCATTAAAACGGCTATTTTATTTTTGAAAACTTTATTGATCGACCAAAGTCCTCTTCTTTTATCAGCATTGTCAACAACATCATCATGAACAAGTGTTGCCGTATGAAGGAGTTCAACCAAAACAGCACCTCTGTAACTTCGCTCGTTTATTCCTCCGCACACTTTAGCCGAAAGCAATACAAGAAGGGGTCTTATTTTTTTACCCTTTTGTCGAATAATATAACGCGTTACCAAATCAACAAGTCCAACGTGTGAACGAAGAGACTCCCTAAAGAATTGATTAAAATTTTCTAATTCGGTTTTAATTGGTTGAGTTATTTCGGAAAGCTGACTTTTAAACACTTTTCTTTGCAGATATTTTAGATATAAAAATACTTATTTCGTATAACAGTACCAACGGAACGGCTAGAATTACCTGCGAAACCGGATCAGCGCCCGGAGTTAAAAACGCCGCAAGTACAAGAATAATTACAATTGAATGACGTCTGTATTTTCTCATAATTTTTGGTGTTAGAATTCCAAGCTTTGAAAGAAAAAATGAAACCATAGGTAATTCAAAAACAAGTCCTGCAGCTAACATAACACTGATGATAATGGACATATATTCATCAATTGCAAACTCATTTGAAATTTCGGCGGTACCAAATTGAGCAGCAAATTTCATTGTAAGCGGAAGCATCACAAAATAAGCAAATGCAATTCCAGTAAGGAAACAAAATGTTGAAAAGAAAACTATCCAAAGAATATATTTTTGTTCGCGTTTCTTCAGCGCTGGTGCAATAAATTTCCAGAGTTGATAAAATATATTAGGAAGACTTGCAACAATGCCTACTGTAATTGCAACCTGAACATAAAGGAAAAGTTGTCCGAATGGTCTAAGGTTTTGAAGTGAAGCATTTGCATCGCGAGCTGGTTTCAAGAGAATAATTTCAATTATTGGATCAATAAAAAACCAGGCTGCGATAGTAAATATTAAAACTCCAAGCAACGCGTAAATGATTCGCCATCGCAACTCTTCGATGTGATCAAGGAATGACATTTCAACTTCACTACCATCTTTATCTTCCCCATTATTCAGCATTGTTTCTTCTGCTTCCAATATCATTTACTTAATATTTCAGATTATTTCTTTGTATAACGGAAATCCGGAACACAAATCTTTGACATCCTTTACAAGTCCATCCAGAGCTGACTCATTTTCAGCATTCTCGATTGCGGTGTTAATAATTTTAGCTATGCTCTTCATATCATTTTCTTTCATTCCGCGAGTAGTAACTGCAGGAGTTCCTATTCTTATTCCGCTTGTAACAAATGGACTCTTTGTATCAAAAGGTACCATATTCTTATTTACAGTTATACCAGCTTGTTCGAGTGCATTCTCCGCTTTTTTACCGGAAATATTTTTGTTTGAAAGATCAATCAGCATAAGGTGATTATCTGTACCATTTGAAACGACATCAAAACCGAATTTCATTAATTCATCAGCTAAAGTTTTTGCATTTTTAATTACCTGTTGAGCATAAACTTTAAAACCATCATCCAGAACCTCAGCAAATGCAACAGCTTTCGCCATTATTATATGCATTAAAGGTCCGCCCTGAATTCCTGGCATAACCGAACTGTCGTAAAGTTCAGACATCATTTTTGTACGATCTCCCTTTGGAGTTTTTAATCCAAAAGAATTTTCTGTGTCCTTCCCCATTAAAATAATTCCACCTCTTGGGCCACGAAGTGTTTTATGAGTTGTTGATGTAACAATGTCACAATACGGAATTGGATTATCAAGTAATCCTTTAGCAATCAATCCGGCAGGATGAGCCATATCGCACATTAAAAAAGCACCGACTTTATCGGCAATCACTCTTAAATTTTTATAATCCCACTCTCGAGAATAAGCACTGCCGCCAGCGATTATTAATTTTGGTTTTTCTTTCTTAGCCAGATCTTCTATGATATTGTAATCCAGTAATCTGGTATTTTTATTTAATTCATAGCCAACCGCCTGATAAAGTTTGCCAGAAAAATTTACAGGAGAACCATGAGTTAGATGTCCTCCGTGTGCGAGACTTAATCCTAAAAACTTATCACCCGGCTGCATCAAAGTCATCAACACGGCCATATTAGCCTGAGAACCACTGTGTGGCTGAACATTTGCATATTCAGCATTAAATATTTTCTTTAATCTTTCACGAGCAAGATCTTCAGCCATATCTACAAATTCACAACCACCATAATATCTTTTTCCGGGATAACCCTCTGCATATTTATTAGTGAGCGGTGAACCGGCGGCTTCTAAAACTGCAAGACTAACAAAATTTTCTGAAGCTATCAATTCAAGTTTGTTTTGTTGTCTTTCAATTTCCTGTTTTAATATTTTAAATATTTCTGAATCATTTTTTAAATGAGAATACATATAGAATAGGCCTTTGTTTTTGATAATCAAATTTAATAAAAAAATCCGGCAGTTGCCGGACTTTTAGAATATGAATCTTCTTTTTATTTGTTAAGATTATTATTGTTTAAGGAACAGTTACGCTCTTACCAATCCAGGTAAAACAATCACCTGTTATCGCAATTACATCACCCGACTTTTTCTTATGGAAAAACCAATCTTCCTGAGTTGGAATTGAACTGGAAAGTGCGCCGATTCTATCACGAGCCTGAGTAAGAGATCCGTCAATGCTAACCGCTCTTCTATAAGTATCTTGTGCAAGTAAGTAAACCAATTTCGTATTAAAATCAAACGTACAGTCTCGTGCAGATTGTTCATAGAGCAAACCAATCGAAAATATTGCCATTCCCCATCCACCGGCTTTATCATTTGCGCTTTCAAAATATTGACGAGCTTTACTGAGCTTACCCTGTTCTTTATAAATTAAGCCAATGTTAAAATAGAAGTCCTTGTTACCAGGTTCTAACTGAATAAGTTTTTGATATGCAGCTTCAGCATCATTTGTTTGCCCCACTTTGTTGTAACAAGTTGCTAATTGATTCCAATAATTTATTGTTTCAGGAGATTTCGTTGTTAAGAATTCTAATGGAGCAATTGCTCTTTCATAATTTTGCACTCTAATGCAGGTGGATGCATAACTCCATGCTTTTTCCATATTTTCAGGATCAAGCTGCCATGATTTATAACTTGCATCGAGAAGTATTGTTGGATCTTTAGCAATCTCATTTAATTTTGCAATCGGTATCGGATTGTCCGGTTCCTCAATTGCCCAATTTGAATAGAGTTCAATTGCTTTAGAGTAATAGTCATTATCATCAGATTGATTATTAATATATAATTCGCCTAATCTGTTAAGATAATATTTATCCAGTTTTGCGTCATATCCAAAAGCTTTTTCGTATTCAGTAATACAAGTAGCTGCATCTAATGCAAGCCATGTTTCAGAAACGAAGGCTTTTCTTACCTGAAAATAACCCTTGCCATCAGGATAATAAGTTATTGCCATATCATAGAATGAAAGAATAGAATCCTCTACAAAAAATTCAGCAGCAATTTCTGTTTCAGTGGAATCATGTATGTACCACATACAGTCTTCCATTTTATAATAAATCCATTTAGCAAATTTCTTTTTATCACATTCAAGCACCTGCCATCCATAAGGAATTGCACTCTGGTAATCTTTATTCTTGTGATATTCAGAAAACAGACTGTAGAGTTTTAATGTTTCTAAAGAATCACAATCTGATCTTGCAGGTACCTTATTATTATTAACTCCTGCAACTGCACAAGAAGCGAAAAGCAACGCTGAGAAAATTATTCCATAAATTTTGATTTTAGTATTCACAGTTCTACCCTTTAATTATATTTATTTTTCATACCGAGTAAACCAGATATCGCCAAAACTGATACCCAGGTCAATTCTAAAAAAGTTTTCTTGTAATAAATCATTTTCTTTCGATCCTCTAACAGCATATTCTAAACCAACATCAAATGTATTTTCCGGACTAATTGGTAAAGAGAATCCACCTGATACCGATATTTGATGCAATTCATAACCGTCAAATTCATATTGCGACATCTCGTAACTTACACCAGCACGCAACATTATTTGTTCCAAAAAATTCATCGATAATATGCGTGACGGTCGATATTCAAATCCTAAGCTAAATTTATTAACATCGCTTAAATTAAGTTGATTTATTCCGCTTAATTTAAAATTTGTCCAGGGCTGGTAAAAATAGTCTAGTGCAAAATTATAGACATTATTGAAAGTAATATGGACACCAGCGATTAATCGAGTTGGCACTACCATTTGTGTTTTTCCAAAATATAAAGAATCAATAATGGTTTTAGAGCGGCTCACAAATGCCGTATCAGTTTCTAAATCACCTAGTATATTAGCGCTTAGTCCAAATCGAAAATTTGAGATCGAAGAAATATTTAAAAATTCTGCCATATTAGGTGTAATTAATCCGAGAGTTGTACCAAATCCGGTTGGAGCAAATTGTAATTCATAATTGGATGGAAATGTAGAACTATTAAAAAACTCTACTGATGAATTATAAGTTATATTACCAAAATAGTAATCTAATGTTGCACCAAAAATAAAATCGAAAGGAAGAGAATATGTACCTCCAATAAAAATCCTAGAAAGACCTCCTAATCCCTTATAGGTGGCAATGTAATTTCCGGTAGATTCATCAATTATATTTTCAGTAACTTCATAATTAATCCTGCTATAGGGAACGATACCCATTGCCACGGCTATTCCATTAGCTTCACTAACCGGAAAAGCAAATGTAAATCCTCTGAAAATTCCATCACCATAATATTGTGATCCTGTAGAATTAGAAACCTTCAAATCATCATACGAAAAACTGAGTTCTATTCTTGTTCTTGACAAATTAGTCCAGGATGCAGGGTTAAGAATTTCGACATAATCTGTATTCAGCATTGCGGACCCAGAAAAACTTAATGCCATTGTTCTTGCAGAATAACCATAAAAAATATCGCCAATACCATACCTTGTATAGGTTGATGTATTCTGAGCATTCGATATCGTTGCAATTAAAGAGAATACCAGAAAACTATATTTTATTTTTTTGGTTATCACAAATTTTTCTTCACGGTAAAAGTGATTATGATTCTAGGTCTCTCAGCAATTTCTGAATAACTACTTCCCTTTAATGCGAAAAGGTCTGTACCCAATAATTGATTACCAGTCTCAATCAACATTCCAAAGTTTTCATCGTTGCTAACCCAGGATCTAACAAATGAAGTAATATCTCCTGAAAATTGATTGTCTTTATAAGTTAATGTTATAGGATCTCCTTGAGTCTTAATTGAGTCGTTCGAATTAAGATAATATACACGTAATGTGTTGTTATAGCTTGAACCATAAATTGAGTTTAATGTATCGGATGTAAGAATTAATTCAGCTTTATTAATAATTAAACCTACGGGTAGAACTCCAACATCAAAATTTAGTTTTGAATTTAATGTAACGCTGCTTTGGGCAGCAATTAAACCGGAGGAGAAATTTGGTTCTGAGCCAGCAACAGCGCTAACATCAGTAGCAATAAGTCCGTTTATTGTATCAACATAAACGCCAGGCTTCTCAATGACAACAAATAATTTGGCAGCCTGCGATGAAGTCGTGGTTAAGGCCTGAAACCCAATAATTTTATTTGAAGTCGCTGTAGGTTCCAGATAAATTCCATAATTTTTTGCAAGTGAAGTGTCTACGGAATTCTGCATCCAACTATAAACCAGGCTCTCTTCAAGATGGAAAGAGTACAATGTATCAGATGCTGAAAATTCGGAGCTTGCATCATCAGGATCATATTGAAGACTTGGTAGATCTTCAACGGTGAATGTACTTGAATTCCAGTTTGAGTTTATCTGGTGAGTAGTAAAATCCATTGTTGCAAGTGTGTCGCCATAAACATAGGTATTTGTTAATATCACCCATGAGTCTAAAACATTAATACTATCCTGAGTAATATCTCCTTCAATACTATCTGGAAGACTAAAAATAAATTTAAGTAGAGAAGAGGAGGCTAAAGTTTGTGAAGATGTCTGGTACTTCCCGATCATTATCCACGCAGAAGAACCCAAAGGAACAACCCTTCTGAAAAATGAAGAACTCTGTTCAATTGTATCAACCTGTGAATCAAAAGTTTTTACGATTATATAATCGCTTTCGAGAATTTCTATCCCAATAGAAGACGGCTCATCATTACAGGATAAGAAGAGTGTTAGTACTGTAAGAAGTAGTAAAATAAAAACATAATGAAATTTCAAAAAATATCTCCGCTATATATCAGCAAGAATAAAATTACAAGCATTTAATAAATTATCGGCTACAAAAGTTGGAAAATTATTTTCCTTTTGCAAGATAGAAATACTCTCCTCCCCTTTTCCGGTTCTGACTAGAATAGTCTTTATTCCGGCATTTTTTCCACATTGTACGTCGGCGATTGTATCTCCAATAAAATATGAATTCTGCAAGTCAATATTAAATTCCTTGGCAGCATCGAATAAAAGTTTTGGAGATGGTTTCCTACATTCGCAATCCTTTTCGCTGCTATAATCAGGATGAGCAGGACAAAAATAAAAAGCATCAATTTTTACTTTAAACTCTGAAAGTAAATTATTAATCTTTTGATTTACTGCTTCAACATCTTCAGCCGTCATTAAACCCCTTGCTATTCCGGATTGGTTCGAAATAACAATTAGTAAAAATCCATACTTCTTAAGTAAAGCAAGAGCTTCTCCCGTCTCAGGAAATAATACAACTTTTTCTGGATCACTTATATAACCGGGGTCTTCGTTTAGTGTTCCGTCTCTATCAAGAAAGACTGCAAGGTTGGGCATTAACTTTCGTTGAGCATTGTCTTATAAAGATCAATATATTTTTTCGCAGATGAATGCCAGCTAAAATCTTCCTTCATCGCTGTTTTAATAATTTTGTTCCAGGTGTCTTTATCTTTATAAATTTTGAGAGCCCTTTTAATCTCACTCAGGAATTCATCTGCATTATATTTTTTGAAAACGAAACCATTTCCTTCTTTGGTTTTCTCATTGAACTTTTTCACAGTATCAGCTAATCCACCAGTCTCACGAACGACAGGAATCGTTCCATAATTCAAACTATACATTTGATTTAAACCACAAGGCTCATATTTTGATGGCATAAGCAGAATATCTGCACCGCCTTCAATTAAGTGTGCAAGATCATCGTTAAAACCAAGATAGCAAGCAAATTTTTTATTATGCTTCCGAGATATTTGTTCAAAAAATGTATGATACTTTTTCTCGCCTGTTCCTAATACGATCATCTGAACATCAAGCTTCATCAAATCCGGAAGTATTTTTTCAACAAGATCAATTCCTTTAGAATCATATAATCTTGAGATCAAACCGATTATTGGCGTATCTTCATTGAATTCGAATCCAAACTTTTCTGCAAGAGCTTGTTTGTTAACAACTTTCTGTTCAACATTTTTAAGACTGTATTTTTTGGGAAGATGTTTATCTTTATCTGGGTTCCAGACTTTTGTATCAATGCCGTTTATTATGCCAAATAAATCTTCTTTTCGTTTTGCAAGAATATCTTTCAGCCCGCTTCCAATTTCGTTATCTGTTCGGATCTCATTGGCATAAGTTTCACTGACAGTATTAATTGTATCAGCAAACATAAGTCCGCTTTTCATATAGTTAACCTTACCTTTATGCAGAATTCCCTTATCGGAATTTAGCTTCTCTGGTAGACCTGTCTTTTTAAAAGTTGATTTTGGAAATTCACCCTGATATGCAAGGTTGTGAATTGTAAAAAGTGTTTTGAATTTATCGAAGTTTGGTTCATCCTGATAAACATTTTTTAGGTAAGCGGGAATCAATCCACACTGCCAATCATTACAATGAATAATATCCGGTATCCAGCCAAGCTTTATTATAAGTTCAAAAACTGAACGACTTAGAATTATAAATCTTTCATCATTATCAGCATAATCAACACCGTCCATCGGATCAGAATACAAGCTGTTCCTGCTTCCAAAATATTCCTGATTATCAAGGAAATAAATTTGTACCCTGATTTTTTGACCCGGTAAGAAACAAGATTTCAGCGAAAATAAAACTTGCTTTCCACCAATATCTATAGGAATATCCTTTAATCTTACTACTTCGTGAATCTTAAATTTACGGTCATCAACGGCTCCATATTTAGGAACAACTATCCGAACTTCATGTCCTAATTCTGCTAATGTTTGTGGTAATGCAGCAGAGACATCTGCGAGTCCACCAGTTTTAACGAATGGAACTACTTCGGACGTTACGAATAGTATTTTTAGCTTTTTTGTAGACATTTTCTCAGAAATTTTATGGAATGAATAATGCAAAATTACTAAAACAAGCCCTCTTTAACAACAAAAGACCTTCTTTATTATCGGGTAATAATTCTCGGTGCATTATAACCTAAGATAAAACCTTTAATCAAAATGATTATAGTCTTATATTGCTAGGAGTCAATAAAAATTATTAGAAAATATTTTGAAATTATTAGTCGCATTTATCGTGCTTGCTGCTTTATTAACAGGATGCAGCGCATCAACGGGCTCACGCTACGAAACAAAGACTGATACTAAAACAGAAAACTCCACCGAAGAAAAAAAAGAAGTAGTGGAGGATTTCGATATTGCACCATATGCAACAGAAATTGATATTGAAGCACCGCCTATTACCACTGGAAAAATCCCGTCTGACGTTTGGTATGAATACAGTCCCTCAACCACGGATAGTTTAAAGAATATAATTGGAACGACCGATGGTTACAGAGTTCAGGTATTGTCAACTGATGACATTGACGAAGCAAATCTTGTTCGTGCAGAAATTTATGAGCAGACATCGAGAAAAGAGGTTTATATAATTTTTGAACCGCCATTTTATAAAGTAAAAGTCGGAGATTTCACTTCTAAATCGGAAGCAGAAAATCTCAGGTTTAAACTTAACCAGCTTGGTTACACTGAATCGAAAGTTGTTCAGGAAACAGTAAATATTTTTGAGTGATGAAAACAATTCTCTATAATCCTGCCGTAATTGTTACTGTTAATACTTCCGGAAAAAATTTTAAACGAGGAAAAGAACTTTCAGATATCGGATGTCTGTATGAGCATTCAATGATCATTGAAGATGACATCATTCAAGATTTTGTTCAAACCACATCTGTTGATAAAAATAAGTTTGATAAAGTTATTGATGTAACCGGAAAAACCATTTTGCCGGGTTTAGTTGAATGTCATACACATACTGCGTTTGCCGGTTCACGTGCTGATGAATTCAGACAAAAACTTAGCGGAGTTGGATATGAAGAGATTGCAAAAAAAGGTGGAGGAATAAACACAACTGTTAAAGCAGTTCGTTCATCTTCGTTCGAAGAATTAGTGAACATAACTAAACCAAGAATTGAAACATTTATCTCTCAGGGAATAACAACACTTGAAATTAAAAGTGGTTACGGACTTAATTTTGAAAATGAAAGAAAATTACTTACAGGTAATTAATTTCTTAAATGAAATCTATCCAATAGATATTGTTCCAACATTTCTCGGTGCACACACCTTTCCTCCGGAAAATAAAAATGACCATCGAGTTTATGTTGATGAAATAATTAATAAAATGATTCCCCACTTTGCTGAGCAAAGACTTGCTGAATTCTGTGATGGATTTTGTGAGGCTACAGCTTTTTCTGCAAATGAAATTGATGAGATATTTTCTGCTGCAGATAAGCACGAACTAAAACTTAAACTCCACACAGAACAGTTCAACCCAATCGGTGGATTGGAGGTTGCACTAAAACACAAAGCTGTTTCTGTTGATCATCTTGAAGTAATTAAAGACGAAGATATTCCTAAACTAGGCAAATCAGATACAGTTGCAGTTCTTCTTCCCGGAGTTTCTTTCTTCTTAAATCACACTTATGCACCTGCAAGAAAATTGATCGATCAAAATGCAATTGTTGCACTTGCTACAGATTATAATCCTGGTTCATCTCACATTTCAAGTTTAAGTTTAATTATGAGTATTGCTGCTTTGAAGATGAAAATGACAATTGAAGAAACAATCAGCGCTGTAACAATCAATTCTGCAAAGGCTTTGGGAAGAGAAAAAAGTACCGGCTCAATAGAAATTGGAAAGAAAGCTGACTTTGCTGTGTTTGATACTTTGGACTATTCTGATATCGTGTATTCAGTTGGAAGTAATTTGAATTGTATGACGATTAAAGGTGGGAAACTAATTTATCAAGATAGAAAAAATTGATCTCACTTAAATTTAAAAATCAAATCACTTACTTCCCACCGTGGACGCAGATTCAAAGTATCGGGATAAAAAGAAAAACTCTCTGAATACTCGATCGGTTCTGGCCAACCGTAATTAAATTTCCCATCACCATTTTCATCGAGGTAACACCACAATAGATATTTACCCGGCTCAATACGACTGAATTCAAATTTATTCGACTCCAATTTTTGTTCGTATTTAAATTTTGGTTCGGAAGTATTTTCCAAAACTAAGTAAGGATTCTTTGTAAAACTTAAATCTATAACATTTCCTGAAAGACCTGTAAATTCTAATCCTGAAATTGTTCTGAATTTCAAAGTGAAAAGTGAGTCTGTTCTGTTACCGGCGATATCAACAAAACTACCAAGCTGAAGTTTAACGATATAATTTTTATCTGTTTTCAGATTCTCAGCAGGTTTTATTACAAGTGTCGCATCATCAAAATAGTCAACATCAAAACTTATTGATTTATTAAAAGTATCTGTAAGTGCAATAGCTGAATTGTTGAAATTTTTGTTAAATGCTTCATCAAAGAATATTTTAATTTCTGTTTTCTCGAAGTCAACTGTTCCGCCGGCTGTGGGTTCGGTCGAAACAATTTTAATTGAATTAGTATCTGCTCTATCGCTGATTATCAGTTTTGTAAAATCGTTTATTGTTACGTTATTTAATAAGTCAGTCAAGGTATCCGCAAAAAGATAAACCTGATTGTCAGGATTAATTTTTTCATCGAGTATCAGAATAAATTCTTCGGGTTTGGTTTTACCTTTTAATGCAAATGTAATTTCAAATATTTTGTTATCTGTTGAATCAAAAAGTGAATAATTATCAGCACGAATAGATTGTTCTTTTAAAACTTTGCTAGTACTTACAAGTAAATGATTTCTGTCCGTCATGATACTGCTGATTAACCTTGGCTTTGTTGTATCTGCATTGAATAATAGAAAATACAAATTTGTAAAAATTGAATCTTCATCGGTTAGAATAATATCCTGATGAGGAACTCCAATCTGATCCTGATCCTGCTGAAACAGATAATCTCTGAATTGATCATTAACAGCAAATACTCTATAATTTCCAGGAGCAAGACCCTGCATACTGAAATTACCATCACTTCCTGTTTGAGATACATAATTCGGTTTGCGATTCAATAAGGAATCTTTAATTACATCTAGCTTATATGCATAAATAAATATTCCTTCTTTTTCTTGCCCGTACACTTTTCCTGAAATAATTTTCCGATCAATTTTATTTCCGGTAGAGAAAGTGAAAGTAAAAGACTGAGCCATCCTGTTCTTATTATTCAGATCAACAACGTCTGTCCCGATAGTGATTGTATATGTAACGCTATCTTTTAATTTTTCCGGAAATGTTACTTCCAGAGTTGTTCCGTCCCAGCTATATTCAAGGTTACCATCAATAAATGGCGATATAAAAATTGCCTCTGTCACTGATCGTTTATCAACATATTCAGAAAACTCAAGTTCAAAATAATTTTCATCAAAATTAATAGTACCATCTTGTGGATACACTTCAACAATGATAGGAGGAATTTTATCAGGTTCACCGCCTGGTGGAGGAAGCTGATTAGCACACCTGATCAGGATAAAAGATAAAAGTAGAAAGATGAAAGTTATTTTTCTATTTATTAGTATTTGTAACAATTTGGCTTTTTTTCATTTTTAATTGATTTCATTTTTGCTTCTGATTACGAAGAAACTCTCGATATTTCTTAACATTTTTATTGTGCTCCGTTAGAGTCTTTCCGAAAAGATGTCCGCCGGTTCCATCAGCAACGAAGTAAAGATAATTATTTTTTTCAGGATATAGTGCAGCGAGTATAGCAGATTCGCCGGGACTGTTTATTGGCCCAGGTGGTAAACCAAAATATTTGTATGTGTTGTAGGGTGAATCCATCTCAAGGTCTTTAAAGGTTAATCTTTTCCAACCTCCCGGTAAAACGTATTGTATCGTCGGGTCTGCCTGAAGTTTCATCCCAATACGAAGCCTGTTATGGTATACCCCGGAAATCCGAGACATCTCTTCTTCTTTATTAGTTTCACCTTTAATTATTGAAGCTAAAGTAATAATCTCGTTGACAGTAAATCCCAGTGCTTTTGTTCGTGATATTAAACTGTCATTAAAAAAAATATCAAATGAATTGTAAAATAATGTAATTACTTCTGTTGGTGAACTTCTTTCATAAATTTCATAGTCTGTTGCGAATAGGTAACCTTCAAATGAATTTTGTTTTAGTCCGAGGGAATCGGCAAATGATTTACTATTTGCAAGTTCTACAAATTCTGTTGAATCAATGTAAACATACTTCTGAAGTCGATGTGCAAGCCATTTAATTGTTTGTCCAGGTTTAATGGTTAAAGTTCTCTGAAAATTACAAGGACCGGATATAAATAAATCAAGAAGGTCTAAATAACTCAGTCCATTGGGAATTTGAAATCTTGCAGCTCTGATTTTTTTTTCGGCTCCATAAATGAACCCGGCAATTTTAAAATTATTTTTACTTGGAATAATCCCATGGTTGTACAATCGATCTGCAACAGAAGAAAAACTTTCACCTTTAGCAATGTCGAATTTAACCGGTGAACTGGCCTTGTAAATATTAGGCGTAAAGAATGTTAAGTAAAAAAGAACTAATAATATTATGAAAACTACAACTATAGCCAGCACATCCCAACGATTCAAAATTTTTAACAATTTATTATTCATTTTCCGTCAACTCAATTTGTGGAAATGATTTTCAGGAATGGCAGGATAAGGTTTTGCCCTTAAGTTATCTCTAACACCACTATTGTATAATTGAAATCCACGCAAAGCAATCATTGCTGCATTATCGCCACAATAGGATAATGCCGGGACTATAAACGGAATCTTGTTTTTGTCTGCAAGCTTATTGATTTCATTTCTTAATTTTTTATTTGCAGCTACTCCACCAACAAGCGATACTGATTTTACTTTGAAATTATGCAAAGCGATATTCACTTTTTGAACTAAAGCATCAACAAGAGCTTTTTGAAATGAGGCAGAAATATTATTTAATTCCATTTCAGGAATATTTCCATCAGAATAATTCTTTTGAACAAACCTTAAAACAGAAGTCTTTAAACCACTGAATGAAAAATTATATTGATCTTTTAATTCAGCAACTGGAAATTTTATTTTTTTCTCATCGCCCTTCAATGCACTTGCCTCAATTTGTGGACCTCCGGGATATCCAAATCCCAAAAGTTTTGATACTTTATCGAATGCTTCTCCTGCGGCATCATCAACTGTGGTACCTAAAAGAAATATTTTTGTAAAACTTTCGACGTAAAGCAAAAGTGTGTGTCCTCCTGATACAACCAACACAAGCATAGGAAACTCCGGCTTCCTTTCCATTAAAAAGCCAGAGAATATATGTCCCTCAATATGATTAACAGATACGAATGGTTTATTTAAAGAATATGATAATCCCTTGGCGAAAGTGAGACCAACAAGTAAAGCACCGATTAGTCCAGGACCAGCAGTCGCAGCAATTAAATCAATTTCATTTATTTTTAAATTAGCTGATTGAAGAGCGGAATCGACAAGTGGCTTAACTATTTGAAGATGTGCACGGCTTGATAATTCTGGAACAACTCCGCCATAAGTTTTATGAAAATGCTGAGAAGAAATTAAATTTACTTTTACTTCTTCATCAGAAAGAATTGCAACTGAAGTTTCGTCACAGGAGCTTTCAATTCCCAGGATATTTAATTTCCGGGAAGCTGCCATTATCTGAATGCAAAAAATTCTTTAACAATATGTCCTGCCATATTGGGATTTTCCTGCAGTCGTCTAATTGAATATTTGTACCAATCATTCCCGAATGGCACATAAATTCTAATCCTGTAACCATCTTTGTTTATTTTATCTCGCAAATCTTCGCGCACACCAAGCAGCATCTGAAATTCAAATTTATCTTTTGGAATATTCAGATCCTTTATCATCTCATATGACTTGTCAATCAGATATTTGTCATGCGTTGCGATGCCGACATAGTTGCCATTTTTCAGCATCAGTTCCAGACATTTCATAAAATTGTCTCTTATTGCCTGTTTGTCTTTATAAGCAATCGTGGATGGTTCAATATATATCCCTTTGCACAGCCTATAGTTCGTTCCAATTTTGTTTAAGAGTATTGTGTCATTTGAAGTTCGTTTTAAATAAGCTTGAAGAACCACACCAACATTTTTATATTCCGTAAAAATTCTTTTGTAAACTTCTATCGTTACATCAGTAAATGCAGAGTCCTCCATATCGATTCGAACAAAGTTATTTATCCCATTTGCTCTTTTAACTAATTCAAGAATTTGTTGATAAGCCAACTCTTTATCAACTGCCAAACCCATTTGAGTTGGTTTTATCGAAAGGTTAGCCATCAATTTATTATTTACAATTGCATCAAAAACTTCAATGGCTTTTTGCTTAGCCTCGATTGCTTCCTCTTTAGTTTTTATAGATTCACCCAAAACGTCAAGAGTTGCATAGATGCCTTTTGAATTCAGCTGTTTAACAGTGTCAATTGCTGATTGAAGGGTTTTACCGGCAATATATTTTTTTGAAAAAACCCATACTATATTTTCAGGCAATATCTGAACAGTTTTGACCAAAAGATTATGAAATACAGACACTACATTCTCCGCAAAATATTATATACAAAATTACTGCATTTTTGATACTGTAAAAAATATAACAGTCAAAGTTATTATAATGGAAGATTAATTATTAGGGAGTTGATTCTAAAAGTTTTATGAGAAGTGTGGCTTTTTGTTTTAATTCATCCACGGAACCATTGTTTGCAAATATAAAGTCCGCTTTTTCACTTTTCGACTCTTCACTTAGTTGATTGCTATCACGGTTAATAAAGTCTGTTTCTGAATACTTATTGGATGATGTTGCTCGTTTCATTCTCAAAATTCTATCTGCGGTAACAAGCACTACATAGTCGAACATTTTTTCCATTTTCGATTCGAATATTAAAGCAGCTTCCACAAAGACGAGGTTTTTGACTTTAAAATATTTTTTTGAAAGATGTTCAATTTGCTTACTTACCCTCGGATGAAGGATGGAATTTATTTTTTTCAGTTTTTTAGAATCGGAAAATACCTGGGCTGCAAGAAACTTGGTGTCAACCTTTTTTCCATTAAAGGATTGTGCTCCGAAATAATTTATAATTTCAGATCTAACTTCCACATCTTTTGCAAGAATCTCTTTCGAGATCTCATCAGCAATAATTATGGGATATCCAAAATCCGAAATAAATCTTGCAAGAGTTGATTTACCTGACCCAAAGTTGCCTGTAATTGCTATTAATTTTTTTTTCTCTTTAGCCATCACTAAACATTTTTACTACTGCTTTATTTAGCATACCCTATTTTTCTAACTTCACGTATAACAGTAACTTTAATTTGTCCCGGGTATTCCATTTCATTTTCAATCTTTGCAGCGATGTCTTTAGCAAGTTTATCGGCAAGTAAGTCATCAATCTTTTCATGCTCAACAACCACTCTTACTTCCCTACCTGCTTGAATAGCGTAAGTTTTTGCTACACCCTCAAAAGATTTTGCCAATAACTCCAAATTCTCCAATCGTTTTACATAACTTTCGAGAGGTTCGCGTCTTGCCCCAGGTCTTGCTCCACTTATCGCATCAGCGGCTTGAACCAGTGCAGCAATTGGATGCTCCATCTCTATATCCTCATGGTGAGAACCTACAGCATTAACAACAATAGCATTCTCATTGTATTTCTTTGTAAACTCATAACCTATGAGTGCGTGAGGACCTTCGACACTTTTATCTACGGTCTTCCCTATATCATGAAGCAAGCCCGCTCTTTTAGCCAATCCAGCTTCAAGACCCAATTCGGCAGCCATTATACCGGTTAAATAGGCCACTTCGATGCTGTGCTGCATCAAGTTTTGCCCGAAGCTGGATCTATATTTCATTTTACCAATATGCTTGACAAGTTCACTATGCATATTATGTAGGCCTAATTGCAGAACTACATTTTCACCATCGCGAATCAATTCTTCCTCAAGTTCCTGTTTAACTTTTTCAACCACTTCCTCGATTCTTGCCGGATGAATTCTACCATCAGAAATTAGTCTTTCTAATGAAACTCGTGCTACTTCTCTTCTAAATTGATCAAATGACGAAAGGATAACAGCTTCAGGAGTATCATCTACGATGACATCAACACCAGTACTTGATTCGAAAGCACGAATATTTCTTCCTTCTTTCCCAATTATTCTTCCCTTCATTTCATCACTCTGAATTTGAACAACTGAAACCGTACTTTCAATAGAGTGATCTGCCGCAGTTCTTTGAATTGATTGGACTATTATTTTCTGAGCTTCTCTTTTTCCTTCAGCTTTGGCTTTATCAGTAATATCCTTGATGATTGATGTAGATTGCATTTTAGCTTCATTGACAAGATTATCCATAAGTATCTTTTTGGCTTCTTCGGAAGACAAACCAGATATTTTTTCAAGCTTTGAGTTTTGTTCTTGTTCGAGGTGGTTTATTTCTTCAAGTTTCTTATCGATGTGTTTACGCTGTTCGTTTAGCTCTTGTTCAAACTTTTTATTTTCTCTCTCCTTTTGTAAAACCAGATCAAATTTTTTCTCGCTGTTTTCTTCTCTGAGCTGAATTTGTTTTTCAAGAGCACTTACTTTTTGTCTTTTTTGCTGAACTTCCTTATCAAATTCAGTTTTCTTTTTATACCACTCATCTTTTACTTCTAAAAGCTTTTCTCTTTTAGTATTCTTTGCGTCTTTGTCGGCATCTTCTAAGATTTTCTTGGCTTGTTCTTCAGCATTTGTAATACTTTTTTTACCAATCCGGGAATTCATCATCCAACCGAGGTAAAAAAACACGATAATAACTACAACGAGCATCGGTATTAATAACAGTGCGTCCATTTTTCCTCCACACTTAAGTTTTATTTTTTAAGACCGCAATCGCTGCCCCGTAATTAATAGGAAAAACCCTATTAATCACAGTGGGAATGTTCCCAGTCGCTTTTTACTTCCACTGCCATCCCAAAATTGGGATAGTCTTCAATACAAGATTGAAGACGAGGCCTGTAATACACGCCGGAGTAATACTCCCAATTAGTTTATGTTAGTTTTTCACTAATTATTAGGAGCAGCGAAGCGGTGATACTTAAGATGGGTCTGCAGTCTGTTGCTCTGATAGAAGAAGTTTTATTTTTTTAACTTTATCCGAAGCTTGAATTAAAAATTCTCTGTTCTTATTCTTTTCAATAAAAAGATCATACGCAATATTCAAACAAGCAATAATAGCTATCGTCTGGGCCGGTTGATCCGGGAGCTCATCTTTGGTTTCTTCCATAACTTTATTGACATATATGGCAAGCTCTTTAGCTATTTCTTCATTCTCAACAAGTAAGGAATACTCTTTGTCAAATATTTTTATTTTCAGCTTCTTTTTTTCCATCAGTCTTCTTGCAATACCCACTAACAAATTATTTAAGAACTAATTAATTAAACTTGTTTTGTCTGATCTATCCACAGGATTAATCAGTAGACAAGTGTTTATCTATTCTGGAAATTAAATCTCTAATTTTAGTTTTTATCTCTTCCCGTTCTTCTAAGTTTAGATTTGATTTTTCCTCCGATTTAAGTTTTATATCTTCTAATTCTGATTCCATTTCGGAAATCTTTTGGTAAAGAAGATTTTTATCCTGCTGAACTTCATTGAGTGATAATTCAAGATCTTTATTTCTTCCTAAGGTATCACTATACTTATTTTTTAGTATTTCTACCTGGGACTCAAGCTTACCTAAGTCACTAATCAGAGTTTCGTATTTAGCAAGGTCAACCAATTATTTTCCTCTCAGAATCGCATTGAAGTTTTTTACTACTTTAGTTATTAAAATCTGAAAATCCTTTTCAACTTCATCATCAGTTAAAGTTCTGTTAAAATCATAATACTCTAAATTGAATGCCATACTTTTTTTATCCTCACTTATCTCATCACCTTCGAAAAGATCAAATAATTCTACATTTTTTAGAATAGTGCTATTTTGCTTTAAAATAAAATCCTTAACTGATATATAACTTATCGATTTATCAAACAAAAACGCAAAATCACGATAAATTTTTGGATATTTTAAGAGCTCGTTAAATAGCCTGCCTCGATCGGATAATTTTGAAAATAAACTCAAATCAAACTCGAAAGAAAATACAGGCTGAGTGATATCAAATAATTTGAGTATATTTTTATTTAACTTGCCACCAGCACCAAAAACCCAATCTTTAATGTTCACGATGAATTGGTACTCGTAAATCTTATTCTGTATGGAATTATAAGAATCATTTAAAACATTGTCAAGTGAAATTTTTTCTAAAAACGCATTTACCATTCCCTTCAAATCAAAAATATCATAATCCGTCTCAGCTGAAAACCACTGACGATTTTGCTTTTTACCGGTAAGAATAAGGAGTAATTTCTTTTTTTCTGTAAAATCAGAAAAAGAATTTAGGCTATCATTAAGTTTTTCAAATACATTTCCTATTTCAAACACAGCAATATCCTTTTCACCCTTTTTAATATTATTTGAAACAGAATGCAATGCAGAAACTAAAAGTGAAGTTCGTAGGAATGCCATATCCTGACTTTGAGGATTAGCTAATCCAACCGGGTCACCACCAACTTTTGCCTCTACTTCAGGTAATAATGGATTATTTACCATCTCATTAAATCCTAAGGCAACAGCGCTTTCCCGAATTTTATCTTCAAGATCGAAGTTATCTTTTCTTTTGTGAAGAGTAATGCTAACTTTTTCAATTACAGGAATTTTATCGTATCCAGCAATTCTGGCAACCTCTTCAATCAGATCCGCTTCCCTTTCTATATCGGGGCGAAAAGCGGGAATGATTACTTCTAGAGATTCACCCATATCTTTTAAAAGATTTATTCCGAGTTTTTGAAAAATTCTTATCACTTCGGCTTTCGGAACTTCATAGCCAAGTAATTTTTTCATCTGTACTAATCGAAACTTGACTTCATTCTGTTTTATTTTAACTGGATATTCATCAATTACACCTTTAGCAATTTCTCCGCCCGCAATACTTGAAATTAATTGTGCAGCTCTTTGTGTAGCAAATACTGTGTTTAATGGATCAGTCCCTCGTTCAAATCTATACGATGAATCGGTTGCTAACTGTAATTTTTTCGAAGTTCTTCTAATGGAAGCAGGATTAAAGTAGGCGGATTCAATTAAAATATTTTTTGTTCCTACTGTTACTTCAGAATTCTCTCCTCCCATCACTCCAGCGATAGCAACTTCACGTTTACCATCACAGATCATCATAGTTCCTGAAGGTAAAATTCTTTCTTTTGAATCGAGAGTAGTGAACTTCATTTCTTCAGTTAAACTTTTAACAATTATTTTTTTACTTGCCAACCGATCAAGATCAAATGCGTGTAATGGTTGCCCTAATTCGTGAAGAATAAAGTTGGTTACATCGACAACATTATTAATTGGTCGAAGTCCGATTTTGGTTAATTTATTTTTCAACCATTCAGGTGATTCTTTAATGGTAAGTCCGGTTACTACTTTTGCTGAATATCTCGGGCAATTTATTTTATCTTCGATTTCAACACTTGCAAGTTGTTTAATATCCTGCTGAGATTCCAAGTAATCTAGTTTTGGAATTCTAAGTTCACGATTAAATATGGCTGAAAGGTCTCGAGCTACTCCAATATGTGAAAGTGCATCAGGGCGATTTGGTGTAATTGCTATATCGAAAATTACATCATTCAATTTCAACGTATTACTTAATGTAGAGCCTACCTGGAATTCATTATCTAATATCATAATTCCAGAATGATCGTTACTCAGTTCCAATTCGTCTTCCGCACAAATCATCCCGAATGATTCAACACCACGAATTTTTACTTTTTTCATTTCCATATTCCCTTTTGGAATAATGGAACCGATTGGCGCGAAGGCAACATTTAGTCCTGACATCACATTTGGAGCACCACAAACTACCTGCAAATCAGTCTTTCCATCGAATACGGTACAAACAGTGAGTTTATCAGCATCAGGATGCTTCATGACATCTTTAACTAAACCAACAACAATCCCGGAATATTTTTTATTTTGATCAACATAGTCTTCGACTTCAAGTCCTGACATAGTTAACTTTTCTACAATCTCTTCTGTTGAGATTCCGTCAAGGTTAATGTAATCTTTTATCCAGTTAAGAGAGATTTTCAAGAATGTTCCACTTAAAATTGTTTAAGAAATCTTAAATCGTTTTCAAAAAATACTCGGATATCATCGATCCCATATTTAAGCATTGCAATTCTTTCGATTCCCATTCCAAAAGCATATCCCGTAAACTTTTCTGAATTGTAATTAACATGTTTAAATACATTCGGATCAACCATTCCGCAGCCAAGTATTTCAAGCCAGCCTGATTGTTTGCAAACTCTGCATCCTTTTCCCTTGCAGATGTAGCAAGTAATATCCATCTCTGCACTTGGTTCAGTGAATGGAAAAAAACTTGGTCTGAATCTATACTTCAGGCCTTCTCCATAAAACTGTTCTGCAAATGAAACCAAAGTTCCTTTAAGTTCAGCAAATGACACATCGGTATCGACATAAATTCCATCTACCTGGTGGAACATGCAATAGCTTCGTGAACTAATCGCTTCATTACGATAAACACGACCAGGCATAATTGCTCTAATCGGTGGCTGCTCTTTTTCCATAATTCGAATTTGTACTGGTGTCGTATGCGTTCGGAGAAGAAATTTCTCACTTACAAAGAAAGTATCCTGCATATCTCTTGCCGGATGATCTGCAGGAAAATTGAGTGCTTCAAAATTATAATAATCTGATTCCAACTCAGGACCATCGTAAACTGAAAAACCTAATCCTTTGAAGATAGATTTTATCTCGAATAGAGTTTGAGTGAGGATATGCCTGCTGCCAATTTTGATTGACTTGCCCGGAAGTGTAAGATCAATTTCAGTTACACCAGAAGTATGATGCGATTCAAGAAAGGACTTCTTAGTATTGAATGCTTCTGTTACCTCATTTCGGAGAGAATTAAGAAGTTTACCAAAGATAGGTTTTTCTTCAACGGAAACTAATTTTAGTTCATCAAAAAGTTTTGTAACAATTCCATTCCGACTAAGATATTTTATTCTGACTTGTTCAAGTTCATTACTTGTTGATGTTTTATTGATTTCCTCATCAAAATCTTTTTTAATTCTCTCAATTTCGGATTGCGACATAATGAAGTTGACAAATATTTAAAATAATACCCTCACTGAAGAAAGATTCTTCTATGAGGGTTTGAATTAATTAGCTGCGAATTTTACAAGTTCAGAGAAAGCATCCGGGTTATCGACTGCTATATTTGCAAGCACTTTACGATTGATAATAACACCTTTAACATCAAGAGCATTAATGAATTTAGAATAACTTAAGCCATGTGGTCTCACGGCAGCATTAATTCTTGTAATCCAAAGTTGCCTGTATAATCTCTTTTTAGTTTTTCTATCTCGATATGCATGCACAAGACCTTTCTCAACAGCATTTTTAGCCACGGTCATTACATTACCACGACTACCCCAGTAACCTTTTGCTTGCTTTAATATTTTTCTTCTTCTCTTTCGAGATGCAACATTATTCTTTGCTTTTGGCATATTAATTTTCCTTTATCATTATTGAACCATTAAACTTACACTTTTTTGATTGGCTTTAGAGACTAAAGTCGTTGCCCTCAAATTCCTTTTTCTCTTAGTGGATTTTGAAGTTAAGATGTGACTCTTATAAGCTTTTTGTCTTTTAAATTTTCCCGAAGCGGTTTTCTTAAATCTTTTAGAAGCACCACGGTTACTCTTCATCTTTGGCATAGTTTAACCCTAATTTTATTGTTGTTTTTTCTTTCCTTTTTTTAAATTCGGAACCACAATCAGGCTCATGTTTCTACCTTCCATTTTCGGTTCCACCTCAACTTTTGATACATCCTGAACTCTTTCTAAAAATCTCTTAAGCAGGTTTTCTCCCTGTTCAGCATAAGCCATTTCCCTTCCCTTAAATACAACCGTGGCTTTTACTTTATTTCCTTCTTCTAAAAAATTAATAGCGTGTCTTGCCTTAAAATCAAAATCGTGCACGTCAGTATTTGGATGAAATCTTATTTCTTTAAGTACCGAAACCTGCTGATTTTTCTTCTGGATTTTTTCTTTCTTCTGTATCTCGTATCTGAACTTTCCAAAGTCAATTATTTTGCAGACAGGTGGTTTAGCTTGTGGCGCTATTTCCACAAGGTCTTTTCCCCTTTCGCTTGCCAATCTTCTGGCATCTTTAATTAAAAATACTCCAAGCTGTTTTCCCTCTAAATCAATTACCCTTACTTTGGGCGCTTGAATCTCTTCATTGATACGAATATTATCTACTTGAGCGATGTATAACCTCTTTAACTTGTTGTGTAATCTTTGTTTTTAATCTCAGTAGCAAGTTTATCAATAAAATCGGATAATGTAAAAGTCCCAAGATCGCCTTTTTTATGCTGGCGAACTGAGATATTGGCTGCGTTTTGTTCTTTTTCTCCGACAATAATCATGTAAGGAACTTTTTGAGTTTCCCAATCACGAATTTTATAACCGATTTTTTCATTTCTATGATCCACTTGATTTCGAATTCCAGAAGCAACTAATTTTTCATTTACATTTTGAGCATATTCAAAATAGTTTTGTGATACTGGTATGATTGCAACCTGAACTGGTGCAAGCCAAAGTGGAAAATCTCCGGCGTAATGTTCAATCATAATTCCAAAAAATCTTTCAATTGAACCCAGTAATGCCCGATGAACCATAAATGGTCTGTGTTCTTTTCCGTCTTCACCGATATAATTGATGTCAAATCTTTCAGGCAAATTAAAATCAAACTGGATTGTACTCAACTGCCATTCTCTACCGAGAGCATCTTTAATTTTAATATCTATCTTTGGACCATAAAAAGCGCCACCGCCTTCATCCATTTTGTAATTTAAATTTTCAGCTTCAAGTGCTTTTCTTAAAGATTCAATTGCCTTTCCCCACAATTCAGCTTCACCTACTGCTTCTTCTGGTTTTGTTGCCAGGTAAAAATTCATTTGTTCAAATCCAAAAGTTCCAAGAATCATTCTGGCAAAGTTCAATGTTCTTCTTATTTCTGTTTCAACTTGTTCGTGAGCACAAAATATGTGGGCATCATCCTGAGTAAATCCTCTGACTCTTAATAAACCATGTAATACACCACTTTTTTCGTATCTGTAAACAGTTCCAAGTTCCGCCCAACGCAATGGTAAATCTCTGTATGAACGTAGATGAGACTTATAAATCATTATATGGAAAGGACAGTTCATCGGTTTAATGTAATAGTCCTGATCATCCACCTTCATTCCAGAATACATACTATCTTTATAAAAATCTAAATGTCCACTTGTCTCCCAAAGCCAACTCTTTCCCATATGAGGTGAGAATAATAACTCATATCCATTTTGTAAATGAGCTTCTCGCCAGTAGTTTTCAATTTCCATTCTGATTCTAGCGCCTCTAGGATGCCAATAAATTAAACCAGCACCTGCTTCTTCGTGAATGCTGAACAAGTCAAGTTGTTTTCCAAGCTTTCTGTGGTCTCGTCTCTTAGCTTCTTCAAGAAAATGGATATAATCATCCAACATTTTTTTCTTTGGGAAAGAGATACCATAAATTCTCTGCATCTGTTTGTTATGTTCATCACCACGCCAATATGACCCTGATACACTTAATAACTTCACATACTTTATTTTTCCTGCAGAAGGAAGATGCGGACCGGTACATAAATCGGTGAAGTCACCTTCACTATATGTACTGATGATTTCATTATTTTCATCAAGTTCACTTAATATCTCAAGTTTATATTGATCTTCCTGTCTCCTGAAGAAATCGACAGCTTTGGCTTTAGGTAATTCGGTTCGTTCAAATTTATGATCTTCTTTTGCTATCGATTCCATTTGCTGTTCAATCTTTATAAGATCTTCCTCATCAAGCTTTTTACTGATATCAAAATCATAATAAAAACCATTTTCAATAGCAGGTCCGACTCCAAATTTTGCTTCAGGAAACATCGACTTGATCGCGTGTGCCATCAAATGTGATGTGGAATGCCAATAGACTTCTTTTCCTTCTTCATCATCAAATTTGAGAAAATTAATATCAGTGTCTTGGTAAATTGGTCTTTGCATATCTATAATAGATCCGTTTACTTTCGCAGCAAGGACCTCATCAGCAAGTCTTTCTGAAATTGATGAGGCAATTTCAAAAGGAGTAACTCCGTTTTGAAATTCTCTTTCCTTTCCATCAGGAAATTTTATTTTAATTTTTTCCATAAACTTTATAAAAAAACCTACCGGAATATCTAAAAATTCAAAATCACAATATTTTTCCGGAAGGCGGTGTGGGCTCTAAAGGATTCGAACCTTTGACCTTCTGCACGTCAAGCAGACGCTCTAACCAACTGAGCTAAGAACCCGGTTATTTATATTATCAAAACCTTTGACCTCCCCGACAAAGTCGGGGCGCTCTAACCAACTGAGCTAAGAGCCCGATCTAATTTAGAATGCAAATAAAAAATGTAAAATAAATTCAAGAATAAATTATACATTCTAAATTATTCATTGAATAAAGTACCGAGGACCGGACTCGAACCGGTACGGGAACAAGTTCCCACAGGATTTTAAGTCCTGTGCGTCTACCAAATTCCGCCACCCCGGCATAACCAGCCTATAGCAAAAATCTTTGATTTTGAGCCTGTAAAAATAATATATGCTGTCCCATTTTGCAAAAAATTGGTTGATTTAATTGGGGTAATTTAAATGTGATAATATTTGGTCTGTAGTCTCCTTCAATTCAAAGCATTCAGAACAAAGTTACTAAATCCTATTTCCAAAAATTCCAACAATTTTCATCTTTTGATTTAGGAAGAATCGTTTTGTATCAACATTAAAAAAAGAGCTAATTAACGCTGTTATACATACAAATTACGGATATGCAAGAGCCACTTTTCCTGGTTTGTATTTGCCAAACTGAGCAACTGCCTTTAATTTTGTTTGCTAAAGAAATTTGAGAAAGCATAAGAAATTAATATGAAAGGAGCCCGGATTGATGAATAAGTACGCCGATTGGCTGGTTGAAGTATATAATAAATTCAAATCAAAATATCCCGAAAGAAAAAAAGAGTTTACTTCAGCGTCGTTTTCAATGGTTAAAGAACTTTACCACCCGGACGATATTTCAGGAGATTATAAAGAAAAATTAGGTTTCCCCGGCGAATATCCATTCACCAGAGGAATTCAGCCAACTATGTATCGTGGCAGATATTGGACTATGCGACAATATGCCGGATTTGGTTCAGCAAAAGAATCAAATGAACGATACAGATATCTGCTTAAGCAAGGTCAGTCAGGTTTATCTGTTGCTTTTGATTTACCAACTCAAATTGGATACGATAGTGATGACCAAATTGCTTACGGTGAAGTTGGTAAAGTTGGTGTTGCGATCGATACACTCGCAGATATGGAAATCCTTTTTGATAAAATTCCTCTGGATAAAGTTTCAACTTCGATGACGATAAACTCTCCAGCGTCGGTTTTACTTGCAATGTATATCGCGGTAGCTGAAAAGCAAGGTTTAGCTAAAAATCAGATTAGTGGAACAATTCAGAATGATATTCTCAAAGAATATATTGCAAGAGGTACATACATTTATCCTCCAAAACCTTCAATGAGATTGATAACAAATATTTTTGAATTTTGTTCAAAGGAAATTCCAAAGTGGAATACAATTTCCATCAGTGGATACCATATTCGTGAAGCAGGATCAACAGCAGCTCAGGAAATCGGATTTACTCTTGCAAATGGAATTGCATATGTAGATGCTGCCATAAAAGCAGGACTTGATTTGGATACATTCGGTCAGAGAATTTCATTCTTCTTTAATTCGCACAATGATCTTCTGGAAGAAGTTGCAAAGTTTAGAGCCGCTCGCCGATTATGGGCAAAAATTATGAAGGAAAGATTCAATGCAAAAAATCCTAAATCCATGACGTTAAGGTTTCATACCCAAACTGCTGGTTCAACATTGACTGCTCAACAAGTAGATAACAATATCGTGCGGGTAACAATTCAAACTTTAGCTGCAGCATTAGGCGGTACACAAAGTTTACATACTAACTCACGTGATGAAGCTCTTGCACTTCCATCCGAAGACTCGGTGATGATTGCACTCAGGACACAACAGATTGTAGCTGAGGAAAGCGGAATTACAAATACAATTGACCCGCTTGCTGGTTCATATTATGTTGAAGCAATGACAGACTTGATAGAAAAAGAAGCTACCCATTACATTGATAAAATTGATTCCCTAGGCGGAATGGCTGAGGCAATTGAATCGGGATTTGTTCAATCAGAAATCCAGAAATCGGCTTACAAGTATGAAATGGAGATTGAAGAAAAGGAAAGAATTATAGTTGGGGTAAATAAGTATCAAGTTAAAGAAACAGAACATAAAGATCTGTTAAAAATTGATATGAAAGTTCAGGATGAGCAAATTAAATTCCTGAAAAAAATCCGTTCTCAAAGAAACAACTCAGATGTTGATAAGAAATTATCCGCATTAAAAAACGCAGCCGAGGGCACAGAAAATTTGATGCCCTTCATTCTCGATGCTGTAAAAGCTTATGCAAGCATTGGTGAAATATGCAATTCGATGCGTTCGGTTTTTGGAGAGTACAAAGAGCACGTTGTTATGTAATTAAAAATAAAGAATGAAAAATTAAAAGGTTTGAAATGAATTTAACACATATTGAACATATCGGAATCGCAGTTAAGAATCTGAATGAATCAATTAAATTTTATGAAAAAATACTGGGATTAAAATGTTATGCAGTTGAAGAAGTTATGGATCAAAAAGTTAAAACTGCATTTTTCCAGATTGGACAGACAAAAATCGAATTGCTTGAATCAACTGATCCTGAAGGTCCAATAGGAAAGTTTATTGAAAAAAGAGGCGAAGGAATTCATCACATCGCTTACGCTGCTCAAGGTCTTACATTATCACTGGAAGAACTGAAAGAAAATGGAATAAAACTTATTGACGAAAATCCACGTAAAGGTGCTGAAGGTTTAAACATCGCATTCATTCATCCCGGCAGTACTTTTGGTGTATTAACAGAGTTATGTGAGAAACCAATCTGAGAAATAAATTCGGATTTATTAAATTATCAAGTCTTTGTTTCTGGGCGTGAGTAGTAGTAGTAATATTTGTAATAAGAACCGTAACCTGACTTGTAACTAAAATTATTGAGAACAGTTCCGAGAAACTGTGTATTCTCTCTTCTTATAAGTTCCACTGATCTTTCCATCATTTCTATTTCAGTATTTTCTGAAGAAACCACAAGTAAAGTACCATCTACCATACTAGTGAGTATTTCACTATCTGTTACAGCAATTATTGGTGGAGAATCCAGAATTATCAAATCATAATCATCACGCAATTTTTTAAGTAAATTTCTCATCTCTTGCGAGTCCAGCATCTCAGCAGGATTTGGAGGAATCGTACCGGATGTTATAAAACTTAAATTCGAAATTGATGAAGAAGTTAGCACTTCATTAAACTTAGCATTACCGGTGAGAAAATCAATTAACCCGGGAGTTCTGCTTGCACCGAATAATTTATGAACCGAAGGTTTACGTAAATCACAATCAATTAATAACACTTTCTTTTTTGAATGAGCAAAACTTCCAGCGAGGTTCACGGCAATAGTTGTCTTCCCTTCCTGTGGAGCCGAGGAAGTAATCAATAATGTTTTTAGCGTTTCAGTATTTACTCTTGAAAACTGAATTCTCGTACGTAATGCTCTGAATGCTTCACTGGGAATTGAGTCAGGCAGCTTGTCAACAATAAATTGAACCGATTCATCACCAGCAAGATTACTTTCAAAATGTGGAACCCAGGCTAACACATTAATTTTTCTATTTTCTATATCATCAGGAGTTTTTATTGTATCATCAAAATAATTCTTCACGAATACGTAACCAACGGCTAATCCTGCACCAAGCAAAAGTCCAATTATCACAATTAAAGTTCGGTTAGGTTTGGAAGGTCTTAATGGAATACGTGCTTCATCAATTATTAAAACATTTCCCGGTTGCGATTGCTCATTGATAATTGCTTCCTGATATCTCTGTTCGACCAGGAGATATAATTTTTCCAGAGCCTCGGAATTTCTTTTGAGCTTTGCAAGTTCAATCGCATTTTTTGGAAGTTTCATAAATCTTGCTTCATACCCTTGAACTATTTTATCAAGCTCCTTTATCGAAGTTTGAAGAGATTGATTTCTCACTTCTTCGGCAATTATTTTTTGAGTTAACCCTTTAACTTCTTCCGGACTGCTTGCAAATATTCCGGCTTTTAAAACTTCGAGCTCCTTATCAAGTTCCTTCCTCAAGTCGTTAATTTTTCTATCATACTCAAGTATAACAGGTGAGTTTAAAGTCAATCCGTCTTTTCTGGAAAGTACAACTTGCTTATTCACTTCCAGCTTTGCAATCTCTTCCTGGATCGCTGTGATATATTTCTGTGAAGTAAGACTGGTAAGATAATCAGCCATTCTGGGGTTTTGTGCCTGTAATTCTTTCCTGAGATTCTCCAGTACTTTATTGGAGGCCATTAAGTCAACCTGTGTAGCACTTTTCTGTGATTCAAACTGAGCAAGAACACTTATTAAGGTAGAAGCTCTTTCATCGAGTGCAATCAGTCCACCTTTTTCCTGGAAATCTCTTAAAGTTTCTTCAGCAGCATTCAGTTCATCGTATTTAGATTTTCTTTGTTCGTCGAGAAAATTTGTAACAAGAGTTAGCTGATTTCTGTTTTGATCAAGGTTAAGATTCTTGTATTGTTGAGCATAAACATTTGCAATAAGTAAAGCTTCAAACGGCGATGGAGACATTGCAGTTATTTCAATTATATCAAGGCCACGTTTTTGATCGATCGCAACATCACTTAGAGCATTTGCAAGTCCTTCAGCTGATTTTATATTATCACCAGGAACATCAGTATTTGCTTTTTGATCAAGTAATATAAAATATTTTGTTTTATCGGTATCTCTGTAGAAACTATCAATTAATGTAACTGCAACTAATTGTCTTGCAGTGTAAGATCTCATAATTTCAATTTCATTGGCAATGAATCTGTCGTTTCCCCATTCTTGAAACTCGGGAAGCAGCGGAGATGTTAAAACACTTCCACCCTGTGGGCGGGATATTTTTAATGTAGCAGTTGATTTGTAAATATCGATCGCATTAACTGCATAGATTATTGCAACAACCAGACCTGCAATCGTTATTAGTAAGACAGGTATCAGGTTAGCTCTGATTAATCTTATATAATCTTTAAGAGTTGTTGACTCGCGTATATTAGAATTTTCCTGTGAGCTGTCTTCCATATTAATTGTTTGCTGTAACTATTAAGGTAGCTAATGAGAGTAAAACACCTACAATTGATAAAGTTAGCGTAAGATAATTTTCCCAATACCAACGAGGCCGTCCGGGAACTATAAGAACATCACCCGGCTGCAGTCTGGAAATTTGTATATCTTTTTGAAGAGTTTCATTCCACCAAAGTTCATCATAATTGTATATAAGCATCTCCTGAGACGAATCAGCATTTACCCTGAATATTCTCATCTCATCAATATTTGAATCATCGGAAATTCCTCCGGAATAAGAAATGAGATCAGTAATATTACTGTGTTCAGGAATAACGTATCTGCCCGGGTATTTTACATAACCCCAAATGGAAACTCTGATATTCAATCCACCGGGATCAGAGTAATCATAGTACGCTCCCTGGTTCTGCCTGATATAATCCTGATTTAAACCAACTTGATAATCATCCTCCTGTGCAAAGGCTAATGTTGATAGTATAAAAAAAATACTGCCAATTAAAAATTTCATCAGAGGCGTAAAAAAAGAATTAGAAAGTGATAACATCATTTCCGAAAGTTTATTTTCAATAACTAAATTTAGTTATAAATTTTATGCGGTCAAATTTTATTCATCATATTTGAGTTTAACTAATTCCAGATGTTCGTGACACAAGACAGTTTTCTATATGGAATTTTTGTAAAGTAGCTAATTTAATGAAGTAATTATGTTCAATATGCATGGTAATATTGACTTGACGAACATTCATCAGATATTCATAATCGTTTCATACAAGATTATTCAAGAATTTTTTTTGGATACTTTTGGTATAAATCTCGTTGTAAAATATTAACTTGCTTTATTAATTATATAACATACAGATGCGAAAAACAATAAACCTAATATTAATTACACTCAGTATTTTACTATTCGTAACTCCAGTTGCAGCACAGGAAGATGAAGAAGCAATTAATTATTTCCAGATGGAACCACTGGATGATAGTCTTTTCATTCACATCCAGGAACAATTACTAATTGAACCACCGGATCCCAAGGCTGAAATTGTGGTTGATATCAGGGATGCAAATAATCAGACGATTTCAATTAAAGGTGGCTTGTATCCTTTTCTTGCATTAGATGCTGAAACCCGTGCGATGATAGTCACCTACCCTTTCAAGTTGAATCTTGAAGAAACAATAAACTATGAAAGTGTCTTTACAAGGGTAATAAACAAATTGAGGTTTGATAAAATTTTAAGTCCGCCAACTGCGTTCCAGATTTCTTCAACTCTTGGTTACATTGATCCATTTTTAATTATGATGGGAGGAGAGAGATTTGGAATACCAATAAAAGCTGATATCGGTATTTCAGTTGGATTTGGGACACCTTATTCCGGAGCTCTTGAAACAAATTTTGCAGAAATTGATTTTCATATACTTGGACTCAAAATTGGTTACTACTCATCAATCGATGCATTTGTTGAGATCAAAGATTATGACAATCAGAACAATTTATTTGTAACAGAAGGATTCTTACTTTCATATGTTATCCCATTCGGAAACTTTTTTGAGATAGGATATCTTGATGCTACGGAACCATTTTCGGAGACGCAAATACTCAAATACACAACACAAACTGTAAATAAAAATAATATTGTGTATAATCCGGATGGTACAATAAAATATCAACCATATCTTTTACAGGGATCGTATGTCAACTGGGAATTACGATACCCGGTAAAAGTGCTTGGCTCCACAAGAGGCAGATTCTACAGCGCAATGTTTATCGATGAACTCCATTTTGGTTACGAAGGTCGTGAACTTGCATTGGCTGGCAGTGTGTTCGACTTCAGGTTCGATGCTATGGTCAGCAGTCCAGTTCGTCAGCCACAATATGTTTGCGATATACTGGTGCAAAAGGTTTTTGATTACTGGGCATTCAGCACGATCGCAATTGGTCCGAGTTTTATCCTTGGTACAACCAATAACGGTAACTTCGGTCTGACATCTCTCTTTTTTAATCTAAGAATAAAAGTTGGAGCCTCATTATAATAGATGTAAGGTTCAATTAGTATTGTGTAAATCTTCACGCCAAAATTCCTTTATGCCACCCAAAAGATTAAATAATTTGCTATAAGAATTTTCATTCATTAATTATTTACAAACCCCAATCTAATAGACGGTATTTCTTTTTCTCTTCTCACCTCTATAAATTTCTAAGTATAATATTAGAGATAGTTTTTTAGCTTTAGGAAAAAAAATCGTGTATGATTAATTATCGTGATAATCTGATTGATATCGTGAACACGAGAGGATTATTTAATCTGCCTATTTTGAATTTACGAGAAATTAAAATGTGAGGATAATGGGGAGCCGTGAAACCAGATCGAACAGTTCATTGAGATTATTAATAATAATATTTTGAATAATAATTATGATAGAAAAATTAAACTGGGATAGTGATTTCTTTGGAATTAAAATTGGAAAATTTGTTATTCAAAACGAAAAAGATTTTGATGAAATTAAGTTTAAAGAAGAAGCAAATGATGAAAAATTTGAATTGATTTATGTCTTTAAGTTTCACGAACTAATTTCCCCGGAGATTGTAGTTAAAACAGGTTTGCAATTGACCGATATAATGATTTTGACGTCAAAAAGATTTCAAAAAGAATACTTTCTAAAAAACAGCTACGAATTTAGAACCGAATTAAAAGAACAAGAATTAAGGGAGTGTTATTATATAGCTGAAACGATTGCTAAAGTTTCAAGATTTTTCAAAGAACCAAAGATTGGTGAAAAGAAGACAAAAGCTCTTTATAAAAAATGGATTGATAATACATTAAATAAATCATTCGCTGATGGATTATTTATAGTTAAAGATTCTAATTCAATTATTGGAATTGATTTAATCAAAACAGAGGATAAAACCGGAAGTTGTTCATTAATTGGAGTTCATCCAAATCACAAAGGTCGTGGGATTGGTAAAAATTTGTGGGATCAATCATTTGGGTATTGGGCGAACGAAAAAGAAATAGAGCAATGCAGAGTTTCTTTTTCTTTTCAAAATTCTGAATCATTTAATTTTCATTTAAAAATAGGTTTCAATAGAATAGAAGAAATAAAATACATTTATCACTATAGAAATAATATTTGATGATCCCATTTAACAAACCATATCTCACCGGCAATGAGATAAATTATATTTATCAAGCTGTAAATTCCGGACAAATTTCCGGGAATGGTACGTTCACTAAAAAATGTCAAAAATTTTTTGAAGATCGGTATGGGTTTAAAAAAACTTTGTTAACTACTTCCTGCACAGATGCATTAGAAATGTGTGCTATGTTAACAAATATTAATCCTGGTGATGAAGTTATAATACCATCGTACACTTTTGTATCTACAGCGTTAGCATTTGTTAGACAAGGAGCGGTCATAGTTTTTGCCGATAGCCGACCAGATCACCCGGGAATCGATGAAGATAAAATTGAAGAACTAATCACACCAAAAACTAAAGCAATTGTTATCGTACATTATGCCGGTGTTGCGTGTGATATGGATAAAATAATGGCATTAGCGAATAAGTATAATTTATTAATTATTGAAGATGCTGCACAGGCAATTGATTCGTATTATAATGGAAAAGCTTTAGGTGGAATTGGCCATTTGTCGGCCTTTTCTTTTCACGAAACAAAAAATGTTAATTCAGGTGAAGGCGGTTTACTGGTAATTAATGATGAAAGATTTATAAAACGTGCAGAAATAATTTGGGAAAAAGGTACAAATCGGGCGGAATTTTTCAGAGGTGAGGTGAACAAATATGGTTGGATTGATATAGGCTCATCATTTCTCCCTTCCGATATTACAGCCGCTTATCTCTTGGCGCAATTAGAAAATGTGGATGCTATTCAAAATAAAAGAAAAGAAATTTATCTGAAGTATAATCTTGGACTAAAAGATTGGGCTTCGCATCACAATATTCAACTACCCTTTATACCAGATTATGCGACTAATAATGGGCATATGTTTTATCTCGTAACAAATAATATTATTCAGCGTGATAAATTAATTAAGTATCTAAAAGAAAATGGAATTTATTCTGTATTTCATTATCTGAGTTTGCATAAATCCGAATTTTATAAAGATAAATACGCGGGGAAAGAATTAATATATACAGATAAATATTCAGATTGTTTGTTAAGGTTACCGTTTTACTTTGAACTAAGTGCAGAACAACAACAATATATTATAGATAAAATTATTTCATTTAATGAATAACCGTACAAGACCGATCCTACACATCGCTCCTGATGAAAAATTCATCAATACTGCTTATGAAATATATGAACGAGCTCTACCTGGTAAGAATCAATTTATAATATTATTACAGGATAGACAGACAAAAGTAAAACATGTTTCAGGAAATAAGGATTACAATTTCTTTTTTTTAAATGATGGCATTACAGATGAGATGCTTTCTATTATTAATTTTTCAAAAGTAATTGTATTCCATGGTCTGGCGGAATATCAAGCAAAAATTTCACTTAGGATTAATAATCCCGAGATTAAAAAAGTCTGGTCAATATTCGGGTTTGAAGTTTATGACAACCCACAAATTTTTAATCAGGAATTATATGGAAGAAGAACTAAAGAAAGATATTTTGGGAAGAAGTATTTTATTAAAAAAATATTAAAGCCTTATTTTTTTAAGCTGCTGAAGAACGAAGACTATCCATTAAAATCTGCAAAAAAAGCTCTTAAAAATATGGATGTGATGTCAACTCTGATTGAAGAAGAATATGATTTGTTTAAAGAATTATCAATCATAAAAAAAGATATTGTGTATTTAAAGTTTACTTACTTCCCTCTTGAACTCATAATAAAAGATGATGATGAAATTTCACTGACAAAAAATATTTTAGTTGGCAATTCCGCATTTTATACAAATAATCATTTAGACGTATTTGCAATTTTGTCAGGGATGAATTTGAATCAGGCTAAATTAATTGTTCCTCTAAGCTATGGATTTAAGGATTATGCTGATGATATAATCAGAGATGGTAAATCGTTGTTTGGATCAGGTTTTATACCAATCACCGAATACTTATCATTCGAGGATTATAATAATGCAATCAAAAGTTGCGGAATAGTTATTATGAATCATTATCGTCAGCAAGCAGTTGGAAACATATTAATGGCACTGTTTCGAGGCGCTAAAGTTTATTTAAATAGTAGAAATATTTTATTCAGTTACTTTAAGAGATTAGGCTGTTATATTTATAGTATTGAAGACGATTTAAACAACAATAATCCACTAGTTTTTGAATTGTTGGATGATGAACAGATAAAACATAACCGGGATATTTTAAAAGTAGAATTAGATCTGGAAAGAGTATGTGATAATATTAAAGAAACACTTTCTCCATGGCTTAATAATCATTGAATACTCTAAAGCAAAAAACAATCAGCGGCGTTGCCTGGAATACAGCAGGTAAACTATCAAATCAGATATTACAATTTGTGTTGTCTGTAATTTTAATGCGTTTGCTGCTTCCTTCTGATTATGGATTGATAGCTATGGCTATGGTGTTGATTGGATTCGCCAATTTGTTCGGGGAGTTTGGTTTCAGCTCGGCATTAATACAAAACCAGTCAATTACTGAAAAACATAAATCAAGTATTTTTTGGATAAATGTAGTTATTGGTTCCGCACTGTCTTTGTTAGTTTTTATATTTGCTGAAAAACTGGCTGGCTTCTATGAAAATGAAAAACTTATTTTGGTAATAAAATATCTTTCATTTTCGTTTATTATAAGTTCATTTTCAATTGTGCCTAGCGCACTTCTTCAAAAAGATATGAACTACTCCTCCATAAACAAAATTGAAGTTAGCATAGTATTTTTAAGCGGTATAGTCAGTGTCTATATGGCATTAAACGGATGGGGTGTGATGAGTCTCGTTTTCCAAAACCTTGCTATGCTATTATTTAAAGTCCCAATGGCATTTATTGCTTCACGATGGTATCCGAAGAATATTTTTTCAATGAGCAGTATAAAGGATTTATTTTCTTACAGTGCATATTTGTCAGGATTCAATTTTATTAATTACTGGGCAAGAAAATCGGATGATCTTCTCATTGGAAAATTTATGGGAGCCGATAACTTAGGAATTTATTCACGTGCTTATACTCTAATGTTAATTCCAATTTCTCAAGTGATCAGTCTTGTAAGCAACGTGATGTTCCCGGCTTTTTCATTAATTCAACATGATAAAGAAAGAGTGAAAAGAATTTATTTAAGCGTTATGCAGGTTTTAGCATTTATTACTTTTCCGTTAATGATTGGTTTATTTGTAACGGCGGATAATTTTGTAATTGGAATATTTGGTGAAAAATGGTCGGAAGTCATTCCCGTAATACAGATATTAGCATTTGTTGGAGTTCTCCAGACATTAGCTAATCCAACCGGATGGATTTATACATCACAGGGCAAAACAAACTGGATGTTCTGGTGGGGAGTTTTTGGATCCGGGAGTGTGGTAATTGCAATAATAATTGGAGTCGTGATCGGTTCAATTTATTCCGTGGCCACGGCATATTTAATAATCAACGTTATTCTTACTTATCCTGTCATTAGAATACCCGGGAAACTTATTAACATGACTTTCACAGAAGTGGTAAAAAAAGTATTCCCGACTTTTATTATATCTTTGATTATGGCTGCGTTGGTTTATTTTGTTGGAACAATCTTACCTGAAGGTATTAAGGAAAGTGTAAAATTGATTGTACAGGTAAGCTTTGGTATTATAATTTACATGTTAATAATGTGGTATTTTAAGATCGAATCTTTTACTAACATTAAATTACTTTTAGTTGAACAATTTAATAACCGTTATAAAGACAAATCTACTTTGGGTCAATAAGTAATTACAATTTCTTTTCCTGATCATACAAAGAATTGAAGAAGCATTTCCGAATAATACAATTCAGCAAGACAAAATTAATCTTTATTTTTACCACCGAAAGATATTTTCCTGAATATTAACCTTCGAGGTTACAGGGTTATCTTTACCCGACAAGGAACCTCGAAGGTTTCTAAGCTAATTAATTGAAAGATTTATGCTTAAACATTTTGCAAATATCAAAAAACTTATTCTTTTAGGATTTGCTGTTGCGTCAACTAAAGTAATGCTTTTACTGTTTGCTTACTTTTTTAATGCCGAGACATACAACCAGTTTAACCAGATCTACTATACCGCTTCGATAGTAATATTATTCGGTTCGCTTGGGTTTAACATCGCAATTACCAGAGTTAACGTTAATATTAGGTTGGTGACAACAACTGTTCTACTAACAACCACACTCACTTATTTTTTCCTTCATATATTCTCTGCACCATTTGAAAATGTATTTGAAATTTTTTCAATTCTTGTGTACTGCTTATTTGTTTCGATCTCAGGTATTTATGTTTTTCAACTTCTTTTCACCGGGAAATACCAGGATTACTTTTTGCTCACAGTAATTTATTCGGTTCTTCACCTTTTGATAATACCTGCTATTCTATATTTACATCTGAGTTTGTTCACTATTCTTCCAGTTGTTTCGATACTCTGGTTTTTATTTGGATTTCCCAGGTTTATCAGAAAAGATAGTTTCACATTAAATAGCTTTGTTGAATTTTATAAAATTGGTCTCTCGGCTTTCGTAATAAATTCAGCCGTATCACTTGCACTCGCTGCAGATAAATATTTTGTGAATCATTTTTTTTCTTTGGCAATTGCAAATTCTTACACATTTGCCTGGGGATTGACAGCACCAATGTTTTATATCGGTGTTCTGATTGAGCAATATCTTTTCTCCGAAACAAATACAAGTAAATCAAATATTTTAAAACACGGATTCATTCTTGTCTCATCACTTGTATTACTTTATGCAATTTCAATATTTGCAGTGATTAATTTTTTCCCACAAATAATACCGGCTTCTGTGGATTATGTCATCGTTAAGGAAATATTCACTATGATGATAATAGGATATTCACTTTATGTTATTGTTCACTTCCCGGTAAATGCTTACCTTTTTAAATCTTTGAGCACAGATAAGCAAAAGACAATTTCGGTTGCATTCGCTATTATCATTTCCGGATTCCTGGTTGTGTATGTTTAATTTTCCAAAGATTTATCTCAATCGATTACATTTTGCTTTTGGTTATTACATGGAGTTATATCTTCACGCTATTCATTGTAAAAATTATTATTATGTTCTGGCAGGGAAAAAGTCAGGATAATGAAAAAGCCATAGCAGAAATTAGTAATCTTAAAGTCTGACAACCAGCGATTTATCTTTCATTAATACTTAAACTGAATGTTCATCCTTCCGTTAATAGCTAATACTTATTGGTCCTAAACTAATTGTTTGTTTTAGTCTATTATCATTATTTTTCAATATTAAAACTAAAACTGATATGGTAAAAGAAACTAGAGTCATCTATAAATCTGAGACCGAAAAAGAAGAGCAGAGTTTCTGGCAAAATAAATCATTTGAAGAGAAAATCTCAATCGTGCAGATACTAAGAAAACAGTATATAGATTTGTTTAATAAACAGGATGAATATGCTGAAAGCAGAAAAAGACTTCGAAGAGTTTATAGAGTTATTAAATAAGCATAGAATAGAATATATGATTGTTGGCGCGTATGCTCTGGCTCTTTATGCAAAACCAAGAAATACAGGTGACCTCGATATTTTAATTGGAAGAACCGAAATCAATGCAAAATTGATGTTGAATGTTTTAATGGAATTTGGATTTGAATCTGTAACGATAACAACAGAGGATTTTCTAACTGAAGGAAGAATTATACAACTCGGTGTTAGTCCGGTTAGAATTGATATAATGAATAGCATTGACGGAGTAAACTTCGTAGAAGCGTTTCAACGAATTGAGAAAGTACGGTTCGGCGATACAACTGCAAATTTCATTTCCAGAGAAGACCTTGTTAAAAATAAATCGAGCAGTAAAAGAAAAAAAGATCAGGCGGATCTGGAAGAACTTAATCAATAATTCCGGCTATGCGATCAAATAAATTAAATTCTAACAAATTTTTTTTTCAAGACCAGCCACAGTTCGAAATTTTGAACTTGATATAGCTGAAATAATAAAGCTTGATACCAAATAAATTAATTAGATACTCTGTCCCCTTTTTTGCATTTGCAATAATAAGTCGTGCAATAGAAGAATTGAGTTTTATTTATTATTCAGTTCCGGCAATGTGTGTGTTTTATATAGTTTATTTGTTCGTCAGTTCGAAAGCCCGCCCCGAATTCATTTCGGGGTCCAAAGTTCAGTTAATTAACCAAAACGAAAATCTGGAATCTGGTAGCCAGTATCGAGTATCAGGTATCCAGCAGCAAACATCTTCTGCGCCAAAGGTGGATTTCGCTTCACTCAACATCCTCTCCGCCAAAGGCGGATTTCATTTCGTTCAACATCAACTCCGCCAAAGGCGGATTTCGCTTCGCTCAACATCAACTCTTTTTCTGATTCCCGGGATTTGGTTTTTGCTAACTACACTCTGGTCTTCATATCCAATTATTTCCGCAACAAGAGCATTGTATTTTATTTTGATTTCCGCAGGCAGTATATCAGCAGGAATTTTATGGATTCGATTTTCAGGTAAATCCGTTCTCGATTTTCTTCTTCCTGCAAATATTTTTATTGTATTGCTCGCTTTGTTTTCACTAATCTCAAATATACCTTCTGATAGCTGGACAGGTGGACACGGTAAAAGCTTTATGGGATTTTTCGGTCATCAGAATCAACTCGGCAGCCTTTTGCTTTTTACAATTCCGGCAGTCTTCCTGAAGCTTTGGAAACAAGATGGAGTGAATAGTAATCAATCATCCGTGAACGGTGATCAGTTAACAGTGAATAGTAATAGAATTAAGCTAAAATTACAACTTACTACTCACAACTCACTACTTACTTTTTATAGCTTACTGCTTACTGCTAACTTATTACTACTTACACTTACTTACTCCCGCGCTTCGATACTTTCATTAATCTTCGGAGTAATTCTTTTCCTAATCCTAAGTAGAAATTGGAAAGTGATCTCTTATGGATTTGGGATTGTTATTTTATTTTTACTCATAAATTATTTTACACCCCCATTAAATCAATTCACCGATAAAATTATTAAAAAGGATTTTCCTGAATTTTACTCTTCAAGAATGTGGATGTTCGAGCCATCTTATCGGGCTGCAATTAATGGTGGATTAACCGGGCTTGGTTACGGCATAAGCCATCCTGAAATACGATCCGGTGAGTATAGCGATCGCTTTGAAGACGGAAGATTGATAAGAGAAAAAGGAAACAGCATTCTCGCGTTAGTTGAAGAAACCGGGCTGATTGGATTGATTCTATTTACGTTCCCTTTGATTGTGATGATTGTTAAAAATAAAGTTAAACTACATTCTAACCTCTCACTACTTACTACTCACTACTCACTACTCACCGCTGCTTTAGCAGCCTTCATTTTTCATGCACAGTTCGAAGGTTGGTGGGTTGGTGTTGGAAGTGTTCAGCTTCCGTTGTTTTTTTTATATGTAGGTTTATTGGTTCAAAGTTCGAAGTTTAGTAGTTAAGCGTTCAAGGTTGGATGTTTTATTGTTCAAGTTTATAATTATTAAAATTACAGAATGAAATAGAAAGATTTGAAGATATTGATTCCTGGAAGGCAGCAAGGGAATTAACCAAAGTTGTATATAAATTAACAAGCAAGTCATCTTTTAATAAAGACTTCAGTTTGAAAGATCAAATACAACGAGCATCAGTTTCTATAAGTGCAAATATTGCAGAAGGATTTGATTCAAAATCGAATAAAGCATTTATGAATTTTCTGAATTATTCCTTCAGATCTGCTTCCGAAGTTCAATCATTACTTTATGCAGCGTTAGATCAGGAATACATCAATAAATCTGAATTTGAATTGACTTATAATCAATGTACTGAAACCAAGAAATTAATCGGTGGTTTTATTCGATATCTAAAAAACAGTTCTAAACCATAACTATCTAACTTTGAACAAAACAATTTATTAACTCCGAACTAATTAACCTTGAACCATATAACTTTGAACTAACAAACTTTGAACTAATTAAATGTGTGGAATATTCGGTGTAATTAATTTTGATGGTCAGCCGGTAGATAAAGAAAGAGTTTTATCTGCTCGCGATGTCCTCGCTCACCGCGGACCTGATGACTCTGGTATCTATTATTCAACTTTGAACCCAATAACTTCGAACCAACAAACTTCGAACTCTATAACTAATATCGCTCTTGCTCATAGACGTTTATCGATTATCGACCTCTCCCCTTCTGCTCATCAACCAATGACAACTGAAGATGGAAGATATACGATTGTCTACAACGGTGAAATATATAATTATAAAGAACTTCAAACTTCGAACTTCGAACTAACAAACTTTAAAACCAACAGTGATACGGAAGTAATTCTCAAGCTATTCGCTTTGGAAGGAGCGGAGTGTCTGAAACGATTACGTGGAATGTTCGCATTTGCAATCTGGGATGATAAAGAAAAAAAACTTTTTGCCGCACGCGACCGCTTTGGAATAAAACCGTTTTACTACTTACACAATGATCAAGGATTTATTTTTTCTTCTGAACTGAAAGCAATCAGGCATTATAAAAACGGACTGACTCTTTCGATGGAAGGAATTGACGCATTTTTGAAAACCGGTTCCGTTCCGGCTCCATTAACAATCTACGAAGAGACGAAAGCCTTACTGGCGGGGCACTGGTTGGAATGTGAGATGGCAGGAAAAGTGAGAAGATGGGAATTAAACAGTATTGGTCATTTTTTGACCTTCTTTCCAATCTAAACCTTGAAGTATGCAAAGCATTGAATCCAATCGAAGATTTCTCTGTTAAAGTCTGATCATGCAAAAGTAATCTGCACTTCTTCTGATACTATCAAAGCACATATGGTTTCCGATGTTGAAGTCGGTGCTTTTCTTTCAGGCGGAATTGACTCAACTGCAATCGTATCACTTATGCGCCAAACCGGACACGATAAAATTAAAACCATCTCAGTTACTTTCCCCGGCAATAAACTGGATGAATCTGAATACTCAAATCTTGCTGCAAAGAAATATGAAACTGATCACTATGAATACAGGCTTGAAGAAAAAGAATTGATTGATGACTTCGATAAAATTATTGAAGCAATGGACCAACCGACAATTGACGGAATCAATACTTACTTCGTTTCTAAAGCAGCAGCATCATTCGGATTAAAAGTAGTTCTCTCGGGTCTTGGTGGCGATGAACTATTCGGCGGTTATTCATCTTTCATCAATATTCCAAAATATCAACGAATTAAAAATTTACCTTTTGCTAAATCAGTAATGAAAGCTGCAAGTGTACTGGCAAAAAATAAATTACCCGCAAAAGCAATCGAGTATTTCAAAAATCCTGATACACCGAATGCAGAATACAAACTCATCCGTGGACTTTTCACCGATGCGGAACTACGATCTTTGGGTTGGAGTAGCGCAAGTCAAATGTCAAATAGCGTCCCAATAAGTCAAATCAGAGGTAAAAAGTGTGGATTCCGGATACGAAGTCATGGATGACAATCAATCAATCAATTAACCAAACCTCGAACTTTGAACTAAACAACTCTCTCAATCCTCTTCAATACATAAGTATGATGGAGAGCTGCGTTTATATGCGCAACCAGCTTCTGCGTGACAGCGATGTTTTCAGTATGGCTCATTCGCTGGAACTAAGAGTCCCGTTCGTGGATCATCTTCTGTACGAATCTGTTCTGCCGTATCTTAATGATGGCTTTGATAAAAATTTTCCTAAAAAATTACTTGTCAATGCAACCAACGATCTGCCGGATGAAATTGTTCACGGACAAAAACAGGGTTTTACTTTTCCATTTGCAGATTGGATAAAGCACGGAAAGATAAAAGATTCAATAAATGATTCTTTGTCAAGCAGTAAAATGACAGATTATTTTAATAAGAATGCTTTGGTAAATTTGCAGAAAGATTTTGAACAAAATAATTCTGGAATTCATTGGTCACGAGTGTGGGCGTTGTTCATCGCGAGTAGGTTTTGGGAGTAGTAAGAGGTTAGAGGTGAGAGGTAAATGGCAATAAGTTAGAATGTAGAAGGTAAAATTTATAATTTTTTAATTCCGAAACCAGTTCGGGACAGGCTCCATTCTTTTTTTGTGTCAAAACAAAGACATAATAAATTCGTGCGAAAAAAAGTCTCCGCCCCTTTCGAAGAGGAGACTGATTAACTTATTGAAGCAATGAAGTATTTGAATAATGAACCGGAATATTATTTACATCCAGTGTCATCAGTGCAACAAATGTTTTGCTAACCTGGTATTTATCAAATAAAACCTGCTCCTGGCTTGTAAAAGCAACACTAAATGTTAAATCCCGGATAAGATCTGTAACCTGTTGTGCTGATACTACTTTAATAAAAGAATATTCACCAACCGACTCATCAATCGGAGACGAAAGAAATACTAAACCTGCAATCATCATGTTTGGTTCTGCAGCTCCTATTATTCCGTTATTGTTTCCCACAGGTGCAATATTTAAACCTACACCATTCCGGTCAACGGTATGTGTAGTAACATTTATTCCGAAACCATTATCAGGAACAATCTTAAACAGATCTGTTAAACTACCAGCGGCTACAAACCGATAGTTTGTTTTGACAATGTAATTAAAAGGACTTAGCCCGGATGGAGTTACTTCTGACCAGAGACTTTTTAACTGGGTGATGGAATTTATCGAACTGCCCGCTTTCAAGCTTAACCGGAATATCTTCCTTCTTGCAACAGATGCAGGATCTGTCCCGGGAATAAATGATCCCGGTCTTAAACCGATATAGTTCTTCCCTTCTCTTTGACGGAAAACTATATCACCAACCGCTCCGCTTACCTTGCCGAGCACTGTTTTCTTTAATTGTGCCATTTTCTGGCTCCTTTCTAAAAATTATTTGAAAATTGTTTGCGGAATCTTTGAGGATTCTACAGTTACCAGAAGGAATTTGAAAGCAAGATCGGCGGGTTCCGGCAATGGCCCGGGAATTGGTGAAGCGGATATAGAAACACCTCTAACAAGCAGAAGACCGGCTGGTTCGGATTACAGGATTTTATACCTTAATGCTCAAACTCCCGTAGCGGACATAAATCCGAGCTGCGCGCAATAAATAGACAACGCGGGACGGAGTTTGCAACTCCGTTCCTACTGTTTCAAAGGCCCCTTAAGCCAATCTATCAATGTATTAGCTTGGCAAAAACGTTACGGACGGGGTTGAAAAGCCCGTCCGGCTTTGCAGAAACATGGCGTTACAACTTATTTGTTACTACAATAAATCATGAAAATTGACTTCGACCCCACTAAAAATGCCCGGAACATCCGCGAACGCGGCTTGAGCTTTGAACGCGTGGCTGAATTTGATTTTTTATCGGCAACCTATCTGATTGATGATAGACAGGATTATGGCGAACTGCGCCAAATCGCTATTGGCTATCGCGATGGACGGTTGCCTTTTCTTTGCTTTGTACAAATTCCCGGCGGCATTCGTGTCGTGAGTTTTCGCAAGGCTAATAATAGAGAGGCGCGCAAATATGAAAAACCAATTGCCCTTAACTGACGCGGACGGCGAAGTACGAGAGCTTACCGAATCCGACTTTAAAAACGCAGTGCCCTTTTCAGCCTTGTCCGAATCGTTACAAAACACACTGCTCGGCTTAAAAGGACGCGGTAAACAAAAGTCGCCCACCAAAGTCTCCACCACGGTGCGTTTTGACCCCGATGTGCTTGAAGCATTCCGGTCCACTGGTCGTGGCTGGCAAGGCCGCATGAACGAGGCCTTGAAAGAGTGGTTGAAAGAACATGCTGCGAGATGAATCGGCCGCTGGTGGGCAAGGAATCTCAGCCAGCATGC
>CAWBOG010000006.1:0-15997 GCA_963790385.1 uncultured Ignavibacteriaceae bacterium
TTCAAATCTCCGTTTTGGAAAAAATTGTGGAGATACTTTTCAATTATACTTATCGGTTATGCACTTCACCTTCCTTATCAGTCGCTTTCAAAATTAATTAATAAGACTACGCCCGATCAGCTTCAAAGCTTTTTTGCAGTGGATGTTCTTCAGGCAATCGGTGCCGGATTGCTGGTTTTGTTTTCGTTACGATTAATCATACCGGTCGGATAAATTTTATCATTACTCGCTAATTGTTCTCGCAATTGTTTTAATGATTCTCTCGCCTGGTTTTGGAAAACATTTTTACAAATTTTTTACATCCTGTTTTTGCAAACTACTTTAACAGAATGAACGGTTCCCTTTTCCTGTTTTCCGTGGATTAATTTTATTCTGGCTGGTACCATCTTCGCAAAATATTTTGTGGATGCTTTTGAAAATGGCAAAGAACAAAAGTTTATTAATGGAACTTTCATTACCGGATTGTTGAGTTTGCTTTCGGGTCATTTGTTTTATTCGGGATTGTTTCCTGATGTTTTAACTTCAATTATTCCCAACCCAATGTTTTTTGTTGAGCGACTCGGATACATACTCGTTTTTGCTTCTCTTTGCTGGTATTTCAACAATTGGAGGAATGTTACCAAATCATTTGTGCTTGATGCTAGTCGTGAATCACTTTTGATTTATTGGCTGCATCTTTTAGTTATTTATAGTATGATCTGGAAGAATAAAAGTCTGGCAATTATTATTGGACCAACTTTAAATGTTTTGGAATGTATTGGTGCAACTTTAGCTCTAATGTTTTTAATGATCGTCGTCGCCAAACTTTGGGGCTGGACAAAACAGAAATTCCCAATTTATGCCACCAAAATTGCATGGGGAGTTGTTGGTTTGTTGTTTGTAATTTTTTTGTTGAGTTAAGGTTGTAGCACAGATTATTAATCTGTGCTACCAGAAAATTTACTTAATTAATATCATCTTTTTCACAGAATTATATTCTCCAACTCGTAATTGATACAAATAAATACCGCTGGCCAATCTTGAAGCATCAAACTTTACTTCGTGATTACCAGATTGCATTTCTCCGTCCACCAATGTTTCAACTAATTGCCCGAGTGAGTTATAAACATTTATCTTAACATTACCCGCAACAGGCAAAGCAAATTTAATTGTTGTTGATGGGTTGAATGGGTTGGGATAATTCTGAAAAAGCGTAAAGCTTTGTGGAATTACTTCTTCTGCAACTTTTTCAACACCGACAGTTGTGTCGTACTTTAATTTAAGCGATGGATCTACCCAAAGGTTCGTAATCTTTTTCATATAATCATAAATTCCCACGGGTGGAATTAAACTATCCAAGGTAAACGCTTCTCCAATTGATTGAATTGAAGGATCAAAAATTCGTTGAGCCCAATTCTTTTGAAATGTTTGGATCACTCCCCAGTATGAAATACCTACGAATACAATTCCTCCCAATGATCCAGCATTATTCATCACAAGCATTTCTCGTGTCATATTTGTGTTCGTATCTATAATTGAGCTTTGTCTCCCCACATAAATCGTTAGGAATGGCATATCTACATTTTCTAAGCCAGCTAAATCACTTAGGTTAAAATAGTCTGGACTGATAGCAAATGTATCGCTGTTATGTCCCTCGAACCAAAGAACAGCATTTCCCATTTCATTAATTGATTTGAAGATAGAGTCTTTATTACCATAATATATTGAGCTGGTATCATCAACTATGTAAAATGATCTAATAAAAGCAGGAAGATAATCTTCACCAATAGAAATGGCTGCATCCAAAAACCCAAACTGAATATCATTTTCACAAATAAACAGATTGTTATTCATCCAGTTTTGCAGACTGTTACTGGACTCATAATCAATTACTTTATCAAAATAATTTTGCAACTCGTCTATATTCATAGATGGAATTCTTCCAATATAAAAATCTGTGGTAGTCGAATCATTCTCATATATATTTTGACTATAATAGTAATCAGTTTGATTAATAGTGTTAATATATTCAATCGGAAAATTAGGAACATCTGATACTGTTCCTGCAATCAAAAAAAATTTTGGTTTCGGTTCTTCCCAGAAAGTTCCTGCATAACTGATAAAATCTCTGATGTTATCCTGCGGCGTTGCACTCGAGTCAAATTCAGCAAAGATTTGTGTTGTGTCAACAATGAGTGTATTAAATTCTCTAACAGTTTCTTTGTGTTGCTTGAATGGTACACACGTATTTACATATTCAGGAATTGTTATTATTATGTAATCGTACTGGTTTGTAGTATCGCGTAGTGATCTGGTTGAAGGGATACTTCAATTTCGTCAGAATATTGGAATGTGCCATCAAAATCTATTTGTTTTAAGCGGTAATAACATTCTTTCTGCAACAACATTAAATGGTGAATCGTTGAATTCATATGTCTGCGGTTCATTGGTTGTTCCCTTCCCTTCAACAAAACCAATTTCCAACCACTGACCAAGTTGAATTGCTCGTTCAATCGCAAAACCCTCGTTGTTAAATTCCGTCGCTGTGGTCCAGAATAAATTGACAATACTATTTTCAACTTGAGCTGTAAATGAAGTCAATTCGACCGGCGGGATTGGAGAAGTGCTTATTGAAATATGTGCAAATGAAAATTGTAATGAAGCGAGCAGTAGAAAAAATGTTATACCTTTCATATTGTAACCTCTTTTAATGGTTGTTGAAACGAAAGGTAAAATTATATGATGCGCAAACTCCTCTTTTAATTTAACAGAAACGTGCTTAAAACATTTTAAATTGTCAAGTCTTATTTCACCGACCAAAATCTTAAAAGTTAATTAAGCGAATCGTTTGTCAATCATCAACAAATATTGTAATATACATTGAGGGCTTATTATTTCTTCACAACATTCTAAATGGAGGTTCTATGTTCAAAGTGACTCTTTGTGTATTGTTTTTTTCTATTCTTTTGTTTTTTTCTTCCGCATCTTTTGCGCAGGACTCAACCCCAAATCACGTAGTCCACGTGCAAACTTTAAAATTTAATGGTAACCTTGGAGACGATGCCGATGCTTTTAATGCCATGCTGGTAAGACAATCAGAAGTTATCAATGGAGATCCACGTGTGTTAAACTCATACATATTAAGGCACAACTGGGGCGCAGACAGTCGCGATCTCGTATTTGTTCTTGAGTTTGCATCTCTTGTTGATCTTTTAGCATTTTATGAAAATATGGATACTCTGTTTGAAGATGCATTTACAGAAGAACAATTGGATGCTGACGATACTCTCTTTAACAAATATGTTGGGGAACATTCCGATGAAATCTACGCTGTAGTACCTGGTACAAGCAAGTAATACAATATTCATACTTACTGAATGAAGTGCTGTGGTGATTTCCGCAGCACTTTTTTATTTTAAACCCATTCGCTCAATATTTAATTCTAATTTTCAATTGGTTCATAGAAAAATGAAAAATATTTTCATCATAATATTATTTGTCTGCCAGCTTCTGTTTCAGCTCGCTTGTACTGAATCGCCGCAACCAGTTAGCGCCGAAAATGGTATGGTTGTCTCAACCAGTTCTTATGCTTCGAAGGTTGGTGTTGAAATTTTGGAAAAGGGCGGTAATGCAATTGATGCAGCAGTTGCAGTTGGTTTTGCACTTGCAGTTACATATCCGAGTGCTGGTAACATCGGCGGCGGAGGGTTTATGGTAATTCATCTTTCAGATGGTAAAAACACAACCATTGATTTTCGGGAGAAGGCACCCTTATCAGCATTTAGAGAAATGTATCTTAACGAATCAGGAGAATTTGTCCCTGAATTAAGTCAGCAAGGAACAACTTCTGCCGGTGTGCCGGGTAGTGTTGCCGGTCTGATTTACACACTTGAGAATTTTGGAACGCTTTCACTTGCAGAAGTTATACAGCCAGCAATTGATCTTGCGACGAATGGATGGAGACTTGAAAAAAGAGATTCAATTTATTTAAGTAATTCATTTGCGATATTTGAAAAATATCCTTCATCAAAAAAAATATTTACAAAAAATGGTGCGCCATACAATGCCGGTGATTTATTTATTCAAAATGATCTTGCCTGGACACTGGAACAAATAAAAGAAAATGGCAAAGACGGTTTCTATAAAGGAATGGTCGCAGAACTTCTGGTCAAACAAGTGAAGTCTTTGGGTGGATATATTACTTTGGATGATCTTGAAAACTATAAGCCAATGGAAAGAGAACCAATAATTGGGACTTATCGTGGCTATGAAATTATTTCTATGCCTCCTCCAAGTTCAGGTGGAGTTGCACTGGTTGAAATGTTGAACATTCTTGAGAACTACGATTTATCCAATGAAGATTTGGGAGGTGCGTCGTACATTCGCAAAATTGCTGAGGCAATGAAGTATGCTTATGCTGACCGAACATATCATCTTGGCGATGTTGATTTCTATCCTGTTCCAATTGATGAGCTTACTTCAAAAGAATATGCAAAATCAATTTTTAATAGAATTGACTCTGCAAGTAATACAGCAGTCCCTTCATCAGAAATAAAAAGTTTTGAAGCTGAGCAGACTTACGAAAGCAAAGAGACGACTCACTATTCTGTTTATGATTCTTTCGGAAATGCTGTGAGTGTAACAACAACAATTAATTCTGCTTTCGGTTCGGGAATTGTTGTTGAGGGTGCGGGATTTCTTCTTAATAATGAAATGGATGACTTCAGCGGAAAGCCGGGAGTAATGAATCAATTTGGATTAATGGGAACCGAGGCAAATTCCATTCAGCCCGGAAAAAGAATGCTTAGCTCGATGACACCGACAATCATTCTTAAAGATGGCGAACCATACATAATCATCGGATCGCCGGGAGGTTCACAAATAATTACAACTGTACTTCAGGTTGTTGTAAATTGTATTGATTTTGATATGAACATCCGGGAAGCAATAGAAGCACCAAGAATTCATCATCAATGGATGCCGGATTCAATTTTTTATGAACAGAAAGCATTAAGCCCCGAAGTAAAACAAAAATTATTAGAAATGGGTTATCACTTCTGGGATGATGGTGCCGATTCACGAATAATCGGGATTGCAGAAGGAATAATGATTGATCCCACAAATGGTATTATTTATGGAGCTTCCGATCCACGCGGAGGTGGAATGGCGGTAGGCTACTAATTCTGCATAATTCTTCTCGCAGTAATTATCAAATCACCTTTATATATTCGCAACAAAAATTTTAACAACAATCCAAAGATGAATATGTTTAAACAGGCACAAGATCCCGGGCTGGGCGAAAAATATTTTCGTCACACAAAACGGATAATCAACAAAGACGGCTCTTTCAATATTAAAAGAACAGGTGGCGGACTTTCTTCCTTAAATGCGTTTCATTACCTGATAAATATTTCGTGGACAAAATTTTTACTGATAGTTTTTGCAGGATTTGTTTGTGTTAATCTTTTCTTTGCTGTACTTTATCAGCTTGCCGGCATTGAAAACCTCTCGAACGCAGCTTCATCTGATGCGCTGCAATCTTTCCTAAATACTTTTTTCTTTAGTGTGCAGACATTTGCAACCGTTGGTTACGGAGGCATTCATCCAACGGGTCTTTTTTCAAATATAATTTCATCTCTTGAATCAATGACCGGCATATTAAGTTTTGCCCTTGCAACCGGATTGCTTTATGGAAGATTCTCTAAACCATCTGCTAAAATTATTTTCAGTGATAAAGCTATCATTACCCCCTTTAAAAACGGGAAGGCTTTAATGTTTCGCGTGACTAACTCCCGGGAAAATATCTTGATGGAAATGGAAGCTACTGCTATGATCACATATCTCGACAAATCGGATAATAAATTCACGCGGCAATACTTCCCGCTTAAACTGGAAATAAAATTTATTACTTTCTTTCCGCTTCCATGGACGATTGTCCATCCAATAGATGATGACAGTCCACTAAATGGTAAAACAGCGAAAGAATTTGAAGAACTGGAAGCAGAGTTATTAATTATGGTAAAAGGATTTGACGACAGCTTTTCGCAACATGTAATCACACGGTCTTCTTATAAGTACGATGAAATAGTGTGGGACGTAAAATTTGTGCGAGCATATGCAACAGATGAAACCGGTGAAACAATAGTAGACCTGGGAAAAATAAGTGAAACCGAAAAGGTGAATTAGAAAATAATTCCTGGCGACTAATTGAGTAAATGGTAATCAGTGGTTAAGTTTGTAGCAAATCAATAAATATAAATAATAAAATAAATTCGAATGTCATTCAACAGGAATAAGCCATATAATGATCTGCCTACGCTTTTGCCCGACAAAAAAGTTTGGGAGAATATTAATATTTATAAAAAACTTGCTGAGGCCCGCGCCTCACTTGCTGAATTAAAAGGCAGGCTTCCGATAATTCCCAATCCATTAATGCTAATCAACACTCTTGTATTGCAGGAAGCAAAAGACAGTTCAACAATTGAAAACATTTTTACAACCAATGATGCTCTTTACAAAGCATTTTCATCGCCTGCATCGGGTCCGGACTCAGCAACAAAAGAAGTTCTTCGGTACAGACAAGCATTGTGGAGTGCTTTCACAAAAATGAAGAGACCTTCTGATTTTTCTGAAAAAATGGCTGTGGAAATATTTAAAACTATCACCGGGAAAAAGGAAAACTTAAGAAGCGTCCAGGTATATGTTGGAAGCTCGTCGCATGTTGTTTATACTCCTCCTCAACCCGGAACAGTTCTTTCAAAAAAAATTAAAAACTGGTTTGATATTGCAATTAACGATAACACTATTGACCCCCTTATTAAAATGGCTATGCTTCACTACCAGTTTGAAGCGATTCACCCGTTTACAGATGGTAACGGAAGAACCGGAAGAATTCTGAATGTGCTTTATATGTGTAAGGAAAAATTGATTGACCTTCCCGTTATTTATATTTCTAAATATATACTCGAATATAAAAATGATTACTACCGTTTCCTGAAAGAAGTAACTGAGAATGGTAATTGGGGAAACTGGACACTCTATATGCTCGAGGCTGTTAACCAGACTGCGTCTATCACTTTAAAAAAAGTAAATGCAATTTATGAAAGTTATCTTGATGCAATTGAAAAAGTGAAAGCAAAGGCACCGGATATTTATTCACGTGAATTAATTGAAGTTATATATAACCAGCCTTACTGTAAGATTGCAATCCTTGAAGAAAAGAAAATCGCCTCACGAAACACTGCCAGTAAATATTTACGAAAACTTGAAGAGCTTGGTCTTCTAAAATCTGAAATTGTTGGGAGAGAAACTCTCTACAGGAATTTACCTCTATACCGAATCCTTTCCGGTAAATAAATTACCTGCACAATATTCGGATATTAGTGTGCATATGTTTGCTTACTTGCACAACAGTTGTGCATATAATTACCAACGTGCACAAGTAATAGTATTTTTTGTGCGTGTGCGAATTGGCCCGCATAATTCTATTTTATATGAGTCCCGACAGAATTCATTAATTTGTCCATCGGGAATATTATCGAAACTTGAAGGATTTGATAATTAAGCTTCAAATAATCAATTAAACGCGTTTTTAAAAAAATTAATTAGTATGTGGCAAGTATTATAATTAGGTTTGTGCCCTCCGGAAATAGACCGGAATTTTATTTATAATTTTTTTGAGGTTCTAGTGAGCACTAAGTTATTTGTGGGTTCTCTCCCATGGTCGGTTAGCGACGAAGAGTTAAAGGAAACATTTGAAAAACATGGTAATGTAGTTTCTGCAAAAGTTATTACAGACCGCGACACCCGTAGATCAAGAGGATTCGGATTCGTTGAGATGGAGAGTTCTTCAGATGTCAAACAAAGCTATTAAAGCTTTGAATAATTCGGAATTAGATGGTAGAAATATCGTAGTTAATGAAGCTAAATCGCGTAATTAATTAATTTTTCAGTTCTAAGTTCTGTAAAGGCGTCCTTGTGACGCCTTTTTTATTTGTGCTTATACTTACCTCGACCGGACAGGGTCATTGCAGCTAAGTCCGGAATTTAACTCCACTTTTTGATAGGCTTTCTCTTCTTGCCTCTCACTTCTTACTCTCTTAACTTTGGACAAAATCTAAGAAAAGGCTTTAACAATGAAATTGATCTTTACAACAATCCTGTTTGCAGCGGCAATTACATTTTTATTTACAGGATGTGAAAAAGAAAAAACATCTTCTGCTGATGAAGGAAAGAACAACTTGTTTGTTCTTGTGAAATACAAAACACTACCCGGCAACTAAGATGATGCTCTTTCCGCTTTAAATTCATTGATACTAGAAGTAAAGAAGGAACCGCATTTTGTAAATATTAAATGCTGTTGACCCGGCCGATCAAACGAACATATTGCTTTACGAGCAATGGACTGATGAAGCATACTACAAAGGCGATCATATGAACACTCCTCACCTGCAAAAGTTTATGGGTGATGCGCGTGAGTTCCTTGCAGGACCGCCAGATATTTCTTCCTGGAAATTGAGCCGGGATTATTCCGTTGATTAAATAATTATTTGGAATGGTGCTGCGCTACAAAGTCTTTCTATAGTGTTCATCAACCTCCCATTTGAGTAAATTATTTTGAATGTAAGTTCTTATCCTTCGTAAATCGTTTTCATTTCTTATTATATGATCATAAAAGCGTGGTTGCCATTTGAAGAAGAGAATATCCAATAATATTCGGTTTGTGCAAGAACCTTTTGAAGCCACGTATTATATCAGATACCAAATTATTTTGCACCTTGATCGCGCATCGCTATGCGTCTCTACAACATTATCAATTTTCTCCGGTTCTCATTAATAATTATAATTACTATTTGGAAATGGTTAGGCATTATCACATAATAATCCAAATCAACATTTTTTCTTGATCTCTTTTGTTTTATTCCATTCTTCGTCAATTATTTTTCCTGTTTCATTCAAAACAATCTTCCCTTTTTTAACTCGTCCAAACCAACATTGCATATCTTTTGTACAAATCGTTACATAGTCCCGCCACAGAAGATAATATTCCCAATCTTTCAATCGTGATGATTCAACACGGAATTTGTTTTTGAATAATTTCATTGTTGCAATTTAATTAATTGAGAATGCCACCCGTTAAGACTGGGTCTTGACGGGGTTGATTGCGTGTCATTGCAATTATACTAATAAAATGAAAATCAAATCAATATGTTTTATAACTTTTCTATTCTTCTGATGGCTTAACCCAGACGAGTGCAATCCATTTATGCATTGTCATTTCGGCGAAGTACGGAATCTGACTTCACTTTTCGAGAGCCCTTTCACCTCTTGCTTCTCACTTCTTACCCATCACATCTTCCCTCTTACATTTTACTTCTCCTGCTTCTCAAGAAATGATCGGAAATATTCTTCAGCACCGGAAGGATCGAATGCATCTTCTGGTGTTTGCTCAACTTCGGGAATACCGCCGTTTAAAAGTCTTTCAATGATTTCTTCCGTTAAACGCGATGGGTGTATTCTTCCTGCAATTTTTCCTTTTGAGTTTATCATGACAACGTTGGGTATTGCCCACGCATTATAGCTTCTGAACATTTTGAAATCATCGTCAAGTGCAACTTCGCTTTTCATTGGGTGGTCTTTGAGGAATTCTTTCACAGGTTTCCGACTCATAAGTAATAGAAATGAATTTAACATTTTTATATTTATTCAACGAGCTCATTCAAATGTGGAATGCTTTCAATACACGGTCCCACACCACGTTGCCCAGAAGTCAATTAGAAAAACTTTATTCTTAAAATCGTCTTCTTTATAAGTGACAGTCTTATTCCCGGGTAACGAAAAATAAACAAGTTCCGGTGGTATCTGCCCGATGTGTAATCCCCTATCCTGTGCAAAAACTGCTGTGAAAAACAATACTGACACAAGAAATAAGCATAAAAATGTTTTCATTTCAACCTCTTTGTTATTTATAGTAAGACTTCCTGGAAAGGGTTTTGGTTGTGTGCTGTAACTTTTTTACAAAATAATTTTTGAGGAAGTGAAACAAGTGGATTAAGTTTGTTTTATGAAATTATCTAAAGTAACATCCAACGGAAGAATTACAATTCCCACAAAGCTGCGGAAAAAATACAATCTCACTCCCAGGCGGACAAGAGTAAAGTTTGAAATTGCGGAAGGTAGTATAAGAATAATCCCACTCGCCACACCCGAAGAAATAAACGCAAACATTGGTTTTTTAGGAACCAATGGAAGCTTCTTAAAACATTGATGGATGAGAAGAAAAAAGACACGAACTAGCAAGACTAGTCTACTCATATTCCTCAAAATAGGTTGGATAACTTAGACCTGTATTTTGCTTTATAAATCGCTGATGTGTTTCTTCTTCAAACTCAATTCCGCCAAGATTATTAATGTTTGTCATTATTGTAGGTAAACAATAGACTTCCATCTTTTCATGGATTTGTTGAGAATCAAATCTAATGACATTCCAACCGTTCGAAGTTAAATCGTTGTTACGAATGTTATCCTTATTTGCTGCTTCCGGATTGTGATGATATTTATCGCCATCAGTTTCAATATCAAGCTTTCCCTTTTTACAATGTATGGCAAAATGTAAGAAATAAAACCTTTCGTCTATCTTTACTACTTGCTGTCTTTCTGCGCTAATCATTTTTCTTTTCATCTCAGCCCAGAGTTTATCTTCAAGAGTGCTGCCATCAAAAAGATCATTTACTTCAACAGCATTTATAAATTTTTTGTGAGTGGTTTGTATAAAAACAATTCTTCTCCATCGCCTGCTGAGAATTGGCCCGGGTAAAACTTCAAGTTTCTTAAAGGAAATTTTGTAGTAGCTGCGCTTAGTTTTGTAATTCTCTTTTTCATCCGGGAAGAGTTGTTGGCGAGTTGTGATTTCTATATTTGAAACTTTAGCATAATGAACTATCATCTGAGGAAAATCTTTTACCACGTTCGTATAGTAAAATGCAATCCACTTTGGAGGCCAGCGTTTCTTGATTAATCGTTCGGCTTTATCAGTTGGTATCCGATACAAAGTTGGTTTTGAATTATTTCAAAGTCAGATGGGCTAGTTACAATTCCTACGAGAAGTTCTTCGGTTCTACTCATTACATAAAAACATTTTTTAATCTCCACACAAAATAACCATATCTATTCTGAAATCAGCCACATTAAAAATTTATTGGGATATGTTTTAGATGTGTTTAAGTTTGGATAGAACAAAATTGCTTTGAACATGGAGTTTCGAAATGGCAATACCTGATTACCAAACCATTATGTTACCTCTATTGAAGTTTGCTTCAGATGAAAAAGATCATTCTATTCACGAAGCTATTAAAGTTCTCGCTGATCAATTTAATTTATCAACTGAGGAAAAGAAGAGAGAACTTCTGCCAAGTGGACAGCAAGAAGTATTTGTAAATAGAGTTGGCTGGGCGAGAACTTACTTGAAAAAATCAGGTTTACTCGAAGCACCAAAAAGAGGTGTTCTTAAAATAACTCAACGCGGGAAGAAGATACTCAATCCAATCCAAAGGAAATAAACAATAAAACACTATCTCAGTTCGATGAATTTAAAGAGTTCAAAGCAAAACGAAAAAAGCAAGGTGAAGAGCAAGAAGAATTTAGTGAGCAGGTGAAAACACCTGAAGAGCATTTGAATCTGCCTACGAAAATTTACGAACTGAATTATCAGTAGAAATCCTCGATCATCTAAAAAATGCGACCCCGGATTGTTCGAAAAAATAGTGATAAGGGTCCTCGTTAAAATGGGTTACGGTGGAACTTTGAGAGATGCCGGAAGAGCCATCGGGAGAAGTGGCGATGAAGGAATCGATGGAATCATGAAAAGAAGATCGACTAGGATTGGATATAATCTATGTTCAAGCAAAACGTTGGGAAGGAAATGTTGGTAGACCCGAAATCCAAAAATTTGCTGGGGCACTACAAGGTCAAAGAGCAAAGAAAGGAATCTTTATTACAACTTCTGATTTTACGAAAGATGCGATTGACTTTGTTTCCAAAATTGATTCTAAAATAATCTTAATTGATGGTTGATAAGTTATACGAATATATGAATTGATTTTAATGTCGGTGTCACAGGACTTATGACGATGAAATATGGAAAAGAAGAATCGATTCAGATTATTTTGTTGAGGAATAATGAAATCCTTCTCCCAAAAATCCACATTCAATGTTGATGACATAATTTCTTATGTAGAATTAGTTGCTGCAGAAAATGCTAATGTGCAAAAGGGAATGAACTTTCAAATCAAGCAAGAGTATTCAATTTTTTTAATGTCCGTTCGCAGAAACGCACCTTACGCAGACGAGTGGGACAAAGCAACAAACACTCTTCTTTACGAAGGACACGATGTGCCAAGTAACTTAGCCAAAGAACCAAAAGAAGTAGACCAACCGTTAACAACTCCCAAAGGCACGTTAACAGAAAACGGAAAATTTTTCACTGCTGCTCAGTCATACAAAATGAAATTGACAGAAGAACCGCACAAAATAAAAGTCTATGAAAAAATTAAGGACGGCATTTGGTGTTACAAAGGTTTCTTCAATCTTGTAGATGCAAAGATTGTTAACACCGGAGTGAGAAATGTTTTTAAGTTTTACCTCTCCCCAGTTCAATTCATTACAAAGAGAAAAGAAATTCCGCTTCCACATTAAGATTAATTCCCACAACAGTTAAGTTAGAAGTCTGGTCAAGAGATAAAGGTCAATGTGTGCTGTGCGGTTCAAAAGAAAATTTACATTTTGACCACGACTTGCCGTACTCAAAAGGAGGGACAAGTTTAACCGCTAATAATGTTAAAATACTTTGTGCAAAGCATAATCTACAGAAGTCAGATAAGATATTATCCTTCCCCCTATTTTCTTTTCATAGATTCCAAAGATTGCTTCGCTCCGCTCGCAATGACAGCATTGCTTTCCCCCGATATTTCTTTTCGTAGATCCTTTGCGAGAACAAATTTCTGTTAAAGTATTATGTTTTAGGAACTTTAAAAACAAATTTGTAAAATATACTGCACGTCGTAAAAAAACTCATTCATTAAAATTTTTTGGAGGAATATAAATGAGGACATCTGCCGGTAAACTACTTTTGCTTATTGCAATCCTGCTCTTGTGTCCCAAAATCTTTCATGCACAGACAGAACCCGCCTCGCTGAAAGATATTAAAAAAGTGATATTCAATATTAACTGGCAGGGAAATGTCAGTCCTTATGATATCGGTGTCAATGCCGACAGTTTGTTCGAATCATTTCAATTTCTTTTGACTGAGGGTTCTCTGCTGGAAGAAGTGCTGGATGGACGGGGAATTAATGCCGGAAGCAATCAAATCCCGCTACTAACAATTGAAGTTCAGATCCAAACTTTCCTGACAGATTATATTTTTTATTTCGTAAGTGAGGGACTACTTGAGAATGTTCAATTTGAAAGACTGGAAAATAAATCTTATCAATCCATAAGCTGGATAAACCAGAACTACAACGCCTTCGAGAAAGATCAGGTCGGGGAGAATCTTAAAGCATTGATGAGTGATTTACACTTTTCGTTCATTAACGCTTACAACAAAGATAACGGGCTGGACTAATAAATATTTTCTTTCAAGGGGCGGAGAAAAAAAATGAATTAGCTTTTTTCTTAGATTCCGGATTCCGCCTTAGGCGGACAAGCAAGTCCGGAATGACAAAGAGAAAAATATTTTATCTATCTCTCCAATCTTTCTATCTTAAAGCATATTAAAAAAACTATTGAGGGTTTATGAAAAAGTTACGCTTCTATCGTTCTGCTTTATTCATTGTATTAATGTTATTTGTATCTGCTGTCTTTCTTTCCTGCAAAGAACAAAAAGATTTTCAGACTGATGAGCTGGTTGGTGCGTGGAAAGGTAAGGTTCAATTTACAACCGGTGCTTTTGCGGAAATAAAAGATTTTGAGTTTATGTATGTCTTCAATGTCGGGGGAACTATGACTGAATCTTCCAATTATGATGGCGTACCTCCTACGCCGCCTGCTTATGGAATTTGGAAGAAGACGGGGGATAAACAATATGAAGCCCGTTATGAATTCTATTGGAATAAAGTTCCTGATACTTTTGAAGAACTTACCAAAATCGGTGGGTTTCCAAATGCCGGCTACGGAGTTCTTTCAGAAAAAATCACTCTTTCAGAGGACGGGCGTTCTTATAGTTCAACAATTAAATTAAACTTGTTTGACCAAACCGCAAAGCAATTTGCTATTAATGATGAAACCACAGCAGAAGTAAAACGGATGGAGTTTTAGCCGTGAAGAAGATGTTTAAAGATCAATAGATTAACTAATGATGTAATGAAAATAAAATGGTTTGTACGAAAAGGAATTTTGTTTTTCCCGGTTTCAATTGTCGGGTGGATTATTGCAATCGGTGCTATCGCATATTGTGTTTATCTTTTTATTGATATAGATAGTCGTTCACACTCTGTAAGTGATACATTAATTAATTTTGCTTTCAATGCTTTGTTGGTATCGGTGGTTTATTCAATCATTGCTTTTTTACACGTGGTGAATAGTATTATCAAGGATATTGAACAGATAAAATATTTTTTCCCTGCCTGGACTAATAGTAACATAAAAGTAATGTATGTATACTACTTTTCTCCGGATGAATAATATGTCGGGTTAAAGCTGATCTTACTAATAATTTTTAACAACTTTTCTCCTTTTTAGTAATTCTTACTTTCCTTTATCATTTTTGATGCGTTTACAATTTTCTGGTTGGCGTTTACGATGACAACGCTTCTCAAAGTCTGAAGATATACCTGAACGGAGAATTAGAAGAAGAAAGCAGCAATAGTCTTTCAGGAAATATTAAATGCTACAGCATTGATGACAGGCTTAATTTCGGTCGTGTTCCGTCTGGTTACAGATTCTTTACCGGGAATATTGATGAGATCCGGATTTGGAATGGAGCTCTGACACAGGATGAGATAAGACAGCAGATGTTCAGCAAATCAACTATAAGAAGTGCAGACCTCGCAAGTTACTGGGGTCTTGATCAGTCTTCCGGAACTACGGTAGATGATAGTGGTCCTCAAAATGTAGATGGAATTTTTTATTCTTCACTGGTAGATGTTCACAGCTATACAACCAATCCCTATTACACACTTTCAGATAACGATAAGAATTGGGTTGTAAATTCGTTGGCCGGTGATCCAATCATGTGGCCAGCACAGGAATAAATGAAAGTGGATCTACTCTTCGAACTCAGCGTATGTTCTTACAATTGAGGATCCCTGGGTAACCACACCTGTAATAGACCCTCTTACCAATATGACATGGTATCAATAAAAGAAGCGCTTCCCGAATCAGCCCAATGGGTTCTATCTACGGCGCCTGTTTCAGAAAACAGTGCCTTTGTAAATACAACCACACCTGTTTCTGTAGGTCCGGCAGGTGCTCAGGTAACAGTAACTATCACTTCAACTCCCTCTTCAAACAATAATTTGGGTGTTTACCAGCTTGGAAATCTTAATGATCCGGCAGTAACCGGTGAAACTTTTCCATCGGGTATTGATAAAAGAATGAATATAGTTTGGGGTACAAGGAATGGGGCGGCGTAACTGCATCACTTCAATTTTCATATACAAATGTGCCTGGAATTTCTGACCCATCTCAGCTTGTACTAATGAGAAGACAGCGTGATTCCAATACATGGTATACGGTAAGTGCGACTAATGATATAAATAATAAAATTTTTACTTTGACCGGTGTAACAACATATTATGAGTATACCATCGGGTCGAATGCTACAAATCCGCTTCCCGTAGAACTAAATTCCTTTACCGCGAGATACGTCGAAGCAGAAAACTATGTGCTGTTAATTTGGAAAACTCAAACTGAAATTAATAATTATGGTTTTGAAATTGAAAAATCCTATGATAAATCGAATTGGCAGAATATTGGTTTTGTCCCGGGCAATGGAAATAGTAATTCCCCAAAAGAATATAATTTC